>NZ_CP040360.1:0-3081514 GCF_005577135.1 Picosynechococcus sp. PCC 11901
ATGACGACTTTTCACCCAGAAACCCAAATCACCAAGCCTTCTCCCCTCTCGAAAACCAAATTTCTTTCCATTGGCATCTCCGCCCACGGCACCATTGCGATTGGTATCTCTGCCCACGGGATCGTTGCGATTGGGGTCGCGACCCACGGCATTATTTCCCTAGGAGTTGTGGCGATGGGGGTGATCTCCTGTGGCCTGGTTTCCATGGGAGCCTTGAGTGTGGGGGCCGTTTCCATGGGGCTTTATTCCTTTGGGCGGCAAAATATGACCCTCAACCAACCTCACCAGCACAGTTTACCGAGCGAAAATTCAACCATGCCCACCGCTGCACCGCTGGCAGAACCCGACCATGATCACAGCCACGACCACAGCCATTAGGGACTATTTTTGCGGTTAGCTTTCAGGGCAATAATTTCTTCGCAACTCACCCGCTTCAGGTTCATATCCCGGCCATTGCTAAATACATTGCGATTCAACGTCCAGGTTTCCTGGGAGTTTTGCACATCGTTTTCAATGTTGGTGACAACGGCGGCACTTAGGGTTTCTGTGTCCAAGACCCCGGCAATTCTCTGGTTATAGGAAGTGTAATAGCCTGCTTCATCGTTGGTAATCGTCGCTTCGATAGTGCCGCTGACATCGTTTGTGGGTTCCACGAGCAGTTCGGCGATCGCCTGGATGGTTTGCTCTTCGGTGCGGTAGCAATAGGCCCCGGCCTCTAGGGTCGTTTTATTGGTGATCTTGGGGGCGGCACTGTCGGCGGGCGCATTTTGGATCGGCTCCCCCTGCACCACCAGATTATCTTTGGGGGGGCTATTGTTATTTTTCGCGTTAGGAACTTGGGGCGCATTTTCTACGGGGATTTCTTCCGTGGGCAGGGGTTGAGACTCAGGGACAACGGCCTCCTCTGGGGAATTTTCACCACCACCACAACTACTCAGCAGCATCAAAGTCAGCAGCAGAACTGGCCCCCAAAATTTTGTCCTGTGTTGGGCAGAGAACAACGCAACCATAATTTTCCCCAGGGTAAATCGTGACTCTATTTTATCGAGCGGCATGGGCCGAGAGCGGCGAAGTCGGGGAAATATTTAGGTTTGGCCTAGGGCAGCCCGTTGGATTTGGGCGGCCACCTGGAGAGCATATAAACTTTGTTCCGGCTGAATGTAGAGGGGTTTGCCTGTGGTTAAATGATCCAGCACTGCCACTGTATCCTGCAAGAAAACGCCACGCCGACTGCCCGCATCGAGGTTTGTCTGGCGATCGCCTTGGCTTAGGGTGCCTTGGTTGCCGTTGAATTCTAAAGTGCCTTTTTCGCCATAGAGACTAAAACGGCGATCGCCTTTGGGGATCAAGACTCCTTTACCGTAGGTGAGGTGGGCAATCACACCACTCTGAAACTTCAGTTGCGCCGTACAGAGGCAATTTTGGTAGTAGCCGGGCAACTCTGCTGGGAGAAATTGGGCTGCCCCGGTGACTGTTTCGACCGTGCCAAAAAGATCCAGCAATCGGTTCACCCGTGACAGGGCCGCCACAAACGGAAAACCATAATCTTCGTAGTGATATGTCCAGTGGGGTAGGGTTTTCGCTTTGGGAGCAAGGGTAATGTAATGGCCATAGGCGATCGCGCCCAGTTCCGGTAGGGTTCGGCGAATCGTTTGGTGCAGTCCCCCTAACAGTTCAATATGCTCCACATGGAGGAGTCGTTTTTTCGCCTGGGCCAGTTGAATCAATTCAGCCGCTTCGGTGGGATCGAGGGACAAAGGATATTCCACCACTACGTGTTTCCCCGCTTCGAGGGCCGCCCGCACCACTGCCCCATGGCGTCGGTTGACCGTACACACGACGATTAAATCGAGATCGTCCCGCTGGATGAGGTTTTCCCAGGAGGCGATCGCCGCTAAATCATAGTTACTAGCGAACTGCTCCCGTGCCGTTTGCCATTGACCCGCCACGGCCATTAGTTCTGCCCGTCCATCCCGTAAAAAGGCCTCTGCCCGCCGTTTAGCTGCGTAACCAGTACCGACAATGCCCACTCGAAATTTTGCCATCGCCTAACGCTTTTTCCTCAAACTGCTGTGTGCTTGCTGGGGCAGGTATTTTCCCGGAGCCCCCAAACGGGTTTAATGGAAACTGAAAACCCTAGTTGCAAAATTACATTACCGCAATGGCAAGTTACGAAGTTACTCTGAAAACCCCCGAAGGTGAATATACCGTCAGCGTTCCCGATGATATGTATATCCTCGACGAAGCCGAAAACCAAGGGATCGATATTCCCCATTCCTGTCGGGCCGGGGCTTGTTCTAGTTGTGCCGGGAAACTGATTTCGGGCACCGTTGACCAGAGTGATCAAAATTTCCTCAGCCCTGAACAGGTGGCCGCAGGTTATGTGCTCACTTGCATCGCTTACCCCACATCTAACTGTGTGATCGAGACTCACAAAGAAGAAGATCTCTACTAATTGGGCGATCCAGCGGCGATCGCATAAGTATTCCTGATGCAGTTTTAAAGGAAGATGACAAGGGGCGATAACCACATTCCATGACTTAGGTCGCTGAAGCACTCGGATTTGCAAGCTATAGGGATTCTTCTATTGCCCTAGTTTTGTTGCTCCAAAAAACATAAGCCAGTCTTATATAAAGTGTGTGGGCTAACTTCATTCCTAATGCGACATTCGTTCTCTTTTGTTTTCCTTTATCATCAGAAAATGATCCATCAATTTCAGAAGGCATTTAGTGGGTTGCCCAAGGCTTAGGCCCAAGCACGCTCTCGAATGGCCGGATGAAATCCTTGTAAACACCCTGTTACACCAGAGGAAACACTAATGGCTACATATAAGGTTACACTCATCACTCCCGACGGCGAAGTATCCTACGACGCTCCCGATGATGAATACATTCTAGACTCCGCCGGTGATGCTGGTTATGACCTTCCTGCATCCTGCCGTGCCGGTGCTTGCTCCACCTGTGCTGGTAAGATCGTTTCCGGTACTGTTGACCAATCCGAACAGTCCTTCCTCGATGATGATCAAATTGAAGCAGGTTACGTTCTGACCTGTATTGCTTATCCTCAATCTGATGTCACCATCGAAACTAACAAAGAGGAAGAACTCTACTAGAATTTCTCGGCCCACCTTGGGCAATTAGATAAATAGAACATTTAGAGGTGTTTCCCTTGGGAAGCGCTTCTATTTTTTTGCGCCTCGGGTTCAAGCACAAAAAAATCCCTGACGGATCGGGGACTTAGGGATATTACTTCATTGAAAACTGCACACAGATTTAGCGCAGGGGGCTTAATTTTGGGGCTTGTAAAGCGGCGATGGGTTCGCTGGGTTGTTTGGTGATCGCCTGGGCCTGACGCACGCTGGTATTGAGGGTTTGGGTTTTTGCATCGTACATTTGCATCAGCAGTTTCGGATAGAGTCCCACGCCGATAATCAAAACAGTAAAACAAGTGGCGATAAAGATTTCCCGGGGCCGCGCATCTTCATAAATGGCATTGCTCGGTAATACGCAGTCATTCCCAAAACACACGGGGGCATTCCCGGCGATCGCCACATTGGTCGGTTGACCGAGATCGCAACTGAGATCCATCTCGCAGGTATAGAACATTTCCCGGAGCATCGAGAGCAGATAAATGGGCGTGAGGATTACGCCGACGGCGGCAAGGAAAACCGTAATTGTACGGAAGGTTGCACTGTAGGTATCGCTGGTGGCGAGGCCCACAAATACCGAGAGTTCCCCCACAAAACCACTCATGCCCGGTAGTGCCAGGGAAGCCAAAGCCCCCACCGTAAACATCGCAAAAACCTTGGGCATAACCTGACCGAGGCCCCCCACTTCCGCGAGGACCATCGTCTTTGTGCGATCATAGGTCACCCCAGCGAGGAAAAAGAGCACCGACGCAATCAGGCCGTGGGAGAGCATTTGCAGCATCGCCCCATTGATCCCTAGATCCGTAAAGGAGGCAATGCCAATCAGGACAAATCCCATGTGGGACACAGAGGAGTAGGCGAGGCGACGTTTCATGTTGGTCTGGCCAAAGGAACTAAACGCGCCATAAACAATATTGACCACCCCCAAAATCACCAACAGGGGCGCAAACCGCACGTGGGCATCGGGCAACAGTTCCATATTGAAGCGCATGAGACCGTAGCCCCCCATCTTCAGCAGGACGCCAGCCAGGAGCATGGAAACGGGAGAGGAAGCTTCGCCATGGGCATCGGGCAACCAGGTGTGGAGGGGAAAAATCGCTAACTTCACGCCAAAGGAAACTAACAGCCCAGCATAGAGCCACATTTGTAATCCCAGAGGATAATCCTGTTGGGCGATCGCCTCCAGGTCAAAATTCGGGCCACCGGGAAGATTTAAGCTCAGGGCCAGGGCCGCAACGAGAATGAAAATAGAAGCTGCGGCTGTGTAGAGGAGAAACTTCATCGCTGCATAACGACGGCGTTTTCCACCCCAAATACAAACGAGGAGATACACAGGGATCAGTTCGATCTCCCACATTAGGAAGAATAAAAATAAATCCTTGGCGACAAATACCCCAATCTGCGCCGAATAGAGCAGCAGCATCAACGCATAAAAAAGCCGGGGGCGTTGATTAACTTGCCAGGCCGAAAACATCGCGAGGGTCGTCACAAAACCAGCGAGGAGAACAAGGGGCGCGGAAATTCCATCTACCGCCACGCTCCACTGAATTCCCAAGGACGGCAGCCAACGATAACTTTCTGCCAATTGAAACTCCGTCGCCTGGGGATCGAAATGTTGCCAAAAGGCAAAACACATCAGCGCAAAATCGACTAAACCGACGATTAGGGCGTACCAACGTACAGTTTTTCCTTCTTTATCAGGAAGCAACGGGATCAATAGGGTCGAAAGAGCTGGCAGGGCAATGATTGCCGTCAACCATGGGAAATCTGGTGCCATGAGTTGTTCGCTTCTATATGTAGAAATGTTTAGAATCCCAGCATCATACCAAAGAGGTGTGCTTTCTCCGCAAAATGTCGCAATCCCCTTGCCCAAATCCTCCCTTGAGGGAGGTGGTCGAAGACCGGAGGGTGCCATTCTCCCCTCGTAGGGGAGTTAGAGGGGTGTTCTCAGTCAACCCACCCGTAGCCCCTCCCAGGAGGGGATAATTGGCCGGTGCACTGGAAAGTTCTAAAAATCCTCCCTAGAGGGAGGTGCCGAAGGCGGAGGGTGACTATTCCGTTAGGGGAGCTAGAGGGGTGTCCCTAGAGACAGTACCAAGCAGAATTCGATTGATTATTACTAGCCCATCATGAATAATGTTGGGTGATTCAACCGCAGCAAAGCAAAGTCCGTGCTAGACATTAAACTCCTCCGCGAAAATCCGACCCTTGTCCAAGAACGCCTCGATGCCCGTAAAGCGGGAGAATACGATATTCAACCAATTCTTGATCTAGATATTCAACAACGCACCCTCGAAGGCGATCGCAGCCAACTCCAGGCCCGCAGCAATGAGATCGGTAAACTCATCGGCCAAAAGATTAAAGGCGGTGCCGATCCCAAAGGCGAAGAAATTGCCACCCTCAAAGCGGAGGGGAATGAAATAAAACAAAAGCTCGCCGACCTCGAACCCCAGGAAAAAGAACTCAAAGCCCAAATTTACAATCTGCTGTTAGCGCTGCCGAATCTGCCGGATCAAAGCACCCCCGTGGGCACCAATGAAACTGAAAATGTCGAAGTGCGCCGCTGGGGAGAAGAACATAAGCCCACCAATGAAAACATCTTGCCCCACTGGGAAATTGGTGAACAGCTTGGCATTCTCGAATTTGCCCGCTCCGTAAAAGTTGCCCAAAGTCGCTTTGTGAGCCTCGTCGGTGCAGGAGCAGCCCTAGAACGGGCTTTGATCAACTTCATGTTAGATCAGCAAATTGCGGCGGGCTATGTGGAAGTAATGCCCCCGGTGTTGATCAATAGTGACTCCCTTACTGGAACAGGACAACTGCCAAAATTTGCCGAGGAAAGTTTCCGCTGTGCTGACGATGATCTCTGGCTAACTCCCACTGCTGAGGTGCCCGTCACAAATCTCTACCGCGATGAAATCCTCGAAGCGGAAAATTTGCCCATTTACCATTGTGCCTACACCCCTTGTTTTCGGCGGGAAGCGGGTAGTTATGGCAAAGACACCCGTGGGCTAATTCGGCTGCATCAGTTTAATAAAGTCGAACTTGTAAAATTTGTTCATCCTGAAACCTCGGCGGCAGAACACGAAAAACTCGTCGCCAATGCCGAAGCGATTCTCCAAGCCCTCAAGCTGCCCTATCGCGTTCTCGAACTCTGTAGTGGCGATCTCGGTTTCAGTGCCGGGAAATGCTATGACCTGGAAGTGTGGCTTCCCTCCGCAGACACCTACCGGGAAATTTCTAGTTGTTCTAATTTCTATGATTTCCAAGCGCGACGGGCGGGGATTCGCTTTAAGGAAGCAGGGAAAAAAGGCACTCAGTTTGTCCATACCCTCAACGGTTCTGGGTTGGCGATCGGTCGCACCATGGCGGCAATCCTCGAAAATTATCAACAACCGAACGGAACGGTGGCTGTACCGGAGGTGCTGCGGCCCTACCTTAAGCGTGATTTTCTCTAGTCCATACGAGGTCACTGGTGCAACAACTGATTCTCTGGCAACTGATTAATTCAAACTTTCCCCTTGGAGCTTATAACTATTCGGAGGGTTTGGAATATTTGGTAGAGTCGGCTGGATGTTCTGAGATAGGAAGCTTTCAGGATTGGTTGGGGTTGCACCTGCGTTATGGTTCGATCCGCGCTGAAGTGAGCGTTGTGCTGCGGATTGTACAGGCGATCGCCGCTGATGATTTGACCCAATTGCAGTATTGGAATAGTTGGTTGAATGGGACGCGGGAAACCAAGGAACTCCGGCAACAAAGTATCCAGATGGGCAATAGTTTGTTGAAACTGTTGGGAGATTTAGACGAAAACAAACGACCGCAGCTAGGGGCTTGCCGGGAGCAGATCGGCAAAAGCTGCCATTATGCGATCGCCTTTGGGATTGCTGTGGCTCTTTGGGACATTGAGCCGCACCAGGCCGTTTTAGGTTATCTCCATAGCTGGCTGAGTAACTTGGTGAGTGCGGGGGTAAAGTTGATTCCCCTCGGACAAACCCAAGGCCAACGGATCATCTACCAGTTACAACCCCTAATCACCGAGATCGCAGAGACTTTGGTGACGCAAAAAGAGATGGATCTTTATGCCTGTACCTGGGGTTTAAGTTTGGCGAGTATGAACCATGAAACCCAATACACTCGCCTTTTTCGGAGTTGACCCCCAGGGGTTAAGATAAGGGGCATTCTTTTTTTCGGTGAATGGCTCAATGACGATGCACCTCAAGCTCGGCTGGCTCTACCCCACCCTCATGGGCACCTATGGCGATCGCGGCAATGTGATTTGCCTAGAAAAACGAGCCCAATGGCGACAGATTACCGTTGAAGTGATCCCCCTCGATAAAGAAGCGCCCCTAAACGTTTGGGAAGAGGTAGATCTGATTGTGGGCGGCGGCGCCCAAGACCGCCAGCAGGAAATTGTCATGCGGGATCTCCAGGGGGCCAAGGCCGAACAATTAAAAGCCCTCATCGAAGATCAAGTGCCAGGCGTCTTCACCTGCGGCTCACCACAACTACTCGGTAAATATTATGAACCCGCCCTCGGCCAACGCATTGAAGGTCTCGGCATTTTAGATCTTGTCAGCAAACATCCAGGCTTTGGGGCAAAACGTTGCATCGGGAATGTCGCCTTTGAAATCACGGCCGAACCCCTCGCCACAGAATTAAAGGCCAAACTCGGCGATCGCCCCATTGCCATCGGCTTTGAAAACCACGGTGGGCGTACCTACTTAGGAGAGGTGCAACCCCTAGGCAAAGTCCTCAAGGGCTACGGTAATAACGGCGAAGATGGTTGGGAAGGGGCATTCTACCAAAAGGCGATCGCCACCTATGCCCACGGGCCACTGCTACCGAAAAATCCATTTCTAGCCGATTGGCTCCTCGAAAAAGCCCTGGAACGGAAGTACAACACCGAAATTCACCTTGATCCCCTCGACGATCAACTGGCCCACCAAGCACGCCAGACCATGTTCCAGCGCCTCACATTGTCTGTATCGAGCAGCCCCATTTAAGCAACCCCGTTTAAACTTAGCAAGTAGACCCTTCTCACCAGCACTGCCTGACAAAACCAATGGAGAAAGATGCGAAAAGCCCCTTGATCCTGATCATTCCCTGCACCCTGTTAATGACTGTATTTTTCAGTGTTTGGACGATCTGTGTGGTGGCGATCGCCTGTGTGGTGGCCTGGTATCTCTGGCAACAGTACCGCTGGCAGCAACTCTCAATCACCCTCACCCCCGATTTCCGTCGCCTGATCGAAGCCAACCAAGGGAAAATTACCGTAGCCGACTTAACCCTTGCTACGGGCTTATCGGGGAATGATGTCCGTTGGTTTCTCGAACGCAAAGCAAAGGAGTACGCCGCCCAAGCTGTGGTTTACCAAAAAACAGGCATTGTTTATTATTTTTTGACCAGCAGTGCCCTGGGCAGTATGTTCAATGGCAGTGATCCCGAAATCCCAGAGCCAGACCCCCAGGAACCCACGCCTCCAACACCTTTGGCTTCAAAATCACCGCCAGCACCGATGATTCAAACGGAACTCGCGAAACGTTTTTCCGTACATCCCAGCACCCTCCGTAAACGCCGGGGCCGTGATAATTTTGCCGAATGGAGTCAGGCTAAAGATCCCGATAATATTCCCTGGCGCTACGATCCCAATACCCGTCAGTTTTCGCCCCAGCAATAACCCTGTTCATTTTTACCCCCATAATTTCATTCATTCTCCCATGCCCGATCTGCACCAACATCGCCAACAGTTTCCTGCCCTCGCCCACAAAACTTACTTTAACTACGGTGGCCAGGGGCCGTTACCCCAGTCGAGCCTTAATGCCATCCTCGACAGTTATCACCAGGGCGATCGCCAAGGGCCTTTTTCCCTCGCCCAGGGTCAATGGGAAACGGGCATCATTCAAGAATTGCGGGGGGCGATCGCCGCTGAACTCCAAGCTCAACCCCAAAATATTGCCCTCACCGAAAATGTAACCGCTGGCTGCAACATTGCCCTCTGGGGAATCAACTGGCAACCGGGGGACGAAATCCTCCTCGGTGATTGTGAGCATCCAGGCATTGTCGGCATTGTCCAGGAGATTGCGGCCCGCTTCGACGTGAAGATTCGCATTTGTCCCCTCTTTGACACCCTCAATGGGGGTGATCCCACGGCGGCGATCGCCCAACATTTAACCCCCCCAACTCGCCTCTTGGTGATCAGCCATCTTTTTTGGAATACAGGCCAGATATTGCCTTTAAAGGAAATTTGTACCCTCTGCCATGGCCAAAATACCCTGGTGCTGGTGGACGCGGCCCAATCCTTCGGGATGCTACCCCTTGATTTGCCAGCCTTGGGGGTCGATTTCTATGCCTTTACGGGTCATAAGTGGTGGTGCGGCCCGGCTGGGGTCGGCGGACTTTATATTTCCACCGAGGCGATCGCCCAGCATCGACCGACCTTTATTGGCTGGCGGGGGGTAACCCAGTGGGAGACAACAACTGAAGTGGCCCTCGCCCAGGATGCCCGCCGTTATGAAGTCGCAACTTCCGCTTATCCTCTCTACGTTGGCTTAATGGAGGCGATCCGCTTCCATCAACAATGGGGTGATACGGCCAGCCGTTATCAACAAATCTGTGATCGCAGTGCCTACTGTTGGGAAAAACTCAACGCGATCCCCCAGGTGCAATGTCTCAAGGCTACGCCACCCGCTTCGGGGTTAGTCTCCTTTCAAGTCGATACCGCCCAAAGCCACAGTGATATTGTCAAAGCCCTCGAAGCCCAGGGGTTTTGTCTCCGGACGATCCGCTTCCCGGACTGTATCCGCGCCTGTACCCATTACTTCACCACCCCCGCAGACATCGACCAATTGGCGATCGCCTTTTCCGAAATAAGGTAATTCATTGGCATAGAGACGGCGCAAAAAGTCCACTTGACCTTGGGGGGTGATTTGTAATGTGCCATTCAGCCAAAACTGATCAATATTCTCTGGAGTGCCAATGGTTTGATTGCCATAGGCGATCGCCTCGATCCACTGTTTCATCCGGTCATGGCCCGTCCGCCGTGCGAGGACTTGGTAAAACCACACCGCCGAATGTTTAAAGGCTTCCTTGAGATTCAGATCCCGATTCCACACCGGTAATTCCCGCGTAATCCCATCCCAGGTGAGTAACGCCAGCTCATTGGGGATTACCCCCGTTTCGAGGGCAATCAAGGAATTGGGAATTTTAAAAGTTGACGCGACCGGAAAAGCGGTGCGGTTGCGGTGGGCATTGTACTGAAAAGTCCGGTTGGCTTTCAGATCGTAGATTAGGATCGACCCCTCGACTTCCAGGGCTTGGAAATGCTGCTGGAAATCAACCGTCTCCGATACTGTGGTAAGGGACAGGGGCGCTGCTGCCAATCCTGGTGAATCGCTAGACAGGGTGTATATCCCCATGAAGGATAAGGAAGTTCCTATCAGAAATGCTACGGTTCGAAAGGGGATCAAGGCAGGCATAATTGCACAGGGTAATCGCTTATCACTTCATCCTAGGGCCAGAGAGTTACGTTGAATTTGGTTTCATGCCTTGTTTGTCGATGTTCCCAAAGAATCATTCAAGGCGATCGCCTACAATCAAACTTTGAAGATTCCATTGGTTTGTCGTTGCTATGAATTATCTGATCGCCGTATTCCCAGACCGTATGACCGCCGAAGAAGCCTATACCCAACTGGAAAAAGCTAAAGTTCCCACCAAAAATCTAGCTATTGTTGGTCAAGGCTACCAAACCGCCGATGAATTTGGCTTTATCGATCCCTCTAAGCAGGGGCGCAAGCGAGCAAAATTGATGGCCTATTGGCTAATCCCCTTCGGCTTCTTTGGGGGTTTTGTCTTCGATTACATTACGGGGTTAGATACCTTCGCCTGGGCTGGCACACCGGGTAATCATATTGTCGGGGGTCTCGCTGGAGCTGTTGGCGGGGCCATGGGGAGCTATTTCGTCGGCACAACCGTTGGTTTGGCGGTGGGGAGTGGCGATGCCCTACCCTATCGCAATCGCCTCAATGCAGGGAAATACCTCGTGATTTATAAATATGAGTTGAACAAATACCGCGATTTGGTGACCCGGCTTCTCCAGGAACAAAATCCGGAAAATCTCCAGGGCTATTCAGAATCTGGAGGGATGTAAGCATTTGCCATGGCCGACACCCCTTCACCCGAAAAATTAGCGGCCCTTGCCGTTGGTGAGCAGGGAGAGCTTTTTGTAGAGCAGCACCTCGAAAGCCAAGGTTGGCAAATTGTCGCCAGCCGTTGGCGCTGTCGTTGGGGAGAATTGGATCTGGTGGCGTTCCATGCCCAGACAAAAATTCTCGCTTTTGTAGAGGTAAAAACCCGACAACAGCGCAGTTTAGACCATCAAGGCTTACTGGCGATCACCCCCAGCAAACAACGCAAAACCGTCCGGGCGGCGATGCAATTTTTAAGTAAATTTCCCCAATATGAAACCTACGGTTGTCGCTTTGATGTGGCCCTTGTTACCCATAGCAAAACTGCAACCTTTCCCCAGGGTTTCCGCCTAGCTACTTACTTGGAAGGGGCATTCGAGGCCGATGCGTCCTAGAATGTAGGGTGTTTTCCGTGATTCTTAAAGCCCTGTGGCGATCGCCCCATGACCACTTCTGAACTTAGCTCTACCTCCGCGCAAAATTTACCCACTGTTGGCCCCTTTACCATGTTTCGCCTGGGACTTTTTAATCTGGGCTTGGGTTTGATGGCAGTGTTGACCCTGGCGGTACTCAACCGGGTGATGATTAGTGAGCTGGATATTCCGGCGACGGTGACGGCAGGGGCTTTGGCGGTACCACAATTTATGGCCCCCGCGCGGGTCTGGTTCGGGCAACTGTCCGACAGCAAAAAGATTTTTAAGCTCCACCGCAGTGGCTATGTCTGGATTGGGACGGTGTTGTTCGGTTCGGCAATCTTTGTGGCGGTACAAATCGTCTGGCAGTTGGCCCTAGCGGTACGAGAAAATGGCGGCTGGGCCTGGTCTGGAGAGATGTTGCTGTGGGCGATCGCCCTGGGGGCAGTGCTCGGTTTCTATGGCCTGGCCCTCAGCTCTACGTCCACCCCCTTTACGGCATTGTTAGTGGATATTTCCGATGAAAATAATCGCTCAAAAATTGTGGCGGTGGTCTGGTCGATGTTGTTGCTGGGGGTTGTGATTGGCGGGATCAGTGGCAGTATTTTCCTCGATCAGGTACAACAGGCCGGGGTCATCCTGGGGGCCAATGCCGGAGCAATCATCACCCAAGGGGAAAAGCTCCTGAATACGCCCATCGAAAGTTTACAGGGGCCAATTAATTCTCTCTTTCTAGTCGTGCCGGCGATCGCCTTTGGTTTGGGGCTACTCGGTATCCTTGGGATCGAACGCAAATATTCTCGCTTTAGTCGACGGACTGCCCCCACAACGCGGGAAGACCAAATCACCTTTCGGGATTCTATTAAAGTCGTCCGTAGCAGTCCACAAACAGCCATTTTCTTTAGCTTTCTGGTAACTTTTACAATCAGCCTATTTATGCAAGAAGCAGTGCTGGAACCCTATGGCGGTGAAGTGTTTGGGATGTCCATCGGCGAAAGTACCCTGCTCAATTCCTACTGGGGGATCGGTGTTCTCGTGGGCTATAGCGTGACCGGATTTTTGGTGGTGCCGCGCCTGGGGAAAAAAAATACTGCCCGTTTAGGTTGTTTGCTCACAGCGGCTTGTTTCTTTTTAATTATTTTGGCAGGGTTCACCCAACAGCCCCAGATCCTGAGATATGCCCTCGTCCTCTTTGGGATAGCCACGGGGATCGGCACCATTGGCGCGATTAGTTTAATGCTTGATCTCACTGCCGCCGAAACCGCTGGTACTTTCATTGGCACCTGGGCGCTGGCCCAAGCGATGTCCCGGGCGATCGCCACTTTAATGGGGGGAGTCGTGTTAGATATTGGACGGGCAATTTTTCAAACCCCCCTCTTGGCCTACAGTTCTGTTTTTGTGCTCCAAGCCGTGGGGATGTTCAGTGCCATTTTTATTCTCAATAACGTGAATATCCGCGAATTCAAAGAAAATACCAGGCAGGCGATCGCCACGATCCTCGAAGGAGAACTAGATGGCTAGACAAAGTGTCTATCTCTCGCTACCGTTAGGAAAACCATCTGAACAGTCATCGTTCCAGAACTAACCATGCGAATTCTAGTGACCGGCGGCGCAGGGTTCATCGGCTCCCATCTCATTGATCGCCTGATGACCGAAGGCCATGAAGTCATTTGCCTCGATAACTTTTACACAGGCCGCAAGCATAACCTGTTGCAGTGGATTGGCAACCCCTACTTTGAAATGGTGCGCCACGACATCACCGAACCGATCCGCCTCGAAGTGGATCAGGTTTATCATCTCGCTTGTCCTGCCTCACCGATCCATTACCAGTTCAACGCCATCAAAACCGTTAAAACCAATGTCATGGGCACCCTAAATATGCTGGGGTTAGCCAAACGGGTCAAAGCGAGAATTCTGTTGGCGTCCACCTCAGAAGTTTATGGCGATCCGGAAGTTCATCCCCAGCCCGAGACTTACCATGGCAATGTGAATCCAATTGGGGTTCGCTCCTGTTACGACGAGGGGAAGCGGATGGCGGAAACCCTGGCTTTTGATTACCACCGCTCTAATAATGTTGATATCCGTGTCGCCCGAATTTTTAATACCTATGGCCCCAATATGTTGCCGAATGATGGGCGGGTAGTGAGTAATTTTATCGTCCAAGCCTTGCAAGGCAAACCACTGACGGTCTATGGGGATGGTTCCCAAACCCGGAGTTTTTGCTACGTAAGTGATTTGGTCGAAGGTTTGATTCGTTTGATGAACCGAGACTTTATCGGCCCTGTCAATTTAGGGAATCCCGATGAGTACACGATTTTGGAGTTGGCCCAAACGATTCAGAATATGGTCAATCCTGATGTTGAGGTGGCCTTTGAGCCGCTGCCCCAGGATGATCCGCGTCAACGGCAACCGGACATTACCCGTGCTAAAACCTACTTGGATTGGCAGCCGACGGTGCCCCTCAAGGTGGGCTTAGAAAAAACGATCGCCTATTTCCGCGATCGCCTCGCAGAATAACTAACGGACAACAACACGAGAAATTCACTAGAAATTGCGATGAAAGTTTGTGTAATTGGAACGGGTTACGTGGGCTTGGTCACAGGGGTTTGCCTGGCGCACATGGGCCATGATGTCATCTGCATCGACAATAATGAGCAGAAAATCAAGCTCATGCAGGCGGGGCGATCGCCGATTTATGAACCCGGTCTAGCGGAACTGATGCAGCAGAAAATGGCCACCGGACGCTTGCAATTTAGTACAGACCTCAGTTTTGGTGTCAATCATGGGGAAATTCTGTTTATCGCTGTGGGTACCCCAGCCTTGCCAACGGGGGAAAGCGACACCCGCTATGTGGAGGCCGTGGCGAAGGGTATTGGTGAACATTTACCCGTCGATAGTTACAAAGTAATTGTTAACAAATCAACGGTTCCGATTGGTTCAGGGGACTGGGTGCGGATGATTGTCCTCGATGGAGTCAAACAGAAGCAAAACGGCCATACGGTGAAGTTTGATGTGGTCAGTAACCCCGAATTTCTCCGGGAAGGGTCAGCAATTTTCGATACTTTTAACCCCGATCGCATTGTTCTAGGTAGTAGCAACTCCAAGGCGATCGCCCTGATGAAACAGCTTTATGATCCCCTCATCCAAGGGCAATTTAGCGCGCCAGAACATCCCAAACCGATTCCGGTGGTGGAAACGGATCTCAATTCCGCCGAAATGATTAAATATGCCGCCAATGCTTTCCTCGCAACGAAAATTAGCTTTATTAACGAAGTGGCGAATGTGTGCGATCGCGTGGGGGCAGACATTCTCCAGGTGGCGCAGGGCATCGGCCTCGATAGTCGCATTGGTAATAAATTTCTCCAGGCAGGCTTGGGTTGGGGCGGTTCCTGTTTCCCGAAAGACGTGGCCGCTTTAGTACACACTGCCGAAGATTATGGCTACCAAGCGCAACTCCTCGAAGCGGCAGTGACGGTGAATAATCGGCAAAAATTAATCGTCGTCGAAAAACTCCAACAGGAATTGAAAATTCTTAAGGGGAAAACCATTGGTTTGTTGGGGTTAACCTTCAAGCCAGACACCGATGATATGCGCGATGCTCCATCCCTGAAGCTGATTGCAGAACTTAATCGTCTAGGAGCACGGGTAAAAGCCTACGATCCGATTGTGTCCCAAAACGGCATTGGCCACGGCCTATCAGGAGTAATTATCGAAGATAGCCCAGAAATGTTAGCAGATACCTGTGATGCTCTGGTTTTAGTCACGGACTGGCAAGAATTTTTGCACCTCGACTATGGACAGCTAGGCGATCGCCTCCAAAATCGGTTGATTATCGATGGCCGGAATTTCCTCGACCGAGACGCCCTCGAAACCCTGGGGTTCCGCTATGTGGGCATTGGCCATTAAGTGTTTTAAGTTTCAAGTTGAGGTTTGTGACATCAGTTCTGTGGCGGTTTCGCGCATAGCCAGGGCAATATCCTGCAAATCCTCGCGGTTCGTGAGGTAAGTATCTAGGGCATTCATCGGGTCGAGGGATTGACCAATGCCCAGTTCCGGCAGACGGGGCCGGGACAGTTGACTCACCAGTTCCGCTTGAATGGAAGCTTGGTGGGCGGCTTTGAGGGCTTTTCTGAGGGCACGTTGGTCGATGAGTTCTGTTTGTTCGGGACGAATTTTGTAGATGAGACGGACAACGGTATCGGTGATCGAAACCTGTGCAATTTCGTCGAGAATCGCGGTTTCGGGTTCATCAGCATCACTGACATCAATTTTGATCGTGCGGAACGCCCGGGCCGGGAGGGGCACAAATTCCCAATCCGCTTGACCTTTGCGGAGGTTGATTAAAACATAGCCCTTTGCTTCTTTTTCCTCGCTAAAATCAACCCGTTCAATGCTGCCAGGATAGATGATGGGGGGATCATTGCTGGGATTCAGGTTTTGGTGGCGGTGCACATGGCCGAGGGCTACATAATCGAGTTCGGAACGGTTCAAGAAGGCCACTGGAATATTAAAGCCTTTGCCCACAGCGAGGAAGCGCTCGGCCCCCAGGTTGGCGCGGTCGGCCATGAGATGACCCACCAGGATCGCGGGAATATCGGGATCGAGGCGACGAATTTCTGCTTCGAGGATTGGTTCGAGTTTCTGAAGGAGGATCTGGTGGATTTCGTTGAGGGTTTTGCCTTCGGTTTGTTGCCGGGTGAGGAGGGTGGCTTGGTTCAGCCAGGGCAGGGTAATGATTTGCAGGGGGCCTTTGGGCAGTTCGAGGGTGTGGGTGCGTAGGCGATCGCCCACGATAAAACCAGGCACCGCCAGGGTGCGATAGATATTTAAACTAGCGCCCCCATTGCCTTGGGAATATTGGTCATGGTTGCCGACGACGAGCACTGCCGGGATATTGTGGGCGACGAGGCGGCGAAATTGTCCCGCAAAGGCTTCGTGGATGTAAGGGGCGGGGGTGGCATCGGGGAAGGCATCCCCAGCAAAAATAACAAGGTCTACGGGGTCGGCGATCGCCCGGTCGATACAAAGCCCTAGGGTCTGCTCAAAATCTTCGAGGCGGGAATTGAGTCCGGTTTCTGGGTTCACCCGGCCATGGGAAAAACCGCTGCCCATATGGATATCGGCGAAGTGAAGAATTCTGAACATGGTGGCGGTGGTTTATTTTTTGATTTCTTACAATGGAAGGCGATCGCCCCTCCCATCACCCCCAATCATAATATGAAGCGTCACCGTGAGTCCGCCACCACTGTCTGTGAACGTCCCTCCCTCAAACGCCCCCGGCAACTGCAATGCCAGGCGATCGCCAATGATGATGTGGGTTATTTGCAAGCTTTTTTGCGGGCCGCCGGATTTTTACCCCGTTCAGCGGTGATTGACGGCATTTTTGGGCGCACCACGGAAGCGGCGGTGCGGTCATTTCAACGGGCGAATAAATTGCCGAAAACAGGCACCGTTGATCCCCGCACCTGGCAAACCATTGAACGTTACCAACAATTATTTTTAGCTTCTCCCGCGACGGCTGAACCTCCCTCCGAACAGGCCCCAGAAGCCACTTCCCTTTTACAACAAGATCGGCCCGAAAAGCTTCTGTTGCGCCGGGGGGCTGGCTTTGAAATTTCGCCCCAACAGCAGGCCGTATATTATCTGCAAAAATTGCTGCAACGGGGTCTATTTATCCCAGAAACGGCTAAGCTGGACGGAAAGTTTGGTCGGCAAACGGAAAATGGCGTGAAATTTTTTCAGGTGCGCCAAAAACTGGTGGCCGATGGCATTGTGGGGCTGTCCACCTGGGAAGCTTTGGAGAAATTCGTTTGGGATCAAGAGGCGATCGCCAAAAAATATGCTGATTTGCAACATTTTGCCACTGGGGACTTCCAAGCCAGTGACCGCAAATATCCCATCCTTCACTTGGGCGATGGTTTAGCGACGCCTCAACTCCACGCCTCGGTGCGCTATTTACAACGCTTGTTGCAGCGGCTGCTGTCCCTGGAGCATTTCCCCATTGATGGTCACTTTGGCCCCCAAACCGAACAGGCGGTTAAACGCTTTCAGATGATTGCAGAATTAACCATCGATGGCGTCGTTGGTGCTCAAACTTGGATGACGCTTTTGAATCAATGGGTGGAAGTTTATTTGCCCCTACGCCCCCTCAAAAGCTATGGCGATCGCCTGATTGCCTCCTTAGAAAATCATCCCCATCAGGATGCCGCCCGCAAAACGATCCCGATGCTTTTAGAAACCTGCCAACGCTGCGGGATCATCGAACCAACTCAAGTGGCTTATATTCTCGCTACGGCGGGCCATGCAGGCGATTTTGGTGCCAGTCTTGTGGAGCCGACCCCAGACCCAAACCTCGAAGGTCGCCGCGATTTGGGAAATATCCAACCGGGCGATGGACTGCGCTACCAGGGCCGGGGCTTCGTAAAAATTGCGGGTCGGTTAAACTATACCCGGTGGGGCGATCGCACCGGGGTTAACCTCGTCGATCACCCAGACTTTGCTGCCGAACCTCACCTCGCGGCGAGCATCCTCGTGCTGGGGCTACGCGACGGTTCGTTTACGGGCCAAAAATTAGACGATTACCTCAATGGCGATCGCCAAGATTTTTACCATGCCCGGCGCATTGTCGCGGATCTCGATCCCGCCGCCGCAATAATTGCCCAATCTGCCATTGATTTCCTCAAGGTACTCCATTGAAACAGTTACTCAACCTCCTCATTCCCGAACCCAAAAAAGCCCAAGTGGGCCTCCCCCGTCGCCGTAAAAAAAGCAAAGTCAAAATCAAAACCGCCGCTGAAATTGCGATTATGCGGCAATCGGCGCGGATTGTAGCCACCGTCCTTAAAGAAGTGAGTGAAATCATCAAGCCGGGGATGACGACCCTCGAAGTGGATACCTATGCCGAACAGCGGATTCGCGAAATGGGTGCGGCACCAAGCTTTAAAGGGTACTACGGTTTTCCCGGTTCGATCTGTATCTCGATCAACGATGAAGTTGTCCATGGCATTCCCCGAGGCGATAAACGCATCCACCAAGGGGATATCGTCAAAGTCGATACGGGGGCCTTCTTCAATGGCTACCATGGCGATTCTTGTATTACCGTCGGCGTTGGCAAAAAGATTAAACCAGAGGCCAAACGGCTGATGCAGGCGGCCGAAGAAGCGCTCTACAAAGGCATTGAGCAGGTAAAAGCAGGCAATACGCTCCTGGATATTGCCGGGGCCGTCGAAGACCATGTCCACAGCTACGGTTACCAGGTGGTGGAAGACTTTACAGGCCATGGGGTCGGCCAAGCGCTCCACGAGGAGCCATCGGTGTTTAATTTCCGTACCCGTGACCTGCCCAATGTCGTCCTAGAAGCGGGCATGGTGCTGGCGATCGAACCGATTGTCAATGCCAAAACCAAGGAAACCATTACCCTCAAAGATAAATGGACGGTGATTACCCCCGATAAGTCCCTGTCAGCCCAGTTTGAACATACGGTGCTGGTGACGGAAACGGGCTACGAAATCCTCACGGATCGCGATCTGGTGTAATTACCCAAAAAGCGAAAAAACTCAATACAATGGGCGGCAATGTGTGTGGAATGTTGGTATGTTTTTTCCCTTCTTTGTTGCCCAAGCGCCGCCCCCAGTTGAAATTGTCCGTCCCCAGGAAGTACGAGTTTTACCAGGGCAGTTAGACCAAATCCCTGTGTTTAATAGCAACAGCCCAGAAAAGGTGTTGGGGGAAGGAATTCTGCTGTCCACATTTCCCGCCACTGGCAAAACCCATCCAGATGCCCACCTAGATTTTTCTTTTTCAGGACGGTTTGATCTGTTTGCCCACCACGTCGCCCAGGGTTCCCCGGAGGATCTACGCAGTCTGCACATTGGGGCGATCGCCTACAATCCGAGCGATCAACCCGTTACCCTTTATTTTCTCAATGGAGCCAGCTATTTAAGTCAACCAGATGCCCCTTTTATTACCCTTGATCCCCAAGTGCCGAATCCGAGGGGGAATGTTTACGCTGGGCCGGGCAGTCGGGTAATGGATAATCTGCTGCGCCGTCGTCTCCAGGAACAGTTCCCGAAGCAGTTGACCATCGCCCCCCAGAGCTACCAGATGATTTTTGATCTACCGATTCCGGTGCGGGAATTGGAACCGCCCCTCAATGGCCGCTCGACCTACCTGGAGCTAACCAGCACTGGCCCCGTGTATGTGGCGAGTTTAGCCCTCTTTGAAAAACCCGATGGTCAAGGTGATTTCCGGCCTCCCACCCTGGCAGAATGGCAAGCGCTCTTAGAAACGGGAGAACTCTCTAGCCCCCGCGATCGCCCTCCCTCCGTTCCCGGTGCCCCAGGGGGATTAATCTATGGTCGGGTGGCTGGTGTTTCTGAAGGCAGCACTTGGAAAACCCAAATTTATGACAGTCCCACCTGGGATCTCACGATTCCCGCCCCAGGGGAAGCTTTTTCCTATGGCATTAGCAGCCTCGTCGGCGGCACCCATGGCACGGGCCAGATCCAAACGGCAGCAATGTTGCGCCGCTATCCTGATACCGCCTATGCTGCCCACGGCAACTATGGGGTGCTCTACGATTTGACGCTGCCCCTCCACAATCCCACCGAGGCAACCCAAACCGTGGCGATCGCCCTTGAAACACCCATCAAACAAGATGCCACCGACGAGGCTTTGCGATTTTTTGATCCCCTGCCGACGGCGACCTTTTTCCGGGGGCCAGTGCGGGTCAACTACAAAGATGATACGGGCCGTTTGCGTACCGATTATTTCCACCTTGTGCAAAAGCGTGGTCAAGCCGGGGAACCCCTCGTCACCTTGGAAATGCCCCCAGGCGATCGCCGTTTAGTGAATATCCAACTGCGCTATCCTCCTGATGCGACGCCACCTCAAGTTTTAACCGTTAAAACCCAATAAAAAAAGAACCATCGTCTTGATGATTCTCTTTGTTGAGCACTCAAATTGTGGTGTTATTCAGGTGAGCACTTCTTCGCGGACTAACTTATTCCAGCCCAAATCCTTGAGGTTTGTATTACGGCGTAGGGGGCGCGTGACCAGTTCGAGAATATCCCGCGCATTGGTAAAGCCGTGAATCTGGGCAAAGGTAAATTCCACTGACCACTTCGTATTGATTCCCCGCGCTTCCAAAGGATTCGCATGGGCCATGCCCGTAATCACCAAGTCCGGTTGCAGGGCGTTAATCCGTTGAATTTGGTTGTAATTGTCGGGTTTTTCGACAATTTTGGGGATCGGCGTTCCCATTTCTTGGCAGGTGCGGGCGAGGAAATCCAGTTCCGCCTTTTGGTAACGCTTGTCCATGTAGGGAATGCCAATTTCAGCGACGGTCATGCCGCAGCGGATTAGGAATCGGGCGAGGGAAATTTCCAGTAAGTTATCCCCCATAAAAAAGACCGATTTGCCGCGAATGAGCTGGAGATAGTCTTCTAAACTCTCCCAGATTTGTGCTTCCCGTTCTGCTAAGCCCTGGGGTTCGATGTCCAGCACGGAGCAGATTTTTTCTACCCAAGCTCTAGTGCCGTCGGGGCCAATGGGGAAAGGAGCACCAACGAGCTTACATTTGCGGCGACGCATCAGGGTAGTGGCAGTGCGGCTGAGAAATGGATTCACTCCCGCCACGTAATAGCCTTCTTGCACAACGGGTAATTCTGTATAGAGCTTGGTGGGGAGCCAACCAGAGACTTTAACGCCCTGTTTCTTCAGTTCGTGTTCTAGGTTTGCCGCCACGGGATCGGGTAAAGAGCCAAACAAAATTAAGGGATGATGCTCTTTTTGTTCTGTGGCCACAGGGGGCGCGTCTTCTTTTTTCTTGAGGCCCAAATTCAAAAGTTTTTGGAAGCGAGTGGCGGCAGCAGCATCTTCTTCTTTTTCTTTTGCTGGGGCCGGGGGTTCGCTGGGACAACGGTTCGCCATTGCTGCGAGGACGGTATCTTCACCTTGGGTGAAAGCATAATCTAGGCCATTGGCACGGGCGACCACGATGGGAATGCCGATTTCTTCTTCGAGGCGCGGCGAAAAGCCTTCGAGATCCATTTTGATAATCTCGGTGGTGCAGGTACCGATAAAGACAATCACGCTGGGATTGCGATCGCGTTTAATTTGCAGACAGAGCCGTTTGAGTTCGTCGTAATCGTTGAGTTGGGCAGAAATATCACCCTCTTCGAGTTCGGCCATGGCATAGCGTGGTTCGGCGAAGATCATCACGCCCATGGCATTTTGTAAGAAATAGCCGCAGGTTTTGGTGCCGATGACTAGGAAAAAGCTATCTTCAATTTTCTGATAAAGCCAAGCGACGCAACTGATCGGACAAAAGGTGTGGTAATTGCCTGTTTCGCAATCAAAGGTTAAGTTCGGGGTTTCTTGAGCAACAGTCATGTTATTTCTCCACTATTTTGTTTAATTTGTTCACGAATGTCGTCTAATTCAGAAGAAGCAGGTATTAAAGTTGCTTGTTGACTTTGACTAAATTTTCTTCTTTCAATCTCTAAAAAAGGATCAAAATTTAAGCCGAGGGACTGAATAATGACATCTCTATTTGTCGATAATGTAGTTGTGAATCCTATAAGTGATTGAGCTTCTAAATTAAAGTTAGAAACAACACCAATAATGAAATCAGCATTAGGTCTAGATGTATTCCAAGATTCAAATTTTTCTTGATCTGCTTCAATTAAGTATTGATCTATCTCTTCATTTGTATTTCGCCAAAGACTATTGGCATTCATAAGCGTACAAATCCATTCTTCATTTCTTTGACAATAATCAAGCCATTTTTCACAAATATCATGTTTGAGTTTTTCTAATTCTTGTGTGAAGTTCATTTTGAAAAAATTATTGATTGATGAAAGTGAGTGCCCCCTAAAAAATTCAGGGGGATTATGCAAACTATTTGACTACTCGGTTGGCATTGAAATCTGAGCAGGAGTAGGGGGCGTAATCATTGGCTTTGCGGCCGCTCCTTTTTCCTCTAGGTTTCGGAGTTCCAAGAGTGGGTCAAAGTTTAGCCCTAAAACATCAACAATCGTGTCAAAATTCGCTTCAACTAAAGAAAACAGATAAAGACTTTCGGCGAGACGGGGTTCCTTGGCGCTGATGGCACCGAGAATCACGGAACCTTGGGGGCGGCGGCCACCGTCGGGGGTCGCCACAGATTCGCCACGATCCATCAGGATATTTAGCCAGTCTTGGTTATTTTCAAAGTAATCTAGCCATTTGGTTTTGATGCTGGGTTTAATTTGCTCGAAAAAGCTCACAATATTTACTCTCCTCGTAAATCCACTGCAAGGGTTGTTTGACATTGGCGATCGCCTTTTTTGATCATTAGTGCCGTTTAGGGCGATCGCCTCTATTTTGAAGCAAAATTTAACCCATGAAGACGATCCAGGTGAGCGATTGTCGGATCAGCGATTTCGAGACCAAGCCCAGCATCCTCTGGCCTAGACCATCATCAGATCCAGCTCATCCTCCTGGGTCTTTTCGACGGGCGGATTGAGATAATAATCCGAAAGCAAACTAAACAATTCCCGATCCGAAGCTTCACTGGGCACAACTCCCTCTGGAGCCGCTAATACTTGATCGGCAATATTGAGATAAAAATCACAGACATAATCCAACATCGAGTCCCCTTCTGCCATTTCAAAGAGGGTCTTTCCCTTCACCCGCGACACCCGGATATCTTCAATGAGGGGCAACACTTCCAGCACAGGCATCGGCACATGGCTTACATATTTTTCGATCAAATCCCGCTTCGAGGTGCGGTTCCCAATTAAACCAGCCAAGCGGAGGGGGTGTGTCCGCGCTTTTTCTCGCACAGAAGCCGCAATGCGATTCGCCGCAAACAACGCATCAAAGCCATTGTCCGTCACGATCAAACAGTAGTCTGCGTAATTGAGTGGTGCCGCAAAGCCCCCACAGACCACGTCTCCCAACACATCAAACAAAATCACATCGTATTCATCGAAGGCATTGAGTTCTTTGAGGAGCTTGACCGTTTCCCCGACCACATAACCGCCGCAGCCTGCCCCAGCCGGCGGCCCGCCTGCTTCCACGCAATCGACGCCGCCATAGCCTTTGTAAATAACATCCTCTGGCCAAATGTCTTCGTAGTGAAAATCTTTTTCCTGGAGAGTATCGATGATCGTCGGGATCAAAAAGCCCGTCAAGGTAAAAGTGCTGTCATGCTTGGGGTCACAGCCAATTTGGAGAACCTTTTTACCGCGTTTGGCGAGGGCGACGGAAATATTACAACTGGTGGTAGATTTGCCGATGCCACCTTTGCCGTAAACCGCGAGGGTCATTGTCATGGGATTGCGTGCTCCTAAAAAATTCCGTTAGCTGCATTATTGGCAATCCTTGGGGGAATTGAAAGGCGCGACTGTTTGGGATTTGGCGTTCAAACAGATCTAAAGAGACTTAGGATTCTTATGAAACCTTTAAAAGCCTAAAAATCACTCAAAACTGCAATAAAAACTTTTTAGATGTTATTTATGTCTTTGATTTATATAAATAAAGACAATAAACAAAAACTGGATTTACAAATAAACCTGAGTATAAATACAGGTTCTATCCAAAAAGGCGATCGCCAAATCTGATGCCCCCACATAATCCCCGCAGTAGGCCAACAGCCCTCCATAGACGAAAGCCAGCTTCTGTCTTTTGTAAAATCTGAGATTTAAAACAATGTTTGTGGCAACGATCCTTCTGGACTACCCCAGGCATTTGCTAACGAAACGTAAATTTTTCGCTGTTTGATACAAAACGCAACCTTGCCAAATATTAGGCAATAAAAAAGACGACCACCTCACGGGGCAGAACGTCTATCTCACTGGACGGCGATCGCCTCACACAAACGTCGTAGAGTACTAAGTTGCCGTCATGTTGAAACGTGGAAAAGGCCAAAAAAAATTTAGGCGATGCGCTGTACCGATTTCAGGGCAAATCCCCGTTGTTTTAATTGGCTACTGAGGGCAATTTCATTTTCGACGCGATCCACAAACATCACCCCATCGAGGTGATCCATTTCATGTTGAATCACTCGGGACAACAGCCCAGAAGCTTTAATTCTTTTGGGTTTGCCCTGCTCATCCCGATAGCTCACTTCAATTTCATCCGGGCGGATCACCCCAAGGTAAACCCCTGGAATGCTCAGGCAACCTTCTTCCATAGAACAAAGCTGTTTACCTGTTTTTTTAATTTCAGGGTTGATTAAAACCAGTGGTGCATTGGCCGGATTTTCTGGATCGGTATCAATGACAATGATGCGTTTGTTAACACCAACTTGGGGCGCAGCCAGACCGATTCCCTGGGAAGAATACATGGTTTGCAGCATTTCCTTCGCCAGGGTGCGGATTTCGTCATCCACTTTGGCGATGCGTTTTGCTTTTTGGCGTAGCACTTTGTCGCCGAGGTAATGGAGTTCTAAGGGAGGAGTATCTTGCTTTCCTTTTTCGACAGATATACCAACAGTCATAAATTTTCTAAAGTTTTAGGATAACGACAATTTTTCTTGATATCATGTGCTTCCATTTTAACAAGGATTCCTATGGCTTCCTGTAATTGGCGGATTGCGGAGTTACCCGGCCTGAGCAAAGAACAACAGACCCAACTCGCCGCCCAAGGGATTCGCACCACCCATCAGCTTTTGTTAGCTACTCGCACACCTCAGGCAAAACAACAGTTAGCCCGTCGCCTCAAAATTCATCCCAATTACGTTTTGAAATGGGTGGCCCTGGCGGATCTGGCGAGAGTGCCGAGTATTGGCACACAATATTGCGGCCTAGTATTGCACAGTGGCGTGGCATCGGTAAATCAGCTCGCCCAAACACCCTTTTCGCGACTCCACCAAAATATTATGAAGTTACAGGTGGCAAATCTCCAGCGCAAGGATTTGGCGCCGCCCCTGGGGTTGGTCAAGCAATGGGTGACAGAAGCACGACAGTTCCTTTAGACATTGGACTGGGGCTTTGCTTTAGGAGGAAAAACACTGTAACCCAGAATCATTAAGCCTTGTGTGTTCTTAATCGGGTTTTAACGACAAAGGGTTGAAATCCCCGCCCCTTGGGGCGTAATTAATGCTCTATAATCATAAATCATATCGTTGACACGGCAACGGATAGCGAAAACCAAGCTAAATACATACAAAGTATTTTTTGTAACCGTGATTTTTGTCCTCGGGAACCGGGGAGTCCGCCTATCGCCAGAATATAAGACTCGCTATTCCTCGGAATAGAAAGCTGTTCTTTGGGTAGGAAGCCCCGCTGCTTGCGGCGGGGTAGTTCACAATTGCACCTCTTAAGATCGAAGTGGTGAGATTGATTTGGGCATAAATGATGCAGCCACCCCAAACACAAAGTTTTGGCGATTGGGCACATAAGGCGATCGCCAAGCATTACAAAAAAATCCTCAGCCACGAAGCGGGGGTTTTAGCCGACCGTGATCCGGAAGAATTGCACCAAATGCGGGTGGGGATGCGACGCTTGCGGAGTGTGTTGTTAGGGTTTGCCCCTGTCCTGGTTTTACCGGAGGCTTTGACCCCGAAACAGGTGGGCCGTTATGGTCGGGTTCTGGGGAAGTTGCGGGATGTGGATGTGATGACTCTGACTTTTCGGGAGCGATATCTGCCCCAACTGCCGACCGTTGAAGTTACGATTCTCGAAATTGCCCTCAAAAAATTAGCCAAGCGTCGTCAAAAACAACTGACTAAGGTGCGGAAATTTCTCAACTCGGCCCGTTATGGGGAATTCAAAGGGGCGACCCAGGCTTGGTTGGATCAACCTCAATATCAGGCGATCGCCTCGGTGGATATTCAGCTGATCTTGCCGGATTTACTCTTGCCCCAACTCAGCGAACTGTTGCTCCATCCCGGTTGGTGGGTCGGTTATAGTCCGAAGAAGCTCTCGAAAAAACAATTAGAAACACTTTTTGCAACCGACAGCCCAATTCTCCATGACCTCCGCAAGGCCGCCAAGCGATCGCGCTATACCATGGAAATTTTTGCGCCTTTTTATGGCGAAGATTATGCCGGTCAGCTCCAGGCGATTAAGAAAGTCCAAACCCTCATCGGTTTGCTCCAGGATGATGCAGTACTACAAACATTTTTAGAAAAAGCCCTCGGTAAAACGTTCGATCAGGAGTTGCCTACCCTCTGTCAAATTTTCCACGATAATCGCCACCAAACTTGGCACCAGTGGACAAAACTCCAGCACCAATTTCTCGATGCCGAATACCGCTATCAACTACACCAAACCCTCTGCCAACCGGAGCCTAGGCCACCCGTCGCTCAAAAATCAACGTCGAACTAACCCATTCACCCCGGTCATTGTAATTGCGCATGATCCGTTGTCGTTCGTTGTCGCTGACGAGCCAACCTGCTTCCACAAAAAAAGCTTGCCGCTGGGCCAATTGGGGCGGCACATTCATCGAAGTCCCATCGGGTAATAGCACCAGATTGCGGGGCGTCCTGCCTTCCGTAAAATGAATTGTGTTGCCTTGGATCTGTCCTTTGGAGGCGATGGTTTGGTGTTCTAATTCGAGGGTCTGGTGGAGATAATCGCCTTCTTTGCTGAGGGTTAAGCGGCTCTGGTGCACCTTGGGGGGATCAAGGTCGGGGGTGTAAACGTGGTATTCCGCTTCCCAGGTACCCAAAAGTTGTTCCACAGTCAGTGGTGGTCGTTCCTGGGCATTGCTTCCTTCGCGAAATTCTCGGATAAAGACCAATTTATTGAAGGTAAAGGCATCGCCATACATTTGCACCATCCGCATCCGGCGATCGCCTTTGATAAATCCATATTCGGCGATAAACGATGAGATGGACGAGAGACACATGGAACCTTTCGAGAAAGAGCCCGTATCGAAAAACATCGTGTGCCGCCCCAATCCGGTAAACTCCTGGGACATATTGCTGGTGGGTTCGCTGTCATAGCCGCCATTTTCAAAGCGCCGCAGGGTAAACAGCACCTTATCCCGGTTCCCGTCGATGAGTGATAGGGTCAAAATAGAGGGGACTTCCGTGATGATCTCGCCATCTAGATTGACCCCCGCAAAGGAACCGCGCCAGTTCCCCAGATTTTTTAGAAAATTTTCCCACTGACTGGCCATCGTTATGTTTCCCTGACTAAACTGCACGGTCTTCTATTGTGCCGGAGAAAGAAAAAGGAAAGCAACTCCACCATGGATCCATGCGGGAAGGTCAAGGTTAACAATGCTTCAGCATAGCTCTAATCCCTTCGCCTAATGTAAGACATTATCTTCTTGATTTAATTACTTTTAGTTGCACCTTAACTAAAAAATATTTGACTAAAAAAGAATAATAAAATCACGAAAAATAGTCTTTATAAAATCTAAAATTAAACTTTGCTTAGTTTCTTTTTAACTCAATCAATTCTCTTTCCATTGTATCGTTGGGGTCGTGGTATTAATCAGATAAATATTAGGTAATGAACTTAAATAGTGGTGTGAAAAGCTTAGTGGCATCAATGGTGAAGCCCAAGCTACAAACTGGTTTCAAGTTAGCTCTCTTATCGACTCTTGCCGGCCTTCCATTGGGCACGCTAATCTTTCCGCCCCAAGCGATCGCCCAAAACGCAACTATTCGAGGTGAAGTTGTTTTCACATTAACGGATCTCGCCGGTGCAGAAATGCTCGCTGTCACAAAAGATGGTCGCCACGCCCTTGTGGTCGGCGCAAAAACAGCGACCTTAGTGGCGATCGAAGATAATGCCTTAACCGTCGAAGGGACTTGGACCCTAACGGACGAATTTTTGCCCGCAGGTTCTGCGGACGCCGAACTCACTGGAGTTTCCATTAGCCCAGACGGGGCCTTCGCACTCATCGGGGTCAAAGACGCAGATGACGCAAATCTGGATACCTTTGACGAAATGCCAGGCAAGGTCGTGGCCCTCTCTCTCCCCGATCTAGAACCCCTTGGGCACGTAACTGTAGGTCGCGGCCCAGACTCCGTGGCGATCGCCCCGAACGGTCAGTTTGCTGCCGTCGCCAATGAAGATGAAGAAAACGAAGAAGATCTGACGAACCTAGAAAATGGTGCTGGAACCGTTTCGATCATTGATCTCCGACGTGGCCCCAATCGTATGACCCAGGTCGAGGTGCCCATTCCCCCCGACAATATTCCCTTTTTCCCCCACGACCCACAGCCTGAGACGGTTCGCATCGCGGCTGATAGCTCTTTTATTGTCGCCACACTACAAGAAAACAATGCTGTCGCTCGCATTGAAATTCCCTCTCCTTTACCCAGACGTCTAACCCCTGATATCTTTTCGGTGCAAAACTTTGATGTCGGCATTCGTACGGGTTTCGGTTTAGTTCAAGATAAAGTTGGAGAAGGAAGCTGTCGTTCTGGCAGCTATGACCTATCCCTCAGACAAGAATTCACCTCTGCCCGTGAACCCGATGGCATTGCCATTACCCCAGATGGTCGCTACTTTGTCACCGCCGATGAAGATAATTTGACCAATGTCAATAACCAGTCCTACGAAGGAATTCCCTTAAGTCCCCATGGTACCCGCAGTATTAGTGTCTTTGACGCAACCACGGGTGAACTTTTGGGAGATAGCGGCAATTCCATCGAAGAAAGCATCATTGCCCTCGGCTTGCCCCAGCGCTGTAACAGCAAAGGCCCAGAACCTGAGGTTGTTTCTGTTGGTGTTGTAAATGGTCGTACCCTGGCATTCGTGGCGATCGAGCGTTCAGATGCGATCACAATCCATGACATTTCCAACCCCAGAAATGTTCAGCTACTCGATACTGTCGTTCTCAACCCTGATGTTGTTCGGGCCGATCAAGAGGCTGGGTTTGAGCCAGAAGGGATTGAATTTATTCCTGCAACGAATCAAGTGATTGTCTCCAACCCAGAAGGCAACGCCATGAGCTTGGTAAACATCAATGTGATGCCACGCTAGGCTTTTTCTTGCGTTGAGTTGACGTAAATAAATTCTAGAAACTTAAAACCCTGTGTTAGCTTCTAAGCTTTTAACACAGGGTTCATTTATGAAGATGAATTTCAAAGGCGTGTGAACTACCCCGCCGCAAGCAGCGGAGCTTCCTACCCAAAGAACAGCTTTTTATTCCGAAGAATAGCGAGTCTTAATATTCTGGCGATAGGCTGACTCCCCAGTTCCTGAGGGCAAAGCTCATGGTCACAAAAAATACTTTGTATGTGTCTAGCTTGGTTTTCGCTATCTGTTGCCATGTCAACACCATGATTATAGAGGATTACGCCCCAAGGGGCGGGGATTTCAACCCATTGCCTTTAAATAAAAGTCAAACGTTCATCTTTCACATCGACTGTAATGGCACTGCCTGCTTTAAATTCACCCTTGAGGATCCCTTTGGCGATCGCCGTTTCGACATATTTCTGGACGGCCCGCTTGAGGGGTCTCGCACCATAGACCGGGTTATAGCCCACCTCGGCAATGAAATCATAGGCTTCTGGGGTGAGTTGAATGCTGATCTTCTGTTCAGCGAGGCGTTCAGCGAGGCGATTCACCTGAAGTTGAACAATGGAGCGCAGTTGATCCTTTTGTAGGCCATGGAAAATAATCAGTTCATCGATGCGGTTGAGGAATTCCGGCCGGAAGTTCGCATTCATCGCGTCCATTACCCGATTGCGCATTTCCTCGTAACGGGCATCATCGCCGGCAATATCGAGGATAAATTGGGAACCAATATTACTGGTCATGATGATCACCGTGTTTTTAAAGTCCACTGTCCGCCCCTGGGAATCGGTCAAACGGCCATCATCCAGGATTTGCAGCATCACATTAAACACATCGGCATGGGCCTTTTCAATTTCATCAAAGAGAATCACCGAGTAGGGACGGCGGCGAATTGCTTCCGTTAACTGGCCCCCTTCTTCATAGCCCACATACCCTGGAGGCGCTCCCATTAAACGGGAAACGGCGTGTTTCTCCATGTATTCGGACATATCGATCCGCACGAGGGCTTCTTCGGTATCAAAGAGAAATTGGGCGAGGGCTTTGGCAAGTTCTGTTTTCCCGACCCCCGTCGGCCCCAGGAAAATAAAGCTAGCCGTGGGACGGTTGGGATCGGCGAGTCCGGCACGCGATCGCTGGATCGCTTCGGCAACGGCGGTAACGGCTTCTTCTTGGCCGACAACCCGACGGTGGAGTTCTGCTTCGAGGTGGAGCAGCTTTTCTTTTTCTGATTCGATTAATTTACTAATCGGGATACCTGTCCATTTTGAAATGATTTCGGCGATATCCGACTCAATCACTTCTTCCCGTAGCAGAGATTCTCCGGTTACCTGTTGGGCCGCGAGATTGCTCTCGATATCTTTGATTTTCTGTTGCAGTTCCGTCAACTTCCCGTAGCGCAACTCTGCCGCCTTATTGAGGTCATAATTGCGTTCGGCCTGTTGAATTTCTAGGTTGGTTTTATCGATTTCCTCCTTAAGAAAGCGAATTTTGTCGATGAATTCTTTTTCCGATTGCCACTGGGCGTTGAGTTGGGATTGCTCTTCCTTGAGGTTGGCTAATTCCTTCTCTAGTTTGGCAAGCCGTTCTAAAGAGGCTTCATCTTTTTCCTTTTGGATGGAAAGTTTTTCCATTTCCAACTGGAGAATTTTCCGGTCAATTTCGTCTAGCTCTTCCGGCTTAGAGGTGATCTCCATCTTCAGTTTTGCCGCTGCTTCGTCCACCAGATCAATGGCCTTATCCGGTAAAAAGCGATCGCTAATGTAACGGTTGGAGAGCATCGCCGCCGCAACGAGGGCTGTATCGGCAATTTTAACCCCGTGGTGTACCTCATAGCGTTCCTTCAGGCCGCGCAGAATCGAGATGGTATCGACCACATTCGGTTCGTTGACCATCACCGACTGGAAGCGCCGTTCCAGGGCCGCATCTTTTTCGATGTATTTACGGTATTCATCGAGGGTTGTCGCGCCAATACAGCGCAGTTCACCCCGGGCGAGCATGGGTTTAAGCAGGTTCCCGGCATCCATTGCCCCCTGGGTCGCCCCAGCACCGACAACGGTGTGGATTTCGTCGATAAAGAGAATAATTTGCCCTTCGGAATCGGTGACTTCTTTTAAAACGGCCTTGAGACGTTCTTCAAATTCGCCGCGATATTTTGCCCCAGCAATGAGTGACCCCATATCCAAGGCGATCAGGGTGCGGTCTTTTAGGGATTCGGGGACATCACGGTTAACGATCCGCTGGGCTAATCCTTCGGCGATCGCCGTTTTCCCGACCCCCGGTTCCCCGATCAAAACCGGATTATTTTTCGTGCGGCGGGAGAGAATTTGAATCGTGCGGCGAATTTCATCATCGCGACCAATGACCGGGTCTAGTTTGCCGTTGCGGGCGAGACTCGTTAAATCACGGCCATATTTTTCTAAGGATTCGTATTTCCCTTCCGGGTTTTGGTCGGTCACCTTTTGATTACCTCGAATTTGCGTAATGATCGTCTTTAATTTATTTTCTGTGAGGTCAAATTCTTTGTAGAGATTTTTGCCAAAACGGTCATCTTTGGCATAGCTCAAGATTAAATGTTCAACGGAAACAAAGTCATCCCCAAAGGATTTTCGGTGTTGATCGGCGCGGTCTAAAAGGAGGTCTAAACTCCGGCCTAAATAAACTGATTCGCTCGGTTGGGATATTTTCGGTTGCTGGGCAATAAAGGTTGCGGTGCGGTCTCGCAATTTGGCGAGGGGAATCTCTGCTTTGGTAAAAATACTTTTCGCGAGGCCGTCTTGCTCTAGCAGTGCCTGTAGCAGATGTTCAGATTCGATCTGCTGCTGCTGATTTTGTTTGGCAAGATCCGGCGTTTGGGCGATCGCCTGCCAGGCTTTTTCGGTAAATTGATTCGGGTTAGTGGGTTGCATAGGACAGAACAATAAATATTAAGATAAAGTCCCATCGCTTCTCCGAAAAGAAACCCTAGAACTTACCCATTTATTGTATTTTTGTCTGGAGAATTTGACAGTAGGGGAATCCGTCTCGAAAAGTTCAGGTTCCCCATGGCCAAAAAGTGTTTTCAAAAAAATAGCCTGCCGAATTTTTTTTCAGCATCAACACCCAGGGTAAGACCTAAGCATTGAGGGCCGCCAAGAGTTTTTCGCCCATGCCTTTGCAACCCAGGAGAGTCATGCCCTCGGACATAATATCGCCGGTGCGGAAGCCTTGATCGAGGACCGTTTGTACCGCTTGTTCGATTTTGGCTGCTGCTTCTGGTTGGTCAAAAGAATAGCGCAACATCATCGCCGCACTGAGCACCATCGCTAGAGGATTCGCCTTATCCTGGCCAGCAATATCTGGCGCAGACCCATGGACTGGCTCGTAAACCCCAGGGCCATCCGCCCCCAAACTAGCCGAGGGCAACATCCCGATACTCCCCGTAAGCATGGCGGCCGCGTCGGAAAGAATGTCCCCAAACAAATTCCCCGTGACAATGGTGTCAAACTGCTTGGGGGCGCGGATGAGCTGCATGGCGGCATTATCCACATAGAGATGGGACAGTTCCACATCGGGATAATTTTCGGCCATCAAATTGAGGCGATCGCGCCATAGTTGCGACACATCCAGAACGTTTGCTTTATCCACAGAACAGAGACGCTTACCCCGTTTTTGGGCAATGTCAAAGGCGACTTTCGCAATGCGATCCACTTCCGATTCGTCATAGACCATGGTGTTAAAGCCCCGTTTCTCGCCCGTTTCTAAAGTGACGCTGCCTTTGGGCTTCCCGAAATAAATACCGCCAGTAAGTTCCCGCACCACCATAATGTCTACCCCTTCGACCACGTCCCGCTTCAGGGTAGAGGCATCAATGAGCTGGGGCAAAATCGTGGCCGGACGCAAATTTGCAAACAGACCGAGGCCCGCCCGCAAACCCAATAAACCCGTTTCTGGCCGTTGCGCCCGGGGCAGGTTATCCCATTTGTAGCCGCCAATGGCCGCAAACAATACCGCATCGCTGGCTTTACAAGCATCTAGGGTCGCTTGGGGGAGGGGTTCCCCAGTGGCATCAATGGCCGCGCCCCCCATCAAAGCTTCGGTAAAAACAAACTCTAGATCAAATTGTTGGCCAATGGTTTTTAAAACGTCCACTGCCACGGCCAAAATCTCGGGGCCAATGCCATCGCCAGGGAGGAGGGTGATCCGGTATTGCTGGGTCATAGGAGGGTGTTGATCTAGATATTTTTGCAACTGTTTATGATAGCGGGTTTTGGGCGGCCCCAAGGGGCAAATGTTAAACTAGAGACGTTATTTGACCCGGTGTGTCGCCCTGTGAATCGCTCCAATTCTTCCGGTGTTCTCTACCTCTTTATTACTTGTCTCGTCTGCTTTTTGTTGCTCTGGATTTTGCGGGGGTTTGGGGTGCCGCCCTTTACGCTACTGCCGGGGGGCATTATCAATATCATGTTGCTCCTGACGCTCCTTTCTGGGATCCTCTATGGGCTGGAGTGGACAAAGAATTACTAACAAACCATGGCAAGATTAATCGTCGTTGGGGGCGGTGCGGCGGGTTTTTTTGGGGCGATCGCCGCTGCCCGGACGAACCCAAAGTTAGAGGTGATTATCCTCGAAGCGGGTAAAACATTTCTCAGTAAAGTAAAAATCTCTGGGGGCGGCCGCTGTAATGTCACCCACCACTGCTTTGATCCCGTGGAATTAGTCAAGGCCTATCCGAGGGGCCAGCGGGAATTGCGGGGGGCCTTCAGTCAGTTTCAACCCCAGGACATGATTGCTTGGCTCAAGGCCGAAGGGGTCAAGCTCAAAACCGAAGCCGACGGACGAATGTTCCCGGTGACGGACGATTCCGAAACGATTATTCGCGCCTTTCTCGCAGCGGCAACTACGGCAAAGATTCAATGTCGCACCGGGGCTGTTGTGCAAAGCATTATTCAAGATGAAACAGGACAATTTCAGGTGAATCTCAAGGGGGGCGATCGCCTTTCTGCCGACTGCATTTTGTTAGCCACGGGGAGTCATCCTTCGGGCCATCGATTCGCTGCCACCTTGGGCCACAAGATTGTGCCGCCGAAACCGTCCCTCTTTACCTTTCAGATCAACGATCCGCGGCTCCAAGGTCTCGCCGGGGTGAGCGTGCCCAAAGCAATTGTGAGCATCAAACTCGATCAAAAGAAAAAACTCACCCAAACGGGGCCACTCCTAATTACCCATTGGGGTCTTAGTGGGCCAGCGGTTTTAAAACTCTCCGCTTGGGGGGCGCGCACGTTAGCCGAACATCGTTACAAAATGCCCCTCACGGTCAATTGGCTCCCCGACATCAACCCAGAAACCCTCCGTCAAGACATCCAAACTTTTAAGACCCAACATCCTAAAAAGAAAATTACAACCCTCGCCCCAGTGGATATTCCCAAGCGTCTATGGCAAAGTTTGACCCAAGCTGCCGGGATTAGTCCCGATCAAAACTGGGCGGATTTATCAAAGAAACAACTCAATATCCTCTGCCAAGAATTAACCCAGGGCCAATACAACATCCAAGGGAAAGGCGTTTTTAAGGAAGAATTTGTCACCTGTGGCGGCGTTTCCCTCAAGGAAGTGAACTTCAAAACCCTCGAAAGTCGCCGTTGTCCGGGTCTCTATTTCGCTGGGGAAGTGCTCGACATCGATGGGATTACGGGGGGCTTCAATTTTCAGAGTGCTTGGACGACTAGTTGGCTCGCGGGTCAGGCGATCGCCAACAATATTCACTAAGATCACAACAACCTCATTCTTTTTTAAACCATGGTTCAAGCCGCGCCTCACCCCCAACATTTGACGTTTAGCGACCTTGCCCAAGCTGCTATTCAGCTGATCCGGCAACAGGGTTGTGAGTACGGCGAAATTCGTCTCTGTACCTATCGTAAGCAGCGACTTTGGGCCCAAGATCGTTCCCTCAAACGCCTCAGTGATAATGTCAGTGCCGGTTTTGGGGTGCGGGTACTGTGGCAGGGGGCTTGGGGATTTGCCGCGAGTCACCGGCGGACGACCGCAGAAATTGTGCGCGTTGTGCAGTTGGCCATTGATATTGCTAAAGGCAGTCGTCTCAGCCAACGGGAACCGATTCGCTTGGTGCCAGTGCCAGCCTACTGCGATCGCTACGAAACACCGATTCAAATTGATCCCTTCGCGGTATCCCTCACGGAAAAGACAGACCTCCTCCTCGATTTAACGGATCGGTTCTTAGGCCATGATCCCCAGATTAAAAAAGCCTATGCCTATTTGAGCTTTACCCAAGAAGATAAAATTTTTGCATCGACGGAAGGGTCGTTAATTGAACAACGGCTCTATCGCAGTGGCGTCGAGATGGGTTGTACGGCAGTGGCCAATGGGGATGCCCAGGGTCGCAAATACGAGCGATCGCCTTTGAACCTCGGCTACGAACACATCGAACCGGAAACCCTCCGGAACAATGTCGCGCGCGTCGCCCAGGAAGCTATTGAGAAAGTCCACGCCCCCGAAGCCCCCAGCGGTGAAACCACCTTGATCCTCAAGCCAAGTCATCTCTGGTTGCCGATCCATGAATCCGTCGGCCATCCCACAGAGTTAGACCGGGTCTATGGCTATGAGGCAAATTTTGCCGGGACGAGCTTCGCCACAACAAATCATCTCAATCAACTGCAATACGCAGCCCCCTGGGTCAATTTCAAGGCCGACCGCACCCAACCCGGTGGCCGCAGCACCGCTGGCTATGATGACGAAGGAGTCAAGGCCCAGGAATGGTACGTGGTCAAAGATGGTATTTTGACGGATTATCTCACCGACCGGGAAACCGCCCATCGCCTTGGTCGCCCGGAGAGTAATGGCTGTGCCTTTGCCGATAGTTGGGCCAGTGTCCCCATGGTGCGGATTCCGAATTTGGGCCTCGAACCAGGGGAACCAGGGGGCGATCGCACGGCAACCCTCGCGGCAATGATCGCCGATACCAAAGATGGTTATCTCATCGACGGGGATGATACTTTTTCCATTGACCAACAACGGCGGAATTTCCAGTTTGGCGGCAATGGCGTCTGGCGGATTAAAAATGGCCAGCTTCAAGGCATGGTCAAAAATCTTACCTACCAGAGCATGACCACAGAATTTTGGAATAAAGTCGAGGCGATCGCCCCGGCCTCAGAATTAGAACAACGGGGCACCGATATGTGCGGCAAAGGCGAACCAATGCAGATTGCCCAAATGACCCACGCCTGCGTCCCCATCCGGGTGGGGAACATCACCATTGGTCGTTAAGCCGACGAAATTACACCGGATGTCGTGGGTAAACGATCAAGGTTAGCCCACGCTTTGGCTTACTTTTGTCAAGGAATTTCGACATCCGCCTTTGATTTTAGGTATTTATGCGGGGAAACAACACCTGCTAAGATTTGTAAAATATGACTTGCAATTTTCCTGGCTTTTTAGAAACCAGCACTCCATAATCTATGGCTGAAAGGGTGCAAAAAATTCTCGCCCGTTGGGGCATTGCGTCACGGCGGGGCGCAGAAAAACTCATTCTCGCTGGACGGGTGACCCTCAATGGCAAACCTGTTCAATTGGGTGATCAAGCCGATCCAGAAGGCGATCGCCTCTGTGTTGACGGTAAACCCCTCAAGGCGACCGAACGCCCGCGACATTACTATTACCTCATTCACAAACCCAAGGGAGTCGTTTCCACCTGCGCTGATCCCAAGGGACGATCGACGGTTTTAGATTTGCTGCCCCCACCGCTCCGACAGGGAAAGGGGATCCATCCTATCGGCCGCCTCGATGCCCAATCGACAGGGGCGTTGCTGCTGACCAATGACGGTAATTTCACCCTGGCCTTGACTCATCCTCGATACCACATTCCCAAAACCTATCGCGTTTGGCTCAAGGGAAAAGTACCAGAGCATGTCCTCGATCAGTGGCGTCAGGGGGTAATGTTGGGCGATCGCCGTACCTTGCCCACCCAAATTCACCTCAAAACCATTACCCAAGATAAAACCTGTATTGATATCATGCTTACCGAAGGGCGCAACCGCCAGATCCGTCGGGTCGCTGAACAGCTCGGTTTTCCTGTGGTAAAACTCCATCGTCTCGCCATTGGTAACCTACACTTGGGCGATCTGCAACGGGGTCAAGCCCGTCCCTTAACGAAAGCGGAGATCAAACAGCTCCGATCCCAATATAATTCTAATTTCCCATTCCATTCATCCGCCCCAGTCCGGGAGTACCAAGCATGAAGGAGACAGCGATCCATTCCCCCATTCCCCAGCAAGAATATCTCACCCAAATTGGTGTCCAGTTGCAGCAACAACGCCTCGCCAAAGACTGGTCCCTCGCCTTTGTTGCCCGTAAAACGAACATTCGTCGGGCACTTCTTGAAAATATTGAAGCGGGTCGCCTAGAGCAACTCCCAGAACCAGTTTATCTCCAAGGTCTCCTGCGTTGTTATGCGGAATGTCTTGGCCTTGATGGAACGGCGATCGCCCAGGAATTTCCCCAAGCCGAAACCCAGAACCGTTGGCATATTCCCCGCTGGAGCCAATTTATTTACCATTTCCAGTTGCGGCCGAGTCATCTGTACCTTGCCTATTTGTTGATCATTGTTGCCACGGTGCAATCCCTGGGCAACATCGTCCGCAACCAAAACCCCAGTCTGACGCCCCAACTCGATCCAGCGCTCCTGGAGAGCACAACCCCCGCCCGTCAGGAACGTAACACAGCCCAGACCACAGCACTATCCCCGTCAGTCACCGCCCCGATCGACTCCAGCAACAATGGGGCAGATGTACCAGAGTCCGTGGTGGTGGATATTCGCGCCCAGGAAATGGCCTGGATGCGCGTCGAAATCGATGGTCAAACGGCCTTTGAAGGCACCCTCGCCAAGGGCACCCAAAAACAATGGATTGCCGATGAAAGTGTGCGCGTCCGTTCCGGCAATGCGGGGGCCGTTTACATCACCATCAACAACCAGCAACCCCACCGTTTAGGGGAACCCGGTGCTGTCGAAGAATTTACTTACCAGGCTAAAGCAGACAACAACAAGCCCAAAACCCAAGCGTCTTCCTAGAATTAACCCTCTAGCTCTGTGCTGAGTTGGTAGATATGGCGGCGGGATAAATTCAGCTGTTGGGCGAGGGTGCGGCTAGCCCCAGAACGACTCATGCCCTGTTGCATTAACGCCTGAAGTTGGGCCAAAATTTCAGCATCGGTCAGTGCCTCGTGGTCAGTTTGTGGGCTTGCTCCGGCCAAGATCAGGGTAAATTCTCCCTTGGGATTGTGCTGCTGGTAATGGGTGAGGGCGGTTTCGAGGGGGCCGCGCCAAAATTCTTCGTGGAGTTTTGTCAGTTCCCTGGCGCACACAAGGGGGCGATCGCCTTCAAAATGTTCCAGCAAATCCGTTAAGGTTTTCACCAATCGGTGGGGCGCTTCGTAGAAAATCAGGGTGCGGGGTTCTTGGGATAGCTGTGTTAGTAACTGGTGGCGATCCTTCTTTTTGGGAGGTAAAAAACCTTCAAAGACAAATTTTTCCGGCGATAATCCAGAGGCAATTAAGCCCGTGAGTCCGGCACTAACCCCAGGAATGGGCACCACTGTAATTTCTGTATCGATCGCACTGGCGACCAATTCAAAACCCGGATCGCTGATCCCCGGTAATCCGGCATCACTCACGAGGGCAATATTTAGCCCACTGCGTAATTTTTCGAGGAGTTGCGCCTGCCGTTGGTGACGGTTGTGGTCATGGTAGCTAATTTGGGGGGTGGCAATTTGAAAATGCTTGAGGAGTTTGCCGGTGTGTCGAGTGTCTTCGGCGGCGATTAGATCGACGCTTTTGAGGGTGGCGATCGCCCGGAAAGTCATGTCATCGAGATTGCCGATGGGGGTGCCCACCAGATAAAGGGTGCCGGAGGTCGTCATGATTTACGTGAGAAAAATTAGGGACTGGGACAAACTAAAAAGGAATGGTTTCTGGGGCCAGGAGCCAATCGCGAATCGTTAGGGCCGTCGCTGGGGCCAGGAGAACGCCATTGCGGTAGTGGCCTGTGGCCAGGAGGATATTGTCGTAACCCGCTAACCCTTTGAGAACGGGAGCGCCTTGACCATTGGGCCGGGGCCGTTTCCCTGACCAATGCCGGAGAATTTCTGCATTTTTTAAAAGCGGATAGAAGGCGATCGCCTTTTGGAGCACTTGATCAGCGAGGTCGGTGTCTGGAGTGATTCCACCTGTTTCCGCAGGAAATTCCACCGTCGCCCCTACCCAATATTCCCCTTGGCCCAGGGGTACCACATGGATATCTTCAAAGCTAACCACGGGTTGAAAAGGGGTTTGCGGTTCAAGATTTTTTGGCACGCGCAGGTGAAAAGCTTGCCCCAACACTGGCCCCAGGGACAGGCTTTCGCTTAGATGTTTCGTAATTTCCAGGGAACCCAGACCCGCTGAAACAATGAGCCAATCGCAAGGATAGCCATTTTGATCTGTGCTAATTTTTTGACAATGTTGATCCGTTATCTCCAACTTGGGTTGGGAAATGCCAAAGTGGCAATGCGCACCATTCTGTTGGGCGACGGCTAGTAAGGCTTCGGTAAAGGGGATGGGCTGCACCTGGAAATCCTGGGGCGAAAAAATGCCGCCAGCGGCTTCCTTGGCTTGGAGGTGGGGACAATGTTGTTGAATGATTTCTTGATCCCAGATTGCCAACTGCCAGCCCGATGCTTGGCGCAATTCCCGGAGGCGATCGCCTTTTTCTAGTTCTTCTGGTTCCCGCAATAATTTCAAAATGCCGTGGGGATTGTGGGGTACTGGCTGACCTGCGGCGGCAAGTTCCTCTAAAAGTCTCGGAAAGCGTTCCATACTGCGGCGGCGTAATGTCCAGGCACGTCCTTTCGTTTTGCGACTGATGATCCCCATCAGCACCCCCAAGGCAGCCCCCGTCGAGCCCCTGGCGGGTTGGGCTGTGTCCAAAACCGTAATCTCGAACTGATCCAGTTGACTCAATTCATAGGCGATCGCCGCCCCAACGACCCCTGCACCCAAAATCACAACCCGTTTTACCATCGCTTAATCCCTGACCTTGGCAATAACCGTGCGGTGACGAGCCGTATTTTCTTGGATGAAGGGCGCTTCAAACCCAGCCCGCTGCAATTCCTGGGCCACATCGAGACCGAAATATTGATCCAAATAGGGTTCTGTACTTTTGAGCAACGTCAAAATATAGGGGGGCATTTTTTTATAAACTTCCGCCTGGGGGTTCATGTCCATCAGCGCGAAGTAACCGCCGGGCTTGAGGAGTCGTTTCGCCTCCCGGAAAATGGCGATCGCCGCTGTTTGGGGAAGCTCATGGAAAATCAAAGAACAAGACACCAAATCAAAAGATTGCCCAGGCAGTCGAGTATCTTCTCCGGGCGCGTGGCACCAAGTAAACTGATCAGCGTGATTGGCGGTGCGATATTTTGCCACTGCGAGAAAATAGGGCGACAAATCCACCCCTGTTAACTGAGCATTGGGGAAAACCTGCTGTAGCGCCTCCGTGCTCATGCCCACACTACAGCCAATATCAACAATTTTTTCCGGGGTAATATCGATGTTGAATTTCAAAATTTGGTGATAACTGTCCCGCAACAACGCATCCCCTTGGACATTCGGTTCCCCAAACAAGGTTGAATGGACAGAATAGGCCGCCGACTCGACCTCTAGGGCCGGTTCCCAACCCAAATTTCCGGCTTCATAGGCATGGAAGGAACGCAGGTAGTATTCGGGATAAGCTAAATCTGGATTTTCAACCGCCGCGAGATCTGCTTGCCAATCCCGTTTTTGTAGGGTCGCCACAGTTTCTCGCCAGGGCACCCCTAACTTTTCAGCCCGTTGAATCATCATTGCCCTAGCACGGTTTTTTGCCAGGGCGGCGATTGGTCGGATCGCTAAAAGGCCGTTGACTAGATTGACACGGAAATCAGTGGGTTGGCGAGGCGGGCTTACGGTCATCGTCGAAATGAATACAACAGGGTTTGTGGGCGTAATCTATTTTACAGGTGATCTTCCCTGGGGAATTTTGGGGGCGATCGCCTTCGTGATTCACACCATTGGCCCCTAACGCTCTCTCTGGGCTCTCCGGTTACCCACCATGTACAGTCCGATAAATAAAAGCTAAAGTGGGGGGTGAGCAGTAAATATTTTCGGACTAAGGAATGATTTTTAACTCTGACTTCTTTTCCGCCGACGTTGACGAACAAGCCGCAAACAATTTAATGGAATACTTGCAACAGCAAAATCCGGACGTACTTGCACGGGTGGCCCAGTCCGCTAGCTCGGAGATAAAAGATATCATCGCCCACAATGTCAGAGGCTTAATCGGTGTCTTACCCCCAGATGATTTTCAAGTGAGCATCACCACCGACCGCGAAAATTTAGCAAATCTCCTGGCGTCCGCCATGATGACGGGCTATTTCCTCGGTCAGATGGAACAACGCATGAACCTAGAATCGAGCTTAGTGGAATCAGGTTCTCTCCATACGGACTTAGATTTTGAATAGTCGCTGGCAAAATTTGCCCAAAAAAAAGATGGTCTAAAAAACCACCTCAAATAATCAAGTTGTTTGATTTCGGTTCACAAGGGAAACTTTTCCCTTATTTTTTATGCCTTAAACCAGATTGAGTTTTTTGCGGGCTGCCTCTACCCGTTCCTCGGCATTGGTTTGTACTGTGTCAAACTGTTCAATCACTTCACCGGGGAATTTTTCGAGGGCCTGGAGGGAAAGGGAAATGCGATTATTATTTTCTTCGATGTCCGTGATCAGCACCCGCACCGTTTGGCCAATACCAAAAAGGGCTTCGAGTTGGTCAACGGGCTTGGCGCTAATTTGACTGCGGTGGAGCAGCCCGGTCATCCCATCGAGTTCAATAAAAACGCCGTAGGGTTTAATGTTCACCACGGTACCACTGACTAAAGCCCCAATCGACAGGCGACGCATCACTTCGGCTTGGGCGGCATAGCGTTGGGACAGAACCAATTTGCGACGCTCTTGGTCAAACTCCAGGAAGTTGACCGTCAGGAGTTGTCCCATCAGATTATCAATATTTTTATCGACTAGGTGGGAGTTGGGGATAAAGCCCCGCAGACCTTGAACATCACCAGTGACGCCGCCCCGATTGCTACCTGTAACCCGCATTTGGACGGAGTTGCCAGCTTCGGCCGCCTGGGCGAGATCTTCCCATACCCGTTGTTCGGCTAATTTGCGGCGGGACAGGGTGACTTGGCCTTCGGCATTTTGGCCCCGGACAATCAAAAATTCAACGGTTTCGCCCACGGGCAGAGCTACATGGGCATCTGTTTCACCTGCCAGGAGTGCGTCCCGGAGGGGAGAAAACCCAGGTGATTTTCCACCAATATCCACGAGGACGCCATCGGATAGATGTTCAAAAATTTTCCCTGTGACCACTTGTCCCTGTTCGAAATGGTAGTCATGTTCGGTGAGGGCATGCTCAAAGTCGTCCATGGAAAAGGCGATCGCGGGATTAGGCTCTGCAGTCATTGTGAATAAATGTCTGATACGAAAAAAGTTTGGAATAGGCTTAATCCTATCGTACTCCGGTTCTTTCGTAGCGTCAGGGTCGGAAGCTAGGCGGGATTAGGCGAGATGGGACATGGCTCGTAAAAGTTTTGGTCGGCCTGGAGCATGGCTGTGAATTTTTCGGCGGGCACCGGCGGACTAAACAAAAACCCCTGGATCTCGTCACAATGTTGCGTCTTGAGGAACTCTAATTCGGCCATGGTTTCGACCCCCTCGGCGACGGTGGTCAGTTCGAGTTGTTTCGCCATCATGATGATGTGTTTGACGATGGTGGAGTTGGTAATGTTGTGGGCGACGTTGCGGACAAAGCAGCGGTCTATTTTAAGGATATCGAAGGGGAAATTTTGGAGATAACTCAGGGAGGAGTAGCCTGTCCCAAAATCATCAATGGCAATGGGAAAACCGGAGTTTTTTAGGGCTTGCAGATGGGCGATCGCCAACTCCACATCCGAGATCAAAATACTTTCGGTCACTTCCAGTTCGATTTGAGCCGGATTAATCCCATATTGCTGGGTAATTTCGACCAGATTTTCCACCAGTTGAGCCTGATAAAACTGCCGTCCAGAAAGGTTAACAGCGATTTTAGGATAGGTAATTCCCCCTTGCATCCACTGTTGGGCCTGGTGACAGGCGGCCCGAAACACCCATTCTCCAATGCTGGTGATCAAGCCATTTTTCTCGGCGAGGGGAATAAATTTCGCCGGGGACACCATGCCTAAGGTGGGATGAAACCAGCGGATGAGCGCTTCTGCACCAACAATTTTGCCAGTCGCTACACTAATTTTGGGTTGGTAATATAGGGTCAGTTGATTTTCTTGGATGGCATCGTAAAGATCCGCATCAAGCAGCAGGTTTTGGTGAGTGGCATTAATTTGCGCTTCTTGAAAATGGAAATAATAGTTCGTGCTGCCCCGTTGACGCGCCGTCTCCATCGCCTCTTTTGCTTGGTTGAGGTACTTATCGAAGTTATATTCTCGGTAGGGCATGGTGATTATCCCAATATGCCAAGTAATCAAGATCTTTTGACCATTAATTATCATGGGACTCCTAAAGGCTTCTAGGAGATCCTCTGCCATTTGATTGAGCTCTATCTCTGTCTCATCCACCGCACAATTGGGGGGATAAATCACCACAAAATCTGTGTAATTTAAACAGGCTAAATAGGCCTCCTCCGCCACCACCGTCACCAACTGGCGCACGATATGTTTGAGGACAGCATTACCAAATTGATAGCCAAATAATTCGTTGATTTTTTCAAAGCGATCAACGCTCAGATAGAAAATGGGAATTTGCCATGACTCATGGGGTTGGAGTTGCTGCTGAACGAACGGTTCCCACTGTTTTAGGAGGCGGTTGAGGTCATCCCGGAGGGCGAGTTGATTGGGAAGCTGGGTAATGGGATCGTGGGTAACGGCGTAGTTGATTTGTTGGCGATCGCCAGCTTGTTTTTTTTGCTGAAAATACCCCTGCCAGGAGCGATGTTTCCGCAAACGTGTTTTAATGGCGTCAAGTAACTCGTAGGTGGTAAAGGGCTTTGTGAGGTAATCATCGGCCCCCAAGTTCATCCCTTGGCGAATGTTTTCTTTCGTACCTTTGGCCGTTAAAAAAATGAATGGAATCGTTTCGGTTTCTGGATCTGCTTGGAGCACTTCTAAGACACCATAACCGTCCATGCCCGGCATCATGATGTCGCAAATAATTAAATCTGGACGATTTTCAATGGCAATGCCGACGCCAATCTGCCCATTTTCTGCTTCTAGCACCTGATAATCTTCGGCAATGAGCAAGGTGACGATGAGCTCTCGGATCGAATCTTCGTCTTCAATGACGAGAATGGTGGGGGAAAGTGAGGAGGCAACCATAGTAGATGTTTCTCATGGGACTTGATGCGTCAGTCAGGGTTTACTTACGAAAGAGCAGGGAATTTTAACGCGGAATGTGGTGCCAGAATTCACGAGACTTGCGACCATAATCGTACCATTGTGTAAGTCAATGTAACGTTTCACAATGTGTAACCCTAAGCCTGTGCCTGGAATTTTGCCAACATTTTGAGCCCGGTGAAAGGGTTCAAATAAATGGGGTAAATCGGCTTGGGGAATGCCAATTCCCCGGTCAGTGATGGTGATGCTGATTTGGCGATCGCCACAACAAACTGCCAAGCTGACGGCTTCACCGGGAAAAGAGTATTTGAGGGCATTCGAGAGTAAATTAGACAGAATGTGGCGGATAATCTTGGCGTCTAGGACGGGTAAGAGGCGGCGATCGCCTTGGTATTGGGGAACGAAATCAAACTGGATCGGGTGGGTATGGCCAAACACCACTTGCAACTCTTCGATAATGTCCTGGCACAGCCCTTCAAAATGCACGGGCGCTGGCTCTAGGGTGAGTTGTCCTGCATCGACGCGACTGACCGAAAGGACATCGTCAACGAGGGTTTGGAGCCGTTGGGCCGCCCCTTTAATTCGCTGTAGATGCCGCCGTTGCGCTTCTGGGTTGAATTTATGGGCGTATTGTTCGAGGAGTTCAGTAAAGCCCAAAATCGAGGTCAAAGGGGTGCGGAATTCATGGGAGGCAATGTCAATGAAACGGGTTTTCAGTTGATTGAGTTCTTTTTCGCGCATCAGGGCATTGTGCATATCTAGCTCTACCTGTTTGCGATCGCTAATGTCACGCATCACCCCAATCACCCAAAACTGATCCGAATCTTGCGCAGTAATATCCTTAGGAACTCCTCGGTCTTGGATCCAAACATAGGAACCGTCATGGTGCTGGAATCGATAGTCCAACTCGTAGGCTTGCTGTTGGGCGAAGGCTTGTTCGAGGGTGGCCAAAACTTTCGTTTGATCGTCCGGATAGAGCCGCTCTAGCCAAGTTTGACAATCATTACCCATTTCCGCCGCCGAATACCCCAAAACCCGCGTAAAATCCCCGTACCAAACCATTGCACCTGAGGTTAAACAGCGTTCATAGACGATGTCGCCGAGGGCTTGAATTAGAGCAGGATTATATTGCATGGGCAGGGTGGGATAAGACGCACAGAAAAAAAGAAAAATCAGACGAGAAATGATGGGAAATTGCTGACCCTTAAACGGCAATCAATTTGAAAAGTTTGATAAGAAAGCCTCTGGAAATTAGTCTAATACTGATTAAATAAACTCATGAGTGCTTTGCAACTAAGCTTTAAGGTTGGGCAATAATAATGGTTCGGGAAAAAAATTTTTGGGAAGAAAAATATCAAACGGCTCAACATCGCTGGGATCTCGGCCAAGCAGCGCCACCGCTCCAGGATTTTTTCGCAAAGACAGCGCCATTACCCCAAGGGGAATGGGGGGTTTTGGGTTGTGGCCAGGGCCATGATGCTGTGTTTTTAGCAAAACAGGGGTTCTCAGTAACGGGGGTTGATTTTGCCCCAGCGGCGATCGCCGCCGCGAAAGCATTAAGTCAAGATCATGGTGTTACTCTTACTTTACTCGAAGAAAATATTTTTGATCTTAAAAAAAGTCATAAAAGTCACTTTGATTATCTGTTCGAGCATACCTGTTTCTGTGCGATCGCCCCAGAGCAGCGTCCCGATTACGTTACCTTGGCGGCCACAATCCTTAAACCAGGGGCCAAACTCTACGGCATTTTCTACACCCACAACAAAACGGGAGGCCCGCCCTTTGGCACAACCCCCCAGGAAGTGATTCAGTTTTTTTCCCCACAATTTAAGATTCTTGCCCTCGATCCAATTCAAAATTCTGTGCCGAGTCGGCAAGGGGATGAACATTGGGGGATCTTGCAAAAGAAATAGGCGATCGCTTTAGTGCATCACCATCCCGCCATCTACATTAAACGTTTGACCTGTAATGTAAGCAGCGGCGGGATCAGCGGCGAGGAAACGGATCATCCCAGCAATTTCTTCCGGTTGACCATAGCGGCCCAGGGGAATGTACTTGAGAATTTCATCGGCTTCGAGGCCTTCGGTCATGTCAGTGGTAATAAAACCAGGGGCCACGGCATTAACCACGATATTTCGACTGGCCAGTTCCTTAGCGACAGTCTTCGTAAAACCAATCACCCCGGCTTTGGCGGCACTGTAGTTAGCTTGACCAGGGTTCCCCATTAGTCCGGCCACAGAGGTGATGTTGATGATCCGGCCCCGGCGTTTTTTCATCATCGGTTTGGTGACGGCTTTGGTGCAGAGAAAGACGCCCGTGAGGTTGAGGTCAATGACAGCCTGCCAGGCATCGAGCTTCATGCGCATCAGCAGGGTATCTTTTGTGATTCCGGCGTTGTTGACGAGGATATCGATCTGGCCCCATTGGGCGAGGGTTTTTTCGATGAGATCGTTGACTTGATCTTCCTGGGACACATCGGCTTGAAGGGCGATCGCCTCACCTCCGGCGGCCTGAATTTCCGCGACCAATGCCTCGGCAGCAGCACTGGAACAGGCGTAGTTGATCACCACCTTGGCACCTTCTGTGGCGAGGGCGATCGCCGTGGCTTTCCCAATCCCCCGAGAGGCCCCGGTGACGATGGCCACTTGATCCTTCAGACGTTGTTGCGCGGCGGGTAAAAGCTCCATTGCCTATCTCTCCAAAAGTCTTTGCGTTTTGATGACTGGGTTATCATAGGAGTTAGGGTCGTGCGATCGCAACAATTCCCCTCGCAATCTCGTTTCGGAGCTATTTTCCATGGCTGTCAAAAAACAATTTTCCAGTTTTGAAGCAATGTTACAGGCTGCCGAAAAGCCTGTTTTAGTCGATTTTTATGCAACTTGGTGTGGCCCCTGCCAAATTATGGGCAAAACCCTCGAAGAAATCAGCCCCCAAATGGCCAATGAAATTCAAATCGTTAAAGTAGACGGCGATCGCTATCCGGCCCTGGCCTCCCACCACGGTGTCCATGCCTATCCCACCCTCGTGCTCTACAACAAAGGACAATTAGTTTCCCGCATCGAAGGGGCCGTTGCCGCGCCACAACTAATGCAACAAATCCGCCGCGCCCTCCAAAATTAAGCCTTTAACATCACTCCCCTGGTGGTGGGCTTAACGGTTACTGCTCAAAATATTCAGTCTAAATCCCAGGGAATATTTACATTTCTTGACCCGGCCGGGTCTTTTTTTGTGAGCAAAAAATCACATCGTAAACTTATGAGAAGAAAGGCTTTTTTCCCCTTCCATTAGGGTTTCGATTTACGTTACAGTCAGAGATGAGGAAATCAAATAAAGTCACAGAAAAATTTTTTGCCAGTAATCCAAAAATTGGGGAATTTTTCGGGACATAATCGAGATTTTTGGCAGTTGATAGAGATTTAGGGAGCGCAATATGGTGTGGCAAAAGTTAAGAAAATTCGCAGGTCATTTCGTGGCGCGACCGGTGGCGCTGCTGCTGGGTTTAGGTCTGACGGCGATCGCCCCAAATTTAGCCCAGGGAGCAACCCTCGAACACCGTGCCCTAAGTCGGAGTGAAAACTTTTTTGCATCCCTAAATACCCGCTTGATTGCCCAGCAGCAAAGTGCCGTCTTTGTTTATGGAACTTCTCCCGTTGCCCAACAATTAGGCCAGGACTACATGGTGCTCCAGGTGAATGACAACAACCGGGTGCAAGGGGTCTTTTACCAAGTGAATTCGGAATATGCTTGCTTTTCGGGCGCGATTAACAACGGTAAGTTAGATTTAGCCGTCCTCGATCCCTACGAACAGGTGGCCTACGATTATCAATTGGATTATGTAGCTAAGGGGTTTGTCGCTGCTGGTGGCGATCGCCCGACGTTGCAAATGGTTCCGGCGGGTTTCCAACCGATCAATGTTCCTAGTGAGCTAGATTATGCCCTGCTCAAAGAATGTGCCGATTTCCAGACGCCAACTAAGGCCGTTGTTGATATTTAACACGCTTTTGAACCTTAAGATTCAGTCCCCCTAGATGAAAAAATTTAGGGGGATTTTTGATCGAGAAATTAGGCGAAGCTTAATCCTTAAGGAGGAGATAGTAAAGATTACCCGGATCGTTGACGAGACCGGCGCGAGTTTGGGTGTTTGGCCCGGTGCCGAGGAAAATATCAACCCGGCCAGCCCCTTTGATCGCGCTGCCTGTGTCTTGATCGAGGACATAACGACTAACGGGGAGTTTTAACCAGTCTCCATTGGCCCGCTGGTAAGGAAGCTGGGTCGCAATAAAGGCGATCGCCCCTGGGGGAAAAATGCTTTTGTCGGTGGCGATCGACCGCTCTGCCAAGACGGGCACCCCAATACTACCGATGGGCGGCGACCCGAAGGTTTCCCGGAAAAAGATAAAGCGATTATTGCGGGGAATGTAATTACTGAGTTCTGTGGGATTCGCCTCAAAATAGTCAATTAATTTGGGGAGGCTCAATTCTTCTGGCTGAAAAATGCCCTCGTTAATCAATTCTTTGCCCAAGCTGACATATTCATAATCGGTACTGCCATCAAAACCAATGGTCATGGTGCGGCCGTTGGTCAGTTGCAACCGGGCGGAACCTTGCACCTGAATTAGGTAGGCTTCGAGGCGACTTTTTAGCCAAACCAATTCATGCCCCCGCAAGGGACTATTGCTCGGCGGAATACCATCACGGCCTTCTAAGGCTACACGACCGGGGTGGGGTTGCGACCAAGTTTTAAACCCGGGGGGCTGACGATAGAGGGGATATTGAAATTCGTTAGTTTTAACGGGGCTGGCGACGTAGGCTGGTTCAAAATAAGCGGTAAAGTCCACCTGGCCCGTGCCATCTTTACCCACAGAGCGATAGAAAATAAATTCCCGCTGGATCGCTTGGTGTAATTGGCGGGGGTCGGGATATTGTTGCACCAACTGCCGAAAGCGCACCAGCGATCGCCGCACCTTTTCCCGACTGAAGCCGGGGACTTGTACCGCTGCATAATCCGCTTGGGCGGTATTGGTATCGATGTAGCGCAAGCTATGGTCAATAGCGTTGAGTAACTTTTGGCGTTCTTGGTTTTGCCACAGGCCGTAATCCGGTAAGGCGATCGCCTCTGGGGTTGTGGTCGGTTGGAGTACCTGGGCGAGGCCCGGTTGACTGACCAAACTTGCGCTGGCTCCCAGGGTGGCAATGGTTAGACTTGACCAAAAAATTTTCATAACATCTTCTTTCCTTAGACGCCCCACAGAATCTTGCCATTGTAACTTGAAGCCTAGAAATCTCCCGATTGCGTCCGGCCATGGGCGATCGCCTCCTATGTTTTAGATAAAAAAAACTTATTCAATTCATCAAAAAGATAGTTTTCCCAATGGAGACAATTGGTAGGGGGCTATGGTTAGATATTAATCAATACAAAATAAAATTTTCATAGACATTAAACTATGCTCCTGTTGCACTGACAACTTAACTCACACCCAACAGGCTAAGCAACGAATCCTTTATGGTTTGTTTAAGTGCTTTGCTCACTACTGATCTGAAAAATGCGTAACCATGCAGATAACCAACAAAATTCACTTTAGGAATATCCGCGGCGATATTTTTGGCGGGCTAACGGCGGCGGTCATTGCGTTGCCCATGGCCCTCGCCTTCGGGGTGGCATCCGGCGCCGGGGCCGAGGCCGGTCTCTGGGGTGCTGTGCTTGTGGGCTTCTTTGCCGCCCTTTTTGGGGGAACCCCCACCCTCATTTCTGAACCCACAGGGCCGATGACGGTGGTTATGACCGCTGTGATTGCTCACTTTACGGCCAGCGCCGCTACTCCAGAAGAAGGTTTGGCGATCGCCTTTACCGTCGTGATGATGGCCGGGGTGTTCCAAATTATTTTTGGCGCCCTCAAACTCGGCAAATACGTCACCATGATGCCCTACACCGTGATTTCTGGCTTCATGTCAGGGATTGGGATTATCCTGGTCATTTTGCAATTAGCACCCTTCCTGGGACAGGCGAGTCCGGGGGGCGGCGTCATCGGCACGCTCCAAAATTTACCCACACTACTGAGTAATATTCAACCGGGCGAAACAGCCTTAGCTTTAGGCACCGTGGCGATCATCTGGTTTATGCCAGAGAAGTTTAAAAAGGTAATCCCGCCCCAATTGGTCGCCCTTGTCCTGGGGACGGTAATCGCCTTTTTTGTTTTCCCGCCAGAAGTAAGCGATCTCCGTCGCATCGGTGAAATTCGAGCCGGGTTCCCAGAGCTGGTCAGACCGAGCTTCAGTGTAGGTGGATTCCAGAGGATGATTCTCGATGCGGCAGTGCTAGGGATGCTCGGTTGTATCGATGCCCTCTTGACTTCGGTCGTTGCTGATAGCTTGACCCGGACAGAACATAATTCCAACAAAGAATTAATTGGTCAGGGTCTAGGGAACCTCTTTTCTGGCTTGTTTGGCGGGATTGCCGGGGCTGGGGCCACCATGGGGACTGTGGTGAATATCCAGTCCGGTGGTCGATCTGCACTGTCGGGATTGGTGCGGGCCTTTGTCCTGTTGGTTGTGATCCTGGGGGCTGCGAGTTTGACGGCAACCATTCCCCTGGCTGTGTTAGCAGGGATTGCCTTCAAGGTCGGGGTTGACATTATTGACTGGAGTTTCCTGAAACGGGCCCATGAAATCTCCCCCAAGGGAGCCCTTATTATGTACGGCGTTATTCTGTTAACGGTCTTAGTTGACTTGATTGTTGCCGTGGGTGTGGGTGTCTTTGTGGCTAATGTGCTCACCATCGAACGGATGAGTAATCTCCAGTCCGAAAAAGTCCAAACGGTCAGTGATGCTGACGATAATATCCGCCTGACTACCACCGAAAAACGTTGGTTGGATGAAGGCCAAGGCCGCGTTCTTTTGTTCCAACTCAGTGGGCCGATGATCTTTGGGGTCGCAAAGGCGATCGCCAGGGAACACAATGCCATGGGTGACTGTGACGCCCTCGTCTTTGATATCGGTGAAGTGCCCCACATGGGAGTGACCGCTTCCCTAGCCTTAGAAAATGCCATTGAAGAGGCCCTCGACAAAGAACGTCAGGTTTATATTGTCGGTGCTGCGGGCCAAACCCGTCGCCGTCTGGAAAAACTCAAGCTCTTTAAGCGGGTTCCCCCCGATAAATGTTTAATGTCGCGGGAAGAAGCCCTCAAGAATGCCGTGCTCGGAATCTATCCCCATTTGGCGGATGGTGTGACGGCTCCCAGTTCAGAGATGGGTTAAGGCCCTGATCTGCGGTGGGTTCCTGGCTATCGTGGTCTAACCTTCCGGCTTATCTTAGGGCGGTATGGTCGGCAGATAGCCCTCTCCGGGTTCGATGCAACCTATCCCTTTTCCCTTTTGTCCCATCCCTGAAATATTTGCGATCGCTTTTTACCACAACGTTTGAGGCAAAAATTCTATGCTAAGTCCCACAATCTTTTCTGGTAGTCTGCCAGGATTGACGAATTTCGTTCCTTCCTTGTCCCTGGCGACAACCCCGGAAGCTGACTATGGTTCATTTGTTTTAACCGGCGTTTTAATGACCCTGGTCGTGATCTATGCCATGAGTAAGTTGGGGGGAGAACTCTCCAAACGAGTCGGCTTACCCCCCGTGCTAGGGGAACTGGTCGGAGGCGTCCTGGTTGGGGTCTCTGCTTTACATTTGATTGTCTTTCCGGAAACAGGGGCCACGGCGGCCGACTCAAGTTTAATGCTGTTTTTGCAGCAGCTTGGTGGTTTAGATGGCACTGCCCTTGAGCATATTTTTGCCAGCCAAAGCGAAGTGATCTCGGTATTGGCAGAGCTTGGGGTCATTGTGCTGTTATTTGAGATTGGCCTCGAATCAGACCTCCGGGAGCTGAGTAAAGTGGGTTCCCAGGCTGCGGTGGTCGCGATTGTCGGGGTGGTGGCACCTTTCCTTTTGGGGACGGTGGGCCTAGTGACGTTGTTCCATACGCCGATTATCCCTGCTATTTTTGCGGGGGCCGCCCTCACGGCCACGAGTATTGGCATTACCTCGAAGGTACTGTCGGACTTGGGTCAGCTAAAGTCCACCGAAGGCAAAATTATCGTTGGTGCGGCGGTGATTGACGATGTGCTGGGGATTATTGTTCTAGCGGTCGTCGCGAGTTTGGCTAAGACCGGGGAAGTGGATCTCCTGAATGTGGTCTATCTGATTATTGGGGCCAGTGCTTTTCTGTTGGGTTCGATTCTACTCGGTAAATTCTTTAACCAAGGTTTTGAGGCGATCGCCGCCAAACTAAAAACCCGGGGCGCGCTGTTGATTCCGGCCTTTGCCTTTGCGTTGGTGATGGCGATTATTGCGAACCTCATCCATTTAGAAGCCATTTTAGGGGCCTTCGCGGCGGGTCTCGTGTTGGATGAAACGGATCTCCGTAAGGAGTTAGACCGTCAAGTAATGCCCATTGCCGACTTTTTAGTGCCGATCTTTTTTGTAACTGTGGGAGCAAAAGCAGACCTTGGTGTTCTGAACCCCTTCGAGTCTGCCAACCGCGCCGGATTAGTGATTGCTGCGTTCCTCATCGTTGTGGCGATTGTCGGGAAGGTAATCACGGGCTGGGCCGTCTTTGGTCAACCGGGGGTGAATCGCTTGGCCATTGGTTTTGGCATGATTCCCCGGGGAGAAGTGGGCCTCGTTTTTGCGGGCATTGGTTCTGCTAGTGGTGTGTTAGATAAGCCCCTAGAAGCAGCCATCATTGTGATGGTGATCTTGACCACTTTCTTGGCACCGCCGCTCCTCCAGGCTGTTTTAAATAAGCCCCAGGATCCGGATGTGCCTGCCGACCGGGAAGCCCTTGAGAAAAGTTTGTCGGTGTAGGAAATCATTACTGGGGGATTGTCGTCAGGGACATCCCCCACTCGGACGGAGGGAATTCAGCCATGTCGATGTCTATGCTCGAAGCCTGTGTGTTTGCAGTAATCTTCATTGGGTTTTTCGGCATCATTTTCAAAAAAAATCTGATTATGAAAATCCTAGCCATGGATGTGATGAGTACAGGGGTGATTGCGTATTACATTCTCGTGGCGGCCCGTGGGGGGATTTTTGCTCCCATTGTGGATGCTGACCAGGGGGCGATCGCCTATGCCGATCCGGTGCCCCAGGCCGTGATTTTGACGGCAATTGTGATTGGCTTTTCGATTCAGGCCTTGATGCTCGTGGGCGTGATGAAGTTGTCACGGGATAATCCGACCTTAGAAACCAGCGAAATCGAGAAAAGCCACACGCCATGATCGACGACATCACAATTATTTGGATTTTGTTGCCGTTTGTTGTGGGGTTCAGTATTTATCTCTTGCCCCGCTGGAACCGTTACTTTGCTTTGGCGATCGCCGCTCTATCGGTGATCTATAGTATCGGTCTGCTTTGGAGTCTAGAGCCTTTTACCCTAGAACTCTTGGATAGCTTCGGCGTCACCCTGATGTTCGATGAACTGAGCGGCTATTTCATTTTGATGAATGGGCTGGTGACGGGGGCTGTACTTCTTTATTGTTTTGACAAACAGAAATCACCGTTTTTCTACACCCAACTGGTGATCCTCCATGGGGCCGTAAACGCGACGTTTTGCTGTGCCGATCTGATCAGTCTGTATGTCGCCCTAGAGTGTATTGGGATTGCTGCATTTTTGTTAATCACCTATTCCCGGAGCGATCGCTCCCTCTGGGTCGGCCTGCGCTATCTCTTCATTAGCAATACCGCGATGTTGTTTTATCTCATTGGTGCGGTATTGGTCTACCAAGCGAGTAATTCCTTTGCTTTTTCGGGTTTGGCAGTGGCCCCCAAGGAGGCGATCGCCTTAATCTTCCTCGGCTTACTGACCAAGGGGGGCATTTTTGTCTCTGGTCTGTGGCTCCCCCTCACCCATGGAGAATCAGAAACCCCCGTATCCGCGCTTTTATCAGGGGTTGTGGTTAAAGCTGGCGTTTTTCCCCTGGCTCGCTGTGCCCTATTAGTGCCAGAGCTTGATCCTGTGGTGCGATTATTCGGTGTGGGTACGGCTCTGTTGGGGGTTGGCTATGCGGTTTTTGAGAAAGATACAAAACGAATGTTGGCTTTTCACACCGTTTCCCAATTGGGTTTTGTGTTGGCCGCGCCAGCGGTGGGTGGGTTTTATGCCCTTACCCATGGCCTCGTTAAAGGCGCGCTTTTTCTCACGGCGGGACAGTTACCCAGTCGCAATTTTAAAGTTTTGCGCGAACAGTCGATTCCCCGGGCTTACTGGTGGGTCTTGGTGTTGGCCTGTGCTTCGATCTCTGGCTTGCCCTTTTTGGCGGGCTACAGTTCTAAAATTCTGACGATGAAAAATATTCTGCCTTGGCAAAGCTTCGCCCTCAATGTGGCGGCGGTGGGGACAGCGATTTCCTTTGCGAAATTCATTTTCCTCCCGAAAAAAACAGACCCCAACCTCAAAATTTTGCCGAATTTTTATGGTGCAATTGTGCTGCTCCTGGGGGGGTTGTTTGTGACCAACAGCTTTTACCTGGAAGCCTATCAACCCAGTAATATCCTCAAGGCGTTAGTCACCATCGGCATCGGCTGGCTGGCCTATGGGCTGATTTTCCAGCGGATTACGGTCAAGCTGCCCCGGGTCGTGGAGCAATTTGAACATCTGGTGGGGGTGATGAGTCTTGTGTTGACGGGTTTGTTTTGGCTGGTGTTGGCTTAGGACAACTCTCAGTGGTCGTTAGTTTAGGGAGGACGATAACCATGAATGAATTGACCATTGGCTGGGTAATTTTTCCCTTTGTGGTGGGCTTTAGTATTTATTTACTGCCCAAGATTGATCGTTATCTGGCGATTTTCGTTTCTATTGGTTCGTTAATCTTTGGCCTTGTCCAAATTTTTCAGCCGGAACCCTACAGCCTTAAGCTCCTGGGGATGTATGGGGTGGATCTACTGGTGGATGACCAGAGCGGCTATTTTATTTTGACCAATGCGGCGGTGGCGATCGCCGTGACGGTGTACTGCTGGAAAAGTAACAAAAGTGCTTTTTTCTTTACCCAGTTGGTGGTTTTGCACGGGGCCCTCAATGCCGTTTTTGTCTGCGCCGATCTGATTAGCCTCTACGTTGCCCTGGAGGCCATTAGCATTGCGGCTTTTTTGTTGATGACCTACCAGCGTACCGACCGTTCCATTTGGATTGGTCTCAGGTATTTATTCCTCAGCAATACGGCGATGCTGTTCTATCTCATTGGGGCGGTGCTAGTTTACCAAGCAACAAAATCCTTCGCTTTTGCGGGTCTGGCCGAAGCCCCCAGCGATGCGATCGCCCTGATTTTCCTGGGCCTACTCACCAAGGGGGGCGTCTTTATTTCGGGATTTTGGTTGCCCCTAACCCACTCCGAAGCAGAAACCCCCGTATCGGCGATGTTGTCCGGTGTCGTGGTTAAAGCGGGGATCTTTCCCCTCCTGCGCTGCGGCATTTTGGTGCCAGACCTGGATCTGTGGCTGAGGCTATTCGGGCTGGCCACTGCTCTGTTGGGGATTACCTTTGCCATTCTCGAAACCGATGCCAAACGTTTACTGGCTTTTAGCACCATCTCAAAATTAGGGTTGTTGCTCTCAGCACCGGCGGTGGCGGGTTTGGCGGCCCTCTCCCATGGTTTAGTGAAATCTTCTTTATTTTTGATGGCGGGGCAATTGCCCACCCGCAATTTTCAGAAACTGCGCCAAACTAAAATCGCGAGCAGTCTGTGGCTGCCCTTGGCGATCGCCTGCCTGTCGATGGTCGGGATGCCGTTGCTGCTTGGCTTTAGCTCAAAGGCCCTCCTGCTTAAAAATATTGCGCCCTGGCAGGAAATGGGTCTGAATATTGCCGCCGTGGGGACAGCCCTGGCCTTCGCCAAATTCTTGTTTATTCCCCATGATGCCGCGACGAAATTTACTGCAAAAAGTGTGACCTTCTGGGGGGCGATCGCCTTTTTATTAAGCGGTGTCATCCTCGGCAATGGTTTTTATCTCGAAGCCTATGAATTTTCTAATATCCCCAAGGCCTTGATCAAAATTGCTGTTGGCTGGGTGTTGTACTGGCTGATTATGAAACGTCTCGAATTTAAGCTGCCCCGGATCTTTGAAGAATTTGAGCAGCTGATCGGCGGCATGAGCGTTGTCTTAACTGGATTATTTTGGATGGTGACCCTATGATCGGCATTCTCGATATTTTTCTGATTTTAATGATCTGGTTTCTGCTCACAGCAGACCTGAGTGCCGCCAATATTCTCATCGGCGTGATTATTGCGATCTTGATGCCCGGTAAACGCTTTGATGCGGCTCAGATCAAAGATTGGCTCCATGTGTTTTGGGAAATTATCATTGCGATTCCCCAGGCCTATTTTGAAGCCTTTGAAATGATTTTTCGCCCCCATCTCTATGAAACCGTCACCATGGAGCGGGTGAAGCCAAATCGGACTCCAGGCTTAATTTTTCTCGATATTTTTCTGATTACCTTTACCCCGAAAACAATTGTGCTGCATTATCACAAAGACGGTTGGTACGAAGTTCACCGTGTGCAAAGGAGGAAACTCAAATGACTTGGATTTTTGGGGCGATGATCGGCGCGTTACTGCTGCCAATTTATGAAGCAATACAGGATCAAGATATTTGGCAAAAGCTCCTGGCCTTCGCCAGCATTGCCAGTAAGACCTCGGTGATGATTTTGGTGATTTCGGTGCTGCGGGATGACTGGACGGTCGGGGTTGTCGGTGTCCTAATTTTGTGCGTCGGCAATGCGGCGTTAATGCTACTAGCTCACATTTTGAGGCGGGTGAATTTACCATGAGCACTTTGATCAATATCCTCAGCTACGGCTGCATCATTGTGGGGGTGATCTTTTGGTTTTGGGGCACGGCTCCCCTGCTGGGTAATCGTTCTGTGTTGTTTAAATTACATACTCTGTCGGTCTCTGACACCTTGGGTTCGATGGCGATTATGGCGGGGCTACTGCTAAAAATTCCTAGGGAATGGCCCCTGCTGATTTTGGCGATTATTGCCCTCGCCATTTGGAATACGGTACTGGGGTATGTGCTGGCCTATTGTTCGAGTCGTGGAGGCGGTGATGAACGGATCTAATTTTGACTGGTTTGTGGGGGCGATCGCCTTGTTATTGCCCGTGACGGGGGGATTATTAGTCGCCCAAAGAAATCCCTACTATGCGTTGGTGATTCGGGGGATCCTGGGGGCGATCGCCGCGCTCCTTTATGCAATGTTCGGGGCGGCGGATGTGGCTTTAACCGAAGCGTTGGTGGGGACGATGCTGTCCATTACCCTCTATGCGGTGGCCGTGCGTTCTTCGATGAGTATGCGTTTAGGGGTTTTGGCCACTGGCACAGATACCGTTAATCTCATCCAAAAAATTAATCCTCTGCTCAAGCAGGTACTGGGCAAATATCATTTACGCCTGGAACCCGTGGTATTTGAAGATACCCAAGCCCTGGGTCAAGCCCTGGCGCAGAAAAATGTGCACTGTATTTTGCAGGTGGATGGCGATGGGCACCTTCATGTCCTGAAAACCCGTGTACCACGGCTCTATGAAATCTTTAAAACCTCAGCCCTGACGGATGTGATCGAACTGCAACTGCTAGAGCCACAGCCTACCCCTGAAGTCGTTGGGCCATCGTCGCCGCAATCCCTTATGGAGAATCATCAATCATGAAGTGGGTTTACCTTGCCTTTGGTATTTCTTTATTTGTGAAAATGCTCGTCTTCCCGAATTTTGCGATGGAAGGGGAGATTGGGGCGATCGCCGAAGTGGTGGCCGCCGAAGCGGGGGTACCCAATGCCGTATCGGGGATTATTTTGCGCAATCGCCTCTACGACACCGGCTTTGAAGTGATGGTTTTTACCCTGGCGATCATGGGCGTGCGTTTTTTACTGGCCGACGAACACCCCTCGAAGGAAGTTAAGCAATTTACCGATTCCCCTTCCATTGTCCTGGCGCGGTTGGGGGCGACCATTGCGGCCCTGATTGGGATTGAACTGGCCATTCGGGGACACCTCAGCCCTGGGGGGGGGTTTGCCGCTGGTGTTGCGGGGGGGACGGCCATTGGTTTGGTGGCGATCGTCTCTTCGCCCCAATGGATGGATGCCATTTATAAAAAGTGGAATGCAGCGATTCTCGAAAAAATTTCGGTACTGGTCTTTTTCCTCTTAGCAGCGTTGTCCCTGATGGGCTTCCAGCTCCCCCACGGTGAATTTGGCACGTTATTTAGTGGTGGTTGGATCACGATCCTCAATATCATCGTGGCGGTCAAGGTTGCCCTGGGTTCCTGGGCGGCGATTTTAATGTTTATTCGCTATCGCGGCTTACTGTAGCCCACGGGATCAACGTAAAACCATGGTTTTTTGCTGGGATTCTAGGAAGCTGGTGATCCATTGTTTGAGGTGATGGGTTGCCCGACAATCATCTTCGTTGTAGCGGACAATGGCCTCTAATAATTGGCGATCGCCTGTTTCTAACCATTGGTCATACCAGCACACGGTTTGATCGCCGCTGACCCCCTGTTCGCGCCATTGGTAGCCGAGGCAATTGGCCAGGGCCTTAAGGGAATAACTTTCTACGGGAAACACGAGATATTTTGTCACCCACTGGTGAATATCCATTAGGCGACCCACAATTTTTTGGAGTTGCTGGGGCGGTGTGCCGTATTTTTTCCCCAGGCGATTGAGGGTGTCCCGTTCGTAGGGGGAAAAATGAAAAATCGGTGCTTCGGGAAATTGCGTGACAAATGCCACAAATTCTTGCCAAATTTTGCCTTCTTCCTCTAAAGTTTCTGCCACAAAACCGTAAAACTTTTCCTTTTGGTTTTGGCGATCAACCAGATACACCCCCAGAAGATAATCAACGTTGCGGTCGGGTTCTGCTTCGATATCAAAAAAAAGTTCGACGGTTCCCTGGGGAACGGGCTGGGTTTTGTTGGGACGGTTGATGCGCCAGACGACTTCTTGATGGACGATCGCCCGCGCTTGTTGTTGGAGTTGCATGGCGATATCTGCCCCCAGGTGTTGGCCCAGGTGTTTGGGGGAAGTTTGGGCGAGGGATTCGAGGGTGTTGACGCCGATGCCCTGGAGGGATTCGTAGCGGTTGGGGGTGACGCCGGGCACGAGGGATAAATGGTTATCGGCCTGGGCGATCGCATAGCAATGGTTGTGCCAAGAGCAGAGGTGACAGCGTTGCCGGGAAATAAAAACTTCCGGCTCTAATTCGGGTAATAGGAGGTTAATGCAGTCGGTGATCGTTTCCTGGAGTTTGTCGGCCCAGAGGTCTACGTCAACACGGTGGGGACGGCGAGCCCGCAAAATGAGTTGGGTTAAGCGGGGCGATCGCCCTTGGATCGCTTCCAATAGAAAAGAGTGGAACATTGCCACCAGCTTGTATTCTGGCTTTGGTTTTTGGCCTAATTTGACGCTGATCGGTCGATAATGCCAGTTGCCCCAGCGGGAAGGGCCAGCCTGTCGCAAGAGAACCGTGGGTTTCCCCACCAGGGTTAACTGTTCAACAGGGGTACCGGGCCATTGGTCGAAGTGATAGAGTAAGACCCCCCGATAAATGCATTCGACCCCTGCGGCCATCAGGGCTTCTGTTTCGGCGGCACAGGTTTCCCAATCGGCGGCGGCGGGTTCGTGGTAGGGGCGTTGACCCAGATATTCCTGAATTTGGCGCTGGTTTTCCTTGCGTAATTTTTGGAGAAAATCTTTTTCCGATGTCTGCTCAGTGCGATCGCCATACAGGTCTAAAAAAGCCCGACGTTCACACCGCTTAAAATTCAACAACAGATCATCGCTCAGTAACATGTAGCACTCGGAATAAAAGAATCTCCTTGGAAAATAACATATCCCCCTGACCTCAGGCTGAGTAAATCTTTGCGGACTCCTTTAACCCAGGGGAGATTGGTGAAACAACAAGAGAGATAAAAAGAAATCCAACATAAAAATACCGATCCAAGTCGTCACCACCGCTGAGGTGGCAGAGCGGCCCACCTGCTGCGTACTGCCGACGGTGGTCAACCCCCAACTACAGCCGATAATCCCTACCAACAGACCAAACAGAATCCCTTTGACGCCGACATTAATCAGATCCCGGGGCTGGAGAAAAGTTTGTACAGACGTTAAAAAATTAATGGGGGCAAGATCATAGAACTGATAGGCGGCTCCGGTACCCCCGATCACCCCCACCACCAAGGCAAAGACCGTTAAAATCGGCAACATCAAACAGCAGGCCACCACCCGGGGCATCACCAAATAATCAACGGGATTAGACCGGAGCATATACAGAGCATCGATCTGTTCGGTAATTTTCATCGAGCCTAATTCCGCTGCAAAAGCAGAACCCACCTGGCCTGCAATGATACTCGCGGTCAAAATCGGGGCCAGTTCCCGACAAAAGGCGATCGCAAACGCTCCCCCGACAAAACTTTCGGCCCCAAAGGTGGTGAGTTCCCTTGCAGTTTGGATCGTAAAGATCATGCCCCCAAAAAAAGCGACCAACAGCACTGGCACCAACGCCTTCGGTCCCGCCGTTAGCATTTGTTCCGTGATCTGGTCACGCCGGAGTTTCCCGCGCAGGAGACGCCATAGCACCTGGCCCAGCATTAAGCCTGCGCAGTAAAGCCGATACCAGAGACTCGGATCGCGTTTTTCCTCGATGGGTTCCATCTACTTTTGGCGATCGCCTTCAAAATGATGCGACTCTGACAAACTGAACGATCTCCAAACCTGCCTTAAAGCTCGAAATTAAAGCCAGCCTCCTTGAGCCGTTGATATTTAGCCTCATCAAAGGAGTAAAGCCGTGCCGCACGGTGGGCGACCCCAGTTTGCAACTCATCTAATTTAATCAGGAGATCCATTTTAAGGATTTTGCGCCGGAAGTTCCGCTTATCTAACTGGGTTCCTAAAATCTGCTCGTAGAGTTTTTGGAGTTGGGTCAAGGTAAATTTACGGGGCAGCAGCTCAAAGCCAATGGGTTCATAGCGGAGTTTACCCTGGAGCCGTTGGGTCGCCACATCAATGATTTGCTGGTGATCAAAAGCAACATTGGGCAGTTCATCCAGCGAGAACCAAGCCACAGCATCGGCGTCCGTTTGGGCATGAATTGGGTGATCCTCTAGGTTAATCAAAGCATAGTAGGCTACGGTAATCACCCGATCGCGGGGGTCACGATCCGGAGCCCCAAAGGTGTAAAGCTGCTCTAGAAATATTTTTTCGACGCCCGTTTCTTCCCGGAGTTCGCGCATGGCCGCTTCTTCGAGGGATTCATCAAGGCGTACAAAACCCCCCGGTAAGGCCCATTCCCCTTTAAAGGGTTCAACGCCCCGCTGAATCAGCATCATTTTCAGAGTGTGGGTGGCGTCGAGGCCGAAAACAACACAGTCAACGGTAACGCTCGGTTTTGGATATTCGTAAGTGTAAGACATAGGATTTATGGGTTTTATGGGTTTCTTTTAAAAAGTAGAAGTAATGGTTAGCTCGCTTGGGCCTGGGGAATCAGGTTTTCGCGGTAGACATGGAAGCCCCCCTGTCGGAGTGCCAAGAGGGCCTGGTGATCGTCCTCGACCCAATAGTCTTGCCCAAGGCGAATAAAGGTGCGATCGCCGCCCCTCCCAACGATCACGATCACCGGGATCCGCCCCCGCTTCTTCTTATCCCCAGCCTGCTGTGACAAAATTTGCTTCAGTCGTTGCTGACTTTGGGTGTGATGAAGCTCACTCGGAGAGAGGCGAATCATCAACATTCGCACCTCTTCAATGGGTTCGAGATCGTCCACAATCAGTTGCGTTCGATCCTCTTTCTGTTGCACTTTGCCCCACACAATGACACGGCTATCAAGCTGTAAGAGTTGCTCAACTTTCTGATAAGTGCGGGGAAAGACAATCCCTTCTACTTGACCCGAAATATCTTCTAATTGAATAAAGGCCATAGGTTCATTGTTGGCCTTCGTAAAAATCTTGCGCATGTCCGTGAGAATCGCCACGGCGCTGACTTTTTTATTGATGTGGTTGGCGATCGCCGTAAGGCTAATGGGCGATAAAATCGGCGAAATCGTTGACCGCAGCTTTTCTAAAGGATGTTCAGAAACATAAAATCCCAGCAATTCTTTTTCTTGCCGGAGCTTTTCTTCTAAGGTTAAATCAGCCACCTTGGGTAACACAGGGGCTTCATCAAATGCCGCTGCCGTATCTCCCAGACTTTCAAATAAATTCGTTTGACCACTGGCCTTTTCTTTCGCTTTCAACTGTGCCCAATCCATCATTAAATCCAGACCCTTCAGCATTGCCTGGCGATTATCATGGAGTGAATCCAGTCCACCACAGGTAATTAAAGTTTCTAGGGCGCGGCGGTTCACAACACGCAAATCTAACCGAGAACAGAGGTCAGACAAACTTAAAAAAGGCCCCGCTTCCCGGGCCGCTAAAATGGCATTGATCGCATTTTCACCAAGGTTTTGAACCGCTGACAAACCAAAACGAATCCCTTGACCTACGGGCTTAAAATCCAGGTCTGACTCGTTAATATCCGGTGGCAAGACCAGGATACCCATGCGCTCGGCATTTTCCCGGTACTTGCGGACTTTATCCTTATTTCCACTGCTGGCACTGAGCAGTGCCGTCATGTATTCAACGGGATAGTTTGCCTTCAGGTAAGCAGTCTGGTAGGTGACGTAGGCATAGGCCGTTGAGTGGGATTTATTAAAACAGTTAGCCGCAATAAGACCCTGACCCAATAAGAAATTATGGTCTTGACTGAGTCCAATATCATAGGTCGGCGCATGGCCAATGAACTTACGGCGAATGATTTTAACCAAAACTGCGAGAACCTTAGGTCGAGATCAACCCTATTCTATATAAAAAAAGTCATATTTTTCAGTTTTGTCTTGGTACACTTTCAGCCGACAGCGACCCACTTGATCCCGTTACTTCATCTTTTTTGTAAAGTAAGCCTCCGCATTTTCACGGAGTCACAGAGGACAAAGGGCCAATTGTTCTATTTTTTAGTTTGCGCAAGCCACAAGGCAATAAAAAATTCCCTTTTTCGATAGTTTGGCTTTAAATTTTAAGCATTGCTATGGCGACATCATAAACAAACTTTTTCTAATCTTTAAAAAAGAGAGAGGGTGACTCCATGAAAACTTTTCGTTTTTAACAAAAATGGGGGTCAGCCACGGAAGATCGCAAAGGGAGACGACGGCATTGAAGTTGCTGGAGAGGTTTGATTTGCAAAGAATTTTCGCAAACCCCATTTAACCAGGCGCTCAACGACAACGGCTGCAATCAAAATCAGAAAAATAAAGGGCACTAGCAAAAGTAAGCCAAGGAGGGGACTTTCCCCTGCTTTTGTTTCAGGAACCACCGCCGGGGCAGTCGCAAGGGGGCTGGGTTGGGTTTCCTGAAGTTGGATTTTTTCTGGTGTCTGGGAGGTGACTTCGGGCATGATGTTAGTAGTCATCTCTTGTTCTAATGCAGCACTCATACGTTTTGCTCCACAAGCCTTATAACGTCCTTTGTCAGTTTACTGATAATAGCCCCCAAGGGTCACAGCGGCAAACGTTGAAGGATTTTGTGCCTGTGCCAGATATTTATTCTGTAGGTCGTTTAGATTTGGATAGCGAAGGGCTTTTATTATTGACCAATGATGCTCCTTTGAAGCATTATCTTTGCGAACCGAAATTTGCCCACCCCCGCACCTATTGGGTACAGGTGGAAAATATTCCGGACGGGCAGGCGTTAGAACAGTTGCGCCAGGGGGTAATGGTGCAAGGGAAAAAAACGCGGCCGGCGATCGCCAATCTCTTGATCCCTGAGCCAACCGTCCCCGCACGAGAACCCCCGATCCGCTTCCGGAAAAATGTCCCGACAGCCTGGTTAGAACTGACCTTAACGGAAGGGCGAAATCGTCAGGTGCGCCGCATGACCGCCGCAGTGGGGCATCCCACGTTACGCCTTATGCGCGTCGCCATGGGTGCAGGGCCAGCGAAATTAACCCTCACTGGTCTAGGGCCGGGGGAATGGCGGCACTTAACGACGGCGGAAATTGGAGCCTTACAAAACCTGGTAAAAAAAGCCAAGCCAAACCAGCGATCGCCCCACAAAAAAACAGCCAGCCGCAAACCGAAGGGAAAACGCCGCTGACTATTTTGATCTTGAAAGATGTTTGGAACGAATAACGAAACTTGAAGATTTGCTGGTAGTTTCCCACCAGATCCCTATTGAGAGGGGCGCTTAATAAGCGAGGGTCTCTAGGGTTTCCTTGAGGTAAATGGTGACTTGCTGATCGACGCTGAGGTTCTCAAGGGCGAGGATTTCGCAATGGTTTGCATACCAGCGCTTGAAACCAGAACTGCGGGCGATCGCCTGCTTCAGGCTATCCCAAATGGCGTGATCTGGAGATGCTTCAGTGTAGGCAGTGGTCGAGTGCGGCATTTTTCACCTCAGGAATAACGCTCTGTATTTCATACTGTAACGCAATCGCCCAGAAAAGTAATGCTATCTAGTACACCGTTAGGGGAAATTTCCCGATAAAAATTTTGGCGCTAAATAGAGAGAAATTCGGGCAAAAGCAGCATTTTTTGCGCTTAATCGTCCATTTGCCAGGGTTCCCGGAGGTTATTCTCATCGAGAATTTTTTTCGGGCGCATCACCAAGAGGACTTGGCCTAAAATTTTGGCGATCGGTGCTTCGGCAAACCAACCCAATTCCACCTTGCCGTCGGCATCCACCGCAAAGTAGCTGTTGTCATTCCAAACAGTTTGTTGACGATCGAGCAAAATCAAAACGGGTTCCGGCTTACCGGGAATGGGCTGGGGCAGTTGATCGGTTTGGTGGAAGATCACTACCGGATCCCCCGCTGTCAGCACATTTTGCCAACTGGGTAGCGGCACCAGACTTGTCGCTGCGGCAACTGTCACGAGATTAAAAGGAGACGCTTGCTTGAGGGGAGGCACGCTCAACAGGCGATCGCTTTCTAACGGTAAAGATCCCGCCACCGGAATTAGCAGGGGAACATTGGTGTCTTCGTCGTAACGGTAGAGGGGGAGGAGTGGAGCCGCCTTGGTGGGGCTGGTGGTGAGATCACTGAGGAGTTGCTCGATTTTTTGCCGGGCCGTGGCGGAATGGGCAAACTTTAATCCCTTGGCGATGAGGCGGGTGCGGTCTTGTAAATCTTTTTTTTGCTTGGCGGAGCGCCAGGCTTGGTAGGCAACGGCATCCCCAGGGTGTTCCGTGAAACCATCGGGAATTTGGGGTAAGCGGGCAAACTCTTGCATCGCCCGGGCCAGTTCCTTTGCTCCATCAAATTCAAGGCTTTTGGCCTGGCATACCTGGGCGGCGATCTCCCTTTGGCTATGACTCAAAATCCGTAGCTCATATAGCACATCAGAACGGGGGCCACGGCAATAGGCCAGCAGATCTTCGGGCACACCACTGCTTGCGATGCTTTGGTACACCTGGGCCGCCACAATGATCATATTTTGCTGGGCCGTCTGGAAACCTGTCTGCTCAAAAATTTCCTGGGCGCTATGGCCTGACTGCTGGAGTTGTTGGCAACCGACGCCCCACTCGACCCAAGTCCCTTCCTTGTGGAGTAGTGACCGGAATAAAGCGTCCGTTTCTTCAGGGGAGAGTTTGTGTTCTGGAGATTGCGGTTGTCCAATCATAAAGCCGAATCAAAAGTGGAATAACGTAAAATGATAGGTAAATCAGTATTTGCCCGATAAACTTAATCATAAAGCGAGACTGTTCTAAACCGATCCTTCCCCCAGTTCCTATGAATTTTCCTGCCCGTCGGCAACCCCTCCGCCAAGCACCCCACCGTGCGCATCCGTTTCAAGATTGTGCCTTGGGACTCGTTTCCACCAAGAGCTTTCCGGCAATTGTGGGCACTGCGGACATGATGCTCAAGTCAGCGGCAGTTACCCTTGTCGGCTACGAAAAAACTGGGGGCGGCTACTGTACAGCCGTGGTTCGGGGGAAAACAGCAGATGTCCGCCTGGCCGTCGAAGAGGGGGCACGCACCGCTGCTCAGTTTGATCAATACGTTTCTAAATTAGTCATTCCCCGACCGTTGCCAAACCTCGAAGCCATTTTTCCCATTGGGAGTCACTTGGCAGAAATTGCCCAGCAGCAACGGGGTTATAGTCGCTTGAGTAATCGTTCTATCGGTCTCCTAGAAACCCGTGGTTTTCCGGCGATGGTGGGGGCCGCCGACGCGATGTTAAAGTCCGCTGATGTACAACTGGCCTCCTATGAAACCATTGGTGATGGGCTGTGTACGGCGATTATTCGCGGGACTGTTTCCAACGTAGCGATGGCCATTGATGCGGGGATGCACGAAGCAGAACGGATCGGTGAGCTCCACGCGGTGATGATTATTCCGCGACTGCTAGAAGATTTAGAGCACACGTTACCGGTGGCGGAATACTGGCTAGATAAGGCAGAACCAATGCCAGACCTTGTGAAAGAAAAAGCACCCCAGCGCATCGCCTTACCGGAACTAGAACCCGTGTCGGCTCCTTTGGTCATTGAGGCGGAACCAGAAATTGAAAAGGCCGTTGAAGTAGAAATTGTAGAACCTTTTGATCCGGGCCAGGGCTATTAATTCCGAGACAGGGCTGCTATGGTGACCCTGATGTTTTTTTGACGAACCAATGAGGCTGGTATCCTTCGGCTATGGCTGTTTCCTCCTGGGAACGGTGGTGAGCTATTGGGGTTTGGGACGGTTTTGGCCGCCTTTGCAACGCTGGCTGCTACTACTGGCTAGTGTCTTGTTTTATAGCCTGCTACAACCACAGTTTTTACCATTGCTAGTGGGTCTGACGGCCTTGAACTTTTTTTGGGGTAAACTCCTCGTGCGCCAAGGCCCATCGGGCGATCGCCCCCAGTCTTTGCGGCAAGCTTTTCGATTGTGGCAATGGCAGCCTGGGTATTGGCTGGGCTTAGGTATTTTTCTAAATCTGGCGGTGCTCTTTGGGTTTAAATATATTCCTTTTACCCTGGAGAATCTAGCGTGGCTCTGGCCCTGGCCTGGACTAGAGCAATGGGCGATCGCCTTCCCAGAAACCCTAATCGCGCCCCTGGGGATTTCCTTTTTCACCTTTGAATGTATCGCCTATCTGGTAGATGTGTACCGGGGTGCTCCTGCGGCCCAGTCCCTATTGACATTTAGCAGCTATAAATTATTTTTTCCCAAACTCCTGTCGGGGCCGATTACTCGCTTTCATATTTTTTCTGGGCAAAGCCGTAGAACCGCAGGCTTATTACTCGACGAAGGGGTCGAAGGATTATGGCTCATCGCCAGCGGGGCGGTAAAAAAAGTCCTCATCGCCGACAATCTGGGGGTTTTTGTGGAACTTTGTGCCAATAACATCGAACGGGCAGGCAGCGGCGATCTGTGGCTTTTTATTCTGGCCTATGGCCTCCAGCTTTACTTTGACTTTAGCGGCTATGTGGATCTGGCCCTGGGCAGTGCTAAGTTGCTCGGTTTTCAGCTCCCCGAAAATTTTGATTTCCCTTACTTTTCAACGAGTTTGGCAGAATTTTGGCGACGTTGGCACATCAGCCTGGGCGATTGGCTACGCAACTATCTGTATTTTCCCCTGGGAGGCTCTCGGCGAGGTCTGGGGCGCACCTGTACCAATCTTTTTGTAGTGATGTTTTTAGCCGGATTGTGGCATGGGGCCGCCTGGGGTTATGTCCTCTGGGGTTGTCTCCATGGTTTGGGTCTAGGGATTCATCGATTGGGACAATGGTTTGCGGATCGTTGGCTGTGGTTAGAGAATTTTTGGGCGTCGCTGCCGGGAATACTGGGAGCATGGCTCTTGACCCAGGCGTTTGTGTTTTTGAGTTGGATTCCCTTCCGTTTACCAGATGGCCCCCGTGCTGTCTTGCTTTTGCGGCATCTGTGGCATTATCCGGGGGATCTGCAATTTACCCAAAAAATTTATTTGGAGGGGCTTGGTTTAGGAAGACCTGATTTTTTGGTGCTGTTGGGTTTGCTCCTATTGGGCATGGGAGGCGCATATCTAGTGCAACGCCAATGGCAACTGCAACTGAATTGGGGCCTTAAAGTGGCGCTAATTCCCCTCTGTTTCTACGGTATTTTGATTTTTGGGCCAGAGGGGAATATTCCTTACATTTACTTTGATTTTTAGGATTTCCAGTCGGTTTGGGATTGCTGGAGAACGTATTGAGCAACAGCTTGGATTTCTTCAGAGCTGAGTTTGTCACCGTAGGCGGACATATTGCCTTTCCCCTGGGTAACAAGATTGGCGATCGCCTCTACGGAGGTATAGCCATTTTTCGCCATGGCCCGTTTTTTAAGATTTTTGCCGCGCCGGACGATATTGCCACCATTGAGATGACAGCCGGCACAATGGGCTTCAAAGATCTGGGCTCCCTGGTCGAGATCAGCACCAAAGGCAGGGGTTGCCAGGAGGGGCACCAGCAACAGAACGATCATCACAAAGACAATGACTTGGACAAGGCGTTTATTCATCGGTAATTCGGGCAGGGATTTGCGTCGGTTCTATTCTAAAAACAAGCCGATGCCGTTGTTAACCCGTCCGGCGGTAGTGGGGTGGCGATCGCTTAAATTGGCGCCAAGGGCGAGGGCCGAAGATCCACCTCCATCTAAATTCAAGGCATCCGTGGCTCCCAGACGGCGGAGAATATTCGCCCATTCGTTGAGGGTTGCCCCGGCCGTTTCTTCTGCCGCGCCGTGGAGGGTCACCAACAATATTTTGTTGTCTCGGGTTTTGGCGATCGCACTGCGGGAAGCTGACTGAATATTAAAGGCCGTACTAAACTGTTCTGCTTGGCCATTGAGAACAACCTGACCATTCTTCAGGAGGAGCGGGCCACCACCGACAATATTTGGTAACGTCGCAAAACTATTGGGGGTAAATCTGGGTCGCCGTTCTAGGGTCACCCCCACGGGAAATTTGGCCGCCCCAGTGCGAAAGGAGCGGAAGACCAACAAATAACCACCCTGGGGAATTTCATAACTGTTTTGGCCCGCTTTCCCCGCCGTTTCCTGGCGAATGACCTGGTCGCGGCCCCCGGAGGTCATCACCGTCAGCACAATTTCATTATCAACGGCTGTGGTGTAACGACTGCCCCAGGCACGGTCATACAGGGCGGCCCCGGCTTTCACATAGCCGCTGTTGATCAGTTCAACCCCGACCTGTTCACCATTGCCCGCAACAATATCGGTTTCGACTTTGAGGCGGTCAAATTCCCAGCGGCCCGCATTATCCCAGGCCACTGCCCCCCGATTGAGAATCGGCCCCGAACGCAAAGCTCGATTGCCTTGGACAATTCCCAGGGGATACTGGTTATTGCGGTTAAAAAAGCCCGCATTAATGGCGGCGATCGCCTGATTGGTTTCTGCCTGGATCAACAGGGGCGCTAACCCTACGATTGTGTTGTTATCTGGAGTGATTGGCTTAAGCTGGAGTTGCCGTTGGGTGGGGTCAATCTCGAGCCAAGTCACCCGCACAGGCCCAGAACTGGCCGCAAAATTTTCCTGTCGCCACTGCACCCCGGGGAGCCATTGCACAGACCGATTTTGATTTTCTGGTTGCGATCGCAAATCGACCACTAGGCGGGGGGGATTCGCCAAACTAAAGACCTGGATCTCTGGGGCCCCCGCTTTAAAGACAAGTTCCGTTAAACCGTTGCTATCGTTGAGGGTAAACGGCAGTGCATTCGCCGTTAATTGCGCCCTAAGCCGTTGGGCCGTCACTCCATAATCACTCTGGAGCCGCAGTTTTGTGGGGCTCACCTTTTGCCAGAGTACAGGCCGGTCTAGATCAATGACCAAGCGCGTGCCCCAGGTCTGTTGCCCCTGGCGGACACTCAAAATTTGCCCCTTAGGCGTCGTCAGCTCAAGGACATTGCCGTTGGGCCGAGCCTGCCACCGTTGTGCTGCGGCCAAAGCGGTCACATCAAGGTAACGGTAGGGAGCGGCAAAGCGAATCGGCAATTGGTAGGGAGTATTGTCAAACCAGGTGACTGGTTGTTGTCCCAAATCGAGGCCATTCCCCAATTCCATCCCCAGGGTTTTTTCCAAGGTCATCGACTCAATCCCCAGACGCACTGTGCCATTTTCTGACCACTGAGCCCAGGCTCCCCGGAGGGTTTGCCCATTGAGGCGAATTTGACTGCCCTTGGCTTGGATTTGGGTATTAAGGCTCACGGGATTGGCGATCGCCCGCGGACTTGCCAAGTCTCCCACCCGCAAATTAGGTGTCCCAAAACTCAGCCCAAAACAACCCACTGTCCCCAAGAACCATTGCCAACGACGTAATCCCATCAAAGCCTACTCTTTCCTTACAACATCAACAAACACTGACTTTATCCCAGGGGAAATGTTTCACGCCCCCCAAACGACTGCCCTTTAACGGTATTCCCTATTGTTAAATGAATTTATTTCCTATAATATTGCTACGCTGTCTTTAGCGCAGATTTTGTCAAGTTAAAAATTAAAGAGCGTTAACGTCATCCCCTGGGGAAATGCAGTCGCTAAAATCCTGCCCAAAGCCACGAATGATCAGCAGTGGATAGAGATCATCGTCCCCAAAACTTGACGTCCGACAAAATATCGCTATTCTAAATAAGCCCAACGGAGATTTCTAGTCAAGCATTTCCAGTGGGTTCGTGTAGAGGCCAGTCGTCCCCAAAAATACGTCCCCTCCCCACAGCACACCAGGTTTTTTCTACCCTAAAATTCCTAACCTATGGACCGAGACATAATGAACCATCAAGGCACCTTCTCCCAAAACAATCATCAAGAAACAACAAACTACTACACCGGTCCCCGTTGGCTTGTGGAAGAACGGGATGCCTGTGGTGTTGGCTTTTTGGCCTATAAAGATGGTCGCAAAACCCATAAATTAATTGAACAAACCCTGACGGCCCTCGGCTGCATGGAGCACCGGGGTGGTTGTACCGCCGACCGTGAATCCGGTGATGGTGCAGGGGTGATGACGGCGTTGCCCCACGAATTATTTGCTGAATGGTTCCAAGCGGAAGGGATTACCCAGCCAGCCCCCGAAACCTACGGCGTTGGGATGGTGTTCCTCCCCCAGGCTGAAGCAGAATGTGCAGCGGCAAAAGCGTTAGTTGAAGATGTGCTAACCCGTCGTCAATTCAACATTTTAGGGTGGCGGGATGTACCTGTGGCCCCAGAAACCCTAGGTATTCAGGCGCGGGAAAACCAACCCCAGATGAAGCAGGTGTTTGTGGTCTCGGAACAGGGGTTAACTGGCGATGAACTGGATAAAGCCCTTTATATTGCCCGCTCGGAAATTGGGAAGCACCTCACTGATGTTTTCTATGTGTGTACTTTGTCCTGTCGCACTATCGTTTATAAGGGCATGGTACAGTCAGAAGTCTTGGGTAAGTTCTACAAGGATTTAACCAACCCGCTGTATAAGAGTGAATTTGCGGTTTACCACCGTCGCTTTAGCACGAATACCATGCCTAAATGGCCCCTGGCGCACCCGATGCGTTTGTTGGGTCACAATGGGGAAATCAATACACTCATCGGAAATATCAACTGGATGAAGGCCCGGGAAAATATTCTCGAAATTCCCGGTTGGGACAAGGATGATATTGAAGCCCTCCACCCGATTGTCAATACCGATAATAGTGATTCTTTCAATTTAGACAGTGCGATGGAGCTGTTGGTTCGGGCTGGGCGATCGCCCATGGAAGCGGCGATGATCCTCGTGCCAGAAGCCTATCAAAATCAACCCAGCCTCAAAGAACACCCGGAAATCACCGATTTTTATGACTACTACGCGGGTATGCAAGAACCCTGGGATGGCCCGGCCCTCCTCGTATTCAGTGACGGTAAAACTGTCGGTGCAACCCTAGACCGGAATGGTTTACGCCCGGCCCGCTATTGCATCACCAAGGACGGCTATATTCTTGTGTCTTCGGAAGCGGGGGTTGTGGATGTCCTCGACGAAGATATTGTGGAAAAAGGTCGCCTCGGCCCTGGCCAGATGGTCGCCGTTGATTTCCAAACCCAAGAACTCCTCAAAAACTGGGAAATCAAACAGCGGGTTGCTGAATCCCAACCCTATGGCACCTGGCTCAAGGAAAATCGTCAAGTCCTCGAATCCCAAGATTTCGTTGGCGATCGCCAGCAAAGCGAAACCGATCTGCTCCGGCTCCAAACGGCCTTTGGCTACACCGCCGAAGACGTCGAGATGATCATCAATGCCATGGCGGAGATGGGCAAAGAACCGACCTTCTGCATGGGCGATGACATTCCCCTGGCGGTACTGTCCGACAAGCCCCGTCTGCTCTACGACTACTTTAAGCAACGCTTTGCCCAGGTCACCAACCCTCCCATCGACCCCCTGCGGGAAAGTCTGGTCATGTCCTTGAATATGTACCTCGGCGAACGGGGTAATCTCTTGGATTGCGGCACCGAAGATGCCAAGGTGCTCAAGCTGAATAGCCCCGTTCTCAACGAAGCAGAACTGCAACGGGTCCGGGATAGCCAACTGGGGGCCACGACCCTGGCAACGACCTATGCGATCGCCAATGGCCCCGATGGTCTCCGGGGTGCCCTCACAAGCCTCTGTGCAGCGGCGGAAGCTGCCGTGCGGGCTGGCAATAAAATTATTATCCTGAGCGATCGCACCGACGGCACCGTCGATCAAGACCACAGTTTTATTCCACCTCTCTTGGCAGTGGGGGCAGTGCATCACCACCTCATCAGCGTTGGCCTCCGCTTGAGTGCCTCCATTGTGGTCGATACCGCCCAATGTTGGAGTACCCATCACTTTGCCTGTCTCGTGGGTTATGGAGCCTCTGCCGTTTGTCCTTACCTCGCCTTAGAAGCCGTCCGTCACTGGTGGCATATTCCCCGGGTCCAGAAGCAAATGGCCGCCGAGCAAATTCCGGCCATGACAATCGAAAAAGCCCAGGACAACTATCGCCATGCCATTGAAGCGGGGCTACTAAAAATTCTGTCCAAGATGGGGATCTCCCTGCTTCAGTCCTACCACGGGGCCCAAATCTTTGAAGCGATTGGCCTCGGCATGGAAGTGATTAATGTCGCCTTCAAGGGCACCACGTCCCGGGTGGGTGGCATGACCCTCGCCGACCTATCCCAGGAAGGGATTGCGTTCCATAGTCGTGCTTTCCCTGAACTTTCCGGCAGTAAGCTGGCCAACTATGGCTTTGTGAATTACCGCAAGGGGGGTGAATATCACATGAATTCCCCTGAAATGACCAAGGCCCTCCATAAGGCGGTGGCAGCTTACAACGACGATCAGCAGGAAGCCTTTGATCACTACGGCAACTATCAGGATTATCTAGAAAATCGCCCTGCGACGGCACTCCGGGATTTGCTTGATTTCGAGAGCGATCGCCAAGCCATTGATCTCAGTGAAGTCGAGTCCGTAGAAAGTATTGTTAAACGCTTCTGCACCGGTGGGATGTCTTTAGGTTCCCTTTCCCGGGAAGCCCATGAAACCTTGGCGATCGCCATGAACCGCCTGGGAGCCAAATCCAACTCCGGTGAAGGGGGCGAAGATCCCGTGCGCTTTAAGATCCTTGATGATGTGAATGCGAGCGGCGATTCTCCCACCTTGCCCCACCTCCACGGCTTGCGCAATGGCGACACCGCCAACTCCGCCATTAAACAAATTGCCTCCGGCCGCTTTGGGGTGACCCCTGAATATTTAATGAGTGGTCGTCAGCTAGAGATCAAGATGGCCCAAGGGGCGAAACCTGGCGAAGGGGGACAACTACCCGGCAAAAAAGTCAGTGAATACATCGCGATGCTGCGAAATTCTAAGCCCGGCGTGACCCTCATTTCCCCGCCGCCCCACCACGATATTTACTCCATCGAGGATCTCGCCCAGCTGATTTACGATCTCCACCAGATCAATCCTGCCGCGAAGGTTTCCGTGAAGCTGGTTGCCGAAATTGGCATTGGAACCATTGCCGCTGGGGTCGCCAAGGCTAATGCCGATGTCATTATGGTTTCTGGCCATGACGGTGGTACTGGTGCCTCGCCCCTCAGTTCCATTAAGCACGCAGGTTGCCCCTGGGAATTGGGTGTGACAGAAGTGCACAAGACCCTCATGGATAATCAATTGCGCGATCGCGTCATCCTCCGAGCCGATGGTGGTCTAAAAACTGGCTGGGATGTGATTATGGCCGCACTCATGGGGGCCGAAGAATACGGTTTTGGTTCCATTGCAATGATTGCCGAAGGCTGTATCATGGCGCGGGTTTGCCACACTAACCAATGTCCCGTTGGGGTCGCAACCCAACAACAACGCCTCCGCGATCGCTTTAAGGGCATTCCTGAGCACGTGGTTAATTTCTTCTACTTCATCGCCGAAGAAATTCGTGCCATCTTGGCCAAACTCGGCTACCGGAGTCTCAATGAGATTATTGGCCGCGCCGATCTGCTCAAGCCCCGTGAAAACGTCAAGCTCACGAAGACCAGTGGTCTCGTTCTAGATTGCCTGACCAACCTACCAGATGTCCGCGACAATCGCGACTGGTTAAACCACGGTGATGTGCACAGTAATGGCCCTGTCTTGGATGATGAAATTTTGGCAAATGCGGCGGTTCAACAGGCCATCCGTGAACAAGGCTCCCTGAGTCAAGAGATCAAGATCATCAACACTGATCGCTCCGTCGGTGCCCGGGTTTCCGGTTTTATCGCCAAGCAGTACGGCAATGAAGGTTTTGAAGGAGAACTCAAATTCAACTTTAAAGGCTCTGCTGGTCAAAGTTTTGGGGCCTTTAATCTCTTGGGAATGACCATGCACCTCGAAGGGGAAGCCAACGACTATGTGGGTAAAGGGATGAATGGCGGTGAAATTATCATCGTTCCCCCAACCCAGTCCCAATATGCAGCGTCAGATAACGTAATCATCGGCAATACCTGTCTCTATGGGGCTACCGGCGGCACCCTCTATGCGAATGGTCGTGCGGGTGAACGTTTTGCGGTGCGGAACTCGAAGGGTAAAGCCGTTGTTGAAGGTACTGGCGACCACTGTTGCGAATACATGACCGGTGGCGTAATTGTGGTGCTCGGTGATGTGGGTCGTAATGTGGGCGCGGGAATGACCGGCGGCCTCACCTACATTCTCGATGAACACAACACTCTCCCCGAAAAGATGAATACAGAGATTGTGAACATTCAACGGGTCGGTACTACAGCAGGGGAAAAACAATTGAAGGATCTGATCACAGCCCACGCCGAGAAAACCGGTAGCCCGAAAGCCAAGGCAATTCTTGCAAATTGGGCTAACTATTTACCCCAGTTCTGGCAAGTGGTTCCTCCTTCTGAGGCCGATAGCCCTGAAGCCAATGTTAATGCGGCGGCAAAGCAACTCACTTCTGTTTAATGTGAATTATGTGAATTACGCCTAATTAACCCGTAAATCTCCCGGTAATCATCGGGGGATTTTTTTTGGCGATCGCCTACCCTTCCATCTACAAAAAAAAGCGCACCATCAAAGTACGCTTGCTGAGTCAAAAATCTTGGTGAACCTGGGGGACGGACGTTGTGACGTTATTAGACCAAGGCGGCTGGACGACAAGATTCTTCCCGCCATTGCTCCAGGTCAGTGAGGGAGCGATCGCGATAAACGCCATATCGTTCTTTCTTGCTCCGTACACGCTCTGCCAGGGGCGGAATAATCCCAAAGTTGGGGGGCATCGGTTGAAAATGCTTGGGGGAAGCACTGTGGATAAACTCGAAGAGAGCGCCCATCATGGTGGTTTCCGGCAAGGTCAAAGGTGTTAATCCTTGGGCTAACCGCGCGGCATTGGTTCCGGCGAGCCATCCCCCTGCTGCGGCTGCTGTATAACCTTCGGTGCCAATTAACTGGCCAGCGGCGAGGAGGGTCGGGCGTTTTTTAAATTGAAGTGTCGCTTCGAGCAACTCAGGGGAATTTAAAAACGTATTGCGGTGCATCACGCCCATGCGGACAAATTCAGCATTTTCTAACCCAGGGATCATCCGGAACACCCGCTTTTGTTCGCCCCAACGGAGATTGGTTTGGAAGCCCACCATATTCCAGAGTTGACCTTGTTTATCTTCCTGGCGCAATTGCACCACTGCATAGGGACGTTTGCCTTTATTTTCGGGGGCGCGAAAATCTCCAAGGCGGGCATCAAAAAGACCTACGGGTTTTAGGGGGCCGAAGCGCATGGTATCTTCACCACGGCGGGCTAATTCTTCGATGGGAAGACAGCCTTCAAAAAATTTCGCGGTCTCCAGTTCAAAATCTTTCAATTCTGCTTGCTCTGCTTCACAAAGGGCCGCCCGAAACGCCTGGTACTGGGCTGGATCCATCGGGCAATTGAGATAGGCAGCTTCTCCCTTGTCGTAGCGAGAGGCGAGAAAGGCAATGTCTTGGTTGATGCTTTCACCAACAATAATCGGACTGGCGGCATCAAAGAAGCTCATATATTCCAAGCCCGTGAATTGTTGCAGTTCTGTGGCGAGGGCAGCGGTGGTCAGAGGCCCAGTCGCTAAAACGGTAATTCCTTCGCTGGGGATTTGGTCTAGGGGTTCCCGGCGAAAGGTGACGAGGGGATGTTCGGCAAGCTTTTGGGTGAGATCTTGACTGAAAACGCCCCGGTCAACGGCTAAGGCTCCCCCCGCAGGAACCCGGTGTTGGTCGGCGGTGCTGATGATCACGGATTGGAGGCGACGAAGTTCCTCGTGAAGCAATCCGGCGGCGCGATCGCTGGAGGCCGCCCCAAAAGAATTACTACAAACCAATTCAGCGAGGTCGGCGGTATGGTGGGCTGGACTTTTTTGGACGGGGCGCATTTCATAGAGCGTGACCGGAACCCCGGCTTGGGCAATTTGCCAGGCGGCTTCTGTGCCAGCGAGGCCACCACCAATTACAGTTACAGAAGGCAGGGTTTTAGTCATGGGCGGTCAAGGTCAAATAGAGTTAGGAGCGGTATTCTATCTTACATTTTGGCTTTGGGGTTTAACGATGGGGGAAGACAAAATAAAACCACCCCGGAGGATGGCTCGTGGCAAAAATTTAAGGAAAAACTTAGGGGGCGATCGCCACTGGTCTAGCCGCAGGAATATCTTGATTCACCGGGGCCGGTTCTGGTTCATCTGTTTCCGAGCCAGTTTCTTGCATTGCCAGACGATAGCAGGGGATCGTGTCCGATAAAATAGCACTCGCCATCATCCCCGTATGAATTTCTAAGATCGCCTGGGGGAGGGCTTCAAACATTAGCCGTTGCCCGGGAAAAACAACCCGCTCAAAATACCAATCTTCAACATTTGTAATACGCGCAACTTGAATTTGACTGGTTGCATTTACATAGCAGCAAAGTAGAGCTTTGTTGTCATCATTTGGGATGGGATCAAGAATTTGAGCCATGGGATTCCTGGGTAAATATTTAAATAGTCTTTTATATCTCTCGATGATAAGCTAACACCGATTGATCCCCAATGGTTGTAACGTCTACTACAAAGACATAAGCTAAGCAAAATAGTTCTTCTTGAAAGTTTGATATTTCTTTATCTATTCGCATTTTGGCAAGATGTTTTCCGAATTTTTCTTTTGTAATTTAAGTAACAATTTTTGATATAAAACCTTATTCTTAAAAGTGTTTCTGGATCCCCAAAAGAATCTTAAGAAAAAATTAAGTTCTTTAAGCTACAAAATAACGCTTGGGGCCAAGACGAAAGCCAATGGGCAAAACTCGACAAATCATCAGGAATTCCATCACCACAGGTCACGAAGGAGAGAATTCTCTGAATTCGTCCCGAGAGTCTAGGTATCGATCCGGCGATCGCGGTAATATCGACTGATCAAATCCGTTGTTTCGCCGCTTGTTTCACCATGCCTGAGTTAGAATCTCCCCGCGCCAGGGAACCTTTGAGTAGCTTGATTCTTTACCGTGCCTTTAAGTGGGGATTTGTGAACCCAGTGTTTCGGACGTATTTTCGGGGCCGGGTGTATGGGGTTGAGCATGTGCCCAGGGAGGGGCCATTTATCGCGGTGAGTAACCATGCCAGTAACTTTGACCCGCCGATTTTGTCTAACTGCCTCTGTCGTCCGGTGGCTTTTATGGCGAAGGAAGAATTATTTCAGGTGCCAATTCTCAAGCAGGCGATCGCCCTCTATGGCGCTTACCCAGTGAAGCGGGGGGCCGGGGATCGGGGGGCGATCCGCGCAGCGATCAAAGCCCTTGAACAAGGTTGGGGCGTAGGTATTTTTCTCCAGGGAACCCGGACTCCAGAAGGTACGATCACCGATCCTAAACCTGGTGCAGCCCTCATTGCGGCAAAAGCTCAGGTGCCTCTCCTGCCAATCAGTCTTTGGGGTACCGAAAAAATTTTAGTCAAGGGAAAGAAAATGCCCCAATCGGTACCCTTAACCGTGCGCATCGGTGAGGCGATCGCCCCGCCCCCGGCCGTGAAAAAAGAATCCCTGAACCAAGTAACCCAAACCTGTACCGAGGTTATTAATCAACTGCACCACCTAGGTCGTTGATCTGGTGATCCAAATCACGCTACGTAAGTGATGCAAACCCCCTAAATCGATGGCAGGGTTTGTTAGTCTAACGGTAGCTATTCTTACTATCTTGCTTGTTTTACCAATAGAAATGCTGGTCGCATCGAAGCTCTAGGGCAGTCTTAGCATCGCCAAAAACCAACGATCTCAGGCAAGACCCCCTTCCCACGTCAATTCATTTAATGTTCACGTAATATTTACGAGCCATGGCCCAGGCCCAGACGGAATTTAAGATCAAGTTTTGGGGGGTGCGTGGCAGTATTCCTTGTCCCGGACGAGAAACCGTCCGCTACGGGGGCAATACCTCCTGTGTGGAAATGTGCGCGGGAAATCAACGCCTAATCTTTGATGGCGGTACGGGACTGCGCCTGCTGGGTGAAGCGTTGGTCGCTGAATCGGTACCGATTGCTGCCCATTTATTTTTCTCCCACTCCCATTGGGATCACATCCAGGGGTTTCCTTTTTTTACGCCCGCTTTTCAGCCGCAAAATCGTTTCAATATCTATGGCGTCACTGCGGACGACGAGATCCCGATTCAAAAACGGCTCCATGACCAAATGCTCCATCCCAACTTTCCGGTGCCTCTCCAGGTGATGCGGGCAGAGTTAAATTTTATTGCCTTAGCCCTGGGGGAAACGGTGTCCCTCGGAGAAGTACGAGTCACCAATGGGCCTTTGAATCATCCCGGTGGCGCGGTGGGTTATCGGGTCGATTGGCAAGGCTTGGGAGTTGCCTACATCACAGACACGGAACATTACGGCGATCGCCTCGATGATCAAGTGCTACGGCTCGCCCAGGAAGCCGATGTCCTCATCATGGATGCGACCTACACGGACGAGGAATATCATGATCCGCGCCATAGCAAAGTGGGCTGGGGCCATAGTACCTGGCAAGAGGCGGTGAAGGTGGCCCAGGCCGCCAACGTTAAGCAATTAATCCTGTTTCACCATGATCCAAGCCATGGTGATGATTTCCTCGATGGCATCCAACAAGCGGCGCGGGCTATTTTCCCCCAAACGGCGATCGCTCAGGAGGGATATAGCATTATTTTGCAAGCCTCCGGAGAAGGAAATCCTTGGCTACCTGGGTCGGCCCAAGCACTATCCGTCTGATATCGGTATAAAATACGGTCAAATGTTTCGGACTGTAAAGCGTGCGGGTAATCTCATCAACAACTGAAGCGCTAACACCCACTTGCATTGCCCTGGGCAATTTTGATGGGGTTCACCGGGGACACCAGCGGGTCATTGCCCCCGCAGTCACCCAAGCCAGGGCGCTGTCCCAAGGGATTGTGGCTGGCGATCGCCCCCGAAGTTCTCCCAAAATTTACGCCACCGTTGTCACCTTTGACCCTCACCCCCGGGAATTTTTCTCTGGGAATCCTCAACATCTCCTGACCCCCCTCCCCGAAAAACAAGCCTTTTTGGCGCAGTTTGGCATCGAACAATTGGTATTGCTCCCCTTTGACCGGGAACTGGCGGCCCTCTCCCCCCAGGAGTTTGTGGCGGAAATCCTCGTCAAGCAACTGCAAACCCAGTCCATTAGCGTCGGTAGTGACTTTTCCTTTGGTCGGGGGCGGAGCGGCAGTGCCACCGATCTCCAGGCGATCGCCAAAAGCTTTGGGATCGATGTTCATATCACGCCCCTGTGCCGGGAAGCCGAAACAAGAATTAGCAGTTCTGCCATTCGCGAAGCCCTGGCGACGGGACAAATTCAATACGCAAATCAACTGCTCGGTCGTCCCTATTCCCTCCAAGGCACCGTAACCCATGGTCAAAAATTAGGCCGTCAAATCGGTTTTCCCACCGCCAATCTCCAGGGAGAAGCGACGAAATTTTTACCGAAATACGGAGTCTATGCGGTGCAAGTCACCAGCGATGTTTTGCCCACCGCCCAATGGGGCATACTAAACATTGGGTGTCGTCCCACGGTCACAACCACTGCCCTGCCGACGGTGGAAGTGCACCTCTTGGATTATCACCAGGATCTCTATGGGGCCAACCTGAAAGTTGATCTCCTCCATTACCTGCGTCCAGAACAAAAATTTGCCTCCCTCCAGGCCCTCCAAAATCAAATTCACCAGGATGGCGATCGCGCCCGTACCCTGCTCACCACCACCTCCAATCAGCATGAAAGAACGCATTCGTGACCTCACCGATAACCTCTCGAAAACCATCGTCGGTAAAGAAGATGCCATTCGTCTTGTCCTTGTGGCGATGTTAAGTGGCGGCCATGTGCTCCTCGAAGACGTCCCCGGCGTTGGCAAGACCCTTTTAGCAAAATCCCTCGCCCGTTCCGTCAATGGCCGCTTTCAGCGGATTCAATGCACCCCCGATCTCTTGCCCAGTGACATTACAGGCACCAACATTTGGAACCCCAGTAGCCGTGAATTTGAATTTTTATCCGGCCCTGTGTTTGCCAATGTCCTCCTCGCCGACGAAATTAATCGGGCCACCCCCCGTACCCAGTCCGCACTTCTTGAGGTGATGGAAGAGCAACAGGTGACCGTCGATGGTGAAGCCCGTAAAGTACCTAAACCTTTCTTCGTGATTGCGACCCAGAACCCCATCGAATATCAGGGCACCTTTCCGCTCCCAGAAGCCCAGATGGATCGTTTTATTCTTTCGCTTACCCTCGGCTATCCTGGCTTTTCTGAGGAGGTGGATATGCTCCAACTCCACCAATCCCGCATTGCCCCAGAGGAACTCAAGCCCTGTATTTCCCTAGAGGAGATGCGTGAACTCCAAAGCCTTGTGAATCAAATCCACGTCGAAAAATCGATCCAGGAATATATTGTCAAAATTGTCCAAAAATCCCGTAATTACGAAGGGATTATTCTGGGGGTGAGTCCCCGGGGCACGGTAGCTCTCCAAAGGGCGGCCCAGGCCTATGCGTTCTTGGCGGATCGAGATTTCATTACGACCGATGACATCAAATACCTTGCACCGTTTGTTTTAGCCCATCGGGTGATTGTCACTGGTGGCAAAGGCGCGAAGGACGTGATCAAGACTTTGGTGGCGACAATTACTGATCCTTCCACGCCCAATAGCGACTACAGTTTACCAACCACTTAAAATCACCATGTTAAGATTAGTAACGTTTTGTGTTTTTTAGGATTAATGGGGCAACTGGATGTTCGGCAAAATTTCCCTGGGTAGTGTGGGTTTAGTGGTGGGAGGTATTCTCTCGGTGGTCGGCTTTGCGGCCTATGGCTTTGGTAATGCCACCTTGAATTTGGCGGGAATGTTCTACGGCATCCCGATTCTTTTGGGGGGGTTGGCCCTCAAGGCAGCGGAAATTAAACCGATCGCCTACAGCAAAGCGCTTTCACCGGAACTAGAAGCACTGCGGGAAAGCCAGGCAACGGCAACCCAACAGCAAATCAGAAAAGATGTGACCCGGTATCGCTATGGTCAGGACTGTCATTTAGATGATGCCCTAGAACGCTTAGGATTAAGCCCGACGGACGAGGAACGGCCTCTATTACACCACATCCGCGAGGAATCCCGGGAAGGACGCTATGCGTTGGTACTGGAATTTAAGTCGCCGTTATTTTCCCTGGAAGATTGGCAGACACGTCAGGAAAAAATCGAGCGTTTTTTTGGCCCGAACGTGACGGCAGCGATCGCCCAACCCACAGAAGATGAAATTGAACTGGCATTAATTCGTACTGAGTAGCCGATGGGGGCGATCCATTTATAAAACTTTACGATGTTGCTAAGTATTGCAAAGGAAATAAAGCAAAGGCTCAGCTTTGGGCAAAACTAGGGACAATTACGCTAAAAAATCCAAAATTTATTTAATCGTTATTTAGGAGTCAAGATTTATGTCCCTTGCCCTTACCCTTGCCGCTGCTGTGCCCACCACCATGGCCTGGAGCCCCAAAGTCGCCGTTGTGATGGTGATCTGCAATGTTTTGGCGATCGCCATTGGGAAAGCCACCATTAAGCACCCCGCCGAAGGCCCCGAATTGCCGATGCCTGATATGTTCGGTGGCATGGGTCTCCCTGCACTCCTCGCAACCACGAGTTTCGGACATATCCTCGGTGTTGGGGTAATCCTCGGCCTAGGTAGCATGGGTGCCATCTAAAAAACCTGTGTTTGCTGGTTTGATTTGAGCTTGTCATTATTTAAAATTCGTCGTTTTGTCTTTTGTTTTGGAGAAGGTTGTTGGATCCCCGGAGTTTTTCTGGGGATTTTTGTTGTGGGGTGGTTGTTGAAAAAATCCAGGGGCGATCGCCGTCAGTGAGCAACAACTCCGAACAACGCCAGCAAATTAGCTGTTTTAAAATAAAAGGCTAAACCTCCATTGCAACTGCCAGTCCAAAGTTGACCGCCCCTATGCTCGCCGAAATTAAAAGCCTTGCCGAAACCTTAGCGCCCCGTTTAATTGAAATCCGTCGCCATATCCACGCCCACCCCGAACTGAGCGGCGAGGAGCAACAGACAGCGGCCTATGTGTCTGGGGTTTTGTCTTCCTGCGGCATTGCGGTACAGGAGTCCGTGGGAAAAACAGGGGTGGTTGGTAACCTCCGGGGCCAAGGCACCGATCCGCGCACCCTAGGGATCCGGGTCGATATGGATGCGCTGCCGATCCAAGAATGTACAAAATTAGATTACGCTTCTACCCGCATGGGGGTGATGCACGCCTGCGGCCATGATGTACACACAACGGTGGGTCTGGGGGCAGCGATGGTCTTGGCCCAACTCCCGGAGGCGATCGCCGGTAATATTCGTTTTTTATTTCAGCCCGCCGAAGAAATTGCCCAGGGGGCGAAGTGGATGGTTGATGACGGTGCCTTGGTGGGGATCGATGGGGTGATTGGCTTACACGTTTTCCCGACCATTCCCGCTAAAAACATTGGGATTCGCTATGGTGCCCTGACGGCTGCCGCCGATGATTTAGAAATTTTTATCTACGGTGAATCGGGCCATGGGGCGCGACCCCACCAAGCCATTGATGCGATTTGGATTGCTGCCCAGGTGGTCACGGCCCTGCAACAGTCGATCAGCCGCACCCAAAATCCCCTGCGACCTATTGTCCTCACCATTGGCAAAATTAACGGGGGCCGGGCCGCCAATGTCATCGCCGATGAAGTACACATGACTGGCACCGTGCGATCACTCCACCCAGAAACCCATGCGGATTTACCCCAATGGATTGAAAATATTGTCGCCAATATCTGCAATACCTACGGCGCAAAGTATAAGGTCAACTACCAGCGGGGGGTGCCTTCGGTGCAAAATGATCCCGGTTTGACAAAAATCCTCGAACAAGCGAGTCGGGAAGCCCTAGGCGATCGCCATGTAGAAATTTTGCCGGAGCCTTCCCTGGGGGCCGAAGATTTTTCCATGTACCTCGAAAATCTCCCCGGGACGATGTTTCGCTTGGGGGTCGGCCACCAAAACCGCTTGAACTATCCCCTGCACCATCCCCTCTTTGACATTGATGAAAGCGCAATTCTGACAGGGGTCATTACCCTCGCCCATACGGCCCACAAATATTTCCAAGCCACAGCCCCGGCCCAAGCCCACCAATCTCTGGAAAACATCCCACAATAGAGGGGATTATTTTTCGAGGTAACAGCAGCTATGGCTTTTCCCCAACGCGATCTCCGTCAAATCCACCGCCGTCTTGTGCCGATTATGGTCGCGCCTCTGTTGATTACGGTGTTGACGGGATCCCTGTTTCAAGTGGCTTCTTTGACGGGCAATACGGCGGATTTTTATTGGTTGTTAGAGCTCCACCGGGGACATTTTGGCCCTGTGAATTTAGAGGTGATCTATCCTTTTCTCAATGCCCTGGGCTTGCTTTTGCTCCTGGCCAGTGGGGCGATGATCTGGTGGACGACGCGACCACGGCAGCGGCAACGCCCTTAAAAATTGGTAGGATTGGAAACATTCGCAGATTGATCGTCGGGTATGACCATAAAAATTGCTCACCTTGGGCCAGCGGGCACCAACGCCGAAGCAGCGGCACAGACCTATCAAGGATGGTTGCAGCGGGAACAATCGCCGGCTGTGGATCTAGTACCCTGCCAAAGCATTGCCCAGAGTTTGTATGCCCTCGCCCACGATGAGGTGCAGTTAGCAGTGATCCCGGTGGAAAATTCGATTCAAGGGTCGGTGGCGATCGCCTTAGATTTGGTCTGGGAATTGCACCCTTTATCCATCTGCCATCAAATTATTCTGCCCATCCACCATGCCCTAATTTCCTTTGCCCAGGACTTTAGCGAGATCAAAGAAGTCCGCTCCCACCCCCAGGCCTTGGCCCAATGCCAACGGTGGCTGGAAAAACATCTGCCCCATGCGGCGCTCATTGAAGCGAATTCAACCACGGCGGTCTTGGGTAATCTCAAGGACAATCCTCACCTAGGGGCGATCGCCGCGCCCCGGGCAGCACATCTTTACCACTTACCCATCGTGGTAGATGCCATTGGTGATTTTCCGCAAAATTGCACCCGGTTTTGGGTTTTAGGGAAGGACGTCCAGACGGCTGGGGATGTGATTTCCCTTGCCTTTACCCTGCCCGCAAAAATTCCTGGGGTTCTCGTGAGTGCCCTAGAGGTCTTTGCCCGCCGCAAAATTAACCTCAGCCGCATTGAATCGCGCCCCACGAAACGCTCCCTGGGGGAATATTTATTTTTTGTCGATCTCGATGGTTGTCTTACAAATCCCGATGTTCAAGCAGCCCTGACGGAACTCCAGACCCACACAGAAATTTTAAAAATCCTCGGCAACTACCGCACGATTCCTTTAGTTTCCCTAGGGGCAACGCCCGCCCCTGATCTCCAGGCGTAGGATGCTCGTTTTTTGTTTGAAAAAATTAGGTGAATTACGGACAAACGACCCCTTAACTAGCGATGGAGGGAGAATTCACCGGAGCTTCGGAAGAGACAGTCGTCGTCCCATTCAGGCCAGGGTTAGTTTGGCTGGGTAGGCGCTGCTCAATCATGGCGATCGCCCTGGTCACACTTTCGGGGAAAATCACCACCAGAGCCTCCTGGGGCGCTTCATCGAGGGCAACATTCAAGGCCCGTTGTTCATCAAGAATGGTCTCGTATTGGCAATTGGGATTTTCTTCTTGAATCCCCTGGCGGATTAAATCTGCCACTTCCCCTGCGTGGCGGCCCCGTTTGTCATCGTCTTCTTTAACGATAATTCGGTCAAAAACCGCAGCGGCAATGCGCCCCAACAAAATTAAATCCTCATTGCGGCGATCGCCAGGGCCACCCACCACCCCGATTCGTTCGCCGGGCCAGTTTTTCACAAAGGCACCAACGGCCTCATAACCCGCCGGATTATGGGCATAGTCCACCAGCGCGTGGTGCGTTCCCAAATCAAAAAGGTTCATCCGTCCTGGGGTCTGGGCTGCCGAAGGCTTAAAGGTGCGTAACCCCTGGCGAATATGTTCAATATCAACGCCCTGGGCAAAGGCGGCCAAACAAGCAGCGAGGGCATTGGCGATCATAAACGGAGCCATGCCCCCCATTGTCACCGGCGCGTGCTTCACATGCTCCACCTGCAGCTTCCATTCCCCTTCTAACAACGTCAGATAACCATTGTCATAAACCGCTGCGAGGCCACCCCGTCGTATGTGCTCTAAAACCAAGGGATTATCCGGCTGCATCGAAAAATAAGTGACCTTACCCCGCACCTTTTCGGCCATGGCGGCAACGAGGGGATCATCCGCATTCAGAACCGCATAGCCATCGGGACTAACCGTTTCAGCAATCACGCCCTTGACTTGGGCCATTTGCTCAATGGTATTGATATCCCCTAGACCTAGGTGATCTGCTGCGACATTAAGGACGACTCCTACATCACAGCGATCAAAGGCTAAACCAGCCCGTAAAATACCGCCCCGGGCTGATTCCAGGACGGCCACTTCCACCGTTGGGTCTTGGAGAATCATCGCCGCACTTTGGGGGCCAGTATTATCACCCTTTTGGGCGAGATAATCACCGATGTAAACCCCATCTGTGCTGGTATAGCCCACGACTTTTCCTGTTTGGCGATAGATATGGGCCGTTAAACGGGTAGTGGTAGTTTTGCCATTGGTTCCCGTCAGGGCAATGATGGGGATCCGACTGGGGGCACCATCGGGATAGAGCATATCCAGTACCGGAGCCGCCACATTTCGGGGTAAACCACGGCTTGGCGCCACGTGCATCCGAAAACCAGGGGCCGCATTGACCTCCACAATCACCCCATCGGTATCGGGGAGGGGCTGAGTAATGTCTTCAGTAACCACATCAATCCCGGCAATATCCAAGCCAATAATTTTGGCCACCCGCTCAAAGAGCCACACATTGTAGGGGTGGATATCATCGGTACGATCAACGGCAATACCCCCGGTACTGAGGTTCGCCGTGGCTCGCAAATAGGCAATTTCTCCGTCCTGGAGTACGGTATCCAGGGATAAGCCTTGGCGATCGAGCACCTTCAGGGCTGTTTGGTCGATGACGATGCGAGTGAGGACATTATCATGGCCGTCGCCCCGGTTTGGATCGCGGTTTGTTTCTTCGATGAGGGTTTCAATGGTTGAGTGACCATCCCCGACCACATGGGCTGGTACCCGTTCGGAGACAGCAACGAGCTTACCGTTGATAACCAATACCCGGTGGTCACTACCTTTGTAGTAACGTTCTACGATGACGGAGCGGGTTTTTGAGGCTTCACTGGCGAGATCGTAGGCGTGTTCTGCGTCGGCCCAGGTTTTGATATCAATGGTAATGCCACGGCCATGGTTGCCATCGAGGGGTTTAATCACAATGGGATAGCCACCGACATCTTCAATGGCATCCTCAAGGTCATCTAAATAGCGAATCACGGTACCACGGGGCACGGGGACACCCGCATCGGCCAGGATATTTTTGGTGCCTTCTTTGTCACAGGCTAATTCAACGGCTAAAATGCCAGATTGGTTGCTGAGGGTGGCTTGCAGTCGTCGCTGATGTAGGCCATAGCCCAGTTGAATCATGGAACGGGCACTGAGCAATGACCAGGGAATCCCACGGGATTCGGCTTCTTTGACGATGGTTTCGGTACTGGGGCCGAGGGCTGAACTGGCACAGAGATCTTTGAGATCGGCGAGATCCTGCTCTAGTTCTTTGGGGGAATAGCGCCCAGTATCAAGGATGGATTGACAGAGGCGTACGGCGGCCCGTCCGGCATAACGTCCGGCTTGTTCATAAATATATTCAAAAACGACATTGTAGACACCATGATCGCCAGTGGCCCGGGTGCGACCAAACCCAACGGGCATACCCGCTAATTCTTGGAGTTCGAGGGCGACATGTTCCACGATGTGACCCATGAGAGTTCCTTCCCGGACACGGCTTAAAAAACCACCCCGGCAACCGGGGGAGCAGTGGTGTTCGACGAGACTCGGGAGGGTTTCGCTGAGGGCTTCGTAGAATCCGCTAATTTCGTTGGAGGGGATTTCCGCAATTTCTTCGAGATCGAGACGCATGACGATCAACTTTTTGCGTCGAATACTCCAATAATTGGGGCCTCTGAGGGTTAGGGTCTTGAGGATTCTCATAGGTTGGCGTGGTTGAAAGTCTGGTGGGGCTGGGCGCAAATGCCGCTGGGTGGACGATAAGCGGCGTTAGACCAATGCTATCCGCAGCAGTGGCCTGTCAAGGGGAAATGGTGAACTGGAGTATGACATTTGGCGATCGCCCTAGAATTGCTAATTATTCTAGGACAATTTGTTCGTGGATTATTTGTCGGTTAGTGACCATCATTTAAAGGTTTCCGGACATTGGCCGATGGTTTTTGAGGTCATAGCGATCGCCATGGCAGAGAATATGCAGATGCAAATTGTGGAGACTCAGCGGTTCCGATGTATCGACACGGGACTGATTTGTGTGGGTCAAATCCTGGGCATCAACAATGGTGACTGTCCCCCGGCCCAGGACTTCTAAGTACCCTTCCTGTTCAAAGACCGCCGCCGTATCTTCGTCAATGCCAATCCCCAGGCGGTCTGGATGCACGGCGATCGTACTCAGGAGACGCACCATGCGATTGCGGTTGTGAAAATGCTGATCGACGATAATTTCTGGAATCATCCCCAGGCCCATGGCCAAATCCACCAGACCCCGGTTGGGAGATTCGCCGCTACTGCCCCCAGCGATCATATGGTGGCCCATCACCGCGGCCCCGGCGCTAGTGCCAGCGAGGGTGATTTCGCCGCTGTGAATTCGTTGACGAATGCGTTCCATTAGTGGCGTATCTGCAAGTAGACCACAGAGGCGAAGCTGGTCGCCGCCCGTCATAAAAACGCCAGTACAATCTTCAACAAATTCTTGGTAATAGCGGTCTTCAGCATGGATGCGATCGCGCACGTCTAAGACCTTAACCTTTGCGACGCCCATATCCTCAAAGATCCGTTGGTAGCGATCGCCAATCAGTAACGGTTCGCGGGATGCCGATGGAATAATGGCGATCGCCGCCCCAGTGCCCCCAGACCGTCGGAAAAACGAAGCGAGAATTTCCTTACCATGAACCTTATCTTCCGCTCCCCCAATGACAAGGATGGAACTCTTAAAAGAAGTTTGCTGAGCAAGAGAAGTTTCTGACGGCATTAGTTTAATCTTGAGGACAGGTGAGAGGCGAAATTCCAGATCCGTTTGCACTTGGTGAAGCCACCATGGGGGCCGAGCCATTGACCAGATTCCTGCGGTCTGAACCCTTACCAAAAGAACCAGAGAAATCCAGAAAAATCCCCACAATTATTGCATAGTCCTTGTCATTCTCAAATTAGCTGATTATTCTTTTTTAGGTCAAAAAACCATCACTTTCACTCCCCCTTTTTCTATGGCTTTACATTTCGATCTTGTGACCCTTTTTCCAGATTTTTTTACCTCGCCGCTCCAGTCCGGCCTCCTGGGAAAAGCTTTAGGGAAAGGCATTGCCACCGTTAACTTCACCAACCCCAGGGATTTCACGACGGATAAACACCGGAGCGTTGATGATGAACCCTATGGGGGCGGTGCGGGGATGTTATTAAAACCAGAACCCCTCTTCGCCGCAGTCGAGTCTTTACCCATGCAACCTAAGCGGGAAGTGATCTTGATGACACCCCAGGGACAACGACTCGACCAACAACTTTTGGCGGAATTAACCACCTATGACCAGTTGGTTCTAATCTGCGGCCATTATGAAGGGGTCGATGAACGGGTGCGGGAGCATTTGGTAACCCGGGAAATTTCCTTGGGCGATTTTGTCTTGACCTGTGGCGAAATTCCGGCATTAACGTTGCTCAACGGCGTGATTCGCTTACTGCCGGGCACGGTGGGCAAAGAAGCATCCCTGAAAGCCGATAGTTTTCAGGTGCCGCTGTTGGACTATCCGCAATATACGCGCCCGGCTAAGTTTCGGGAGTGGGAAGTACCAGCGGTCTTGCGGTCTGGTAATCACCAAAAAATTGCGGAATGGCGTTTAGCCCAGCAAATCCAACGCACCCAGGCCCGGCGGCCAGATCTGTGGGAAGCGTGGCAGGCTTCCGAGGGGGAGGTTCAGGAATGATTGTGAGTCTTTATCACCGATTATTGGGCATGATGTTGGCGATCGCCAGCCAATTTGAGGGCCATGACACCTCGCCCCTGCTCCTTCCAATGCAGACCCTGATGAACCAATACAGCGAAACCGGCACACCGGGCAGTTGGCGGCCCCCGTTCACCGAAGAGCCCTTAGAAAATGCGTTGTTGTTGTTGCCACTGTTGGTGTTTTGCCATGAAGATCCCCAGGATTTAGGCGATCACCTGGGAAAATTTGACCTGCCCCCGGCGCAGTACCCTATGGTGCTGGATTTGGCTGGAGCCTTGAGTGCTTGTTTCCGAGAAAAACTCACCCCTGGGACATTCCGCACCCACATCGCGCAATATTCCCCGGTCGGCACACTACTACCATCCCCCTGGACTCCCCAACAGACCTGGACAAGCTTCAGTCGGACGATTCGAGCCGAAAAACAGCTTGATCAGGCAACGCGACAACTTTTGCTAATCTATGGGGCGATCGCCTATGGTGACGGGCGTTGGTCAGAGAGTTTCGCCCTAGTCCGGTCAGAATCGAGTATTATCAGCCTTTGGGTCGCCATTTTTGTCGGTGTCCTCCGGGGCGATCGCCATTTACCCCTATGTTTACGGCTACACCATGATTTAGAGGCAATGGAAACCCAAGTCTTACGGTTTTGGAGCCGCTGGTCGGGACTTCCCCCAGAAAATCAGTTACAGTTGGAGCAGGTACCCCTTATTGCAAGTCAGTCCGTTCTCCAATATCGTCCCCAGCTTCAACTTATTTCCCAACGCCACCTTGTTTAGCATCCCGCGATCGATTGCATCTTTCTGCACTGGGTGGACGTCTGAATGAATCGCATCTTTTTTCAATTTGCATATGAATTTTTGGTCTAATTCCAAACAGCATCGGGGCCAAGGGCAATCTCCCACCCGGCGGAAATCGCCTAGTCAACTTTCTGCTTCGGTATTGGCAGTGGTTGCGGTCACGTCCTTGACTAGCGTAATTGGCGATCGCTTTTATAACCAGCCGCAACTGGCGGTGGATACCATTGCCCCGAAGACGATCACGGCTCCCAGCGATGGTGAATTTGAGGATACCAAGACCACTGAGGCAAAACGCCAGGAAATTCGCCAGGGCGCAATCCCTAGTTTGAAGCGAGATCCAGAAGTTACGCCAGCTATCAAGCAAGACCTCAAAACCCTCCTCGATGACATTAGCCGAGTCCGTACCATTTCCGGTGAATTTCCCTTTCTCGATCCCCAAATTTTATCGATTCCAAGCCAAACAACACTCCGCCAAGCCAGCGCTGCCCAGTGGGAAACAGTATTGGCAATCGCCGATCAACTCGAAATTTCTCCCCTGCCGCCCCTTGATACCCTGCTGCCCACGGATGCAAATTTGGCGACCCCGACCCGGGAACTCTACGCCTATGCCGGGGGAGCTGGCCCTGCGGCAGTGCAAAGGGTGATCACGACGATCATGGTGGCCCGGGAAGGCTACCAACAGGCGATCGCCGAAGCCCAAACCACCTTTAACACTGACCTGTTTCAAACCCACCAAACCTTTTTACTCCGCCTGTCTGACGCAGAATGGGAGCAAGTTCGTAATGATATTCTCCAGGCTGGCGATCGCATTTTGACCCAAGGGATTCCCCCAGGCATTTCCCCAAGCCTCCTCCAAGAAACTATCCAGGTACAACTCGAAAACGATAGATCCGGGCGCGCCTTTGCCATCGACACTTTAAGCCAAACCCTGCGCCCCAACCTGATCGAAGACCGCGAAGAAACCAAACGCCGTTCCGAACAGGCAGCCCTTGCCGTAGAACCCGTCGTTGTAAGCATTGATTCGGGCGAGGTCATTGTCACCAAGGGAGAGCAAATTAGCCAGGAAGATTTTGTGCTACTCGATGGCTTTGGCCTCAGCGATCGCCAAATTAACTGGTTGGGTCTCGGCGGTTATGCGCTCCTAGTTAGCGGTGGCGTTGCCATAACCATCCTTGTCGTTACCAAAACCAAGAAAAACCTGCGGCGGCGTGATTGGGTGCTGCTGCTGCTCATTAGCCTGAGTACCCCCCTCCTGGGCCTGACGAAATTTCCCTACAACAACAACTTACCAGCCGTCGGATTACTCACCGGTAGCCTCTACCATCCCCACATTGCGATCACCCAAGTGGCCCTCTTATCCGGGATTACGGGCATTAGCAACGAAAACATTAAATGGGATCACCTCATTGCGGCCACCGTCGGCGGAATCATTGCCGCCCAACAGAGCGGCAAATTGCGATCGCGCGAAGAACAAGCCAGCCTTGGCTTCACCATTGGGGCCATGCAAGCTGTCGTCAGCCTCGCCTGGAATCTCATTGCCAGTGCCAGTGCCGAGACCCTCTGGTATGTCCTCTTACCAGAAGCATTAATTTTTGGCTTCTCTGGCACCGTCTGGATTATTATTGCCCTCGGACTATCCCCCTATCTAGAACGCTTCTTTGAACTGTTGACCCCCATTCGCTTAGCTGAACTTTCCAACCCGAATCGTCCTCTGCTCGCCAAGCTTGCTAAAGAAACCCCCGGAACCTTCCAACACACGCTATTTGTCGCCTCCCTCGCCGAAGCTGCTGGTCGCCAATTAGGCTGTGATGTGGAATTAATCCGCGCCGGAACCCTATACCATGACATTGGCAAGACCCACGACCCCGAAGGCTTTATTGAAAATCAGCAGGGTGGCCCCAATAAACATGACCAACTCAGCCCCTATGAAAGCGTCGAGATTATTCGCAAGCACGTAACGGAAGGGGAAAAAATGGCCAAAAAACACAAGCTACCCAAGGCAATCCGTGACTTCATCCCAGAACACCAAGGGACGATGCAAATTTCGTATTTTTATCATCAGGCCCGTGCCCTTGCCGAAAAAGAAGGCCACCCTCCAGACAGTGTGGATGAACAGTTATTCCGTTATGCTGGCCCGATCCCCCAATCAAGGGAAACAGGGGTGGTAATGCTGGCAGATAGTTGTGAAGCAGCCCTACGTTCCTTGAAAGAAGCGACCCCAGACCAGGCGGCAATTATGGTCAATCGTATATTTCGGGCCCGTTGGCAAGATGGTCAATTAGCTGAATCTGGCATTGCAAAAAATGAGTTGCCGTCCATTGTGGATGTTTTTGTAAAAGTATGGGAGCAGTACAACCATAAGCGTATTGCTTATCCCCAGGCCGTATTGGAGTCTCGCCGTTAACCCCAGGACAGAAATTGTTAAGATCTGTAAATAAGTACTCTAGGCTCACCCATGGAATTGACATACCTCGACAGTAATAGCTGGCTCATTGAGATGGCCGGAAAACGTATTTTGCTAGATCCTTGGCTAGTGGGTTCGTTGATGTTTGGGAATACGCCTTGGTTATTTAAAGGCGATCGCCCCCAGGATCGTCCCATTCCCGAAAATATAGATTTAATACTCCTATCCCAAGGGCTACCAGACCATGCCCACGTACCTACCCTAGAGCAGTTGGATCATGCATTACCCGTTGTCGCTTCCCCTAATGCGGCCAAGGTCGTGGAGTCTCTGGGTTATCAAACCATCCACACCCTAGAGCATCACCAGAAATACACCATTGATAATTTAGAAATTCTGGCTCTGAAAGGGTCTCCGGTGGGGCCAACCACCTTGGAAAATGGCTACCTGCTCAAGGATCTCAGCACTGGCCAAACGCTCTATTACGAACCCCACGGCTACCATTCCCCGGAATTGAAGCAGTATGCTCCGATTGACGTTGTGGTGACGCCATTAATTAATCTCACCCTGCCCCTCCTCGGCCCCGTGATCAAAGGTCAAGCCAGTGCCCTACAGGTTTGTGAATGGCTAAAACCCCAGGTCATTTTGCCCACCGCCGCTGGTGGAGATGTCAACTTTGAAGGGCTGGTGATGAAATTCCTCAAACCCCAAGGTACGGTCGCTGACTTTAAGCAGATGCTCCACGAAAAACAACCCGACACCCTGGTTTTAGAACCGACGCCAGGGACTCCTTGTACGGTTTTGGCTTAAAAAATAACCCCATCCAAAGTCCTGCCCGAATCCTGAATAAGCTATACTAAAAAGCTGCTCACATATCCGTAGCGATCGCCTAGTTTTGACTATGAAAAATCCTTCCCTGCGCCAAGAACCTCGATACGCGCCTGCCTCCGTGATTGCCCTCGAGCAAAAGACATCATTACTAGAATGGCTAGAAGAAAACGGTCGCATTATTTACCGCGAGAAAAAAGACGACTTGATCGATGAGATGGCAGATGATCAAGATTTATCTGAGCTGATGGATGAAGATGGCTTCGAAGATGATGACGACGATGATGATACTGACCTCGATTAATCTTTAAAAAAGACCTGTTCTGAGCAATTTTCCAAGAAAATCAGAAGGCAATCTCGATCCACAACTAACTTGTGGATTTTTTTGTCTAAAGGGAACCTCGAAATTTTCAAAAAATGGATAGGCTTTGAGAAAAACTATCAGTCACAGCATAAAAGCAAAAATATTTGCTCATATGATGTTGTCAATTCACCCTATTTGCCTCCATTTTTTTTGATTTTAGGCACAAGATTGCTGCAAGTAGACGTACCGTCGGAAGTTGTAGGCTAAGTTCTTCAGGGCAATTTGTGTCTCAATACGAGCATGACCAATCACCCTTTCCATCTTGCCCCCCATAGAGGTCACAAAAGTACCAAAGATATGCTCCACTCTCGAACGGACATGAGAGCGTTCTTTATTTCTGGCTTTTTGTGTCTCACTTAGGGGATGATTACGGTTCCCCTTCTCATGAATATGACTGTCCATACCCATCAGTGCTAATACTCTTTCCCGTACTTGGATTTGGTAAGCACTGTCTGCCCAGATGCCATCCCCTCTATTACTGCCATCCAAGACTGCCGCAAACATTTGACTGTCATGCACTGAAGCTGCTGTCACTGCATATTTTCTGATGAGTTTATATTTCACATCGACATTGATGTGGTTCTTGTAGCCAAAGTGATTCTCCTGATTTTTCTTTGTCCAGCGAGCATCACAATCCTTCTGTCGCTTTTTCCTGGGCTTATCTTTCCAGTCTTCGGGAATTTTGCCTGATTTCACTACTTCATTCTCTTCCCGACGATTGCGCTGTCTCGGTACTGGGATGAGTGTTGCATCAATTATTTGTCCTTCTTCTGCTTGATATCCTTGTTTTTGCAAATAGCCTTCAAATTTCTCAAACAGTGCTGCCGCTAGCTTTTGCTCTACTAGCTTTTGTCTAAATAGCCAGACTGTTGTCGCATCTGGTACTTTATCTTCGATGCCCAAACCGACAAACTTCATGAATGATAGCCTGTCATTGACTTGATATTCTAGAGCTTCATCACTAATACCGTAGAGCCTTTGCAGTATCAGCAATTTGAACATTCGTACGGGATCTATTGCTTTCCTGCCCGCCTTACTTTTTCTCTCTTTTGGTTGAACCTGATTGAGAATCTCTCTAAATTCTTCCCAAGGAATCCATTCATTGAGCTTGACGAGGATATCTTGTTTCTCCTCCAAATACTGATGTCGTTTTTCCCAATCCCAGAATCCTAATTGACTCATCTTGAGACACTGCTTTGGCGATACTTTGGTATCTATGATCTCATATTCTTGCTTCGCTTCAAGCTATTTTTCGAGATCCCCTAAAGTTTTCGTCTTAACTTTCTTAAGATATGGTTAAGTAAACCTATCGGCAAATAAATAATTTATTGCAGCCTTTGGCAAAGAACACGCCGAAATCACTAACTATCAAAAGCTTCATTGAAATCGTCCATGCAACATTCAACTCTGCCTAAAGATTTCCTAGAACAGCGACTCCAAAATGTTTTTGTACTCATTAAGAGCATCAGCATTCTTTTTGGCTTAGGTGCAATTATTTCCCAGCTATTACAAATTTCACCATTGCTTGAATCTTATCCTGGGTGGAATATTACTTGGGGACAAGGGGCAACAATTCTTGTTGGTTGTGTTTTTTTATGGTTTGGCTTGCACAAACACCTTAAAAACAGACTGTCAAATTGGATTATTATTCGTAAGCATAAGACTAAGCAAAAAATATTATTAGTGCCTTTCGTTTTTGTCGCCGTTGTTGTGATTCTAAAAGTAGCGTTAGGCAATACAGATGATTACATTGAAATTTACAGCGAAGGCGGTTTATTTGAATATGGCACCGTATTTGCTTTTTTTATCGCCACGGGCATCGGCATTTTAATTGCCCGTTGTTTTTTCCAGAAGAAGCAATTTTTTCTTGGGGGAGCCTACTGCTTCTATAGTTTTTGCTTTTTTGTGGTGGGTGGTGAAGAGGTTAGTTGGGGGCAACGCTTGTTTGGCTGGCAATTACCAGAATTTTTTGAAGAATATAATGTCAAAGGAGAACTAACTCTCCACAATTTAGTGTGGCTAAATGATTATTGGGGCGATGGCATTATTCTGATTTGTGCCCTAATCGCCTTGGGTGTTCTCTATGCGCTAATTCGCCAAAAAGATAGTCCTGCATTGGCAAGAAAATTAAAATACTTGATTCCTGGTTCTTATTTGCTGTCCTTTTTTGGCGTGGCAATGATTATTTATATTCTGGTAGAAATTCAATATGCAACAGGTAATTTACCATTCGCGGTAATTTCAACAAGAGAACAGGAATTTGCAGAATTTTTATTTTCCATGGGTTTCTTGCTCTTTGCCACAGCCAATTATTTTAGACAAGGAACAGAATATACTGAACAGTCGCAACGATTTCGAGGAAACGAGTCGGCATAGAAGTTAATTTTCTTTTGTCGTGAACTTTTCTGAGCGGTGGTGGGGAGCTTGGAATTCAGTAAGATCAATGCCAATGGGAATAATGCCGCTGGGATTGAGAGGAAATAAAGAACTGTAATATTCTTGCTGGATTGTTTTGAGGGGGCAGGTAGCAGCAACACCTGGTAGTTGATAGATATCCCGTAGATAGCCCCAGAGATTTTTGTAATCGCAGATGCGGCGGCGATCGCATTTAAAGAGGCCATGGTAAACGAGATCAAAGCGGATGAGGGTGGTAAATAGGCGGATATCGCAGAGGGTGAGTTGGTCGCCCAAAAGATAGCGGCGATCGCCTAGGCGTTGGTCTAACTGATCCAAAGTTTGAAAAAGAGCTGCGATCGCTTGGTTATAGGCGGCTTGGGTGCGGGCAAAGCCACATTTATAAACGCCATTATTAACAGTGTGATAGATGAGGTCATTGAGGCGATCGCTTTCTGGTCGTAATGGTTCTGGATATAAATCTCGCTCTGGGAATTTCGCAAACCGATTAAAGGCATCATTGAGCATCACAATAATCTCTGCGCTCTCGTTATTGACGACCTGGTAAGTTTGGCAATCCCACAGCACCGGCACAGAACAGCGACCACTGTAACCCGCCTGGCCCAATTGATAAAGCTCTTTCATGCTGCGGCAGCCCGTAGGGTCATTTTCCAGACGCCAGCCTCCCACTGACACATCGGCGATCGCCACACTCAGCTCCACAACGTCCTCTAGACCCTTGAGGATACGGGTAATGGCTGCCCGGTGCGCCCAGGGACAAGTAAGGCCAATGTAGAGTCGATAACGGTTTGGCTCTGGCGGAAACTGCTCAGAACCGACCCAATGGCGAAATTGACTCTCAACCCGCTGAAAATTGCCCGTTGGGTCGCTGGGGGCCAATTGAGACATCAGGGTTTGCCACAGGCGATGCCAAACAAATTGTGCCGTTTGAATCAGAAACTTCGGGGGAACTGCCATAGAGCGATTACTTATTCCAGAGTTGCGCCAATTGTTGGGTTTTGAGTCCTGCTTCGATGGCTTCTAGCACCCTGGTCATGCCTGTGGTGTTGATAATTTCATATTTTCTGTCTGCTTTTTTACAGGCCTCCATGGCCCGCTCCGTCATCGAATGGCTAGCATAACCCGTGATAATGAGAATGAGGTCAACATTGGTAACCTGGGCTTCCCCCTGGGCAGAAAGTTGTAGACCATCCTGTTCGCTATACCATTGCAATTCCACCTGGGAACTGCGCAGGCGATTCTTTACAGCGGTTTGGAGGCGATCATGTCCGCCAAAAACTAAGACTTTTCCAACTAAGTCTGCATACAGTTCCGGGCGTTTGTCCGATTTGCGGTGGCGGGATTTGGGTTGAATATTGGGATGGTGTTCTGTACGGGAACGGTTTTCGAGGGCTTTGTTATAGATAAAGTTTAGGGTTTGTTCATGGGTTCCCCGCAGTCGCGCCACGGGGCCTTCTTCGCTGTGTTCGTTTATTTGGTTAATCAGGGCGTCAACCACTTCTTCGAGGGAACCTATTTCCTTGAGGTCATCCACATAGCCTTTGATGGCGATCGCCGCATCGGTGGCACTAAAAAAGTCTTGTTGTTCAAAGATCATATCGAGCAGATCATCCCGGAGATCCGACTGCCAGCGTTGGACTTTTTCCCGCGCTTTTTCTTCTAAAAGTCTTTCTTCCCGGAGAACAAGCTGGGCATCGACAATTTCTGTGGCTTTTTCGGGTATTTCTGCTATTTCACGGCGAATATCATCGGCTTTTTCTTGTAATTGTTGGATTATGTCGGCATGATGATATCCCTCCGCCCGGTAGGTGCTGATCATCTCTTCGACTTTTTTGAGCAGGGGGTGCAGTTTTGCTTCCCGTTGGCGCACAATATCTTGGTATTGTTCGTCCCGCTGCTGCTGTAATTTTTTTTCTTCGAGGTGGGTCTTCGCCGCAGATAACAAATTTTCAACGGAGGCCTCTAGGTTTTCGAGTTCGATATCCATGGGAATTTAGGGGAGTTATGAATTTTATGATTTTTTGGGCTAGCTATAGATCTTAGCTAATCGTTTGGGGGGATAGGCGATTTAGAGTGCCTTTCACGAAATTGCCGAAAAATTGCGATCGCTGATTTTGCTCAAAAACTCGCTTAAGAATCTGGCCGAGTTTCTCGAAATTAAGAGATTCAGCGGCAGTTTGGGGGTTTTGTTCTTGGAAATACTGGATTAAACTCAGCCCCGCAATGTGGGTTAGATAGGCAGCACTGACTCCCTGGACAGCACCCCCGGCAAGGTAGGTGATCGCGTTGGTTTTGAGCATCCCGCCGACGGCTTGGGTGGAGAGTTCCACAAGGCCAAGTTGGATCATTTGTTTGCCGAGGGTGGTGGCGATCGCCTGGGCCTGACCCAGAGAAAGACGCTGTTGATAGACCGCTCCCACATCCATAATCATTTGTCCTGTTACGGCTGCCGTGGCCAGTAAATCTAAAGCAGCGACGGGATTGGCAAAGGTCGCCCCAGCCGCCAACCACTGATATTTTTCGAGGATCGGTAAAGCCCGTTCCCGTCGGAATTGATTGAGGGTTTGCTTGGCATTGTGCTGGGTGAGCCGTGCGGTGCGCCAGATGGTTGACCACAGCAGTTGTTGTTGGGTTTCGGGCCGACTGAGGAGAGTTTGGAGTTGATGTTGTAGGGGGGCAACGACTGGATCCGGGCGTTCAAAATGTTCGGTGGCGGTGCCATCGGCTTGGATTTTTTTAACTTTGATGGCCTGAGGCGCGGCGGTGATGGGGAGGATATTTTGGGGGGCGATCGCCGGCTGACAATGGTTCCGCAGTTGGTTCAGGATCAATTCCCGTTGCTCCGGCTGATATTGATCTTGCTTGTTGAAGGCGATAAGGATTGTCTGGCGAGCTTGGTGCCAATGGTTGAGGGTTTGCCATTGGGAGGCCATCAAATCCCCATTCACCAGAAAAATCACCAGGTCGGCGGCAAAGACTTGGTTTTGGGCCGCTTGGTCATAGCTGGCAAGGTCGGTAAATAGGGGTGGTGTTTCCTGGAAGCTGTAGGGAGATTCTGCGGCTTGGAGCTGCTTGAGGAGGGTGGTTTTTCCAGTGCCCCGGCCACCGGCGATCGCCACGGTGAAGTGGTCCCGTTGAAATTCTTGATTGAGGTTATCCAGGGTTTGCCTGAGGGTTGTGAAATCTTGATCGGGCACTTCTTGCTGGAGCGCCATCACCCACTGTTGGGCGTTTGCAATGGCTTGGTCAACGTCTTTTCGTTTGAGGGGATGCTGGGGATTGTCCTGGGGGTATTGGGGTTGTTTTTTTTGCCAAAGCAGGAGGCCGCCCCAGGCGATCGCCCCCCAAAATAACCATTCCCCAAGGTCGAAAATATTGCCCTGCCAGCGACCCAAAACTGCGAAAAATAAGGCTAAACCTAAACCGCCAACAAGAATGGGTTTTTGCATTGTTCTTACCCCGCCACATACAACAATTCGTCTATCTATGCTACTGCGAAAGGTGCTGGCCCTTAAGGGTAGGGGGCGATCGCCAGGGATCTTTCAAGAAATATTAAGGGTCAAGCTTGGCTCATATTCGGAGGGATTTCCAAAAAAACAAGGGAAACTAGATAATGGTCTCGATTTACTGCTTGGTACTGTGTGATGTCCGCCTATCTTCTGACTGCCCCCGCAAAAATTAATCTCTACCTGGAAATTTTGGGCGATCGCCCCGACGGGTTCCACGAGTTGGTGATGGTGATGCAGACCATTGGCTTATACGACCGGATTGGGGTGCGACAAAACCGCAGCGGCGAGATTAATCTCTATTGCCAACACCCCGAAGTCCCCCTCACCGCCAGCAATATTGCCTACCGAGCCGCCCAGTTAATGATGATGCGCTTTGCGGATATCTACACCAGGGTGGGTGGTGGAGTTGACATTACCATCGAAAAAAATATCCCCGTGGCGGCGGGACTGGCTGGGGGGTCAACGGATGGCGCAGCGGTATTGGTGGGGTTGAATTTGCTCTGGGATTTAGGGTTAACCCAACCGGAATTACAAACCTTAGCAGCAGAATTAGGTTCAGATGTGCCCTTTTGCATTGGTGGGGGGACGGCGATCGCCACCGGACGGGGAGAAATTTTAGACCCATTGCCCGATCTCGATGGCATCCCGATTGTCCTCGCAAAGTACAGCAACATTGCCGTTTCTACCCCCTGGGCCTACCAAACCTACCGCGCTCAATTTGGGGAGCATTATTTACAAGATGCGGCGAGTTGGCATACCCGCATGACACAAATCCATTCCGGCGGCCTGATCAAAGCCATTCAACAAAAAAATATCCAGGCGATCGCCCGCGAACTCCATAACGATCTCGAAAAAGTCGTTTTACCCGAATTTCCCCAGGTGCAACAACTGCGTGACTGCTTTACCAAACATGGAGCGATCGGCACGATGATGTCGGGCTCCGGCCCCAGTGTGTTTGCCCTCTGCGAAACCCTCGCCCAAGCCCAAGCCCTCAAAGTCCAAGTTGCCCAAGAATTAAACGACCCAGCCCTCGATCTTTGGGTGACGCACATTGCCAGCCCCGGCATCCAAGCCGACTGCCGTTAAGTTTTGCTTCATTGAAATCCTTGGGTTGTCACCCGCCCGAAACGCCAGCGCGAAAAAAATTGTGGCACACTGCAAAGAGTGACCATTACCCAAAAAATCTCGCCATGCCAATGATTAAAGCCTTTGCTGTCCATGAACCTTCTGGTGATTTACAACCCTTTGAGTATGACCCCGGTGCGCTACTGCCAGATCAGGTAGAAATTGAGGTGAAATACTGCGGCATTTGTCACAGTGACCTCAGCATGATCGGTAATGAGTGGGGCATGACCCAATATCCCCTGGTTCCTGGCCATGAAGTCGTCGGGGCGATCGCCAAGGTCGGGGAAAACGTCAAAAATCTCAGCGTTGGGCAAATCGTTGGCCTCGGTTGGCACGCAGGCTATTGCAATGAGTGTCCCCAATGCACCACAGGCGATCAGAATCTTTGTGCCACGGCCCAAGGGACTATTGTTGGTCACCATGGTGGTTTTGCAGAAACAGTCCGGGCGGCGGCCAATAGTGTGGTGCCAATTCCCGATGGCATTGACCTGGAAGCCGCTGGCCCCCTCTTTTGTGGCGGCATCACTGTTTTTAACCCCCTCGTCCAATACGGCATCCAACCCACTTCCAAGGTCGCTGTGATCGGTATTGGTGGCTTGGGTCACATGGCGGTGCAGTTCCTCAATGCCTGGGGTTGTGAAGTGACGGCCTTTACCTCCAGCGAAGCAAAAATTACCGAAGCCCTTGAGCTTGGTGCCCACCATACCCTCAATTCCCGTGATCCAGAGGCGATCGCCGCCGCTGCGGGTCAATTTGATCTGATTATTTCGACCGTCAATGTCAAACTCGATTGGAATGCCTATCTCAGCACCCTCAAACCCCACGGACGCTTACATTTCGTTGGTGCCGCCCTCGATCCCCTCGATATCAACGTCTTTGCCCTAATCATGCAACAGCGTTCCATCTCTGGCTCCCCCGTCGGTAGCCCCGCCACCATCGCCAAAATGCTTGAATTTGCCAAATTGCACAAAATTCAGCCCAAAATCGAAACCTTCAAATTTGAAGACGTCAACCAGGCGATCGCCCACCTAAAAAGTGGCGAGGCCCATTACCGAATCGTGCTTTGTCGCTGACCCATTTTGCGACCCAAAACCGTCCCCACAGGTTCGGGAACCTACACTATCAGGATCCCCAGATCACGCAGCACTATAGGAATAGTCATATGAACGAACCTAGAATATCTAGTCGTCATACTTGCACCAATATTTGAAAGTCTTATTCAAGTTAAATCGCTGATCTTTGGAGTCACACTGCTATGGGAAAAGTTGTCGGTATTGACCTCGGAACCACCAACTCTTGCGTATCCGTTATGGAAGGCGGTAAGCCGACTGTAATCGCCAACGCAGAAGGATTTAGAACTACCCCCTCCGTCGTTGCCTACGCCAAAAACGGAGACCTGCTCGTAGGGCAAATCGCCAAGCGTCAAGCCGTGATGAACCCTGGCAACACCTTTTACTCCGTGAAGCGTTTCATCGGCCGCAAACACAGTGAAGTCAGCAACGAATCCACCGAAGTTGCTTACAAAGTAGAACGCGACAGCACCGGCAACGTCAAAATTGATTGCCCCGCCAAAGAGAAAAAATTCGCCCCCGAAGAAATCTCTGCCCAGGTACTCCGCAAGTTGATCGAAGATGCCAGTAAGTACCTCGGTGAACCCGTTACCCAGGCTGTTATCACTGTTCCTGCATACTTCAATGACTCCCAACGTCAAGCCACTAAGGACGCCGGGAAAATCGCCGGGGTAGAAGTGCTGCGGATTATCAACGAACCCACCGCGGCCTCCCTCGCCTATGGTTTAGATAAGAAGAGTAACGAAACGATCCTCGTCTTTGACCTTGGTGGTGGAACCTTCGACGTTTCCATCCTAGAAGTCGGTGACGGTGTCTTTGAAGTTCTCGCGACTTCCGGTGATACACACCTGGGTGGGGATGACTTCGACAAAAAGATCGTTGATTTCTTAGCCGAAGAATTCCAACGCACCGAAGGCATTGATCTCCGCAAAGACAAACAAGCCCTCCAACGTCTGACCGAAGCTGCTGAAAAAGCAAAAATCGAACTGTCTAACGTTACCCAAGCGGACATCAACCTCCCCTTCATCACCGCGACCCAAGACGGCCCGAAGCACCTCGACATGAGTTTGACCCGGGCGAAATTTGAAGAGCTTTGTGCTGACTTAATCGACCGCTGCCGCATCCCCGTTGAAAACGCGATCCGTGATGCCAAACTCGACAAGTCTGCCATCGATGAAATCGTTCTCGTTGGGGGCTCTACCCGAATTCCCGCCGTGCAAGATGTCGTTGAGCGCGTGCTGGGTAAAAAGCCCAACCAGACTGTGAACCCCGACGAAGTTGTGGCGATCGGTGCGGCGATCCAAGGTGGCGTCCTTGCGGGTGAAGTTAAAGATATTCTCCTCCTCGACGTTACGCCCCTATCTTTGGGTGTAGAAACCCTCGGTGGCGTGATGACCAAGATTATCCCCAGAAACACCACCATCCCGACCAAAAAATCAGAGGTCTTCTCCACCGCTGTTGATGGTCAAACCAACGTCGAAATCCATGTCCTGCAGGGTGAACGAGAAATGTCCAAGGACAACAAAAGCCTTGGGACTTTCCGTCTCGATGGCATTCCGCCGGCTCCCCGTGGTGTACCCCAGATCGAAGTAACCTTTGACATTGATGCCAACGGTATCCTGAACGTCATGGCGAAAGACAAGGGCACTGGTAAAGAACAATCCATCAGTATTACTGGTGCATCGACATTACCGGATGACGAAGTAGAACGGATGGTTAGCGAGGCAGAGGCCAATGCCGCAGCAGATAAGGAACGCCGCGAAAAAATTGACCGCAAAAATCAGGCAGATTCCCTCGTTTACCAAGCTGAAAAGCAACTCGAAGAGCTCGGTGATAAAGTGCCCGCCGACGACAAGAGCAAAGCTGACCAAATGATTAAAGATCTCAAAGAAGCGGTTGCCCAGGAAAATGATGAGAAAATCTCGACATTAATGCCGGAACTGCAACAGTTGCTCTACTCCATTGGCAGCAACATCTACCAACAAGCTGGTGGTGATCCTTCCGCCGCAGGGTTTGACCCGAATGCGGCAGCGGGTGGCGCTGCGCCCGGTGGTAGTGGCGGCAACGATGGTGGAGACGATGTCATTGATGCAGAGTTCTCTGAAACCAAGTAAGCGATCGCCATTGTGATTTCAATCGTATTGGCAATGTAAACAAACAGCGGGGGTAAGTGATTTACCCTCGTTTTTTTATGGGTGAATTTAACGGGTCATCTGCCGCAGGGCACGGGTTTGTTCCAGAATGTCTTCGACATCTTCTTCAGAGAGCCTCTCAACGTAATTAATTTTGACTTCTTCGAGGAGGTCATTGATTAGTGATTCCATTTGGGCGAGGCTTTCTTGGCCTTGGATCTCGGAGGTGATGCTGCTGGTGAGTTGGGTTAAGAGTTCTTCGAGCAGTTGTTCAAAGACAGGGTCTTCTTCGAGGACTGCTTTGAGGGTGTCTGCGGTGACTTGATAAAGTTGATGGGAAAGTTGTTTGGCCAGGGTGCCTTTAAGATCGCCAATGCCGGGCAGCATCTGTAAGCCTTGGTAGGCAGGGGACATGGAAATGACTCGATCCAGGGTATGGCGAATGACGGCTTCGGCCTCGGGCTGAATTTTGGGTAAGACTTGGTGGACTAAGAGGTTGGCCATGAGCTTTGCGAGCTCGACGGGTTCATTAATGTCATTTAAATCGACATATTCTCGGCTGGTGGTTTGGGCCAAAAGAGTGGCAAATTCACCCCGGTGGATGGAGCCTTGGATTTGATTGATAATCCGAATGACAACGACTTCGGTAATATCTTCGGCGATGCCAGCAACAAAACCTTGACTGGCTTGCTTTTGGATTGCGCTGAGATCAATAAGGTCGGCTTGATTGAGACGAACGATCACAGGAATCACCCGTAACCAACGGAAAAGAGGAATCAGCAGAAAGATATCGTACCAACGCCAGAGCATGGCATCAAACCAACTTACGCCTGTGCGACGCCGACTGATGTACCAACTCCGGGCCAGAAACTCGAGGAGGAAAGCGAGAAAGAAGGGAAAATCGAGAATGCCAAAGTTATCAATGTATTTGCCGTTTTCGCCAATGGGACGGAAATAGTTGGTTTCTAGGAGGGGTTCGATTTCGCGTTCGTAAAAGTTGAATTCTTCACGCCAGCCATTTTCTGAGAGATATTCACTGCTCCAAAAGAGTTGAAAGGCGTCTTTGGAGGAGGCAGAGGCATCGCCAAAAACGTGACGACGCATCCGGTTTTTAATCTTCTCAAGGGTGCCTGTTTTGTTGGCGATTTCAAAGGGATTGGTATCCACCATCTCAACGCTCAGTTCCCGGAGGTCGGCAAGGATGGCTTCTTGTTCTTGGTTGTAGCGGCGGAGTTGGGTGGTGATGTCTTGGCGATCGCCAGAACCGACAATGCCATTGTTTGAACCTGTAGACCGGAGGGTCAGATCGTTAATCTGCTGAATTTTTGCTTGGAGATCTTCGACCCGTTGGAGATAGTAGGCAGTATCGCGATTTTCTTCGATGCCCTTTACCCAGTCATAGGCGTGGGTTACATTAACCGGGAGAATGCGCACCGGCTCGGCGGGAAATTTCCATTCATATTTAGCGATGCGTGCGTAAAATTGAACTCGGCCCTGTAACCAGAAATTACGCAGGGGGATGTAACTCAGGTCAAAGAGGACTAACACCAAATTAGTAGAGGCCAAGAGAGCCATACCCCGCTCAAAAAGCAGACTGGTACGATTTCGTTTGGTACGGCTAGGTTGTCTGCGTGGTGCAATAGTCATGGTAAATTAAGGGCGATTTTTTGTGAATTTTGAGCAGGATTGAATCAAATTTTCAGTTTATTTTATCGGGTTCTATGGGCAGGCGGACTAAATACAAGGTGTGTTTGAGCACTGAACAACGGGAAAGACTCTGGGCGATCGCCCGCAACGGTTACCAACCAGCCAAGAAAATGCTCCATGCCCGTATTCTACTCATGGCCGACCGCGCCCACCCCGACGGCAACTGGCAAGACCAACAAATCGCCCAGGCCCTGAGCGTTCATCCCAACACCGTCGCCCGTGTCCGTAAACTTTTTGTCAGCGACGGCGAAACCCAAGCCCTCGGTCGCAAGCCTAGGGCGCAACCGCCAATCAAGCCCAAACTCAGCGGCGCTAAGATCGCCAAACTCCTTGCCCTCTACCACGACGGGCCTCCCCCTGGCCACGACTATTGGTCCCTCAGTCTCCTGGTGCGAGAACTCAAAGCCCAAAAAATTGTCAAACACATTTGTCGCGAAACCGTGCGTAAAATTCTCAAAGAACAGGGGATTCACCTCAGTCGCCGCAAACGAGCCTAAATCCCTCGTTAACTTTCCAGAAAATTCTCTCCAAATCCGTGGCAATCCTGGCTCCTTCCCTCGTCTTTTCGCGATGAAGACTCCCTTCATTAGTTAAAATAAGTAAAGTTTTTCAAAAATTAGTGGATCTTCCATGACTGACGTTCCTGTCTCTCGTATTCGTAATTTTTCGATCATTGCCCACATCGACCACGGGAAATCTACCCTGGCAGACCGAATGCTCCAGGACACCCAAACAGTGGCGCAACGAGATATGAAAGAACAGTTCCTCGACAATATGGAACTGGAGCGGGAACGGGGAATCACCATCAAGCTCCAGGCCGCACGGATGCGTTATGTGGCGAAGGATGGCGAAGAATATATCCTCAACCTCATCGATACCCCAGGTCACGTTGACTTTTCCTACGAAGTATCGCGCTCCTTGGCCGCCTGTGAAGGGGCGTTACTGGTCGTAGATGCCTCTCAAGGGGTTGAAGCCCAGACCCTTGCCAACGTTTACCTCGCCCTGGACAACAACCTAGAAATCATTCCCGTTTTAAACAAAATCGACCTGCCCGGTGCTGAACCCGATCGAGTTACCGAAGAAATTGAAGAAGTGGTCGGTTTAGATTGCACTGATATTATTCGAGCTTCCGCTAAACAGGGCCTCGGCATCAACGATATTTTAGAGTCCATTGTCCAACAGGTACCGCCCCCGGCCGATACCATCGATCAACCGTTGCGGGCGCTCATTTTTGACAGTTACTATGACCCCTACCGTGGCGTAATTGTTTATTTCCGGGTGATGGATGGCGAAGTTAAAAAAGGCGACAAAGTGCGTCTGATGGCCTCCAAAAAAGAATATGAAATCGATGAACTGGGCGTCCTTGCACCAAACCAAGTGCAAGTAGACGCTCTCCACGCCGGAGAAGTAGGCTACTTTGCGGCGGCGATCAAATCCGTTGAAGACGCACGGGTCGGCGATACGATCACCTCCGCTGTCCACCCAGCACCAGCACCGCTACCGGGTTACACCGAAGCGAAACCGATGGTTTTCTGCGGTCTTTTCCCCACCGATGCCGACCAATATTCAGATCTGCGGGACGCTCTCGATAAATTGAAACTAAACGATGCGGCCCTTTCCTTTGAGCCAGAAACTTCCAGCGCCATGGGGTTTGGTTTTCGGTGTGGCTTCCTGGGCCTTCTCCACTTAGAAATTGTCCAGGAACGTTTGGAGCGGGAATATAACCTTGATTTGATTACAACGGCCCCTTCGGTGGTTTATCGAGTTACCACGACGGATGGGGAAGTGATGGAAATTGATAATCCCAGTCAATTACCGGATCCCCAAAAACGAGAAAAAATCGAAGAGCCCTACATTCAAGTGGATGTCATTACCCCGGAAGAGTTTGTGGGTACCATTATGGATCTGTGCCAAACGCGACGGGGCATTTTCAAGGACATGAAATATTTCACCGAAAGTCGCACGAATATTATCTATGAACTGCCCCTGGCAGAGGTGGTGACGGACTTTTTTGATCAGTTGAAGTCTCGCACCAGGGGTTATGCCAGCATGGAGTATCAACTTATTGGCTACCGAGTTGGACAGTTGGTGCGCTTGGATATTTTGGTGAACAAGGATTCGGTGGATTCCCTTGCGATGATTGTCCATCGGGACAAGGCCTACAATGTGGGACGGGCAATGGCCGAGAAGCTCAAAGAATTAATCCCCCGTCACCAGTTTAAGATTCCGATTCAGGCGGCGATCGGTTCTAAAATCATTGCCAGTGAGCATATTCCAGCCCTACGCAAGGACGTTTTAGCCAAGTGCTACGGTGGTGATATTTCCCGGAAGAAAAAGCTGCTCCAGAAACAGGCGAAAGGTAAGAAGCGCATGAAGTCGATTGGTACGGTCGATGTGCCTCAAGAGGCATTTATGGCAGTTCTTAAATTGGATCAGTAATTTTTTCTAAATCCCCACACTCACCCACTCAAAGAAGCGCGATCCTGTGGGGATTTAACTCGGAAATCAAGCTAGATCAAAGCGATCTGCATTCATCACTTTTGTCCAGGCCGCAACAAAATCCTGGATAAATTTCTCGTTGCTGTCGTCTTGGGCATAGACTTCGGCATAGGCCCGCAGGATAGAGTTACAGCCGAAAACGAGATCAACCCGCGTGGCTGTCCACTTGACTTCGTCGGTGTGGCGATCGCCAATTTCATAAAGATTCTTACCGGCTGGCTTCCAGGTATATTTCATATCCGTCAGATTGACGAAGAAATCATTGGTCAATGCGCCCTCGCGGTCCGTGAGCACGCCATGCTTGGTGCCGCCATAATTGGTGCCAAGTACACGCATCCCGCCGACCAAAACAGTCATCTCAGGGGCGGTCAGTCCCATCAACTGTGTGCGGTCGAGCATTAACTCTTCGGGGCTGACCACATAGTCTTTTTGGAGCCAGTTCCGGTAGCCATCGTGGAGGGGCTCTAACACTGCGAATCCCTCGACATCGGTCATGTCCGCCGTCGCATCACCACGACCTGGGGCAAAGGGCACCGTAATCTCCACTCCCGCCGCTTGGGCCGCTTGCTCGATGCCAACATTGCCTGCCAGAACGATTACATCTGCGACACTGGCTCCAGTCTCGGCGGCGATCGCCTCTAGTACTGGCAACACCTTAGCTAGACGTGCTGGTTCATTCCCTGCCCAATCCTTTTGGGGAGCCAAGCGAATTCTCGCGCCATTTGCTCCACCGCGTTTGTCTGAGCCACGAAACGTTCTCGCACTGTCCCAGGCCGTACAGACCATTTCACTAACGCTTAAACCACTGGCCGCAATTTTGTCCTTAACCGCTTGCGGATCGTAGTCCGTCTTGCCCGCCGGAATCGGATCTTGCCACAATAAATCTTCCTGGGGCACATCTGGGCCAATGTAGCGGGACTTCGGCCCCATATCCCGGTGCGTGAGTTTGAACCAGGCTCGGGCAAAGGTTTCGGCAAAATAGGCTGGATCTTGGTAAAACCGCTCAGAAATCTGTCGATAGTCCGGATCCATTTTCATCGCCATGTCGGCGTCGGTCATAATCGGGCTAAGGCGGATCGATGGATCTTCAACATCAACGGGTTTGTCCTCTTCTTTGATATTGATCGGTTCCCATTGCCAGGCCCCCGCTGGGCTTTTCTTCAGTTCCCAGTCGTAGTTGAGCAATAGTCGAAAATAACCGTTGTCCCATTGGGTTGGATAGGTAGTCCAGGCTCCTTCAATGCCACTAGTGACGGTGTTACGACCAATGCCACGTTGGGTCTTATTCAGCCAACCCAAACCCTGGTCATCGAGATCGGCGGCTTCGGGTTCTGGGCCAAGTAAGGTTGCATCCCCATTACCATGGCACTTACCCACGGTATGGCCGCCAGCGGTAAGGGCGACGGTTTCCTCGTCGTTCATCGCCATCCGCGAAAAAGTGATCCGAATATCATGGGCTGTTTTGAGGGGGTCTGGATTACCATCTACGCCTTCAGGATTGACATAGATCAAGCCCATCATTACCGCAGCTAACGGATTTTCTAAATCCCGCTCACCGGAATAGCGACTGTGGGGGTTATCACTGGGAGCCAGCCATTCTTTTTCTGAACCCCAATAAATATCTTTTTCGGGATGCCAGATGTCCTCACGGCCAAAGGCAAAGCCAAAAGTCTTTAGTCCCATGGATTCATAGGCAATGGTGCCAGCATAGGCAATTAAATCGGCCCAACTCAATTTATTGCCATATTTCTTTTTGATCGGCCAGAGGAGGCGACGGGCCTTGTCTAGGTTGGTGTTGTCGGGCCAAGAGTTGATCGGGGCAAAACGTTGATTACCCGTCCCAGCACCGCCCCGACCGTCTGCGATCCGATAGGTGCCGGCGGCGTGCCAAGTCATACGAATCATCAACCCACCGTAATGTCCCCAATCTGCGGGCCACCAGTCCTGGCTGTCTGTCATTAGTGCATGGAGATCCCGCTTGAGAGCATCAACATCAAGGGTTTTGACTGCATCTTGATAATTGAAATCTGCGCCCATTGGGTTGGTTTTGTGGTCGTGCTGGTGCAGAATGTCCAGATTGAGGGCTTTTGGCCACCACTCCATGTTTGTCGCCATGCTGCTCGTGGTCAGGGCACCGTGCATTACTGGACATTTGCCGCCGGTGTTCGTGATGTGGTCATGCATTAATAATTTCCTCTTGCGAGTCAACACAGAGATACTTGTTGCCATGGTTGGTCTCACAATGGTGGTAATCCCAAGCCATCACCCTGGCCAACAGCCAATCCCTGTGCACTACATAACTAGAAATTATAGGAATGATTTTTTTGTAATGTCCCAGATGATACTTTTATTTTTACTTTCTGGAGTGTTCCTCGGAGGTCGGTAAACAGTTAGCGATAAACGAAGACGGGAATACGACTGCTCCGGAGAATTTGGGCGGTGGTGCTGCCAATGACGAAGTGGCGAATGCGGCTATGGCCATAGGCACCAATCATTAACAGGTTTATTTTGGCTTGGTCACAAAATTGGGCGATCGCCGTTTCGGAGTTGCCTGGAACAAGGTGGTAATGGGCCTCAATGCCAGCGGCGCTCAAGCGTTGCTTGGCCTGGGCAAGGCAGGGATTTGTCGTGGCATCACCGGGTTTTTTCGTGACGGTCAGCACATGGATTTCTAAGGCTTTGAGGGCGGCACATTCACTCAAAAAGTCGAGGAGTTTGCGGCAACTGGGACTGTCATCGTAGGCGATGAGGAGGCGATCAATGGGTTGAAATTCGCGGGAAGTGACCAGGCAGGGTTTATGACTCGACCGAATCAGACGCTCTAAATTAGCTCCGAGGTGATCGGGGGCGATATTTTCTGATTCCCCTCGCTTGCCCAAAATAATCAGATCAGTATTTTGTTCTAGGTGTTGGAGACAATCGATAAAATAGCCCACTTCATGGAGGAGTTTTGCGGGGGGCTGGCCAGCGGCACTTAGGGTTTCTTGGGCTTCTTGGAGAATTAATTTTGCTCGTTCATGATCAAGCTTGGCTTTTTCATGTTCAAGGGCGACCAAACGTTGAAGGAGACTTTCAGACGTTCCCAGGCCAATGCTGCCACTAAAATTACGGGCATCGGCGGCGGCCCTACTCCGGGCATCGGTGACATGGAGTACGTCGATGGTGGCCCCCAGGCGATCGCCAAACCAAGCGGCATATTGATAATTACTCTGGGCAAAATTGGAGCCGTCGGTGCATAACAAAATTCGTTGCATGGTTTTTCAAGCTTTTCAAGAAACGTCTACGGGGGCCGGGGTCACTTTCGCGGTGTGTTTTTTACTATAGGTGGCCAGCTTATCTACCAGTTTCGCACTTTCAGCGTTGAGGCCCAGCAATTCCACCTCGGCCCCGGTACGGTGAAACTTCGCCACGATGCGGTCAAGCATTTCCACAGCCCCTTGATCCCAGAGATGGGCGGCGCTGAGATCGATGACGACTTGATCAACGACTTCTTCAAAATTAAAGGCGTCAAAAAATTCTTCCTTAGAGACAAAAAAGATTTGCCCCCGGACAGTATAAACATGGCGATCGCCCCCGGCTTCCACCCGCTTGTCCACCAAAACAACCTGGGCAATCTTATTGGAGAAAAAGACCGTACTCATCACAATGCCCGTCGCGACTCCCAGGGCAAAATTGCGGGTCAGGATAATTACTGTCATCGTCGTCAGCATCACCATGGATTCACTGCGCGGCAGACGGGATAAATTTTTGAGAGAAGACCAGCGGAACGTCCCAACGGAGACCATGATCATAATTGCCACCAAAGCCGCCATGGGCATCTGTTGCACCCAATCCTGGAGGCCCAAAATCGCAATTAACAGAAAAATCCCCGCACACAGGGTCGATAAACGTCCCCGGCCACCGGACTGGACATTGATCACCGATTGGCCAATCATGCCGCAGCCCGCCATGCCGCCAAAAAAGGCCGTGAGAATGTTGGCAAAGCCCTGCCCCTTCGCCTCTTGGTTTTTATCACTGGGGGTATCGGTCAACTCATCCACTAAAGAAGCCGTTAAGAATGAAGCCAGGAGACCGACAATTGCCAGGGTGATTGCATAGGGAAAAATAATCTGCAGCGTTTCCCAGTTCAGGGGCACCTGGGGTAAGCGGAAAAAGGGCAGGGCCGTGGGCAGTTCGCCCATATCCCCCACCGTGGGAACGTCTAGATTTAAGGCGATCGCCGCCACCGTCATCACCGCCAAAGTCACCAAGGGTGAAGGCACCACCGTCGTCAGCCGGGGCAAACCATAGATAATCACCAGGGATAACGCCGTGAGGACATAAACCATTGGCGATTTCCCGATCAGTTGGGGCAGTTGGGCCAAGAAAATCAACACCGCCAAAGCATTCACATAGCCCAAGACCACCGCCCGCGGCACATATTTCATCTGGCGGCCCAGTTTGAGGAACCCAAAGATCACCTGAATCACGCCCGTCAAAAGGGTCGTCGCAAACAAATACTCCAGGCCATGATCTTTCACCAAATCAATCATCAACAGCGCCATTGCTCCTGTGGCCGCCGAGATAGAGCCGGGTCTGCCTCCCAGAAAGGCTGTCATCACCGCAATGATAAACGAGGCATATAAGCCCACCTTTGGATCAACCCCAGCGATAATCGAAAAGGCGATCGCCTCTGGGATCAACGCCAATCCCACCACTGCACCAGCCAGCATATCCGCCCGCACATTGGCAAACCATTCCCGTTTTAAAACGCTTAAATTCAATGTGTCTCCGTAACAAAAAGTTCAAGCCAAAAGCGTTAGGATGCTACCACAGAATTTGAAACGCGCGACAACGAAAACTAATCTAAGCTGTCCTGGAGAGCCATCTGCATCAAAATATCGTGGGTGCTGTCGCTGTGGCCATCGGCATGGGGTTCTTTTTGGTGGTAATGGCCGTCCTGCTGGAGCTGCCAAGATAAGCGGTTATCGGACAACATAATCCCCAGGATCTCGTTGAGATCGCCAATTAACTTGGGATCCTCTACGGGGGTCACTGCTTCCACCCGACGACTCAGGTTACGGGTCATCCAATCGGCGCTACCGATGTACATTTCCTCAGCCCCATCGTTTTGGAAATAGTAAATGCGCGAGTGTTCCAGGAACCGCCCAATAATACTGATGACGCGGATATTTTCACTGAGGCCCTCGACGCCGGGACGGAGACAACAGATCCCCCGCACAATCAGATCAATTTCCACCCCCGCTTGGGATGCCCGATAAAGGGTTTGGATCATTTCTAGATCGACTAGGGAGTTCATTTTCGCGACGATCCGTCCACTGCCGCCATTTTTGACATGGGCAATCTCCCGCTCGATCATTGCCACCATGCGAGACCGGAGGGTGACGGGGGCCACCAATAACTTACGGTAGGAACTTTGGCGGGAATAACCCGTGAGGAAGTTAAACAAATCCGTGAGATCTGCCCCCAAATCCTCACGACAACTCAGTAAGCCTAGATCCGTATAGAGGCGGGCGGTTTTCGGGTTGTAGTTGCCGGTGCCAATGTGCACGTAGCGGCGAATTTTTTTCTCTTTTTCTTGGCGCACCACCAGGACAATTTTGGTGTGGGTTTTTAGCCCAGCCAGGCCATAGACCACATGAACGCCTTTTTGTTCGAGGGTTCTGGCCCAGTTAATATTATTTTCTTCGTCAAAGCGGGCTTTTAACTCAACCAATACCGCCACCTGTTTGCCATTTTGGGCGGCTTCGATGAGGGATTGAATAATCGGTGAATCACCGGAAGTCCGGTAGAGGGTCATTTTAATCGCCAGCACGTCGGGATCCTTCGCCGCTTGGGTAATGAAAGCCTGAACGGTGGCAGAAAAAGAATGGTATGGATGGTGCAAAAGGCGATCGCCCTGGCGAATCAACTCAAAAAAATCCGACTCAAAATCTTCCGAAGAACGGCTCCCTTTCCCCGCATCGAGCCAAGCCGGGGCAGTGGGTGACCAGGGTTTGTCCTTGAGGTGCTTGAGGGGCAAACCGAGGAATGTAAACAAAGAATCTAGACCAATTAAACCCTCTACTTCATAGACATCAATGTCCTGGAGATCCATTTCCTTGATGAGCATTTGCCGCACATCTTCCGGCATGGAATGGTGAATTTCGAGGCGCACCACAGAACCGCTAAACCGCCGCTTGTGTAACTGTTCCTCGATGGCAATCATCAAATCGTCGGCTTCGTCCTCTTCCACCGAAAGAGACGCATTGCGAGTGACCCGAAAGGCATAGCACTCCTGGATATTCATCTGGGGAAAGAGGGTATCCAGATTATGGGCGATCACCTGTTCGATGGGTACCCCCACCCAAATCACTTTTTCTTGATCGGGGTAATAGCAAAGCTCTGGGGGTAATGTGACAAACCGGGGAAAGTTCCCTGGCACCTTGACCCGGGCAAATCTTTCTTGTTCTTCGTTTTCTGGTTCTTTGATCACCACCGCAAGGTTTAGGCTGAGGTTAGAAATGTGGGGAAATGGGTGACTCGGATCAACGGCGAGGGGCGTCAAGACAGGGAAAATATGCTCCTGGTAAAAGTCATGGAAATAGTTCCGTTGTTCCCGGTTGAGGTCGAGGTAGTCAACGAGGTGAATTCCTTCCTGGGCGAGGAGGGGCTTAAGGGTGTGTTGAAAATGCTGATCCTGGAGTTGGACGAGGGGTTTGAGGCGTTCGTAAATGTCTTGGAGTTGTTCGGCTGGATTGCGCCCATCAAAGGAGAGTTTGCTGACCCCGGCCTCCACTTGTTGCTTCAGTCCGGCAACCCGCACCATGAAAAATTCGTCGAGGTTATTGCTAAAAATGGCGAGAAATTTGAGGCGCTCTAGCAGTACGTTGCGGTCGTCCAATCCCTCACTGAGAACGCGGCGGTTAAATTCAAGCCAACTGAGTTCCCGATTAAAATAATATTGCGGATTATCGAGGTCAGTTTTGAGTTTACTGGCGGTTTTCGCAGAGGACATATACTTTTTATGCAGAGGATCGAAACTGTGACGGGAAGCCTTTCTCGCCATTGTTAATAGAGTAAACCCCATGACCAATTGTTATCGCAAACTTTTGCTTTTTCTTAGCCTCAGCTTAATGATGGGGGCCGGGCAGGTTTCGGCGGCATCTCTGGTAGGGCCAATTCAGGATCCTTTACTCCCAACCCAGCAGGGCGATCGCCCCTTGAGTGAGTCCCAGGTGGCCCAACTAACCCAGACAATTATCACCCTAGAGGCTGAGGGGTTCGAGCAATGGGCCGCGGGAAATAAAGAGGCGGCTTTTTCTCGGTGGTGGCGACAACTGCGGTTACGGCAAGTTTTACCGGATCGCCAAGCCGAAGTGGAAAGCCTGGGACGAATCGGGGCGATCGCCTGGGAAGATAACCAAACAGAGCCAGTACAGATCATCACCGAACGTTTGGTGGCCATCGAACAACAAAATTTCCCCCAAGACTATAATCTCCTGCTGCCCCTGGCCACGGCCTATGAACAAATTCGGGATTCCCAACGGGCGATCGCCCTCTATCGGCAGCACCTAGAGACCCTCGAAGATCCCTACAAACCAGAAATTTTGCGCCTAATTACCCAATTGGCCCTAGATTGGTTTAACACCAAGGCCGCCCTCAATGCCCTAGAAGAAATCGCAACCCTCAACGCCCTCACGGACGCAGACCGGGAACAACTCGCCGCCCTCTACGAGCAAACCCAGCAGCCCGAAAAGGCGATCGCCCAGCAACGGCAACTCACCGCTGTTTATTTCCAAGCACAAAACTTGCCCCGACTGATCCGCACCTACCAACAAATCGCCGAAAATTACAGGCAACTCCAGGATTATCCCCAGGCCGTAAGCTTTAGCCGCGATGCCTTTACCCTCGCCTGGGAACTGGAGTATTTTGACGCCGCCGAAAGTGCCCTCACCCAGTTGGCGACCCTTTACCTGGCCCAAGAGAAAAACGCCTCTGGCCTCCAAGTCTATGAACAACTGATTACCGTCCAAGAAGCGAGCTATAACCGCTTTGGGATGATGGAAACCTACCGCACCCTCGGCACCCTCTATGAACAGGCGGGCCGCTACCCCGATGCCCTCGTTGCGCTCCAAAGGGGATTGGCGATCGCCAAAGAATTGAACCACAATATCAACGACTTCACCCAAGCCATTGCCACTCTGCCGCTTCAATGAAATCTTTGCTTAAAAATCTTGCCGTTTTAGACCGCTACATCATCGGTGAACTCAATCTAGCCTTTGCATTTGGCTTGGGGCTATTTTCTGCCCTGGGAATCGCCGTCGGTAGTCTCTTTGATCTTTTGGCCCAGGTGCGAGAATCTCGGTTGCTCTTTGATGTGGCTCTGAAGGTCATGGCCCTGAAAATGCCGGAATTTATCGGTTTTGCCCTGCCGATGGCCGTTTTGCTGGCGACCCTCATTGTTTACAGTCGCCTCTCTGGAGATAGTGAAATTATTGCCCTCCGCAGCCTGGGGATTAGTGTTTATCGCCTCGTTTTACCGGCCCTCATTTTCAGCATCCTGGCCACAGCAATCACCTTCGTTTTTAAAGACCAAGTGATCCCCCTCGCCAATGCCCAGGCCACCCAAACCCTGGAACAAGCCTTTTTACAAAAACAAGCGCCCTTTCGAGATGAGAAAATTATTTATCCCGAATATGGCGAAGATAATGTCCTCAAGCGCCTTTTCTATGCCGCCGAATTTGATGGGCAACAGATGAAAGATCTGACGATCATCGACCGCTCCAACGGCAGCCTGAATCAAATTGTCACCGCCGATGCCGCTGGCTGGGATCTCGCCCGTAATCAGTGGAATTTTCAAAATGGCATTATCTACTTCATTGATATCGACGGCTCCTACCGTAATGTGCTGCGCTTTGATCGCCACCAAATCCAACTCAGCAACGAACTACGGGTGGACGAAGAATTACCCAAACACGAAGACATGAGCCTGGCCCAACTCCAGCAATATATGCAGACCGTTGCCGCCGACCCTGACCGGGATGAGGCTTGGTTGCGGAAGTTGCGGGTGCGGTTCCAAGAAAAAATTTCGTTTCCTTTCATTTGTCTTGCCCTGGGTGTGGTGGGAGCCGCCATTGGTTTACGGCCCCAGAGTGCCGGGAAAGCCACCGGGTTTGGTCTCTGTGTGGGGTTAATCTTTGGGTATTATTTTCTCGCCTTTATGATCAGTTCCGTGGGCGTAGCCGGGTATCTGCACCCTATTTTGGCGGCTTGGTTACCCAACTTGATCGTGATGGCGATCGCCTCTGGTCTTGTGCTGCAAAGTGCAAAGTAAGCCCATTGCATAGCAATTTATCCTGGGCTGATTGGCTAGGCCTAAACGCAAATATCTTTAGTGAACTCTTATGACAAAAAAGCGCCTCTTCATTGGAGTTGAAAAGAAAATTATGTATGTAGTCTATTTGTAATTGGCGACATACATGAAGAAATACATTGCAGAATTTCTAGGGACATTCTGGTTGGTTCTGGGGGGATGTGGCAGTGCTGTTTTTGCCGCCGTCGTTGCCCTATCCGACGCTGACCTTTCCAACGGCTTAGGTCTGGGTTTTCTGGGGGTTTCCCTGGCCTTTGGTTTAACAGTTGTGACTGGCGCCTATGCTTTCGGGCATATTTCTGGTGGCCATTTTAACCCGGCAGTTTCCTTTGGCCTCTGGGCCGCCAAACGCTTTCCTGGGCATGAACTACTTCCCTATATCGTGGCCCAGGTGTTGGGAGGAGCTTTAGCTGGCCTTGTCATTTTGGTGGTCGGCAGTGGCAATGGAGCCTTAGACTTATCCGGCTCGAATCCCCTGGCTACCAACGGCTTTGGGAGTCATTCTCCAGGTGGCTATGGCTTACTGGCGGCTTTGATTACCGAAATTGTCATGACCTTTATGTTTTTGATGATTATTTTGGGTTCCACAGATCGCCGTGCCCCCGCCGGTTTTGCCCCAGTTGCCATTGGTCTTGGTTTAACGTTGATTCACTTGATTAGTATTCCAATCACCAATACCTCGGTCAATCCGGCTCGGAGTACGGGCGTCGCTCTCTTTTGTGGCAACGTCGAATTAATCGGTCAGCTATGGCTCTTTTGGGTGGCACCTATTTTTGGGGCGATCGCCGCAGGATATGCCTATAATGCTTTCTTTAGCGAAACAAAAGATACAACGGGTACTGGGGCGCCGACGATCGCTTAGGCCTGTACCAGACATAATCTTTACCTGATATTTCCCCCATCGCTTGATTTTTCAAAACCTGGGGGATTTTTTATGGTCAATCTCTGGAATTGAATTTGAATTAAGTTCGCTGGAGACAGGGAACCTAATCGCCAACATCCGCAATCCGAAAACCCATCTGGCACTCATAGGTCGTCGCCACCTTGGGAAAATTGCCATTGATGAGATGGCCGCAACATAATTTGCCCTGGCGTACGCGGGGGGTGCCACTTTGATCGGCCATTAAACAGCCCTGGCACACTTGATCAGTGGGTAAGATCTGTCCATCCGTAAGGATCATCAACATCTGCGCTTGCCTCCCATGGGACCCAACAACCACTCTTGCTTAATTTTTATTGTAAAGGGAACTGCTGATAAATTCGTTAAACTTGCTACACTGCTTAACCTTGGGAGCCATAGCGCCATTTACCTAGCCCGGCCCGCCGAGGAATGTTTGTTAAAATTTTAGCGATGCCGATGGTATAATGCGCCATCCGCAGGAAGTATTTTTAAATTTTATTTGCGATTGCGAAAGGAAGACCTCACCGTGACCCAAACTAACCTTGATTTTTTAGCCCAAACCGATAGCGTTGTTGCTGGGATGATTGCCAGTGAACTCAACCGCCAGCGGGTACACCTCGAACTCATCGCCAGCGAAAACTTCACCTCCCCAGCGGTGATGGCGGCCCAGGGTTCTGTCCTCACGAATAAGTATGCCGAAGGTCTTCCCAATAAGCGTTATTACGGTGGCTGCGAATTTGTCGATCAAGTAGAGCAAATTGCCATTGATCGCGTCAAGGAATTGTTTGGGGCAGCCCACGCCAATGTTCAACCCCACTCCGGCGCCCAGGCCAACTTTGCGGTGTTCCTAACGCTCCTGGAACCCGGTGACAAAATTATGGGGATGGACTTGTCCCATGGGGGCCACTTGACCCACGGTTCGCCGGTGAATGTGTCGGGGAAATGGTTTGAAGTGGTGCAGTATGGCGTGAACAAAGAAACAGAACGCCTCGATTATGATGAAATCCGCGAAATTGCCCTGCGGGAAAAACCGAAGCTGATCATCTGTGGTTATTCTGCTTATCCGCGCATTATTGAGTTTGATAAATTCCGGGCGATCGCCGATGAAGTAGGTGCCTATCTGATGGCGGACATTGCCCACATTGCGGGATTAGTCGCAACAGGCCATCACCCCAACCCAATTCCCCACTGCGATGTGGTTACCACTACTACCCATAAAACGCTCCGTGGCCCCCGGGGTGGTCTGATCATGACCCGCGACGCCGAACTGGGCAAGAAATTTGATAAGTCGGTGTTCCCCGGTAGCCAAGGCGGCCCCCTTGAGCATGTCATTGCGGGTAAAGCGGTGGCCTTCGGCGAAGCCCTCAAGCCGGAATTTAAAGCCTATTCTGCCCAGGTAATTGCTAATGCCCAGGCGATGGCCAATACCCTCGTCAGCCGTGGCTTCAAACTCGTTTCTAACGGGACAGATAACCACCTGATGCTTGTGGATATGCGCTCCATTGGCATGAACGGGAAGCGGGCTGATGCTTTGATCAGTGAGATCAACATCACCGCCAACAAAAACACCGTTCCCTTCGATCCTGAGAAGCCTTGGATTGGGAGCGGCATCCGTCTCGGTTCGCCAGCGATGACCACCCGGGGCCTCAAGGAAGTAGACTTTGCCGAAATTGCCAACATCATTGCGGATCGTCTGTTAAATCCCGATGATGAAGCGGTGAAACAGGATTGTCTGGGTCGCGTTGCGGATCTTTGTGAAAAGTTCCCCCTCTACCCCCATTTGCAGATTCCGGTAGCGGCGATCGCCTAAATTCTTTAATATCTTTTTAAATAATGGAAAGCTCAGGTTTAATGAAAAAGGTAACCTGGGTTTTTTCTTATTTCGGTTTTGCTCTACTCTCTCTGTTCTTAGCCAACGCCAATATGCCGAAGGAATTGTTGTATTTAGTCACGAGTCTAATCGCCCTGGTTGTGGTGCTGATTAGTACCCCCATTGTGAAAGCGATTGGCTTACGGAGTGGCCGGGTAGACCGACCCAACGAGCGGAAAGTCCATGACCGACCGATGGTGCGCTTGGGTGGCGTGGCGATTTTTATGGGCACCCTCGTCTCCCTAGGGACGGCTTGGCAGATGGATTGGTTCCCCCCATTGTTCCCTGGGGAACAATGGCCGATCTTAGGGGTGCTTTTCGGGGCGATCGCCTTTTTTGGAATTGGCTTTGGGGACGATTTATTTGAATTAAGCGCCTTATCGCGACTGTTGATGCAATTCGTCGCAGCGGGAATTGCCTGGTTAATGGGGGTACAAATCGAATTTTTGACGATTCCGTTTACCGGGGAAGTGTTTTCTGTGGGCTGGTTGAGCCTACCTTTGACCCTAATTTGGCTTGTGGGCATGGCCAACGCGATCAACTGGATTGACGGCCTTGATGGTCTAGCGGCGGGGGTTTCGGGGATTGCGGCGGCGGTGTTATTGGTGACGACCCTCTATCTCAACGAACCCATGGTGGCTTTTATTGCGGCGGCCTTAGCGGGATCGGCCCTCGGCTTTTTGCGCTACAACTTCAACCCCGCCCAAATTTTCATGGGGGATGGTGGCTCTTATTTTATGGGCTTTACCCTGGCGGCGATGGGGGTGGTGGGCCTCGTGAAAACGACGGCGGCGGCAGCGGTGCTCTTGCCCTATGTGATTTTGGCGGTGCCCTTGATCGATATGACCACGGTGGTTTTTTCGCGGATTAGTAGCGGCTCTTCCCCCTTCAAACCGGATAAACGGCACCTGCACCACCGACTTTTGGCGGCGGGTTTTTCCCATCGCACTACGGTTCTATTTATCTATGGCCTTACCCTCTGGGCAGGGAGTTTGGCGATCGCCTTTTCGGGTCTCCCCAGCGGCACCCTCTATGCGGGGATTACGTCCCTAATTGTCGGGGTTTGGGGGTGGCAACTGTGGCGCAGGCGCGATTTTCCCGTCCACCGCAAATAGCACCAATGGCACATTCCCCTTGGCAGCATTACAACCCCACAAAAGCACGCCTTAGGCAAACCATTTGGGACTGCTTGGCAACGGCTGGAGCAACGGTAACGCCTCCCCACGGCCACATTCCGAATTTCGTCGGGGCGATCGCCGCCGCTGAGAAATTAACTACTTTGGATATTTGGCGACAGGCAACGGTGATTAAGTGCAATCCCGATCAGCCCCAGGCCCCTGTACGTCACCAAGCCTTGGCTGCGGGAAAAACCTTGTATATGGCGGTGCCGCAGTTGGTGAATGAATCTTGCTTTGTCGCCATTACGCGGGAGCAGCTACCCCAAGGCCTCGATTTGGCGATCGCCGCTGAAAAAAACAACATCCTCAAATATGGCCGTCCCGTTAGTTTCGTGGAAATGAAAACCATTGATTTAGCGGTGGTGGGCTGTGTAGCGGTGAGTGTGGCCGGCGGACGTACGGGGAAAGGAGCAGGTTTCGCCGATTTAGAACTAGCGATGCTTCAGCACTTTGGCCTGATGAACGAAAAAACGACCATTGTGACCACGGTGCACGATTTGCAGGTGGTGCCCCCCGCAGCGTTACCCCTAGAAGCCCACGACTGGCCCCTGGATTGGCTTTGTACCCCCACAACTATTTATCAAACGCACCACAACCAGCCGCAACCCCAAGGCCTTGATTGGCAGCAGATTCGCCCCCAGCAGTGGGAAACAATCCCGATTCTCAAAAAGCTTTATGCAGAAAATTCGGAAAAGTCGCCCTAGTAGGCACCGTTATTTTTCGGGAACAGCATCACAAAAACAGTTTTACAGACAATCCACAAATCCATAAACCAATGGCGATGGTGCACATAGTAAGAATCCATCCGTACCCTTGTGCCGTAGGGAATATCGTTGCGCCCAGACACCTGCCATAGCCCCGTGAGACCCGGACGAATGGTCAAAACTTTGTCGATGTGGCGACCGTATTTATAAAGTTCTTTGGGGACAAGGGGCCGGGGGCCAACAATGCTCATATCGCCTTTTAAAACATTCCAAAACTGGGGGAATTCATCGAGGCTGGTGAGGCGCAAAATATGGCCAATGCCAGTAATTCTTGGGTCTTTTTTGAGCTTGAAATCCTGTTCAAATTCGGCGCGCAACTCTGGCGATCGCCGCAACATTTCTTCGAGTACGGCGTCAGCATTCATAACCATCGTCCGAAATTTGATGCAGCCAAAGGGACGAAAATCTTTGCCAACCCGCCGTTGTACATAAAAAACAGGGCCGGGAGAGGTGAGTTTAATGATTAGGGCGATCACCAAATAGAGGGGAGAAAATAGCACCAGAACGCCGAGGGAAAAACAAATGTCAAAGCTCCGCTTCGCCACCGCCCCATCGAGCCAGCGCCGCAGGGACAGGGAGCGGTGATCGCTGGGGGCAAACAAAAACTCTGAGCTTTGTCGTGCTAGCCCAGCCACGAATTTCAGCGCATCAAACTGCCGATAAACTGCCATTACGATCCTCTCCACACACCAAAAACTGCCTGGCTGTTAGGGTCACGCCTCACCACTGGTCAAACCCTGGGAAAATGGAGCGGGGCGATCGCCATTTGCGCCATTTTTCTTGACAGTTGTCTACAAATTCTACATAGCTTTGCCGAAAAATGTTAGCGGCGAATTGCTGAGCTCTCACAAAACAAGCTTCCGGCTGAATATCTTGGGCCTGGGCCTCAAAACGCTCGACTCCATTGGCGATCGCCTGGGCCGATTGTTGAGGAAACAAAATCCCCGTTTTGCCATCGGCGACAATTTCGGCAGCCCCCCCGCGATTGAAGGCAATCACAGGCGTCCCGCAGGCCTGGGCTTCGACCAAAACAATGCCAAAATCTTCACAGCCTGCATAAACATAGGCCTTTGCCCGCGCCAGGTAATCTTCCACCACTTCATCCGGTTGCCGCCCCAGGATTTGCACATTGGGTTTTGCCATCTTTTGGAGCTTTTCTAATTCTGGCCCGCCACCAATGACCACCAAATTTTTGCCCAACTGGTTAAACGCTTCTACGATTAACGCCACTTTTTTGTAGGGCACCAACCGCGACACCGTCACATAAAAATCATCCTTTTCCTCTCGGTAGGCAAAGCGCTCTAAATTGACCGGGGGATAAATCACCGCTGCCCGTCGCCGATAGCAGCGCCAGATCCGTTGGGCTGTCCAGTGGGAATTGGCAATAAAATAATCCACCTGGTTGGCACTGATCACATCCCATTGCCGCAGTCGATGGAGAAAATACCGCGCCAAAATCCCTTTAATGCCCTTGCCGAGGCCAGAATTATCTAAATAATCAAAGGTTAAATCCCAGGCATAGCGCATCGGTGTGTGGCAGTAGCAAATGTGTAGCTGGTGGGGCCGCGCCAAAACCCCTTTAGCCACCGCATGGGACGACGACAAAATTACGTCATAAGCTTCAAGGTTAAATTGCTCAATCGCCAGGGGCATCAGCGGCAGATAGTTTTGTAAACCATATTTTGCCCGGGGAAATTTTTGTAAAAAACTGGTGGCGATCGCCCGACCATAGAGATAGTTATCAGGGTTAGACGACTCAAAATCAATCAGAGCAAAAAGATCCGCCTCAATGTCCTGGAGCATTTCTCGCACCACCAGCTCTGAACCCCCCGTGGCGTAGGGCGTCAACCATTCATGAACAAGCGCGTAACGGGTCATGGGGACTCCCTTCTCCAAAGCAGTGGTCAAACCGAAAATGCCAGCTTCTAGCGAATTCCAGACCTTTTAGTATATTTCACCCCACAAAATCCTCAAACCGGGAACCCCAGCAGGGGACAAAAGCGTCAATATATGTTTAAGTGCAGTGAAGTGCATCAGTGTCAGTATGCGGCATATACATACAAGCGTATAAATATAAGGGCAAGCATACGGCACCATCCAAAATTTTGTCCTTATTCTGTAGCATCTGAAAGAAACCCATGAAAACCAATCAGCTTTTAACATCCGTGAGTCGCTCTACTGCCCTGGCCTTTCTCGCACTCACCCTAGGACTTGGGGGCGAAAAAGCGCTGGCTCAGTGGCAACCGACTATTTCTGTCCCAGAATTTAAAAACGAAACCAATGGCAGCTATTGGTGGTGGAACAGCAGCACCTCCCAAGAGCTGGCCGATGCCCTCAGCAATGAGCTTACTGCCACTGGCAACTTCCGCGTCGTTGAACGACAAAACCTAGGGGCCGTCCTGTCAGAACAGGAATTAGCTGAATTGGGAATTGTTCGCCCAGAAACGGGAGCCCAACGGGGCCAAGTCACAGGGGCGCAATACATCGTGCTCGGTCAGATCACCTCCTACGAAGAAGGGGTCAAGGAAGAATCGACTGGCTTTGGGCTCAGTGGCATTCGGATCGGTGGCGTCCGGCTCGGCGGTGGTGGCCGTGGCTCTAGTGAAGAGGCCTACGTTGCCGTGGATCTACGGGTTGTTGACTCGACCACTGGGGAAGTGCTCTATGCGCGTACCGTTGAAGGAAAGGCAAAATCTGATTCGACTTCCGGGGGTGCAACGGCTAGTTTTGCAGGGATTAATCTTGGTGGCGATCGCACCGAAACAAATCGCGCTCCCGTTGGCCAAGCGCTCCGGGCGGCATTGATTGAAGCCACTGATTATCTCAGTTGTGTAATGGTCGAACAAAATGGCTGCATGGCTGAATATGAAGCGAAGGACGAGCGCCGCCGGGAAAATACCCGGAGTGTTCTTGATCTTTTCTAGACCGTTGAGCTCGTTCCCCTTCCTTTAGGGACAATCAACATACAAGTCAGCGATCGCCGCTGATTTTTTTTGCCCATTTTCAGAAGACTTGTACCCCAAAAAAGCCCTTGAATCTTTGACGGCGGCTACATATAATATAGAAAAGATAGTTTCTGTATCAAAAGTAACTAAATCAAGTTTTTCTTAAAGGGAGTTTAAGGCTATGCGGATGCGTAAAGAAAAAAATGAAACCCTCCGGGCGATGGAACGGGTTTGGGCGAGACATATGCTCAAGCAGCAAGATGCCCAGAACAAAAATGCGGATGCAGTCCGGGAAGCAAAGGAAATTCTTAACGAATACGGCGAATAAGTCAGTTAAATAATTTTTACGGTAGGCATATGTGTTCAAACATATGCTTTTTTCATGACCTGAAACTCCAGAATGGGCTAGCCTAACTCAAAACTGGTCACCCCAAAAATGTTTTGGACAGGAATTGTTGGGGGCGCTTGGGTATACATCCGTGCTGTTTCAAACACGGGCTGTAGTTGGTAGCGTTGGGCCAGGGCGATCGCCTCTGGATTAACCATGGGCACATCGAGAAAAAGTTCACTGCCAGCAGGAAGACTGCTTTTGAGGGCGAGAAAGAGAACTGCCGCGATTTCGGCATTGTCAGCAAAGAGGGGGCCAATTTTATAACCCCGACGACAGGGACGCACCATGCCATAGCCTGTAATTTCAGTCTTATTGACCATCACCCAGGTGGTGCTGTCCGGTTGCTGTAGCCACGATTTTAAAAAGGTGCGGCGATCGCCCGGAAAAAATCGCCGATCATACTCATCAATGCTTTCAAAATTGACCACTGCCAAGGGCTTTAAACCAGGAGATTCCGGAACCTGGCCACCACCGAGGCCACTGTAGCGCACGTTGTTGTAGGCCAGATTAAAGCCCGATTTTTTGTAATTTTCCTGCTGGGCGACGACCCCATCGAGACCGACATTGCGACTGGCCACGGAGGCGATCGCCGCCTGCCAAATTTGCCAACCATAACCCTGGCCACGGTACTCTGGTTTGACGATATAGAAACCAATGAACGCAAAATTTGGGGCATATTTCACCGCCGAAATACTGGCGATCGCCACCCCATCCAGCAAGCCCACCAGAAATCCCGTGGGATCGGCGGCATAGAAACTGGCAGCATCCTGTAGGCCGGGATTCCAACCTTCCTGGGCGGCCCACTCAATCGCTAAATCTAGTTCCGTCCGGGTCATGGTTCTGATGGTGTAGGTTCCGCTCATCGGCGATCGCCCCCGTAAATTTTTTTCAGTCTAGCTTGGATATTTTGGCGACTTTTTGCTCTGTTGCATTTCCTGATAATTGCGTAGGATAAAAACAGTTTTTGGAGCGACATGGCGATGATTCCAGGCGAACTACGCCCCCAAGCCGGGGAAATTGAACTGAATGCTGGCCGAGAAACAAAGATAGTTACGGTTGCTAACAGCGGCGATCGCCCCATTCAAGTGGGATCTCATTTCCATTTTTTTGAAGTCAATCGTGCCCTGCGGTTTGACCGGGCGGCTACAAAAGGAATGCGTTTAAATATCCCGGCGGGCACAGCAGTACGCTTTGAACCCGGTGACGAAAAGGACGTAGAATTAGTGGCCTTGGCGGGTCGTCGCCATGTGTATGGTCTGAATAATTTGGTAGATGGAGCATTGGACTAGATGAGCACAGTGATTGGGATTGATCTGGGGGGGACGGCCATCAAAGGGGGAAAATTTAGCCCTGATGGTCTTTGTTTAGCGGAAAAAGCAGTACCTACGCCCCAACCCAGTACCCCAACCGCCGTCGCCGAGGCGATCGCCAATTTAGTGAATGCGTTAAATCAAGATCACACCTGTAAAGCGGTGGGGATCGGCATTCCTGGCCCGGTGGATGGTACAGCGCGCATTGCCAAAGTTGCGATCAATCTCAGTGGTTGGCAGGATGTCCCCCTCGCCGATTGGGTGGAAGCAAAAACTGGTTTACCCACCACGTTAAATAATGATGCCAACTGTGCCGGTCTGGGAGAAGCATGGTTGGGGGCGGGGCGCGATCGCCAAAATCTGCTGCTTATTACCCTAGGTACGGGAGTCGGTGGGGCGGTAATCCTCAACGGGCAACTTTTTACGGGCCATTACGGTGCCGCTGGCGAGTTGGGGCTGATTACCCTCAATCCCGATGGCCCCCCCTGCAATAGCGGCAACAATGGCTCCTTCGAGCAGTATTGTTCAATTAATGGCGTTAAACGAATTTCTGGCAAAGATCCTGGGGAATTAGGAGAGCTGGCCGAGGCGGGAGATGCTGAAGCGATCGCCCATTGGCAAACCTACGGCAAACTGTTGGGGGCCGGGCTAACGAGCTTAATTTATATTTTCACCCCCGAAATGATTATCCTGGGGGGCGGCATCAGTGCCAGCAGTGACTTTTTCCTCCCAGCGGCGATCGCCGAAATTGAACGGCGGGTGCTGCCTTCTTCGCGGGTGGATTTAAAACTGACCAAGGCCCAGTTAGGCAACAATGCAGGTATGGTGGGTGCAGCAAAACTCGCCCTCGAAAAAATCTCAAATACCCTGGACAATTAGGGAGAATTATTGATGCCATCTCTGCTAGCTTGATCTTTTTAAAAAGCCTCCGCCAAAATACGGAAAACACCATAAACGTCATAGAAATTCACTGCAATGAGTTAGAAAACGAGATATTTGCATCTGTTTAGGGGAACTACAACTAAAGTAATCTCGTCCCTTAGTTATCCTCCTGGAATCCCTAAACCATGGCTTTCTACAAACAAATATCTGCTTTTTGCAGTGCCGCTTCTTTGTTGACAATTCCCCTGGCGATCGCCCCGGCCCAAGCCCAACAAAACTATCCCCTGACCTGTCGGGGTGGCGGGAATTTAAGCATTACCAATACCAGCGGTAACAAGGTGAAAATTGTCTTCCGGCCAGCCGCTGGCAGTGCTTCCCAAGGTTTACAACCGGGAGAATGTAGTTGGCAAGATCGTGCCTTTCGCTCCGGAGAACCCAATGTGATTTGTGATACTGGTGTCCGTGCTGCCCAGTATCTCCCCAAGCTCATGCAAAGTAGCGAATCTACGACACTCCGAGTGTTTAACGATAATACTCAAGGCTGTATGCAAGTCGTTGGCTTAGGCGCGGCTCCGGTACCCCCTACCACCAGCAACACTAATGATCGACCCCGTAATCCTGGCACGCCAAACACAAACCCAGCGACGCAGAATACGAATAACAATAACAACTCGTCTAATACCGCAAATACGGGAAATACTGGGAATGGTTCATTTACCAGCGGAAATCCTTCTAGTTCTGGGCAATTCCGGCCTGCTTTAAGGGGAATTTGGGATACTACTTACAGCTATACCGATGGAGAACTGCAGGGCTATATCGATTGGGGATTGTCGACGGTTGGGGGGCCGGATAGCACTGATTTCATGACTATCACCACAGAGGGTTGGGACGCAAATCAAAATGCCTATGTAATCAAAGGAACTGTTCAACTAGGACTCCTGGGTGCCCCTTTGGGTGGCCCTGTGAGAGATTTTGAGATGACTTTTACGACGCCTTGTCAGTTTGAAGGGGTCTATGGCAACTCCCTAAACCGACCAATACCCTGGTCTGGCACTTGCCCCTGATCACGAGATTTTTTGACGGTGCAGAGAAATTTCCTTTAGGATAAAACCAGTTTTTCTGCACTGTATCTAGGTTGTGCCATGGTGGGCCGAAAGCTTGCTTTTAACCGTAATGCTGCCCTTGAAAAGGCAATGGAATTGTTCTGGGAAAAGGGCTATAGCGCCACAAGCCTTGCGGAACTTTTGGACTACATGGGGATCCAGCGGCAAAGTCTGTACAACACCTTTGGCAATAAACATGATTTGTTCCTGGAGGCGATCGCCTACTACGGCAAAATCGCAGTGCGCCAGCTAGAAGAGCGGCTCAATTATTCCGCTTCCCCCCTCGAAAATCTCCGAAATTTGTTTTATCAAACCGCAGACAATGCCAAGCTCCTCGGTTGTCGGGGCTGTTTTGTCGTCAATGCAATGATTGAACTCGCGCCCCACGATCCCCAGGTGGCCGTCCTTGTGGAAGATATTGCCACCAATGTCGAACAAATTTTTACGAGTACCCTCAATCAGGCGATCGCCAAAGGAGAACTGCCCCCCAATTTTGACAGCCCGAAAACTGCCCGTTACCTCTACCACGTCCTTCTAGGATTAAATACCCGCATTAAAGGCTTGCCTAACCCCGAACACCTTAGAGAAACCCTCGACCTCGCCCTGATGGTGCTGCAACCCCAATAAAAAAGCCCCCTGGCCGATGAACCAGAGAGCCCATTCTCCCCTTGGGGGAGATGTCGAAGACAGTGGGGGCTAACTTCCCCTTGGGGGAGATGTCGAAGACAGTGGGGGTTAGTCGCGGCTATTGATGGCAATCAACAAGCGCAGAATAAACACAAATAGGTTGATATAGGTCAAATACATCGACAGAGCAGCCGAGAGATATTGCTCATTACGGTAGGCACGAGGCAACACATAGAAGTCAACTACCGCCGAACCAGCGAATAGTAACGTCCCTAAGCCAGAGATCCCGACCTCTAACCAACTGGGCGTGTAAACTCCAAAGAAAGCAAAACCAAGCTGGGCCAACAGCACCACAAACAAGGCAATAATTCCGAGGCGTACTGTTTGGGCCAGGGCTAAACCATCTTCATCGGAGAGGTTTGAGCCAATATTGCGCCCAATAATGAAGGTAATACCACAGCCGAGGGCTGCGATCCCAACCCCTTGGATCCCAACTCCCGCAGTACCGATGGCGAGGGCAACAATCCCTGTGAGGGTGTACCCAGAAAGTAGACTGTAGCCGGCCAAAAGAGGGAGGGCGACGCTATTATTTCCCTTTTCAGCGACTCCACGGGCAACGAAGAAGAGGGCCAATTCAGCGATCAGGGCAACCCAGAAGGTGGGCATAAAGATGCTGGGATTGGTTTGGATTACTCCCAAACCACCATAGGTTCCGAGGGCTGTCAGGAGTAGGCCACCCCCCAAGTAGGGCAGGGCATTTTTAATGACTTCTGGGCCAACCAGGGCTTGACCTTTGGCCTGCCGAATGGCGTCACGAAAATTACTGGTGTTGCTCATAAATAAGTGATTTGATGCTTGAAAAGTTAAAACTGCTTACTTTCTATTTTGACAAAACTTTTCGGGGGTGGCAGTACGGATTCCTTTACTGTTGGGGAGGCTTCCGGGGATAATAAACTTTGATTTGTGAACTGTCGTCAGTGAATTGAACTCACCATGCCGAAAACGGAGCGCCGGACGTTTCTGCTTGATTTTGAAAAACCTCTTTCGGAATTAGAATCACGCATCCATCAAATTCGTGATCTTGCTGCGGAGAATAATGTTGATGTTTCCGAACAGATTCAGCAGCTAGAGGCGCGGGCAGACCAGCTCCGGGAAGAAATTTTTAGTACCCTCACCCCGGCCCAACGGCTGCAATTGGCGCGGCATCCCCGGCGTCCCAGCACCCTTGACTATGTTCAAATGATGGCGGACGAGTGGTTTGAACTCCATGGCGATCGCGGTGGTTCTGATGATCCGGCTCTCATCGGTGGGGTGGCCCGCTTCGATGGTCAACCGGTGATGATGCTAGGGCACCAAAAGGGGCGCGACACAAAGGATAATGTCGCCCGGAATTTTGGCATGCCAGCTCCTGGGGGCTACCGTAAGGCGATGCGGCTGATGGACCATGCCAACCGTTTTGGGATGCCGATTTTAACGTTTATTGATACTCCTGGGGCTTGGGCGGGTTTAGAAGCGGAAAAGTTGGGCCAAGGGGAAGCGATCGCCTTTAACCTCCGGGAAATGTTTAGCCTCGATGTGCCGATTATTTGCACAGTCATTGGCGAAGGCGGTTCCGGTGGGGCCTTGGGGATTGGCGTCGGCGATCGCGTCTTGATGTTAAAAAATTCCGTTTACACAGTGGCGACCCCAGAGGCCTGTGCCGCCATTCTCTGGAAAGATGCCGGGAAATCAGAGCAGGCCGCCGCCGCCCTCAAGATTACAGCAGAGGACCTGAAAAGCCTTGAGATTATCGATGAAATTGTCCCAGAGCCAGCCTCCTGCGCCCACGCCGATCCCATTGGGGCCGCCCAACTCCTGAAAGCAGCGATCCAAGATAACCTCCAAACCCTGCTGAAGCTGACGCCAGAACGCCGCCGTGAATTGCGCTACCAGCGGTTCCGGAAAATTGGTGTGTTTTTAGAAAGTTCCTAACTTTAGGATCTGGTTTGGCATTCATGGGTACTGATTCTAATCATTTAGCAATATTTTGTAACATTTCCGAAATTTTGCTAGGATAAGAAGCCGCTGAGCCCTAATGTGAACTATGGGACTTTCCCCCAATTTTGTTCCTTTGCAAGGCAGTGAAATCACCAATATCCTTTCGTCTCCATTGGTAAACAGAGTTTAGGTCGTGGACATTTTTTCTGGGATTTTCTATGGACTAAGCTAAATTTTTTTGCCCACCCATCGCGCTATGTTGAGTGCAGTTCCCTGCCCATGATCTCTCTTGTCCACCTTTGGCGATCGCCTCTGCCCCTAAATTCTTGCAAACCCTTGGCCCTTCTTCCTTACCTTTGCGATGGCAGCCCCCCTGATATCCAAGCTCAATGTTCAACAGCATGGCAGGTTCGGGATTTTGTTTAACGCCTCATCCATTGCCATTCCGCAACTCCTGATCCCCAGACCCACCTGGCTGTGCCGTCATCGAATGACGCAGCTTAGTCATGTCTGGCTAAAGTTTTGGCCGCTCCAGGATTTTTATTTCCGAAAGCGTCCCCAAAGTATTCTTCAAGGGATTCGACCATCCGTTGAGCCCAGTATTGAAGAATTGACCATGATCTCTAAAGCAGGGAATCCAACAGTTTATTGTTAGCGAGGATCTACTCTCCCCTGCCCCAGTTCCTTTTACTTCTTCATTCCATACCGAATTATGACAACATCTTCTTCAAGCGGCTTCAATGGTTCTACAAAAACCATGGCGACTGATGCTCTAGGTCGTGACCTTAATGATCTGGTGACTCGGCCAGACCGCAATAGCCACAATGGCAAAGCAGCAAGTATCCGCCCTGCCACAGAAGAAAGCCAGCAGAAAATGGCAGAGGCTGTGCATACGATGCTAGAAGCCGTTGGCGAAGATCCTGACCGTGAAGGTCTTCTAAAGACGCCGCTGCGGGTGGCAAAAGCCATGCAGTTTCTGACCCAAGGCTATAACCAGTCCCTTGAAGACATCGTCAATGGTGCAATTTTCGATGAAGGGCACAATGAAATGGTATTGGTGCGGGACATCGATTTCTTTAGCCTCTGCGAACACCATATGTTGCCCTTTATGGGTCGTGCCCACGTGGCCTATATCCCGAATCAGAAAGTTGTGGGCCTCAGCAAATTAGCGCGGATCGTTGAGATGTATTCTCGCCGTCTCCAGGTGCAAGAACGCCTGACCCGACAAATTGCAGAAGCGGTCCAAGAAATCCTTGACCCCCAAGGGGTTGCGGTGGTGATGGAAGGGATTCACATGTGTATGTCTATGCGGGGTGTCCAAAAGCCCGGTTCTTGGACTGTTACCAGTGCCATGATTGGGTGCTTCCAGAAAGAACAAAAAACCCGTGAAGAGTTTCTCAACTTGATTCGTCACCAACCCAGCTTTATTTAAGGCAATTTGGGATTGTAGCGTCGCAATCTAAAACATAAGTAAGAGAAGGACAGCCCTAGGGCTGTCTTTTTTGCTAAATTGCCTATCAGCAATGGAAATCGACCAGCATCCTAGGCGGCATAGGTCGGAAAATCGGTATAGCCTTCCGCGCCTGTGGGGGCATACCAAGTAGCCATATCTGCATCGGGATTTAAGGCCCAGTTATTGGTGTAACGTTCAACGAGGTCGGGGTTACTAATAAAAGGACGGCCAATGGCAATTAGGTCCGCTTGCCCAGTGGCGATCGCCGTTTCTGCACTGCTTCGATCATAGCCACAATTACCCATGAGAACACCATCATAAACGGCCCGGAAATCAGCCAAGGTCAGCGGCTCTCCCAGTTCATGGAAGCCAAAGGCCAAACCATCCATCACATGAAGATAGGCCAAATTGTACCGATTGAGTTGACTGGCAGCATAGGTAAACTGCTCCCGGAAATCGGGCGAGCCCATATCATTAAAGGAACCATTGGGGGAAAAACGAACACCCACCCGACGGGAATCCCAGACCGTTGTTACCGCATCTAAAATTTCGAGGAGTAAACGACAACGATTCGTGGCGCTGCCACCATAGGCATCCGTACGATGATTCGTTTTCGATTGGAGGAATGTATCGAGTAAATAGCCGTTGGCGGCGTGAATCTCAATACCATCAAAGCCCGCTGCTTTTGCCCTGATTGCCGCCTGGCGATACTCCTCAATAATCCCAGGGATTTCTTCTGTTTCAATGGCCCTGGGGACTTCATAGGGCTGTTTGCCAAGGGGCGTATGAATTTCTTCGCCGTTATTAATTTTGATTGCAGAAGGGGCGATCGGCAATTGACCCCCATGGAAACTGCTATGGGAAGCGCGGCCCATGTGCCACAATTGCAAGAAAATCTTGCCGCCTTTGGCGTGGACGGCTTGGGTGGTGAGTTGCCATCCTTCAACCATGGCGTCCGTGTAAACACCTGGCGATTCATTCCAACCATTGGCCTGTTCTGAAATGGTTGTGGCCTCTGCAATAATTAGACCCGCCGAAGCCCGTTGGCCATAGTATTCCGCCATGAGCGCGTTGGGAATGCGATCTTGGCCAGCCCGTGCCCTGGTCATGGGAGCCATTACTACACGGTTTGTCAAAGGGAGATCCCAGAGGTGAAAGGGCTCTAAAAGCGTTGCAAAAGTCGTTGTCATAGATTTAATTGTTCTTTTTGACTACTTGGTCAACAAAATATTTGTTCATTGTAAACTTTTTTAACAATCTTCCTAAAAACCGAGATCTGTCTTAGCCAAATCTGCCTCGACAAACAAGGTTTCATCCGCCATCGTTTGCCAGTCATGGCAGCCAATTTCTTGGTAAAACGCCTGGTCATAGGAGCGCGTCCGCATCACTACCGGCATCGGGAGAGCGTGACCCAGCACGAGAGCCTGTTGTTTGGAATCTAATTTGGCCAGGACAGAGCGTAGGTTGCCGCCCCCAGAGACCCCCGTAAAAATCGCATCAATATCTTTTTCGTCATTGAGCAAGCAAGTTACCCGCGTGCCAATTTGGGACATGACTTCGTTGTCGATACCGGAGGGACGTTGATCGACGACCAGGAGGGTGACAAAATACTTCCGCATTTCCCTGGCGATCGTGCCAAAAATGGTTTGGTGGACAATCTTAGAGTCTAAAAATCGGTGGGCTTCTTCAATGGTGATCACCAGGGGCGTCGGTTTATTCTGGACGTTTTTGGTTTGCAGGTACAGATCTGCTTTTTTCACATAGGCGGCGTGAATGCGTCGGGTAATCATATTTGTCGCCAACATATACGACAACATATTAGATTGAGAACCAAACTCAATGATTACGTGTTTCCCGGCATCTAGGCTCTGGAGCAGTTGGTCGATGTAGTTAAAGGGGCAAGTTTGGCGGATATATTTAAGGTTTTCGAGTCGTTTTAATTTCCGTTGCAGAGCCATAATAGAACCAGCATGGCCTTGGCGTTCTTCGCAAAAGAGGCGGATATCTTCATTGCTCATCTCCAGAAGTTTGACAATCCAGGTACGACCAAACTCAGAATAGAGGACATTGGCATTATCGAGACTCGCCTCAGATAGCCCTAGTTCAAAACCAACGAGCCGAATATCTTCAATTTCAATTTGATCGAAGCTGAGGTAAAGTTCCTGGGCATCGCGCACCCCCCGTCGTTGGGTGGATTCTGAATCGAGGGTATAGATTTCAACTTGACCGGGGAAAAGCTGCCGGAGACCTTTAACGGTACTGACGCCTTTGCCCTCTTCAATCGCTTCCCAACCGTATTCAGAATGCATATCAAACATCAGGTTTACGGCGGCCCGTCGCTTGATAATGCCAGACAGCAATAACCGGGTCAGGAAGGATTTGCCGGTGCCAGACTTACCAAAAATGCCGTTACTTCGTTCCACAAAGCGGTCAAGGTCGAGGCAAATGGGCACATCCATATCGAGGGGACGGCCAATGGCAAATTTTTTGTGGTGGGGGTCGTCCTCCCAACCAAATACTCGTCGAAAGTCTTGTTCGTTGGCTTCGTAAACTTGACTGAAGTGACTGGGGATCGTTTTTACGGGCAGTAGCTCAAGGGTCTCAAAGTTTTCTGTTTCGTGCTCTTCTGTTTGGCTGGGGGTAAACATTAGCATCGGTGCGAGTTCGACGGTGCCATAGGTGCTGGTTCCGGCGAGGACGGCTTGGAGGAAATCGTCGTTGGGATTGGGCGGATCGGCGAGGATGCGGGGGCTAGAGGTGCCCAGGGAAACATCGGTGAGAAGACAGAAAAATTGGGAGCGGCTCCCTTTGACGACGAGAAATTTACCGACGCGCATTTCTTCGACGGACACATCGCCATGGAGACGGACTTCGAGGCCTTGGCTTAGGGAACCTTGAATTACGGAGCCAAGGGGGTGTTCGGTGGTCATGGGCAACTGAAGAAGGGGGGCTTAGAGGTTGGTCGGAACGTCGATGGTTTGGGGACTAGGGCTGGGGGTGGTGAGACGTTGCCAGGTGTTGATTTGGGTTTGGGCGGCGTCGTAGGCAGCGGTATTGCGGGGGATTTGACGAGCGGTGGCGATCGCCTGGGGGATTGAGATATTGGCTTGGCTCTGGGCCACGGAGAGAATCCGATAGCTCCATTGGTCAGCGGCCTGTTTTCCTTCGGCCCGCAGTTGGCTAGCGCTGCTGGGAATTTCTTGGGTAAGGTTGATGGCTTCTACCCAGGCAGAGACGGAGTTGCCATTGGCCACTTGGTAGGCGCGATTGAGATTATTGATCGCCGTTTGTTCTTGACGCCAACTCCTGACCCTGGCTTGCATTTCGTCATAAAGGACACGGTTCGGGGCAATTTGATTGGCAACGGCGATCGCCTCATCGAAGCGTTTTTGTTGGCCAAGGGCCACAGCTCGGTCAAAGATCGGCTGATCTTCAGTCCGTTCAATGGTGTTGCGCCACTGACGAATATTTTCTTGGGCTTCGTTGTAGAGGGCGCGACCGGATTGGATCGTGCGGGCTTCGGCGATCGCCTCCTGGAGACGATTGGTCGCCGCTAAATCTTTTGCATAGGCCAGGGTGGGAGAGTCTTCGGCGATTTCAATTTGGCGACGCCATTGGCGAATTTTTTGGCGGGCTTCATCGTAACGGGGGTTGCCTGAGGGGACACGGTTGAGCTGGGCGATCGCCCGTTCATAGTCGGCGATATTTCCCCCCTGGGCCAATTCCTCAGCCTGTTCTAGGAGCGCCACGTCCTCAATTTCCCGTTGCCAACGACTAATCAGACCTTGGGCCTGGTCATAGACAGCACTGGCGGGCTGAATACTTTGGATTTGCACCAGGGCTGTTTCGAGATCCTTAACGGTTCCTTGGTTCGCCCTAAGGCCAGCTTGGGCCAGAATTCGCCAATCGACCACCACGTTGTCGAGGTTCAGTTGATCCGGTAGGCGATCGCAGAGGGCCAGTAAGTCATCCCAGCGGCGTTCATCAATAATGTTGTCGGTGTAATCAATGATTTTTTCGCGGGCGTCACTAATTAAACGTTGGGCCTGGGGGTAAGCATAGCTATCTTGGCTAATGTTGCTCGCCTGGGTGATCGCCTGGAGCCAATTTTCTAAACCGCCCCGACGCAGGGCTGCATAGGCCCCTTCTAGCTGCTCCGTTTCCTTGCGGGCCAACTGAATTTGCGCCATGGCCTCATCGTACTTCACCGTAGCCCAGTAGCGATTGTCTAAATAACTGAGTTGGACGACTGTCCGCATCGCCTGGCTTAAATCCCCGGCTTCGAGTTGCCGTTGCAGGCTAGCTAGAATCGCTTCTCCCTCTTGCCAAATGTCTTCCCAGGCCGTGATTTGGGCCTCAATTTCTGCTTGAAAACCGGCCTTTTCGGGAATATCGCGCACCATGGCGATCGCCTCATCTAACTTTCCCGCCTGGAATTCCACCTCAGCAAGGGCAATAATTTGCGAAACCCACACCTCAATGTTGCGGTCAATATCCGCCCGGAGGGGGTGATTCTCCGAAAAACCACTCACCATCCGAATCGCCTTTAGGTAGCTGGCAAGGGTTTGTTTCTCCGCCTCAATCTGGGCGCAGTATAAGCGGGTTGTGGCGGAGGCTAAAGGCAAGAACAGGGCACTGCAATTGTTGCTGCCATTAAAGCTCAGGAGAACCGATGTCGCCAGAAAACCGACCCCCCCTGACAGAAAAATTAAGAGCAACCCTAACCATTGCCAATTGGGGAGAAGAAATTGGCGTTTACGCGGAACCTCAAGGATTTCTGTCTCTGTCTCTGCCGTTGCTTGCTCTGGATCCCCATTGGCGATCGCCGTCGTTTCCATGCTTAAATCTTGCGTCCCAGACGCTTCCGATAAACCTGCTTCAGTCGATAACACTGGCTGCGATTGGGTGCCAACGGAAGAAACGGATTGCACTTGCGAGGGATCAGGTTTCTGGCTCATATAAACCGGAGGCTAAAATTTTGCAGACATGGATAGCTAAGATCTATGATACGTTCTACGCGATTTCATAAAAATTGGCATCATCATAGCATAGGCATCTTAAGCGTTTGGGCGCAGTACAAACCAAAAAATTGACAGCCTTTCCAAAGTTCTTTTCCAATAAATTAAGGAAGAGATATCGCCAAGGCCGTTTTATATCAGCTATTCTTGATTCTCTCAGTAGGATGTAGACAGAGATTTATAGATATGTCTGATAATATGGGCATCATTCGTCCCTTACTCAAAATCTGAAAGGCACCTCCGCTGCATCCTAGTGAGACTGCCCCATCACCACTCTGTACTATATAAATCGTTAAGGATAGGTTTGAAAGATGGAACAACAGCCTGAAACCCAAGTAGAAACTGGTACAACTCCGTTTAACAACGAAGCACCCGGTCCCATGACCTCCCCCCAAACCGAGCAGCCTTGGCAAGAAGCAGTCAAACCCATCACGGATTTTCTGTCTGAACTGCCTGAGGAGCTAGGGAAATTTTTCGCCGACTACAAACAACCCCTGATCACCGTCGGTTTGATCGTGGCAGCTTTGATTACCGTCAAGCTGACCTTTGCACTAATCGGTGCCATTAACGATATTCCCCTATTAGCACCCACCTTTGAGCTGATTGGTATCTCTTACACAGCATGGTTTGTCTATCGCTATTTGCTTAAAGCTTCAAACCGTGATGAATTGCTGGCAGAATTCAATTCTCTTAAGTCTCAAGTGTTGGGTAAAAAATAAACCTGAATTTCTCGTCTGGACTTGACTCTCCTCGGCATGTGCCGAGGAATTTTAATTTTTAAGAGAGATAATCAGTAACAGCTTTCTCTAATCGTGAAAATAGAATTATAAAATCAAAAATTCAACTATGCTCTGTTGAAAGTTTTGTTGGATTAAATAAATTCTTATAAAAGAATCTTCATTACATGTAGTTCTGAAAATAAAGTCGCAATACTCTTATATTTTATTTGGAACCGCTATATTTTAAGGGGATCTCGAAAAATAGCTTGAAGCGAAGCAAGAATATGAGATCATAGATACCAAAGTATCGCCAAAGCAGTGTCTCAAGATGAGTCAATTAGGATTCTGGGATTGGGAAAAACGACATCAGTATTTGGAGGAGAAACAAGATATCCTCGTCAAGCTCAATGAATGGATTCCTTGGGAAGAATTTAGAGAGATTCTCAATCAGGTTCAACCAAAAGAGAGAAAAAGTAAGGCGGGCAGGAAAGCAATAGATCCCGTACGAATGTTCAAATTGCTGATACTGCAAAGGCTCTACGGTATTAGTGATGAAGCTCTAGAATATCAAGTCAATGACAGGCTATCATTCATGAAGTTTGTCGGTTTGGGCATCGAAGATAAAGTACCAGATGCGACAACAGTCTGGCTATTTAGACAAAAGCTAGTAGAGCAAAAGCTAGCGGCAGCACTGTTTGAGAAATTTGAAGGCTATTTGCAAAAACAAGGATATCAAGCAGAAGAAGGACAAATAATTGATGCAACACTCATCCCAGTACCGAGACAGCGCAATCGTCGGGAAGAGAATGAAGTAGTGAAATCAGGCAAAATTCCCGAAGACTGGAAAGATAAGCCCAGGAAAAAGCGACAGAAGGATTGTGATGCTCGCTGGACAAAGAAAAATCAGGAGAATCACTTTGGCTACAAGAACCACATCAATGTCGATGTGAAATATAAACTCATCAGAAAATATGCAGTGACAGCAGCTTCAGTGCATGACAGTCAAATGTTTGCGGCAGTCTTGGATGGCAGTAATAGAGGGGATGGCATCTGGGCAGACAGTGCTTACCAAATCCAAGTACGGGAAAGAGTATTAGCACTGATGGGTATGGACAGTCATATTCATGAGAAGGGGAACCGTAATCATCCCCTAAGTGAGACACAAAAAGCCAGAAATAAAGAACGCTCTCATGTCCGTTCGAGAGTGGAGCATATCTTTGGTACTTTTGTGACCTCTATGGGGGGCAAGATGGAAAGGGTGATTGGTCATGCTCGTATTGAGACACAAATTGCCCTGAAGAACTTAGCCTACAACTTCCGACGGTACGTCTACTTGCAGCAATCTTGTGCCTAAAATCAAAAAAAATGGAGGCAAATAGGGTGAATTGACAACATCATATGAGCAAATATTTTTGCTTTTATGCTGTGACTGATAGTTTTTCTCAAAGCCTATCCATTTTTTGAAAATTTCGAGGTTCCCTTAACTCCTTTTTTATAAGTGTTCTCTAGAAAATGAAATTCTCCTTAATCACCAGCACATTAGGTGAAGATAGGCATAATAAAATCGTGCGCCTAATTCACTCTTTAATAAAACAAAAACATCAGGATTTTGAATTGATTATTGTCGATCAAAATGAGACTTCAAAACTCAAAGTAACATTAGAAAGTTATTTTAATGAGATTAATTTGATTTACCTGAAGCATGATCAAAGGGGGGTGTCAGCGGGGAGGAATTTTGGATTTAGGTATGTATCTGGTGAAATTGTCAGTTTTCCTGATGACGATTGCTGGTATCCAGATATACTTTTAATGTCAGTCAATACTTGGTTTTTAAATAATATTAATTGGGATGCTTTAAGTGGTTGTACTATTGATCTAAAAGAAAATTTGACAACAAGCAGATGGGATAAGAATCCAGGAGAAATTCATAAGTTTAATGTCTGGCGTAGAGGAATTACTTCATCCATTTTTTTGCGAACCTATGCACTTGCAAACGCCCAAGGTTTTGATGAGACACTTGGACCAGGTGCAGACTCTCCTTGGCAATGCTCAGATGAGACTGATTATCTTCTAAACTTGCTATCACAAAATAAGAAACTATATTATGATCCAGAAGTAAAAGTCTACCATCTTGAACCAATTACCCAGTATGACCAACAAGCATTGGCACGCGCAAAAAGGTATGCTCCAGGAACGGGCCGCGTATTAAAAAAGCATAGTTATCCATTTTGGTTTGTTGCAATCGCTTTATTAAGACCAATTTTGGGAACTTTATATTATGCAACTAAAATGCAGGGATGGCGGGCTAAATTCCACTGGCTTATTTTTCAAGGTAGATTAAATGGTTGGCTTTCTTCTAAATAATTACTCCTAAAGCCTCTTAAAAAAGTAGATCAAAAAACAAGCCTGAAAATCAACTTAAATTCCGGAGAATTTGTCTGGTTTCTTGTCCTGTTTTTTCCCATGAAAACATACTTGCTCTTTGGAGTCCTTTTTGCATTAGATCAGCATAAAGATTATCGTCTTTGGTGATGCGTTCCATCGCACTACGTATTTCTTGAACATTTTTTGGGTCTACTAAGATGGCAGAATCTTTTGCCACTTCGACTAATGAAGATTGATTAGATGTGATGACAGGTAATCCGCAAGCCATTGCTTCCAATAAAGGGAGACCAAAGCCTTCCCAAAGGCTTACAAACATTAAACAAAATGCTTGATTAAGAATCATAGGCAAGTCTTGAAAGGAAACATAATCTTTAAACAAGACTTGATTTTCTAATTCTAGATTTTTCACCAAATCAATTAACTGTGGCGTGTAACGTTTATCTTTAGGCCCAATAAGCCAAAATTCATAATCTTCTTTATCCTTAAGCAGAGAAAATGCTTTAATCATTCTAGGGAGATTTTTGTGTGGGTTATGGCGACCCAAGTATAAAAAATAAGGCTTTTTAGATTTTGACTTATTTGATTGCATGTAAAATTTTTTAGGATTATAAGCAAGATGAATAGGTGTAATTTTAGTAGCAGAAATATTGAAAAAACTCATCAAGTCATCTGCAGTTGCTTGGGAGTTACAAATAATATGCTTACTTTGATCTAACACAATAGGTAAAACAAATTTCTGATAATAGTGTAATGGAGATCGCTTGTCTGGATGGCGTAATGGAATTAAATCATGAACCATAACAACAGTTTTAGCAGTGGTATAAATAGGTGATTCTGGTAAAGGAGAAAAAATCAAGTTTGATTCTAGTTTTTGATAAATCTTTGGCAAAGTAAGCTGAGTCCAATATAGCCGTTTAAGATGCCCCTTTAAGCCAAAATCTGGACTAAGTTCTTTTGGAATTAGATAAGAATTAAAAGTTGTAAATTGATCATCAAAATTACAAACAAGAAATTTAGAATTTAGTTGAGAAAGGTATGGTGATATATTGCGAGCATAAATACTAATCCCTGTCGGCTTTTTAGATAAGATAGATAAGTTGACGAGTATCATATTAAAGATGCATCTTAGGTGTTTTTATTGATTTTTTTTGGAAATTTTAATGGATTTAAAGTATTTAATTGAAGACGAAATACAATTCTTGTCTGTGAAAAAAAAGCGTTGATTAAAAATCCAGAAAATAACTGAGAAATAACTGTAGAAATTGCTGCACCGACGCCAGAATATTTAGGAATCAAAAAGATATTTAGAATAATATTAAGTAACGCACCAGAAAAAGTTATCCAGAAGGAATAATTGCTTAATTTCTCTGCAATAAACCATGGAGAAATTCCTGTTCCCATAAATACAAATAATGTTGCCCAGATATGAATTTTCAAGATTGTCCCTGCAGCAAGATATTCTGGCCCATAAATCATCAAAATAAGAGGAGATGCAGTGAACAAAATGGGAAGTGAAATTATCAAAGATAGACGAATCAAAAAGGATAGTAAGTCTTTGATTTTTTCGTAATATTGTTTTTTGTTTTTTTCTTTTGCTGTGTAAATTGAAGGGGAAACTGAAGCAATAATTATATTAGGAATAAAATACCATATTTCAGATATTTTAGTTGCGGATGAATAAATGCCAACTGCTTCTTCTCCAACGATGCTCCCCAACATGACTAAGTCTGTCTTCATATATAAGATGATGCTCAAACCAGATAAGATTAAGGGCCAGCTTTCATGAAGTAATGATTTTGCAATTTCAGTATTCCATTCAAGTTTGAATGGGCATTTTTTTAATTGATAAACTAAGACAAAACCACTTGCTTCCAGAGCAGCTTCTCCAAATATAATCCAGGCAAAATAAATCAATGGAACTTGTAGAATTAAGAGCGCAACTTTACTGAGAGTGACAACTATGAATACAAGAATTTTAATGGCAACTATATATTTAGATTGAACTTGAGCAGAAAACCAAAAATTAACGACTTCAAAAGCTTGAAATAAAATACTTGAACTTAGTATTAGAAAAATCAAGCTAAATTCAGTATTGTCTGTTCTCAAAAAAAGATAAACTCCTGTAGCAATAAGCCCAAGTGAAATAATGCTAGATATCACAAGTTTGAGCCAAAATACAGTGCCTAAAATTTTATTTTTTTCTTGAGGAAAATTAACTAGAGAACGAATAACTAAAGTATCTAATCCAAGCTTGGATAGGGGGTGAAGTAAAACAATAATTGCCCCGGCATAATTCAATGTACCTAATCGAGCAGCTCCTAGATATCTTGCCATCCAAGCACTCATAAAAAAACCGATTATCATCCGAACAGCATATTCAAATGACAACCAAGAAATATTACTTAAAATGGCTTTTTGTTCACCTATCAACTGCTTTTTGAATAACGACAGTCTTTTGAACATAAATGAGAGAAGTCGAGTCAGATGATGGTGTTATATTTAAGCGAAATGATAATATCAATTAAGCTAGATTAAATATCTTCAGATAAGTACAGAGTAAAGCGGTGTACCTTAAGCAATTTTATATTTTGCTGACTCATAGTATGCATCATATAAAGAACATGATCTGCTTGTAATAAAGTGCCATCATTGCGGCAACTACCTCGATAACGGAGTTGGACTTGGGTGGGGCTAATGACTTTTTCGAGGGCGATCGCCGTTAACATTTCTCGGAGATTCAGTTGCTTAGTTTTGCCAGACTTCGTTTTCTTTTCGAGGAGAATTTCCGGAGTCTGACGGATGGTTTCGAGCCAGGCTTCCCATTGTGCCGCAGAAACGGGTTCTTCGGTTTCAAGATCAATCAGATATTCTGCTTCCGTGAGGAGCGCAGTGGCGGCCTTAGAACGAACGGGCACTTCTTCTACCCGATAGATCGGCATATCAAGGGGCAATTGTTCAGCGAGTCGTTGCCGAAAATCCTCTAAATCCAAGACTTGGCGCAACTCAAAATCAATAATTTCTCCTGAGCTGGTGGCTCCTAATGATAGGGCATTGGCGATGGAAATACGGGGGCTCGGATGAAAGCCGTTGGTAAAAGCCACGGGAATTGAGGCACGGCGCACGGCTCGGTCAAATAAACGGACTAAATCGAGGTGGCTCACTAGACGCATATCCCCTTGCTTACCAAACCAAACCCGGAACCGTTGTAGGCGTTCTTGATCCTTTTGGAATTGGCCGACAAATTCGGGAATTTCGGGCGGTTGATAGACGACATTATGGCCAAAATCGGTGCTGCAGACGCCACAATGGGAACAACCATCAAAGGCACAGTCGGGAATGGTTGCCGCTTCGAGGGCTCGCTTTAGATCGTCCTTGAGCCACTGCTTATCAATACCTGTGTTGAGGTGATCCCAGGGCAAGGGGGCATCGAGGGGGTCGTTATCAGTCGTTTCAAAGATGTTCCATTCACCGCTTTCGACTTTGCGGTATTTCCAGGTGAGGTCGGATTCGGCGATCGCCTGTTCCCAAGCGCCATAGGCTTTGTCTAAATTCTCCCACCAGGAATCCATGCCAGCCCCCAGTTCCCAGGCTCGGCGGACGACTTTACCCAAACGGCGATCGCCCCGGCCAACGAAATCCTCCATGGCTGAAATGCGCACATCGGTATAGTTTACCTTCACGCCGCGAATCGGTCGAAAAGCTTCCCGCAACAGTTCCTGTTTACGCTTAAATTCCGTCGTTGAAACCGAATGCCATTGGAAAGGCGTGTGGGGTTTTGGGGTGAAATTAGAAATGGTGATGTTGAAGTTTAAACGGCGATTGCTCAGGGACGCACATTCCCGCCGCAGCCATTGCACCGTTTCCGCGATGCCCAACACATCGAGATCCGTTTCTCCAGGGAGACCGATCATGAAATAAAGTTTGACCTTATCCCAACCCTCTCTTACCGCCGTTTGGATACCCCGTAGCAGTTCTTCGTTCGTCAAACCCTTATTAATCACATCCCGCATTCGTTGGGTGCCCGCTTCTGGGGCAAAGGTCAAACCCGCTTTACGCGTCCCACCGACAATATTGGCAATGTTTTCATCAAAACGATCCACCCGTTGGCTGGGCAGAGATAGGGAAATATTTTCGTCCTTGAGGCGATTTTTAATCTCGACCCCTACCGCTGGCAACGAGAGATAGTCAGAACAACTGAGGGAAAGTAGAGAAAATTCGTTGTAACCCGTCGCCCGCATTCCTTTTTCAATGGCATCGACGACTTTCTCTGGTTCGACATCCGTTGCAGGCCGCGTTAACATTCCCGGTTGGCAGAAGCGGCAGCCCCGGGTACAACCCCGGCGAATTTCCACCGTCAGGCGATCATGAACTGTTTCTACATAGGGCACGAGGCCGATGGAATAGGCGGGAATTGGCGTGGCGACACGGCGCAAAATTCGCTTGGGTACTTCGTCACGGGTTGGATGCACAGAACCATCCGCCGCCATTGCGTAGAAGCGAGGCACATAAACCCCCGGTACCTGGGCTAAATCCAGCAGAGTTTCTTCCTTACTCAGACCGTTAACCTTGGCTTCTTCGAGGATGAAACCCACTTCGGGCAAAAGTTCTTCGCCATCGCCCAGAACGATAAAGTCAAAAAAGTCAGCGTAGGGTTCTGGGTTAGAGGTGGCTGTTTGTCCCCCCGCAAAAATGAACGGATAATTTCCTTGCTCTCGTTCCTGCCAAGTGAGGGGAATCTGGGCAAGGGTAAGCATTTCCAGAATATTGGTCGCTCCCAGTTCATAGCTCAAGCTAAAGCCGAGAATGTCGAATTCCAACAGCGATCGCCTGGATTCGAGGGCAAACAGCGGCAGATTTTTTCCCTTTAACTTCTCGCTCAGGTCAGCGGCGGGTAGATAAGTGCGATCGCACAATTGTCGAGGTTGGGCATTAATCACGTTGTAGAGCAGAATATGGCCCAAATTCGAGGAACCCACCTCATAGACTTCCGGATAGGTCAGCACCCAACGCACCACCGCCCCTTGCCAAGGCTTATGGATTGCCCCCAGTTCATTACCCAAGTAGCGCGCTGGTTTGAAAATATCCGTCGTAATCAGCGCTTCGTAATCAGCCGGTTGAGGAAGACAGGGAGCCGTTGCCACAGGTGATGAACCTCCAAGGGAGTCGAGGGAAACAATTCAGTCCCCCATTATACCGGAGAGCTTTCGAGATGCTAGGCCGCGAGTAACTGGGATGTCTGTGTCAAAAATGCGGCTTCATCTTTGAAAATGCGCACAAACTGCTCCATTTGGGTCAGCTCCAATACCATGCGCACCTGGGAATTGATCCCACAACAGCCGAGGCGTTTACCATGGGATTCTGCCAATTTTGTGCCCTGACTGAGCACCACCGCCGCCGTACTGTCGATGAATTCTACCTGCTGGAGATCGACTAAAATTTCTCGACTGAATTCGTCGTTAATGGCCCCATGGAGCGATCGCCAAAATACGTCAAGATTTGAGGTTGTCAAAGCACAATTTGGGCGCAGAATAACAGGCTGTTGGTTTTTATCCATCGGTAGACTCTCCTCAGGGGAACTTCCCTGTTTACCCATCGTCTTAGTCACAACTTTTATACAAAAATCAAACAACTTTTTCGGTTGAGAAAACCCTGAAAAGGCTGCTAAACATTTGATTTGGGATAGAACCATTGTATGGGGGAGACTCAAAAATCAGGTGTGATGATAACTTATCCTGAACAAAAACATCTCGTTACCAAAAGATCCTTTATTGCTTCGAGAACGGTATGTTTGTTTACATTTTTTCTAAAAAAAGAAGCCCGAAGTTTAAAAATTATTTAAGACCGGGGAGAAATTGTGTAAACACCTCGAAAATGGAACCATGACCTAAACAAATTCCACCACTTTACGCTATTTAGACCATTCATTATTTACCCTTAATCAGCGACAATAAGAGAATCTTTCTTTTGTAATGAAATCAGTTCCTCATTTAGGGAAACATTACTATTGTGAGTACGCCATTTATGATTCGTCGTTTAGTGGAAAAAGCCCTTTTCATTAAACAGATGACCCCCGAAATTGAAAACGCGATCAACTCCGAGTTGACACGCCTTGGCCATGTTTCCGATGCGGATTATGAAGCCCTCGAACTTTTGATGGCAGAAATGGATGCGGGCCGGATTCAGCTTGTGCCCAGTCGCTTTATCTTTTGATTTTGACAAGACCCTTAAGCTGGCTGGGGTTTGGGGGCTGAGGGACAAAGGTTGGCGATCGCACAGACCTCACATTGAGGTTTTCTGGCATTACAGACGGCGCGACCATGGTAAATCAGACGGATCGACCAGTTTTCCCACTCCGGCTGGGGAATTAATTTCATCAAATCCCGTTCAATTTGTACCGGATTCTCAGATTTTGTCAGGCGCAAACGATTACTCAAACGCTTGACATGGGTATCCACCGTCACCCCCGCACAAATCCCAAAAGCATGGGCCAAAACCACATTGGCCGTTTTCCGCGCCACACCGGGTAAAGTCAGAAGTTCTTCCATGGTTTGCGGCACTTCCCCATTGAAAACCGCCATGATCCGCTGGCAAGCTCCCTGAATATTTTTCGCTTTATTTCGATAAAATCCCGTTGAGCGCACTAGCTGTTCAATGTCTGTCACATCCGCCCCCGCGAAGGCCGCCGCATCAGGAAATCGGGCAAAGAGTGCTGGTGTGACTTTATTCACTCGCTCGTCGGTGCATTGGGCCGAAAGAATGGTTGCCACCATGAGTTGCACGGGGGTTTCATAGTCCAAACTACAGGTGGCATCGGGATAGAGTTCGTGGAGTTTTTCGAGAACGGCGATCGCCCGTTTTTTCTTACTACGCGGGTAATGAATTGCCATGGGCACTATTTTTCCTGTGGCTTCACGGTAAACTAATCAAGATTCATTATTGACCTGATTTCGTTTCCCATGGCAACCTACCTCATTGAAGTTGGTACAGAAGAACTCCCTGCTGATTTTGTCGCGGCGGCGATCGCCCAATTAAAAGACCGCGTTTCCCATAGCCTCACGGAGTATTTTCTCACCCCAGACGGAATCGAAGTCTACGGAACCCCCCGACGCCTGGCTGTGTTAATCCAAGGGTTGCCAGACCAGCAGGCTGATCGGGAAGAAGAAATTAAAGGCCCCCCCGCTGCCGCCGCATTTAAAGAGGGTCAACCCACCAAGGCCGCTGAAGGCTTTGCCCGCAAACAGGGGGTTGAACTCTCCGCCCTGGAGGTGCGCCCCACGGAAAAAGGAGACTTTGTTTTTGTCCAAAAGAAAACCCTCGGTCGCCCGACGCCAGAAATTTTGCAGGAACTGGTTTTAGGTTGGTTTACGGCCCTCGAAGGGCGGCGCTTTATGCGGTGGGCCGATGGTGATCTGCGCTTTCCGCGGCCGATCCGCTGGCTGGTTTCCCTTTGGAATGATGCTGTTTTGCCCCTGGAATTGGTGAACGGCTCCGGTAAGTTGGAAGCGGGTTGTATTTCTCGTGGGCACCGGATTTTACATCAAGGGGAGGTGACCCTGAACAATGCGGCTGATTATGTGGCGACCTTGCAACAAGCCTTCGTGGAAGTTAATTCCCAGGTGCGGGAAGAAAAAATTGTTGCTGGTGTAAAAGCGGCGGCGGCAGAGATTGGTGGTGAAGCAGAAATGCCCGCTGATCTCCTCGCTGAAGTGGTGAATTTGGTGGAATATCCCACAGCGGTAGTCGGCGACATTGAAGCGGAATTTTTAGAGCTACCCACAGAGGTAATTACGACGGTGATGGTAACCCACCAGCGGTATTTTGCGGTGCGCGATCGCCAAGATAAAACGAAGCTCCTCCCGAAATTTATTACGATTTCCAATGGTGATCCCAAGAAATCAGAGATCATCGCTGCGGGGAATGGTCGGGTGATCCGGGCGCGGTTAGCGGATGGTCAGTTTTTCTACCGGGCTGATTGCGATGAACATTTAGAAACCTATCTGCCCCAACTAGAAGCCGTCACCTTCCAGGAAGAACTAGGGACGATGCGGGACAAGGTAGACCGCATTATGGAAATTTCCCAGCAGATCGCGGAACAGCTTGGCCTGTCTGAGGCGGACAAAGAAATTATTGCCAGCACCGCCATGCTCTGTAAGGCGGATTTGGTAACACAGATGGTCTATGAATTCCCAGAACTCCAAGGCATCATGGGTCAAAAGTATGCCCTGGTCAGTGGGGAAGCGCCCGCCGTGGCCGAAGGGATTTTCGAGCATTATCTGCCCCGCAATGCCGATGATATTTTGCCCCAAACCCTTGCGGGTCAAGTGGTGGGCATGGGCGATCGCCTGGATACGTTGCTTAGTATTTTTGGTCTGGGGATGATTCCTTCTGGTTCCTCGGATCCTTTTGCACTGCGACGGGCGGCCAATGCAATTATTACCGTCGCTTGGGACGCGGGTCTGGAAATTGACCTTGGAGAACTGTTAGCCCAGGGGGCGAAGGATTTTGTTACGGCTCACCCCGATAAAACGTCTCCCCTCGAAGCCCTGCAAAGCTTCTTTATTCAGCGGATTCAGACTCTGCTCCAAGATGAAAAAGGTATTGATTATGACCTGGTGAATGCGGTGCTCGGTGATGATACAGAATACACTGAACGGGCCTTAACGGATTTACTGGATGTCGGCGATCGCGCTGCCTTTTTACAGAACATTCGTGACGATGGTCAACTCGCAAAAATCTACGCCACCGTGAACCGTTCTGCAAAGTTGGCCGCCAAGGGGAACCTCAGCACGGATAGTCTCGATCCGACAGGGGTAATTAACCCGGAGAAATTTGCGCAAAATTCCGAGCGCGATCTCTATACCGGCTTAGTGGAACTCGTACCTACCACCGAAGCGGCCCGCACCGAACGGGATTACCAAAAACTGATCGATGGGTTAGCGGCCCTGGCGCCCACAGTTGAGCGGTTCTTTGATGGGGAGGATAGTGTTTTGGTGATGGCAGAGGATCCTGCTGTGCGGGAAAATCGCCTTAATCTCCTTGGGCTGTTGCGGAACCACGCGCGGGTTCTGGCGGATTTCGGGGCGATCGTCAAACAGTAGATCCTTGTTTATTTTTAGAGTCATGGCAGGGACATAAAGCTGTCTCTGTCAGGGTTTCCCCTGAGAAGCAATACAGTTCAATTTTTGGAGCGATCTAAAGTTCGGGAACCCGTACATTATCAGGAGTTGTCTGGATTTAATTTTCTCCGCTAAATTAGCACTCAGAGATTGAGAGTGCTAAACTTCAATCTAGCTAAATTTAGTCGTTTATTGATCTGGAGAAATTATCCATGGCAGCAATTAGCATCAATGTTTCTACCCTCAAGCCCCTCGGCGATCGCGTTTTTGTAAAGGTCAGCGAATCTGAAGAGAAAACTGCTGGTGGGATCCTCCTCCCCGATAGCGCCAAAGAAAAGCCCCAAATCGGTGAAGTTGTGGCTGTTGGTGAAGGGAAGCGCAATGATGACGGTAGCCGTTCCGCCGTTGATGTCAAAGTTGGCGATAAAGTTCTCTACTCCAAGTACGCTGGTACTGATATCAAACTCAGTGGTGATGACTACGTGCTTCTTTCTGAGAAAGATATCCTCGCAACCGTTGCGTAATTATTTTTAGGTTTGACCTAAGCAATCGTTTCAGATTTTTCTATTTTTTCTCGTAAAACGCTCAACCTAGAAATTCAATCATTATGGCTAAATCTATTATTTACAACGAAGATGCTCGCCGCGCCCTCGAAAAAGGGATCGACCTCCTCGCTGAAGCTGTTGCGGTAACCCTCGGCCCCAAAGGTCGGAACGTTGTGCTCGAAAAGAAATTTGGCGCACCCCAGATCGTGAATGACGGTGTGACCATTGCCAAGGAAATCGAGCTCGAAGACCACATCGAAAACACCGGTGTTTCTTTGATTCGCCAAGCGGCTTCTAAAACTAATGACGTGGCCGGTGACGGAACCACTACAGCAACGGTTCTCGCCCATGCCATGGTCAAAGAAGGTCTCCGCAACGTTGCGGCTGGTGCCAACCCCATCGCCCTCAAGCGCGGTATTGATAAAGCGACTGAATTCCTCGTTGGTCGCATCAAAGATCAAGCTCGTCCGGTAGAAGATTCGACGGCGATCGCCCAAGTCGGTGCCATCTCTGCGGGGAACGACAAGGAAGTTGGTGACATGATCGCCAAAGCCATGGACAAAGTCGGTAAAGAAGGTGTGATCTCCCTCGAAGAAGGGAAATCCATGGAAACCGAACTCGAAATCACCGAAGGGATGCGTTTCGACAAGGGTTACACTTCCCCCTACTTCGTCACCGACACCGAGCGCATGGAAGCGGTTCTTGAAGATCCCTTCATCCTCATCACTGACAAGAAAATCACCTTGGTACAAGACCTCGTCCCAATCCTCGAACAGGTTGCTCGCCAAGGTAAGCCCCTCGTAATCATCGCTGAAGATATCGAGAAAGAAGCCCTTGCTACCCTCGTGGTGAACCGTCTCCGGGGTGTCCTCAACGTTGCTGCGGTTAAAGCGCCTGGTTTTGGCGATCGCCGTAAGCAAATGCTCGAAGATATCGCTGTACTCACCGGTGGCCAACTGATCACCGAAGATGCAGGCCTCAAGCTCGACAACACCAGCGTTGATATGCTCGGTAAAGCCCGCCGCATCACCATCACCAAGGACAACACCACCATTGTGGCCGATGGTAATGAGCAGGCAGTTAAGACCCGTTGTGAGCAGATCCGCCGTCAAATCGAAGAATCTGATTCTTCCTACGACAAAGAAAAACTCCAAGAACGTCTCGCGAAACTCTCCGGTGGTGTCGCTGTGATCAAAGTCGGTGCAGCAACCGAAACTGAGATGAAAGACCGTAAGCTTCGTCTCGAAGATGCGATCAACGCGACCAAAGCAGCCGTTGAAGAAGGGATTGTTCCCGGTGGTGGTACAACTCTGGCGCACCTCGCTCCCGAATTGGAAGCTTGGGCGAATGATAACCTCACTGCTGAGCAACTCACTGGTGCTTTGATCGTGGCCCGTGCCCTGACTGCCCCCCTGAAGCGCATTGCTGAAAACGCTGGCCAAAACGGTGCGGTAATCGCTGAGCGTGTGAAGGAAAAAGACTTCAATACTGGTTTTAACGCAGCAACCAACGAATTCGTTGATATGCTCGCTGCTGGTATCGTTGACCCTGCTAAGGTAACTCGTTCTGCAACCCAGAACGCGGCTTCCATCGCTGGTATGGTTCTCACTACCGAGTGCATCGTTGTTGACAAGCCCGAAAAAGATAAGGCTGGTGCGGCTCCTGGTGCCGGTGACTTCGACTACTAAGACTTAAGTCTCAACTCCAAAGTCTGCACAACTAATTTAATTTAACTTAATCCCTCTGATTCATTGCAGAGGGATTTTTGTTATTCTAATAGTCCACGATAAAGTTTATAAAATTTCAGATGAGTGACCTTAAGCTATTTTCCTTTTTTTCGGGGGCTGGATTTCTTGATTTAGGATTTGAATTAAATGGTTTCGATGTTGTCCATGTAAATGAAATTCAAAGTTCTTTTCTAGAGGGATATCAATACTCAAGACAAAAACTAGGAATTAAAAAGCCTTTATTTAACTATTCAATGTGTAATATTGAAGATTTTTCTCATGGAGAAAAATCTCTTGAACTATGGCATTCTGTAGATTTATTGAAAAATCAATCAAATGTTGTTGGCTTCATAGGTGGCCCTCCTTGTCCAGATTTTTCTATCGGAGGTAAAAATAGAGGTAGACAAGGAGATCATGGTAAATTGAGTGAATCATACATTGATTTAATCATTCAACATCAACCTGATTTTTTTATCTTTGAAAATGTGAAAGGATTATATCGAACAAAAAAACATCGAATTTTTTTTGAGTATTTAAAACAAAAACTAAGGACGAACAATTATTTAATCACAGAAAATTTATTGAACTCATTGGAATATGCTGTACCTCAACAAAGGGAACGTATCTTTTTGATTGGGTTTAGAAAAAAATTACTGGAAAGCAAGTTTAATTCTACTCATCTCAATCTTGAAGATTGTTTAACTCTTTATTTCCCATGGAAAAAATATGCAAAATACTCTCTACAGCAAATTGTCAGTTATCCATGGAAAACAACTGAAGAGTTTGTCGAAAAATCCATTAGACCATGTCCAAATGGTATTCCGGAAGAGCTAACTGTCAATTATTGGTTTAAAAAAAATGAAGTAGAGACTCATCCTAATGCCTCATATTATTTCAAACCTCGTGCAGGATTACCTAAGTTTAAAATAATTAAAGAAGGTGATGATTCTAAAAAGTCATACAAACGTCTACATCGCTGGAGATATTCTCCGACAGCTTGTTATGGAAATAATGAAGTGCATTTACATCCATATTTAGCAAGAAGAATATCTGTAGCAGAGGCATTGGCGATTCAGTCTTTACCTAAAGATTTTCAGTTGCCAGGAACAATGAGTTTAACAGCCATGTTTAAAACTATCGGAAATGGTGTCCCGTTTCTGTTGTCTGAATCACTGGCAAAAAGCATTTATGATTTTCTAAAATTTGACAATAAAATCATTAACCATCAAGTTAATAGCCATAATCACCAACTTGTATTATTTTAATAAAATCATCTTTTTGCCAATTCACTAAAAATTTCAAGCAAGGATTTTTTATCACTATAAATATAAGTGTTATCAACAAATCTAGATTGGGTATTTTTTATGTCCAAATATTTCAATACAATTCCATGAGGTGAAATAAGATTTTCAAATAATATTTCATCAGACTTGCTGACTTTAGATGCAATCATATAATATCTCCAATTTTGTTCTAAACCATATGTGATAGCTTTTAGCATTGCGGTTTCAAAAAGAGGCTGATATCTTCTATCAGGTCTATAAGACGTTTTAAGCGAAGCTATCGAACGTACATTTGAAGACTGGATTGTTCCCTCAATTTTCTTATATAGGCTTGACTCATATGGTGCTTTTTCTTGCTTTTTTAATAAAGAATCGATGTCGAATGATGTGTAAAAGTGTTCATTTACACTCAAGACTACTAAGTCTGGACTAGGAAAGAAAATCCTATTTCGGATATCATTGAGCATCGATAAAGGTTTCCCTGCCTCGAATTCTTCGCTCTGAAATAACTTTAAAAAAGTAGCTGTCTCTCCATTTTTAATTCTCGTTGGAGGTAGATTGGTTATAACTATAATCTTATCTTTAGAAGATTCATTGAATTTTAAGCAAAAATGTGTCAAATAACTTGCTGCAATATACTCATTCCATGCTCCACTACAATTATTGAGTGCGCCATCAGTTAACTTTTTAGAACTATTTTTCTTGTATTTTTCACATACTTCTTGTTTCATCCAATTAATTACATCAATAATATTAGATTCTTGATCAAGTAATTGGATGATTTTTTCAGCTAAGTCTTTATAAACTTCTTTTCCTTGAATTCCTCCACTTTTAGTAAACCACTCTTTTTCAACATCGCGAATATTATTATTTAGCATTTATTACTCTATCTCTGAAAAAAGCTGTGAAACAGAAATCTCCAGAGCTTGTGCGATTCTAAAAATATTCTTGAGAGATGGATTTCTTGAACCTCGTTCGATATCTGAAATGTAGGTTCGGTGTAAATTCGCTCGAAAAGCAAGTTCTTCTTGTGATAAAGAAAGCTCTATTCTGCGCTTTTTTACTACGTATCCGAATTGCTTTGTAAGCCTGTTTTCTGAGAAATTACTGTTCACATACGCAATTGTTTTACCCAAGCCCCAAAGTTGTCTACAGACTATAAGTGACATTTGAGGCTTGCTAGTCTAACGATAGGTTCGTAGCTTGCTTGTAGTGTTAAGTAGCTATGAAATTTCTACTCATTCAAATCGGGGGAGATTTTGGTTGGCATTTTTAATTGTTGCTATAGTTGACATAAAGGAGGTTGTCGGCACTCTTTACGATGGATACCAAACAGAAACGAAATCAGATGATCACACAATTAGCTACATTTTTTTAAAGCAAATTAGAGAGAGTTATCTTATCAATGAATTGGCAAAATTATATTCATTCAGATCCTAATATTTTAGTCGGTAAGCCCGTAATTAAAGGAAACAGAATTTCTGTTGAATCCCTTTTAAGTCTTTTTGCAAATGGATGGTCTGAAGCTGAAATATTAGAAAATTATCCATCCCTCACATCAGAATCAATTCGTGAAGTCTTTGCTTTTACTGCTGAATACATAAAAATTGCTTAATGTTGCTTTTGGTGTCAGTTAAGCTGGAGCCTGCTATATATTTGGGGTAGATATGGAGGGACTATAAATTTATGGATGCAGAACAGGAAAGAAATTGGGCGATCGCCTGCCATCTGTCGAGTTTGGCTTGGATTGTCTTAGCCTTTGTCGGCATTGGGGCGATTCCCTTTGTCAATGTGATTGCGCCGGCGGTGGTCTGGTATCTCAAAAAAGAGGAGTCCGAGCTGATCGATGCCCACGGAAAGGAATCGGTTAATTTCCAGATTTCGATGACCATTTATGGTTTGGCGGCGGGAATTATTCTTAGTATTTTGATCATCGCCGGAGTTGTTTTGATGATCCTGTTGGGCATTGGTGGCAGCAATAATCCCTTTGCGGCCCTGGTGGCAATTGTGACGGGGATTGGTTTCTTTATCTTTTTGGCGCTGATTGTGGCGATCGCCATTTTTCAGATTGCAGTCGTAATCTTGGCGGCGACCAAGGTTCAAGAAGGGCAAATGTATCGTTATCCCTTTAATCTCAGACTACTGAAATAGATAATTTCCATAAAACAGCCCCCCTGGAATGATTGGCCAAGGGGGTTTTTAATTAAACTTTAGATGCAAAGATTAGCTCAGTACCCAATGCACAAGGGTACGCACCGGGAACCCTGTACCGCCTTTGCTGTAAATATCGGCGTCTTTTTCTGACCAGGCTGGCCCAGCAATATCGAGGTGTGCCCAGGGCGTTTTTTCGACAAATTCCTTGAGGAACAACGCCGCCGTAATCGAACCGCCTTCCCGTGGCCCGGTGTTTTTCATGTCGGCGATGGGAGATTTTAAGCCTTCAAAGTATTTTTCTTCGAGGGGCATCTGCCAGAATTTTTCGCCCGCTTTCTCTGATGCGGTGGCGATCGCCTGGGCCAAATCATCATTGTCACTCCACAGACCACAAATATCGTCACCCAAGGCAATGACACAGGCTCCGGTCAAGGTGGCAATGTCCACAATCGCCTCGACCCCCAGTTTTTCGGCATAAACGAGGGCATCGGCGAGGGTGAGGCGACCTTCGGCATCGGTGTTGTTCACTTCGATGGTTTTACCGTTGGAGGCCGTGAGAATATCCCCCGGACGCATTCCCCGACCACTGATCATATTTTCGGTGGCCGCACTAATGAAATGCACTTCCACATCGGGTTTCAGTTCGGCGATCGCCTTTGCCGCCCCAAAGGTTGCCGCTGCGCCCCCCATGTCCATTTTCATCATCGCGATACTGGGGCCGGAGGGTTTGATATTGTAACCGCCAGAATCAAAGGTTAACCCTTTGCCGACAATCGCTACCTTCTTCCGGGGTGTGCCTGGGGGTTTATAAACGAGGTGGATAAATTTCGGGGGTAAATCCGAGGCCGCCGCCACCCCTAGGAAAGATCCCATACCTGCTGCTTCGCAGTCTGCTTCTTCGAGGATATTCAGTTCCATACCGTAGGTGCTGGCGAGGCTTTCCACGGAAGCGGCCAGGGTCACAGGATTAATAATGTTAGCCGGAGCGTTAACCAATTCCCGCGCATAGATCACCCCTTCACAGAGACTTGTGCCCAAGGCGATCGCCGCTGCTTGGTCGCCAATGCCAAGAATTTCAACAGTTTCGAGGGCTGGGGGGTCTTTTTGTTCTGATTTGAAGCGATTATCTTCATAAAAGCCCAGATACATCCCTTCTGTAACCATTTGCGCTGTGATCGCCTCAGTCTCGGCCACAGGTAACTGCAAACCCAGAGTTGTGATGGCTTTGTCCCCTTTCACGGCCCGGGCGATCGCCGCTGCAGTACTCCGTAAGGCGGCACTACTCCATTTTTCGGCATTGCCCAGACCCACCAAGATCAACTTTTTGATCGGCGCACCACTCCCAAGACGGGTCACCGATAGCTCGCCGGATTTACCTTTAAATTCCGTTTCAACGATCACTTCCGCGATCACCCCCGACAAGCGTTCGTCCAGGGCCGTCAAACTTTCGGGTACCGTGAGTACCGTTTCACTTTCAAAAAAACCCAAGGCGATCGCCTCACCAGCCCAAGCCGCTGCCGTTTGCGAACTACCGCGAATTTCCATAACTAAACCTCAAAACTTGTTACTGTCCTTTAGTCTGACATTTCCGGCAAACCCTGTCCAAGAAATTGCCCAGAGCAACATTACGAGGAAGAGCGCAACTTCTCTAGCACCTCGAAGGAGTGACCCTGTAGCAAATCTGTTGCTTGATCCAAAGAAACAGGCCGAGAAAATAAATAACCCTGACCAAACTGGCAATCCTGGCTCTTTAACCACTGGTATTGCTGTTTCGTTTCGATACCTTCTGCCACAGTTTTAATCCCAATGGATTTAGAAAGGGCGAGAATCGATTCTGCAATTACCCGGTTGCGGTCATTCAACTCAGAAATATTTACAAAGCTCCGGTCAATTTTTAGCGCATCAATGGGGAGCTGGTGTAAATAGCTTAAACAAGAATACCCCGTGCCAAAATCATCAACGCTAATAAAAACTCCCTTGAGGCGAATTTGGTTTAACAAACGACAAGTGATGTCGATATTTTGAATTAGCATACTCTCAGTAATTTCTAATCCTAAGGTGTTAGGAAAAACCGGATAGCGTTCTAATAATCGATCCAGTGAAAATAACAGCGAATCTTGGAGTTGTTTAACCGATAAATTGACATGGACTTTCAGGGGCGTTTTAAACGCTTGTTGCCACTCAAATAATTGACGACATGCCGCGTCTAAAATCCATTCACCAAGGGGAATAATGAGCCCTGTTTCTTCGGCAACATCAATAAATTCATAGGGGGATAACAAACCCCGTTGGGGATGTTGCCACCGAATTAATGCTTCAAACCCTTCAATGTTGCCTTGTTCTAAATTAATAATCGGCTGATAGTACAAAACAAATTGCTTTTCTTCAATGGCAGATCTGATTTCCCCTTCTAATTGGAGACGCTTCATCGCCTGTAGGTGCATCTGGGGATCAAAAATTGCGTACTGTGACTTCCCATTTTGTTTGGCCCGGTACATGGCAATATCGGCATCCCGGAGCAGATCCTGGGCTGATTCATGGCGAGAGTCACCGATGATAATTCCAATACTCGTCGTGATAAAAACGCCGTAGTTAGAAATCTGGAAAGGCATATTCAATGTATTGAGGATGCGATCGGCAATATGCACAGCATCTTCTACCCCGTGAATTTCCTCTAGGAGAATGACAAATTCATCTCCCCCTAGGCGGGCGGCTAAATCTGTATCGCGAATAAAAGATTTGAGTAAATGGGCGACTTCGATGAGTAATTCGTCCCCAACAACATGGCCCAGACTATCATTGACTACTTTGAAATTATCCAGGTCTAAAAACAGGGCTGCAAATTCATGGATGGGATATCGCTTATAACGTTTTAGGGCTAGGTTGAGCCGTTCAATTAGTAGGTTACGATTGGCGAGGCCAGTAAGACGATCATGGAGGGCGTCATGTTTGAGTTGTTGCTCCATTTTGATCCGGGTACTGATGTCGGTAATGGTCGCAACATAGCCTTGGGGTTCACCCTTACTATCAAGCTCAGCGGTGCCCTGGCCATATACCCAAAGTATCGAACCGTCAGAGCGCTGAAATCGATATTCTAGGGTAAATAGTTCTTGGTTAGTAATAGATTTTAGCCATTGTTCTCGAACGTAGTCAATGTCGTCGGGATAGACTTTTTCTAACCAGCCTTTATGGAGAGCCTCTTCGGGTTGAATTGCCAGCAGTTTACAATAGTAATCGTTGACATAAATACATTCATGACGCAAATTAGTGCGAAAGATCCCAATGGGAACGGTATTAGCGAGGTTGGCGTATCGCTGTTGACTTTCAAGGAGATTAGTCTCAATTTGATTGCGTCGTTTAATTTCTTTTTTCAGGCTATAGTTACGGAGAATAAACCATCCTAAAAAGAGAAATGGTAGATAGACAATTAGGCTAAAGAAAAAATTTTGTAAGCTGATCCAATTAAATTTTTCGGGCGGCTCTAACCATTGGGCGATCGCCTGATAATAGACAGAATCACGATCTTGTAAGAGGCGACTCATTTGCCGATCAATGCCAGGCAGGAGCTGCTTAGGATCGCCTTCGGGAACGACATAATGTAACCGGGCCGGATTAAACAGAATATTGGTTTTATTAACTTGATAGTCGGGACTAAATTTATTCCCAAAGAAATTATTGACAATGGCAGCATCAACTTCCCCTGTCTCTAACTGTTCAAACATCCCAGGATAACTATCGATAGGCACCAGTTCCGGCTGAATGCCATAGGCTTTAATTCTTTCTCGGAGGACTTCCTGTTGAATCCCAGAGGCGAGGATGCTGACTCTCCGTTGGTCGAGGTCTAAAATCGTCTCTAAATGAACACCCCGTCGCGCATAAATTTGTGACCAACTTGACAAAACGATGATGGTATTAAAATCAAAGACTTCATCTCGCGTGTCGGAATAGGCGACATCCACCATCAGATCGAGTTGCCCCTGTTCAATTTGTTGGAGACATTGATTCCATTCACAGGGAACATAGGTCACTGCCCAATTTTCCACACGCCCAATGTCACTCGTAATATCTACCCAAAAGCCCCGGGGCCGCCCACCTGAATCGATAAAAACCTTGGGATCATTTTGGTAAACCCCCACGGTAATCGTTTTTGCTGGCTGATTTTGGGCGATCGCCTCTGTGCCAGAGAGCATCGCGGCAAGACCTAGAGCCAAGAGCACAGTGCTTTTATTCATTAAATTAGGAAGTTAGTAGATGGCAACTGAGGGAACAGGCTTCTTAAGTATAATTAAGATAAAAAATTAACGGCAACACTATTAAGTAACACAAATATTACAACACCATTATTCGTGAATTTTTGCCAGTGAAGCATATTGTTTATGGAGTGGTGGCTAAATAGCCAACAAGTGATTAATCGTTGGCCCTAAAGTAAAGTTGGGCACAAAATTTGCAACTTTATTTTCGACTGTTTGACGGTTGACGGCGCTGATTTAAAGGTTTGTTTTCAGCTAGATTTTGATTTTTTGCCCCGGTTCTTTTTAAGAATTGGTTAAGAAAATTGATTTACTGGATCGGGTCGCTTATCTTTATAGGGGCGATGACATTTTTATCTTTGTTTATCGTTTTTAATCCATCACTAAGGAATGAGCATTTATGGCAAAAAAAAGTAGTTTTTGGAGTGATTTCCAAGCCTTCATCATGAGGGGAAATGTAATTGATTTGGCAGTGGCCGTCGTGATCGGCGGGGCCTTTGGTCAAATTGTCAATTCTTTAGTTGCAGATATTATTACGCCGGCGATCTTACAACCCGCCTTAAGTGCAGCTAATTTAGATGCCCTGGGTGAATTGTCTTTTAATGGCATTAAATACGGTCTTTTTTTGGCGGCTGTAATTAACTTTTTGGTGATTGCATTTGCGATTTTCTTGGTTATTCGGGCCATCGAAAAAATGCAACGGCGATTTAACCGAGCAAAAGCCATGGAAGAAATAGACGCGCCGCCCCCAGCCCCCGATCCAGCAGTTGTGGCCCAAGAAAACCTCACGGCGGCCATCGAACGTCTGGCTAATTTAATGGAAAATCGTCAGCAATAGAGCTGAATTCTCACAATACCTGACGGAAGGATTGCCTCCTTTGGTGGGGGCTTTTTTATGAGTGAGAAGAGGTGCCATCAAAGCCGATGTGATCGGAGCTATAGGCTTTGGGTTCGATGTGAACGGTGACCCTCGCTGGGGCGAAAATTTGCTCTAGGTGACGTTCAACTTTTTCGCTAATGGCATGGGCAGTGGCCACATCCTCGGCGGCGGCAATGAGGTGCATTTCAATAAAGACTTGCCGACCGCGCAAACCCCGTGACGCAATGTCATGGCAGTTAATCACCCCAGGAATTGTCATCACTTGTTTGTGGATTGCTTCGGGGGCGATCGCCATTTCATCGACTAACCAGGGCAAATTATCGGTGAGCACTTCCCAGGCACTTTTAAATACTAAAGCGGCCACGGGAAATGCCAGCACCACATCTAACCATTGCAGTTGTGGTAGCCCCCAAATCTTCGCTTGCCAGACCCCTAAGAGACCCAACATCACGAGGATCGTCACCCAAATATCGCTCATGGTGTGTTTGGCATCGGCGAGTAAAATCGCACTGCCTACCCGTTGGCCTGCCCGCCGCTCGTAGAACGCCACAAAAATATTAATTCCCAGCACGACAATGAGCCAACTTAGTTCCCCCAGGCTGATGCTGATCTCACTCTGGCCAGCAATTAATTTGGCGATCGCCCCCTGTAAAATTTCAAAGCAAGCAATCCCCAGAAACATCCCAATCCCCAAAGCGCCGACTGCTTCAAACTTTTGGTGGCCATAGGGGTGATCCCGGTCGGGTTCCGGTGAAGAGAACTTATTGACAAATAAGCCCAGCACATTATTGGCGCTATCCGTAAAACTATGGAGAGCATCCGCCTGGAGACTCAGGGAACCCGTGATCAAGCCCACCACAGCCTTTAACGTCATCACGAGCAAGTTCAGCCACAGCGTTAACCACAACACCCGCCGTACCTCCCGACGATTATCTTGGGGCAAGTGGTGCGAGGAATGACTATGCTCTGGCATGGTGCTTATGGGGAGAAGACGGATTGAATCGCAAATCCAGCGTAACCGAAGTTGCTTAATTCACACCCCTCACCGCTGTAAACTTGTTTGAAGCTGAGTCGCCAATTGACTTTCGCTGCGACAAGGTTCTAAACAATTTAACCCTTGACAGACGAGAGCAATACTATCCGCAGGCAATTCCTGGGTGGGTTTAAGCACCACCGTATTTAACAGGGTTTTTCTGAGTTTCAACAATTGCTGCGGCTTCGCTTTTACGACGGTGCCATGTAAGTACCAATCCAAGGCTAAAAGTAATGTGGGGCACTGTTGTGGGGATTTTTCGAGCACAGACCCAAAGGCCAGCAATGCATCCGTGGCGCGGTCGAGGTACTGGGTATTTTCTGTAAGCAAGAAAAGACGCATCAAATTACAGATGGCAACGCCGTTGGCCGCAGGGGTGGCATTGTCTTGGTAACTGCGTTCTTGGATCAAGAGTTCGGGACTTTGGCGGTTGTTAAAATACCCCTTCAAATCCGTTGACCAAAACTGCTGATCGAATTCTGTCTGGAGGGCGATCGCCTTTTCGAGCCAATGCGTCTGCTCAGGGTGATTGGTCTGCAAATCCAGTAGGGCTTTAATAAGAAAGGCATAGTCTTCCGACTGGGCCATCCCATCAGCTTCCCCATCAAAATTTAGCCGATATAAACGCCCCCCTTGCCATTGGTGTTCGAGGATAAAATTGATACAGTTGACGGCTAGTTCCCAGGCTTTTTCGAGGCCCAAAACCCCATAAATCCGTGCCAATCCCGAAATCATCAAACTATTCCAAGCCACAATTAATTTCGTATCTGTAACCGCCGGAATTCTGCCGGGCCAAGATATTGCCTTTGCTGTGGTGTTATCGTGGGCGGGGGGAAACTGGTCGAGGGCTTCCCGGGGCGTACCGTAGCGCTCTGTAAATAATTGATCAAGAATGCCTTGCAAGCTCTCCGAAATTTCTGTGGACTGCCGTCGTTTTAAAACAATTTTCCCCTCAAAATTACCGTCCGGCGCAATAAAAAACACCTGTTCTAATTCAGCAAATTGTGCCGCCGTGAGTTGCGTCTGGAGTTCGTCGTAATCCCAGACATAGAAAGCGCCTTCTTCTGGTTCTGGGTGCCCGGCATCGAGAAAACTATCGGCATCCTGGGCCGCGTAAAAATAGCCTTGGGGGGCTGTCATTTCCCGGGCGAGCCAAGCGGCGGTTCCCTCTAGGGCCGTTTTAAAGGCCGGCTCCGTCACCCCCTCCGCCCACAGATTGGCGAGAAACTCAGTGATTTGCCCGTTGTCATAGAGCATTTTTTCAAAATGGGGCACCGTCCAATGGGGATCGACGGTATAGCGATGGAAGCCGCCCCCCACATGGTCATAAATTCCCCCCAGGGCAAGGTCTAAACCCCGTTTGGTACTCACTAACAAACCGTTGTGGCGCGCATTCGAGGTAAAACGACTTCCCTGTAAGGCGATCGCCCCATAGGGAATCATCGGAAAACTTGGCCCCGCATCACCCCGGCCCACAATGGCAGTGCAAGGCTCTAGGCCTTTGAGAAACAGATTTTGATCGAGGGGCGCTTGGCCCTGGGGCAGTTGAGCAGAACGGTCTAAAATTGTGAAAATTTCAGTTTTAATCTCCTGGAGTTTCTCCGGCTCCTCATCAAAGAACCGTCGCAGGGACGTCAGCACATCCAAAAATCCAGGGCGATTATACCGGGGGGAAACAGGAAAATAGGTACCCCCATAAAATGGCATCAAATCAGTCGGCGTCAGGAAAATATTCAGTGGCCAGCCTCCTTGCCCCGTCATCAGTTGCAACGCTTGCATATAGATGCTGTCGATGTCTGGCCGTTCCTCGCGATCCACTTTGATTGGTAAAAAATTTTCGTTTAAATAGGTGGCAACTTCTGGATCAGAAAACGCTTCCCCTTCCATCACAGTGCACCAATGGCAGGAAGAATAACCAATGGAGAGAAAAATGGGCTTATTTTCTGCCTTTGCCTGGGCCAAAGCCTCATCACACCAATACCACCAGTCGATGGGATTATCCGCGTGTTTACGGAGATAGAGACTTTTGGTGTCGGCCAAGCGATTCGCCATGGAAAGTGCTGCTCCTGGAAAGAATTTCTAAAGGCATTCTAGCGAATGGATTCTGTGCCAAATTTGCCAGGGTGATCAGTTAGAATCGAACAGCAATCTTTTGCCATCTATCTGCCCTCGGCCCCCTTTGGATTCATGTTAGACAAAAGCCTCGCTAGTCCCAGAGACCAATTCTTCCAAAGCTTCAGAAATTTGGGTGATTATGCCCGGCGTCCCCAGGGAGCAGCCGTCATCGGTTCCATTGCCTTGCATGGGTTGGCGGCAGCGACGATTCCCCTGTGGGCCAGCTTTGACAATGCGCCCCCAGAGTCCCAGGAGCGTTCGGTAGTGAGGGTGGTGGATTTACCCCCGGAGGTGCAAAATCGTCTCCCTTCGACAACAGCGTCCTTAGATTTATCAATTTTCGAGGCGAGCCCAGATTTTAATTTGGACTTGTCTGGCTTGAATGGTCAGGGAATGGATCCCAACGGGACCTACATTACTGGCCTCAATACCCTACCAACCCCCATGGCCCCCAGTTTAGGGCAAGATAGTTTTTCCTTTATTCCCCTCAGTCCGCCCCCAATCTCCAGTAGCTATACCGGGTTTGCACCGCCGCCGCCCCCCCGGAATATGAGCTTTTTACCGCCACCACCGAACGTTCCGAACCAGACCAGTTCCCAGCTTCCTAATGCACCAACAGAGACAGAGCGGGGCGCTTTACCGACCTTGACACCCCCCAGACCCAATGGAAATTCTGGCCAACAGCAACAGTTCACGATTCCCACCAAACCCGACCCGGAATTAGTGGAACGGCAACGGCGACTCGAAGAAGAAGCGGCGATCGCCCTCCAACCCCGTACTAATAACCCAAACAGGGGTGAAGTGTACTTTGATGCCGATTTGCTCAAGCCACGGGAACTGCGCAATAACAATGGCAGTAGCAATAGTAACGGTAATAGTGGCACGAATAATACGAATAACCGCCCTCCCACACCCAGCGCCAACACGCCGCCCCCAAGCCAAACGGCGGCCCGCAATACAGCCGCAGTCAATCGTAGCCTGACAGGAAACTATCCCAAGGGGGCCTGTAGTAGCCAAGCTAGCGGTACCGCGACTTACAATGTCACCGTGTCCCCAGAAGGCAGTCCTTCCCAATGGAACCTGGTGCAAAGCTCTGGGACAAATGCCTTGGATAACCAAGCGAGTCAAGATATTCGTAACGCCCGTTTTGATGGGAAAAATAGCAACTACCGGGTTAGCGTGAACTATAGATACGAACCCGCTTTTTGTGCGGCGTTTATGCCGAAACCCCAACCTGCCCCCACCAATTCAACAAACTCGACTCCGGCTAATCCGCCAGCTCCAGCGCGTACGACCCCGAAAGCACCGGAGGCTTCAACTGAAACTGAGGCGATCGCCCCCGATGAAACTCCCTAACTTATGCCTGCAATGACCCCAGCTTTTTTCCAAAAACTACAAGCGCACCAGGATCGCCTTAATACCATCTGGCTGATTTTCAGCGGGTTAAAGTGCTCGTCATCGGCGACTTAACCCTCGATGAATTTTTGGTAGGTGCCGTGGAGCGACTATCCCGAGAAGCTCCAGTGTTAATCCTTCGCCATGAGCATACCCAACAAATTCCAGGCGGTGGGGCCAACGCTGCCTACAATCTTGCAAAACTTGGTGCTCAGGTTAAAGTAGCTGGGATTGTCGGCCAGGATTCCCAGGGAGAAGCCCTTTGCCGAATTTTTGCTGCTGCGGGTATCGATACCACTGGTATTATCCATGAAGCCCAGCGTCCAACCGTTACCAAAACCCGAATCTCAGGCCATGCCCGCCAGTCTGTCACCCAGCAAATTGTCCGCATTGACCGTAAATCCGACGCCCTCCCCAGTCACAAAATTCAAAGCCAATTAGTCGCTTATATACGCAGTCAAATTCCCCACGTTGATGCGGTGGTCTGCTCTGACTATGGGGATGGTGTTTTCAACGCAGCTGTTATTGAAGCTGCCCTTGAGCACCCCCATGTGATTGTCGATGCCCAAAGGGATTTACACCGTTTTCGGGGAGCGATGGTTTTTACACCAAACTTACCAGAAGCAGAACAGGCCGTTGGACAACTCATCGAAACCCCCACTGCCCTCAATCAAGCGGCTCAAACGCTTCTAGAGCAAACTCAAGCGAAATTTATGTTAATTACCCGTGGGGAAGATGGCATGAGCCTTTTCCATTCTGTAGATAATCAACTACAGGAAGAATATATTCCAGCCTTCAATCAGACTGACGTTTTTGATGTTACAGGCGCTGGGGACACGGTGGTTGCCGCTTGGGTTCTAGGTTTTTGTGCTGGGGCAACACCTTGGGAAGCAACGGTTTTGGGCAACCTTGGTGCGAGTATTGTTGTGAGAACTTTTGGCACAGCGACGACTTCCGTAACAGAGATGCAGGAAACTTTGCAATTGTTGCTGGATGAAGGTCTGGAAAATTAGTCTTCCAGCAGCTCTTTTGCGCAATTAATTGGAGAAAATGAGCAAACCCAGGCCGGGCAATCAGGTTAAAATATAGGACGCCATTATCTATTCTTATCCTAATACCGCCGAAACATTTCTCCATGAAAAGTGCCTTCCTCGATCGCCTACATAGTCCTGAGCGTCCTGTCCTTGTGTTTGATGGGGCAATGGGCACCAATCTGCAAGTACAGAATTTGACGGCGGCAGATTTTGGAGGGGCCGAATATGAGGGCTGTAATGAATATTTAGTCAAAACCAAGCCGGAAGCCGTGGCGACGGTACATCGCGCTTTCCTGGCGGCTGGGGCCGATGTGATCGAAACGGATACCTTTGGTGGTACATCGGTGGTGCTCGCAGAATATGACCTCGCCGACCAAGCCTATGAACTGAATAAAACAGCCGCAGAACTCGCCAAAAGCGTCACGGCAGAATTTTCGACTCCCGAAAAACCGCGTTTTGTTGCCGGATCTATTGGGCCAGGGACAAAATTACCGAGCTTGGGCCACATTGATTACGATACTCTGGAAAATGCCTTTGCGGAACAGGCCGAAGGTCTCTATGATGGCGGCGCGGATCTGATGCTCGTGGAAACCTGCCAGGATGTGCTGCAAATTAAAGCGGCCCTCAATGGCATTGAACGCACCTTCACGAAAAAAGGCGATCGCCTGCCGATCATGGTCTCGGTGACGATGGAAACCATGGGCACAATGCTGGTGGGCACTGAGATTGCCGCTGCCGTTGCCATTCTCGAACCCTACAAGATCGACATTTTAGGGTTGAACTGTGCCACTGGCCCCGACCTGATGAAGGAACACGTTAAATATTTGTCGGAGCATTCCCCCTTCATCGTGTCTTGTATCCCGAACGCTGGATTGCCCGAAAACGTTGGCGGCCAGGCCCACTACAAGCTCACCCCCCTCGAAATGAAGATGGCAATGATGCACTTCGTCGAGGATCTCGGTGTTCAGGTGATCGGCGGTTGTTGCGGGACGCGCCCCGAACATATTCAAGCCCTCGCCGAAATTGCGGCTGAACTCACGCCAAAAGAGCGTCACCCTGAATATGAACCCGCTGCGGCCTCGATCTATAGTCCCCAACCCTATCTCCAAGACAACTCCTTTTTAATTGTCGGCGAACGCTTAAATGCCAGTGGTTCGAAAAAATGCCGTACGTTATTAAACGAAGAGGATTGGGATAGCCTGGTGTCCCTCGCCAAATCCCAGGTAAAAGAAGGTGCCCATGTCCTCGATGTGAACGTCGATTATGTCGGGCGGGACGGCGTGCGTGATATGCATGAATTGGCTTCCCGCTTGGTGAATAACGTCACGCTGCCTTTGATGCTTGATTCCACCGAATGGGAAAAAATGGAGGCCGGGCTAAAGGTGGCTGGCGGAAAATGTATCCTTAATTCCACTAACTACGAGGATGGCGAAGAACGCTTTTATCAGGTGCTTTCCTTGGCGAAAAAATACGGGGCCGGGGTGGTGATCGGCACCATCGACGAAGAAGGAATGGCCCGCACCGCCGAGAAGAAATTTGAGATTGCCAAACGTGCCTATGATGCGGCGATCGCCTATGGCCTTCCCGCCCATGAAGTGTTCTTTGATCCCTTGGCTTTACCGATTTCCACGGGGATTGAGGAAGACAGAAATAACGGACAGGCGACCCTCGACGCGATTGAAAGAATTCATAACGAATTGCCAGGATGTCACATTATCCTTGGGGTTTCTAATATTTCCTTCGGCCTAAATCCGGCAGCGCGCCAGGTGTTGAACTCTGTCTTTTTGCATGATGCGATGCAGTTGGGAATGGATTCAGCGATTGTGAGTGCCAGTAAGATTTTACCGATGGCAAAAATTGATCCAGAGCATATCAAAATTTGTCGCGATTTGATTGGCGATCGCCGCGAATTTGAGGGGGAAGTTTGCACCTACGATCCGCTAACGAAACTCACTGAATTATTTGCTGGGAAAAAAGCGAAAAAATCCGAAGCCATTGATAAAAATCTGCCTGTTAATGAACGCTTAAAACAGCACATTATTGATGGTGAAAGACTCGGTTTAGAAGAGGCTTTAACTGAAGCTCTGGAGCAATATCCACCCCTTGATATTATTAATATTTTCCTGCTCGACGGCATGAAAGTTGTGGGTGAACTGTTCGGCTCTGGCCAAATGCAATTACCCTTTGTTTTGCAGTCAGCCCAAACCATGAAAGCTGCCGTGGCTTTCCTCGAACCCTACATGGATAAAGAAGAAGGCGATGATAGCGGCAAAGGCACATTTATCATTGCCACCGTGAAGGGCGATGTCCACGATATCGGTAAGAATTTAGTTGATATTATTCTGTCTAACAATGGCTATAAAGTAATTAATTTGGGTATTAAGCAACCCGTTGAAAACATTATCCAAGCCTACGAAGAAAATGGTGCAGATTGTATTGCCATGAGTGGGTTGTTGGTAAAATCCACTGCCTTTATGAAGGACAATTTAGAAGCCTTTAACGAAAAAGGGATTACCGTTCCCGTGATTTTAGGGGGAGCTGCTTTAACGCCCAAATTTGTTTATCAAGACTGTCAAAATACCTACAAAGGACAAGTGATTTACGGGAAAGATGCCTTCGCGGATCTGCATTTTATGGATAAACTCATGCCCGCCAAGGCCGAGCAGCAATGGGACGATTTTGATGGTTTCCTAGGGGACTATGCCGAGGCGAACCAGCGCACCTATAGCGGCGATGGTGAAGAAATTGCCGTCGAAGAAACCAAATCCCAAGAACCAGAAGTTGTCGATACCCGTCGTTCTGAATTTGTCGAGGATAATATCGCCCGTCCCCGGCCTCCCTTCTGGGGGACAAAAATTCTCCGGGCGGAAGACATTGATCTAGAAGAAATTTTTTGGCATCTCGATCTTCAGGCGTTGTTTGTCGGTCAGTGGCAATTCCGCAAAACCAAAGAACAATCTAAAGAGGAATATGACCAGTTCATTCAAGACACCGTCCATCCGCTTTTAGAACAATGGAAACAAAAGGCGATCGCCGAAAAAATCCTTGATCCGACAGTGATTTATGGTTATTTCCCCTGCCAATCGGAAGGCAACACCTTGATCATTTATGATCCCGACGAATATGTCAGCGAACAGACCCTTAGCGAAGTGGCTCGCTTTGAATTTCCCCGGCAAAAATCCGGCAAACGCCTGTGCATTGCTGATTTCTTTGCGTCCACTGAATCGGGAGTTTTAGATGTATTTCCCATGCAGGCGGTGACCGTGGGGGAAATTGCGACGGAATACGCCCGAAAACTCTTTGCCGCCGACGAATACACCGATTATCTCTACTACCACGGTATCGCTGTCCAAACGGCAGAAGCCCTTGCAGAATGGTGTCACGCCCGGATTCGACGGGAATTGGGCTTTGGGGATGCTGAACCCGACAATATTAAAGATATGTTGAAACAGCGCTACCAAGGCTCTCGCTATAGTTTTGGTTATCCGGCTTGTCCGAATATTTTGGATCAATACACCCAGTTAGACCTCCTGAAAACTGACCGCATTGGCATGTACATGGACGAAAGTGAGCAAATCTATCCCGAACAATCCACCTCGGCGATCATTACCTACCACCCTGTCGCGAAATACTTCAATGTTTGATCAAGCAAAGCCAATTATTTTCTTTGATGGGGAATGCAATCTTTGCAATGGTTTTGTGGATTTGATGCTCAAAATCGACCCAGACCAAAAGTTTTATCTCGCTCCCCTCCAAGGAAAAACGGCCCAGCAATATTTACCACCCCTCCCCGAAAATCCAGAAGACTGGGCGATCGCCTATTTTGATGGGGTGAATACCTACTATGCCTCCGATGCTTGCTTGGCTATCTGTCAAAGGCTGGGCGGCCCCTGGCAACTGTTCACTTTTGCCCGACCTTTACCGCAAAACTTCCGGGATTGGCTCTATCGGCTAGTGGCGACTAACCGTTACCGCTGGTTTGGCCAACGCACCTGTCGCACCATGGATTTGACGAAACCGTCCCCATTTCTGCCCTGAACCCCTCAAACTCGGTAAGATAAAGGGCGCACTTGTTTTCAGTTCCTCTACCTCAGACTCGATCAACGACCATGCGCATTAAGGAAATCCTCAACACCGCCGCCATCAACAGCACCATCACCGCCGAAGGATGGGTCAAAACCAAACGGGAATTGAAGGGATTTTCTTTCATTGAAATTAGCGACGGCTCCACGATGAATGGCCTCCAGGTGATTATCGATGGCAATCTGGCCGACTACGAAGCCATCATTAAAAAGCTCAATACAGGGGCTGCGGTTACAGCGACGGGGTTAGTGGTGGAATCTCCGGGTAAGGGGCAACGCATCGAACTCCAGGCCAAAGCGGTGACTGTTCACGGGGAAGCAGATCCGGAAACCTATCCCCTCCAGAAAAAACGCCATAGCTTTGAATTTTTGCGCACCATCGGCCACCTGCGCGGCAAAACCAATACCATGGGGGCAGTGATGCGGGTGCGGAATGCCTGTGCCACCGCGATTCACCAATTTTTCCAGGAACGGGGCTTTATCTGGGCCCACACGCCGATTATTACCGCCAGCGATTGTGAAGGGGCCGGGGAAATGTTTGCGGTCACCAATTTTGATTTGGCTAACCCAAAGCGGACAAAAGAGGGAGCCGTTGACTATGCCGAAGACTTCTTTGGGCGACCGGCTTATCTCACCGTCAGCGGTCAGTTGGAAGCGGAAGTGATGGCAATGGCTTTCAAAGATGTGTATACGTTTGGGCCGACCTTCCGGGCAGAAAACTCCAATACCTCCAGGCACTTGGCGGAGTTTTGGATGGTCGAACCGGAGATGGCCTTTTGCGATATTGTCGGCGACCAGGATTTGGCCGAGGAATTTTTGCGCTACATCTTCAAGTATGTGCTGGAAGCTTGTCCTGAAGACATGGAATTTTTCAACAAGCGCATTGATAATTCTGTCCTCGCCACGGCTCAAAATATTATCGAGAATGAGTTCGCCCGCATTACCTACACCGAGGCGATCGCCCTTTTAGAAAAAAGCAATAAAACCTTTGAATTTCCAGTGGAATGGGGGATCGATCTCCAGTCAGAACATGAGCGTTATCTCGCCGAAGACCTATTCAAAAAGCCCTTGATCGTGAGCAACTATCCAAAAGATATTAAGGCTTTTTATATGCGCCTCAATGATGACCAGAAAACCGTGGCGGCCATGGATGTGCTCGCGCCAAAAATTGGCGAAATTATTGGTGGCTCCCAACGGGAAGAACGGCTCGATGTGCTGGAACGACGCATTCAGGAGATGAACATCGAAGCAGCAGATCTGTGGTGGTATCTCGATCTACGGCGGTTTGGCACTGTTCCCCATGCGGGCTTTGGTCTTGGTTTTGAGCGCTTAGTTCAATTTATGACCGGGATGGGCAATATCCGCGATGTGATTCCTTTCCCCCGTACCCCTCTAAACGCTGAATTTTAAAACTATCAAATGTCGCCCCCTAGATTTTTCCTAAATCTAATTCAGTTTAGAAAAAATCTAAGTTTACTGTAAGGGTTTATGAATGAAGACAAATAATGCAGTCTATTTCCTGCTTAAATTGTGAACTGATTTTTTTGACTTCTTTTAAATCAGGATTAAAATATACAATCACACAGTCTTGGTCATTGACTGGATTGTTTAAAATATCTAAGACTTGAAAAGTATGTTCTTGTAAATAACTAACAAATGAATCAGTAGCAATAGGGAAAACGGGGATTTGAAAGTTTAATTCACCAGTACATATATTGAAAAGTTGATCAGTGAAATTGACCAATTGACGTCCAACATGAGGGATCTTATTAGTGATATTTTCATCGAGTGAGCTTTTGATTTCTCTTATCTGTGCCAAGGGAGGTTCTTTAGATCGTTTAGTTTGAACCGGTTTGTATTTTTTGAACAAAAGCTCTCTGATCAAAGTTTGAGAAGTGTCAAAAGTGCTTTCCTGAAAGTTGTTCTCATAAGAAATTTCATGCTCTAGTAAGGCGGATACAAAATCTCGAATTTTGTCTTTATTTAAATTCGGTTTTCCTTCTTTAAAAAAAGGATTTTCATACCAGTCATCTAGGGGAGTGAATTGTACGAAGAAATTCTTATATGTCCAGAAAAGAAAAATTAGTGATTCTTCATGAGTTAGCCCTTTGGTAGCAATTTGAATTACATCACTGATAACCCTGCCAGTAAAATCTATTCGACTTTTTGAGCGAATGCGAGGAGTTTTGACAAAGAAATTGAAGCTGTCTGGACCATTGGGGTTATATATTATTACTCCTGATTCTTTTTTATAGCAAGGAGTATGATAGTCAAGAACTGCAGACTTTAAAAAATAACCTTCGGTAAAGGGTAAATGATTTTGTTTATTTTTAACTGATGAAATAATGACTTCTTCGCTATCATATACTTTTTTTACAACATATGTATAGGGTGAGTAATCAGAGTTAGAATCTTCTCCTCTTGTTGTCAAAGTAAAGATGATTTGTTTAGAGTTCATGAGAATAATTTAAAATCTTTTAAAAGTGAATAAGTTGGTATTTTTTATTTCTTGTGAAACCAATTCAAGAGCTTTATATGTCTCAATGTCTCGGCCAAAGAAGTCTCTTAACCAGTTGAATCCTTCATGATACTGTCGTCTTTGCACCACAGAGGCAGCCAATGCTCGAGTGATCAAAAACTTTAAGGGCAAGTCACAATCTTTAGGACTATAAGAAATGTATTGACTGACTTTTTTGAATTTATAAACAGGAACAATTTTTCCTTGGTCAGTCACGCGTTCTTCAAATTCATCAAAAATAATACTACCAATAGTCTGAGGGAAACAGGTGAATACATTGTCGTATTGTGTATCGAATTTTTGAGCAGTCTTAATTACATTCTCATAGAGATCGTAGATTTTGTTTACTGCTGGATTATAATCACCAAATCTGATATACTTCTCTCCTCTTAACCCTGTCAAAAGAATTGGCAGCGCTTTTTTGTGTGCTTCCATTTGTTGACATAAAATTTGATTAAATGCCCCAGGATTATTTCTTATATTGTTGAATTTTCCTCCGTTCTCCATAAGGGCGGGCATGTCAATGAACACTAGAATAAGAAAAGCCCTTTCAATCAAAGAATTGACACTTTCATTATGCTCGCTGCTAGGATTAAAAGCAGAACCTGGATAGTCATGGATACGAATCGAAAAAGCCGCTTTCTCTTGATCTTTCTGTCGAATGTCAAATACAAATTGCCTGGGCTCTATGGTCCCTTCGACTCCCAAACCAGGAATAATGCCATCTGTTTGACACATATACTTTAGCTGGGTTAATGCTTCGCCTAACCAAAAACTTGTTCGATACTCGGGATAAAATATTTCTATATGTTGATTATCTGATTTTTGTAATTGGTCAGCCATCGAAGCAAGGAGTGAAGTCTTTCCTACGCCTGTATTGCCAATCATCAAAACATCAAATTCATACTTGGGAGAAATCCAGGGCATTATAATCCTCTACCTTGTTAATTTTAATTGATTGCTTGTAAATATTCCTTGATTTTTAATTTTAAGTCTTTCGAGATCGGATAGCGAGAGACTTCCCTTTCAATGTCTGCTTTTGTCTTTCCTTTTTTACGCAGTTCAAAAACAACATTTTTAAAAAGGGTTTCAAATCCATACTGAGCAATGCCTTTAGAAATCAAACTGAGAATGCCTAACATAGCGATGCCACCCAGCATCCCAAATGGCCCTCCCAACATCGCCAAAGCACTAGTAATTGCCGCAGCACCAGCCCAACCAGAAATGGCCATAGCCACTAAAAGAATTAAGCCTGGCACACCCAAAGCAGCAATTTTATCTACGATTTTATCCATTGCACCAAGCGAATTGTGAATTCATGCTGATTCCAAATTATCTTCTCTACCTGCAACAACCAAAAATTATTAACATTTCGCAAAACAAAAAGTCATAAAACTCATATTTTGTCTGTAAATTTAATAGATTTAGTCATATTGAATTGATCTCTTACTCAATTACTTTAAAAGTGTTTTTAGTAGGCAATTTATTTTAAAACTAAACAATTTGGTTAGCCAAAGGTATTGTTGTGTCAAAAATAAACCTCAACCTTTAGCTATATTCCAGTCGTTTGGGACTATTTTTGTTGGCCATTTAAGGCTTCTGTGATTCGCACCAAATCATGTACCAATTCTGCTAACCGGGTTTCAATTGTTTCATCTACAATTTTCCCTTCCGCAAAAGCTTCCCGCGTCGCGTAAACAAAACGTGGCACGATTAAACAGCGGAAATCTAACATCAAATTGTTCGCAAAGGACATCACAGACATATAACTAGATTTGCCTCCCGCAGCACAGAGAAAACCCACCGTTTTTTCTTGCCAAGACTGACCAGTGAGTTCCAAGAAATTTTTGAGAGCAGCATTCACATCGTAATTGTAAATAGGAGTAGCGACGATGATGCCCTCCGCTTCGGCCACCATTTCATTCAATGGAGGCAGGCTTGGGTGATCGTAGGTGCTTCTCCCGGCACAAAAAGGTAAATCAAGCTTTCTAAGATCTAGCCATTGGGCAGATTTTCCTTGATTTTGCAGCAGTAATTGTGCCTGTTCTGCGAGAATTTGACTGCGGCTTTCAGGATTAAGACTCGCACCAATAATTAAATAACTCATTTGTGATCTTGCTGATTTTTATGACATAGATGACAACGTTTCTAATATAGCTTCTAAAACTCTATGATTGGGGACGGCGCGTGCGGCGATAATTTATTGAGAGGCTCATTAGGTCAGGAATTTAGACATTTTTATTGCGTCAGCAACATAGAAATTTATGCGATAATTTGCAAAATATTTTTAGCTGGCAGTTTGTTTTTAAACCAAATAATTGGGTTCGGTAAATCGTCGAATTTTACGCCCGCTTTTTGAAGGTTGAGACGGTCTGAAATGGCAATGATTAGATTGGGTTGTTCAGCGCGACGAATCTGAGCGAATTTTTTCTGAAGATATTCCGGTCGCCAATAACCGACAATTTCTAAAAGATATTCCTGGCCATCGGGATGCACCAAACGAAAATCGGGAATCATTACACTCCCCGGCAACGGAATCAAATCAACTTCCCGTTCAAGTTGCCATTCGGTTTTCAGTTTTTGCCAGCCTTTCACAAAAGATGCTTCGAGCATGCTGTCATAGGGTTTACCGGGAGGATAGTGGCTCACGAGATTACAACTGTCATCAAGGCTAAATTGTCCCTGGCGCATGGTGTTGCTGTAGGTGTCTTTGTATTGCAGGTGGGCTTCTAGTTGCCATTTGCTCACATGGAGTAGGGCCGGAATCATTTTGGCGATCGCCAAGCCATAGCGAGTACTGGTTTTAAATAAGCTGGTGGGGCCGTCGATGGTGATCGTAAAGCCCGTGTCCGCATCCCCTTCGATATAGGTCATTAGTTGAAAAAGCTTTAGGTAGCGGAACAGCAGTTTGTATTCCCCTGGATCGTTGCGGTGGGCGTGGATGACGAGCTGGCTCGCTTTGTAAAAAATGCCCTGGACTTGGGAGAGGTTGTAGCGGTCGATTAACGTTTGGGGGGTGGGAGCCGAAAACTCCGTGAGAATGTGATTTTCAGGCAAATCGGCATAGAGACCCGTGGCAACGGCTGCGGGGGTGACGGATTGATCCGGGGTTTGGCTAAGTTCGGTGGCGATCGCCTCCAGGATTTTGAATTGTTGTTCGGGAATTGGCATCGTTGCGGCGGCCTGGGCAAACACCTTTTCCCGCAACATCTGGGGTTCGAGGGGACTGACAATTTCAAAGGTGCTGAAATGATTTTTCAACAGGTGGGCTAAACCCCGCTGCACTTTAAAATCGGTGCTATCTCCTTCGATTTCCTGGAGTTCCGCCTGGAGGACTTTTTTCTGTTCCCCCTGACACCGTTGAAAACAGTCAATTAAGGTTTCGGCTAAGGCGATCGCCTGCTTGTTGGGAGCTAAATATTTCGGGATGAGGCTCTCCCCCTGGCGACGGTGCATGAGTAAATCCGTGGGCAGCATAAAAATCGTAAAATTTGTAACAAAACGTCGGCGCGAATAATCCGTCCCAATGGCCCGTTCAACCGGGCAAAATCGCCCAAAGCAGGTCAAATCTAGACTTCAGATTACCTTAACAAATCCGTTATCTTAGATATAGAAAAATTATTAATCTGCCAAAAAACGCAAGATTACCGCCTGGGATGGAAGACTTACTCACCGTAGCCCGCACAACCTATCGCCCCCTAGAATGCCGTCCCGACAGTTACAGAGGTTGGTATCAGCAGGGACAACTCCGCTGGCTCGAAGGCAATGTCGATGAAGCGTTGCTCTGCTACCATCGCGCTCTGGAATATTATCCCAATGACTATTGGGCCTGGTATCACCTGGCGATCGCCCACGAAAAATTAGGCCATGTGGATGAGGCGATCGCCGCCTACCAACGGGCCTGTGCCATTGGCCCAGAAAACTATTGGTCTTGGTATGACCAGGGTTGCCTCTACATGGAAGTCCTCCAGGTTTACACCCAGGCGATCGCCTGTTTTGAAAAAGCCCTCGCCGCCCAACCCAACGACTATTGGGCGATTTATCGTCAAGGGGAATGTTGGCGACTCCTGGGCCGTCAGGATCGTGCTGTGACTGCCTATGACCGTGCCCTCGAATTTCGCCCTGGAGATTATTGGTGTTGGTATCGTCGAGGCGATGCCCTCCAAGCCTGGGGAAAACCAGAAGCGGCCCTGACCAGCTACGACCAAGCCCTCAACGCGAAACCCAATGATTTTTGGGCCTGGTACCAACGGGGAAACACCCTCGCAAGTTTGGGGGATTACCCAGCGGCGATCGCCGCCTTTACCCAAGCCCTAATTGATGCCCCCGACGATGCGGAAACTTGGTATGCCCAAGCCCGTTGTTTGGCCCAGATCGGTGATGACCAAGGGGCTTTTCGGAGTTTAGAAAAGGCGATCGCCCTCGACCCGCTGACCTATTTCCCCCAAGCAGAAACGGCTCCCTGTTTTGCATTCATGCGGTCTTTAGCTCCTTGGGAAAATCTCCAACAATTAGCTCAGTCCACCCAAGCCTAGACCATGGTTTTACTGGCGGGCGTTGATGAAGTGGGCCGGGGTTGTTTGTTTGGGCCGGTGGTGGCCGCGGTGGTGGTGGTTAATACAACCCAGGAAAAAGCCCTGGGGGAGCTGGGCGTTACTGATAGTAAAAAGCTGTCGGCCAAACGGCGAGAAACCCTCGTACCCCAAATTCAGGCTCTGGTAACGGACTGGGCGATCGCCTCGGCGTCGGTGGCTGAAATTGACCAGCTTAATATTTTGCAGGCGACGTTTCTCGCGATGACCCGTGCTGTTGAAAAATTACAGATTAAACCCACGGAAATTTTTGTTGATGGCCGCCAAACTATTCCTAAACTGCCTTACCCCCAACAGGCGATTATTCAAGGGGACAGTAAAGTAAAGGCGATCGCCGCCGCCAGTATCCTCGCCAAAGTGCAGCGGGATCAAGACATTATCCAACTGGCAGAGCATTATCCTGAATACGATTTGGCCAATAACAAAGGCTATGGCACCCAAAAACATCGCCAAGCCATCTGGCAATACGGACTGACGCCCCATCACCGCCAAAGTTTTAAAATTCAGCCGCCGCCCCAACAGCTCGAACTCTTGCCGGAGCAGGAATAAAGCCGATACAGTGGGAGGCTAAACCCCACCCCGTTTGATCTGCCCCCATGAAGCTTGCGACGACCCTAGAGGCGATTCTCTACATCAAAGCCCAACCCCTGAGCCTGGAAGAATTGGCCGATACCGCTGGACAACCCCGGCACCTGGTGGCCGATGCCCTTTTGGAATTGATGGATGATTATGCCCACCGGGACAGCGCCCTTGAAGTGGTAGAAACCCCCACCGGATTTAGCCTGCAACTGCGGGAAAGCTTTCAAGCCCTCGTGACGAATCTCATCCCCACAGAGTTAAGCATTGGTGCCCAAAGAACCCTGGCGGCGATCGCCTTAAAATCACCAATTCTGCAAACGGAACTAATCGAATTGCGGGGTAGTGGTGCCTACCAACATATCCAAGATCTTTTGGCCCAGGGCTTTATTAAACGGCGACGGCAGCAGGAGGGGCGTTCCTATTGGCTCGAAGTGAGCGCGAAATTTCACCAATACTTTGAATTTGATGCTGAGGATCTAGGGCTATCCCCCAACCTTCCAGAAACCCCTTAATCTCCCCTTAAAACCGCGATCCATTGTCAAGAAATGTCACCCCGTCTGATACCCTACAGACAAACTATTTTCTTCGTTTGCGATCGCCATGCGTATAGCTCTGTTTACCGAAACCTTTTTGCCGAAAGTCGATGGGATTGTCACCAGACTGCGCCACACCGTAGATCATCTCCAACGCAGCGGAGATCAAGTAATGGTATTTTGTCCCGACGGTGGCCTGCGGGAACATAAAGGAGCCGTGGTCTACGGCGTTAAAGGCAATCCTCTCCCCTTATATCCCGAACTAAAAATGGCATTTCCTGGGCCTTCGGTGGGCCGTGCCCTAGAGGAATTTCAGCCGGATCTCATTCATGTGGTCAACCCAGCAATTCTTGGTTTGGGGGGGATTTTCTTCGCGAAAAAACTCCACATTCCCCTGATCGCCTCCTACCATACCCACCTGCCCCAATATCTCCAGCATTACGGCCTCGGTGCCCTCGAAGGCTTGCTCTGGGAACTCCTCAAAGCGGCCCATAACCAGGCGGAGTTAAACCTCTGTACCTCTACGGCAATGGTCGAAGAACTCCGCAGCCATGGCATTAAAAACCTGGATCTGTGGCAGCGGGGCGTAGATACAGAGATGTTCCAGCCCAGTTTGAAGTCTGAGAAGATGCGCGATCGCCTTTCCCAGGGACACCCGGAAGCGCCCTTACTGCTCTATGTTGGGCGGGTGTCTGCGGAGAAACAAATTGATCAAATTAAACCCGTCCTCGAAGCGATCCCTGGATCGCGCTTGGCGATCGTTGGCGATGGCCCCTACCGCGCTGAACTAGAAGCCCATTTTGCGGGCACTAATTCCCACTTTGTCGGTTATCTGCAGGGTTTAGAACTGGCGTCTGCTTTTGCTTCTGCTGATGCTTTTGTGTTCCCATCCCGCACAGAAACCCTTGGCTTAGTCCTCCTTGAAGCGATGGCGGCAGGTTGTCCGGTGGTGGCAGCTAATTCCGGTGGCATTCCTGATATCGTCACCGATGGCGAAAATGGTTATATGTTTGACCCCCAGGATCCTGACGGAGCCGTAAAAGCAACCCAAAAACTCCTCGCGATGGATGCAACCCAACGGGAAATGCTCCGGGTACAAGCCCGCCAGGAAGCGGAAAAATGGGGTTGGGCAGCAGCAACGGCACAATTACAGAGTTACTATCAGCAAATTTTAGAAAAAAGTAAGCCCCTTTCCCTAGCTGCCTAGGCCAGACTGCCGACATTTTTAGCCCCAAAAAGCGTTTGCCGCTACCCTAAAGGCATTTAGCTGTGATTGCAGGTGGTTTCGATTGCAATGTTTATTAATCTTCTGATTTTCTGTGGGGTGGTGGCGATCGCCTTTGGTTTGTTCCGGGTCGGTCTGCCGCGCTTCAAAACGTTTAAAAATTTTGCCCAGCGTTTTTTGCCCGCAATTGGTGTTTTGATTCTCCTCTTGGGCGCTAATTTACTAGGGGCTTACCAAGCAAAGCAAACCTTACAATTCACTGCTGATTTACCGCCGATTACGACCTTAGCAACTCTCCGGGAAATTGAAGCAGGTCAACCTGTGGCGGTGGTGGCGGTGGCCAGCCCTGATAACCCGGTGCGGGGTCGAAACAATGAATATCTGGCCTATGTAGATGACAATGGTCTTTGGACGCCCCAAAGGATTCTGTTCGATCTCGATGATGCTCAGATTGCCATGGACGATGACGCCTATAAAGTGCGCAATTGGCCCCTAGACCGAAATCTACGTTTTCTCAATCCTCGGCAACAGGTGGTGATTATTGGCGAAAAAGAAGAATTTACGCGGGTCACTGGCCCCCAAAAAGGTGAAGTTACCCACAGCGTTGAGGGGATCTTAATTTTTGCCGGCTCCCACCAAGCCTTTTTACAGGATCTACAGCGGCGGATCTGGGGGCCAAGGATCATGGTAGGACTGAATGCCTTTGCCCTGGGGGCGATCGCCCTCTCGACCCTTGTGGCTGCTTTTCGGGTGACGGGCCGTAAACTCCCCCAAGACGCCCAAGAAACCCCAAATTTTTGAACCTGAAATTTTTCAACGGGGCAACCGGAGCACCAAGATAGAGGATTCCCTAGGATCAAGATTGCTTTTAGGGCGATCAACATTAACTTTTTTAACAAACTTGTTAAGGTCTATTGCGAGATTTTCTGAAACCTTGGCGATCGCCTGCACGCCCCAGATAGTCCGTGATACCATGCCCAACGTATAGTTCATCACGAGACGAGGAGCAAAGCCTTGGTACTACGGGTCGCTGTTGTGGGAGGAGGGCCAGCCGGTTCTTCCGCCGCCGAAATCTTAGCTAAAGCTGGCATCGAAACCTACATTTTCGAGCGCAAACTGGACAATGCCAAACCCTGCGGTGGGGCGATTCCCCTCTGTATGGTTGACGAATTTGACTTACCCCCAGAGATCATCGACCGTCGCGTGCGGAAAATGAAGATGATTTCCCCTTCCAATATCGAAGTCAACATTGGTCAAACCCTCAAGGACGACGAATACATCGGGATGTGTCGCCGCGAAGTGATGGATAGCTTCATGCGCAACCGAGCCGCTGACCTCGGCGCAACGCTGATCAACGGCACCGTCTTTAAGCTTGAAATTCCCAACAACAATACCGATCCCTACGTTCTCCACTACTCCGACCACTCCAACGGCGAAGTGAAAGGGGAAATGAAAACCCTGAAAGTGGATCTGGTGATTGGTGCTGATGGGGCCAACTCCCGTGTCGCCAAAGCTATCGATGCTGGTGATTATAACTATGCGATCGCCTTCCAAGAACGGATCCGTCTCCCCGAAGACAAAATGGCCTACTACGAAGAACTGGCCGAAATGTATGTCGGTGACGATGTCTCCCCTGACTTCTACGCTTGGGTCTTCCCGAAATATGACCACGTGGCCGTCGGGACAGGCACCATGAAAGTCAACCAAGCCAAAATCAAGCAATTACAAGCTGGCATTCGGGCCCGCGCGGCGAAACGCCTCGAAGGTGGCGAAATCATCAAAGTAGAAGCCCACCCCATTCCCGAACACCCCAGACCCCGGCGCGTTGTTGGTCGTGTCGCCCTCGTTGGTGATGCAGCCGGTACTGTCACCAAGTCCTCCGGTGAAGGCATTTACTTTGCGGCCAAATCAGCACGGATGTGTGCCGAGGTGATCGTCGAAGCTTCCAACAATGGTCAGCGCGTTCCCACCGAAGCCGATCTCAAGCAATACCTGAAGCGTTGGGATAAGCAGTACGGTGCGACTTACCTCGTCCTGGACATTCTCCAGCGGGTTTTCTACCGTTCCGATGCCACCCGCGAAGCCTTTGTGGAAATGTGTGCCGACATCGATGTACAGAAGCTCACCTTTGACAGCTACTTGTATAAAACCGTTGTCCCCGCTAATCCCCTGAAACAGATGAAGATTACCGCGAAAACCATTGGTAGTCTGCTGCGGGGTAATGCTTTAGCACCCTAGTTGTGCCTGTGGATCTCAAATTAACAGATTAAATAGTTGACTTTTCGGGGGGAGCATTTTTATGACCCCCTATTTTTTGTTGTAAATAAAAAACAAGTAAACCTTGATTTCTATCTTTGGTGTCCCTAGGCTAAACAACAGCATCCCCTAGCATTATCATTTAGGGTGCATTGATCGCTTTGCCACGAGATGAATTATCGGCAACGTCTCACTATTTTCTATGGATTTGCCCTATTGTTTGTGGGGGGGCTAGTGAGTGCCCTGGTGGGTCAACAGGCGATTGTTAGCAATAAAGCCGCCGCCGCCGAACATCTGGGAGACATTAATCGTCAGTTTGCGAGTCTGCTGGATCTGCGAATGTGGGCAAGGCTCAATGAAGTCAAAACCCTCGCGGTGATTCCTGTATTTGGCGATCGCCAACGGGATCCTGAAGCCAGACGGCTCTTGGAACAAGCCCAAGAATTCGTACCCATGTTTACCTGGATCGGCTTTCTCGATCCCCAGGGAACCGTCAGCATTGCCACCGACCAAATCCTCGAAGGCCAGTCCATTGCCAGCCGCCCAGTTTTTCAGGAGGGCCGCCAAGGAGAATTTATCGGGGATGTCCATGACGCAGTGTTATTGGCCAATAAATTCCCCCGTTTACCCAACGGAGAACCAATTCAATTTGTCGATATTGCAATACCAGTCGAGAGCATTGATGGGGTGTTCCAGGGAGTCCTCGCCGCCCACTTAAGCTGGGAATGGGCCGATAATACCCAGTCAACTTTAATGGAGCCCATTGCTGGGGAAAGGCAAAAAGAACTCTTCATCATTTCTGCTGAGGGAAATAAATTGCTTGGCCCAGAGGAATGGAGTGATGGAACATTGATGGGTTTTTTGCCCCTTGAGGAGCTCGCCCCAGGTGAATCCCGTTCCCTCGTGTTGCGTTGGCCCGGCGGCACCCGTTATTTAACGGATATTCGTCGCACCCAAGGTTATCAAAATTACCCTGGTTTAGGCTGGTTTACGGTAGCCAGACAACCAGAGGCGATCGCCCTCGCCCCAGCCCGCAGCTTAGCCCGCAATATCTGGGTGTATTCCTTGCTGATTGGCAGTTTATCCATTGTGGGGATTTGGTATTTATCCGGTTGGCTGAGTCGTCCCTTGCGCCGTCTGAGTCGCATGAGCCAACAACTATGGTCTACGCCAGAAACGTCCGTTTCTACTCCGCATCGTGCTAAAGATGAGCTCCAGACCGTAGAGCAGACCATGCGCCAGCTTCATTACGAAGGCGAACAGCAAAAAAAAGCCCGGCAGTTGGCAGAACAAGCCTCCCGCCGTGACCCCCTCACAGGTCTCACCAATCGCGAAGGTTTACGGTTGTTTCTCGCGGATTACCCAGAAGGGGCGATTCCCAATGATCAAGCCCTGGCAGTGCTGGCCCTCGATCTTGATGGGTTTAAGCAGGTCAATGATCACCACGGCCACGGCGTGGGGGATGAGCTTTTAAAAGCGGTGGCCAATCGGTTGCGTATGGAATTGCGGGTTGGCCAAGCCGGGGTTCGACTTGGGGGCGATGAGTTTTTATTGTTATTGCCTCTGCCCATGGCGCAAGCTGAAAATATTGCGAGGATCATTGCCCAAAAAGTTTTATTCGCCCTAACCCAGCCCTTTGAACTGAGTCACCATACCGTCGAAATTGGCACGAGCATCGGTTTAGCAATCTGGCCCATTGACCATGAAGATGTGTTGCTGGTTTTAGACTTCGCGGATAAAGCGCTTTATCAGGCTAAACAGGCTGGCAAGCGCCGCTATATCCGTTGGAAGGCCGTGTGAACTCCCCCGCCGCAAGCAGCGAGGCTTCCTACCCAAAGAATAGCTTTCTATTCCGAGGAATAGCGAGTCTTATATTCTGGCGATAGGCGGACTCCCCGGTTCCCGGGGACAAAAATCACGGTTACAAAAAATACTTTGTATGTGTTTAGCTTGGTTTTCGCTATCCGTTGCCGTGTCAACGATATGATTATAGAGCATTAATTACGCCCCAAGGGGCGGGATTTCAACCCTTTGTCGTTAAATCCGCTTAGACTTGAATTTTAGCATTCGTTGATTCATCAAGTCGATGCAATATCTCATGGCCGTTACCACCGTCAGCAGTCGCCAGGAAGCCCAGGCGATCGCCAAACAAATTATGGATCTCCGTCTCGCGGCTTGTATCCACATTAGTGAAGTTGAAAGCTTTTATTATTGGGAAGGCCAACTACAGCAGGAACCAGAATTTCGACTCCTGTTTAAGACCACTGCGGCCCAATATGCTGCTTTAGAAACCGCGATCAAAGCCCACCACCCCTATGAACTGCCCGCCATTTACGTGATCGCCCTTGATCAAGTAGAAACCGCCTATGGCCATTGGATCGATGCCAATGTCACCTCCGAGCATGCCTAACCAAATCACTTCTAGGCCATGGTCTTTAGCCGCGACCAAAGGAGTTGTGTTAGCATTTTTTGGGTACTGTACTTCGTCACAGGAAACACTAGGGACGCGCCCACCGGGTGAATTCATCGCGTCTGTACCGTGAATCTTGTTAACGTTTGATAAAATTTTCTTTAACAACCCTGGGGAACCCGCTTTAATTCTTTTATTGAAGCCCCCAGCCGTGAGCTTGCAGTTTTATGTCTTTGTCGCGAATCATTAGTGGTGTAGTGGCGATCGCCCTGGCCTTGACCCTCATTGTCTTGGGGGGATGGTACTTTACCTTGGGGATGGGCATCCTCGTCTTTCTCGGCCAACAGGAATACTTCCGGATGGTTCGGGCAAAGGGATTAGCACCAGCGGTAAAAACCACCCTAGTCGTGTCTCAATTGTTGCTTGTGATTGCGACCTTGAGTCCGAGCCTTGCTGACGCCCTTTTTCCCCTCGCCGGGACGTTTATCTGCTTTTATCTTCTATTCCAGCCCAAAATGGCAACCATTGCCGATCTCTCCACCTCAATTTTGGGACTCTTTTACGGCGGTTATATGCCCAGCTACTGGGTACGACTGAGGATGGGCAGCCTCGCAGAAACGGAAGCAGTCAGTAATTTACCCTTCTATGGCTATCTTCCAGCTTCCTGGGGAGAGTGGTTTAATTTGCCCCAGGCCCTCAAGTTGACCTTTGTCGTGATGGTTTGTATTTGGGCCGCCGACATTGGGGCTTACTTCATGGGTAAATGGCTAGGGAAAACGAAACTCTCGGCTATTAGCCCTAAAAAGACCGTCGAAGGGGCTGTATTTGGAGCCTTGGGGACTATCTTCGTGGCGATCGCCGGTGCTTGGTATTTGGATTGGTCATGGTGGCCCATTACAGGCGCACTCCTGGGGCTGCTCATTAGCGTCACCACCCTGCTCGGAGATTTAACCGAATCCATCATGAAACGGGATGCGGGCTTTAAGGATTCTGGACAGTTGATTCCGGGCCACGGCGGCATCCTCGACCGCACCGATAGCTATGTCTTTACTGCGCCAGTTGTTTATCTGTTTGTGACCATTTTTCTGCCGATTTTTGGCTCCTAAACAGCAACCCTTAAAAATATGAGTCGCCAAGCAAAAGAGATCTCCACCCATTCGGGAGATCCATGGCAGTCAGTCCGAAAATTGAGGAGAAATTAAAAAATCGTTTCTAGACGAAGCAATTGAACCAGGGCCTAGAGGGTGACCAAAGAGTCAGATTCAGGACGCTGGTAAGAAAATTCTTTGGGCAGTTCCCGCTCGTACTTGATCATGTTGGCGAGCTCCTGGAGTTGGCTGATCGCTTCTGCGCCTTCTAGCTTCATCAGCTCCCGCTCATCACGCATTTCTGTCCAGGTGATGCCATAATCGGAAACGAGAAAACGAATGAGATGATTTTCGCCTAGACTCACCATAAAGGAAGCGCTATTGAGTTCGGTGCCGCAGGTATAGCAGGACGCGAGGTAACCACGGTTCTCAAGGGCGATCGCCAGGGCCTGTAGACTCATGACGAGGTCTTTTACGAAATCACGATGTTGTTGAGCCAGTCGAATAAACACCTTATTGTCTCCATAGTGACACACCTATTCTAAACCTTATTAATACTTTTTTAAGATTTAAATTTACCGTGTAAAGTCAGCAAGATTGATACGCTACGGTTATCATACCCAAATGGGCCGCAAACCCTGTCTATACCGTTACTTATCAGTAATATGACGTTAGAAAACTTAGACATTGTATTTAATCTTACAAACTTATTTGTATTGCCCTTTTGGGGATTAATGATCATTGCCCCCCAATGGCAAGGCACCCAAAAACTCATGGATTCCCTGGTGCCCTTTGGGATTCTGGCCGTTGTATATGTCGGTTTGTTCGCCCTTTCCCTCGATCCAGACCAAGCCGCAATCTGGTCAAATCCCACCTTGAGTGATTTAGCGGCTTTATTTTCGTTACCGCCGGTGATGGCCACTGGCTGGACGCATTTTCTCGTGATGGATTTGTTTGTCGGGCGCTGGATTTATCAACAGGGGTTAGAAAAAGGCATTTTCACCCGCCATTCCCTCGCCCTATGTCTTTTTGCGGGGCCGGCTGGGTTGTTGTCTCATATTGTGACGGCTGGGATCACTGGTATTTGGCGAAACCAAAGTAAGGTCGCGGCGACCGATGCCCCAGAATCTTAAAAATAAATAGCGATGAAGAAACTACACCTCGCCCTTTCTACCGACAAAATTGCAGCAACCGTTGCGGACTATACAGCCCGTTTAGGGACAGCGCCTTGCTTATTTATTCCGGGGGAATATGCCCTCTGGAGAACCAGCAGTTTAAACCTCTCAGTGCGCCAAGATTCTACCTGCCCTCCAGGTTCCCTGAGACATTTGGGTTGGGAAGATCCTACGGCAACGGAATTTACCCAAGAAGTGGATGTGAATGGCATTATCTGGGAGGGATTTAATGCCCAGCACCAGGCCGATGAGATTAATAAAATTTGGCCAGCGGCTGATTATAAACTCAACCACAAAACTGAGGAAAAGCGTTAAAAGTATGACTAGCGCCAAAACACTATATAAATCTGCGTTTACACCATCTCATTAGGGGGATCTACAGGCTATGTCACTGGCGGCTTCTGAATCTTGGATGTGCGAGCATGTGCCGGAGGGGAAATGTTATGTGTACCAGGGCGGCAGCCATGCAGACGGGACATTTATTCGCGTGTATGTCCCAGAGTCCGCCTCAAATCCTGGCACAAAGCTGAATGCCATTCTTTATCTCCATGGGTTTGCCCTCTGTATGCCTTCTTTTTATGAGGCCCATCTGCTTGAGTTGGTAAAGCAGGGGTACATTGTCTTTTTTCCTGACTTTCAACGGAGTTTTTATCCAAATATAGCACCCCAAACGCCAACGCCACCCCGACAATCTCAGCCCCATATTCAGCAATGGCTAGCGGCTGCGACGCAAACTCAAAAGTCAGCCCAGAAGACCTTAGCAACAGAAGATATTCACCCTCTATTTTCAGAAATTTACGAACAGAATGATACGGGTTTAAGCCGTGGCCTATCTGCCTTTACGACGGGAGACTTGCGCCGCGTGGCCTGGGCCTTGGTCGTGATTATTTTGCTGTTGACTGTGTGTAGCTGGTTTCGGCGGGAGTATGGGAAAAATTTGATTCATCTTTTGTCTACGGTGGGTTTGAGCCTAGTGCATTCACCAACGGAATGGCTGAGTAATGCGATCGCCCTCCCAGAAGATGCTTGGGAATATTTAACGACCCAAGAACGCTATGCCCACTGGAATCAGGAAAGCTTAGAGACCTTTGCCTTTGGTCATTCTCTGGGGGGATTAATTGCCTTAAGTCTCCCCTCTGTGCTGAAAAATTCGCCTAGCAATCGCTTTTTCCCGAAGCAAATCGTCACAGCCGATCCCGCCGTTAGCACGGAAATGGGCATCCCCAAAATTGCGATTTGGATTTTGAAGTTGTTCCGGTCTCCTTTCACGGCAGCCCCGATTTTGATTCAGGATACGGGACAAGATCTAAAGCAGCCCGTGGCCATCTTACATGGTGGTTCTGATACCTTGGTGCCGCCCAGCCAATGGGTCGATCCGATGCGGGGGCAAGCTGTTTCTAACTATGAGGCGATCGCCAGTGAAAATAAGGCGATTTATTTTTCCTATTCCAACCCAGAAAACGATCCGCCCCTGGTCGCCTTTCATAATCAAGCCGTAACTTCGACCCAATATTATGACGATGCTTTATTTAAGGATTTTGGCGGCGTTAAAGATGGCCCCAATGCTTACAATACTGATTATGTTTGGCCTGGGGTCACAAAGATTTTCCAGAATATTGCCACGCCGGAAAATCTACTTTCACATCTCAATACACCAAAATTTCAAGTAGAACCCATTCCCCCGGTGAAGCCTGCTTCAAATTGGACGAAATTTGCGTGGATTGCTGGGATTATTCTAGTTCTTGGCGTTGGCTTTTGGCTTTGGAAAACAGTTGGATAAGTTTTTAGAGATTCAGCAAATCAAGGCAGTAATCATCTGTTGAGGGGCGATCGCCAGATCAAAATCTCCGACAAAGCACCGAGCATCACCTTGGTCATTCAGAATAGGATCACTCATACTGAATGGGAAATCCCGTTGAACCTGGGAGTAATCTATGTTGTCACAAGAACTAAAAGCGCAAATCTTCAAGTTGCCACCTAGCGATCGCCTCGCGCTAATCGCCGCTATCGTTGAGTCCTTACAAAATACGACCGCTGTTCAAGCAGACCGCTCTAGGGCAATTCGGCGAATGAAAGGATTGTTAAAAACGGAACAACCCGCGCCAACAGATGACGAAGTGGCAGTGATGCTGGAAGAGAGACGGGCGGAGAAGTATCTTCAGTGAAAGTCTTAGTTGATACCAATATTATTTTAGATTTTTTACTGCAACGAGAGCCATTTTTCCAGGATGCAGAACTGCTGTTTCAGGCAATTGATGTAGGTGAGATTGTTGGCTATGTCACAGCAACAACACTAACAGACATTTTTTATATCTCACGCAGACATACTCGTAATGTTGAGCAAGCGCGGCAAGCAGTCTCAGAAATACTGACTGCCATGATGATTTGTCCAGTTGATCGAGACGTTCTGGAATCAGCTTTTAATTCTGGCTTGGCTGATTTTGAAGACGCTGTTCAAATCTTTAGCGCCGTCAACCAAGGATTAGAAGCAATTGTGACCCGTGACTCTCAAGGTTTTTTGAATTCACCCATACCCGTTTTATCCATTCAAGAGTTGTTGCAGCAAGTCAGGCAGCAAAATGGTGGCTAGGTTAGTCGGGGCGATCGCCACCATCCATCACTAAGGGAATACTCTCTCGATATCCTTAAATGTTTGGAGTCGATGCTAGACTTAGCACAAAAATATTAGGAGGGCGATTGCCGTGGCTTCTATTACCCTTGACCTTTCAGATACCCAATTCCAAAAGCTGCAAGATTTAGCAACCATGCATGGGATTGAGATTGAAGTTTTACTGAAGGCAAGCCTAGAGGATTGGCTTAATTCTCAAAAAACGGGGTTTGTTGATGCAGCCGATTATGTTCTCACAAAAAATACTGAGTTGTATCAGCGGTTAGCATAGTGCGTTTTCTGACGTTAATCGAGGTACTGGCATTACACCACAGAGTCATTGAGCAATCCGGTGGGGCATTTGGCATTCGAGATTTAGGCTTGTTGGAGTCGGCGATCGCCCAACCTCGTATGACGTTTAGTGGAGAAGATCTATACCCAAGTTTGTTTGAAAAAGCCACAGCACTAGGATTTTCGATCATCATGAATCATCCATTCGTCGATGGAAACAAACGCACAGGTCATGCTGTGATGGAAACTTTTCTTGTCCTGAATGGTATGGAAATTAACGCCTCTGTGGATGAACAAGAATATGTGGTGTTGGCGATCGCATCGGGTGAGCTAGGACGAGAAGCATTAGTAGAATGGTTGAGAGAAAACACTATAGCTCGCTAACAAGTCATTAGTGCAATAACGATCGCCACTATCCATTACAAAGAAAGTATCCTCTCGATACCCTCTCCAGCGAAATGCTAGGGATTGGTCAGAAGATTTTGGGCTTCAGCGATCGCCAATTTCACCTGTTCAAACCCTGTACCCCCATAACTATTCCGGGCGGCAACCACCTGTTTGGGGGCGATCGCCTGATAAATATCTTCTTCAAAGGCAGGATGCAGCGCTTTCCATTCGTCCATCGTCAAATCCTTGAGCAATTTGTCAGCGGCAAGACTGGTTTTCACTACTTTGCCCACGAGGTTATAGGCTTCCCGGAACGGCACCCCTTTACTCGCTAAATAATCAGCCACATCGGTCGCGTTAGAAAAGTCTTCGTTTACTGCTTCCTCAAGGCGTTGGGTGCGGAATTCAATCCCTTCACCGAGCAAAATGGTCATCGCTTCGAGGCAACCCTGCACCGTTTTTACCGTATCGAAAAGGCCTTCTTTATCGTCTTGCAAATCCTTGTTATAGGCGAGGGGTAAACCTTTCATCAGCACGAGTAACCCTTGGAGATGTCCAAACACGCGACCCGTTTTGCCGCGCACCAATTCCGGAATATCCGGGTTTTTCTTTTGGGGCATAATGCTCGACCCCGTCGCGCAACTGTCTCTTAGGGTAATAAAACTAAATTCCTTCGAGGCCCAAAAAATCATTTCCTCCGACAAGCGGCTCAGATGCACCATGATCAAGCTGGCGGCGGCGGAAAACTCAATCGCAAAATCGCGATCGCTGACCCCATCGAGACTGTTTTGATAGAGGCGTTCAAAGCCGAGTAAATTCGCGCTGAAATGGCGATCAATGGGAAAAGTTGTCCCCGCCAAAGCGCCACAGCCAAGGGGAGAAGTATTGGTGCGCTTGTAGACATCTTCAAGCCGTTCATAATCCCGTTGGGCCATCTGGAAATAGGCCATCAAGTGATGCGCCAAACTAATCGGTTGCGCCCGTTGTAGATGAGTATAACCGGGGATTAAAGTTTCTATATGGTTTTCCGCGTGATTCAATAAAACCTGTTGAAAGTCTCGCAATTGCTGTTGAATGCCGCGAATTTTGTCCCGCAGATAGAGACGAATATCCGTGCCTACCTGATCATTGCGCGATCGCCCGGTGTGGAGTTTTTTGCCCACATCGCCAACAATTGCCGTCAATCTTTTCTCGACAGCAAAATGCACATCTTCATCTTCGACGCCGGGGTGAAAGTTGCCCTCGCGATATTCCTGGCGGACTTGTTCTAAACCTTGGACGAGGGTTGCCCCTTCTTCGGCGGAAATAATCCCCGTGTGGGCGAGCATCTGGGCATGGGCCACTGAACCCGTAATGTCATATTCGATCAGTTCAATATCAAAGCCGATACTGGCATTAAACACGGCGATCGCCGGATGTAGCGATGTATCAAAGCGATCGCTCCAGGTTTTTTTAGCTTCTGTCATAACGGCACTAGCCCTCGCAGGAAATCACAATCAATTCTCTCGGTAAATCTTACGGCATCAAGCCATTCCCCTAAACGCCGATCTTCCCCAAAGCGGTGAGGAACTGACGATATTTTCCCCAAGGCGATCGCCACAAAACCACGGATGTCAGCTAAATCTAACTTGGCTTGCCGTTCCGCCCCAGATCGCGTTAAGAATCGGCATCAGAGCAGATAGAATGATTGAGACAATTTCGAAAGTGAACGTAGTAGCCCTATGCCTCGCCGCGACGATATCAAAAAAATTCTAATCCTTGGTTCTGGCCCCATTGTGATTGGACAAGCCTGTGAGTTTGACTACTCCGGCACCCAATCCTGTAAGGCGTTGCGGGAGGAAGGCTATGAAGTGGTCTTGGTCAACTCCAACCCAGCCACGATTATGACGGATCCAGAAACCGCCGACCGCACCTACGTTGAGCCAATCACCCCCGAAATTGTCGCTAAAGTCATCGAAAAAGAACGGCCCGATGCCCTGCTCCCCACCATGGGCGGCCAAACGGCCTTAAACACAGCGGTTTCCCTGGCGAAGAACGGCACCCTCGAAAAATTCAACGTCGAGCTGATCGGTGCGAAATTAGAAGCGATTGAGATGGCCGAGGATCGCAACCTCTTTAAAGAAGCCATGGCCCGGATCGGTGTCCCCGTTTGTCCTTCCGGCATTGCCAGCACAATGGAAGAAGCACGGGAAGTCGCTATCGAAATCGGTAGTTACCCCCTCATTATTCGGCCAGCCTTCACCATGGGCGGTAGTGGCGGCGGCATCGCCTATAACCAAGAAGAATACGAAAAAATCTGCAAGTCCGGTTTAGAAGCCTCCCCTGTATCCCAGATTCTCGTGGAAAAATCCCTCCTCGGTTGGAAAGAATACGAACTGGAGGTGATGCGGGATCTCGCCGATAACGTCGTGATTATTTGCTCCATTGAAAATATTGACCCGATGGGGGTACATACGGGCGATTCGATTACCGTGGCCCCGGCCCAAACTTTGACCGATAAGGAATATCAGCGGTTGCGAGACTACTCCCTCAAAATTATTCGTGAAATTGGTGTCGAAACGGGTGGCTCGAACATTCAGTTTTCGGTGAACCCCCTCAACGGCGAAGTGATTGTCATCGAGATGAACCCCCGCGTGTCCCGTTCTTCTGCCCTAGCCTCGAAAGCAACGGGCTTCCCGATCGCCAAATTTGCAGCGAAGTTGGCGGTAGGCTACACCCTCGACGAAATCCCCAACGACATTACAAAGCAAACTCCCGCATCCTTTGAGCCGACCATTGACTATGTGGTCACGAAAATTCCGCGCTTTGCCTTTGAAAAATTCCCCGGTTCAGAACCGATTCTCACCACCCAAATGAAATCCGTGGGCGAAGCGATGGCGATCGGGCGCACTTTCCAGGAGTCTTTCCAAAAGGCGTTACGCTCCCTTGAAACGGGACGGTATGGTTTTGGCTGCGATCGCCAGGAAACATTACCCAGCCTAAGCCACATTTCGACGAGCTTACGGACACCGAATCCCGACCGGATTTTCACCATTTATCAGGCGTTGAAACTAGGGATGACCGTCGAAGAAATTCATGATTTGACGGCGATTGATATCTGGTTCCTCGACAAAATGGCAGAATTGCTGGTCACGGAACGCTTTATGAAACAAACGCCCCTGACGGAAATTTCGGCGGCGGATATGCGGGTGATTAAGCAACAAGGGTTCAGCGATCGCCAAATTGCCTACGCCACCAAAACCAACGAAGATGCGGTGCGCGCCTACCGGAAGTCTATCGGTGTCTTGCCCGTGTATAAACTCGTGGACACCTGTGCGGCAGAATTTGAAGCCTTTACGCCCTACTACTACTCCACCTACGACGGTACGGAGTCTGAGGTAGTCCCCTCCGACAAACCCAAAGCGATGATCCTCGGCGGTGGCCCGAACCGCATTGGCCAGGGGATCGAATTTGACTATTGCTGTTGCCATGCGGCGTTCTCCCTCAGTGATGCGGGCTACGAAACGATCATGGTCAACTCCAACCCCGAAACCGTTTCCACCGACTACGACACCAGCGATCGCCTGTATTTTGAACCCCTCACCAAAGAGGACGTTTTAAACATTATCGAAGCCGAAAACCCCGCAGGCGTGATCATCCAATTCGGCGGCCAAACCCCGTTAAAATTAGCCGTCCCCCTCGACAATTACCTTAACGCAGGCGACTGTCCCGTCGATACCAAAATCTGGGGAACCCAGCCCGATGCGATCGACACCGCCGAAGACCGGGAGCGCTTTGAAAAAATCCTCCACGACCTTGAAATTCTCCAACCCGCCAACGGCATTGCCCGCGACTACAAAGAAGCCCAAAAGATTGCCAATCGCGTCGGTTATCCGGTAGTCGTGCGTCCCTCCTACGTGCTTGGTGGACGGGCAATGGAGATTGTCTATTCCGATGAAGAACTCGACCACTACATGAAATACGCCGTCCAGGTCGAACCCGATCACCCGATCCTTGTCGATAAATTCCTCGAAAACGCCATCGAAGTCGATGTGGATGCCCTCTGTGACCACACCGGAAAAGTCGTCATCGGCGGCATCATGGAACACATCGAAGAAGCGGGTATTCACTCCGGGGATTCCGCCTGTTCCATCCCCCACACTTCCCTACCCGATGAAGTCATCAATACGATCCGCGAGTGGACGGTGAAATTGGCCCAAACCCTAAAAGTGGTCGGCTTGATGAATATTCAGTACGCCGTCAAGGATAACCAAGTCTACATCCTCGAAGCGAATCCCCGCGCCTCCCGTACCGTTCCCTACGTCTCCAAAGCCACTGGACGGCCCCTAGCGAAAATTGCTTCCTTGGTGATGTCCGGTAAAACCCTTGATGAATTAGGCATTGACGGTGAAATTACCCCGAAACATGTTGCTGTCAAAGAAGCCGTCTTACCCTTTAACAAATTTGAAGGAACCGACACTCTCCTCGGCCCCGAAATGCGCTCGACCGGGGAAGTGATGGGCATCGATGTTGATTTCGGTAAGGCTTTTGCTAAAGCGGAGATTGGGGCTGGGGTTGAACTGGCGACAGAAGGAACGGTCTTTGTCTCGATGAATGACCGTAATAAAGAAGCCGCCGTGCCTGTGGTTAAGGATCTCATGGAATTGGGATTCCGGATTGTGGCCACTTCCGGCACCCGCCAAGTGCTCCTAGAGAACGGTATTGAAGATGTGGAATTGGTATTAAAGCTCCATGAAGGGCGGCCCCACGTGGTGGATTGGATGAAAAATGGCTGGATTCAGTTCATCATTAACACCCCCTCTGGGGAAGAATCCCAAGCGGACGGGCGGATGATTCGTCGCACAGCCCTCGATTACAAACTGCCGATTATCACGACTTTGGCAGGAGCTAGAGCAACGGTGGCAGCAATTCGGTCTCTCCAAGAGCATCCCCTCGATGTGAAACCGCTCCAGGAATACATCAACGCTTAATTTTTCCAGTTCTGAATTGCGATCGCCTCTCGTTCATTCAAGGGGCGATTTTTTGTCCTTCTGTTTGGAGGAATCAGCCTGTTTCCATGGAGCGTAATTGCTGCTTTTGTGGCCCCAAAATACGAGCCTAGACTCTACACTCGATAAAATAAGCAAAAAATTCTTATCAAAATTGGAGCGATCGCCTGTGTTAGATGGAGAACAGCTATCCCATATCGTGTCCCAAGCGTGCCGTCATTATCAGTTTTCTAAAGCGATTCGCCAACGGGCCTGGGTAGAAATTGACCATCAAGCGCTGGCGGCTAATATCCGTGCCCTCAAGGACATTCTCGCGCCCCAAACGGCATTGATGGCGGTGGTAAAAGCCGATGCCTACGGCCATGGTGCGGTCAAGGTCGCTGAAACGGTACTCAAGGCGGGGGCCAGTTGGTTGGCGATCGCCACCTTAGGAGAAGGGGTCGAACTGCGCGAAGCTGGGATTACCGCGCCGATCCTCGTTTTGGGGGCCACCAATACCACCGAAGAAATTGAGGCGATCGCCCATTGGGATTTGCAACCCACCCTCTGTAACCTGTCCCAGGTGACTATTTTTAATGAAGCCCTCGCCCGATTAGGGAAAATACTTCCTGTACACCTCAAAATCGACACCGGAATGTCCCGTCTCGGCACCCGCTGGGAGGAAGCGCTACCCTTCGTTGCGGCAGTTCACCAAGCTCCGCACCTCAACATTGCCAGCATCTACTCTCACTTTGCCACCGCTGACGACCCAGACCCCATGACGATGGATCAGCAACACCAACGCTTCCAAACGGCGATCGCCAAGCTCGAACAACAGGGAATACCGATCCCAAAACGACATATCAGTAATTCCGCTGCCACCCTCCACAGCCGCGATCTCCACTACGATCTAGTGCGCTTGGGCCTTTCTATTTACGGTGTCTATCCAGCGCCCCACCTCAGCCCCAAAGTCCGCCTCAAACCCGTGCTCCAGGTCAAAGCCCGCATTACTCAACTTAAAACCTTGCCCCCCGATACCGGTGTCAGCTACGGTCACCGTTTTATTACCGCCACAGACACAAAAACGGCCGTGGTGGGTATTGGTTACGCCGATGGTGTGCCCCGTCGCCTCTCCAATAACTTAAAAGTCTTGGTTAATGGTGCCTTTGCCCCCCAAATTGGGGCGATTACGATGGATCAACTAATGCTTGACGTTAGTCATCTTCCGGACGTCCAAGTCGGTGATGTGGTGACGCTCATTGGTACTGATCATGACCAGCAGTTAACCGTTGACCAATGGGCAAATCAATTGGGCACGATTTCTTGGGAAATTCTCTGTGGTTTTAAGCATCGCCTACCCCGGATTAACCTCTAAAATCAGATGATGTTCTTCAGTATTAAGGTTGTAATTCCTCAAGGATCGTAAACCGCACATGGTTCAGGGCCAGATCCCCTAGGGAAACTTGCTCTTTTGGGACAATTTCCCCCTGGCGGTACAACTTTTCAAAGGGGACGCCCTTCGCCATTTCTGCGTGGTACCAAGCGAGTCCCATAAAAAAGCGCGCTGGGTATGGCCCTCCCTCGCACAGATCATCGGGGTTCGATTCCATGGGCAGCCAACCATAACCCGGTAGATAAAATTCCATCCAGACATGGTTGTAATCGGGTTGGAGAGGGAGATTTCTCAGGTGGGCGTGGGCTGGACATTTGTAGCGGCCCACCGTCCGGCTGGCAATGCCATTGAGCCGAGCCAAAGCCAAGAGGACACCTAAATATTCACCACAGGAGCCGACCCCCCGCCGGAGGGCAATATCTGGGGTGTCGATGTGGGGCTTAATGCCGTAGGAGAGATGGTCATAGACATAGTTGCGGATGTTGTACATTTGGCGGAGCAGATTGGTTTCGCTCCCCACGGCATCGGTTGCGGCCCGCTGGATAATCTCTGTTTCCATGGCCAAATTTTCGTTATCCACCAAATATTTTGCTTGGAGTGCTTCTGGAATCGGCGCGAGGTTTTCGCAGTCCGGCGGCGTAAATTGATATTTAATGCCCCACACTTGGAGGATGGCCCGCCAGCCAAAGATATGACGATGTCGGTCATTGAGTTGGTCGAATTTAAAGACGGCGATCTTTTGGCCTTCTTTTTCTTCAATGGTGAAGGGGAGACCGACGGGTTCGATGCTGACTACTTGCTGGCGATCGGTCTCGGCAGGGAGAGCAATTTTCCATTCGAGATCCTGCAATTCAACGGGATCGAGGGGCGATAATTCTTCGACGTAGCTCATCTCCAGGAGAAAGCCATTGGAGAGGGCATATTTTGCCTCTGGATCGTAGCGGAAATAGAGGGGATGCAGAAAGGTAACGTCGCGGTATTGGAGCTCGTAGTTGGGGTCGGCGTTGGGATTATCGCGAATGTAGGGTTCCTGGGAGGCATAGGCGACATAGAGAATGTCTGGGCCTCCTTCCGGATTCGGGTAGAATGTCAGACCCGTGGGGGATTCAAAGGGGGTCAGTAGACTGAATTTTACTTCGCCAGTGGCCCGTTCCAGGCAATAAACGGTTTGTTCGAGGCTATCGGAAACCCAGAGATCTTCGCCGCGAATTACAAGATTTTCAACGCCAATGCCGGGGGCATAAAGGCTAGTGATGGAGCGGCCATTGGTGGCATCGTAGATAAAAATTTCACCCCGTTTTTGGCAGGAAATATAAAGGCTATTGCCAGAAATTGCGACGCCATTAACGGTATCGGGAAAGCGGGTAAACAGTTCGGGGTTCCATTGGCCGTCGGTCATGGCGCATTTGTAGAGGCGATCGCCGCTGGTAAACCAAAGAATCTCGTCTTGGATCGCGAGGCCCGTCGCCCCAATAAAAGCCGACCAAGTGCGGGAGTTGATAATTTGTGTTGCATCGGTTTGGGGATCGATCCGCATCAGATAGCCATTAATATTTTCAATGGCCCAAAAATAGCCGTCGTGGAATGCCACACCGTGGAGGGCATAGGTTGAAATGGGGCGAATGGTGCGGTGGTTTGTCGGGGTGGCAGTACTCAAAATCCCAATTTCCGGTCGTAGGTTGTATTCTTCACTAGGATTATCACCCATGAAACTCCTTTCGTTATCGTTTTAGTAAGGGAGATTTAGGGGGTTTTGTACAAAGATCTTGATGTTTCGTCGGAGGAGTGGGGCTGCATGACACTAGATCGAGGACAGGTGATCAGTTGGTTGCAAGACAATGTTTCGCGCGATCGCCTCGAGCATATCCTTGGAGTCGAACAAATGGCCCAAGCCTTGGCCCAACGCCACGGAACAGACCCAGACCAAGCGGCCCAGGCGGGATTATTACATGATCTCGCTAAGTTTTTTCCGCCACCCAAATTGCTGCAAATCGCCCGACAGCACGGTTTAGAAATTGATTCGATTTGTGCCCATGTGCCCCACCTCCTCCATGCAGATGTGAGTGCAATTGTGGCGCGGACGGAGTTTGGGATTCAGGATGCGCAGATCCTACAGGCGATCGCCAACCACACCCTCGGCCACCCTGGCATGGATCAATTAAGTTGCATTATTTTCGTGGCTGATGCCCTAGAACCCAATCGAGGCGATAGTAAAAAACTGCAAAAACTGCGGCAATTGAGCGAAAAAAATCTTTATCGAGCGGTGGCGGGGGTTTGTGACTATATATTGAAACACCTCATTAAACAGCACAAAATCATCCATCCCCGGATGATCTTGACCCGCAATTGGGCTCTGCAAACCAAAGGCGATCGCACCGAGTCATCTATTACTTAAACCCGGTGCTGCCGATAAAATATTTCTCTAGGAAATCAGCGTGTGATTCTCTTTTTCTTGGGGATGACGCCGAGAACGGTGCCGCTGTGAGACGACTTGCTCCGGATCAATCCCGTCAAAGGTGGGCGGCAACCAAACCCGAATCACCAACAGCGCCCCTAAAACCAACAGAAAAATACAAGCGACCAAAACCTGTGTCCAAGGCGTTTCTAAAACACCGCGCACAATAATTTCCCGGAGCACAGAAACAATCGACACTTCCACCGCCACACCGATAGAAACCCGGTGTTCTTGCAGGTAGATAATCAGCAAGCGAAACAACTCTACCAAAATCAGTAAAAAGAGAATATCAGAAGTAACCGTCTGAAATTGCAGAGGCGGCAACAACGAAAGCACCATCTCCCGCAGTTGCAACACCATAAAGCTAAACAGCCCAACACACAGACCAATCACAATCAAATCTTGAACCGTTTCTAACAACCGCACAACATATTGGCTATTGAGCCAGCGGTACCAAGGGAGGGAAAAAGTTTGAGGCGTTTTCATTGGCATTAAATTAATTAAAAACTACGTTGCTGGATGAACCCGCGTCGCTTGGGCCGTGCAGCGAAATAAGGTGGAATACGCTCTGATTGGTTTCAGTTTGACCATTGATTTTTCTCGTCTTCACTATTCAGAAATCCTGGGGCAGTTCATCATCCTAAGGAGCAAACCCAGAGTTGGACTTTCAAGATTGGCAATTTGGCCAACCTAAAGCGTTAGCAATAGCGACAAACTTCGCTCGGACATTTTTCGGCGAGGTAACAAAGGGCTCTAAATCGTAGGTCGATGACTTCTTCGTAAAGGGGATTGAGCTTACACAGTGGCGGAATTTTGAAGTGAATCAGACCAGCGAAGGAAATTTCTTGGGCAAAGGGGCACTGGGCGGGCACCAGTTGACAAATCAATCGGGCCCGATCTGGATCACAAATTTCTAGGCCATTGAGCCATTGACGGAGGGGTTGGAGCAGATCGAAAGATGTCGTGGGCAAAAACCGCAGTTGCTGATTGGGATTTTTGAGAGAGGGTCGGCGGGAAAAAATAATCATGGCAAGTATTTTTTGGGAAGTAGGCGCAAAACCTTGTTCTTCTACAGTCTAGTAATAAGCCCAAAGAATATAAACCCTAAAATCATATAAATCTTGTTTATGTTTAATAATGTCTGCTTAACTAAAGCCTGTATCGGGGCGTCGCAAAAAAAAGTTGTTGTTTAGCTAAGTTCATGTTCCTTTAAGCCCCAGAAAAGAAGCGGTTATGATGGGGGTAAGTTTAGCCTCGGTTATCCCCTTGCCCTACTCTCTCCAACCCGATCCGGTGCAATTGTTTACGCTCCCCAATGGCCTCCAGGTGGTGCATCAGTATTTGCCGGGGACGCCTGTGGTGGTCACCGATGTGTGGGTTAAAGCGGGGGCGATCGCCGAACCGACAGAATGGGAAGGAATGGCCCATTTTTTAGAGCACATGATCTTTAAGGGATCGCACCAAGTCTGTCCCGGTGAGTTTGATCAAATTGTCGAAACCTGTGGTGGGCTGAGTAATGCCGCCACCAGTTACGATTACGCCCATTTCTACCTCAGCACTACAGGCGATCGCCTACCAGAAACCCTGCCCTATCTGAGCGATATTTTACGCAATGCCACCATTCCCGACGCCGAATTTATCCGGGAACGCCAGGTGGTACTCGAAGAAATTAGCATCAGCCAAGATGATCCCGACTGGCTCGCCTTCCAAGCCCTGAGTCGTCTTTTGTACGAAAATCACCCCTATGGCCGCTCGATTTTGGGCAATGCCGAACAACTGTGTGGCTATACCCCCAACCAAATGCGCTGTTTTCACCGGACCCATTATCAACCCCAAAACTTGATCATCAGCATGGTTGGTAATATTCAAGTCGCCCAGGCCTTGGATCTCATTCAAAGCAACTTTAGCGATTTTCAGGTGCCCTCTGAATGTCCCCCCTTTGAGGTGGAGGCAGAACCCCCTCTGATCGAGATTCGTCGCAATGAAATTCAAGTGCCCAATGTGGAAATGGCGCGCTTAATCTTCGGTTGGCTGGGGACGGGGGTCGAACAATTTAATGACGCAGTTGGTCTAGATTTGCTGTCGGTGATCCTGGCCGGGACAACTTCCGCTTGGCTGGTGCAAGAGCTGCGGGAAAAACGCCAGTGGGTTCTGGATATTAACAGTGGTTTCTCTTTGCAACGGGATTCTAGTTTATTTACGATTCAGGCCTGGCTCGATCCAGAACATTTAGACGATGTGGAACAGGTGATTGGCGATCGCCTCGCTGATCTGCAGACCCAATGTGTGACGGAAGCTGAACTACGCCGGGCGAAACGCATGTTGTGTAATGAGCATATTTTTTCGACGGAAAGCGCCAGTCAGTTGGCCGGGCTCTACGGCTATTACCAAACCCTCGGTAACCTTGATTATGCCCACCACTATCCCCAGATGGTCGAAACCTTTACGATTGAATCACTCCAGCGTTTAGTGCGACAATATCTTTCTCCGGAACATTACGGTATCGTCACTTTAACCGGCACCTAAATGGCACAACTCGCAACGGCAGAAAACGGCTGGGTGGATACGACCAAAGCCACCGACCCAGAGGCGATCGCCCTCGTCAAAGAGTTACTCGAAACACAAATTTATTGCAACCTCAGCACCTGTTCGCCGACTGGCTTGCCCTGGAGTAGCCCGTTACTTTTCGTTTGGGATCAGAGCTTAAACCTCTATTGGTCATCGGCGATCGCCGCCCAACATTCCCAAAATCTTTACCAAAACCAAGGCCGGGCGATGGTCACAGTTTATGATCCTCGTCGCATTAAAGCCGCCTTTTTTGCAGGAACAGCCACAGAATTAACCGCATTAGAACCCCTGCGACAAGTTTTAAGCGGATTCGACCAGCGAGCCAAACGACCCACACCCCGACAAGCCGCAGATTACCTCAGTGCTTCCCCCCGGCGGATGTACCAATTCACCGTGCAGCAAGCCTGGGTCAGTGGCGATCGCCTGTTATCCCAAGGGCAACTGATTGACACCAAAATTCAGTTAGATCTCGACGGCCTCAAGGATTATTTTTCCCCGTAGATATGCACCACCACTTCCCTGGTATGGCGATAACTGCGGTGTTCCCAGAGATAAATGCCCTGCCAAGTTCCCAAAACCAAGCGACCATTGGCAATGGGAATTTGTTCAGAGGTTTTGGTTAGCACTGAACGAATATGGGCAGGCATATCATCGGGGCCTTCGGCGCTGTGAATATAGGAGCGGCCATCTTCTGGTACCAATTTCGCCATGAAATTTTCTAAATCTAACAGCACATCCGGGTCCGCATTCTCTTGAATGATTAACGAAGCCGAAGTATGACGCACAAACACAACACATAATCCTGCTCTAATGCCCGATTCGGCCACATAAGACTCGATTTTGGCCGTAATTTTGTGGAGAGATTTTCCTTGGGTTTGGATTTGTAAGGCGCGTTGATGTTGGTGCAGCATAGGGGGCAGTAAAAAAATGCGGGCTAACTCATTTTAGAATAGGGAAAAATGAGCCAACAGCCACCATGTCCACCTGGTCTAATATTTCCCTTGCCACCCCTGATCTGAGCCAAGCGGCCTTTGTGGCTTCTAATGCCACCGTGATCGGCAATGTCAGCCTCGCCGAGGGATCAAGCATTTGGTACGGGGCGGTGGTGCGGGGTGACCTAGAGGCGATTCAGATTGGTCGTTTTAGCAATATCCAGGATGGGGCGGTACTCCATGGTGATCCGGGTAAACAGACGGTACTCGAAGATTACGTCACCATCGGCCATAAAGCGGTCATCCACAGTGCCCACATTGAGAAAGGCTGTTTAATCGGTATTGGGGCGATTGTTCTAGATGGGGTACGGGTCGGCGCTGGCAGTATTATCGGCGCGGGTTGTGTCGTCACAAAAGATGTCCCAGGGCGATCGCTAATGGTGGGCATTCCTGCCAAACGCCTCAAGGATGTGGGGGAGACCCAAGCGGCAGAATTAATTGACCATGCTGAAGCCTATTATCAGTTGGCGTTAAAACATTCAGCATTATCGGCCTGAGTCTGGCAGTCGGCGCAGAGGCCAAAGAATTCGAGGGTGTGGTAATAGACCTTGAACTTCTGGGTTTGGCACCAGTCGGTAATTTTTTGACTAATGGGACAACTATCGAGGGGATAAGATTGGCCGCAGTTGACGCAGTTTAAATGATGGTGGTGGTGTTCGGTCATGCCAATTTTGCTATAGAACGATTCTCCCTCTGGGGTGACCCGCTCTTGGATTTTGCCCTCGACTTTCAGTAATTTCAGGGCGCGATAAACGGTGGCTAGACCGATTTTTAGGCCCGTTTGCTGCATCTCGAAATGGAGATTTTGGGCGCTGGTTTCGGTTTCTTTGGCTTGGATGAGCTGGAGAATGGTGCGTTGGTTTTTGGTGAGTTTCTTGGACATTAGGCTTCTGGTTGGGTAGATTGGCGATCGCCGTAGGCTTTGAGTCCGAGGCTCAGGAGATAGGCAATCCCTGAAACTAGGATAATCGTTGCCCCCGAAGTCAGATTAAAGCGATACGAGAGCCAGAGGCCCGTCGTCGTAAAGCTAATCCCTAAAAGACTGGCCAAACCCATCATCGTCGTGATTTTTTTCTGCCATTGGCTGGCGATCGCCGCCGGAATCGTTAAGAGGGCAATCACCATGATCAAACCAACGATTTGCATCACCATCACCACCGTCAGGGCAATTAAACCCACAAGGACGAGATACAGACTCCGCACGGGCAAATTGCGGGTCGTGGCAAACACCGGGTCGAAGGAAATGGCGAGGAGTTCTTTGTAAAGTAAGGCAATCAGGGCAATAATCACACAGTCAACGCCAAACATTAGCCACAGATCCGACCGGGGCACCGCCAGGATACTGCCAAATAAATAACTCTCTAAACCCGCTTTATAACCCTCGGTAAAGTCGATCAAAATAATGCCGATCGCCATGCCAATCGCCCACATTACGCCGATCAGGGTATCACCCCGTTGTTTGGTTTGTTGTTCAACCCAGCCCATCCCCAGGGCAGAAATCAGGCCAAAGGCGATCGCTCCCCAGATGGGATTAAATTGGAAAAAATAGCCCAGACCAATACCCCCATAGGCAGCGTGGGCAATGCCTCCACTAATAAAAACAATGCGGTTGACGACGACAAAAGTCCCAATAATACCACAGGCGATGCTGACGAGGATTCCCGCCATGAGGGCATTTTGCATAAAGTCGAACTGGAGGGCGTCAAGCATGGTCGCAGGATGAAGAATGGTGGTGGGTTGGCGAAGAAGAACCATCACCATGATCCGGAAAAACCCGGTGGGGAATGCCGTGGGCGATCAGATCCACGGGGCATTGGTAAGTTTCCTCGATCATGGTGGGGGTGATCAGGCGATCATGATGATAATGCAAGCGGCGATTCAGACAACCCACGGTTTTGACATAGGTAGAAATCGCGCCAAGGTCGTGGGAGATCATCATAATCGTCATGGATTGATTAAGCTCTTTGAGCAGTTCGTAAATACTATTCTGCACCTGGGAATCAACGTTAGCGGTGGGTTCATCGAGGAGCAGAATTTTCGGTTCTGAAGCCAAGGCCCGCGCAATATAAACCCGTTGCCTTTCCCCCCCAGACAACTCCCCAATGGGGCGATCGCCTTTATCAGCCATACCCACTTGGACGAGGGAACGCTGGACAATTTCCCGGTCCTTGCGGTTGTAACGGTGGAATAATTTCCGTTTCCCCAAACGCCCCATGTTTACCACATCCCGGACTTGGATCGGGAAATCCCGGTCAAGTTCTAGGATCTGGGGCACGTAGCCGATGTAGCGGCGGCCCTGGGTGACGGGACGCTCTAAAATTTTGATCGTCCCCCGTTGGGGTTGCACCAAACCAAGCAGCACTTTCAGCAGGGTGGTTTTCCCGCCACCATTGGGGCCAATCAGACCAATAAAATCCAAGGCCTGTACCTGGAGGTTAATGTCTTCGAGGACAGGGGTCTTCGGATAGCCCGCCCAGACCCGTTCGAGGGAAATGACCGTTTCCATGGGGGAACTACTCCGTGGGATTGGGGCGACTGGCTTGGACAAATTCATCGGTCATGGCCAACATATTTTCTGACCAGTTGGGGGCGAGGGGATCGAGGGGCACCACCTCGGCGTTAATTTCCTGGGCGATCGCCTCGGCAGCTTGGACATTAAATTGATATTGCACGAAAATGGTGCGGATTTGCTTTTCCTTCGCGGTTTGGACAAGTTGGGCAAGTTCTGCGGCACTGGGTTCCTGGCCTTCGACTTCGATGGAGATTTGCTCTAGGTCGTAGTCCGCTGCAAAATAGCCCCAGGCAGGATGAAAGACCAAGAAGGTGCGATTTTCTAGGGGTGCTAACCGCTCGCGGATGGTTTGGTCGAGTTGATCCAGTTCCCCTAAAAATTGATTGAGATTATCAGCATAGATGGTTTCGCCGTCGGGGTCGAGTTGGACGAGCAGTTGATAAATACTTTCGGCCTGCTGTTTAACCCGCTGGGGAGACAGCCAAATGTGGGGATCGAGTAGTTCGCCTTCGTGGTCATGGCTGTGGCTGTGACCGTCGTCGCCATGGTGGTGGTGATCGGCGAGGGGTAATTTTTCGATGCCCTCGGCAGTGTCTAACCAAGTCATTTCTCGGTTGGCGGAGCGGAGGCGATCGCCCCACACTTCTTCAAAAAAGATGCCAATGCCAATGTAGGCGTCGGCCTCACTGAGATCCTTTAACTGCTGGGGTTTAGGTTCATAATTTTCTGCTTCGATCCCAGGGCCAACCAAGGTCGAAACCTGGACGCGATCGCCACCAATTTTTTCGACGAAATACTGCTGGGGTAGAACACTAACGGTAATCTTCAGGGGTTCCTGCTGGGGGGTCGTTGCCTCTGGGGTTACGGGGCTAGAAGTGGACGTTTCCGTCTGGGTGGCGGGGTCTGCACCACAACCAAAGAGGAGCCCCAGACAGCTTAGGGCCGCGAGGGAAAAAGTTATTGGCGATCGCACGTTCGTTTCTCGCTTTCTTGAAATGATAATCGTTCTTAATTTTAAGAGAAAGGCGATCGCCCCGTAAACCCCCAGGCCCTAAGGAGCAAGTTTCGCCATGGTGAGATAGCCACCAATACGGGGCAGAGCCGGTAAATAAAACTCCCGGAGAGTCTCCACCTGAAAGCCCGCCGCCTTGAGGAGCGCCCCCATCGGTCGGTTTAAATTACAGCCGCCGCCGCAACAGTTCATTACGCCATTTAGCCGATGTTGCCATTGGGCGATCGCCCCGTCCGGACTCAAGCCATGTTCTAGGGTCAAAAAGTAGCCATCTTTTTTCAGGACACGACGAATTTCCCGGAGCACTTGGGCGGGTTCCTGCACCGTGCAAAGTGTAAAAGTGCTCACTACTGTATCAAAATAGCGGTCTTCAAAAGGCAGCGCCTCCCCCCGCAGGCCGTGCCACTCGACCCGTAAACCCGATTGACGAATCCGCGCCTCGACCCGTTTTTGTAACATTCTCTCCGGCTCTACGACATGCAACGTTTCTACTCCCCCTGGGTAATGGGGAAGATTGGCCCCGGTACCAAAGCCAATTTCTAGGACGTTGCCCCGGGCCGCCTGGAGTAATGTTTGCCGTTGTTGGGCGATCGCCTGGCGATGCATCACATAATCCAGCAAAGAGGGAAGAATAAAGCGGTTGTAAATATGCATATTTTTTTCCGTAGCCTTGGCCACACCGCCATGATTTTATTGTGAGGTGGGGTGATGATCAGTATTTTTACTTAAGAAATATTTTCTTTTTTGATGATGCCATGATTAAAAATATGAACAATATGACTTTTAAAAAATTGAGAAAAGTCATACCCTAAACGCCAACATTTTCATGGTCACCATCTGAGAAAACGGCTGATTTTTGAGTCATCGGCCGCTAAACTCTCTATTTTTTAAAATGTAAATTAAGTTCTATAATTCTAAAACTCCACTGTCTTAAAATGTAGACATCTCCAAGCAATCAAAAGCAGCATTACCTATTCCCCATCGATTTCTTAAAGTGAGCCTTAACCTAGGCTCCTGACCACTGCATCTAAACCCGGTATTTATGGAAACTCTCATTCAAACCCTAATTCAGGCGGGGCTTTTAAGTGATACCCAGGCCCAAGTGGTGCGATATGACCGAGAGTTGCATCCAGAAATGTCCCTCGGCGAAATTCTCGCGCTCCGGGGTTGGGCAGTCGAAGAAACCATTGATTTTTTTGAACTGCTTTGGGAAATGCGTCACACACAGCCCGAACGGAAAAATATTGGTCAATATCTGCTGGAAGCCCACCTCATTGACGAAGAACAGCTAGAGGATATTCTGGCAGCCCAAAAACATGATGCCTGGGGACGCTCTCTGCGCTTCGGGGAAATTGCGGTATTAAAGGGCTATGTCAATCAACATACGATTCATTTTTTCATTGAACATTTGTTCCCGGATCAGTTGCACGCCACCAACAAAACCCCCTTCGCTCGGACTTCCTTGACCTCTCGTCCTACAAAAAAGCCTACGCCGCCACGGAACACAGCAACATCAAAAGAAACCCTGCCCCAAAAACCACCGAAGCAGGCTCCCCCCAAGCCTTCCAAAAAACTTTTGAACCGCCAGGCAGCGAAAAAAACAAACCCCCAACTCAACTCACCGAAAAAGCCCGCCTTTAATCCGGAGGAAGCCTTTGCGACCAGTTTTGATTTGATGAATGCCGAAGACTTTGACCCCAAACAGCTTTAAAACAGTCGTCTCAGCCAATGCCCCCTACGCCAGCATCAAAATCAGACCACGGTGGGAGATTGCTAAATTCCGTAATGGTTGTGGGAGTAAAACCTTAGCAAAGGTTACGATGAAGTTAATTTTTCTGGCAACAGAGGGTTGAGTTTAGTGGGATAGATACAGTGCGGTCTGATTTGGTGTAAATCGTCAAAGTTCTTGTTTGTCATCCAACCCTAGCCCAGAAATTACGAGCTGCAACGCATGGTCAATATTCCAGTGAACTTTGCTGCCCTCAAGGCCCAGATTATTGATCCGAGTCGAATGCCAACTTTTCCGCCGACGGCGGCGATCGCCGATGTGTTGGCGGGATTTCGACCGTGGACAGTGCCCCAGTGCGTCGGGTTGCAGATGGTGGCCCCCTGTGTGCCGATTGTGCAGGCAGATCAATTGCAGGGTTTGGTTTCGCCCCAAACGGTTTTGAAGCTGATTACGGAAGATGTTGATTTGGGGCAGACCCTGGCACGGGATGTGATGACGGCTCTCCCCAAGGCGATCGCCCTGGCAGATCTAGAGCATCCCTGGGTGGGCCTCAACCGTATGCACCAGGAGCAGCGGGATCTCCTGCCAGTGCAGGGAGAGAACGGATTTTGGCTTGGTTTTGTGGAACGTCTTTCCCTCCAGCGCCTCCTGTGGTCGGAGCCTCTCCTGCAAATGCGACAAGTCCAGGATGTGATGGTGACGGATTTGTCCTTGATGCCTTCCCATAGCACTCTGTTGATGGCGGCCCATCGTTTACACCAAAAACAACAGTCCCTCCTGATGGTCATGGAAAAAGCCAGTGCCATGACAGCCCCCTCATCCAATGGCTTGTGGGCGGTGACCCTATGGGATGTTTTACGGGGCTATGGTAAAGGGAAAGAAGGTCTCACAACGGCGATCGCCACGGAGGGGAGCCATGATTTTCAGCGGGTCAAACCCACGGACTCTCTCTGGTCAGTGGCGGCCCATTTAGTCGAAACCAATGGCAGTTGGGCCGCTGTAGTTGACGAAGAAGAACAATTGTTGGGGAAGGTTTCTTGGCGAGAAATTTTGCAGGTCTTAGATCCCGTTGCCCTCCATTGGCAAACCCACAGCCTTCAACAACGCTTAGACCAAGTGGCCCGGCGTCCCCAAAGGGCGATCGTCCAGGTTGCGGCCCTAGAACCCCACCCACAAGGATTGCCCCAACGGGTGCTCTTGGTCGAAGGCCTTGCCACCGAGTCGGTGATCCTCCAGCATCTGTTGCATCCCCCCCTGGGCAGTACCCTAACCTTTCAAGTGACCCAGGTGGACAGTCTGCCCCAGGCGATCGCCCAATTAAAAACGGACACCTACGACCTGATTATTTTCGATGTCAACATCGTTTCTTCTGGCAAATTAGAAGCCTTTATGCGCTTACAAAACAGCGCCGCCCAACGACCTATTTTGTTACTCACCGATGATCGCCAAGAAGATATCCAACTGGCCCACCAATGCATCGAGCTGGGTGCCCAAGATTACCTCCTGCGGAGTCTGTGCGCGGGAGAATCCCAAACGGAGCGGGAAATTTTGATGCGTTCGGTGCGCTATGTCCTCGAAACAGCAGGGGCCAAACGTTCTCTCCAGCAGCAGGATCAACGACTGCAAAATTTAAATCAACAACTAAAGGAAGAAAAGACTGCTAAACAGGCGATCGCCCAACAACTGAAGCTGACTGATGTCCAGATGAAAGCTCTGTTTGAAGCGATCACCGACATTGTCTTTGTGATCAATCCCCAAACCTGGGAAATCAAACAGGTGACCGCTCCCCAGAACAACCATTGCCATGGCCCCATTAACCTCTGCCAAGGGACCTACCAGTTTTTGCAAGCGCACCAAGGCCGCCTCATGCCGTACCTTCATCAGGCGATCGCCAAAGGCACCACCCCAGACCATGAACCCTTGTCAGGGGAAAGCGTGAAGTATGAATATTCCCTGCAGCCAGATCCCCACCTTTCCCCCGTGTGGTTTGTCGCCAAAATCGTCGCCATTAACCAGCAGCAAGTGGTTTGGGCGGCCCATGATGTCACCCCCTTTAAACTCTCCCAACAAAAGCTGATCACCGATCAAGAAAACCTCACCACCATCATCCAAGAACGCACCAGGGAGCTCAAGGCCCTCAATGCGAGCCTCAACACCGAAATTCAGCAACGGAAACTGACTGAGATGGAACTCCGCCAGGAACAGGATTTCCTCGAAACCCTATTTGACCTCACCCCGGCCCTATTCATGGTGCTGAACCGGGAGGGGCGCATTATCCGGTTTAACCCGGCCTGTGAGCAACTTACGGGCTATCAATTTACCGAGGTGGCCCACCAGTACCTCTGGGATCTGTTGTTATGGGATCGTTATGATGTCGCGGAGATTGTCCAGGAATTTCAACGCCTCCTCCAACAAAAAAAGCCCCGTACCTACGAGGTAGATTGGCGCGCTAAATCGGGGAAAGTTCACCACCTGCGTTGGTCCCATGGCGTTCTTTTGGATAAACAAGGGAACGTCCATTATGTGATCGCCACGGGGATGGATATGAGCGATCGCCAAGCCTTTGAAACCACCCTCAAAACCCTCAACCAAGAGCTAGAGTTCCGGGTGGAACAGCGCACCCGTGTGCTAGAAAATATCGAACAAAATCTGCGGCGTCAGTTGGCGGCGGTGGATGCGGCAGTGGATGCGATCGCCATTTTGCAGCGAGAAGAATTCATCTCAGTCAATCCCGCTTTTTTGGAACTGTTTGACTATCCCCACCGCTTGAGTTTGACAGGGCATTCCTGGAAAGAAGTGCTGTTTGCCCCCAGTGAGCAAAAACGCCTAGAAAAAGACATTCTTCCCCACCTCAATCGCCACAAATCTTGGCAAGGGGAGGCGATCGCCCAACGGCAAAATGGTCAGATTTTTACCCAAGAAATTTCCCTGACCATCACCAGTGACGGCGACTATATCTGTGTCTGTCGAGACATCACCGCCCGGAATCGCGCCGCCCTCAAAATCCGTGAGACCGAAGCCCTCCTCCGTTCCCAATATCGCAACTTTCCCATTCCCACCTATACCTGGCAGTACCGTCAGGGAAACTTTTACCTCATTGACTACAACAGTGCCGCCGAGATCGCCAACGATGGCTCCCTCCAGGATTTTCTCCATTGCCCCAGCCACGCCATTTACGGCGCAGACCACGCGATTCATCAGAATATTCGCCGCTGTTTCGACTTTAAAACGACCTTTGAAGAGGCGCTGCAAATTCCCTCTCCCGATGACCCTGAGGCATTTCAACGCTATTTTCTGGCCACCTACATCTACATCCAACCGGATCTGGTGATGGTACATACCCAAGACCTCACGGAGCGCAAACGGGCCGAACGGGATCTACAACAGAGTCAAATCTTTTTGCGTCTGGTCATCGATAACAATCCCAACTTAATTTTTGTCAAAGATAAAGATGGCCGCTTCTTGTTGGTGAATCAGGCGATGGCGAATTTCTATGGCACCACAGTCAATGAATTAGTCGGGAAACGAGAATGTGATCTACATCCCGACTCTGAGGAAGCGGACTGTTTTATTCAGGCCGATCAGCAGGTGCTCCGGGAACAAAAAATCGTGGTCATTGACGAGGCGAAGGCGACGGATTTCCTGGGGGCAACCCGTTATTTTCGGACGGTGAAACTGCCCCTCCAACTCCCTGGCGATCGCCCCCAATATCAAGTGTTGGGCGTGGCTTCAGAAATTACCCAACAGCGCCGGGCCAAACGGGAGCTCGAAAAAGCCCTCACCCAGGAACGGGAACTCAACCACCTGAAAACCCGCTTCATTGATACCGCCTCCCACGAGTTCCGCACGCCCCTAACGGTGATCCTCGGTGCGGCTCAAATCCTCAGTGCTTACCACGACCATCTCCCTGAAGCGCGGCGATCGCAATATCTCAACAACATTGAAGATAGCGTGATCCGACTGCGACAACTGATCGACGATCTACTGACCATGAGTCGCCTCGAAGCCGGAAAACTGGGTTGCCAACGCCAAGCGGTGGATATTGTGACCCTCTGCCAAGATCTCATCGCCGAACTCAAAATTGGCCTTGGGAAGCAGCATCATTTCAACCTTGAGACCACCGGGGCGATCGCCGCTCCCCTGGCCCTCGACCCCAATTTGTTGCAACACATCCTAAATAATCTTCTCGGTAATGCCTGTAAATATTCAGCCCCCGGCACCACGGTGACCGTCCAGTTAGGCAGCAGTGCCGAAGCGTTGACCTTAACTATCATTGACCAAGGGGTCGGCATTCCCCCAGAAGACCAACCCCACATTTTTGAATCTTTCTACCGGGCCAGTAATACCCAAAATATCCCCGGCACAGGTCTCGGCCTCAATATCGTGAAAGAATATGTGCAACTCCACGGCGGCCAGATCGAACTCACGAGCCAACTCAGCAAAGGCAGTCAGTTTACGGTAACTATTCCCCTCGCCGAGGACAGCCCTGAAACAGCCAGAAACTGAGCAAGTTTCCCAGTCGATCCAGTTTCAAGCAGGAGAATAGAATGCTTAGGTCAAGAAAAATTAACGGCGATCGCCCCTGGGAGCGGTAGAGAAGGGAACGGATCAAGTAAGATTGAGCAGCAGAAGTTACGCATATATCAAAGGTCAATCCGCCCATGTCTCTTGTGAAAGCAAAACCCGCCCTCCTTGTTTTAGCCGATGGCACCACTTACCACGGACGGTCATTTGGCGCGACAGGTACCACTTTTGGGGAAGTCGTTTTTAATACAGGCATGACGGGCTACCAAGAAGTCCTCACCGATCCCAGTTATCGTGGTCAGATTGTGACTTTTACCTATCCGGAGCTGGGCAATACTGGCGTAACTCCTGAGGATGAAGAATCCAGCCGTCCCCAAGTAAAAGGGGCGATCGCCCGGAACATTGCTCCCCGACCGAGTAACTGGCGTTCTACCCAAGCCCTACCCGATTATCTCAAAGAGCACCAAGTTGTGGGCATCTATGGCATTGATACGCGGGATCTAACCCGTCGCCTGCGGGTATCTGGGGCGATGAATGGCGCGATCTCTACAGAAATCCTCGACCCCGAAGAACTCCTCCGCCAACTCCAAGACGTCCCCTCTATGGAAGGCCAAAACCTCGTCAAGGATGTCACCACCGCTAGCGTTTACGAATGGACTGAAATTACCGATCGCCATTGGGAATTTAGCAGTGGCGCAACCGAAGCCCAGGAACTCACCGTCGTTGCCATTGACTTTGGTGTGAAACGCAATATTCTGCGCCGTTTGGCGAGTTATGGCTGCCGGGTGATCGTTGTTCCCGCCGACACCCCCGCCGAAGAAATCCTTGCCTATAATCCCGATGGCATTTTCCTTTCCAATGGCCCTGGGGATCCAGCCGCCGTCACCGAAGGCATCGCCACGGTTAAAGATATTCTTAAGGCTGAAAAACCCACCTTCGGCATTTGCATGGGACACCAAATTTTGGGGCTTTCATTGGGGGCTGAAACCTTTAAGCTCAAATTTGGCCACCGGGGTCTCAATCAACCCGCTGGTCTCAAACAAAAGCAGATTGAAATTACCAGCCAAAACCATGGGTTTGCGATCGCCGAAGCCTCCCTCGCGGAGGATGTCGCCATTACCCACCTTAACCTCAATGACCGCACCGTTGCCGGCTTAGAACATAAAACCTTGCCTTTCTTCTCGGTGCAGTATCACCCTGAAGCGAGCCCCGGCCCCCACGATGCCGACTACCTCTTTGAAAAATTTGTGCGTTCCATGAAAGCCCACAAAAATGCCTAAAGGCGACGGTACCGCATCCCTGGCAGTTGGGTAATGAATCCTTCGAGTTCCCATTGCAATAGGGTCGCCGAAACCTGATCTGCCCCCATGCCAGACTGGACAACGATCAAATCAAAGGCCGTGGGTTCAGGGGCGATCGCCTGCCAAAGGGGAAGTAACTCTGGGGAAATTTGCCGAAAATCTGTGCTGGGCTGTGGGGTCGGCTCAACCGTTGGCTCTGGGAATGACAAACTAAGCTGGGGGGAAGCTGCATCCAACTGGGGCAGTCCGCCCAACTCCTCGATCAGTTGTGTCTCCCCTAAAATCATGCCCGCTCCCCGCCGAATCAAGTCCAAACACCCCGTGGCCGCTTGCTGTTCGGGGGAATTGGGCAGGGCATAAACCTCACGGTTAAAATCCATCGCGTAGTGGGCCGTAATGAGGGAACCCGAACGGCTGGGTGCTTCCATGACCAGGGTCGCTCTGGTTAACCCGGCAATAATGCGGTTTCGGGCGGGAAAATGGCTCCGGTCTGGTCGCGTCCCCGCCGGATATTCACTCAAAATTAAGCCCTGGGCCAGGATCTCGTTGTATAAATTGCGGTGGCTCGCGGGATAGATTTGATCAATGCCAGTTCCTAGGACGGCAATGGTGCGTCCCCCCGTTCTGAGGCAGGCACTGTGGGCAACACCATCAACGCCTTGGGCCATACCCGACACAATCGAAAAGCCCACCTGGGCAAGGGCCTGGCTAATGCGCGCTGTCCAACGTTTACCATGCTCCGAAGGATGCCGGGTGCCCACCATGGCGATCGCCGGAATTTGGCCTTGGTTTTCTAACAGCTTGACTTGGCCTTGGTAATAGAGCAACGGTGGCGGACTGGGAATTTCTAACAATAGCTTTGGGTACTCTGGATCCGCTGGCGTCCAAAATTGCGGATTTTTCTCAAGGTGTTCACGGTAAATACGCTCTGGATCAAGGGGCGATCGCCCAGCCAAAATCAGACGAATCAACTTATCCCCTAAACCATCTACTGCCCCCAGTTCCTGGCCAGAAGCCTGCCAAGCTCGTTCCATGGAGCCGAAACAGTGCCAAATTTTTTTGAGGCGACTTGGGCCGACCCCCTTGATTTGTGACCAGGCCACCCAGTAATGCTGTTCCATCTTGATGACTAATTTAATTAAAAAACAAAAATGTATTGAGAAGGAGTTGCAGTAGCTGCTAAAATCACCATTACCTTGGAAAACATAACATCATCTCTCAATTACAACGTTTTATGAAATCCCGTTCCCTGTCCCTCTGCGGACTTTTTCTTGGCTTGGCGATCGCCACCGGTTGTACCCCAACCACCGATAACAATGGTGCCACCGATACCACCACGGATCCTGGTACCCCCTCAACCGAAGCAACCGGTGAAATTAACCTTTACTCTTCGCGGCACTACGACAGCGACGCAGAATTATACGAAGCATTTTCCGAAGCCACCGGCATTGAGGTGAATCTCATCGAAGGCAGTGACGACGAACTCCTAGAACGCATCAGAACCGAGGGCGAAAATAGTCCCGCCGATGTCCTGATCACAGTAGACGTGGCCAGACTTTGGCGCGCCCAACAGGATGGTTTACTGCAACCCACAGAGTCCGAAGTGCTGACCAGTGCCATTCCCGAAAACCTGCGCAGTAGCGACAATACCTGGTTTGGTCTGACAAAACGGGCACGGATTATCGTGTACAACACCGAAACCGTTGATCCGGCTGAACTGTCCACCTACGAAGACCTCGCTGATCCGAAATGGGAAGGCCGGGTTTGTGTCCGCAGCTCCAGCAACACCTATAACCAGTCCCTCGTGGCGGCGAAAATTGTCGAAAAAGGCGCTGAAGCCACCGAAGAATGGGTACAAGGTTTAGTGGCGAACTTCGCCCGCGAGCCGGAAGGGAACGATACCGCCCAAATTCAAGCCGTCGCCTCTGGGGTTTGTGATGTCGCCCTGGTCAATAGCTACTATGTCGCCCGTCTGCGTGCCTCTGAAGATCCCCAAGATCAGGAAATCGTGGCAAATATTGGGGCATTTTTCCCGAACCAAAACGAAGGCGAAGGTGGCACCCACATCAACATCAGTGGGGCTGGCATTATCGCCAATGCACCGAACGTCGAAGCAGCCCAAGAATTTTTGGAGTTTATGGTGACCCCAGAAGCCCAGGAAATTTTCGCCAACAATAATAATGAATACCCCGTGGTGGATAGTGTTGCCCCCAATGATGTGGTGGCCCAGTTTGGCGACTGGACAGCTTCGGATCTACCCCTCGAAAGTTTTGGTGAGCAAAATGCCGAAGCCGTCATGTTGATGGATCGCGCTGGTTGGAAATAGATCCGGCCCCCTGCACCATTTGTTTTTCCTCTTATTGATGTACATAGCTGTAATCTTCCTTCAAGATCTTTGGGGGAAGATTTTTTTTGCAAGAGGCTCCATCGAGGCCCGTTCATTTCTGTTATTTTTCAGGAGATTGACTTTTTCCCATAACCGCAATGAGGCGAAGATTTGATGGCGATCGCCACCGAAAGGAAACCAAAACCGAATCAGTTCCTCAGCAGATTATTCAGGGTCACAAACATTAGCTATCCCCGGCGAAAATTGCCCCCAATCTCCAGGGCCGAGCCGCCCAAAAGCCCGTCTTATCCCAACGCCAAGCCCGCGCAAGTCTGACAAAAAACACATCGATTTTCCCGTAAAAAAACTTAATAGCATAAACCCGTAAAACCAGTTAACCTACGAAACTGAGCAGTCTTTTAATTTTGTTAACTTTCTTTAACAAACCTTTTAATATCTATTCATTTTCAGTAAGAACAAGGGACTTATTTCTATGGTCGCTAACCTAGCAACAATGTTGAGAGAGGGAACGAAAACTTCCCACACGATGGCGGAAAACGTTGGCTTCGTGAAATGCTTCCTGAAGGGAGTCGTGGAGAAAAAATCCTACCGGAAGCTTGTGGCAGACCTTTACTATGTTTACTCAGCGATGGAAGAGGAGATGGAGCGCCTCAAGGATCATCCCGTCGTCTCCCAAATTTATTTCCCTGAGTTAAACCGTAAACAAAGTCTCGAAACGGATCTACGCTATTATTTTGGCCCCAATTGGCAGGCCGAAGCAAAAATCACTCCTGCTGGTCAGGCTTATGTGGATCGCATCCATGAAGTGGCCCAGACCGCACCGGAACTCTTAGTCAGCCATTCCTACACCCGCTATCTTGGCGATCTCTCCGGGGGACAAATCCTCAAGAAAATTGCCCAAAACGCGATGAACCTCGACGGCGAAGGGACGGCCTTCTATGAGTTTGAGAATATCTCTGATGAAAAGGCCTTTAAAGACAAGTACCGGGCGGCAATGAACAGCTTGGATGTGCCGGAAGAAACGGCAGAGCAAATTGTGCAGGAAGCCAATGATGCCTTTGGCATGAATATGAATATGTTCAAAGAGCTAGAAGGAAACCTCGTTAAGGCCATTGGTGTAATGCTTTTCAATACCTTGACCCGTCGCCGCACCAAGGGCAGCACCGACGCTGATCTATCCCCGGCGAGCAACTAACAAGTTTCGTCTAAACCTCAAACAATGAATTCCTCAGTCGCGGTTGTGATTGGGGAATTTTTTTTAGCTATGGGTTTTGGGAAGCAGGGGGATTGGTCTCTGTATCAGTGGTTTGGTTACTTTGGTTCGAGGTTTGGCGATCGCCACGGGCAGCAGCAGCGGATAGACCCTCGCCTTGGTAGCCGAAATACCACAGGGCGATCGCCGCTTCCTGTTGGGTGACCGTTTTTTGGGGTTGGAAGAGGGTGGTATAGCCAAATACCCGCCGCACATTGGCTTGGTCACCGTTTTGAAAGTCCACGTAGAGGGCTTGGAGGGCTCTGGTGTCAATTTGGGCGGCATCCTGAAAGCCCCAGGTTTCGGCGATATTATCGAGGCTGGTTTGGGGCAGAGCCTGGCGACGGTCGAGGGGCACTTTCCAGGCGATCAGGCTTTCCCGGGTGAGGGGAGCATCGGGGCGAAAGGTGGTAATGGTGTCGTTGGTCAGGGTTGAGGGAATAATTCCGGCTTCGGCCAAGCCTTGAATGAACGGAAAGTCGGGATCATTGGCCGGTACATCGGTGAAGATGGGTTTACTGCTGGCATTGGCGCGGCGAATTTGTTGGTTTTGGCGATCGCCATAGATCGCGTTGTGGGCCTTGAGGAGCCAGCGGGCAAATTGGCGTCTCGTAATCACCGTATCAGCCTGAAAATCCGCAGCGGTAAAAACCTGGAGGGCAACGAGATCTTGTACCTGGGTAGGAAGTTCCGCATTTGCGTTATCGGTCGGTGCAGGATTGCCAGTCCCGGTGGTGTTTAAGGTTCGGTAGCTGAGGACAAAGGTGGTGCCCACGACGGCCTGGTCGGAGTCATTGGTAGTTGGAGAAGCAGCTTCCGACAAAGACAGAGTCACTTCTAGGTCGCCGGTGCGGGCGACAATTTCTAAGAGATTATCCGTCGCGGCAGTGGGAGACGCGACAATTTCCCAGGGAGCTTCGCCAAAGGCTTTACGGTAAAAGGCTTCGAGGCTCTGGACATTATCGGCGATCGCCCAGACGGTGGTCTTGTCTTCTGCTTGAATGAGGGTTGCTTCGGGATAGAGGGGAATTTCTGCCGGAAAATCAGCCGGTAAGGACGAATCTGCTGGGGGGTCGGTTTCAGCGGCCTGTTCCTGTTGTTCTACGAGGCGCGGATCGGGAGCTAGACTCTCTTCTAAATTGCCCAACTGGGCACAGCCCCCCAAGAGCACCAATAACCCACCCAAAAGTCCAAATTTCTGCCAACTGTACTGCACGCCTGGTTTGTCGCTAAATTCACATCGTTTGTGATCGTAGCGTATTCCCTCGCTCGGTTGGCGATCGCCTTTTTGGAAAATCGAGTTTACAAATCCCTGAAAAAATTACGCCCCTTCAGAATCTTTTGCCTCCTTGGGCAGCGGGACAAAAGTAGTGGGTAGCGACGAGGTTTCAGAGGATGTTGTCGTTGTCTTTTTCTCTTTTAACTCAGCCAGGAGAGTTTCCACATTTTGCAACACCTCGTTATTGCTGGTGTCTGCATCGTTATCCTGCAACAAGCCTTTCACCTGGGCCAACAGCGTCCCCAATTTACCATCTTCTAAAAGACCATTGACCAACGACAAACCGCTCGTCGAGAGCAATAATTTATTAATCTCCCCCAGGCCAGCCCCGTCGCCATTGGTGCCCGGAAAAGCAAATACTTTTGCATCGCCCAGGACGCCGGGTTGGGGAGCGAGGGACTTCATAATGTCTGGCAGTTGGTCGGCGAGGGTCGGTAAAAAGAGCTTCATCAATTCAGCAGTGCGGTTGGCATTGCTCAGGGCATTTTCTGCTTCGATTAGAGCTTGTTTCCCCTGGGCTTCAGCGAGGGCTTGGTAGCGGTTGGCATCGGCCAGGGTGCGGATCGATTCGGCCTCTAATTCCGCCGCTTGACGGGCAATTTCTGCTTGACGCCGCCGCCGGAACACATCAATTTCCACCACGTTTTGGTCGGCAATGCGTTTTTGATCGGCTTCTTTTTCGGCATCAATAATTGCCAGGCGTTGTTCCCGGTTGGCCTGTTCGACGGCCTTGGAGGTGGCCACAGCTTCTTCGGCCCGGGTGCGTTCGGCCTCGGCGGCGAGGCGTTCTTTTTCTTTATTGGCAATGGCGATCGCCGCCTGTTGTTGGGCGATTTTGGCTTCCTCTTCTGCCTCCGCCATGGCAATTTTGAGGGCTTTATTTTGCTGTTCGAGGGAAATATCGGCGGCAATTTGATTTTGCTGAATCGAAAGTTTCTGTTGAATTTTTTCCTCTTCGACGGCCTTTTCCTGAAGAATACGATTGCGTTCAATCTTGGCTAATTCTTGATCCTGGGATGCCTGAATTTCCTGGGCCTGTTGTGCCTTAAGAAACTCAATTTCCTTCGCTTGATTGAGCTTGGCCTCTTCCTTCGCCTTAGCCAGCTTCAGGGATTTTTGTTCGGCGGCCAGTTCCTGTTCTTCGATTTCTACCTTGGTGTTGAGTTCTAGCTCCCGCTTTTCCTTCAGCACCGTTAACTCAACATCGAGTTTTTGTTTAATGGATTTTTGGATTGTTTCTGTGCGGAGGCGGACGCCTTGGGCATCGAAGAAATTATTTTCATCGTAGGTGTCGCTTTCTTCGATTTCAGAAATGGCAATATTGTTAAGGGTCAAACCTACTTTCTTGAGATCCTGCTGAATTAGATTTAAAACCTCGTCAGCAAATCCCAGTTTGTCAGAATCAATTTCGGCGATGCTTTTGCGTTTAGCGGCGGCCCGAATCGCGTCATCGGCTCGTTTCTCCAGGGCTTCTTTGATATCTGCTTCAGAAATGCGTCCCTGCTTGGATAACCGGGCGGCGGCGACTAAAACATCTTCTTCATTGGCGTTGATACAAACGTAAAATGTGACTCGCATATTTGCCCGCAGGTAATCTTGGGTGCGGACAGCGAGGTTTCCAGTACGTTCGACATCGATGGAAATTTCCCGCAGCGGTACGCGAGTTAACTCGTGGAATCCCGGTAAAACAATGCAACCTCCGTTGAGAATGACCGTTTTCTTTTTGCGAATCACGCCCCCGGTACGGACAAAGGCTTCGTTGTTGGGGGTAATGACATAGACCCTGGTGTAGGCCCAAATGCTCATCAAAAAGAGCACAATCAGGGTGACGATAATGCCTGGAAAGATCAACGCGCCACTAACAGGGAGTTGGGCGGGGGTCAGGGTGGCCGAGGCCGGGGAGGTGGGATGCGGATCAAGCCGCAGTGCCTGGGCGTCGATTGTGGAATCGAGTAACTCTACATCCATGGTGCTCAGTTCAGGCAGAGATTGGAGCAGGGTAAACCAAAACTTCATGGGGCACGCATCCTTTGGTAACGGGCATTCTGTTTTTATTTTGCCCGTGTCCCCTGGGAATCAAGCGATTCACGCAACAATATTTACATCTGTCCGATGAATGGGCTTTTTGCAATCGCCAGTTCCAAAAAAACAGTGCGGTAGGGAGCCCATGGCTATGTACAATGGAAAAACTGTTTGCTCTCCAGAGAGCTTTAGAGATATTTGTACGAGAGAGGACAAGAAAGGTTTATGAACGTTGGCGATCGCATCCGTGTTACGGCATCTGTCATTGTGTACAACCACCCCCAAAACCGGAAAAAAGCCTTTGATCTAAAAGGTATGGAAGGGACCATCGAAACGATTATCGGCCGCCCGATCACCGCAACGTTACCAATCAAAGTCCGGTTCGACCCGAAATATGCGGCCCACCTCCGGGAAGAGGAAATCGAAGTCATCTAAAACTCAGTCAGGGGCGATCGCCATGACGAGCAACTATCATTATCCAAAAACATCAAGAAGATTCTTGGTGTTTTTTTCTTTAAACCAAATCCTAAAACTGCTTAATACCATTTAGATCATAGGCATTTTTAATTTTTCCAATTTCTGTGCTAAGTCTGCCTATATGTCTACATACAATAGCATCGAAAAAAGCCGCAAAGTAACCGTGTTCAACAAATCGTTCACCATACTCTAGCTCAAAGTTTCCTGGCTGTTCTATAAACTTTCCAATGTGCTGTAAAACTTTTGTTTTCATCATGAAAGGCCGAAAAGAAAAGTGAGGCCAAAAGCAGTTAGTTAGTGAACCTTTAGGATATTTTTGTAAAAAATAATTGACATTTATTGAGTTTCTGCCGCCAGGAACATATTCATGGATAATATGCCTGATTGGTTCTTTGTTTAAGATTCCTCCTACAATATGTTGTTCATTTAGTAATTCCGTATAGTTTCGATTAAACATGACTTGGGCAAGATTCTCTTGGCTTTCTAAGATTGAAATCGCTTTTTCTATATAAGGCATGGATACTATAAATTCCCAGTCATCTTCGAGGTGTAACCAATAGTTACTATCTATCAAGTCAAATAAAAGATTCATACTTTGGGCATGACCTTTTTGCTTTTCGTCCTTGAAGATAAATTCAAAAAAAGGATATAGCTTTTGCATTTCGTTTCTATTTTCAGGAGATGAATTATCATCAATGCATATGAATTTATTGATTTTATATAAATCTTGACAGCAGTTTAGAAACGAATTTATTGTTCTTTTAAATAAATCAAGTCTTTTACATGAAGTAACAGTCAAAGTTACTGTACTTGATTTATTAAATTGAATTGCTTGACTAAGACTATTAAGTAGAAGTGATTCAATAATATCTTCGGGATATTTTGTTTTGATTTCTGCAATAACATCAACACAAAATGAGGCATTTTTTTTAACTCGTTGCCTATCTTTTTCTGGCAATAAATCCCCCAGTAAAAGTTTCTGACAAAGATTAAATGATTGTTTTTTATCACCAGTCCAAAATGCAGCAATGGCCGCTTCATCCATTGCTCTATAACGATAAACCGAGTTTTCGAGAAACAAAGTATCATTTGGTTTCTTGATTTTTAGCGCTTGTTGAGCAAAGATATTTGCGAGGTGATATTTTTGTTTTTCTCGATAAAATCGAGCTAACTCTACTAATGGTTCTGCGCGACTGGGTCTAAACTGATAAGCAGCTAAATAAGCATTACATATTTTCTCTTCTGGCTCATCTAGGCGCTCATTTAATTTTGCAATTTGATATAGCGAATACCAGATTTCTTCGTTCCATCCGCCAATTTCTATACGTTTTCTGTATGTTTCTCTAGATTTTAATAAATTATTATTGTCTCTATAACTTTGAGCCAGATAAAATAAACTCCTCGAATTATTAGGATTTTGTTTTAGATCTTCGAGCAATAAGTCAATATCTCTCTGGAATTTTCCAGCCCGGTTAAAACCTGATGCATGATCGATAAACCACAATTCCTTTAGTTGTTTTGGCAGACACGATATTGACAAATATTCATGGGTTACACCTATATATTGAGCTTCTAAATTGGCTTGTATTAGTCTTGTATTGTAATACCATAGTTGGTTTCTTTGTTGGATACTGTAAGCTGGCTCGCAGAGTCTAGACTTGAAATTTATATCGTCAACAACCAGCTCCATATCTGCATCAGCAAATAAAATATAATCTTGAATAACGTGAGAGTTTTTTGCCTTTTTTAGTGCTTCATTTCGTGCCTGTTCCCAATTAATAAAGGGGAATTCATGTATTGTTCCAGGTATTTTGTTACTGTTGAAAATATTTTGGATTTTTTGTATTGTATCGTCGGTCGATCCTGTATCACAGATAACATATGAGTCAATCCAAGATAACATTGAATTTAAGCAGCGTTCAATGTTTTCTGATTCATTTTTAACGATCATATTTAAACATATTGTCGCCATCAGAAGCTCCTCAGAATACTTTTAGATATTTCTATATATTATTTCAAAGCTACCATTTGTCAATTATCAAATAAAAAAGCCTGTCCTTCAAAGACAGACTTGCTGAGTTCGTAAAAATTTAGACTTTTAATCGAATTCAAGTTGTAAGCCAGCACCAAAACCAAAGGTATTTCGATTGATCCCCCAACCTGCCGTAACACTAAAATCAATAACTGTTTTTTCTAGCGCTTCGTCGGGATCTGTAAAACGAAAGATTGCGCCAGCCGCAACAGCAGACTCTCCTTCAAAATTACCAAATCCCATGCCGAAAGAATATTTCTTGCCATAACTTAAACCACGAGTAGCATTGATCATGGCATAACCCATGGCAATACCGGAACGATTATCCAGGATTTCCTGTCTGTTCTGCTCAATTTGGTCTCTGTTGTTTTCAATCTTGCCATAGATGTTGTTAAGTGTTTCTTGATCGACTGCACCAGTCGCACCTGTAGGGCCAGTGGGGCCAGTATCGCCAGTGGCACCGGTCGCACCCGTAGCACCTTGAATACCCTGTTCACCTTGTTGACCCTGGGGGCCAGTGGGGCCAGTATCGCCAGTGGCACCGGTCGCACCCGTAGCACCTTGAATACCCTGTTCACCTTGTTGACCCTGGGGGCCAGTGGGGCCAGTATCGCCAGTGGCACCGGTCGCACCCGTAGCACCTTGAATACCCTGTTCACCTTGTTGACCCTGGGGGCCAGTGGGGCCAGTATCGCCAGTGGCACCGGTCGCACCCGTAGCACCATCGAGATCACAAAAAGCTTGTCCTTGAATATTCCCAGCTTGATTGGGTTGTTCAACTTGAGTTACTTCAAAAACCCCATCATTATCTGTATCTGCGACATCGAAACACGTTGCTTCTTGACCTATTATCTGTGCCATTATTGAGGATCTTTCTCGAAACGTTCCAGGAAGCAATGACTGTACAAAGTTTAAAACTACACCTGCAGAGGCATATAAAACAATTAATGAAAGCTTAGATTTTTTTGTAGACTGCATATTATCTAAAAGTGTTTATGGCTTTAATGGTTTGGCAAAACTGCTTAAGTTCTCGTGCTTTTAAATCCTCTAAATAATATTAATTTAAATCAATATTGCAACCCTGTGTAAATTTATATAAAGCACTCCATAAAACACGATAATGCCCGAATTCTTCATGGTTTCTTCATATAAGCTTTATGTGTTTTTTATATAGTCAAGAAAACTGATAGAGACTTTATGGACTTTATGACTTCTGGGATTAAAAATTATGGTACATGGCAAAAAAACGGAGTTTTTTTTCTAAATGCATTTTGTCAATGCGTTATTTGTCGCGATTTTAGGGTGCTCAGTGTAAGCTTTAAATTGTCAATTTTTGATCTCATGCATACAGTTTTGCTATTTACTGGCCAATATCTACGATGTGATATGACAAAGTCATTTCGCGTACCCCAAGCTTGAAATCAGGTTTAATAGAAAGGCTTCAGCTATTTCACGGAAATTATGGGCGCAAGTAACCTTCCACAACAATCGCGCTGGCAATTTTGGATTGATCGAGGTGGCACCTTTACGGATATCGTCGCAAAACGCCCCGATGGCGGGCTAGTCACCCATAAGTTGCTGTCAGAAAATCCAGAATGTTACCCCGATGCGCCGGTGCAGGGTATCCGGAATTTATTGGGTCTCAGTCCGGATCAATCGATCCCCACTGAAAATATTGAAGTGATCAAAATGGGGACGACGGTGGCGACCAACGCCCTCCTAGAACGCAAAGGCGATCGCCTAGTTCTCGTGATCACCCAGGGCTTTCGGGATGCGTTGCGTATTGGGTATCAACATCGCCCGGATATTTTTGCCCTAGAGATTAAGCTGCCGGAGATGCTCTATGAACAGGTGATCGAGGCGGCGGAACGAGTCGATGCCCAAGGCAATATTTTGCAGCCCCTGAATTTAGTCCAGGTTAAACAGGATTTACAAAACGCTTTTGATGCCGGGATTCGCAGTTGTGGCGTGGTGTTGATGCATGGCTACCGTTACCCTGACCACGAACGACAAATTGGGGCGATCGCCAAAGAAATCGGGTTTACGCAAATTTCCCTATCCCATGCAGTCAGCCCGTTGATGAAGCTCGTCAGTCGGGGCGATACGACGATGGTAGATGGTTATTTATCGCCAATTTTGCGCCGCTATGTGGATCAAGTGGCGAGTTATCTCCAAGCCGAGAGCCAGGGGCCAAAGCTGATGTTTATGCAGTCCAATGGGGGATTAGCCGAGGCGACGCAATTTCAAGGGAAAGACAGCATTCTCTCCGGGCCAGCGGGGGGCATTGTCGGCGCGGTAAAAACCTGTGCGATCGCCGGCTTTGAGAAAATTGTCACCTTTGACATGGGAGGCACCTCCACCGATGTCGCCCACTACGACGGTAGCTACGAACGCAGCTTTGAAACGGAAATTGCCGGGGTACGCTTGAAAACACCGATGATGGCGATCCACACTGTCGCGGCAGGGGGCGGTTCCCTAGTGCAATACGACGGCGCGCGATTTCGGGTCGGGCCAGAATCTGCCGGGGCGCATCCGGGGCCAGCCTGTTACGGCAAAGGAGGGCCACTGACAGTCACCGACTGCAATGTGCTGTTGGGAAAAATTCAGCCAGCTTTCTTTCCGCAGGTTTTTGGCTCAGACGGCAAAGCCCCCCTAGATCGCGTCATTGTTACAGAGAAGTTCCAAGCTCTCGCTGAAAATTTAGCGCAAGAGCCTGCCGAGATTGCCGCTGGTTTTTTGGCGATCGCCGTGGAGAATATGAGTAACGCAATCAAGCAAATTTCCCTGCAACGGGGCCACGATGTGAGTGACTATGCGCTCTGCTGTTTTGGGGGGGCTGGGGGACAACATGCCTGTGCGATCGCCGACACCTTGGGGATTAAAACCATCGTGATCCATCCCTTTGCGGGGGTACTGTCCGCCTATGGCATTGGTTTGGCCGAAATTCGCATTTTGAAAGAAAAAGCCATTGAAAAGGTTTTAGAAGTAGATCTTTTCCCTGAACTAGAAGCAGAATTCCAGCAACTTAAGCACCAGGCCACCGGGGAACTTAGTCAGCAACATCCCCCAAGCGAAGCCGAAATTTTTGAGGAACGAAAAGCCCATCTCAAATACCAGGGCACCGACTCGACGTTAATCGTCACCTTCGCTGATCAAAAAACCATGGTGGCAGAGTTTTCCGCCCTCCACCAACAACGCTATGGGTTTACTCTGCCCGACAAGGCGTTGATCGTCGAATCCATTAGCCTGGAGCTCATTTGCGAAACCCAAGCCGCGACGGAAACGCCCCGACAACCCCAACGCACCGAAAGCAATTTAGCCCCCATTGAAACCGTCGCCATGTATAGCGGTGGCCAATGGCAGCAAACCCCCGTTTATGACCGCGCGACCCTCCAGCCCGGTGATGTTATTCCCAGTCCTGCCCTAATCATCGAAAAAACTGGCACAAACGTGATCGAACCCGGATGGCAAGGCCGCTTAAATGAATACAATCACTTGATCCTCGAAAAAGTCAGTGACATCTCTCAGGAAATGACACCTGTACCCACAGATTTCAGTCAACCAGATCCCGTCACCCTCGAAATTTTTAATAATCTCTTTCGGGCGATCGCCGAACAGATGGGCGTGACCCTGCAAAACACCAGTTACTCGGTCAATATCAAAGAACGCCTCGATTTTTCCTGTGCGATTTTCGATCCCCAGGGTCACCTCGTCGCCAACGCCCCCCACATTCCCGTCCACCTCGGCTCCATGAGTGAGAGCGTTTACAGCTTGATCCAGGCCCACGGAACGCACCTCCAACCCGGAGATGTGTATATGTCAAATAATCCCTACAATGGCGGTACCCATTTACCTGATGTGACGGTGATTACGCCTGTTTTCGCGCCGGGACAAGGGAAAAATACTCAGGCTAAACCCTTATTTTTCGTTGCGTCTCGCGGTCACCATGCCGATCTAGGGGGCATTACCCCCGGTTCCATGCCTCCCCAAAGCACCCAGATCCAGGAAGAAGGGATTTTAATCGACAATGTTTGCCTTGTGAAACAGGGGAAATTCCAAACGGAAACTGTGGCGCAATTGTTTACTGACGCTGCCTATCCCGTGCGCAATTTAACGCAGAATTTAGCGGATCTCCAGGCGCAAATTGCCGCCAACGAAAAAGGACTCCAGGAACTGCAACGACTGGTGCGCCATTACGGTCAGGGGATGGTTTTGGCCTATATGCAGCACGTGCAAGATAATGCCGAACAAGCGGTCAAACAGCAGCTTCAACGACTCCAAGACGGGGAATTTACCGTCAATCTAGACAATGGCGATCGCCTCCAGGTCAGCATCAAAATTAATCGCGAGCAGCAAACGGCCACGGTGGATTTTACGGGGACTGCTCCCCAATCAAAGACGAACTTTAACGCCCCCAAAGCCGTGACCCAAGCAGCGGTGTTGTACGTTTTTCGGAGTTTGGTACAGGACGACATCCCGCTAAATTATGGTTGCCTCAAGCCCATCAAAGTGATTGTTCCCGCAGGCTGTCTGCTCAACCCCCAATATCCGGCAGCGGTGGTGGCGGGCAATGTGGAGGTATCCCAAAATATTACCGATTGTTTGTATGGTGCTTTGGGGGTGATGGCGGCCTCCCAGGGGACAATGAACAACTTCACCTTTGGGAATGCCCAGTATCAATATTACGAAACCATCTGCGGCGGCTCCGGCGCTGGCCCAAATTTCCACGGGACGGATGCGGTGCAAACCCACATGACCAATTCTCGCCTGACGGATCCAGAGGTCTTGGAATGGCGTTTCCCGGTGCTCCTAGAAGAATTTTCCATCCGTAAAAATAGTAGTGGCCCAGGGCAATTTCATGGCGGCAATGGCGTGATCCGTCGTTTGCAATTTCGGGAACCAATGACCGCCGCGATCTTGTCCAGTCGGCGATTAGTAGAACCCTTTGGGCTAGAGGGGGGCTTACCGGGCGCTTGTGGGGAAAATAAAGTGATCCGCAGCGATGGCACTGAAACAATATTGCCCAGTACCGTTGAAGTGGCGATGGAAAAAGGCGATCGCCTAGAAATCCAGACCCCTGGGGGGGGTGGCTATGGCTCCCCTGGTTAAATGCCCTTCGCCCCGGTAATTTTCGTCTGATCGTTCACGTAGGCAAAATAAAACTTTGTGCCACTGAGATCGGTTTCGCGTAGGTTACTCCCCAGAAAGCTGGTGTTGTGGAGCACCGCATCCTGGAAATTGCTGCCACTGAGATCTGCCTGGTCGAAATTGGTATTTTGCAGGCGGGTATTGCCGAAATTTGACTTGGGAAAAACCGTTTCGATGCAGGTGGCACAGGACAAATCTGCCCCAGAAAAATCAATGCTGCCCTGATAATAGGGATATTTTTTGCTGCCTTGGGTGGCGCTGCCATTGAGGTTCGTGCCGCAGAGCCGCGCGCCGATAAATTTAACGTTCGACAAATTGGCATTGGCCAACTCCATCCGCTCCAGATTCCCCTGGGAAAAGTCCGCATCGACCAACACCGCCCCCTCCCACTGACTGTTAGTAAAGGTTGTTGCCGTAAAGTTGCCTTTTTTGCCGTTGGTTTGGTTCAGGATCGCCCCTGCAAAGCTCGCCTGGAGACAGTTGGTTTCTCCCAGATTGCCCCCGCACCAATGCACATTCTGGAGATTTGCCCCCTGAAAGTTGGCGCGGTAGGCATTGGCTTGATTCAGAGTTGCAGCGGTTAAATTGGCCTGATTAAAATCAGCGTTCACTAGACAGCTATCGGTTAAATTAGCCTCCGTCAGATCCGCCTGGCTAAAGTTAGCCAACTCACCGTTGATACCTGTTAAATTCGCTTGCATCAGTTGGGCCTGACTTAAATTCGTCCCTCCTAGGTTCGCCTGACTCAGATCGGCCCCTCGTAAATTCACCCCCTGCAAATTGGTCTGACTGAGATCCATGCCGCTCAAATCAGCACCGGCGAGGTCGGGTAAATAGGTTTCATATTCCCGGAATTGGTTCCAGGCTTTGATGCCAGCTTCCCCGGCTTTGAGGAGTTGGATCGCGCGCTTGGTGCTGATCAGGTTAGATGACTCTTGGGAAGGTTCACTATCGGGCGGATGTTGGGTAGTCTTTTTTTGTTTGGCTGTTTTTTCAAAGTGGGCAAGGAGCTGTTGGATCTGTTGTTTGATCTGGGGTGAGTGAACCACCGATAGGGCTAATTCCAGATAGGTTTTGATTTCTGGGGCGATCGCCACCGGATTGTTGTCGAGCAACTGGCGGCTGTAGAGCATTAAAACTTCGCCATAGAGATCGGCGCATTGGGGATCGGTGGGAAATTGCCCGTAGAGGCTCTGGGCCTGGGCGATCGCCGCCTGAAAATTTTGTTGATCCCGGAGTTGCCGGACGGTGCGCAATCGATCTGCTTTTTCAGTGCCTTGGAGGTCTTGGTTATATTTTTGTCGCTGTTCTGGATTAGACAAAATTTCGTAAATCTGATTGAGTTCCTTAAAGTCTTCCTCCGCTTGTTTCCGTTGGTCGGCGGGGGTATTGATCGTCAGGGTGTCTGGGTGGAGGGCGATCGCCTTGCGTCGGTAGGCCGTTTTAATTTCCCGTTGGTTGGCCGTAATCTGAATCCCCAAAATCTCGTAATAATTCATAAGTGCCCTGCTGCGACCGATGATTTTCTATCCTAGTGCCCACCCTTTAACCCGTCGCAAGGGTGCCGTGATTTATCAACTAAACGTTAAAAATATTTATGCTTGGATACGCAATCGTTATGATCTGAAGGAGTGACAAATAACCCAATTTCTTTTTGAATCACCTCATTTTTACTGCTGTTCCGTAGCCCCTGATGCCCCACCAACCCCTACCGATCCAAACCGAAAAACCCGTTTATTCTTGGGCTGGCCATGATTTAGCCTCCCAGGAACTGCAAATGGCGAAAAATGTGGCCTCGCTGCCGTTTGTGTTTAAACACGTTTCCCTGATGCCCGATGTTCACCTAGGAAAAGGAGCCTTGGTGGGTTCTGTCATTGCCACAAAAGATGCCATCATTCCTGCGGCGGTGGGAGTCGATATTGGCTGTGGAATGGCCGCCCTCAAATTGCCCTTTAAAGGCGATCGCCTCGACGGCAAACTCAAGCAAATCCGTAAAGACCTCGAAGCCATTATTCCCGTTGGTTTTGAAGAAAACAAAGACGTTGATAAAACGGTGAGCAATTGGGGCGGCTGGCAAAACTTTAAAGATCTCCACCGGGGCGTGAAAAACCTCGAAAGCAAAGCCCTCAAACAAATGGGTTCCCTCGGTGGCGGCAATCATTTCATTGAGGTGTGCCTCGATGAAGAAAATAATGTGTGGTTAATGCTCCACTCCGGTTCGCGGCATATTGGCAACAAACTTGCTCAATGTCACATTGGCACCGCCAAGGATCTTCTGAAACTCGCGGAAACTAAAGTACCAGATCCCGATCTCGCTTATTTCGTGAACGGTACGCCGGAATTTGAAGCCTATTGGCGCGATCTCCAATGGGCTCAAAATTATGCTCATTTCAATCGCGATGTGATGCTGGCGCGGTTTAAAAAGGTCATCGAAAAACATCTCGCTGGTGGCAAACCAACAAAAGCCCTAATGTTTGTGAATTGCCATCACAACTATGCCGAACAAGAAACCCATTTCGACGAAGAAATTTACGTCACCCGCAAAGGGGCAGTGCGGGCACGCCAGGAGGACTACGGTATTATTCCCGGTTCCATGGGCGCAAAATCCTACATCGTTAAGGGCAAAGGCAATGCGATGAGCTATTGTTCCTGTAGCCACGGTGTGGGCCGTTTAATGTCGCGGGCCAAAGCCAAAAAAACCTTTACCTTAGATGACTTGGTGGCCCAAACGGCTGGGGTTGAATGTCGCAAAGATACCGGCATTATCGACGAAATTCCCGCTGCCTACAAACCCATCGAACAAGTGATGGCGCAACAGGCAGATTTAGTGGAAGTCGTCGCCACCCTGAAACAAGTGCTTTGCATCAAGGGCTAGTGAAAAGGCGACATCGGGAACTGGCTGAGGTAGTCCGACGCGACGATCATCGAGCCAATGCCATCGTTGGTAAAGATTTCGAGCAACAGAGCATGGGGGATCCGTCCGTCGATAATGTGGGCGGCTTTAACGCCTTGGGCCAGCGATCGCACACAACAAGTCACCTTGGGAATCATCCCCCCGGATACAACACCTTGATCAATTAACTCCCGCGCCTGCTGCAGATTCAAGCGGGGAATCAGGGTTGCGGGATTATGGTAATCCTCCAAAATGCCAGGGGTATCGGTGAGTAGGATCAGTTTTTCAGCACTAAGGGCGGCGGCTAATTCCCCGGCGACGGTATCGGCATTGATATTGTGGGCTTGACCTGTTTCATCGGCGGCCACGCTGGAAATGACAGGCACATAGCCATTTTCCACGAGGGATTGAATCAATTTGGTATCAATGGTGGTCACTTCTCCGACGAAGCCAACCCCTTCTTTTCCGACATGGCGGGCTTGGATCATATTGCCATCTTTACCACAGAGGCCCACGGCAGCGCCGCCTTCTTGGTTGATTAAGGAAACAATTTCTTTATTCACCCGACCGACGAGCACCATTTCCACCACATCCATGGTGTCGGCATCGGTAACCCGCAGGCCATCTTTAAACTGGGGTTCGATGTTTAATTTAGCCAGCCAGGTATTAATCTCTGGGCCACCGCCATGGACAACAATCGGCCGCATACCGATACAGGAGAGAAAGACAATGTCGCGAATCACTTTATCTTTGAGGGTGCTGTCTTTCATCGCTGCGCCACCATATTTCACCACAATGGTACGCCCCGCAAATTGTTGCATATAAGGGAGGGCTTCGCTGAGGATGCGGACGCGGGTGGCTTCGACTTCTCTGATGTATTCGCTTTCCATGAATTGTTGTCGTTTCTAAGGATGGACTGAGCCCGGTGATGTGGCTCGACATGGGTCGGTATTGTACGGGATCGGCGATCGCCCCATTTGTTCCCGATTAGCATTTTTAACGAATTTTTAGGTTTGGGTCTTAATTCAAGGGCGATCGCCAATAAATTCTGGCGGTTTTCGCAGCACCGAAGGAATTTGGGCGATGATGTCCTCTGCCACGGCCCGGGGGGGACGATTGCCGGGAATTTGGATATGTAAATCTGCCTCCGCATAACGCGATCGCCGCTGTTGGAGCAGTTGCGTTAATTTGCGCTCAAGATCAACATTTTGCAAAAGGGGGCGCGACGTATCACTCCGCAGCCGTTCTACCAAGATTGGCACTGGCACATCCAGCCAAATGGTCAAACCCTGGCGCAGATAATACCAATTGGCCTGGGACACCACAATACCGCCCCCCGTCGCCACCACCGTCCGGGTTTGTACCGCGATTTGCTTGAGGACTTGGGTTTCGAGTTTGCGGAATTCTGCCTCTCCCATCTCGGCAAAAATCTCACTGATCGACTGCTTTGCCAGGGTTTCAATGATGCTGTCCGAATCCAAACTGCGGTAATTCATCAACTCCGCAATAATTTCTGCGAGGGTACTTTTCCCCGTGCCCATCATGCCGATGAGATAAATATTTAAACCTTTGAGCAAATCATCCATGGATTAGCGAGTCCAAACCGACAGACAACCATCATAAAGGGTTTTTTCCCACTGCCCTAACGACGGGAGCCGAGGGGAATTAAACTGCCCAAAATCAGACCCAGCCCGACCCCAATGGCGAGTAAGATGCCGAAGGGTAAGCGCACCGATTGCCACAGAAGAAAGCGGATCGACACCAATTCAATATTTTGGATTGACACCACCGCCACCACCACCATCACAGCGGCAAGGAGAGACATAGCAATCAAGCGGCCTAGGGTCTGCATGGGTTATGCTCCGTGACTAAACAGCTTGAAATAGCTTGCCACAAAAAATTCCTTGATGGGAAACAACAGATAGGTGAAGGGGTTGATGGTGACAATAATGTTGCGAAAATCTCGCCTAGCCCCACCGACGATCCCCTTCGCGACCCAGTGGGCTGACATCACGCCCACTGGATTTAAGGCACTCTTGAATGGCCCCAAAATTAGCTTGCGGATCACGATGGGAGAATCCAACCGCTGTAAAGTAACGAGATCGCCTAAGGCCCGCTTACTCAGTTCATAGAGAGGACTAACTGCGGAGCTGACTTCCGCTTCGGAGGTGTTTACCCAAATTTCTTTGCGTACCCGGTCTTGGTTGGTTTCCACGGTGCTAAGGAACAGCTCAATTAAACGCTGCTGGGAAAAGGTATTGATCGCGTAGGATTTGTGGATTGCTGCGGGGGTGCGATCGCCATGGACATTGATCCCGTGGTTAAGGACAAGAATGTCAACTTTTTTTAAGGTTTCTAATAAATCTGCTTCTGCGCCGATCTGCCAAGGCACCGTTTGCAGGGGGATTTCTTGATTCTTAATTGTTAGGGAAATGGTTTCTTGACTCGAAGTGAGGGCGATCGCCTTGGCTCCAGCCTGGTGCAGTTCCGTGAGGAGGGCATGGCCCAGGGTCCCCGAAGCGCCGGTTACAGCGATGCGTTTACCTTTGAGAGAAAGTGCCGTGCCCATTAGTTTATCCACGAGGGTAAAGGTGCCACAGTAATAGGCCTCCTGGTTATCAAAATGGTGTCGCCAGTGGTAGGGGCGATTCACAAACCAATCCCCTGGTAACTCGGTAAAGTCTCCGGGACGGTGGGTCAGATCCGTTAGTTCATCCACGTAGGGTAAACCCAAACCCCTGGCGATCGCCGCCCCCAAAAACGAGAGCGTATACAAGCAGCCCGCCAATCCCAGCCAAGCCGTCGGCACTGCCAGTGCAGCCAACAGCCCCCAAAGCAGTAACCCAAAACTGAGCATCACCAGCGCCTCTGGCACATCATTGTACCAATGGGCTTTTCGGTAAATTTCTGCGTTGACTGGCGTTAGATCCCGCCGGAAAACCCGATGGTGCCATCCATGGAGGCGGCCCACTGGTTCCCAAACATGGGCAAGGACATGGTACAAATCCCGCACCAGTTCCACCCAAAAGACAGACCCAAAAACCAGACCACTACCGAGAACAAGTTGGCTACTGCTGATCATGCCCAAAGAATTACAAAAGAATTATCGAGAGTTTTTGCTACCCAATTGTTGTAGCATTGTTTCTTTTTCTTGGGAACTTCAGACGTTGCCCAACCTTCCCAGGCTAACAACCCAATCCCCCCCTTTGGCGATCGCCTTAAACCCCACCACACCCTAAACTTGATGTCTGCCAATTTGTACTTGACAAAAATAAAAATCAGTGGATTTTAAAGTTGTTTTTGATGGCGATCCCCGCAAGCTTCGACAAAATAAGGCTTTAGGCAGCCCCGCAAATCTTAAAACACCCTGAATTTTTCCCGCTGATTTGCAAGACAATGTATTAGAATGGAGCCAAGTTAACAAAAATTAAAATATGCTGGTTCCAATTCTCATCTTTGATGTTGCCTTAGTTGCGTGGTCACTCCACCTGATGCAACAGGCATTTGACCAACAGGAGTTTTCTCTGATGTTGGCAGGAACCTTAGTTGCCGCCGCCGCCGCTGCCATGATGGTTGTGTACTTTTTGATGAACAACTGTCTCCATCATTTGTTATTGTCCTGAGAAGCAAGCAATAAAACTCCTAACATAAAGCCCCCCATGCACGATGGAGGGTTTTATTTTGGCCTTAACCGAAACTGTTGGCACGAAATTTTAAGCTTCTACGCCCACAACGGCACCATCGAGGGCCTCGACTAATTGGCGCACCGTTGCCACCATCGCCAGGGGATCATTGAGTTTGTTGATTGCAGAGCCGACGCCAATCCCAGCAGCACCAGCGGCGATCGCCATGGGAGCTGTCACATCAGACAACCCAGACGCACACATCACAGGGACACCTACCGCGCGGGAAATGGCATGGGCTGCAGCCAAGGTGGGCGCTGCCTTTTCGATTAAACCGAGGGTTCCAGCGCTGGTGGGACGGCTGGAAGTGCCCCCTTCTGTTTGGATAATATCTGCACCCGCTGCCACGAGTTGTTCGGCAAGGGCAACCTGCTCATCGAGGGCGAGAATATGGGGAACCGTTACCGAAAGGGTTACGTTGGGTAATAACGCACGGGTTGCTTTAGTGATTGCCAGCACTTCTTCTGCCTCAAAGCGAATCCCCTGGGCGTAGAATGCATCAAAGTTTCCAATTTCCACAAGATCAGCCCCCGCTTCAACCGCATCAGCTAAAACTTGAGCATCAACCCCAGACACGCATACAGGCAGAGAAATGACTTCTTTCACCTGACGAATCAAATCTGCATCGGCGGCAATATCGACAAAGGTTGCGCCACCGGCTTCGGCTGCCCGGGCCACAGCGAGAACATTGGTCGCATCAAAGTTATTCAAACCACTAATGACTTTTAATGCCCGACGTTGAGCAAAGGCATCTTTGAGCATGGGATCCATAGAATCAAACAGTTATTCAAAATTTTTGCTTCCCTCTAGTGTATCCTTCAATGTTCCTTCCTTCGCCGCTGGATCGCCTGACTCGCTAAAATTGTTCGCGTCCCCCTAGAGAATCTCGGTAATGGCAGAACAATGTGATGCAAGTTTGAAAGTCTGTGCGCAAAATCTTGGCCTCGACCGAATTGATCGCCATGTGTTTATCTGTGCCGATCAAACGAAGCCCAAATGTTGTGATAAGCAGGCCAGCATCGACGCTTGGAATTATCTCAAAAAACGCCTCAAAGAATTGGGATTAGATGCTCCTAGTGACGCTTCACCCCACATTTTCCGCACGAAAGCGAACTGCCTCCGGGTCTGTAGTCAGGGGCCGATTTTGGTGGTCTATCCCGATGGCATTTGGTATCACAGTGCCACACCAGCGGTCATTGAACGGATTATTCAGGAGCATTTAATCGGCGATCGCCCCGTCCAGGATTATGTATTTATGGCCCACCCCCTACCCAAACCATCACCAGTAAACCCCGTCCCAAATCCCTAATCTCAGCCAAAATTCCTTTGCTAAGATTTGGCTAACCCTGATCTTTGCGACCCTATTCCTGCCATGAGCGATTTTCCTAATCCCCAAGGTACGACTCTACTCCTGATTGATGACGATCCCAATCTCATTTTGTTAGTGCGCGATTATCTCGAATTTCGCGGCTACGACATGTTGACCGCGGCCAATGGTGTCGAAGGCCTGCAAATCCTCGAAGAGACAACCCCTGACTTAATCATTTGTGATGTGATGATGCCAGAAATGGATGGTTATACCTTTATCCAAAATGTCCGTCAAAATTCGCAAATTAGCTGGATCCCTGTAATTTTCCTCTCGGCAAAAGGGCAAACCCGCGATCGCATTGAGGGCCTGAACCAAGGGGCGGATGTGTACCTTGTGAAGCCTTTTGAACCAGAAGAATTAGTCGCCCAGGTGGAATCGTCGTTAAACCAGGCCCGGCGTATCCTGAGTCATTCTGGGGCGACAACCTCGTCCATGGCCTTTCAGGTGCCGAGTCATGTGGAGCTTACCCCCACGGAAACTAAGGTTGTGAGCTTTGTGGCCCAGGGACTTTCTAATCGAGAAATTGCCGAAAAGCTCAATGTAAGCCAGCGCACCATCGAAAGCCATGTGTCGAATATGTTGAACAAAACCAGCTTAAATAACCGCACGGAACTGGCGCGGTGGGCCATGGACAGTCGATTGGTGTAAAAGGCTTGACAATTTCCGGTGCGCTTTTGCTATACTTGCATACGGTTTAGAGACCAATGCCCACGTAGCTCAGTTGGTAGAGCAGCTGATTTGTAATCAGCCGGTCGCAGGTTCAAGTCCTGTTGTGGGCTTCTAAAATTAAATGTTTACCAAACAAATGAGGAAAGGCGATCGCCTTTGACTGAAGGAGCACCATGGCGGCGGAAATTATTTGTGTCGGCACCGAGATTCTCTTGGGAGATATCGTCAATAGCAATAGCCAGTACCTTGCCCAGGAGTTCGCAAAGCTTGGCATCAGCCATTATTTTCAGTCTGTGGTGGGAGACAATATTGCTCGCATCCATTCCCTCCTAGAGATTGCCGTGCAACGGGGGACAGAAATTATCGTCTTTACGGGTGGCCTTGGCCCCACCCCCGACGATCTCACCACCGAGGCGATCGCCGCCTATTTCCAAACGCCCCTCGTCGAGCGACCAGAGATTGTCGCCGATATCACCACAAAATTTGCCCAACGGGGGCGCATCATGACCCCCAACAACCGTAAACAAGCCCTTTTACCGGAGGGAGCGGAGATTCTCCCGAATCCAACGGGAACTGCCCCTGGTCTGATTTGGCAACCCATTGAGGGACTAACAATTTTTACCTTTCCGGGCGTCCCTGGGGAAATGAAGCGGATGTGGCAAGAAACTGCTGTCCCCTACCTCAAGGCCCAAGGCTACGGTCAGATTGTGATTCACAGTGAAATGATGCGCTTCCGGGGTATTGGTGAATCGAGTCTGGCTGCTAAAGTGAATCATCTTTTTGCGTTGACGAACCCGACCGTGGCTCCCTATGCCTCTAAGGGAGAAGTCAAGCTCCGGGTGGCGGCCCGGGCAGAATCCGTTGCCGCAGCTAAAAAATTAATGGATCCGGTGGTTGCAGAAATTAAGGCGATCGCCGGATTGGATTATTTCGGTTCCGATGGGGCCAGTCTCCCCCTAGTCATCGGCGACTTACTACGGACGCGCCAGGAAACCCTAGCCGTTGCCGAATCTTGCACTGGCGGCGACCTAGGCGCACTAATTACAAGCGTTTCCGGCAGCTCCGACTACTTTTTGGGGGGTATTACTGCCTACGCCAATGCGGTAAAGATTAACCTTCTCAGCGTGAATTCTGCCGACCTGCAAAACCAGGGAGCCGTCAGTGAAACCGTGGCCCAACAAATGGCGCTGGGAGCCAAACAAGCCCTCGGTAGCGATTGGGGTATTGGCATTACCGGCATTGCTGGCCCGAAGAGTGATGACTCCGCCAAACCCATCGGCTTGGTTTGTATCGCCTGGGCCGATCCCCAAAATCACGTATTTAGCCACACCTACCGCTACGGCACAGACCGAGACCGGGAATTGATTCGTTACCTGAGTGCTTGTGATGCCCTCGATGGCCTCAGGCGATATTTAAAGAGCGACAAATCTTAAAGTTTTGTTACGAAATATTATGGTTTCTGAGGAAAAAGTCTCGGCCCTAACTAAGGATTCGGCGATCGCCCCCCGAAAAGCTTGTGTTATTCTTAATATATCTATAAGAACAACGTACCAAAGACGCCAAGATTTATGATGAATAAATTAGAGCGTGGTACATCGAGTTTACAGGAGTCGTCTTTTTGATGGGCTATATCGAAAAAGTACTGGAAAAACTCAGAGAGTGGGCGGGCAAAGTCATTGAAACCCTCCTTGGGCCAGCGGCCGAACCTGAGCCTGAACTCATCCCGATCCCTGTCCACGACCGTCAACGTCGCCGCTACTAAAGGCCTCGGACGTTGGGATGCTAACCTTATTAGTTAATCTGCGTTAGGTTCACCACCGTTGTCCACCCTGAATATCCTTGTGCTCCACGGGCCCAATTTAAATTTGTTGGGCTTACGGGAGCCTGAAATCTACGGCGCTACAACCCTCAAAGACATCAACGCCCGCCTCGAAAAGGAGGCAGAAACTCTTGATGCTTCTCTGCACTGCTTTCAGTCCAACCATGAGGGTACGTTAGTCGATCAGATCCAAGCTGCCCTCGGTAAATTTTCTGGCATTTTGATTAATCCGGCGGCCTACACCCACACCAGTGTCGCCCTTAGGGATGCTTTAGCGGCGGTAAATTTACCTACCGTAGAGGTGCATCTCAGCAATATTCACCAGCGCGAAACCTTCCGCCACCATTCCTATATCGCGCCCATTGCAGTGGGTCAAATCTGCGGCTTTGGGGCGGATAGTTACTATCTCGGTTTACGGGCTTTGGTAAACCATATCCGCGCTAGATAAAAATCGCCATGGTGCAGCGGAGTACAGGAATTTGGTTGGCGATCGCCTTAGGACTTGGGGGAATCACCTGGGCTGTTACGCACCGACAAAATACCTTAACACCCTCAGAATCAGGTTTCGTTGCCGCAAATGCTGAGGTGCTTTTTCCCATTCAGGAAGCGGAGATCCGTTCTTTGTCTTTAGAAATTCAGGGGGAAACCCTCAACTTTGAACAACGCTTTGCACCCGTCCCTCAATGGTGGCTGACCAGTCCCGTTGAAAAACCGGCAAATCGGGGGGCGATCGCCTATTTGCTGAATTTACTCATCGAACCCCAGGGTTACGCTAGTTTTTCTGTGGCCTCTGAGGAACTCGCCGATTATGGCTTGCTGGAACCCAAGGCTGTGATCACGCTTCAAACATCGGCAGCACGACCCTATCAACTGAGCCTCGGCACTGAAAATTTTGACCAAACCAAAATCTATGGTCGCCTGAATGATGAAAATATTGTTTTAGTCTTGCCGCTGGAATTTCGTCATGCTGTAACCCGGCAGTTGTCGGAATGGGTGAATGAAAGTTAAGCGTCAACATTCTAAAGAAATTGTTAGGATCAAATTCCTTTTGTGGTGTATGTTAGGGGTTTCTAACGTGAACGTTCGGGCAATGAGAAGATGGTGAATATTGCGGTTGTTGACTACGACATGGGGAATCTCCACTCCGCCTGCAAAGCCCTAGAAAAAGCAGGGGCCAGCCCCACAATCACGGATCAACCGGAACAAATCCTGGGGGCCGATGCGGTCGTTTTACCGGGGGTTGGGGCCTTTGATCCGGCGATGCAACATCTCCGTGATCGCCACCTCGAAGCTTCCATTCACCAGGCGATCGCCAGTGGCAAACCCTTCCTCGGCATTTGTTTGGGGATGCAAATTTTATTTGACAGTTCCGCCGAAGGCACAGAAAAAGGTTTAGGCATTATCCCTGGCAGCGTGAAACGATTTCAGCCAGAGCCAGAGATTACCATTCCCCACATGGGCTGGAACCAACTGCAACTAACCCAACCGGATCATCCCATTTGGCAAGATTTACCCAAAGATCCCTTCGTTTATTTTGTGCATTCTTTTTATGTGGCCCCGACAGATCCTGAAGTAAATGCCGCCACCGTCACCCACGGCCAGCAAACCGTCACAGCGGCGATCGCCAAAGATAATTTAGTTGCAATGCAATTTCACCCCGAAAAATCCTCAGCGATTGGCTTAAAAATCCTCGAAAATTTTGTGCACTGGGTTAAGCAGCAATGAAATTCTTCAAGTCTCCTGCAGAAAAATGATTTAGAGATTTATTAAAGTCTCCCTTCCGAAGGGAGATTTAGAGGGATGTCCCCGTTCCCAATCAACTTTCTTTACCTTTACCGTTCTCCTTTACCATGGCCCAAATCAAACTGATGCACGCGAAACTCCACCATTTGCGGGTGACCCAGGCTGAGCTAGATTATGTGGGCAGCATCACCATCGACCAAGCCCTGATCGAAAAAGTAGGTATTTTGCCCCTTGAAGAAGTGAATATTTGGAACGTCGAAAATGGCAACCGCCTGACCACCTACGTTTTACCTGGTGAGCGAGACAGTGGTGTTGTCTGTTTAAATGGTGCGGCGGCCCATCTTTGTACTCCCGGCGATCGCCTGATTGTCGCTGCCTATGAATTACGCGATCGCGCCAGTGTTTTAGCGCAAGGTCATACAGCAAAAGTGATCCTAGCCGATGAACAAAACCGCTGCCAGACGTTTTTTGAGCAACGCCTTGATCCCCAAGGTACTATTGGCGAAAATTTATCGGTGACAACGCCCAACTCCGTGCACGAAGCCCAGTCACCCCATTTATACTTTCCCCAAGAGTTAAGCTGTTAGCTCACACTGTCCTAGGAAATGGAGCAAGGGCACCACACGGCACCGAGCGAAACTTTTGCTCTCCAAACTCTAACAAAGCCATGAAACAAGCCCTCTCCTCCCCTAACCCGAACCTCTCTCGCATCCTTGAACAACTCCGTGACCACTTCCAGAAAAACTATCAAGATAACCTCGTTGATATAATTCTCTTTGGTTCCCAAGCCCGTGGTGATGCTGCCCCCGACTCTGACATTGACATTTTGGTACTGCTTAAAAATCAATTTGACTCTTACCAAGAGAACAAGGCAAACAGTCAGTTTATCGCCGACCTGTGCCTCCAATACGATACTGTCATTAGTTGCTTTTTGATGAACTTCGAGACCTGGCAAAATACGAATAATGCCTTTATCCGCAACGTACGCCAGGAAGGGGTGAGCCTGTGAAAAAAGAACAAATTAGCCTCATCCGAAAAGCAAAACAAGCCTTGATGCTGCCAAGGAACTAAAAGCGCTTGGTTACTATGATTTTGCCATTTCCCGTGCCTACTACAGCATATTTTATCTTGCTTCTGCTTTCCTCGAATCCCAAGAACTCAACTTTTCGAAGCATTCTGCTGTGATTGCCGCCTTTGGGAAACACTTTGCCAAAACCCAGATCGTCAACCCCAAATATCACCGTTATTTCATCGATGCCCAAAAAGCGCGATCGCAAGCCGATTACAACACCAGCATCGAATTTTCAGAAGCAGAGGTGAATGATTATCTGCAACAAGCCGAGGATTTTCTAAGCCTGATTCCCATTCTTGAACATCTTTAAGAGTCGATCGGCGATCGCCTGATCGTGGCGGCCTATGAATTGCGCGATCGCCACGATGTTTTAGCGCAAGGTCATACGGCAAAAGTGATCCTAGCCGACGAGCAAAACCGCTGCCAGACGTTTTTTGAGCAATGCCTCGATCCCCAGGGTGCCATTGGTGAGAATTCAGCTGTTACCACTGCAACATCGGTCGGTGCTTCCACCCACAACAACATCATGCAATCAATTTTCTAATTTTTTCTTTAAATTCCCTTAAGGTTTTATGGCTTTTGGTATTTTCGTATTATGACAATGCTTTAAAGACGCACATTCCATCGGATTTGTTGCTAAAAATCATTTTTTGTAATCATTAGGATGTGGATTTTTCCAAATTATGTTGATACAATCCAGACAACCAAGCTACTAAAACAAAAAAATCAATCATTGAAATACTTTTTTCTCTGAGAAAGATTTTTTGTCGGCTAATTAACATGTGTGAGGTTTAAAATTCGATGAAATCCTACTTTTCCAATATCGCAAAATATTCTAAGCTCTCTCTAATTCCCGTAATTACCCTCGGAGCTTTTACTGTTAGTAATCCTGTTGGTGCACAACAAGCGGATACATGCGAGACTGGCCAGGTTAATGCAGGCACACAAGATACCCAGTTCATAACAGATGCTCCTGCTGGTACAAATACTCTAATCATACGATGCCAAAGCCCGACTGCGGGTGGGGATGCCAATGATGGCCCAGACACAATCACTATTGGCGATGACGTTGATGATACGACTATCAACATTGGTGAAAACAGCGGGACACCATTATCCGTCACTACAAATATTGGTGATGAGGGAAGTGACATCCTAAACGTTACCGGTGATTCTACCTTTACCGGGCAAGTCACTGTCAATAACGGTCCCCTCACTGTTAATGGAAACAACATCGCTGTAAATGGCGGCAACATCAACACCAACCAAAGCGTCAATGCAGGAGTTAACGTTAATGCAGGTCAAGATGTGACTGCTGGTCGCAATGTCAGCGCAGTTAACAACGTCAATGCTGGCAACAACGTCAACGTTGGTAATAATCTAAACGTTACCCAAGATGCTTTCATTAACAGAAATCTAATTGTCGATGGCGTTTCTCAGCTCGATGACACTAATGTTGATGGTACGTTTAATGTCCAGAACGGCAATACTGCGAACTTTAGCGGTCCTGTAAACGTTTCTGGTTTTACTACAACCACTGGAATCTCGAACACTGGAGCCTTAACGACTGATACTCTGGAAGTTCTTGGCGCAACGACTCTCAATGGTCTGGCCACAACCAACGGAATTGCTAATACCGGTGCCATTACGACTGATACTCTGGATGTGGCAGGTACGCTTGAGGTAGATGGTGTAACTACTCTCAATGGTCCAACGATTCTTAATGGTCTCTCCGACAGTAGCTCTGAGGATCTCCTCGTCATCAACAGTGATAACAGTGTTGGTGTAAACAGAAATGTTATCGGTGAGCTCAGAAAAGAGCTCAGAACAGGGATCGCTTCCAGTATCGCCATGGAAAATGCAGAACCTGAGCTTCGTCCTGGCCACCGCTATGCTATTGGTTTAGGTTTTGGTACCTTCGAAGATGAAACCGCAATTGGTACTGCTGCCAAGTTCCTCTTCACTGATCCCAACAGCACTGGCACAGCCGCGACTTTCAAAGTCAGCGCTGGTTGGGGATTGAATGCTGATACCTTCTCCGCTGGTGCAGGTCTTGGCTTGAGCTTCTAAGCGATTTATGACTCGAAGGATGCGCGTAGTTCGCTAGCTACAGTAAATCACTTCAAAAATATAGTGGATATAGCCCTGAGTTCTCCTAATTCATGTCATTAGTAGAATTTGGGGCTATTCTTTTAAAGAACTTTCTTACCATCAATGACAATGAACCAATATTCCCCAATCACTCTTGCTCGTATTGTGGGATTTATTGTGGTGAGCCTGTCTAGTGTGACAATGGCCATCACTCCTACTTATGCTCAGAACGAATCTCAACCTCAACTGCGTCCTGCTGTACAGACTGAAGGCGATCGCCTTTTATTATTGTCTCTCCTTAAAAGCACATTAATTGCGGTTAATAATGCCAACCTCACCGGAAATTACAGTGTATTGAAAGAATTAGCCGCACCTGCTTTTCAAGCCCAATTTAGCCTAACAAACTTAGCCGATGTTTTTGCGCCAATGCGTCGTCGAGATTCAAACATTGCGGTGATCACCCAGCTGGAACCTGTTTTTTCTGAACAACCCACCCTTGATGAACAAGGTATTTTACGCATGAGAGGCGCATTCCCGACTAACCCCAATACTGTATTCAATCTTGCCTATGCCCAAATCGATGGTCGCTATCGCCTTGTCAGTCTCTATGTTGATATTTTGCCGGAAGAGCAATAATTTTCAAAACCTATACCAAACTGCAACGCAGACAAGGCTAAATTTTCGCGGTAGGATAACAGTTAGTTCTAAGCGTGCTTTTTTATACCGAAAAACTATGTTAAAGAAATTTTTATCTCGCCTTGTGGCGATCGCCCTGGTGATTATGGTGAGCGTAACTGGACTAACAGCCTGTAGCGGCACCAGTGCCAGTGGCCTAACCGGGAAATATGTAGATGATACTTTACTCGTCGTCGAAAATCTGACTGAAGCCATTCAACTACCTGCCGATGCCCCTAACCGCAGCGAAGTGCAGGCAGCGGCCCGCTTGCAGATGAATGAATATATGTCCCGCTACCGCCGTGATCCGAAAACCTCTGGGCTACGTTCTTTCACTACCATGCAAACTGCGTTGAATGCTTTGGCTGGTTACTACAGTTCCTTTGGTAGTCGCCCCTTACCTGAAAAATTAAAAACACGTTTAGCGACAGAATTTGAAAAAGCCAATATTGCTGTGAAGCGTGGTATCTAATCTTTTAATTAAGCCTTACATTGTTGAACTAATATTTTGTAATCTCTCCTTGAAAAGCTTGGGGAGGTTTTTTTATTTCAGCAGGTCAAAAGCACTGATCCTAGCGGAGATATTTTTGTAGTGCTTTAAGTAATTCGTCTGGTGTACTTGTCTTTGAAATAAAGTCTGTGACCCCAGTTAAGCGCCCTTTAACGCGATCAAAAAGACGATTGTTATCGGTCATGAGCAAGACTGGTGTTTGACGAAATAGTGATAGTTTTTTCAATTGGGTGCAAAATTCAAGACCGTTATTGTTGCCATCAAGCTCTAGATCTAAAAGAATTAAGTTTGGTTTTTCTGTTAAGAGATCCGGTAGTGCCTTGGTGAGATCGGCGATCGCCAAATAACGATAACGCTGTTGCTTGAGGATTTGACGGAGGTGCTGATGTTGTTTGGAGTCTAAGCTTAGATAGGCGATGAGTGGCTGATTCTCAGCAATCACTGGCTTTGAAGCCGTCGGCTGGGGGGGAGCATTCGTCAGCGGTGACGACAGATCATCTAACATCTTGACATCAATAAACCCTAACTTCATGTAGGGCACCAAGAGTCGGGCGACCTGGGGCACATCCTGTTTGAGACGGATCGATAAATCCCAAAAAGTTCGCCGTCCCGTGACCAAACTCGTTAGTAACTGGTAATTGGCTTCCGAAGAGCGCGCCTGTAACAGATCTGGTTTAACAATGACGGGAGCAACCTGGGGCGACAGGTGGGCAATCTCTAGATTATTCCACTGTTCAAAGAGTCGCCAAGCTCGCAAAATACTTTGGGCTGGGTCAATTAAAATCAGCGGATCTTCCTGCTGCTCTGTGACGGGGTCGAAATGGTAGGTGACTTGTGTACTCTGGCTGACTTCAAAAAAAATCTCGGTGGCGATCGCCTCAATCATGCGACGAATTTGATCCCGCGTAATCCGTTGTTGCCCATGCCAAGTTTGAATCAAATCATATTCCCAATGCAGTTTAATCGCCTGGGATGTAATGGCCGATAAACCCTGTTGCAATAGTTGCGTATTGGCCGCGATGTGGGGCATTTGAGCCGTCAGATGACGCCGCCAACGCCGTACCGAGTGGGTTCCCCCCGAAGCATAGACCAGACGACCAAAATACAAGAAAAAAGACCATTGATGCGATCGCGGGTCCGTCAAGATCAAGCGACCCGTAAACTGGGGCATTTTGAGGGTCTGAAAAAGGGTTGTTTGCTTCGCTGCATCAAAATTGCGAATCGGAATTTCCGGGGGCAAGTTGGCATTTGTCATCGCATAACCCTTAAGCTTCAAAATAGAAACACCACTGCAACATTAATTGACGAACAAACCGCAGTGATTGCCTACACTAATACTCAATACTAAGTCATTTATTCTGTTCCTATCATCACCATGACACACCAAAGTACAGATTTTTCCCGTTTAGCCAAACACCTCGAAGCCTATACCCGTAAGTATGCCCATGAAGTGCTGCTACTTCACCTAGGCCACGGGGAAATAGAAGACCAAATTATTATTTTTAAAGGCTTTTCTAGTTCTTTGATGCAGCCAACAGACTATAATCCCGATAACCCAGTTCTAGCAGAGATGCCAATTCTCAGGATTGATCGTCTCCAAAGTCCCTACAATCCAAACCAGCCTATTTTCCTCGAACAAAACCTTTCCCTAGAACAGATGCAGCAATACCTGAGCGATGCCGACATCTGTTAAAGACTAATTTCTCTAACCGACAAAAAAAGGAGAGCCACCTTGTGACTCCCCCAATCATCAGGGTGCATCTACTATCTTTAATATAGCCCAGTCTACCTGGGGGGACAATCCCCTCACCCCAAGAAAATTTCTAGCCCCGCAGTTTCTGGGCCAGGATTTGGTTGAGCAGTTTCGGATCAGCACGGCCGCTGGTTTTCTTCATCAGTTGCCCCACAAAAAAGCCCTGTAACTTTGTTTTTCCGGCGCGGAATTGTTCCACTTTCTCAGGATTGGCGGCCAAAACTTCATCCACCATGGCCTCTAGGGCACCTGTGTCTGAAATTTGGGTCAAGCCGCGACTATCAACAATTGCCTTGGGCGAACCGCCTTGCTCTAACAGTTCCGGGAGAATTTCCTTGGCAATTTTGCCGCTAATGGTGCCATCGTGAATTAAATTGACAAGTTCAGCTAATTGCGTTGCCTTTAGGGGAAGCTCAACAATCGTTAGACCGACATTTTTATTCAGGTGGGCAGCGATGTCTTGGGTCACCCAGTTGGTCACTTGTTTGGGATCTGCCCCAGCCGCCACAGCCGCTTCAAAGTATTCAGCTACGTCGCGGTCGTCGGTTAAAACCCTCGTGTCATAGGAAGACAGACCATACTCGGTTTCGTAGCGCTCTCGTTTTTGGGCGGGGGTTTCGGGGAGTTCGGCAGCCCATTTTTCTAGTTGTGCTGGGGTCACTTCGATGGGGGGTAAATCCGGTTCTGGGAAATAACGATAATCGCTGGAGCCCTCTTTTTTCCGCATACTAAAGGTGCGCTGGCTGCTTTCATCCCAGAGGCGCGTTTCTTGGTAGATGGGTTCCCCTGTTTCGACGGCTTTGATTTGTCGCTCGATTTCGTAGTCGATCGCCTTTTGGATCGCACTGAAAGAGTTCATGTTTTTGATTTCGACTTTGGTGCCGAATTCTTCCTGGCCGACGGGTCGAATGGAAATATTTACGTCACAGCGGAGAGAGCCTTCTTGCATGTTGCCATCGCCGATGCCGAGATAGCGGACGAGGCGGCGCAATTCTTGGGCGTATTCAGCGGCTTCTTTGCCAGAACGAATATCGGGTTCGGAGACAATCTCCAGGAGCGGAATCCCGGTACGATTGAAATCCACTTTAGAGTAGGTAGAACCCGCGAGGCGATCGCTCCCGGCATGGACTAATTTTCCGGCGTCTTCTTCCATGTGGAGGCGGGTCACGCCAATGGTTTTTTTGACGGGGGGGTCACTGGGTTTGTCGGCGATTTCAATTTCTAGGTGACCATGCTCAACAATGGGCAGATCGAATTGGGAGATTTGATAGTTTTTGGGTAGGTCTGGATAAAAATATTGTTTCCGGTCAAATTTGCTGTAGGGGCTGATTTTTGCTTTGAGGGCCAGGCCCATTTTCACCGCCGATTCCAGCACCTTTTCGTTTAAAACGGGCAAAACTCCAGGATAGCCTAGGCAGACGGGACAGACATTGCTGTTGGGGTCGCTGTCAAATTTAGTAGAACAATGACAAAAAATTTTGCTGGCGGTATTGAGCTGACAATGGGTTTCGAGCCCAATAATCGCTTCATACTCGGTTTTGCGGGGTGCTGCAACTGCCATAGGACTAGGACTTTTTTCTCTGTTTAACTTTAGAGGGTTTCAGGGAGTTATGAGTCCCGCAATGTTCCTGAAACAAGATCAGCGTCAGGATACGGAGACTCTCTGCGTCAATTCAAGAATTCAATACCCTAAAAATCGACAATTATCTTCCTGTAAGACTACAACATTATAGGTCGTTGCACTGCGAGGATGACCAAAATCTCTGGAGGCTGTGTAAAGTCAAAGTTGCTCGCTGCAACCAATGAAACAAAAATCCCGTACTGTGCGCAAAGCATCAGTTTTGGGTACGTCGCATTTAGTTAAGAATTCAAGAGAGCCTGACAGTCTACGGGAGCGGCAGATACAAAATCTACATTTGATTAGCTATAGTGTAGGCATGCTGAATATGACCTGGGAATTTAAGCTAGAACCAACTGCCGAGCAGATTGCAGAGATTGAGCGCATCCTAACTGTGTGTCGTAATGTCTGGAATTTTGCCTTGGCAGAACGTAAGGACTGGCTGAGTTCTCGGAAGTCTCCTGTCAATGCCTGCGCCATTAGTCGAGAATACATTATCCCTACTGATGCACCCTTTCCTAATTATGTGAAACAGGCGAAAGCTCTCACCAAGGCCAAGAAACAAGTTCCTGAGTTAGCGTCTGTCAATGCTCAAGTACTCCAGCAAACCTTGAGGAAGCTGGAAGTTGCTTGGGAGTCTTGGCGACTAAAGCGTTCGGGATTGCCGCGTTTTAAGAATCAGGCTCGCATGAGAAGCTTTGTCTTCCCTCAAATGCTCAAAAATTGTCTCTCAAGCGAGGGGATAAAACTGCCTCAATTGGGCTTCGTAAAAGTGCGTTGGTCACGAGAGATTCCTGAACTGTTTCAGGTGAAGCAATCACGTGTGGTTCGCAGGGCTTCAGGATACTTTGTCCTGTTAAGTCTCCAAGCAGATATTGATATTCCTGATGTCCCTGCCCACGGACATCCAATCGGCATTGATGTAGGCATAGAATACTTTCTCTCAACATCGGATAGGGAACAGGTCAAGCGGCCTCGCTTTTTCAACAAGCTACATCGCAAGCTGAAATTGCTGCAACGTAGGCTCAAGAAAAAGCAAAAGGGGTCGTCCAATTCGCTAGAGCTCCAACGGAAGATAGGAAGAGTGCATCAACGTATTGCAGACACCCGTAAGGATTGGCATTTTAAGTTGGCTCACCATCTTTGTGACCATGCTGGCATGATTTTTGTGGAAGACCTCGATTTTCGAGGTTTAGCGAAGGGAATGTTAGGAAAGCATGTGCTCGACGCTGGGTTGGGACAATTTGTGAATCAAATTCTGCCTTGGGTTTGCTGGAAGCGGGATGTGTATTACGGTAAGGTTGATCCGCGGCGCACATCCCAGGAATGTCCTGATTGTGGTGTAGAGGTGCGCAAGGACTTAAGCGTTAGAATCCATCACTGTCACAATTGTGGGTCAATTAAACCTAGAGATGTGGCAGCAGGGCAAGTAATTTGTACCCGTGGGCAACGGGGAGTAGAAAATGCCTGTGGAGTCGAGGCGGCGGGGGCCGGGGTCACTCGGTCTAGCTGGCTGGCTGTGAAGCAGGAAATCTTTGGGGTGACCCAAAGGCTCTCTCTGCGTACCCATTAGGGTTGTCGGGAGAGTGTGTCAATCTATCCTTGGCTGGCTGAGTTACTGTACTCGGTTAGGGTGATACCAAGGAAAAAGCATTGTTATTAAAGCTCAGAGAGCAAAGAGATCCTGTGGGGTCAGGGTCAATTCAGGAAACTGTTGTGAAACCAGCTTCTCTTCTTGTGTGAAAATCCTTTCATCGTATAGACCTTCATTAAAAGTCAGAATCGTAATTTTTTCGGCGCTCGGATCAATGAGCCAATATTCCGGAACGGCGATCGCCGCATATTCAGAGCGCTTATAACGGTAATCTCGAATCACCGACTCTGGACTGACAATTTCCACGACCAAGTTGGGTGTCGATTGATAGATGCCAGCTTGATCCACCGCAGCGGCAACCTTTTGTTGATCAACCACCATCAAATCGGCAATCCGTGATTTTGCGTAACCGACCCGCAACCCTGTTTCCCGGAGGCAATACAGGGGGAGATTTAAGCGCGTGATTTCTTGTTTCAGGCGATCGCCTAATTTTTCCGCAAGTAAAATATGGCGAAAGGTGGGGGGCGTCATTGCAACTAAATTGCCATCTTCAAGTTCGTAGCGGGTATCGGTGCCGTCATCATATTGGCAATACGCTTCAAAGCTATAACGGTTTGTCGAGGTGGCAACCATGGGCGGAAGTTTCTTTAGAGAAATAACTTCATTGCTTCCCATTGTACTGGACTGTTTTTCCAGGCATCGTTAAACATTAACGGCTCGCAATTTGGGCGAGGTGCCAATCGGGGCGGAGGTTTTGGGCGTGGCGCAGGTAAGAATGGTAAATCTCCGCCTGGGGTTTGGGGGTATTGAGGTGAATTAAGACGCGAATACAACGCTCTAGGCTCCCTTGGACAGCCATTTGCTGCACATCGAGAAGGGGCACATTATCCCAGTTGGGTCGTTGTCGGGCGATCGCCGCCGGAAAAATAGCGTCCAAATCGGCAGTGGCAGTGAACACCACACTGATAATTTCTTCGGGGTCTAGTTGGTTGCGGACTTCAATGTCATCGAGTAGTTCCCGCACCGCATCGGCGATCGCCTCCTTGGTATTGGCCGTTGCTGTAATTGCGCCTCGAATAGCCCGCACCTTCCAGTCCACGTTGGTTTCCTCCGCCTCAAGCATCAAAAATTTTCGAAATTAGGGTCGATAGAGCCACAGGGGTTGTCCCGCCGTTGCCAGTTCAAATTCTACCCAATTAAGGGCGTTCCCCACGGGCGAACTCAGTTGATTGCGACTCAAAAGGCGAGTAATCAGGGGTTTGGGTTCCTCAATGGTGCGACATTCTGCCTTATCTGGATCTAAGCCCGCTAATTTTGCGGCCCAAATGCGTGCATCTTCTTCGGTGCCGAGGCGATCAACGACACCAAGTTCCTGCGCTTGCTCTCCGGTAAAAATGCGACCATCGGCAAAGGTTTTCACTGTTTCCACATCCAGATTGCGGGCTTCGGCGACAGTTTTGACAAACTGGCCGTAGCTGACGTCGATCATTTCCTGGAGAATATTTTCTTCCGCCTCGGTCAACTCCCGGTCAAAGGACAAAATATCCTTGTAGGGGCCAGACTTAATCACCTTAAAAGAAACACCAACCTTTTCGAGGAGCCGCTCTAGGTTATTGCCCCGCAAAATAACGCCGATGCTGCCTGTAATTGTCCCCGGATTTGCAACGATGTGCTGCGCTCCCATGCCGATGTAAACGCCCCCGGAAGCCGAAATATTGCCGAAGCTGGCGACAATCTTTGTTTTTTCTTGGAGTTTTTTGAGGGCGTAATAAATTTCTTGGGAGTCGCCCACGGTGCCCCCAGGGGAATCGATCCGCAACAGCAGGGCCGGATATTTTTTCTCTTCGACTTCTTCGAGGGCTTTTAGGACTCGTTTTCGGGTATCAGCGGCGATCGCCCCGGTGATTTCAATACGCGCAACTTGTTTACGGGTTTTCGGAGGAAACGGCCACACCATAGGGATTTGTCAAAAATAAATAATGAAATGTTAGCAGGCCCTGCAGATTAGACGTTGAGGGCACTAATCCCCTATGCTAACTGATCCGCTGGGTTTTACCGTGGTTTTTTCGGCGGTAGTGGGCAAGTTTTGGGGGCCAGTGGCGGGGGGACTGTACGGGAAAGAACAACAAAAATTATAAATTTCCCCTATGCTTAACATTACTACACATTACCGCGAGTCTTTATAGTTGCCCTGAATTTATGGCCCTCAATCTCTCGAAGTCGAACTTTAGTCAATTTCCCTTGGTACTGATTGCACCCTTTTTCCTGTGGGGTACGGCCATGGTCGCGATGAAGGGCGTGATTCCCCAGACCACACCTCTTTTTCTAGGAGGGTTGCGCCTAGTGCCAGCAGGACTCTTGGTATTACTGTTCGGACTCCTATCGGGACGCGATCGCCACATTTCTTGGCAGGGTTGGCTCTGGATTGGCCTCTTTGCCCTAGTCGATGGCCTCATGTTTCAAGGCTTTTTAGCAGAGGGACTCGTGAAAACAGGAGCAGGATTGGGTTCCGTGATGATTGATTCGCAACCCCTCGCCGTGGCCCTTTTATCCAGCTGGCTATTTGGGGAAGTGATCGGCCTCTGGGGTTGGCTAGGGTTAGGTTTCGGGATTTTGGGAATCAGCTTAATTGGCATTCCCGATGCGTGGATTTTGGCGCTGTTCCAGGGAGATCTTTCTTTTTTTCAGTGGGAAAACCTGGGGATCAGTGGTGAAGTGTTGATGCTGGGAGCTTCCCTATCGATGGCAGTGGGCACGATTTTGATCCGTTATGTCAGTCGCCATGCGGATCCGGTGATGGCAACGGGCTGGCACATGATTCTCGGCGGCATTCCACTTTTTATCGCTTCGGATCAACTAGAAACCCTGCAATGGCAATTTATTAGCACGTCAGGCTGGTGGGCCTTGGCCTATGCAACGATTTTTGGCAGTGCGATCGCCTATGGTTTATTTTTCTACCTTGCATCCGAGGGGAATTTAACCAGTCTTAGCGCCCTGACGTTTCTCACCCCTGTTTTTGCTCTAATTTTCGGCAATGTCCTCCTCAACGAAAAATTAAGCCCCCTGCAATGGGTCGGTGTGGGCTTGACCCTGGTGAGCATTTATTTAATTAACCAACGGGAAAAAATTGCCGCTTGGTTTTCCCAAGCTGAAGCTGCGGCAGGGGTAGGCACGCCCCAGGACAGTAAAATTCCCGTCGAAAGCAGCAAACAAAATTAGATTTCTTTCTGAAGCAAATGCTGGTTTAGAAACTGAGATATTCGGGCCAAGGCGATCACCGGAATTTCGTGGCCCCCAGAAAATTCAAAATAGTCGAGGGGAACGCCCACTTGACCCAGTTGGGTTTTGGCTTGGTGGGCTGCTTGGATCGGCACCACGGGATCTTGGGTGCCGTGGATTAGTAACGTCGGCGAAAAATCCCCTGGCCGTCTTTGGGGTTCGTAATGGAGATAGCCGCTGCAACTACAAAGGGCCGCGAAATTGAACTGTAAACCGACATCGAGGGTCATCGCGCCTCCCTGGGAAAAGCCAATCATCGCGGTTCGTTCCGGAGGAATGCCCGTATTTTCTGGTAGGATTTGCAGCCACTGAAAAAGGCGATCGCGCGCCTCTGGCAAACCCTGAAAATCTTCTCGCTCCAAGGCGTACCAAGCCCGCCCCTGGGGACTCTGGAAATGGGGAAAAGGTGCATTGGGGAAAAGAAAGTGACAGTGGGGAAGATCCAGCATCCGGGCCAAGGGCTTGAGGTCATGGTAGTTGGCCCCCCAACCGTGGAGCATCACCACCAAATATTGCGCGGTCTCCGGTGGGCAGTTGGCAAATTCTAGACTTTCTAACGGGGCGATCGCCATTTTTTTCGTTCTCCAAATTTTCAAAACTATTAAATACCGCAAACAAAAAAAGAGAGCCGCCATAGCCCTCTTTCACATTTCTCACTCAGAACAATTAACGGTCAACGGAACCCATAATCACATCAATGCTACCGAGGATCGCCATAATGTCCGCTACTTTCACGCCCTTTAGCAGGTGGGGCAAAATTTGGAGGTTATTGAAGTCTGCCGAACGAATTTTCCAGCGCCAGGGGAACACATTGTTATTGCCCTGGATGAAAATTCCCACTTCTCCCTTGCCACTTTCGAGACGGACATAATGTTCGCCATCGGGGATTTTGAACGTCGGCGCAACTTTTTTCGCGATGTATTGGTAATCGAAGTCGTTCCATTCGGATTTTTTCCCTTCTAACATCCGCTTGGCTTCGAGGTTTTCGTAGGCACCGCCGGGCATTCCTTTCAGGGCTTGGCGAATAATTTTCACTGACTCGCGCATTTCCCGAATCCGCACCAGATAACGGGCAAAACAGTCCCCTGCAGTTTCCCACTGCACATCCCAGTCAAAATCGTCGTAGCACTCGTAGTGATCCACTTTACGGAGATCCCACTTCACTCCAGAAGCGCGCAACATTGGCCCTGACAGACTCCAGTTGATCGCTTCATCGCGGGTGATCGTGCCGACCCCTTCAACCCGGCGGCGGAAAATGGGGTTATTGGTGATTAGTTTTTCGTACTCATCGACTTTGGGATCGAAATAATCGCAAAAATCTAAACATTTATCGTTCCAACCGTAGGGCAGATCGACGGCTACACCACCAATGCGGAAATAGTTGTTGTTGATTAGGCGCATCCCGGTGGCGGCTTCCCACAGGTCATAGATCATTTCCCGTTCCCGGAAGATGTAGAAGAAAGGCGTCTGGGCACCGACATCCGCGAGGAAGGGGCCAAGCCAAAGGAGGTGATTGGCAATGCGGTTCAGCTCCAGCATAATCACGCGGATATATTGGGCGCGCTTCGGCACTTCGATATCGGCGAGTTTTTCGGGGGCATTAACGGTGATCGCTTCGTTAAACATCCCTGCGGCGTAGTCCCAACGACTCACATAGGGGACATACATGACATTGGTGCGATTTTCGGCAATTTTTTCCATACCCCGGTGCAGATAGCCGATGACGGGTTCGCAATCAACGACGTCTTCCCCGTCAAGGGTGACGATCAAGCGTAATACGCCGTGCATGGAGGGGTGGTGAGGCCCCATGTTAATCACCATAGGTTCGGTACGAGTTTCAATTCTTGTCATGGATCCGCAGGTCTTCCGTTATGCTTATTTAAATTAAATCTGGTGATGGGGTGAGATGGTTTGTTTGTGCATTGCGTTTTTCCAATCTCCTGAATCACCGTTGCTTATGAGTTGCAGTGATTGGCTTTTAGATGGTTTGACGCTAGGTTTATTTACTCTCTGAACATTATAAAGTTTCGCTTAACCATGACAAGCTTGCCCACTTTTCGGCGATCGCCTCTTCTGTTACAGGCGTTGACCCACCGCTCCTTTGCCAACGAACAACCAGAGACAATCCAAGACAATGAGCGCCTGGAATTTTTAGGCGATGCGGTGCTCAAGTTCATCATGGGAAAGCTGCTGTATGAGCGTTATCCTGACTTTCAGGAAGGGGAACTGAGCCGGTTGCGGGCCAGTTTAGAAAATAATCGCCACCAGCTCGCTGAATTTGCCCAGGCCTTGGGTCTCGATCAGATCTTGCGCCTCGGCAAAGGGGCCGAAAAGGAAGGGGCCAGGCAAAACCCAGAGATTTTAAGTAATACCTTTGAGGCGGTCGTCGGGGCTTACTTTCTAGATGCGGGGATCGAAGCGGCGATCGCCTTTGTCGAAACCTTAGTCATTCCCGTGGCCGATCGCCTCGTGCAACAACCAAGCAATTCCCTCGCCCAAAATTTCAAAGGCCAATTGCAAGAGTGGGCCTTAGCAAACCACGGTGAAATCCCAAAATACAAAACCCTAGATGAATCCGGGGCCGACCATGCAAAAACCTTTACGGTGGCGGTTTATCTCCAAGGACAGGAATGGGGCCGGGGTCAAGCGGCCTCGAAGAAGCAAGCCCAAAAAGCCGCAGCCCAGGTTGCTTTACAAAAATTAACCCCTTCATTAGTGCCCACCGAGCCGTCTCCTAAACCACCTGCAACAGATGATCGTTTTGCCCTCCTCCAAGCCCTTGCCACCCAAATCACCCCGCGCCAATCCCTTTAATTGGGCGAGAAAATGGCTGTGCTTGATCCCCGATGCAGGCTTGGTTTGGTGTCGCTGCGAAAAATTTCGATACAATATAGTGTGATTTACTTTACAAAACCACACAATTCATTGACGGCGAAACCACTGTGACCCAGTATCCTTCCGTTGCCCCCGACCACAAACTTGGTTCTACCACCTTGACCCGCTATGACGCCAAGGCGATCGCCAAACATTACCGTTGGCGACCCTGGCAATCCCTGTGGCGGGCCTTTACGATCATTTGGTTATTTGGGTGGTTTTCCTTCAAATTGTGGCTAGATAGTAAACGCGAAGAAGACCCCGAAACCCGCGCCCGTCGCGCCAATGAACTGCGTGAAATTCTGACCCGCTTGGGGCCGACATTTATCAAAGTGGGGCAAGCCCTTTCAACCCGGCCAGACTTGATTCGTCCCGACTTTCTCGAAGAATTAATCAAGCTCCAGGATCAACTGCCTTCTTTTGATAACGAGATTGCCTTTGCGATTATTGAAAAAGATCTCGGTCGCCCCGTCGATGACATTTACCAAGAAATTTCCCCCCATCCCGTCGCGGCAGCCAGCCTCGCCCAGGTCTATCGAGCACGTTTGTATAGTGGCGAAGAAGTTGCCGTTAAGGTACAACGTCCCAAATTACTCCCGCTGCTGACCCTTGATTTGTACCTGATGCGTTTAGGGGCAAGCCTGTTTGCCCCCTATCTTCCCCTCAACTTGGGCCATGACTTGACGTTAATTGTTGATGAATTTGGCACCAAGCTTTTTGAAGAAATTGATTACATTAACGAAGGTCGCAACGCCGAGAAATTTGCCGCTAATTTTCGCGATGATCCCACCGTTAAAGTTCCTGCCATTTATTGGGAATATACAAGCCATCGCCTTCTCACCCTGGAATGGATTCAAGGTTATAAGCTCAACGAATTAGACCGCATCCGCGCCGCTGGTTTAGACCCTGACAAAATTATTGAAATTGGCGTAACCACGGGACTGCGACAATTGCTTGAACATGGTTTCTTCCATGCTGATCCCCACCCAGGTAATCTGTTTGCCACCTTTGATGGACGCATGGCCTACATTGATTTCGGCATGATGGATCAATTGGATAACACCACCAAGGAGACCATTGCTAGTTCCGTTGTGCAGCTGATTAATCAGGATTATCAAACTCTGGCGAAGGATTTTGTGGAATTGGGTTTTCTCGCCCCTAAAACAGATATCCGTCCGATTATTCCGGCCCTAGAAAAAGTATTAGGGAAAGCGGTGGGGGAAAGTGTTGGTGATTTTAACTTTAAGACGATTACCGATGAATTTTCGGCGCTGATGTATGAATATCCGTTCCGGGTACCGGCCAAGTTTGCGCTGATTATCCGCTCCCTTGTGACCCAGGAGGGTCTGGCCCTGAGTCTGAATCCGGATTTCAAGATCGTCGAAATTTCCTATCCTTATGTTTCCCGACGCTTGTTAACTGCTGAGACCCCAGAGCTACGCCGCAAGCTCCTAGAAGTACTCTTTAAAGACGGAAAATTCCAATGGCATCGCCTCGAAAATATGTTGGCGATCGCCCAGGCCGATAATCAGTTTGATATTTTACCCACGGCCCAAATGGGTTTCCAATATTTAATGTCCGAAGAGGGTGCAGAAATTCGGCGGATGATTCTCCTGGCCTTAACGGAAGACGATCGCCTCCATACCGAAGAAGTACAACGACTCTGGGCGCTCCTGAAAGACGAATTTCAACCCCAAAAATTACTGGGGGCCGCCTGGTCAAACCTCCGTCAATTTTCCGGTGAGCGTTTAACGGCTGTTTTGCCGAGTTTCGCCCAATCTCGGTCATAATGAAGGCTAGTTAATAAAGTTTTGTTAAAAAATCCATGGAAGAATATTATTACTATTACATTCCCCAGCCGCCGTTTTTGTTGGTGGGCCTTGGCTTGTTTATTGCCCTAACTAGCGGCTTTGCGTTCCAGAGTACCCTGAAGCTCAAAGCACGGGGGATTGTTGCCAATAACGACGATATTCGCAAACAGTTATCCACCATTGATTTACAACTGCCTCTCTTTGGCATTGGTATGGGCATGAGTATTTTTCTCGCCAGTGGTTTAGAAGTCTTTTTTATCCCCGCTTGGTTTGCCTACAGCTTGTCTTTACCTTTAACTATCGGCACTGTGGGTCTTTTATGGAAACAATTGGAGCGAGTCTTTGCCATTCTCCGGGAAGGTGGATCAAAAGCCTTAGAAGTTGATTCTTTCAATATTTTTTAAGGCCAATTTAGCGTCCAACACAACCGAATTATCGCTCAATCGCCTCCTTTAGTCCGGGAAAAAATGCACCAGGTTAAACCCTGAGGCCCGTCCCAGCAGTTCAAAGGGAGGCAATGCTTCTTTTAGGGCCGGTTGTTCTGTCAACAAATCTTGGTGAATGAGCCAATATTGCTCGCCAACGGGCGCTTCGAGGGGCTGGGGACGCACAGGGCGATCGCCATAGAAATCTAAGCTGGGCCGACTGTAATCGAAGGTGGTGAAAATAATCGCATCGGCTGGGGTTTCCGCCCGAATAATGGCGGCAATGGGTTTGACAGGAAAGGCTTCGTTAATTTCCCAGACCCAAGCCTGGGAGCAAAACAACAGAGCCAAACCGCAGTACATGCCTCCCACCAAAATATAAAGAGCCTGGGGCCGGGGCCAAAGCCAGGTAGTCACGGCAAACATGCCTCCCAGGGTCAGGGCCATCAAAATCAAGGGAACCTGGGGATCTGTGAAGTAGAGATAAATACCTCCCCCCGAAGCGGCGATCGCCAACAACCCAAATAGCCCCCGCAGAAACATCGCCTTGCGTGGTGGTGCATCCCAGAGTTTCGCTAAGTAATGTCCCAGCGCAAGGGCCAAAAACGGGTAAACCGGCATCACATACCAGGGCAATTTTGTCCCCATCACAGAAATTAAACCCAGATAAAAGATGCTGCCCGTCAAAATTAATTTGCTGCTGGATATTTGGCGGGTCTGCCAAAGATATTGATAACTTTGGGGTAGAAAAAATAACCAAGGGGCCGTGTATTTGGCTATTTCTAATAAATAAAACCAGGGGGGCTCTTGGTGACTTTCAACAGTACTGGCGACCCGGTCAAACCCTTGGTTGAAAAAATGGACCTGAATAAAAGTCGCACCATAATGCTGAATTTGCGCCCCATACCAGAGAAGCACCGGGCAAGCGCCGAGACCCAACCCCAGCCAAATATAGGAATTTTTAAAAACAAACCAGCGACGATCCCAAATCACAAACAACAGGGCGATCGCCCCCAGGGGAAGCATTAATAACCCCTTGACAAAGGCAATGATGCCCAAGCCCAGACCGAAGCCCAGTCCCCAGATGGGAGATTTTTGCACCTTGAGTAAACACCAGAGACTGAAGATGAGGGCCGTTAAAACCAGACCATCAAGCATCAGCAGACGACCATGGCGCACCACTGGCAAGAGGGTGAGATAGACCAAGGCACTCCACAGGGCAGGCGATCGCCCCTGGAATAATTGCCGTCCGAGGCAGTAGAGGAGAGGCACTCCCAGGGCACTGCCGAGAGCCCCCGGTAAGCGACTTGTCCATTCATTCACGCCACCGAGGGTATAGCTACTGGCCACGAGCCAATCCATTAAGGGGGGTTTCAGCAGGTAAGGATCGCCGAATTGGGTGGGATGCAACCAGTTGCCAGTACGGAAAATTTCCCGCGCCACCAGTGCCCTGGTGCCTTCATCCCAATCCCGGAGGGGCATATTTCCCAGATTCAGGCAAAACAAAAAAAGGGCCGCTAGGCTTAAACCTAAGATAATTTGGCGATCGCCAAGGGTTTGGCCCCAATCTTCCCACCGACGCTTACTGTGGCTCATGAAGAAGTTTTTGTTTTACGGCTGGTGGTTTTTTTTGCTGTTGTTTTTTTCGTCGTCGTTTTCTTTTTTGTCGTCGAACGCTTCTTGGTTGCTTTGCTACCCGCTTTTTCGGCGATTAGTTCGAGGGCCTTTTCGAGGGTAATTGTTTCTACGGTTTCTCCTTCTGGCAAACCTGCATTCACTTTTAGGTGATTCACGTAGATACCATAGGGGCCTTCATAAACATTGACTGGTTCGTTATCAGCGGGATGTTTCCCTAGTTCCTTCAGGGGCGTCTTTGTTTTGCCCCGGCCACGGGAACGCTTTGGTTGCGCTAATAGTTCCATGGCCCGTTCAAAATCGATCGTAAAGAGATTGTCTTCTTTTTTGAGAGACCGATAATCTTTACCTTCTTTTCCTTGGTCGTGGACAACATAGGGGCCAAAGCGACCGAGACCCACTTTGACGGGTTTGTTGGTTTCGGGATGTTCTCCCAATAAGCGCGGCAACGCTAACAGATCCACAGCCATCTGTAGGGTGAGCTCTTCAGGCTTAACGGTTTTGGGAAGGGAAGCACGCTTGGGCTTTTTCTTCTCTTCGGTGACTTCGCCCAGTTGAACGTAGGGGCCATAGCTACCCACAAGTAAGTAGATGGGATCGCCTGTTTCAGGGTGCGTCCCCAATTGTTCGGGGCCTTCGGTTTTTTGTTTGAGGATGGTTTCAACCTGCTCCGGATCGAGATCGGCGGGGGTTAAGTCCGCTGGTAGGGATGCAGTGATCGTTTCTTCGCCGTTAGCAGCTTCAATGTAGGGGCCAAAGCGACCAATTTTGACTTTCACGGGGAGGTTTTCGATGGCGATCGCCTTCGCAGTGGCCGGATCAATATTTTCCTCGCGCACTTTTACTTGGGTACCCAGGCCATCATCTCCGAGGTAGAAATTTTTTAGATAGGGTAACCATTGGGCTTTGCCGGTGGCAATCTCATCGAGGGTCTGTTCCATTTGGGAGGTGAAATCTGTATCCACCAGATTGGGGAAATGTTCCTCCAGGAGGGCCGTCACCGCAAAGGCCGTAAAGGTGGGGGTCAAGGCTTTATCGCGAATTTGCACATAACCGCGATCAACGATGGTGCCGATGATTGTGGCGTAGGTGCTGGGGCGACCAATGCCTTTACTTTCGAGGGCTTTGACCAAACTGGCCTCGGTATAACGGGCCGGGGGTTGAGTATTGTGATCGACTTCTTCTAATTTTTTGCAGGTGGGTTGGTCTCCTTCCTTGAGATCGGGGAGCACCACTTCTTGGTTTTCGAGGGCAGCATCGGGATCATCAGAGCCTTCCACATAGGCCCGGAAAAAACCCGGAAAATCAATGCGTTTACCAGCAGAGCGGAACTCGGCATCATCGACCTTGAGAATAACCGACAGTTGAGTGAGACGAGCATCGGCCATCTGACAGGCGACGGTGCGTTTCCAAATAAGGTCATAAAGGGCTAACTCTCGACCACTGAGGCCGGTTTCCTGGGGCGTGCGAAAGGTGTTACCCGCAGGCCGGATCGCTTCATGGGCTTCCTGGGCTCCTTTACTTTTCGTTTTGTATTGGCGCACCTTGGGGCTGAGGTATTCTGTGCCGTATTTTTCTGCAACGCAACTACGGGCTGCGGCGATCGCCTGCTCGGAAAGATGCACCGAGTCCGTCCGCATATAGGTAATGTAGCCCTCTTCGTAGAGCTTCTGGGCGGTACGCATGGTATCCCGCGCCGAAATACCGAGTTTGCGGTTGGCTTCCTGTTGCAGAGTGGAGGTGGTAAAGGGGGGCGACGGGCGGCGGGTACTGGGTTTTTCTTCGGTTTTGCTGACCGTCCAAGGTTGATCTTGTAAACGCTCCTTGAGGGCGATCGCCTCTGCTTGGGAGAGGACGACAACTTTTTTACCCTTGCTGAGTTTCCCTGTGGCCGCATCAAAATCACTCCCGGACGCTAATTTCTTGCCGCCGAGGGTGATCAGCTTGGCCTCAAATTTTGATTTCTTCTGGAGTAATTCTGCCTTGAGGTCCCAATAATTAGCCGATTGAAATGCCTGTCGTTCCCGCTCCCGTTGCACCAACAGGCGTACAGACACCGATTGTACCCGTCCCGCCGAGAGGCCCTTGGCAATTTTGCGCCAGAGTAAAGGCGAGAGGGTGTAGCCCACCAAACGGTCTAAAATCCGGCGGGTTTCCTGGGCATGGACGAGGTTTTCGTCAATTTCCCGGCAATTGGTTAAAGCTTTTTGGATGGCTTCTTGGGTAATTTCATGGAAGACCATCCGTTTAATCGGCACCTTGGGCTTGAGCACTTCGAGCAAATGCCAGCTAATACTTTCCCCTTCGCGGTCTTCGTCCGTCGCCAGGATTAACTCATCGGCTTCTTTGAGGGCTTGCTTGAGTTCGGTGACAACTTTCTTCTTTTTCTTCGGCACGATGTAGAGGGGCGCGAAGTTGTTTTCCACATTGACCCCAAGCTGAGACCAGGGCTGCCCTTTTTGTTCCTTGGGGATTTCCTCGGCAGAGGAGGGTAAATCGCGGATATGGCCCATGGATGCCGTCACATGATATCCCTTCGGTAGATAGTTCCGAATGGTACGGGCTTTGGTCGGGGATTCAACGATGACAAGGGTAGACATGGGCTGTCAAAAAAGTGAGGGTTTAGGTGTTTAGGCTTCTGATATACCTTACATATCTAATCAATGGCCCATAAGCCCCTGTTTCGTCAAGGATTAAATTTTTCTAAGTCTCCGGCATAGAACTGAGAATTCAGGCGTTTACCCTGTTTTTAAGGTTTTGTTGCACGGCAACGGGTTGAAATCCCCGTCCTTTGGGGCGTACCATGGGTTGATACATCTTGACCACTGCATCCCGCAGCGCAAACTTAAGCCCAGCGGGTCGTGTCGCAAGAAAAAGTATTGGGTCTGGGGAACCCGGACGCCTGCCTGTGGAGGCAATGTAAGACCAAAAGAACGACTGAGATCTAGAGGCCATTGCTGTCGAATCAGGAAGCTCTGCCCGTCTGTGGTGGGGTAGTTCACTGGAAGTTGGTTCACTAAGCCGAAGAGCAAAGATGGATTTTTCAAGCACTGTGGCAAGCCAGTTGTACACTGGGGCAATTCTGCCGGAAAGTATCGTTATTTTGACCCTCATCGTTGTTTTGGTGGGGGATTTAATTGTCGGACGCGCTCGTTCGGGTTGGATTCCCTACGCGGCGATCGCCGGACTGTTGGGGTCAGTATTCGCCTTGTACCTCGGTTGGGATAATCCCCATCCCGTTGCCTTTTTGGGGGCATTTAACAGCGATAACCTCAGTATTTTATTCCGGGGCATCATTGTCCTGTCTACGGCCTTCACGATCATGATGTCGGTGCGCTATGTGGAACGTTCCGGCACCGCCCTCTCTGAATTTATCTGCATCTTGCTCACGGCCACCCTGGGGGGGATGTTCCTCTCTGGGGCGAATGAGTTGGTGATGATTTTTGTCTCCCTCGAAATGCTTAGTATCTCGTCTTATCTACTGACGGGCTACATGAAGCGAGACCCCCGTTCCAATGAGGCCGCCCTCAAGTATTTGTTAATTGGGGCCGCGAGTTCGGCGATTTTCCTCTATGGTGTGTCTTTGCTCTACGGCCTATCGGGTGGCAAGACAATTCTCAGTGAGATTGCCCTTGGATTTACGGATCCCCAGGGGGGCCAATCCCTGGCGTTGGCGATCGCCCTGGTCTTTGCGATCGCCGGGATCGCCTTCAAGATTTCAGCGGTGCCCTTCCACCAATGGACGCCTGACGTTTACGAAGGTTCGCCGACCCCCGTTGTTGCCTTTCTTTCGGTGGGTTCTAAGGCCGCTGGTTTCGCCCTGGCGATCCGTTTGTTGGTAACGGTCTTTAACCCCGTGAGCGAAGAATGGCACTTCATTTTCACAGCTTTGGCAATCCTCAGTATGGTCTTGGGGAACGTGGTGGCTCTGGCGCAAACCAGCATGAAACGGATGCTGGCCTACTCCTCCATTGCCCAGGCGGGTTTTGTGATGATTGGCCTCGTTGCGGGCACTGATGCAGGATATTCCAGCGTAATTTTCTATCTGCTGGTGTATTTGTTCATGAACCTGGGTGCGTTTACCTGTGTGATTCTTTTCTCTCTCCGGACGGGCACAGACCAAATCGCGGAGTATGCGGGTTTATACCAAAAAGATCCGTTACTGACCCTCGGCCTCAGTGTTTGCCTACTCTCCCTTGGGGGCATTCCGCCATTAGCTGGGTTCTTCGGGAAAATTTATCTGTTCTGGGCAGGCTGGCAAGCGGGCCTCTATGGCTTAGTGCTGTTGGGTTTGATCACCAGTGTGATTTCGATCTACTACTACATCCGCGTGATTAAGATGATGGTGGTCAAGGAACCCCAGGAAATGTCTGATTCTGTGCGCAATTATCCAGCGGTCACCTGGACGGCTGTGGGGATGAAACCTTTACAAGTGGGTCTGGTGCTGTCGGTGATCATCACGTCTTTGGCGGGGATTCTCTCGAATCCGTTGTTTGTGATTGCGGATCAATCTGTCACCAGTACACCGATGTTGCAGGCGGCAAATCATCCTACAGAACAGGTCGTTGCCCAAGTAGACAGCGAGCTGGTTGGAGTGGCGATCGCCGATCACTAGACAACGGTAAAACAATATTTTCAGTTCAAGATGATGACCCTCTGCCGCAATTGGTAGGGGGTTTTGATTAGCATGGGAGCAGAGTTCGACTGAGCAAACGACATGACCCGTACAGTGTTGATCTGTTGTCACCATACCTGTCCAAAACAGGGTTCAACGGCGATTTTGGCCGCCTTCCAAGCTCAAGCGCCTGCTGATGTTGAAGTGCGACAGACTGGGTGTTTTGGGGAATGTGGCAATGGCCCCCTGGTGCGCGTGCTGCCCGATGAAGTGTGGTATGCCCATGTGCAACAAGCCGATATTCCAGCAATTGTTAAACAGCATTTGCGCCAAAACCGACCCGTCAAACAGAAGCTCTATGGCAAATTTCACCAACCCAATCACGGGGCGATCGCCGCTCTCTTTTTATTTTTTTCCTTTTTCGGCTTTCTGATCGGGCTATGTTGGCTCTTGGCTAGTCACACGGAAGTCTTTTGAAAATCATGAAAATAAGCTGGCCGCCAGTGATGTTTACGTGCCAGAACTCGCTAAGATGAGGGGCGATCGCCTTTTATTCCCGTTAAACTGCTTTACAAACTATGGATCTAAAATCCCTGATTCGTGACATCCCTGATTTCCCCAAGCCCGGCATTCTCTTCCGCGACATTACCACCCTCCTCAATCACCCCGAAGGCATGCGCTACACCATGGATGCCCTAGTGCAACTCTGCCTTGAAGCCAACCTCAAACCCGATCATGTGGTGGGGATGGAGTCTAGGGGGTTTATCTTTGGGCCGACCCTCGCCTATAACCTCAATGCTGGTTTTGTCCCCGTGCGTAAACCCGGTAAACTCCCCGCCGCCGTCCACACCGTCGAATACGAACTCGAATACGGCACCGATACCCTTGAAATTCACCAGGATGCCGTGGGGTCTGGGGACAAAATTGTCATCGTCGATGACCTGATCGCCACCGGGGGGACCGCCAAAGCCACCGCAGAACTGCTTACAAAAATTGGCTGTGACATCATTGGTTTTGTGTTTATCGTCGAACTCCTAGATCTCAAGGGCCGCGATCGCCTGCCAGACGCCCCCGTGCTTTCCCTCATACAATACTAGGCAGGATTTGGAACACCCGATTTAATCCCCAATGAGCATTCGTAATCCCCTGACGATCTTTGACCGAGAAACGATTTTTTATATCTTAAAGCGCCTACTCCAGGCGATTTTTACCCTATTTTTGGCTTCGATCCTGAGCTTTGTGATTATCCAACTGGCTCCAGGGGATTACCTTGATGCCCTCCGGCAGAACCCGAAGATGACCGAGGAGACGCTCTTAGATCTCCAAAGTCGTTTTGGCCTCGATCAACCGATTCTGACCCAATATGGCCGCTGGCTATGGCGGGTGGTGCGCTACTTTGATTTTGGCATTAGTTTTGAATCCTTCCGGCCTGTCCACGAGCTACTCCTAGAACGGATGCCCGCGACTCTACTCCTGGCGCTCACGTCAATTATCGGCACCTGGGCGATCGCCATTCCTTTGGGGATTCTCAGTGCCGTGAAGCAAAATACCGTCCTCGATAAATTTTTGCGGGTGATTAGTTACCTCGGCCAGGGTTTGCCCAGCTTTATTACGGCCCTCGCCTTGCTGATGGTGGCCCAACAGGTTTCCCCGTTACTCCCGGTGGGGGGCATGACCAGTATTAATTTCGTGGATCTCCCCTGGTACGGCAAAATTCTCGACATCGGCTGGCACATGATCCTACCCACTATTGCCTTGAGCTTAACGGGCTTTGCGGGGCTGCAACGGCTCACCCGGGGTCAACTCTTGGATGTGTTGCGGCAAGATTATATCCAAACGGCGCGGGCCAAGGGCTTACCAGAAAATCGTGTGATCTATGTCCACGCCCTCCGCAATGCGATCAATCCCCTCATTACCCTGCTTGGCTTTGAATTTGCCAGTCTGTTGAGTGGCTCGTTTATTTCTGAATTTTTCTTTAACTGGCCGGGCCTGGGAACTTTGACGTTACAAGCGGTGCAATCCCAGGATTTGTATTTAGTCATGGCGGCCCTGATGATGAGTGCAACCATGCTCATTGTGGGGAATCTTTTGGCAGATTTGATGTTAAAGTTTGCTGATCCCCGCATTAAATTAGACGATTTGAAGTAATTGCATCATGGCCTCCAAAAAGCGCCACAGCAGCAAAGATTTATAACCAAGGTTCCCCCGTTGGAGCTTCTTTTCCTAGAGTAGAGAAAACGACGGGGGACTTATTTTATGGTGCGTTGGCTGAAGCGTCTTTGGCGGAATCTTGTCCGTAAATCGACCCATGTCCGCCAGGAACCACTCAATAAAGTGAGTATTGTAATCCTGATTTTGATCGACATTTTTGTGTTGATCAACGTGTTTCAGGGTCTTGATAGTGTTGGTAACTGGCCCCTTTCGCCCCAGGAACAGTATCCTTGCTACCGGGTTTATCAGACCTATCAAAATAGCGATCACTCCGATAAAGACTTCACCTGGGTAATGGAAATGTTGGGGGATTATCCTTCCCAAGATATTCAGCCCGTTGAAACAGAAGGGCGCTTGGGGGAAGTTTCTAGCCAGTGCGATCGCCTTTTGACCCTCACACCAACGGTAAAAAATCCGGAAACCCTGGCTTTATCCAAAGAGATTCAGAATTTACAAACCCAAATTAATGAAGTCAACCAACGCATTGCCACCTACAAAGAGCAATATGATTCGACGCTTTTAGAAGAAATTGCAGGCCAAGATCCGAATCAATCGATCAACGAAACAACGGCAGCCCAAACGAAGGCGGACATTGAGACCGCCGAAGCCCAAAAAGCGACCCTGACCGAGACCCTAGATCGTAAAAAAGCCGAGCTTCTTAATCAATCAGAGGTACAGGCTTATTTAACGGCCATTGGCGATCGCCAATTTTTTGCCACTTTGAAACAGGATTTTGAACGGGCTGAATTTTGGCACCCCAATCGGCAATTCTTTTTGCAGACCCTTTTCCTCTTACCGCTGATTTTGATTAGCTATTTTTGGCATCGTCAGGCCGTGGAGCGGCACCGGGGAACCCAGGCGCTTTTAAGTTGGCATTTATTACTTATTTTTCTGATCCCCCTGCTCATTAAAATTCTCCAATTTATCCAGTTTGGGAATCTAGTGCGGGCAATTTTTGATGTCTTGATCGCAATTTTTGGCGGCTTAGTTTTTATTTCTAGCTATCTGCTGATCTTGATTATTCCGCTGTTGGGCTTTGGCTTGATTAAATTTCTCCAGCGGTTTGTTTTTAATCCCAAAGTCCAGGCAAAAAGTCGCATTCAAAAACAGCGCTGCATTCAATGTAGTAGTCGGCTCCGTAAAGACGATCAATTTTGTCCTTTTTGTGGATTTGAACAATGGATTAGTTGCCCAAACTGTGCGGCAAAAACCTACAAATATACAGAGTTTTGTCGCCAGTGCGGGGTGGATTTATCGGATTCTCTGCCCCAGTAAATCTAAAATTATTCAGGCCGCTCTAGGTTTTCTGGGAGGTCAATAAAGACCCGGTCTTCTGGGGTGACGCCCCGGACAATCTGGGTGCGATCGCCGACGGTCGCCCCGATGATCACAGGCTTAAATTGGGGGGTGTTATTCGCATCAGGAATGAGAACTCCGGTTTCGCCATTTTCTGTGGCGATCGCCACCGTGGGCACTGTCATCACATTAGTTAAGTTTTGGCCGACGAAAGTAACGTCAGTATTCATCTTCGAGCGGAGAAATTCCCGACCCGATAACAGGGCAATGCGCACCTCAAAGGAAGTCACATTATTTTCGACAATCGCTTCCGGGGCCACCAACAACACCCGTCCCCGAAACACCTGGGCGGGATCCGCATCGGCAACAATTTCCACATCTTGGCCCGGTTCAATTTGCTGAATATCTACCTCCGGCACCCTGGCGACCACTTCTAAACCCCGCGCTAGGGCCAAAATGGATGAAGAGGTGGCCGAGGCCGTACTCGAAGCGGCAGTTGTTGGCGTTACAAATGCCCCTTCGGTGGCGAATTTTTGGGTGATTACCCCATCAAAGGGCGCCCGAATAATGCTGTCTTGGAACTGTACCGCCGCAATTTGTCGCTGGGCCTGGGCCTGTTCGAGGGCCGCTGTCAGTTGAGTCAGCTGGGGTTCAGCGTTGCGTTCGAGGCGATCTAGGCTCGCTCTGGCCTCGACGGTGGCAGCGGTAAGGGCTTCGAGTTCGGGATTGGCGGTATTTCTGACCTGGGCTAACCGTTGCTGGGCTTCAAAAAAGCGGGCGCTAGCATTGTCAAATTCGTTGCGGACATCGTCATAGGTTTCCTGGGCGATCGCCCCACTGTCGAGGAGTGTTTCAAAGCGTTCAACCTTGTCCTGGGTGCGCTGGAGATTGGCTTGGGCTGCCGCTAGTTGCGCGTTGGCTTGATCAATTTCTTTGGGAATGCGTTGTTCCGCCTGTTGCAGTTGGGCTTGGGTGCGAATGTAGCGGGCGCGGGCTTCTTCAATTTCTCCCTGGATACGGGTTTCTGTGGCCCGGAGTTCGGCAATGCGTTGTTTCGTCAGAGATTCAGCACGAATCCCCTCGGCATACAATTCACTATTGTCCATAATTGCCAGTTCTTGGCCTTCGGTGACAACATCTCCCTGTTCCACCAGCAGTTGGGCGAGGCGACCGGGGGTTTTGGGACTGATGTTGACGCTCTGGATCGGTTCGACAATGCCGTTGGCCTCGATGCGCACCGCTAAATTTTCCACTTCAACGGGAACGGTCAGGGCTGCCAGTTGTTCTTCATTCACCCCTGCCTGGCGATCGCCAAACATTCTCGCCACCGGCAGACCAATGAGTAGCACCCCACCAGCTAAGGCCGCCAAGGACAAAACAACTTTTTTGGGGGTGACAAGGGCACCAATCATAGGAATTTTTGCGGGGGGTTGCGTGAACAGGACTAATCCGTAGTCTACTGTAATCCTTCAAAATTGAAATAGTCCCCCGTGGGGAATCTTTTTACAATGGTTTTACGTCAATTGCGGGGGAAAGTCGCTAGACTTGGTTTTAAGAATCGTTATTTCGTGAAGAGTTGAACCGTGCCTAAACATCGTTGGTTAGTTGCCCTTGGAGCCTGTGTTAGTGTGTTGTGGATGGGAAATAGTCCTGTGCGATCGCAGGCGGTACTGCCCCTGAGGCGGGATTTTGACCAGGCCCAAATGGAACAACAGGGGCTGATGCTCATCGAAGATGCAATTCAACTTTCTCGCTTCCAACAATATGAATGGGCGATTCCCCGGGCCAAACTCGCGACCCAACTGGTGCCAGAACGTTTTGAAGCTTGGTACATTTTGGGCACTCTCCTCGTGCAAGAGCGGGAACTTGATGCCGGGATTCAGGCTCTCACCACAGCAAAACGACTCAATCCCCGTGAAAGTGGTGTCCATAGTATTTTGGGGTCGGCCTATTTCCAACAGGGAGATTACGAAGGGGCACTACGGTCGCTGAAAACGGCTACCCAGCTTGGGGACAATTCCATCGAAACCCTCTTTGATCTCGGCAATACCCAGTACAAACTCAAGCAATATGATGCGGCGATCGCCACCTACAACCAAGCCGTTGCCCTCGATGCCACCTTTTGGCCGGGGATTAATAATATTGGCTTGATTCAGTACGAACAAGGCAAGGTTGATGCCGCCATTACCAGTTGGCAAAAGGCGATCGCCCTCGACCCCACCGCCGCAGAGCCCCAACTCGCCGTTGCCGTGGCCACCTACACCAAGGGCGATCGCGCGAAGGGCTTAGAACTGACCCGTACCGCCCTAGATCTCGATGGTCGTTACGGCGAAATTGATTTCCTCGTGGAAAACCTCTGGGGCGAAAAGTTGATCCAGGCCACCCAAGCTGTATTTGATACGCCAACCGTCCAGGCTTTCTTCACAGAACTCGACCGCCGGGCATTTCAACCGGAGATGGAACCCTAGGGACAAGGGTGCGATACCATAAGCATCACTGCTTCTCTGTTGATGGGAAAACATTGCCGTGGCCCAGGTTGTACTCAACGATATTCACAAATCTTTCGCGGATCGCTCCACCGGAAAAATGACCGCCGTCTTGCGGGGGATTAACCTCCAGATCCAGGCGGGGGAATTTATGGTGCTGGTGGGAGCTTCTGGGTGTGGTAAGAGTACGTTATTGCGCCTCATCGCGGGCCTCGAAACGGTGACAACGGGACAAATTGCCATTGGCGATCGCCCGGTGAATGATCTCCCGTCTAAACAGCGAGACATTGCCATGGTGTTCCAAAATTACGCCCTGTATCCCCACCTCAATGTCTATGACAACATTGCCTTTGGGTTGCGGCGGATGCCCACGGCAGAAACGAAAAGCCATTGGCTGCAAAATACTTGGCGGGGCGTCACCAGACCACTCCCAAAATCCCTGCGTTATCAACCGACTGCCGAATTACAGATCCGCCAAAAGGTGCAGCAGGTCGCCCAACTGTTGCAGATTGACCATCTCCTCACACGACTCCCGAAACAATTGTCCGGCGGCCAAAAACAACGGGTTGCTTTGGGGCGGGCGATCGCCCGCAATCCCCAGGTTTTTCTGATGGACGAACCCCTTTCTAATTTGGATGCGGCCCTGCGCAGTGAAACCCGCGCCCAGATCGTCCAACTCCAGCGTCAACTGGGGATTACAACAATTTACGTGACCCATGATCAAACCGAAGCAATGACCATGGGCGATCGCATTGCGGTGATGCACCAAGGGGAAATTCTCCAGGTGGCCCCGCCCCTTGAAGTTTATAATCGTCCGGTAAACCGCTTCGTGGCGGAATTTATTGGCTCGCCACCGATGAACTTTCTGTCAGTGCAGTTGACCGTCGCTGGCATCGTTGAACATCCCCAATTTCGCTTTCCCGTCCCAGAAGGTTGGCGACCATTACTCCAGCCCTACCAGGGGCGATCGCTCCTCCTGGGCATCCGGCCCGAACACCTCAGCCTCAGTACTGCCGCCCCCGAAAATCTTGAAGTGGCGATCAATCTTGTCGAAGCCCTGGGCAATGAAACCTTCCTCTCGGCTCACCCCGTTGACTTGCCGCTACACAATCTCAAGGTGCGCATTCCCCCCAAGGCTAAGGTTGCCCCCCAGGAAAAAGTCTGGTTGGCCTTTGATTTAGAGCAACTCCACTTTTTTGATCCAGAGACGGAATTTAGCCTCGGTCAACCCCACCCCAAGGGTGAAGCGGAACAACTGATCCGTTAAACTTTGGGATGTTGAGTCGTGTGGCGATCGCCCCAGCACCCTATGAATGAATTGCTGACCAAAATTCAACACACCACGCGCCACGCCAAACAGGTAGGGGCGCTGCATTCTTTGACCACGGCCCAGGAAGTGATTGTTGACCATGGGATTCCCTTTGTGGTGCGCATTTTAGAGCAACTCGACCGCAAGGAAAATTATCAAGCGAAGCAAGAAAAAGCGAAGGTGAATCCTTTTTTGCCCTACGAACAGGATTTATTTGTTTGTGATCTGACGCCCCACCATGTCTGTCTGCTGAATAAATTTAACGTCGTCGATCACCATATTTTGATCATCACCCGGGAGTTTCAGCCCCAGGAAACCTGGTTAATGGAAGCTGATTTTACTGCCCTGGCCCATTGTCTTCAACGTCTCGATGGCTTGGCCTTTTATAACGCTGGGGCGATCGCCGGGGCGAGTCAACCCCACAAACATTTGCAATTGATCCCTTTCCAGAGCAATGGGGAAACCTTTTCAGTGCCCATCGACCAAGTGTTGTCCCAGCTCAATGATCGGATGCAGCCCCAGCAGATTCCTTTATTTCCTTTCCTGCACGGGATTATCTCCCTACCCCAGGATTACGACGGCAAAATTTTGTTCGATTGTTACCTTGCCCTGCTGCGTTTTCTCCGCTTTATTGACGGGCCGCTCAACCCCGGTTGGCAAACCCAAGCCTATAATCTCCTCGTTACCCGCCGTTGGATGTTGCTGGTGCAACGGGCCCAGGATCAGTATGAAAAAATTCCAGTGAATTCCCTGGGGTTTGCGGGGGCTCTTTTGGTGCGTAATCAGATGCAGTTAAGCTTGCTCAAAAAATTAACCCCCCTGCAACTATTAGCCTCAGTGGCGGCACAGGGGGATTTATCCCAAAGGGCGATCGCCCCCTTTGAATAAGCCAAAAAACTGACTACGTGGGCTGTACCAAATCATCCAGGGAAGCCGTGGGTTGGTTGTACATTGCCTGGAGCACAAGGGCCGGATCGACATAGTTCCCGGAATATTTCAAGCCCCAGTGGAGGTGGGGGCCAGTGGTGCGTCCGGTCATGCCAACGCGACCAATGCGAGTGCCAGCGCTCACTTCCTGACCAAGCCAAAGCTGAATGCCACCGTTGCGATCCATGAGGAAAGTCCCTTGACCAGAGGAAGAAACATAGCCACTGAGGTGACAGTAGATATGTTCCCAATCACCGGATTTAATCTGGATCATTGTGCCGCAGGCGGTGTTATCCGAAAGGCCCACAACTTTACCACTCCACCAGTTACGAATATAGCTACCGAGGGGAGCAGCAATGTCTAAGCCTTGGTGAAATTGGCGTTGACCACTGGTGGGCGAAGTGCGATAGCCAAACCCAGATGTGTAACTTTGAAAATTTTCGACGGGAAAAGAAGCCTGTCGCCAACTGTTGTTGATACTAACGCGGGTTTGGGCTTGGGCGATCGCCAGGGGTGTTGATTGTGGCTGGGGCAGGAGATTAAACCCCAACACAAGGGCCAAGGTCACAGCCCCCAGCAGGATTGGTTTAATCCAGCGGCGAGCACGACGGAGATAAAACTGTAGGTTAAGCATTTACATCAAAGCCTAAAATCCATGGTAAGGGGATGTCCCAGACAAAAAAGATCATGTTGACAAACCATTGTAAGTCTAGTCTTTAGTCTGCGCACTTTTGTTTCACAGATTTTTGACCCGCACCATTGCTGGCACGACATTTCTAAGATTGTTTTTCCGACTGGGAACCCACCAAATTCGGTTCTACCGTCGGGAAAAGGGCCGATTCTGTTCCTGAAATCGCCGCGTGGTGTTCGTAAAGTTCTACAGGGGACGTGGTGTGTTCTTCAAGATCAGCCTGGGGATCGCCTGCCGGGAGCCATTTCAAAAACACCAAGGGCAATAGGGTCGTCAGGTTCGTGATGGTTACCAAAAGCCAGAGCCGGTCAAAATTGGTTTCTGTCACTCCGAGCCACTGGGTGAGAAGAGCCCCCAACTCATGGGACAGCAAACCCGCCAGGTTCCAACTCGACATCAACAGGGCAAACATCGTTGCCTCGACGCCAGGCGGACACAGACGCGCTGACAACACCAGAATGGGCATCAGGGCAATTTCGCCGGTAACGGTCAGAATTAAGTTGTCTCCCAAGCTAAACCAGCGATCATCAATACCGAGGGCACGGTTGGCGTGGGTCACAAGAATGAGGGTTGTAAAACCAAGCACGGCGGAAATGACGGTACTCCACCCCAACATTTTCCGGAACGAAACTTGCTTGAGATATTTTTGGTAGATGGCAATCCCCGCCAGGGCCGCAAAGCTAGTGACTAGGCGCACCCGCCCTAAAAATTCCGGGTTAAAGTCTAGCTCGTTGGTGACAAAAAAGAAAAAGGCTGAATCGGCACTGGGGGTTGCCTGCCAGAGGAAAACAAAGGCCGTGGGCAACAGAATTTTTTTCTGCCGTACTGCTCCCCAGAGGGTTTTCATCTGGTTGCCAATGTTATCGGTGGTGGCTTTTAGGGATATGGCTTCACGGGGTTGCTCAATAATTAACAAGGCGATCGCCGATACCAACAGCGGAAAAATGGCCGTAATCCCAAACACAACCCTGGTACTAAATTGCTCCAGTAACCAACCGCTCAAATAGGCCGTTGTTAAACTCCCCACCGCCGCCACTGCCCAGGTCAAGGATTGGAGTGACCCGACTTTATCCAAAGATTCAGCCCGGGCGCGTTCGACCACCACCGAATCGACAATCACATCACTAATCGCCACGGAAATCGAACTCAAGACAATCATCGTTGCTGCCAACCAGGGTGCTTGGACAATGGTGGCCATTGCTGCCCAAGCGCCACAACCGAGTAAGCCCGCCAAAATTAGGTAAGAGCGTCGTCGATACCCAAAGATCGGAAAGCCATCCGACAAAAAGCCGAAAAGGGGCTTGACGACCCAGGGAAATGCCGCGAGTCCCGTAAGGGCTGCCACTTCTGCCGGGGTTAGGCCGAGATCGTCTTTGAGGAAAAAGCTCACCGCAAGCCGCGAGAGATTGAGAATCCCCTGGACGAAATACACCGTCAACAGAGCAAACAACTCTGGGGTGACAGCATGGCCGAAGAGGGTTGGTTTTTTGAGATTGTCGAGAAAGGTCATCAAGGGAACGCTTATGATGAAGTTTTGTAAAGTCTTTTCTCAGTATAGACAACCTTTTCTGAAATCTGTTTAGCGTAAACCACACCCTAAGTGATTAAATTCGGCTTTGGTTTCTTCCGATAAGGGATGTGTAGTCAGGGTTTTGAGCAGAGCCAAAGGAACGGTAATGTGGTCTGCCCCAGCAATTATGGCATGGGTGACTTCGGCGGCGGATTTAAGGCTGGCGGCCAGAATCGTGGTTTCACTTCCTTGTAACAGAGCTTTCATAGAGCGGAGGAGGCTGCCACCATCCCCCTGGAGGTTTGTGGCGCGGTTCACGTAGGCGATCGCATATTTGGCGCCGCCTTCTGCAGCGATTAACGCTTGGGTCGGCTGATAGATGGCGGTGACAGAGCAGCTTATTTCTGGAGAGAGTTTGGGCAAAGCCTGAAAGCCGTTGAAAGTGGCGGGAATTTTAAGCACGAGCTGATCGCCAATGATTTCCCGTGCCCGGTGGGCCTCGCGGATCATCCCCTCACAGTCTTCACTGACTAACTGGTAATAGAGTTCTCCAGGCGTGATGGCCGCCAAGGTTTTTAGGGTCACTTCCGGGGGCGCGTCGCTTTTGGCCAGGAGGGTGGGATTGGTGGTAATGCCCTTGACCCAACCCCAGGCCACGGCTTCGGTGGCTTCGGTGGTGATCGCCGAATCTAAATAAATCATCGTTCCCTTTGGGCGCAGTGGTTTGGTATGCCTTGAGCCTAGCCAATACTGGCGAGGGTATCAATGTTTGCCGTGGCCATGTCTTTGCAGGTGCGCTTAATTAAACCCGTTAACACTTTACCTGGGCCAATTTCTACGGCCTCAGCAACTTCTAGGGCGCTCAGTTGCTGCATGATTTCGAGCCAACGGACAGAACCGGTCATTTGGGCCTTGAGGCGCTCCTTGAGGGCGGCTGCTTGGGTTTCCGGTTGGGGATCGACATTGGACAGTACGGGTACCTGGGCATCGGCAAAGGTAACGGCATCGAGAATCGCTTCAAATTGGGCGGCGGCTTCGGCCATAAACGGGGAATGGAACGCACCAGAAACATTCAAGGCGATCGCCCGCTTGGTTTTAACACCATTCATAATCGCATCAACGGCTTCTGGGGTACCAGAGATGACAACTTGTTGTTCGCTGTTGTCGTTGGCGAGGGTCACTCCCTCGGTTGCCGCAATTTTTTCTATTAATTCAGTACGGTCAAACTTCATCAGGGCCGCCATTTTCCCCCCAGACGCTTGATCCATCAGTTGGGCGCGCTTTTGCACTAATTGCAAACCAGCGGCAAAATCATAGACCCCAGCCGCATAGAGGGCGGAATATTCACCGAGGCTGTGGCCCGCCATAAAGTCCACCTGGGGCGCTTTTTCCCGGTAGCGATCGCAGAGAATCGCCTCTAGCACGTAGAGACAGGGTTGGGTGTAAAGGGTGCGGGAGAGGGTCGCTTCATCCCCCTGGCATTTTTCGAGAATTGACCAACCGAGGATTGCCTCTGCTTCAGCAAATCTTGCTTTGGCGACGGGATGTTCGGCAAGATCAACGCCCATGCCCACCGTTTGAGATCCCTGGCCCGGAAAGACCCACGCAATTTTACCCATTACACACGCTCGTTATTGTTGCTACAAAAATTTTCCAGACTTGATTATAGGGGATGGCGATCGCCCCTCATTTTTTCCCAGGCTTACAAAGCTCCGGCTGCCGTTTGATCAATCACCCCAAAGCCGAGGTGCGACGTAATATTCAGCGCCTGGAGTACCGGTTCACTGTCTGCCCCCTGGAGGTAGTCAATCACCGTCACTGCACAGTTCCCCTGTTTCACCGCCCAAATATCCTGGGGCTGTAGTCCCATCAAGCGACAGAGAATCACCTTGTTAATGGCATCATGGGCAACAACTAAACCCACTTGATTTGGGGTTTGGCTGTACTGCGCCACAATCTCATCCCAAGCTTCGTTGGCCCGGTCCCACACCTGTTGGAGATTTTCCCCCTCTGGCATCTGGACGGTTTCTGGCTTGGTTTTCCACTGGGCCAGCATGCCGGGAAAGCCCGCTTCAATGTCAGCTTCTAGTTTGCCTTCCCAGAGACCATGGCCAATTTCTTCTAATTTAGGGTGGGCACCCAACACCACCCCAGGGTGGGCTTGCAGAATGATTTCAGCGGTTTCTTTGGGCCGACTCATGGGGCTGGTCATGCCGAAATGCAGGGTCACATCCTTGAGAAATTCACGGGCTTTAGCGGCTTGGGCTTGGCCATTCTCATTTAACGGAATATCCATGGTGCCTTGGAAACGCCCTTCTTTATTCCAGTTGGTTTCCCCGTGGCGCACCAGCAGCAAACGGAGACCTTTGTGGCCCGGACGGTAGCTAGGGAGGGATAGGCCGAGGTGGGCCGTTTGGTTAATCGATTCAAATTGAACAATGTCTCCCAACTGGCCGACAAAATTCAGCACATTGATGCAGCAGTTGGATTGTTGAATGCTCTGATATTTACTGGGGGGGATGCCCGCCGCACTCATCAGTAAACAGCGGTTGATGCCATTGTGGGCGACGATTAGAATATTCTCCCCTTGGTGTTTGGCAAGGATTTCCTGCCAAAATTGTCGGGCTTGGTCATAGAGGTCTTTGACGGGGGAATGTTCGCTCCCATCGGCGTGGGTCATCACAAATTCGGCGGGATTGTCGTGCCAGAGGCGATAGGCTTCTGGATATTGTTCTTTGACGTCACTTTTGAGGAGTTTTTCCCACTGGGGCAAATTAATTTCTAGCAGACCCTCACTGGTGATGGGGGCGGGGGCTTTGTCGAGGTGCTGGTGGATAATTTCAGCGGTTTGCTTTGCCCGTTGGAGAGGGCTGCAATAGATCGCAGCAAAGTCGATGCCCTGGAGGGTTTGGCCTACGGTGGCGGCGTCGGCACAGCCTTTGTCGGTGAGTACTGATTCATCACAACGGCCCTGGATCATTTTGAGGGCGTTATAGCTACTTTGTCCGTGACGCACGATTATGACGCGGGTTGCCACCTTGGTTTCCTCCATTATTTGGGTGTGGTGTTGCGAGGGGGGGATTTTTGCCTACACCATAGTATCTGGTTCGGGGTCAGGGGAAAAGGTGAAGTTCGGGCTATGATTTTGGGGCATGAATACGGGGAAATTTTTTGCAATGGAACGGGCTGTGGATGTGGCGATCGCCCTCGGAAGTAACTTGGGTAACTCCTTAGAAATTTTAGAAAATGCCATTCAACATTTGAGCGAACATCCGGCGATCGCCCTAACAGCTCGGTCTACTTGGTACCGCACAGCCCCGGTCGGCCCGCCACAACCGGACTACATCAATGGTTGCGTGACTGGTCAGGTGCGCAATCTCAGTCCCGAAGCTCTCCTCGAAATCCTGTTGGCGATCGAGCAAGTATTTGGGCGGGAGCGGCGGGAACGTTGGGGGGCGCGGACGTTGGATTTGGATTTGCTTTTGTATGGCCAGGACATAATTTATCTGCCCCATTTGCAAGTGCCCCACCCCCGGATGCAGGAACGGGCCTTTGTGTTGGTGCCTCTAGCAGAGATTGCGCCCCATTGGTGTGAACCCCGGACCCAACGAACGATCCAAGCCCTCAAGGAACGGCTTTCCCTCACTGGAATTCAGAGATTAGACAGCGAAACTACGGGGAACCGTTGTTGATTGTAAACATCTCCCCCTAGGAAAAGCAGCGGCAACGGTAATTCTGACTATGATGGAAGAACGGCAATATTTGGTGGAGTGTTCCCATGGTGCGTATTTTTTCTAGGCTGTTGGGTGGTATGGGTCTAGCCTTGGTTTTGGGAGGAACATTGACGCCGGCGATCGCCCAAGCGCGCCCCTGTGGTTCGACTCCTTGCCTCTTCGCCCAAGGTGCTGGCATGACCGCCGATTCAGTGGATGAATTGGTATTCCAGGGCAATGAATATTACGACCAAGGGCAATATGAACTGGCCCTCGCGGCCTACGATGCCGCCTTGATTTTGAATGCGAACGATGCAGAGCTTTGGATCTGGCGGGGCGTTACCCTAGGGGCCTTGGGGCAGCACGAAGAGGAATTGGCCAGCTATGATCAGGCGATCGCCCTTGACCCCGATCAAAACCTGGTGTGGTACAACCGGGGCGTTGTGTTAGGAGCTTTAGAGCGCTACGAAGAAGAACTGGCCAGCTATGACCGCGCCCTGGAACTGGATCCGGGGGATGTGGACGCTTGGTATAACCGGGGTATTGCCCTGGGCTTTCTGGAACGCTATGAAGAAGAATTAGCCAGCTACGATCAAGTACTAGCGTTAGATCCCGCAGATGTGGATGCTTGGTTTAATAAAGGCTATGTTCTGGCCGATTTAGGTCGCCATGAAGAAGCGATCGCCACCTATGCCGCCCTCCTAGAACTCGATCCCGACGACGCCGAAGCCTGGAATAATCACGGTATTTCCCTCGAAGCACTGGGGCGCTATACCGAGGCGATCGCCAGCTATGACCAAGCCCTCGCCATTGACCCAGACTACGAAGACGCTTTGATCAACCGAGAAATTGCCCAGGCTGCCCTAGAGCAACTTTAAACTTCAACTAAATCAATCTTTATCAAAAAAAATACCCAGCTTCGGTGATGGGTATTGCTTCAGCTTATAAATTTGGCTCAATTTCTTTCTATTGGTGGCTCTATTGGTGACAAGTACAGCCCCCATGGCCACAGCCTTCACTCCCTGCGGGATGGCCATCGGCACAGGCTTGGCTGCAATAGCTCTTACCTTCCTTTTGGATAGCGCTATTGAGATCCACGATGCAAAGGCAAGATTCACAGGCACACTTCATTTGGGTCACAGTTACCATGATTTAAACCTCCAAGGTATTGTCTTAAATAGTTGAACGATTGTTCACATTTTTAGATTAACACATGAACAACTATTCAGGTATTGTTTAGATCAGCGAACCATGACAGACCACAGTGGCAAAATCTTGAACCAAGCCAAGGCCCAACGGATGGCCGAATTTTTTGGTGTCTTGGGGGATGCCAACCGCTGGCGTATTCTTTCGGCCCTGGCCACCGGAGAGATGCGGGTGGGGGAACTCGCCGCCGCCGTTGAAATGAGTGAATCGGCTGTCTCCCACCAACTAAGAACCCTGCGCACGGCACGCTTAGTGAGCTATCGCAAGGAAGGGCGGAATGTGATTTATCGCCTCAAGGATCACCACATTCTTAATCTTTATCGTGACGCTTCGGAGCACCTAGACGAACCAGAGGATGGACACACCCACTAATCAACGCGGCTGCCGGTTGCTTGGCGGATATAGGCTTGATCTGCCTCGTAGAGTTTGCCCATCGCTGGATTGTGGGGCGGTAAACCCAGAATGGCAAGATCTGCTTCGACCATGATCCCGACGAGGGTCGGAAAATCAATACTCGGCTCCCAGTTCAGTTGTTTTTTAGCTTTTGTAGGATCGCCAATGAGTAAGTCCACCTCGGCAGGGCGGAGATAACGGCGGTCAAAGGCGACATAATCTTCCCAGTTCAGATTGACGTAGGCGAAGGCTGTTTCTAAAAATTGGCGGACTGAATAGGTTTCCCCTGTGGCAATGACATAGTCGTCGGGTTTGTCCTGCTGCAACATCAGCCACATCGCCCGCACATAGTCTTTTGCATAACCCCAGTCCCGCTTGGAATCGAGGTTGCCGAGGTACAGTTTGTCCTGCTGTCCGGCGATAATTCTGGCGATCGCCCTGGTGATTTTCCGGGTAACGAAGGTTTCCCCCCGGCGCGGCCCTTCATGGTTAAACAAAATGCCATTGCAAGCAAACAGATCATAGGATTCGCGGTAGTTCACCGTTTGCCAGTAGCCATAGACCTTGGCACAGGCGTAGGGACTGCGGGGATAAAAGGGGGTCGTTTCCTTTTGAGGCACCTCTTGCACAAGGCCAAACATTTCCGACGAACCGGCCTGGTAAAAGCGCACCTCATTGCCCGTCCGTTCCTGGTAGTCCCGAATCGCTTCTAAAATACGCAGTGTCCCCATCGCCACGGTATCTACGGTATATTCTGGCGAATCAAAGCTCACCCGCACATGGGACTGGGCACCCAGATTGTAAACTTCATGGGGCTGGATTTTTTCGATTAATTTTCCTAGGGATGTGCCATCGGTGAGATCCCCGTAATGAAGAAAGAATCGAGCGTCGGGGGTATGGGGATCGACATAGAGATGGTCAATGCGGTCGGTATTGAAGGTAGAAGCGCGACGGATAATGCCATGAACTTCGTAACCCTTTTCGAGGAGTAACTCCGCCAAATAAGAGCCATCTTGTCCGGTGATCCCTGTTACCAGTGCTTTTCGATTACCCATGGCGCTCGTGTTTACTCAACATATCAATTAAGCAATTTTAGAACAGTATTCACCGATATGGACTTTAAGACGCCATTTACATGGTGCCCTTAAAAAGACCCTGGGGCCGTACCAACAGCAAGACCACCATAATAAACAGCGCCACCCCCAGCTTGTAGTCTGGGCCGAGCCAAGCCACACTGAGTTCTTGGGCAATGCCAATCACAAAAGCACCGGCGATCGCCCCGTAGGGATTGCCAATGCCCCCCAAGATCACAGAAGCAAACATCGGCAAAATTAAAAACCAGCCCATATTCGGCCGCACCGTGGTGATCAGCCCGTACATACTACCGGCGATCGCCGTTAAAGTTCCTGTAATAATCCAAGTCCAGAGCACCACCCGTTCCACATCAATGCCAGACACCCGTGCCAGGTCAATATTGTCAGCCACTGCCCGCATCGCTTTGCCAATCTTGCTATTTTGCAGGATAAAATGCAGCCCTAAAATTACTAAAACTGTCAGCACCATCACCACGACCCGATAGTAGGCAATGCGCAAATCTGGCACCGTTTCCGGGAGTCCTACAAGTTCGGTCAAGTTAATGGCCCGCACCACCGGGAGATCATATTGTTGATTGCCACTGCCCCAAATAAACAGCACTGCACTACGGATAAACAGTGCCAAACCAATGGAGATAATGATCAAAGTTGTCGGTGTCGCCCGCTTATCCCGCATCGGCTGCCAGAGTGATTTTTCTGCCACGAGCATCCCACCAATGGTGCCAAAGGCCCCTACTACCATCGACAGCCAAATATTTAACCCCAGGGAATTACTCAACCAGGTAATGTAAGCTCCCAGGGTCATATAGTCCCCGTGGGCAAAATTGGATAAGCGCAGAATCCCGTAGGTTAGGGTCAGTCCCACGGCAGCAAGGGCCAGGATACTCCCGACCGACAGACCATTGAGAACGAGTTGCAGGGTGTCCATGGCGAAGGTGAAGGTAAGGGCTAAGGAAATAAAAAATGAATTAATCTTACCAAGCCTACCTTGGCAGGGGAAAACTGGGAACGCAGAAGGGAATGCTACAATTTGAAGCCATAAAATCTTCCCTATTTAAACCCATAAAATTCCCCCTCCGGTGCTATGCAAGAGTTTTTTGAGAACGTCCTCCGCTACCCCCGTTACATGATCAGTTTGATCCTGGGGATTTTTATCAGTGTATTTGAATGGCTGAAGCCGCTATTTTTTAAAAATAAAGCGACGGCCACCGCCACGATTGGGCTTTTGGTGGGTGTCTTTGCGTTTCTTTACTTCACCCTGCGGGCAATGCTTGGTTTAAGTGTTGTTTAGCTTTTTTGTAAGCTGGACAGAAAAATTTAAGATCAAACGTAGGGTAGTCAAAAACAATCCTATGAGTTCGATCTGGGCAAAAAACGGTGCATAATCCTTCTTTCCAGACCTTTGCGGCATTACAACAGCAACTGCGCCAGCGTTGGCAAGATTCTGCTGATTTTGAGGCGGACGATCAAGATATTTTAGTGGTGCCTTCTTTTAGTGTGGATCAGCGGGTCGGCCAGAAGGTGCCTGGATTTTTGCACTATGAAGAGCGGTTACTGTTCTCACTGATTCGCCTGCGCAATCCCCACACGCGCTTGATTTACGTTACCGCCCAACCCCTCGCTCCCTTAATTATTGACTATTATCTCCAGCTCCTATCGGGAATTCCGTTTTCCCATGCCCGCGATCGCCTGTTGTTGGTGACCACCTATGATAATTCCTACAAACCTTTAACCCAAAAGATTTTGGAGCGGCCCCGGCTGGTGGAAAGAATTCGCCGCGCCCTGCGCCCCAACCAGTCCTATATGGTGTGTTACAACTCAACGCCCCTAGAACAGGAACTGTCAGAAAAACTGCAAATTCCCCTCTTTGCCGCCAGCCCCAGCCTGAACTATTGGGGCTCGAAAAGTGGCAGTCGCGAGATCTTTCAGACGGCGGGTGTTCCTTTTCCCGATGGCAGTGCTTTGGTGAAAACGGTGCCGGAATTGATCCAGGTTACGGCGCAACTGTGGGAGCGGCAACCCCACCTCAAACGGATTGTGATCAAACTAAACGAGGGGTTTTCAGGGGAAGGGAATGCAGTGTTGAAGTTGCCTGCTCTGCCACAAAGTGCAAGTTTTACGGAACGTTGTGAACAGATTGCGGCGGCTTTGCCCAAGCTCAGTTTCCAGGCCAGCGACGAAACCTGGGATAATTTTGCCTCGCGCATTCCCGAACTAGGGACGATCGCCGAAGCCTTTATCGAAGGAGATCCAAAGCGATCGCCCAGTGTCCAAGGGTTAATTACGCCCAGTGGCGAAGTCCAAATCCTCTCGACCCACGACCAAATTCTGGGGGGACAGGATGGCCAAATTTACTTAGGATGCCATTTTCCAGCCGCCAGCGAATATCGCCTACAGTTACAGGAACTGGGCCTAAAAGTCGGCAAGATTCTCGCTGAAAAGGGAGCGATGGAACGCTATGGCGTTGATTTTATCGCCACCGAAAACCCCGACCACAGTTGGGATCTCCAGGCCATTGAAATTAACCTCCGCAAAGGGGGCACCACCCATCCGCTGATGACATTGCAACTGTTAACCAACGGCTTCTATGACTGCGCTACAGGGTCATTCTTCACCCCCCAACACCAGAAAAAATACTACATTGCCTCCGACAATCTCCAGAAACCCCAATACCAAGGCCTCCTGCCCAGTGATTTGATGGATATCATCGCCGCCCATGGCCTCCATTTCGACAGCAGTACGAAAACAGGGAGCGTGTTTCACCTGATGGGTACCCTTTCAGAATTTGGCAAATTAGGGCTGACCAGCATTGGGAATTCTCCTGAAGAAGCCGCCCAAATTTATCAACAGGTCGAGCAAGCTTTAGATTTAGAAACGACCAGTCAACGCCCTGCAACGGTGACGCTTCCCCTAACATGGTAAGTCTTTTCTAAGGAACCTCAATCCGTATTCTTGGGCAAGATGCCACAGCACCACCTTTGAGAAGGGCTGAGGGCTTCAATACTTGCGCTCTTTGGGTTCAAAACGATTAATGACGACGGGCATATACTCAATCGTTACACCTGTGTCGTTGCAGAAACTTAGGGTATGAGCTAGATAGGTTTGATCATCCCTGGTGGGAAAATCTTCCCTGGAGTGCGCCCCCCGACTTTCTTTGCGGTGGTAAGCAGAGGTAAGAATAGCTTCTCCGACTTTTAAAATGCTCTGTAACTCTAGGGCTTCAATCAGTTCCGTATTCCAATGGATATCTTTGTCATCGAGAAAAAGATGATTGTATTGATCCTTAAGATGTTGAATTTGTTCTAGCCCTGCCGCCATGGTTGCCTCAGTTCTAAAGACACCACAATGGTCGCTCATGGCGTCTTGAAACTGCTGCCTGAGATTATGGATGCGCAGATTGCCGGATTGATTGAGAAGTTGCCCGATGCGATTTTTGGCTTCGTCTAAATATTGTTGTTCGTTAATCTCTGGGAAAGGGCGATCGCCAATATAATCGGCAATCTTGCCACCGACCCGCTGGCCATAGACCACACATTCTAAAAGGGAATTACTGCCGAGACGGTTGGCCCCATGGACAGAAACACAGGCGCATTCCCCCGCCGCAAAAAAGCCCTCGGTTAATTCAGTACCATTGCGCCGCACCCGACCATCGGTATTCACGGGGATGCCGCCCATGGAATAGTGAGCCGTGGGACGCACAGGCATCGGTTCATTAATGGCATCCACGCCGACAAGACGGTGGGCTTCTTCCCAACAAAAGGGCACCCGCTCCATAATTTTTTCCTTACCCATGTGGGTGAGATCGAGATGGACAAAATTGCCGCCCGCACTACCATCGGGATGAATGCCCCGTCCGGCCCGAATTTCTAGGGTAATCGCCCGGGAAGTAATATCCCGTGGGGCCAATTCCATCTGCTTCGGGGCGTATTTTTCCATAAAGCGATCGCCATCACTATTTCTCAGATAAGCTCCTTCACCACGCACTGCCTCCGAGATTAAAACACCGACGGGAAAAAGTCCGGTCGGATGGAACTGCACAAATTCCATATCTTCTAAGGGCAACCCCACCGCCGCCGTCATCGCTAAACCGTCTCCGGTGGAAGCAAAATCATTGGACGTTGTATTAAATACCCGGCCATAGCCCCCCGTTGCAAACATCACGGCCTTCGTTTGGACAATTTCTAAATGTCCAGTTTCGATGTGATACATGACAATGCCCTTCGCCTGATTCTCCTCAAAGATCAGGTTCATCACGTACCATTCGTCGTAGATTGTGACCCCATTGCGCCGTAGGTTATTCACCAGTTCATGGAGGATCGCGTGACCTGTTTTATCGGCAGCATAACAAGTCCGTTTGTGGGAATGACCCCCGAAGGCGCGCTGGGCAATGCGGCCATCCTCTAGGCGCGAAAACAAAACCCCTAAATGTTCCAACTCAATGATTACGTCGGGGGCTTCTTTCGTCAAAATTTCGACGGCATCTTGATCGGCGAGGTAATCAGAACCTTTGACCGTATCGAAGGCGTGGGCTTCCCAATTATCTTCTGGATCAACATTTTTCAAGCTGGCAGCAATCCCCCCTTGGGCCGCCACGGAATGGGAGCGGATCGGGTGGGTTTTCGCGACGAGTCCCACATCAAAGTTTGGATTTTTCTTTTTAATCTCAAGGGCAGCGCGGCAGCCAGCCAAACCACCACCGACAATAATGACGTCGTGTTGCAACATATCCACAAAGATCAGGGGTTATTCTTTCTATTGTGGGTTAGAGGTCGGGAAGAAAGGCGATCGCCCTTACGGTTTTTTACATCTTTCTCTCCTGATCAAGACTTTCCAAAGGGAAAATTAGAGCGTTACGATAAAGGGGTGAAGCAATCTCTTTTTCCTGCCCAATCCCTCACCGCTGGCCACTGGTTCAAACTCATCTGTGGTGCGAGTTTTCAGCATCTCCCCGCCATCCGTGATTTGACCCTCGTCTATAGCTTAGTGGGTGCCGATTGCATCGATGTAGCGGCGGATCCGGCGGTGGTGACCATGGCCCAGGAATCGCTCATCCAGGCGGAGGCGATCGCCCGTCAAAATCCAGCAAAATTTCCCCAATGGCAGGGCAAACCCTGGTTGATGATTAGCCTCAATGACGCCGAAGATCCCCATTTCCGCAAAGCGTTTTTTAATCCAAATCGTTGTCCCGCCGATTGCCCACGCCCCTGCGAAACCGTTTGTCCTGCCCTCGCGATTGATCACACGGGCGTAATTGGCGATCGCTGTTATGGTTGCGGCCGCTGTTTGCCTATCTGTCCTTTGGGTTTAATCGAAGCGAAAAATTATATTTCCAGTCCCCACATTGCGGCGGAAATGATCACAACCATGGCGATCGATGCGGTGGAAATCCATACCCAAGCGGGCCATTTTGCCGATTTTCAGCGACTCTGGCAGACCCTCAAACCCGTCCACCATCACCTCAAATTACTTGCGATTAGCTGCCAGGATCATCCCGATGTGTTGTCTTATCTCGAACAATTGCTCATAGAAATTCAGCCCCTCGACTGTCTCCTCCTTTGGCAGACCGACGGACGACCGATGAGTGGCGACATTGGTAAAGGGACAATCCATGCCAGTATTCAGTTTGCCCAGAAGGTACTCCAGAGCGGTTTACCGGGATATGTGCAACTGGCGGGCGGTACGAATAATCACACCTTCGATAAATTGCGACATCTTGGTCTATTGAATGAAGGGCGATCGCCTTTTATTGCTGGGGTTGCCTTTGGCGGTTATGCCCGAAAAATACTCCAACCGATCCTTGAAAATGCCGTTGAAATGCAGCCGCAACCCCTCGAAAGCGATCCCGAACGGTTTGACCAGGCGATCGCCCACGCCACCCAGTTGATAAATCCATTAAAATCTTCGTTAAACCCAAGCCTTAGTCTATGACTGCACCCCAATCCCCCGCTTTTCCGGCCCACCGTCGCCTCGTGACGGACGATCTCGAAAAACTGCTGACAATTTTGCCCGATGCGATCCGCGATCGCCTCGCCGACCACCCCAATAAAAACGCCCTGATCGAAGTGGTGATGGATCTCGGTCGCATCCCCGAAGCTCGCTTTGAAAATAGCACCGAAGACCTAGGCGATCGCCCCATTAGCCGCGAAGATTTGCAATATTCCGTGGAGCGGGTGGGGATGTTTAGTGGCGACAACCGGGCGGGTATCGAACGCACCCTGCACCGGATCAGTGCTATGCGTAACCGCCAGGGGGACATCGTTGGTTTAACCTGTCGCATCGGTCGCGCCGTGTTTGGCACGATTTTGATGATCCAGGAACTCGTTGAAAGCGGTAAATCGATTCTCCTGTTGGGACGGCCTGGGGTCGGTAAAACTACGGCGCTGCGGGAAATTGCGCGGGTTCTCGCCGATGACTTTGGCAAACGGGTCGTGATTATCGATACGTCCAATGAAATTGCCGGGGATGGTGATATTCCCCATTCCGCCATTGGTCGCGCCCGCCGGATGCAGGTGGCCACCCCGGAATTGCAACATAAGGTGATGATCGAGGCGGTGGAAAACCATATGCCTGAAGTGATTATCATCGATGAAATTGGCACCGAACTTGAAGCCCAGGCCGCCAGAACCATTGCCGAACGGGGTGTTCAACTTGTCGGGACAGCCCACGGCAATCGCATTGAAAACTTGATTAAAAACCCCACCCTCTCGGATCTTGTCGGCGGCATCCAAGCCGTTACCCTGGGGGATGAGGAGGCTCGCAAACGGCGATCGCAAAAAACCGTCCTCGAACGAAAAGCGCCCCCAACCTTTGATGTGGCCGTAGAAATGTTAGAACGGCAACGGTGGGTGGTTCATAGCGATGTGTCGATCACCATTGATACCCTCTTGCGGGGTCACCAACCGTTACTGGAAGTACGCACCGTCGATGATCAAGGCAATGTGAAGATCACCGAGGAAATGGAGCACCCCGTTGAGATTCCTAACTGGAACCCCCAAACAAAGATGGCCCCTGAACCCAGTCGCCCACGGGGACTGCGTGCTTCTGGAAAAATGGCCCCTCTACCCTTCGGTAGCCAGAAAAAAAAATTAGTTTCCCCTAGAAGCGCCTCCCTTGATCCCCTCATTGATCAATCTTGGGTTGCCCGTGATCCGCAACAGCAGGAGAAAGTGCGGGTGCCTGGCCCCAACGGTGAAGATTACCCCGTGTATGTCTATCCCTATGGCGTGGGGCGATCGCAGCTAGAGCAGGTGATCGAAATTTTGCGGCTGCCCATCGAACTCACCAAAGATCTCGAAGGAGCCGATGCGGTTTTAGCGTTGCGATCGCAGTTGAAAAATCATTCCAAATTGCGTCAAATCGCCCAAACTTGCCATGTGCCGATCCATGCGGTGAAGTCCAATACAATCCCCCAAATCACGCGGGGTTTGCGGCGCATTTTGAATTTAGATGATCCCCAAAACCAGGAACCGACAGATTTACGGTTATTTGCCCAAAGCAATAGCGATGATGAAATCGATGCCCTCGAAGAAGCCCGCCTGGCGGTGGAGCAAATCGTCATTCCCCAGGGTCAACCCGTGGAACTGCTGCCCCGTTCGGCCAAAATCCGTAAGATGCAACACGAACTGATTGAGCATTACCGTTTGCAATCATCGAGCTTTGGGGAAGAACCCAATCGCCGTTTGCGGATTTTCCCCGCCTAATTCACCTCTAACGTCGAAGAAGTACTTCTGCCGAAGGTTTCGGCGTTGTATTGCAGTGATACTTCAGCCCCAGGATAGTCAAAGCTGCCGGGGGTGATGGCGCGGACTAAATAGTGCAAATTGTAAACGCCCGCATTCAGGCGATCGCCATAGGCAACGACTTTATCTTTATAGATTTTCTGGTAACGCAATTGCCATGCGTCCTGCTGGGGTTGGTAATAGGTGGTGGCGGTTTGGAAGGCGGTATCAATCGCCTCGAAGCCGGCGGGGAGGGGATCGCTAATCAGCACATGATCGACGGGGTGATCGGTAATTACTTCTAAGCCAATGTCAAAGACTTGTCCGGCTTCGACGCTAAAGGGTTCTTTGAGGTTGTACAGTCCGTATTTACGAATAACTTCGGTTTGGTTAGCGGGGCGGATATAGCGGGTAATGCGCAATCCGTTTAGTTTGCCGGGTTGGCTGCCTGGGAGACGGTAGTTAAATTCACTCAGGTAATGGAGTTTGCCGTCGCCGTCTTTTTGGATAATCAGATCCCTATTGCCTTCGGGGAGATCCTGCATCGGCACATCGACGGTGGCACTGGGGTTTTCGTAGCCTTGGAAGTTGAATTGACCCAGTTGCTTACGGTCGAGTTTGACGGTGCTCGTAAAACTGGGCGGCGTAGCTTCGGTTTTGCTGTAGGCGGTTAAGGCGGTGAGGGCTTGGGCATTGTCATAACTGGTTTGCCAGGTGCCATCGCGCCGTTGATCGAGCAATCCTTGCAAGACTTGGCTAAGGGTAGCGGGGGTTTGTTTGATCTCGGTAAATAGGCGGAGGACTTGGGATTGGGCGGTGGTGTTGGAGTGATACCAAAACCAGCGTTGGGGCAAATTAATCTGGGCGGTGCGTCCGGTTTGATAAATTAACTCGTTGACTTCATCCGCTAACTCCTGAGCTTGGATTTGCCAATCGAGCAGTTGGGAGAGGTGGCGGGCTAATTTAATTTTGCCGACGGCATCAAACTCCTCGCGGGCATCGTACAGGGTTGCCGCAAAATCGCCGCGCACATCCCCGAATTGATCAAGGGCTAAGAGGGTTTCGAGGCGGACGGTATTTTTGCAGTTGGTGGTGCTGCATTCGCTAAATTGGGCAGGATTGGCAAGGGTTTGATCGAGGTATTGTCTAAGCTTATTCACCACATTTTCATCAACGGATAATCCGGCTTGCTGGGCAAGGGCGATCGCCTCGGCGGCGTAGGGGGTAACGTAGGGATCGGGGGTGTCGTCTCCGGGGAAAGAGGCAAAGCCACCACTGGTTAACTGTAATTGGGTTAAGTGGGTCAACGCTTGGCTGGCTTCGGCTTGGCTGTCGAAATTGACAAAGGCTTGACTATACCGCTGTTTGAGGATTTCTAAATTCGCGGCAATGAGCACCTGGCTGGCGGTGGGTTCGAGGAATGGGAAATCGTCGTCGTTAAACGTATCTTGGGCAGGGGCAGTTAATTCTGGGATTAGGGTACTGGCAACGGTTACGGTTAAGCCACCTTGGTTGGGAACCACCTGCCGATCGATGTTCAGGGGAATTTTTACTTCGTCCTCGGTCAAAATCCCCGTGGCGATCGCCTGTTCTTTGACCGCTAATTGCTTCACGTCGAGGGGCACTTCCACGGCATCGGCGACCCCATTTTTCTGGGTTGTAAATTTAAAGGTGGCGGTTCCGGCTTCGTTGGCGACCATCGGGAAACGGTACACCTCGGTATTATTGCCAATTTCGGCGGTTTGCGTTTGCCGTTGTTTATTCCCTTGGACAAATTCCATCGCCCCCTGTACTTGGGCTTCGATGTTTAAGCGACCTTTGGCACCCGTCGTATTCGTCACCATTACGCCCCCCTCAAGGCGATCGCCCACCCGCGCAAATTGGGGTAACACAGGATTGGTTAATAGAGGTTGGGTGGCGATAAAAGTTTCATCGCCATTGCCAAAGCGCATTTGAGCGTCCGTCGCGACGACTAAGACACGCCATGTGGTCAGGTCATCGGGCAGCGTAAAGGAGACTTCGGCTTGACCCTGTTCATCGGTTAAAACAGCCCCGTTATAGTAGGCGATCGCCTTAAAATCGGTGCGGGTGCGGGTATTTGCTAAAGCCGAGGATGCGCCACCGCCATAACCCCAACCTTTTGCTTCGGTCGAATCCAGCGGCGCAATGGTCACATCGGGGCGATTGTCTGCCCAGCGGGTGGTGATCGGTTGGTAGCGATAAATTTCATCCAGCAGATCGGGGGGACGATAGCCCGTCAATTGCAAAATCGCTTCATTGACCACCATCACCGTTAACTGTCCGGCAACGGGTTGCTCCCCTTGATCCTTGAGTTGCAGATTTAAGGTTTGTGCGTCACCGGGCATCACCTGATCCTGTTGCGGCTGAATGGCGACGGTTAATTTTTTCTCGGCGAGGCTCGTGCTGAAATCGTCAAAGCCAATTTTCATCAGCTTATCCACGCCATTTTTGCGGGCAGCTTCGATGGATTCTCCCCTATGAATTAAAACGGCTTCCACCGCCGCATTGGGCAACATCTCCGGTGTCACGGTAAATTGCACTTGGGGGGCGGCTCCGGTCACGGTTTGCTGGGTTTCGTATAGTACGCCGTGGCGAATCACGGAAAAATACAGTTCTGCTTCGGGGTAGGGGGATTGAATTAATGCTGTCGCGGTGTCGCCAATTTTGTATTCATCTTTGTCGAGGGTCACTTCTACGCGGTTATTGTCGAAGCGATCGCCCCAATTAAACCAGCCCGCACCGCTGACCCAAATGAAACTATCGGTGGCGGCGGCATCGGGTTGCCCGCTAATGGTGGCATGGAGGCGATAGGAACCACTGTCGGGGACAGTCAGTTCAACGGTTTGGGGTTTGGCGGCAGATTTAATAGTTTGGCTGGCGATCGCCTCGTATTCCACCTGCGGGCGTTTAACCTGAGATCCCTCGATAATTTGGGAAACTTCGCTGTAATTGACCTTCTGCAATTCTAATTTGACAGTTTGCCCTTCCATCGCTTTCCCGTCGGGACTGGTGACAATCACTTGGGTTTTAAAGGGTTTTTCCGCATCGGCAACGAAATCATGGTTGATCCCAATCAGGCGATCGCCGGGCAACGCGGTAAAGGTTTGGGTATTGGACACGGACAGATTCGCCGCATCGGTGACTTCCGCCTCGACGCGATAGGTTACTGGATAGGGTAGATCTTGCGCCACTTCAATTTCCTGGGAACTTTGCCCCGCATCGTTTAAGGTTTCTTCTGTTTGCAACACATCGCTACTAATGGACGGCTCCGTTTCCGACCAATGCCACTGCCGCCCAAACTGGAATTCGTCCCACCCCTCCGGTTGAAAATAACCGCGACTGCGGGTGACGTAATAATTCACCTTGCTATTGCTCACGGGCGCACCAAACAAATAATCGCTCTGGGTCGTAGCCGTCAGGCGATCGCCCATCTTTGCAAATTTTTGATCGAGCTTGAGATCCACTTTGAAATTGGGCGGCCGGAATTCAGCCACCCGAAAATCCCCGTAAATATTCACCCCATTGGCAGCTTCGGCGCGGAGGTAATAATTCCCCAAATCCTGCGTTTTCGGCACATCCCATTCCACCGTAAACGTGCCGTAGCGATTCGTTTGGAAGTTGCCTAAAGTGGTCTCTTTCCCCTCTGGGTTACTCAGGATCACCTTGTAATTTTGGTTAATATCCTGCCGCAATTTCCCATTTTTCAAATAATAGGCAACCCCCGTAAAATAAGCTTTTTCGCCCGGTTGATACAGTTGGCGATCGCTAAAAATTGTGCCCCGCCCTTGGGTTTCCCCATTATCCCAATCGGCATAAATCCCGTAACCGTAGGAACCGCTGTACTCATCGGTGCGCGTAAAAGCCCAATCCGAATTTTCGCGGGCAATCACCAGCAATTGCGGCGCATAATCCTGACCCTGTAAACAACTCCACCAGCCATTTCCCGCAACGAGTAAATTACCACCCCCATCAGTTCGCCCAGTAAAACAAGCTTGGGGATTTCCCTTCGTTTTTTGATCTAACTTGGATTGATAAATTTCGATCTGGGCATTAGAAACCGCCTCCCCTGTATCCAGATGGTGTACCCGCACAATGCCCGACTCCGGAAACCACTGGGCAAAAACCCCTAAATTCGTGAGTTGCACCAAGCCATGATATTGCGGCGATCGCCATTGGGTTTGATTATTCTGATCCTTATAGGTATTGGTTTTTGCCGTAATCCCGTAGGCGAGTAAACCCGTATTCCCGCCCAATTTTTCCCGAATCGGAATCGGCGTTTTCACCAACTGATTTTTCGGTTGTTTAACCGTAATACTTTCCCAACCGCTTTCGGACGGTACTAAATCGGTGCTGTTATTTTGCGGATAAGCCGTTTCCGCATAAACCAAATCCGTCGGTTGCACCACCCGATAACCCGCCTGAAACTTGCTTTCAGGTAAATTAATCGTTTCAATATCAAGATTCAGATCCGTCCCCGCCGGAAAAATATTCAGATCCCGCTGCGCCCAAATATCCGCCGCCACATCACCGGGGTTGTAGGTAATGCTTTGATCCTTGCCGAGGGTTTGCCCGTATTGATCCTTAAGATTTTTGCCGATGGTAATCGTGTAATCGGTATTCGGTTGGAGCACCCACGGATTCAGATCCACCGAGCGGCTACCGGGATAGGTACGAACGGCGAGATCATCCCCCTCCGGTTTCGGACTAATCGTAATATTTTCCACCGCCGCATCCGCATCTAAACCATTATTAAAAACCAGTTGGGCACTCCCTTTCACAAAGCGACCATAGGCTCCCCCCGCATCCGGTTGCCCGTAGAAAGTCATTTCCTCATATCGCAAGGGGGCATAGGTTTTAAAGACGGAGCGAAAGCTTTTTTCGGTGGGCAAGTTGCCTTGGTCTGGGGCGATTCCCGGTTGAAATTCCAGGGTGTATTGACTCGCTTTCTGTAAAGGCTGACGGGGTTTAACAATGTATTGCCAAGTTTTTTCTGGATCGAATTGACCGTCTGAAAGAATATCTGCTGGCGGTTCCTGCATCGTAACAGTTGCCTTAACTTTGCTCTGGCCGCTGACAAAAACAGTATGTTGCTTGAGGGAGTCGAGGTCGAGTCGGGTGTTGCTAGTCACTGTGCTTTCTTCCTCAAGACCCAAGGGTTCTGCATCTTCGGGCAAAGTGCCGACAACCCCAGGTAAATTGCTGAGACGAATTTGGGCCGTTTGGAATGTCCAAGCTAAATCTTCCGTGAGTTGATTATTTTCGAGATCCCCTAAACCGGACTTGAGGGTGACTTGGAAACGGGTGGCTTTGGGCAGGGGTTGGTCGGCTTGAAAACCAATCATTTTCGGCGTGAGAAAGCGAAATTGTCCAGAAATGGCGGGAATCAATTCAATCTTTTGGAGGAGGGCCGTTTCCTGGGGGCTTTCGAGTTGGGCGACGGGAATCAGGGGATGTTTAAACAGAATCCTGATTTGGGCGAGATCGGCGGCTTCTCCGGTGGGGCTAATTTCGGTGATCCAGTCGGGTAGTTCTGGTAAAGGGAGCGCAGCAACGGCGGGAAAAGGCGCGGCTTGGTTGGTGACCTGGCTAATTTGGAGGATTTGTTGGCACCCAGACAATCCGGCGATCGCCAACAGACAGCTTAAACAGGCGAGTAAGAGAAATTTAACAAAGCGACGTGGAAACCCCATACAATGCCCTCTGATTCTCTCTTCTGTGATAACGAATCACCCTGGCAATAAACGATTTTTTGTATATTTCTTAAAAACGACAAAGATATTAATTTGCGACAAAATTGTGGCGATCGCCGGGGGAGCCATTGGGTAAAATGACGCAATCTTGATGAAAAAGTCGGCTGCTCTGCAAATATCCCCTAAAATGGCGGACAAATTGTGAGCAAATGGGCTTGATAACGATGATTCCTCCGGGAATGGATTGGCGATCGCCCCGCAGCTTTCCCCTACCGATGCCATGGCACCTCTTTTTGTTGACTCCCTCAAACAGCAGTTCCACACCTGGTTTACCCAGCAGCAGGCGACCACGGAAGAAGCTGCCGACTTGGTAGAACTCCCCGATACCCTGTCCCTCCAGTTGGCGCGTCAACTGGAAACCCTGGCGAGTCCAGAGGGCTATTGTGCGCCTGTCAAAACCTCCATTACCGAGGCCATTGAAACTTGGCAAACCAATTTAGAAGCCCCCAATAGTTTTGTGCTCCTGGGCAATCCCGTGGAGCCGCTCCCGAAAATTTTGAGTGAGAGTATTCCCCGCCAAACTTTCCCTGATCTGGAAATCCTCACTCCCCTCGCCTGTTTGCAGCGCCCCCTCCACCCCAGGCACATTAGTCAACAGATCCAAAAGGCCCTAGAGCTCTATCCCCAGATTGATCTCAGCCCAGGCGATCGCCAAGATCAGCCCACTGTGGATCAGCTAGAACAACGGCAAACCCTGGTGATTATTCCCTGTCTAGAGCAATGTTTTCTCCGGTGTATTGGCGGTTGGGAAGGCATTGAGACCCTCCGGGATATCACCATTCAAAATCGCCACTGTTTCTGGATCATGAGCTGTAACCATTGGGCCTGGGACTTTCTGGATTTTGTGGGACAAATTAGCGCCTATTTTAGCCATGTGGACACCCTGCCTAAGTTAAAAGGGGAAATGCTTCAGACTTGGTTAGAACCCATTGCCCAGGTGGTTTTGCCGCCCCCTAACGTCCCCGAAGAACTGCCAGAGGATACGGCTGAATCAGATTCCCCTAAAGGCGAGCGTCTCGATGATTGGCAAAATCTCGCTAGTCAAGCCGACGGCACAGGTCAAATCGCCGCAAATCTTTGGCTCCAAAGCTTACGGATTCACCAAGAGCAAATCGAGCAACACCCAAACCTCCAATTTGATTTCGACGCAACAGATCCGCACCAACAACCCCTCACCCTTGAGAGCGTTAAACCAGCTCTACCCAGTCTGCCCAGCTTAGCCAGTGGCGATCTCTACATTCTCCATTCCGTCTTGATCCATGGCCAAATTAGCCGCGCCCACCTAGCCTTGAGTTTGGGGGAATCCCGGAATCGCATCCAAGCACGGATCCAGTGGCTCCTTCGCCAGGGGGTGTTGCGGGAAAATCAAGGGGCCCTCTCCATCCAAGCGGCCCACTATATCCGCCTCAAAAGTGAGCTGGCCAATAACAATTTTTTCGTGGGGGAAGATTAATCGATGGGAGTATCCTTTGTGCCGATGTCTGAATGGTTCACCCTCTTGGCCCAGGTTGACCCGCCTGAAAATTTACCCCAAAGACTTTTAACGGATTTCACGATCCAAAAAATCCTCCGGGCTGTGCTGGCGATCGCCGCCGCCTATGGCACGATGGCCCTAATCCAAGGCACCATTAACTGGTTGTCGGAACGGGTGCCCCGGCGCTTGCGGCTCTTGATTAAACAATCAATCCCCTTCTGGAAAGGCTTGATCCTAATTTTAATCCTCGCTTATCTGCTGAATTTATTTTTTAATCTCTCCCAAAACAATCTCATCGCCCTAACTGGTACCATCGCTGTGGCCTTGGGTTTTGCCTTTAAGGATTATGTCAGTTCGATCATTGCCGGAGCCGTGGCCTTATTTGAAGCGCCCTACCGTGTTGGCGATCGCATTAAAATTGGCGAACATTATGGCGAAGTCGTTGGCTATGGATTGCGGGGGATTCAGCTCCAGACCCCCGACGATAACCTCGTCACCATTCCCCATAACAAAACCTGGACAGAGGCCGTTTCCAATGCCAATAGCGGCCAACTCGAAGCCCAGGTCGCCACGGACTTTTTCTTTGGCCATGGCGTTGATGTGGAGCAGGTGATCCAAATTCTCTACCAAGCGGCCTATAGCAGCAAATACACCCAGCTTAAGCTACCGATTGTGGTGGTAATGCAAGAAAAAATGTGGGGCACCCAATTCAAACTCCGTTGCTATCCTATGGATGCGAGGGACGAATTTATCTATAAAACGGATTTAATCCGTCGCGCGAAACAAGCCTTCGCCCACCAAGGTCTGCCTTATCCGAGGCTTGTGCCCCAAACCGTGGATGCCGAGGAGTAAGTCGTTAATTATATTGATTTAAAAATTCGCCCGTTAAAACCCGGCGATCGCCTGGGGAAAATCCAATAGAAAGCACGTGCGGTAATCATTACGGTGAGGATTGGGGTCACTAGAAACGGTAATGCTACCTTCTAAATGTTCAACAATGGTTTTCACGAGGGCGAGACCAAGACCAGTACCAGGAATGGCCTGGGCCGTGGCCCCGGTGCCCCGACGAAATTTATCAAAAATCTGGGATTGTTCTTCGGTGTGGATGGCGGCCCCATCGTTACAAAGGCGAATTTGAATCCGGGCTGGCGATCGCCCCAAATATTCAACGCTGAGGGTAACGTTACTCTTGGGGGTGGCATATTTCCCGGCATTGGTGAGGAGTTCACTCATGGCATTGAGAAACTGTTCGGGATCCGTCTCAAATTGCAATTTTGTGCTGAGAGCCTTGGGCTTAAACCGGAGGTGAAACTGGAGTTGTTTGAGGGGAGTCCAGCGATCTTGGAATTTTTGCACAAGCTCTGAGAGGGCCGGGCCGAGGGCGAGGCGTTGGGGTTTGAGGGCAAATTCACTGGCCTCTGCCTGTTGAAGCTGGAGCAGGTCGTGGATGAGTTTGCTTTCTCGGTTGAGTTCTTGATCGAGAATGTTTAAATAAGTTCGTTGTTTTTCTGGCGATCGCCCCGGTTGTTTGAGCATTTTAATCGCCAGCTTCATCGTTGCCAGGGGAGTATTGAGTTCGTGACTAACGGTGCTCAAAAAATCATCCTTCAAGCGATTAAGGTGCCGCAGTTGTTGAATTTGGTGCCGCATCTGTTGACTAAGTTTCGCCTGGACTTCAAGGCTCCATTTCAATTGACTCGTGCGTTCTTCGACCAGGGATTGCACCTGCCGGAGGGCCTGGTGGTGGATCATCGTGCGGCCCAATTGGTGAGCAATGCTGGCCATGGTTTGAATTTCTTCGGGGAGCCATGGTCGGGGCGATCGCTGGGCCAAAATCACAAAACCTAAGACCGGTTGACTGTGCTGGGGAGACAGTTGCCCACCCATTAACGGAGCAAAGAGTAGGCTACGAACTGGGGATCCCAGGAGAGGAGATTGCCAGGGATGGGTTGTGGTATCGGCGATCGCCCACACCAGAGGCGCTTTTTGCCAAGCCACCTGACAGAGTTCACAGTCCTGGAGCGACCATTGGGTCGGCAGCTCAGACCAGCTAGACTTAAGCTCCAAAGTATCCGTCGGATCAGGTTCCTGTCGTTGACGGAGGGGATTCGCCGATTTGAGTAAAAGAATGCCTCCCTGCTCGACGCCGAAAATTGTTTGGAGTTGGGTACTGGCGGCCTGAAATAATTTTGGTGTGTCCTGAATTTCATCAATGAGCTGCTGAATTTCCCGCTGGGCCTGTTGGTACTGTTGGCAATTGACGATGCGGTTTTGCTGGGCCAAGATTCCAAGGGCCAACTGGAGCGGTGGACGGAGTGCCTCAAGGGTATTTATCTGGGGTAAGGTTTGGGACTGACAACCGAGCCATAGATAACCCTGGGCCTGCTGTGCGGGGAGGGGCACAGTGGCGATCGCCTCCAGACCCTGGGCCATCAGAGCGTGATAAGGCGTGTGACGTAAATCGGTATAGGTGCAAATGTCAGGGTGAAATTCTTGGGGTAGAACAAGATTGACATCGGCTAGGTTCGTGGGCCAGGTCTCGGTCAGGCTTTGGGATGGGCTTAAATCGACCCTCAAACAAACCCAATCTACCTGTAACTGCTGGGCGATCGCCGCCGTTAGGCGGGTTAAAAGGCGCGGGGATGAGATGCCAAATTCTAAGCAGTCGTAGAGGGCAGCGGAGACCATGGTTTCGCCTGAAATATCTTGCTCTATTTTTATTCTTCCCCGTCATCCTCAGAATCATTCTCTAGGGCTTCTGACTCCACCGCCAAGAACTTTTCCAAAATAAACTGTAACTTCGGCCGCGCAATGTAGGGCCATCCCCCTTCCGTTTCCATGTCCCGCAGGATGTTGTACAGATCCCGTCGCCGTTCCGGGAGACTCGGATAAAAATAATCTTCAGAAATTTGACGATGGGTGAATTCTAGTTCGCGCAAAATCTCCAGGAGCCTTTCCCCGTTGCCTTCATATTGGGCGGCGATCGCTAATAATTCCTGCTGGATACGGTCAAGTTGTTCAGAGAGATTAGCGGCAGAATCAGGGGAAACCATGGGCATCGAAAATCAAAGATAGGACAAAGTAGACCCGTCGATCTTACTATTTATTCCCGCCAAAATTTGCCAAGGAGTCGCCCATTTCTCCGGTTTTCAGGGGATCAATGCCGCTATTTTCCGATCTAACCCGTCGGGCATTCCAAAAACTTTCCTTTAGAATAGGACGAGAATATTTTCTTCAAGATCATCACCAAAAATCTCCATGTTTAAAGGGTTGTTCCGTCGTAGATTACTCGCCAGTTGCTTAATCGCCGTGATCAGTTGGCAACTTTCCCCCGCCATCAGTTGGGCCCAGGTTCCTGGTGTGACCCCCTCGATTCAACCCTACCTCGACCAAGTCATTGAAAATATCACCGAATTTACCCTCGACAATGGCCTGCAATTTATCGTGCTCGAAGACCGGAGCGCCCCCGTCGTTTCCTTTGTCACCTATGCCGATGTGGGCGGCGTCGATGAACCCGACGGCAAAACAGGGGTGGCCCACTTCCTCGAACACCTCGCCTTTAAGGGCAGCACAAACCTCGGCACCACCAACTACGAGGCCGAACAAGTCCTATTAGATCGCCTTGATCGACTCTTTGACCAAATGCAGCAGGCCAAGGAAGCTGGCGACATGGCCCAGTTCGAGACCCTTGAAACCGAATTTCAGCAGGTGCAAGCAGAAGCCAACGAATATGTCATCCAAAATGCCTTTGGCCAAGTGGTTGAAGCCGCTGGGGGGGTTGGGTTAAATGCCGCCACGTCCGCCGACTATACCCAATACTTTTACAGTTTTCCTAGCAACAAATTAGAACTGTGGATGTCCCTCGAGTCGGAACGCTTTTTAGATCCTGTTTTTCGGGAATTTTATAAAGAGCGGGAAGTGATCCTCGAAGAACGGCGGATGCGCACGGATAATTCCCCCATCGGCAAAATGGTCGAAGTCTTTCTTGATACGGCCTTTTCGACTCACCCCTACCGTCGTCCGGTAATCGGTTATGACGAAGATATTCGTAACCTGACTCGCCAAGACATTAAGGATTTCTTTGCGGAACACTACACCCCCGATAACCTCACCATCGCCATCGTGGGAGATGTAGACCCCACCCAGGTCAAAGCCATGGCAGAGGTTTACTTTGGTCGTTTCCCCAAAGCTGCGGCCTTGGAGGAACCGCCAATTCCCGTGGAGCCGCCCCAAACAGAAACCCGTTCTGTCACCCTCGAACTGCCCAGCCAACCGTGGTACTTGGAAGGCTACCATGCGCCCCAGTTAACGGATCCAGACTATGTGGTGTACCAAATTATCGCTTCGATTCTTAGTAATGGCCGCACATCCCGTTTGTACAAGTCCCTCGTGGAAGAACAACAGGTGGCCCTGAATGCGGAGGGGTTTAATGGTTTTCCCGGCGAAAAATATCCGAATATTATGTTGCTCTATGCCCTCACAGCTCCAGGAAAAACCGTAGATGATGTGGCTGCGGCCTTTGCGGCGGAATTGGAACGCTTGAGAACAGAGCCGGTAAGCCTTGAGGAGCTAGAGCGGGTAAAAACCCAAGCCCGGGCCAGTCTGTTGCGATCGCTGGATTCCAATATGGGGATGGCCCGTCTGTTGGCGACCTATGAAGTGCAAACGGGAGACTGGCGGGAGTTGTTCACGGAGCTAGACCGCATTGCTGCGATTACCGCAGAAGATGTGCAACGGGTTGCCCAGGAAACCTTCACCCCAGAAAATCGCACCGTTGGGAAGTTGTTGTCGGCACCGACGGAATAGAGACGGAATAAAGGCGATCGCCTCTTGATCATCATAAGGATGCATAAGGATGCGGAGTGAGAATACGCTGTCAAGATCTCATCCTGGACAACCGTAGCTAATGCTTTTGGGTTACCCCTAAGCCTCCACATTTTGGGAACTTCATCGACACAAGAAACATCTCGATAATTGCCTAGGACTGGGAAATTATCAAGATGCTTTTCAGATATCTGGATTCGCTTTACAAAAACTTCACAATAACTTCGTAATTAAAAAAGAAGTTTACTGTCTATTTTGAGTACCATAAAAAAAACAAAAATCAATCTCCCAAAAGAGATATTTATTGTGATTTTACAGCAGTACAAAAGTAGTTGAAAAAAGTAAAGAAATACCTATTATGTAAAGAATGTTGTGATGGTCGTTAAATATGTTTGGGTTTTCTAGAAGTTTGTAAAACTCTTGCATAAAATGAAAGCAATCATTCTTTTGGTGTGTAGGTGTCATGTCCAACAATAGAAAGCTTCTAATTCAAGCGCTTTGGGTTTTGGGATTTCTGTCATTGCCGGGAACCGCCTTGGCTTCAGGAGGACAAGCAGTATCGAATCGAGACACTCTTGAGGCAGTTTCTTCTTCCCAATCGGTGATTCTTGAGAAAGAGACAGCCCCCCTTCTTATTGCTCAATCACAAGAAATCATTGACTCCGTAATTGATTCAGTGTCTGACCCAGCGGGTTCTGTAGAATCTGAATTAGAGGAACTACTCAATGAACCAGAAGGCGTTAGTGAAGATTTAGGTTTAGATGAAGATGAGCCTCTCCAGGAGGTTGCAGAAGACGATGAAGATATAGAGGGACAACTTGAAGAAATTTTGTCTCAGCCTGCCGAAAGTGACGATACAGGAGAAAAAGCTTCCCGTCCCCTCGATACATCGGGCTATAGTCCCCGGAGAACAGCATTCATTCTCAATGGCACAACGATCACTCATTTGTCTGACTGGCAGATCACCACAGCTGCATTGACTGCGGATGCGACAGTTAGTGATATTGGCTTTAACGCTTTTAAAAAGCTAAGTTCTAGCTTAACGAGTGAAATCAACGAAGATAATATTGTCACAACTGATTTTCGTGGCAACTATCTCCAACTTAAAACAGCAAGGACAAGTCGTACTGTTGATACAGATCTCAATATCCCAGTGCTTGTCAATGGCTTTGAATTTCAGTTAACCCTTGCCGGTGATTGCGGTCAGTTACAACCCCAAGAACCAGCTGAAACAAAATGTAACTATTTAATTCCTTTAAGATTCTCAGGGTATGACGAGCGACTTATTCCGACCGGATTCGAGCTTTATGGAATCGGATTTGGCGAAGTCATTCCCCAAGAAACCTTTGATACCATCACCGAGCCCGGCTTTTTTAATGGTGACACAGCCCTAGACATCGATGTACGGAACACTGGCTTTAGTGAAGATTTTTCGCGTGATCGCTTCACAAATCGTTTCGAAGAATTAGACAATGTTTTCACTGTGGGACTTGCGAATGTCAGGCAAGTCATTAAACAAAATAGCGAAGAGGCGGCCTTAGGGAGAACAATTCGTGCTTTTACCTTTATCCCCAATGACAAAGATAATGACTTAGACGCTGTGGCCCAGTTGGCGACTGTATGGTTACCTGATGCTGTACCCAGCATGGATGCCAGTGATCAGCCAGCCAGCCCGTATATTAATAGAAACCTGTTTCGAGCCGCTAATGAAGCACGCTTGCCGGATGACAGCTTTACTTGGTATCAGGCAGGTGTTGCTAGGGCAAGACATGTTCCCCGCATTGCAGATGGCCTAGAAGTCTCCGACGTGCCAGCCGGGATCTACAACGGTCTCTGGATTGGTTTATCGCCAATCACCAAGCGGAGTATTGAAATCATTGAGAGACCAGGGGAAAGATTTGAGAATGTCGGTGAACCCCGCATTATTGATGGACTAGACCTCGAAGTTGAAGGAGGTATCGATGAAAACATCTTTGTTGAAGCACAAATTCCTGAGGGTATTCTTGATGATTTTGGTATCGAGAATCTAGAGAACTTTAACTTTAACAATATTCCGGATGTCTATGCTCAAATTCGTCTCGCTGTTGTGGAGCGAGAAGCCATTGCGAGTAATGTTGTTCGGTACAGCGAAGAAGTAAATTACGTCCCGCACATTAGTTACACGGGTAATGTTACTGAAGTCCAAAACCGTTTTAGATATTACACAGGCGCTTTATTTGACTATACCGGCGGGGAGTCTGGTCAAGCGTTCAAACCCTATGCAGGACTTGATCATAGCTTTATTAATCAAGAAAAAGATGGACGGACTTCTGTCGGTGTGATGGGGTATTTCAACCCAGATCGAGATTACTATAGCCACGCCTGGTTCAATGCTCTAAAAATGTTTAAAGCAGATGAGGAGGATCCAAATCAAATTAATACAAGCTTCACCTTGGCATCAAGTTTCAAGTATGCTTTCGACCAACCTGATCGTTTTGATGATGATACTTTCAGCGAAGCCAGAGGTAGCAATTGGGTCATTAGTGCGGCAGCTCGCATTGAAGATTTAGTGCTTGGGGTTGCGAGTAACATTGGCGGTTTTTTGGATAATGCTGACGAAAACTATATTACGCTGAATTTAATTTCAAAACTTTCAGATAATGTGACATTCAGTGCATTCTATACTCCCTACGATGAAGGGACTAGTGAGAGAGTATATGGAGCCAATTTAGACTTGAAATTTGGCCCCGATCCGAATAGTCCCAGACTTGTACTTGGCTTCAGTCAAAATAAATATGAATACAGTACAAATGATTTTATTGACAATCGATTGGGGATTTCCTTCCGGGTGGGACAGCCGAGTAATCCTTTCCGAAGAATGCAAAATGTCGATTCTTCTGCAATGAATGATGACATGATGCCCAATAGTGAAGTGCCAGAGTAGTGATTCATTAGACCTGTTAATGGATTATTGAAGCAGAACTAGAATGCAGTAGTTAGATTTTTAGGCTTAGATAGCTTGGGATCTAAACTACTGTTTTTATCTACCAATTTAGGTCTTTTTGCTTATGCTAAATACTCAGAAAAATTTACTTTTTGTTAAAATAAATTCTGCATTTTTAGCTTTGAAAAAGCCTTGGCAAAAGCCAAAAAGAAAGTAGCAATTTCTGTGATCAATGCCAGTAATTCAACGCAGACAAGTCTTGATTAGAAGACCTTATCTTTGACACTCTTAAAAATATAAATAAACAATAAAATTTCTTATTGATTTTTGAAAATCTAAGTATAATTGTCGGTAGGGCTAGAAAAATAAAATGTCTATGAATAAAATTCAACTACGGGTTGTAAAAAATAGAACATTTTCGAGCCCATTAATTCTAAAGAAATTTAGAGTTGGTAATTTGTACAAACATTACTCTTCCATGGAGAGAATATTAACAATGAAACCTATTAAACTTTTACCTGTCATACTAGCCTCTGTGGCTACCGTTGGTTTTGGTGCTGTAGTCAGCCAGCCGGTGATTGCTCAAGACGCAGATGTTGAGGATCTCGACATCGATGGTGAAGAAGGTAGTGTCGATCTCGACGAGTTTGACACTGGTGAATATGGTGCAGTAGCAGCAACCGTTGCCTACGCAGATGAAATCAGTGGCGACAACGGTGATGCAACTGCGAATAATGCCTTTACTGCTGGTGTTGCGTTCGGTGAAACTGCATCTACCGTATCCCAGATCCTCGCTTTTGATATTGACGAAGATGAAGAAGGCGATGCCTTTGATGATGCAGTAATCATTCAATCTATCGCTTTTGCAACTGAAAACGAGACTGAGTATGAACCTCAGTACTATGATTATGCCGATCAAGACAACGCTGATTTTCTTGATTTTGTTGACTAATTGCAGGATCTAAATTAATTTTTGATGTTGATTAGAAAGGGAATAAAATTTTTTTATTCCCTTTTTATTATGGAAATAAGTACTCAAGTATTTATGATCAACAAATTAAATGATCTTCTTTTGGGAAAAAGCTTGTTTTTTCTGATTGATATCAAAATACAAAACATTTTTTACTGAAAAATGACTGACTATCAAACCTTCTGCTTTTTTGAGAAAATTCTAACGTTTGAATTTGATTTAGCGACCGTAGATAAATTAGTCGAATTCACACTGGCAAATATTGAAAAGCACAGTGGTAAGAAGAGATCAATGCGTAAGGGCCAACAACTTAGAGAGCTCAATACAAATCAAGAGTTTTTATCTATCCTAGGGCCAGGTCTAAAATCAATTTACCAGGCTGCACCCGCCTGGCTAGAGGGCCACAAGGAAGGTGGTCTTAGAGAAAAAAAAATCACTTTTTTGTTGACGGATGCTTGGATTAACCATAGCCCCCCTGGTGCCTATAATAAAATACATATACATCCGGGGGCGAATATCTCTGGCGTGATTTATCTCCAGGCCCCTGAAAATTGCGGCAATATTAGTTTTGTTAATCCTTATTCATACTTTTGTGCTGCGGAAGATACTTATACAGTAGTTCCTAAAAAAGGAATGGGGTTACTTTTTAATAGTCGCTTGCCCCATTATGTGGATGTCAATCACTCTGAAGAAGACCGCATTTCGATGGCTTTTAACATGAGATTTACGGATTTACCCTTAAAGCTCGGCTAAAATAAGCCTAGTTCCATCAGACATTTTTAGGAATCATGGCGCGATGATCAAAAGTTCTACTTTTCGGAGTGGAACTTTAACTTTTATTTTGAGTCAGTTGAATCATCTGGATTCCCTTCAACAAAATACATTTTTTATGATCTGTCTTTATTCTGAGAAAAAGCAATGAAATGTTACTTATTTAATGGATTGGCAACTCTCTGTTTGCTAATAGTCCATAATTCTGTGGCAGCACAGAGTAATGCGAATAGATTTGTGCCCTTGATCCAACCTTTGGGGAAATGTCGGGAAGCTCTAAGTTCAGATCAGCCTCCAACTGTACAGTTGCGTCTGTGCAATGCTGCGTTAGAAGCTCACAAAGAAAATGTAGAACAAGTCAACAGTCCATTGGAAAAAAATTTGTTCTGGGGTAATTTGGCAATTATCCATGCTAGCTTGCAGAGTATTTTTGAAGAAATAGACGGTACAGCAACAATGGATAGGGCCTGTACTCAAGCTGAATTGAGCTGGTTGGCGCACAAAAATGTTCAAGATGAAGACTGGGGAAGGGAAGATTTACTAGCCGCATCTCAAAACGTGCGAGGGAGAATTCAAGAAAATGTTCAAGAATGTCGCAACAATGTGGGAACACCTGAATGGGGAGCGGCACTGTAGTTGACTAACCATAATGAACTTGAATATCGTTCTATAGGCAAGTGTCGCTATCGTAAATTCACCCTGTAAATGAATTTATTTCACAAAAAAAGGCGATCGCCTTTTCTCCTTTTCCTCTCCTCCTGCCTGCTGGTGATCAGCCTCAGCCTTGGATTGCAGCAACCAGCGGGGGCAATTTTTGGCCTACCCTTACCGGAAGCAGATCTAGGGGAGGTGTTGCCGAACAATGGTCAGGAGCTAATCGTCGATCGGTGTGTGTATTTGGATGGCCACTGTATTTTTAAGGTGGCGGCTCCCCGTTCGGAACTTTCGACACGGCTGAACTATATCCAAACCCAGCTCAACCGAATTAAACGGGTGTATGACGCGGAAAATGCCCCAAACATTCAAGTGATACCTGTTGGGTCTGAGGGGGAAGCGAACGGTGATCTAGAAAATAATATTCAGATCCAGGTGGGAGATGATGAATCCATCCGCTTGATGACCGTGACCCGCTGGGACGCACAACTGAGTGGCGAAGATATTGAAGGACGCACCGAGCAGATTATTGGTCAGATTGAAAGTGCCTTAGACCGGGCTCAGCTTGAACGAACGGACACATTTTTAAAACAGCGGGTGGCGATCGCCATTGGTGTTGCCGTGGTGGCCTTAATCCTAGAAATTTTTGGGCGGCGCTGGCAGCGTAAACTCCACAAACAACAGGAGCGGGAAGCAGAATTTCCCCAAGGTAATACGACCCTCATTTCAATTCAACTGAGCCAACGGCAAAGCAACAACCTCCGGGAAGTCAAAGTCCGTTTGAGCCAACTGCTTCAGGGAGGCGCGATTACCGCAGCCATTTTTATTAACTTGGGCTTATTTCCCCAAACGCGGATTGCCCAGGTTTGGCTGTTGGGCATTTTTAGATATCCTCTTTGGCTCGCCTTGATCGCCCTAGTGAGTTACTTACTGATCCGGCTGAGTTATGCGTTGATTGCCAAATTCAACCAACTCCTGGCCGATGGTGCCCTCGAAGCGTTTACGTTTATCACCCAAGAGTCGAACCAGCGGCTAGAACTGCGGGTACAAACCTTTTCCCAGGTGATGCGCAGCGTTGTCACCCTGATTATTTTAGTGATTGCCCTGCTGGTCTTTTTTTGGTCGATTAATATCAATATCGCGCCCCTCCTTGCCGGGGCCGGGATCATTGGTTTGGCGGTGTCTTTTGCGGCCCAAAATTTACTCAAGGATATTATCAATGGTTTTTCGATTATCCTCGAAGACCAATATGCCGTTGGCGATGTGATTAATGTGGGGTCGGTGACGGGTTTAGTCGAAAATATCAACCTCCGCATTACCCAAATTCGGGATGCAGAAGGCCGCTTGATTACGATTCCCAATGGAGAAGTGCGGATCGTCGCTAACCTTTCAAATCAATGGTCACGGGCCGATCTTAATATTCCGGTGCCCTATGAAACTGATGTCGATTTTGCCCTCAAGGTGTTGGGGGAAGTGGCCGAACAGATGTATACGGATCGAAATTGGCGATCGCGCATTATTGAAGCGCCCTTAGTCCTGGGGGTGGATAATTTTAATGAGCGGGGCATGGTGATCAAGCTGTGGATCAAAACTTTGCCCCTAAAACAGTGGGAAGTGTCACGGGAATTCCGGCGACGGGTCAAAATTGCCTTTGAAAAAGCGGGAATCATTATTCCTGTCTTCCAGAGTGATGTGTGGCTCCACGGTACAGATCAGCCATCAGAGCCTCCCCATTAAGGGCGATCGCCTTGCTCAATTCATTTTCTATATAATTGAACTCTGCTGTATTTCCTTTTAACCGTCCTTGACTGAGATCCAAGCCGAAACCCTTAAACTTCTCGAATGGCAACGCCTGTGCCAACATTTATCGACCTTTGCCGCAACAAAGTTAGGGGCGATCGCCGCGCAGCATTTGGTTTTTCCCCAGAGCCAAGCAGACAGTGAAATTCTCCTCGCCCAAACCGTCGAAATGCAGGCCTTAGATGGAGCGGTGGACAACGGCGTTTCCTTTGAGGGGATTGGCGATATCAGTGATGCTTTGGAACGGGCCACCGTGGGCGGGCTGATCGCGGGGAAAGATTTATTGCTCATTGCCACCACCCTGGCCGGAGTGCGTCGTTTGCGGCGCTTAGTGGAAAATGCGGAACTAGAACTCCCCCAACTGACGCGCCTGGTGGAGCAGGTGCGCACCTACCCGGAATTGGAACAAGATATTCACCATTGCATCGATGACCGGGGGGATGTTACAGACCGAGCCAGCCCGAAGCTCGAAGGAATTCGCGTCAAAATTAAAGGAGCCAGGGAGCAGATTTACCAAACCTTGCAGCGGATCATGCAGCGGCACAGCGGCTCGATTCAGGAAGCGGTCATTACCCAGCGGGGCGATCGCTTTGTGTTACCCGTTAAGGCAGGGCAAAAGGAACAAATTCCTGGCATCGTCCACGATATTTCCAGCACAGGCTCAACCCTTTACATCGAACCCAAGGGGATTGTGGAGTTGGGTAATCGCCTCCGCCAGGCCGTGAAACAAGAGGAGCGGGAAATTGAAATTGTCCTGCGTCAGCTCACCGAAAAAGTGGCCGAGGTAGTCGAGGATCTCGAAAAACTCCTGGCGATCGCCACCACCCTCGATCTTGCCATGACCCGTGCTCGTTACAGTCTTTGGCTCGATGGACACCCGCCCAAATTTATCGCCCCCGATCAACCGACGGTACTGCGGCAGTTGCGCCATCCTTTGCTGGTGTGGCAGGAGAAACAAGAAGAAAGCCTGGAAGTTATCCCGATCAATGTGCAAATTCGCCCAGAAATCCGCGTCGTGGCGATCACGGGCCCCAATACTGGCGGCAAAACTGTCACCTTAAAGACTCTGGGAATGGCCGCGCTCATGGCGAAGGTGGGCCTTTTTATCCCGGCGATCGCCCCGGTGGAAATTCCATGGTTTGACCAAGTTTTAGCTGACATTGGCGATGAACAATCTCTCCAGCAAAGTTTATCGACTTTTTCCGGTCATATTCGCCGTGTGGGCCGGATTATCGAGGCCTTAGACCAGGATAATCAAAATAATCTTGTGCTCCTCGATGAGGTAGGGGCCGGAACCGATCCCACCGAAGGTAGTGCCCTGGCGATCGCCCTGTTGAAATATTTGGCAGACCAGACCCAGCTCACGGTGGCTACCACCCATTACGGGGAACTGAAGGCCCTGAAGTACGAGGATGAGCGCTTTGAAAATGCCTCGGTAGAATTTGACGAATATTCCCTCCGGCCTACTTACAAGTTGCTCTGGGGGATTCCGGGACGTTCCAATGCCTTGGCGATCGCCCAGCGTTTAGGTTTAGATGCGGAAATTGTGGAAACGGCCCAGGATCTGTTGGGGAATACCAATACCAATGTCAACGAGGTGATTGCCGCCCTCGAAGCCCAGCGCCGGGAACAAGAACAAAAAGCCAAGGAAGCCGAAGCTCTCCTCAAACAGACCGAACGTTTTTATACGGAAGTTTCCAGTAAAGCCGCCGATCTCCAACGCCGGGAAGCTGAACTCAAACTCGCCCAAGACCAACAGGTGCAAGCGGCGATCGCCGAAGCCAAAGCCGAGATTGCCCAGGTGATCCGTACTCTACAAAAGGGCCAACCCACCGCCCAAAAAGCCCAGGCCGCCACCGAAGCCCTGGGGGACATCGCCGCCAGCAAAATGAGCCAACCCAAACGGAAAAAACCAGGCTACCAACCACAACTGGGGGAAAAAATTCGCATTTCTAAACTGGGGCAAACCGCCGAGGTCATTGAACTAGACCCTGACAATAAAACCCTCGTCGCCCGTTTTGGGGTGATGAAAATGTCCCTCGATTGGACAGAAATTGAATCGCTCCAGGGCCAGAAAGTCGAAGCAGAACCCAAGCCAAAAACCCCGAAAAAACAAGCGCCCCCCAAAGCAAAAACCCCCGAAACCGTGACGGTGCGCACCACCCGTAATACTATCGACATCCGGGGACAACGGATGCACCAAGCAGAAAGTAGCCTCGAACAGGCGATCGCCAATGCCACCGCTGCGGGTTCCCAGGTCATTTGGATTATCCACGGCAAAGGTACCGGCAAGCTCCGGGAAGGCGTCCATGAATTTTTGAAATACCATCCCCAAATTCAGCGCTACGAACTCGCCGATCAAAAAGAAGGGGGGGCTGGCGTCACCCTGGCCTATTTTTCCTAAGAAGGCCGCATACTACAATATTTCCCTGGGAATCCTTTTGTACCAGAACACCACTCTAGCCCCAGGGACTCAATGCTCAAGCTCTTTAAACGCTACGAAAAATTAATGATTCAAATCTTGCTGGCGATGATGGCGATCGCCATTGGCTTAGCAACCCTGGATTTTGGCTGGTTCCTGTTCCAAAGTATCGCCGCCCCCCCAATACTGTTGTTAAACGCCGACCAACTGCTAGAAGTTTTTAGTCTCTTTATGCTGATCATTATCGGCATCGAACTTTTAGAGAGCATTATCAATACCTATCTTTCTAAGGGACGCCCCCATTTTGAGGTGGTTTTATCCGTCGCCATTATTGCGATCGCCCGGAAGGTAATTATCCTAGACATCAAAACCACCGATAGCGTGAGTTTATTTGGCATTGCCGCAATTATTCTTTCCCTGACGGTGGGCTATTACTTCATGAAACAAAGCCACCCCGAAGATGGGTATTCCCCCGACCTAGATCCGACCAAAGACCAAAAACCGCCCCAGTAGCGTTCTCAAACATTGAACACGGAGCGGTAATTGACGCTATTTAGAGATTTCACTCAAACAAAGTTAGCCGGACAAACTATAGACCGTTGGCCTGGAGAGGCGCTTCTTCAACCTTGACTCGGTGGGTGGTGAGCACCATGCCATCACTGCGTACCACCAGGGCCGAGTACCACATATCTCCCGCTTCGGTGGGGGCTTCTACCCGTTTAAAAATGCCGCCAGCAGGCAGAATATCCAGGTCAAAGGCCTCCGGATTCGTGTAGGTGCTACTGGTAATCGGTTCTTCGAGGGCACCCCCCAATAAAATTTCTTCTCCCAAGGGATCCTGCACAATCACATCAAAGCCAAAATCAGCGGCAGGGGCAACGGTTTCTGGGATCAAGACTTTCAAGGCGGGGGGATTGTCGCCACTGGTGAGGGTTGATGCTTCAGATAAAATATCTTGGCTAATCAGTTTGTCCCCTTGGAATGTCTGTTGGGAACGGATTGTACTTTCATAATGAACCCAGCGGCCTGCTTGTTTCTTGAGGCCCCGCACCTGGGTTTCGGTTTCAGCCACGAGGCGATCGCCCGTTTGTTCCCAATTGAGTAGCTTGGTGTTGTAGCTCAGGCGGGGATATTCTTCCCAGAGTTGGGTTAACAAGTCCTGGAGATCCGTTTTGGAGAGTCCGTCGCTGTGGGTAAAATTCTCACCATAAAAATTTAAGAGTTGCTCTAATTGTTGGTCATTGGCGGCTTGGTCAATGTCTACCAAAAGATCCGTGAGGGAGGCTGGGGCAGTGGCCGGAGTGCGGGCCTCGCTGCGTAAACCAAATCCCAGGGTTAAAACTCCCGTGGCGATCGCCATGCCAAAAAACCGTTGCCAAGATTGCCAGTAGCCCATAAATTTTCGATCACTCCTTCAAGCGGACAAGTTCCCATCAGTTGATCAGAACGTGTAATCTATTCTAGAACCTGAGACGAAAAACGACTGAAATTGTGGCAAAGGCAGTGACCCGAATCTTGATGGCGGCCAGCGGCACCGGGGGGCATCTCTTTCCGGCCCTGGCGGTGGCAGAAAAATTAACGGACTGTGAGATTGAATGGTTGGGAGTACGCGATCGCCTCGAAACGGATTTAGTGCCGAATCAATATCGCCGTCACGCGGTCACGGCCAAGGGACTCCAGGGCAACCCCCTCCAAAAGCTAGTCAATGGTTTGCAGTTACTCGCGTCTATTTTTCAAACCTACAAAATTTTGGGCGATCGCCAGATTGATCTAGTTTTTACCACCGGGGGATATATCGCCGCTCCAGCAATCCTGGCAGCGCGACTGCGACGAATTCCGGTGATCCTCCACGAGTCCAATGTGCTTCCTGGTAAAGTGACCCGCCTGTTGGGGCAATATGCCACCGCTGTGATTGTGGGCTTTCAGGAGTCGGCCCAATATTTACCCAAGGCAAAAACCATTCACCTCGGCACCCCAGTGCGAGCCGAATTTCTCACGCCCCAACCTCTAGAGTTGGATCTTCCAGGCGATCGCCCTTTGATTTTGGCGATGGGGGGTTCCCAGGGGGCCGTGGGGATTAATCAATTGGTGCGTCAATGTGCGGGCCGCTGGCTCGAAGCCGGAGCCTCGATCGTTCACATCACCGGGAAAAACGACCCTGACGTTGGCCAGTTCCAAGCCGAAAACTATCTCACCTTACCCTTTGTTGAGAATATTGCTCCCCTCCTGCAACGGGCGGACGTGGTGATTAGTCGCTCTGGGGCCAGCGCCCTGACGGAATTAACTATTACCAAAACGCCGGCCATTCTGATTCCCTATCCCTACGCCGCCGAGGATCACCAAACCCTCAATGCCCAGGTTTTTGCGAAACACGAAGCCGCACTGTTAGCGCCCCAGGCTGAATTAACCCCTGAATCCCTCACAGCGATGGTCTTGGGTCTATTGGAAGCACCGGGAAAACGGGAGGCGATCGCCACCAATGTCGCTGCCCTAGGGATGCCAGAAAGTGCCGAAAAAATCGCCTATTTCCTGCGTACTACTCTGCGTTTGTAGGGGTTTCAAGATTCGGATCACCCGGTTGCGTCGGTAGAGGTTCACGGTTTAACAGCCAGTTCAAACCAAAGGCCGCCAGGACTAACATCAGAAGAATCGCCACTAAACTCACCAAAATTAAGGTGAACTGGGACAGACTATTTTCCGCCTCTGGTTCCGACGCCAGTTCCGCCTCAAGGGTTGTGTCTAGGGCCAGATCCGGAGGGACAAATTCCGGCTCAAAGTCTTCAGGGGCGGGAGCCGTTTCAAGTTCTGGGGCCTGGGTGAAGGTGTCCGTTGTGAAGCGGTAGAAGGCGATCGCCGCCGTAATGTTATCTTCAGGATTTTTGGCGATCGCCTTCTCAATCAAGCTCTGGAGCAGAGCCGCCGGGGGCAAATGACCCTGGATAATCACCGGGGCGAAGGTCTGCCAATGGGACTCTAAAAATTGCTGGTCACTCAGGCCATCGGAACAGACCACCAACACCCCATCTTCAGCAAACACGAAGCGGCGAATCACAGGATGGAGGCGATCGCCCCCTTTAATCCCTAGGGCTTGGGTGAGGGCCATGTGATCGGGGCGCTGTGACCCTTGACGATAAATGGCCCGGCCCGCCTGGACTTCCCGACTGAGCACATCATCGTCCACCGTTAAGCAAACGCATTGTTCCCTGGTGAGCCAATAGGCCCGGCTGTCCCCCACCTGGGCAATGTAGAGTTCGTGGCTGTGGCTATCCTGGAGTTCGTCGGCCTTGGGTCTTTGGGGTACCTGGAGGGCAAGGGTTAAGGTTGTAGCCATGCGATCGCCCCCTGTGCGTCCTTCTTGATCGTTACGTTCGGCGATCAAGTTATTTGTAATGCGAATGTAGGCCGCTAGCTGTTGTTCGATGACCGCCGGGGGAACCACTTCATCGGTATCAAATAGCCCTTGGAAAAAACCTGTCAATTGCAACTTGAGGGATTGAATTGCCAACTGACTCGCCACATCTCCCTGGCCATGGCCTTCAACACCGTCACACACCATTAGTAAATGATCACTCAAGGCCAGGGTTGCCGTAGGGGGAGCGGCTAAATCCTGGGTCGTGGGGTAGTGGGCATCTTGGTTGCTTGTGGGGAGTTTTCCCTGGTCGGTGGCACTGGCGATCGCCATTTGCAGATGTTGCTGGCTAGACTGCTCTAAAAGGAGCTGATTTAACCGGGGCAAAATAATCTCTAGATCTGCATCCGGTTCGCTGAAACTCTCAATCATTTCCGTCAGCATTGCTTGAAGTGGCGGCGTGCTTTCAGGCAGGAGCGATCGCCAGGGCGTTACTAAGGCCCCTAAGGTGACAGGGGCACCAGGGGGATCGGCCAATAATTCCATCAGTCGGAGTCGCCAACCATCGACCCGGATATTTTCTAACGGCAAAAGGCTAGTGCCCATGGCCACGGCTGCCAAATCTTCCCAAAGATCGAGCATTTGCCACAGCCAATTTAACTGTTGCAGCGGGGAAGCATCGGCCCAGACCGATCCTAGGGCAGGTAGCAGTTCCCCTTGATTGTTAATTGGGATGTTGTCGAGGAGTAAAATTTCTCCTTCTGGGAGAGACAAAATATCGTAAATACGGGGCAGGTGCAGTTGACGGGAATATAATTTGCCATAGCGTTGGGCCAAGTCATTGGGGGCTGTGCAGTCCGGTGGTGCTTCGGGCTTGGTGTCTTGCCAAATTTGCGGCGCAACCACCCAGTAGCGATCGCCAACAAGATCCGCTGCCTGAAAGGTTAACGCCAAGGAACCCGATGCTCGGAGATAAGGAAGAGTAATAGACATAAACTTTAAAAAACAGTACAGCGCACAAACAGCCCAGGCCCAGTAGTCAAGCTATGATGAAGTCAGCGGTCAATGGTGCTGACCCACGGAGGCCATCCCTGATCGAATTATATGGCGAAAAATCCCCAGTATTAGGGTCTCGGTGAATGCTCAATCCTTTAATGGTCTGGTTAATTATTGGCGCGGTGCTTTGCTCCCTAGAGTTTATTTTTCCCACCGCCTTCATGGAGTTTATGCTAGGGCTTGGGGCCGTGGCCGTGGCTGTCATTGTGTATCTCATTCCGAGCCTAGATCCCAATGTGCAGATTTTTTTGTGGTTGCTGTTTTCGACCATCGCCATTGTGAGTTCCCGCCGTTTTTTTACCCCCAAAACTTCCATTCGAACCCTCAGTGATGCTGCCGATGCCGAAACCCTAACGGCGATCGCCCCCGGTGAAGCTGGCCGCGTTTTGTACGAAGGCAACTCCTGGCGCGCCCGCTGCGCCGACGAAACCGTCACCATTGATCCCCACCAGACCGTTTATGTGCTACGTCGGGAAGGCACAACCTTGATTGTCATGCCCCGGCATCTCCTTGAACCCTAGGCCCATGTCCCCAACTCAGAAGAGGTTTAGTTAAGCTCAGTTAACCTGTAAGCAATTCTATAATTTGAGACGTTTTTCACCGATAAAATACATTTAGATTGCAGCTTTTTTCCGACACCATTTCTTATCGCTCTAGCCATATCTATGTACCAGTCCCTTGCTGCCCTATGTGCCGCTTTGATGTTAACGGGCATTGTCTATGTCCTCGTAAAACATGATCAAAAAATCGCGATGCGGCAACAGGACTATCGCTACATTATTTTTGGTTGCATCCTGTTAGCTTTAGGACGTTGGTTATCTTTTTTGCAATTCTCCCAATACCTCGGTACCCAGTGGCAATCTTTAGGAACGGTCTGGCAGTTCAGTGAGCGATTTATTAGTGAAGGTGTTGGGCTGATCTTCGTTGGCGTTGGACTGGTGCGGTGGTTGCCAACTTTAACGACGTTCCAGCGTCGAGCCTCTGCCTACAGACAGACCAGTGAAGCCTTAGAATCCGAACGCAATATTCTGCAAGGATTATTTAATAGTCTCCAAGGCGCGTTGTTCGTCTGTGATGGTGCGGGTAACTTTATCCGTTGGAATCGTTTTTATCAAGAAGTGCTCGGTTTTAGTGATGCGGAGATGTCTCACCTCAAGGCGATCGAGACGGTTGTGCCTGAAGATCGAGAGTTTGTGCAGCAACAGTTACTAGAAGTTTTTAGTCAAGGCTATGCAGAAGGGGAATTTCGAGTCCGGACAAAACAGGGCGACACGTTAAGGTTGTATGGCTTTGCGTCGCGGGTTGAGCTTGATCTCGATCAAAATGCTTCGGGATTTACGGGCATTGCCATTGATATTTCTGCTCTCAAACAGGTCGAAGCGGAACTGCGACGTTCCCAACGGTCTTTGCAGATGCACAATTGCTTCTTGACCTTGGCCCATGCCCTTACCCAGCGGTTACATGGCTCCCTAGAAATTGAAGATATCGCCCGGGAAACCACGACAACGCTACATCAATATTATGGGGAAACTTGTATTGGTTTTTATTTATTAGAAGGTGCAACTTTTGAGGATGGCCTACTCAAGCTCCAGAGCCATGCGGGTTTTTCGTCGGAAAGGCGCGTTGCCCTCAATCAACTCACCGCCAGCCATCGTCTTTTTCGCTATGCTTTGCAGGATAAAACGCTCCAAATTTTAGACGCTGCGGAGTTAGCTTGTTTTTGTGATGATCTCAGTCCCCAAAGTGTCGCCCTGAGCAATGCGGCGAAGGTTTTAACGATTCCTTTGATTTTCCATGAACAACAGTTTGGCTTGCTGTTGATGCTATTCCAAGAGGATAAAACCTTAGCTTCCTATGAAATTGATACCCTCCGCGCCCTGGGTCAGTCGATTTCTTTGGCGATCGCCAATGCGCACCATTTCAAAGAACTGCGCTACCAAGCCCGCTACGATAGTTTGACGACCATCGGCAATCGCAATCTATTCCATGACACGATTCAGGAATGGTTAAATGCGCCCTCCTTGGGGTACGAGTTAATCATTGTGATGCTCATTGACCTAGACCGTTTCAAGGATCTCAATGACACCCTGGGCCACAAGCTTGGGAATACCTTTCTGCAACAAATTGCCCTGCGCTTACTCTCGGCCCTCAGTCCCTACCAGGGGATTGTCTGTCGTTTGGGGGGAGACGAATTTGCCGTTGCCTGTCCGATGATGCACAGTGAATGGGAAGAAGCTTGCCAGCATGCGGTGGAGCTGGCCGATATTTTGCAGGCAGCGATCCAACAACCCTTTGTCACAGCGGGCAATGTGATTCATATTACGGCGAGCCTGGGGATTGCGATGTTCCCCAACCACGGGACAGACAGCCACGCCGCCCTCCGCAGTGCCGAAGTGGCAATGTATGCGGCAAAACAAAAACGCACGGCCTATGAGATTTACCACGAAGATATTGACCACTACACCCCGCGTCGCCTCGCCATTCTCTCTAGCCTCGGAAAGCCGAGCGCCCGCCAACAATTCTTTTTATGCTACCAACCGAAGTTTGATCTCCGGCAAAAAAGACTGATCGGCGTAGAGGCTTTGGCCCGTTGGCACCACCCTACGTTTGGGCTTATTTCCCCCGCCGAATTTGTCCCCCTCGCGGAACAAAGTGATGCAATCCACGCGCTGACCTACTGGATTTGGGAAGAAGCTTTTCAACAAAAAAAAGCCTGGCAAAACCAAGGTCTTGATTTGGCGATCGCCCTTAATCTATCGGCCTGTAGCTTGCTCGATCCAAACTGCCTAACCACCTTTGAGTCGCTCCTCCAGCAATATGAAATCATCCCTGCACAGGTTGAACTCGAAATTACAGAAACCGCCCTCATGAGTGACCCGCGCTATGCCCTAGAGCTATTACAATGCTTCGCTAATCTGGGAGTACATTTATCCATTGATGACTTTGGTACCGGATATTCTTCTCTGAGCTATTTACAGCGGTTTCCGGTTCATGCCCTAAAAATTGATCAATCCTTTGTGGTGGATATGCTCACCAACGAACAAAGCCTGGTGATTGTCCGCTCGACGATTAATTTAGCCCATAGCCTCGGCCTAGAAGTGGTGGCAGAAGGGGTCGAGAATCAGGCCATCCTGGATTTACTCAAAGAAATGGGGTGCGACATTGCCCAAGGATATTTTCTCGGGCGTCCCCAAAGGGCCGAACAGGTACATCGCTTCTCCGCCGAAGGCCTGAAGCGAGTTGTTTAGAAAGACACTACTTGGGCTTGCCGAAAACCTGAAAAATAAAGTGGTGAAATGTAAACTTTTTCGACTTTCTTGTAGCCACCACGACAGGCACGCCGTCCCAAAGAGATATATTGTTACAATAACTTAAAGAAAATACCAGTAAATTTAATTTGTATCAGCTATGGGTCGTGTTGGGGTCTTATTACTTAACCTAGGTGGGCCAGACAAATTAGAGGATGTCCGTCCTTTTTTATTTAATTTGTTTGCTGACCCCGAAATTATTCGTTTACCCGCGCCATGGATGCAAAAGCCGCTTGCTTGGCTCATTTCCACGCTCCGGGCCGGCAAATCCCAAGAAAACTATAAAGAAATTGGCGGTGGTTCGCCCCTCCGACAAATCACCGAGGCCCAGGGGACAGCCCTCGCCCAAAAGTTGGCGGAGTGGGGTCAAGAGGTCAAAGTTTATGTGGGGATGCGCTACTGGCACCCCTTCACCGAAGAGGCGATCGCCGAAATTAAACAAGATAACCTTGATCAGCTTGTGGTATTGCCACTCTATCCCCAGTTTTCTATTAGTACTAGCGGGTCTAGCTTCCGGGTGCTCGAAGAAATGTGGCGCACCGACAAAGACCTCAATCAACTCGATTACACCCTCATTCCCTCCTGGTATGACCATCCCCAATACATTGCTGCGATGGTCGATCTCATTCGCCAAGAGCTGGATCAATTTGATAACCCAGACCAGGCCCATATTTTCTTTAGTGCCCATGGCGTCCCCCAAAGCTATGTCGAAGAAGCAGGAGATCCCTACCAGCGAGAAATCGAAGAATGCACCAAATTAATCATGGAAGCCCTTGGTCGTCCCAATGACTACACCCTGGCCTACCAAAGTCGTGTTGGCCCCGTAGAATGGCTCCAACCCTACACCGAAGATTCCCTCATTGCCCTGGGCGAAAAAGGCGTGAAGGATTTGGTGGTGATTCCCATTAGTTTCGTGTCTGAGCACATCGAAACCCTCCAGGAAATCGATATTGAGTATCGGGAAGTTGCCGAGGAAGCTGGCATTGAAAATTTCCGCCGCGTTCCGGCTCTGAATACTCACCCGCTATTCATCGAATCCTTGGCGAACTTGGTCACCGATTCCCTCGAACAATGTCCTCGCACCTTTGGTCAGGTCACCCACCCCAAAGAAAATATGAAAATGTATCCCCAAGAATTGTCCTGGGGCATGAATACCAGCGCCGAGGTCTTAAATGGCCGCCTCGCCATGATCGGCTTTTTGGCGTTGTTGTTGGAGTTGATTAGTGGCCAAGGCCCGCTCCATTTTGTTGGCATTATGTAAATAACATCCCCCTAGCTCCCCCTTCGGAAGTGACATCCCCCTAGCTCCCCCTTTCAAAGGGGGATTTTTGTTAAATGACGCGCTCGTTGCCGCCATCAAGGGGAATTTGGGCGGCGGTTGTTTTAGCGAATAGATCACTGCAAAGGATTACGGCACATTCAGCGACGTCCTGGCTAGTGATTTCCACCTGGAGGAGATTGTTTTTCTTGTAATCCTCAATGGTTAGGCCGTAGGCTTTGGCGCGTTTTTCGAGCACTTCGGGCGTCCAAATCCCTGTATCGAAGACGGCATTGGGATGGATGGTATTGATCCGAATCTCGTCTGAACCCCATTCGAGGGCGGCCACCCGTGCCAGTTGGTTGAGGGCCGCTTTGGAAACGGAATAGGCAGCGACGCCTTGACCTGGGGCAGCAACATTTTTCGAGCCAATGATCGCGACCCGCCCCCCTTTTGGTGCCAGTTTCAGGAAAGGATGACATTCCCGCAGCAGAACCAAATTGCTGTCGAGATTAATGTCGAGTACCTGTCGCCAGTGGTCGGTGGGGAGATTGGCGATCGCCTGGCTGGGGGGGAAAATCCCGGCGTTGAGGATTACCAGATCCAAACCGCCAAAATATTGGACTGCTTGCTCTAGGGCATTTTTAATTTGGGTTTCGTCCGTCAGGTCACAGGTCAGGCCAAGAAAATCAGGGCGATCGCAGAGGGTTTCAATGGCGGGGTTAATATCCAGAGCTACCACCGCTGCACCTCGTTTGAGGAGAGATTCAACGCAGGCTTTGCCAATGCCAGAGGCGGCCCCCGTCACCAGGGCAATTTCGCCGGTGAATTCTGGTGGATTGCCGCCTTTTTTCAGTTTGGCTTGCTCTAGATCCCAATATTCCATGTCAAAAATGTCCTTTTGGGACAGGGCTTGGTAACGACTGAGCTGTTCAGCGCGGGAAATAATCTCGATGGTGTGGCGATAAATATCGGCGACAATGTTGGCGGATTTGGCGGTTTGGCCGACGGTAATTAAACCCAATTCCGGATCGAGGATCACCCGTGGGGCTGGATCGAGCATCGTCTTGGGTTCCTTTGCCTGGGGTGCTTGGCTGGCGAAATAGGCTTTGTAAGCTGTGGCAAATCCATGCACATCGCGACCAATTAGGGGCACAGGTTTGGTGCGGATCACATGGTCGGGGGTGGCAGGATTTTGTTGGGAAATGCGCCCTAAGTCTTCCCGTTGGGTAAAGTTCAAAATTTCCGGGCGGCGATCGCCTTTGAGAATCACGGGGAAACCTGCCACCTGGGAAACATCGTAACGGAGCTGCGCTAGGGTTTTCGCGATGGGAGTATCACTGGTTTTTACAGAACGTTGGGGAATCTGCCAAGCCCCTTGCTGCTGGAGATAGGTTTCTGCTTCCTGGACGAGAGTAATCATCCGTTCATAGGATTCTTTAGCCGTCGCCCCAAAGGAGAAAATCCCGTGGTTTAACAAAATCATCCCCTCGGTTTGGCCATGGGCTTCGGCGGCAAACCTTTCGGCGCAAAGGCGAGCGAGATCAAATCCCGGCATGATGTAGGGAATAATCACCAGGCGATCGCCATAAATTTCTTTGATTCGCTCCAGTCCCTCCGGTGTGTTGGTAATTGTCACAATCGCGTCGGCATGGGTGTGATCGACATATTTGTAGGGCAAAATCGCGTGCAAAATCGTTTCCACCGAAGGGGTCGGGGCAGTGGCGACGGTCATTTGGGTCTTTAGTTCGTTGACCATCTGGGGGTCACTTAGGCTGGGTAATTGAGCCAATTTCAACAAATGCTGCAGCCGCACCGGGGCAAAACCGGCTGTTTCGATGGTCGCCAAATCCCAACCGCTCCCTTTGACGTAGAGAATTTCTTCTGTTTCGCCAACTAGGTTCGTTTCCGTGACCTTGACAGAGGTATTACCACCGCCATGGAGTACCAAAGAGGGATCTCGCCCTAACAAACGCGACGTGTAAACCCGCAGGGCCAAATCCCCCTGGTAGGTGGCTGCTTCTTGATCATTCCAAAGGCTTTTCATGTACTGAGTTCCGCTAAATTACACAGTACAAATCTTAGGCCGCTTCGGGTTGCAGAGCTAAAATTTACGGCGCTAAGCGTTGCCGTTGCCAGGTGCGATCGCCTTGTAAGGTAAACACAAGCCGGTCATGGAGCCGACTGGGACGTCCTTGCCAAAATTCAATTTTTTCGGGCTTCACCAAAAAGCCGCCCCAATGGTCTGGCCGGGGAATCTCTTTATCGGCGTACTCGGCTTCGAGGTCTTTGAAGCGCTGTTCGAGAACTTCCCGGTTGGCGATCGCCTGACTTTGGGCAGAGGCCCAGGCCCCAATTTGGGATTTACGGGGGCGGCTGGCGAAATATTCATCGGAGCGTTCAGGAGGCAGTTTTTCGACGGTGCCTTCGATGCGTACTTGTCTTTCTAGGGGTTCCCACCAAAAGACCAAAGCCGCATATTGGGTTCCTGTTAGTTCCAAACCCTTTTGGCTGGTGTAGTTCGTAAAAAATGTAAACCCTGCCTCACTAAAATCCTTTAGGAGCACAACCCGTGAACTCGGCTTCCGGTCAGGGCCGACGGAGCTAAGTACCATCGCATTGGGCTCACGAATTTCGTCGGTTTCCGTTGCCTGTTGGAACCAAGTGGCAAATTGCACCATGGGGTCATCGCTCACATCATCTTCATGGAGACCCGCTTTGGTGTAATTTTGGCGGAGATTGGCAACGTGCATAATCATCGGCGGCACCAACGAACTAACGGTAATGGACTCAAAAAGCAGAATAAAAGTCGCTTTGTATTGTAGTGGAATTTTTTTGCGGATGTTGGCCCTAAAAACTAACCACCACTGACGGGAGGAATCAAAACCACCTCATCGCCCTCCTGGAGAACTGTTTCCGGGGAGACAAATTCTAAATTCACGCCAAAGCGGGTGACGGCCTGCCATTCTGCCAAACTGGGATGTTCACTGAGAATGCGCTGGAAAACGTCCATAACCGTACTGCCAGGGGCAACTTGCCAATGTAAAACTTCGGTGCCGTAGGTTTCCTGGTAGATTGCGAAGAGCTTAATGGTGATTTGGAGCGGGGCAGACATTGAATGTTTTCGGGTGAGGGGGAGTTGTGAGGACATTTTCAGAGGATCATAGCGGTGTTGTTGGGGTTTCGCCAAAGGAATCACGCTGACAGGATTTTTTTGGGGTATCCTTGGGTTAAATTTCGCCTCCTTCCAGATAACAACCATCGATGAATCTCCTTGAGTGCTACAAAATTTTAGGGTTACGGGTTGATGCAGAGCTGGAAGCAGTAAAAGCGGCCTATCGTCGTTTGGCGCGGCAATGTCACCCGGATGTAAATCGTGGTGATCGCCAAGCGGAATACAAATTCATCCAGATTACCCAAGCCTACAAAGTCCTGGCAGAAATCCACCGTTCTCCGGACAAACAAACTTGGCTCCCATCCCCAGAACCACAGCAGCCCACGGGGAGGGCGATCCTTTCTCCTCTAGATCAGCGGCTGAAGTGGCAGAGCTACCAACGGCTCCAGGACTGCCTACAACAACAACGCTATGCCAGGGCGATCGCCTTAATGGAAGGTTTAGCCCAGCGCCTCCCCCAGGATCTAGAGGTGCGCCAATGGCAAGGGATCACTTATCTCAGTTGGGGCCGCCATTTACTCCAACAGGGACAAAACCACAAAGCCCGCACCTATCTCCACAAAGCACTCCTGGCTGACCCCCACAACCGTAAACTCCGGCAACGGGTAGAGGAACTCTTGCAAACTATTTTGATTCCTGCGATTTAATCGAGGCCGCAAAAAGTGTAGTAACCGCCGTCATTGCACCTTTTCTGGTGGGTGGGGTGCTGTTGGGGACTTGGACATATTTGACGAAAACTGGTGGCGATCGCTTAATGAGTACCACAAAATAGGTTTAGCCTTGTTTTAAGACGAATCTTAACCCTGGATCGGCTCAGCCAAAGACATCTGCTGCCAAAGGCTGACAATTAAGTTTTGTAATCCTGAGTGCGTCATCTGTCCAAAGGCAGATCGCTAGATAGACATCGTTAAGAAATGCAGATATGATGAAAGAACAGTAAAGAAAAACCATCTTTTTGTAATGGAAAAATAAAGTACATATACTTACTGGCAAAAGTAGCTCTTAAAAAAAGGAGATCGCCGCTAGAGCTTGTCGTTAACAAAAACATTTTTTCTGCGCTGTTATCGGCCAGTTGTTGTGCCAACTGACCCAACAAGATTCAAAAAACCAAATAAGACAAAGTTTATTTTTTTAGAGAACTTCTTTAAAAGAAACTGACTTAGGGGAACCTCGATTAATTGCTTTTTTGACGATTTTTTGAGCCTGAAACAACGAGGATACGTTGCCGATCTGGCGAAATTTTGAATTTTTCGAGGTTCCCTTAGGTGTCTTTTTTTGATCAAGGAGATGCCCTCTTTGTGGTAAAAAAATCAAAAGTAACCCACAGATTGCTCGATTTTTACCGACGATTTTGTGTGCAAATACAAAATATTTAATCGATTTAACTTGATATCCGTAATATCAATTAGGTATTCTTGCTTGGTACTGTTTTGACCGTAAAAATACCTAAAAATGCCCTTAAAACCACTGTACTTAGGTGCAATTAATATCTTTTAAAACATATAAATCAGTGAAAATAACTGCTTTTTCTTGTGTTTTTACCTGAAAACAATGGACTTTATGGACTTTTGTATTTTTGTTTTTTTTGCTATTAGGTTTTGGATCTCTTTTGGGTATGATTAGGAGTATAAAGCAAAAAGAAATTTGTCAAGCCAGACGATCACTGCCTCAAATTCAAAAATGCTTTACAGGTCAGAAGTTTTTTGTTTTAAAACTGAGGAAAAGCCATGAAATTTCACAACGTTTTTAGCACCAAATCTGCCAAGCTTATTGTTGGTGGTACGATCTTTGTTTCGGCCATTACCGCTGCTAACTTCGCAATGCTGTCAGCCTACGCAGTTGATGACACCGCTTCTTTTTCGGGTACAGTCGATTCAGCTTGTGCACTCTCCGACGATGGTGGTGCAGTTGCATTTGATGCCAACGATAAAGCTTATACAGCCACAGGTAGTGGCGTAGATGTCACTGCGCTTTCTGCAACTCAGTATGTTGATTTTGAATGTAATACCGATACTGCTACTGTTGCGATCGATGCACCTGTTACTTCAAAACCAATGGCTCCTATAAATGCAAGTGGCTTAGTTGCCACTCATGTTGCTAAATATGCGGTAGACGATAATGATACTCTTGGCAATCCAGATCTAACGTCTGGTACGACCATTGATGCAACTAATGGTGTTACTGGATTTTCTCAAGCAGTAAATGCAACTGGCTTATTTAGAGTGGGTATTGAATCTAAATGGAGCGGAGCTGATGGAATGTTAGCCGGGGAATATTCTGCTGATATCACTGTTACAGTGACTCCTGACTAATTCTCTATTGGAATCTCCCCCTCTATCGGGATTATTGGGGGAATTTCTTTTCATTCTCAAATTATTTGTGCCTTTGCTCAATCTGTTCTCTTCGGCAGCTTCTAAAATATCAAGCAGTCATATCATCGGATCACACTTCAGGTAATGCATTCTCAAGCCGTTCCATCTCCCAAGTGGTGGTTTCAGATCATCTTCCTCTCTCTTTTTTTGGGGGGACTCCAACCAAAGCAAGCCTCCGCCCAAACCCCAGGATGCTTTACGACGAACGTCCCCCCTTCCCCCCTCAGCTACGATGTCACCAGCACAACCCAAACCGAAAGCTACGCCGTGACATTTCGCTGTACCGATGATGGCACGACCGGAGGAAACAACCTCAGCAATGTCGATCTGGATGTGACGCTACTGCCGCTTACGGCACCGACCACTGGCCCGGCTAATCTGGATCTCGGTTCCCCGAATGGCGTTACTCATACAGTTTCTGTCGGCACAGGGGCTTCTTTTACAAATCTGGTCGATACTCAAACCACCGTAAATACCAGTGGCTCAACCAATTTAGTCGTGTCAACTGCTGGTGGTAAAGGCGAAAATCTCTCCCTCGATGGTACCGGAACGATCACGGTGAATATCCAATCCCGCTTTGCCCTCCAGGGGAGCACCTCCGAATTTGCCGCCGGCACCTACACCACCCAGTTTGAAGTTGATGCAACCCCGGTTGGTGGGGGCACCATTGCTAATGAAACTACCACGATCAGTAATACAGTCAGCCCTAGTTGTGTACTCGATAATGTGATTCGCTTCCGGGAAACAGCCACCCCCTATATCAAAACAGGCAGTGAGCCCAATGTTTCCCAGCTTCAAGCCAGCGATACAGCGAAGTTTGACTGTAATGCCACCACCGTCGATATCAACTTTAGTGCAGACAGCGCGACCTACACGCCGCCAACAGGGGGGGCAACCAACCTGACCGCAACCCATCAATTCGCCTATGAACTCAATGGCAACGGCTTCAACAATTACAGTGGCCCAGAGCTTATTGAAAACCAAAATACAGATGACAATGGTGATGCAACCTTAACGATTCGCTCCACCTGGACGCCGAATAGTGATCAACTGTTCGCTTCAGAATACAACGCCCAAACCACTGTCACCATTACGGCTAAATAATACACACATAAGCAATTTGTAAGCAGCCTTTCTCCGTAGATTGCTTCTAGGCCATCATCTTTTCATTATCCATTACTTCTTTTCTTCCTTGTCCTATGGCTTATCCTGTTGTGTCTTGGCGCAAAAACCTTAGCTGGGCGCTCTGTTCTTTGGCTTTACTTTTGCCACTCCCCCTCAACGCCCAGGTGCAAGTCTCTCCCATGGTGATCAAAACAGAAACCAGCCAGGGGATGGCGAATGGGGTGATCAGTCTAACAAACCAGGGAACCCAATCCCAGCGGGTACGCCTCTCGGCGGAATCTTTTACCTACACGCGCACTGGTTTTTCCACCGCAGAGTCCGATCCCTATGACCTCAGTCCTTATTTGATGTTTTCCCCTAGGGAGTTGGTTCTAGAACCCGGCCAAACGAGACGAGTGCGACTGATTACGCGAATGTTGCCTTCGACGGCAAATGGTGAATATCGGTCGGTGATCTTTGCTGAACCCCTGCGAGAACGAGATGAAGCGGGGGGCGGTTTGAGTATTCGGGCCCGTGTGGGGGTGACAGTTTACGTGAAACATGGCCAGGTCAATTTTGCCTTGACTCCCGTTGAGGCGAGCTACGATCCAACGAAACAAGAATTTCAACTTTTGGTGAGTAACCCCAGCAATGGTACGGTGCAATCAAAAGGCACCTGGACATTGTCACAAAATGATCAGCCTTTGCTCCAGGCAGATATTGATCAACGTACTGTAATTGCCGGAGGCGATCGCCTTTTCCCCCTAGAGCTGCCCCCAGACCGGACTAACTTACCAGCGGGAACCTATCAAGTAGCAGGGCAGTTGCAATGGAGCGAATCTGGAGCAGTGACCACAACGCCATTTTCCTTTGATGTCACGGTGCCTGCCGCACGGTAGCGTGCCTTAACCCGACCCTCACCAATGGGAAAAATAAATTCAGCCAGATGACTTATCTTGTTGTAAGAAACTGTGGCGCACTCTAACCTGAAAAGGTCTCACATTTTCCCCGTCGTTTAGAGTATTTACCCTTGACCTTTCGGCTACTACTATTCAGCTTTTTCATGCTTTTCCTATTGGGTGCTGAGGTTGTTGATGCCCAACAGGACAGCGAGCCTGCTGATAATGGTGCAACGGAAACCACGTCGGAGACTTTCCCTGTATCCTTTGATTTGATTCCGGTGGGGATTAAGCTTGGCGATCGCACGGCCAATCCTGGCACCTTGGTTCGGGGTTCAGAAAATGGCATTCAAGCTATTGATTTTTCCAACTGGGCGATCGCCTACAATGATGTCCTCAAAGCGCTCCAATTTACGGCAACCCCCCTTGCCGCTGGCACCATAGAATTGCGGTCTCCGGGAGCAGTCATCAGGCTCGATCCCGGCCTTCTCGATACAGATCCACAATTGGGCTTGGTATTCACCATCACCCAGATCCGCGATCTGCTACAAATTCCGGTGGAGTTTGATATTTCTGAATATGCTATTGTTCTGACCCCTGAGTGGCTGAGGGCATCAGGTTCTTTGGGATTAACTGGGCGATATTCCCTCCCGGAGCGGCCCATTGTGTTGGAGGGTTTACCCCGCATTGAAGCCCCGAATTTGTCTTTTAGTGCCATTGGTCAAGAAATTCGTGTGACAGGAGGAGGCGATCGCCCCACAGAATACGAAGGCGATCTGGTTGGCATCGGGACATTTTTTGGGGGAAGTTGGTACAGCAAGATTGATCAACGCGATTTAACCGATCCCCGCAGTTGGCAACTCGAAGAATTTCAATACCTACGCCAAACCCCTAGTACCGACTATGTCATCGGCGATCAGCGTACCTTTTGGCCAGAGGGCAGTGGTCGCTATACAGGTGTCAGTATCGTGCGCCGCTTTGGCTTTCAACCTCCCACCGAATTTACCAATGCCAGCGATGGCTTTAATCCCCAACAACGTCTCAATAGCGATCGCCTAGAGCGTGATATCCGAGGCCGCGCCGAACCAGGGACTCTTGTTCAACTGGTCAATAAAAATGGCAATTTAATTGTTGGGGAACAACTCGTTGATCAGTCTGGCATCTATCGCTTTGAAAATATTCCCAGTGCTTCTACCAATAAAGGCAGAGGCGGCATAGCCGGTAATCGCTACGAACTTCGACTTTATCCCAATGGTCAACTGAGTGCCTTCCCAGAAATTCGGGCCGCTGAATTTTCTTCTCTGCCTGGGCAGCTGAGTAAAGGTACCTCAGCCCTCCTCCTCTCTGCTGGCTTTGAACGGCTTCGACAAGCAGATACTTTTTTTGGCTCCCTCTCGGATGATCTCCAGGGAGGATTCGCCTACCGTTGGGGCGCCACGGACAATCTCACCCTCGGTACGGGTCTTTTTTACGATGGTCAACTTAAAGGTCTAGGGGAATTTTTCTTTCAGCCCGGTCGATTGCCCCTGCGGATCACGGGAGCAGCAACCTTTAATAGCGACGAACAACGGGGAGAACAACAATCTGATCTCCGCTACGATCTCAATGTCCGCTTCAATCCAGGCCAGAGGTTTGATTTTGAGTTTGACAAAGATGAACTGTCTGAGCGCATTCGCACCCGCTGGGATGTCAGTGACAATTTTCGTCTTGCCTTCAACAGTAACAGCAGCGATCAAATCGCCCAGGCCACTTGGCGGCTTTTTCCGGGTTTTAGTACGCGGGTTGGTTGGAGCTTTAACAATAAAGCCCTGGAAGGTGGATTCGACCTCAGTGGTGCCCTTGGGGATCTTTTAATTCGCAATAGCGTGACCTTTAGTGCCGACCAAAGCCCTGATTGGCGATTGTTTTCCCGCTATCAAAACCTCACCCTAGACCACCGGCTGCGTGACCGTCAGATTGCAACGGAAGTAGAGTATTTTTTCCGTAATCCTGAAGCCCTGGTGGATACGGGTCACTCGGTCTTTGCGCGCTACCAAAGTAGCCCCAACGAGGACAACGAGGCCCGGACGAACGAGCTGCTCGTGGCAGGGTGGCGCTATGAAATGAATTCGACGGTGGGCGATCGCCTTTCCGACTGGATCGTCGATCTTGGCTATGGCGTTGGCACCCAGGGAGCAGGATGGCAAATTGCTGTAACCACCAATCAGCTCTTGGGCCTGAATCTAACCGCGCGGTACCAAGATATTTCTCTTACGGGTAATGAGTCAAGCTTCAGCCTCCTCATTGGTTCCGATGCAATCCTTTCACCTAATTTCAGCCTAAAACCCAGTCGCTTTGAACGTTTACGAACAGAGGGTGGCATTGTGGTGATCCCTTTTATCGATGCCAATCGGAATGGTGTCCAAGATGAAACAGAAACGGCCTATTTGCAAGGGATTGAGGCGGAAACCGCAGACTTTTTATTCTTGATTAACGAACAGCCCATTAACCGCTTTAGTGAATATGAGCCGGATTTGCGACGGAGAGGAATCTTTGTGCGACTGCCACCGGATACCTATCGCTTCGATGTAGATCCGGCGGGCTTGCCCCTGGGCTGGCAGACAACGCAGTCGGCCTTTGCAGTAGAAGTGAGTGCTGGTAGTTACACGCCTATTTATGTGCCCCTTACCCGTGCCTACATTGTCGCGGGCACGGTGGTCAATGCCCAAGGGAAACCACTGGGTGGGGTAAGGGTCGAAGCAGTCAACCAAAACAACCCCCAGGAGCGATCATTGTCGGTGACCAATGGCGCAGGTATCTACTATCTAGAATCTGTAGGAACTGGTGTCTATGACCTATTCATCGATGGCAAACCCGCTAAACCGGGCCAGCTCCGCATTGAGATAGATGCTGAAGAATTTACAGAATTGGATTTGCGCCTGTAATCTTGGTTTGCGGTTAAGCCTCGACATATTGGGCGATCGCCTTCAGGAAGCGCACCGGGTGAAACGGTTTTGTGAAGTAATCATTGGCACCGAGATCCTGGGCTTTCTGGCGGTGGAGATCGTTATCGCGGGAGGTGAGCATTACGAAGGGTAAGTGATCCCATTGGCTTTGGCCCCGCACCATTTGCAACAGGGTAAAGCCATCATAACCAGGCATTTCCAGGTCACAAATTGCGAGATCAAAGGTCTGTTTTGAGCGGTTGAGGAGGTTCCAGGCCTCTTTGCCATCCCGGCACTGCTGCACCTGATAGCCGACTTGATTCAACAGTTTATTGAGGGTACGGCGGACAGCAACAGAGTCATCAATGACCAAAATCGTCGGTTGGCGCTTGGGTTGCTCAGGGGCGGGACTGGACGCTTGGGGTTGCTCTGGGCTGACTAAGAGTTGCTCAAAGGCATCGGGTAAAAGCACCGGAATCACTTCCCCGGAACCCAACACGGTACACCCCGCAACGTAGGAAGGATAGGCCACAGTATTATCCAGAGATTTCAGCACCAGTTCCCGTTCCCCAAGGATTTCATCCACGGCGATCGCCAAAGATTTTTTCCCCTGGCGTACGATCAGACCGATGGTGGGGGCTGGCCGCTGTTCCGGGGGCAAGAGGAGATTGCTTTGGGGATAGGGCAGCAGTTGATCGAGGGCATGGAGTTTAAGGGGGGTGCCCTGCCAATCGAGAAATTCTGGATACTCTAAATTGTCTTTGTTAACCAGCGAGAGCACAGCCTGGACAGTCACCGAAGGAAAGGCGATCGCCTGTTGCTGGCAGCGGCAGAGGAGCAACGGCAAAATATTAAAGCTCAGGGGAATGCGGATCGTAAATTTTGTCCCCTGGTGCCGCTCACTACTGGCGGTAATGGTGCCCTTGAGTTGGGCCAGTTCGAGGCGGACAATATCAAGACCTAGACCCCGACCAGAGAGATCGCTGACGGTGTCCCTCGTCGAAAAGCCTGGGGCAAATAGATATTCAAGGATTTCGGCTTCGGTCGGTTGGTGATTGGGCGCACAAAGTCCCTTGGCGATCGCCTTTTGTTGCACCCGGTTTAGATCAATGCCCCGGCCATCATCCTGCACCAAAATTTCCACCATATTGCCCCGCAATTGCGCACTGAGGCGAATGGTTCCCGTCTCGGTTTTTTGGGCTTGGCGGCGTTCCTGGGGCGGTTCAATGCCATGGTCAAAGGCATTTCGGATTAAGTGGGTCAGGGGCGTGCGCAATTGTTCCAAAATTGCTTGGTCTACCAAAACCTGTTCCCCCTCAATGGCTAGCTGTGCCATCTGGGGGTAGCGTTTACTCAAGGTCTCCAAGGACTGACGGAAACGGCGTGCCAAGTTGCCAAAGGGCATCAAGCGCGATTGGGTCAGATCCTGGTTGAGATACTCTAGCTGTTGCCGCACCCCTTCTAAAGATTCTTGGAACTCCCACCGCATTAGTTCCAAATCTTCCTGGATCTCCTGCACCTGTACCATCAGTTCCTGGAACTGCTGGAGTTGGGAATGGGCCTGGGTGTATTGGTCAAAGTGGAGGGTGTCAAATTCCGTATGGGTCGCAGTGGCCAATTCTAAGGACGGTTTCTGGCTGCCACCATTTTGGCCAGAACCAGCGGTAGCCACAGCCAATTTATCGTAGAGGGCCGTTACTTCATCGCGGATCGGGTTGAGTTGCTGGGTTCTTTTTTTAAGATTGCGGCTAGCCCGGAGGAGTTGATCTTGGTGCCGGGTGAGTTTTTCATAGCCAATAAAGAGTTCTCCAACGGCATTCCCCATGCGGTTGAGTTGCTGGATCGGCATCCGAATTTGCAGGCTAGAGGTTTGTTTGGGAGCAGGTTTTGGCGTGGCAGGAACTGGATCGGGACTGGGGTCAGCCTCGGCTGGGATCTCAAGTTTTGGTGGTTCTGGAACGCTTAGGAGAGCTTGGAATGATTCGCTAATCTTGGCCTCATCAGGGTTGGCTAGGTATGCCTGGGTCAGACGACGGATTTCAGCGATCGCCCCTTGGCTGAGGGTAACGAAATCAATGGCCGCACTATCTAGGGCCGTTTGGATCAGGGTGGCAATGGCCTTCAGCCAGGGAACCCCAAGGGCATCCCCTAGGAGGCGGCATTCTTCTTCGAGGGTTTTGAGTTGGCGGGCGGCACTGCGGGGGGTGGGATCGTGGGTGAGGAGTTTTTCGAGGCGCTGCACACAGGCTTCGAGATCCACCTTGAGGGCGGTGGCGACAAATTTACTGGGGGCATTACCAGCAGGAGCAATGGCTTCGGGTGCAGGGGTCTGGGCCTGACCGAGAAATTCTTGGAGGGCGATCGCCATTTGTGCGGCCCCCGGACTGTCCCCTGGGTGATCGTCGTCCCGGGCTGCCAAGTCGAGGCAATGTTGCACCTCCTCCATGGCGAGGCTGATCAAATCGAGTGCAGTCTGTTCTTCTTTAATCCGGCCGGCGGCGATCGCCTCTAAGAGATCCTCCATCTGGTGGGCTAGGTTGTGCAGGGTCGATAATTCTGCGATGCCAGCGCCCCCTTTGATGGAATGGGCAGCGCGCACCAGATCTTGGTATAGCTTTGCCTGATCGTGGCCTGCGGGTTGTTGGAGTTCTGCTTGCAACAGCCCCATACTTTGGTGGAACAACTCAACAAAATCCGGGGCATCTTCCAGCAAAAAGCAGTGGCGGGCTTCGAGGGCGATCGCCTTTAAACTAGCAGCATCCAACATGGCAAAGATAGTAAAAGAACATTAAAACAGCCGAAAAATACAAACGTTACTCAATCTCAAAGCGGGACGAAGAATCCTTCAGGGCGATCGCCACCTGGGTTAGCGCATCCAACTGACCAGACATCGTTTGGGATTCTGCCGCCGTCTTTTGGGCCACCTCCGCCGCCGATTGCATAATTTTCGTGACCTTCCCAGACACATCCCGCTGGGAGACCATTGCCTTCGAGATCCGCGCCAGCACTTTGTCAATTTCCTCACTAATGCGGGACACACTCTGGAGCGTCGTTTTTGTCTTTTTCACCAATTCTGTTCCCGTGACTACTTGGGAAGTACTTTCCTCCATCATCTGCATCATCTGGGCCGTTTCTTCTTGAATCCCGCCGATCAACTGCTCCACTTCCTGGGCTGCTGTGGTGACCTGTTCTGCCAAGCGACGTACTTCATCAGCGACCACCCGGAAACCCTGGCCATTTTCCCCGGCTCGCGTTGCCTCAATGGAAGCATTAAAGGCCAGGAGGTTCGTCTTTTCGGAAATGTCAGAAATGATGTTAACGATCTTCGAAATTTCCTGGGAAGATTCTGCTAGACGTTTCGCTTTCTTCGAGGTATCTGCCACTGAACCCCGAATTAGATCAATACTTGTCACCGTTTCGTCCATGGTTGCCTGGCCTTCCTGGGCCGCCAAACGGGATTTTCGGGCAATTTGGGCTGCCCCCTGGGCCGATTTCGCTACCGCTTGAATGGATTGGGCAATGCCTTGTACCGAACGTTCCGCCGATTGGATCGCCTGTTCCTGGACTGTGGCTTCCGTGGAGAGGCGCGTGATTAGGTCATTGTTGACGATCGCCAAATCATACACCTCGTCTGCCGAAGATTTCACCTGGGAAACCAAGGCCCGCAGACTCCGGAGGGTGGCGTTGAACGCATCGGCAATGGAACCCACTTCCCCTTCGTCTACCATCGCCTGTACCGTGAGGTTCCCCTGGCGCACCTCTTCAATTTGGAGCAGCAACCGAATCACCCCTTCCTGGAGACGTTCCCGCTCCTGACGCTGGAAGGCCGCCTCTTGATCTTTAGCTTGAGCTTGGGCTTCGACGGCATCGGTAATGGAGCGAATTTGCGCTGCCATATTATTAAACGTGGTGGCTAACTGTCCCACTTCATCCTTGGCAAAAACTTCGGCCCTCGCATCAAGGTTCCCGGCCCCAAACTCGGTGGTTACTTTTTGGAGGCGCTTGATCGGTCTTGTGATCGTGCGTCCCAGGAGCCACGCTAGACCAGCCGCCACAAAGACCCCAATTAAACCCACCGTTGTCTGAAGCAGTAAGCTGTCCTGGATTAGGGCATTGAGGGTATTTTCATCGGTGCCCCGGACAATGATCGCCACAGGTTCCCCGGCGCTATTGAGAATGGATTCCGCCGCGAGGGTGTAGGAGATGCCATCGATCACCTGGGTATCGACCACGGTTTCCCCCCTAGCGTTAACGGCGGCCGTCAGGAAAGAGAAATCCGGTAGCGTGAGTAGATCAGGGGCATTAAGGGAGGTCTGGATCACCTTACGGGTACTGTCTTCCCCTTCTTCCTGGGCATCCTGTTGGTAGAGGGCACTGGCGAGCTGGAAACCACCATCGGGGTTGACTTGGTAAATCGCACTGTAACCGCCATTGAACGCGCTAACAGTATTCGCGGCAATATCCAATTTGGCATTGAAAATCACATCGCCGGAAACCAAGGCTCCAAGAAGATTATCGTTACTGCCGATCACGGGGGTGACAGTGTAGCGGACGAGGGCAAATTCGCCTTTTTTGGTGCCAATGGGGAATCTGGTTACTTCTCGATTCAGGTCATCCCAAGAGAGCAGTTCGCTGGTTTTGAGTTGCTGTCTCGTTTGGAGGGCTTGGGTGACGAGGCCATTGGGGTCAAACACTTCCCCTTGGCGATCGCCGTTGCCGTTGGTGATAATCCGGAGATTCGTACTGACCAGGGTGGCATATTCGATATTACGGGCTTGGATTTCGTTTTGGAGAATGGCCTGCACCTGGGCGAGCTGCTCAGGGGGAACGGTACCTGTACTTTGGTAGGCCGCTGCGGCGGCGATGATTGCGGCGTTATCCGATTGGCCCCGGAACCCAAAACCCATCTGGTCAATTTTGACGTTGTAGTTAATGTCGTTGACCGCGAGCTCTGAGGTGGCCTGTTCCCGGAGCTGCGATCGCCCAGAAGTAACAATAATCACCGCCCCTGCTGCCACCACTCCGGCGATCGCAATGGCACTGGAAGCAAAAATACCGATGAATTGTTTCTGGGCAATGGAAAGGTTTTGTAGTCGCTTTAGGGGAGGGGAGGTGACATCGACATCGGTATAGTCAACATCGTCGTAAACCAGGGCAACGGGTTTGGGAGTTTGGTCTGGAAGCGCGATCGCCGAGGGGTCATCGGTCTCTGGATCGGGCTGGGGCAACTGTGCCTGGAGATCTCCAAGGGCTTTGGCGGCACTGGCGGCAAAAATGCCTTCGGGATCTTGGTCAATAATTTGCTGATAGCTGGCGATCGCCTCTGGAAAAAAGCCTTCACTTTCGAGGGCACTGGCGAGGCTAATTTGAGCCACCATGTCCGTGGGGTCAGCGGCGATCGCTGCTTGCAATGCCACAATCTCTGGGCTGTATTCTTTCGTTTCTGAGACTTCTAGGACAATGGGAGATTCCGGCGGGTGGGCCGTAGCCGTTGTTCCGTTCCCGTTGGTTGATGCTGCTGGGCGATCGCCATTGTTACCATTGCCATTCTTTACCTCTAGGAAATCCATCGCTTCCCCTAGGGCAAGGAGCGCCTGTTGGGCACTGGCGGCAAAGACGCCGTCTTGATCCGAAGCTACAATGTCGCGGTAAACTTCCGCCGCCTCCGGCAAAAAGCCTTCGGTTTCCAGTTGACTCGCCAGACTGATTTTCATCACGATATCTGTCGGATCAAGGGCGATCGCCGCCTGGAGTTCTTTGATTTCCTCAGAAAAAGCCGGAGAAGTTGCCGTGTTCATGGTCTGTTCTGTTGTGCCCATAGGTAGTGATTCTGTGAAATTGACGTTGAAAAAACTCAAAACTTACTGATTGACCGGGACGCCCTGTAGGTGGCGGGATAAATGGCCCATGGCCAATGTAAATCCCGTCTCTGGCCCCTTGACCAGTTGGCGATCGCAATGGGGATAAAATCTCTGCCAAGCCGCCGCCACCGGAGCCGCCTCCCCCAAGTCAAACGGCGCAATGCCCTCAAGCTGGGTTACCACAAAGCCCACTTGCCCTGCATCCCCCTGGCCCAGGAGCACCACCGTTAGCTTTTCCTGGGGATTGGGCCGCGCTGCGGATGTTCCTAATCCCGAAGGCGATCGCCGATCCACCACCCAAATCAACTGCCCCCGTTGGTTCGTCACCCCCAACACCCCTGGAGCGACCCCTGGTACCGGGCAAATGTCTTGGCGGGGCAGGGTCATCACTTCCAACATATTTTCTAGGGGAATCAACAAGCGCGTTTGGGCAAGGGGGTCAGCCCCAGCAGGATACAGTTGAACCCGGAAGAAATCGGTTTGGGTAGGGGGAGCGACCATGGCAAAATCAGACCTTTATCGAAGAAAAAACAGCACTATCTAAGCCAAATACTCTTTGACTGTTTTCATGAATTCCATCGGACTGTAGGGTTTTGTTAAATAAGCATTGCCCCCTTGACGTAACGCCCAAAAACGGTCGAAGTCCTGGCTTTTGTTAGAACAAAAAATAATTGGCACTTCCTCGTAACCCAGGCTTTCGCGAATTTCTCGGCATAAATCGAGGCCATTGAGCCCAGGCATCACAATATCGAGGAAAATTAGATCCGGTTGGTCATGGTTGCGCAGCCAAGTTAAGGCTTCATCGCCATTGTCTGCAAGGCTGACCTCTAGGCTCATTTTTTCCAGGAGTGCCCGGACAAGGGTTTGTTCCGATTTAGAATCATCAACAACTAAAACTTTTTTCATCTTATTTTCTTGATCAGTGTTAGAACTTGGCGCAATTTATTCTGAAAATTGAGTTTAGAGATTATGAAATACAACCTCTAGGGCGTAGATTGCGCTGATGTTTGCTCCACATAGGACTGCACCATCCGTATCAAATCCTGGGGATTGAACGGTTTAGCGATGTAGTCAGAAGCCCCCACCATCTTGGCACGGAGGCGATCAATAATTCCATCGCGCCCCGTAAGCATCACCACGGGAATATCCCTAAGCATTTCGGATTGGTTAAACAGGCGACAAAGCTCGTAACCATCGATTTCGGGCATGTTGATATCCATCAGAATTAGTTCTGGTCGTTGGCGAGCAAAGGTACTCAGAGATAAAGCAGGTTCAGTGACCCCGATAACCTCAAAGCCACTGGCTTCTAGGGTCATTTTGACGACCCGTTGTATTGATTTGCTGTCATCAATACAGGCAATGCGGGGTTTGGGTTTTTGGGGAACGCCCGCATAGGGAATAACTTCAATCAAGCCTGTTTTGACAAGGGGATGGAAGAGTTGGCTAAGTTCGAGGGTAGAACGGCGGGTGTGGTGACTCAGCTCATAGAGGGTGACTTGTTGGTCGAGGGGCTCCCGGAGGCTTTCCATAAATTGATAGTCCTGGAGGTTTAGCCAGGAGCGGCTCCGGATTTCACGGAAGTCTTTGACTTGTAGGCGCTGGAAAGGGGAAGCGATTTCGGGGCGGAGTTGTACCCATTGACGAACGGTCGGCTGGATCGGGCGCACCATTTCTTTGAGGGACAGGGACAGCAACAGGGGATCTAGATTAAGGGCGCGTTCAAATTTAATGGCAGCGCGGGGCAGGGATAAAAACTGGGCGATCGCCTCTTGGGTCGTAAAAAATAAAACTTGGCGGACTTGCTGGAGGGATAATTTTCCAGCTTTCCAAATTTGACAAATGTAATCGTAATCTTGGGAAAAGCTATCTCCCATGGGAAATTTTGCTTTCGGAAACAGTTGCCCCAAAAGATACGTTAAGCGCTCCCGTTTACCCATACCACTGGTGGCAAAATGCAGCTTCCCGCCCCCAAAATAAAGCTGCCAAAATACCGATTCATCTAAGGGATCGTAAATGGTCATTGTCCCCGACATTTGCCGTTGGATCAGGGATTGGAGGACTTGGCCCGGAATCACAACGTTTTTGGTGATGGCATCTTGCACTTTCATATGAAACACACTAGCGGGAATTGATTTGAAGAGGGTTTAGCGCCTTTGGTCTTTACCCGTGGCTGGGAAAAATGGATCGGGAGGGTAGTGGGTAAGCGCAGCGACAGAATTATGTCAGGGGCAATTTATTCTAGATCGACTTTATCGCCTGAAAAATATGGATTTCATAGTTTTATCGGGTTGCCTGGTGACTAGGCTCAAACCGCAGTACAAAAAGCTTGAATAAATGGGGCTAGGGCAAGATTGAAAATTCATGGTGCTTGGGGGCAACTCTATTAGTTAATCTGAGCAATACTAATGCTACAGAAAGAGATTATTTTCTTACCATAAAGACTTGGTTAAAAGTAGTATGTTTAGCTACGAAAAGACTTTGACCCCACCGATCTTGACGCCCCATTAATATACTTCAAAGCCAGATATAGCAAGGAATTTTAGGACTTTTACCCCGTGCTGTTCTAGTGGTGTCTAAATTGAAATCGGGGGAGCCTCTTAACGACGGATTAAGTGATCGAGACGTTCTTGGATGAGCAGTTGGAGGAGGGCGCGGAGGGTTTGGAGGCCAAAGAAAAATACGGTGAGGGCGATCGCCCCGATGAGGAAGAGAGAGGCCGCCTGGCTCCAGACTAAAATACCGACCACGCTACTAAAGCCCCAGAGGATGCCGTACATCATGGTTTTGATCGCGAGGTAGATGCGGCGCAATTGGCGATCGCCTTCAACGGATTTAACGCGAAATTGCAGTTCCCCTAACTCAATGCGTGATTCGAGGCGTTTAATGGCCATTTCGGTGCGGCTGGGTTTCTGGAATTGGTACAGGACAAATTCTTTAGTCTGTTGAGCGAGGCTCCCCAGGCGATTTTCCCCAGGTTTGTGACTCACGGCCAAGCTACGAATAAACGGTTGGGCCGCCGCCATGAGATTGTATTGGGGGTCGAGGGCGCGGGCAATGCCATCGAGGGTGGTGAGGGCCTTGATGATAAAAGTCATTTGGGGCGGCAGGCGAAACGGTTGCTGCTCAAACATCAGGTAGAGCTCGTTACTAATCTGCTCAAATTCCTGGAGATCAATGGGGCGATCGCGGAACCGATCCAAAAGAAACGCAATCATCCGTTTCACCGGGGTCATATCTGCCATCGGCTCGATGAGGCCCATGTAAACCAGAGTTTCGACCACCTCGTCCGTATCCTTGCGCAGCACCGCAAAAAAGGTACGCATCATCTGGGTTTTTTCCATGGATTTGACTTCGGTCATCGTGCCGAAATCATAAAAAATCAGCTTCCCTGTGGCATCGACGGCCATATTGCCGGGGTGGGGATCGGACTGAAAAAAGCCATCCTGGAGCAGTTGTTTGAGATAAGAAGAAATGCCGAGGCTGATCACGTGGTCTGGGTCAATATTGCTCGCTTCGAGGGCGGCCCGGTCGTCAATTTTAATGCCCGGTAGATATTCGAGGGTTAAGACCTTGCGGGTAGTGTATTGCCAATAAACCTTGGGTACGAGAATTTGCTGATCGTCAGCGAAATTTTGCCGGAAATGATCGCCATTTTTCCCTTCATGGATGTAGTCAATTTCTTGGTAGAGAAGCTCGAAAAATTCCCGGTAAATCTGATTGAGATTGTATTTTTTGAGGTCTTTTAAAAAATAACTGGCCCAATGCAAGAGTTTTTCGAGGACTTGCATATCCACTTGGAACAGACGACTCAGGCCGGGACGCTGGACTTTTACGGCTACTTCTTCGCCGCTGTAGAGGGTGGCCCGGTGCACTTGGCCCAGGCTAGCGGAGGCGAGGGGCTCTAGTTCAAAATCCTTAAAGAGGGCGTAGATAGATTTGTTAAATTCTTGCTCGATGACGGCGATCGCCGCCTGACCCTTAAATGGCGGCACCCGGTCTTGGAGTTGGCTCAGTTCCTCGATGTATTCGATGGGAAATAGATCCGGGCGGGTTGACATGGCCTGGCCAATTTTGATGAAAGTCGGCCCCAAATCCAGGAGATGATTGACGAGCCAGCGGGCTTGGCGATGGCGTTTGCGGGCGGGGTTGCCACCGGGGAGTCGGTCTTTGCCGAGCCGGAGGATAAACTGGGCGGCCACGGTAAAGATTTCTAGTTGCCGTTGCCTGAGACTCAGTTTGCGCCGTTGCCAGCGGGGAGTTTTCACGATTGATTTTGCCCTAGATTTCGACCATCCATCATCATACAGAAAAGCTGTGACATCATCCTGATGCTTATCCTAATGAGTCAAGCGTAGTTTTCCCTTTTTCATGATTGAGATTTCCTCTTTATTGAAGTTCTTTTGCCCGGACAATCTTCTTCCACAGGAAGAATCAACAATATAGGGTTTAGACAATAGCAGCTATTACACCGCGTCGATAGACTGACAGAAATCAGGGCTAAGCTTTTGGTGTTAAAATAGGACTATCTCTAGGACAAAACAATGGACAAACAAAATATCCTCAAGAGTTTTGCTGAGGAGTTAAACAGTCTAATCGATAGCACTGATTTAACTTGTGAGCTTTCTCCCTCAAATGCGGTGCTGACGATATTCCTTGATTCTATTGATAATGGTGATCCAGAGTATTCAATGGCGACGGAACTAATCATTGTAGAGCTGAAAAAGCAGGCATTGATCGGGATCAAGTTGGTGCAGTTTCATGGGCGCAATCAGTCCAAACAAATTGTTTGGAGTAAAACTAAGAAATATCCATATTTAGAACCTATTCAAAAACGATTCGAAAGAGCAGCATTGGGTGTTGGCGCTGTAGTTGGCGTCTACTTGGGTGCGCTTTTTTTAGTCATGGTAATTTTACCTAGTCTAGAAACCAACACCACAGAAAGCTATTCAAATCCTACGGTACCTATATACGAGCCAAGAAACTCAACGTACAGATCTGACTATGACAGCAAATATACAACTTACGACGACTACAATTCGTCTGACTATCCATCTGGCTGCGACAGTGCAGCAATTGAACGCCAATTTAAGGAGATTGCCGGAGATACTGTCGATAACCTAACTGAAGTGGCTGTCGCCGAAACAATCATCAGAAATAACTGTAACTTTTAGTCATAAAAGCCAAAACTATTGGTGTATAACTTGGCTATCTTAATCAGTCGCTTTTTTGTGACTACTATCTACATCTGTTGGGTCATACTTTTTTAGCGGCAAGAGTGATGGAGCGGATGATCTCACTGTTTTAGCCTAGGAACATTTCGAGATAGAGTTCGATCAGGCGATCGCCCCAAAAGAGACTACTAATCGCCCCCAGAGCAAGAAACGGCCCAAAGGGTAAATGTTGTCCCCGTTGGTGTTTACCGAGGCCCATGGCCCCGCCGATAATCATTGTGCCCAGGGCGCAGGCCAAAATTACTGTTAAGAGGACGTTTTGCCACCCCAGCCAGGCGCCAATCATCGCCAAAAGTTTCGGATCACCGCCCCCCATGGCCTCTTGGCCCAGCACCGCCGAACCAATGACACCAATGCCATCTAGTAACCACAGTCCCAATACTGCGGCCCCAATGCCACCCATTAACCCATAGATCGCGCCAGGGAAGCCATTCGCCTGGAAGCCTAGCCCCATCTGGAAGAGGAGACCGAGTACGAGGCCCGATTGGGTTAAGGGGTTGGGCAGGGTAAAAGTGTCGTAATCAATGAGGGCCAAGGCCACCAACCAAAACAGCAGGGTAAAGGCGGCGATCGCCTCTAGGGTCAACCCAAATTGAACCACCGTGGCGACACAGAGCAAACCCATCAGCGCTTCAACGAGGGGATACCGGGCGGCAATGGGCGTTTTGCACCAGCGACATTTGCCCCCCAACAGGAGCCAACCCAACACCGGAATATTTTCCCGTGCGCCCAGTTGGTGGCCGCAGTGGGGACAGCGGGAGGGGGGATGTGCCAGGGATAAACCCGCTGGCAGCCGATAAACCACCACGTTGAGGAAACTGCCGAAACAGGCTCCCCAGATGAATAGAAAAATAAAGGCGATCGCCAACAAACCGGACTGTTGTAAAAGCGCGAGCATGGTGATGTCTCTCAAACCCTAGCCAACCAGCCCCATTATCCCCTTAGGCGATCGCCAAATTTTCAAAAACTCTAAAACAATCTTTTTCCTAGGGATTGACCTGAAGAATCAGGTCATTGGCCAAGGTGAGATCAAGATCCGTATTGGTTTCTACCACCAACAGATCCACGCGATCAAGGCCCAAAAATTGGGGAATCAAGGTGGCAAGGATGCCAGCACCAGCGCCAATTAAGAGTTCCTCTGTGGCGATCGCCCGGTCTCCGGTAATGGCGGCGATCGCGGCGGCGGCCCCCGTACCTAAAGCCGCATTTCTCAACAGATTACCCACATCAGTGCCCCGACGCACACTTTCCGTATCTGTGATCACCTGGGAGGCCGCGTTGATATTGTACATTTGGCCGTTGGGTAACTCTAGGCGTTGGGCGACAAAGCGCGTCCCATTCCCTGACGGTCGGAACTCCCCTTGAATTTCACTGCCCTGGGGAATCAGCACTATCCCCTGGGTATTGACAATATTGGCATCCACCGTGAGGGTTACTGGTAAAATTTCATCCTGGGTTAAGAGGATTTTGTCAGCGGTGTAACTAATTGGAATAATCGTGCCCGCTGTGATGCGATAGTCCACGGCCACCACATCCTGGGTAACGATATAAGGGGAATTTAGTGCCTGTACCTGACCCTGGGAAAAGAGAGCCTGATAAATAAATGCGGCCACCTCAGCCCGTGTGGCATTGCGCTTGGGATTGAGTTGTTGCAAATTGGCATAGTTCACCACCATTTTTTGTTCTGTCGCGGCGGCAATGGGGCTCCGGGCAAAATCAGCAATATTCGCCGCATCCTGGTAATAGCCGAGGGTGGTATTGATGTTGTTACGGGCTGAATAATTTAAACCATTGGCTAGGGCGACTAAAACCTGCTCCCGGGGAATATTTTGTTCGGGTCGGAAAACCTGACCTGGATATCCCGAAAGAAAGCCCATCTCATAGGCATTATTAATCGCATTAAAAGCCCAATAGCTGCTGGGGACATCCACAAAATTAATCGCACTGCGGTCTTGGCTCTTGGGGAGGGCTTTCTGCACCATGGCCGCAAATTGAGCACGGGTCACAGGCGCATCGGGCCGAAAAGAACCATCAGGAAAACCGGCAATGATCCCCCGGTTCACCAATTCATTAATAAAGCCTGTGGCCCAGTAGTTACTCGGAACATCTGGAAATTGGCTTGTTTGGGCCACCACCGCTGCGGGTTGCAACAATGATCCTTGGAAGGGTAATGTACTTCCTAGTCCGAGGGATAAGGCCAAAAGAAGAGCGGTGGATTGCTGGGTTCGCTTCATAGAAGGCATATTATTTTTCCTTGCGTTTCAGATTAGGGTGACTGCTTGATTTCAGGTTAGCGTTGTTACCGTCACTTCTCACTTAAAAAATGCTTAAATTCGAATTATTTAAGCTAAATTTACTAGGTTTTTAGACGACTTATTCCCGTAAATGTTCCGTTGATTTTTTCGTTTTCAATTGCTTGGAAATGTTCTGAACAATAATGGGGATTGCTAAATTTATGCAGGGATTATTGAAGACTAGCCCTACTTAAAAAATGTTTCCAGCTAGTCAAAAACAACATAAAAAGGCGATCGCCTTTGGATCGCCCGATGGTAATTTTGTGAAAATTTTGATTGTTGTGGGGCTATTTCGGCATGTCGTTGAGATCAAAGATAAAGGGGGCGCTGGAGCGTTGATCACCCATGACGAGCACCTTCGGCATTTGTGCGCCTCCTTCTTTCCAGGCTTCAATGGCTTCTTTTTTGAGCACGAGGTCTCCCCCCTGGGCCTTGAGGGTTTCCGCGAGCAAGCGTTGGGCTTCGGCTTTCCCCTTGGCTCGGTTGATATCTGCCTGGGCCTGCTGTTCGGCTTCTTGGGCGACGTAGATGGCCCGTTGCGCCCGCTGTTCGGCGATTTGTTTTTCTTCGACGGCGCGGGAAAATTCTGCGGAGAAGTTTAAATCAACGACGCTGGTGTCGAGGACAAGGATGCCATATTTTTCGAGGCGGGTTTCGAGGGCGGTATCAAAGTCATCCTTAAGTTCGGTGCGTTTGGTGATCGCTTCTTCGACGGTGCGCTTGGCGGCGGCAACCTTAAAGGATTCTTGGGTTTGGGGGGCAATAATTTTCGAGACGATATTTTGTAGGGTGCCCTGGGTACGTCGAATTTCGACGACTTTCACGGGATCGAGGCGGAAGTTAATGGCGAAACGGGCGGTCAAATCTTGCAAATCCTTGGTCGAGCTTTGGGCTGGGACTTCAAATTTTTGGACGGTCACGTCATAGACATCCACGCTGGCAATCAGAGGTGGTTTGAAATGAATTCCTTCTAGGAGAGCGCCGTCCTGGGCTTTCCCAAGAACGCTCAAGACACCGGCTTGGCCAGGATTAATGATGACAAACGCATTGAGCACGATGAAAAATAACAGGGCGATCGCCACCCCAATCAGTGAGAGGGGAAAATTTTGGTTGGGAGTAATGTTACGCACGCGGTTTTGGTCTCCAAATCAGTTCTAGCGGCTCGGTTTTCCATCCCATTGTAGTGAAGACGACCAGGAGGCAAAGGGCAAAACCCAAAGGCGATCGCCCCAAGGAAATGTAACAATTCGTTAAGCTAAAAGCACTGACCCCAATCATTCTGTCTGAAATTTCCTTTTCTAATCTATGGTTGCAACGCCCCTCCCTGAACCCACTGCCGAAACGACGCCTGCCTTTGATTGGCACGCAGCCTGGTATCCGATCCATTTCGTGCAGGATCTCGACAAAACCAAACCCACCCGCTTCGTCCTGCTGGGGGAACCCCTCGTGATTTGGTGGCAGCCCAAAACCCAGCAATGGCAAGTCTTTGGCGATGTGTGTCCCCACCGCCTCGCGCCCCTATCCGAAGGTCGCATTGTCGATGGCTGTTTAGAATGTCCTTACCACGGTTGGCAATTTGCGGAGACGGGCGCCTGTACTAAAATTCCTTTCCAAGCCCCAGACGGTGAGGCCCACCACAGTCCCAGAGCCCAGGTAAAAACCTATGCCAGTTGCGTTAAACAAGGGTTGCTGTTCGTCTATGGGGGCGATCGCCACGAGGCAGCCCAAACGCCGATCCCGACAGTACCCCAGTTAGACCAACATCCAGGGGAATGGGTGATGGCTAATGTATTTCGTGATATTCCCTACGACGCCACAACCCTCTTAGAAAATGTCCTGGATACGAGTCATGTGGCCTTTACCCACCACCCCCGGGTCGGTAACCGTAAAAATGCCAAGGAATTTATCCTCGATGTTTCTGAAGTAGAAAAAACAGGCTTCACGGGCAATTGGGAAGAAGGCCCCCGACGCGGCACCCTCGGCGCCCAGAAAACAACTTTTTTTGCGCCGGCTGCCATGTGGCACGACATTCCCGAAAGTCCCTTTGGCCAGGTGATGACCGTTGTTTACGCGACTCCCACCGAAAAAGGACGCTGCCGGGCGATTGTGCGGCTCCCCTTCCGTTTTAAAGCGGCCATACCCCGACTCGCGTTTAAATTTACTCCCCGGTGGTTTTCCCATCTCAATCAAATGGGCATCCTTGAAGATGATCAAATCTTTTTGCATCTCCAGGAACGGGAACTGGCAAAATCGACCCAAAACTACGCCAAAACCTGTTATTTGCCGACCAGTTCAGATTTGTTTGTGCTGGCCTATCGCCAATGGGTAGAACGGTATGGCGAACCTTTCCCAGACGAAGATTTTTCGCCCGCAGAACCACAACAAAGCCAATTGTTAGAGCGGTACCATTCCCACACCAAAAATTGCGCCAGTTGTACCCAGGCTCTTCATCGAATTCAGAAAGGGAAAAAAGGTGTCATTGGTTTGGGATTTCTCCTGTGGTTGGGTTTGCCCTTCGCGATTTTTTCTGGCTTGCCCACTTGGAGCCTTGGGGCGATCGCCACGGTGATCATTGTCTTAGCGGGACTCTGGTGGCAACTCCATCGCCTAGAATGTCGATTTTTTGAAGGGGAATATCCCCCAACGCGAAACTATCAGCAGTGATCAGGACGTACTCTCTTTAGGGAAAAATTTCTTGTAATCAGCCAGAAAACCTAGGTCACCTCCCCAAGAGCTGCCTATAATTCAGCTAGAGTCGGCTATTCCGAGAAAATCTGCATCAGTTCTTGGCCTCAGCAACTATCTCTATCTAACGGACTTGTTTGCCCAAGACCCAACTGAAATTTACTTCGCGCACTACTTTTTCCCTATCTTTTCCCTCTAAAAATCCCCATGAAATCCACCTTACGGCCCCTGCTCTCTTGTTTACCCGTCCTCCTCGGCTTTTGGGTTGAGGGGGCGATCGCCAATCCCAGTCCCACGGTTCCCACCACTATCCCTAACGCCTACCCGGTGCTGGTGAGTCAAGTTCCAGTTGGACGACAAGTTGCCACCCAAAAAACAACCTACGCCCCCAGTGAGCCAATTATGGTGAACTACGCCAATCTACCGGGCAACTCTGGAGATTGGATTACCATCGTTCCGGCCAATGCCCCCGACAATAGCTACGAAGAATGGTTTTATACCGATGGTCAACGCTCTGGCTCTCGTCAATTCAAAGGTCTCGCTGCTGGCAGCTACGAAGTACGGGTTTACCACAACTGGCCCAATGGCGGTTATGTCGTCCAGGATCGGTATCGTTTCACTGTCGGGACACAAGCGGCAACACCAATTAACAACCGTCATATTTCTACCAATAAAACGGTCTACCAAGCTAATGAACCGATTATGGTGAACTACGCTAATCTCCCTGGTAATCGCCAGGATTGGATCACCATTGTTGCGGCCAATGCCCCAGACGATAGCTACGGTGAATGGTTTTATACCCAAGGGCAGCGTTCGGGTTCCCGTCAATTCAGAGGTCTCACCCCAGGCAATTATGAAGTACGTGTCTACTACAACTGGTCTGCGGGTGGTTATGTCGTCCAAGATCGTTACGCCTTTACGGTGCGCTAGTCAGCAACCAATCTAGGCCAAATTTAATTGATTCTTGTCTTCCAATGCTTAAGCTCCCCGATAGAAACGTTCACCAAGCTTAAGCAGCGGAAGATTTTTTTAATCCTTGCTTATGAAGACGGTATCGAACAAATAAAATCGACTTGGGTCTAAACTTTAGACTAAATTTGCTTGTCTAGGATGAGCAAATTCGTTTTCCAACACTCAAGTCTGACATATCAACGCAGGATCATCTTCTAAAAGAGTACCGTAGACCTGCTGGATTAAACTTCGGGCGTGGTTATTCTGAGCATCTACAGAGCTATTAAATAGAGCAGAAATAATCACTTGATTACAAGGGAAATACACATAAAATGAACGATAGCCCAGTGTTTCGCCTTGATAAAACCAATAATTGCCCCAACGTTCGTCGTAACCCTGGATAATCCCCAAACCAAAACCATAGGGATCTGTCGCTGTTGTTTGGGCGATCGCCTCTCCTGTCTGTAAAGAAACGATTTGCTGCATTTCTTCTTTTTCTTCAGCGGACAGCAAATTGTCTTCAACGAATAATGTTCGTACCCAGTGGATAATGTCTTCTGTATTTGAAACTAAGGCCCCCGCCGCCCCTGTCCAAGACAGGTTGTTACGGCTAACATCTTTTCCCACAAGTTCTGGGTTGGTTTGACACTCCCCTGCCTAAAGGCGAGGGGATTCTTTGCTCAACGATTCAACTTGCCCTGACAGAACGGATTCAGCCAGAGTAGTGGTCAAATCTCCCAAAGCGTACATTCCGGTGTGCCCCACCGTACTCAATCCTAAACGCAAGATGTTTATCGCTGCATTATGGTCACGGTCTAGCTCACAGCCACACTCACACACATGAGTCCGCACTGAAAGAGACTTCTGCACCGTTTGACCACAGGCGCTACAGTTCTGGCTGGTGTAGTGGGGTGGCACAGCAATGGTGATTTTCCCAAACACCTTACCGAAATACTCCAACCACACCCGAAACTGATACCAACTTGCATCGTTAATCGATTTCGCTAGGCAATGGTTTTTCACTAGATTTTTCACCCGTAAGTCTTCATAGGCCACTACATCGTTAGATGTGATTACGCACCGTGCCAACTTCACCGCATGGTCTTTACGTTGCCTACTTATCTTCAGGTGAACTCTTCCTAGTTTATTGATTGCCTTGCGTCGATTACTGCCTCCTTTTTGCTTGCGAGAAACAAGACGATGCGCTCGTTTGAGACGCTGCTCCCCTTTCCGTAAAAAGCGGGGATTTTCCACGGCAAAGCCATTGGAGTCAGTGTAGAACTCCTTTAAGCCCACATCTAACCCAATCGCTTTACCGGATGGCATTATTGATTCTTGACGGTCTACACTTACCGGAAACTGAGCATAGTAGCCATCAGCCCGGCGCACTAATCGCACCCGCTTAATTTGCTCTGGTTGGTAAAAGTTCAGGTCACGGCTTCCCAAGAGTTTCAATCGACCAATCTTATTTTTGTCAGTGAAGACGATGTATTTACGATTGTCCTCTAACTTCCAGCCTGAGGTTTTATATTCCACAGAGCGACAGTTCTTTTGGAATTTGGGATAGCCTTTCTTCCCTGAGACTTTCTTCTTGCAGGCTTCGACGTGAGCGCTCAGCCGAACGGCTTCGTAGAAACGACTGATGGCCGACCAAGCCCGTTCAGCGGCAGATTGTCTAGCCTGAGAGTTCAAGTCATTGGCAAAAGGAAACTCCTTAGCCAATACTGCGCATTGTTTATTGAGGTCGTACTTCGTGACATTGGGGTTATCCATCCAATAGCGGATAGACTTATTCCGGATGAACTGAGTTGTCCGAATAGCCTCGTCAATGGCGCTGTATTGAGCAGGTTTACCCTTAACTTTAAACTCAAGAATCAGCATTAGGGAACCTCGAAAAATTCAAAATTTCGCCAGATCGGCAACGTATCCTCGTTGTTTCAGGCTCAAAAAATCGTCAAAAAAGCAATTAATCGAGGTTCCCATTAGTTCGATCATTCCAATGTTTATGCTGGATATTTTAAAATAAAATAGAAGGTGTAGCTTGCTTCTTTCCTTTGGTCAGACTTCGGCGAGCTACTCTCGGCCTGAGCTTGAGTCGAAGGCAGTCGAGTCGTCGCTCGGCTTATATCCCCGCTCTAAAAGAGGCAGGGTTTTACGCCGACTTTCCGATAATTTGGCAAGCCAGATGTCATATTCAAAAGCTGCGTGGTTGTAATGCCAGATCAGTGGGAATATTCAGGTAAATATTGGGTAAAGTCAGCATTTAGATCAAGGGCTTGGTTACGGTCATTTTGAAGCAGTAAAGCCGCCGTAAAAGATTTCGTGATGCTGCCGATGTGAAAGAGGCTTTCGGCTGTAATGGGCGCACTGTTGGGGTCATGACTTTCCCGACCGATGACGTAGGTTTGGGTTGGGGCTTCGTTAACTTTAACGGATAATTGAATCCCAGAGAAATTTTCTCGTGTTTGGTATTGGGTGTAGTGTTCTGTTAAATATTGATTAATTTTTTGATCGGGTAGCGCTTTAGCAATGGTTGGAAAGGTCATGGAAGTGGTAATTCCCAAGAAGGCTAAAGCCAGCATTTTAAGCATGATAAATATTTAATTCTATTTGACGCCGCATTCATTATGGAATGAATATTTAGAGGCGAGTGCAGTGGTTTAAAAATATTGATGTGAGGCTTTATTGGGGATTTTGATTTGTTTTTTGGAACGATTTTTTTAAGGTGAGGGAATTCGTCACAACTAATACAGAACTCATGGCCATTAAGCCTGCGGCCACAGCGGGACTGAGGGTGAAGTTAAATTGCGGCAAGAGAATCCCTGCGGCGAGGGGAATTGCGATGAGGTTATAGCCAAAGGCCCAGATTAAATTTTGGCGGATCACTTTGACGGTCGCTTGGCTCAGATGGAGGGTTTGGGCAAAATCCATCAGGCGATCGCCCATGAGGATAATGTCGGCGGTGGCGAGGGCAACGTCAGTACTCCCCTGGAGAGAAATGCCAATATCGGCGGTGGCGAGGGCTGGCGCGTCGTTAATGCCATCACCGATCATCGCGACTACTTTTTGTTGAGCCTGGAGGGTACGGAGTGTGGCGGCTTTTTCGATGGGGGAAAGGGCACCTTGATAATGATCAAGCTGGAGAGTTTGAGCAAGATTTTTGACGACGGGTGCTTGATCGCCACTGAGGAGGATTACCTCTAAATTTCTGGCGCGTAGATTTTCGATTAGAGCGGCGGCATCGGGACGAATTGGATCGGCGATCGCCACTAAACCAGCCACCTGGTGATCGATGGCAATAAAAATGGTGGTTTTGCCCGTGGCTGACCAAGTTTCGAGATGGTGATGGCAGGCTTCCGGGATTGTAATTTGGGCGGTCTCAAGCCAGGCTTGGTTGCCAATATGTACCGACTGGTCATTCACTTGACCGACAATGCCTTTTCCCAAAGCGGTTTCAACCTGATCAGGGGCAAAGAGTTCTTGGTTTTGCTGTTGGGCGATCGCCACAAAGGCTTGGCCATAGGGATGGGTGCTGCGCTGTTCCAGGCTCGCGGCCCATTGCAGCAGGGAATCTTGCGACCAAGGGGCAAAGCTAACCCACTCGACAATCTGCGGTTTGCCCTGGGTGAGGGTGCCCGTTTTATCAAAAACAACGGTGGTCAGTTGATTGAGGCGTTCGAGGATATCCCCCCCTTTGATCAAAATGCCCTGCTCAGCCCCAAGACTTGTCCCCACCAGGAGAGCCGTGGGCGTTGCTAACCCCAAGGCACAGGGACAGGCCACCACCAAAACGGCGATCGCCAATTTGAGACTTAAGATTTCTGGGTTCGTCGCCCCTGGATCTAACCAGAGTTGGCTACCGATCAGCTCCCAAAATAAAAAGACCAACACCGCTAAAGCCATCACCCCATAGGCAAAATATCCCGCAATGGTATCCGCCATTTTTTGCACGGGCGCTTTACGGGTCTGGGCCGCTTCTACGGTACGAATAATCTGGGCGAGCATCGTATTTTGGGCCGTTTGGGTGGCTTGCACAATGATCACCCCCAGTTGATTGAGGGTGCCAGCCTTCACCGATGCGCCGACCGTTTTTTCCTGGGGCAGCGCTTCCCCTGTCAACATCGATTCATCCACAGTGGTTTCACCACGAATAATCGCTCCATCCACGGGAATTTTTTCGCCGGGTAAAATGCGCACCCATTCACCAATCTGTACCTGGGCCACGGGAATTGTAATTTCTTCGGTTTCGCCCTTTCGTTCTCGACCCATCAGGCGCGCCCCCTGGGGTTGCAGAGCGAGGAGGGATTCGAGGGCGGCGATCGCCTTGAGTCTGGCATTACCTTCGAGGGTGCGGCCAAGGAAGATAAAACCCAGTAACATCACCGGTTCATCAAAGAAACATTCCCAACCCAACTGGGGCATCAGCCAAGCCACACAGCTTGTCAGGTAGGCGCTCAATGTGCCTAAACCCACCAGAGTATTCATATTGGCATGGCCTTTAATCAGTCCTGTCCAGCCGTCCCGCAAAATCGGCAACCCCGGAATGAATAAGGCCAAGGTGGCGATCGCCCAATGGACACCCATCAAATGAAGCAGGGGAATTTTCAGGCCCGTCAGGTGATGCAAATGGCCCAGGCTCGACGCGAGGAGCAAGACAATCGCCGCCCCCAAACGCCAGTATTGTTCCCGCTGGGATTGGGCGCGTTTTTCTTGGTATTGGTTAAAGGTTTCGACTTCTGTGGTTCGGGGTTCGCTCGGAAAGCCCGCTTGGGATAAACGGTTGGCGATCGCCTCTGGTTGAATTTTTTCTGGCTCATAGGTGACCACCGCCACCTCCGTAATCAGATTCACCACCGCCGAAAGCACCCCAGACTGTCGCGTTAACTGGCGTTCTACGGCCTTGACACAACCCGCACAACGCATCCCCCGGACATCAAAAGTCGTCGTGGTTTGTGGCGCAAGGCGCGATTCGGGAGAAAGAGAACGGGAAGTCATACCAAAGGCCCCAACTGCAACAGGCTGTCCCCTGAGTATGCCAAAAATTTTTCGTCCCAGGGCTGATTATTACCGTTGTTTGCAGCATAGGGTCGCCATAATCGCTTGAAACTGTTCAGAATGGGGTTTTTGTTTGTAAAGTCTCAGGTGCGGCATTAATCTTTGTCGCTGATTCGCCGGAAAATCCGGGGCAAAATAGTCTGCTAAAGCACTCCCCCACAGCAGTCCCTGGATCGCACTGGTTAGGTTTTGGGGGCGGCGGTTCAGGCTAGCACCACTAAAATCTAAGAGCACGGGCTGGCATTGATCATTAACAATCACATCCTGGGTCAAACGCCCCATGTCCCCGCGATCTAACCCCACCTGATCGAGGGCAAAGGCTTGGGAGAGGATATTTTCCATCACCGTCCGCCTCAAGGTTTGATGTACTTGACCTTGGTGGGCCTGCAACCAAGCCAGGAGCGATCGCCCCACCACAAATTCCATTAAGAGGAAATCCGCTGCACCCTTGAGCAAACGGGGGCCAATGCCGATCTGATTGGCTTTTGCTAAACAATCAATTTCTGGCAAAAGGCTATCGTGGTTACTATCCAAACGGCGAATTTTCAGCGCACGGGGCTGCCCCCGCCAAAGCACCATGACCACAACCCCCACGTAACCCAACCCCAGAATCGGTAGAGTACCGAGGTTTTTCGTCCCTACCGCAACCATCGCCTCAATGCCCCACTGTTTCAAATGCGATCGCCGCCGTTCGATCTCCGGTGTTGTCGCCTGGGGATAACCCAAAATCTCCGGGGGCAGTGGCAGCAAAGAACCAGTCAAGACCATTCCAAAAAATTTCCTATAGCAGAAGGGAACCAATGTGGGAGAATATAGCCCTATCCCTTGCCCCCAGGAGTCGAGATTATGCAAGAAGCCGTGGGAGTCATCGAAACCCTAGGTTTTCCCGCCGTCCTTGCCGCCGCTGATGCCATGGTCAAAGCGGGCCGTGTCACCATTGTGTTTTTTGACAAAGCCGAAAGAGGTAATTTTATCGTTGTCATTCGGGGTCGTACCTCAGAAGTGCGCCCTGCCATGGAAGCCGGTCTACGGGCCGCCGAGGAAACTGTCGGTGGTCAAGTGATGAGCCATTACACCGTGCCCAATCCCCCCGATAATGTTGTCGGGATTTTACCCCTGGAATATACCCAGGCCTCCCTCGAATTTCGCTCCTAGTGCAGCGAAGATCTTGGTGTTTTGCCCAGTTTAGAGAATAATATGTGCTTGGGTGAAGAACCAAATATGAATAAGTTTTACTAATCACAAAGATAAAGGAGACCCCCTATGCCCGCTCAAGCTGCGGTTGGATCACTTGAAACAAAAGGCTTTCCCGGAGTACTTGCCGCTGCCGATGCGATGGTTAAAGCCGGTCGTGTAACCCTGGTGGGTTACATTCGGGTTGGTAGTGCCCGCTTCAATATCAACATTCGTGGCGACGTTTCGGAAGTCAAAACGGCAATGGCTGCGGGTATTGAAGCCGTTGAGAAAGCCCATGGTGGCGTTTTAGAATCCTGGGTGATTATTCCCCGTCCCCATCCCAACGTCTGTGCGGTACTGCCCATCGACTACAGCGAAGAAGTTGAACCCTACCGGGCTGCCGTAGAAGGAACCCGCGTTTAAATCAACCTTCTCAAAACCGCAGATTCATTACAGAAAAGCCTATTTTGATGGGCTTTTTTCGTTGTTGGGTCGGGCTACGGGTGATGTTAAATAGAACCATAGGACTGGATAAATTTGGAGGGAATCATGGCAACTCAGCTAATTGACTTGGCGCAACAAACGCGGGCGGCGGCTCAAAAACTAGGCACCTTAAGCCTGGCCCAGCGCAATGATGCTTTGGCAAAAGTGGCCCAGGCTCTCACGGCTAATCAGGCGAAGATCGTCGCGGCAAACCAGGCAGATTGTGAAGCGGCCCAGCGAGAGGGGATTGCGCCAGCCCTCTATGCCCGTCTGAAGTTGGGAGAGAGCAAATTACAAGGGGCGATCGCCGGTATCCAGGATGTGATTAATCTCCCCGATCCCGTCGGCCATCTCCAGCTACACCGAGAATTAGACCAAGATTTAGTGCTGAAGCGGGTCACCTGTCCCCTGGGGGTTTTAGGGATTATTTTTGAGGCCCGCCCGGAAGCCCTAATTCAGATCACCAGCCTCGCAATTAAATCGGGTAATGGTGTGATTCTCAAAGGGGGCAAAGAAGCGATCCAATCCTGCACTGTGTTGACAGAAATCATCCAAACTGCCCTCCAGGACACGGCTGTTTCCCCCCAGGCTGTCACCCTCTTGACCACCCGCGAAGAAATTAAAACCCTCCTGTCCCTCGATGAATATGTGGATTTGATCATCCCGCGCGGTTCCAATGCCTTTGTGCAATATGTGCAGCAAAATACGAATATCCCCGTGCTGGGCCACGCCGACGGCATTTGTCACCTATATGTTGATGTGGCGGCAGATTTAAGCAAAACTATTCCGATTGTCGTCGATGCGAAAACCCAGTATCCGGCGGCTTGTAATGCGGTGGAAACGCTGTTAATTCACGAAAAAATTGCCCCAGAATTTTTACCCCAGATTGCCGCAGCTTTAACGGCGAAACAGGTCACTTTACGCGGCGATGCGGCAACCCAAAAGATCATTCCTGTCCAACCTGCGACGGCAGAAGATTGGCGTACAGAATATAGCGATTTAGTCCTGGCAATTAAAATTGTGCCCGATGTCGAAGCGGCGATCGCCCACATCAATACCTACGGCTCCAAGCATACCGACGGGATTATCACAGAAGATGCTGCCACGGCCCAGATTTTCCTCAATGAAGTGAAAGCAGCGGGCGTTTACCATAATTGCTCGACCCGGTTTGCCGATGGTTTCCGCTACGGCTTCGGTGCAGAAGTAGGCATCAGCACCCAAACCCTGCCACCCCGTGGCCCCGTGGGTTTAGAAGGACTTGTGACCTACAAATATCATCTCGTCGGCAATGGTCAAATCGCCGCGACCTATAGTGGCCCCGATGCCAAGCCTTTTACCCACCGAGATCTCTAGCGATTATGGCGATTATGGCGATCGCCGGATAGATGAAATTCCAATTTGCCCCTAGCTTTGGGGCATTTTTTTTGTGATCAGTGGGATTAATTGACTTTATAAGCAACTTCTTGATTTTTTGTGAAGCATCAGTGGTCATTGTCAATTTAATAGTGATTTAAGAATATAAAATATTTCTTTAGATATAGATCATAGATCGTTTTGTAAAAACAACTTCATCAAAACTGATTGCAATTATTTTTACTCTAAATTTATTTGAATTTGTTTTGTTTTTTGTTGCGGCACTGATCGTATCTTTGAATCCTTTAAATTCATGCTTTAAAATCCATATTAAATATGTAAAATACTTTCGTCGAAAATAAAGAATCGTTTGTTTAAAGCTTTTATAGAGGGTCTTTGTTGAGAATTCCAAGTAAATTTTAAAGACGAAATTTGTTGTTGGGATTTGTCAAAGTTGAAGCAGATAAACACAATTCTTTTATTGCTTAATTTTCAAGAAAAAAACGAATTACAAAAGAAAATCTTAATGCATCAAATTCAAGTAAGCAATGACTTTTTAATTGATTTCAAAATCTGATTCTACGCCATTAAATTTATTGGAGGTCTGTTTAAATACATGAAAAATTATTTAAGGCTGACTTTTCTCAAACTAATAACCTTAGGATTGTGCTGTATTTCTCCTATGCAGTCTAGTCTTGCCCACAGTCCGACTAATTTGCAAAATGACCCGGCCTCTACCAAAACATCTGGGCTTGAATTTCTCGTCGGCGAGTCAGATCTAATTATTTTCGGCGAAGTTATTGACATTCAATATCGCAACTCCCAACCCACACGGGAACAACCCCAAGGATTACCCCATACTTTTGTAACTTACAAAATTCGTGAAACCTTACGGGGCAGAACGTCAGGGGAAACGATTACCTTGCGAGTGCCCGGTGGCGCCGATGGCAGTGGTGGCATCTACATGGAGACGACTGCACCGATATTTGCTCGCAACCAGGCAGATATTTTATTTCTAACCGGGGACGCCGTAACGGAATGTCCCTTGGTAAATTGCGTTGACGGTCGCTTTAGGGTTGTAGACAATCGTGTGTTTAATGGTTGGGGCATTCCCGTGGTTGAAGCGACAGAAAGACTAAGGATTGGGGGAAAACCCCGCTTTGATCTTAATGTGATCGAATTACCAAGGCCTTCTTTTGAGCTGTTATTGAAACAACCAGAAACCCAAAGAATTATTCAGCAAGAAAGCCAGAGAACGGGTCAAAGCATTGCCGAGCTACAACGACGCTACGAAACAGAAGCACCTGCGGCTTATCGGGTGGGTTATGGTTTTCAGGCGGCAGTGGCAGCTGGTGATAATTTCGATTCTCCTGAAGCAGCTCCCATAGAAACCTTTGGGCCGCCCCTCAGTTTGTCTGCGTTTTTTGAAGCTGTGCGTCAGTGGAACAACCGGGTACAACCACCCCAGTCTTCAATCCCATCGGCTGATCCGAACAAACCATTCAATGTGGCTGATCCAAGGTTAGAAGAAGTCAGGGCTGTCACAGTTCCGGATCAGATTACCGAAGAAGAAAAGAATGATGTTCAGGCCCGGGAAGGAGAAGGACAAATTCGTGATCTTTCGCCTAATTTGAGAGACCTTTCACCGCAACCCATTTCACCTGAGCTAAGACCCGACTTAAGACGGATAAACCCCTAATTCAGCCAGAATCACAACCAATTATTACAGGGACTTTTGCTATGAAGTTCAACTTGTTTAATCCCTATCTACTTGCGGCCTCAGCCATTATCTCTGCTTGTTTTATCCTGCCAAAACCCGCCCAGGCAGCTTCCTGGCTGGAGTGTAATGGTGATAGCGGTAAGAAATTACGGTGGAGTGGCAATTCGACAACAGCCCGTATCAATACCATTAGTTTTCCGCCCGGTAGTTTACTGCAATCGGTGGAGCGGGGCATTAACGCGACCAATACCAACCCTTCTCCCTTTGTGATCAACACAACAACGGAAACAGGAGGAGTTGGTAGTGGCAATGGACAAAATGAGATTTACGCGAGTAGTATTTCTCCACCTGGGGTCGCCCGGATGCGGTACCACTGCTACTGGTTATTTGGTTGGCACTATGGTTTAGATGAAGTGGATATTGTCCTTGATTCATCGGGCCGTTCTTGGACGACTTCCCAGAATAAGAGCTCTAATACGGTCTACACGGGGTCTCGTTTGCCGATTGATGCAGTAATTAACCATGAAGCGGGGCATTACCTCGGCTTGATGCACGTTAATTGGGAATACAACGTGATGGGAGACTCTTGGCGGCATCACCATACCAATGGTGCCACAGCACGTACTTATTTTGGGGAAGATGCTTCCCATGGTTCCCGTGTTCTTTACGGCAGTCAAAATTCTACGTTTAATGATGTTTCTGCATCCCACTGGCGCAGAACGGGTGCAAGTGGTGAGTATTCAAGTCATGGGCGGGTAAGGATTCGTAATGCTTCTAATACGGCCACTTTAAGTGGGATTACGATTGCGGGGGAGCCGGGCTATCGCGTCAATCGTGGCAGTACAGTTCGTCCTGAATTTACGATTGAGAATAATGGTAAGCAGACCCATAATAATGTTTCCTATGGGATCTACATTTCAACCAATGACTATATTAGTTATGGTGATACCCGCATTGGCGGTGGGTCGTTTGGGTCGATCCATCCGGCGGACGTTTATACGACGACAATTCCAGTCACGATTCCGAGTAATCTGAATCCTGGTCAAAATTACTGGCTTGGGATCATCGTGGATGAGAACAACACCATCTCTGAGGTCAGTGGTTCTAATAACCGAGCTTACATTCCAATTCGCGTGGACTAAAAAAGCGTTATTGACCTTCTTCTAGGCGTCGTTCCCAATCTTTGGCGAGGTCATCACGCCCTTGCAGTTGTTGATCGAGAAGATCTTGATCAGTGCCATAGGTGATGGTTTCGCCGGTGAGAATTTTCTGGGTTGCAAATTGCTGGGCATAGGCTAGTTTTTGTTGCAGTTCAGGCTCGCCAGTGTTGAGTAGGGCCGCTCGTTCTTGCCGCTGGGCGTTGCGATTTTCGATGGTTTGGTTGCGGCGCTGGAGCCAAAAGTAGCGGCCGAGGGGAACCGCCAAAAAGGCGATCGCATAGGCGAACAAGATGGGATAGAGGGCCTGGGCAAGACCCACCAAGCCGCCGAGTTCGGCCACCAGGGCTGAATCCTGTAACAAAACCCCTAGCATCAGGGCCAAGACTAAATTGACACCCCCAAGGGCGATCGCCAAAAATTTCTGACCTGTAGGAGCAAGGGTAAACGTCCAACGCTGTTCTTCTAAATAGTTGGGGACGGATTTCTGACGGCGTTCCTGGGCTTTGACCTGGAGTTCTGGGAAATAATAAACCAAGTCTCCCGTGGGGGACACTTCCGGGTAGCCATTGAACCGGGCCAAGACCGGTAACATATAACTTTCTTCCGTCTGTTCCGTGGATGATAGCTTATCGAAATAGGGGGAAAGTTGTTCGGCGATCACGGCTCCATCGTTGTTTTGGATGACTTGACCGATGGTTTGCCAGCGACGTTCCTCCAGGTTTGGATTGGGATCACCATCGCCGAATAGAAACGAAAAAACGGCTTCGAGGAAATTCATTCCCCCCTTCTCGGTGTTGCTCGTTGTGCTTTTTGAAGATGTTGCAGAACCATAGCGTCGGGGGCCGTAGTAGTTGGGACTAAAGACGCGAAACGGATTAGGCCCCCACCAAACGAGCCAGGGCAGATTAAAAGAAGAACTACGACGACGGGAGGAATTGTTATTATCCTGACTGCTAGCGGCTGTCACTAGAGCCAGAATGGCGATCGTCATCAAAAGAATCGAGAGGATCAGGGCGATGCCAAAGGAGATCCGAATCAGGAAAAAGACAACTCGCCAGGTTTTATCGAGCCATTCCTGGAGCCGAATTTTGAAATATTTATTGCGGAGGATCGTCCGGAAATTTTTGGGAAACTCAAAGACAACATCCCCGGTTTCTGCCACCTGGAGGTGCCCACCGGCATCGGCCGCGAGATTATAAAGACCGTTTTGGGCCACATTGAGTTCTAGGCCAGCCTGGGTCGCCACTTCCCCGACAGTCGCTCGATATTGGAGGGTTTCGACGGCGCGCATTAGTTGGGGCGAGAAGGTCATGGCTCTTTGGATCGTTAGAAATAATCTGGGGGGCTTCTGTTACCAGTATAGAATTGGGTTGAAATTCTGGGGGACAGAGAAATGCTGGGAACGGGATTATTGATCACCTTGGTGGCGATCGCCCTTGGGGTGTTGCTCAACCGAGCGATTCGCGCCGATCAACGCTGGTTTTTCCAATTGCGCCGTCCGGTCTGGCTCACCTTTGAAGGCATTATCCCGGTGGTGTGGACGAGTATTTTTATTTGTGGGATTATTTCCGCCACTTATGTCTGGCATGCAGATCCCCAGGGGTTTCGCACCTGGCTGTTGATGGCGGGCTATGGTCTGTTGGAGTTGGTGATCTTGGCCTATACCCCTGTGATGTGCAAAACCCGCAGCCTAACGGTGGGAACCATTATTGGGGCTGCGGGTTTCGTAGTGGGTTTATTGTTGGCGATCGCCGTTTTTCCCGTCTCGAAAACGAGTTTTTGGCTTTTGTTGCCTTTTTTGCTGTGGAGTCCAGTCGGCACCTACATCACCTGGGAAATGATTTGGCTTAATCCTGGCAAAAGTTAATCCCTAGCGCACGTACCACCAGTAAGTAGCCATGGGAATGATTGTCGCCAAGAGAAGCAACACCACGACCCAAATGGTTGAACTGGTTGTTTTTGTGTCTTCGGCCTTGGTGAAAGTGCTTTCGATGTTAATTTCGGCAATGTCTGGGGGGCCAGGATCTGCTTCCCCATTCAAAATGGTGCCAATGCGGGCCTCAGCATCCAGGAAGGCTTGGTTATAGGAACTGCTGCGCAGAGGGTAACCGATGGTTTCTCCGGTAATACTCTCGGCTGTCTCCGGTGGAATCAACTCCTGGATATTATTTCCCAGGGCGATCGCCACATTATTCGTCAGCACATCCATCGCCACCACGATTTCATCAGCCCCCGCTTCTGGTGTCGGAAACCACTTGGCAAAGACCTTGTCGGTAAATTCTTCCATGGTCTGACCATAATCAAGGCGACGAATCGCGACAAAATGCAGACCCTTGCCCGTTGTTTCAGCTAACTCGCTGAGCTCTCGATTTAAACGCCCTTCGTTGGCACGACTAATTGCTTCTGCTTGATCCACAATCCAGATCGGTTGATCCCCCGTGGCGTAGGGCACATCATAAACACCAGTGGCCTGGGCTGCCGAAACAAAACTCCCAAAGGTAAACAATACCGTTGCGAGCCACACCCCCAGTTTTTGCCACCATTGCAAGCTTTTGGGTTGAGATATCATCTTAAAAACTAGTCCAAAAATTGTGCGTATCTTTTAGGTTCTAGAATAAACCAAGGGCGATCGCCACCGAAACTAACTGGCCTTTGAGCCGCGCCGATTAGCCCAGTCGCGCTTTTCCTTAAGCCCCTTAAATTTTAAACATTGAATTCTGTCAGACACAAAAAAACCCAGTGAACTTTCACCGGGCTTTACAAACAACAAACTCAATTGACCAGATCTACTAATTTGTAATTTTTAAAGTCATATATTGTGGCGGCCGTCGAATAACCAAATAGAACATTAGATTATCCTACAGAACACCTTGTATAAAAACTTATCAACCAATCCCTAGATGGTGTACATCATCGGTAAAGCAATACAGAGACCATAGGCAACCAGGGCACCACCACAGCCGCCAATCAAGAAGCCAGCCGCAAACTCGCTCCAGCCTTCTTTGGTTCCTAGATTTTCAGGAGGATTGGGCGTGGTTAGGGTTGCGGTGGGTGTGCTAACGCCGACACTTCCGTAGAGGGAAAGGGCAAGGGTCAACAGGGAAATCAAGCCAACGGTTCCTAATAGGCCAGCAACTCCAGCAAAGTCTGCATTCCGCAGCGGGCCGAGGAGAGCAAAGGGGCCATAGAGGAAATAACCATGGGCCATGCCAATTTCTAGACCACGGCGCTGTGCCGAAAGTCCTTGACGATAACCCGGTAGATTATTAATGAAAGCTTTACTAAATGCAGAAGCATTAATCGGAGTCGCGAGGTTTCCTACTTGAGGATCTCCACCATGTTGAATAATGTCCATTTAATGTTTAAGCTCCTCTCAAAACAAACTTACAATTTAAGTTCAGATAAACACTTGTTACGGATTATAAGAGATATTGCTAGATTTACTGGCTTTCTTAGTATTTGGCAACATTTAGGGCAAGTCCTGGGAATTTCGGCCATTTATGTTAAGAATCGTAATGTCTGTTCCCTCCCAAGACCTCTGGCAGTAATATCCAAGGTATTGTGAAAACCAGTTTGTTAATAGCATTTAGGAAAGATTTAATATGAACGGCGCCTACGCAGCTTCTTTTCTGCCTGTAATCCTTGTCCCCTTGGCGGGTGTTGTTTTCCCGGCTTTAGCGATGGGACTTCTGTTTAACTACATCGAATCTGACGCTTAAGTAAAAAATTCTGGGCGATCGCCTCAGGAATTTACCTCACATCTAAGATTGTTCTCATTTCCCCATGCACCGTAACCAGAGGTTGTGTGGGGAATTGTTTTTGGGGTGTGGCACCCTGGGATCAGGGCAAGCTTGGCCCATTGCTGGCCATTGTCGTTAAGAATAGAAAATGGCTGCTGCGTGTTTTAGCACCATCATCTCCCAGGAGGAAAAGTAATGGAATTATATTTTTTTCGCCATGGCATCGCCGCTGACCGGGCTGATTATGCAGAGGATGGCGATCGCCCTTTGACGACCAAAGGCGAAACCCGAACAAAACTTGTGGCCCAACGATTACAGCAGCTTGGTCTCCACTTTGAGGGGATTTTAACCAGTCCTTTATTACGGGCCAGACAAACCGCAGAAATTTTGGCCGCCGCAGAACTAGGCCCCCATCCCCAGGTTTTCCAAGGTTTAGCACCGAGGGGTTCCCTGGGAGCATTTTTAGCCTGGCTAGAACGCTGGGAAGCGGCTCCGGATGCAAAATTAGTCCTTGTGGGCCATCAACCAGACTTGGGCGAATGGGCTGAGGCGATCGCCTTTGGTCAGACAGGCCACCACCTCAACCTCAAAAAAGCAGGCATCATTGGCCTTCGTTCCGGTGCCGCCCGGATCCAAGCCCACACCGATAATGAGCTATTTTTGTTGACCTCGCCAAAATGGCTACTGCCATAATCCCCGTGATAGGCTAAGTTAGCCACGGGCATCAAGAAATTAGCCTCAATATTATTTTTAGGATCTAATCAAGGTACACAGTATGACGACTGGTTGCGAATTTAAACCCGGCTTAGAAGGAATTCCTGCAGCCCAATCCAGCATTAGCTTCGTCGATGGAAAAAATGGCATCCTCGAATACCGGGGGATCCCGATTCAAGAATTGGCCGAAAAAAGTTCTTTCCTCGAAGTTGCCTACCTCCTGATCTGGGGTGAACTGCCGACCTACCAGGAACTTGAAGATTTTAAAAACGATATTCTCTATCACCGTCGGATCAAATACCGCATCCGGGACATGATGAAATGTTTTCCCGAAACCGGTCACCCGATGGATTCTTTGCAAACATCGGCGGCGGCCCTGGGGCTATTTTATTCCCGGCGTGCCTTGGATGATCCAGAGTACATTCGCCACGCCGTTGTTCGTCTGTTAGCCAAAATCCCCACCATGGTTGCGGCGGCCAATTCGATGCGCAAGGGAAATGATCCGGTTCAGCCCAACGATAGCCTTGATTACGCGGCGAATTTTCTCTACATGATGACCGAGCGTCGCCCCTACGATCTCCAGGCAAAGATTTTTGACATTTGCTTGATGCTCCACGCCGAACACACGATCAATGCTTCCACTTTTTCGGCGATGGTGACGGCTTCTACCTTGACGGATCCCTACGCGGTAATTGCGTCTGCCGTTGGCACCTTGGCCGGGCCGTTGCATGGAGGGGCGAACGAAGAAGTGCTTTTGATGCTCGAAGAAATTGGCTCCGTCGAAAATGTTCGTGGGTATGTCGAGACCTGTGTCGCGAATAAACAAAAGATCATGGGCTTCGGCCACCGGGTTTATAAGGTCAAAGATCCCCGGGCGGTGATCCTCCAGAGGTTAGCAGAAGAACTGTTTGAACTCGAAGGGGAAGACCCGTACTACAAGATTGCCCTGGAATTAGAAAAAATTGTTGAGGAAAAATACGGCCACAAGGGGATTTTCGCCAACGTTGATTTCTATTCGGGCTTGGTTTACCGCAAGTTAGGGATTCCGAGCGATCTATTCACGCCCCTGTTTGCGATCGCCAGGGTTGCGGGTTGGCTCGCCCACTGGAAAGAACAACTGGGTGTCAACCGGATTTTCCGGCCGACCCAGGTCTATACCGGTGTGCATAATCAAATCTATATTCCAGTAGAAAAACGCGGCTAAAGGGACAGTGTTCACGATGAAATTATGCCGATGGCGCAGCTTAGGACTGGGGGTATTGCTGCTCTTTCTGTGGGGCTGTGGGGCAAATCCCCCTGGCCTGGAAACCGAAATCCTGACCCCCAGCAATCAATGGCAAACCCTCACTACAGAACAGGTGCAGTTGGACGTTCCACCGGGCTATGTGGGCGGCAATCCAGGCTCAGATCTCCCCGCTCTGGCAGCCACCTTAGAGGCCTGGGATAAAGGCGATCGCCTTGAATGGCTTAATCAAAATGCCGAAACCCTAGAATTGCTTGCTTTCCAAGCAGAGGGCGATCGCCTGAACAGCATCACCATCGTCCAAGAAGAACGCCCGGAAGCCCTGACCTTAGAGGATTATCTCCAACAACAGGTGGCGACACTCCAGGCCGCTGGCATTACGGTGAGCCTCACCCAAACGGCGGATCAAGGGCGCTTAGAATTGAACCGAGGCGACCTCACCCAGGTGAGTTATGTCTATCCAGAAACGACCACCTTTTGGGTAATTACCTATAGTAGTGATAGACCCACCGCTGCCTTTACGGCTGGGGTCGAGCAAAGCCAACAAAGTTTTCAGGTGCGCCCCGAGTCATCTTAGAAATGCCGTGAACCTTGATCAAGTAATCATTGCCTATAAAGCGGGTGACCCCTTTGCCAAAAAATGGGCCGAACGCTGTGCCCATGAATTAGAAGCCCAGGGGAGTCGGATTTTGCTCGGCCCCAGCGGCTTTAAGGATAATCCTTACCCTGTGTTTTTGGCCTCGGTCAGTGAACCGATTGATCTCGCCATTGTCCTGGGGGGAGATGGCACCGTTTTAGCAGCAGCCCGCCACCTCTCTAAGGAAAATATTCCGATTTTGGCGGTGAATGTCGGCGGCCACCTGGGCTTTTTGACTGAACCTTTTGAGCAGCTTGAAAATAGTCAGGCCCTTTGGGAGCGACTCCGCAACGACACCTACGCGGTGGAAACCCGGATGATGTTAGAGGCCAAAATCTGTGAAGGTGATCGCCAAGATCCAGAAATTGTCAGCGAAACCTTCTATGCCCTCAATGAAATGTGTGTCAAACCCGCTGCCGTTGACCGGATGCCCACAGCCGTCTTTGAAATGGAAGTCGATTGCACCATTGTGGATCAGTACCACGGGGACGGGCTATTGGTGGCGACTTCCACTGGGTCAACCTGTTACACCGCTTCTGCAAATGGGCCGATTATGCACCCTGGCCTAGAGGCGATTGTGGTAACGCCCATCTGTCCTTTGAGTCTGTCGAGTCGCCCGATTGTCTTGCCCGCCCGCTCTAATGTGGATATCTGGCCCCTCGGAGACTACGACCTGAATAACAAGCTCTGGATGGATGGGGCCTTGGCTACTTCAGTTTGGCCGGGCCAGTGGGTCAATGTCCAAAAGGCCCATTGTTACTGCAAATTCATTATCCTGCGGGAAACCTATTCGTTTTACCAAACCATTCGCGATAAGCTCCAGTGGGCCGGATCGCGGATCCGCTACCAGAATAATCACCGCAATTGAGCTTAGAGTCCATTTATGAAGCCCCTAAGCCCCGAATTTGGGGAGATTTAGGCTTCGACGTGAGACTTCGGCGTGAGACTTCGGCGTGAGCTCAGTCGAACGCTCAGTCGAACGGGACAAATTAAGAAATTCATTTACTTTATAAATAGCTTATAAATAGCCTCGCCCAGGCAAAAGAGATGGCGAAAAAGTTTGGGAACAGCCTAGAAGTTTTAAAAGAAGAAACGCAACAGCACGGAGCTAATGGCGCTGAGGATATTGCCAGCAGTATTTCCAGAATCTTGTTTCGGGTTGAGGGCGAGGTCAATTTCATCGAGTAATCTCTGGCTGGCATCTACTCCTACGGTCGATCCTTGGCTGGTGAACAGGGTTTGGGCAAAGGTGGCATCTTGTTGGGCCTGGGCAAAATCGCGCAGTTGGTAGCGGGCGATTGCCCGGGATAGATAAATGGCCCCATTGTCGGGTTCTTGGTTGGCGGCGGCATCATAGTAGGCGATCGCCATGCGGTAATTTTTATTTTCCCCTTCCACAAAGCCCCATTGATAAAGTTGCTCCGCCGAAACGGGAGCATCCAACAGCCCCACCGCCCGCGCAATGTAGAACGTCCGCAGGGAAGTATTGGTAAAATTCGCCCCGGCTAAATAGGCTTCCCGGAGATCCGCGCCGTCTAAATTGGCCCCTTCTAGATCAGCCCCGGCTAAATTGGCCCCTACCAGGGAAGCTCCCGTCAAATTGGCCCCCCGCAGATCCGCAAGGCTCAGATCCGCCCGGCTCAGGTTCGCTTGACGTAAATCCGCCCCCCGCAGGTCAGCCCCATCTAAGCGGGCATTGGCAAGGCCGCTCCGGGTCAGTTGGCAGTTCTGACATTGACGACTCGATAGCAGTTGGCTCAGGTGGGTTAGGTTTTCGGCCCGTACCTGGGGGGCGATCGCCAAAGGCAAAAAACAACAGGCGGTAAAGAGTAGCTTTTTCATCGGGAATTGGGGAGGGAGGACTGGAACTGTAGACCATCAATCAGGGCAAAACGTTTCCGGCTACCACCGATTTTTCTGCGTCCATGGTAACAGTCAGGTTCTCGCGAGATGACAGATCCATAAAATTCTTTGGGGTTGGGGGACGAAACAACGGGGATATGATGGGGATTAGTGTTTGTTGCCGACAGTCTGCCCATGACGCCCCTAAAACTTACCCTGAAAAATTTCCTCAGTTACCGTGATGCTGTTCTAGATTTCACGGGCTTTCACACGGCCTGTATTTGTGGGCCAAATGGAGCCGGGAAATCATCCCTGTTAGAAGCGGTGACTTGGGTCATCTGGGGCAAAAGTCGCACCAGCAGTGCCGATGACGTGATCCACATGGGCGAAATGGATGTACGGGTTGATTTTGAGCTACTTTGTCACCAACAGGTTTATCGAATCATTCGAATGCGATCGCGGGGGCGAGGGGCGACTTTACAATTCCAAGTGCGATCGCCAACGGGGGACTTTACCACCATCACAGGTAAGGGGATCCGGGAAACCCAAGAGCTCATCGACCAAGAGATCAAACTAGACTACGACACGTTTATCAATTCCGCCTATCTACGTCAGGGCCACGCCGATGAATTTATGGTGGCCAAGCCCGCAGACCGCAAAAAGATTTTGAGTGATCTCCTCAAGCTTGACCGTTACGAAAGCCTCGCCCAACTCGCTAAGGACAAAGCGAGATCTTTTAAACTCAAGGCCGATCTTCTCGAAGAAAGCCTCGCGCCTCAAACTGAACAACTCCGGGCAAAACCGCAGCTAGAAGCAGAACTCGCCGCCATCGAACAGACCATTAGCGAAGGCAAGCAACGGGAAAACCAACTCCAGGATCAGCTCCAAAAAATTCAGGCGATCGCCCAACAACGGCAATTCCTGAAAAACCAAGTCGATACGTCCCAGCAACAGTACCAGCGCCGCCACCAAGACCTGACGCGCCTCAGCACCCAGGCTCAACAGATTCAGCAGGATTTAGCGCAAAATACAGCGATTCTGCACCAGACCGACACCATCGAAGCCGAATACCAACGTTGGCAAACCCTCCAGCAGCAGGAAGAACAGCTCAACCAAATATCCCAGCAATACCAAGACCTCCAGCAGGAACAACAAACCATTCAGCAAACTATCCAGGCAGAGGAAAACGAGGGGCAACGGCAGATTCAGCAGCTAGAAGTGCAAATCCAAACCCTCACCCAACAGCAAGCAGCAGTCGAAGAAACGTTGGCGATCGCCCCCGACTTGACCACCGCCCTAGACCAACTAAAACGTACTCGAAACCAGATCAATCGCCTCGAAGCCGCCCACCACCAAGCCCAACCCCTCCTCCAGCAACGGCAACAGCTAGAAAACCAAATTAGTCAGGCCGCCGAAAAACTGAAGTTACAATTGGCCGCATCCCGACAGCAACAGCAAAACCTTGCAGAAAAAGTTGCCCAAATTCCCCAACAGCGGGCGGAATTGCAGCGCCTCGATCAAACCATGGCCGATCTGGACCGCCAGAAAAAACATCTAGATCAGATTCAGCAACAACGCCTTGATATTTCCACCCAACAAGCCCGTCTCCAGGACGCCGAGCGCAACTGCCAAACGCAACTCCAGGAACTCCAACAAAAACTTGCCCTGCTGCAACAACCGGGGGCGACTTGTCCCCTCTGCGAACAAAACCTCGACCATGACCACCACCAAAATGTGATGGCCAAAACCCAGGCCCAGTACAGTGTCACTGAAGCAGAAATTCTCACCTTCCAAAATGAACTTAAACGTTGCGATCAACTGCTGCGCGACTACAACCAGGAACTGACGGCCCTCGACCAAGTCCGGAGTAGCTATGAAAGCTATGACCAACAGATGATCCGCCTGGAGCAGGCCATTGAAACGAACCAAGCCCTCGAAAAGGAATTGAAACAGGTAGAACAAGAATTACTCAGCCTAGAGCGCGCCCTCCGCCTGGAAGCCTACGCCGAGGATCTGCAGGCAGAATTGGCGGAAGTGCAGCACCAGTTAGAGACCCTGGAATATGATGAATCCCAATTGGCGATCGCCAGGGAAACGGAAAAAGAATACCGTTGGGCAGAACTCAAAGAGGTGGAATTAAACCAAGCGCGCCAACGCCTGGATACCCTCCAGCGGGAACTGCCCGAACGGGAAGCAGCACTTGAAACCCAGCGCCATCAACTCGACCAAAATAGACAAACATCTCCCTGGCAAGTCCGCCTCACGCAACTCCAGGAACAGTTAAACGCCCTCAACTACGACCGCAACGCCCACCAACAACTCCGCCAAGCACTCCAGCAGGGGCAAATTTGGCAACAGCGTTACCTCGAACTGGGCCAAGCCCAACGGCAACAAACCAGCCTCGAAGCGCAACTACAGGATTTAAACCAACGTCAAACGGTCGCCCAAACGGAGCTGGCGCAACTCGAACAACAAATTACGCAATTGCAGGAAAATTTAGACAATCTTCACGCTGATCAAGGGGAGATTAACCACCTAGAGAGTCAATTGCAAACCTGTCGCCAAGCCCTAGAAACAGCAATTACCCAACGCGGCCAACGGCAACAATCCTTAGAAAATCTCCAGGCGATCGCCACCGCCCAGAAAAATAGCAAAACGGAACTCAAGGAACTGCGACGCCAATACCGAATTCACCATGAACTCGGTCAAGCCTTCGGTAAAAATGGGATTCAGGCCCTGATGATCGAAAATGCCCTGCCCCAACTAGAGGCCGAAACCAACCAAATCCTCGGTCGCCTCACAGAGCACCAATTCCATGTGCAGTTCCTCACCCAAAAAGCTAAGAAAGGCAGCAAAAAAACTGCCGCCCAGATGATCGATACCCTCGATATTGTCATTGCCGACGTCCGGGGCACCCGCGCCTACGAAACCTATTCCGGGGGGGAAGCATTCCGGATCAACTTTTCAATCCGCCTCGCCCTCGCAAAACTCTTAGCCTACCGTTCGGGCACCACCTTGCAAATGCTGGTCATTGATGAAGGCTTTGGCACCCAGGACACCGAAGGCTGTAACCGCTTAATCGGGGCGATCAATGCGATCGCCGCTGACTTTGCTTGTATCCTCGCTGTGACCCACATTCCCCAGTTCAAGGAAGCCTTTCAAAGCCGCATCGAAGTCTACAAAGATCAGCAGGGCTCCCAACTCCAGGTCAACAACTAACCCCCATATTGCCAACAACTGTGCCTAGAATAGAAACCGTAACAAATCGCAACAGTTGCCCCTGGTATGTCCTTTCACCTCTCTGCCTGGTCCATCAAAAATCCAGTGCCGACCCTCGTGGCCTTCATGATTATGACCATCGTGGGGATCTATTCGTTTTTGAATCTTGGCATTGATAATACGCCAAACATCGATATTTCTGCCGTGACCGTGAGCGTCAGCCAGCCAGGGGCCGCCCCAGAAGAGATTGAAACGGAAATTACCAAAAAAATTGAAGATTCCGTCGCGAGCCTCGCCAATATTGATCAAATCACCTCCACCGTGACCGATGGCAATTCCCAGACGGTCGTGAATTTCGAATTAGGCACCGACACCGACCAGGCGACCAATGATGTGCGCAATGCGATCGCCCAAATTCGCTCATCTCTACCCCAGGACATCACCGATCCCATTGTCCAAAAACTTGATTTTGCTGGGGGAGCCGTGATGACCTATGCCCTCTCCTCTGGGGAGCGCACCGTCGAAGAACTCAGTGATCTCATCGATCGTCGCATTGGCCGAGAACTGACCAATGTAGAAGGGGTGGCCGAAATTCAACGGCTGGGTGGTGTTGACCGGGAGATTCGCGTCGATCTCGATCCTGATTTGTTACAGAGCTTGGGGATCACCGCAACCCAAGTTAATGACCAGATTGCTCAATTTAATCTCAACCGTCCGGGGGGCCGCCTCGAACTGGGGGGCAATGAGCAAAATGTCCGGACTCTTGGTAGTGCAGAAAGCATTCAAGAATTGCAGCAATACCCGATCACGTTACCCAACGGAGATCTAGTGTCCTTAGAAAATCTGGGCCGCGTGGAAGATAGCTTCCGGGAACCCAGGGTGGCGGCGACCCTCAATAATGAGCCGGTGGTGGCATTCTCCGTACTTCGGAGTCCTGGGAGTACCGTTGTCGGCGTTGATCAAGGGATCCGAAAGGCGATCGCCGAGTTGCAAACCACCCTCCCAGAGGATCTCCGTTTCGATTTGATTTTTACCCGCGCCACAGAGATTCAAGCCTCCTATGACGGCACCATTATGGCCCTGTGGGCGGGCTGCATTTTAACGGTGATTACCGTGGGCTTTTTCCTCAAGGACTGGCGCGCCACCTTGATCACCGCTGCCGCCTTGCCCCTCTCCATTGTGCCGACGTTCTTTGTGATGCAGGCCCTCGACTATACCCTGAACGGGATGACCCTCCTCGCCTTGGCCCTGGCGATCGGTAACTTAGTCGATGATGCGATCTGCATGATTGAAAATATCGACCAACACCTGCAAATGGGCAAAAGACCTTTCCAGGCTGCCATCGATGGCGCCAGGGAAATTGGCCTCGCCGTAGTGGCAACCACCGCAACCATTGTGGCTGTATTTCTGCCCGTGGCCTTTATGGGGGGCGTGCCGGGACAATTCTTCCAACCCTTTGGGGTCACCGTCGCCGTCTCAACGATGTTCTCGACCCTGGTGGCCACCACCATGACGCCGATGCTGAGTGCCTACCTATTAAAATCAAAACTAGGGGCTTTTAATGGCCAGAAACAACCGGGTTTTTACCGGAATCTGCTCGGCTGGGCGCTGCGCCATCGTCTCACGACCCTCCTCGTTGCCCTAGCCTTTTTTATCGGTAGCCTCCAGCTGATCCCCTTTATTCCTACAGGACTTTTTAGCAGTAGCGACACGGGCATTAGTACGATCGCCTTTGATCTGCCCCCCGGTGCCACCTTGGCCGATAGCGAGCAAGTGATGACGGAAGTGAGCGATCGCCTCCAGGCCAATCCCGCCGTGAGTAGTGTTTTGGCAACGGCGACCAACATCAACAGCGGCACCATTTATGTCAACCTTGTGCCCCAAGCGGAACGGGTTTCCCAGGCAGAATTTGAACAAACCCTACGGCGTGATTTCCAAACGATTCCGGGGGCAAGGGTCTCCTTCCAAAGTACGGGCGGGACAGGCAACTCTAAAGATCTCTCCATTGTGCTCAAAAGTGAAAATGCCCCGCTTCTATTAGAAACAGCGACGACCCTAGAGCAACAGATGGGCAGCGTACCGGGGTTAGTGGACATTTCGTCGAGCGCAAGCTTGGTTAAACCCGAACTAATCATTCAGCCTGATCCCCAACGGGCCGCCGATCTTGGTGTTTCTGTGGCGGCTATCTCTCGCACCGCTTCCCTGGCGTTAATTGGCGATAACGATTTTAATTTGCCCAAATTTAATTTAAGCGATCGCCAAATCCCGATCCGCGTTCAACTCGATCCCGCCCAACGCAGCAACATTGAAACCCTGAAAAATCTCCAGGTACCGAGTAACACCGGTGAATTAGTCCCCCTAGCTGCTGTAGCTGAATTAAAGCTCGGTAGTGGTTCGGCCCAGATCGACCGCTTTAATCGCTTCCGTCAAGTGGAAGTGGGGGCTAACCTAGAAGGAACATCCCTAGGGGATGCCTTTGCTGCCGTGAATGCCTTGCCCGTGATGAGCCCCTTACCTTCTGGCGTGACCATTGAACCCGCGGGCGACGCAGAAATTATGCGCGATATTTTTAGCCGTTTCCTCACGGCGTTGGGGGCGGCTGTCCTGTGCATCTATGCAATTCTGGTGCTGCTTTACAACAACTTCCTCTATCCCTTTGGGATTCTAACCGCTTTGCCTCTCTCCATTGGGGGGGCTTTGTTGGGGCTGATGATTACCCAAAAGGAACTGGGTTTATTTGCCCTGATTGGCATTGTGTTGTTGATGGGTCTGGTGACAAAAAACGCAATCTTACTGGTGGACTTTACCCTCTCTGGCCTACGGGAAGGCAAAACCCTGAAAAAATCCCTCGTTGAAGCTGGGGTCTCCCGGTTACGGCCCATCTGTATGACATCCCTCTCGACCATTGCCGGGATGTTGCCCATTGCCCTGGAGTTGGGGGCCGATGGTGCGACCCGGAGTCCGATGGCGATCGCCGTGATTGGGGGCTTTAGTACCTCCACCGTTTTGACCCTGATCGTCGTACCGGTGATCTTTACCTACATTTATCGCTTTGTCCGCTGGCTCGTTAAACCCTTCCAAAATGCCCAATCTGCGCCCCTATGATTTCCTGCCACAAAATTACAGATTTTATCGGACTTGCTCGGATCACCGAAATTTTGTGTCACCATAGTACATCCGAGTAATTTTTATCGATATTGCAGGCCTGACCCTTAAACCATTCCAGGCCAATCCGAATTAGCTCCTACAGAAGAAGAACACCCTATGACCACGACGACAACTCCCAAAACTTGGAAAGAGGTCCTTGGCGATCGCATTCCGCCCCAGATGGCCGAAGAAATTGACACCTTTGAAAACCAAATGGCCCTCCGCTGCCAGGACAAACTCGACGAAAAAGTGTTTGCCGAACTGCGTCTTCGTCGGGGCGCCTACGGTCAGCGTTACGATAACGGCTTCCGGAATGATGGGGTCAAAGCCAAAGCAATTCCTTTTCCCAAAACAGAACTCACCAAAGGCCCCGATACCAAATGGCAGGCCCCAGGCATGCAGCGGATCAAAATTCCCTATGGGGGGATGACCGCCGAACAAATGGATGTTCTCGCTGACATCTGCGAAGAATATTCCGACAACATTCTCCATATCACCACCCGTCAGGACATCCAACTTCACTTCATTTCCCTCGATAATGTCCCGGATATGCACCGTCGCTTAGCGGCAGTGGGCATTACGGTACGGGAAGCCTGTGGTAACTCCGTACGCAACGTTACCGCTTGTCCCCTCGCTGGTGTTTGCCATGACGAAGTCTTTGATGTCACAGGCCATGCCCAAGAACTAACGGACTTTTTCCTCGGTCACCGGGATATCCAGGATTTTGGCCGCAAACTAAAGATCGCCTTCTCTGGTTGTGAAGATCATCCCTGTGGTCTGACTTCGATGCATGACCTTGGGTTCATCGCTAAAACCAAAGAAATTGATGGTGAAATTGTCAAAGGGTTCAAAGTTTATGTCGGTGGCGGCTTAGGTTCTGTACCGTTCCTGGCGAAACTCTTTGAAGATTTTGTGCCCCTTGAGGAAATTTTTCCCCTCTCCCAGGCCATTTTCCGGGTCTTTGCTCGCCTTGGGGAAAAGAAAAACCGCAACAAAGCCCGGATTAAATTCCTCGTGCAGAAACTGGGCCTAGAAGAATTTAAACGTCTGGTTACCGAAGAACGGGCGACTCTCGAAGCTGATCCCGGTTGGACAGCCTGGGTGGAGCGCCTCACTGCCTACGCAGAAAAAGGTAAACCCGCTCCTGTCGCTGCGGATCAAACCTTCGACCATGGGGAAGAATTCACCAAGTGGAAAACCACCAATCTCTATTCCCAACGGCAAGCAGGCTTCTATACGGTCGCGGTTTCTTTGCCCCTAGGAGATGCCACCTCGCCTCAGTTCCGGGGGCTGGCTGATATCGTCCGCAAATATACCAATGACACGGTACGGACAACCGTTGAGCAGAATATCTTGATCCGTTGGGTACATGAAGCAGATCTTCCTGCCCTCTATGCGGATCTCAAGGCGATTAACCTCCATAGTGGTGGTGCCCATTCGATCATTGACATTACCGCTTGCCCGGGTACAGATACCTGCAAATTGGGGATCGGTAGTTCTCGCGGTTTAGCTGGGGAATTACGGCGTCGCATGGCCCTCAAGGGTTGGCAATATGACCAGGCGGTCAAGGATATCCGCGTCAAAATCAGTGGCTGTTTCAACTCTTGCTCCCAACACATGGTGGCAGAAATTGGTTTCTATGGTTCTAGTCGTCAGGTACAACGGCGACGGGTGCCCCACTTTAACTTGGTACTCGGTGGGGAATGGGCAAATAATGCCTCTACCTACGGCAAATCCATGGGGGTTTTGCCCTCGAAGCGGATTCCCGATGTGGTGGAATTTCTCATTGATACGTTCATGCAGGAACGCCTGGAGAATGAGAAATTTACAGAATTTTTCAACCGCATTGGCCGTAAGGAAATGAAAGAGCGACTCCAGCCCTTCACGGAAGTGCCTAGCTACGAAGAAGATCCTTCGTTCTATTCTGACTGGGCGGACACGCGTGAATTTACCCTTGGGGATATTGGTGTCGGTGAATGTGCTGGAGAAGTGGTCACTCTCACGGACTTTAGTATGGCTGATGCAGAAAGCCTCCACTTTGATGCAACGGTGCTGCTTGACAATCCGCAAAATGGGGATGTTCAACTGGCGGCGGATAAGGCGATCGCCGCCATGGTTAGTGCTGCTCAGGCCCTGTTGAAATTCCAGAACATCGACATCAGCGATGATCCAGAAGTGGTGAGTGCCGAGTTCCGCAAGTATTTCTACGATACGGAACTGTTCTTTGATCCCTTTGCGAAGGGGAAATTTGCCCAGTTCTTCTTCTCCGCCCTGAAGCATAAAGACAAAGCCGCCAGCCTTGAACAGTCCCAGCGCTTGGTGGAAGAATCCCGTCTCTTTATTGAAGCGGCCCACGCTTGCAACGGTCGGATGATCGAGGCAGGGATCACCAGCCCAGTGAGCTTTAAGCAATGGCTCCTGAAGCAAGGATTTGGCATCAACTAAACGGCACAATGCTGCGTTAGGTTCCTCAGAAAAAATCGGGTGGGCAAAGTTGCTCACCCCATTTATGTCCGCCTTGATCTGCTTTAATGTTGCTCGAAGCAATTATTGTCTAAGTCGTCACTGAAAAGTAAAAAAGCTTGTGTATATTGAACGTTTTTGTGTAAAATTCCCGGCCCAAATGCCCGCTGGTTTTGATGAGGCATCGTTAATTGGCGTTTTTCAAGGATGGATCCGGGACGAAAAAATTGGGGGCACCTTAATTGATGTGGTGGACTATCGCCATGTGCCCGACGGCCCAGGGATTATGCTCGTCACCTACGAAATTAACTACATGATGGAGCACCAAGGGGGTTATGGCCTATATGCCCAGCGGCGCTGGAGTAGCGTGGAAAATCAACCCCACACCGAGGCGATCGCCGATTTAGTCCAGTCGGCGGCTAAATTTGGGAGCTTGCTTGAACAGGAAACAGAGATCACCCTCAAGGGCAATGAATTTCTCTACATCAGCAATGACCGCCTGAACGGGCCAAATACCGATGAAGGATTTGCGGCGGTGAAAGCGGATCTCGCCACTGCCTTAACCCAAATCTATGGTGGGAAAGCCTTCACCATTGAGCGGGTACAAAACAATCCCAAAGAGCGTCTGACCCTTTCTGTCAAGGTGGATAGTCCGGTGGCGATCGCCGAACTTTGTACGGTTGCATAAGGATAAAAAAATCCTTTAAGATGACTTCTAACAGGATCAAGCCTACCGCGTTGGTGACTACCAATATTGTTTGTTGATCTATGCTTGAGCTAATTGGGAAGCCGATTAAGTTCTCGCGGCAGTAAACCGAGCTTGTACTCGGAAACGAAAGCTGAGAGCTGTTCTTCCCCCCTGGATTTTCCAGGTCAGAAGCTGAGGTAAGACGGCGTGGCGGGTGCAAGTCCTGTATTTTTTTTGCTCAATTTTTGCCGCCCAAGGCTAGGGTGCTTCGTGGCGGAGCTTCCAAATCAGGCTTGAGGTGAAGTTTGTCACAATATGGGCAATCACAGGCACAAGTAAATTTCCGGTGGCGATCGCACTGTAACCGAGAATAAACCCAATTACCGTCGCCCAAACAGCATAGGACCATTGCTGGGCACCGCTGATGTGGAGTACCCCAAAAATCAAGCTCGATAAACAGAGGGCGCCCCATCCCAAGCCCAAGCCCGGTAGCATAATCCCCCGAAACAGAAATTCTTCACTCAGCCCCGGCAACAGTCCCAACCAAATGGCATCGGGCACGGCCAGAGGTTTGAGGACAAATTCAAGGTAAGTATCGACACTGCGACGGTATTCCGCCCAGACAGCGTAGAGGAGACTGCTGGCGCCAATGATCCCCAAGGCGATCGCCACCCCCTGGATAAGAGCCAGCCCCGAAAATTCCCAGGCCAAAAGTTCTACATTGCCGATTAACCGCCAGAGATTTCCCACAATAAACAGCAACAGCGCAGTGATCCCCATAAGAAGGAGCACCTGTTGGCGGGATAACGGTTCTAAGGGCGGTTGGTTGGATTGATTCACAATAAATATCGATCTAGATTGCATTGAGGGGGGGCACAGTGGGTCGCAGACTCGAAAAATCTAATCCAGCACGGTGGGCGACCATGATCCCAATTGCCTCCAAGTATGAGTCTACCCGACGGGCTTTAATCCCAACGGATTCTGGAAAAATGCTTAATGCAGTGTCATTTTCGTTTACAGCAATGATCAATGTTTGGGTCTGGGCGAGGCTCAAAACGGCACTACCGCCGCAGGCACTGGCGGGGATCACCAGGCTATCGACCTGATCCGCCCAGATCTCTCCGGCTTGGCGATCGCCTTTGGTGACAAATTGGGGTGCATAGCTCAACCCGGCCAGGATACAGGGCAAAAAAGTGTAGCCTAATTCCTCGGCAGCGGCTTTTGGGGAAAGTTCCGGTTCAATGGGTAACGGTGCTAATGCCGGGGCATGGGCGCAGGGAATTTGAAATTTTTTCACGAGCAGGTGAGAAATCACTGCTTCAGCACCCGCGAGGGCATCGACCCCAGATCCCTGGCGATACTGGGCGAGTAACTCACTATCTTCGTCGTCAGGAAAGCGAGCCACAACGGCGATCGCCTCCACTTTGGCCTGGGTAATTAGTTTTTCCGCCGCCCGCAACAAACTGCCCACATTTTCAATCGTCCCCCAACTGACCCCCGTTTCCGAAACTTTGAGGGTGACATTCAAGGGCGCATCCGTCACAACATAATCTGTGATCGGCAAACCTAAGGTCGCGCGGCAAGCTTCGGCTCCCTGGATGTGACGGGTTTTTAATTCTGCTTCAATGCCTTGATCGAGGAGTAATCCCACTCTATTTTGTCGCACGGGTCGTAACCCCCAGTTCCCCGCAGCGAATTGATCGAGGCCATAGCCTTCTACATAGAACGTATTCGCCATGGGCCAAAACAGTTGCGCCCCGTTTAAAACATTGGGGTGGGTAATCAGACGATCGCACACCTGGGCCATCAGCCGTGCAATGGGAATCCCGTCCCCCGCATAGCCACCAATTTTCGCGCCGATCCCCGTGGGGATGATCAGCATTGAGGTGTAGGGAGCAGTGCGGCTTGGGGTCGGTGCGAGGAACATAAAAATTCACTGGAAAAGAACGTTTGAGAAATTTAGCACTAATCCGGTAACCGCTTCAGCCCCCAGGTTTTTGGGTGTAAACAAGAATCTTCTCCGGCACCGATGCCGGAAGTCCCAAACAATACGATATACTCCACACTGAAACGATGTCAGTCAATCGAACACAGCAAAGGCAATGGTAGCGGTAGCAATTTTAGCAGCAGGCAAAGGTACACGGATGAAGTCGGATCTCCCGAAAGTCCTTCATCCCCTCGGCGGGCGATCGCTCGTGGAACGAGTGATTGAAAGTTGTGCCCTCATTAAACCAGAACGAATTTGCACCATTGTCGGTTACCGCGCGGCTGAGGTAAAAACAGCCCTGGCCCATTTGCCCCACCTAGAATTTGTTGAACAAACAGAACAACTCGGCACCGGTCACGCTGTCCAACAGCTCCTCGAACCTCTCAAAGATTTTGTGGGCGATGTCGTAATTCTCAACGGCGATGTGCCTCTCCTGCGCCCTGAAACCATCGCAGATCTCGTGAGTACCCACCAGAAAAATAATAATGACGCAACCCTATTAACGGCCCAACTGCCGAATCCCACGGGTTATGGTCGTGTATTTTGCGATGGCGACAACCTAGTCACCCAAATTGTCGAACATCGCGACTGCAACGATGCCCAGCGCAAGAATAATCGGATCAATGCGGGTGTCTACTGTTTCAAGTGGGAAGTATTGGCCGAGGCGCTACCCAAATTAACCACCAACAACGATCAACAGGAATATTACCTCACGGACGTTATTCTCCATTGCGATAAAGTGATGGCGATGGATGTGGCGGATTTCCAGGAAATTAGCGGTATTAATGACCGTTTTCAGCTTTCGGCAGCCTACGAAATTTTGCAAGACCGCATCAAGGAAAAATGGATGAAGGCCGGGGTCATGATCCACCAGCCCGATACAGTCACCATTGACGACACCGTGCAGCTCGAACCAGATGTGATGATCGAACCCCAAACCCATCTGCGGGGCAATAGTTTGATCAAGACTGGTTGCCGCCTAGGGCCGGGCAGCTTGATTGAAAATAGCGTCATTGAAGCCAATACAACAATTCTCTACAGCGTGGTGAGTGATAGCCAGGTGGGAGAAAATGCTCAAATTGGCCCCTATACGCACATTCGTGGCCAGGCTAAGGTTGGGGAGCAATGCCGGATCGGGAATTTCGTGGAGGTCAAAAAATCGACCATCGGCAACAATACCAACATGGCCCACCTCTCCTATATCGGCGATGCCACCCTAGGAGCAAAGGTCAATATCGGCGCTGGGACGATTACAGCGAACTATGACGGTGTGAATAAGCATCAAACAGTGATTGGCGATCGCAGTAAAACCGGAGCCAATAGCGTCCTGGTTGCGCCCATCACCATCGGCGAAGATGTGACCATTGCGGCAGGCTCAACAATCACCAAGGATGTGGATAATGATTGCCTTGTTGTCGCCCGGGCTCGCCAGAAGGAAATTAAAGGGTGGCGTTTACAGTCTTGAACGGGGAAGCAGGCGTAATGGGGAATCAAACCTGATTAAAATTGCCGCCGACTGAAAATAAAGATGGCGATCGCCTGGAGCAGAATCACATAGACAAGGCCATAGATTGCGCTGAGTAGTAGAGTTTGGCCATCGGGAACCACCCCATAGACCACCTCATTACGGAAATTGAGACGCGATAAATCCGGCAGAACTTTATAGAGATTTTCGGTGAGCCATTGGACGCCCGCATTTTGGCTCAATTCCCCTAATTTCACTAAATCGGTGCTGAAGTGGCCCATCAGGTAAATCCCAAAGGAGAACAAGGTCGCCAACAGAGAACTGGTAAATACCCCAAAGGCGATCGCCACGGCAATGATCAGCATTAGCTCAATAAATAAATAACCGAGGGAAAGGGAGATTGGCCCCAGCGGCACCGTTGACCCTTGCCACAACAGCGGCATCATACTTTGTGACCAGGCCAAAAGCGCGAAATAAATAATTCCCATGGCAACTAACATCACCGCCACCACCGCCGATAGCCCCAGATGCTTCCCGACGATCAGTTCAGCGCGGCTAATCGGTTTGGGGATCAGCACCAGGATTGTGCGTTTTTCAATTTCTTTGTTGACCAAGCCTGTGCCGACAAAAACAGCCACCAGCACACTCAAGATACCGATCATCCCCAGGCCAAAATCTACGACGATCTTCGCCCCTGCTGTCGCCGACACATCGGGTAAGATTCGTACCGCCAGGGCAAACACCAGACCATAAAACCCCAAAAAATACAAAATGCGATCGCGGATCACTTCTCGAAAACAATTACTGGCGATCGCCCAAATGCGCTTAAGATTCATCGCTTTTCTCAACAGGACAAGCATCAAGGAAACAGCATATCAAGATTTTTTCATCCCGCAGCGAAAATGCCCCGACAAACACCCCAAAATCGTGATTTTTTAACGATTTAATAAAAAAGGCTGCATCCCTTCTCAGCCATGGGTGAGAATGCCAGAGTATCCCTACAGACAAAACTGTCCCTCCCCATGAGCCATCCCCACGCTGCCCAACTCCAAACCCTCATGGCCCAAGCCAATGTGAGCGATGTCATTCAACTGGCGGCCTATTCGCGGGTCGCAGCGCGGCAAATTTACCGACTGCAAGCTGGGCTCATTCATAGCATCCCCGTCGAAGCCGTGGTGAAATTGGCTCAATATTTCGATCAATCGGTGGATGAATTTCTCGCTCTATTTCTGCCCACGGGTATTCAGCCGTTAGAATTTACCCCCAAAACGACCCAAGCAACTGGGATTGACCCCGCCGAACTCGAAGCGCTCCAGGCAGAAGGCGATCGCCTCCGCGCCCAACTAGAAACCCAGGCCATCAACCACGCCGAGGAAATCGAGCAGCTCCAACACCATCTCCAAGCCCAGCAGCAGGAATATACCGACAAAATCGATCACCTCCAACAACAATTAACCGACCAAGCCGAAGCCCAGACCCAGCAAGAAGAAACCCTCAAAGCCGAGTATGCCCGCCTAGAAACCCAACTCGACAGCCAACAAGCGCAAAATGAGCAACGCTGGCAACAGGAAGCCCTGGATATCCTCGAAGCTTGGCTGTTGCAATGGTCTGCTGCTGCCAAGGCCGCCCAAGACAATGCCCAGTTCCCCGCTAGAACCCTGGTGGCCCTCACGCAGCCCTTTGAGCAACTCCTCGCGAGCTGGGACGTAACCCCCATCGGTATCGTTGGTGAAATCGTCGATTACGACCCCCAGCACCATCAATTGGTGAAAAATCACGGTGATGTCGGCCCAGGGGATGCGGTGGTAATTCAAAATGCGGGCTACCGCCAAGGCGATCGCCTTTTGCATCGGGCGAAAGTGATCCATCAGGAAGAACCCAAAGGGACAGAAAACTAAGGTTTGTCATTGAATCCTAATCTCCAAGCCCTAGTGAGATGACAAATCCACCATGCGCATCCTAAAAAGCACTCCCCGCCAACTACATATCGAATTTCCAGAAGAATGTACGGCCCAAGCAACCTTAGGAATCGTATTTGTCATTACGGCGTTACTTTCCCTAGGATTAGTACTGATGGCAGGAGGGGGCGAAAGTCTTTTTTTTCTAGTACTGTCAATAGTGGTCGCAGTTTATTGCTTTTTAGAAAAAATTCCCTACGCCTGCTTAATAGACCGCACCGCAGCACAGCTAAGCATTCTTCGTCGCAATAGTTTAGGTCAGCAGCAGTCCCTCATCTACTCCATCAACGACATCGACACTGTAACCGTAATCCGAAATGTGCGCCGAGGGCGGCCTTGTAGCACCAATGTTTGCTTGAAGTCAGGTGGGCGATCGCGGCTAATGTCCTACCAATCCTGTGCCGCTCAGCACCAAGTTGCAGATCGAATCACAACTTTCTTGCAAAACCCATAGCTACATCTGGCTGAATTGATGAAACACTCCAGGGATCTAGACAGAGGTGGGCGATTGTTCCTGAAGATTTTTAACATAGTCCCGGAAACGGTGGAGATCGGCTTGAATGGTTGATTCCACGACCCGGCCTAAGAAAAGATTATCCATTACCTGCCCTAAAATACCAGGGATATCGTAGGCGATGCTGAGGCGAACAATGGTTTTGCCATGGCGGTCATAGAAACGGATCGCCCCCCGATTTGGCAGGCCATCAACGGATTCCCACTGAATAATTTGGTGCTTAACAACCTTTGTGATCCGAGAGAGCCAGGTAAATTCAAAGGAGCCACTGGCCAATTTCCAGCGGGACAGATCTGGGTCGTCCTTGAGGATGGCGACAGAATCAATCCATTTCATCCACTGGGGCATTTGTTCGAGATCTGACCAGAGTTCCCAAACGAGATCGATGGGGGCGTCAACTTCTACCTGTACGCTGTGCTCTAGCCAACCTGACATAAAACTTTATAAAACAAAACATCCCCCTCACTGTAACAGAATTCCCGAATGAATTGGTACCGCTTCTGGAGGGGGAAATAGCCCCTAGTCTTTAGGCAGTTCGTACTGGGCGACGATTTTTTTCGCAAACTCTGGCACATGGGCTTCCAGCTTGCCTGGGTAATTGCGGCGGATATAGAGATAGTTCCGCGTAAAGTGAGAATCAATGGAAAATTTTGCGTACTCTAAACCCTTCGGGCCAATTTTTTCGATTACGACTCCCATCAGTTTCGCGGCCCACATTGGTAGAGTAACGCCCTTATCGTAAGCAGGAATACTATTTTGCACAGCGGCCCGGCGATCGCCTTTAGAACTAACCGGCTGCGTTTCAATTTGATCGGCGACGAGATCAAACATTTCCTGGCCTGTTTCGTTGCGCACCACCATCCACTGCCAACCGAAGGGAGCGCCCATATAACCCACCACGAGATCCGCTAAACCATTGGTATAGTCAAAGCAACTCATACAAGACGGTGCAAACACATCCTTCAGTTGATTGGTTTTTAAGCCAAAGAAGGGGACTGTTTCCGTCGAACCATCCTCATGCTTAAAATGCACCTTAAAATCCTGCATGAACTCGTAGTAAACCACCGTTTCCGGGGAGCGACTGGTGGTATCGAGGAATTTCTGCAAACCCGCGCGAGTAACATTATCCACACAGGGCAAACCCAAAACATAAAGTTTTTCGAGGCCCAATTTATCCTGTACTGCCCGCAAAGCTTGGATCTGGCACCCGACACCGATCACCAATAATTTCTTAAATCCCCCCTGTTCAATCTGCTCTAGGATCGTCAAGTTAGGCGAGAGGGTTGGCTTGTTGACCCGGGCGGCGAGGATTTCCTCTGGGGTAGTGGCGATGATCGGCATCGGCTGAAAACGATCATCCGGGGAACTCTGCACACAGACCACGCCTTCTACCAGTTTTTCTTCGAGCATTTTACAGGCGAGGGAACTGACAATCCCCGTCCACTGCGCCCCTTCGATGGGTTCCGTTTTCCGGGCGGCGACCATTTTTTGATGCACGCCAAAATACATTTCCTGCTCTTGGTCTAGATCCCGCTTGCGGCCATGGACTTTGGTTTCGAGCTTGTCAAACTGCTGGTTCAGAAAAGCACAGGCTTCTTTGACATAGTGGATAAAATGGGTGTCACAGAGACCACAATCACTACACAGGGCCTTGGCCGGACGGACACTTCCCCGGGGTAAACCTTTCGCTTTCTTGTGGGCAGGAATTTGGGCAGTCATGGGCAGCAGAGTCGATCAAAGAACAGTATTTGTCAGCGTAATGGAAAGGATTACCGGAAAGGGAGCTTTTGTGACGAACTGTAACGCGATCGCTGTCAAGATGATTGAAGACCAAAAATCAAGCAGATGACCATGGAGATTCAAACCAAGTCAATTATTAACAACTTGACCCAGGCGACAGTAACCTGTGAGGGCTTCTGGGAAAAGGCGATCGCCCCTAATCCAGATTTAGCGATTCAACGGGCAATGGAACGATTATTGGGCCAACTCAACCAGGCCTTAATCTTAGTGGACTATTTTGAATTGGTGCCTGAAAATCAATTGTCCGTGTTCAAGGAAAGTATTGCCGTTCTTGGGGGCTTAGCCGATCACTACTTTCTCAGTGAAACACCGGGTTTATCTAATTCCCTGGGGTGGGGGCCAAAGGGCATCGAGTTGCGGGGCCAAGTCAAAATTACCCAAACGCAGGTAACGCGAGTGCAACAGTTTGTCGAGACAGCCCGCTACAACATCGCTCTCCATAACTGTGAACATTTTGCGAACTATATTCTCCATGGTTTGCCCCTATCTTCCCAGCAAACGACTTGGCACAAAGGTCTCGGAGCAACGGTTATCGCTCAACTCCAGCCAAAACAAACCATCACCGAAAATATTTTGGCAGATATCAATCGGCAGTTTAAACACCGTCTTCAGGTTGAACGGGCAAAACGAGCCAAACAAGAGATTTATCAGTTTTGCCAAGCCCACCAGATTGAACTAGAACCAGAGGCGATCGCCTAAGTTTTTATCAACAAAGAGTCGTTTCTACTTATTCATAAACATTTTGGCGATGACCAACACGAATAATTTCAATGATTAATGCATTTTTTAAGACAGAATAAATAATGCGGTAATTGCCTTTGCGAATACGATAAGTTGAAGACATCCCAGCCATTTTTTTACAACCATTAGGATAGGGATCAGCCGCTAAAGATTCAACAGCTTTAATAATTTCTGGAATAATCTGAGGTTGAATTTTTCGAAGTTCTTTTTTTGCTGAAGCTTTCCAGCTAATTTGGTAGGAGTCCATCAGCTTTTAATTCTTCGATAAATACTTGATGTTCTGTTGTTTCTTCTTGTTGCCGCTGAATGACGATGGCAAGGTCTTCAAGCTCTTCAAGTAGCGCTTCAAATTCTCGGATGGGTAAAATGACTTCTGTTTGTTTCCCGCTTGAATCTGTGACATATTTCGGATGCAAATCTGCAATATTCATAATCATTACAGGTGTTGGAAACGGATATTCAGCATCGTAACATCAAATCCACTGGGTGCCGCCCATACCCAAGGCTCGTCGGGACTGGACAAAATCCTGAGAAAAATTTAAAAGTGCCCGTTGGCCGACTGCCGTTTCAAAAACAGTAGAGAGTACAAAATCCAGCTTTTTAGTTTGACAGACATCTTGAAGACGGGACGGAAAGCCGGCGATCGCCAATTTGATCACAAAGACACCGCGCCACCCTTGGCCATAACAATGTTTTAAAGAAGCGATCTGGGAAACGGACTCATCCAGGGCGATTTGGGTCTGAAATGCTGCGTTTAGCTGCAATAAATCTGAAAAATGCCCAGGAGCTAAAGGTTGCTCGATAAAGTCTAGTTTTACTTGAGATTCCCCCCAATCTAACCATTGTTTCGCTTGTTCTAAGGTTAAACCACCATTGGCATCAAGGCGCAACCGACCATCGGCGGGCAAGGTTTCCAGGATCTGCTGGCAGAGGGCGATTTCTGTTGCGGGTGTATCCAGGGCAATTTTCAGTTTAAAGGTGCGAAATCCTTTTTGTAGTAAAGTTTGTAGGTCTTGGAACAGGGTGGGCGATCGCCGGATTAACTGACAGAATTTTATAGGGTGTAGAGGGGCTAAATTTTCGGTACTGGCAAGATTAAGTTGGGCCGTTTCAAAACCGAATTGACAGGCTGGCAGGGCATCGGGAATCGCCGCAATTTGCCCATCAGTAATGTTTTCCCCAAAGGCAGCACAAAAGGCGATCGCCTGCTCAAGGGTTTCTGTCCCAAACCACGGCAAAGGCGCTATTTCCCCCTGGGTAATCTGTCCCATTTCATCCCGGAGCGACAGAATAATGCCCTCCCGCACCGTCCACAAACCATGGTGAGTTTGCAGAGGCGTTTTAAAGGGGCGGCGGTAGGGGGCAAAGCGAAATTGATAATTCACCTACGCGACCCGCTGCACATCAGGAAGATTTTCCAGGAAGGTCAAAGGCCGACTCATATTTGCCGCAAACCCTAAAATGTTTTGGTCGCAGTGCTGATATTGCAACATGCCATCGGCATCAAATAAGAATGTTGCTCCTCTTTGGGTCATATACTGGGCATCGGGCACGTAGGTAGACCAATTCCCCAGGACTTCGGCCATATTTCGCAGGCGGAGGGTCGCCAATTCTAAGGGCCGCTGAAACCCTTTTCCGCCAGCCGCCGCAAAAAATTCTCCTTTTAGGGCTGGTAAAGGAGCCGCTTTAACGACTTCATCATCGGCAAACAGTTGGGGTGCTTTTTTATCCCCTGTATAACCCCGCAAAACTTCCTTGAGGGTGCCCGGACTGCCAATGCCAGCACACATCAACATCAGATTCACCCAAGCATTTTGGCCCGCTTTGAGTCCGGGAATTTTCCAGGTTAGACCGCGATATAGACCCAGTTCCTGATGAATCGTTGCCTTGGGATCGATGAATAATTTCTCGGCCGGGAAACCCGTATAGTCACAAAATTTTTGACCAGAACGGCGATCGCCAATGCCCACCGCGACATAATCTACCCGGCGACAGAGATCGGCATCTTTTTGGAGCCACCAAGCATACTCAAGACTGTCAAAATCGCCGAGTTGGGATAGGATCAGCACCATAAGGGGTCGAGTCAAACCAGACGGTACCAACGGTGTCAGTTGACCATCGCTCACCCGCTGCCGTTCTGTGTGTTGAAAAAACTGAAGATAATCCACGGTTATTGGGAAACATTTAGGATAGAGAACAAGGGTTGCTATGGAGCCATAGCCTCGCCTTCGTCAGGATAAACAGATTTCTTTTAAAAATGCTACAGTGCCTGTCGCCCTATGGTTGCTACTCATTATAGTGTTGCGGTTTTATCAACGGATATCAGCGTTTACCAACGGCTGCAAACGCTTTTGGTAGGGGAACAGGCTGAAGATTTACAACTGGTTTGGCTTGATTTGACGACGGAGTCTGCCCTGCAAAGTTTGGGCCGCCATGATCTTTATCTCAGTGATGCACCACTGCCTTATTTGATTGACCATGCTGAAGTGCTGCAACGGTGGCCTTGGATTGGGTTGGCGAATGAGGTCGCGCTACAGGATGAAATGTTGCGCCTTGGGGTTTTGGATTGTTTTTTGTGGTCTGAACTGACGGGGCCGCTGCTGGTTCATACGCTGCGGGTTGCCCTACGGACGATGTTGGGCCATGGCCAGGGGACACTTTCGCCTGCACCTTTAGGTGATTTCCAAGGCGATCGCCTCCAAACGTTGATTCAAAATATTCCGGGCACCGTGTATCGCTGTTTAAACACGGCGGAATGGCATGGGATTTATTTCAGCGAAACCATTGAACAATTGGTGGGTTATCCTGCTGCGGACTTTCTCCCAGGGGGCGATCGCCATTATGCGAGCCTAATCCACCCCAATGACCAGGCCTTTGTGCGCCAGATTATTGAGCGTAAAGTGCAGGAGAAAAAACCCTTCGCCCTTGAATATCGCCTCAAACATCGCGACGGCACAGTGCGATGGGTCGATGAACGGGGACAAGGGGTCTTTGATGACCAGGGAAATTTGCTGTGGCTCGATGGGGTGATCATTGATATTTCCGAGAAAAAGGCGATCGCCCTCGAATTAAACCAACAGGCCATCCACTATTACGAAAAAACGCCGGCAATGTTGCATTCGATGGATGCAACGGGGCAAATCCTTGCGGTTAGCGATCGTTGGTTGCAGGTGCTGGGTTATGAACGGCGGCAAGTTATTGGCTGCAATGTAACTGATTTTTTGACACCAGTTTCCCGCCAGAAAGCCCAACAAATCCTCCTGCCCACCTTAACGACCCAAGGCTCCGTAGAAGATGATGCCTATCAGTTCATCAAGAAAAATGGCGACATTCTAGAAGTGGAGTTGGCGGCTGTCTGCGAACAGACAAACCATCACTCTCGGCTATTAGTCGTCTTGACGGATGTGACCGCCCGTAATCACTTAGCCCAACAGGTAAACCGTTATCAAACCCACCTCGAAGATCTCATCGAGCAACGCACCCAAGCTCTCGCCGCGAGTCAAGCCCGCCTTGCCCAAGCCCAGGCGATCGCCCAGATTGGCGTTTGGGAATGGGATGTCCAAGCAGATCAAACCTACTGGTCTCCAGAAACATTTCAAATCTTTGGCTTTGCTCCCGGTGAAATTCAACCCAATGCGGAAACTTTTTTTGCACGGGTGCATCCCGACGACCGCGATCGCATTCGAGCAAATATCGAACGCATTTTTACGGGTCAATCCCTCCCAAGTTCTGAATATCGCATTATTACGCCCGACGGCGAAGTGCGTTATCTCAAGGACTATCATGAGCTAAAGCTGGATAAGCAGGGACAACCCAGTTTTCTATGGGGAGCCGTTCAAGATATTACGAAAATGCAGCAGACCCTCAATGCCCTGCAAAAAAGTGAAACGCGCTTCCGTGAACTAGTTGAACATATCGACGAAGCGTTCTGGATCAATTCCCCTGACCCCACCGAAGTGATTTATGTCAGTCCGAATTACGAAAAAATTTGGGGCCTTAGCTGTCAAAGCCTCCTTGATGACGGTACTTCTTGGGTAAAAGTAGTACACCCAGACCACGAAGAGCAAATCCAACGGGCGATCGCCCAGATGCAGCAGGGCCAAAACTTCGATGAAGAATACCGGATTATCCGCCCCGATGGGGTTGTGCGTTGGATCTATGCCCGCTCTTTCAAAATCTACGACCCAAACACCAAGCAACTGTTGCGCCATGTGGGGGTCATGACCGATGTTACCGAACGCAAAGAAGCAGAACTCAAACTACAGTCCCAGGAAGCGCGCCTACGAACAATCTTCGACCAGGCCGCCCTGGGGATTGTGCAAATCGACCGCACCAATCATTTCTCTCTGGTCAATCAAGCCTTCTGTGAGATCTGCGGCTATAGTGAAGCAGAATTACAGCAGTTCACCTGGCAAGAACTCACCCATCCTGAAGATATTTGTATCTGTCATGAGGCACGGGCAAAGCTCGACCGCCGCCAAGCTGCCAGTGCTGTTTTAGAAAAGCGTTACCGTCACCGCCTGGGACATTTTATTTGGGTGAAGGTGATTTGCTCTTATATTTACGATGACCAGGGCCAACCAGAATATCTTTTGACCATTATCGAAGACATTAGTGCATACAAACAAGCGGCGATCGCCCTGGTCGAAAGCCAGCATCGCTACCAAAAAATGGTCGATGGCATCCCCGCGATCATCTACCAATATTCGCCCCAACGGGGTGGTTTGTTTTATTCTCCCCAGGTGGAGCAGATCCTTGGCTATAAAGTGCAACGTTTGCTCAATGAACCGGAACTCTGGCATCAATCGATCCACCCAGAGGATCTCATCGATGTCGATCAAGCCCTTGGCGAATTACACAGTGGCGCAAAATTTGAAGTGGAATACCGGATCTGTGATGCCGCCGGCAATTGGCACTGGTTCTATGATTGCTCTTTTAATATCCATGAAATGGATGGTGGATATCTGGTGATTAATGGTTTTGTCCTGGACATCACGGAGCGGAAAAACTTTGAAGAAGCACTCCGCCATCGCCTAAAACTTGAAACGATGTTGGCCGATATGTCCCATCTGATGGTCGTTGAAGCTGAGCTAAATTTAGAGGAAGTTTTAGCGTTACTAGGGCGTACTTTCCAGGCAGACCGGGTTTCGGTGATGCTTAGTCAAATGGAAGCCAACTCTGTCAAACGCCTAGTGAACTGGAATGCCGGCCCTCACCTCGACCTCGACGAAAACTTTAACACCATCGATCTCAGTGCCTATCCTTGGTGGTTAGACCATTGGCAGCAACAAAAAGTCATTCTCTTTGATCGCCAACATCCCCTCCCGGAAACGGCAAAACCGGAACAGACATTGGTCGCTTACTTGGATCTTAAGGCGGTATTGTGGGTGCCGATTCAGGATGCAACCGGGCAACCCTGGGGTTACATTGCTTGCTCTTCGACAGCGGTAGATCATCTGCTGTGGTCAAAGGAAGATGCGGATATTTTGGCGATCGCCGGGAACTTAATCTACAACTATTACCAGCGGCAGCAGGCCAATAAGCAACTCGAACTGGCGAAGGAATTGGCGGAGGCTGCAAACCATGCTAAAAATCAGTTCCTCACGAGCATGAGCCATGAACTGAGAACGCCCCTGAATGCGGTCCTAGGCTTTACGCAAATTATGGAGCGATCGCCTGATCTCTCAACAGATCACCAGGAATACCTCAGCATCATTCATCGGTCGGGGAAGCACCTCCTTGCGTTGCTCAACGATATTCTTAACCTGGCCAAATTTGAAAAGGGCACCCTACAACTAAACCCCAACCTGTTTAATCTCCATGATCTCCTGGATGATCTCGCCCAAATGTACGCCCTCGAAATCCAGCACAAAAATATCCAGCTTGATATCCATTGGGACGAACAAGTGCCCCGCTATATCAACGCCGACCAAGCAAAACTCCACTCCGTGCTGCTCCATCTTTTGAATAACGCCCTCAAATTTACCGACAGTGGCTGCGTTCAACTGACGGTCAAAACCCTGGCGCAAAATCCCCTCCGTCTCCGGTTTAGCGTCACGGATACAGGAATTGGCATTGCCGAAACAGATTTCACCAGACTCTTTGATAATTTTGTGAAATTAGAAGCTGGCGATCGCCTTGGCCAAGGCAGTGGTTTAGGCTTGGCTCTCAGTCAAAAATTTGTCAACCTCATGGGGAGTGAAATCGTTGTCAGTAGCCAACCAGGGATCGGTTCTTGTTTTTCCTTTGAATTAACCAGTGCGACCCCAGCCAACCTCATGCATCTGACCCTCTATCCTCCCCAAGTACGGGACGAAAAGCTGCCCACTTTAACACCAGAAATGCTCCGACACTTTTCAACGGAATGGTTAACGGCCTTTCACCAAGCAGCGATCGCTGCTAGGGCCCAGCACCTCAAAGCCCTCATCGATCAACTGCCGCCCCAGGCAACGGCGATCGCCCGTGCCCTAGAAATCCTAGTGCAAAAATTCGCCTTTGATACCCTGGCCAAACTCAGCCAACAAAGAACCCCCAATGACTTTTCTTCATCAAAGGGGGAAACTGGAAGTTAGCCTAAAAACGACCGTGATTTAGCCCTCACTATCCTTTGGTTTGGGTCGAGGCACCGGTCTCGCTCTGGCAGTTGCTCCATGGCTGTCACTGGCGTGATGATCGGCGACGGGTCTGGGCTTGCTCTTGTCGCGGTTAAAGGGTTTTCCGCCTGGCTTGGGGCCTTTGCGACGACTGCTGATATAGCCAATATCTTCGCAGGTTTGAATCATCAGCATATTATCGAGGAGCTTCGCCTGGAGATCGTAGAAATGGTTAACGGGGCGATCCGGCAGAGCACCGATCAGTTGAATCTTGAAAAACTTGGGCTTGTCCCCTTGCTTCTTCGGGGATTGGCGAATTTTAACGATGACTTTTTTGGATTCGGCATCATAGAAAACCACCTGGCCGCGAATGGAAAAATAGCCGTCTTCGACTTGGTCACTGGTGGGAATAGACTCCGTGAGTGCCTCTGGATCATCAAGGTTTTCGGGCTCCCAAATGCCGAGAATCTGGAGGTGGAGATGGTTATCATCCTGGCGGGTGCGGGGATAGACGACCCAAACGTGCTCTTGGTTGAGGTCAATGTGATTTTTGATCAGGCTAATCACACGACCCAATAAAACGGCCTCAATGCTGCCATCTGCTGTGGCGATCGCCCCCTTACTAATTTGCTCTGGATCTTCGGGGGTATATTTGCCGCGCACAATGCCAATGGCCCGATATTGACGGGGATGGCTCGCGGGGGGAATGGGATGTTGCCGTAGTTTTTGGGAGGTCGTCTGGTCCTCATGGGGATTCGGCGCTGGTGGAGACGATAGACGATGGTTAGATTCAGACACGGGCTTATCCAATGCTTTCTAGGTGGGCTAACAAAAAATACAGATCGTTTTCGATACCAGATAGTCAACTATCAGACATCAACATCATCGGTAGGCGATCGCCATCACGATAAAAATTAGCATTCTGCCTTCGATCATATAGGACGGACGAAGACGTTTAGCGCCTGCCTATTGTACTCAATGGGGTGTCAGAGGTGATAAATCAGTAAAATTTAGATAAAATTTTGCCAACCTTCTGACTTTTCCGGTCTTTTAGGTCTGGTTTTTATCCCTCTAGTTTTCCCCACTATCTATAGCCATGGCGAGTCACATCATCGAAAAATACTATCGTCCCCGTCCCTGGGTCTATGGTCTTTCTGGGCTTCTGTTTCTGCTGGCTGGGGGACTTTTGGTGATGCCCCGCTTCGACCAGTGGATGTTGGCCCGGCAGACGGCAGCGGCGGCAAAAGTGCAACCCGAAACAACTCCCGATCCGGCGATCGCCCTCCTCGAAAAAGACCAACAAAGTTATGAAATCTGGTTAGAAAAAGAACCCAATAACGAAAAAGCGCTGCGGGGTCTCTTGGATACCAGCCTCAAGCTTAATGATTTAGAAAAAACGGCCACTGCCCTCGATGGTCTGGCGCAAATCCACAGTGATAATCCCGATTACCTCGTCCTGCTGGGCCAGGTGGAACAGGAGGCCAAGGATTACGAAGGAGCGGCGGCCACTTACAAAAAAGTGCTGTTGACAGATCCGACCCACATCAACGCTCTCCAGGGCATGGTGGATCTGCTCCTGGTGCAAAATCGGCCAGAGGGGGCAATCGAACTGCTCCAAACCACCCTCAAAGACATGGGGCAATTAACAGAAGACGAAACCATTGAAATTGATCCAGAAAAGGTGACGTCTATCCAACTGATGCTGGGGCAAATTTACGTCGCCCAAAAACGCTTCGGGGAGGCGATCGCCATCTATGACCAAGCCGCCACGGTGAATAAAACAGACTTTCGGCCAGTCCTCGCCAAGGCCATGGTCTTAAAAAATCAAGGGAATGAAGCCGCCGCCAAACCCTTTTTCATGACCGCGATCAACCTCGCGCCTGCCACTTACAAAGACCAAATTAAGGAAATGGCCGTGCTCGGTGCCGCAGATCTTAAGGCCCTCGAAGCCGTCCCCACCGAAACCGACCCAGAAGCAGAGGCAACGGAATAATTTCCCTGGGGCGATCGCCTATAATGGCGGCTTGAAAATCTTTCCCCCGAACCCATGTCCGACGCCCCCCAAACCCGCCTGGCCCAACTGCGATCGCAACTGCAAAAAGCAGCCTATGCCTACTATGTCCTCGATGCGCCGTTCATGGAGGATGCTGTCTATGACCAGCTCTATCGGGAACTGGTGGCCCTGGAAACGGCACATCCCCAACTCATCACCCCCGACAGTCCCACTCAACGGATCGGCGACCAGCCCGCCACCCAATTCACCAGCGTCAAACATAATATCCCCCTCTACAGTCTGGAAAATGCCTTTGACTTTGGGGAACTGACCCAGTGGGAACAACGGTGGCAGCGGGCGTTGGCCGGAGAAATCCCCAGCCACTCCGGTTATGTGTGCGAACTTAAAATCGATGGCTCGGCGATCGCCTTAACCTACGAAAACGGGATTTTAGTGCGCGGAGCCACCAGGGGCGACGGCGTGACAGGGGAAGAAATCACCCAAAATTTGCGTACCATTCGCACCATTCCCTTGCGTTTAAACCTCGACAATCCGCCCCCTTTAGTGGAGGTGCGGGGGGAAGCCTTTTTACCCCTAGAGACCTTTGAAAAGATTAACCAAGAGCGGGAAAAAGCGGGCGAAAATCTATTTGCTAATCCGCGAAATGCCGCCGCTGGCACCCTACGACAACTTGATTCCCGGATTGTTGCGGCCCGGAAGTTAGACTTTTTTGCCTACACCCTCCACCTCCCAGAATCGCATAATTCCCCTCAGTTAAATAGCCAATGGGAGGCCCTCGAATTTTTAAAAAAAATGGGGTTTCGGGTCAATCCAAACCGTGAGCTTTGCCCTAATTTAACTGCCGTAAAAAATTATTTTGAAAAATGGGATGAAGGCCGCAAAAAACTCCCTTACCTGACCGATGGAGTTGTCGTTAAACTCAATGACTTTTCCCTCCAGGCTGAGTTGGGCTTCACCCAAAAATTTCCCCGCTGGGCGATCGCCTTGAAATATGCCGCCGAGGAAGCCCCCACCACCGTCAAAGACATCATCGTCAACGTGGGCAGAACGGGGGCTGTCACTCCCATGGCCGTCATGGAACCGGTGCAACTGGCAGGAACAACGGTACAACGGGCCACCCTCCACAACGAAGACCGCATTAAAGAATTAGATCTTAGAATCGGTGATACGGTCGTCATTCGTAAAGCAGGGGAAATTATTCCGGAAGTTTTGCGAGTTTTAGTTGATTTACGCCCAGAAGCTACTATTCCCTATCAATTTCCTAGCCATTGCCCCGAATGCAACTCAGCCTTAGTACGTCCCCCTGGGGAAGCCGTCGCCCGCTGTGTGAATAGTTCTTGCCCGGCGATTTTGCGGGGTTCCCTCGTCCATTGGGCTGGCCGCGACGCCCTCGATATCCAGGGTTTAGGCGAAAAAAATGTGATTCTTTTGATTGAGCATGGTCTAGTGCAATCCATCGCCGACATTTATGACCTAACCAGCGAACAGTTGCAGTCTCTTCCCCGTATGGGGCAAAAGTCAGCGGCAAATTTGATCCAGGCGATCGCCCACTCAAAAAATCAAGATTATGCCCGTGTTTTGTATGGTCTGGGGATTCGCTTTGTGGGGAAAGTCAATGCAGAAATTTTGGCGCAAAACTTCCCAACTTTAGAACAACTCCAAAAAGCCAGCTTCGCCCAATTACAGGGGGTTTATGGCATTGGTGAAGAAATTGCCCAGTCCGTCGTCGATTGGTTCCGGGTGGATGCGAATCAACAGTTGATCGAAAAGCTGCAACAAGCGGGCTTGACCTTTGCCCAAACCCAGACGGCCCAAACCCAGACCAATCGTCAGATTTCCGGTAAAACCTTTGTGATCACAGGGACATTACCGACCCTCAAACGCACTGAAGCTGCCGAAAAAATCAAAGCAGCCGGCGGCAAAGTCACGAGTTCTGTCAGCAAAAATACTGACTATCTTGTGGCGGGCGAAAATGCCGGATCTAAACTAGACAAAGCCCGACAATTGGGAATTCAAGAACTGAATGAAAATCAGCTTTTAGAGTTGTTGGTATAGAAAAAATCTTTTTAATATGACGCAATCTCAACCGCCAATTGCTACACAGTTTTTAATTTCTCAAGCTAAGTTGACACAATATCTACTCATCCTTCTGCCCAAAAATGATAAATCAAAGTTCCTATCCCAAGCCGGATATACTCTTGACAATTGGCAGGACTTGCACGATCAATTAAAAACACTAGCAATGAGAGGAAAATCTGAGTTTTTACAGCAGACACCGTATGGCAAAAAATATAAAATCAAAGGAGAGCTGCAAGGGGTGGGTCACAAAACTCTTAAGGTTGTTACAATTTGGATGGTTACCGATGAAATTGCTAAATTTGTCACTTTGATCCCAGATAAAGGAGAATAATAATTATGCACAAACATTATCCTCTTTTTAGTCAAGTTGTCCTATCCCAAGACTTCCCTGAATACAACCTGCGTCGGGGCGACACTGCAACGGTGGTTGAATATTATCAAATGACAGATCAAGAAGACGGCTATAGCTTAGAAGGATTTAACATTCCAGAAATTACGTTAGAAGTGGCACATTCACAAATTATGTCAATTGCTCAATGGCAGAAAGAACAAGAGATTTTCCAAAAGATTCACAAACTTTCTCTCGAAAAATTACAGGAATTAGATCAATATATCAATCAACTAATTGCCTAGATTTAACCACTTAAAAATATAAATTTTAGATGATGACCGTTTGTTCGAATCTTTAATCTGTCAGTGCTAATCACTGCTCTAGCATTGTGCTGGAAGACTTATGACGGGTGACTTGGGATTTGCCGTGGAGATAAAAACATTTGCACTAAAAAAATATCAAGAAATTTAACGAAACCGCGCTTTTAACCCCCGGAAATCCTTGCTATGATTCAGAAAACTCCCCCTAAGGTACTGAAACGATGACTTATCCTAATTTTCCTGACGAAATCCCCTGGACGGAAGAAGCGAAAACTAAATACAAAAATATTCCTTTTTATGCCCGTTCCCAGGCGCGACAAACCATCGAAGAACTTGCCCGTGAAGAAGAAGTCGAAGAAATTACGGCGGAACTGGTGATGCGCGCGCAACAAAAATTTGGGAAATAAGTCTAGAGCTAGATTATGGTGGTGGCGATCGCCAAAAAAATTCCTAGATTTGGGGGGCGACCCGTGCGAATTTTTTACTCTGTCCCGGATACGGTGCATCCATGATTTTTGATGCGTCAAACTTAGGCTACTGGGTGCTTCTGGGGAGTGGCATCCTGTTGTATTTGTTTGTCATTTTCTCTGGGGGTGGGGACGATGACCTCGATATGGAGGCCGATTTTGATGCGGACATTGACGCCGATATGGACTTAGATGCCGACATTGATGGTGATCTCGATGGGGATACCGAGGTTGAGGGCGAAGGGTTTGGTCTCTGGTCGGTGTTGTCTTGGTTTGGCTTTGGGCAAGCGCCGTTGATGTTGCTTTTGGCCACAGATTTGAGTCTATGGGGTCTGTTGGGGTGGATGTTCAACGTGGGCCTAAGGACACCGACGGGATTTTTGGGGATTGTGGTCTTTTTTGGGAGTGGGGCGATCGCCTTCTGGATCGGGAAACTGTTGGCTTACCCCCTAGGGAAAGTGTTTGCCGCCTTTGGGGAAGATGTCAGCAGCGATCGCCTGATTGGGTGCCTGGGGGTGGTCTCTTCTAAAACTCTCCCCCATTACGTCGCTGGCAAAATTGGCCAAGCGGATGTGTACGATTCGGCTCGGAACCTGATGACTGTCCCGGTGAGTTTACCCCACTGGGCCGAAGTGATTCCCCGACGGGGCGACAAAATTTTGATCGTTGATCGCACCGAACATAGCTATCTGGCGATCGCCAAAGATAGTTCCGACGAAGACCGCTGGCTCGCTGAAGTGAAACAGCTTCCCCAATAATCTTTTCCCCTTTTGCCCTAGGATAAGGCCAGGCCAAATCGCACCTTGTGGAGAGTGAGCACCGATGCCGATCGAAATTATTGTGATCGTCGCCGCTTTAATTATTTCTTGGTTAGTTTTTACCGCGTTTATCAAAATCGTGAAAACCAGCGTGCAAACCGCTGTGACCATTGCGGCCATTGTGCTGGTGTTGCAACTGGTCTTCGGGATTCAGTCGGGGCAGGTGATTACACAGATTATTGAACTCCCCCGCATCATCTGGGACTTTTTCAATAACCGCTAAGGCATAGATATTAAAGACCTTTGGCTAACGGTACTGTTCAATTAAATCCGCCAGACGGTCGAGTACCTGCTTAATTTGCGCATCGGTTTTATGCTCTAGGCCCATGGCCACCATCAATAGGCCCATTTCCACCGCATCATTTAGGCTCAAGGCTAGATCAACGGCTTCGGTAGCTTCGAGGACATCATGGAATTTTTCTGGGTGATCAACGCTTAGGTCAATGTAGATGGCAGCAGGGTTTTTGCGGGGATCGTCTTGTTTTTCTTCCACGCGAGAGATGCGATTGGCCCGTGCCGTCACGCTGGTCACATTACTGGTGAGGGTGATGTCGCCCGTGGTGATTTCTGTGGTGAATAGTTTGTTTGTCATGGTACAAACTCCTGCGGCGATCGCCAACGATAATTTAGAACAACATCGGCTACTTTTAGCTTAACTCCCTCCTTTGGGGGCAGGCCGGAAACTGTACATATCTTGAGCTTGGTGGCGCTTTATGGTCTAAACCGAACTTTAGGGCAATGCCGACGAGAGACTTCTGTCCCAAAGGCGATCGCCTCCCCCGTAAACCCCCGTAAAAACATTGCCAAAATTTGAACAACCCCTTGTAAAATAGCTAGGTTGTATTCTGCGGCACATCTCGTGATTGAACGTTATACCCTCCCCGAAATGGGGAATCTCTGGACAAATGAAGCAAAACTCAAGGCTTGGCTGAAAGTTGAAGTTGCCGTCTGTGAAGCCCAAGCAGAGTTAGGGTATATCCCCACAGAAGCCGTAGAAGAAATCAAAGCCAAAGCCCAGTTTGACGAAGCACGGGTTTTAGAAATTGAGAAAGAAGTGCGCCATGATGTAATTGCTTTTCTCACCAACGTCAATGAATATGTCGGCGATGCGGGACGCTATATTCACCTCGGCATGACCAGTTCCGATGTTCTGGATACGGCCCTTGCTCTGCAGATGGTGGATAGCCTCGATCTGATCCTGACCTGTGTCGAAGAACTGATCCAAGCGATTCGCTACCAAGCCCAACAACACCGTTACACCGTCATGGTGGGTCGTTCCCACGGTATCCATGCCGAACCGATGACCTTTGGGTTTAAGCTGGCGGGTTGGCTGGCGGAAATGCTCCGGAACCGCGATCGCCTAGTCGCTGTGCGCAAAGAAATTGCCGTGGGACAAATCTCTGGCGCTGTGGGAACCTATGCGAACATTGAACCCCGTGTTGAAGCTTTAGCTTGTCAAAAACTCGGCCTGGATCCCGATACTGCTTCGACCCAGGTGATTTCCCGCGATCGCCACGCCAACTACATGAACCAACTGGCTGTGTTGGCCGCCAGCATCGAACGCTTTGCCGTGGAAATTCGCAACCTCCAACGCACCGATGTATTAGAAGTCGAAGAATATTTCTCCAAGGGCCAAAAAGGCTCTTCGGCGATGCCCCACAAACGCAACCCGATTCGTTCTGAACGCTTAACCGGGATGGCACGCTTGGTGCGGGGTAATGCGATGGCCGCCCTCGAAAACGTTGCCCTCTGGCATGAGCGGGACATTTCCCACAGTTCCGTCGAGCGGGTCGCCGTGCCCGATAGCTGCATCCTCGTGCATTTTATGCTGCGGGAAACCATTAGCCTCGTGAAGAATCTTTTGGTGTACCCCGAAAACATGAAGCGCAATATGAATGTCTACGGCGGTGTGATCTTCAGTCAGCGGGTACTGTTGGCCCTCGTCGAGAAGGGCTTAACCCGTGAAGATGCCTACCGTTTAGTGCAAGGTTGCGCCCACACTGCTTGGAACACCGAAGGAGGGAACTTCCGCGCCAACGTCGAGCAAGATGCAGAAATCACCCAACACCTCTCTGGCGAGGAGATTGCAGCCTGTTTTGATCCACAATTCCAACTGCGTCACCTCGATCAAGTCTACCAACGCCTCGGTATCTAAACCTTTCGTTTAACCGACGTCAATTTGGCGATCGCCTTTTTTGAACTAAGATCCAAGAGAGGCGATTTTTTATGGATAAATATTGATCTTCATGGAAACAAACCCTAACCGCTGAATATGTTGATGTTCAATATTGATCATCGCCAGGATAGTTAAGAGACCCTACAAATTAGGTGCACCATGGAATGTAGAGAATGCACGAATCGAAATAAACTCGATTTTGAATTCACAATGGCCTTTCAACCCATTGTCAACCTAGAAACCCAAACAATTTTTGCCCATGAAGCCCTGGTGCGGGGTTTAAATAATGAGTCAGCCCAAGCAATTTTTCAACACATTAATGACAGTAACCGCTACTTATTTGACCAGTCCTGTCGCACCACAGCAATTCGTCTTGCCGCAGAACTGCATATTCCCTGTTTTTTGAGTATTAATTTCTTACCCAATGCCGTTTATGAACCAGAACGCTGCATTCGCACAACCCTAGAAGCGGCGGAAACCTACGGATTTCCCATTGAGCAAATTATTTTTGAGATTACCGAAAGTGAACAAATCACAGATTTAGTCCACCTCCGAAAAATCGTTGAATATTATCGAGCCCGTGGTTTTAAAACAGCCATTGATGATTTTGGGGCAGGCTATGCCGGGTTAAATCTTCTATCAGAAATTCAGACTGATTTGATCAAACTTGACATGGCCTTAATTCGCGGCATTGACCGAGATAAAGTGCGGCAAGCGATCGTCAAAGGTGTACTACAAGTTGCCGGGGAACTCTCAAGTCTTGTCATTGCCGAAGGCATTGAAACCCAAGCAGAATTAAGCACCCTCCAAGGGCTGGGTATTAACCTTTTTCAAGGCTTTTATTTTGCTAAACCCACATTTCAATCCCTGGCCCAAATTCCGTCAGATAGGTTTGCCAATGTCGCTTAATTTTGGCGATCGCCATGGTCAATATCGCCCTTCTCCTCTGACGCATTTTTTCCAAGTTGACCGTGGCTTTCACATCTGCGCATTCCTAACTTTTCCCGAAGCATCGCCCCGACTCTAGACGCCAAAAATACTGTGTAAGATAAGAAGAAGTTGTTTTCTAATTGAAAGTGAAAAATATTATGCCCACAGTCAGTAGCCAAGCTCCAGGTGCCGATACCTTAGATGCCAGTAAAAGTGGCCTTCCCGTAACGATTATCACCGGATTTCTCGGCAGCGGCAAAACGACACTACTAAACCACATCCTCAGCAACCAAGAGGGACTAAAAACCGCTGTCCTCGTGAACGAATTTGGGGAAATCGGCATTGATAATGAGCTAATTGTCACCACCGAAGACAACATGGTGGAACTCAGCAACGGCTGTGTCTGCTGCACCATCAACGAAGATCTGGTGAATGCGGTGCATAAAATCCTTGATCGGGGTGACAAAATTGATTATCTCGTCGTTGAAACAACGGGGCTGGCAGATCCATTACCTGTGGCCTTGACCTTCCTGGGGACAGAGTTACGAGACTTAACCCGCCTAGATTCCATTGTGACCATGGTGGATTGTGCCAACTTTAGTTTGGATTTATTTAATAGTGAAGCGGCCTACAGCCAAATCGCCTACGGTGACATCATCGTGTTGAATAAAACGGATTTGGTTGAGGAGTCAGACGTTGACGCCCTAGAAGTCAGAATCCGCGACATTAAAGAAGGGGCTAGACTCCTGCGCACCCAAAAGTCTGAAGTGCCATTGCCGTTGCTACTCAGTGTGGGTCTTTTTGAGTCGGATAAGTATTTTGATGCGGCAGATACCCATGTGCATCACCACCACAGCCATGATCACCACGACCATGACCATGGGCATAACCATGACCACCACGATCATGACCATGTTTGCACCCCAGAGTGCGACCATGACCACGACCACGAACACCATCATCACCACTCAAACCATTTAGAAAACGATGGATTTACATCAATTTCTTTCCAAAGTGACAAACCCTTTGCAATCCGCAAGTTTCAATATTTCCTAGATAATCAGTTACCCGTGAATGTCTTCCGGGCGAAGGGAATTCTGTGGTTTGATGAAAGCCCGCTGCGCCATGTGTTTCACCTGAGTGGAAAGCGGTTTACGATTGATGATTCGGAATGGAAACCTGGGGAAACGAAAAAAAATCAGTTGGTGCTGATCGGCCAAGATTTAGATGAGGCAACGTTACGACAACAGATAGAGAACTGTTTCTGCATGCCCTCCAAAAATCGTGGTCAGGGTTTTTCGTAATATCATTTCATTTTCCAACGGCATTAACCGCTGAACGACCAATCTACACAACGCCTGGGGTAAGGAAAGTCAATTTCTTTACCTCTTTTTCGTCTCGGCAAGATGATCGAGATTTACCGCTAAGATGGAAGGACTTTGGTTTTTTAAGCGCGCTATTTTTTGGGTTTAATTTTTTATGCGATCGCCCGCTCCTTCCCGGACTGTAACCTTCCCCTTTTGGCTGACTCTCTGCTTACTCTTAAGTTTAGGCACTGTAGGGGTTTTAGGGACAGTGCCAGCCTTTGGTCAGGGGCGCAAACAAAACGCCGAACAAAAATTACTCCAGCGTAAAGATGCGGATCGTCATTTTGAACTTGCTCGCCAGGCCCACAGCGAAGGCAACCTAGAAACAGCACTGTTTCACTGGCACCGGGCCGAGGCGATTTATCGACAGTTTCGCACTTGGGATCAGCTGAATTTAACCCTCACAGCCTTAGCTGATACCTATTTGACTCAGGATAATCTCCAGGCAGCAGAAACCGTCCTGCGGCAACAACTCCATCTGGCCCGCGATCGCCAGGACGTACAGACCCAAGTTGTGGTGCTCAATCAACTCGGCCATCTCCTTGAAAGCCAGGCCCAACCCCAAGTTGCGGCGGCTATTTTTGCCGATGCCCAGGCGATCGCCGCTGGATCGACCACAGGCAAAATTCCGACCATCGTAAATGAATTTCAAACAAAAAAAGCGGCTAGCCATAAATTCTAGCCACTATATCAAGGGTGAGGAAAAGTTTTTTAGGTTAAGTGGATGAGTCCAAGGTTTTTAGCGAGGGAATACGAACCCCATATTCAAAGATTGAATATATGATTGCCGCCTAAAACTTCATTTCAAGGTTGAACGATAACACTGCATCCGGTGCATCTTCACTCAGTCCAAACAACAAAGCAACTCTTGGTTCAAGCACACGGTCTTTACCGAGGCTAGTCTCAAAATAAGCCGCAGGGCCAATAAAGTGGGATTGCTCTTCTGTTCCACCGAAAAATCCTTCTAATTCGCCATAGGCTTCGATTCCTAATGCAACTGATTCACTGACAGGGGTAGAAACACCGAGAGCATAAGCCAACCCTGCATCTTCGTCTTTGAAAGGAATCTCAACTATGAGATTGCCAATAAGGTTAACGTCTCCAATAGTGACTTCTCCAATAGGGCCAATTTCAAGGGCACCTTCATCAATACCACCTTCATTGGGAATTTCAAGCCCTGCAAAAAGGCCAAAGGCACCGCCATGTCCATGGCCATGCTCTTCATCATCGTCGTCATGGCCATACTCTTCTTCACCTGTCGTAAACAAGAACACGTTAGTGAACTCAATGCCTTCAACCTCTAAGTTCCCGCCTTCGATATCTGCTAACTCAATAGCAAAAGTGGGTTTCCAGAAATCAGTGACTCCATAGCCAAGAGCAAATTCAAAGGCAGCTGCTTCTTCATCGTCTTCTACTTCGCTAAGGGTAACCCCTGACAGTACTTCAAGCTTGAACTTACCTTTATCTACATCAGGATGAATGATTTCAAAGACTTGTGCCTGTGCGGAAGTAGCCTGGAATGCCCATAGGAATAGACCCGGCAAAAATATTTTTTTTAGTGAAAGCATTATCAAAAGACCTCAAGGATTAGATAAAAGGATTCAGATAGGGACAAGAGTATACAGTGAAATCAAACCCAGAATGATAATCATAATCATTTTTGTTTGATTATCAGTTCACTATAAGCAAACTAAGAGGAGATAAACTTCTGTGGAGAAAGTAGACTGGCGGCGATCGCCATACTTGTAGAAATGAGAATATCAAGGTGATAAGAGCAGACTGACACGCTACTCCCTTGGGATATACCGGAATAAAAAGAGATGAGTATGCTGTGCAAGTTAAGAAACAGTGTCGATCAAGCTTTCATCTCAATTGGGGATCGCATCCTTCTACAACAATGGTTTATCTAACGCAAACACGGGCAGGCTGAGTGTGTTCGCCGCTGGGTACGTCCCATGAGAGACCTTAAACTCGCTGCAGCGAATCCTTGGGTTGAGTGCATTACAAAATTCTCCACACACTAAATTTACGAAAACAATAATGATAATCGTTTTCGTAAAAGTCTACAAGAGAGATCGTCTTTTGTGGAGTCTAGTTGGCAAGAATGCTAGCGGGGTGATTCCGCATCAACTGGCGAAAAACCGAGGCAAGCCGCAAACATAAAGTAAAAGAAATCAATCATTTTTTTATACCGAGAAAATAAAGTTGTTTTAACGAAATATCTGGTCTAACCTCAGGACTCCGCTAAAGCATGGTCTAAACTGAGGGTCGCTAAATAATATTGGGCAAGATCAGGAGCCATATGGGGCGGTCTCCCCTGGGATTGCTCTGGGGCTTGGCTATCTTGGCGGAGCTGCTGGGTAATATCGGTCGTACCGCAGGAGTGGACAATTTTCATGGGATATTTTAATGAAAATAATTCTTATTTAAACTAGATAAAGTGTATCGATACTTGGACAGCTCGTCAATAGTATTGATACTTATTTTCAATAAAATCCTGGGTGAGTTTGTTTACTCACTCCAGAGCCGTAGGAGATTCGCCACACTTTTCGAGAGGAGATCAAATTCTGTGCTTTTACCGCTCTGGGCAAACAGGCTACGGCGACTGACATCGAGATCAAATACAATTTCCCGCTTTTGGGCATCCCGAATCCAACTTTGTACCCAACCCACTGCCACCAAGCGCGTTCCTTTTGTCACTACATTCACCCGATGCAACGAGGTAGAAGGATAGGCGATCGCCGTTCCAGCAGGCAGTTTATAGCTTTGTTCAGAATCTGCCCCTTCAATGACAAGTTCGCCCCCTTCATAGTCACTAGGTTCATTGAGAAACAGGGTAAATGAAACGTCTGAGCGCATCCCATTCATCAGGGCATTGTCGGTGTGGCGACCATAGGCCATGCCGGGGCCGTAACGGCTAAATAGCAGGGTGTGAACAGTTTTGGGACGGATCGCCGTTTGAAACAGGGCATTGTTCTGGAGGGCTTGGCGCACTTGCTCTTCTAGGGCTTGGGCCGTGGGGGTTGCCTTGGCCAATTGTTGATTTTCTTTGACCAGTTTGGCATACCAACCTGCCGTAAGTTTGCCATCGACAAATTCGGCTTCGGTCAAAGTTGTGGTTATTTTTTCGAGGGCCTCTGGTGTCAACACCTGGGGAATTTTAAAGAACATTTGTCTTACCAAAAAATCTAAAAAACCCCAGTTTTACCGGGGTTACTGTCAATGATATTCACAGAAGCTGGGGATTAGCTGTTGCTGGCGGCTTCAATCTCAACAATACGACTCAATACTTCCTGGGGCGTTTTCACGGGGGTTTGGGGTGGTTCCACCGTGGGCCAAGCGGTTTTGAGATCGGCTAAAGCCGTGGCGATCGCCTCTCTGGTCTCCGGGCTGAGTTGATCCGCAACTTGTTCATAAAGCATCTCGCTATGGAAAACGAAACCACGGGAATCTTGGTATTCCACCGCTTCGACGATCTGATTATTGGCGATCGCCGCCGCGTATTCTTCCCCGGCCACCTGGAGGAGATTATTCATGACCCCAAGGACAAACTCAGGGGACTGCAATTCTGCTTCGCCCAAAGCCGCAAGCGCTGTATCAATAGCCTCAATGGAAGCGTCGAGTTGGGTTTGTAATTCGGGAGATTCCGGTGCTGTCTTAATCAAATCATGGGCACTGTTGAGGACATCTTTAAAATTGACCACGCCGCGATCACCCAATTGACCCTCAATGGCACCATACAATTCTTCTACAGGGTGGCCAATATGCGGTTCTGCCTGTTCATATTCCCCAGCCGCAATCAGTTCCTCTGCCACCATCAAATGACCCAACATTAACGAGAGGGTCGTGGCATAGTCTTCATCGGGATTGCCGGAACTCGCACCTTCGCCCCCTTCACCACCTTCTCCGCCTTCGCCCCCGTGGTCAGCACTATTCTGTTCTACAGTTTCTGTCGTGGCAGCATTTTCTCCCCCTTCCCCACCATTGTCTGGGACGGAGGTGCCACAAGCTCCAAGGCTAACAGCTAAACCCAAGGTTAGGAACAATTCAACGGGCTTTACAGGTTTCATACTAATTAAGAATAATTTTCAAATTAAATATTGCAATACGCTAAAGTTTTTGCTGACTATTGTCAATAGAAGCTTGGATTTAGGCTGGGAGCACTTCAAAAAAGCCCATGCAACCATGTTCAGCGATGTAATCTTGATGGGGATGGAACATATATTTACCAGGGAAAGGATAGGCAAACTCTAGGATGTGCCGTTCGGCGGTGCCCATGGTGACCACATCGCTTGCTTCGTGGGGCGTCATCGCCATGCCAGTGCGATAAAGCTGAAAAAAGTTGGCGTGGATATGGAAGGTAATCGCCGGATCAAACTCGATCATATTCAAGACATAAAGTCGTACCAGTTGATTTTGCACGATGGGGATGGGGCGATCGCGGAACACGTTGGGAATGCCGTTAAAAGCATACAATTCGTTTTTTTCATCATCATTAATATCGTAGCCCCCTAGCACCAACACCATTTCGTCAGCGGGCGGTCTTGGTTCAGGGGGATCAATAATAAAAAGTCCGAATAAGCCTTTACCGATGTGGCGCGTCACCGGGGCAATGTGGCAATGGTACAGGTGGACACCGTAGGGTGTTGCGTCAAATTCATAGATAGTGGTTTGACCATGGCGCACTGGTTTGACCCCATCCATCGTATCGGGGTGAGTCCCATGAAAGTGGAGGGTGTGGGAGTGTCCATCGGCATTATGAAAAATAATTCGGACGCGATCGCCCGCCGTTGCCCGTAGGGTTGGCCCCGGCACCCGTTGATTAATATTCCAACTCACATATTCAAGGGCGGCATTGAGGTAAATAGTGCTGCTGTTGGCTTCTAGGTGAAATTCTCGCACCCGTTGCCCCTTTTCTTCGCTCACTTCCCCGTAGTCAAAATCTCGCAAAATTTGCATCGGGTCAAAGCCATTGCGGGTAATGCTGTCTTGGTCGAAGGTCACCGGAGGAATTTTGACTTCAGCTTGGGCAAGAGAGTTTTTTTTACGCCAGGCATAGGTGGCGATCGCCCCTGTTCCCAAACCGACTAATCCTGTCTGTAAAATTTGCCGCCGACTCCAGCGAGAGAAAACCCCACCACGCCTTAAACTGTCCATAAACTAATTTCTACTACCCAATTCGTCGCCCGTTATCAGCAGTTGACCACCCTAACTTGAAACGCCATTGATCCTGAACTGGGCTTTTTTAATAATCCAATACCTTAGTAAATCCAAAACCTTCTCTAAAACAAAAGGATCTAAACAGAAAGACTTGCAAATAAAATTTTGTCTATCTTAGGCAATGCTCGAAGTACAGGGTTGCTTCACACAGCCTTGTTCATGGTGATCCTGCAATAGCTGGGCGGCATATTCTAGGCAAGTGCCACAATCCATTCCGACGCCCATCACACTCGAAAGCTCTTTCATAGAGCAGCTTTGTTGTTCCGCAGCTTGGCGGATTTGCTTTTCGGTAATGCCACGGCAAAGGCAAACGTACATGGTGACCTCAAGGGGAAAATGCTTGATTTAACTGTCATCCCCTACTATGCCCTATTCTGAAAATTATTGCAATAGATTCTCATTCTTTCTCCTAAAGTTGATCAGAAAATAAAATTTTGTGAGTAAAGCCCCCCAATGTTGGGAACTGCTCTAAGCTAGACATACCGAAGTATTTATGACACCTTTTTAGAGTAAAGGTGGCCGATTTGGAGTGAAATAAGGCGAAATGCAAGGAAAATCCGGCATTAACACCCAGCTTAATGCAGTCTTAAAGTCCCAGTTGACTGCAATTAACCAGTTCTTTCTCCACGCGAGAATGGCCAAGAATTGGGGCTTGGGGACATTGAATGATCAAGAATATAAGTACTCCATCAAGGCCATGAAGCAGGCCGACAGTCTTATTGAACGGATCTTGTTTTTAGAGGCCTTGCCCAACCTCCAGAGCCTTGGCAAATTGATGATTGGTGAAGATGTGCCAGAAATGTTGGCCAATGAGCTAGCGACCGCCACAACAATCCGCAATGAGTTACTAGCGGCGATCCAATTGTGTGAGACAGAACAAGATTATGTCAGTCGTGATCTTTTGGACGAAATTCTTGAAGAAACCGAAGAACAGATCGACTGGTTCGAGTCCCAGCAGTGGCTGATCGAAAATTCTGGTTTAGAAAACTATTTACAGTCGATGATGTAGATAGGGCAAGGGTATGGGCCACGCTATGGCCATGTTTTTATTCACTTAGAGTATTGAGACAATTCCGATGAAAGGTAATCAAAACGTTTTAGAACAACTCCACAAGCTGCTGCGCAATGAGCTAGCAGCCCGGGATCAGTATTTTACCCATTCCCGGATGTACCTAGACTGGGGCCTGACGAAGCTCTATGAACGCATTAACCACGAGATGCAGGATGAGACGGGCCACGCATCTCGATTGATTGAGCGGATTTTGTTCCTCGAAAGCACTCCTGATCTGTCCCAACAGGATGGGTTGAACATTGGTAAGACTGTGCCTGAGATGCTCCAAAATGACCTCGATTATGAGTACAAAGTCATTGGGGATCTCAAAGGGGCGATCGCCATTTGTGAGACAGAACAAGACTACCAAACCCGCGATATCCTCCGGCAGATGCTGGCCGACACCGAGGAAGACCATGCCCACTGGTTAGAGCAACAGTTGGGACTGATCGAGAAAATTGGCCTGCAAAATTATCTGCAATCCCAGATGTAAAGCGCCATATATCGTCATTGCCATAAAAAAATGTAGGGGCTTGCCATGGCAGGCCCCCACAACTATTTATTGGTGTTGATTTTTTCTATACGCTTGCGGCGATCGCCCCTTTCCCAGTGGTGAGATATTCATAGGTTTGGCGCATCTTGAGGCCCACGAGCACTTGGAACAGACCTGTGCCATTGTCAGAACCGGGGTAGTCCTTGTGCTTCAGAAGCAGCTCAGTCATTTCACCGTAATACTTAGTGCCCGTTTTGCTGAGGTGGCTTTCGATGTAAATCATTTCTTCGAGATTATCGAATTTCCCGTCTACTTCCAGGACAGAAACCTCATTGCCGAAGTAGTTATCGGGACCATAGTACATCTTGATGCCAGGATAGTTACAGGTGAGCTTCCGGCCACAGGGACGCCAGTTAATCGTAGAGCCTTCATCAAAGAGATAGGCTGGTTCGAAGCCCGCAACTCCTTCTTTTTGGACGAGACGTACCCGGAGGTATTTCCCTTCTTTGTCATCGACAAGTTCAGTGGGGAGCACCTGGATCACCACATCGGCGAATTCCCGTTGGGGTTCGATATAGGCGCTGAAATCCGGTTTCCGGGCATTAATTGAAGCGAGAACATCCTCGTAGGTGTGGCCCCGTTCTGCCATGTCCCGTTGAATCTTCCACTGGATTTTGACTTCATCGCTGATGTCGAGGTACACGCCGAAATCGACTAATTCCCGCACCCGGGCATCGTAGAGGGGATGTAGACCTTCGATCACAACGACTTTGTTGGGTTCAATGCGTTCGGGCGGGTCAATTTCCCCGGTTTCGTGGTTGTAGATGGGCTTATCAATGGCCTTTCCGTTCTTTAGATCACGGATTTGCTCTGCCATGAGATCGAAGTTGTTGGCCTTGGGATTGAGGGCAGTTACCCCAGCTTCTTTGCGGCCTTTGCGGTCAAGGCTATGGTAGTCATCAAGGCAGATTACCGTCATGAACTCTTCGCCGAACAGATCGGTAAGCCGGCGTAAAAAGGTAGATTTTCCGCAGCCGGAGTCCCCGGCAACACCAATAATAACTACACGGTCTGTCTGACTGGTCATAAATTTCCTCTGGATCTGCAAATTTTATGTTTTAAACTCATCCGTTATCTATGGCGGGAACTCGTGACGAATCGGTTTATTCGCGAGGCTCAGGCGTGTAAATAACCTTAGCTTTGCCACACTGTCACCCCGAAGGCGATCGCCCAGATAAACTCGGTACGAAAATAATTGCTTTTATTAATTTCGCCGCTTATTATACAACGGCACTAACATTTAACCATGGTGCTCCCCCAGAAGCGAACAAATATGGAGTTTGTTTGCCGTTCGTGGGGAAACACAAATTTTCTTAAATCCCTGTTAAGGCCCCGTTTGCGCCTAATGGGTCACGGGAAAATAAAAAGCCACCCCAGAAGGTGACCTTGGCATATTCTTCTTAAGGATGGGCGTTACTGGATTTGAACCAGTGGCATCCTGCTTGTAAGGCAGGCGCTCTACCGCTGAGCTAAACGCCCTTAAGCCTTAACAACTATAACAGGGGATTTTTCAAAACGCAAGGGGAGAGGCAAAAGTTTTTTTGAACGGCCCCGTTTTAGGTTGATTAACGCCGCCAACGGGCTTTGGGAGTATCTTGATTGCGTTTGAAATTTTTACGGGGCTTTCGGGATTTGGACTTAGGGGCCAGACCCAGGGCTTTTTGGTAAATGCGTTCGTTTTCTTGGACAGAGGTTTGCAGATCAACCATCGGTTTCGGGTAGGTTTCCCCCAAAATAATTTGGCGATCGCCTAACGCTTGCACAGGTAAACGCCAGGGTTGATGGATCTGTTCACCGGGGAGGGCCGCCAATTCTGGAAGCCAGTGGCGCACATAGTCCCCTTGGGGATCGTAGTCCTTGGCCTGTTTGGGAATGTTGAAATAGCGAAAACCCCGCGCATCATTCCCCACGCCAGCGGTGTAGTTCCAGTTGCCCCAGTTGCTGCACACATCGTAGTCAATGAGTTGCGACTCAAACCAAGCGGCGCCCCAGCGCCAATCAATCCCCAGATTTTTCGTCAGAAAGCTACCAACATTTTGCCGGCCCCGGTTGGACATAAAGCCCGTATACAGGAGTTCGCGCATATTGGCATCGACGAAGGGGATCCCCGTTTGCCCCATCCGCCAGCGTTCAAAAGCATCTTGATCCTCTTTCCAAGGAATTTTTACCCCCTGTAAACCTTCGGGTTGGAAAATTTGGTTGCCATGTTTGGCACAGATCCAGCGGAAATAATCCCGCCAGAGCAGCTCAAAAATCAGCCAGTAGGTGGAATTGTTGGCGATCCGTTTTTGTTCGTATTCGGCGACTTGGGCGGCAATGTAGCGGGCCGAGAGGCAGCCCAGGGCGAGCCAGGGTGAAAATTTTGAGGAATAATTGGCTCCCAACAAACCATTGCGGGTTTCTTTGTAGACCTTGAGGCGATCGCCTGCCCAAAAATAAGCCTGGAGTCGTTGCAAAGCAGTCGTTTCACCACCTTTGAACGGGAGTACACCACGGGAATCAATGGTTGGTTCCGGCAAACCCAAATCCTGGAGGCTGGGAATCTCACCTGGATCAGCGGTTTCGGGGAGGGGGGGCAATTGGGTTGGTGTGGGTACTGGGGAGGCGATCGCCGCATACTTTTCCACATCCTTACGAAATTGCGTAAAAACCTCCGGCACTTCATTAATGCCAAAGGGCAAATCCCCTGGATCGTGGAGGGTCGTTCCCCAAAACGTTTTGATTATGATTCCCTGTTGCTTTAGGGCTTGGCGCAGTTTTCGTTCAACGCGGGTTTCCTCTGCCGTTACCTCCCTGTGCCAATACACAACATCAATCTGCCATTGCTGACATAAATCAGGGATTAACTTTTCTGGGATATCCTGACGCACAATCAAATCACTGCCCTTGGCACGGAGATTTTGCCGGAGATCCTGGATGGTTTCCCGGAGAAACTGACCCCGAAAGGCACCTGTTTTTGGGAAATCTAGCCCAATTGAGCCAAACTCCCGGGGGTCAAAACAGTAGAAGGGAAAAATCTGGGCCTGTTGTGCTAGGGCTTCCTGGAGTGGCTGGTGGTCATGGAGCCGGAGATCACGGCGATACCACAGGAGAATATTGACAGAAGACATTGTGATCTAGCGAACGATAAAGTAGAGGCTCATAAGGTAACGTTAATTGCCATGGAGATTCAATTGATTCGGGGACGCATGATTTTTATGAGTTTTAAAAATTGTCCTCTCAACTCAAAATAAAACTGTCATAGTTTTTGCTGAAAATCACTTGAAATATCCCAAAAACAAATCGATAAGAGGCAATTCAAATGCTAGTCCCCAAGGTGATTTTTCGGCATTTTGGCGTATCTTACTAATCGTCATAAAATTCTTCCAAGCTAGTCTACCAAGAGATTTTGGGCGATTTATGCCTTTTTCAGAAGTTAAGATTAAACACAAAAAACTGTCAGAAATATGTATAACTTGTCCTATTTATTGCTAAGATTTAATTTGAGTAGCTGATGTCATTCTTTTGCTCATCATTATTGGGGTAAACACTCCAATAAAGTTAATTTTTGGTTAAGCCACACCACAATATACCCCCATCATTTTTTAATGATTGTCCGTGGATTCTATGATTGCGCCCCCAATCCTGACTAACGAAGAACATCGTCTTGCGGCACTACACCGTACTTATTTACTGGATACCCCCCAGGAAGCAGCCTTTGATCTCATCACGCGGTTGGTGGCGCGGCTCTGTCACACTAAGATCGCGGCAATCTCTCTGGTGGATCGCGATCGCCAGTGGTTTAAATCACGCTATGGTTTCACCCTCGAAGAAACCTCCAGGGTTATTTCTTTTTGTGCCCACGCGATCGAGGATACTGAGCTTTTTGAAATTCCTGACGCCAGCCTGGATAAGCGTTTTTGGGACAACCCCCTCGTGGTTCAAGCGCCCAAGATTCGTTTCTATGTGGGTGTTCCTCTGTATACAGCCGATGGTTATTGTTTGGGTACCCTTTGTGCGATCGATGATCGCCCCCAAACTCTTTCTGACAGACAGCGCCACCATTTACTGGGCTTGGCAAAACAAGTGGAACGACATATCCATTGGCGCACCGCGTTTTTGGCCCAGTATCCTGACTCCCAAACATTGGTCTCTCCGAAGGAAGCGGCTCATCAAGGCCCCCACTGTAGTCTTTCCGTTGTTTAGCGCTGTGGCAAATTTGTCATGGGATGGCGATCGCCTTTTGCTGTGAGTTTAATGGAGAAAATCTTTGAGGGCAGCGATCACCGCTTGGGGATTACTCAATTGGGGAAAATGCCCCTTGGCGTCAATCCAGTGGAGCTGACTACTGCGAATGGCTTGGTGGAGATATTCGCTTACAGCTTTAGCCACAAAAGGATCATTCTCGGCTTGCAAAATTAACGTTGGGAGCTTCAGTTGACTCACCTCGCGACGATAATCAGATTTGAGGATCAGCGAAAAGGTCAAAAAAGCATAATCAGGCCGTAGACGGAGGAGGGTTTTTGAAAATTCCGCCGAGAGTAATGGTTGCTTCGGGGTATTCATGATCGATGGCGCATATTTATGCACCCATTGGAAATAGTTCTGGGACATTTCCGCCAAGATTTCATCGGCTGTGACCTGATCAAAACTCCCCACATAATCTTGGTCATGGATATACCGAGGTGAGGCACTGATGAACACTAAACGGGTAATGAGATTGGGGTGCTTGAGAGCCACCAGGGTGGCGGTCATACTACTGACTGAATGGGCAACCAGTTGCACTTCCTCCAGGTCGAGGGCCTCACAAATGTCGAGAATATCCTGGGCGTAACTTTCGAGGCGTGTGTGATGTAATGTCTCGTTTTCGTCTGCCTGCGATCGCCCACAACCCGGCAAATCAAAAAGCACCAAACGGTAGTCCGCCGCAAAGGCCGGGGCCACTAAACGCCAACTGGTTTGATCACTGCCAAAGCCGTGGGCGAAGAGGAGTACCTTGTCTGAACTGGCATTGCCGAGGATTTGAACGTTATGTTTGGTCAGAACATCAGTTGTCATATCGATTATGTAAGCAAAACACTTGTTGAACTTACTTCCATCATGCCAAGAAACGCTCTAGGCCGCAGCGCCCAGGGTTTAGCAAAACCTACGTCAATTTAGGCATCGGTCACTGCAAATTTTTCGATAATCTCGGCGCTAGAAAGACCTTGTTTGACCCACATTTCCGTCTGTTCAATTTTTGGCCCTAAGCCCACCAAGAAGTTGGCAAATTGTGGCGGATTCGCCATTAACGTTGCCGCATCCTTTGGTAAATCCACTGCACAGGCCCGAATGCCTTTCCCAGCCCAACGGGAAAACCAAGCTGCAATAAAACCCGCTTCCAAATGATAGGACGGTGTTTGTTCTGGTTTCAGGCCAATTTCCGTACCCAACTGCATCATCGAGGCCTCTACCTGTACCTTGATTAGGCCCAAATCACGGTGGGTAAAATCTAAATTTAAATGCCCAAAACCGTGGGTTTCCCAAATTTGCCGCATCATCACCAAAAATTCTAGGGCATTCATCTGGGGGATCGTGCGTTGGTAGTATGCTTCAATTTCTGTTTTCAAGCGGTCATAAAAAGCCCCTCCCCACCAAAAACCAAAGGTATAGAGGGCGAAAGGGGTTGCTTCACCTGTTTCTTCTCGTAGGGCTTTATGAATGCTCCGGAGCAACACTTCTGGTACGGCCAAAAGGCGATTCCCGTGGCGTGTTTTTAAAAGGCCCGTTTCCGGTTGGCATTGGATATAGGTGCGGGGGGTAAAGTAATTCCCAGGGACAGGGGACAAAGTCATGGTTATTCGCTCAGGTATTGGTGGGTGACTTGGAGATAGGGCAGCATCAGTTGGGCGTATGGGGCGGGGAGTTCTTCTTGGATGACCTCTTGGATAATGCGGTAAACTTCGTTGTTGTATTTTTGATTTTTCAAGGCCCGCATAATATTTTGCATCCAGTACAGGAAGCGATCTTTGAGGAGTTCTTCGTCCTGGAGGAGCATCGCTGTGGCGCAGTTGCGGAGGACTGAGATGAGATCACCTTTACATTTTTTGAGAACCGTCTCCGGGGCCGAGCGCAATAACACTTCGTTTTCGGTTTGGAAGCGCCGGAGGGTCTCGTCAACAATTTTTTCTTCTTTTTCTTGGATCAATTGATAGGTGATCCGGCGATCGCCCCAGGATTGGAGAGTCTGATCGACTTGATCAAGATCTTGGGGTTCGATATAAGCCCCGTCGGAACGTTCAAGGAGGGTTTCTAAGAGGGTGATCATAAAAATTTATCCTGATGAAAAAAGTAGGCAAAATTTACGCTGGAAAAATTCTAGGTTTTTCTCGAAAAGGGACGGTAAATTGTTTTATTTTTTAATAATTCCGTTTTTGTAAGGAGTTTTAGCCACCTAACGCCCTAAATATCGGCGACATCTAATAAATCGTCGAGTAAGTCGTAGTCATCGGGGTCAACTTCTCGGAGAGTTTGACCTTGCTCTTCCCAGGTGAGGAGGGCGACAAGATCTAAATTTTTGAGGCCATCGACGGTTTCGATATTCTGTAGGCCCCGAATGAAAAAGTCGGTATCAGATTCCTCGGTTTCAACAACGGGCGATCGCCTCGGCGAAGTCCCTTGGAGAGTGGCAGCATATTGATCCAATTCGGAAGGCGGCGCACTCCACTGTAGGGCTAACAGCAGATCATCCCGGGAGAGAAAAGCTGCCTCCTCAAACCCCTTGAGAAAAAAAGGGCCATCCGGTCGAGGCGATCGCCGGACGAGGGTCGGGGCAGGGGTCACTCCACGGGTAGGGACAGGGGCTGCCGTAGGAGGCTTGAGTTTTTCAAAAAGTCCCACAAAAGTCGGAAACCAGCGCCGGAGTAGAGAATCATCTTGTGCCATGTGATTTGTCCTCGAAGTGTGCCTTTGCTTTATTCGCGCCCAACCGCATCAAGTGCCGCTTCCGTTTTGAGCGCCTGGAAGCGAGCTTCAATATCCGCCGCCGTTGCCCCAGATGTCAGCCAAAATTCCGCCGCCTTCACCCGTTTTTCCGAACCGATTAGGAACCGACAAAAATCATTCCCCATGGAATAACACTGAATTTCGGTGCTACTCAAGGCCCGGTCAAAAAAGCTCGAAAAGAACCCCGCAAATAGCCCTGCATAGAGGAAGCACACGGGCTTACCGACATCACCGAGGGTTTTCGCCACCGCCGAGTCAAATAGATCAATAAATAAAAAGCCTTCCTTAATCGAAGACAAATCCACCTGCCATTTCCCCCACCCCTGGGCCGTCAGGGGCCACCACCAGGTTTCGAGGGCAAACCGGAGCGCCGCATCTTTAAAATACAGGCCGAACTCATCCTGGAACCAAACCTTAAATTGGGCCGCATCTTCGACGCCCCACTCCTGGCCGATCAGGTACATTAACCAACCGGAAGCTTCACCGACTTCATGCTCAAGGCCCTTTTGCAACCCGATAATAAAATCTTCTGTGGTGAGGAGATTCCGTTGACCATGGCGATCGCTCACGGTGCCTTGGGTGGGATCAAACTGAAAGAAGGTATGACGACTATAGTGGCAGGCTTTTTGCCAGGAACGGTGGTATGGGAGAGTTTGGGAACGGGCAGAAGAAACCATAGGATCAATAAATCGCAATCACAACAGTTAGAAAGACAAGCTTAAAAAAGCGAGAAAAGCCAAAACTAATCAAAGTAGTTGGCAATATTTGACACAGAAGAGGGTTGGAACACATCCAAAAGATTGGTTTCTAAAGCCGCATCAATATTGGCCATTTTTTCGAGGGCCGAGCGCAGAATTAATTTGTTTTCTTCGACAAGAATTTCTCCGGTCAAAGGGTGAATAATATTTTGATTAGCGCGGGTGCCAACGAGGGATTTGAGCTCGCCCATGGAACCGATGTACATCCCCCTGGGCACTTCGATAACGGCCCCATCACCACAGATCTTCGTTTGACAGGCAAGGCGAGAATTGGCTTGGGCGGTGGCAATAAAACTGAGGGTCAGTCGTTCTTGGTCATTCATCGGGCTGAGGGCTTCCCCCCCAGATTTGACGTAAATATGACAAGTGGCACAGCGCCCTTGGGCTCCACAGGCCTGCATGACACTCATGTCTTCCCGGAGTAGCACATCAAGCAAGGTCTCTTGGCCCTGGACGGGAACGGTTTTATCGAGGGGTTGGATTGAGATTTTATTCACGGGGAATTGGGGGGGTAAAAAATTTAAAGGAGAAAGCGACAATCAGCTTCGCTGAGGGCATATTGGCGGAGCAATTGGGCAAAGTCTACAACAATGCGTTCGCACTCTTGGGTAAAGGTCGCTACCCATACTTTGAGGCTCTGTAGTTCGGCCTGACTGAGGTGCGGTTCGGGAGAGGCGATCGCCCCTTGCTCTGGATCAAAACTGCCCCAGTGATCCACCACCCAACAGTCCAAAAGGGGATGTTCTGACTGGAGCGTTTGCTGGGCTTTTCGCCAATAATTACCGATGGCAAGGTTCCCAAAATACTTTTGACTAAATTCACTAATTTGATTCAAAGCAATAATGGCCCTGGCCCGAGAAATATCCGTACCCTTAGCTGGATTTGTGACCACTGGGATTGGGGTGGGCGGCATGGTGCGCTTGGCCGTGGCGGCAACGGGCTCTAACAGAGGAAACAAAATATCTTGGACCGTAGCTTGTAACTGGGCGAGATGTTGCACATAGCTGCTGAGTACCGCTCGCACCCCCTGTTTCAGCGCCCAATCACGAAAGTAATCATTGACTAGGGGTTGGTGGGCGAGGAGTACCACGGGTAAATCTTGCCAAAAATCTCGACATTGCCGAAATAAATCGAGACTGTTGGTATGGGGGAGCGTGCCCAGTAACAGTAACTGGGGATGACGACGGTCGCATTCTTCGAGTAAAGCCTGCCTTGTCTCAGAGACGCAAACAACGGCTCCAGCGCGGGTGAGCTGCGTGGCAATGGGCTTATACACGCGCTCATTCATTTCCGCGATGAGAATGATCTGGTTGTGCAAAGTAGATGTACCAACCATAGGCGGTAGCTTGGAACAAGCAAACGACGATACAAAACTCAACAAATTGTCATTGGCGACAACATTGTCGATGTCTAAATCTAATTTTTTAGGGGGCACCACTGGAACCAAGCAATTCAAACGTCCAAGTCCGCAATTTGTTTGGTTAGCATGGCTAAAAATCGAGTTAACTCATTACACATTCTCAAAGGGGACTAGAACCCTTTGAAAGTCCTGGATTTTGGACGATATCTAAGAAACCCCTTAAAAAACGAGAGTTATAAGACTAGGACTTTGTTATGGAAACCAAACATAGCATGGAAATCTCAGACCCCCGGCGGAACCCACAATCAATCAACAAAACTTAATTGTTTCTTAATGAAAATTTATATTTTTTTCTAGAAAAGGACTTCAGGCACTCAACAGGCGTTCGAGAATATCCTGAGTCACAATGCCCCCCTGCTTAACAAGCAGTTCTCCGGTGCGGGGGTGGCGGATATCTTTCGGGGCATAGCGATTTTTCAGACGATCGAGAATTTGTTGTAACTTTGTGAGGGTGCGGGATGGTAGGTCACAAACAACGGTTTCTCCGTCACGCACATAGGCTTGGCAACTGAGGCGATAGGTGTCGCTAGATTTTTTTAGATTGTTGAGGATGGTTTGTTCTTGGGCCGTCACCGGACTAAGTTGGGTCGCACCACTAACAACATGAACGACACAGGTACCGCAATAGCCTTTGCCGCCACAGATGGCATCGAGGTGAACTTTGGCCCGCAGGAGCGCCTTGAGGAGAGTTTCGGTTTCGAGGGTTTGGAGTTGGATCGCCAGGGGGTCGATGCGGATTTGCGCCATGGTTAAATTCGGCTCAGAATTGGGATTAGGTAAGGGAACAAACAAGAAATCTTTATCAAAATAAGCCACAAGCTTTCCCCTGGCAAACTTTCTCAGGTGAAAACGGCAGGGAAATTTATTTCAATAGTTTTAGGGAGTCAGTAAAGGTGATGCGACAAAGTTTATGGGCTAGACAAAATGGGTTGGGGCGATCGCCTTGGGTTTGGGTTGGGTTAATTTGCCTTGGTGCTTGTAATGGACAGTCTATTAGTTTGGAGGAACAGCCAGGGGACGTAACAGCGCCATCTACCCCGGCCAATTGTCCCAGCACCGATGGAGCAGCCCAGCGATTAACGATCCAAGCGGATCTGTCAGTGGCAGATCAGTTCGATTTTACGGCGTGGGACATTCAAGCCGATTCAGATACTGTGACGGTGCAAACTCGGCATCATCAATTGGTTTTTTGTCGGGAAACCCAGAGTTGGGCAATTCTGCCACCAACCACGGACAACACCTCTAATGCCGTTCAGGATCAGGAGTTGCTTTTAGCAGGGGAAGATCCGGCGTTTCAAACGGTCGAGCTAGCGGGAGAAGCCTATCAATACCGTGTCCTCTTACGGCCAAATCCTTTTTTAGATTTTGAGAATCCCCCCGAAAAGGCAATTTTTGAACTGATTCCCCCAGGGGAAACCGAGGCGATCGCCTTAGATCTTTATACCCTCGAACAGTTGCGGGCCAGTGGCATTGGCGCGGATCTAGGCATTCCCACGGTGACAGCGGCCATTCCTGTCGAAGACACGTTATTTTTTGCGGTTTCCTCAGAGCAAGGGGAAGGTTTTAGCGGTTTGAGTAGCCTGATTCGTTATGAACCAAGCACCGGCAGCCTCGAATTACAGCAGCCGGACGAACTGATCGCCACCCAAATTACTGACCTCCAGGCCACAACCAACGACGATCAAACAACTCTTTGGTTGGGGACAAAATATGCCGCCGAAGGTTCAAGCCTCATTCCCGCACGGGGCTTGGTGGCCTATGAATTTAATCAAGATTGGCGTGATAGCAAAATCTCGTTTCACACGATTCACAACAGTCCCTTGATCGGGGCGATTCCCACCCAACTCCACGCTGAGGGCGATGTGCTCTGGGCGGCGACGGGGAACGGCATTTGCAACATTCAGTGGCGCAATATTGACCAGTGGGACGCGTGGAATTGTTGGCGCTTTGCCCTAGAAGCACAAGTGCCAGAGTCAGGTTTACCTATTTATCGCAGTCTGTTGGCAGAAACTCCCAGCACCACCCTAACCACAGATACCGCCGAAGTGCTCTGGTGGGCGAGTACCGTCCCCTTTGGCATTGCCCATGAACAGCCGAAAAAAGGGCGTTTTGAAGTTGCTTATCCCACGGGTTTTCGGGTGACGGTACCGGAAGGGGCTTTCCAGTGGGACAGTGAACCCGGTGCGGATTTGTTGCCTTGGGAAGATCGTCTCTACTGGCCCGGCGAAGAATGGCATTGGGCAGGCGATCGCTTTGGGCGGAGTTTTGATGAAGTGATGGGGCAACAGGTGGGCCTGGGGCCAGTGGGCATTAGTGAGCAGGGCTATAACCCTGAAGGGATTCAAGATCTCAATGCCCTGCGGGGAGACTTAACACTTTTTGCCCTCGACCTAGACAGTACCACCGTGGATTATTTTTCCGGCTGGGTGGACGATGCTCTCCTCGAACCCGACTTTACCCTTGTTCCTTCTGAGAAAAAACCGATCACAACGGAATCCCCCCTCAAGGCGATCGCCGCTGAACTTTTCTAGAAAATTTTCTGGGGCGAAAGATAAAAAACTGCATAAGCAAAATTTCTGGTCACTATCACCTGGCAACACACAACAATCAATCAACAGGTAACTGACCCATGACTACTTTCACTTTCTCTCGTCCCCAATCCCTCAAACTGGCTACCGCTGGTGCTTTCCTCGCTCTCGGTGTTCTAAGTATCGCTCAACCCGCTAAAGCTGATAATGTTTCTAGCAGCACAATGATTTCTAATCAAACTAGTGCCGCCGTCGGTGTGGGGAACTCCACTTCTAATACCATGGGCCAATCAAATTTCCAAAACCAAAGCGGCTTCTTTAGTGGTGGTAACAACGGCGCCCAGTCTACAATCGTCGGTTCCCAAACTGCCGTGGCTGATGGCTTTTTCAACAACGTCAACAACAACCTCGGTCAATCCAGCACCCAACTCCAATCCGACGCCTTTGGGTTTGGCAATAATGCCAGCGTTGCCCAGGTGGGTGCCAGCCAAACAGGCGCGGGGATTGGTTTCGGCAACAGCGTCAACAACAGCAGTTTCCAGAACAGCTTCCAAAACCAAAGCTCTATTTTTTCTTTCTAAGACCAACACCAGGGCAGTGGTTTAACCCAACTCTCCGTTCACAACTGCCCTGTTTTTCCCCTGTTCCCTTCACCGAGGCCAAATCAATGAAAATTCTCTTTGCTGGTTCCCCCTTCTGGATTATCTTTACCCCTTCCTTGCTTGTACCCGTGACTTCTATCGGGATGCCTGCCCAGGCCGCCTGTGTGATGACCGATGTGTCCCTCCAAGTGGCAATCCACGGTTCTCAAACTCCCGCTAACCAAAGTAACCAAGTCTTTATGGGCACAGGCAACCAACCCTGCTGGGGCAATACCACGACCAACACGAGCAGCCAGCTTTATGTCGGCTCCGGTAACGCCACCCAACAACGCACCAGTAGTCACTTTGTTGATGGCAATGGCGCAAGTCCCCTGGCTCCCTACGGCATCCAAAGTCCGACCATTGGCACCCAAATTAGTGTTCCCATTGATATCTATAGTCCTGCCCATGATCCAAATTTCATGGAGTCCCTGGGATTACCCCTCAGCCCTTAAATCGACCACTTACTTTTTACTCGCCCCCGGAGAAACCAACCATGTTTAACACAACTCACAAGCTCGCTGTTTTTGGCTTAACAATGTTACTGCCCCTTAGTTTTGTCCCTGGGGCGATCGCCGACGACTATCAACCCTGGCTAAGCGTAGAAGAGGCCAAAGAATTCTGTAATACCCAGGAAATGGAAGACATGACCCAGGTGAACAGTTTCCATAACGAGGCCACAGTGACCGATAGCACCAGCACCCCGGACAGTACCACGACCCAGCATATCGATGCCCAAAATACCGGTTGGGGCATGCAAACCATCGGTTCCATGAGTGCCAAGGATTGCTCCGCCGTTATCCAAGCAGAAGCCCACCGTTACGCCACCTACCAACAGCTAGAAAACGTGCGCTATGTAAATGATTCCAATTTGCGCCAAGGTCTTTTGGGGAATATGTTGGCTTGGTAACCGGTTGGTGAACTACTCCTTCCTCGCTTTAGCATAAAGAAGCTTCCTACCCAAAGAACTGCTTTCTACTCCGAAAAATAGCGAGTCTTACATTCTGGCGATAGGCGGAAAACCCTCGTTCCGAAGGCCAAAATTCTTTTCTTGCAACACTGCCCGTTTAGCTTGGTTTTCGCTTAGGGAGAAGTGGTCAAGACAAACTTATAGTAGCATGAGTCTAACTCGCTTTCATCCCCTCCCTGCTCGTCACAATAAACTGTGTGCGAGGAAGACGAATTCCCGCTTGTATCAGTTAAGAAAAAGCTCAATTAAGATGTATAGCGACAGGATAATGATACTTACAAAAACACCGCTATGCATTTTTGCTTGAATGGGGAACCCAAGGGGAGATCATGAGTTATCCGAAGCAGTACTGGCACCTATACCGCATCAGTCTCCAGCATCGCCAAGGATACCACTGGGCACCGCTCCCGACCGCCCAAACTTGGTTAGAGACCACAACTTTTTCGGCTAACACTTTACCAGAGCAGCTCCTCCAGGTCTTTCAAGGCAACCAAGGGGAATCATATTATCAGGCATTAGCAGGGCTATGTTTACGGTGTTACGTCTCCCAACCGATTCTCCAAAGTTGCCAACGCCTCGCGAGTTTATTTAGTGCCCAACAGAATTTTTCTTACCAAGACCTTTTGCCTCTGGTGCTCCACGACGACGGCCAGAGGTTAATTTTGATTGATGAGGCCACGGACAGCAATCAAGTCCAACTCAACGAAGCGGCCCAACTTAGCCCCTGTCAGTTTCAGATTTTTGCGGTGGAAATTCTCCGCTCCTATGGGGCTCAACGGGAAAACAAACTCAGTTTGAAAAATTGGGCTTTTTTGAAAACGAAACAACATCCAGAGATTCGGGCTTTTTTAGCGGAATTTGGGTTTCAGCACCTCACGGATTGGGCCTTGTTAAACCGCGCCCGCAAAAGTCAGTTTGAGCAGTTAGCGCCTGCGGATCAATGTCTGCTGAAGGCTTTCCATGGGGTGTATCGTCGCGATCGCCGCCAACAGACGAAACAACGCACCAAGTGCCAAACCCCCACGGAAGCACAACTTTTGGAAATGGATGCCTACTGCGTTGACCAGGGTTATCCGAGCCGCGCCCCGAAGTTACTCCTGGGGGATTTGCATCGCCTTGCGGAACAGTTGCGGCAGTATGATATTTGGCGATCGCGGGAAAGTTTAGAAACCTACGACGCCGACAGTGGTGACTATGCTCCCCGGCGGGATCTCCCCCACGAAAGCCTCGATGAAGGGAACCTCGAACAACGGGAGCTAATCCAATTTTTGCATGACCAATTGGCGATCGCCTTTGACGAGAGCCTCCAGGACAACCTCAAACAAAAACAACAAAAACTTGCCAAGAGCAAACGCTACAAACCTTTTGCTGATCGCTATTTGCAAGGTCTTTCTCTCTATTACATCGAGGCCCAATCCCTCGCCGAAATTGCCCCCCAACTGGGCATGAGTAGCTGGGATCAAGCCCGCCGTATCCTCAACCCCGGCGATCTGCTGAATCAAGTGCGCCGCCAAACCACGGAAAAATTGCTCGCCAAACTCCTCGATCTCGCTCGCCAAAAGGGACTCACTGGCCCGGAACCCGACCCAAACTACCTAAGTTCCCTTTGCCAGCAACTAGAACAATTTGTAGACCAAGAACTGTTTACGGAGGCCGCCGCCGAAATCCGCAGTGGCAAGAACCGTCGCTTCGACAGTGCCTACGCCCAAAAACTAAAGCATTACTTAACGAATGCCACCCCAAACTAACCCCTAATCTTGCTTGACGCCGAGGAGCCCCAAAATGTTCACCCAATCTGAATTCCGCCTACTGATCCCCGAAGAAATTACCCTCAGCGAGCTTGACTATGCCCTCGTCCAAACCTGGCCTGCTGGAAATTTGCCAGAAGCTGACCAGTGGCAGGCTTATTTAAACGGGCTGGGGTTAGTGGCCTTTGAAAATTGGCTTGGCGATCGCCTCCCAGAAAAACGTCGCCAACGGGATCTGACCCATCTGCCCCAGGTGGCCTATGTGACCGTAGGAGGTTTTAAAGTTTGTCTTTTAGCCCAGAGTGACTACCTCGACGAACAGGTACTCTGGCCCCAGGAATATCTTGAACAACCGGAACTCGCCGCCCATTTCTACGGCATTGTCGAAGTGGATGAAGAAGCAGAAACTGTCATTCTCAGGGGGATCAGCCGGAGCGATCGCCTGCAAACTGCCCCCAAACGGGATGGCCATTATTGCCTCAGCCTCGATCACTTTGATGCCGAACTGAATCATTTCCTCGCTGACTGCCGTTACTTTTCCCCCGCCGCCATTCCCCTCCCCGTGAATGCCTTCGCGGAACTGAAAGCCCAAGTCACCGAAACCGCTACCAAACTCGGCAACTGGTTTGATAATGTCCTCGATCAAGGTTGGCAGGCCCTCGATCAGTTGATGCTGCCTGAAGCCCAGCTCGCCTTTGCCACCCGTAACCTCAGCGAAGATATCCAAGCCGGAAAGCTTCTCGATCTTGGTTTGAGCCTGGGCAATGAACAGGTGGTTCTCCTCGTTACCCTCGCCCCCACCGACGAAGACGATAAAGTTCGCATCCAGGCACGACTCCTCCCCTTTGAGGCAGAGTATCTCCCGGCAGACTTAAGTATTTCCCTCAAGTCAAAATCCGGCAAGGTGCTGCAAACAATCACCAGTCGCCAACAGGACAGCTACATCCAACTCAAACCATTCAAGGGTGTTCCCGGTAAAGTATTTCAAGTGGAGGTAAGCGGCGATGGTTGCACCGTCAACGAAACCTTTGAAATTTAATTGGCTCAGTGATGCTAGCGTCACCATTTCCCTGGCCTTTGGTCGAGGGAACCTCACTGAAGGGTTTCCGACAATCACAGCCCAGATTTGGGAGATGGATGTCCCTTTACCCCAGCAATTTGTTGGGCAACTGCCCGCTTTCCCAGACCTGCTCAATAGTCTGCAGCAATGGCAAACGGTTTATCTCGCCCTCGCCCAGCGGCTGCAATTGGGACGGCAGCGACAGGCCGAGGGAATGCGCAGTTTTGACGATGATGATGATGATTTTGAAATCGAAGAAGACGCCGTTACCCATGTGTCCCAGGTCAGCTTTGAGGACTTGTCCCAACGGCTCCAACGACAACTGAATGAATGGCTCCTCAGCCCCGGATTTACGCCCATTGTCCAGGCACTGCGATCGCATCTTTCCCCAGAGATGCCCCTGCGGTTAATTTTGCAGACGGATGACCCGCACTTGCACCACTTGCCCTGGCAGGGTTGGCAATTTTTGGTGGATTATCCCCTGGCGGAAGTGGCCCTCAGTCAGCCCCAGTTCTACCGTTTAAAAGAAATCACCCCCCAGAAAAAACGGCAACAGGTACGCATTTTGGCGATCCTCGGTAGTAGCCAGGGCATCGATCTGACGGCGGAACAACAACAACTCTCTGAAATTCCCGATGCGGAGGTGCAATTTTTAACGCAGCCCACCCGCCAGGAATTTGATGCGGCCCTCTGGGATGACCAGGGCTGGGATATTTTATTTTTTGCGGGCCACAGTCAAACAGAACAACAAACGGGCCGCCTCTATCTCCACGACGGGCCAGAACACCGCAGCTTGACCCTGGAGCATTTACAGGAAGGCCTCCGCACAGCCTTGGCACGGGGGTTGCAGTTGGCAATTTTCAACTCCTGTGATGGGTTGGGTTTGGCGAATAGTTTAGGTAATCTCCAGATTCCCGTGACCATTGTGATGCGCGAACCGGTGCCGAATCGAGTCGCCCAGGACTTTTTTCAGCGTTTTCTCGAAGGTTATGCGATCGCCCAACTGCCCCTTTATCAAGCAGTGAAACAGGCTCGCCGCCAACTGCAAGGCCTAGAAAATGATTATCCTGGGGCGGCTTGGCTACCAATCATTTGCCAAAATAGTGCTCTCCTTCCCCCCACTTGGTTGCAACTCGGTGGTTTGCCCCCCTGTCCCTATCGCGGTTTAAATACCTTCCAGGAACAGGATGCGGCGGTTTATTTCGGGCGGGAAAGTTTGCGAGAAAAGTTGATAGAAAAGCTCCAAAGCCAACCGCTGTTACCGTTGGTGGGGGCGTCCGGTAGTGGGAAATCGTCCCTGGTGTTTGCGGGGATTGTGCCCCAGTTGCGACAGGATGCTAGGTACAACTGGGCGATCCAGGTGATGCGTCCCGAAAATGATCCCGTAGCAAGGTTGGCCCATGCCGTGGCAATGTGGCAGCCCGATATTTCAGAAACAAAATTGTTGCAATCCTTCCGAGGGGATACTCAAAGTTTAGGGACAGCGTTAGGACAAATTCAGCAAACCCAACCAAGGCAAACCCGCCGACTGCTGATTATCGATCAATTCGAGGAACTTTTTACCCTTAATCACCCAGAGGCACAGCGGCAATTTTTAGATCTGTTGGTGGCTGCCATCCAAGAAGCGCCCCAGTTTGTGGTGCTGCTTACTCTGCGGGCTGATTGTGTCGGGCCAGTGCTAGAACATCCCGGCCTGGGGAAACTCTGGCAACGCCATGAACCAGAATTTTTGCTGCCCCTTTCCCGTACGGAGCTCCAGGCGGCGATCGCCCAACCCGCAGCCCTGATGGGAGTAAGGTTTGAGCCGGGTTTAGTAGAAAAAATAATCACAGAAGTACAAGACCAGGTGGGGAATTTACCCCTCCTTGAATTTGCCCTGACCCAACTGTGGCCCCACCAAGAGAAAGGTTGGCTTACCCATACCGCCTACGAAAATCTGGGGGGAATTACCGCCGCGCTCCGGGATTATGCGGAACAGGTTTATGGAAAACTCTCCGCTGACCAGCGGCCCCAGGTGCAAGCCCTCTTTTTGCAACTGATCCAAGTGCGGGAAGGGGCGGAGGCTACCCGACGGATTCTGCCGCAAACAGAAATTAAAGCCTGGCCTCTCGCGTTGCAATTAGCTTCAGAACGGCTGTTGACGACGAACCGTGACCCGATCCGCAACACTGAAACTGTCGAAATTGTCCATGAAGCGTTAATTCGTCACTGGCAACGTCTCCAGGGTTGGATTGCCGACAATGCTGATTTCCTACGGTGGCAAACCCGTTTAAATAACGCCATTGAGCAATGGGAAAGTCACAACAACAGCGACGGTTATCTGTTGCGACAAGCGCCCTTGGTGGAGGCAGAGTTTTGGCTGGATAAAAGTCCCGATCGCCTCAGTGATGCCCAACGGTTTTTTATCAACTTGGGTCTGGATTTGCGTACCCAAGAGGAAACGGCGATCGCCCTACGGCAACAACGGGAACTCGACCAGGAACGGAAAATTCGGCGTGGTGCCCAAAAACTGGCGGTGCTTTCTTCTGTGGCTTTGGTATTGCTAGGTTTAGCGGGGGGCTGGACTTGGTGGGAACGCCAACGATCGCTCAAAATTATCGAGACGATTTCGATTAATAGCTCGGCCACAACCCCGACCCTCCTCCGGGATTTACCCCGGTTCCTGACCATTGCCCAACGGCGACAAAATACGGGGGACTTTGATTTGGCGATCGCCTATTACCAGAAAATTTTGCAGGAGATCACCAAACTCCAGGCACGACCTGATTTAGCGGCGGCCCAGCAGCAGGAATTACAAGACCTTGCCAGCCAAACAGAACAACAATTGGTTGCGCTGATCCAACAGCAAAAATTGCCTACCCTCGAAACCGCCCTCGCCCAGGGAGAATTTGGCAGTCTCAAGCCCGAAACTAACCTTTTGGATTATGAAGATCAATATACCCCTGGGGCATTACGGGAAACTTATGGCCTCCTTTTACGTCCCCAGGGAACAAACGCTGACCTCAACCAGGACGGGGAAATCAATAACCCGACGGAAGCCCAGCAACTCCCCTGTCAGCTTCTCCAAGACCTTGAAGCCCTCTGGCGTGACCACACCGATCAACAATGTGGTTTCTACGGCGATCGCTCCTTTTATGCCGCCCCGACCTGTGCGCCCCTCCAAGGCAGAACATTGACAGAAACAATTTTTGTGGGGGATTACGAGGCGATCGCCACGCAACTGAAAGCTTGCCAAGTGGCCCCAGAATCCGCTGATCCCTATGAATAATTTGACGCATTATTTAGCCAAACCATTGAGGAAAAATACCGTGAAGCCCCCAAAAATTGCCCTCCTGAGTAGCCTTTGTTGCCTCGGTTTTACGTCCTTGGCCGTGGCGACCTTGCCCCAAGCCAGCCAAATTGTTTCCGTGCGGGGAAATTACCTCATGATCCAACGGGGGAATCAACGGCCCAGCTTTGCCCGGATCGGCGATCGCCTCGAAAATCGTAGTCAAACTCTCCTTGTCCCCGGCAATAACTACTCCCTGGCGCGGTTGTCCTTTGTGGGGGGCGGCCAAAATTATGCTGGTTTAGCGGTGCAAGCTGGCCCCGATCTCCAACAAACCCATTATCAATTTCCCTGTGTCGTCAGTCGGGGTAAAGTCACCCTCAGTTGGCGTCAGGGCAATAATCGCGGTTGTGAAGAAGGGATTTATCTCAGCCCCAACCGCAGCAATAAAAAAGGCTTGAAACAAACAGAAAAAGAAAAGGCGACGACAAAGGTTATCGAGGGGATCGTCATCCAGCCCAAGGACAGCAATGAAGTGATCCTCCAGGCCCGCACCCTAGGCGATCGCCAGATTGTTGATGCCCTAGTTGGCGAAATCACCCTCACTTCGGCGGCTCACCCCAGGGGATTTACGCTCCAGCCTGGCCAACGCTACAGCCTCGATGGGACGAACCCTAACGCCAGCCCCCAGGTGGAACCGATTAATGCGACGGCCATTCTCAATTCCCCCGAATTGCAAGAATTTCTCGCCCCCAGTAGTTGGCTTCCCCAAGAAGAAACCCTGGCCAATGCTCCGACTACCCCCGACTCCGGCTGGCCGATCCGTCCCCCCGTCCAGCAACCGCCGACCGGAAATACCGCTGGGACAAATAATGGCGGTTTTTGCGAAAACTACTTCACCGCTCTCCAAAGTTTTCTCCAGGAAGCCCAAACAATCGCGCCGGGGGCCTGGGACTTTACCAACAACCCCTATGTTTTTTTGGCGCAACCGGAGGCCAGTTGGCTAAACGATGTCAATGCTCCTGAGGGGCCACAACTGACGCGACTCCAGCAACGGGCCGAGGACTTTATCCGTGAGTTTGAGCGGTGTCAGTTTGCCTTACCGGATTTACCGACTGATCCCGAACCTGAAAACAATTCCAACGATCTCCCCCCCGAAAATCCAAATTCATCCCCGGAAATTTATCCCGATAGTCCTTCGTTCTACTAAAAAACTATGTTTAAGCCCATTACGTTATTGAATGTTGCGCTTCTGGGGCTTCTGGGTTTTACCCCCTTCCTCCAGGCCAGCACCCCCAATGCCAGTCAAATTGCTTCTCTCCAGGGCGATCGCCTCTTACTCCAAAATGGCAACCAACGCCCCAACCCGGCCCGCGTGGGCAATCGTCTGACCAACCAAAGTCAAGCCTTAATCGTCCCCGGCAATAACCGTTCCCTAGCGCGCCTTGCGTTCGTGGGCGGTGGCCAAAGTTATGATGGCCTCCTGTTACAGGCGGGGCCAGACCAACAGCAAACAGAGTACCGCTTTCCCTGCGTCATTGTCGGCGGCAAAGTGACCCTCAGTTGGCGTCAGGGGAACAATCGCGGCTGTAAATATGGTGTCCATCTCAGTCCAGGACGGAGTTCAGCGGCCCCTAAACAACAGCAGAAATCCGGTGCTGCCAGCAAACAACTATCCCAGGATTCTTCGGAGAGCAAGGAAGCCTCTCTCACGATTCAGCCCCTGGGAACTGACCCAATTTTGCTCAGGGCTGTTGTTGACGATAATCTCCAGGCCATTGAAACGCTCCAAGGGGAAATTTTGATTATTTCAGCCCAATATCCAGAGGGTTTGCGGCTCCGTAGTGGTGAGCGTTATTTCAATTTGGGTGACGGTCAAGATCAAGTGGAGCCTTTTAACCCCACCGAGGCGATCGCCAATTCCCCAGACTTACAGGAATTTTTAAACCCTGAGATCTGGCGCGAGTCCCAGTTACCGGCTCCCGTTTCCCAGGACATCGATAATCACCTAATCGCGTTTCGGGATCTCAATCAAAATACGGCCGCCACCGATACCCCGGACATGGCCGACCTGAGTTTAGCCTGTCAAGCTGAGGTGGATTTTTATCTAGCCAACCTCAAAGCCACCATGGGCAATACCTGGCGGCCCCCCTATCCGCCGTCCCCAGGGGTCTGGCGCACCGAAGTTAACTATCTCCTCACGAAAGATGGTCGCGTCCAAAATCTCCAGGTAGCCCAGTCCAGCGGTGCCAACATTATTGATCAGGCGGCCCTAAGCCATGTGCGTACCCTCGAACAGCGATTCGAGCCGTTCCCTAGTTGCTATCCCTACGAAGCTTTGCCCGTCGATAACAACTTCACCGTCCGTTATCAATAGAGGCATTGATCCTAAAAAACTGCATCAGTTCCCTAAGCCAGTAACTACTACCCAGCATCGAGCCAAGGTGATGATTCTCCCGCACCCCTCGAAGCCGCTATTTTTACTGGAAGAACCTGTCATGTTGTTTCAATCCTCTCTCTACCAACGCCTCCTCAAGTCTGCAACGATTCCTTTTCTGTCTCTCTTGGTAATGGGTACCCCGGCCCCCGCTTTTGCCAACCCCCAAGGGGCGATCGCCGAGCCTTCCCTTGAAGTCCAATTGCAACAACTCAAAGCCCGCCTTGCTGGTCTCGAAGCCCGCACTGGCAGCACCGATACCACTACCCAAACCGTTGCCGCAGCACCGATTAACTCTTCCCCGAATCATCACTCACCTACGCCGACGACCCTTGCAACGCCTTCCGTCACCCCCGCTGCCCCCACTTCCCTGATGGCAAAACTCAGCCCCGCCAGTGCCATTTTGGTGAACTTTCCCAGTGCTGTCGTTGTCGATGTCGGCCAAAAAGATGACTATCCTTTGACCCTGCCGTTATTCCAAGACCTCCGGAGTGCATCGGGAGAACTGCTTGCCCCAGCAAATACCCCCATTACCCTACGGGTTAAACCCCATAAAGATGGCGCAATCCTCGTTGCTGATTCGATTATCGTCAATGGCCAAGTGGTGAATATTCAAGCCCAAAGTAGTACGATGATTCCTGGCCGCACCGTCACCCAGCGCACCGCCCAAGAAATGGCCAAGCAAAACAGTGCCGTTTGGGGAAATCTCACCACCTCTTTGGCTGGGGCTGCTGGCACAAGTATTGGTACCCAACAACAGTTTGGCTTCCTCGGCGCGGCGGTAGGGATTCTCTCCGGCATGGGTTCCCCTGATGACCTCCGGATCGTCGAAATTCCGGCTGGCTCTGTCCACCTCCTGCAAGTCCAAGCCCAGAATTAACTCTGGTATCACTTCCAGCAAGACAAAATTTAAAGCTTTAATGGGTAAAGGGTTTGGGAATCACCTTTTACCTTTTTCTATGGTCACAAACAAGCTTTAGCTAAGACACCATCGCCAGGAGTCGTTCAGCAACGGTTTCAGGAACGGGCATCACAGAAAGACGATTACCCCGCCGCACCACGGCAAATTCTTCGGGGGTAAAGCTGGTCTTGAGTTGATCCAGGGTGATGATCTCGGCAAAGGTTTCTTGGTAGCCCACTTCGACGGTGTACCAGCGGGGTTTTTCTGGGGTCGCCTTGGGGTCAAAATATTTACTTTCCGGGTTAAATTGGCTCGGATCAACCAGATTCGCTTGGGTGACGCTAGCAAGGCCGATGATACCGGGGGGTTTGGTGTTGGAGTGGTAAAAAAAGAGGCGATCGCCTTTTTCCATTTGCTGTAAAAAATTCCGGGCTTGATAGTTCCGCACCCCATCCCAGAGTTCTGTCCCATCGGCAGCCAAATCCGCCAAACTATATTCACTGGGTTCTGATTTGATCAACCAATAGCGCATGGATGCAATGATGACACGAAAAAACAATGGCAAGAATCACATTTACTGTAGCGTGTTTTGGTCAGGCAGAAGGACAATTTCTAGAAGGAAAATTTGGGTTGCATCGGCCCTAAAGTGTAATCTGGAGAGCACATCATCCGTTTCTCAGCCACTTGATTTTAGTGCGTTTGCCAGTTGATCTATGAAAAGCCAAGCCGATCTTTCCGCGCTCCTGTTTGCACTCGATAGCCGGGGATATAAGGCCTACAAACAGATAAAAGGGGAGTACAGCTTCCCAGACTTCACACTGATCATTGATTACGTCCAGGGAGATCCCTTTGCCGCTCCGACCCAGTGCAGTGTGATTGTCCCCCAGGCGATCGCCCAGTTTCCCTCTGCCCTCTACAACAGCCTCAGTCGAGAAATTGCCCTACGGGATTACCTCACCAGGCAGTTTTATCAAGTGGCCAAAGACTTTAGTGGCTTCCGGGGGACGGGCAAAAGCGGCTTGATCCAAGGGGTAGAACCCGCCCAGGAAATATTAGAACGCACTGCTGTATTTATTGATGACCAGGACTTAGAAGTACGTTTTTGGGTGGGTTTACCCGCTAAGGGACGGTCGATTTTAGGTCGCCAAGCAGAGGAAATGCTGTGCTACGACCTACCCCAGATTGTGCAAAAGTCCTTGCTTTTCCAGAATCTCAACGCCGCTGCCCTAAAAACCCACGTCGAAACTAGCGAAGATGCCGACTGGATCCGCAGTGAACTGGCGAAACGGGGTCTTGTTGCCTTCATTGCCAATGGGGCGATTTTACCCAGACAGAGCGGTGTCGATGCCCATCCTTTAACAGAAAATGTAATTCCCTTCCAGAGTCCCCCAGAACTTGCGGTGAGCTTTGACTGCCCAAACCATGGCCCAATCACAGGGATGGGGATCAAACAGGGCATTACCCTCATCGTTGGGGGCGGCTACCATGGTAAATCAACCCTGCTCAAAGGAATTGAATTGGGGGTGTATAACCATCTGCCGGGGGACGGGCGGGAATGGGTGATCACCGATGCTAACGCTGTAAAAATTCGGGCCGAGGACGGACGCAGCATCGCCAGTGTCGATATTTCACCGTTCATTAACCAATTGCCCCAGGGCCAATCGACCCAGACTTTTTCGAGCAATAATGCCAGTGGTAGTACCTCCCAGGCCACCAACATTATCGAAGCATTAGAAGTGGGAGCAACGGCTTTACTGCTAGACGAAGACACATCCGCCACGAATTTTATGATCCGCGATCGCCGCATGCAACAGCTCATCCACAAGGACAAAGAACCGATTACCCCCTTTGTGGATAAGGTGCGCCAACTCTACCAAGATCATGGGGTTTCGACAATTCTCGTGATGGGGGGCAGTGGCGATTATTTCGATGTGGCCGATACGGTGATCGCCATGGATAATTTTCAACCCCAGGATGTCACCGCCACCGCTAAACACATTGCCGCCAACCACAAAACCGAAAGACGCCTAGAAGGAGGTACACAATTTGGCACCATTACCCCCCGTGTTCCTGCGGCCGAGAGCATTGATGCCAGTCGGGGAAAACGGGCCGTCACCATTAAAGTGCGCGATACCAGTCGCCTTGGGTTTGGTACCGAAGACATTGACCTCAGTGCCGTGGAACAGTTAGTTGAAACGACCCAACTGCGGGCGATCGCCCTTGGTATTCTCTACGGTCGTGATCGGTATGGCCAAGATAATCTCACCCTTACAGAAATGTTGAACCGGGTTTTAGGCGATATCGAAGCGGAAGGACTTGATATTCTCAGTGAATATCCCCAGGCCGATTTGAGCTATTTCCGCAAATTTGAACTGGTGGCGGCCCTCAACCGTCTGCGATCACTAGCCATTGTCCCCCCGGTGACAACATAAATTTTTCTCTCAAAGCCCTGGGATTTCCCCGATGGAATGACACACTGGAAGTAGAAAGGCACTGCTTTTGTTGTCACTGTCGGAGGACGCTGCTATGTTACCGACCCCATCTGCCCAAACCGCTACCCCTGGGCCACAGACGACGGCGATTCAAAAAATTCTCGTGGCCCTCGACTATCGCACCGAAGATCCCAGCATCTTTGCCCAGGCCCTCAATTTCGCCGAAAAATTCCAAGCGGCCCTCACCATTTTTCACTGCGTCCAGCCCCAACCTGTGGCGATGCCTGAAATCGGCTCCCTCGCGGCCTACGGAGGGATGATCGATTCAACGGCGATCGCCCTCCAAGAAGAACAATTCCAGCAGCACCTCACCAATGTCGATCATTGGCTCCAAAGCCTCGCTCACCAAGCCCGCACCCAAGGCATTGCAACCACCATCCACCAACAAATTGGTGATCCCAGCGAAACCATTTGTGCGATCGCCAAAGACCAACAAACCGACCTAATTATCCTCGGACGCCGGGGTTTAACGGGCCTAGGGGAAGTCTTTTTAGGGAGTGTCAGCAGCTACGTACTCCACCATGCCCCCTGTTCCGTTTTGGTCGTCCAACATCCCCAAACTCCGGAAAAATCCCCTAAACACCGCAAGTAATCGTAAATCCCTTTACATAATTTGCTTGAGAAACGACACATCCGCATCACCAAAATGCACACTGAGGGCAATGTGGAGGTTTTCTAAGGATTTGATCAGCCAAGGTACCCCCTCTTGGGATTGGGATTCGTAGTGGCTGAAGAGAATTGAAAAGCGCCTTTCGAGGTGGGGTTTCGCCTTACCGCACATCAAGACCAACTTCAGGAGCAATGCCACCGTCACCGTCGGGCCAAGGTTCGTGATCATATCTACAAAAACGTAATGCTCTGGCCGCTGGGGACTTTCCACAATGAGATAATTGAGCAGTTGACTGGCCGTGCGCATCATCAACAACTCATTGGGTTTTTGGTGATCGTAGTTCGGCAACATGGTTTGCAGCTTTTGGTAGAGCCTCTGGTTAAACTGCAACTTGCCATACTTTTGATCGACGCTAGAAATTAAGTAACTAAATAGCTCATGCTTAAAGTCTTCGTAGGAGAGAATTTCCGTCGTCCGGCGTAAAAAATATTGGGATAAGTCCCGGTAGCTGTGGCCCCGCTCCGGTTTTCCCACAAAATATTTCAAGGCAGTTCCCAACTCTCGCTCCGTCAGTAGAGTGGGATTTTGCACCCCCTGGAGCATTTGTTTAGCATCCTGAATCGAATGCTTACGGCGAGCCAGTTGAGCCAAACGCACCTGATACATGACATATTTGGAAAGGTCTAACTCAAAGGCCCGTTGAATTCTCGCTTGCACCTGACGGACGGTCTGCTGGTGTTCAAAGCTGCTATCTTCACTGAGCAGGCAGTGTTCATACAGATAGGGATAGCGTTGAATTAACTGACCCACCGAAACGCTTTGGTCATTCCAGGTGAATTTCTTTTTACTGTCGTCGTCTTCTACCACCCGCGCCAAACGTTGCAGGGTGAGATATTGTTCGGAGGTACTAAAGTCCGCCACTAATTGGCGATGTAATTTCGTCAGGCGGGGCGTCGAAAGGCTCGGCGGCGGGATAGAGTCAAATAGTTCAACCAACCGAGGGATCGATTTTTGGAGCTGGGGGTGGATTTGCCAGCGGTTGATAATGATGTGGCAGCAGCGGTTCAGAATGAATTTAAAATCTTCTTCGACACCAGGGGTTTTGAGGATAGTGATCAGGGCCTGGTGTAGTTCGGGGGTCGGCGCTTGGCGTCCTTCAAGGAGAAATTGCTTGAATTCTTGGAGCAGCTCATCGGGGGTATGGCTCTGGACGGCGTGCATCAAATAGTCATATAGCTCTTGTTCGGCGGAATTGGTTTGCCGGAGATAAGAGGCGATGGGAGTTACTTTCGTCACGCTAATCGAGGAACTGGGTAAGGGATAGGCTGATTACAAGGCGAGGGACGACAGAGAAGAGCTATTAGATTTAGGGGAGACTGATTTTTTCTATTTTAAGTGGCGACTGAGAGGAAAAGGCGCAGCCTTTTGTGTTTTCTTGGTAAAGATCAAGGCTACGGTTGTAAAAACGGGTCTTGGGAGGGTTGAGCTTTGCTGCGGCTATTTTCTCTGATTTTACTAGGCTTCTGGGGTTTGGTTGCTAATTTTGTCACAGGGCATCTCTTTATAATGTAGGCGATCGCCGCCCCGACGATGGTGACAAATATCACTAGGGGCTACCCAAAATCCCGTAAGATTGCCTAGGAAAGTTTGTTGTGGGGTTACTCAAGTCATGGGGATTGTGTTGATGTTGTCTCAATTGACGGCAATCTTGGGGGAAAATTTACGGCGATCGCCCCAGCAGATTTCCCCTGAACCCGCCACCGGCGTTTCGACGGACACTAGAGATTTACAGCCGGGCAATGTGTTTGTGGCCCTCGTGGGCGAGAAATTTGATGGCCACGATTATGTTGACCAAGCACACCAGGCCGGGGCGATCGCCCTCATTACCAGTCGGCCCCTAGAGACGGATTTACCCCAGTGGATCGTCAACGATACCCTCCGGGCTTACCAAGATTTAGGGGCGTGGTGGCGGCAACAGGTCAACATTCCGGTGATTGGGATTACGGGTTCTGTCGGGAAAACCAGCACCAAGGAACTGATTGCGGGGGTTTTGGGCACCCAGGGAAACGTTCTCAAAACCGAGGCCAATTTTAACAATGAAATCGGCGTCCCCAAGACCTTGTTAAACCTGACCCCAGACCATGATTTTGCTGTGATTGAAATGGCGATGCGGGGGCCAGGGGAAATTGCCCGACTCGCAGAAATTGCCCAGCCAACGATCGGCATTATTACCAACGTCGGGACAGCCCACATTGGTCGCCTCGGATCACGGGAGGCGATCGCCAAGGCCAAATGCGAACTGCTCGAATTTATGCCCAAGGACAGCGTGGCGATGCTCAACGCCGATAATGAGTTACTGATGGCGACGGCAGCAACGGTTTGGTCTGGGGAAACCCTCAGTTATGGCTTTAACCAGGGGGATTTAACCGGGGAATACATCGCGCCGGATCAAGTCAAAGTGGCCGATCAAGTATTTCCGGTGCCCCTGGCGGGTCAGCACAATGCCCTCAATTACCTGGCGGCCCTGGGCGTGATGCAAGTGCTGGGTTTTGGTTGGCAGGGTTTAACGACAGAAATTTTCCTGGCCATGCCCAAGGGGCGATCGCAGCGCCTGGTGCTCCCCAATGACATTGTCTTATTAGATGAAACCTACAATGCGGGGCTAGAGTCGATGTTGGCGGCCCTTGATCTGCTCAAACAAACCCCCGGCGATCGCCACATTGCCGTGCTTGGGACAATGAAGGAACTAGGGGAATTTTCCGAGGCGCTCCATATCCAAGTGGGCGAAAAGGCCCAGGCCCTCGGTCTCGATCAGCTCTATGTGCTGGTGGATGACCCGGAAGCCCAGGCGATCGCCGATGGTGCCCCAGGGGTGCCGAGTCTTTGTTTCCCCGACCATAGGAGTTTAATCGAGCATTTACAGGCAACTATGCAACCCGGCGATCGCCTTTTGTTTAAAGCCTCCAATTCCGTGGGTCTCAGTCGCGTGGTGGAAGCGCTCCAACAGGCCTATTCTGTCTAATCAGCTGAACGTAGGGTAGAGTGGAGGTTTGGCAGACCTCTGCCGTTCGGGAAAGTTAAAAAGCCTCAAATTGCTGTTGCATCGACTGAATCACATCGGCCCCCAACAGCGCCACAAATACCCCAAAGCTCAACAGACTTAACAGCAAAATTTGCACCCGCAACAACGTAAAACGGCGGAACAGTTCCCGTTGGTAATATTGGCGAATTTGACTAAAGCTGAGGGGCAAGGTGCCGGCTGTTTCCCCAGAACGAATGATTTGGCGCACCATCGGCGAAAAATAGGGGGCGATCGCCGTCGTTAAGTCTGTGCCCCGGCGCACCTGGGGTTCAATGCGTCGGCAAATGGTTTGGAGATCTGGATCTGGAAATCCCTCGGCTAACCAGGCGATCGCTGCCGTTAGGGGCAAACCACAATCCAGGGGCAACTGGAGATAACCCAGATGAATCAGCATCTGCAACCGAGTAATGTTCCGCAGCGGCGGCACCCGCCGTAAACCGAGGCGCAGCGGTTCCCAAGTGATCGCCCCATACAGAAAAACCATTAAGGCGATCGCCGTGGTCAAGGCCGTCGCCCCGAAGTCTCCCGCCAGGAGTGAGCCCCCCAGCAGCAGATAGATAACCATCACCCAAGACCAGACCATGACCAGCCCCCGCAGGAGCATCCCTCGGATTAAGCGCCGCCGTTCTGCCATCTCCACCAAGGTATCTGACACATCCCGGCAAACGCTCACCAAAGCCCCACTGGTTTCGGCAATCTCCAGGAGGGCGATCGCCCAGGCCGAAAACTGCGATCGCACCGGTAGCCAACTTTCCCGGAGACTATGGCCCCGTTCCAATTGCAAAATTACCCCTTGCCAAGGCTCCCGTTGCCGCCGGGGAATTTCCCCCATGGCCAAGGCTACCGCCTGACCCAAGCCCATGCCTGCTTTGAGGGTTGCCCCCAACTGCCGAAAAAATAACGCCTGTTGCTGTTCTTTCATCGCAAATTATCTCTCTGCTGCACCATCGCAATCTAACCTCCCAGTACCGATAAGTATTTCTTCTTAGGTTTTCTGGCGATCGCTCTACCCATGCTTGTAGGCTAATGCGATAATTCACCATAGTGACGCCAGCCAAGTTCATAACCCTTTAAGTAAAACAAAAATTCCATGATGCAAGCCCGGCACCTTTCCCCCAAGCACATTCTTCTTAGCCTCCTCGTTATTCTCATAACAACGCTATCCCTATGTGTCACCCCCGCCTGGGCGAGCCTCAACGATGATCGCTACGATGGCAATGTTTTTGTTCTTTACGCAGGCAATGGTTCCCTCGTACCGCCCCGCCTCTCTCTCCAAGAAACTAGAGAACGGAAACTCCCTGCCATGTTGGTGTTCTACGCCGACGACAGTAGCGACAGTAAGCGTTTTGCCCCCATTGTCTCCGAAATCCAGTCCTACTACGAAAAAGTGATCAGCATTATCCCCGTGGCGATCGACTCCATTCCCCAGAAAAAACGCTACAGCAAAGACGAAGTCGGTTATTACTACGGCGGAAAAATCCCCCAAACCGTCATTCTCGATGCCAAGGGCAAAGTCATTTTTAATGAAGTCGGCCAAAGCGACTTTAACGACATCGACAATACCTTCCGGAAGCTCTTTGACTTACCACTACGGGAAGGCGAGAACCTCAAAAAACCGATCCAATCCTTTAACGAATACAACTCCGGTTTCGCCCAATAACCACTACTTTTTCCCATAATCCAGTTCCTAGAGAATGAGCCAAGTGCTGATTCTCTTTTTTTATGTCCTGGTTTCACCTCCCCAGCCCAGGTAACTTTTCCACAACAGAAGCCCATCAAGACAAACGACCTGCGCTAGCCTGAAAACAAATCCTGCTTATATTTACCCAACAACCATTGAGGCAGATTCCAATGAACCCTTTAGTATTTATCATTTTGGCCCTGGGTGGTTCCGCTGTTTTTGGTTCCGTCAAGATTGTCAATGAAAAAAATCAATATTTAGTCGAAAGCCTCGGTAGCTATAAAAAAACCCTTGAACCGGGCTTAAATTTCGTCACCCCTTTTATCGATAAAATCGTTTATCGCGAGACCATCCGGGAAAAAGTTTTAGATGTCCCCCCCCAATCTTGCATCACCCGTGACAACGTTTCCATTAGCGTGGATGCGGTGGTTTACTGGCGCATTGTCGATATGTACAAAGCCTATTACAAGGTAGAAAATCTCCAATCGGCCATGGTGAACTTGGTTCTCACCCAAATCCGCTCGGAAATGGGCAAGCTAGAACTTGATGAAACCTTCACCGCCCGCACCGAAATTAACGAGCTCTTGCTGCGGGAATTGGATATTTCCACGGATCCTTGGGGCGTAAAAGTCACCCGGGTCGAACTGCGCGACATTGTACCCTCAAAGGCGGTGCTGGACTCCATGGAGCTGCAAATGGCCGCTGAGCGGAAAAAACGGGCCGCAATCCTCACCTCTGAAGGGGAACGAGAATCGGCGGTCAACTCTGCCCAGGGTCGTGCTGAGTCCCAGGTGTTAGAGGCCGAATCCCAGAAAAAAGCAGCTATTCTCCAGGCAGAAGCAGAAAAAGAAGCGATTATCATGCGGGCGGAGGCGAAACGCCAGGAAGAAGTGATGCGCGCCCAGGCTTCTGCCCAAGCGATGCAAATTGTCGCCCAACAGCTCAAAACCAATCCTGCCGCCGGTGAAGCGTTGCAGTTTATCTTGGCCCAGCAATACCTCGAAATGGGGCAAACCATTGGTAGTAGCGGCAGTAGTAAGGTGATGTTCCTTGACCCCCGCAATATGATGTCTACCCTAGAGGGGATGAAATCGGTGATTGGTAATAATGCAGATATTGCCGCTTTAGACTTGGATTTAGACCAACTGGATCGCCACCAGGCCGGTTAGATGCATTGCGGTTTGAGATAAAAAATAAAAACCTAAAAATCATGCTGAAAATCCCCCTGCATCCACAAGGGGATTTTGTGTTTCTAAGAGATCTTAAGTGAGGTTCTCTTAGGCGGCGATCGCCATTTCTGTTTCTTTTTCCTTAGCAGCCATACTCAGGAGCAAATCTAAAACGCGATTGGCATAGCCCCATTCGTTGTCATACCAGGCCACTACCTTAAAAAAGTGCTCATTCAGCGCCATCCCAGCCCCGGCATCGAAAATGCTGGAATGGGGATCGCTGGTGAAGTCTGTAGAAACCACATCATCTTCGGTGTAGGCCAAAACGCCTTTTAGCTCACCATTGGCCGCCTCACGCATCGCGGCACAAATTTCCCCATAGGAAGTGGGTTTTTCGGTGCGGAAGGTCAGATCAACCACCGAAACATCAGGGGTCGGCACCCGCATTGCCATCCCGGTTAAACGTCCGGCCAACTCCGGTAAGACCAAGGTCACTGCCTTCGCCGCGCCAGTGGAAGCCGGAATAATATTTTGACCTGCGCCGCGACCACTCCGATTGTCTTTTTTATTGGCTCCATCCACAGTGGGCTGGGTCGCTGTCATCGCGTGGATTGTCGTCATCAACCCCTCTGCTAGGCCAAAGTTATCGTGGATTACCTTGGCAATGGGGGCGAGACAATTAGTCGTACAACTGGCGTTGGACACAATGCGGTCATAGGCCGGGGAATAATCATGGTGATTTACCCCAACCACAAAGGTGGGAATGCGCTGGGGTTCGCTGGTAGGCGCAGAAACAATTACCCGTTTCGCTCCGGCTTCTAGGTGCTTGGAGACGCCGACAAAATCCCGGAAACATCCAGTAGATTCAATCACATAGTCAACGTTCAGTTCTTCCCAGGGCAATATACTGGGGTCTTTGACCATCGTGCAGCGGATAAACTGGCCATTCACATAAATACCATCGGCGGTGGCTTCGATGGTGCCTGGAAAACGACCATGGGTAGAGTCATATCTGAGGAGATAGGCAATCTTTTCCGGGGAAATCAGATCATTGATGCAAACAAAATTGAGATTGGGGTTGTGGAGGGCAGCACGAAAAACGAGGCGGCCAATGCGGCCAAAACCATTGATTGCGAGATTGAGAGAAGCCATATATTTGTGCGTCAGTCCAACTGGATAGAACTGGGTAGGTTGGTTACGGCCCCATTCTAGGCAGTGAATTTGGGTCGGCTGAGACAGCTCAAAGAAGTATAAAGTTACGAAAAATTTTCTTCTTTTACGAAGGGTATGGGCAGATAAACTTTAGTAACACTAGTGGGGAGATTGCCGTGGCGATCGCCTTTTTTGCTGCGATATGTTTCGGGGATCGCTCCAGAAAAAAGCAATGCCGCCCTGAGATCCGGTGTTGTCATCGCCAGTTCATGACATCCAGAAGTTGCGAAACGTAAAGGCTGCCCGAAAATCTCGACAAAGGGGGCGATCGCTTAAAATTCTGTAAAGCTTCTTCGAGAAATCATGTCTGGCCCCTGAACCAAGGGGTTACACTAGAGGGCAATCTTGCTGGACTGCTTACTGAGCTTTGGTGGTGCTAGTCCTCGATTTTAAAAATTTTTCTATATTAATTATTCCCGCCGTTAAAAACTATTTTGTCTCCCCCGACGCTAATATGCCAGCCCCCTTGCCCATCACCATTGAGCCCTTTACTTGGTCTAATCTCGACTTGCAGCAGACCTTTCAGTTGATTGATCGCTATTTGCCCCTGAATCTTTGCCGTAATCACGAAATTCTGCCCCTCACCCTCCAAGATCGCTGTCTCACCCTGGGCATTGTCGATCCCCAACGCTCAAGCGTCGCGGCCATCGTCAATAAACTGCTCAGTCGCGGCGGACTGCAACTCAAAGCCCAAAAGCTTGATCTCAAAACCTACCAGCTAATTCTGTCTTCTTACCTGAATTACCATCAAAGCAAGCAAAAATCTCCGCCCCAACCCAAAACGTCCCCAGTCCCTGGCCAAAAAAACGCCACCCCACCAATCTCAGAACGGGCGACTTTAGTCATGGAAAATGGGCCGCCACCCATGCCGTCGTCTGTTTCTAATGATGCGGATCAAGACACTGCCGTGTTTTCTGGGGAGACAACGGCTCTACAGATGCCGGTGAATAATGAACTGTCCGAATTTTTTCGACATGTGCCAGCGGTGGTGATTCCCAAGGGGCCAGTACAACTGCAAGCGTCACCGTCTGCTACGGCGAATGATGCAGGGGAATTGCAAATTTCACCGCAATATCTCAACACTCCCCTCGAAGAACTCAACCACTTATCCGCGTCGCAACTATACCAAGAACTGTTGGGCCGCATTTTAACGGAGGGCATTGGCCGCCTCTATTTTGAAAACCACGCCCGGGCAGGCCGCATTTTTCTCAGTGAAAGTGGTTTGATGAAAGGGTCATTGTCCGGTATTCCCCAGGAAACATTCCACGGCATCCTCGATGAATTTAAGCGCCTCGCTCACCTGCCCCCAGGGCCCATCGACCGACCGAAAAAAGTGGAAATGGAACAATACTATCAGGGTGAGCGAATTTTACTGCGGCTGCGGGTCATGCCGGGACAGTACGGTGAAGAGGGCACCTTGCAAGTCTTACGGGGTCAAGCACTGGCGTTTTATCAACAGCAGCAGATGGATGAACTTGGACAAGAGGCCATTGAAGCGGCCCAACGTCTAGAGCGGAAATTGCGCCATATTTATCTGCGGAGCCAAATTAATCCGGCTCCCCTTAATGCTTTGGATGAACTGTATGGTTTTTGCGATCGCCTCCGAGAACAACTTGATAATCTGAACAAGCCCCACCAATAACGATCTTCAATTACGGATTTGTTGACGATACCATTGACGGAGAATCTCTGGATCAATGCCGAGATGATAACCGAGGAGCATTTTTTGGTTAATCCAAGTGGTGCGCCACAGACCCAGTCGCTGCCATCTGCGAGCTGAAGTTTGTACAGGTTGGCTTGTCAGGCGAATCTTGCCCCGTTTTCTCAGCCGTTGCATTAGCTCATAGTCTTCCATAATGGGAATTTCGGCATAACCCCCCAGGGCTTCAAAATCCTGACGCCGCAAAAAAATGGCCTGGTCACCGTAGGGCAAAGCCAAAAGTTGCGATCGCCATTGGACTAACTTTTCTAAAGCACGAAATCGCCACCGAGAATCGGCAATTCCTAAAGGAAAGGCTCCAGCCACCACCTGGGAATCCGCCAAGGTCTCTGTCACAAGGGCCGCAAAGTCCTGGGGTAATTGGGTATCGCCATGGAGAAACAGAAAAATGTCTCCCTGGGCGATCGCCGCCCCTCGATTCATTTGTTGGCCGCGCCCCCCAGTGGTTTGACAAAGGGTCACCGGAAACTGACGTACTAGATCACAAGTCGGATCCTGACTGCCCCCATCCACAACAATAATTTCTAAAGGAGTAGGAACTTGGAGCAAGGATTGTAAACAAGGGACAATACCGGCTGCCTCATTTAAAACAGGCATAATCACTGAAATCATGATTTCTAAAAACTTGAGGCCCCAATATTAGGACGCACCCGTAACCGCACAAGCACCGCCGTAATGTTGTCATGACCATTGCGTTCATTAGCCAGGGCAATTAAGCGATGCACCCCTTCATCTAAATTGGCCCGGGCACTCAGGAGGGGGAGGAGCATTTCTTCCCAGGTCGTTTCAATTAAGTCATTGTCCGATAAGCCATCGGAACAGAGCAAAAACAGACTATCTTCGTTCACCTGGAAAAAATTAATATCCGGCTCCACAAAACTATTTTCCCGGGGGCCAATGGCCTGGGTCAGTTGGTAGGCATCGGGCCTCCCATAGGCAATCTCTGGGGTGACGCCCCGATGTAATTCCCGCTGACCCACCTCATGGTCAACGGTGAGTTGTTCGAGATTTCCTTTGCGGCTCACACGATAGATGCGACTGTCTCCCACATGGGCGATCGCCACCTGATTGTCTTGAACCAACATCAAAACTAAGGTCGTGCCCATGCGCCCGCTCCCAGAACGGGAATTTTTCAAGTTGATATTGTAAACCGCCTCATTGGTCTCCCAAATGGCCTGGCGGATCACGGCCTCATCCGGTAACTTGTCCTGCCAATGCTCCTGGAAAAAAGCCTGAATCGTTTCCACAGAAAGGGCACTGGCCACTTCCCCCGCCGCATGGCCGCCCATACCATCACAGACCACATAGAAGCCGCGCCCTTGAATTTGTCTCCCCAGGAGATTTTCCTGCTTTTCGATGCGGGTACGCATACCAAAATAGTCCTCGTTGTGATCCCGCTCTTGACCAATATCCGTGCAGCCTGCATCGTCTAAACTCACCAAATTCATCGGTAAGACTACCGTTGAGGCTTCCTCTTCCTCTGGGAAAGCCAAGGGTTCAAAGTCCCCCGAAGCAATGCTCCCTCCAGAATGTTCAATCTGGGGTGAGTCCTCGGCTTCTGATTCAGGATTAGCCGTTGCTGTTTCTCCGTCCGGGGTTTCTGCGAGATCTTCTGGGCCTAAATCAGCCGACAACAAAACATCATCCAGGGTGGTTAAATCCTCTAGCTGTAATTCGATGGCTTCTAACTCTCCCTCCACTTCCCCATAAAAATCATCGGTATCTTCTGGGGCGAGGGCACGGAGGGCTTTTTTTAGGCGGGAGACCGTATCCAAACCACCAATTTGGGCCGTTTCAGTCAGCTCATAGAGGGGTTGCCACGCTGGTTGGGTAGATAGGTGAAACAAATCTTGCCATAGTTGAGGCAGTCGCTGCAGTGCCGGGAGATGGTCTGGATCATCCTGGAGGAGTTGTCGCACCACGAGGCTTTGGTCTTCGTCGAGGTATAAATTTGTTGGTTCAAGGATAGTTTGGCAACATTGGAGGGGCACCAATTCTCGCCATAGCTGCACCATCTGAAAACACCATTGCAGCAGTTGTTCGTAGAGGGGGGTTTGTACTTGGCAGTAGGTTTTTAAGGGCGTGATGGGCTGTGGGCGTTGCTCAAACAGCAGCACTTGATATTCTGGCTGACGCCAAGCTTCCAGGAGTTTTGGCACCGCAGAAAAATCATCTTGCAGGCTGAGATACTGACGGGCGATCGCCGGAATTTCTTTATCTTGCCAGAGGTCGGGATCAGCGAGCTGGGCGGGATCGGTTATTTCTAACTCTTGGAGGGCAGTTTCTAAAATTGTTGGGGTTTCTGGGGTTGTATCGATCACCGCGAGCCAAGGAAATGTTTCGGCCCGTACCGTTGGGCGATCGCCCAGGCGATAACGACCAGCTTCATCAAGGGTTTCTCGTGCTTGGCAAGATGCCGCTTCAGCGTCCAGGATCAAGGCTGTGAGAGGCCGACTGACCCACCCTTGGCAAGATTCACATTGCTCTTGCTGTAACCGTACGGGCGTTTCACAGTGGGGACAGGGCCTCGTCAGAGAGCTTCCACAATACTGACAGAAACGATTTTCTGGCGGGTTTTCTTGGGTACATTGGGGACAAACAACCATGGTCACAGGGGCCTTCTGGATGGGGGTGACCCGCGAAGCTTAACCTAAGCTTGTGGGGGAGAAACCTAAATTTGCAAACAGTCTGGGTGTTTTAGGAACTTTTGAGCAGCGACGGGCCATGGTTGGCTAACGTTATAGAAACAACATTGGGGAGTAGCCTTTGCCCGCAAGCACAACTGACTCCCCAGCGATAAATAGCTACATTTTCATGTTGGCCGCCTCAATCGCGCCTAGGTGGATTTTTTCGGGGCGAGAATCATCATCATGTTACGCCCTTCTCGTTTGGGTCGCTGTTGAATTTCACCGACTTCTTCGAGGTCTTTGGCCATGCGATCTAGCAGTTTTTGGGCGAGGTTGGAGTGTTGGATCTCCCGGCCCCGGAAGGTGATCGTTGCTTTGACTTTGTCGCCTGATTTGAGGAAGCGTTGGGCACTGTTTACCCGGACTTGGTAGTCATGTTCCTCAATTTTGTAACGCATTTTGACCTCTTTGAGATCCGCATTGTGCTGTTTCTTTTTGGCTTCTCGGGCGCGTTTTTCCTGCTCGAATTTGTACTTCCCGTAGTCCATAATCCGGCATACTGGCGGCTTGGCGGTTTCGCTGACGAGGACAAGATCGAGGTCTTCTTCTTCGGCGATCGCCAGGGCCTCGGCGGGGGTCATGATGCCAAGTTGTTCCCCGTCTCCACTGATGACTCTGATATTTGGAAAACGAATTCTTTCGTTAATTTTCGGGAGGTCACGTTTTACGCGTCTTTTATCTTTCACAGGCTATGCGTTGAATGTTGTTACGATTTGGTAGGTAGGTTTATTACAGTCAATAAAAAATTGAGAACTATGCCCATTTTACTCATTGGCGGACTTTTCGTTACGTCCTGGGGCAGATTTTAGGGACAATTTGTGATGATTTTTCAAGCGAGGATGCTCAATTTAAGTTATGGCGATCGCCCAACACCCTAGGGGAATAAATGCTGCAATGGCGCTTCAACCTTGGTCACAACGGATCGGGTCACAACGGTGCTGGATTTGGCGGGGCTGGCAGATTCGTTACAGTTTTTGGCGCACGGTTCCGGAAAACAGGGGGCGATCGCCCCTTGTCCTCCTCCATGGATTTGGGGCGGCCCTAGAGCATTGGCGTCATTTAATGCCCTTGCTCGCCCAGGATCGCGATGTGTATGCTTTGGATTTATTGGGGTTTGGGGGTTCGCGGAAAGGCAGCGCAGAGTTTGGCGTCCCCCTCTGGACAGCGCAACTGAGCGACTTTTTAAACCTTGTGGTGCGGCGTCCGGTAATTTTGTTGGGAAATTCCCTTGGTTCTTTGGTCTGTGCCAACCTGGGCCAAGATCCAAAAAATCGGGTCGAGGCGATCGCCCTGATGAGTGTGCCGGATGTCGCCCAACGCCAAGCGATGCTCCCCAAACCTCTGCGCCCGATTGTCAATGGTTTGGAGCGCAGTGCCATGCAACCCTGGCTCCTGAAACTCATCTTTCGGGTGGCGCGCCGTCCTTTTGTCCTGAAAAATTGGCTGAAATTAGCCTATCCTTCCTGGCCAGATATTGATGCTGAACTGTTAGCAATTGTGCAGGCCCCGACCCTGGATCAAGATGCTGCTCAAGCATTTGTTGCCCTGAGTCGCCGCGTTGGTCAGCCAGGTTTTGCGCCGCCCATGGCCACGGTTTTTGCGAAAATGCCTTGCCCAATGTTGCTGCTCTGGGGCGAACAGGATCGCTTTGTCCCCGTGGCGATCGCCCCCCAACTTGCCGCCGTTAATCCCCGGATCACCCTCAAGATTTTGCCCGGCCTTGGCCACTGCCCCCACGACGAAGCCCCGGCCCTAATCTATGAATTATTTTCCCAATGGCTAGAAGGTGCCAGCGAGCTATAGTAATATATCCCCTTGGTTTTAGTACGTAGCGCCGCCCCAATCCCCAGACCATGATGAAACACACCCTCTCAGTTCTTGTTGAAGACGAAGCCGGAGTCCTCACCCGCATTGCCGGACTCTTTGCCCGTCGTGGTTTTAACATCGAAAGCCTCGCCGTTGGCCCCGCCGAAAAAGAGGGTATTTCTCGGATTACCATGGTTGTTCCCTGCGACGAAAAAGAAATTGAACAGGTTTCTGCCCAACTCGACAAGCTCATCCACGTGCGGGAAGTGGACGATGTCACCGCCAAACCCTGTGTGGAACGGGAACTGATGTTGGTCAAGGTCAATGCCGATGCGAGCCAACGCTCCGAAGTGATGCAATTGGTACAGGTTTTCCGGGCGCGGATCGTCGATATTTCTGACAGAACCGTGACGGTGCAGGTAGTGGGTGATCCCGGCAAAATGGTCGCTATCCTTCAAATGCTTGAAAAATTCGGCATCATCGAAGTGGCGCGGACTGGAAAATTAGCCCTCGTCCGGGAATCTGGTGTAAACACAGAATATCTAAAATCTGCGGGTAGAAAGGCCTAATTTCCCCCATGAGTGCTAGGGACAGACAGTGCATTACAGCATTGATGAAACTGTCCTAACTCTTCTGAATTCCACAAAATTTTTCTTGATTTTCCTGGGACTGACTTGATGTTTCTTAACATCTAAGCCCGCCTTTGTGTGGCTAAGATCAGGGGGTGACACATTTTGATCAGGGATAGTCTAGCTATGAATCAGTACCCCAACCCAAATCCTCAGCCTGAGGATGATGGCTCTGTGAATGAAGTCGCGAAACTGCGCCAAGAACAGCAAAAAGTGGATGCGATTCGGAAAAGGGTTTTGTTTAGGCGCATCGAAAATAGTATTTACATTCTCGTGGGTTTACTGGAAGTGCTCTTAGTCTTGCGGTTTTTCCTGCGGCTATCCGGCGCCAACCCAGAAAATACTTTTGCAAAATTTATCTATGCCCTTTCGGGGCCTTTTGTTTCACCCTTTTCAACGCTGTTTATCAGCCCGGTAGAACGCACCGATGCAACCCTCGGCACGAATATTTTTGATGTCAATCTTCTCATTGCGATTGTGATCTACGCGCTGTTGGGCTTCCTTGCCAGTTGGATTGTTCGTTACATCTATCGACAAGTTGCCCCGACAGATTTCTAGGGAGCGGTGAGCCTAAAAAAATTTTCATTGGGAGCCGGGCGAGAACCTTGTAAAATAGGGCGAATGTGCCTGCTGTCTTGCCCTTGGTTTGACACAGTAGCGACAAAAAGTTTGTATTGAATCTATTCCTAGGCGATCGCCCCTGTATGACTTCTCCCGTTCGTTTTGCCCTGACAACTCCCCTCTATTACGTCAATGACGTGCCCCACATTGGCAGTGCCTACACAACGATGGTAGCCGATGCGATCGCCCGTTTCCATCGCCTTAAGGGGGATGACGTGCTCTTCATTACAGGCACCGACGAACATGGCCAAAAAATCCAGCGCACCGCCCAGGAAAAAGGCGTTGTTCCCCAGGTACACTGCGACGAAATTATCGGCAGCTTCAAGGATCTCTGGCAGCACTACAACATCCAATACGACCGCTTTAGCCGCACCACCGCCCCTAACCACGCGAAAATTGTTGCTGAATTTTTCCAGCGGGTCTGGGACAACGGCGATATTTACCTCGCCCAACAGCAGGGTTGGTATTGTGTTGCCTGCGAAGAATTTAAAGAAGAAAAAGACCTGATCGAAGACCACCACTGCGCGATCCACACCAACAAGCAGGCCGAGTGGCGGGACGAAGAAAACTACTTTTTCCGTCTGTCTAAATACCAGGCCCAACTCGAAGCCCTCTACCAGGAAAATCCCGACTTCATCCAGCCCGCCAGCCGTCGCAACGAAGTGATCAATTTTGTAAAACAGGGGTTGCAGGATTTTTCAATTTCCCGCGTCAATCTCGACTGGGGTTTCCCGGTGCCCACCGACGAGAACCACACGATCTATGTTTGGTTTGATGCGCTGTTGGGTTATGTTACGGCTCTGCTAGAAGACGGGGAGGAAGTCAGCCTCGAAAATGCCCTGAAAAAATGGTGGCCCATCAACCTCCATTTAATTGGTAAAGATATTCTGCGCTTCCATGCGGTCTACTGGCCAGCGATGCTCATGTCGGCAAACCTGCCCCTGCCCGATAAAGTATTTGGCCACGGCTTTCTCACCAAAAATGGCCTCAAGATGGGTAAAAGCCTCGGCAATACCATCGACCCTATCGCCCTGGTCAATCAATATGGTGCCGATGCCCTGCGCTACTACTTCCTCAAGGAAGTGGAACTGGGGAAAGATGGTGATTTTAACGAAACTCGCTTCGTGAATGTGGTCAATGCTGACTTGGCCAATGACCTGGGGAATTTGTTGAACCGCACCCTAGGCATGCTGAAAAAATACTGCAAAAGCGAAATCCCGGCTCTAGATCTCGCCACCATTTCCGCCGACCACCCCCTCAAAGCCCTAGGGGAAACCCTTGGCGATCGCACCTGTGCCGCCTACGACAATCTCAACTTTACCGCCGCCTGTCAGCAGGTATTAGCACTCATCCAAGCCAGCAACAAATACATCGATGACCGCGCCCCCTGGGCCTTATTTAAAGCGGGAGAACAAGCCCAAGTCGAAGAAATTCTCTTGACGATCCTAGAATCCGTACGTCTGGCGGCCTATTTACTCTCCCCGGTGATCCCCAATCTCAGCAATCAAATTTATCGTCAATTAGGTTTCCCTGGGGACTTTAATCGTCCTGAAGACCTTGTCAATCTGGCTCCCTTTGCCAGCCATAGCCGCTGGGGTCTGCCTTGGTCTGAACGAACCCTAACGAAAGCCCAGCCTATCTTTGCCCGCCTTGAAGTCCCTGAAGCCTCTGCTTAAGCGCAGCCCCAAAACCGAGGGAATGATAAAAGTTTTGACGAAGTTCCAGCTTTCTCAGTAAGCTTAGTTATTGGGTTTCCCTTTTTTACAATGGGGCATCTATTTTTTTATAAAAACTGTTTCATAAATATTTTCGTTTTAATAAAATCTCAAGAGGCATAATCACAATGCTGGATCACTTTGGTAGCGATCCGGTTTTCTCGCCTGAACAGGTACTTGAAAATCGAGGTCGTGTTGCGATCTTTATCGATGGTTCTAATCTATTCTATGCAGCGTTGCAATTAGGCATCGAAATCGACTACAGCAAACTTCTTTATCGTTTAACGGGCGGGTCACGGCTACTGCGGTCTTTTTTCTACACAGGGGTTGACCGGGCGAACGAAAAACAGCAAGGCTTTTTGTTGTGGATGCGCCGCAATGGTTATCGGGTCATTGCCAAGGATTTGGTGCAACTGCCGGATGGTTCGAAAAAAGCCAATTTGGACGTGGAAATTGCGGTGGATATGATGGCCCTCGTGGGCTCCTATGATACGGCGGTGCTCGTCAGTGGTGACGGGGATCTGGCCTATGCGGTGGATGCGGTCAGCTATCGGGGGGCACGGGTTGAGGTGGTTAGCCTGCGATCGATGACTAGCGATAGTTTGATTAATGTGGCAGACCGTTACATTGACCTAGAGCAAATCCAGACGGATATCCAAAAGCTCCATCGGGGCCAGTTTTCGGAACCGAGGCTGATGGAAGATCGTGGTGGTGGCACAATTGAGTTACCCAGTCATGAGTAAGTAAAGGTGATGGTGCGTTTGTGTCGATGGAAATGGGGGCGATCGCCAAAAATATTCGCCTTAGCACTACTCTTGATGGGGAATCTTGGAGGAATAACGGCCTGTCGCAATAGCCCGCCAGCGACGGAAACAGAACCCCAAAGCCAAAATTCTGAAAATCGCCTCATCGTCGAAGATGCCCTCCTCGAACAATCCGATGCGGCGGGAAATATTCTCTGGAAAATCCAGGCCGAAGAAGCCATCTATAGCCAAGACCGCAAAGCCGCCACCCTCACCAAGCTCGTGGGGAACCTCTACCAAGATGGGGAAGTGATCCTCAGTCTCCAGGCGAACAAGGGCCAGGTGATTAACGACGGCGATCGCATTATCCTCGAATCAGGGGTTTTGGTTACGGATAATCGTCAGGGGGCCGTCTTTGAAACCGAGAAAGCCGAGTGGGAACCCGCCAATTTCATCCTCCAGATCACCACGGGTCTCCAAGCCAAATATCCCAACGGCACACTCAGCGCCAACCAGGGTAAATATTTTATCGATCGCCAGGATTTAGAACTCGCCGATACCGTCGAAGTGGTCATTGTGGAGCCCCCCTTGCAACTCCAAGGCAGCAGGCTCAATTGGCTCGTGGCCGAAGATAAAATTACCGCCGCCGAGGGCCTCACTGTCCAGCGTTACACCGCAGAAACGATCACCGATCGCCTCCGGGCAGATCAAGGTGAAGCCCAACTCAAAGCCCAGAAAATTATTGTCAGTGGCAATGTCTTGTTAAATAGCCTTGACCCAGAGATTCAGTTTGCCAGCGGAGCCGCCACCTGGGATATCCAAGCGGGTATCATTACAGGCCAAGATTCTGTACAACTCACCCAAACCGCCGAACGAGTCCAATTTCGGGGCAACCAAGGACGCTACAATCTCAAGACCCAACAGGCACAATTGAGCGGTGCGGTTAGGGGAACGGGCGAAGATCCCCCCACCTCCCTCAAGGCCAACCAAGTGGATTGGAATCTCACCGCCGAGGAAGTGGTGGCCGTAGGCAATGTGGTTTATGAACAGACCAACCCACGGGTCAAACTCAATGGCGATCGCGCCGTGGGCAAATTCAAACAAAATCAATTGGTGGTGACAGGGTCGGCCCAAAAACAAGTCACCACAGAAGTCATCCCCTAAGTGATCAACAAGTTCAGCACATCCTTAGGGGACGACACAGCCCAGCAGCGAGGGGATACCAGTACAATGGTAAATCGCTAGGCACATCAGGCAGTGCATTTATCTAGTTGTAGGCAATTCACCAAAAAGGATATTGAGATTAGACAAGGCCATGGGTAAAGTTGCAGTTGGGTTATCAGGGGGCGTAGACAGTTCCGTCACCGCAGGGATTCTCCATCGCCAGGGCTATACCGTCGAAGGGGTCACCCTCTGGCTGATGAAAGGCAAAGGTCAATGTTGCTCGGAGGGGATGGTGGATGCCGCTGATATTTGTGAGCAATTAGGCATTCCCCACCACATCGTGGATAGCCGCGATTTGTTTCAGAAATACATTGTTGACTATGTTGTGTCTGGGTATGAAGCGGGGGTGACACCTTTACCCTGCTCCCAATGCAATCGGATGGTGAAATTTGGGCCAATGTTGCAATGGGCCAAGGCAGAGCTGGGCATTGATCAGATTGCGACGGGTCACTATGCCAGAATTCGTTACAACGATCAAACCGGACGCTATGAACTGTTGCGGGCGGTGGATCGCCATAAGGATCAATCCTATTTTCTCTATGATCTCACCCAGGAAATGCTGGCGGGGACGCTGTTTCCTTTGGGGGAAATGACCAAGGGCGAAACCCGGCAAATTGCGGCGGAAATGCAGCTTTCGACGGCGAAAAAACCAGAAAGCCAAGACCTCTGTCTCATTGAAGCCCATGGCTCGATGAAAACCTTTTTAGATAAATACATTGAACAGCGGGAAGGGGAGATCGTCGATCTCGATGGGAAAGTGCTGGGACACCATACGGGTATCCATCATTACACCATCGGCCAACGAAAGGGCTTGGGCATTGCCGCCCCGGAACCCCTCTATGTGGTGAAGCTAGATAATGTGATGAATCGGGTGGTGGTGAGTACCCGCGATCGCGCTGGTCAGTCTGAATGTACGGTGCAGCGCATGAATTGGTTGGCACTCCCAGGCATTACAAGCCCCATCCGCGCAGAGGTGCAGGTGCGTTATCGCAGTGGTGCGGTGCCTGTGACGGTGATTCCGCTAGAAGGCGATCGCCTCAAACTGGTTTTCGAGGAACCCCAATTTGGCATTACCCCTGGCCAAGCGGCTGTGCTCTATGACGGCGATCGGGTGCTGGGGGGCGGCATTATCAAGCATCCCGAAGCGGCTTAGTTCTATTGGCCGGACATTTAGGGGCGAGGGGAAACCAGCCGTTGCCGTTGGGCCTGTTCAATGGCTTCAAATAACGCTTGAAAATTCCCTTCGCCAAAGCCCTGGGCCTGTTGTTTGCGTTCGATAAATTCCCAGAAAAATGTCGGCTCTTTAAAAATGGGCTGGGTGAAAATTTGTAGGAGCATTTCCTTGGGCGATCGCACCACATCCACGAGGATTTTTTCCTGTTGAATTTGGGGCCAATGGGGTAATGTTTCTAGGTGGGGATAGCGATCACAGAGATTCTTGTAATAGGTGGCCGGAACGTCGAGAAATGCCATATTTGTCCGGCGAAAGTGCCCGATTTGCTCCGGTAAGTTTTTGTATTTCAGGGCAATATGTTGAATCCCAGCACCACGATTAAACTCGATAAATTCTTGGATTTGGGAACGCTGTGCCGTTTCCGGATTTTCACAGCAGTCTCCCGGTTGATTAATGGGTAGTTGAATTCCGCTGGGATGGGAAAGAACCTGGGAAGCGAGACCAGAATAATTGGTTTTGATCGTAAAAGTTTGCTGACGGTTAAACCCAAATTTATCTTCGTACCATTGCACCGTTTCTTGGAGTTTTCCTACTGGTACATTGAGCACTAAATGATCGATTTGGGTATTCGTTTTCGGGACTGTATCTCGATAAATAAGGGTGTGTTGAAACCCGACATTATTGCGTAGTACAGTAACAGATTGATCAGTATTTTTTGGCTGAAAAAAAACTTTTTGGTCAATATAAAAGGCAACATCCGCAACACCACAGGGATGATGGGTTAAATACTGGGCGACGGGATCAGCAGGGGCTTGGGGCGCCGAGAGCATCAGGGTTAACTCTGGGCGACTGAGTTGGACGGTGTTTTGAGGTAAAAACGGAAATGTTGCTTGGGGAGCGGTGATGTTGAGTTGAAATTTTGTTTGAAACCAGGTCTGCCAATAATCCAGATCGTCTACATAGAAATGGACATAGGCGATCGCCAAATTTGGGGGGCTCTGGTTTGCCATGTGTCGGGAAAGATAAACAACAGCTCCTATTCAACTTAGCGTACTTTCTCAGGATTGACCGATGGCTTGGGTTATTGCTGGGAGCGTTCGAGAAAGTCTTGGTTGAGTTGGGCTGCTTTTTTGCCACAGAGGTAACTGGCGATCGCCAAGGGCAGCCAAATCACTGTCAGCAGCCGACCAAAGCGTTCCCCAGTGCGGCGAATGTCTGCTTCGGTGCCGAGGGCAATTTTTAAGCGACCTCCCAGTGGATCAACCAATTGTTGATCCCGCAGGGCCGCCACCACCGTGACTGTTTGGCCGTGGGGCAGGACGCGACGATCTAAATCTGTCGTAATGTAATCAAGTCTGCCCCAATCTGCGGCGGTGAGAGGGAAGGTTTGATCGGCATAGGTAATGGCTTTGGGTTTACTTAAGCGGGCCGATTCTCCGGTGCGTTCGATCTTGGGACGCTGGTCAGGCTCTGGTTGCGCCGCCGGGAGGGGAAATTGCTCCAGGGCGATCGCCAAGGGAATGCGAGTCTCCCCATCACTCAAAAAAACCTGCTCAACGGCGGCTTCCCAAGTAAACAGCACCTTTTGAATTGTGTCTTCGGCAGTGCTGGGGCCATTGCGGGCGACCAGTTCAATTTTGCCCTGAATGATCTGTAGGGCGGGATCATCGGGCAGCGTTGGGGGATTGTCCGCCACAAGGTAGCCTTCGAGCTTAATAAGATCGCGATTCGTCGTTGCTTCACTGGCGGCCTGTACCGAAAGCGACTCCACCTGGGCAAGTTCCTGGGATGTTTTGAGGGCTTGGCCCGTTAGCCCCATAAATAAAGAGATCACCGCTAAGCCACCACTGGCGATCGCCCCCAGCACGAGGAATTCAAATTTGGCATATTCATTTTCACTGACATTGCGCGGTGCGTCCTTCCACCAACTCCAGCGCATCCGTCGTTTTGGGCTCATGGCTTTTCGGGGCGGGTTACAACGAAAAATTTGTCACGAAAAATTCAGGGCAATCGCCTTTGAAATACATTTTAAAAACTGAGCTTCAGGGCATTAACGGGCACATCATCCCAAGAATCAACGGTGCGGATCTTTGCTTCCCAGCCGATGGTGGTTTTATCCGTGGCGAGTTTTTGTTTCCATTGCTCATGGCAATCCTTCGCGGCTTCTTCGTTTTGACAAGCAATGCAAGCTTGAAGAATGCCCGTCGGATCAATTTGTTCATTTACCCAAATGGTCATCGCAGCTACCTTAAAATGATGATTTCACCGCTCATTCTAGCAACCTCTTTTGAGGGCTCGATCAACTTGGTGATGGAGTGTTGCAAGATCCAAAGAATTATCAAGCACCACATCAGCCCGCTGGATTTTTTCGGCGAGGGGCATCTGGCTGGCAATCCGCGCTTGGGCCTGGGCAATGCTTAACTGGTTACGTTGCTGGAGCCTCGCCAACTGCTGCTCAAGGGTACAGGTAACCACCCAAATTTCTGTGACAAAATCCGTTAACTGCGCCTCAAACAGCAGTGGGATCGCGCAAATTACCGTCGCTTGTGTCTCCTGAATGGTTGCTAAGGTTTCACGGAATCGCTGGCGCACGTAGGGATGAATTTGGGCTTCGAGCCACAGTTTTTCGTCGGGATCGTTAAAAACAATGTCCCCTAAAGCTTGGCGATTGAGGGAACCATCGGCGTTTTGTACTCCCGCCCCGTAGCGGGTAAAAATTTGCGTCAATATTGCCGAGGGCGGGGCGATCGCCTCACGGGCATAAATATCAGCATCAAGAATGGGGAACTGGTAGCGTTGGGCCAAGTAAGTCGTTACCGTACTTTTTCCCGTCGCAATCCCCCCCGTCAGACCAATGATTCTTGGTTTTGTCACTTTATGGTGCGACATGACGTTTCACCAACAGTGGAATCCCGCAGTCATACCAAAATTCAGGGCTTATCCCGCCGCTAGACATGCCGCCATGCATAAATCTTTCGACGGTGAAATGTTCTCTATGATTGATGGAGTGACCTGTCGCTACTTCGTATTCCTTCTCAAGGATGCTTTTGAGTTGTTCGGGTGTGTCTGGCATATCAACATTATCCAGTCTTTCTTTCAACTCACGCCAAAGGTATGGATCACCTCGGAATCCCCATTGTTTGGGTTCGTCTTTGAATATTTCAGATATTTTCATTTTCTGTCAGCACCATAAAAGTTTGGCAAATAAGCGGCGCGGCTAAGTTCTTGAATGTAAGCAATTAAACGCAAACGCGTCCGCTTAATTTGCATTGTTACAAAGCGGGGCTTGGATTTTGATTAGTATGGATTTTGAGATTCATTATTCACCGAGCTTTAATATTCTTGTTCGTTCTTTTTTCCCATCTTTAGCAGGCAAGACTTTAAAAATCACTTTTGTTCCCACATTTAATTCAGTAGTTAAATGCCAGTTTGATGAAGCTGTGAAATAGTATTCATCACCTTCTGACTTGATAAAGCCGTCTTTCCCACGTTCATTGTCATGTAGTATTTTTATTATTGCGCCTTGCAAATTATCAGAGCCGTTTCTAGGTTTTGATGTTCTACATTTATTGTCACTTTTGTTAAAGGGAACCTCGATTAATTGCTTTTTTGACGATTTTTTGAGCCTGAAACAACGAGGATACGTTGCCGATCTGGCGAAATTTTGAATTTTTCGAGGTTCCCTAAAACCATTCCAATAGTTCTTTAGCTCTGATTTGAGGGTTTTTAACTCATTAAAAGGAATTTGTCTTTGTTCAAATTGATGCAATTCATCAATTATCTTTTGTGGGACTTTCCATTCTTCGTCTTCTCGAACAAGTTTGGAGAGTGTAAAATGCTTGAATGCTAAATCGGATTTACCTTGCTTTTTTAAAATCTTTCCAATTAAGTAAAGTAGGTCAACTTTGAATTCAAGGGAGCCGAAATTATTAATGGCATCAATTGCCATTTTAAATGCCGAATCTAAATCGTCTTTCTCATAATAGAGTTCTGCTAACTCTTTTTGAATGAACCATTCACGTTTCTTTTTAAGGATTGTTTCAAGTTCTTCAATTGTATCTTCTGTATTCCCAAGATTTTTCTTTGACAGAGCTACTCGTCTTGAGAACCAAACATCATTAGAATAGTGGAAATTTTCAATCTTTTCAAGGGCTTCTTTGGATGTGTCAAAACACTCTCGCCATTCACCCAATTTCATTAAAGCTTTAGTTTTATACGCATACCAATTTTCAAAGTCGGATGCCAATTCGATATGCTGGGTGCGTCCTTTTCGTTCGACCTGAATAGTTGAACAGTCGGTTGAAAGCAAAGTAGGATCAATCTGGTTGCAAAAATTATTTATAAGTTTCCAGTTAGGAGCAGATTTTTTCTTCTCCGATTTAAGAACAATAGAAAATAGATTTGAAACAAGCGTTTTTGAAAAATCACTATTCAACCCCAGAAGAATGGGAATTAGCGTTTCTATTCTTTCAATGAGTTCATTTTTGTCGTAGTGAAAATTCTGTTGCTGAAAATCGTCTTCGTCTTCATCAAATAATTGCGTTTCATCATCAAAGTTACTTACGTTCTCATTTTCTGCTTTATACTTTGACCACAAAAGCCAACCATACGCAGTTAGGATTCTTTCTTTTTGGCTATCTGTAATTTCAATGCCATATATTTTTAAAAACTGAAATCCAGCATCAAATTGATTAGTGAATCTGAGGCAAGAAACAATATCAGATACGATATATTCATTATTTGAAATTTGTTCTTTAGAGAAACTGGTTTTGTTTTTCTTAAAATAAGAAAGGGCATCTGAATACTTTTTCTCTTTTTTAAGGTCTGCAATGTGCCTGCTGAAATCAAACATTGATGCCATTAAAATTCCATTAATTTGTTTAAGGCAGATTTAAATTCTGCCCAGATACTCTCATCAGAATAGTAGTTTGCTCTGAATCCAGTAAAAAATCCACCAAGATCATAATCGACCAATACAATTAATTTTGCTGATTCACTTGATACTTTTAAAGAATCCAATTTGTTTGATTGAACTATATAGTTTACAGATAGTCCCAATGCTTTAAGTTCTTTGATTATTTTCTGATACGCTAATTTTCTCCAGTTGTCATTTATGAAAGATAGATTATTTTCGACACTTAATGGAGACGTTAATATCTCTATAATTTCATCCCCAAATGATTTTGGTTCAGATTTCATTACTGTAGGTAGATTCACTCTACCGTTATCCCGATAATAAATTGAAATCTTGCATATGTTGTTTAATTTCTTGATTTCATAGGTTTCTTGGTTCCTGTTATGAGATATTGTGTTAATAATTAACCCATTATCACTCAATTTACTGGTTACAAAATGAAATATTTGAAGTAACTGACTTGCATTTGCTTCATCGAACCTGTATTTCTCAACGGTTGATAAATCCTTGTTCTGAATTTCAACTTCAATATTGGCTTTGAATAAAATTCTGTCATCTGGTGCAATTCCTTTATTATGGTCTTTAAGGTCATCGTTACCAATTTTATGAAATGGCGTGATTGGTTCGTAATTAATAAAATTTACTTTGTTTGTAGCTCTTATTAGTCCCGTATAAACCCACTGAAAGTATTTTTCGTTGGTTTTACCTTCTAATCCAGCTCCTGGGGTTAAATTGAAAAATATTTCATCCCATTTATAGGACATTGATTTATGAACCGTTAAAGCCCATCCAAATCTCAACTGTGCAGCATTTTTAAATTTGTAATAATCCGTTGCTGGCATATTGCTTAGTGCACGTTGAATTTTGCGGGAAACTTTAGTTTTTACTCGCTTACCATCTGCCAATTGAGCCAAAAGAATTTTGTAGGATATGATTTCTTCCTTTGAAAGTTCTCCTTTACCACTTAGTCTGAAATTTTCTAAGCTGAGAAAACTAAGCGTATGATTTGATTCCTGTAAGTTGATGATTACTTCACGGAAATTTAAAGGGGTGATTAGTTTTTTCGTTTTGGTAATCGTATTTGATACAGATACAACTTTTCCAAATTGTCCATTGAAAATCTTTTTCGGTTCAGCAAAAGGGTCGTTTTCATCTTCAACTCTTATGTTGTTTCCAAAAATGACTAAATCCCATTTTGTTAAGTCATTCCCGTTTTTAAGGATTGAGTTCTTTATCCAGAAATTTACTTTCTGTGCATCAAAATTTGAGTAACAAAGAATATGTGAACTTGAAGTTGAGTTCAAAGACTTTTCAATTGCATCTTTTAATTCACCCTTGGATGATATTTCCAAAGAATCGCCAAGGTCAAATTTTAAGTTGTTAAACGACTGATTCCGAATGCAGTTAACAGCTTTTAATCCTTCTGCAACAATCGGAGATTTCTTTTCTTTATCAACAAGTTGAAATGCTTTAGCTTCAAATCCGTATTCGTCACTTAAATATTTAGGATTTAGTGCAGATTCTTCTTTTTTACCTATCGAAAGTTGAAAGCTATCCCCCACGAAAATAATTTTTCGTTTTGAGTTTTTTAGGTCTGCAAATTCAATAAAGTCCTTCAATAACTTACCAGAGCCAAATCTCAAGTCAATAGATTGATGGTAATTATCTGAAATTAGATGAGATTCATCCACTATGAATATCGCTTCTTCCGTGTCGTCAGATTTTTTGAGTGGAACGACTTCTAAGCCAAGGGAACCTCGATTAATTGCTTTTTTGACGATTTTTTGAGCCTGAAACAACGAGGATACGTTGCCGATCTGGCGAAATTTTGAATTTTTCGAGGTTCCCCCAATTTTGTCTTCGTCTTGGATTTCAGTTTCTTCTTTTTCTTCAGTTCCTGAATTGGTAATCTTACCACCGTATATGTAAGAATAGATGCTGTCAAATTCTAAGTTCGTATTCTTCAATAAGTTTTTGGCTACTCGTCCAGATGAAGCAAATAGCTTTGCTTCTGGAATTTGATTATTATATGCTACATCCTGTATGAATGGAATCAAATGTGTCTTTCCACTTAAAGATGTTCCTTGAAGCACAAAAAAACGATCGTCTTGTGATTTTATGAAAGTTTCGATTTCTTGAAGTGCAGACTTTTGGTCAGGGTAAAGGTTTTCAAAATCTAATTCCGTTTCATATGTTGTATAATCGGCTGTTCCTCCGTAATTCTCGGAAAGGTCAAAGGCGTCTGCTCTGAAAACTTCTTTGAACACATCATAGGATTCTTTTGTAAGAGAAACTTCTTTATCAGTAATGTCAATAACATCCTTGATTTTTTCAAGGTAATTGGATTTGTCAATTATAAAGAAGTTGAGCTCTTCCTTTGGTGGAATGCTTCCAATTAATTCTATAGGTTTCTGAAAACAAACCATTCGCACCGTGTGATAAGGATTGAAACAGTCTGACGTTGGCAATTTGTCTAATATTTGATTTTCTACAACTTTTATAAATCGTTCTTTTTGATTTTTTAGTTGAATGAATGGATTGATAGAACTCCCACCCTTAATTATCTCGCCTTTTTCATTGGTCCACTTGCCAAAATCAAATTCTGACTTTGCATTTTTAGGTAGGGTTATTTTGCCACCAAAATTTTTAAAGTCAATGATGCATACTGCTTTTTCAGTAATCAGAAACGCATCAATTTGAAGTCTTTTTTCAGCTTCACATTCAGAGTTTGCAATTAGAAGTCCGTCAAGTGAATACTTGTCAAATAAGTTTTTTAGGTTTTCTGCAAACTCCCTAAAGAAAGTGTTTTCATAATTCTTGGCTGCTGTTCCTTTTCTTATTTCAAGCATTTTATTTCATTTTCAGATTCGATAGAATCGACGTACCGTTTTTTTAGATTGATGCTTAAGTAAGGCAAAAGTATTTTCCGCTTTATAATTAAGGGCTATACTGCACCTGCGACATAACAACTCAAATCTACCAGAATATTACCGCAGATTATAGCTACAGAATAGCGGTCAGGAGACAAATTACAGTTATTTACCAATTGATCACCACTGCCTTTTCCATTTTCTTTAGTGCCACTGAGGTATTTTCAGGCTCAAGCATTGTTTGTCAGGCAGAACGGCCCAAGCCTTTTCCTTCCATGGCCTGAATCAGTTATCAAGCCAATACCCGCTTAAGGGGTAAATCGTTAACCTCCAAGAAAAAACCGGTATGCTGATTGTTTTTCATTTTGGCGATTTTTGGCGATCGCCTTACGGACATAAATATCGGCATCAAAAATGGAGAGCTGATCGCGTTGGGTCAAGTAAGTCTTGCTATACTTTTTCCCGTCGCAATGCCCCCCATCAAACCGATGATTCCCGGCTGCGTCACCGTACGCGGATCAGCTTATAGTTTGGCATGGCTGCCATCACAAAACGGCGCATCCTGGGTGTGCTTACAAAGACACAATGTCACTTTTTTCTTCTCTTCTAGGGTGAACTTTTGGGGCTTGAATTCCGTGCCTTTGTGGCTGCCATCACAAAAGGGTTGATCCGCAGATTTACCACAGGCACACCAGAAATAATCGCCGGCCTCAAGTTCTAGCGTCATGGGCTTTTTCGCCGCAATTGTTGGTTTAGCCATATTCATTTTTCCTCTATAAACTTTGGGCAATAAACTTGACTGACCTAGGGCAAATCAAACAATAGAAATTCCGTCTCGGCCCCTTGACCTGCAAAAATGAGTTCTGTTTCGCCACTGATGCCAGCCCCATCGCCCGCTTCCATCGTAACGCCATTCACCGTGAGGCTTCCTTTGACAATCTGTAGCCAAGCCCGACGACCCTCTGCCAATGGATGGGTGACTGTGGCTCCAGAAGACAACAGCGCCGCATAAATCGAGGCATTCTGGTGAATTTTTACGGAGCGATCGCGCCCATCGGGAGAAGCAACAAGCCGTAACTGATTTTCTTTTTCTTCCGGGGCGAAGTAGGTTTGCTCGTAGCTGGGTTCTACATTCAGTTGATCAGGGGTAATCCAAATCTGCAATAAATGCACAGGCTGTTCTGACGAAGGATTAAATTCGCTGTGCAAAATGCCAGTACCCGCGCTCATGCGTTGCACATCCCCAGGACGAATAATCGAACCATTGCCAATGTTGTCTTTGTGGGCCAATTCCCCTTCGAGGACATAGGTGACGATTTCCATATCGCGGTGACCGTGGGTGGCGAATCCTTTGCCTGGGGCGATGTAATCTTCATTGATCACCCGCAGGTTAGAAAAATTCATGTGGGCTGGATCGTAGTACTGGGAAAACGAAAAACTAAAGTAGCTCTCTAGCCAATCTAGTTTGCCACGACCCCTTTCAGCAGAGGGACGGAGTTGAATCATAAAAACCTCCGAGGCGTTTTTTAGCGGGTTTAGGTGATTGCTTCTATTGTAGATTGCCGCCAAATAAAAGACAATAAGCTATTTTTATATACAGAATGTATCTTAAAAAGAAACAATAGGCCATGGATAAGTTAGCCAGTTTGTATGCCTTTACCCAGGTGGTGGAAGCGGGAGGATTTGCGGCGGCGGCACGGCAGATGAATGTGGGGCGATCGGCGGTGAATAAGCTAGTGATTGCCCTCGAAAATCACCTCCAAGTTCAACTCCTCCACCGCAGTACCCGCAAGGTGACACCGACCCCCACGGGCCTCGCCTTCTATGAAAAATGCGTCCAGATTTTGGCGGATCTAGAGGAGGCAGAGCTATCAGCTTCGCAACTACACGGGGAACCCAAAGGCTTGTTACGGGTAAATGCGCCGATGACCTTTGGCCGGATGCAGGTGGCCCCCCTCGTGGCAAAATTTATGGCCCAATATCCCCAGGTGCAAATCCAACTCACCCTAGAGGATCGGTTTGTGGAGGCGATCGCCGAAGGTTATGACCTTGTGATTCGGATCGCTGAACCCGTCGAATCGGCCAGTCTCATTAGTCATCCCCTCTGTGAGACAAAACTAAGCCTCTGTGCGGCCCCCAGCTACCTGGAACGCCATGGTATCCCCCAAAGTCCTGGGGATCTGGCTCACCACAACTGTTTGCGCTACGGCCCCACAGGCAATACCTGGCATTTGGTCGGCCCCCAAGGGGAAGTTTCTGTTAACGTGTCCGGCTCTTTTTGTGCGAACAACGGTGAAGCATTGGCGATCGCCGCGGCAGCGGGCTTAGGCATTGCCCAGTTACCCCAATTTATCCTCGATGCAGCCCCCTGGACAGAACAACTCACGGTGGTCTTGCCTGAATACAATCACCGCACCCTCAGTACCTATGTCCTCTATCCGATCAATCGCCATCTTTCTATCAAGGTAAAACTCCTGTGCGAATTTCTCCAGCAACACCTTGCTGCTGCTGATCCTTCAGGCTAACTTGAAACACAAAAAAACCTTCCCCTGAGGTTTGGGAAGGCTTTCTGTTTTTTATGGTATGCGGATGGCGAGACTCGAACTCGCAAGGATCGCTCCACACGCCCCTCAAGCGTGCGTGTCTACCAATTCCACCACATCCGCTCGTTTTGACTTGAACGAATATAGCATACTCATTTGGCGATCGCCAAGAGTTTTTGAGAAAAAAATTATCCAATCTCTGAAAATGGTTCTTGTCTTTGCCGAAAGTCTCCAGCCGATTTCTGTCTGGTTAATTTCTGGACTGACCTTGGTCTGGGTTTTGGGACTTGGAGCGTAACGAGATTTGTCGTTGCTGGTTATAAATAGGACGTTGTTGCTCGATGCGATTAGCCACCTGAATCTGTTGTTGCAGTTGATCCGTCGAGGAAACCAACTGACTGAGACCATTCACCAAATCAATCAGATTTTTCCGAAACTGCGGATCTCCGGTTAGCTCATCCAGGTCTGAGGTGATTTTTTGAGTATTTTCAAAGGTGACCCGGGCTGCATCAAGGGTTTTTTGCAACATCAACACATTGGTTGGATCGTTCAGAGCCGTTGAGACATCCTTGAGATTTTCCGAAGCCGTTGCCGCGTTGGCCGTTAGCACCGTGAGATTATCCAAAATTTCCTCGGTATTTGCTGCACTGAGATTTTGATTGACCGTATCGAGGGTTGTATCAAAGGAAGCCAAAGTACGCTGCATTTGATCACTGGTGCGCCCAATGCTATTGAGGGTACCCACCAGGGCCTGGCGATTTTCGACCACAAGGCTATTAAAATTCCCTGTTAGCGTATTCACCTGTTCGAGGGTGCGGTTGAGTTGATTGGAACTGGTCACTGCCGCATCACTAATGGCTTGGGCATTCTCGGCAAAATTATCCACTTCCCCCCGCACTTCCTGAGATAACAGCGCTAATTCTTCGGTAAGGATCGCCACCTGGGCCGCCGCATCACTGGAATTGTCTGCCAAGGTACGCACAATTTCAAAGAACTCTGGATCACCATACAGTTCACTAAATTTAGTGGTGTTGCGGAGCACCTGCTCGAAGCTCACCCCGATCACCCCCTCTAGGGTTGTACCATCACAGAGAATTGCTCCTTTTTCCGGGCAGTCCGCTGCGAAGGGACTCTGGGCCATTTCTGCTTGGGTTAATTCTGTTTGGGGAATAATTTCGAGGGAGGTTTCTCCGATAAGTCCCCCTTGGTTTGCCTCGACCACGACCTCTCGCGGCATGATCAGATCGGGGGTTTGGATTTGAATTTGGATCTCAACGCCATTGCTGGAAGGTTGTACGTCAATGATGCGCCCCACCTCCAGGCCCCGGTAGCGGACGATCGCCCCCTCTTGCATCGCATTGGCATTGTCAAAGCGGACATTAATCGAATAGGTGCGTTTCCCCAGGGTTGCCCCTGTCAGCCAGATGAGCACGACGCCGAGCAGGGAAAGTCCAGCGAAAATAAATAAACCGAGGGAGCCTTCTTTGAGGGTACGCGATCGCATTGGATTCGTCAGTAGGGGGGATAAATTTACGTTTTATTGTATGGGGGAGGATGAATTTTAGCCGATAACTTTAATCGGGCCTTCCACCGCCGCGTCAAAAAACTGGCGCACGAGGGGATTATCGGTCTGGTCAATTTCTGCCACTGTCCCCGTCCATTGGATCTTACCGCCATAGAGAAAAATAACTCGGTCAGCGGTGCGACGAATCGTGCTGTCCTGGTGGCTGACCATCACGTAGGTGCCACAAACCCCTTGCATTTGCTGGAGATGGCGCACGAGATCTTCAATCACCGTTGAGGCAATGGGATCAAGGCCAGCGGTGGGTTCATCGTACAAAATAATTTCGGGATTGTCCTTCGGATTATCGGGGTTGGCCATGATTGCCCGGGCAAAGCTAACTCGTTTGCGCATCCCCCCAGAGAGTTGGGATGGGTAGCGATCGCCGACCCCCGACAACCCCACCATATCCAACCGTTCTTCTACCAATTCGCGAATGGTTCTCGCAGACAGGTTTGAATGTTGATAGAGCAAAAAACCAACATTTTCCGCCACAGTGAGGGAGTCGAAGAGGGCCGCCTGCTGGAAGACCATGCTGATCCCAATGGGATCGTTGCCATCCTCGATCAGTCCCCGGCGTTTGATGCCATTGATATAAATTTCCCCTGCATCTGCTGCCAGTAGTCCCGCAATAATTCGCAGGATGGTGGATTTCCCCGTACCAGAGGGGCCAATAATCACGAGGGCTTCTCCCCGATAAATGCTCAAGTCAACATCATCGAGAATGACATTTGACCCGAAGGCCTTGGAAATTCCCCGCAATTCAATTAAGGGTTCGGCTTGGGTGGCAACCATAGGACGCAAAAGATGAGGGCAATTGATTTTAACAATAGCGATAGATCCGCAACTACACCGGCAAACGGCGATATTTTAGGTAATAACCCAGAAATAACAACGCCACTAGGCCCCCGGAGCCAAGGCCTACCCAACTGGGCACCCAAAAGGCCACTTCCAGATGATTGAGCTGCCCCGGTTGTAATGTCCAAATTAGGCGATCGCCTTCCTTGCGGGTGACGGGCGCCGCCGTCGTGTTGCGATTAATCACCCGTGCTCCCAAAGGCGTTTTTAGGCTGACGTCTAAATCCAGGAGGGAACCGGGACTGAGGATCAAACTGCCCCGCTGGGACAAAACGCCCAAGGCCCGCAAATCCACATCCAAAGTGGCTCGGTTACGTTCAAACAAAAGCCAGTTTTTTTGTTCAAGGGCGATCGCCGATTTGAGTTGTACCAAATCGAGATCCGTGGCCTGGAGATTTTGTCCTTCCGGGTTAAAAAAGTCATTGAACTTTTCTACTAAATCTGCCCCATTGTGGAAGGGAATTCGTACATCCAACTCCTGGGTCGAGAGCCGCTGGGCAGAACCATGGAGCCCCCTAGCGCGTTTTTCCACACTTTTGAGCCAGTGCTTTGCTTCTTGCTGATTAAAGTTCGTAAACTCATCCCCCAACTGGAGATGCTGGTGAATTTCGCCATGGTGCTGGTGGTCGAAGGCGATCTCCACATCATAGTCCACACAACCCGCCAGGCAGAGGACACACACACAACAGAGACTCAGCAGTCGGATCAAAGATTTCACAGGCATCATCGCTCACAATGCAGGGGCAAGTATGGCAATTTTAACTAATGAGGAGTTCGATACCCCAAAAATTGACACACTATTTATCGATTCTAACAGGAAGTGCAAATCTGTTAGAATGTAGCTATGTTGAATTTGACCTACAGCTACCGAATCTATCCAGAAGTTGACCAAGAAGCACAGATGCTTGATTGGTTGGAGCAATGCCGTCGCGTGTATAACTACGCTTTAGCAGAGCGCAAGGACTGGATAAATTCGCGTAAATGTCCGGTCAATGCTTGCAGTATCAGACAGGAATACATCATCCTTGCTGACGCGCCATATCCCGACTACTACAAACAGCAAAACGCGCTGACCAAGGCAAAAGGGGTTATCCCAGAACTGAAGGCAGTTCATTCTCAAGTCTTGCAAGATGCTTTGAAGCGGCTGGATAAGTCGTTCAAGTTTATGCAAGAGAGAGGGTTTGGATTCCCTCGTTTCAAAAAGCTCGGTCAGTACCGCTCGTTTGTATTTCCGCAGTTCAAATCGAATCCAGTCAACGGATTTGAAATAAAGCTGCCGAAAATTGGAGCCATGCCCATCAAGCTGCATCGACCGATTCCAGAAGGATTTGAGGTTAAACAGGTGCGGATCCTGTTCAAGGCATCGGGTTGGTATGCTCAACTGATTCTGCAAGCCGATGTTTCTATTCCTGATGTCACGCCCCATGGCGAACCCATTGGCATTGACTTGGGACTGGAGAAATTCTTGACTGTATCGACGGGTGAGTTGGTGGAGCGCCCTCGCTTTTTCGTGGATTTGCAAAGCAAGCTTCGATGGCTGCAACGCAAATTGAGAAACAAGAAAAAGGGTTCTGCTAATTACCGCAAGATTCAAGCCAAGATTCGCAAACTGCATGAACACATTCACAACGTTCGCCGCGAGTTCCACTTTCTGACGGCTCACAAACTTTGCGATGGTGCTGGCATGATTTTTGCTGAGGATTTGAACCTCAAAATGACCAGTCGCGGTATGTTGGCAAAGTATTGTTTGGATGCTGCTTGGGGGAGTTTCTTGGAAATTCTCAAGTGGGTTGCTTGGAAGCGTGGAGTCTATTTTGCTAAGGTTGACCCCAATGGGACAAGTCAAACTTGCCCTCAATGTGGAGCGCACACTGGCAAGAAAGAACTGAGCGAACGAGTACATCATTGCGATGAATGTGGATATGTAACTGACCGAGATGTTGCTGCCGCTCAAGTGGTAGAACAACGAGGTCTTGCTAGCACTGAGCAATGTCGAAGTGTAGCCGTTGGACAGACGGTGATACTGCCTGTGGAGGAAGGTTGCCTGGGAACCCCGATGAAGCAGGAAATCTCAAGAGCGATCTTGGGAAGCCCGCGCTCTACCCGCTTCGGGTGAGCGTCGGGAGGATGTCACACCGCCCTGGACGCAACCCCCAACTTGCCGAACAGAATCGCTGGCATATAGGCACTACCACCAACCCATTCGCAGGTGTCACTAAAATCAACTAAATCTGCAAAGGCTTCAAAGATGCTGCCCGCCACCATGGTATTTTTCAGGCGACCAACAATTTCGCCGTTTTCGACTTTGTAACCGAGGTCGAGGTTCACGGAAAATTCTCCAGCTAGCTGATTAGATTGACCCGCTCCTAACACTTGATCAACGATCACGCCTTCCTTCATGCCCTTGATCAGCTCCGTTAACGGGGTTTTCCCGGCCCCCATGCAGAAATTCACCATGTCGGGACTGGGACGAGAAAGACCGCCCCGGAAACCGTTCCCCTGGGCCTCGGCGTTGCCCCGGGCGGCCCACTGGCGATCCCAATAGAATTGCTGGACAATGCCGTTTTCGATAAAGGTTTTTTTCTGGGTGGGGGTGCCTTCGTCGTCAAAGGGACAGGCAGAAACGCCAATGGTGGGATCTTCGTAAATACTTAGGCGATCGCCAAAGAGTTGTTCGCCAATTTTTCCGGCGAGGGGTGAGGCTTTTTGCACGACCACTTGACCGGAGAGAATCGTATCAAACAGGCCGCCGATGGCGCTGAGGGCCGCCCTGGGGGTAAACAGCACCGGGTATTGGCCGCTGGAAATTTGGGCCGCTTTTTCGGCATTGGTATATTTTTCGATGAGGGTAGCGAGGATTTTGTCATAATCCGGTTCCCCATCCTTGGCGACATCGTAACCGTAGGCATTGAGGAAATCTTCCCCCTGGACAAGATTTCCCCCCAGGCTGGCACTAACAATTTTGCTGTTGCGCTCGCCGTAGACGCCGCTGGTAGTGGCCAGTTTGGTCTGACCGGAGCGGATATGGAACCCCGCACTGACGAGAATATCGTCGTTGTAAGCCCGTACTTTTTCGATGAGGGTTTCGCCAATTTTTACCAGTTTTGCGGTTTCTGGCAGCACATAATCGCTTTCGGGGACAACCCCTTGAAAATCCTTGGCAAACTCAAAATCCACGGGATCACCGATTTCTGCCGTGGCGATCGCCGCATCAACGACATCTTCGAGGCGCGTTAAATCCGTGGCACTGGCAAAGCCCAATTTCCCATCGACGACCACCCGCAGGGCAACCCCCTGGCTCGCTTTGGTTTCGAGGGACTTGAGGCGATTATTCTCAAAATCGATGGGAGTATCACGGCTACTGCGGTAGTACACCTCCGCTTCGATACCCTTTTGTTTGGCGAGATCCAGGATTTGCTCAACTACCATAAAACTTTCTAAACACAATTTGAGAATAACGGCCGCTCCCCATTGTAGAAGATTCTTTTGGATCACCGGGGGCGATCGCCTTTGGCTGAAAATTGCCTAAAAAAAAGAGGGACAAATGATCTTTCCCTCCCCAAAATCAATTAATTGTTCTAGCCAAGCCAAAATTTACCGAAACATACTGCTCACAGAACTTTCTTCGTGGATGCGCCAAATGGTTTCACCGAGGAGATTGGCCACCGTCAGCACCGTCAGTTCTTCAAATTGCTTGTCGGCAGGCACCGGAATCGTATTGGTTACGATAACTTCCTCAAACAGACCACTGGAGAGCCGTTCCACCGCAGGCCCAGAGAAGACTGGATGGGTCGCACAAGCATACACTTCCTTGGCCCCTTCCTTCTTCAGTAATCTGGCCCCTTCCTGGAGCGTCCCAGCGGTGTCGATCATGTCATCGACGAGAATCGCGGTTTTTCCTTTAACTTCCCCAATGACGTTCATCACTTCGGCGACATTGTGGGCCTGGCGACGTTTATCAATAATGGCCAGGGGCGCATCATCTAACTTTTTCGCAAAGGCCCGCGCCCGCGCCACCCCGCCCACATCGGGAGAGACCACCACAATATCCTCTAAATTTTTGCTTTTGAGATAGTCAATGATCACCGGGGAACCGTAGACATGGTCACAGGGAATGTCAAAATACCCTTGGATTTGCGCCGAATGGAGATCCATCGCCAGCACCCGACCGGCCCCTGCCTGGGTAATCAAGTTAGCCACCAGTTTCGCTGTAATGGATTCGCGACCAGCGGTTTTGCGGTCAGCGCGAGCATAGCCATAGTAGGGGATCACCGCTGTGATTTGGCGTGCCGAAGCCCGACGACAGGCATCGATCATGATCAACAGTTCCATCAGGTGATCGTTGACCGGACGGCAGGAGGGTTGAATGAGGTAAACATCGCAACCCCGGATCGACTCTTGCACCTGGATGTACATTTCACCGTCGGCAAACTGCTTCCGGATCATGGGGCCAAGATCCATGCCCAGATAACGGGCCACTTCGTTGGCTAGGGGCAAATTCGCCGATCCCGAAAAAATCCGGAGACGGTTGCTATCGGTGGGGGTTTGCAGAACAGATTGTAAGGCGAGGGTGGCGGAGTGGCTCACAGCAGAATAAACCTCTCTTTCGGTTTGATAAAGGACATCCAAGGGATCAGTGCAGACACCATAATCCTCCTTTTGGTCGTTTCGATGATATGTGTTACCAAAGTACAATTACTTAGCCCCATTTTTTAGACTGGATAGGTACGGTAAAACCATTGGGGGCAATCATCGCCACTGGAAAGGATTAGGGTTAATAGAAAATAAAAAAATTGTTAAGGAAGGTGCTGATCTTCAGGGTCTATTGTACTCAATAAACCTTTAAATTCAATTTGAAATTTTTCTATGCTGCAAAATTGCTTGTTAATCGCGGGAACAGACACGGAAGTGGGGAAAACAGTGGTCAGCTCGGCCCTAATTGCCTATTGGCGTCATTTTCTTCCTTTTTCTCGGCTAGGGGTAATCAAACTACTCCAGACAGGGATCGGCGATCGCCAATGGTACGAAAAATTCTGTGATGGGGGAACAGTTCTCAAGGTGCCTTTGGAGTATGAAACCCCGGTTGCGCCCCCGGTGGCCGCTCGCCTAGAGGGAAAAGCCATTGATCTGGGGATCGTCTGGCAGGAGCTCCAGGATTTGAGTAATGCTCAAGATTTTGTCATTGCTGAGTCCCTGGGGAGCTTGGGATCGCCTGTAACTGACGAGTTGACGGTGGCAGATTTGGCAGGGCAGTGGAAGTTACCGACGCTGTTGGTGGTGCCGGTGAAATTGGGTTCTATTGGTCAGGCGATCGCCCAGGTGAGTTTGGCGCGGGAACGGAAGATTAATCTCAAGGGAATTATCCTCAGTTGCGGTACCCCCGAAGCCATGGGACAAATTGAGGCTTTGACGCCACCGACCATGGTGCAACAGTTCACCCAAATCCCGGTGCTTGGGGTCATGCCCTACGTAGAAAATTTGTTGGATGCCCAAGCCCTTGCCAAAGTTGTCGCCCCTTGGCACCTGGAGCAGTTTATTCCGCCGACGTATTTGCGACCCCAGGCTCCTTTGTTACAGTAACTTGACCCCGATCAATGTGCCAACAACGGTCGGCGATCGCCTCTAGCTCGTGGGGATCATGGGTGACGATGAGCAACGTCCAATGTTGTTTGAGTTTCGCCAGTAATCTTGCCAACTGCGATCGCATCGACCAATCCAAGCCCGCCGTCGGTTCATCCAACATCAACAGGTTTGGCTGGCGAATTAATTGCACCGCGAGGGATAAACGCCGTTGCTGGCCGCCACTCAGGGCATGGGGTGAAGCCTTGAGATCCAAATTTTCGAGACCCACCTCCGCCAAAGCATCTTGGATTTGTTCTAGGCGTAATTCTGGATGGCCAAACCGGACTTCCTCTAAAATCGTCGAGGCGCAAAAGTGACGCTCCGGAAATTGAAACACGAGGCCCGCCAACTGTTGCAAATGGAGATTTGTTAAGGTTTGTTCTTGCCAGCGGATCTGCCCCTGGGTCTGCTGGGCCAAGCCCGCCAAAATTTCGAGTAACGTCGTTTTCCCAGAGCCACTCGGCCCCACAATCATTCCCATTTCCTGGGGAGCTAACTTAAGGTTCACCTGCTGCAAAATCGGCTCAGGCGTTGCCGCAGGATGGTACACCAAATCTTGGATGTAGAGCATTGACAGGCCCAAAGAGAAATCTTTTCCCAAGCTACCATAGCCGTTTGTGTAAGGGGGCGATCGCCTGGAAAATCGACCGGGTAAACTTGAGGCCAAGTATTTACTTTTCTTCACAGAAAAAATTGTTTTTACTCAGTGAAGAATAAACTTTCATTGAAAGTAATTGTTTTGGTCAAGAAACCCTGTTAAATTAAGAATTGAAGTTAGATAGAACTTAACTTCCCTGGCAGATAAAACAGCCACTGTCTGAGTAAAGTAAAGTTAGTTAAGGAGATAAACCAAGCTGTTTCTTTGCATATCTGTCTCGTCGAACGAAGCAAAACCACTCAAGCGCGAAATCCATACTTCCAACCACCTGTAGCAACAGGGAGCAACCTAACTGAATAAACTGTCAAGTCGGGCAGCAAGATGATTCAGTTAATGTCTCCAGAGAGTCTTAGTTAAAGGGTTCCGGAAGTTCTCAGGAAAGTAGGTTCTGGGTGGTTTTGTTCTATTAAGATTTAATTTGTATGGGAAACTCTTCACCCGAAAATCCCTAAACCTCCGCAAGGGCGATCGCCAATTTCTCAGCAAGAGCTGCGACCCAATTTTCATCTTGTTTTGTATAGCTGCGGGGAATATTTGTCCCCAAAACCAAGAGACCTGTTTCACCGAGGGGCTGACAAATAATGCCCTGGGTATTTTCTGGTAAATAATCAAATTCAACCCGCCCCGGATACATTTTTAAGGTCACCAGATACACTGCCTTTTGGGTTTCAAGAACCCGTTTGGCGATCGCCCCAACATTAAAATCTTTTTTCGCCCCAAAAATGCCCCGCCGCAGAATTGTCTCGCCATCACGGTAAACCACCACCGATTTCGTCACCGTATTGGTCAAGAGTAGGTGGGATGCCCAAGCCAGTTCTGTTTTGACAGCGTCCGGCAGATCTTCGGCCAGCTCAAACTGCTCTTCTCCTTCTAGAATCACCGCTTCTGGAGCCTTGGGCTGGATCTGTTCCCACAGCAAGGTGGTCAAAATCAAAACAGCACTGAGAATCACCCCCACCACGTCGGAACGGGCCTGGGAATCACTAAGGGCGGGAGTCAGTAAACGGTTCACCATCAACATAGTTCCCCCGATCATCCCGACGGTAAGCGGTAGATATTGCAACGGATTGCGCCCAGAATCAGCCATGGTAAACCCCAAGATATTTTGTTTCAGCTTCCCTGAATTTATCGTTGAAAGTCAATAAAACCCCAAACAAAAACCACCTCGCCAGGGTCGCTCAGGTGGTCAATGGGCAGTGATTCAATATTTTGATGAAACTTGATCGCGCAGAAAACCTAGGGGCAGTATAGGGTTGCTGCGGTGTCACGGCCTGTGGTGGGATTGGTGCCGCTGGCCAGTTCGCAAAGCTTGTCATTTTCCCGCGCCAAGATCAGGGCATCAGTAAAATCGGCCCCTTCAATGACTGTGGATGGCGTAATTTTGACGCTGGCGAGGAAAGCCCCCTCTAGGTTGGCATTTTTAAAGTTCGCGTGGCCAATGCGGGCAGAATCTAAGACGGCACCCCGGAGATCAGCCCCTTCAAAGTTGACGAATTCGAGATTAGCCGAGAAAAAACGCACCCCCCGCAGGTCTGAGTAACTAAAATCGCAGCCCCGGAGACTGGAGAGATCATAACTATTGTCCCGCAAGTCCTGGTGGGAAAAATCCTCTTGAATAAAGGTGCGCTTGTTGTAGTCTACGGCCCAGGCCTTTGGTGGGTCAAAATTGCCCCAGGCGAAACTTATAATCCCCATAACCAAGGCGATCGCCATTAGCCGTTTGCACATTGCTAGCATACCAGTCAGCTCCCAAGCTCTTTTCGTAAAATTCACTCAAGCCTATTTTATCGGGAATCGACCCCAACAAAATACGTCCGCAGCATTGGCCTGGATCAAAAAAAGTGTCTTTTCTCCAAAAAAATAATTCGCTTTTTAGAAATCCTTGAGGACAGTCGTTGAAAAATAGATTCACCTTTAAATGTCGATCAATTTCCCATAGAAAAGAGTTGATTTGTTCAAAAAACTATTGATTTAAAAACTAAATTTTTGACAAAGAGCATCACTAAATCGGCATGAATAAAGCTAACATCTGGCCATTAAAAACCATAAAGTTTCTGCTTCTTTTTAGCGGATGATTATTATAATTTGACAGAAGACAAAGCCAATCTATACTTAGACAGCTACGCGCAGTCAGTCTTGAGGACAATGGAAAAATTAACCCTAGCGTGGTCGTTACAAAATCATCTACACCACTACACATTCCACCAAGCTGCAACCACAAAAGTTGCCCAAAAATTGCGGATTGGCCGAGACCCAGCCCAGTGTGACATTATCTTTGCTGACCGCAGTGTTTCTTCCCTCCATGTTGAGCTATTTTTTAGTGCGGCCTTAGATGCTGCGCTCATTCAGAATCTGCGTCCCTCTAATCCTCCCCTCATTGATGGCTTCCAACTGACCCAAGGAACAGCCAATCTATCCCAGGGCAGCCAGATTCAACTGGGTCGCATTCAATTGCAGGTATCCCAGTTAGTCCTACCAGGCCAAGTTCAGGTGGCAGCCCCGCCCCAACCCCAAGTCCCCAATACGGCCTCAGCCTACGGTTTAAAATGCCCTAATCCGTCCTGTGGCAAGGTTTCTCGGTATGATGAGCAAGTGCTTAAACAAGGATGTCCTTGGTGTGGATTTTCCTTAGCCGCCGCAAATACGGTGATGATGGTGCGGCCACAGTCCTAGGGTTTCTCTTGTTTCTCCTCAGAATTCATTGATATGACAACATTGCAGCAGGTCTGGTTAAGCTGGAAAGATCCCCTCACAAGTGACGTGCAAACCTTAGCCCTGGGGTTACCCATTGCCATTGGTCGTGATGCCAACAGTATGCCGACGGCGATCGCCAATGGACAACCTGTCGCCAAATTAACCCTCAATAGCTCCCAAGTTTCTCGGTACCATGCCCTCATTTCTCTCCAGGCCGATCAACTGTGGATTGGGGATCAAAATAGTAGCAATGGCGTGTTTGTGAATGGCCAGCGCCAAACCCAAAGGAGCTTGAAATCTGGGGATGTGGTGCGGATTGGCCCCTATGAAATTTCGATTACCACCACCGCCCCCAACCAACCTGCGACCCAGCGCCGCTCCAGCGATTCTTTTATTCAGGTGCCAGACCAACAACTGCCGGATCCCCCCAGCAGCAGTTCCCCATTAGAAACCTTTCCCCCCGCAGAATTTCAAGCGCAGTATGTCAGCCCCCAACAGTTATATGCCACCGGATTGCCCGTCGAAGAGATAGACTATGTGGCCATTGGGGCCGGGCTTGGCAGTTATATTTGGGTTGATTTTTTACGGGTTTACGGGGTGCAGGCCCAGCAAGTTCGTGCTTTGGGCCTAGAAGGAAAACCCTATGGCCGCTACCAACGGCTCTGCTTAAACTCGCAAATTCCTGCCCACGAGCGGTTGCGGTCGAACTCGGATTCTTGTCCGGACAATCTCTGGGGTTGGCCGAGCTATGCGCTACGGGAAGCCTACGGAGACTTTCTGCGGGGACATTTCCAGGCAGCTCTACGGCATCTCTGGCAGGTCTTCACGGAACCGATTTTGACGGAAACCTATACGCCTCGTTCTGGCAATGTCTTCAAATCTATCGACCGGGAGGCGGCACGGATTGGGTGGCACCATATTTATCGCTTTGGGCGGGTGCGGGCAATTCGGAAAACCGATGATGGTCGTTATGCGATCGCCTATTCTGCGGGACGGGGGCGCCATGCCTTTGTCATTGGCCGTTATGTTCATCTGTGTACCGGATATCCGGTGATCCAATTTTTGCCAGATCTCCAGGACTACCGCGAAAAAACAGGGGATTTTAAAACGGTCGTCAATGCCTACGAAGAACATGACCACGTCTATAGCACCCTCGAACGCCAGGGGGGGACAGTCTTGATTAGGGGTCGAGGGATTGTCGCCTCTAGGGTGATCCAGCGCATTTACGAAGCCCGCCGCCGTAACCCCAACATTTCGATTTTGCACCTAATGCGATCGCCAAAACCCGTGGGAAATAAATTTGGCCTGGCCCAGCGACCCGTGAGCAACCATTTTGAACTGCAACCGTTTAATTGGCCTAAGGCCTGTTGGGGCGGCACCCTGCGCGAACAATTAGAAAACGCTGCCCCCAGGGAACGCACTAACCTCCTGGCCGATTGGGGCGGCACCACCACCGCCGATCGCCACGACTGGCGCGATATTATCCAAACGGGTTTAGATAAAGGCTGGTATCGAATCGTTTTTGGGGATGTCGTAGCCGTCGAACCCGATGCCCAAGGACGTCCGGTGACGCGGATTCGCGAAAAAGGCATCACAGGGGAACTCACCCTCACCGCCAACTACATCATTGACGCCACAGGTCTCGATGGTAAAGTCAAATCCACCCCCCTGCTCAATGACCTCGTGACCCACTACCAACTAACCCTGAATGCCCTTGGCCGCTTCCAAGTCAATAATGATTTTGAAATGCCGGAAATGCGTAACCGCTCAGGACGAATGTACGCCGCCGGCGCCATTACCTTTGGTGGCCCCCATGCCGCCGTCGATAGCTTTTTGGGGTTGCAATACTGTGCCCTAAAATCAGTAGAAGCCTTGGCCCAGGAAAATGCTTCCCAGGTGCGCCCTTTGCATCCCTTGGCTTCCCTATCCCAATGGTTTAAGTGGATTAACAATCAAGCCCCATGACCCCAACACTCCTTGGCCGCTGGCAAACTCGACTTCTTTTGATGGGTACGGTGGGTGCCCTCCTCACAGTCTGCTTTGCAGAGGGACTCTGGGGTAATCCCGTTGGTGCTGTCTATTGGGCGGTTTGGGGTTACATCACTGTTTTTGGCCTTGGCTGGGACTGTCTTTACATCTATTTACAAAATTACCGTTGGGATCAAGATTGGCCGGCGATTCTACAATGGCTGGCGGCCCTCTGGGAAGGGATATTCTTTTTGCTTTTGTGGGCTGGCTTACCGAATTTTGCGGGCGTCGCCTTACCCCTAACCGCAGATCTGTCTTTAACCTGGTTTGTGATTCACTACGGCTCGGTTTGGCTGGGGATCTTTGTGGTGTCCCAGAGTTTGATGCGCATCTTATTTCCCCTGTGGCGTTTCCATGGTGGACGTTGGTTTTAGAAACGAAATTTTCCCAGAGGCGGCCTTGATATTTGACGGTAAGTAGAGGGCGATCGCCTTTTTGCAGTGGGAATTTCTCACCTCTAACCAGACTTTTGAGATTCTCCGTTTATGATGAAAGCATCAAAGGCCCCAAGTACTCCTTTGACATCGCGAAATATAACCTGAAGCCATGACGAAACAGACAATCGGTTCTGGTCGATATCAAATTCTCCGTGAGTTGGGTAGTGGAGGATTTGGCGTCACATACCTCGTAAAAGACAGCTACATGCCCTCCCAGCCCATCCGGGTCGCAAAACAGCTTCGGCCCATTGAGGATCAATCCGAAATCTATCGTCTGGTGCAGGAACGTTTCCAACGGGAAGCCGTATTACTAGAAGAACTCGGCAGCAATCCCCAAATTCCGAGCCTCTATGCCTATTTCGAAGAAGATGGCAAATTTTACCTCGTCCAGGAGTACATCGAAGGTCAAACCCTAGAAGCACTTTTAAAAAATGAAGGGCCCCAGTCCGCCGCCACCGTCCGGCAAATCTTGGTGGATACCCTCGATATTTTGGAATTTATTGAAACCAAACAAATTATCCACCGGGACATCAAGCCAGAAAATATCATTCTGCGCGCAGCGGACAAAAAACCTGTGCTCATTGACTTTGGTGCAGTCCGGGAAATTATGGGCACCCAAATGATGAGCAGTGGTGCCACCCCAAAAAGCTCCATCGTGATCGGTACCCCTGGATTTATGCCCCCGGAACAGGCGTCCGGTCGGCCCGTTTTTTCGAGTGACTTGTATGCTCTCGCCCTGACGATGGTCTATCTCCTCACCGGAATGATGCCCCAAGATTTTCAACATGATCCCATCACCGGCGAATTAACCTGGCCCAGTCAAAATATCGCGGATCAACATCTGGTGGCGGTGCTGAATTTTGCCATTAAGCCCAATCCGAAAGAACGGTTTATGACGGCTAAGGCAATGCGGGCGGCCCTTACAGCGGCGATGCCTAACAATCAAGCCACGGAGGTCATGCCAGAAATTTTACCGACCATCGTTGCCTCTACCATTGCCACAGCACCAGTTGGCACGGGTTCCAATGCTAATGCTGCGGCTGGTACGCCGGTCACACCGCCAACAGAGATTACCGGGGGAGGCCAAGCCCCACCGACCTATCACGTGGCCGAAGAGCTTTCTTTTTCGGCGGCAGATCTACAACAGAACAGTTCCAAAAAACGCGGCGCTCCCTGGGGATTACTCCTGGGTTTAGGGCTACTGGGACTGGGTGGCTACCAACTTTATCAAGTGGTGCAACAACGTCAAATTGCTGGGGAAGTCCAACCAGGGGTAACGCCCAGCAATCCGGATCCGGGGACAACGCCACCGGGAAATGGAGAAAACCCAAATCCTAACCCCACTAATCCGACCACGCCAGCAACCCCGACAACCCCCACACCAACAACACCCGATCCGGTTATTACCGCCCCGACTGATGGCGTCTTTTTTGGGGCGATCGCCTTTTCGGAGGCCACCGGGGAATATGGCTATGTGATTGATGTACCCACCCAAGCAGAGGCCGAGCAAGCTGCTGTGGAAGATTGTGAATTTTTTGCTGCGTCCGGGGATTGCCAAGCCCTGGTCTGGTTCCGCAATGCCTGTGGGGCGATCGCCATGGGGCCAGAGGCCTATGGCAGCGGCTGGGGGGCTGATATTGAGAGCGCCGAGGCAGCAGCCCTCGATGTGTGTAGTGATTTTGGCTCCGGCTGTGAGGTGGTCGATTCCATTTGTACGAGCCAATAACCATTGTGGGCCTGGCTTCCCAAGGGGTAGAGTAATAATCAGTTTGAATTTTCTTGGGTTTTTTCTACCATGGCCACTCCGCAAACCGCCCCCTACGGCACTTGGCGATCGCCGATTACCTCTGACCTGATTGTTTCGAGCAGCATTGGTTTGGGGGCAGTGGCCTGGGCTGGCACAGATCTTTACTGGCTTGAGGGCAGACCCCAGGAAAAGGGGCGCAATGTCCTGGTAAAACGCAATAGCGACGGAACGACAGTTGATATTACGCCGCCGGATTTTAATGTGCGTAGTCGTGTCCATGAGTATGGTGGTGGTGCTTTTTTAATTACGGAAGCTGGCACCGTTTATTTTTCCAACGATGGCGATCGCCGCGTCTATGTCCAAGCGCCAAACCAGGAACCCCAAGCCTTAACCCCAGAAAATCAACGCCGCTATGCTGATTTCATTCTTGATGCAGCCCGCAACCGTTTAATTTGTGTTAGCGAAGACCACAGCGTCCCAGGCCACGAACCCAAAAACGATCTAGTGGCGATCACCCTCGATTCCGGCGACCTTCAAGTCCTTGTTGAAGGCAATGATTTCTACACTTCACCCCGTCTTTCCCCCGATGGGAAAACCCTCGCCTGGGTTAGTTGGGATCACCCCGATATGCCCTGGGACAACAGCCAACTTTGGATCGCCGCGATTCAAGGGGATGGCACCTTAGGAGAAAAAACGCTCGTAGCTGGGGGCAATGGTGAATCCGTCGTTGAACCCCGTTGGTCGCCCGGTGGTGTGTTGTATTTCAGTGGCGATCGCAGCGGCTATTGGAACCTCTATCGCTACGTTGAGGGAACTGCCCAAGCGGTCTATCCTGCCGAAGCAGAATTTGGCTATCCCCACTGGGTTTTTGGGGAATCGATCCTCGGCTTTGTCGATGAAACAACTCTGGTGTGCACTTACAACGACCACGGCACTTGGAAGCTGGCGACCCTCAACCCCGACCGCCGTGCCCTTACGCCGATCCCCGTCCCCTACAGCAGCATTAGTGACCTCCAGGTGCAGGGGGAAATGATTGCCTTTATCGGCGGTGCCGCCACCCAACCCACCGCCATTGTTACCCTGAATCTATTTACGGGGGAAACGGTGCGGGTCAAGGAAGCCAGCACGTTAAAAATTGATCCTGGCTATCTGTCCCAACCCCAGGCGATCGCCTTTCCCACAGAAAATGGCCTCACTGCCCACGCCTGGTATTACCCACCCACCAATCAAGATTTCCAAGCTCCCACCGACACAGCACCACCTCTCTTGGTGAAAAGTCACGGTGGCCCCACAGCGATGGCTGCAGCGAGCTTAAATCTGCGGATTCAATATTGGACGAGTCGGGGTTTTGCCTTTGTGGATGTGAACTACGGCGGCAGCACCGGCTACGGTCGGGAATATCACCAACGCCTTGATGGGAATTGGGGCATTGTCGATGTGCAGGATTGTGTCAATGTCGCGAAATATCTCGTGGCAAAGGGGTTAGCTGACGGGGAAAAATTGGCGATCGCCGGGGGCAGTGCGGGAGGATACACCACTTTAGCCGCCCTCACGTTCCATGATGTCTTTAAAGCCGGGGCCAGCTATTACGGCATTTCTGACCTGGAGGTACTCGCCACCGATACCCACAAATTCGAGGCCCGCTACCTCGACCGCCTCATCGGGAAATATCCCGCAGAAAAGGAAAAATACATTAGGCGATCGCCGATCCATTTCACCGAAAAACTCGCCTGTCCCGTGATCTTCTTCCAGGGTTTAGAAGATAAAGTCGTCCCCCCCAACCAAGCGGAGATGATGGTAGAAGCGATTAAAACTAAGGGTTTACCCGTCGCCTATGTTCCCTTTGAAGGGGAACAGCACGGTTTTCGCCAGGCTGAAAATATCAAAAAAGCCCTCGACAGTGAATTTTATTTCTACAGTCAAATCTTTGGCTTTACTCCGGCCGATGCCCTCGACCCTGTGGAAATTATCAACCTCTAACGAAAATTGGCCGGATCTTGGTCGCGGCGGTGGCGCACCGGGATCGGTTCCCCCTGTCTTTCACCTGCCAGTTGCGCCGTCTTTTCTAGGGCAGTGCGAAGATGTTTCGCCGCATAGATCGACATATCTCTCGGTACATTCAGGCGATCGCGCAGATACCGCAAGGCTTTGTCGGCATCCTTAGGTGGCTCACAAACTTCTCCGGTGATCATGGCGGTTAGGGCACAACGCAACGCTTGGTCAAAAAATTGATCATTGGCGGGATTAACCTTAACAATATTGCGGCGATGTTTAATCACCCGGTAAAGGGCTTCTTGTTTGGCGTTGGCTGGCTCAGGGTAAGCGACATCCGGCAGCCCAAACCAATCCCCTTCATCAACTTTGAGCTGATTCTCTAAAGCTTGGGGTTCCCCGTTGGCATAACAACCCCCCATCTGGGGCGGTAGGTCATGGACATGGGTATGGAAATCACTCTGGGTACCCCGGTAAGTTAGGCGAGTTTCCATGGCATCAAACCAGGCGGCAAACCCAGGATTTTCCTCCCGCAGGGAATAGCCTTTGTAGTAGTAGAGGCTGGCATTCATCCGCTCTACATAGGGCGTGAAAATCACATCGACCACGCTAAATTCTTGGAGGAAGTAAGGGCCTGGGGTGGCGGCTAAGGCTTCTTCTACCTGTTGCACCACCTGGATAAACTTGCGGCGACCTTCTTTATCTTGTCCGGGAAATAACGGGGGCCGACAGAGCCAATTGCACCAGGCACGAAATAACAATCTCTCTAGGCGGCGTAGGGGCAAAACCCTAGGATCTGTCAGGCTAAAGGTGAGCGGCCCAAATGCCTGTTCTAAGGCGAGCAAAATATCGTCGCTCTCGGTGATCATGCGTCCATCGAGTTCCAGGGCTGGCAGCATGCCAGAGGGGACTTTTTGTTTGTACCAGGCTTCTTTTTCGCCGTAGCAAAACATGGTTACTTTCTTGATGCGGTAGGGGATGCGCATTTCTTCGAGCCAGAGCCAGACCTTTTGGCAGTAGGGACACCAGGCATGGTTATCCCGGTAGAGAGTGACCCGAATATCGCTTTCTGACTGACCAAAGAGCCGTAAACAGGATTGGGCGTTGGTCGGGCCGTTTTCGTAGTCAAGCTGAAAATTGGTGAGGGCTTCGAGTTCTGGCCAACTGAGGGGGGCAAGGGGCATCGCTTTTGGGGAAATACGCAACAGTTGATTATTATGACGAAATTTTAGGGGTGAGAGCGATATCTGGTCAGAAAAAACCCCCAAATTTAAAACTTGGGGGCAGCACTGTGATCAATAATTCAAGGAATTAACTGTTCGTGGCAGTTTCTGGGGCGATCGCCTTTTCGGCGTCGGCATTTAAACCTTGGACATAGGTCACATTCGTCGGGTAAGCGAATTCAATGTTCCGCTGACTGAACGCCTCAAAGATGGCTAGATTAATTTTCTGTTGGGTGTCCATGTAGAGGGCGTAGTCACTACTTTCAACGTAGTAGACAATTTCGTAGTTCAAACTAAAATCGCCATAGTTGGCAAAGTGAGCCCGGTCGAAACTAACCTGTTCCTGGGCGCTAATAATGTCCTGGATGAGGGCCGGAATAATTTCTAATTTTTCTTTAGGCGTTTCGTAAAGCACACCGAGACTAAAGACAATCCGTCGCCGCTTCATGTGCTTAAAGTTGCGGATGCGCGAGCCCGTGAGGTCGGTGTTGGCCATGACGATTTCTTCGCCGCTGAGACTCTTGAGCCTCGTGGTTTTGATGCCGATATATTCCACGGTACCGATAAAATCACCAACGATAATAAAGTCTCCCAGGGCAAAGGGACGGTCGAGGACAATGGAAAAGTAACTGAATAAATCCGTTAAAATCCCCTGGGCCGCAAAGGCGATCGCCAAACCCCCAATCCCCAGACTGGCGACCACAGCAGAGATATCAAAGCCGAGGTTATCCAGGAGGAAGACCGCACCGATAGCCCAGAGTATGGCCCGCAAAATGGGCATCAGCGCACTAAAACTCTGTTCTAGCTCAATGTCGCCTTTACGCAGGAGGTAGGAGCGAATCGCATATTCTGCCAATTGGGAAATGAGCTGAATGCCGATCACCGTCGTCGCAATAACCGTCAAAGCCCGCACCGCTTGGTTCAAAATGGGGTGCAAGTTGAGATTCCCAATCGCCAAAAAAACGTTCCCCACATAGAGGAGACGCACTAGGGATTGACTGAGAATTTTTGTGATGCGCGGATCGAGGGTCGTTTGGGTCTTTTTCGCCCAGCGCCGCAGTGAACTGAGAATGAGCGCCCTGAACCCATTGATCAGGAGAAAGCCCACCACCAGCACGGCGATCGCCATGGCATAGGCGGCGAGGGTATTCCCCAAAATACTTCGGGTAAGAAAATCTAAATTCATAAAAAAAGATGCTTGAAGCTGCGTAAAAATCAAAAAAAGTGAATATTTTGCAGTAGATGCCCGTCCAACTTAACAAAAATATATAGAACCCGCTTCTAGTCAACGATGTAAAAGCAATCTTCCCTGGGATAGATTTTTCGATTCTCAAAGCTTTAAAAAAGGCGATCGCCTGTCTCCCGGCGCGGATCAGTTAGGATAATTTGAGCCCTTTTTGCCGCAGTTCACGCAAACTCAACCCATGAATATCTTGCTCCTTGCCCTGGGGATTAGTGCCACAATTTTGGCGATCGCCCTCATTAGCTATCTCCTGACAGCCCGCCGTTACCAATCTGCCGACACCGTCGCCGACTCCTACGACGAATGGACAGAGGACGGCATCCTGGAATATTACTGGGGCGAACACATTCACCTTGGTCACTATGGCAACCCCCCGAGGGCGAAAAATTTCCTCAAAGCTAAGGCTGATTTTGTCCATGAAATGGTGCGCTGGGGCGGTTTGGATCAATTACCCCCTGAAACTAAAGTGCTGGATGTGGGCTGTGGCATCGGTGGCAGTAGCCGCATCCTCGCGCGAGACTATGGCTTTGACGTAACTGGGATCACCATCAGTCCCAAGCAAGTGGAGCGGGCAACCCAACTTACGCCTCCAGGAATCAGCGCCAAATTTGCCGTTGATGATGCGATGAATTTATCCTTCGCCGATGGTAGCTTTGATGTGGTTTGGTCTGTAGAAGCTGGCCCCCACATGCCCGATAAGGCGATTTTTGCCCAGGAACTGCTGCGAGTCCTCAAGCCCGGCGGAAAATTAGTTGTCGCCGACTGGAACCAGCGGGACGATCGCCAAATTCCCCTCAACTGGTGGGAAAAACCCGTGATGACCCAACTCCTTGACCAATGGGCTCACCCGAAATTTTCGAGCATCGAAGGCTTTTCGGAACTGCTAGAGGAGACAGGTCTTGTTCAAGATCACGTAATTAACGCCGATTGGAGCCAAGCAACCCTTCCCTCCTGGTTACACACAATTTGGGTCGGTGCAATTCGGCCCTGGGGTTGGCTGCAATACGGTCTACCCGGTTTTATCAAGTCAGTACGGGAAATTCCGACCATTCTGCTGATGCGCCTAGCCTTTGGTACAGGCCTGTGTCGGTTTGGGATGTTCCAGGCGGTGCGGGGCGAGGGCAACCCAGTGGCTGAAAATCGGACAACCCAGCAGGCCATTTCCCGTTAGATGAATCCTCCCAAAAAGTTTTGGGAAAAGGGTTGACATCTCAAAATTCTTCAGTTAGATTGTATAACTGTGAGTCGCAAGCGAAACAAGCAAAAGCGCTTCTGCTCAGTCCGCAAGCCCCCATCGTCTAGTGGCCTAGGACACCTCCCTTTCACGGAGGCGACAGGGATTCGAATTCCCTTGGGGGTACTAAACGTAAAAAGAGCTTCAGTTTTGGCTGAGGCTCTTTTTGCATTAAGGGAGAATTTTTTTGACCATGGTAGCCCTGTGGACACCAGAAAATCTAACAGTGATGCGGCGATCGCTTTTGGATTGGTACCAGCGGGCGGGCCGCACATTGCCCTGGCGTAATGAATCGGACATTTATCGGGTCTGGATTTCGGAGATCATGCTCCAGCAAACCCAGGTAAAAACGGTGATTCCCTATTACGAACGGTGGTTAGCACAGTTCCCGACGGTGGAAGCCCTAGCCGCAGCGGATTTACAGGCTGTTTTAAAGCAGTGGGAAGGGTTGGGATATTACGCCCGGGCGCGGAATCTCCACCAGGCCGCGCAACAGGTGGTGACGGATTTTGCAGGGCAGTTTCCCGAAGATTTAGACAAGATTCTGCGCCTCAAGGGAATCGGGCGGACGACGGCTGGAGGCATTCTCAGTTCGGCTCGCAATTTACCGTTAGCAATCCTCGATGGCAATGTGAAACGGGTTTTGGCGCGGCTCATCGCCCTAGAAGTTCCGCCTGCTAAAGCGTTGGATGAACTATGGGATGTTTCAGAGACCTTGCTCGATCCAGAAAATCCCAGGGATTTTAACCAAGCTTTGATGGATTTGGGGGCGACCCTCTGCACGGTGAAAACCCCAGCTTGTCCCCGCTGTCCTTGGCAAAATCATTGCACTGCTTATCTCAAGCATCAACCGACGGATTTTCCCCGCAAGGCCCCGAAAAAACAAATTCCCACGAAAAAAATAGTAGCGGCGATCGCCTTTAATCTGGAGAATCAAGTTTTTATTCAACAGCGGCCCCAGGATGGACTTTTGGGAGGCTTGTGGGAATTTCCGAACCAGGAAGGCAATATTCAGCCCTTACTCACGGATTTATTTCCAGGGGCGCAATACGAACGCAGTTTAAACACGGTTTTCCATGCCTACACCCATTTTAAAATCCAGGTGGAACCGCAAATTTATCGGGTAAATTTATCAGGGTCGGGTTGGGTCTCGCTCCAAAGCCTCAAGGACTATCCTTTCTCAAAAGCCCATTTGAAAATCATTGAACAGTTGCAAGATCCTCAATTAAGCTTGCCGATCTAACGTTTTTTGCCATGGCATTGTTTAAATTTTTTACCACTGTTACACCAACAGGGTTCATTCTTTTTCGGTTGTAAGGGCGGCAGAATGTCCCCTTCAAGGTAAAACCAGCGGCCTTTTTCTTTAATGAATTGCGATCGCTCGTGGAGTTGTCCCATGATTTTTCCTTCCTGGTAAACGGCGACAAATTCCACCATACCCGTTTCGTCCTGGGGGCGTCCCGCTGCCGTCGCGAGAACAGTTAAGCTCAACCAAGAAACGCTATTCGCCGTTGCTGTAATCAATTGGCGACTATCGGCGGTGTGGCGGCTGGGGTACTCGGTTTTCAGCAGGTAATCCACATCCCGAAAACAGTAGGCAGTGTAGCGCGATCGCATCAGGGCTTCGGCGGTGGGGGCAGCCAGTTGACCTTGAAGATAAGGGGCACAACATTGGGCTAAAGGCTTTTGACTGCCGCAGGGACAAAGACGGGACGGGCGATCGCCAGAAATTAACACAGGCAAACAATGGGAAAGAACGGTCTTATTTTACCGAGCTACCGAATTCTAAAAGTTTATTTAAACGGTGTAAGCCAGCCCTGTTGCCTCCCGAAATTCAACGCCAAAGCCGTCAAACCAAAGACCACAAAATTTTCGCCACAGGCCGCCACAAAGGGCCAACCCTTTTGGGCGATCGCCGATCCCGCATCCACCAGAGCCACCCCCCGCACCAGGGCAAACGCCGCAATCACCCCAGCATTCAATTGGGGATTATCATCGGTGCGCACCGCATAGCGGTAAGTCAGGGCAAACAGGGCACCGGATAAGGCGGAAGTACCCAGATTAACCAGCAAGGTGAGAGTGCCAAGGCCGCCACCAAAATTTAGGGGCAATCCTTCAGAACCTGCGAAACGATGGAGCAATAAAAGTCCGAAGCTCAGCAATCCGGCAGTCACACCACCGGCGATCGCCGTTTTCAAAGAGGCAATGCGTTCGGCAGCAGAAAAACGAGAAGAAGTTGTCATGGGGGTCAATGGCGGTGATTTTTATTGATTTTAAGCTTTCTGACCTTGGCTTGCGGTAGGGTAGCAAGCAGCAGCTTTTTCATCATTTCCGGGGCCTGAGAATCAAAAAAATGAGTGATGTTGTTTTTGTTGGGGGAGGTCATAGCCATGCGATCGCCTTAAAAATGTGGGGCATGCAGCCGCAGGCAAAGGCGCGGTTAACCTTGATCAGTGATGTCACCTATACGCCCTACTCCGGGATGTTGCCGGGCTATGTGGCGGGTTTTTATGGCTACGAAGAAACCCACATCGATCTACGGCGCTTGGCCCACTTCGCCCAGGCAGATTTTTTAAAAGATCAAGTAATTGGCCTTGATCTTGACCAAAAAGTTGTCCATTGCACCAATCGGCCGCCAGTACGCTTTGATTACCTTTCCCTGGATATTGGCAGTACCCCGGCAACAGAAACGATCCCTGGGGTAAAAGCCTATGCGATCGCCGCGAAACCTGTCCCCCAATTTCTCGACGCTTGGCAACGAATTCTCGACACAGCAAACCAAGCGCCCGATCAACCCCAACGGATCATCATTGTCGGGGGCGGGGCTGGGGGCACAGAACTCGCCTTCAATATTCACCATGCCCTCAGCCAACGTTTAGCTTCTCCCGAATTATTAGAGTTGCACCTCGTCCACCGGGGCCAGCAACTTATGGGCACCAACCAAAATCCTGGGGTCAGTCGCCAAGCGCAAAAGCTGCTGCAACATCGAAATGTCCAAGTCCATCTCCAGGAAACGGTCGTTGAAGTGACGCCTACGGGGGTACGGTGTCAGTCGGGATTAGTGCTGACGGGCAAAGTGATTTGGGTGACCCAGGCAGCAGCCCCCTCTTGGCTCAGAGCAAGTGGCCTCCAAACTGATAACCGAGGTTTTGTACTGGTGAATCAAACCCTGCGATCGCCTTCCCATCCTTTTGTCTTTGCCGCTGGTGATATTGCCACCATGCGCGACGAACCGCGACCCAAAGCGGGGGTTTTTGCGGTGCGCCAGGGGAAACCATTACTGCGGAATTTACAGCGGGTTATCCTGGGCAAAACATTAGAAGCCTACCATCCCCAAAAACGTTATCTTGCGCTCATTGGCACGGGGGACAAACAGGCTTTTGCAACCTGGGGAAAATTGAGTTGGCGATCGCCTCTGTTGTGGCGCTGGAAAGACCACATCGACCGCAAATTTATGGCGCAATTTGCCGATCTACCTCAGATGTCCCAGACAAGCGAATTTCCAGCCCAAGAACAACCCAAAATGTATTGTGCTGGTTGCGGTGCTAAGGTCGGCAAAGATATCTTGGCGAGCAGCTTAAAGGGCTTAAACTTACCTACCCATGCCGATGTGATCGTCGGTCTAGATCAACCCGATGATGCGGCGATTATTCAAATTCCGAGGGATCAACTCCTTGTTCAAACCATTGATTATTTTCCGAGCTTAATCAACGATCCCTTTCTACTCGGCCAAATTGTCACCCATCATTGCTTGAGCGATCTTTACAGTATGGGCGCAACTCCCCACAGTGTTCTCGTCCTTGCCACATTGTCCCACGGGAAAGCGAGGGTACAACAGGGAATATTGCAACAATTGCTCGCAGGGGTTGTCGAAATTTTAAATCGGGACAACATTGCTTTAATTGGCGGCCACACCAACGAAGCAGATCAGCTGGGGCTGGGCTTGACCTGCAATGGTTTGTTGCAAAAAGACGCAATTTGGCGCAAAACTGAGCTAAAGCAAGGTCAAGTATTAATTCTAACGAAACCTTTAGGGACAGGCACTCTTTTCGCCGCAGAAATGCAAGGAAAAACAAAAGGACATTGGATCGATGGGGTGATCGCCTCGATGGAGCAGTCCAATAAAACAGCGGCGGAAATTTTACGTAAGTATGGAGCCACTGCCTGTACCGATGTAACCGGGTTTGGACTAGCAGGCCATCTTCTGGAAATGTTGCAACCCAGCGGTTTAGGAGCTGAAATCCACCTTGATCAATTGCCTATTTTGGAGGGGGCCAGGGAGACTCTACAACGGGGTTTAACCAGTTCCCTCGCGCCCCAAAACCACACCGCCGAACAGTTTATTCAAGTCACCCCAGCCCAACGGCAACGGCCAGACTATGAATTACTTTTTGACCCCCAGACCTCCGGCGGACTCTTGGCGGCGATCGCCCCAGAAAATGCCCACACTTGCCTAAAAACATTACAAAGTGGAGGTCATCCCCAAAGCGCGATCATTGGTCGGATTGTTAAGTCCCCAGCAAGCCAAGCCCAGATCAGTATTTCCTAAGGCACTGGCACAAAATCATAGCCAAAGCCCGACCGTTCCCCTGGTTGGACGGTGACCATTTCTAGGGCCTGGTTGCGATCGCCCGACGGCAAAAATTGAATCGTTTGGGCCGCCCCCGCTGCGGAAAAATTTGGATTAGCGAGAATTTGTTGCAAACCTTGACGATCGGGTGTGGGGCTTTGTTGAATCCCGGTCACGAGGGCGATCACCGCATCGTAACTTAGGGCCGTGCGCCAGTTCACATCACCCCCCCACAGAGCGCGGGACACCTGGGAAAAGGTGCCATTGGTATGGTTCAAAATGTGCCAAGGAATCGCCACCACCATATCCACGGCATCGCGCCCACCAATTTGTAGGGTTTCCGGCTTATAGAGACTATCCCCAGCGACGATGGGAAGCTGATTTTCATTCACCTGGATGATCTGGAGCGCTTGGTTGAGGGTCGGGGTATCGGTGACGAGGGCGATCGCCGTTGCCCCTTTATTTTTCGCGTCCGTGAGAGCTTGGGCACCATTAAATCCCCCTGGGCTCACATCCACCTCGGCCACCACGGTGCCACCACGGGTAAAGAGTTCTGTGGTGAGGCTGTCCTTGAGGGAATTACTATAGCCACTGGCACTGTTAAAAAACACCACTACCTGCCGCTGATTCAGACGCTCCAAAAGATAGTTGGCCAGGGCTGTCCCCGTGAAGCGATCGCTCGGCACTGTCCGAAAAATGTAGTCCCCTGCTGTAGAGAGGGACACCGCCGTACTCGTGGGGGAAATCATCACCAGGTTCTCGGCTTCATAGATTTGGGCCGCCGCCAAACTGGTATCACTACTAAAATGACCCACCACCCCTAAAATGTCTGCTTGATCCGCGAGGGCTTGGGCCACCTCAGCGGAGATCGCCGGATCGCCATCATCATCAGCAAGTACCACCAAAAATCCGCGACCCCCATCAAGGGCTTCCTTCTGGGCCTGGGCTACACCCCGCAAAATTTCCTTTGCGCCGCTTGTATCGGTATCCACTGGTAAAGAAACCACTACGGCGATCGCCTGGGGATTGGCAGTTTGCTGGCGGATTTTGGCGTTATTCAGATAAATCAAAGTTTCAGGATCGTTGGGGCTCGCCTGGAGAGAAGCTTGAAAGAGCCGAATTGCTTCCGGGAAATCTCCTGTTCCATAGGCCGCAATTCCCTGTTCTTTTTCCGGTTGGCGATCGCCTTGGAGCAGTAACCTTTCCCCTCGACTAAGGCGATTTGCGGTTTCCCCCTGGCCAATTACATCTCCCAGGGAAGTCGGCAACTGGAGAGATTGATTTTGTTGGAGAAACCACCAGCCACCAGCGCCCAATAACCCCAAGGTGATCACCAAGGCTCCCAATAATGCCGCCGTATCATTCTTTTTCGCCATGGCTTTTTTCTCCTCTACTGCCGAATGCCTCTACTGTGATTGTGCCGAAAAATTCCCTCAAAACGTTGCTTTATAGCCGAAGAAACCATAAATCTTTTTGAATGACTTCTTTTTGCCTCTTATCCAGTTGATCTGGAATCGTTTGATCTGTCGGCAAAAATTCCAATGCACCGGAGGAAGAACCATTACGAAAACCAGAGGATACTTTAAAGGCGATCGCGGAGCTTGACCAAGAGAGTGCAGAAAATTTGGCTAGTATTGGGTCGATGTTGGGTTTGTCGCTGGTTTCGGCTTCGCTCAACCAGCTTTTAAGACGGATGAGGGCTGAGCATTGTCGAAGCCCGATCTTTTGACAACAAGGAGTTCAACTATGCCCCATATGTACATTTTGGAATGTGCCGATGGATCGTTTTATACGGGTAGTACGAAGGATTTGGAGCGGCGTTTATGGCAGCATCAAAATGGGCAGGGGGCTAATCATACGAAGAAACGTTTGCCTGTTAAATTGGTTTATGCGGAATATTATGATCATGTGGCAAATGCTTTTTATCGGGAGAAGCAGGTGCAGGGTTGGAGTCGGGCGAAAAAGTTAGCTTTGATGAATAGCGATTGGGATCGTCTTCATGTTTTGGCGGAATGTCAAAACGAGTCGCATTACCAAAAACGAAGAATTAGCGAGGGCTGACAAATTAATGAGGGCTGAGCATTGTCGAAGCCCGGTCGCTGGTTTTGGCTCCGCTTAGCCAGTAAAGGCGATCGCCTCCAGTGCAAGCAAGAGTATGCCAATCCTCAACTCTCACTTATGTCATTGATTAGGAGCATCTACCTATGATCCCGCCGGGATAGGTTTTATACTGGATAGGACATAAAAATTCCAAGTCAAAAAACTGCGAGGTATTACAACACCAGTGTTTGTCCTCTCCGGCTATGAATATTTCCTAGGCTTTCTCATCGTCAGTAGCCTAGTCCCGATCCTTGCCCTCACCGCATCGAAACTGCTGCGTCCTAAAGGGGGCGGGCCTGAACGCAAAACCACCTACGAATCAGGGATGGAACCCATCGGCGGCGCGTGGATTCAATTCAACATCCGCTACTATATGTTCGCCTTGGTATTCGTTGTCTTCGATGTGGAAACCGTTTTCCTTTACCCATGGGCGGTGGCCTTTAACCAACTCGGCCTCCTTGCCTTTGTTGAAGCCCTCATTTTTATCGCAATCCTCGTGATTGCCCTTGTGTACGCCTGGAGAAAAGGAGCCCTTGAATGGTCATGAATCCGACATCCTTTGAACAACAGCAAACCGAAAAACTGCTCAACCCCATGGGGCGATCGCAGGTCACCCAAGATCTCTCGGAGAATGTCATCCTCACCACCGTTGATGACCTCTACAACTGGGCGCGCCTCTCTAGTCTGTGGCCGCTCCTGTACGGGACAGCCTGCTGTTTTATCGAATTTGCCGCCCTCCTTGGCTCCCGCTTTGACTTCGACCGCTTTGGCCTCGTGCCCCGTTCTAGTCCTCGTCAGGCAGATCTAATTTTGGTCGCTGGTACCGTCACCATGAAAATGGCCCCAGCTTTAGTGCGTCTTTACGAAGAAATGCCCGAACCGAAATATGTGATCGCTATGGGTGCTTGCACGATCACCGGCGGGATGTTCAGTAGCGACTCCACCACCGCTGTCCGGGGCGTTGATAAGCTGATTCCGGTGGATCTATATATTCCCGGTTGTCCCCCCAGACCAGAAGCCATCATTGATGCCATTATCAAATTGCGCAAAAAAGTTTCTAACGAAACCATTCAAGAGCGGTCTTTAAAAACAGAACAGACTCACCGCTACTACAGCACCGCCCACAGCATGAAAGTGGTAGAGCCAATTCTCACTGGGAAATATTTGGGTATGGATACCTGGAATAACCCGCCGAAAGAACTCACCGAAGCGATGGGAATGCCTGTTCCCCCTGCACTGCTGACCGCGAAACAAAGAGAGGAGGCCTAAGCGATGGCAGAAGAAAATCAAAACCCCACCCCCGAAGAAGCCGCCATTGTTGAGGCGGGTGCTGTCTCCCAATTGTTGACAGAAAACGGTTTTAGCCACGAATCCTTAGAGCGAGATCACTCCGGTATCGAGATTATTAAAGTCGATGCTGATCTCCTAATTCCCCTCTGCACTGCCCTCTATGCTTTTGGGTTTAATTATCTCCAATGTCAAGGGGCCTATGATTTGGGGCCAGGCAAAGAATTGGTGAGTTTTTACCATTTGCTGAAGGTCGGAGACAACGTGACCGACCCGGAAGAAGTCCGCGTTAAGGTATTTCTACCGAGAGAAAATCCAGTGGTACCTTCGGTGTATTGGATTTGGAAAGGGGCCGACTGGCAAGAGCGGGAAAGCTATGACATGTACGGCATTGTCTATGAAGGACACCCCAACCTTAAGCGGATTTTGATGCCGGAAGATTGGATCGGCTGGCCGCTGCGGAAAGACTATGTTTCCCCTGATTTTTACGAACTCCAGGACGCTTATTAAGGTCTACCGAACGCATTGACGGCTTGGAATTTATGGTGGCACCTCCTAGATGGGGGTGTTTTTTTATTTTGTAGCTTGGGGGAGACTACAACATTTTCTGAACTTTTGGGTCAGTGGCCCAACGACGTTGCCTACCATTTGAAAGAAAACTCCTGAGAATTTAGAGATAGCAATGGGTATCAAAAAGGCGATCGCCACTTTTTTTATTAGCACAGCACTTTTTCCCCTAGGCTTCAGCAGTGGTGCCCAGGCCGAGGTCGCAACCCTAGAATTTGATTACGAAACCCCCGATCACTCTGGAAGTATTACCAGCCAGGGAGTAACGGCGAATCTCAGCTATGCCGAACAAACCAATCCAGAGGGCTGGAGCAACTATGTCCCGACTTTGACCATTCAGGTGGATGAGCGAGAAGTGTTACGGCGGACAGAAGACAGTTCCTTTATGATGTACAGCCTGGTGCAAATCGCGGAGATGGATCCTAAGAATGACTTCCCAGAAGTGATTTTTTCCCAATATTCCGGTGGTGCCCATTGCTGTGCCATGGTGCAAATTTTCACCCAAAATTCCGACAACAATACCTGGGAAGTGGTCGATTTAGGGGCCTTTGATGGGGGGCCAATTCCCGTCGAAGATCCCGATGGCAATGGTATTTATGAATATGTCACCAGTGATAATCGGTTTCTCTATCGCTACAGCAGCTATGCTGGCAGTTTTCCGCCCGTGCAAGTTTGGCAGCTAGACGGTTTAACTTTACAGGATGTCTCCCAAGAAGAACGGTTTTACCCCCTCCACCGGGAACGACTCCAAGCGATGTGGGCCGCGATTCAAAATGCAGAAACAGAAGGCTATGAAGTGAATGGGATGCTGGCGGGCTATGTGGCGACAAAGGCCATCCTCGGTGAAACCCAAGCGGGCTGGAATTTAATGCTCAATCGCTACGACAGAACTAGTGATTGGGGCCTCGAAGAATGCCGGGGCAATTTTGACGATCAGGGCAATTGCGAGGGGGGCTTATTGACCTATGATTCTTTCCCCGCAGCCCTCAAAGCATTTCTAGAAGAAGCGAATTATTTATCCACACCGCTCTAGCGATAGAACAATGATTAAAACTTCAGATTTCACAATTTTGGCGATCGCCATCGTGAATTTCTGCTGATTCAAACTTGACGACAGGACATCACTTTATTCAAAAAATCAAATCTTCCTATGGAGTGATGAAGCACTCAGTTGTTATGTGTAATATGTGCGCAACACATTGTTATTCAAGATTCATGTGACAATTTGTGTGAGGAGTCCTCTATGAAAACATCTATCGCCCTTTGGCGTGCATTACCTATTGCTGCGGCGATAGCCGGGATGTCTTGGGCCAGTCCCAGTACAGTCCAAGCAAACACAGCGCTTCTTGATCAAATCAATCACTACACTCAAGATGACCTTGCCCAGGTTAATAGCGTTTTCCAGCTTAGTGATGTCTCTCCCTCTGACTGGGCCTTTGATGCACTGCGTAATCTCGTTGAAAACTACAACTGTATCGTTGGTTATCCTGATGGTACATTTCGCGGTAGCCGTCCCCTCAGTCGTTATGAATTTGCGGCTGGTCTAAACGCTTGTTTACAACAAATCGAGCGGATGATTCAAAGTGGTGGCTCTGAAGTAACCCCCGAAGATCTTGCTGTACTCCGTCGTTTGATTAATAAATTTGAAGCGGAACTGGCTACCCTCGGTGCCCGCGTTGATGATCTCGAAGGTCGCGTTGAATTTCTCGAAGATCACCAGTTTTCCACAACCACGAAGCTCAAAGGAGAAGTCATTTTTGCAGTGACCGATGCTTTTGGCGATACTAACCCCCTTGATGATTCTCTAACTTTTTACACGGAACGAGTCGGAGACGAAGGCGGTGAAGGCGAAGACGGCGGTGAAAATGGAGACACTGAGTCACAACAAGGTGGTAATCCTGATTCGATCCCCCTACGCCTCGGTGAACTTGTTCTTCCTGTAGATGCCAATCCCCCCACTAACCCCCGTTGGGGCGCAATTATTGGCGAGGGTCAGTTGGCAAGGGCGGTTCGTTCTCGGATTAATCTGCTTTTGATCGAAGAGAGTGAGCTCATTAGAGATTTTGACGAAACGGGTAATCCATTTTTCAAGGGAATCGATGCCTACCAAGGTACAGGGGGCGTAATTGCTTTCCTGAATGATGTGGAAAATCTCTTAACTGATCCCCGTGTCAATGATGTCGCTCAAAATGTTGGCGGCCCTGACCCGCTCACCGAGGAAGAACTTGATCTCGTCAAGACACAATTCAAAGACTATTTTAGTGAGCAGACCGTTGATGATGATGACACCCAAACGGTTTTCCAAGACCGAGTTCGTCTGACCCTAGAAACCAGTTTCACTGGCAAAGATAAACTCATTACGCGTCTTGCGGCAGGCAATGCAGAGGCCTTGCTGGATTCTTCTGCGGGGGGTATGGGTCTACAGACATTTAACCTTGGTAATACTGGCGGGAATGATGTTATTGTCGATTGGCTCGCTTACTATAGACCGTTGGGTGAAAAAGGCAATCTTTACATTGCGGCGACTGGTGGGATCCATAGTGATTATGTAAACAGTACCTATAATCCCTACTTTGAAGACTTTGATGGTGGCAATGGTGCCCTATCTACCTTTGCTTCGGAAAGCCCGATTTATCGTATCGGTGGTGGCGCTGGGGCCGCTCTAAGCTTTAATTTCTCTGACAGTATTGGTGCAAGTCTTGGCTATCTGGCAGACAATGCGGCAGATCCGACGGAAGGCAATGGTTTATTCAATGGTGAATATGCAGCTCTGGCTCAATTAGATTTTAATCTTGGCGATCGCCTAGGTTTAGGTTTGACCTATGTCAATAGCTACCACACAGGGGGAAATGCCATCTTTGATGCAGGCGGCGGTACCCCAGTTGTCGGTACTTTATTCGGAAACTATGTCGATACCACCGTTGAGGCGAACAGCTACGGAGCACAGGTTGCCTTCCAGATTTCTGACAAAATCTCTCTTAGTGGCTTTGGGATGTACACCGATGCTAATGATGTAGAGATTTACAGTTATGGTGGAGGACTCGCATTTGCCGACCTGGGTAAAGAAGGGAATGTGCTTGGTATTTTTGCGGGGGCACCTCCCTATAGTGATGGCGAATCTGGCGGACTACTGAGCGACAATAAAACGCCGCTTCACATTGAAGGATTTTATAAGTACCAAATCAACGACAATATCTCGATTACACCGGGCGTGATTTGGTTGAATAATTCTGCTGAAGGCGCTTTTGGTGAAGATAGTGCCTGGATCGGTACCCTTAGAACAACGTTTACCTTCTAAGGTTCTGATCGGAGCAGTACGACTCAAGTTTTTCCGAACACATTGACTTAAATTCTGGGCCTCATCTTTGGTTGGTGGGGCTTTTTTCTTGTTCCAGAAGCGCACAGGTATTTATTTTTGAGATCAAAGTTTTTTTATATAAGCGAGGTCACAGCGGGCGGTTTCGACATCGGTAATCGGTTGATAGCCTTGGCTTTCATAGAGTTGAACCGCTTCCTTGAGAACAGTGACAGTTTCGATCCAGATTTCTGCAAAGCCCCGGTTGGCGATCGCCTTTTCGAGTTCTTCCAGGAGATATTTTCCTAAACCCTGGCCCCGCACTTCAGGCAGAAGGTACATCTTGCGGATTTCGACGGCCTTATTGCCTTTGGGAATGGGGTAGTAGGCGGCGGTGCCAACAATGGTTCCGGCCTGCTCGATAACCCAAAATTCACCACCCTGCTGCCAATAATACTTGTCGATATTAAATAATTCCTCGTCGGCTCCTTCCGGTTCCCAGGGTAAACCGTACTCTTTTAAAACCTGTTCAATGACCTTGGCCGCATCGGCGCGATCGCCTGGTTGCCAATCCCGTACCCAAAATTTATCTCGCCAAGCTTGATCCATGGTGCAAAGCCTTAACCTGAGGCGAAGCTATTATGCCATGGTTTTTATTGATCGCTCTGGAGTTTAATAATCGCGGCCTCGATATTTACGGGTTTTGGGGGCAGGGGCTTCCGGTGGTGGTGAGGCAACGGTCGGCGCGGGCGGTTTTAGTTCAGGTGTATTTGAAGACACGACAGGGGGAGCAACGGGAAATTCTTGACCCGCTTCTAGCTCCCGTTTCAGTTCCATGATGCAGGTGACGAGGGTATTGTTGACGATGTTGATATTTCCCAGCACCTTGGCAACGGTTTTGAGGCCACTGACGGCTTCGATCGCAATGCTATTGAGATCAAATTGAGGTAGAAGATCCGCTGCTCCATTGGCGATCGCCGTTTCTCGATCAGCCGGGGCCACCTTACGGGTTTGGGCCGCAATTAAAATCACCGGAATCGGTTGCTCGAAGCTTTGCATCCACTGGCAAAATTTCGCCGTATCAAAGCTGGGTAGTTGTTGCTCTAATAAAATCAAGTTGGGTAAAGATTGTTGGGCCGCCGCCAAATCCAGGAGCTCTCCCTGCAGATCAACGCTGAAGGGCAAGATCACAGACTGTAGCCCTTGGGAATGGAGGATTTTTTCCCAGATGTTCCCCTGCAACTCCGCTTGATGGAGAATCACGATTTTATCGGCAATGTTCATCAGCATTGGTTTTTATGAATATCCATAGGGGTGTGCGGAGGGGCGATCGCCACAGGGTAGAAACCCAAGTGATGCAACGGATATGACTCAACGGCCGCTGAGGGCTTGGTGGGTAACAACATCCCCTGGGGAGATACAGCTCATTAAAAATTATCCTTGAGTCCAAGGTTCATCTTAAGGAGTATAAATTTTTTTCTTGGTGACGAAAGCTACATTTTGCGCGGCTTTAATGACGTAATACAAGATTATTACGGCAATACACTTATAGACCATAATTATGGGTTCTTCATTTTTATTTTGCTATGACTTTTTCATTTGATTCGTGGTTTCGGGGGCCTTCCCCTCGGCTTGGCTACTCATTTCGCCGCCAGGGCCGCTTATTGCTTTTGGCCTGTGTGTTACCGCTCCTTTGGCAAGGGGTGGCGATCGCCCAGGGTAGCGTTGGTGAAATTCCCCCAGCCGTTCAGGTTACCCTAGATACCCTCTGGGTGGTTTTCGCGGCGATGCTCGTGTTCTTTATGAATGCGGGATTTGCAATGTTAGAAAGCGGCTTTTGTCGGGCGAAAAATACCGTCAATATTTTGGCGAAAAACCTAATTGTCTTTGCCCTTTCGAGCCTTGCTTTTTGGGCGATCGGTTTTGCCCTGATGTTTGGCGATGGCAATGCCGTTTTAGGCTGGAATGGCTTTTTTCTTACTGGAGCAGATAATAGTCCCCTCACGGATTCGGCCTACAGTGGGATTTTTTCGTCCCTAAGCTGGGCGGGAATTCCCCTTTACACCAAGTTTTTCTTCCAATTGGCCTTTGCAGGAACGGCAGCCACCATCGTTTCTGGGGCCGTGGCGGAACGGATTAAGTTTGCTTCTTTCGTGATTTTTAGCCTGTTCTTAGTGGGATTTTCCTATGGTATTACCGGCCACTGGGTTTGGGGGGGCGGTTGGTTAGCGACCCTCGGTTTCTATGATTTTGCCGGATCAACGGTGGTGCATTCGGTGGGCGGTTGGGCTGCTTTGATGGGGGTGATCCTCTTGGGGCCACGCCTCGAAAAATTTGCTGGCGATCGCATCAATGCCATTCCGGGTCACAACATGAGTACCGCCACTTTAGGGGGATTAATCCTCTGGTTGGGTTGGTTTGGGTTTAATCCAGGTTCGACGATGGCCGCTGATCCCGATGCCATTAGCCATATCATCGTTACGACCAATATGGCTGCTGCCGCTGGGGCGATCGCCGCGACCATTACCTCCTGGATTCAATTTGGTAAACCAGACCTTTCGATGATCATTAACGGTGTCCTGGCTGGGTTGGTGGGGATTACTGCCGCCTGTGCCTATGTAAATGTTCCTTCGGCCATTGTGATCGGGGCGATCGCCGGGGTGATCGTGGTTTTTTCGGTGCTGACCTTCGAGGGTTTACGCTTTGATGACCCCGTTGGTGCTCTCTCGGTGCATCTCGTCTGTGGTATTTGGGGCACCCTGGCCGTGGGCTTATTTAGTGTGGGGGGTGATATTTACCCTTGGTATGCCGCCGATGCTGGCCCCAGCGCCGGATTATTATTCGGGGGTGGTGTTGCCCAACTGCTCAGTCAATTTATTGGCGTTGTCGTGGTGGGTATGTTTACCGCTGGCTTTAGCTTTGCCATCTGGTTAGTCCTAGAACTGAGTATGGGCCTCCGGGTGAGCAAAGAAGAGGAACTAGAAGGTCTCGACATTGGTGAACATGGCATGGAAGCGTACCACCGCTTCTTCCGGGAATAATCTCAGCACCTCCTTTCCTTAGGGACTCACCCGCCGCCTTCGGCACCTCCCTCCAGGGAGAATGTTAGGAGGCTCTTTAGCATCACCAACAAAATCTCCTTTAGAGGGGATTTTTTTTACATAAAAAACACCCTAAAACCTAGGGTGTCGAAACAAAAGCTCAGTCGGCAATATTTTCGTTTTTTAAAAAATTGTTTTACTGAAATTAGCGTTTTTGATGTTGCGCAAAAGAAATGTAATTGTGCTCAGCGTCGTAGAGGTGACATTGCTCGGTAATCGCTTTCATCAACTCCCAAGAAAATTTGGTTTCGTAGAGATATTCACCCCAATTTTGCTTGATGCTGGCGTAGGCTTTGCGGAGATTGTAGGAGGGAATGCCTGTAGAAAGGTGGTGGGGCACATGGACATTGATGTCGTGGCAAAGGACTTCAACCCACTTGGGATAGTCGCAATGGACGGTTCCAGACAGTTGGGCGATCGCCTCATTCCATTTGTCCCGGTAGCTAAAGGGAATTTCCGGTACGGTGTGGTGGACAAGGGTAAAGGTGCTCATCCAGAAATGATAGCCAAGCCAAGGCATCAGCCAGAATTTCACGACGCCCCAAACGCCGAGGGTGTAGAACATAACCGGAAAGGCGATCGCCCCAGCAATAATCACAAATAGGGCCGAAAAACGAACTTGTTCCCGTTGTTTTCCTTCAAAGGCGAACCAATTGAAGTGGAGTTTCAGTTGGTGAATCACCGAAGCAAGCCACCAGAGTTTACCCCGGATCGCCCGGTAAACAGCTTTGATAAACGCCGGAGAGTCATCGTATAGCTCAGGGGTAAAGGGAGCCCAGGCATTGTCCTCATCCATATTGTTGGTGTAGCGGTGGTGATGATTATGGAGAATGCGCCAGCTATGGAAAGGATAAATGAGCGGCAAGAAAGCCAGGTGACCGACTAAATTATTGACCCAATTTTTGCGGGAAAAGGAACGGTGGCCGCAATCATGGCCAATCACAAAAAAACCCGTTAGGGCAGTTCCAGTTAAAAACCAAACGGGTAAAAGTAAATACCAAGGGGCGATCGCCAAGAGGGCATAACAACCCACCACCGCCGCCACACTTAACAGCACCCTAGACCAAGCTTTTAGCGGATTTATTTCGTAGACGGAACGGGGCAATGTATCGAGGATATCCCGGAGCCGTAGATTTGGATGCTTTTCTAAAAGAGTTGTGGCACTAGGGCGCACAGTAACTGATGTCATTGATATTGTTTGCGAAATGTAACATGGTTTCTAAAGGTTATACCACGATCACTATGCAAGCGTTTTTTTTCGATTACCGGGTCTGGCTCTTGGCGAGTCTCCATTGTTTGATGGGGGTGATGGCGGCATTGGTCTCTTGGCGTAAGGGTTACAGCTTCCGGTGTTGGTTGGGTTGGGGCCTTTTGGGAGGGACACCAACGCTCATTTTTGCCCTGGGGCGATCGCCTCATAATTCACCCACCGATCCTGAGAAAAGTCCGCCGAACCATCCCCTTTAGCTTCCCTAGACTTTCACTTTTGTTTCATATTCACGAAACATACCTGATAAACTAAGCCATGGTTTTAAGCGAGATTTTCCCCAAGTAATATGACGGCCAGTCACCCCCCCAAACAGGAAAGACCCTGGAGTATTTGGACTGTTTTCGGCTCCACTTTTTTGACGATTTTCATTGCAGAAATGGGGGACAAAACCCAGTTAGCCACCCTCTTGATTTCGGCTCAAGCGGCTTCTCCCTGGGTGGTCTTTCTGGGGGCCGCCCTTGCCCTGGTCAGTACGAGCTTACTGGGGGTAATCATTGGCTATTGGCTCGCCCGGAAGCTGGCCCCCGATATTTTAGATATGTTTGTTGGCGTGCTGCTGCTCGTGATTGCGGGTCTACTGATTGTGGATATGCTGGCAGCCTAATGCCTTTCCCCGGGCAGCCGTTCCTGGTTTTTGATTAACGTGATTCACCGATAAAACAGTTTTCTCACCCATGGTAGATATCGATTGGCAATTACTAAGTCTCACTTTTATTACCGTCTTCTTGGCGGAGATTGGTGACAAGAGTCAACTGGCGGCGATCGCCTTAGGGGGCAGTTCCAAATCACCCATTGCCGTATTTTTTGGCTCCGTGACGGCCCTAGTTACCACCAGTCTTTTGGGTGTCATTGCCGGGGGAGCTTTCGCTGCGTTTATCCCTGCCCAGATTCTCAAGGGTCTAGCGGCCATCGGTTTTGCGACCCTCGCCGTACGGTTACTGTGGCATCCGACCCCAGCAGACGAAGATTAGGCCTCTATTTCCCCAGTCCGCAGATCGACGGGAGAAAAAAGAATCTTCTACACTAGAAGGGCAGATTTTTACGTCCTTGCGTTGGGTTTCCCATGGTTGCCACCGTTAGCTTAGATGCCGTTCTCCACAAACACCGGATTCGTCCCACGATCCAAGCGCTCCAATCAGAAATTGTCCAGTGGCGTCGCCAGATCCACCAGAAACCGGAACTGGCATTTCGAGAAAATCTGACAGCAGAATTTATTGCCCATAAGCTCACGGCATGGGGCATCCCCCACCAAACGGGCATCGCTGAAACCGGCATTGTCGCCCTCATCGAAGGTCACCAAAAGGGTAAAGTGCTGGGCATTCGCGCCGATATGGACGCCCTACCGATCCAAGAGGAAAATGAGGTGGATTACCGTTCCCAGCATCCGGGAGTAATGCACGCCTGTGGTCACGATGGCCATGTGGCGATCGCCTTGGGGACGGCCAAATATCTCCAGGAAAACCGCGACAGTTTCCGGGGATCTGTGAAAATTATTTTCCAACCTGCTGAAGAAAGTCCCGGTGGCGCGAAACCAATGATCCAGGCGGGAGTGCTCCACAATCCCGATGTGGATGCGATTATTGGCCTGCACCTGTGGAATAACCTTCCCCTCGGCACGGTGGGGGTACGACCAGGGGCCTTGATGGCGGCGGTCGAAAGCTTTGACCTGCGGGTACAGGGGAAAGGGGGCCATGGTGCTCTCCCCCACCAGACTGTCGATGCGATCGTGGTTGGGGCGCAAATTGTCGGCGCACTGCAAACCCTTGTGTCCCGTATTGTGAATCCCCTCGATGCAGCAGTAGTCACGGTGGGCGAGTTTAAGGCGGGCCACGCCATGAATGTGATCGCCGATTATGCAGATCTCAAGGGCACCATCCGCTACTTTAATCCCCAACTGGAAAAAACCATTGGCGATCGCCTCGAAACCATCGTCAGTGGCATTTGCCAAAGCTACGGAGCCAGCTACAAATTAGACCATGTACATCTTTACCCGCCGACGATCAACGATCCCGCCATGGCCGAGTTGGTGCGTTCCGTCGCCGAGGCAACCATCGAAACGCCCCTAGGCGTGATGCCCGAATGCCAAACCATGGGCAGCGAAGATATGTCCTTTTTCCTGCGGGAAGTGCCCGGCTGTTACTTCTTCCTTGGTTCGGCCAATCCCTACTTTGATCTGGCCTATCCCCACCACCATCCCCGCTTTAACTTCGATGAAACAGCCCTGGGAATGGGGGTAGAAATGTTTGTCCGTTGCGTTGAAAAATTTTTAGCCTAACCCCATGAAACTCCGCGCCGATTTACAAGAACGGGTTGTCCTCGATACCAACGCTTTACCCTGGCAAGCCTCACCCATGGCCGGGGTCGAACGGCGAATGTTAGACCGGGATGGGGCCGAAGTTGCCCGCGCGACTTCCCTGGTACGCTATGCCCCCGATAGTTATTTTTCGGAACATACCCACGGCGGCGGCGAAGAATTTTTTGTCCTCGAAGGCACCTTTGCCGATGAACATGGGGAATATCCTCCCGGCACCTATGTGCGTAATCCCGTGGGTTCCAGTCACCGTCCCCACAGTAAAACGGGTTGTACGATTTTCGTGAAGCTCTGGCAAATGGATCCGGCGGATCAAACTTTTGTGCGGGTGAATACCCAAGTGCAGCCCTGGGTACCCGGCTTAGTGAAAGGTTTATCGGTGTTGCCGTTGCATAATTTCCAGGGGGAAAATGTTGCCCTGGTGCGGTGGGAACCGGGTACTTATTTCCAAACCCATCGCCATTGGGGGGGTGAGGAAATTTTTGTCCTGGAAGGAACTTTTGAGGACGAACAGGGCAGCTACCCCGCCGGCAGTTGGTTACGCAATCCCCCCGATAGTATTCATACTCCCTTTAGTCGAGCAGGCTGCATTATTTATGTGAAAACGGGCCATTTGTAAGGCATTCATCAAATACCAGGGGGTTTTTGCGTTTTTGTGGGATCTCGCTTTGAAAATCTGTGCTAAAACCCAACATAGGTGCAGACACTATCATTGAGTAGCGTTAACCCATAAAACCGTAGGTAATTTTCCCCGGAGCCATATGACTTTTTTTTGGCAGAATGATGACCTGGCTACGGGTCAAGGGATCAGCTTTGAGCAGCCGATTTTCCTCGATGGCCAGATGCCTCTCACCGAGGCGATCGCCCTCATGACGGGCCAGGAAAAAGATTCTCCCCAAAGTTGTTTAATCATTACGGAGGGGGAACAAATGGTGGGAATTTTAACGGAGCGGGGCTTGGTGCGGCTGTCCCTTTCACCGAAAGCGCTCCACCAAACCTTGGTGCGGGAAATTATGACTAGCCCGGTGGTGACCATTGAGCAGAAAAATTTAATCGACGTTTTTTCGGCCTATAACTTAATGCAACGGCATCAGATCCGCCATTTGCCCGTCGTGGATGAACAGCAGCGTGTGATTGGGGTTACAACCCTTAGTCTGTTGCGGCAGGCGTTACATTTGGGCTATTTTCTCCGGTTTCGGGAAGTGCGGGAGGTGATGTCTAGTCAAGTGATTTCCGCCCCACCAGAAACCTCTGTCCTCGAAGTTGCGCAATTGATGGCAAGGCGGCGGATTAGCTGCATAGTGGTGGCCATCGAAGCTGGATATTTCATCAAGCCTATTGGTATTGTCACAGAAAGAGATATCGTCAAATTACAAGGCTCTGGTGCTGATTTAGAGGCCTTGAGCGTTGGGGAAGTGATGAGTGCGCCCCTCATCCAGTTACATCCTGGGGATTCCTTGGCGATCGCCCAAGAAAAACTCCAACGGCATCGGGTGCGGCGGATCGTTGTTACCGGAAAAGACGGGGAATTACGGGGTATTTTGACAGAAAGTAATCTCTCCCAAATTCTCGATCCCCTAGAACTGTTCGGGATGTTGGAAATTTTGCAGCATCGAGTCAAACAACTGAGCGAAGACCGCGATCGCCTCTTACCCCACAAAAATCTTCACCTCCAGCAGGCCCTGAAAAACGGCGAATTTCTACTCTATTACCAGCCCCAACTCGACATCGAAAGCCAGCGGATCATTGGGGCGGAAGTGTTGGTGCGCTGGCAATCACCGGAACAGGGTTTGGTTTCACCGGGGGAGTTTATCCCCCTCGCCGAAATGACAGGCTTTATTGTGCCCCTGGGGGAATGGATCCTCAAAGCAGCCTGTACCCAAGCCGTCCAATGGCAACAACGGGGCCTGACTCCCTTGCAAATTTCGGTCAATCTTTCGAGTAAGCAACTACAAAGTCCCCAACTGGTGCCCTGCCTCAAGGCAATTTTGGCGGAAACGGGGCTTGAGGCCCGCTGGCTCAAACTAGAACTGACCGAAAGTGCCCTAGTGGAGAATGTTGATTTTACGATGGCCCAATTTCGGCTGATTAAAGAACTAGGCGTGGCGATCGCCATTGACGACTTTGGGACGGGTTATGCCTCCCTGGGATACCTGCAGCATTTTCCCTTTGATACCCTCAAAATTGATCGCTGCTTTGTGGAAAATATTCACCAAAACCCTAAAAATGCCGCCATCACCAAAGCCTTAATCAACATGGCCCAGCAGCTTAACTTTTCGGTCGTCGCTGAAGGGGTAGAAACGGCTGAAGAAATGGAATTTCTGCGCCAACATCACTGTTACACATTCCAGGGGTTTTTCATTAGTCGCCCCCTGCCGACGGCGGCCTTCGAAACATTTTTAGCAAATTATCCAGCCTAAAACTCCGAATCATTACGAAACCCAGTCGTCGTTGCCCGTTCCCCGAGGGAAACAGTTATGCTGAAATTGCGAACATATTTGCCTCTGTCTACGGGGTTTGCCCCCCAATAATTCACGCCTTATCAAGAAATAGCCATGATGCAAGTCGGACTGCAAGCGCTCCTTAGTGATGCCCATTTGGATGCCACCCAGGCCCAAAGTCAACGGCAACTCTCCCTCTCCATTGGGGCGATCGCCAGTGATTTTCAAGACGCCACCCTGCCGCTCAATCTTTGTTTAGTGCTCGATCACAGTGGTTCAATGGCTGGGCAACCCCTCCGCACCGTTAAAGAAGCCGCAATACAACTGGTTGACCAACTGCGGGAAGGCGATCGCCTCTCGGTGATTGCCTTTGATCACAAAGCAAAGGTGATTGTCCCCAACCAAGATGTCACGGACAAAGCCCACATCAAAGCCCAGATTGATCGCCTTGAGGCCGCCGGGGGCACCTGTATCGACGATGGCATTAAGCTTGGGTTACAGGAGCTGGCCAGTAGTCCCGGTAAACGCGCCGCCCAGGTGTTTATGCTCACCGATGGTGAAAATGAACATGGCGACAATGGCCGCTGTTTGGAAATTGCCGCCGTCGCTGCCGAACATGGTGTCACCCTCAATAGTCTCGGTTTTGGCGAAAATTGGAACCAGGATGTCCTCGAAAAAATTGCTGATGCGGCCAATGGCAGCCTAGCTTATATTGAAACCCCCAATCAGGCCCTCACCGAATTTGAACGACTCCTCCAGCGGGCCCAATCGGTTGGTTTAACCAATGCTCAACTGCTTTTACAACTTTCTCCCGGTAGTCGCTTGGCAGATCTCAAACCCCTCGCCCAGGTGGCCCCAGAAACCATCGAGTTGCCCGTGGTCAAAGAAGGCGATTTTTACGGTGTCCGCCTTGGGGATCTCTTAACCGAAGCGCCCCGGATCATTTTGGCCAATCTCTACATCGACCAACTGCCCCCCGGCCACCAAGCCATCGCCCAGGCCCAAGTCCGCTACGATGACCCGGCCACGGGCCAAACTCGGCTCATTTCAGAAGCGATTCCGATCACCGTAGACGTCCAAGAAAACTATCAACCAGCCCCGAATCCGGTGGTGCAACAATCGATTCTCGCCCTTGCTAAATACCGACAAACCCAACTGGCCGAAGACAAGCTCAAGGCAGGCGATCGCCAAGGGGCCGCGACTCTCCTCCAAACGGCAGCAAAAACGGCGATTCAACTGGGTGATACCAATGCGGCCACTGTCCTCCAGCAAAATGCGACCCAACTCCAAGGGGGCCAAGACCTCTCCGAAGGCGATCGAAAACGCACCCGCATCGCCGCAAAAACAATGATTCAACCTTGAGCTTTAGGAAACCACCCTACTCGTCAAATTCAACTTGGAGCGTTGTCCCTTCAAAACTGACCAAATCCCCGTGGCGTAATTTCCGTTTGCGGCGGGTTTCTGTTTCTCCATTGACCTCCACGAAGCCCCCCTGGATGACCATTTTGGCCTGGCCCCCCGTCGCCACAAGGTTCATAATTTTCAGAAATTGATCAAGCTGAATTGTGGGGTCGTCGGTCGGTATCTGGGTCATCGAAGTTAGACAAAAATAAAAATTTAGAGGGTTTCAGCAAAGAGGGTCTGTACCTCTTGCCATGCTGCTTGGGCGGCCTGTTCATTGTAACTGGCACGGCGATCGCAAAAGAAGCCATGGCCTGCCCCTTCATAGCGAAAAATCTTGTGCTCGACTTGGTGCATTTTTAAAGTCGTCTCGATCTGATCTACTTGAGTCGCCGGAATCGACGCATCGGCCATCCCAAAGAAACCGTAGAGTTTGCCTTGGATTTCAGAGGTGTAATCAAGGGTTGTCTGGGTTGCTTCCCCAGGACACCAGGTGGTAATCCCAGCACCATAAAAAGACGCTGTTGCCTTAATCTCCGGCAAACTGGCCCCCAAATAGACCACATGACCACCAAAGCAAAAACCAATGCTACCAACCCCCGTGGGCTTCACCTGGGGCAGATCATAAAGATAATCAATGGTTGCCTGGAGATCACTAAGCAGTTCTGTGGCCTTAGTTTGTTCTTTATATTGCCGTCCGACTTTCACGTCTTCTGGGGTGTACCCTGTTTCAAATCCTGGGGCCAAGCGTTGATAAATCGCCGGGGCGATCGCCACATAACCCAAGCGGGCAATGCGGTCAGTGACATCACGAATGTGGCCATTAACCCCAAAAATTTCCTGCACCACAATCACAGCGGGCAAGGGTTCCGCACTAACTGGATAGCTCAAGTAAGCCGCAATCTGCAGATCACCATTGGGAATTTGAACCGTTTCTGTTTGGAGTGGGGACATCACAAAAACACTGGATAAATAACTTCGTCGTTCCCATTTTAAAAGGTGCTTCCTGCGAGATTGCTTTGCCCATAGTCACAAAAAAAGAGGGAAAGACTCCCTCTCTTAAATCAATGTATTGAACTTAAAAGTTAAATATTTTGCCCTAACGCTTCGGCAAGAAGGCCATCGGGTTAACTGCTCCCTGACCCTTCGGATGAATCTCAAAATGGAGGTGTGGGCCAGTGCTAAAACCAGTGCTACCCATGGCTGCAATTTGTTGGCCTTGCTTGACCTGTTGGCCTTTGCGTACCATGATCCGGCTATTGTGGGCATATAGCGTGACACTGCCATCACCGTGGCGGATCTTGACGAGGTTGCCATAACCACCAGAGTTCCAGCCAGCCGTAATCACTTCACCACTGGCCGCCGCAAAAATGGGGGTGCCTGTGGGAGCAGCGATATCAATCCCCCGGTGCATCCGACCCCAGCGGGGGCCATAACCAGAGGTAAAGGTTCCTTTCGCCGGCCAAATATAACCATTGAAGATTTCAGCGCCCGGTAAATATTCATCGGGAGAGGCCAGGGGAGGCAGATCCGGGCTCACGGTTTCACCAACAGAGAGACGCAGAAGCGCGTTGTAGTTGGCGACGTTGCCAGGAGAAGCCGCTGCAATTTCCTGGGGTGCTTCGGGCACTTCCACGGTGCGGGGGGCCGTAGCAGAAGGCTCAGGTTGTCCTTGCCATTCTGGGTTAACTACCGGGGCCGGGGCCGCAGCGCGCTCATTGCTGGTGAATTCGACATTGGGAGCCGGAACCTTGAGGGCAATGGGCGTTGATTGCTGTTGATATTCCCGACGTAGCCGCGCGATGTCAGTTTTAAGCTTTTCTACGGCGGCTTCCGTGGTGATTCTGTCGCTGTCCGGTGCGGTTACAGAACCAGTTTCTGCCTGTAATTTGGGCTGCGGCAGAGAAACGGCATTCGCTAGGGTTGCACTATTACGATTCACGCCTTGGGTTACCTCCATTTGGGGAACAAGGGCCACAAATTCTTTTTGGGGCTGGGGTTGCTGGGCGCGAGCCGGAATCGCTAGCTTTTGGTTGACGTAGATTACGTTGGGATTGAGCAGCTTATTAGCGGCAATCAATTCACGCCCTGAGATGCCATAACGACGGGCGATCGCATATAAAGTTTCCCCGGGACGAACCACATGGGTTTTGGGCACGGCATTGGTGTTTGCTGCAACCAAGACTTCCGCTGGGGCTGCTAGAGTAGCGGCCTTTTCTTGGGGACGCACCAGAGGCGTCGAGGCATTGCTCTGGGCTGGCGGAACAGTCAGGGTGACAGAGCGGGCCTGTTCTGCTTTTTCTTCTTTTTTCGCTTCCAATACCAATTCAGGGGTAGGAGATTGGAGCTGGGGGGGTTCCGGTAAACGCTGGGGGCTAGAAACCGCATTATTAGCGATTAAGGTTTCCGGTGTGGGCTCTACCTTGGCCGTGGGCGCACTAAAGTCCTGGGGTTTCGGTACAGGAATCGTGACAACGCCCTTGGGGGCAGCGGTGGGTGCCTGGGGAGTCAAAGCAGTGGAGCTAACCAAGGTTTCGGGTTGAGGCGCCTCTGTTTTGGCCTCAAAAATCACCTTTTCCACAGGCTGGCTTTTGAGGGCTTGAATACTTTCGACGAGTTTGTCCTGTTCGGCGCGTAATGTAGCGGTAGGTGCGTCGGCCTCAAGGCGGGCAGAATCGGCATCCATGAGGGCTTGGGAAGGAAGCTCAAGGGCGGCAACTTCGACGCTGGGCTTGGGGAGCGTGGGTTGCTCGCTGGGGGCGATCGCCGGAGAGTCAATCTCATAACGGGCGATCGGTTGTTGGGAAGGGGCCGGAATTTTTAGTGCTTGCCCAACCACTAGAGTACTTTCGACAGTGAGATCGTTTAAGGTGGCGATCGCCTCAGGGGCCACGCCATACCGTTGAGCAATGGACCAAAACGTATCAGCTTCAGCAACAATGTGCTTGATGGCGGGTAGTTCAGGCTCAACCCTACTGACAGAATTTGAACTTACAGCAGCGACGAGTTGGGGGGATTCGACCTCCGGAGCCGTTGCTAAAGTAACTGGAGCAGGAATCATAAATGTTTCTCCTTGGGAAAAAAGACGGTCTGTTCGTGAATTGGGCAAAGCCGTTACTTCCGTGGTCAACACCGAAATCGGTGAAATTTTTCGTAGCCCTCAATGGGAAGACAAAAAATGTGAGAAGTGAGGCACGTTTTCCAGAAAACCAACAAGACTCCAGGGGGAGCAGGCTGATGGGAAAACAGACGCTTGGTTCGACTTTACCGACGTTGCCAAAGCTGCAGTACCTTCAGGGGATACAATGCGGTGCTTTTGGGATACGTCCTTCAAAAACAACCTCCTACTTGTGTCGAGCAGTGGTTTCATTCTGCTTCAACTGAAACAATTGAAGTAACAATTCTACCGACTTCTCGTGATTGAGATCACTTGAATTGGACATTTGGTGAATGTCTAGGAAAGGTTACCCTGGTTTCTTCTTTTTAACAAGTCTGGGTTGATATATTTTGATTTTTCTGGGGGAAAAACACTGGGATCAATGGGTAGTCCAGGATACAGAACAAGGGTGATTTCAGTTAATATTTAGTTGCACTTTTCCCCACTGGCGATCGCCTAGCATATTTTTTAGGTTTTGACAGCTTCTCTAGCCCAGACACCTATTGCATAAGCTTTTTAGGCTTTCTAAGTGCACATTTAGCGATAGTATTTTTGTTTTAAAAGAATAAAATCTCCACCGATTCAGGGGGGATCTGTTAATGTTTTCGGCGCACTACGGGGGGGCGGTGATAGAAATATCTTATCGAGGAAAACTAAAGCCCTAATTGACGCCGCACTTCAAAGAGACCCACCGCTGCACTCACGGAAAGATTAAGGCTCCGAACATGGGTCTTATTGATAGGAATAGTTAGGGTTGCATCGCAGCGTTGGAGCAGTTCTGCGGGGAGGCCTTGGGTTTCGCTACCAAATAGCAACCAGTCATCATCTTGGTAGGTGAATTCTGTGTATTGGCTCGTGCCCCGGACGCTGTAACCCAGGAGACGCCCCCCTCTGGTGGCCTGGGCCTGGAGGAAATGCTCAAGGTCGGGATAGAAAGAAAGTTTGACATGGGGCCAGTAATCTAGGCCGGCGCGTTTTAGGTGGCGATCGCTAATTTCAAAACCTAGGGGGCCGACGAGGTGTAATTCCGTATCGGTCGCCGCACAGGTGCGGGCAATATTACCTGTATTGGGGGGAATTTGGGGGTGAACAAGAACCAGTTGGGGCATCGGCGCAGATTAATAAACAAAGTCTTACAAACAGTTAAAGATACCCATTCAAGCACCTAGGCCACAAGGGCAGCAGGTTCGCACAAATATTGGGCTAATTCTTGATCGAGGGTTTCGGCTTCGGCGATCGCCTTTTGGATAATCATCTCTAAAGGTTGACCTTGACGATGGGCCTGGAGCCATTGTTGAGCCTGATTCCCCTCCCGGAGTAACTTTTGCAAGGGGCTGAGAAAACAAGCAAATCCCGCCTGTTTCGCAAAGGGATAGACTTCTGTATAAATTTCTTGGATCCAATCCACCGCTTGAATCGGCTGGCCTGTGCGCCAGTGATAGAGGGTCGCCTCTAGGCTAGATTGGGCCGCCAGTTGCTCATTGGCATCGGTAATTTCCAAAAGGCGGGCTGGATTTAGCTGACTGGACTTGAGGGGGTCGAGGTGGGGCTGGGCCAAAAGCTGCTGGATTCTTGCTTCGACGAAGGCGACAATGGCCAGCAATTGCAGGGGATGGATCACCAAATCACAAATTCTCAATTCCAAGCGGTTTAAGGAGTAGGGACGGCGATCGCCATTGGGACGCACCGAAGACCACAAATGTCGGACATTCTGCATCGTCCCCAGGCGGAGTTGCTCATTAGTCCAATCAATAAAATATTGATGGCTGGTAAATAGGGGCACCTGGGCCGGAGTTTTCGGGAATACTTGCCAGCGGCGGGAATGGGAACCCGTCACGCGACCATCTAGAAACGGCGAGGCCGCACTTAGCGCCAGGATCAACGGGGCTTCGAGGCGCATTAACCGACAGGCCCGCATCAAAATTTCTGGATCTTCAATGCCAATATTAATGTGGACACTGGCCGTCACCACATCGGTGCCATAGGTCTGTTCAATATAGGCATGGTAGGGATTTTGAGGATCCGAGCGAAAAAAGCGACTCGCATCGCCCAAAGAGAGGGTACTGCCAGGAATGAGGGTGTAGTTCCCCAGGGTTTTCAAAAACTGACGCAGTTGCAATCGGGGCTGCAAAATTGCACAGAGCAAACTTTCATAGCTGCAACAAGGGGGCGTGGTGTATTCGACATTGCGATTATCGGGTTCCCGCACAAAGCCTTCGAGGGCCTTTACCACTTGATCGGAGAGGCCGATAATTTCTCCGGTGGGAGTGCCTGTGTAGATTTCAATCTCTAAACCTTTTGATAGCAGCAAAATGTATCCTCAAATCCTGGCAATGGGGGATGAATCATGCAGATTATCCAGCAATACACTATTTTATGCTGCCCTTCTCTCTCCTTGTGCGAAAATTTCTCCCTGACAGTGGGGAATTTTAAGTTAATATACTCATTCTCTTAATAAATGCCATTTTAAAATTGCTTTAGATCAAACCATGAGTCAATGTACAGTCCAGGATAAAGCCGCCAATACATTACCCCTAGATACCCGGGTAAAATATCTCTCGATCCAAGCGGAATTGGAACTATTGCTCCAGCAAATCCGGTCTAATCCCCAGAAGCAGGAGCGAGCCTAGGGTAAATGGGGCGTCATGGTTTTTCATTGGGGCCATGGCTCCTTATTTTTAGGGATTTCTTGGCAGAAAACAAAAGGGGCGATCGCCTTGTCAAGAGAAAAATTAAGTATTTCTTTAGAAAGGGCAACCAAAGATACAGAAAAAAAAATTGCCCGTGTTAATCTGGGATACCTTACGGCTCCTCAGCCATTTCCCTTAAATTTATTTTCTCCCTGAACCCCTCCTCCATGGCAAATTCCATGACCCCTAGCACTCCAGTCGGCAAAGTTTACCTTGTTGGGGCAGGCCCCGGTGATCCTGGCCTCTTTACCCTAAAGGGCAAAACCCTCCTCGAAATGGCTGATGTGGTTGTTTATGATGCCTTGGTCAGTGAGCCAATTTTGGCGATGATCAATCCCCAGGCCGAACGGATCCATGCGGGGAAACGCCGGGGTAGACATTCACTCCCCCAGGAAGAAACCACAAAAATTTTGATCGAAAAAGCCCAGGAATTTGCCATTGTGGTGCGCTTGAAAGGGGGCGATCCGTTTGTTTTTGGGCGAGGCGGCGAAGAAATGGCCGATCTCCAAGCCGCAAATATTCCCGTCGAAATTGTCCCAGGCATTACCTCTGGCATTGCCGCTCCCGCCTACTGTGGCATTCCCCTCACCAGCCGTGGTTATAGTTGTTCGGCAACCTTTGTCACAGGCCATGAGGCCGCTGGCAAGTATCGACCCCAGGTTAATTGGCAGGCAATCGCCCAGGGTTCTGAGACCCTCGTGATCTACATGGGCATCCACAATCTGCCCCAAATTATTCCCCAGCTCCTCGCAGGGGGCTTAACCACAGACACTCCTATTGCTCTAATTCGTTGGGGAACGCGCCCGGATCAAGAAGAACTTCTGGGTAATCTTGGGGACATTGTCCAAAAAGTCGAAGCAACGGGCTTTTCTGCGCCGGCGATCGCCATTGTGGGTCGCGTGGTAGAACTCCATCCCCAGTACGACACCCTGTTACATGCGACAGATTAAATCCCCTGATTTTTGGGAGAATTTCACATTTTCGCTGTAGTCTACGGGGCAATCGATCACCGCTGGCACATCCTGGGCTAGGGCTTCTTTTAAGGTCGGCACAAGGTCGGCGGCGGCGGTAATCCGATAACCCTTGAGGCCCATACTTTCGGCAAACTGCACAAAATCGGGATTGCCAAACTCCACAAAAGCTGGTGCGCCGAACTGGTTAATCTGTTTCCAACCGATCAAGCCATAGCCACCGTCGTTAAAAATTAGGGTGACAAAATTCGCCCCAATGCGCAGGGCCGTTTCTAGCTCCTGGCAGTTCATCATAAATCCCCCGTCCCCTGTGACAGCCACAACATTTTTTTCTGGGTGAACTAATTTGGCTGCTACAGCACCGGGAATCGCAATGCCCATCGCCGCAAATCCATTGGAAATCAGGCAAGTATTTGGGCGATCGCAATGGTAATGGCGGGCCATCCACATTTTGTGGGCCCCCACATCGGAAATAACGATGTCCTCTGGGGCCATCACTTGGCGGAGATCGTAGATGATTTTTTGGGGTTTGACCGGAAAACTAGCATCGGTGCCGTGGCGTTCATAGTCCTCCCGAATCTCAGCCCGGACATTGAGAAATTTTGGCGCGGTTTTGCCCTCACGGTCTGTGCGTTTACGAATTTCATTTAATGCATCACCAATGTCACCGACAACTTCTGTGAGGGGAATATAACTACTATCAATTTCGGCAGCCACTTCACCAATGTGGATAATTGGGGTCGTTCCCTCTGGGTTCCAGCGTTTGGGGGAATATTCGATCAGATCGTAGCCCACTGCAATCACCAAATCGCTCTGTTCAAAAGCACAGGTGACAAAATCCCGCTGTTGGAGTCCCACCGTCCACAGGGACAGGGGATGGGTGTAGGGAATTGCCCCTTTGCCCATAAAGGTGTTGACCACGGGAATATTCAGCTGGGTGGCAAAATCGGTGAGGGCTTCGGCGGCATCGGCGCGAATAATGCCATTACCCACCAGAATTAAAGGACTCTTGGCATGGGCGATCGCCTCGGCAGCCCGGTTTAAACTCCGGCTTGAAGCATAGATTTTTTCACGACCATCCCGCTGGAGGGGCTGACCTTCTACGGGCATCGCCGCAATATTTTCAGGGAGGTCGATGTGTACGGCCCCTGGTTTTTCCTGCTGGGCAATTTTAAAGGCACGACGTACCACCTCCGGGGTCGTGTTCGGCCGGACAATTTGTTTATTCCACTTGGTGACGGGGGCAAACATCGCCACCAGATCAAGATATTGGTGGGATTCAATGTGCATGCGGTCGGTACCCACCTGCCCTGTAATCGCAATCAGGGGAGCCCCATCGAGGTTCGCATCGGCAACCCCGGTCATTAGATTGGTAGCCCCAGGCCCCAGGGTAGACAGACAAACCCCCGCTTTTCCGGTTAAACGACCGTATACATCGGCCATAAAAGCGGCACCTTGTTCATGGCGGACGGTGATAAAGCGGATGGGAGACTCCTTAAGGGCTTCGAGGATATGGAGATTTTCTTCCCCCGGCAGCCCAAAAATATACTCCACCCCTTCATTTTCTAGACATCGGATCAATAATTCTGCAGTATTCACGGGCGATCGCCTCCTCAGGCACCAAAATCGTTGGGATAAAGTCGGGGGGTTATTTTAGCCACACCGTTTTGGCATTCACAAAGGTGCGAATCCCAGCGAGGCCCAATTCTCGCCCATAACCAGAGCGTTTCGTCCCACCAAAGGGGAGGCGGGGGTCAGATTTCACCATGCCATTGATAAAGACGGCCCCAGCATCGAGCTCTTGAATAAAGCGTTGTTGTTCTGCTGGATCATTTGTCCAGGCGCTGGCCCCTAAACCAAAGGGAATATCATTGGCGAGGGCGATCGCCTGATCAAGATCTTTAACCGTAAACACCATCGCCACCGGTGCAAACAGTTCCTCCCGGAGAATCTTCGCTCCTGGGGGAATCTCCGTCAAAATGGTCGGCGGATAAAAATGACCGGCGCGATCGAGGGGTTGCCCACCGAGCAAAACCTTGGCACCAGCGGCCACAGCTTGATCTACTTGGCGGCTGATGTCCTGCAAAATGCTCTCCGTTGCCAGGGGGCCGATATCCGTCTCTGGTTCCATGGGATTGCCGATCTTGAGACTGGCAAATTTGAGGTGGAGTTTTTCGAGAAATTCGGCGGCGATCGCCTCGTGGAGAATAAACCGTTTTGCCGCAATGCAAGATTGGCCATTATTCATGGTGCGGGCCACGGTGCCCACAGCCACAGCCTCATCGAGATCCGCCGACGGAAAGACCACAAAGGGATCACTGCCACCAAGTTCCAAGAGCGTCGGTTTAATTTCTTGGCCCGCGAGACTGGCTAAACTCGCCCCAGCGGGTTCGCTCCCCGTTAAGGTGGCGGCCTTCACCCGGGGATCTTTGATGACCTGCTCTACCTGGGCTGCGCCAATTAACAAGGTTTGAAACACCCCTTCCGGAAACCCCGCCGCCTCTAAAATCGCTTCCACGGCGAGGGCGCACTGGGGCACATTGGACGCATGCTTTAACACCGCCACATTCCCCGCCATTAAGGCTGGGGCGGCAAAGCGAAAGACTTGCCAGAAGGGAAAATTCCACGGCATTACTGCAAGCAGGAGTCCCAAGGGCTGATAGCAAACATAACTTTCTGTGGCCTGGGTTTCTCTATATTCGTTGGCCAAAAACTGTTCGCCGTGTTCGGCATAGTAACGACATACCAAAGCGCATTTTTCGGCTTCGGCGATCGCACTTTTATGGGTTTTTCCCATTTCCGTGGTGATAATTTCGGCAAATTTACTGGCATCCCGCTCGAGGATCGCCGCCGCATTTTCGAGCCACTGTCGCCGTTGGCTAAAACTGGTGCGCCGATATGCTTGAAATGCATCCTGGGCCTTGGCTAATTTTGCGTCAATTTCTGCTGGGGTCAGGGCTTTAAAACGCTGACAGATTTCTCCGGTTGTGGGATTGATCGTGGCGATCGCCATAACTCTCTCCTTTGCCGCTGCGGGCTTGAGGCCTCCACTCTTCTCAGTGTAAGCGGGAATTTTGGCAATTTTTGGCGAGACAGATAAACCTAAACAATCCGTGACATACGTCCAACACAGATTTCCTTATGCAAGGGAGTTTTTAAAGGCAGCAAATTTAGCCCGGAGCCCTAGAGGCGTGTTTCTAAATATTGCGCGATCATCAGTTCTTGGCCTGCACGAGAAGTAATGGTTTGGCGGGTGCGGTGCTTATCCCCAACAAATTTGATTTCTTCTTCAAAACTGGCGCCGTCATAGGCGGTCTGGAGTCGCATAACGTGGGGTTGAATCAATTCAAATTCGGCCACAATCGGTGCAGTGGTCGAAAAACCACGGTCGCGGTACATGAACTGATCCCGAATCCCAAAGATCGTTTCTCCTTTTAGGGGTTTGCGTTGCACATTGGTGTAGGTGCTTTCCCAGGTTACTTTCGCCCCACATTGAAAGGCTTGATCAGGGGATAATTTGTGAGCGATCGCCAAGGGTTTCAGGTGGGGGTGCTCGGCGGGCAAAAAGACGACTTCGATTTCTGAAATGGCCTCCAGGGGCTCCTGGTCACTGTTGAGGGTGTAGTAGCGGCGCTGGGAATGCCACCGACCGGCGGAGCGCTGAAAAAAGGCGGTGCTGGCACTGGGCGAAGTCGCAAGTAAATTCATGGGCGAAGAGCTTCGAGAGCTGCTGCAAATGTCAATGCTTAGTTTATATATTGTTACATTCTATGGTGATTCTGGGCAAGGCAAGGGCGATCGCCTTACCCAGCAGAGACCCTACTTTACGTACTGCCACTGATTGCGAATGAGGGAAAGAAAAGTGGCATACCCCGCAGAGGTAGACGGAAAATCAGGTTTGTAAAATTCCGGAAACTCCGTATAGGGACGCCAAGGGTCAAAGGCTTTTAACCTAAGATGTAGTACCCCTTCAGACGCACCACCGTTGGGACTCCAGGTCATTTGGCCAGCTGTTTGCATGGTTTTTACTCCTTCAATTGAAATAGTCAATGAGTATTTATAACTATTTATTTTGGAGAAATGACCCAGAGTTTCCGTGGGATTTGTTACGGGATCGGGGAGAAATATGCGCAAGTGTTAACTTTTTGTAATATTTCCACCCAAGTTGGCGATCGCCTTTTTCTTTTCTCTGAGAAATTAATTTGGCTTAAATCGACTCCTCCGTAAGTTGGGCCATGATTGCGGCGGGAGCCTGGGTGGTATCCAGGGTTTTAACCAGGGGTCGCTCCTCTGGGGCAAAAGAGTCAAACTGCTCCTGCTGGCTAGTAAGCAGATCTGCCGTTGCATCGGAAATATCGTTGGTGCGGGTTGTTAACCGTTGGGCCAAAATCGGCAACGGTGCTTGGCAGTGGAAGATTTCTAGGGGAATGCCCTGGTTGGTACAGGCTTTAACCACATTTTTACGGTAGACAAGTTTGTCATACTTGGCATCGAGAATCACTGTAAAGCCCTGTTTGGCGAGTAGTAAACCCAGCTCTTGTAGACGGGCGTAAGTTTGCTCATTCATCGCTTCACTGTAGAGGTGGTCATCGCCTTTTGCTTCTAAAGATAAGCCTGCTAAATGTTTACGCACAGCATCGGAGCGCAGTTGAATTCCATTCCATTGGCGAGCTGCCGCCCGGGCCACCGTTGACTTGCCAGCACCGGATAAACCACACATCACAATCACTTTTCCCTGGGGGCGTTGGGTATAGCGCCAAGCTAGATCGTAGTAATCTGAAGCGATCGCCGCAGCCTGGATTTTTGCTTCTGGGGCGATCGCCGGATCATCCAAAAGAAATGAAGTCACTTTTGCCCGTACATAGGCCTGGCGACTCAGGTAGAGGGGCAAAACCTGGAGCCCTTCCCAATCTCCGGTACGTTCGACATAGGTATTGAGAAAAGCATTCCCCTGCTCCCTGGCCCCCCGCGCATCTAAATCCATCACCGTAAAAGCCACGTCATACATGGTATCTACGAACCGGAAAGGCTCATTGAATTCGATGCGGTCAAATAGTTGAATCTGATCTCGCCAAAAACAAATATTGCGCAGGTGCAGATCGCCATGGCATTCTTTGATTTTTGCTTCGCGGCGGCGTTTGGCAAAAATTTCCTCCCGGCTAGCAAAGAAATTATCTGTAAATTGTTTGGTTTGCTCGAAGCGCTCTTGGGTCTGGACAGTACCGATATATTTGGCCGTTTGGGCGTAGTTTTCATCGATGGCTTGGCGGATTTTGGCAATTTCCCCAAAGCTCAGGATATGGTCGTTGGTGGTTGCCCGTTGATGGAAATCAGCGACGGCTTTTCCCAGTTGCACCATGTGATCTTCGGTGAGAGTGCCCGCTGTAAACATCTCACTCAACAGATTTTCCTGGGGGAATTGACGCATTTTCACGGCATATTCCACCACTTCCCCTGCCCCATTAAAAGCATAGGTTTGGCCGTCATAGGTAATGGGCAGCACTTCTAGGTACAGGTCAGCAGCCAGGGCACGATTTAGCTCCAGTTCTACTTTGCAGAAATGTTGACGCTTGTCTAGGGTCGAAAAATCCAGGAAGCCGAAATTAACCGCTTTTTTTAGTTTGTAGGCATAGTCCCCGGTCAAAAATACGTAGGACACATGGGTTTGCACTAAGGCGATCGCCTCCTGGGTCGGGTGGGGATATATCGCTGGCTGTTGTAGCGCTTCAATCAAGGCCGAGATCGAATGGGACATCTAAAAAATTTCACTGTAGAAGATATTGAGGTTTATTGTGCCATCTTGCTCTGGTTCCCTTTGCCCAGAGTCTGAATCAATGCCATTTTGTCTAAGTTAATTTAGTAGTTTTATGTAATGGGGCAAGAGAAAAGTTAAATTTGTGTCGTTTGGGGAGGAGGTGCTGACAGAGCCTCAAAAAAGTCCTTAAATAAAAAGCACAGATCCTAAGACAAAACATAGAGGCGTTGAGGATGAAAATCGGTGTCCCCAAGGAAATCAAAGACCAAGAATTTCGGGTTGGTTTGTCACCGAGCAGTGTGCAAGTCCTCGCCAGTGCGGGTCATCATATTTTGATTGAAACGGGGGCGGGCCTCGGTTCTGGATTTACGGATGCGGAATACCAACAGGCCGGAGCCGAAATTGTTTCTACGGCGGCGATCGCCTGGGAACAAGACATGGTCGTTAAAGTCAAAGAACCGCTTCCCTCAGAATATGGCTCGTTGCGCCCTGGCCAAATCCTATTTACCTATCTCCATTTAGCGGCTGATCGCCAGCTCACAGAAAATTTAATGCAATCGGGCGTGACGGCGATCGCCTACGAAACGGTCACCGACGGCAAAGGTCATTTACCACTCCTTGCGCCGATGAGTGTCATTGCTGGGCGCTTGGCCGTGCAGTTTGGGGCGCGCTATCTCGAAAAACAGCAGGGCGGCAGAGGCGTTTTACTCGGAGGTGTCCCTGGCGTTGGGCCGGGTCGGGTGATGATTCTTGGTGGGGGGACTGTCGGCACCGAAGCGGCAAAAATGGCCGTGGGTCTTGGGGCCCAGGTACAGATCCTCGACATTAACGTCGATCGCCTCAGTGATTTAGAAGCGCTATTTGGCTCCCGAGTGGAGCTACTCTACAGCACACCGACCCAAATTCAACGCTGGTTACCCCTCGCCGATCTGGTGATTGGGGCCGTGCTTTTACCGGGCAAACGTGCACCAATTTTAGTGTCCCGTGCCGCAGTCAGACAGATGAAACGGGGTTCTGTCATTATTGACGTGGCTGTAGACCAAGGGGGCTGCATCGAAACCCTGCGGCCCACCAGTCACAGTGCCCCCACCTATCTCGAAGAAGGAGTTGTCCATTTTGGGGTGCCCAATATGCCGGGGGCCGTACCCTGGACAGCAACCCAAGCCCTCAATAACAGCACTTTGCCCTACGTTCTCCAACTGGCTAATCAAAGTCTGGGAGCGATTAAACAAAATCCGGCGATCGCCCAAGGATTAAATATTGCCGAGCGGCGTTTAGTCCACCCTTCGGTGCGAGAAGTCTTTCCCGATTTAGCCGACTAAAGTTAAGCCATACTTAAATTTTCGCAAATGAAGCTCGCTCTTTGTTTACTGGAATAACACCCGCACAAAAGTTTCTGCCCGTCGTTTGCCCTCCATATCTCCTTGGGCATCAAACATCGCGATCGCCTTCTCTAGATCTTGACGGGCCTCTTGATTTTGCCCCAGACCGGCCAAGGCAATACCGCGATTGTTGTAAGCAACGGCAAGTCCCTCATTGAGATCAATAAGAACATTCGCATCCTGGAGTGCTTTTTCATATTCGCCCGTCCGCACATACAAACTAGACCGGTTGATTAAAGCAATGACGTTTTGGGGATTGAGGCGGAGTGCTTGGCTAAAATCCTGAAGCGCTTCTTCCCGTAGGCCGGCATTGGTTAAGATCAAGCCACGGTTGATGTAAGGATCAACCCACTCAGGCATGAGCGTAATCGCCTGGGTCAGGTCGTCATAGGCTTGTTGTGCCTGGCCAAGTTTATGGGAGACGGTTCCCCGACCAAAATAAGAGGCTGCAGAATTTGGATCTAAAACAAGGGCACGATTAAAGTCAGCGATCGCCTGTTCGTATTGCTCTAATTCTCCGTAGGCAATCCCCCGGTTATTGTAAGCTTCAACAAAATTTGGATCCCGTTGAATCGCTTGATCAAAAGCGGCGATCGCCTGCTCATATTGACCTTGGGCAAGGGCGATAAGACCTTCCTCTAGAGATTTTTCAGCCTCACTCAATGGCTGTTCTTGGGGTACATCAGGCAGCAAATCAGCAGCGCTTTGGGCTCGTCCCAGGGGAATTTCCACGAGCAATAAACTCGAAGCACCAATGGCTAACCCCACAAAGACCTTCAAGATCAGTCGGTTAGCGAAACAAAAACGCAAAAAATGAGCCTGATTCATAATCTTCAAATTAAATCTTCTAACCATGTTGAGTCAAAGCTCTTTGAGTACGATAGATACTGATATTCATCACAGCGCAATGGGTTTGTTTTTGCTTTTCTGGATCAAAAAGCCCCTAGATCAAATTCGCCAAGAGATCTGTAATTTCCCCTTGGACATCCCTGCGGTTGTCATCATAAATCATCAAGGTATTGAGGTCGGCATGACGAGAAAATTTTTGTACCTTACGCACGTCTCCATTGGTCGCATCAAGGGCCGCCGTAATCCCAGAGTGACGAATGCGGTGGGGTGATAATAATTTTGTGACGCCTGCGGCCTTGGCTGTGTTCCGGACTAACTGGTAAATAGCTGTCCCCGTGAGACGGTGGCCCAGGTGAGCGCGATCAAGGGCAACAAATAATGGCTGAATTTTATTTTTAGATCCGGGACGGACGGCTAACCAAGCTTTAAGGGCTGTCACTGTTGCGGCAGAGAGTGTGACCCATTGTTTTTGGCGGCCTTTTCCCTTCCCTAAAATTGCGAGCGATCGCCGTTCGAGGTCTAAATCTTCTAAGTTGGTTTGGACAATTTCATTACGCCGCAGCGCATTATCCCAAAGCAATCTCAAAATAGCGTAATCACGTTTGCCCTTAATGGTCTTCTGGTTAGGGATTTTTAAAATTTGTCGATAAACAGTTTGTGAAATCCCCGTGGTATCTCGATAGCGACTGACCTTTTCTCCTTTAATGCCACCGAGGGTATAGCGACATTGCCCCAACTGATTCGCCAAACGAACCAATGCTTTGAGGGCGGCAAGACGACGATTAATAGTGGCTTCTTTTAGACAGCGGACATCCCGTAGATGATTTTTGTAGCGCAGGACGAGGGCGAGGGCCTGGGGTTGCTCCAGATTCAGAAAGGCTTCGACCAGGAGCGGTGCGGGTTCGTTGGCATCGGCCACAAACCGAAAAAAATCACGAATATCTTTTTTGTAGGCTCGCCAGGTGTGGGGCGATTTTTGGTTTTCAAGGAGTTGGCTCAGGATGTCCGGATTGTCCGCGGGGACGGAAAAAGGGCCAAGGCTAGCCAGGGATGTTTCCATAATCGGCGATCGCTTAAATCTTTATTTAATCTACATTTTAGCGGTTTAGCTTATGATAATCACAGTTTTCGATAGCTTGTTTTAAAAGCATTGATTAGCGGTCTCAACCCCAACTTAAGCGTTCAAATTGGGGCTGAGTAAAGAGGTTTTAGGAAGAACGGTGGTCAAAGAGCAACCAACAGGCCACACCAAAAAATGGCACAAAACGTAGGGTTTGCCAGAAGCTATCTTTGGCGGTGAGATCACCCATGAGGAAAATTTGGATAAACCAAAAACAAAGGAGATCCACCATGAAGGCGACGGTGAGGCGGCTATCTCCCAGACGCAAGAGAAAGTAATCAAGGCGATCGCCGAGGAGACCAAATTCAGGACGAGCTAGACCAAACCAACCAATGGCAATAATGCCGACGCAGATTCCGACCCACGCGAAAAGGCGCGTAAACCACGGTTTAGGTAAAAAAGGCTGAGGGGCAATGGCTCGCCGGAGCGCCATGTAGGGCAGCAAAAAAACATTAGTAAGAAACATCCCGCAACCCCAGAAGGCGAGGTATGGCAGATGTTGACCCTTGCGATCGCTCGCCATTACTGGCAGAAAAAGCCACATCCAGGCGACAGCAAAATTAAAGAGGGCCTCATCTACAGGATTGAGCACTGGGGCTAAAGGCGATCGCCAACCCAAATAATTTAAAATCGGCAGCACAAAAAAGAAATTAAGCGATGCTTGTTTCACCTCTGTCAAAGTCTCAGGTTGCAGTTGCCACAAAGGTTCTCCGCCGAAGGGGAAATGACTGGGGGCAAGGAGTAAAGTCCCTACATAAAGCAGCCAAAATCCCCAAAAAAAGTTTAATTTTAGATTCATTACCATCAAGACATGACTTTTTTGTGTTTCACCTTAGAATACTGGCCCAGGCTTGAATATGGTCAGAGGTAAAGGTTGGGTATTAGAGATCATTCGCTGCAATTAAAGAATCCTTTCTTTCTGTCTCGTACGCCCCAAAAGCTCGTTAGGATCAAAACGGAAAATTCAATCCTTATATTTAGTTTCAGTAAGTAAAAATTCTTATGCCTACATTACAAGATTTTTTTCAGACCCATCATTTAGCGAGTGACGATTATTGTGTTTTTGGCGTCGCCAGTTGTTTTGTCCGGGAGGAGGGCGAAACCCAGGCGGTTTCTATCCTAGAACCAATTCCCTCAGCGGCTCTCGAAGCACTGTTAAAAGGAATTCCCACATCTTATCGGGTTGCCCAAGCCCTGCCCCTTGGGGATGTTATCCAAGCGGATCAAATCACCTTACCCACAGCCCTAGGCGATCGCCTGCAAATTCCCGATGACTTTTTAGAACGCACCGCCGCCGCCGCCCGCACCTACAAACGCCGCCCCGAAGCCCAGGGCCATATCCCCCTAGGGACACTCCACCAGGAGTTCAACCATTCCACTGCGAAAAAGCGCGTCCTCAATCAGGTTAATATCGTCAACACAGAGGACAATGTGAAGCAACATGCCCATACCCACAAAGTTCTCTAAATGAATTTGTAGACACATTTTTGGCCTAACAAAACTCACACTATGCTAAAACTCTACGGTGGGGCGCGTAGCCGTGCCTCAATTGTGCGTTGGTACCTCGAAGAGCTCGGTGCTGACTATGAATTTGTCCTTCTCGATATGCAGGCGGGCGAACATAAACAACCGGATTTCCTTGCCTTAAATCCCTTTGGGAAAGTGCCCGTCCTAACCGATGACGAGGTTACTTTGTTTGAATCCGGTGCCATTTTGCTCTACCTCGCAGAAAAATTTGGTCACCTCGGCCCTTCCCCGGCAGATAAGGCGATCGCCTACCAATGGGTGTTATTTGCCAACTCGACTTTTTCTATGGGACTCACCCCGGCTGAAAATCGCAATGAAGTTATGGCCCGTTATTTGCAGCCCCTAAACGATATTTTGCAAAACACATCTTTTCTTTTAGGAGAAGCATTTACGGTGGCGGATGTGGCCGTCGGTTCGATCCTCGCCTACATTCCTTTAATGTTCCAAGATGTGGATCTCAACGCCTACCCAGCCCTACAAGCCTACTTAAAACGATTAGGCGATCGCCCCGCTTTCCAAAAAGCAATTATGAATCGCGGTTAATTCTCGTTACATTTAGTTACAAATTAGTCGCAAAAAACAAAAAAGCATCCCCGCAAGGATGCTTAATCAATTTCTTTTTTAAATAATTCAAAAATGGTGTTTATTTGAAGCCCACTGCCGCTTGCCATACAAATGCCAACAGCAAGAAGAACAAAGGAATTAGAGGCAAAACATCCACGAGGGGATCGAAAATTGAGTAGGCCTCAGGTAATTTCGCAAGTAATAATGCCGCTTCCATATATTTCCTTGTTGAACTGATTTTTCTTATGGTTTGCAGTCAATCCTAGCATGAGTTGGTTCGGGTTCTAGCCATTCGCCGAATTCTTCCACGAAGCGATCGCTAAGGATTGATTCACGAATTCTCACGGTAAATTGAATTAATTCTGTAACGTTATGTAAAGAAAGTAGCATGTAGGCTAACATTTCTTTCGCTTTGATTAAATGGTGCAAATAGGCCCGCGTGAAATTCTGGCAGGTATAACAAGGACAAGTTTCATCCAAGGAGCGAAAATCTTCTTTAAACTGGGCATTTTTTAAATTCCAGCGATCGCCTTTAACCAGGGCCGCACCATGGCGCCCCAACCGCGTCGGAATCACACAATCAAACACATCAATCCCCGCGGCGATCGCCTGGGCCATTTCCCGATAGGTGCCCACCCCCATCAAATACCGAATCTTGTTTTTCGGCAGGAGCGGCGCTGTATGCTGTACTACTTGGCGAATATTTTCCGGTGATTCCCCCACACTAACGCCCCCGATGGCATAGCCCGGTAGGTCTAATTTCGTTAAATTCGCCACCGCTTGGGAGCGTAAATCTAAGAAAATGCCCCCCTGGACAATCCCAAACAATGCTTGATCGTCCCGTTCATGGGCTTCAATACATCGCTCTAGCCAACGATAGGTTCGTGCTGTTGCCGCCGCCACCGCCTCCCGGCCCGCATCTCCTGGTGGACATTCATCAAAGGCCATGATCACATCAGCACCCAGGGCATTTTGAATCTGGATTGACCGCTCCGGGGTCATATCAATCAAACGTCCATCCTTCGGCGAACGGAACACCACCCCTTCCTCACGAATCTTACGCATTTCACTGAGACTAAAAACCTGGAATCCCCCGGAATCCGTGAGGATCGGCCCCTCCCAAGCCATAAACCGATGCAGTCCTCCGGCTTTCTGGACAATCTCCTCTCCCGGTTGTAAGTGGAGGTGGTAAGTATTTGATAAAACCATCTGGGCCTGGGCCTGGACTAAATGATCCGGCGTGATGCCTTTCACATTCGCAAGGGTACCCACAGGCATAAATCGGGGTGTTTCCACAATTCCGTGGGGGGTATGAAACACGCCGACCCGGGCATTTGTATGGCGACATTCCTTATGTAGCGAAAAATGAAAATGGCTCACAGATGATGTTCCGAAGATCACTAAAAAATAAAAACGGCAGCAAAAGCCACCGCTTATTCTACCGAGTTCAGGAAACAGAACCTAGAAATTGAAATTTTCATCGTCATCCATGTGGACATCCCAGCGGGCCGATAAAACCTGAGTCACCATCTCTTCTAAGGTACTTTCGGGAACTGCTTTGGTATTGAAAGGATTGGCTTGGGGATTTTCTGCCACTTCCAACCGTAAGACACGATTATCCTGGACGAGTTCAAAATAAGTCTTATCGGTTTCAGCCTGTTTCAGGGCAAGGTAATCGAAGCTATGTAAATTTAGATATAAAGACTGATTGACCACCAAAGTAGCCTGTTGTTCATCATCAAAGACTTCTACAATCCAACCTTCGCCCTGTTTTTGCACTTCGCCATCAAGGTAATGGGAATAGCGGACCCATGCGAGATCTTGGAGTAGACGTTTCATGTCACTTTTATTGACAAGAATACCGGTAGAGACCACACAAGGAGCGGGTAAGGAAGTGGGATGACATTGATGACTCATGGGAATTGACTAAGGGTAAACAAAAAAATATGACAGACTGAAGGTAAATCATCCATAACACTGTCTAGACATGGCAAGCAAATGAGCGCCACCACATCAGGATGAGCCTATGCGATTGTCATTTTACTTGTACAAAAGCTAGCACCCAAGGACAAAGGCTGTGGTTTTACAGTATTGTCTTGGTGTTATGGCGGAGGATGTTTATTAACGGTTTCCAATGCCTCGCCATAATCTTAACTTAAGGTTTGAATTTTGACATCTGAAAACCCACAATCTATCCAATTCTGAGCATCTCAATCAATTTATGGTTCGTTTTTTATCAGGCTTGCTACAGCTTTGGCGATCGCTATTGGGGGCCATTCTTTTTTACACGCTGCTACCACTGCCCAAGGGAGTACAGCCTAGTTTTATTCGCATTGCCCGTTGGTGTCCTTGGGTGGGCTTGATTATTGGGGGCATATTGCTGGGAAGTTTTTGGGGTTTAGAGAGTTTAAAGGTTCCCGCTTTACTCAGGAGTGCGATTTTAGTTGCCTTTTGGTTGGGTTTGACGGGAGGCTTACATTTAGATGGGGCAATGGATGCGGCCGATGGCTTAGCAGTGACGGAACCGAAACGCCGTTTAGCGGTGATGGCTGATAGTGTTTCTGGTGCATTTGGGGTGATGACAGGGATCTTAATCCTATTGCTCAAGGTCGCTGCCCTCGAAGGCTTAGGATTAGAGTCTTGGTATTTTTTTGTGTTGATACCGGCTTGGGGACGATGGTCTCAGGTGGTGGCGATCGCCTTTTATCCCTACCTGAAAGCTGAAGGCAAAGGGGCATTCCACAAGCAGCAGTTCCAGTTATATCCAGATTTGTGCTGGAGTATCTGCCCCATGCTCTTATTCGTATTTTTGAGCTACTTTTTCCTACCGATTAGCCAATGGTTGAGTGTGATACTCAGTAATCTTTGGTTTATGGCAGTGGCGATCGCTGTCAGCACTTGGTTTGGTCATAAATTCCAAGGTCATACAGGCGATACCTACGGTGCCACTGTGGAATGGACTGAAGTCGCTTGTCTCGTCAGCATCGTTTTACTCGCGAATAGGCTGTAGGCGCGTTACTTTGAGCGAAAAATCACCATTTCCCGTTTCCCCAAAGGCCCGTACCCGCACAATATAGCGTCCCGTTTCGTTGATGCGCACAAATAGTAATGAATTCGTTGAACCGTCGGCGGCATCGTCATTTTCCGCAATCGTCGAACCATCCGCCGCCAGCAGCAACACAATCGTATCAAAATCGTCCGAAAGCAAGTCAATGGCGACTTGATCGCCCTCTTGGAGAGTAATCGCATAATCCCTGGCAAATCCCCCTTCCCCCGTGGGGATATCCTGATCCGAAAGCCGCTGGTTAATCTCTTGACCAGAGCGAATTCCAAGGGGTCGATACATCATCTCATTGGCGATCGCTTGATTTGCCAGCCCTAAAACACTAAAAAATCCGAATATACAACCCCAGTAAATCCGATTCATTCAAATACCTATCAACTTATTGGCTTACTCTTCATACTCTACAACACTACCCAAGCAACAGAATGGGACTTCACTCACGACAAAGGAGAAAGACAGCAAAATAAAATAAAGCACTCAATCTGTAGATTGAGTGCTTTGATTAGAATATAAAGTTGAAGAATAAGATATTCAGTTTTTCATAAAAGAGAGAAGCTTGGCATTGAGCTATTTTCCCGGTAGGCTACCCCACAGGTATCGTCGCCGCTATAGCGTTTCACATCTGAGTTCGGGATGGAATCAGTGTGGTTCCACTATGCTAGAAACACCAAGCAGTGGTGTGGTCTCACACCCTCAAGACTGCACAAAATACTTATTAGTTCATCGAAATACTTAGTCTAACCATCTGTTTAAGGACAAGCCCTCGGTCTGTTAGGACATCTCGGCTCCATATGTTGCCACACTTCCACCTAATGCCTATTAACGGGTGTTCTTCCCGTGACCTTACTGGATTAACTCCATGAGAGCACTCATCTTGAGGTGGGCTTCCCACTTAGATGCTTTCAGCGGTTATCCGCTCCGCACTTGGCTACCCTGCGTTTACCGTTGGCACGATAACAGGTACACCAGCGGTGCGTCCTTCCCGGTCCTCTCGTACTAAGGAAGACTCCTCTCAATGCTCTTACGCCTGCACCGGATATGGACCGAACTGTCTCACGACGTTCTGAACCCAGCTCACGTACCGCTTTAATGGGCGAACAGCCCAACCCTTGGGACCTACTTCAGCCCCAGGTTGCGATGAGCCGACATCGAGGTGCCAAACCTCCCCGTCGATGTGAACTCTTGGGGGAGATCAGCCTGTTATCCCTAGAGTAACTTTTATCCGTTGAGCGACGGCCCTTCCACGCAGCGCCGTCGGATCACTAAAACCGACTTTCGTCCCTGCTTGACTTGTAGGTCTCGCAGTCAAGCTCCCTTCTGCTTTTGCACTCGATGGCTGATTTCCAACCAGCCTGAGGGAACCTTTGTGCGCCTCCGTTATCATTTAGGAGGCGACCGCCCCAGTCAAACTGCCCACCTGATACTGTCCTTTCACCGGCTTCACGGTTTAAAGTTAGAATTCTAGCCTTGTTAGAGTGGTATCTCACCAGTGACTCCATTACTCCCACAAGAGTAATCTCAACGTCTCCCACCTATCCTGCGCAAACAAAGCCCGAACCCAATACCAAGCTACAGTAAAGCTTCATAGGGTCTTTCTGTCCAGGTGCAGGTAGTCCGTATCTTCACAGACAATCCTATTTCGCCGAGCCTCTCTCCGAGACAGTGCCCAGATCGTTACGCCTTTCGTGCGGGTCGGAACTTACCCGACAAGGAATTTCGCTACCTTAGGACCGTTATAGTTACGGCCGCCGTTCACCGGGGCTTCGGTCGTCAGCTTCGCCTAAGCTAACCAACTTCCTTAACCTTCCGGCACTGGGCAGGCGTCAGCCCCTATACGTCCTCTTACGAGTTTGCAGAGACCTGTGTTTTTGGTAAACAGTCGCCTGGGCCTCTTCACTGCGACCAGCTCTCGCTGGCACTCCTTCTCCCAAAGTTACGGAGCAATTTTGCCGAGTTCCTTAGAGAGAGTTACCTCGCGCCCCTCGGTATACTCTACCACCCTACCTGTGTCGGTTTCGGGTACGGGTCCTGTGCTTTCAACACATAACTAGCTTTTCTAGGCACTATCCTTTACTACGCGGAGACCGTAGTCTCCTCCCAATCCATTCAGGGTGTAGCTATCTTTCATGCGTCATAGTTATGCTCCCACACAGGAGTTGAGGAATATTAACCTCATGTCCATCGACTACGCCTTTCGGCCTCGCCTTAGGTCCCGACTAACCCTCCGCGGACGAGCCTTCCGGAGGAACCCTTAGGGTTTCGGGGTATGTGATTCTCACACATATTTTCGCTACTTAAGCCGACATTCTCACTTCTATACAGTCCACATCTGCTCACCGCTAATGCTTCACACCATATAGAACGCTCCCCTACCACTCTTTCGAGTCCGCAGCTTCGGTAACTTGCTTAGCCCCGTTCATTTTCGGCGCAGGAGCGCTTGACCAGTGAGCTATTACGCACTCTTTCAAGGATTGCTGCTTCTAGGCAAACCTCCTGGTTGTCTATGCACTCCCACCTCCTTTATCACTTAGCAAGTATTTTGGGACCTTAGCTGGCGGTCTGGGCTGTTTCCCTCTCGACGATGAAGCTTATCCCCCACCGTCTTACTGGCTGAATTTTACATGGTATTCTTAGTTTGTCTCACTTTGGTACCGCTCTCGCAGCCCGCAGCGAAACAGTGCTTTACCCCCATGCAAGGAAACCAACCGCTGCGCCTAAACACATTTCGGGGAGAACCAGCTAGCTCCGGGTTCGATTGGCATTTCACCCCTAACCACAGCTCATCCGCTCCTTTTTCAACAGAAGTCGGTTCGGACCTCCACTTGGTATTACCCAAGCTTCATCCTGGCCATGGTTAGATCACCCGGGTTCGGGTCTACAAACTGTGACTAACGCCCTTTTCAGACTCGTTTTCACTTTGGCTTCGGCTTTTCACCTTAACCTGCCACAGCCTGTAAGTCGCCGGCTCATTCTTCAACAGGCACACGGTCAGACGTTAAATCGTCCTCCCATTGCTTGTAGGCTAACGGTTTCATGTTCTATTTCACTCCCCTCCCGGGGTTCTTTTCACCTTTCCCTCGCGGTACTTTTACACTATCGGTCACACAGTAGTATTTAGCCTTACGAGGTGGTCCTCGCTGATTCAACCGGAATTTCACGTGCTCCGGCCTACTCGGGATACAGTTAGGCTACTTTGATTTTCGACTACAGGACTTTCACCTTCTTTGGTGTAGCTTTCAACTACTTCGTCTAACCTCTATAGTCCACATCACTGTCCCACAACCCCAACCGCCTAAGCAGTTGGTTTAGGCTCTTCCCGCTTCGCTCGCCGCTACTAAGGGAATCGATTTTTCTTTCTCTTCCTTCAGCTAATAAGATGTTTCAATTCGCTGAGTTGGCTCATACCATCCTATATATTCAGATGGCTGTATTTAGGGTTGCCCCATTCGGAAACCTCCGGCTCAATGCTTGCTTCCAGCTCCCCGGAGTATATCGTCGGTAACCACGTCCTTCATCGCCTCTGTGTGCCTAGGTATCCACCGTTAGCCCTTTGTAGCTTGACCTTTTTTCGAGGTCAGACTCTTGGCTATTTTTGGATTGTTTGTACTTTCGTACTTTCCTACCTAGCTATTATTTCGACTATCTAATATTTTTTTGTGCAGTTTTCAAGGTGCTTTGCTGAAATCTCTTCCAGCATTCAACAACATCTTTTGTCTTTTTCTTAGACTATGGTGTTGATGCTGAGTTCGTTTCATTATTTCGTGGTTTTGGTGGAGGTAAGCGGACTCGAACCGCTGACATCCTGCTTGCAAAGCAGGCGCTCTACCAACTGAGCTATACCCCCATTGATATCAACAATTGATGATTATCAACGGTTGATAAGTGGGCCATCCTGGACTTGAACCAGGGACCTCACCCTTATCAGGGGTGCGCTCTAACCACCTGAGCTAATAGCCCATGTCCACGAACCTAAATTTGAAAGTGACTCCCGTTTCTCCCCCTCGCACGACCTTCGAGATGACCTTACTGCGTTCTATTTGCTGATTGCTTTCAAACTTCAGTAGGTTAGGTCTCCCTAAAAGGAGGTGATCCAGCCACACCTTCCGGTACGGCTACCTTGTTACGACTTCACCCCAGTCACTAGCACTGCCTTCGGCGCCCTCCTCCGCGAACGGTTAGAGTAACGACTTCGGGCGTTGCCAGCTTCCATGGTGTGACGGGCGGTGTGTACAAGGCCCGGGAACGGATTCACCGCAGTATGCTGACCTGCGATTACTAGCGATTCCTCCTTCATGCAGGCGAGTTGCAGCCTGCAATCTGAACTGAGGCCGGGTTTGATGAGATTCGCTTGCCCTCGCGGGGTTGCTGCCCTTTGTCCCGACCATTGTAGTACGTGTGTAGCCCAAAATGTAAGGGGCATGATGACTTGACGTCATCCCCACCTTCCTCCGAGTTGTCCCCGGCAGTCTCCCTAGAGTGCCCAACTTAATGCTGGCAACTAAGGACGAGGGTTGCGCTCGTTGCGGGACTTAACCCAACATCTCACGACACGAGCTGACGACAGCCATGCACCACCTGTCTCCGTGCTCCCGAAGGCACTCTCGCATCTCTGCAAGATTCACGGGATGTCAAATCTTGGTAAGGTTCTTCGCGTTGCATCGAATTAAACCACATACTCCACCGCTTGTGCGGGCCCCCGTCAATTCCTTTGAGTTTCACACTTGCGTGCGTACTCCCCAGGCGGGATACTTAACGCGTTAGCTTCGGCACTGTCCGGGTCGATACAGACAACGCCTAGTATCCATCGTTTACGGCTAAGACTACAGGGGTATCTAATCCCTTTCGCTACCTTAGCTTTCGTCCCTCAGTGTCAGTTACGGTCCAGTAGAGCGCTTTCGCCACCGGTGTTCTTCCCAATATCTACGCATTTCACCGCTACACTGGGAATTCCCTCTACCCCTACCGTACTCAAGTCACACAGTTTCCACCGCCGATCCACAGTTAAGCTGTGGGCTTTGACAGCAGACTTGCATGACCACCTACGGACTCTTTACGCCCAATAATTCCGGATAACGCTTGCACCCTCCGTATTACCGCGGCTGCTGGCACGGAGTTAGCCGGTGCTTATTCCTCAGGTACCGTCAATATTCTTCCCTGAGAAAAGAGGTTTACAATCCAAAGACCTTCCTCCCTCACGCGGTATTGCTCCGTCAGGCTTTCGCCCATTGCGGAAAATTCCCCACTGCTGCCTCCCGTAGGAGTCTGGGCCGTGTCTCAGTCCCAGTGTGGCTGCTCATCCTCTCAGACCAGCTACTGATCGTCGCCTTGGTGGTCCCTTACACCACCAACTAGCTAATCAGACGCGAGCTCATCTTCAGGCCAAAAAAGATTTCACCTCTCGGCATATCGGGTATTAGCAGTCGTTTCCAACTGTTGTCCCCGTCCTGAAGGCAGATTCTCACGCGTTACTCACCCGTCCGCCACTAAGCCCGAAGGCTTCGTTCGACTTGCATGTGTTAGGCATACCGCCAGCGTTCATCCTGAGCCAGGATCAAACTCTCCATATTAGACTCCTTACTCATTCCTTAGAATTTTCACTCGTCTTTAGCAAGAGATGTTTTTTAAGGCTCTCTTTATCCTTAACTAAGTTCCTTGGTATCGATTGTTTCAATCTCAACCAGCTCACTTGTTATAATCTTGTTCAAAACAAGGGGGTGGATAGTCACTTTCAAATTCTATTCTTTTGTCTCGGTTCGGGGCGGCGGTTCAGTGCGTCTCTCTCAACCGCGCTTAACTATATTAACCACACAACCCGGAGATGTCAACACCTTTTTTCAATCTTTTTTCGGTGTTTGAATGAAAAATCCCTGGAATGCCCTCAGAACAAGGGGTTTGGGATGAGAAAAATTTGGAACTTTAAGTCCTTAAGCCCCTCAATCTGGATTTGACAACCACCTCCCTACATTTTTGTATCGCTCTCAATTAGGTGAGGATTGCCGCGAGTTGGTTTTGCTCCCAGAGTTGTTTGTATAGTCCGTCTTGGTTAATTAACTCTTCGTGAATGCCGGTTTGGACGATTTTGCCGTGATCCATGACGAAAATACGATCGCCTTTGGCGGCGGCGGAGAGCTGGTGGGTGATGAAGATGACGGTTTTGTTTTGTGGGGAGTGGGAGAGGTAGTCGAGAATTTCGGTGGCTGTTTTGTTATCGACGCTAGAGAGAGCATCATCGAGGATGAGGACAGGGGCATCGATCATAAAAGCCCGGGCCAGGGAACTACGCTGGCGCTGTCCACCGGAAAGGGTGATGCCGCGTTCACCGACAAGGGTGTTGTATTGCCGGGGGAAGTTCAAGATTTCGTGGTGGATTTGTGCCTGTTGGGCGGAGGATTCAATTTCGGGTTGGTCGCTACCAGGTAATCCGTAGGCGATGTTGTCACGGATTTGACTGCTGAAGAGAAAACTTTCTTGGGGAACATAGGCGATCGCCTGGCGTAAATCTTGGAGACGAATATTAGTGAGATCTTGCCCATCAAGGAATAATTGACCGGGTTCGATATCAATTAGACGGGGCAGAGCATTGGCAAGGGTCGATTTGCCTGCACCAATAGATCCCACAATGGCGATGATTTCACCGGGGTTAATTGTGAAATTGAGGTCGTCTAGGGCCGGACGATTGTCGCCGGGGTAAGTAAAAGAAAGATGCTTGGCAACAATTTGGCCTTCGACCTGATGACGATCCAGAGAATGGGCCGTAGTGCGGTCTTGAATGAGTGGTTGATTGTCGAGGATGGCTTCAATGCGATCAATGCTCACTTCACCCCGTTGATAGGACGTAATCGTGAAGCCCAGTAGAGCCGTAGGCACCACCAAGCGTTCGACTAATAAAATGAGGGCGATAAAATTCCCCACCGTCAGTTCATCAGCGGTAATGGCCCTCGTCCCAAAGATCAGCAGGATCAATAGGCTGATATAAGAAATTCCTTCGATAATCGGAAAGAGTAAATTCCGAATCCGGGCGAGGCCAAGATTGGCTTGTAGCAACTTCTGATTTTGCTTGTCAAAGGCTTGGCGTTCGTTGGCTTCTTGGGCATAGATTTTGATCAAAGAAATGCCACTCATGTCTTCTTGGATCAGTTGACTGAGTTCTGAAAGCTCCTCTTGGACTTCTTTTTGTTCGTCCCGCAACCGACCACTAAACAGTTGCACCGTGAGTAACATGGCTGGATAAACGGCGATCGCCATCACACTGAGCTTGCCATGGAGCGACAACATCACGGGTAAGGTCATCGCATAGGCAAACACCGTATTGGCTAGACTGAGCACGGAAAAACCCAGGAGACGGCGCACATTATCCACATCACTGGTGGCCCGGTTGATTAAATCTCCAGAGGACTGATTGGCGAAGTATGCAGGCTCTAGGGTGAGGAGATGTTGGAAGATTTTTTGCTTTAGATCAAACTCCACTTGCCGACCAACACCAAAAATCGCAATGCGAGAGAGCATCCGAATTCCCCACATGACCGAGGCGAGGAGCAACATTAACAAAACAGCACGGGTTAAATTACCTAGGCCGACATCTGTTTGGAGGGAATCTACTGTATTACTGAGGATAATCGGCAGATAAACGCCCAGGCCATTGACAAGAATGAGGGCGCCAATCCCTAGCCAAATGTCCCGTTGATAGGGTTTGAGGTAGGCCAGAAGTCGGCGCAAGCGAGAGGGAGCAGCCATAGCAGGTGTGTGATTCTAAAACATGGACAATTCTTCTATTGTGACGGATCGGCTCCAACGCTTCATCGAAATGAAGAATTTCTGCATCTTAAAGGTTGGGTGATAATAAAGTGGCGATCGCCTTTTGGGGGAAAGAATCTATGCGAGTAATTGGTTTAATGAGCGGCACTTCGGTGGATGGCATTGATGCAGCCCTGGTAGAGATTCAGGGGGAAGCCGACGCTATTGAAATTGAATTACTCGGCTTTACGACCTATTCTTATCCGTCTGAACTCCGGGAAAAAATCCTCGCAGTGTGTGCCGGAGAAAAATTAAGTGCCTTGGAATTTGCGGCCCTTGATGACGAAATTGCCCACAGTTTTGCTACTGCGGCGATACAACTCCAGGAACGTTACAGCAAAGCAGAATTAATCGGTTCCCACGGACAAACTATTTTCCATCGTCCTCCCAACGGCAACTTGGGTTTGAGTTGGCAACTGGGTCGTGGTGAGGCGATCGCCCAACAAACAAACTTGCCAACGGTGAGTAATTTTCGCCGGGCAGATCTGGCAGCCGGGGGACAGGGCGCGCCGCTTGTGCCGAAGGTCGATGCCTATCTTTTGGCTGACTCGACGAAACACCGCTGTATTCAAAACTTGGGTGGCATCGGCAATGTCACCTATTTGCCACCCAAAAACCAGGCCGATTGGGAAAATTACGTGATCGGTTGGGATACTGGCCCCGGCAATGTGCTGTTGGATTTAGCGATTCAAAAATTAACCAACGGTGCCCAAGCCTACGACCAGGATGGAATTTGGGCATCCCAGGGCACCCCCCATGTAGATTTAGTGCAGCGCTGGCTGGGCGATCCTTTTGTGGAGCAGTTACCGCCCAAGTCCACGGGTCGAGAATATTTCGGGATTGCCTTCTTGGAAAAATGTTGGCAGGATGCTCAAGAGTTCCAACTTACAGAGGCGGATTGGCTCGCAAGTTTGACGGAATTCACGGCGTTAACGGTTCAGCGAAACTATGAACTCTTTTTACCCCAACTGCCCGACGAAATTTTTCTGTGTGGGGGCGGGTGCCGCAATAGTTATCTCAAAAAACGTCTACAAGTTGCGTTCGGAAATCAGATTCCCGTCAGAAGTACCGATGAGCTTGGGTTAAACCACGATGCCAAAGAGGCGATCGCCTTTGCGGTATTAGCCTACTGGCGCATGAAAGAATTTCCAGGAAATCTGCCAAAGGTAACAGGGGCAAAATGTCCGGCGCTCCTTGGTGAAATTCATCTGCCCTATTGAACGAAAGGTTCCAAGGTGGCTACTACTGATTCCGCCAAGGTTTGGAGATGATAGCCCCCTTCTAGGGCAAACACCATTGGACAAGGTAACTGCTGGCAAAATTCGCTAAAAACTTTGTAATCCTGGGGCTGGAGATTCATTCCCGCTAAGGGATCTTTGGCGGTGGCATCGTAGCCTGCACTGACGATTAATAGATCTGGTTGAAACTTTTGCAGGTAGGGCAAAACCACGTCCTGGAATTTTTGGACATAGATCCTTTGGTCTGCACCGGGCTTGAGGGGAATATTTAAAATATTTTGGTGGCTACCGTGATGGTGCGCCTGGCCGGTGCCGGGATACGCAGGATCCTGATGGAGAGAACAATAAATAATCTGGGGATTTTCCTCGACTAAATATTCTGTGCCGTTGCCGTGGTGGACATCCCAATCGAGGATCGCCACTTTTTTAACGCCCGCTAAACCCAAGGCATAATGGGCGGCGATCGCCACATTTCCCAACAGGCAAAATCCCATCCCTGTGCTGCGGGTGGCGTGATGACCGGGAGGCCGCACCAAGGCAAATACAGGCTCCTTGGTTTGAAGCGCTAAATTCACCCCATCTAAACAAGCATTGACCGCCAAAAGTGCCACGTTAAAACTTTGGGGTGAAACGGGGGTATCTGGATCCCAATAGCCGCCCCCGGATGCCGCTAATTTTTCCAGTTGTTTTAGGTAATAGTCATCATGTAATTGGCGCACCCAGGGCAACGGATCCCGTGAGGCGATCGCCGTTGGTTCGTGCCACTGAATTTGGTTCGCCCAGGAAACTGTTCTCAGGGCTTGGGCGATCGCCATTAACCGTCGCGGACTTTCTGGGTGGGAGCGCCCCGTGTCATGGTCAAGAAATTGATCAGAATAAATCAGATGAATCATGGTATTCGCTACACTAAAGCATTGCTAGGAACAAAAAACAATGAAATTTCTCGGTAAATTAATCGGCCTTGGCTTGATTCTTTTGGGCATTTATTTTCTGGGTAAAAATATCTTTTTCACAACCGGCGGCTATCGCTATTCTTTTTGGCGTGGTATTTCTGCCGATCTTGCCGTCATGACCCTGGCTGGTGGCGTCGTTTCCCTCTTCACCCTCCCAAAAGATAACCGTGTCTTGGGTTGGATTTTAATTGGGGCCTCAATTCTTTTGATCTTTGCAGGGGGACGCGCGATTCTCACCCCTGTCAGTCTCTGGCAACTCTTTATTTCCCTTGCCTCCATGACCTCCGGTTACCAACTGCTGCGCACTGGCCGAATTAACCTTTAGCATACTGGGATTTTTCATCTGCCTAAATCCTTTGTGACAAAAGCGAAGGATTCTGCAAGCCACAAAAAAAGGCGGTTGCTTAATGCAAATAGCCGCCTCTCAAGATTTTTGATTTTACTGGAGTCTAGCCATCCAGCAGCGCTTCAACAAATTCATAACTAGAGAAGGGTCGGAGATCTTCAATCCCTTCCCCAGCGCCGATAAAGCGAATTGGTAAACCGAGTTGTTGGCTCACCGCTAGAGCAACACCACCCCGGGCCGTACCATCTAATTTTGTCAGGACAACGCCACTGAGTTTTGCCGCTTCCGAGAAAACTTGGGCTTGCCGTAGACCATTTTGGCCGAGGGTTGCATCTAGGACTAAGAGGGATTCCACCTGGGCATCGGGAGCTTTTTTATCGACAATCCGCCGGATTTTCGCCAGTTCATCCATCAAGTTTTTCTTATTTTGTAAGCGGCCAGCCGTATCCACGAGCAAAATTTGTGCCTGCCGTGCTTGGGCGGCGGTAATACCATCAAAAACCACCGCTGCGGGATCAGTATTTTTACCGGGGTTGGCGATTACAGGAGTGTCAGTTCTTTCGCCCCAGACTTTTACCTGTTCGACGGCAGCGGCCCGGAAGGTATCAGCAGCAGCAATGACGCAGCGATAACCCGATTGGTTGGCAAGGTGGGCCAGTTTACCGATGGTGGTGGTTTTACCGGCACCGTTGACGCCAGTGAGCATCCAGACATTGAGCTTGTCGGCTTCGGGAGCAAATTCGGTACTGGGTAATTTCGCCAGGGGTTTGTCGAGGATATCCCGGAGGATTTCTTTGAGATAGGCGATCGCCGCTTCGGGGGGCAGCGCTTCCTGGCGGAGTCGTTCCTGGAGGGTTTCGATGATGTAATCGGTGGCCTCAATGCCCACATCAGCCTGGAGTAGGAGCGATTCAATTTCTAAGACTGCTTCGTCATTGAGCGGCCCTTGACCCACCACAGCCTTGAGTTGATTGACCAAACTACGGCGGGTTTTACCGAGACCATCCCGGAGCTTTTTGAGCCATTCAATTTCTTCGAGGGAAATATCACTGGCATCACGGCCTTGATCAGCAAGCACCTTGGCAGACCAGAGGAAATTCTCGTCAAACTCTAGCCCTTCCGTATCAATCGCCGTTTCTTTAAGCTTTTCGAGGCCGTCGGACTTTTGCATCCAAGCGGGTGTTGCTGGGGTAGTTTCCGGTTCTGGTTCCGCTACTGTCTCGCTATCTGGGGTACTCTCTACTTCGGCAGCAATTACTTCCGGCTCTGGTTCTGGGGCAACGGGCGCGACGGTTGCGGCGGCTTCAATCTCGGTTGGTTCACTGTCTGGTTCTGGGGAAACTGCTTCTGCTGGGGCTTCCGGTTGAGGAGTAATTGCTTCGATTGTTTCTGGAGCCGTTTCTGGAGCTTCTGCCGTTGGTTCGGGGGCTGGTGTTTCTGGTTCAGTTTCAGCAGGCGTTGATTCTAGTTCTGGCTCCTGGGGTTCTGTGGCTTCAGGTTGAGGGGTCTCAGTTGTTTCAATACCCTTTTTTGCTTGGATATTTTTGTAAGCGGATTTCGCCCAGTTTAGGTAGTCAATTTCTGGGGTTGATGGCGTCTCAGGTTCGGGGGCAGCAGCTTCCTCCGTGGGGGATTCTGGCACCTGTTTTTCTGTAACGGTTGGTTCAGAGGTGTCTTGGGATTTGTCAGTTGTCTTGCGCCGAAACCAATCAAAAATAGCCACAGAAATTCCTAGGAGAGTAAATGAACTGTTTTCATTATTATGGCTTGGTTGGGGTTTGTAAACGGAGGGTTTCCCGACCGTTTAGGCATTGGCGACGGGGTGGTTTGGTATGATCGAGCGATGGTGTTTTTCCACTAGAAATTCTATTTTGTTATTTGGCGATCGCCTTTTCCCAGCCTATGAATTTACCGAAGGATGATTTGCTCAAGGGCGTTGAAAACCGTGCAGAACTCAGTCGGCTGCTCGACCAAGCGGATCAAGCGATTCGCACTTGGGAAATTGTCCAGACGGATTTTCTCTCGCCGCCGGTACTCTACGAAGCCTTAGAAATTTTTGGCAAGCTCACGGAAGTCCAGGTTGTCCATGGGGGTGGCTACCCCCAAGCAGAACGGCAACGGTTGGCGATCGCCCGCGAAGAAATTCCCCTCGATGCCAGCCATGTAGAAATTGCCGCCTTGGACATTGCCGGTAATTTTTTGTTTGATACGGCGACCCACCGGGATTTCTTGGGTTCGCTCCTCGGTACTGGGCTCGTGCGGGACAAAGTCGGTGACATCCTCATCTTAGGCGATCGCGGTGCCCAGGCTTTGGTCATTCCGGAACTCGTGCCCTTTTTAGAAACATCCCTAGTGCAGGTGCGCTCCGTACCAGTGAAAACGCGGCCGATTCCCCTCGAAGAATTAAAAGTACGCCCCCCGAAAAAGAAAGAACTCACCACCGTTGAAGCCTCTCTCCGTTTGGATGCCATTGGTTCGGCTGGTTTAGGGATGTCCCGGGCAAAAATGGCCGAGGCGATCACCAGCGGGAATGTGCGGGTTAACTGGAAAACCATTACCCAAAGCAGCTACAACGTCAAAGCAGGCGATCTGATTTCCCTCAGGGGCAAAGGCCGCGTCGAAGTTGGCGAGATCAACATGACCAAAAAAGAACGCTATCGCGTTAATCTCACCCGTTTTGTTTAGGCTTTGTCTTTGACTAATTTGTAGAGCCGCTTAAATTCCCGCTGGCGTACCCGGTGTTCCACAATCGGCTCTGGGTAATCATGCTGCTGACAGAGTAAACGGGGAATTTGGCCGGTGAGTAAAACCTGAGTATCCAAACTGCTTAGCTCTGGCAACCAGTGGCGAATGTAGTCTGCTTCGGGGTCAAATTTTTGAGCTTGGGTATAAGGGTTAAAAATTCGCAGGGGTTTAGGATCCATGCCACTGGAAGCACTCCACTGCCAACCGCCATTATTGGCCGAGAGATCACCATCAACGAGGGTTTGCATAAAATATTTTTCGCCCCAACGCCAATCGATAATCAAATCCTTGGTGAGAAAACTGGCAACAATCATCCGACAGCGGTTATGCATCCAGCCCGTTTCGTTGAGTTGGCGCATCGCTGCATCAATAATCGGATAGCCCGTTTGACCAGTGCACCAAGCTTGAAATTTCTGCTCGTCATTTTCCCAGGGAAAGTCTTTAAACTCTTCCCGGTATGGCCCCTGGGCAAGTTCCGGAAAGAAAAAGAGACAGTGTTGATAAAATTCTCGCCAAGCTAATTCCTGCTGCCAGGTGGTGACGCCAGCTTCTGCTTCTTTACTGCGGCAATGTTTTAGGGCCGTTTCTGTGGCTTGCCAAACCGTCCGAATGCCGATCGCCCCAAATTTCAACGCGGCACTAAGGCGAGAGGTGCCATCGATCGCCGGGAAGTTGCGATCGCCATCATATTTCTCAATACAATTCTCGGTAAATCTATCTAATTGCTCCAGGCTGGCAGCTTCCCCCACGGGCACAGTAAATGGTTTATCCCAACTGAAACCCAGATCGGCCAAACTCGGTAAGGCGATCGCCCCCAGGTCTTTCGCTGATTTCTGTTCTGCATCACTCAGTCCTTGGCAATCTTTGAGGGCAGTAACGGGGGCGGCTTTGGGCTTTTGTGACCAATTTTTCCAGAACGGCGAATACACGCTGTAGGGCTTTTTCGACTGGGTGAAGACTTTCCCTGGGGCATGGAGGAGCTGATCCCAAAAAGTTTCTACCTTGGCTCCCACCTCACGCAAGGCGATCGCCATTTGGTGATCCCGCTGTTGGGCATAGGGTTCCACGTCCAGATTCCAGTAGACCGTATGGACTTTGAGAGATTCTGCAACTTTGGGCAAGACCTCTAAGGGATTCCCCTGGAAAATCAGCAGTTGACTGCCCGCTTTTTGGTAATTTTCTGCCAATTCTGCCAGGCACGCTAACAGATACTTCACCCGCGCCGGAGCCACATCTTCTTTTTCTAAAATGGCCGGATCGAGGCAGAAAATGCCGACCACCTTGGCCGACTGTTGCCGTGCTTCTGCCAAGGCGACATTATCCTGTAGCCGCAAATCTCGCCGATGCCAATGTAAAACCAGTTCAGCCATCCTTAAAAAATTGCCCCATTCGCTGCGGCTTATATCCTAATCGAGCCACAAAAAAGGAGCAAGGTGAAACCCTACTCCTGGCATTTATGCTTATCGTTTCTACTGTTAAATCTAGTTTTTACTTAGCTACTGATGGGTTTCCATATAAGCCCGTAACAATTGATTGATTTGTTGTTGATAGCCTTGTCCTTGGGACTGGAACCACTGCAACACATCATTATCAATATAAAGTTTTCCTTGGGGCTGATTTTTCGTCGCCGCTAATCCCTGTCGAACTACGGCTTTAGCAAACATTTCTGGTGTAACTTCTGGACAATCTGATAAATCAAGATCTGCATCGTCCATAGCATCCAAGCGTTGCCAGTCAGTTTGAGAGTCGCTCGAAGTAGGTTTGTTGTTCATATTTCGTGGCTTTTCTTGCAGAAATAATCCGAATGAGATTTTCGCGCTCTGTATGAACAATCGCCATAACCCGACCTTGCAACAAACCGAATGTAACAAAGCGCTGCTCTCCATAATCATAACGAGTATCTTCAACCGTTATGATCTGACCCTCAAATATAGCCGGGACGTCTATAAAGTCGATGCCATGCTTACGCAGATTGGTTAGTCGTTTTGTTGGATCCCATTCATATTTCACACCGGAGCACTCCTTAAAGTAGGTGGCTGTAGTAATTAAATATCGCTTCGCTACAACAACCTACTCTCAGAAAGGTTATGCTTCATTCAAACCCATCATGTGGGCGTTGCTCTTGCCGGGGATGACCATCGGATAACAGTTTTCGTCCTTTTTCACCCGCACGTCCAACAACACAGGGCCATCGTGGGCCAACATTTCAGCGATCGCCCCCGACAGATCATCCGGATGATCCACCACCATCCCCTTCACCCCAAAGGCCTGGGCGAGTAGCTCAAAGTTCGGCATCCCCGCTTCCATATTGGAGGAAGAATAGCGCTGACCGTAGAAGTTTTGCTGCCACTGGCGCACCATCCCCTGCCAGCCGTTGTTGAGGATGACTGTCTTTACTTTAATTTGGTATTGGGCCAGGGTCGCCAACTCTTGCAAACACATCTGAAAGCTTGCATCCCCACTAATACAAATCACCTCTTCGTCGGCGATCGCCACCTTTGCTCCTAGGGCCGCCGGGAGACCAAAGCCCATGGTGCCCAAGCCCGCACTAGAAATCCAGCGGCGGGGGCCATTCTTCAGGAACTGAGCCGCCCACATCTGGTGCTGACCCACATCCGTCGTGTAGTAGGCATGGGGAGCCTGGCGGTCTAACTCCACAATCACCGACTGGGGCGAGATCGAATCCGCAAAGCGAGGCGCGACCAAAGGATGTTTTTCTTTCCAACCTTGAATTTTATTGAGCCATTCTTCCGTGGGCTTATTACCGAGGGGTAAACCCTTGCCGCCTAGCTGTTGCAACATCTCAATCAACACATGGCGCACATCACCAACAATGGCGACTTCCGGTAAGCGGTTTTTGCCTACCTCAGCGGGGTCAATATCAATGTGAATCACCTTCGCTTCCGAGGCAAACTCGTCTAATTTGCCAGTCACCCGGTCATCGAAACGGGCACCCACCGCAATCAAAAGATCACATTCACTCACGGCGAAATTAGCATAGGCCGAACCATGCATCCCTAACATCCCAACGGAGAGGGGATTATGTTCATCAAAAGCGCCCAAGCCCATTAGGGTTGTAGTCACTGGAATTTGGAACTGTTCGGCTAATTCTTTAATTTCTGCGTGGGCACCAGAGGTAATGGCACCGCCCCCGACGTAAAGTAACGGCTTACGGGATTCAGAAATCAGACGTACCGCTTCCCCAATTTTGGAGGTATCTCCTTCGGTGCGGGGTTTGTAACCAGGGATATCCACATCACCGGGTTCAACGGGAATATATTCACATAGTTCCAGGCCGACATCCTTGGGGACATCCACTAATACAGGGCCGGGCCGACCCGTGCTTGCAATGTAAAAGGCTTCGGCAACGATCCGGGCCATATCTTTCGGATCCCGCACTACGTAGGAATGTTTCACTACGGGTAGGGTAATGCCAAAAATATCTGTCTCCTGGAAGGCATCTGTACCGATCGCCGCGCGGGTGACTTGGCCTGTAATCACTACCATCGGAATTGAGTCCATATGGGCTGTGGCAATCCCTGTGACGAGGTTTGTTGCCCCAGGGCCAGAGGTACCAAAACAAACCCCCACTTTGCCAGTCGCGCGGGCATAGCCATCGGCGGCATGGGAAGCTCCCTGTTCGTGGCGCACAAGGATGTGCTTAATTTCTCCCCGTTCTTCCACTGGGTGTAGGGCATCGTAGATGGGCAGGATCGCACCACCGGGATAGCCAAAAATGTATTCGACACCATGGCGCTTGAGGCTATCGATCAAAATGTATGCACCGGAACGAACCTCTGAACGGACAGCAGTCTCAGTTGCTGCGGGGGAAGTTGTTGAAACCACGGGAGTTACCTAAGGAATAACTTAAAGGACGAAGAATACACCAGAAATAAGATCTCTGCTTCCCTATAATTTTTTCCGATAGGGGGATAGATTATTTTGGCGTTTTGTTGTATTGAAGCCTACATTTTAAAAGAATTCATGCAGACTGTCGAGATACTGTATCATAGGCTGCTTTTGCTTTTAACTTAGATCAGCTTATTTTTGAGAAGCAATCCCCTGTAAAGGGTTTGTTACATGGATGTCAGCGAACAATCATGAATGACACCTCTCTAGCTCCCCTATGAGGGGAGAATGGCACCCTCCGGCCTAGCGGCCACCTCCCTCAAGGGAGGATTGGAGGCATTCTTGGGTGGCTTGGATGAGGGGATAGAGGGGGCCAAGCTGTTCACTGCCATTGGTGCCAAAATCACTGTGGCACAGATAAATTTGGGTATCAGCGCGGGCCAGGAGGTCTTGGATAATATCCTGAAGCCGTTGGCGATCGCCTTGTTGTTCGAGCGCCAGAGACCAAGGCTCCCCTTGCCAATTGCGTTGAAAAACGCCATAGCCAAACAAAGTTGCGGCACCACCTTTTTCCCAGAGACGTGATCCCGCATCCAGCCAAAACTGATAGGGGTGATGGCGACGGGCGGAGCGGTATTGAAAGATGGTGGCGAGGGTAATGGAATTGGGGGGTTGGTGGTTAAAGTTGTACTGGGGGCGCGGATTGGCGGTAATGGTTTCTGCTTGGATTAGTTGCAGCAGGTCAGCGAGCTGGGCTGCCGTTGTGTCTTGACTCCCTATGCGATCGCCACATTGCCAAAAGTGTTGGGCGGTCTCGCTGAGTTCCCGCAGGGTTGCCAGTTGGCCATAGCTGGGGGCGAGTTTTTGGAGATAAAAGGTTTGGATTGCCTGGTTTAGGGTCTGCAAAATGCCCTGGGGCGTAATTTGATGGGTTGCTTGGGTTTGCTCGATCCACTGGCGGATGGCTTCGTAGGCTTGGGTGGTTTGATAACCGAGGCGATCGCCCCTGGGCATCGTCGTTGCTGGGAGCAGTTGGGGCCGCTCCGGGTCGGGCTGGAAACAATAATCCACCAACAAACCAGCCCGCACGGGATCGATTAATGGCTTTTCGCTGGCGGTCTGGGACAGCATCATGAGCATTTCCGCTACAGCTTGGTTCTGGATTAGCCGTCCACTACCGGGATAAATTAACGCCAACAAAGTCAGCAGCGATCGCCCCCAGGGAGAACTTGCAATGGGCCGCTGTTCCCGCAAGGGTTCTAGGGGAATTTCGGCAATGGCCAGGCTTTCCATCAGGGTATAGCGAGCGACTTCATCGAGGCCGGGCGCAATAATCGCGATGTCTGCTGGCGCAACTCCTTGATTTTTTACTAAAAATTGAATCTGCTCACTGACCCGTGTCAGCAGTTGGGCGCGGGCAACCGTTTGAATGGATTGGATGGTGGCGGGTAGTTGTCCCCCAAACTGGGGTTGGGTCACGGTCTTTTGAATTTGCGCTGTGAGGGTCGCCCCCAGGCCCGCTGGTCGTTCTAGGTGAACCACCTTGCACCGTTGCGCCAATTGGCTCCAATAATCAGGATCACCGCTCAAACCGAGGCGAATTCTCCCAACGGGATTTTCTGTAAAGACCCCAGTGCAACCTTGATCTAATAAAATGTCCGCTAAATCCTTGGCGATCGCCGGATAATCTTGGCCATCATCGGCGAAAATTGCCCCAAACCGTTGCCCTAGGGAAGCTTGATATTGTTCATTTTTGAGTAAATATTGCCCGTAGAGATTGTAAATAATGCCATAGGTGAGAAAACCTCGTCCTAAGCACCAATCCCGCCACTGTTGGATCAGTTTTCCTGCCGTTTCTGTAAATTCTTGGAGGTTTGTCTCTGCACCAATGGCCACCGTGCCTGTCAGTAGGGATAACTGTCCAGCTATCAGCCGCTGGGGAATCTCTTCTAGGGCAATGCCCGCCGCCCCCGCCAGCAGCAAAATATCCAATAGCCGTCGCACCAGACGATTTTGAAACCGCTCATTGGGCAGTAATTCCCAGGTAGCTAGGGTGTCGGCCCACAGTTCCCGCGCTAACTTTTGTTCCATCTCTGGCCGCAACCGCAGGGGAAATGGAGGGGCGATCGCCAACTGTTCACAGATTAATGGGAAAAATAGCTCTACCTCATCGGCCATGAACGCCACTGGGGTTTTACTCACAAAAGGATAGCTGCCGCGAATTTCTTGGTGAATCAAGTCCGCCAGCAGCCGCTGATTTTGATTATTTGCCGCCAAGACCAATAATCCCGGCACCAATACCGCCTGGGGATCCTGCCCTGCTACCCAAGCTTTTAGCCGCGCCACCAATGCCGTCGTTTTCCCAGAGCGCGACTGACCCCGTAACCAAATTGCCCCCATCAGACCCCCAAACAATCCCATCTACTTCGATTACAATAACCAACTAACACAAAACCTCCCCAAAATCCTCCCTAGAGGGAGGTGGCCGTCAGGCGAAAGACTTTCTCCCCTTGAGGGGAGTTAGAGGGGTGGCCCCTTCAGGAAAGTTAGAGAGGTGGCCCTTATTAAGGAATCCCAAAAAATAGTTTGTGGGTGTCTGCCCAGGCCATACAAGCAAATCTGAACCCAATGAATCTAAGCACTTTCATCAAAAAAGCCCGCCGCTGGTTTTACGACACCCCAGACCGTGCCCTGGAGCAAGCCTACCGTGCCGCCCTCAATATCCAGGCCATTGAACTCGAACACTTCGGTGGTAAACCCGTTTCTGGCCGCAATGCCGACTACAGCGACAGTGTGATCCGCTATTTCCAAGGGGAAGTGCGCAAACAACTCAAAATTATCGAAGTGCGCCTGCGGGAATTTCGCTCCTTTAATACTGTCGTGCCCGTCTCCGAGGAAACAATCCAAAAAAAAGCGAGCAATATCTACTACCCCGATGCCGCCGACAAGCCTACCCTGATTATCGAAAAACTACGCTTTATTGACGAAATCACCGGACGCTATGGCCGTGGTCTGTCAAAACAATCCGTTGCCCTTGTTCCCCTCAATGACGAGACTGCCCAAACCAATGGCGATCGCCCCGATGACAAACCCAAGGTGGAAACGGTATCGGACAAAACTGGTCTCGTGCCCCGCTCCATCATGCGGACATTCTCCCGAATCCAGCAGGAGATCGATCCCAAGTCCAACGAAGCAGAAGCAGAAGTCGTCACAAAATTTCGGCGATCGCGCAACAAAACTGCTGTTTCGATTCGGTTTCTTCTCACCCTCGTGATTGTGCCCTTGTTGGTGCATCAGCTCGCGAAAATTGCAATTACGCCCTTCGTAGAGGAGCATTTTTTCACAGAGGCAAGCCCGGCATTGTTTGTAAATTCCGACCTTGAAAATGAAGCTTTTGAAGAGTTAGAGCATTACCGAGCAACTTTAGAAATGCGGCAGTTGGTAGGGTTAGCGCCAGCTCTCACAGAGGCAGAAATCACTGAAAAAATCCAAGAAAAAGCGACAGAAATTGCCCAGGATTATCGCGCCGAAAGTTACAACGCCTACGAAAACATTTTTTCAGATATTTTTAGTTTCTTTGCTTTTGTGGGGATTTTATTAATTAGCAAGCGCGAAATTGCGATGTTAAAGGGCTTTTTAGATGAAATTGTCTATGGCCTCAGTGACTCGGCAAAGGCATTTCTTATTATTTTGTTTACGGATATTTTTGTGGGCTATCACTCCCCCCATGGCTGGGAAATTATCCTCGAAAATGTGGCAAAACATTTTGGTATTGCGGAGAGCCGAGATTTTAATTTCCTTTTTATTGCAACCTTCCCTGTAATTCTGGATACAGTCTTAAAGTATTGGATTTTCCGTTATCTGAATCGTATTTCGCCTTCTGCCGTCGCCACGTACCGCAACATGAATGAATAAAGAGAAAACTTTCTACCTGAGTTTAATATAGCCTGCTGCACAATCTAGGGTACCAGTACTACTGTCTAATAGAGGAGGTAGTGGACCAATCACATTAGAGCCATCTTCTTCACAAATAATTGAAGGGATACCCGAAGCAGCCAAGGAAGTTACACCAGCGGAATAGTCTTGAACCCTCCCAGGATCTTTGGCTGCCGCATCATAAGCAGCTCCTAATTTATAGTCGATTAGTGAACCAGCATTGCCATAACTAAAATTAGATGTTTCTAGACTTGTCAATACACCTAAGTTGAGAATATTAGAAGAAAAAGATCTTTTTTCTAAAAAATAAACTTGTTGTGCACGATTAAGTACGGATAAAGTTGCCTTGGCTTCACTTTGGCGGGCTCTCGCTACTACATTTAAAACAACGGGTAAGGAAATAGCAGAAAGAATACCAATAATCACGATTACGACTAGCAACTCAATTAGTGTTATTCCTTTTATTCCTTGCGCATTGTCTTTCTTTTTTTTTAACAGAAAACACAGCATCTTTTCATGGATCTTCTGCGATAAATTGAGTATGGATGCTCTATTTAAAAAGCTTTTGATTTTCAAGGATTGTGCTTAATTCTTGAAAAATATATAAAAAAATACAGTACTTTACTCTCTTGCCTAAACCCCATGAGATGCTTAGGATGCAGAAGGATTATAGCGTGTAACTACAAGAAATCTGACCGCTTTAAATGGGCTTGAGAAGAGAAGTACTGTATTTTCTTGTTGATTTTTATGGCAACTAGATATTGTTTTGGTTTGAGATTGAATGCTCTTACAAGACTCTACATATCTAGATTTACAAGTTTTTTCAATGTATCTTCATTGGATTGCCACACAACCATCGTCAGTAACCTATTTAAAGTTCTTCGGAATCCCCAGCACATGCTAGTGAAGGAGGAGTTGCAGTTGCATTGTATTGAAGAGTGGGAGAGTCGCCAGGATCTATTCCTTCACAGAGAATAGTGATTGTAGTTGAGTTGCTTTCGTCATCTACAGAGGTTGCAGCCGCTGCAGCATAGCTTCTTACCGATTGAGGATCCACTGCAAGTGCTCTAATTGCAGCAACTGTAACGCTAGCATTACCGGGGGTAGTGGATATGTTAGTACCGTCAGCACTGCTAAAGGACGCCAATCCGCTAGCGGGTAAAGGAGCACTCGTGCCAATACCATACGAGAAATTGTTGGTACTATCATCAACACCTAGCGCCAATAAGTCGATACGAGGTGCAAATGCAGGTTCTTCAAGACGATAAGCTTGCTGACCACGATTTAATGCACCTAGAGTCTGTTTTGCTTCCGATTGCTTGGCTTTAGCGGCCTGATTCAAGAATGCAGGTAGAGCAATAGCCGACAAAATACCGATGATGATGATTACAACGAGCAGTTCGATCAGGGTAAAACCTTTGTCAGCTTTCTTCTTGTTGAGTTGTTGCAGAAGCTTAAAAGTGAAATTTTTCATTTGGGGGCATCTCCTTATCCCGGCTTCAACCGGAATCATGTATCCGTTAACCCTAAATTACCCACCCACTTTCTTTTCCTATCACCCCCCCACAAAGTTCTCCCCTCATAGGGGAGTTAGAGGGGTGTCCCTTGAGGGAGGTGCCGTAGGCGGAGGGTGGATTCCCCCAGGGGAGTTAGAGAGGTGTTCTCAATAGGTTACTGGTTAACCCACCCCAACCCCTCCCAGGAGGGGATAATTGGCCGGTGTTCCGGAAAGTTCTAAAAATCCTCCCTTGAGGGAAGTGGTCGAAGACCGGAGGGTGGTATCCCTAGAGGGCTGTCCCCAAAAAAATAGAACATAAGATTAAAAGAAAAACCATCCTTCCCATGCGCCGTAAAATTCTACCCTACAACAAACATCTCGTCGGACGCGCCCGCCAACTCCGCAAAACTATGACCAAAGGCGAAATAATCCTCTGGCAACACCTCCGCAAAAAACAAATCCTTGGTGTCAGCTTTCTGCGCCAACGCCCCATTGACCAATTTATCGTTGACTTTTATTGCAAGGACTGGATGCTCGCCATCGAAATCGACGGCAGTAGCCACTATAGCCTCGCCGCCCAAGAACGAGATGCTTATCGCCAAGCCAAACTCGAAGCCTTGGGCGTTTCTTTTCTCCGCTTCAGCGAATACGATGCCCAAAATCACCCAGAGGCGATCGCCAAAACCATCAAAACCTGGCTCCTCACCCACCCCCCAAAGATCCTCCCTTGAGGGAGGTGGTCGAAGACCGGAGGGTGTTCTCTCCCCTTGAGGGGAGCTAGAGGGGTGTCTCTTTAGGGAGAAGGTTGTCAGCATTTTGTGATAGCAGCAAAAGTCCGGTTTTTTCAAGCTTTTTCCAGAGCAATGTCAAGCTATAATCTGCCTTGATTCATCTATATACGGTATTTAAACTATGGGTCGCGCAGAAAAAGTTGTCCTCGCCTATTCCGGCGGTGTCGATACATCCGTTTGTATTCCCTATCTCATGCACGAATGGGGCGTCAAGGAAGTAATTACCCTTGCCGCAGATTTAGGACAAGGCGAGGAGCTAGGCCCAATTAAACAAAAAGCCTTAAATTCTGGAGCTGTAGTTTCCCTCGTTGAAGATGGCCGCGAAGAATTTATTACCGATTACGCTTTCCCAGCGATTAAAGCCAATGCCCTCTACGAAAATCGCTATCCCCTCGCCACCGCTTTAGCGCGTCCCCTCATTGCAAAAATGCTCGTCCGGGCCGCCGAAAAATATGGGGCTGATGCCGTTGCCCACGGTTGTACTGCGAAAGGGAATGACCAAGTACGTTTCGACCTGGGGATTTTGGCGCAAAACCCAGAAATCAAAGTGCTCGCCCCAGCGCGGGAATGGGGCATGAGCCGGGAAGAAGCGATTACCTATGGTGAACAATATGGGCTGACATTTCCCGTGAAAAAATCTTCGCCGTTTAGTATTGATAAAAACCTGCTCGGTCGCAGTATTGAGGCTGGCCCCCTCGAAGACCCGATGTGCGAACCCCCCGAAGAGGTTTTTGAAATGGTGAAAGCTATTTCTGACACCCCCGATGAACCGGAATATTTAGAGATTGGCTTTGAAAAAGGCGTCCCAGTGACGGTGAATGGCGAAGCCCTTGGCCCGGTGGCTCTGATTTCTAAGTTAAATGAGATCGTCGGGAACCATGGCATTGGCCGGATCGACATGATCGAAAACCGCGTTGTGGGGATTAAATCCCGCGAAATTTATGAATCTCCGGCGATGTGTGTCCTGGTGGATGCCCACCGCGATTTGGAAAGTTTAACCCTCACCGCCGATGTGACCCAATATAAGCGCGGCATGGAGCAGACTTATTCCGAGTTGATTTATCGGGGTCTGTGGTTCTCGCCCCTGAAGCAAGCGGTGGATGCGTTTATCGAGCAAACTCAGGAACGGGTTACGGGCGTTGTGCGCCTCAAACTTCACAAAGGAACAGCGCGGATCGTCGGTCGTCGTTCTGAGAAATCAATTTACACGCCGGATCTGGCAACCTACGGGGCCGATGACAAGTTTAATCATGAGTCAGCGGAGGGCTTTATTTATATTTGGGGTCTGCCCACCCGTGTTTGGGCCCAGGCGAATAAGTAATTGACACCCTCTCTCTGGGGCCACCCCTCTAGCTCCCGTCAAGGAGAGAAGTTCATCGGTCTTGCCAGCATACCCGCCAACTCTTCCCCTCTTGAGAGGGGTTAGGGGAGTGACACCCTCCGCCTACGGCACCTCCCTCAAGGGAGGATTTAGGGGGGCTTTGCTTCTGGGGAAGATTTATGATGGATAGGATGTAGATTATGGCGATCGCCTCAACGGAAATCACCTGAATGGAAATCACATTTTTAGGAACCAGTTCTGGTGTGCCGACCCGGGCACGCAATGTATCAAGTGTGGCGTTGCGATTACCGCAGCGGGCCGAAGCTTGGCTCTTTGATTGTGGCGAAGGAACCCAGCATCAACTTCTCCGTAGTGATCTCCGTTCGTCCCAAATTAGCCGCATTTTTATTACCCATATGCACGGCGATCATATCTTTGGGCTAATGGGTCTGATCGCCAGCATGGGCCTTGCGGGGACGGGACATCCCTTAGAAATCTATGGCCCCCCTGGTTTAGAAGAATATCTGCGGGCCTGTGAAAAGTATTCCTATATGCGCATTGGCGATCGCCTGCGAGTACATTTAGTCAAACCCGGCTTAGTCTTCGAAGATAAAGAATTTCAAGTGACCTGTTTACCGCTCAAACACCGGGTCACAGCCTTTGGGTATCGGGTGACTGAAAAGGATCGTCCCGGCAGATTTAACCTCGCTAAAGCGCAAAAATTGGGGATTCCCCCTGGCCCTATTTATGGCGACCTCAAAAAAGGGAAAGTCGTTACCCTCGACGATGGCCGGAAAATCAACGGCTCAGACCTCTGTGGTCAACCGGAAATTGGCCGAAAAATGGTCTATTGTACCGACACTGTTTTTTGTGATGCGGCGGTGGAGTTAGCCCAGGATGCCGATGTCTTAATTCACGAGGCAACTTTCGCCCACAAGGATGCAGAGATGGCCTTTGATCGGCTCCATTCCACCTCGACGATGGCCGCCCAGGTTGCCCTTTTAGCCCAGGTGAAACAACTGATCATGACCCACTTTAGCCCCCGTTATATGCCGGGAAATGAGTTGACGTTAGATGATCTTTTGGCTGAGGCCCGGGCGATTTTTCCCAACACAATCATGGCGAAGGACTTTTTAAACTATGCGATTCCGCGTCGTAAGGCCCTAGCCCAGAGCTTACATTAGGGTGAGGATGCGGATTTTTGAGAGTTTCTCGGCTGCTAAACCGTCTAATTCTTGCAGTTCTAACCAACCCTCTTTAATGAGTTGAGCGAAGGTAAAGACGAGGCTTTCGGGACTGAAATCGTATTTGCCATCTAGATAATGCCGCCGGGCACTCAAAAAGTCATTGAGCTGCCAGAGATCAGCGGGGTCTGCGGCGAGGGTTGCCTGGCGTTTTGCTTCGGCCATCACTGCGGCAATTTCTCGGCGGTAGGATAATTCAAACGCTTCTTTGGCGATTGTTTTTTCTTGCAGTGACCATTGAGTATTCGCAGTGGGCATCGTTAGCATGGGTGAGTAAAAAAGTGAATTTTAAAATAAGTATCGTTTTGACTTTAGTAAGTTCAAACTAATGGGCTTGATTATAATAAGTTATGTATCAAAAGCGCAGTCTAAATTCTCATAATTCCGCAATTTGGCGGCGATCGCCGAAACACGAATACCGCTCAAGCGAAGTGCTCACAGGAATTTAAGGTTTTTATTACAATTTTGTTAAGAAACACCGTGATCCGGTAGCTGAAACCAAGGTTTATGGGGATGACGATGGTGTTCTTCGTGAAATGTGCCAAAGTAGTAGCAGCTTAAAAATGACCAAATTCGCCACCCAATTGACTGTTTACTGATGCGTTTAGGGAGAGAGGAGCGATCGCGGTGGGGCAGATAAGTCCCAAAGAAAAACAGTTGCCAAGAACTCAAAAAAATCGGCAGCAGACAAAACACACAAAAATTTTCGTAGGGCACATGGCCCAGCACATTTAACGGTAAGGCGATCGCCCCGAAAATTAGCACAAATCCCCAAAACTGCCGCCACGCTAAATATTTCCCCATAAAATGCCAGTACCACAGCAGCGGGTGGCGATGCCGCCCATTATGAAAGTCCGGGTCTCCCGGTTGGGCAGGGTGGCGATGGTGCTTAGCATGGTTGCGGATACAGTCTTTGTAGGACAAGCAAGCGTACAAACTGACCCCCCAGCGGCCCAGGCGATGGTTCCAACGGGGAGAACTCGGCAACAAATTACCGTGCATGGCGTCGTGGGCCAGGATAAATAAACCTGTGTGGAAAAAAGTTCTCACAAAAATTCCCGCAACAATCCCAGGCCAGGACAGCCCCATTAGCGGATGACTCAACCAATACACAGCACTTCCCAGCCAAGCCGAGAAGATGGCGATCGCCCACAGTAGTCCCAGACCCTCTTCTTGCCGCATCAATTTCAAAATATTGTCTCCAACCACGCCATACTGACAAAAAAACGCCCCAATTGGGACGTTACCAGGGATGAATTTATTGAGAATTAGGGCAATTCATCCAAGCATTCACTACTTACGCACAAGGTTAAGGAGTTCCTTTGCAGACGCGAGCAAATCAACGGCCACAAAGAAGATTTTCCCTTCAGGATTGAGGAGGAAGCGCCAAGCCACATTCATGCCTACCGCCGCACCAAACCAGGGCGTTTCACAGGTACCAGTGACTTTAATTTGGGTGTAACCATCATCAGTAGGTTCTACAACCCCTTTCTTCGGGTTGAGCTTCAGATTTTGACATTCCTCTTGGAAGAAGCGTAATACCGCATCTTTGCCGACAATCGGACGCTGGAACGGCGGTTGGAGAGCACCATCTTCTGCAAAGAGGCTGATCAATGCCGGAAAATCATTAGCATTGAGGTTGGTCATGTACTGGTTAATTGTGGGGTTATCGACACCTTCAATTTCGATTTTTTCCCGCTGTGCAATTTCCGTCGGCACGACAACCGGCTCAGAAACACGCTGATACCCTTCCATCTTGGCTGGGTCAAAACCCATATCCACAACGGCATTTCTCAAAACCGTAATTTGTTGGCCGGGTTCAAGGCTACGGATCGTATCTAAAACCGCAGAAGCATTGGCAGACAGCTTGTAGCCAGCGGGAATCGGTGCAACACTGCCTTCTTCCATCCATTCGCCGAGGCGGTACCAGAAACCGAGCTTAATATTTACAGACCAAGTCGCATAGGTGCGGTTGATAGGCGTATCGATACGGTTCGCCAGGTCGCACATTACCTGGGCTTGATCCTTAAAAGAGAGCTGCTTGATTTGCAAAAGGGTAGATTCTGCAAACTGCATATTTGCCGCACCAGGAGCAGCAATAGTGATTGACTTACCCATTTCCAGGTAAGCGAACCAGATTAATGCCAGTTGATCCTCTGAACTCAGCTGACTAAACCGAGCGCTGGTAGCCGGCACAACATCCGCAGTTAATGTACTGGGGAAGATGTTTCTTGCTGCATCGAGAGTATAAGGCATACAAATGTGCTCCGTGAAAGTTTAGTTTTTGTCCTTGAGTCAAGGTTAACACACAAAAACTTAACAATTGTTTACATCTTGGATAAGAATATGTTGGCAATGGCATTACTTTTGATTAGTCAAAGTGGGAAACTTAGACAAGGCAAGCCTTTTGGATCTCATCGACACTTTCTCAATTATCTAAGGCTAATGTCAAAATTGTTTTATGTTTAGCGCTCAGATTAAGGGGAAGGCAATGGAGAAAATTGTGGCTGGGTACAAGGATCAGCTAACGGATCTGATCCAACGGTACAAAAATCAAGTGGATTTTCTAGCGATTCGTTTGGAACAGTCAGCGGGGAGCAGTATTGTCTTGCGGTCAAATAAGATCGAGACCCTCAGTGAAAGTACATCCCTTGGGGGCCAGGTGCGCGTTTGTCACAGAGGCGGTTGGGGGTTTGCGGCCTTTAATAATCTCGAAAATCTGCAGCTCCGGATCGAAGAGGCGATCGCCGCCGCGATTTTAATCGGTGATGATGAAACACTTTTGGCTCCCATTGACCCAATCCAAGCGGTTTGCTCTTTACCCCTAAGCGGAAGCGACCCACGCCACATTCCTTTACAGCGGAAAAAAGAATTATGCGATCGCTACAGTGATTTGCTCTTGAGCCAGAGCGGTAAGATTACCAGCACCAGGGTCAGTTACGGCGACAGTACCCAGCACATCATCTTGGCGACTTCAGAGGGCACCCTGATCGAACAGTCCTGGGTTGATCTAGAAATGCGTTTTTCCGCCACAGCCCGTGATGGGGAAACGGTGCAAACGGGGCGGGAAACCACTGGCTCCCGCAAAGCCTACGAAGATCTAGAAAACCTCGATGAGCAAGTTAAAGGCGCAGCCCAGCGGGCCGTTAACTCATTGACCCTCCCCGCAGCCAAAGGCGGCACCTATACCGTTGTCATTGACCCCATTTTGACCGGGCTATTTGTCCACGAAGCCTTTGGGCATCTTTCCGAAGCGGATATGGCCTATGAAAATCCCGATCTCCTCGAAACCATGAGCATGGGCCGACAATTTGGTGGGGAAGATCTCCAGATTTTTGATGGAGCCGCCCCAGCCGGCCATCGCGGCAGTTATCTATATGATGATGAAGGCGTTCCGGCCAGCACGACCCAATTGATTCAAGATGGCAAACTTGTGGGCCGCCTCCATTCCCGCGAAACCGCTGGCAAGCTTGACGAAAAACCGACAGGCAACGCCCGCTGTTTGAACTATCACTATCCGCCCATTGTCCGCATGACCAACACCTGGATCGAACGGGGTAAAACGCCCGTTGCCGACTTACCCACGGATATCAAAGAAGGAGTGTACGCGAAAAATTGGCTCGGCGGCATGACCAATGGCGAAATGTTTACCTTTAGCGCCGGGGAAGCTTGGATGATCCGCGATGGCAAAATTGCTGAACCCGTCAAGGATGTCACCCTCTCTGGCAACGTATTCAAAACCTTGAAAAATATTGAGGCGATCGCCGACGATTTTTACTGGGACGAATCCGGTGGTTGCGGCAAGGGAGGCCAAAGCGGTTTACCCGTCGGTTGTGGCGGCCCCTCCCTGCGCATCCGTGATGTCGTCGTCGGCTAAACATCCTCCCTAGAGAGAGGTGGCCGAAGACCGGAGGATGTTCCGGCCCCTAAAAGATCCTCCCTTGAGGGAGGTGCCGTAGGCGGAGGGTAGTATCCCCTTGAGGGGAGCCTCAGTAGGCTGCTGGTTAACCCACCCCTTACCCCTCCCAGGAGGGGATAATTGGCCGGTGTTCCGGAAAGCCCTCAAAAGATCCTCCCTTGAGGGAGGTGCCGTAGGTGGAGGGTGCCATGCGTGCCGCTACAACAAAGAATGTTGAATTTTCAAAATGCTTGTGCCAGCATAAAGAGGTTCTACCGGATAAAACCTGCCGGAGAATAGGAGGTGATGCCCATGAATGACAGTAGTAACAACATGGGTCTCACAGTTAAAGTAAATCGGCTGCGTGCCGGGGCTGTTCTCTAAAATTTTGCTTACTCTGCTGAGTAGGTTAAGAGAGTCGGAGTTCCTTCCGGCAGTCAGATTTTAACTAAAGAGACCCGACTAGACCGCCCTTGCTTCGTTATCGTAGAGATAACCCTAGTAAGGGCGGATAGTTTTTTAGAGGAGGTTTTCTCCATGGCAACCCGATTGACCGACACCGAAATCCAAGCACAATTGAGTCAATTTCCTGAATGGTCAAAGGTTGATAACAAAATTCAACGCCGATTTAAGTTCAAAAACTTTATTGAGGCAATTGACTTTGTGAACAAACTCGTCGAACCGGCCGAAGCCGCCGACCATCACCCCGACATCGAAATTTCCTACAACAAAGTCACCGTAAACCTAACCACCCACGACGCTGGCGGCCTTACCCAAAAAGATTTTGATCTCGCCGGAACTTTCGATCAACTGTAAACGTCAAAAGCCGCCAACACCTCAAACAAAACCTTAAGGAAAAACATCTGGGAAGTTTTTAGATTTTCTATCTAGAAGAAAAAAAATAAGCGCAAGCACTCTATCGATTCAAAATCCAGGAGGCTGTGCTGTAACATTTCTGACAAAACTTCTCAGGTAACTTTTACTTAATGGATAGGTAAAGGAATCATCAAAAAATTCTTATGACGAATCCATTCCCAATCCAAAATTTTGAGCTAATATGATTGATACAAAGGCCTAATCTGAAATCTCAGAATCTAGTGCCTAATGTGTGAGGAAAAACAAATGAAAACATCTTTATCTCTCTGGAAGTCTCTATCCATTGCTTCGGCTGCTGTCGGCGTCTCCGTTGCCACTGCTGGCACCGCCCAAGCCCAAGCAAATAACAGCGAACTCCTTAACCAAATCAACACCTACAGCCAAGGTGACATTGCTCAGGTAAACAGCGTTTTCCAACTCAGCGATGTTTCTCCCTCTGACTGGGCTTTTGATGCGCTTCGTAACCTAGTCGAAAACTACAACTGCATTGTTGGTTATCCCGATGGCACTTTCCGTGGTAACCGTCCCCTTAGCCGTTATGAGTTTGCGGCTGGTCTGAACGCTTGTTTACAACAGATCGAGCGGATGATTCAAAGCGGTGGTTCTGAAGTAACCCCCGAAGATCTCGCTGCACTCCGTCGCTTGATCAACGAATTTGAAGCGGAACTCGCTACCCTAGGCGCTCGCGTTGATGACCTCGAAGGTCGCGTTGAATTCCTTGAAGATAATCAATTCTCCACTACCACCAAGCTAAAAGGTGAAGTTGTTTTCGCTATTGGCGACAGCTTCGGTGATACCAACTCTTTGGATAATATCTTGGAAAGCGATGATATTCCGAGAATACAGCCCGATGGTGGCTTAATGAGTCAAAGCAGTACTAGTGGATATGGCTCAGCTCCCATTGATCCCCGTGGCTTGCTAGATGCAGTTGTTGGCGGTGCTAAGTTTACTGGCATTGATGATGATGATACTCAAACGACTTTCACTGACCGCGTTCGCCTGACCCTCGAAACCAGTTTCACTGGTAAAGATACCTTAATCACTCGCTTGACTGCTGGTAACTCCGCCTCTTTCTCTCCTACCTCTGGTGTAGCTTTTGAAGAAGATGGCCCCGATCTGGGTTCTGGTATGGGTTTCCAAACCTTTAACCTCGACACTGGCAACGACGTTGTCATCGACTGGTTAGCCTACTACTTCCCTCTCCGCAGAGCGAATGTTTACCTCGCAGCCTTTGGTGGTCTCCACAGTGATTACACCAGCACAACCTTCGGTGCAACTGGTCTTGAAGACTTCACCGGTGGTAGTGGTTCTCTAACTCAACTTGCTGCATCCAGCCCCATCTACACCATTGGTGGTGGCTCCGGTTTAGGTTTCAACATGCCTCTCGGCCCCGTTGATATCTCCTTGGGTTACCTCGCTGATGAAGCTAGCTCCTCTGCAGAAGGTGACGGCCTTTTCAACGGTGAATACGGTGCATTGGCTCAGATTGCTTTCAACCTCGGCGATCGGGCTGAGTTGGGTGTAACCTACGTCAACAGCTACCACGACAGCGGTGCTATCTATGACTTCGGTGGTGGTTCTGCAGTAAATGGTACAGCTTGGGCGAACGCTCTCGGCTTGTTCGGCACTGAAGCCAATAGCTACGGTGTTCAAGGTAAGTTTGACATCACTGACCGTGTTTCCCTCGCTGCTTACGGGATGTACACTGATGCCAAAGTTGCTGGTTCTAGCGACGAGTTCGACATCTGGAGCTATGGTCTTGGTGTAGCCTTCAACGACCTCGGTAAAGAAGGTAACGTTCTTGGTCTCTTTGCTGGTGCTCCTCCTTACCTCGCAGAAGGTGATCTCAAGACTCCTCTGCAAGTTGAAGGTTTCTATAAGTACCAACTCACCGACGGAATCTCCATCACTCCTGGCGTCATCTGGTTGAAGGATGCGGCTCAGGGTGTGCTGGGTGAAGAAGATGCCATCATCGGTACTCTCCGCACTACCTTCACTTTCTAAGTCAGTTAACTTTGTTTAGACAGATTTAATTCTCACACTTTTTGATTTTGAGAAAGCCTCACCTCCGGGTGGGGTTTTCTTTTTGGACACCCCCCACCCACCCCTCTAACTCCCCTCTAGGGGAGAAAACACCCTCCGGCCTGTCGGCCACCTCCCTCTAGGGAGGATTAATGCTTCTCTAATTCCCTTCATACTCTGTTTTTCTAAGGAAGGATATTAGGGGAAGATGGTAAGTGATGTTTATGGAATCAGAATTTGATGAGAATTAGTGTTTTTGGGATGGGGCTAATGGGGACACCGATCGCCCTAAAATTAGCCCAGGAAAATTTTTTGGTGACCGCCTACAACCGGACAGCAGAAAAACTGAATCCTCTGGAAGAACAAGGTTTAACGGTAACGACGAATCCCCAAACAGCGATCGCCAACAGTGATTATTTAATTTTGACCCTCAGTGATGCAGCGGCAATCCAAACGGTCTTATTAGAAAACGCAGATACTTCCTTTACAGGGAAAACAATTATCCAGATGGGGACGATTGCCCCAGAAGAAAGTAAGGCGATCGCCAAAGAAGTTCAGCGACGTCAAGGTCAATATTTAGAAGCACCAGTCCTCGGCAGTATTCCCGAAGCGAAAAAAGGGACATTGCTGGTAATGGTCGGGGGCGAAGAAACATTATTCCAAGCCTGTTTGCCAATTTTTAAAACCCTGGGGCAAGACCCGAAATATATTGGGACGGTAGGTCAGGCAGCAGCCCTGAAATTGGCTTTAAATCAGTTGATTGCGGGCTTAACAGCTAGTTTTTCCCTGAGTTTAGGATTAATTCAACGGGAAAAAGTCGATCTTGATAAATTTATGGGGATTTTGCGCGATAGTGCCCTCTATGCCCCCACCTTTGATAAAAAACTGCCGCGCATGGGCGATCGCACCTTTGCAAATCCCAACTTCCCCACAAAGCATTTACTCAAAGATACTAGGCTCTTTTTGGCAGCCGCAAAAACCGTGGGCCTCGATACGACTGGGCTAGAAGGCATTCGAGAAATTATCGAGCAGGCGATCGCCTTGAATCTCGCCGAGGCAGACTACTCTGCTATTTATCAAGTGATTAATCCTGGCCCCACACCTTAGCGACCATTTGATTACGACCACGGGCCTTGGCTTCGTATAGCGCGACATCCGCCAGGGCGACAAATTTTTCTGGATTCGTCGTCACACAGCCTGGTTCAATGGAGGCAATCCCCAAACTGACCGTGACAATCGGCGCGACCAAAGAGCTCTGGTGGGGAATTTGCAAACTGCGGACTTGCTCGATGATATTTTCTCCCAGTAATTGCGCCCCAACACTGGGGGTGTCTGGCAAGATGACGATGATCTCTTCGCCACCATAACGGGAAACTAAATCTGTGGGTCGCTTCACTTGGCTGGTGATCGCCTGGGCTACTTCAAACAAACAATGATCACCAGCCTGGTGACCATAGGTATCATTGTAATTTTTAAAAAAATCCACATCAATGAAAATAATCGAGAGAGGTATTTGATTGCGGAGCATCAGTCGCCATTGACGCTCTAAAACCAAATCAAAAACCCGACGATTCGCCAGTTGGGTCAACGGATCCAAAGCCGCTAACCGTTGCAATTGCACATTCGTTGCTTCCAAACGTTGGTAGAGCTTTGCCTGATAAATGAGATGGCGCACCCGTTGGCGCAAAATTGTCCAGTGGATTGGTTTGGTGATGAAATCCGTTGCCCCGGCGGTAAAGGCCTTGGTGACTGATTCGTCATCCTCCCGGGCAGTAATCATCAAGATGGGAGTGCGGGCGATCTTTGTCAGCAGATCTTCTGCTTGTTGGTAGGCCACCAAGTCTTGACGAAGCAGGAAAGTTTCCTGGGAAAATTCAGTATTTTTTGCAGGAGAAATTTCAGTGCTGGCTTGGAGTTGTCGAAAGGCATTGCAAAATTCCAAGCCATCCATGACCGGCATCATAAAATCCAACAGGATAATATCGGGCATGGTTTTTTGGAATATTTCTAGTCCCTCTTGACCATTGGTTGCTTCAGCGACTGCATAACCTTCTTTTTCCATCCAAAAACGAATCAGGCGACGCGAAATTGGATCGTCATCAATGACAAGAATTAACGGTTGATCATCCTGCATTGAGGCAGAATCAGCGGTCATAGATTCTAGGCGCAAAAAGAACTATATGGTTATTCTAACGGGTTACTGCCCTAGGCAATCGGCCCTCTGATGTTAATTTGACGACCTTTCAGAGATTTTCAGTATGATCACCTAGGTTGCTATTCCTGCTCGATTTGGGTGACGCGGCGCACGTTCAAAGTATCGCTCATGTTTTTAATTTGATTAATGCTGTGGGCTAGTTGTTGGGCATTACGAATTTCAATCCGCAAAGAAATAATCGCTGGTTGGCCGTGGCTCGTTTTCACATTGGTACTCCGCACGTTGATGTGCTGATCGCTCAGGCGTGACAGGATATCTCGCAGGACTCCCACCCGGTCAATGACTTCAATGCGGAGATCCACAGGGTAGACCGGGGCGTGCTTTTGGTCGATGCTGGGATTCCAACTCACAGGAATTAGGCGATCGCCATCGAAGTTTTGCACATTGGCGCAGCTGCGGTGGTGAATGGAAATCCCCTTATGGCTGCGGGTGACAATGCCGATAATTGGTTCGCCGGGCAAGGGCGCACAACAACTGGCGATGGTATAAACCAACCCTTCAATGCCAGCAATGGGGTATTTATGGCTATCTTGGAGGGGCTTGGCCGGTTTCGTCGCTGTGTTTAAAGAAGCTTCTAGTTCCAGTTGGGGGAGATGTTCTTCTTCCTGGTCGCGCACTTGATCCCGCCAGCGGTTAACCACTTGGTTGAGGGTGACTTCGCCGTAACCCAGGGCCGCCAACAGATCCTCGGTATTTTGGTAATTGCACTTGTGGGCAACGGTTTGCATCGCTTCGGATTTGAGGATCGAATCGAGGCCCGTTTTCCCTAGTTCTTTTTCGAGTAAGCTACGGCCCCGTGCTAAGTTTTCATCCCGCCGCGATCGCTTAAACCATTGGCGAATTCTATTTTTGGCACTGGGAGTAACCACATAATTGAGCCAATCGAGGCTGGGGTGGGCATTTTTTTGGGTGATAATTTCGACGATATCGCCATTGCGGAGCTTCTTTTCTAACACCGACCAACGGCCATTGATCCGCGCCCCTTTCATGTGGTTCCCCACCTCGGTGTGAATGCGATAGGCGAAGTCGATGGAAGTGGCTCCTTTGGCCAGGGCCACCACATCCCCATTGGGGGTAAAGACATACACATCATCTTCAAAGAGATTGTCCTTGAGGTTATCAATGTATTCTTCAGCATCCTTGAGGTCGCTTTGCCATTCGATCAGTTGCCGCAACCAAGTGAATTTTTCGTCTTCGGAGGTGAAACTAGCGGCGGAATGACCGGCTTCTTTGTATTTCCAGTGGGCGGCAATCCCGTATTCGGCGATGTGGTGCATTTCCATGGTGCGAATTTGCACTTCGAGGGGGCGACCATTTAAGCCGACGACGGTGGTGTGGAGGGATTGGTAGCGGTTGGGCTTCGGCAGGCCAATGTAGTCTTTAAAGCGTCCAGGAATCGGTTTAAAGGCATCATGAATCACCGCCAGGGCACGGTAACATTCGTCATTGGTTTCGACAATAATCCGAATCCCAGCGATGTCAAAAATTTCGTCAAATTCTTTGTGCTGTCGTTGCATCTTGTGATAGATGCTGTAGAGGTGTTTCGGGCGACCCTTGATTTCCCAGACGTGGAGGCCCAGGTGACGCAGGCGATCGCGGATAATTTCAATGGCCTCTTCGAGTTTGGCTTCCCGCTCGGTGCGTTTTTCGGAAATGTGTTTTTGCATCGAACGGTAGGCTTCCCGCTCTAGATACTTAAAACAGAGGTCTTCTAGTTCCCACTTAAAACGCCAAATCCCTAAGCGATTGGCCAGGGGCGCAAAGATTTCGCGGGTTTCCAGAGCAATGCGTTCTTGTTTGTCGGGGCGCAGATGTTCGAGGGTGCGCATATTATGGAGGCGATCGGCGAGTTTCACGACGATCACGCGGATATCCTCGGCCATGGAAAGGAACATCCGCCGGAAATTTTCTGCTTGGCGTTCTGTTTTGCTAGAAAAAGTAAATTTGGTGAGCTTGGTTACCCCTTCGACAAGCTTGCGGGTTTCAGCGCCAAAGCGTTCTTCAATTTCTTCGGGACTGACTTCTGTGTCTTCGACCACATCATGGAGAAATCCCGCCGCAATCATCGCCCCATTACCACCCAAGTCGAGCAATAATCCTGCCACGGCAATGGGATGGGCAATATAAGGCTCACCAGATTTACGGGTTTGACCTTCGTGGAGGGCATGGGCAAAGCGGAAGGCTTCACTGATGAGTTGGCGATCGCCTTCGGAGACCCCGACCAATTGCTCTGGCTGATAGAGGTAATTTTTCAACCAAGCAGGTAGCGGCACATCAAATTTTTCTGTTTCGGATGCGGCAGTTAATTGAACGGGAGAAGCAGTCATAGAAACACAGGGGAGAAGAAAAACAACAACGACAGCGGACAAGCTTAAAAAGGTTGTAATAGAAGGCGATATTTGGGGCAACCTTAACCCGCATTCCTCGGTCGAAGGGGAAGCGAGGGGCCGACTCCTGAAACCAAAAGGATGAAGCTGGAGACTTGAACAAAAAGCTTAAAACAGAGATTAAATTTGCTTTAAGTATCTTAATTCTTACTTAAAAGTTTAGATTTGCACAAAATATTTTTGGAAAGATTAATTTTGATACAGTTTTGATGGCTTGTTTGTTCTCTAAATTTGCACTATCTACCCGATGAATTTTTCTGCCTATCAACAATTAAAAATCGATTTGCAAACCCTGGCCACAGATTTAACGCCCCTCCAACAGGAATCGGGGGCTTTAGTCCGTCAGGGCCAAGGGTTCCTCAGCTTTTGGGAAACCCAGTTAGCCCCCCTCACTGGGGAACAGCTTCCTGAAAAAATCTATAGCGCTTGGCGATCGCTCCACACGGAATTGTATCGGGGGTTGCGGCTCCTCAATACCGATTTAATCTTTCTCCAGGGTAGTCGTAGCCCCAACACCCAAAGCCAAAAACAACAGCAGATCCAAACCCGCCTGACCCAACTCGATCAATACTGCACAGAAATCATTAAGCTTGGCGATCGCCTGACACCGGAAGCGTAAAGTGAAACTCGCTGCCCTGGCCTGGGGTACTATCAACCCAAATGCGGCCCTGGTGGGCCTGAATAATTTGCCGACAGACGGCTAAGCCCAGACCGTAGCCCTCTTGGGTGGCATCTCGCTTAAGACGAAAATGCCCCTCGAAAATTTTTTCCTGTTCCTCCTCCGGGATACCATGGCCCGTATCAATCACACTCACCTGTACCTGTTGGAGGGTGCGATGGAGGCCCACAAGCCGCACAAGCCCCCCTTCAGGGCTGTATTTGATGGCGTTATCTAGCAAATTGACAATGACCTGCCGGATCAATTCCCGGTCTCCATAAACCTCTGGCAGATCCCGGGGGATATCCAAGACCAATTGAATCGATTTACGTTGAAACCGCTCCTGAATTTGCTCTGTGATTTGTTGGCATAGGGGACTCAGGGCCATCGGCTGGGGCTTAACATCTAATTTGGTCAGCAGTTGCCGTGACTCTTGGAGCAGTTCTGTGATCATCCGGTTCATGATCTGGAGTTGGTTTTTCGCCTGCTGATAAAGCTGCCCCCGCAATCCAACTGTTTTTTCCGTTTCCGGACGTTTTGAGAGGATTTCTAAGGTTTCGATGGCGATGGACGTTCCGGTGAGGGGACTGCGCAAATCATGGGCCAGCATCGCCAAAATCTGATCTTTAAATTCAATTTGCTTGAGGAGAGCTTCTTTTTCCCGTTGCAATTGGAAGATTTCGTCGGACAGGCGCATTACTTCCTTAGAATGTTCTGTCTGGGACGCAGCCAAGCGGCGATCGCATCGTTCAACCTCTGCCAATTGGCGATCGCCAAGCTGTTTTCTGAGTGACGCCACCGTATCCAACCACTGACCCCACCACCGTTCTAGATCCGGCAAAATATTGCTGCCTGCAAAGACCTGCAACGGCTCCGGAAAAACCTTGACCAGAGAAGGCGTCGCCACCAAACGATACAATTCCACCAGTTGGGGTTGATCTTTGATATTGATAATTTCCAAAGAAAAATCCGTTTCTTGCCGCAAACGCTCAAGATAATCTTGCACCCGCTTGATCTCACTCCGATGGGCCAAACGCTCATCCGTAAACAACAACAATCGCAGTTGTATATCGGCCGTAACAGGTGAAAGTTGAGATTGATCTTCAGCAGACACAGGCAGTTCAAACAAGACAAATTCGCCCCAAGAAAGTAAGTGATCCACAATCTGTCTACCATGCACAATCTAGGGGAAAAGAACAGTTTATGGTGAGCTTACTCCAAAACCCATTGTAATCCGTAGAGGACCAATTACCCCATGTTCCCAGAGCCTCAAACTTGAGTTAGATGCGGTGCATTGACCAAATCGTTTTAGAATCTAATGGAAATTGACACCGACGCCTCAAAATCGTTCAGCAAGCGACTCTTTTTAAGGAAGGAATACCACTATGGCTTTAGGCTACGTTGCCCTCGTTCTCCATGCCCACCTCCCCTTTGTTCGTCACCCCGAAAGTGATTTTGTCCTTGAAGAAGAGTGGTTATTTGAAGCAATTACCGAAACCTATATCCCTTTGCTTCACGTATTTGAAGGGCTAAAGCAAGATGGGATCGACTTTAAAATTACGATGAGCATGACCCCACCTTTGGTGGCGATGCTCCGGGATCCTCTTCTCCAAGACCGCTACGACGCCCACATGAAGCTGTTAATGGAGCTGGTCGAAAAGGAAATTGTTCATAACAAATACAACGGTCACATTAAATATTTAGCGGAGTATTACCACAAAGAATTTAGCGCCATCCTCGACACCTGGGAACGCTATGATCGGGATCTCGTGACGGCCTTTAAGCAGTTCCAGGACAGTAACAACCTCGAAATCATCACCTGTGGTGCCACCCATGGCTACCTCCCCCTGATGAAGATGTACCCCCAAGCAGTTTGGGCACAATTGCAGGTGGCCTGTGAAAGCTACGAAGAAAATTTTGGGCGTCCCCCCAAGGGCATTTGGTTGCCTGAATGTGCTTATTATGAAGGTTTGGAGCGGATGCTCGCCGATGCGGGACTGCGGTACTTCCTCACCGATGGCCACGGCATTCTCTATGCACGCCCCCGTCCCCGCTATGGTAACTATGCGCCGATTTTCACCGAAACAGGGGTGGCTGCCTTTGGCCGAGACCATGAGTCTTCCCAGCAAGTTTGGTCATCGAAAGTGGGTTATCCGGGCGATGTCTGTTACCGGGAGTTTTATAAAGATCTCGGTTGGGAAGCGGACTATGAATATATCAAGCCCTACATTATGCCCAACGGCCAGCGGAAAAATACGGGGATCAAGTACCACAAGATCACCAGTCGTGATGGTGGTTTATCCGAAAAAGGCCTTTATGATCCCTACTGGGCGAGGGAAAAAGCGGCAGAACATGCGGGCAACTTCATGTATAACCGGGAGCAACAGATTGGTCGTCTGAATAAGATGATGGGGCGTCACCCGATTGTGGTGTCTCCCTATGATGCGGAATTGTTTGGCCACTGGTGGTACGAAGGCCCCTGGTTCTTGGATTACTTTTTCCGCAAGTCTTGGTACGACCAAAATACCTACCAGATGACCCACTTGGCAGATTATCTAAAAATGGAGCCGACGCAACAGGTGGCTGTGCCGTCCCAATCGAGTTGGGGATACAAAGGATTCCATGAATATTGGCTCAACCAGACGAATGCTTGGATTTATCCCTATCTCCATAAGGCTGCGGAACGCATGATCGAGCTTTCGACGCGGGAACCAGCCGATGAACTAGAAGAACGGGCCTTGAATCAAGCAGCCAGGGAATTGCTGTTGGCACAGTCATCGGATTGGGCATTTATTATGCGCACAGGTACCATGGTGCCCTACGCGGAACGACGCACAAAGAGTCATGTGTTACGCCTGGAGAAGATCTATGAGGATGTAAAGGTCGGCAAGATTGATGCGGGTTGGCTCGAAAAGATTGAGAAGATGGATAACATTTTCCCGAATATTGATTATCGGGTGTATCGGCCTTTGTAGGCAGAACACACTTCTAGAAACATCCCTCTAGCTCCCCTCAAGGGGAGAATGGCACCCTCCGGCCTATCGGCCACCTCCCTCAAGGGAGGATTTTTTTTGGACGGTTCAAAAAGTGGCACAGGGCAAGAAAATTTCTGGGATTGGGTCGCCACAATGGTGGTAATAAAGGCGATCGCCCCAGGAGATTTTCGTCATGGTCAGTTACAGTTTTGTGAGTTTTGGGTTTGGGTCGGGGTTTCTCGCCCTAGTGGTCTTTTTCATTTTGCAGTGGCTCCAGATTCCGGCGGGGAGTTTAGTCGATTGGCTAGTGGGCATTGCCAGTTTTTGGTGGCTGTTGGCGGTGGTGACGATTCCGTGGAATATTTATTTTGAGGCGGAAGAGACAAAGGCAGAGGCGGTAATTTCTCGCCAGAAAAATATCCCCGTTGACGCCCAACAGTTAGCCTATGTGGCAAAAATTGCTCGGTTTGGTTTGCTGTTGGCGATCGCCCTCCATCTGCTTTCAGCTTTGGGGTTATATGGTCTGGCGGCCTGGGGCATTAGTCCGGTGGGGTATGTGACAGGCGGGGCAATGTTATTGCTCACGGCATTGCGGCCAGCGGTGCGGGCTTACCAATTTATTGCCCAGCGTCTTATGTCAATTCGCCAGCAAATTCAATATCCCCGGGAAGATGTGGTGGAATTGCGTCACCGGGTTGTGACCCTAGAGGCAGGAGTTAAAAACCTACAAGAAACAACCGAAAAAAATAGCCAAACCCACCAGGAAGAATGGCATAGCCTTCGACGCGATTTAGCGAAAATGCGGGCCGCCCTCGAACAACTAGAAGCCACCAATGAAGCGGCTCACCGACAACTTGCCCGGGAAGCGACAACGGCGATCGCCCAACTCAGTGAAGACAGCCAAGTGTTGAACCATGTGCGGGAAATTATTCACTTCTGGAAACAAGCTTAGGTTTAAGGTTTGCGCCGTCACGCCCTAATGGTCAAAAAGTCCCGATAGAATGGGAGCAAAATATCATCCCCGCACTCACTATGCCTCAGTTTTTGTTGACTTGGTTAGCGACGGCTGGCTCCCTCTTTCTTACGGCCACGATTGTCCCTGGTTTAGAAATTAATGGCCTGACCACAGCCTTGATCGGGGCGATCGCCCTTGGGTTTGTGAATGCCATTGTTAAACCAATTTTGATCCTCTTTACCCTGCCCCTGACCATTTTGACCCTCGGCCTATTTCTCCTGGTTGTCAATGCGATCACCTTGGGGTTAGTCGGCTACCTCACACCGGGTTTAGAAGTCAATGGCTTTTTCCCGGCGGTGATTGGTTCCCTGGTGCTGACCTTTATTTCCAGCTTGATCAATCAACTCCTCGGCCAAGACGACGAACTCACCGAATAATCTTTTTTCGTCACTCACTCTATCCAAAATTTTGCCTCCCAGTAGTGAACCGGGGGGCAATTTGCTTTTATGCTAGGGAGAAAATCGGCAATCTTTACCCAAAATCTATGGCAACTGCGGAAAATCTCTTGGTCGTCAATGACGTCTATGCAGGATATATCAAAGATCTAAACATTCTCCAGGGCATTAACTTTCGGATTGCTCCCGGAGAATTAGTGGTGGTCATTGGCCCCAATGGCGCAGGAAAATCGACCCTCGCTAAAACGATTTTTGGCCTCCTGACCCCCAATCAAGGCAACATTACGTTCAAAGGAAAACCCATTACTGGCCTGCGTCCCAACCAAATTGTGCAACGGGGTATGTGCTATGTCCCCCAGATTCAAAACGTTTTTGCCAACCTGAGTATCGAAGAAAATTTAGAAATGGGGGCCTTTGTGCGGTCTGGCTCCCTCGAAAATCTCAAGGAACAAATTTATACGATGTTCCCCGTGCTGAAACAACGGCGCAAACAACGGGCGGGTACTCTCTCTGGGGGCGAAAGGCAAATGTTAGCCATGGGCAGGGCTTTGATGTTAGACCCGGATCTTCTCGTCCTTGATGAACCGTCAGCAGCTCTTTCACCAATTCTGGTGGCTAGTGTTTTTGAGCAAATCAAAGCGGTGAATCAATTGGGTAAAGCGATTATGCTCGTGGAACAAAATGCAAAAAAGGCGTTGGAATTTGCTGACCGGGGCTATGTTTTAGAAAGTGGCTGCGATCGCTTTGAGGGCACAGGGCAAGATTTGCTAACGAACCCGAAGGTCGGAGAACTCTACCTCGGTGCCGCCTACAAAGAGACCTAGATTCGCTACAGTAAAAACTAGAGCTTGGGTAATCGCGGTCGTGGTGAAGTTTCTGGACAATCTGAAAACCTCTTGGCAGCAATGGCGGCGATCGCCGGAAGCAGAAACTCCAGAAATTATTGATGTGGCCGCAGAACCCATCGAGACGCCCCCCCAGAAAACATCCCCCAAGCCTTGGCAACGGGTGATTGAGAGATTTCGCCCGGCCCAAGCCCAGCCAGCGGTCACAACTCTCCACGACGATCTCGAAGAACAAGTTAAAGCCAATTTACGGGAACAGGACAAAACCCGCATTGCCCAGGTATTTCAGCGGTTTGCCCAGGGGGTAACGCCAGCGGACATTGAAAAAATCAAAGCTCATTTAGGGGAGATGCGCCGGGGGCCAATCAAAGATATTTGGCAAAAGGTGCAAGGTCTCGCCCAACTGATTAAGGATCCGAATGTGGCCTGGCGGTCAAAAACCATGGCGATCGCCGCATTGTTGTATTTAGTTTCGCCCCTCGATGCGGTGCCGGATGTGATTCCTTTTGCGGGGTTAGCCGATGATGCAGCGGTGATTATTGCAGTGGGTTCGACCCTCGCCTTTGAGTTAGAAAAATACATGACCCGTCAGGCGGAAAAAAAGGCCGAAATCGAAATTAAAAAGCACACCACCAACGTCAGAATTACGCTTCTTGGCAGTATTGCCGCAGCGGCGATCGCCATTCTCGTCAAAATAATCCTGAATATTTTGTCGTCCTAACCAACAAGTTTCAAGAAAAAGAATACACAGGCGTTTCTACAACTTTGAGGGGCGGTTGTAGACTCCAGATAATTTCCTGCAACCGATCCACCGTTTCCGGCGCAAATAATTTTTCTCCCGTTTCCTGAGAAACCCTAGCCGGGACATTTTCCACAACGTAAATCTTCCCGGCAATTTCTACAGAATAGGTCACAAAAGAATCAACAAAAGTTTCTTCAAAAACAATATCGCTCATCTACTAATTTCCTGTAGCAACTTCCTCCATTTTGCAAAACACTACATCTGTTTGAGGTAATCCTCATAACCAATCGTCGTTAATTGAGTTTGTTTATCGAGCACCATATCCTTAAGGCTCTGGCGATAAGCTTGCACTTGTTTTAAAAGTGTTGGATCAAAAGCACCCAACATTTGTACTGCCAACAAACCAGCATTAGTCGCATTGCCAATCGCCACTGTTGCCACCGGAATACCACGGGGCATTTGCACAATTGAATAGAGAGAATCCACACCGCTGAGGGTACTGGTTTTGACGGGCACCCCAATCACCGGCAAAGGCGTCAGAGCAGCAACCATCCCCGGTAAATGCGCGGCCCCACCTGCCCCAGCAATAATCACCTTTAAACCCCGTTCATGGGCTGTTTGGGCGTATTCCACCATGCGCTCCGGAGTACGATGGGCAGACACAATGCCAACCTCGTGGGGAATATTAAATTGTCTACAGATGGCGATCGCCGCTTCCATCGTGGGAAGATCAGAATCGCTCCCCATAATGATGCCAACCAGGGGATTAATTACACTCATAGGTTTTTAGCTCATGTATGTCATGCCAACTAACCATCATAAACAAAGGGAGAACTCTGCACAAACCCTGATCAGGGCGCGTCTTGTTGGTTTAGAAGGTCAATTTTGGTTGCGATTCGATGCAAATCGTTGTTTAACGCATCTGGAGTCAATGGAAACCGAAATTCCACTAGAATTTCAGGAAAATATCTTGGATATTGCCGGAGATTTATTGTCCCTAGGGGGAGTAGATTTACAGATTAACGGTGGTTTGGGTTTAGCGTTTCCGGAAGTGACCCAGACGGATCTGCCGCAACTTCAAGAAATTTGTGATTATCTTTGGGGCCAGGGCATTGACGCATTTTGTCCGACCATCGTCACCACTTCTCTAGAAAACATCCGGCGATCGCTGGCTGTCTTTGCCGAGCTTTGGGGAGACCCGCAACCGAATACAGCAAAAATTTTGGGGATACATTTAGAGGGGCCATTTTTAAATTACGAAAAACGAGGGGCGCACCCAGCCCAACATTTGCAGCCGTTGACCCTGAAGAATCTGCAACAGGTAATCGGCGAATTTGCCCCAATGATCAAAATCATCACCCTTGCCCCGGAACTCGATCCCAGCCATAAATGTGTGGAATATCTGCGCTCTTTGGGGATTGTTGTTAGTTTAGGTCACTCCCTCGCCACAGAAACAGAAGCCAATCAAGCCTTTGCCCATGGCGCAACGATGATCACCCATGCCTTTAACGCGATGCCCAGTTTGCATCACCGGGAGGCGGGTTTATTGGGAGCAGCAATGGTGAATCCTGACGTTTACTGCGGCCTGATCGCCGATGGCCAGCACGTCAATCCCACGATGTTGGAGATTTTTTTGCGGGCCGCCAAACAACCTTTTTTAGTTAGTGATGCCCTCGCCCCCATCGGTCTCCCGGATGGGGTATATCCCTGGGACGATCGCCAAATTACCGTCACCCACGGCACGGCTCGCTTGGACAATGGCACGTTATCCGGCACGACGTTACCGCTGTTTGCCGGGGTCAAAAACCTTGTCCGGTGGGGTATTTGTGATTTAGAAAAGGCGATCGCCTTAGGGACTCTGGCCCCCCGAAAAGCCCTTGGTATGGCGACTTGGACAACGGGCAAACCCATCAACCTTTTGCGTTGGCAAGGAGTAGATGGCACCGTTGAATTTAGCCGACTTTAGTGAATTTTTTCCACGTGCCAACCGGTTTGGGCACCAATCTTACCCGCTTTGACAAACCGCCAATTGCCCCGCTCAAAGCTATTTTTCCCTTTTTTGGGACTGGGTTGAACGCCGATCAATTGGGCCACTTCGTCCGTCGAAATCATCCAACCTGCCGTGGCGGCCTGTTCTAAAACGCTGAGATAAGCGAGGGGATTAGACGCTTGACGGGATTCCGAAAGAGCCGCTTCTACTCTGGCAAGCTTCTGGGCGATCGCCGCCATTTCTGTTCTCATGTCCCCTAGCTGATCACTTAAATTTTGCACGACCTCCTCTAGAGCAATTGTTGTCACCGTCGGGGTATCCGTTGGCAGAGGATCTGCTTTTTCTAGAACTTCTGGCCCTGCTATTGTCCCAGGCTGAGATGACGAAACAGTTGGCATAGGTTCAGGGGAAGTCGCTGATGGCGAATCATCCCAAGGATCTGGGGCTAATTGATTTGCTTTTTGTAAGTTCGGCTGAAAATCGTGGGTTTGAATCCAGGTACGATTAACGGCAGTGGCCAAATCCTGGAGGTAAGCTGCCGTTTGGGATTTACCTTGGTCTTCAAACTGCCGGGCTACCTCCTGCATAAACTTCACCAAATCCGGGGTGATTAATTTTTGATTCGCCGCTAAAATCTGTTGCTCTTCTCCCCGACGACAATTTAAAAGCGCTTCGATCAATTGGGCATAGGCTTGGGTAGTGGCATCTGGTTGGGGCGCGACCGGATTCGGTTGGGTGAGAATGTGATGTAATTTGCCCGCCCAGTTGTGGAGATAGCGAGCCCCATTCAGTTCACCTTCCGCCGCAAGGTAGTTAGCCACCTGTTCCATCACTTCAATAAATTGGGCATCCACCAACTGCTCGTTTTGCCGCAGGACAATCCACTCTTCACCCCGGCGGCAGTTTAAGAGTTTTTGCACCAAATCAAGGTAAGCTTTCAGATTTTTCTGTTCCATGGGTAATGGACTCAAAAATAGAACCATATATCTACCCATTGTGTCCTATTTTGGTGACATTTTAGCCAAGTAATTAGGACTTCACAGAGCTAAGCAAATCAAGGCAAAAAACTTCATAATTTTCCTAGGGATAAACTTGAGGATAGTTAATGGGTTCAATATAGTTACCATCACATTCATCCTTGAGGAGAAACCGATTTAAGCTGAGATCTGTACCTGTAAATTGATAAAAACCCAAGCTACCGCAATCCCCTAAACCTCTGCCTTTTGTAAAAATACTAATGGTTTGGCTATTCGGATCATATTCTGAATACCCAGCTCTGGTTACTTCTGTTTCTTTAATCAATTGTTGATCCGTATCTTGGTAGAAATAAGTAATCGGTAGTGGCGTCAGATCGAATTGATCCTCGTCTCTTCGGTATAAAAAATAATTCTGGAGCAGTTGATAGGCCGTCGAGCCACAAACAAGGTGCACAAGATACTCATCTTCACCCACACGGTAAACATTAGAGGCCGCTTCTGTGAGCTCCGATTCAAATCTAAACTCTTGGCAAAGCCCCAAATCTTCCCGGTTTTCCATAAGCCCCGGAATGATTGCTTGGCTAATATCAGGGGAGGAATAATTCTGATCTACTGCTTCTACTTCCTTCGTATCGGCCCCTTGAGAATTAACTAGGGGCAATGGTTCAGCGGGAACAGGAATTGGTTCTTCTGTCGGATCGGTAGGTGTTGTTCCGTCGGGTTCAGGGGCAGAAGGATTAGACTGATTTTGGCAACTGCCTAACCCCAAGCCAAGGCTGACCAGGGTACTAAAAGTAATAAATTTAAACCTCATATATCTGACCTCCACGCACTAAATCATAAGAAAATTAACTAGTTAATTAAAGAGCCAGGGAAGAACTTAATTTCGCAAAAATCATCCGCCCCGCAGAGGTTTGTAAAGATGAAGTAACGGTTACAGCAACATCGGAACCCATAAATTGTTTTCCTTCTTCGACAACAACCATCGTGCCGTCTTCGAGATAACCCACCCCTTGTTTTTCTTCCTTTCCTTGCTTAAGAATTTTGACATCTAAATTATCTCCAGGGAGATAGATCGGACGAATCGCTTGGGCAAGGTCATTAATATTTAAAATTTCGACTTTTTGAAGATTGGCAACTTTTTGTAGATTGTAGTCATTGGTCAAAAGAATCCCATTAATTTCCTGGGCCAAATGCACTAATTTAGCGTCCACAGTAGCAATGTCATCGTAGTCTGCGGGGTTGACAGAAACCCGTTTGGGAAAACGATTTTGCATACTCTGGAGAATATCTAAGCCCCGACGACCCTTGGCGCGCTTCTGGTCGTTGCTAGCATCGGCGAGTTGCTGTAATTCGTTGAGGACAAAAATTGGAATGAGAATTTGTCCTTCGATAAAACCTGTTTTAAGGAGTTCTTCTAGGCGACCGTCAATGATACAGCTTGTGTCGATGATCTTTGTCGGCGAAGGACGGAGGGTTCCTTCAGCAACGAGGAGAGTATCTAAACTATTGGGATTGATCAGCCGCAGAAAAGTGCGCCCGTGGACATCGGCGAGGCTTACGCCAAGGTAGGCAAAGGTAATACTGCCGAGAATGGCAAAGGTGGGCTTAAGAAAACCAAACTCTGAAGGAATGGGCAACAGAAAAATGGGAGCAAGCATTAAATTTGCCACCAAAAGCCCAATCACTAAACCCACAGCACGGGTGACGATAATTTCGATGGGGGTGCGCCGAAATTGTTGCTCGAAGCGGCGATAGGTACTCTGGGCGAGGAGACCGATGGAAAGGCCCAGGAGTGAGGCAAAACCGGCCCCCACCCACCGGAGGGCGTCAATGTTGGAGGCTTGGTCACGCACGGAGGCAGGGAGTAAATCAATGACATCAAATCCCACAAGGGCGATCGCCACCACAAAGATCAGAACAAGGAAAATATCGAACATAGGTCTTACCCGGCTATAAGTCCCAGTTTTAGGGGGAATTTGGGGTTTAGGATAATGGAGAATAATGCCCTCATTATATCGGTGGGCCTTCCATTCCTTCGCGCCTCTGGGAATTAACAAAATTTGTTGATTTCTGCGCCAATTTTCCAGCTAAATGCTTCCTATTCCCCATTGAGACTGTTCTACCGTGGTTACCAGTGCTTATCTCCATCTCCCCTTCTGTTTACGCCGCTGTTTTTACTGTGATTTTCCGATTACGGTGACGGGGGAAAAACAAACTGCGGGGATTCGCGCCCAGATGGCAGAATATGGGGCCTGGCTCTGTCGAGAAATCCGCGCGACACCGATCCTGGGGGGCGAGTTAAAGACGGTGTTCTTTGGGGGTGGCACACCCTCTTTATTTCCAGTGGATCTCTTGGAAAAAGTTTTAAGAACCCTTGATCAGCAATTTGGCATTGCCCAGGGAGCAGAAATTTCCCTCGAAATTGATCCAGGCACTTTTTCTTTAGAACAATTGATCCGGTACAAAAATATTGGTATTTCTCGCCTAAGCCTTGGGGTACAAGCTTTTCAGGATAATTTGCTGGCAAACTGTGGGCGATCGCACAGGGTAATAAATATATTTACTGCGTGTGATCACCTGGAGCGATCGCAGATCCCCTGGAGTTTGGATCTGATCTCCGGATTGCCAGATCAAACCCGCGACGATTGGCAAGCTTCCCTTGATCAGGCGATCGCCCTTAATCCCCACCACATTTCCTGCTATGACCTAGTGATCGAACCCCAGACCCCCTTTGGCAAACAATACGAACCCGGTGAACGCCCCCTTCCTTCCGATGAAAATACCGCTGCCATGTATCGCCTCGCCAGTGAAACCCTCCGCAAAGCAGGCTATGACCACTACGAAATCTCCAACTACGCCAAACCCGGCTACCAATGTCGCCATAATCGTGTCTATTGGGAAAATCGCCTCTACTATGGTTTTGGCATGGGGGCCGCCAGTTTTACCCAAAATCAGCGCTTTTCTCGGCCCCGCACCCGCGCCGAATATTACGCCTGGGTTGAACAATATGAACAAAATCACGGCATCTTAAATGTGGAAGCTTTAACAAAAGGCGATCGCCTCCTTGAAACCTTGATGTTGGGTCTTCGTTTAACGGAAGGTCTAGATTTATCTCAACTGATCACAGAATTTGGCCAAAGTAGTGTGGATCAGATTCTAGAAATCCTAAAACCCGCTTTTCAGAAAGGCTGGGCTCTCCTTTCCCCCACAACGCCACCACGTCTTGCCCTAAGCGATCCAGAAGGCTTACTGTTCTCCAACACCATTCTCGCGGAACTTTTCCACGACCTCGACCCAGAAAACCCCGTAGAATAATCACGCCTTTCCCTTTCTCTTTCCCTACCCATGATTAATCTTTCCCAGAAAAAAGTCCTTGTCACTGGCGGCGCTGGCTTCCTCGGTCAACAGGTAATTCACCAATTGATCCAAGCCGGTGCTCAACTAGGAAATATTACCGTCCCCCGTTCTTCCAGTTGTGATCTGCGTCGTCTCGAAGCCTGTCAGCAAGCAGTCCAAGGTCAGGATATCGTTATTCACCTGGCGGCCCACGTGGGGGGGATTGGCCTCAACCGCGAGAAACCCGCTGAACTTTTTTATGACAATTTAATGATGGGTACCCAGCTAATCCACAGTGCCTACGAAACGGGGGTCGAAAAATTTGTCTGTGTCGGGACGATTTGCGCTTACCCGAAATTTACCCCTGTACCTTTCAAAGAAGAGGATCTTTGGGCAGGCTATCCCGAAGAAACCAATGCCCCCTACGGCATCGCCAAAAAAGCACTCCTCGTGCAACTAGAAGCCTACCGCCTGCAATATGGTTTCAATGGCATTTATCTACTCCCGGTAAACCTCTACGGCCCTGGGGATAATTTCAAGCCGGAAAGTTCCCATGTGATCCCCGCTTTAATCCGTAAGGTTTATGAAGCGCAACGGGATGGTGTTAAACAGCTCAAGGTTTGGGGAGATGGCAGCCCAACACGGGAATTTCTCCACGCAACGGATGCGGCCCAGGGCATCGTTTTAGCAACGCAAAAATATAATGAGGCAGCCCCCATCAATCTAGGAACCAATACAGAAATTTCTATTAAGGATTTGGTTGAGCTAATTTGTGAACTAATGGCCTTTGACGGAGAGATTATCTGGGAAACAGATAAACCCAATGGACAACCCCGCCGTTGCCTAGATACCCAGAAAGCCAAAGAGAAATTTGGTTTCGAGGCAGCGATTGGTTTACGGCAGGGTTTACAGGAGACTATTGATTGGTATTGCCAGAACCCGGAATAGATATTTCCCTTTGGAGAAAATCTAGGGATTGGCCGCGTTTTGTAGATCGGTAACGGTGGGTTGTTTTAGCTTACTGGCTAATCCCATGCGCTCCAGGAGACGAATAAAAGAATAGGTAAAGTCCGGTAGGTATTTCACCTTACCTTTTTGAATCGTGATTCCGTGGCGTACCGACCAACCAAAGGCATGGTGCAGATTGTGCCAACCTTCCCCAAGGGCAAGGACGGCAACCCAACTATTATTACGGCTGTGATCGGTGGTCTGGAAAGGGCGATCGCCCCATTTGTGACAAACGGAATTCACGAAAGCGACACCATGAAATAGGAGAGTGGTGCTGATAAAAAATGCGGCCAGATATTCCAGGCCGCCGACCCCATAGGACAATGCGCCTAGGGCAATGAGGGGCACAAAATGGAAGCGATCAATCAGTTTCAGGATTGGATCTCGCTCAATGTCAGCGGGCAATTTTTTCGGGAAGGTATTGGGAGAAATGAGCCAGCGGTAATGGGCCCACCAAAACCCCTCTTTGGAGCTGTGGGGATCGCCGGGATGGTCGCTAAACCGATGGTGATCTTCGTGGTGAGCTTTCCACCAACTCGGCCCCATTTGCCCCGCCGAAGCAGTAATAAAACTGCCGATCCATTTCACCCAGGGGGAAGCTTGGTAGGCTTTGTGGGTCAGGAGACGGTGGTAGATGGCAGTGGTGCCGAGCATTCTCAGCCAGTACCAAAAGACAATCCAAAGGATAGCTCCCCAACTGAGACCTGTAAAAAAGGCGATCGCCATGCCGAGATGACAAAGGATAATCCAAACTGGGCCAGTGGCATAGCTGAGGCGAGTCAGTCGAGAATAGTTGTGGGGACGGGGATTAGGTTGTGGTGGTGTAGAGGGAATCGGGTCAAGAACGTTGCTGTAATGCGTCAAAATGCTTTCCTAACGAGTTGAGAATATCTTCTATGAAACCGTGTTTTTACATAACTTTACAACTCGTGAGTCCCGAATCCCTTGCGGTCGGGTCAAATAAATTCGGAAATGTCTTCGTCACAGTCATCGGCTAAATAAGATAAGGAACGGAAGCGGAGGCCGACCAATTGTTCATAGAGGGGATTGAGTTTGCACATTGGCGGAATATGGACAATTTTTTTGCCAAATAGCTTGATATCCCGCTCAAAGGGGCATTGGGGCGGCACCATTTTACAGATGAAGCGGGCCACGCGGGGATCGTCGATGTCCATGCCATCGAGCCAGTTGCGGATTGGTTTAAGGGCATCAAGGTGAACTTCTGGTTGGGGGGTTTCGGTGGTGACAGTTTCGGGGTCGTAGAGGGTTTTTTCAAGGTTATGGAGGGCGCTGAGATCTACCCCAAGGGCTTTCCCAAAGGCTTTGATTTGATCGGCTTCAACAATGGAATAGACCCCATCGGCGATCGCCATCATTACCGCTGTCCGGAGAAAATTTTCGCGGATATTGAGATCTTCTCCGAGGTCAGCCGCCAACTCTTGACCTGTAATCGGTTCTAAGTCCCCTAGGCTACTGTGGGGGGCGAGTTCGTCCTGGGTCAGTCGCGTAATAAGCTCTTGCTCTTCGGCATCAAAATGACCGTCGGCCCAGGCAATGGTCAGTAGTCCCCGTAACCAAGCCGTGATTTGGCGATCGCTGTAGACAGTTGTGCTCGCAGAACTCATAGCTGTTTCAAAAATCTGTAACTCTTTCCCCATTGTAGGCAAGAAATCAAGAAGCCATAGAAAATACAGTGAAATTAATCCATGCCCCAACAAGATTAAGATCTAATTATCAATTTTTCGGGCTGCTTTAACTAAATTAATGAGGTAAAATCGATGTTATTTATTGATTTTTAATAAGCTAATTTTCTAAACACTGTTTTGTGATTTACAGAATATTTTCTAAGTATTTGTTTGGGGTAGATCAAAACCAAAAGTAAAACAAAATTTAGCCCCTTGATTACCCCGTGTTTCGGCCCAGATCTGTCCCCGATGCACTTCGATAATACGTCTAACAATTGCTAAACCAACTCCCGTTCCTTCAAATTCAGATTGGGTGTGGAGTCGCTTAAATGGCAAAAAAATCTCTTCTAAATGTTCTGCGGTAAAACCAACACCATTATCTTCTAGGCAGTAGGTTTGAGAATCGATTTTATAAAATTTTATTTGAGGATTTTTGACCTTGCTGGTGTATTTCCAGGCATTTTCAAATAGGTTTTCAAAGGCCATCTTAAGGAGCGGGCGATCGCCTAGGATAATCACATCCGGTTCGATTTTAATTTCTATGGCTCGATCAGGGGTTTCACCTTGGAGATCCTGAATAATTTCTATGGCAATTTCACTTAAATTAATCCTCTCAAGGGTTAATTGCTTTTCTTTAATTTCTGCAAGGCGCATCAAGTCAGAGATGATATGATTCATTTCCTTAGCAGAATTTGCAATAATATCTAATGTTTCTAAGGTCTCTTCGTCAAAGGTATCAACATCACCCAAGAGCAAGTCACAAAATCCTAACAATTTCGTTAATGGCCGCCGTAAATCATGGGAAACCATATAGTTAAAGGATTTTAGATCTTGGTTGATCTGGGCTAACTGGTTATTTTTTTCTTCAAGCTCCTGGGCATTACGCAAAATCTTAAGTTGATTTTCAACGCGCACAAGCACCTCATACATATCAAAGGGCTTATTGATATAGTCAACGCCCCCTAAGGAAAAAGCCTTCACCTTATCGAAAACATCATTTAAAGCACTGATGAAAATAATGGGAATTTTGGCGGTGTCTGGATTAGCCTTTAGTCGTTGGCAAACGCCATAACCATCTAAGATGGGCATTTTAATATCCAGCAGGATCAAATCAGGGGGATCCGCTGCCACTGCTTTGAGGGCTTGTTTGCCATTGATTACCTGTCGCACTTCGTGGCCCTTTTCAACCAAAATTTCTGAAAGAAGTTGTAGGTTTTCGGGAACATCATCAACAATTAAAATATCGCCTCGGTGCTGCAGATAAGAATCTTGAATCATAATGCTTAAGTTCACCACATTGGCTTTGGAATTACCCCTGGCAGGATGGCATTGAAATGATGAGAATTACGCACGTTAAAACATTGGTTTGGCTTAAACCCTAGTTTTCTTTCATTATTCCATTAATTTTTTTAGAAAAATGTAAAGAGTTCAAAAAGTATGCCATCCGGCTTTCAGAATGTTTCTTCTGATGATACAAACGTTAAAATTCTGGGGCGCTCTGGATTGTGTGTGGGTTTTTGGTTTCGGGGTGCATAAAAGTTAAGGCTGTGGCCTGGAGATGTAGACGGGGGACGGCCCGGTTACCATAGAGGCGATCGCCAAGGATCGGATTATTTAACCCGTCGGGGTGGGCGCAATGGACCCGGAGTTGGTGGGTGCGGCCTGTAATTGGCTTGAGTTTGAGGCGATGGGAATCTAATTGAACGAAATAGGTTTCGCTGGGTTTGCCCCGTTGCGCATCTACTTTTTGCCGGGGGCGATCGCCAGGGTCTGCCCAGAGGGGAAGGGTAATCATTCCTTCTGGATGCTGAATTTTTTCCTCTAGGAGGGCTTCGTATTCCTTATGAATTTTGCGGCGGCGAAACTGGGTTTGCAGATTCTGTTGGGTTTCAGCATTTTTGGCAAATAAAAGAATTCCGGATGTATCTTGGTCGAGGCGATGGACAAGGAAAATATCTTGATAATCGCGGCGCAATCGGGAAAAGGCACTGTCATAGGTCTGGCTACTGCGCCCTGGAATCGAGGGGAGACCAGCAGGTTTGTGGATGGCAATTAGGCTGTGGTCTTCGTAGATGATTTCTAGGGGAATTTCAGGGGTTGTCAAAATATCTTGAAACGACTTTCCCCCCAAGCCCGAAAGCAAAAAGCCGAGGATCGGTTGGCAGCGCTCTTCACAAGCTAAATAGAATTCGCCTACTTGTTTGTCAGGGCTGTTTTTCCCCCACCAAAACTCGGCCATGGCCAAGGGTTTAAGGTTCTGTTTCGCAGCGTAGTTGAGGAGTTTGGGCGCACAACAATCGCCGGTACCGGTGGGTAAACCAGTGGGAAATAAATCGGCGATCGCCTTTGATTCTCCTTGAAAATTTTTGAGGTGATAGACCTGGTGCATCCGTTTTTGGAGGGTGCGCGACAGGGTTTTGCGGCGCTGGCGGAGGTTTTGTAAGTCTTGATCGGCCTGGTGAATCATCGCAGCGAGAGGATTAATCTCTTGATCCCTGGCCTGTTTGAGATCGCGTTTGTGGTTGCTTTCCTGGCGACTTTCTTCTTCAAGGGCGGCGATCGCTTGCGCTAATTCGGCTCCTGTTAAATGGGTCTGGTAAACCTCGCGTTTTTGGCGGCGTACCTGTTTTTTCTGACGACGTTCTTGATTAAACTGCGCGATTTTTGTTTGCCATTGTTGCTGCAACGTTTGGTAAGTTTTTCGTTCTGGTAGGGTTTCTAGGCGTTGGATTTCCCGGCGGATCTGCCGTAACTGGGCGAGAATTTCTTGCTCTTCTAAAATCAGGCGATCGCCCCCATCCATCGGCGGCACCCAACCGGGAAGGACTTTTTCGCCTTTGAGCAGTCCCGAAAATGCCTTGAGAAATACCCGTTGCCCGGTGGCCGTTTCTGCTAGCAATACCCCGTACATTTTCCCTTCCCAACTAAAATCCGGATTTTCCCTCAGTTCCACCATTAATTCGCGGGCGATCGCCTCAGCATTTTTGGTGCGGGGGAGACGACAAAGTTGTTTAGTGGCCGGACAAACCCCCTCATACCAAGCAGTAACAACATCGGGTTCCAATTGTGGTTGATAGGGGAATCGGGGCGAAGCCATGACAATACGACGCTCATCTTTTGTAAACGTAAGCCCTTTATTTTAGGCGTGAGCACACCGTTTGTCCGCTGGTGACCTATGCGATTGCCAATAGTTGGCGCAAACATAATATTGATTGGCGTGCCTCAAACTTAAATGCTGCCGTGACAAAAATATAGCCGAAAATAAGCATCCCCACGGGAATAAAACCGATTAGAACAATAGATAATTCTAGTAAATGAAAAGCGGCGATCGCTAACAATCCAGAAGCAAAACCCAGCCAGCCAACCATGAAGCAGATTATTAAAATATGCGGGGCCATTGTCACTTTAATAATGCTTCCTTCCCCTGTGGACTTGATTTTACCTTTCATGATCGGCAGAAAAGAATTTGTGTAATGGATCACACGTCGAATTTCAAATGTGTTTTGGCTGACGGTACCTCGAACAATGTGATTTTGAATGGCATCGGCTAATCTTTGTCGTACTGCTGCTGGTTGAAGATGTGTCTTGAGAATTAACTGAGTAAAAGGGCGAAAAGTCATCGGTTGGTTTGGTCTTGGTTGCGTCTTTAAAATACTTCGCCGCTGTCTAGGAGCTGAGCCATTGGTTGCGGTTGCTGCTGGAGATGCTGCTGGAGGTGACGGGGATGATCGGTAATGAAATAATCAATGTTTTGTTCTACAAGGCGATCAATCTGAGCTAATTCTTGGGCCAATTTTTTCGGGTTTTGACTTTTATGGGGTGGTGAAAAGATCGTCCAAGCGCCGACGGCTAATTGGTGTTGATGGAGTCGCTGAATGGTTTGTTTTTTAAATAGATTAACGTTGAGACTGACTAAGCTGGCATCGAGGATTTTTTCTAAAATATGACTTTCGGTAAATTTGCGAATGAAGAAATTTTTGGTCACCAAAGGCGAGTAGAGAATACCTGTTTCAATGGGGTGATGGGTGAGCTTCAGCCAGATCAAAGCCCAAATACTAAAGGAGGTAACAAATGCTTCCTGTTGCAGCCCCATTTTTTCGATCAATTGGGCGACGGCAATGCCTGTTTTCCGTTGCTGGAGGTTGAGGCGGGGGGCTTTCATCTCGATATTGATTAACAATTTGCCCCGCAGTTCGCTCAACACATCTTCAAGGAGAGGAATTTTTTCGGGTTGGGGATAGGTGTAGGTTTGTTTGCCGATTTTGAGGGAATCTTTAATGCGCAGGGTTTGGATCTCTGGCCAGGTCATTTCGGTAATTTTCCCTGTGACCCCCGTCAGCCGCTTGGTATAGAGGTCATGGAAAACCACCAATTTGCCATCCTTTGTGAGGAAAGTATCGAGTTCAACGCCGTCTAAACCTAAGGCGATCGCCTTTTGGAAACCCGCCATGGTATTTTCTTGGTGATCGGTCACAACCCCCCGATGGCCGAAGATTAGGGGATGTGCGGACGGCTGAAAAAATCTCGATTGCATCGCGGAAAAATCCTCTAATCACTTCTCCCACGGTAAAAAGTAACAGCGCGACAGGGCATAATGGGGACAGTAAACTTTACAAACAGTTACAAATTCCATGACATCTGCGGCGGTTTCCCTCGATAAAGTCACCAAGGTTTTTAGTAAAGTCCCGGTGGTCAATGAGCTTTCCTTTGCGATTCAAGCTGGGGAAATGTACGGTCTGTTGGGGCCAAACGGGGCGGGGAAATCCACCACGATCCGGATGTTGATCACCCTCACCGAACCCACAAGCGGCAAAATTTCCATTGCTGGGGAAGATGTGATGCAAAATCGCGCCCATGCCAAACGCAATATTGGCGTGGTGTTGCAACAGATGAGTGTGGATGTGGATCTCACTGTTTGGGAAAATCTAGAGTTCCATGGCCGCCTACACCATATCCCCAACCCTCGTCGGCAACGGTTAATTCGTCAGTCTCTGGAGTATGTAGAACTGAGCGATCGCCGCGATGCTCTGGTGAAAACCCTATCGGGGGGGATGAAACGCCGTGTCCAGATCGCCCGTGCTCTGTTGCATGAACCCAAAATTCTCTTTCTCGATGAACCCACCGTTGGCCTGGATCCCCAAACCCGCCGTCGTCTCTGGGAAATTATTCGTGACCTCAACAAAAATGGCATGACGATTCTCCTCACCACCCACTACATGGAGGAAGCTGCTACCCTCTGCGATCGCATTGGCATTATGGAAGCGGGCCGCCTGATCGATGAGGGCACTTTCGAGGAACTCCAGGCAAAACATGGCAAAGGTTTAGTCGTCAAACAAAAAGGCGATCGCTGGGAATACAAATTTTTCCCGACCCTCCAAGAGGCAGAACATTATCTCGACAACTTGCCCGATAAAACCAGCATGATGGTGCGGGAATCCAACCTCGAGGATATTTTCGTCGAACTCACCGGGCGGCAGTTGGACTAAGTTTTGGACGAAATCAACGCTTACCAAATGGTGCTTAAATCCAACTGAAAATTCGGTAAGACAGTTTCACCATCGAGAAACTCAGGTTGCTCTAGGATTTCTACGGGTTGGCCGCTGCGATACACCTCAACTTGCCGATTTTGACGATTAATTAGCCAACCCAACCGCGACCCATTGTCGATAAATTCCTGTAATTTGGCTTGGGTGCGGGCTAGGGAATCCGTCGGTGACAATAGCTCCACAACAAAATCTGGACAGAGGGGTAAAAACCTCGTCTTTACTTCCGGTGCGAGGGCTTCCCAGCGCACCAAGGAAATCCAGGCGGCATCAGGCGATCGCATCGCCCCATTGGGCAAAATAAATCCCCCAGAAGAATCAAATGTTTTACCCAGTTTGTATTGGTGATTCCAGAGCCATAATTGTGCAGTGAGGCTGGCATTACGTTCGCTAGTTTCGCCACCAGTGGGGGACATAATTGCTAAATCTCCTTGGGCATTCCGCTCAAAACGGAAATTTTTATTTTGCTGGCAGAGTTGAAAAAATTGTTCGTCGCTGAAATTGCAATTTTCAAGGTTCAACTCTAAAGGAAGGGTCATGTCCATTGCCTAAACTTCCACCGGTGGGCTACTACTGCCATTATAGTGAGCTTGTCTGAGGCTTAAATTAACTTCAACTATGTTCCAGATCGGTTTGCGGCGGCCTGCTGAAAGAGGGCGGTGTATTGTTCAAACCCTCCCGGAAAAGCAACGTTAATTTGTAACGGATCAGCCGGATCGGTGATGCCCTCAATCACTTGGGTTTGACCATTGATTGTCCCCAGTTTTAAAGGAATCCGATTTTTTAATTCCCCCTGGGAGCTGTCGATATAAACAACTAAATTGCCGCTGTTTGCCCATTTACCAATGTCTTGCACAAGCTGAAGAAAAAGGCGATCGCTCCCCCCCCGTCGAACTTGATCGCCTTCGGTGTGACTTGTGACCGTATCGCCGACGCCAACGATTAATGGCATCAATTGCGGATCAAAATTGTCTTGCACCAGTTGCAATAGTTCCTCGTGGTTTTGGGGCGCTTGGCGAGCGTTAAAGGTTTCCCCTAGGGGATAGTGGCTCGTGCGTTGGGCATAGTAATAATTCAGCAGCACTAAAACTCCCGCTTCTTTGACGGCACCGCGCACCATAAACTGAAAATCTGTGGTGCCAGAATCCTTGGCTGTGGCAAAGCGAACAATTTCTTTCCCCACATTATCTCTGCCTAAATTGGGCGCATAGTGCACGAAAAAACTATTGTCTAAACCCTGTTGGCCAGCTTTTTCTAGCAAATCATTCATCAGGGTTTCCATAGTGCGCTGGAGGTCTTGGTAAATCTCCAGGCGATCGCCTAAATATTCGGCCAGGACGTTTAAATTTGCCGTTGGCGAAACGAGATTATCTAAAACAGAAGCATGGATCAGCTCAGGTTGAAGCTCAGTGGGGAAAATATCAGCGTATTGAGTAAAAAATTGCCCTAAACATTGACCAATCAAATCTGGTACTGTCCCAAGAAAATCTAGCTCTGCCTGGCTGACACCGGGATGGGAAATTTGACCGTTATCCGTCTGCCACTGCACGCCCCCCGCCGCTAAACCGGGTAAATAGCTTGTTTCATCTTTGGCTTCAACATTGCGAAATGCCCGTTCGACGATGCGATTTACTCCCCTTCTGCCTTCATGTTCACCGTTGGTGAGGACAAAAAAGTGATCTTTAAACTTACGCGTGGCACGAATATAGTCAGGATCAATTTTGCGGGTTAAGGGGTCTTTGACTAACCCCATGCAAACGCCATCAAGATCCTGAATAATGAGTAAATTTTCTGTGTTGCTGAGGGTTGAAAGGAAGGCTTCATGATCAAGGGAATAGTGTTGATCATGGAGTAGTAAAGCAGTCATAAATTCTTTGTTAAATTCGATAGTTTTACGATTGATGTCGGGGACATCCCCCTAAATCCCCCTTATGAAGGGGGACTTATTGTAGGCGGAAGGGATTAGGCCCAGTTTTTCGCTCGTTCAACGGCTTTTTGCCAGACTTTGAAATGGGCTTGGGCTTGGGAGGCGTTGGCACTGGGTTTAAAAACGTAATCAATCTTGCGGTTTTGCACCAGGGTTTGGTAATCATCCCAAAAGCCAACGGCCAATCCGGCGGCAAAGGCGGCTCCCTGGGCCGTGGCATCCAGCACCGCGGGACGTTCCACGGGAATGCCCAATACATCGGCTTGGAATTGCATCAGAAAGTCGTTATTGCACGCGCCGCCATCGACTTTTAATTCTTGGATCGGGGTACCAGAATCTTGGTTAATTGCTTCGACTACTTCTTTGGCTTGGTAGGCGATCGCCTCTAGGACAGCCCGCACCATGTGTTCTTTTTTGACGCCTCTCGTTAAACCGAGAAATGCGCCCCTGGCACTCATATCCCAGTGGGGCGCTCCCAGGCCACTCAGGGCAGGGACAAAATAAGCGCCGCCGTTATCGTTCACCCCTTGGGCAAGATCATTCGTTTCCGCCGCCGTTTCGATAATTTGTAGGCCATCGCGCAACCATTGGATACAAGCCCCAGCGGTGAACATACTCCCTTCGAGGGCATAGCCAATATCGAGATTTGTGCCATCGTGATGGGCTTGGGTGCAGGCGATGGTCGTTAGGAGCTTATGCTTGGAGCGTTTAATCTCGTCGCCCGTGTGCGCCACCAAAAACGCTCCTGTGCCATAGGTGCATTTCAATAAGCCGGGGCGATCGCAACCATGGGCATAGAGGGCCGCCTGTTGATCCCCAAAGATGGCGGTGATCGGAATTGCCGCCCCCAATAAACTTGGATCGGTTTTGCCAAATTCCCCTAGGCTCGACTGCACCGTTGGCATCATCTGGCGGGGAATATCGAATAAATCCAACAAATCCGGATCCCAATCTTTTTGGTTGAGATTGAGCAACATTGTCCGGCTGGCGTTGCTGTGATCTGTGGCGTGGACTTTGCCTCCCGTGAGGTTCCACAAGGCCCAGGTGTCAATGGTTCCAGCGAGGACATTATTGGGGTTAATGGCACTATTTTCCTTAGCCCAGCTTAATAACCAATTCAGTTTCGTTGCCGAAAAATAAGCATCCAACACCAAGCCCGTTTTATCGTAAATTTCTGCCGCTTTGCCTGCCGCACTGAGGGTTTGACAGAGGGGAGCCGTCCGCCGATCCTGCCAGACAATTGCTTTATGAAGTGGTTTGCCAGTGGTTTTATCCCAGAGGACACAGGTTTCCCGCTGCACCGTCAGGCCGATCGCCGCGATATCCTGGGTTTCAATGCTGCTATTGTTGACGACCTGTTGCATGACGGCTTTGGTGTCGTTCCAAATTTCCGTCGCATCATGTTCGACCCAACCGGGCTGGGGATAATATTGGGTTAATTCTTTATAGGCTTGGGCAACAATATCGCCTTTGTGGTTAAACAAAAGGGCACGATTACCAGTGGTGCCGAGGTCTAACGCAAGAATGTATTTTTGATGGGCCATGGTCATTATTAAATAAGGTTTTTTAAGTGGGTTAAATTAGGTAAAAAAGTGTGTTTTTAGGCTCAAAAGATATCATTTAGGGAGGGATTTCAGATAACAGAAAACCTTCGCCATTGTGCAGGTGAATTTGGGCTAAGTCATGGATGGTGTTGAGCTTCAAAGTCGGTGTGGCGATCGCCAACTGCCAACGATCCAAATCCAGGGCGAGCCATTTGCCAATCTCAACGGTCTTCGGAGCCCCGGCCATGTGCGCCACTAACACAAGCCGCTGCTGGGTGTCGGGATTGGTGCGCCTGCCGTAGAAAATGGTGCGTTGGTGATCCGACCAATGGTGCAGGCGATCGCCCCTTGCAGGATCGAGATGATTTCGCAGCCAAGGCTGGGCCTGGCGATATTGCCGCAAGCGTAAATTAAAGCTCGCCCGCTCATCCGGTACCGATCCACAATAATGGGAGACCCGACAAGCCTCGTGGCCATCCTCCATAAAGGCGATCGCTATTTCCTTCAGGTTGGCAATGGTAATCGGCTTTAAAAAATCAAATTGTGGTTCTAATTCGGTTTGCAGAAAAATCGCCAGCTTTGGTAGATCATAGCCAATCGCTTCAATGGCCTGTTCCACTGTCTTAAAGAACTGCCGCATTAACGAGAGATCATAAAAGCCCATGGTTTTAAACCGCCGAAATGCCCAGGATTGTCGGTAAATTTCCGGCGTAATTTGCCAATAGAGAAAGCCAATTTCGTCCGCCATGATTTTGACGGCATATTGATCATCTGTATTCCGAAAAAAGCCCCAGGGGGTATGCATCAATGCATTTAAAAAATCCATCGGAATCCCTGGACTAAAGCCGTGGATCCACAGTTGGGTTGCTGGATTATCGTAGGCATTTTGTAAAATTTCCGGCAAAGAATCCCCTAAATATTCATTAATGCGAATTGCGACGGTATTAATGTGGTTGCCCTTGCGTACCGTGTCATGGTTGGCACAACCGGTCACCCAGCGATCGCCATGGGCCATAATTTTGCACACATCCCGCCATTCCCGTTGCCAAAATCCCTGTAACGTGGGCGTATTATGCTCGAAGATCAACGGACTCCACTGAAAACAATCGGGCTTTAGGTAAATTAAATCCAAATGGGTAGCCATATCTTCCCAACCGACATTGGGCCAGGGGCGACCATCTTCATAAATGGTGTACAGCTCGCGGGTCGCCGTGCCAACGGTTTGGGGTACCGCAGCCATCTTCAGCAGGAAATCATTGTCATAGTCTAGTTGGCCGGAAATGGCGTCGGACACTTGAAAATCTTGACCCCCATCCACCCGAATCCCATCAGCGCCTAAATTAATTTTTCGCCGCTGCAACTCCAGGAGGACAGCCCGAACCATCGGATTTTGCTGATTTGTATCATGGCCATACATATTTGCGCCCCGGAAAAATTGCGCATTAATTAATCCCAGGGCTTGGTGATGGATATGCCCATAAACCAGGTCAAAAATAATCTGGATCGGGCGGGCAAAGGCGGTGTGGAGCGTGCCAATAAAATCCACAACTTCGGCGGGTCTGAGGGTACTGAGGAGGGCGGGACTGGTGGCCGCTGCCCCTAAAATCAGATCGTCGTAGCCCCAATTTTGGGTGTCTGGTTTTTTCAAGTGGACTTGCACTTCTTGGTTGGCGATCGCCCTAATTTGCCAAAAAGCATGGATTGTTTCGTTTTCTGCAGGGCGAAATTCCACCGTGGGTTCAATGGGTAAAAGTTCAATCGCATCAAAGCCCACATAGTTTTTTTCAGCGGCGGTGAGGGGTTGGCTATTGGCCAATTTGCGGGCGAGGTCACGGTAAATGCGTGTGAGTCCGGCTAGGGTGCCGGTGGAGGAGGCAGTGCCGACATGGATTTGCAAAATATTGCGGGGCGGTGTGACCCAAGTTTCCTGGTGAAAATAGTCGCGGTCGGCCCTGTCTCGCTCCAGTTGGGCTATGTCGTAGAGCTCGGCTGGCGCAAACACACCGTAGGGGAGGGAGTGGGCAAAGACATCGCGGACAATCTGTTCACCACTGCGCAACCAGTAAAACGATCCCGCTTGGGTACGGGTACCAGCCTTGAGACCCGCCACAACACCCCAGGCAAATTCCCCTTGGCGCGGCAGTTCTAGCACCTCCCGACGGAACGGAATGACTTGATCGGCAAGGCGAAAATCGATTGCCTCCATGGGCGTAAAAATTTCGAGGTAAACGGGGCGATCGCCCACCTCCGGAATCCAGAATCCTATTTGGGTTAGGCCATCACTGCCATAGGTTGCGCCCAATTTCTGACTCAGTTGTTGCCCCCGCTGAAATGGGTCTGGGGTGCCCGTGGCGATCGCCTTAGCCCAGGTCAATAAAGCTTGGGTGGGGGCTTCGACAAGTTGAATGGGGGGTGAAATATTCACGCGAACCTTAGGGCAAAACTGTAATTGACAATTTACCCGTGCTTGCTACAGTCGCCATTTTACTATGCTGATCTTAGTGACAAAAAATTCCAAAGCTAGTTTGTCACAATAAAGTTGATCGATGCAGTGTTCCCAATTATGGGATAGAAAATTTTTTTGACTGTGGCGATCGCCTTGGATTATCTGCCAAAGATGATCGGAATAATAATCGCCAATGTTGCCGCCACAATCAGGCTAAAAGCAAGGTTAACGACTTGGGTAGAGGCTTTTTGGTATGTATCGACGCGGTCATTAATAATCCGCACATCACCATCTAACTTGCCGACCTTATCGCCAAGGGAACTGATTTCAGAACCCAATTTTTCCAAAGTAGCTTCAATTCGGTCTAGTTTTTCACTGGTTCCACTTTCAGGCATGGGCATTATTGCTTAGGATAATCTCATTTTACACTGCCCAGTAAAGTGGCTAAAACACCATCAAGGGCATCGGCTCTGGGCAAATAGTGTTAGTTTTTAGACTGTTGCGTGAACTTGTTAATGTCCAATCCGTCTTCTAACCCGCCCCATCAGGCCCTCGCTCCCCTCAAACTGAGTACCCAACTGGCCTATGGTGCAGGCACTGTTGGTGTTTCTATGACTGGGAATATCCTGGTCTTTTTTGTCTTATTTTTCTTTACGGATGTGGCGGGTTTACCACCGGATAAAAGTGCCTTAATTCTGATGGTGGGCAAGGTAATGGATGCCATTAGTGATCCTGTTGTGGGCTGGTTGAGCGATCACACCACTTCTCGCTGGGGCCGGCGTTTTCCCTGGATGATCTTTGGGGTGGTTCCGTTTGCGTTGTGCTTTGTGGCTATGTGGGGAATTCCCACAACAAATACCCAGTGGTTGTTGATCTATTACATTACCTTGGCGCTGATTTTCAATACGGCCTACACGGTGATTTTCTTACCCTACGTCGCCCTCACCCCAGAGTTGACGTCTGATTATAATGAGCGCACTCAACTCAATAGTTTTCGGTTTACCTTTGCCATTGGAAGCAGTATTTTGGCGTTGGCCCTGGCCCAGGGAGTTTTTCGGGTGGTGCCGGTGGTGTCCCAGCGTTATCTTGTGCTGGCGGTAATCACAGCGGCGATCGCCCTTGGCAGTATGTATTGGTGTGTGCGTGGTACGTGGCAGCGGGTGCAGTTTATGGAGCAGTATCGCCAACAGCACCAACAGCGCCACCAACCCCGTTTATCCTTGGTGCAGCAACTACAGATTGTTTTTAATAATCGCCCGTTTCTGCTGGTGATGGGCATTTATCTCTGTTCCTGGCTGGGGGCGCAACTTACGGCGGTGGTGATGCAATACTTTGTGGTGAGTTGGCTGGGGCTTTCGGATTTTGTCTTCACCCAGTTTGCCCTAGTGGTGCAGGGAACAGCCCTACTGATGTTATTTGTCTGGAGTCGCCTCAGTCGCCGTTGGGGTAAACGCACCGTTTATGCCCTGGGCATGGGGTTCTGGATTGTCGCCCAGGCAGGGTTATTTTTCCTGCAACCGGGTCAAGAAAAATGGCTGTTTTTGTTGGGATTTATGGCGGGCCTGGGGGTTTCAACGGCCTATTTGATTCCCTGGTCGATGTTGCCGGACGTGATCGAACTCGATGAGTTGCGCACCGGGCAGCGACGGGAAGGGGTTTTCTATGCGTTTATGGTGATGCTCCAAAAGCTCGGCATTGCCTTTGGGATTTACATTGTCGGCAAAGCCCTTGATTGGGCGGGCTACATTGAGCGGGTTCCGGGGAGTCCCCCGGCGGTACAGCCAGATTCTGCCCTCTGGGTGATTCGGTTGGTGATTGGCCCTTTGGGGACGGTGTTGCTCATCGGGGGATTGATCTTGGCTTATTTTTATCCGATTACCCAAGGGTTTCACGCTGAGATCCGCCGCAAACTCCAAGCGGGCGATCGCCTATCCAGTCCAGCCAAATAAAACAGGATTGATCCTGTAAATAAATACTTGATTTTTTGTTCTCTAGATTGGTTGGGATAGCTTAGTTTTTTATCGCAAGATTGCAAGATGTAAGACTTTTATAGCGGGCTAAACGTTCTTCGCTATGGTGAAAAAAATTGTGGCGGCATAGAACAAGTTTATGGCAACCAAACAGAACAATATTCTTTGGCGACGGGTAATGGCGATCGCCGCAATCCAGGCAGCGATCTCTTTAATGTGGATTGCCTATCGTGCCTATCTCGGTACGTTGTTGGGCGGGTGGGGATTCTCAGAGGATTTTACGGCGCAACTGCTGACGGTAGAGGTTTTACTGGCGGTGGTGATGGAACCGGTATTTGGGGCTTTGAGCGATCGCCAACAGCGTTTTTTAGGGAGTCGGTTGCCTTTAATCAGTTTGGGGGTGATTTTAGCGGCGGCTATTTTCATTGGCCTGCCAATCTTGGGGGCGCTGCAACTGCCATTGCGGTGGGTGTTGCCCGCAGTTGCCATTGCTTGGGCCTTGGCGATGACGATGTTTCGTACCCCGATTTACGTGCTACTGCTCAAAAGTACCCCCAGCCGCGCCGAGTTGCCCCTCGCCATCTCTGTGCTGACGATGGTGATCGGAGTGATGGGCGTTCTGAAACCGAGTATTCAAAATGGATTGTTAGCGGTGGGAGCTTTACCGGCTTTCCTCGCGGGATCAGTGACGTTGTTAATCGCCTCTTTGTGTTTAGGGTTGGTTTTACCGAAGCCTGCTGCGCCCCTAATTGAGGAAGCACCAACCCCAAGCCCCTTACCCTGGCTGGGTTTTGTACAAACAGTCCTCATGGCGATCGCCCTCACGTGGGGGAGTGCAATTGTTTTACAGCGGTGGCTCGATTTATTTGGTTCAATTCCGCTGACGTTAGGGATCAGTGTCGGCCAAGGCTTAAATTTGCTGGTGGCGATTTTGGCGATTCCTGTAGGTTGGCTAACGCTCCGGTGGCAGCGATATCCCCTCTTGGGTGTTGCCTTTGGTTGGTTGACCGTCATTCTCTTGCTGCTGTTGGGGGCGCCCGCCCAGGATGGCGGTTATGTGGTTATTGCTCTGCTCTGGGCCTGGGCCTTGGCGACCGTCAGAAACGGCACTTTACCCTACATTTTTAAGACAATTCCGGGGGATTGGGCTGGCTTGGGCATCGGCATCTTTTTTGGAATTTCTGGCCTTGCGGGGATGGTTTTGTCCCAGTGGGTACCAGCAGAAGCAAACCGTTTGCAGGGCTTGATCGGGGTGGTTTGTTTGGCGATCGCCACAACTCTGGCTCTCATCTCCCAACATAAAAAGGCGAGTGCATCCCTCTAGCTAACGAAGCCCCAAAATCATAACTATGAAAGCTGCCACTTTTGTCTTGATGCTCCCTTTGTTCGGGGTTGAAGCCACTTTCTTCAACCGACTATATTTGGCCGTATTTCATTACGGTCTGCTCTGGATTGATGGGGGGAATCTATAACAGAACACACTTCAAGTCGATGAAGAAACGGCGGTGAAAATAACAGATTTTTCAATGGAGAAATTGTCAAAGTTAGGCCTCAAGATTCGGAAAAGTTCATAAGAAATATTTCAATGCAAGCTGTTTTGTAAAACAGAATACTTTTTTGCTGTAATATGCAGCTTTAGGATGCAAAAGTAATGGCATTACTTGAATTTGCTTGCATTCAGCTTAAATAAAACGACTCAGCACTCTCAGCAAAGATACAAGTTTTTTGAAGTTTTTCCCACTGAATCTTAATAATTTTCTTTGGATATAAGACAGATTATGTGTGGTGTCTATATTCAACGATTAAAATCGAAATTTTCCTGAAACTCTCTTTTAGCAGTAGTTTCGAGGCTTCATTAATAATAATTCCAGTTCATAACCATCAAAAACTGCATAGGACAAATTTTTCTATAACTACTACCTTGCAACTGATTCATAACTGACTAACTTTTTACAAAGACTAAGAATTATGTTTAACTTTGATTCCTCTCCCCTCCTCAAAAATGCCGCCCTTGGAAGCTTACTAACGCTGGGATTCGTGGGCACAGTCCAACCCGCCCAAGCCCAAAGCACCATTCCCTACTGTATCTCTGTCAAAACTTACACAGATTCCGGCTCTGGTACAGATAATCCTATTTACATGACGATGCATGGCGAAAACGGCACGAGTGAACAATTCACACTGCAAGGTAGCCATGAAAATAATGATTTAGATGAATTTGTCCATGAAACCTTAGATATTGGCCTTATCAATAGAGTCACCATTGATGTCGATGGCTGGCTAGCCGATAAATGGGCCGCCAACTATGTCCGGGTTTACCGTGATACCACCTGTAATCGTAAAGATGATGCAGACGGATGGTCTGAATTCTCAATTCGTAAATTTTTAGATTACGATCCCGTCTCCTTCAATCGCACAGGGGGAGCACTGCCTAGGGTAACGGTTACGCCTGCTGGCCCCGTTGTGAATAACCCGATCAGAATTACTTTGGCCCAATTCAGCAATAACCCAGGTACTCTTGAGCAGGAAGTAATGCGCATTACAGAAAGCTGGAGTCGGGTCGATGGCGTTTCTGTCTCTAAAGACACTACTAATACCGTCGGCGCTGGAATTTCGATCACCTATGAAAGTCCGGAGACCGTGGCTGGAACCTTTGGGGCAGAGGCCCGCGCAGAATGGCAACGTTCCATTAATGAAGCAAGTTCCGAATCCCAGGAAAAAATGAGCGCTTCGGAATTTAATTGGGCATTTATGGCACCAGCTCATACAGCGATCATCCGTAAGATAACGTTTGAAGTTCCCTATGCTGAACAGGTGTATCGTTCCTCTACGGGTGAAAGTCGTGCTATCCGCAAAGTTGGTGCGCAAATTCGTCCCGTTAGTTCAGGTGATTTCCTCGTTATCCCTCAGCGCAACGAAGATGGTTCAATTACAACAATTGGCTTAGATACACTAGAAGACGAATGGTTTACGCATCTCGATCCTGACCAAGTCAATACGATTCGTCGTCAATATTTACCCAAGTGGTTGCAAGCAGGTTGGGTTGTCTCTGGTCAAGGCGGTCAAACCATTGGTCAAACACCATCCACGCCAGCACCTCCCACCAACCCGACACCGCCCGTAAACCCAACAACTCCTACACCGAATGCCGTAACCGGGACCCTGATCAAATTTGCGAATGGCTATCTGCAAGAAACAAGTCCTGGGGTTTGGCAAGAGTTCAATGCCAACGGTCAAGTAACATTCACCTTCCAGGAAACAGGACGCGACGACTGGTCTGTTTATCTCAATGATTCCTCCCGGAATGTCCAGCTTCAGTTAGATTTGTACCGCAAGATGATCTCCTATGGGCAAAATAACGGGCCGAAAAGTGATCTATATCCGATTACGGCTTCTGACGTCACCCTAGCGAGATTTGCAAATGGTCATCTACGAGAAACAAGTCCTGGGGTTTGGCAAGAGTTTAATGCTAATGGTCAAGTAACATTCACCTTCCAGGAAACAGGACGCGACGACTGGTCTGTTTATCTCAATGATTCCTCCCGGAATGTTCAGCTTCAGTTGGATGTTTATCGCAAGATGATCTCCTATGGACAAAATAACGAGCCGAAGAGCGATCTATATGCTGTGACTTCTTTCTACCGCTAATACCGGATATGACGATTGACAAATTAGTAATCTAAGGGCTTCAAAACAAGGAGCCTATTTTACTTATCAAGTATTTTACGGTAAGCATCTCAAACACAAAGTAATCAGATCAAATATTATTTAGGTCAAATTCAACCTCAAAATACACCCCAGTAAAGCAACAAAATTACTACTCAAAGCGACAAAAATTATGTTTAACAAACTTGCTCTCTTTTCCTGTTTCACAACTTCAACGATTAGCCTCCTATTTTCTTTGAGTTTACCTGCAACTGCAAATACAACTCGTGCCGTTGAAGCTGGACCAATTTGGAATCAAAGTGATGCGAATATCAAGTGTCCCCGACTCGCTCAGGAAGAAGGAGGAACCTGGACTGGTCACTGGTGGACAACGATTTCAGGGGTTATGTCTGTCTGCCAGCTTGAATTTTCAAATAATCTTGAGAGCAAAAGTTTCTCTATTCTCAATTACAATGTAATGCTCTTAAGCCGCAATATTCCCGGCCAAGGCAATCTCATGCAAAATTACCGCGCCCAAGAAATTGCCACAGCGATTCGTAATTCAAACCCATGGGATGTCATTGTCATTAATGAAGCCTTCGATAATGAAGCTCGAAACAACTTATCGCGCAGTTTAAAAGAAGCGGGGTATTCCTCTGCTACTGAAGTAGTAGATACAAATAATGGAAAACTAGAAGATGGTGGGGTATATCTGCAAAGTCGCTGGCCGATCATGGCAACTGACCAGATTATTTTTTCTGATTGTAGTGGCTTTGATTGTCAATCGAATAAGGGGGCTGTGTACGCCAAAATTAATAAAGAAGGGATCATCTATCATATTTTTGGGACTCATCTACAAGCAGATACGGAAAATAGCGGTGTCAGAGCAAATCAATTAAGACAATTGGAGACTTTTATTAATCAAAAAACAGGGGGTGCACAAGCACGGAGAGAAGCAATCATTATCGCTGGTGACCTGAACTTTAATTATCAAACTGCTGAATATGACAATGCTCTTGAGACTTTAAATGCTCAGTTTTTAGGAAATATTCCCCAGGGTTATACTTTTGATCCTCGCATGAATGATCTCGCAAAATATCGCTATCCAAATGATCCATCTGAATGGCTAGACTATGTATTAGTCAGTAATGAAAGTATTCAACCGAATCGCACAACACTTGATCTTACAAAGTTTCGTACAACCTCCCAGTATGAACTGCCAGGGAAAGGTGATTTTTTGAATTTGTTTGGTGGAACAATGGTGCGTGACTTGTCAGATCATTATGGACTATCTGCAACCTATCTTTTCTGATTTTGCAACATCATTCGATAGTCCTAGGATTAATGATCTAACAAGACCATTAGCTTTTACTCGTCAAAAATACGCTCAAGGATGAGGCCTTGGCTATCTTTTAATTCAAAGATCTTCAGCTCATCTTCTGTTTTCCCAATGTCTAAACCAGGGGTGGCGATCGCCACACGCCATTCAGAAAGATCCAACTGGAGCCAATCACCGAGGGTAATGGTGGTTGGTTCGCCGCCCATGTGGGTCACCATCACGATTTGTTCTGGGGTTTGATCGTTCTCCTCAGCCAGGGGTTCCGTGCGCAGACCGTAAAAGATTGTGTGTTCTTCGTTACTGAGACGATTAAAGCGATCGCCTTCCTGGAGATTTTCCCGCAGCCAAGGGTGAGCGCGACGATATTCCCGCAGGGCTAAGTTAAATTTCGTCTGGGCGGAATCAACCCGGTCGAGATAATGGGAAACCCGACAGGTTTCGTGGCCATCCTCCATAAACGCCATGGCAATGGTCTTCAGTTTCGGCACCGTTAAATGGTCGAGGAAAGCCTGGTGATCGGACTCCCCAATTTCTTGCATCGGTTTAACTTCACAGACCCCGTCGGGATTGCCGATACAGCGTTGGCACAGATCTGCGGTTTTCTGTAAATCGTAATCTGTGACGATCATCGCCTCGTTTAAGGCGCGCATAAACCGCTTCAGAAAATCTAGATCCTCAAAGCCCAACTGTTTGAGATGCCGAAAGGCCCAGGGTTTAGCAAATAATTCTGGGGTAATCTGCCAGTCCAAAAAGCCCACTTCCTCCGCCGCGACTTTGACCCCATAAAGTTCGTCAGTATTGCGGAAAAAGCCCCAGGGTGCCCGCATCAAAGAATTAATAAAATCCATCGGCAGGCCGGGCATAAAGCCATAGACCCAGAGGGTGGTCGCCGGATTATCGTAGGCATTTAAAATAACTTCGTTGAGGGTCGCGCCCAAATGCCAGTTAATGGCGGCGGCTTGGGCATCGATTTGGTTCCCCCGGCGCACCGTATCGTGGTTGGCACAACCGGTGATCCAGCGATCGCCTTGGAACATTACTTCAATAATGCGGTTCCATTTGTAATCCCAAAACCCTTCGATGGTGGGTGTATTGTGGGCAAAAATCAATGGCCCCCATTGGTAGGATTCTGGGCGCAATTCGATCAAATCGCGATAGGTTGAAGAATTTTCCCAACCTTCTTCTGGCCAGGGCCGACCGTCCTCAAAAATAGTGAAGAGTAACCGTTGGCGATCGCCAATATCTTGGATTACATCACTCATGGCCAACAGATAAGCATCGTCCTGCTCAACGCGACCGGAAAGGGGATTAAAGAAGCGAAAATCTTGCCCGCCATCAATGCGAATGCCGTCGGCCCCGGAGTTAATGCGTCGCCGTTGCAACTCTAAAAGAATCGCCCGCACCTGGGGTAATTGGTGGTTCAGATCCTGCCCGTACATATTTGGGCCTTTGAGGTACTGATTGTTCAGGAGCTCTAACGATTGATTGTCCGCGTGGCCATAGACCAGATCATAAATAATTTGGATCGGCCCCCCCGCAAAATTATGGAGGGTACTGATAAAGTCCACCAATTCATCAGGACGGAGGCTACTGAGGATCGTTGGGTTGGTCGCCGCTGAGCCTAAAATCGGTACATCATAGCCCCAATTTTGGGTTTTGGCCTTGCGGAGGGTGACTTCTACTTCGAGGCCACAGGCCATTTCCCCGGTTTCAATAGCTTCATTGGGGGCGATCGCAAAAAATTCGTGGTGGCGGTTGTCCCCCTCAAGGCGATATTCAATGGTGGGTTCAATGGGGAGCAACTGCAGCGCGTCGTAACCGACATAATTTTGTTCGGCAGCGGTGAGGGGTTCTCCGGCGGCAATCTTTTCCGAGAGGCGCTGGTAAACCTGGGTCAGGCCCGCTAGGGTTCCTTCGAGGGAGGCTGTTTTAAGGTGAACCTGCAAAATATTTAAAGGGGCTGGCACCCGGGGCAGTACCTCATTGGCATTATCAAGGATCGGCCGTTCCCAGGAGGCTTGGTCGGGGTCGAGGGGGGTCGAATGGGCCTCAAAATAGGCAAGGTCTGTTCGTTGCCGCTGGAGGCTGTCCATGTCGTAGAGTTCTGCTGGCCCAAAAACCCCATAGGGCAGAGAATAGGCCAAAACGTCGCGGATGATCGAAATTTCATTCTGGAGGCGATCGCAGTAGCGCAACCAATACAGAGAGCCCATTTGCTCCCTCGTGCCTGGATGCATCCCCGCAACCACCCCCCAACAGAATTCCCCCTGTTGTTTGAGTTCTACACAGTCCCGGCGGCACTTAATGGTTTGGCTGGGGGCGCTAAAGTCCACCGCTTCGAGGGGGGTAAAGACTTCTAAGAAAATATCGCGGTTTGTTTGGATCACTTCCCCTGCCAGTTCCGGTGTCCAGAAACCGATCTCCGTGAGGCCATCCGCCCGGTAATGGGCCCCCAAGCGTTTGGCGAGGCGTTGCCCCTTGTGGAAATAACTTTCATTGGAATGGGTCACTTGGGCTGCCCAATCTAACAAAATTTGGGTGTCTGCTTCGCTAAGCTGAATTTGAGAGGCCGTATTCACTATCTAAGTAACCGTAACAACAACTAATTCATCGGATCGGGTGCCTGGGGCGATCGCCCGTTGCCAACCCATGCATCCTCGCATCTGCCGAATGACTTATCTTTTGATCGCAAAACAGCAAAGATAACTGATGAGTCGATGAGATAAATCAATATATCCTGACAGAATCAAATTATTTTTTCGGCTATCAATTTGTCGGCGATCGCCCCCAAAAAATCACTTTAAAATGCGGCTATTCATACCTTAATTACTTCAGAAAGCATCAGGAATCTTTGTGATGCATCGATTTTTTGAGCTTAAAACTACCTTAATTTAAGATTAAGTTTTGCCCGAAAGATTAACCTTTCGACGGGCTTTCACCCCACAGATAACCGTTTAAATAAAAAGTCCCACCCATAATAAATCATTATCTTTCCCTCCGGCAAGCCATCACTAACTCAGCCAAAAACATAAACTGAGAAAAATGTTATAATGAAAAAGTGTCCAATTGAATACGATGGCCATTTATCGACCATTTTTGTAGTTTTTACGGCCCATGAAACAAGCCCTCGGAAGTTTTGAAACCCAGCTTCCCCAGGTGAGCTTCCCCACTAAATTTGCCGTTCGTCGGGAAATAATGGCAACGCCCTTTACACTGGGCCCCTAAATATTTGTTGGTGAGCATCGCCCCAGTGTTGTGCCTCTGGTTGTGGGGAGTGAGTTCAAGGCTAGAGCCAATGGTTGATTTGGGTGCTGTGTAACGGCGATCGCCAACGGTTTGCCCCCCAAGATCCAGGTTGCAAATCATTTTTACCCGGTGCCCCCGGCCCACAACATCTGCTGGACACAGGCCCATTGTTACCGCAAGCGGCCTTTTTTTATCTGAACCATACCAACCCCTGGAGGTCTTAATGAAATCTTCTCTCGTCATTCTCTACCATAGGGAACCCTATGATGAGGTGCGCGAAAACGGTAAAACCTTCTACCGTGACAAAACAAGCCCTAACGGGATCATGCCGACCCTCAAAAGCTTCTTTGCCAACGCCGAACAAAGCACCTGGGTCGCTTGGAAACAAATCTCTGGCAAACAACAAGAAAAATTCCAAGCCAAGATGGCATTTCCCGGTCAGGAAAACTCCGTGGTTCACCGCATCCCCCTGTCCGCCGACCAGGTTAAAAATTTCTATCACATCACCTCAAAAGAAGCCTTCTGGCCGATTCTACACTCCTTCCCCTGGCAGTTTACCTACGACTCCTCAGACTGGGAAAATTTTAAGCAAATCAACGAAATGTTTGCCGAGGCAGCCTGCGAAGATGCCGATGACGATGCTCTGTTTTGGGTCCATGATTACAATCTCTGGCTGACCCCCTACTTCATCCGCCAGAAAAAACCCAACGCTAAAATTGCCTTTTTCCACCACACGCCATTTCCGAGTGTTGATATTTTTAACATTCTGCCGTGGCGTGAAGCAATCGTAGACAGCCTCCTCTGCTGTGACCTGTGCGGTTTCCATCTGCCCCGCTATGTGCAAAATTTTGTCGCCGTCGCCCGGAGTTTGCGCAAGGTCGAAATTACCCGCCAAGTGCCCGTCGATGAGCACGCCTTTACTGCCGTAGGCACCGCCCTCGCAGAACCCGAAATTACCACCCAGTTGAAATATAAAGATCACCTGGTGAATTTGGATGCTTTCCCCGTGGGCACAAACCCCACCCAGATCCGCGCCCAGGTAGAGAAAGCCAGTACCCAAGAACGGATCCGCAAAATCCGGGAAGAACTGGGCAGCAACAAGCTGATTTTGTCCGCTGGACGAGTGGACTACGTGAAGGGCACCAAGGAAATGTTGGTCTGCTATGAACGCCTACTAGAACGGCGACCGGAGTTGCAAACCAAAGTGAATCTGGTGGTTGCCGCGGCCAAGGCTGCCTCTGGGATGCGGGTTTACAAAAACGCCCAAAGTGAAATTGAGCGACTCGTGGGTCGGATCAATGGTCGCTTTGCCAAGTTGAACTGGACCCCGATTTTGCTCTTTACCAGTGCCCTCTCCTACGAGGAACTTCTCGGTTTCTTTGGGGCCGCAGATATTGCCTGGATTACGCCGCTGCGGGATGGCTTGAATCTAGTCGCTAAAGAGTATGTGGTCGCCCATGGTTGCGATGATGGGGTCTTGATCCTGTCGGAATTCGCCGGATCAGCGGTGGAACTGCCCGATGCGATCCTCACCAACCCCTACGCGGCGAAGCGGATGGATGAATCCATTGATCAAGCCCTGGCCATGCCCGTCGAGGAACAACAGCGGCGTATGAAGAGTATGTACCAGGCGATCCAACGCTATGACGTGCAGCAGTGGGCCAATCATATGTTCCGGGAAGCCAAGGCAACGGCAGTCCTGGGTAAGGAGCCGACCCCCGTCTAGGTCGTTTTTTTGCTTAACCTGGGGGAGAGGCGATCGCCGCCATCAAAATCCCCTGGGTTGGGTAGTGAGACAAAAACGGTGGATTGCACCAGTCATGACCCAAGCCAACTAACCGCACAAGTTTGACCCTAATTCCCAACCTGAATAATGCGAGATTTTCAAACCATTCAAAACACAACCTACGATCTAATCATCATTGGTGGCGGCATTAATGGCGCTGGGATCGCCCGGGACGGGGCCTTACGGGGCTTAAAAACCTTGCTCATTGAAAAGGAAGATTTCGCCAGTGGCACCACCAGTTGGTCTACCCGTCTAATCCATGGGGGCCTCCGTTACCTAGAGTATTTAGAGTTTCATCTAGTGCGGGAGTCCCTCCACGAGCGAGAAGTGCTCCTGCGTACCGCGCCCCACCTGGTGCAACCGCTCCAAATGACGATCCCCCTCTACAAAGGGGCGGCCCGGGGCTACTGGCTCATCCAAGCAGGGATGTTGCTCTACGATATTTTGAGTTTTGATAAAACGGTACCCTCCCACCGGATGTTGAGCGCCCGTAAGTTCCAGAATCTTTTCCGCACGGTGCGATCGCAGGATGTGGTTGGGGCCGCCCAATATTACGACGGCCAGGTAGAATACGCCGAGCGACTCTGTTTAGAAAATATTTTGGATGCCCAGGCAGCGGGGGCCACGGTTTTAAATTACACCGCCGTCACAGCTCTTCAACGGGATGAGAATACTGCCACAATTCAGGCGATCGCCTGTGAAGATCAACTCACGGGCCAAACCTTTACAGTCCAAGCCAAGGGCAGCATCGTTGTAAATACCTCCGGCCCCTGGGTTGATGAAGTCTGTCAGTTAGGCCGCGCCGCCGGCGAAGCCAAACCCATCGGCACGGAACAAAAAATGGGCGGTACCAAGGGAAGCCACATTGTCGTTGATCCGTTCCCCGGTGCTCCCCAAGCCGCCCTCTATGTGGAAGCGGCCAGCGATAATCGCCCCTATTTCATCATTCCTTGGTTGGGTAAATACCTCATTGGCACCACGGATCTGAAATATATCGGCAGCCTCGATCATGTGAAGGCCGACAACGACGAAATCGATTATCTCCTCGCCGAAACCAACCGGGTGTTACCATCGGCCCAGCTCAGTCGGGCTGATATTCGCTTTACCTATTCCGGGGTGCGGCCCTTACCCTATGTGGGGGATAAAAAACCCGGCAGCATTACCCGCAGTCATATTTTGTTTGACCATAGTCCTGAAGGGGCAAGAAATCTCATTTCCCTAATTGGTGGAAAACTGACTACCTACCGGCAGGTGGGCGAAGAAATGGTGGATTTGGTCTACCGCAAATTGAATCGTCCCGCTCCCCCTTGTCCCACTCGCAAACGGACTTTACCGGGGGCGATCGCCGCCGATTCCCACACCATTGAAACCATGATCCGTCGTTATACACCCACGGTTGATCGCACCACGATCCAACATCTGTTCCGGATGTATGGCGCTAAAGCCCCGGAAGTCCTCGCCCTTGTGGATGATGCCCCTGACCTGGGTGATCGCCTGGTGCCCTATCTCCCAGATATTAAGGCCCAAGCGGTCTATGCGGTGCGCTCTGAACTTGCCCATAACCTCAAGGATATTTGCCGCCGCCGCACCACCCTCGCGATGTTGGCCAACTACGGCTATGATGCCCTGCCGACCCTCGTGGCGACCCTCAAAACCCACTGTGGTTGGGATGATGCCGAAGGCGATCGCCAAGTGGCCGATTACAAAACCTTCATTGAGCAGAACTGTCTGCCTGACTATCGCATTGAGGCCCAGGCCCAGGCCTCAAAAACAGAAGTTTATTCCTAACGGTTTTGCCGTAGATCCTTACTTACACTAAAGCAAACAACTTCACCGGTAGGCGGTTGGCGTTGTTTTCGTTCCCGACTCAAGTTTGTTAGACCCGATTTTTCTGAGAAGATAGATGACAACCATTTCTCCCAATGACCTTGACCAAGACGCCCAATCCCTTAATACTGTTGTCCCGACAATACGTCTAAAGTCTGTGAATACAAACCGTAAAACCATTGCCATGCTGGGGACTGGGGCCTGGGGTTCCGCCCTCGCCACCCTAGCCGCCGTGAATGACCACGATCTGCGGCTCTGGTCGCGACGGGGTGAGCTTTCTCTCGAAGAGGCGATCGCCGACGCTGACATCATCATTTCGGCCATCTCCATGAAGGGGGTATCCGACGTGGCAGAGCAACTCAAGGCGATTTCCCTCCCCGCCAAGGCAATTATTGTGACGGCCACCAAGGGTTTAGATCCCAAGACCACCCGGACTCCGTCTCAAATTTGGCAAGAAACTTTCCCTGACCACCCAGTAGTCGTGTTATCGGGGCCAAATCTCTCGAAGGAAATTGAAGCTGGTTTGCCCGCCGCGACGGTAGTAGCCAGCACTGACCTAGAGGCCGCAGAAACTGTCCAAGAAGTGTTTGCGTCCGACTGTTTCCGGGTCTACACCAACAACGATCCCCTAGGCACTGAATTAGGCGGCACTCTGAAAAATGTCATGGCGATCGCCGTGGGAGTCTGCGAAGGCCTCAAGCTCGGTACCAATGCCAAATCAGCTTTAATTACGCGGGCGTTGCCGGAGATGATTCGCGTAGGGGCGCACTTAGGAGCCCAACCGGAAACCTTCCTGGGTCTTGCAGGGCTGGGAGATATGCTTGCTACTTGTACCAGTCCCCTCAGTCGCAACTATCGCGTGGGTTACGGCCTGGCCCAGGGCAAATCCCTCGAACAGATTCTCGAAGAACTGGGAAGTACCGCTGAAGGGGTAAATACCACCGCTGTATTGCTCGATTTGGCTAACCGTGAGGAAATTCCGATCCCCATTTCCCGGCAAGTTTATCGTCTTCTCAAGGGGAAAATTACGCCCATGGAAGCGGTGACAATGTTGATGGAACGGGATCTGAAGCCAGAAGCCTGTGATCTGCTGGAGTAAAAGTGATCTCTATGGCCCCAGAGCTCTAGTTACAAAGATTTCAAACATGATTAGGGGCGATCGCCGCCTCTTTTTTTGCGGTGTTGTGCTAAATTCGCACCATGGTTATGGCGTAGGGAACTTTCATGCGGATAAAAATTTGTGGGCTGACCCAGATAGACCAGGCCCAGGCGATCGCCAAGGTGGGAGTAACGGATCTGGGATTTATTTGTGTCCAAAAATCGCCCCGGTATGTGACGCCCACCCAACTGGCAACCCTGACGGAAGCCTTGCCCGCGCACATTGGCAAAGTGGGTGTTTTCGCGAACCAGACATTGTCTGAAATGCTGGCAATCATTAGTCAGGGCAACCTCACCACCGCCCAACTCCATGGCGATGAATCCCCAGAATTGTGCCAGCAACTCCGCCAGCAACGGCCCGACCTGGAAATTATTAAAGCCCTGCGGATCCGCGATCGCCGCTCTTTAGAATGGGCAAAACAATACGAAACTGTGGTCGATGCGCTACTCCTCGATGCCTACGATCCCCAACAACTCGGCGGGACGGGCCACCAAATTAACTGGGATGATCTACGTCAATTTCGCCCAGCAATTCCTTGGTTCCTCGCGGGGGGCCTCAATCCCGATAATATTGCCGTCGCCCTGGGCCAACTGCATCCTGATGGCATTGACCTATCGAGCGGCGTAGAACTGTCCCCCGGCATTAAAGACCTCAGCAAAGTTCAAGCCCTGATGGCCGCCCTCCAGCCCCTCCATGCCTAATTCTGTGCCAATATTTATTTTGCTTGGTGGAAAAAGCCAGCGCATGGGCACCGACAAAGCCCTTTTGCAATGGGGTGAACAAACCCTGCTTCGGCGTACCCTTGAGATAGCCACGGCCCTCAGTGACGAAATTTATCTCTTGACCCCCTGGCGCGATCGCTATCAACCCTATCTCAGCACCACTGTCCACTGGCTCGATGATCCCGCTCAACAGGGGGGACTCGTTGCTTTACATCAGGGTATGAAAACCCTAAATCTCCAGGGCTGGGTTTTACTGCTCGCCTGTGATCTGCCCAAGCTTGATCAGGGGCAATTAGAGCAATGGATTCAGCAACTAGACGAAATTCCCACAAGGTACACAGCTGCCCTCGTCAATCAGGGGCAATTTTATGAACCCTGCTGTGGTTTCTATCGCAATACGGCCCAAACTTCGCTCCAACAATTTATCGATCAGGGGGGGCGCTCTTTTCAAAAATGGTTAGCCACTGTGCCTGTTTTCCCGCTGGCGATCGCCAACCCAGCAATGCTCTTTAATTGCAACACCCCCGCCGATTTCGCTACCTTGAAGACGCAACCGCCCTCGCCGTAGCCAATCAATTGACCGACCCAGTGCCATGCAACAAACCGCCCTTAACCTAATCGCCATCGGTGTTTTCTTGATGACCATGACCAGCCTTTTGGGAGGGATTTTTCAGTTGTCTCCCTTTGTCCCCGCTGGCATTACCGCTGCCGTGATGGCCTTTGCCACCATGGATACGTTCAATTGGCAAGGGCGAGGCATGACCTTATTCCTTGATTTGTTTACCCCCGCCGAACAGCGCCAACGCATTTTGCACCACGAAGCGGGCCATTTCCTGGCGGGTTATCTCCTCAGCATTCCGATTACGGGCTACAGTCTGACCCCTTGGGAAGCGATTAAGCAGGGACAAACGGGTCAAGGAGGCGTCAGTTTTGATCTCGAAAGCGTCGAAGCCTCCCTCAAAAATCCCCAGCAGATGAATCTTTTACTCGAACGTCTCAGCACTACCCTAATGGCGGGGATCGCCGCCGAAACGACGATCTACGGCAAAGCCCTAGGGGGAGCCAACGACCGCGACCAACTCCGCCAACTGTTAGCTAAACTCGGCATTTCTGTCGCCAGCTACCAACAACGGGAACAGTGGGCCCTACTCCAAGCAAAAAACCTTTTGGATCGCCACCAAGATGCTTTCCAAAATTTGGTCACCGCAATGGCTGACCGCGCCCCCCTAGAAGAGTGTTATCGGCTGATTAAACAAGATTCTAGCGAGCGATCTACTTGATCCCCAAAGTCTCCTGGTAGATCCAGAAGGCGATCGCCCCTGCCGCGAAAAGAGCGATCGCCTGATATGATTTGTGCTACTTACCCTTGTCCGTTTACTATCACCATCCATGTCTAAAAAACATCCTATTGTTGCTGTCACTGGATCCTCCGGAGCCGGGACGACCACCGTAAAACGCGCCTTTGAGCATATTTTCCGTCGTGAGCAAATCAACCCCGTTGTCATCGAAGGTGATAGCTACCACAAATATAATCGGGTCGAAATGCGCCGCATGATGGCCCAGGCTTCCGCCGCCGGGAAAAACTTCAGTCACTTTGGCCTTGGGGCGAACGTCCTCGACAAGCTCGAAGCCCTTTTCAAAGAATATGGCGAACAGGGCTCCGGACAACAACGCTACTATCTCCACAGCCCCGAAGAAGCCGAACACCACAACGAAAGACTCGGCGTCAGTTGCCAGCCCGGAGAATTTACGCCCTGGGAAGATATCAAACCCAACAGCGATATGCTCTTTTATGAAGGGCTCCATGGGGGCGCCGTGGGTAATGGCATCGATGTGGCCCAGTACGTTGACCTGTTGGTGGGGGTTGTGCCCATCGTCAACTTAGAGTGGATCCAAAAGATTTCCCGGGATAATGCCGAGCGTGGCTACAGTGCCGAAACCATCGTTGATACGATTTTGCGCCGGATGCCCGACTATGTGAACTACATCACGCCCCAATTTTCCCGCACCCACATCAATTTCCAACGGGTCGCAACGGTTGATACCTCTAATCCGTTTATTGCGCGGGACATTCCCACCCCCGATGAGAGCTTTGTGATTGTCCACACCAATCGCTGCTTCTACGAAAGATTTTCCATTGATTTCCCTTACCTGCTCAGTATGATTCCGGGTTCCTTCATGTCCCGCCATACGACCCTGGTTGTTCCGGGGGGCAAAATGGGCTTTGCCATGGAAATTATTCTGTCGCCCCTCATTGACCAAATGGTCGAAGAAGCCCGGAAAATCCGTTAGGAGTTGTTCCCAGGTTTCTAAGCTTGAAATTAATCATGGGTTATCCAATCGCCTCTGCCGCTGGTGGGGGCGTTTGCTTAGGGGCCAGCAACCGTAACAAAATCTGCGGTTTGTGCTGGGGCGACTCAGCCAAGGGATAAGATAGAAACCACTGTGCTTTCCTGAAAATAGCAATGGTTTTTTCGTCAGTATCCTCAACGCAACAACGAGATTGGCCCTGGATTCGGCGGCGACTGGTGGAAATTGTCGGGCGGGATGGCGTTGTCCGGCGTAAGGAAGAAATTCTTACCTATGAATGCGATGGCCTCAGTGCCTACCGTAAACGGCCTGCCCTGGTGGTGCTCCCCAGAACCACTGCAGAAATTGCGGCGATCGCCAAATTTTGCCACGAGCAAGAAATCCCCTGGGTGGCGCGGGGGGCCGGGACAGGGCTATCGGGGGGCGCTTTGCCCCTAGAAAATGGCATTTTAATCGTGACCGCGCGGATGCGAGAAATCCTGAATGTGGATCTCGAAAATCAGCAGATTACCGTGCAGCCAGGCGTGATCAATAATTGGGTCACCCAAGCGGTGAGTGGGGCTGGCTTTTACTATGCCCCCGACCCTTCGAGTCAAACGGTCTGCTCCATTGGGGGCAATGTGGCGGAAAATTCTGGCGGTGTCCATTGTTTTAAATATGGCGTCACCACGAACCATGTACTCCAACTCAAAGTCGTCACCCCCACGGGGGATGTGGTCACCCTTGGCGGCGTTGTGCCAGAAATGCCGGGCTATGACCTGATGGGCGTTTTTGTGGGATCAGAAGGGACTCTGGGCATTGCCACGGAAATTACCTTGAAAATTTTGAAGCGACCGGAAGCGGTTTGTGTGCTTCTGGCAGATTATACATCCATCGAGGCGGCGGGAAATTCGGTGGCGGCGATCGTCAGTGCGGGCATTATTCCAGCGGGAATGGAGATTATGGACAACTTTAGCATTAATGCGGTGGAAGATATCGTCAAGCTGAATTGTTACCCCCGTGATGCGGCGGCTATTTTGTTAATCGAAATTGATGGGATGGCAGCGGAGGTCAAGGCAGCAAAGGAACGAATCAAGGAAATTTGCTTAGCCCAGGGAGCGCGGCAAATCACCAGCGCCAATGATCCAAAAACCCGGCTGAAATTGTGGAAAGGGCGTAAATCAGCCTTTGCGGCGGCGGGCAATATTAGTCCCGATTATTTCGTGCAGGATGGGGTGATTCCCCGGACAAAGTTGGCCGAAGTGCTAACCGAGATTAATGCCATTGGCGATCGCCACGGGTACAAAATTGCCAATGTCTTCCATGCGGGGGACGGCAACTTACATCCGTTAATTTTGTATAACAGCGCCATTCCAGGGGATCTAGAAGCCGTAGAAAAAGTCGGCGGCGAAATCCTTAAGCTCTGTGTTGCGAAGGGGGGCAGCATTTCCGGAGAACATGGCATCGGCGCGGACAAAAAAATGTATATGCCGGATATGTTCAACGAGGCCGATCTCGAAACCATGGGCTATGTGCGAGAAGCCTTTAATCCAAAGGGATTAGCGAATCCCGGCAAGCTGTTTCCAACCCCCCGCACCTGTGGCGAATCGGCCAAGATGACCAATGTGGCCGATCTAAAAAATAGCGAGATTTTTTAATGGGTCAGCCTAGGTTCGCTGCCCACAAAATTGCTGGAGGATGATTAATTTGCTCCCATAGCCCTAGCGGGGCAAGACAAACCCCTTGCGCGCCAGTTGACTCCGCAGGGCTTGGATCATCACGTAGTCGAGGGTATCTTTGGCGTCTTCATCGCTGGGCAAGCTGCTGAGATAAGCTTCCCGTTGGGCCGTCAGGTCACGAATTTGGGCCTGAATTTGTTCGCGTTCTGCTTGGGTATTGGCGATGTAGGCTTCTTGTTCTGCCAGACTAAGACCCTGCAATTCCTCTGGTAGGGCTGTTTCTGCGAGGGTTTCAAGACTTACTTCTGCTTCGGCGATCGCATCGACAAGATCCCAAGAACTGTTGCGGTAGTAGGCAGAGCTTTTCGAGATTCCCCGCGTCACAATGGCGGCCCCAGCATTCGCATCCTGTACCAATTGTCGCTCTAAGCCCTGCTCACCTAGACTGCCGTAGGGCAGATAAGTTTGGTTTAGTTCATCATTCAGGCGACGAATTTCAGCGTCATAGGGAGAGGGTTGAATCACCACAGCGCGATTTTGGTCGATATTAAAATTGGCCCCATCCCCCAACTCGGCTCCAGCAGCCCACAGATCCCGCTCGCGACTTTCGGCATTGCCGCAGTAGATTGTATTGACCAGAACATCTTGATTTTTGGCGAGATTCACCGCCTCGGCCCAGTTCACACTCCCCTGATCAAAGGGTTCATTCCCCGCAATAAAAATTGTCCGGAAGTCTTCGGGGTCGCTATCCCAATTGAGTTGGTTAATGGCATCTTGGATCACCCAGCCGCTATATTCCTGGCCGCCATTGGTGCGGATCGTAAATAATGCCTCTGAAACCCCGTCCAGTTCCGCTGTGAAATCTGTCAGTTGACGGTTAAAGCCTTCGTCGGGGGGTAAAGAATCATTGCCATAGTGGTATAGGGCCACCTCTAGGTCGGGGATTTCGCCATCTTTGCGCACATCTGTTAGGGCATTGACCACCGTCCACAACTGGCGGCGGGTCTGGTCAATGAGGCCATCCATACTATTGCTAGAATCCAGCAAAATCGCAATTTGGATCGTGGGTTTTTCTGCCGCCCAAACTCCCCCGGTGATCATGGTTAGGCTAGTGGCGATCGCCCCTACCGATAACGTTCGTTTGAATTGAAACATCTTTACCATCTCCCCTCGAATGTCATAGAAAACGTTTATTCTTCCCTGACGTGAAAATCCCTCCTTTTGTTCAATGTCACTCATCCAAATTGCTTTCAGCTAAAAATTAAGGCTTAGATAAAGAGTCAAGTTTCCCTAAATGAGAATAGGTCTAAATAAAATGTCACTCAAGCAAAGAACATTACTCCCAATCTGTCCAACGCAAACCATCAACACGACTAAACTCCTTGACATTGTGTGTTACTAAGACCAAGTCATTTGCTAAGGCGATTGAGGCAATTTGTAGGTCATATGCCCCGATAATCAATCCACGCCTTTCTAAATTGGCTTTGACCTGCCCGAATGTCTCGGCTGCTCGACCATCAAAAGGCAAACTGACATACTGATCGCAAAACTGGCGATATATTCGTAAATTTTCCTCTCGTCGTTGACTTTTCCAGGCTCCATGGAAGAGTTCTGCCTTGACAACATCACACATGACGATTTCTCGACGAGGCACTGTCCAGAATTTTGCTAATACCCCACTACTACGGTTTGTCAAAAAACGAATACAGGGAACCTCGAAAAATTCAAAATTTCGCCAGATCGGCAACGTATCCTCGTTGTTTCAGGCTCAAAAAATCGTCAAAAAAGCAATTAATCGAGGTTCCCTACAGGTATTTGTATCAAGGAGATAAATCATTAATCCCAATCCCGCGGCGTTACCTCACCCTGATCTGCCCGCTCGAACTCACCCATCCAGCCCCCCGCAACTGTCTCAAAAAAATCTGCCGGATAACCTAATGCCTCAACGGTCTCTAGGCTTGGTTCTGTTTCTACGGTGATCAGCAGCTCAATTTCTTGACCCATCAATTCCGGTGGCATTTGGATATGAACCTTTCCATCTTGATCCACTTGGGAGCGAATCCGTAGTTGTGTCAGCATTTAACCTCTCCTCCTTGGCTTTTCTCCTTGGACAATATCAATTTAGCTAAAAACCTTGGACTTTTGAGAGACACTCCTCTAACTCCCCTCCAGGGGCACCCCTCTAACTCCCCTCCAGGGGAGAATACCCTGCGGCCACCTCCCTCTAGGGAGGATAGTTCAGGGAGAGAATAAAGGCGATAGACTGAAAGCTGTATTTAATCATGAGATCAGCCCGTCCCTATGAGTCTGTTTGCAGAACCCCCTGTCATCCCCGATTGTGCCTGGAAACGTCCCCTTGGTTTGGGATGGGATCACCCCTACACCGTCCGCTATGGCAGTAATTTGGATGATGGCCCCTGGCATGGGATGCCCCTCGGTGGGTTTGGGGCGGGTTGCATCGGGCGATCGCCCCGGGGAGATTTTAATCTGTGGCATTTAGATGCGGGGGAACACACCTTTCGCAATGCTGGTGCTTGTCAATTTAGTGTCTTTGAACAGCCGGAGGGAGAAGTAGCCCAAGCCTACGCGATGAGTACCGTCGCCCCTGAGGATGGCACCTTGGGCAGTTGGCAATGGTATCCCGCTGAAAAAGGCACCTATGCCGCCCTATACCCGCGCAGTTGGTACGAATATCAAGGGGTTTTCGCCGCAGAGCTAACCTGTGAACAGTTTTCGCCGATCATTGCCCAGAATTACCAAGAAACCAGTTATCCCGTTGCCGTGTTTGAGTGGACAGCCCACAATCCCACTGATAAGCCGATCACCATCAGTATTATGATGACTTGGCAAAACATGGTGGGGTGGTTTACCAAAGCCCAAAAAACGCCGGAGGTGGTACTGCGGGATGACGGCTCCCCGGTGTACGAATACCAATCCCGTTGGGGCGATAGCACTGGCAATTTAAACCAGTGGGTACAAGACCGCTATCGGGTGGGCTGCCTGCTGAATCGGGTGCGGCCCCATGCGGATCTCAGCGAAGGGGAAGGCCAACTGTGTTTTGCGACGGTGACGAATCCGACTTTGGAAGTCTTTTATCACAACCGTTGGAACCCGGTGGGGGATGGCCGCGATGTGTGGGATTATTTTGCTGGGAATGGCTCCCTGCCAGACATTGAAGATGAAACACCGGCTGCACCTGGGGAACAAATTGCCGGGGCGATCGCCGTACGCTTTACCCTCCGACCCGGCAAAACGAAGAAAATCCCCTTCTTTCTCGCCTGGGATTTGCCTGTGATGGAATTTGCGCCGGATATCACCTATTTCCGCCGCTACACAGACTTTTTTGGCCGGAGTGGGAATAATGTCTGGACGATGATCCGCACGGCGATGAAACATAGCGATCTCTGGAAAGAACGGATCGCGGCCTGGCAACAACCGATCCTGGGGCGGGATGACCTGCCGGATTGGTTAAAGATGGCCTTATTTAATGAGCTGTACCTCTTAACCCAGGGGGGCAGCCTCTGGACGGCGGCCACGGAAAATGATCCCGTCGGTCAGTTTGGGGTTTTAGAATGCCTCGACTATTGCTGGTACGAAAGCCTCGATGTGCGGATGTATGGTTCTTTTGGTTTGACGATGCTCTGGCCGCGACTGGATAAAGCGGTGCTAGAAGCCTTTGCCCGGGCGATTCCCACCAGTGACGATACCCAACGGATGATCGGCTACAACAAGACCATGGCCACCCGCAAAGTCGCTGGGGCAACGCCCCATGATCTGGGGGCACCGAACGAACATCCTTGGGAAGCCACCAATTACACCGCTTACCAGGATTGCAACCTCTGGAAAGATTTGGGGTCAGATTTTGTCCTGCAAGTGTACCGGGATTTTGTGATGACCGGGGCCGAGGACACGGAATTTCTCTGGAGCTGTTGGGGAAGTGTCGTCACAGCCCTTGATTACCTGAAGATCTTTGATCTAGACGGCGATGGCATTCCCGAAAATGGGGGCGCACCGGATCAAACCTTTGATGACTGGAAGCTTAAGGGCATCAGTGCCTACTGTGGGGGGCTGTGGATCGCGGCCCTCGAAGCGGCGATCGCCATGGCAAAAATCCTCCAACAAAGTCCCAGTCACTTTGAAGAACACCAAAATCAAGTCTCCGCAGCAGAATTTGAGCAGGCGATCGCCACCTACCACACCTGGCTCGACCAGGCCCGGCCCCTCTACCAGGACACCCTCTGGAACGGCAGCTACTACACCCTAGATACGGGGAGTAATTCCCGCGTGGTGATGGCCGATCAACTGTGCGGTCAATACTATGCCCAACTGCTCAATCTCCCCGATGTGAACCCCGGCGATCGCACTGCCACAACCCTAGCTACCATTTACACTGCTTGTTTTGAAAAATTCCATGGCGGTCAATTTGGTGCGGCCAATGGCCTCAACCCCGACGGCACCCCCGAAAAGGAAAATGATACCCATCCCCTCGAAGTGTGGACAGGGATTAACTTTGGCATTGCCGCCCTAATGATTCGTAATGGGATGCAAACCGAAGCCCTGCGGATGGTGGAAGCCGTAGTGAAACAGGTTTATGACAATGGGTTACAGTTCCGCACCCCCGAAGCGATTACGGCCAATGGTACCTTCCGCGCCTGTCACTACCTGCGGGCCATGGGTATCTGGGCGATCTACGATGCCCTAGGGGCAATCTAACGCCTCAACTAGGGGCAAAAGGGAAGAGATCCTCACCAAATTTGTCACCGTCCCCTGCTAGTTTTTACGAGCCAACAGGACAAAATAGAAATAGCGGGCAAAATTAGACTGCGATATTTTCCTCCCCCGGCCCGTGGAACTCCAGGCTGCTGATGAAACGTTTTCCCTTTTCCCAAGCCCTGATTTATCTTGGTGCTGCTTCGGTCTGTACCCTAGGGATTGCTGTGATCTTGGGTTGGTATTTGCGCCTACCAGAAATCATTCAGCTTCATCCTAGTTTTGTGCCGATGCAGTTTAATACGGCCCTGGGGTTTGTGTTGGTGGGGCTGGCTATGTTTGCCTTGGGGCCGATGAAAAGAGTGGCGATCGCCCTAGCGATCCTCATCGGCCTCTTGGGGGGATTGACCCTAGCTGAATATATCTTTGGCCTAAACCTCCCCCTGGATGAACTTTTCATGCACCATTACATTGTTGTGGCGACCTCCCATCCAGGACGCATGGCCCCGAATACCGCCCTCTGTTTTTTCCTGACCAGCATTGCATTGTTTTTGATTACGCAGCCGCAACAAAAAAGAAATTTGCTGGGGGGAAGTTTTTTGGGGGCGTCGGTGATGGGATTGGGGACGGTGGCTTGTTTGGGCTATCTTGCGAACATTGAGACGACCTACGGTTGGGGGAAGCTGACGCAAATGGCGGTTCATACCTCCGGTGGTTTTATCGTGGTGGGTCTGATCGTCATTCTCCAGGCGCGGCAGTTGAGTCTACAAATTCACCGTCGGGTATCAAATTTTTTCTTTCCTCTGGCATTGCTATGGCTGGGATTAACCTTGACGATCGCCCTGTGGCAGGCTTTTTTTTCCAAGAGATTGCTAGTGGCCGAGGACACCAGCCAGAGTTTATTTGAGCACCCAGTGGCTTTAGGGATCTTAATTTTAGGCAGTTCTTTATCTTTGGTATTGGCGATCGCCGTGTGGTTTGCGATCCGTTTGCAAGCCCAGGTCGAAGCGTTAAAACAGGCCCAACAGAAAATTTTGATGTTAAATCAGGAACTTGAGGAACTTTCCCACTTGGATGGGCTGACGGGCATTGCTAACCGCCGCATGTTTGATCTCACCCTAACAAAGGAGTGGCAGCGGGCGGTGCGATATCAGTATCCCTTGGCTCTGATGATGATCGACATTGATTTTTTTAAAAACTACAACGATCACTATGGGCACCAAAAAGGAGATAAATGTATTCAACAGGTTTCCTCTTGGGTAAATTTGATGGCCCGTCGCCCAACGGACTTGGCGGCCCGCTATGGAGGGGAAGAATTTGTGCTGCTATTGACCAATGTCGATTTTGCGAGCGCGAAAAACATTGCCCAGGAACTGATCAAGGCGATCGCCAAGGCCAAGATTCCCCACCCAAAGTCACCGATCAGTGAATTTATTACGATCAGCATCGGTCTCCATGTGGCCCAACCCCAACCCCAGGCGGATATGGGGCACTTCATTTTTCAGGCCGACAAAGCTTTATATCAAGCGAAACATGAAGGGCGCGATCGCATTGTGACATCGAGGGTTTCGGGGTAGAACATCACCCCTCTAGCTCCCCTCTAGGGGAGAGAGAACACCCTCCGGCCTAGCGGCCACCTTCCCCAGGGAAGGATCTATTTGGTGGGGGGATGGGCCATTTTAGTTTGGACTTCGGCGGCGCGGCTAAACCAACGTACCAACATCCCCGCTAGACGTTCATGGTTGTGGCGGACATAGCCTGTGTCTGGGTCTTCGTCCATGATGTTGGCAATCACCACCCGTCGCCTCAGTCGCCCTACTTCTTCGCGGTCGAGAAATACAGGGTGGGAACGTTCGAGGGCATATTTACGGAGGGCCGCTTCCGACGGCGATCGCTGGTGGACAAGGACAGCATCGAAGAGTTTTTTGCCACAGGCGCGGTCAATGGCTTTGATGTGGTCAGCGACGGTATAACCATCGGTTTCTCCCGGTTGGGTCATGATATTGCAGACATAAATCCGGGGGGCACCACTACGGGCGATCGCCTCGCGAATTTCCGGGACTAACAAATTGGGGATCACGCTGGTGTAGAGGCTCCCCGGCCCCATGATAATAAAGTCGGCTTCTTCAATGGCCTTAACTGCTGCGGGGAGGGCTGGCGGATTTTCGGGCCAACAACCCAACTCCATAATGTGTCCCCCAGCCTCTGGAATATTAGATTCTCCTTCTATAACTCGGCCGTCGGCCATCCTCGCCCAAAGCTTCACATCACTGAGGGTCGCTGGCAAAACTCGACCGCGAATCGCCAAAACCTTGGAACTAGCCAGCACCGCCTGTTCGAGATCCCCAGTAATTTCGCTCATGGCCGTGAGAAATAAATTCCCAAAACTATGGCCCACTAACCCATCGCCAGCCTTAAAGCGATATTGAAATAATTCCGTGAGGAGTCTTTCTTCGTCCGCAAAGGCCGCAAGACAGTTACGGATATCCCCTGGCGGTAGCACACCGATTTCCCGGCGCAGTCGTCCCGAAGAGCCACCATCGTCAGCCACCGTCACCACGGCGGTAATGTTGCTGCTGTATTTTTTGAGGCCCCGCAATAGGGTAGAAAGACCTGTCCCGCCACCAATGGCAACAATTTTCGGCCCTTTATTTAAGCGCCGGTGGTTGTGGAGCATATCAACTAATTCTTCGTCCCCATCGGGATTTAGCACCGTGGTAATTGCCCCAAAGGTGCGATTTTGGCCCCAGAAAATCAGACTCAAACCAGCGGCGATCGCCACTGGCCCAGAAATATTACTCGGAACCACCGCCGTTAACCATTGCAGGAGTGCGCCCATCAAAGCCAACAGCCGGGAAACAGGGGTTAAATTCAGCCAAATCGCCAACCCCAACGCCGTAAATAGAACCCCCAAAGCACTCATCAAGAGCCATCGCTTGACCGAGAGACCCGGCATCATCCATTTGAGCCAATGGTTGAGGCGATGTTGTGGGTGATTTTTAGTGACTGCCATTGGTCGTGGATAGGCCCGGAGGTTTTTGCGGAAAGGACGACGAAATGGGTTGATCAGCATAATGGTGCATCGTTGAACAGCAGAGTCACCCCAGGGGGAGCATTGCTTAGGGTTGTTAAAAAAAGAACACCCCAAGATCAAACAGGAAAAGAACCCCTTTTTTACAAAAATTTTCAGAATTTTTGCTTAGGTCTACCATAGGGCGGAATGGCGCTTCTGAATGTAACAAACTCCACGCCTACACCTTTGATTTGCGGGGTAATAGTCCAATGATGGGCAGAATTTAGATTTTTGGTGGACTGGCCCCGTCACCATGAGTATAGGCATTTAAACGGGGGGAGCGAGGGGAAATTTCCCCCAGAAACCTAAAAAAAGCCTAAAATTTTCTATTGATAAATTACTTTTTAGTGATATACTTATATTTAACGACCAGCTTAGTCACTCAGCTGCTGTCTTTGTGAACCATGCTCTTTCGCCAACTTTTTGACTACGAAACCTATACCTACACCTATCTTGTGGCTGATCCTGAAAGTGGTGAGGCGGCCTTAATCGACCCTGTGATTGAGCAAGTGGAGCGGGATCTTAAGCTTCTGCAAGAACTGGGTTTGACGTTAAAGTATTGTCTCGAAACCCATGTCCATGCTGACCATGTGACGGGAACGAGTCGGCTCCGGGAAAAAACGAACTGTTTGGGGATTGTCCCCCAGGGGGCAGAAGTCGCCTGTGCGGATCGTTCCGTTACCGATGGAGAAGTGCTCAAGGTCGGTTCCATCGAAATTCAGGCGATCGCCACCCCCGGACACACCGATAGTCACATGGCCTTTTTAGCGAATGGCACCCATCTATTCACGGGGGATGCCTTGTTTATCCGGGGCTGTGGCCGTACCGATTTCCAGAGTGGTGATGCAGGCACCCTCTACGATTCGATTCAAAAACTATTTCGTTTACCCCCCGAAACCTTGGTTTATCCGGGCCATGATTATCGTGGGCAAATGGTTTCGACCATCGCTGAAGAAAAGCAATTTAACCCCCGCCTCAAAGGCGATCGCCAAGCCTTTGTTCACCTGATGGATAACCTCAACCTCCCCGACCCGAAAAAGATTATGGAAGCAGTGCCCGCAAACCAAGCCTGTGGTAATGTTTAACTCTTTTTCCCTGGCAAGCAAGCCATTTTTCGTCTCGGATTACACCCAATCATCACCATTTTTTTTAGTGCAATGACTACTACCCAACAACAATTACTTGAACTTTCACCCGCCGAGTTTGCCGCCCAGGTCAATTCTCCCAATACCGTCGTTTTCGATGTGCGCGAACAAGCTGAATACGCGAGAGAACACGTGGCGGGAGCGCAAAATATTCCCCTGTCTCGCTTGACCGTAGACACCGTGCCCCAGACAACGAAAAATGTGATCCTTTATTGTCAAAGCGGCAATCGCTCCCGACGGGCGGCAGAATTATTCTTTGCGGCAGGCTATTACCAAGTGGCCCATTTTGACGGCGGATTTACGGCCTGGAAGGGCGCTAACTTGCCCTACAACGAAGATAAAAAAGCGCCTTTACCGATGATGCGCCAGGTGCAAATTGTCGCCGGGGGTCTAGTCCTCGTCGGTACATTACTGAGTGCGTTTGTCTCTCCTTGGTTTTTGCTACTCACAGGATTTGTCGGCTCTGGGTTGATGTTTGCGGGCTTTACGGGCTTCTGCGGCATGGCGAAAATTTTGGCCCGTCTCCCCTACAACCGAGTCAAATAGATTTAACGAACGACATTGCTCCCCACAGTTGCTGGGGGCTTTTTTTTGGAGGATATGATGCAGCTCTTGGGATATTTTTTAGCGGCTTGTATTGGAATCAGTCTGGGCTTGATGGGGGGCGGTGGTTCGGTGTTGGCGGTGCCGATTTTGGTCTATGTGATGGGGGTTGACCCGAAAAGTGCGATCGCCATGACGTTGTTTATCGTCGGCATTGTCAGTGCCGTGGGTTTGGTGCCCCACTGGCGACAGGGGAATATTAACTTGAAAAAAGCAGGGATTTTTGGCTCGGCGACCATGGTGGGGGCTTTCCTGGGGGCGCAGTTAACCCGGTTACCCTTCATCACAGGGACGGTGCAGCTATTGCTGTTTGCGGTGATGATGTTGATCGCGGCGATTTTTATGATTCGCAAAAGCGGCAAGGCGATCGCCCACCAAGCAAATGAGCCACACCTTGAAGATTATCCGGCCCCGGTGTGCCGTTACTGTTGGCTGTGGTTGCTCACGGAAGGTTTGGGGATTGGCATTTTGACGGGGCTAGTGGGAGTTGGTGGGGGCTTTGCGATTGTGCCCGCCCTGGTGTTACTCGGTAAAACGGAAATGAAAGAGGCGGTGGGCACTTCCCTGGTGATTATTGTGATGAATGCGATCGCCGGATTCCTGGGTTACTTTGGCCAGGCTGATGTGGTTTTTGATTGGCATCTGATGGTGAACTTTACCTTTGTGGCGAGCCTGGGAATTTTACTCGGCGGCTACAGTGGGCGCTATTTCAATGCAAAACAACTCCAAAAGGGCTTTGGGTATTTTCTCTTGGTAGTGGCGGCTTTTATTTTGTTTCAACAGCGCGATCGCCTACCCCGGTTGACGACCTTGCCCGAAACGACTGTGGCGATCGCCCAACAGAAATAAACAATTCCCTTAGCGAAAGCAATCTTTTGGTTTTAATTTTCCACGGAAAAAAATTAGAGTAAATACCCCAGATTTACTTTTTTCCCGCCACCGTGTTACATTTCTACACATAACGCCTTTGATTTTCATAAATCAAAATTAAGGCGAGCCAACATTTTTCGCGCGTAGCCACCCCGCTAGTCCGAGGTTTGACCCCGAACCTCCAACGTTTTTGAGATAGCAATTGGCATCTACAGCGCAATGATTGTGGCACTTAATGAAAGAAAACATCCTTACAGAAACAGCGAACATCCAATTATCTGATGGCAAATAGCTTGGTTTCTTTCCCCGAAAAAATGTTCCACCAACGCCCTGAGATGCTGAGTGAATATGTCTCCTAACAACTTTTCCGTCCAAAATGATGTTTCCTCTGGCCTGCAAAATCCCGGAGAAATCACGGCGATTCTCGTCATTGAAGACGACTACGTTATCCGTAAACTGACTCGAAGAATTCTTACAAATGCTGGCTACATCGTTATCGAAGCGAGTGATGGTGAAAAAGGAATTCAGGCAGCCAAGGAATATCACCCGGATCTCATCATCTGTGATGTGATGATGCCCCATTTGAGTGGTTATGACGTTTTGGCACGGCTCCAGCAACAGGAAGCAACGGAAATGATTCCCTTCATTTTTTTGACGGCCCAAGCAGAGGGTCAGCAACTCCGCCAGGGAATGGCATCCGGAGCCGATGATTATTTGATGAAACCGATCCAAGCTGCAGAACTCCTCAAGGCTGTCGAAGTACGTCTCAACAAATACTCCAAGGTCAAACAATACTATTCCGAGCAGTTAAACCAACTGAGCGAGAAAGATAGTCTCACCGGTCTACCGAATCAAAATAGGATTACCTATGCTTTTGAAAAGGTGGTGGCACAGTTACCCCTCGGTCAAGAAGATAGTGAGACAGTGCCCTCCACTCCGCTTCTCTCCATTGGTCTAGACCGCTTTCAGCTCCTTAATGAATACCTTGGCCACGGTATTGTCAGCGCTTTACTCAAGCAGGTAGGCGATCGCCTACAACAAACCTTAGAGAAATATGGCACTGTCGTTAGTCTCAACACTTCAGAATTTTGTGCGATTCTTCATCCCCTAGAACATCGCCACGAAGTCGTCAACATTGCCGAAGAAATCCTCGCGGCCTTTAGCTCCCCTTTTACCACAGAAGACCAACAGGATGTTTTTATCAGCCTCAGCATCGGCATCGCCCTCTACATCAGAGATGGCATTACCCTTGATGAACTGCTCAGTAATGCCCACACAGCCATGTTGCGAGTTCAAAAACAAGGGGGCAATCAACACGCTTTTTATTCCGTCGCAATGAACGTGGGCCGCTTGAATACGGTTTCCCTCGAAGCCGACCTACGGCAAGCTCTCGAACGCAACGAACTCGAAGTTGTTTACCAGCCGAAGATGAACTTGCAAACGGGCAAGGTGGTTGGTGCCGAAGCCCTCTTACGCTGGTTTCACCCAACCCGTGGTTTGGTTTTGCCCAATCAATTTATTTCCCTGGCCGAAGAAACCGGTTTAATCATCCCGATTGGGGAATATGTCATGGAAGAAGCCTGTTGCCAATTGCGTCGTTGGCAACTTGCGGGCCTCAAGGACTTTTATATGTCGATCAATCTTTCGGCAAAACAATTTACCCAACTCAATCTGCACCATCGCCTCAGCCAAATTATTATCAACAATCAATTGCAACCCCAAGATATCCAACTGGAATTGACAGAAAGCACCCTCGTGAACAATGGGGAAGTATCGATACGACGTTTAAAGGCCTTGCGGTCTTTGGGTTTGAAAATTGCTTTAGATGATTTTGGCACGGGTTATTCTTCTTTAAGCTATTTGCAGCAGTTTTCCTTTGATACCCTCAAACTAGATCGCTCCTTTATCCATGGGATTCACCGGAACCGTGTTAATATAACAATTATTACCGCAATTATTGAAATGGCCCACAATCTCAACCTTAAGGTAGTTGCTGAAGGGGTTGAAGATGAGGGAGAGTTGGAATTTTTGACGCGATTTAACTGTGATGAAATCCAGGGCTTTTTGTTTAGTCGTCCCATCAAAGCAGAGGAGTTTTTGAGCTCTCCTTTCATGGATCTTGAGCCCTATAGTTCTCCTTTTATGGATTTTGAAGCCTATACGGATGTTGCTTAGGTAACTGAACGGTTCCTTTGAACTCGCTTAAATCAAATCAAGAAATAAGATCACCCCGGTCAAAGTTTTCAGAAAACAGCACCATGGTGATCTTGTTTTTTTGTGAGTTATCTTCCGGGCAGACCCAAATGCATTTTTTGAATAGCAGGAAGGAGAAGTTCCGCCTGGGGTTGGGGAGTCGGTGTCACAATAGTGCCGGGTAGACAAGGGCCAAGCTGGAAATTTACTTCCTGGGGCCGGGGCTGCCAACCTTCTGGGCAGGTCAGAGGTTTGGGTTGAGCCTGCTGAGGACTTGGTAGAGGCGTGGCAATGGTACCGGGTAAGCAAGGGCCAAGCTGGAAATTTACTTCCTGGGGACGGGGGGCCCAGCCGGTCGGGCAACCGCTAGGGGGTGGCGGCGCTGCGTTAGCACTAAAGCTACTCCCCATTAAAATCATGGTGCCAAGCATTAAACCTTTGCCAATGGTGCGTCGTGTGATTTTCATTGATCTGTTCTCCGAAGGATATGTTTCATTTCGTGGTGCTATGTAGTGGCCGGGTAGCAGACCCTATGCACTTGGCGATCGCCTAACCCACAACCTACGGGAGAACAAAAAACTGCGTTGGTCTTCTTCCTTAAAATTTCAAAGCCTGGGCCGTTTTAACCAGTTGAATAAATTCACTGCGATAGCCTTCTGGATCTGCTCCTTTGCTGCCCTGGGCCAGTTCTAAAACTTGATCAAAGGAACTTTCGCCACGGTAGGGGGAGTCCCGCAATAGCATCCCAAATTCCGCTACCGCCGCCGCAAACCGAAAATCTGGAGAGGCTTGATCTAGGGGTGTACTGTCATTGGCGATCGCCTGGGTGATCAGTGCCGAATTATCGCCAGTGGGGGGTTTATAGCGGAGCTTCAATTGCAGCAATTCCCCCGCAAAATTCCCCGAATTGGATTGCGTTTCTTGGTATTTCAAATCATCCACCGTCGGCAACTCCACGGGCGAGTCAACACCCACCGGCACAATTTCATAGAGAGCCGTCACCGTATGGCCAGCCCCCAATTCCCCCGCATCCTTAGTGTCGTCATTAAAATCCTGGGCCGCTAACAGGCGATTTTCGTAACCCAACAGACGATAAGCCTGCACCTGGGCCGGGTTAAATTCCACCTGAATTTTCACATCCTTTGCCAAAGTTAAAAGCGTGCCACCCATTTCCGTCACTAGCACCTTTTTCGCTTCGAGGATGTTGTCGATGTAGGCGTAATTCCCATTCCCGTTATTGGCGAGCTGCTCCATCTTGGCGTCCTTGAGATTGCCTGTACCAAAGCCCAGCACCGTCAGAAAAATATCCTGCTCTCGCTTTTGTTCGATCAGACGAATTAGTTCTGCATCGCTGGACATCCCCACATTAAAATCCCCATCGGTGGCCAGAACAATTCGGTTATTGCCATTATCGAAAAAGTTTTCCGCCGCTTCCTGGTAAGCCAATTCAATGCCTTCACCACCCGCCGTGGAACCCCCTGCTTCTAAGTTATCCAAGGCCGCCAGAATAGTTTCTTTTTCGGCCCCAGAAGTCGAGGGCAAGACTAAACCCGCCGCCCCGGCATACACCACAATGGAAACGCGATCCTCTGGGCGCAACTCGTTCACCAATAACCGAAACGCTGACTTGAGAAGCGGCAATTTATCGGGATCATTCATCGACCCCGACACATCAAAGAGAAACACCAAATTGCTGGGGGGAAGGGCTTCATTTGCAATTTCCTGGCCCTTAATACCAATGCGGAGGAGTTGGTGCTGGGGTTGCCAAGGAGCTTGGGAGAGTTCGGTGCTAATGGCGAAGGGTTGATCGTCCGGAGCCGGATAGTCATAGGTGAAATAATTAATCATCTCCTCTAGGCGCACCGCATCAGCGGGAGGAAGCTGACCATCATCTAAAAAGCGCCTGACATTACTATAGGCCCCAGAATCTACATCAAGGGCAAAGGTAGACAGCGGTTCAGTGCGCACCAATTGGAAAGGATTATCGCGGATGAGGTTGTAATCTTCTTGGGAAAGATCTGGCGCTTCCTGGGGAATGTCTCCATCGGGAGGAGGCATCACCGGCATGGACTCCGTTTCTGCCACTTGGGGGGCCATGGCATCCATCCCTGTGTCTGAAGTTCTCTGGGAGGCCATCTGACAACCCGCAAGGATCTGTCCCCCCAACAAACAACCACTGAGGAGGAGGGTGAGGGAACGTTGGGACAACGGTTTACGAGATGATGAAGTGGCCATGGGCTGACCTCCAGGAGAAGAATTACCTTCAACCTAACACCGTCTTTTGGGGCGATCGCCTAGGTTCAAAAAACTGTAACGGCAGGAGTCAATGGGGATTGAATTCCCTGGGCAATCGTGGGTTAGAATGAAACACGCTCAACGCCAGTGCTTACCATGTCCCTCAGTCTTTACAATACCCTCCATCGCCGTTCTGAACCCTTTGAACCCCTCGAAGCTAATCGGGTGCGGATGTACTGCTGTGGGATTACGGTATATGACTATTGCCACCTGGGTCACGCACGCACCTGTTTGATCTGGGATGTGGTGCGACGTTACTTGCAATGGTCGGGCTATGAGGTGCATTACATCCAAAATTTCACTGATATTGACGACAAAATCCTCAATCGGGCGCGGGCGGAAAAAAGTTCCATGGGGGCGATCGCCGAAAAATTTATCGAAGCCTATTTCGAGGATATGGAAGCGCTCCACATTCAACCCGCCGATGAATATCCTAGGGCAACCCACAGTTTAGATGGGATTCAAAAGCTGATCCACGACCTCGAACAACGGGGTTTTGCCTATGCCTCCCAGGGAGATGTGTACTATGCGGTGCGCAAGTTTGATGGCTATGGGAAACTCTCTGGCCGCAAATTAGAGGATATGCAAGCAGGAGCCAGCGGTCGCGTCACAGAAGATCCTGATGCGCCGAAAAAACATGACCCCTTCGATTTTGCCCTCTGGAAAGCTGCTAAAGCAGGGGAACCCGCCTGGGATTCCCCCTGGGGTTCCGGTCGTCCCGGTTGGCACATTGAATGTTCGGCGATGGTGCGCGATCGCCTAGGGGAAACCATTGATATCCATGTGGGGGGCAGTGACTTGATTTTCCCGCACCACGAAAACGAGATCGCCCAGTCGGAAGCCGCAACGGGTCAGCCTTTAGCAAAATATTGGCTGCACAATGGCATGGTGAAGGTGGAAGGGGAAAAAATGTCCAAATCCCTCGGCAACTTCATCACGATTCGGGAGCTGCTGGAAAAATATGACCCGATGGCCGTGCGTTTGTTTATCCTCCAGGCCCACTACACTAAGCCCCTGGATTTCACCGACGAAGCCCTCACCGCTGCGACCAAAGGCTGGGAAACCCTCAATGATGCGCTGCTATTTGGGGCAGAACATTTGGATACGAACAATATCACTGCGGACAAGGGCATCCTGGCGAAATTTAAAGCAATTGTTGACAATGACCTCAACTTTTCCGGCGGCTTGGCGATTCTCTTTGAACTGGCGAAGGAACTAAAAAAAGAGAAAAATATCCTCGTCCACGAAGGCAAACTCCAGCAAAATCCGCAAATTCTCGCCTCTCTTTGGCTCACCCTTAAGGAATTGGCCGATATCCTCGGTTTTGTCCCGGAAACAAAGCAACAGGCCGCTGGTTTAACCGATGCCGAAATTGAAGCCTTGATCCAACAGCGCAAAGACGCCCGCGCCAATAAAAACTATGCAGAAGGCGATCGCCTCCGGGATTTACTCGCCGAAAAAGGGATTGTGCTGGTGGACAAACCAGGCGGTATTACCGAGTGGCACCGGGAGTAAAAAAAGAACTCTTAGTCCCCCTTATGAAGGGGGATTTAGGGGGATGTAAATTCTCAAACTTTTACTGAGGCAAAATCCCATGACAGATTTCTTTGGGTTCGAGCAGGACTTCATTGCATCGCTGCGCTGCATTCCGATGATCATGCGCTACAAACTCGATACCTGCGGCGTCAAAATGAAACTCGACCATTGGCACAAACTCACAGAGGCCGAAAAAACGCAATTGATTCAGATGCCCTGTGAAACCCCTGCTGAGGTGCAGCTTTACCACGAAACACTCCAAGGTCTGATTACAGAGAAAACTGGCACACCAGCCAAAGTCCTAGCCATTGACCCAAATCCCCCTTGGTTACAAACGGAAATTCCCGCCCAAGTGCTTGAAAAAGCCCGCAGTTGCAACGTAGAAATTACTTCCGATCAATGGCAAGCCCTAACACCCCTGCAACGGTTTGCCCTACTGAAGCTGAGTCGCCCCAGTCACGAAAATCATAACTTTGTCCCTGCTCTAAAGGAGTTTGAAGTTATCAATTAACATCAAACTTTTTCACCCATAGTTTCAATGCTATTTCTGCCAAAAACATCACAAGAGATTCCGCACTATCGAGGGGATTAGGCAGGTTTTCCATTGTGCAATATTTTACAAGATGTTTTGATAACTCATCTGGATTCCACTCACAGTCAAGATCAAGTTCTGCATACAAAAAATCATATATATAGAAACTCAACAAATGAGATGTTGCACCTCCCATCCATCCTTTGCTCTTCCCTTGTGTATTTCTTTCTAAGTGGAAGCAATTAAGATTCCCTTCTATCTTAAAACCTTCAATAAGAGGATACATTTGAAAATGTGAACTCGTCAGAGTATATCGACTGAATCTATAGGGCTTTGAGAATGAAATAGGTAGGCGGAAAGATATTTCTAACTCGTAACGAAAAAAATCCTTAAATAATTTTCTTTTGATAAACCTTAAATCAATACAGAAGTCCTTTTCATTTTTTCCAAATAAAAATAAGTTAGGGGTTCGTTTGATTTCACAGACTCTATGATCAAATGCTAGTATCTTTTCTCTGATTTTCAAAATAAGATGAGTGTCATAGTTTTTTTCACAACGAGCTAGTATGTTCAAAAAAGCTTGTGATGGTGGTGAGATTTCGTGATTACCCTCTAGCTTTGGTTTAAGAGGTGTTTCAAAACAGTGAATAGCATCTTCTTTGATTTTCTTCAATTTGAATTGTGGATGCAAGTCACCGACTATTGAAAATTGAAATAATTCAAATGCAAGTTTGTGATATAAGCAGTTAATTAAGGTTTCATCGTGAAATATAGGAGCAATAATAATTAAGATTGCAGGCTGGTCATAATCTATTTTATCTGGGAATGGCTTCTGTTTTGAAGTGGCATAATAGTATCTCGTTAACTGTTGAATAACATGCCGATCTCCTGCATTTTTAAGTTCTATAATTGCCAGTTCTTTATTTTTGGAAACGGCCAAGATATCACAAATGTTATTGTCGATGTAATGCTGTCTCTTGAGAGGAGTGAGATCAAAAATATCTTTCAGATTATCCCAGATAAAATTTTCCAGCTCTGCTTCACTGCCCAAATGCCATTGCTCTTGTTTTTTAATAAGACGATAACTTTGTTGCATGGAAAGAAAAGAATGTGTTTACAATTAAAAGAATAACTTTTTTTCAATATTGTTTATTTTATTTGAAATCTGTGGCGCAAGATCCCCAATGGCTTTGGCAAGAAGTCCTGACAAAACTTGAACAACAACTGAGTCGCCCCACCTACGAAACTTGGATTCAGCCGACGGCGATCCAACAGTGGCGAGAGGATGAAATCGTACTCTGTGCCCCAAATGCCTTTGTCCTGAACCATATCCAGAAATACTATGGTGCGTTGATCACCGAAACCATCGCCGAATTATTGCAGCAGCCCGTTAAGGTACGCCTCACTTCTCCAGAAGGGAATACCCTCGCAGCGACCCAGAGTTTCTATAGTTCCCGCAGTGGCCAATCGACCCGTCCAGGCAAAAAGACCCCAGAACTCAACTCGAAATATACGTTTTCGCGGTTTGTGGTTGGCCCAACCAATCGCATGGCCCATGCTGCAGCTCTAGCGGTGGCGGAATCACCGGGGCGGGATTTTAATCCCCTGGTGCTCTGTGGGGGGGTGGGTCTGGGAAAAACGCATCTCATGCAGGCGATCGGCCATTACCGTTTGGATACCCAGCCGGATGCGAAGATTTTCTATGTTTCCACGGAGCAATTTACCAATGATTTAATTGTTGCGATTCGCAAGGATAGTCTACAAACGTTCCGGGAGCATTACCGCACCGCCGATATTTTACTGGTAGACGACATTCAGTTCATCGAGGGGAAAGAATACACCCAGGAAGAATTTTTCTATACCTTTAATACTCTCCACGAAGCGGGTAAACAAATTGTCCTCGCGAGCGATCGCCCGCCGCATCAGATTCCAGGCTTGCAACAACGGCTGTCTTCCCGTTTTTCTATGGGTCTGATTGCTGACATCCAACCCCCCGACCTGGAAACCCGGATGGCGATTCTCCAGAAAAAGGCTGAGGCGGAAAATTTAAACCTATCCCGCTCGGTGATTGAATATATCGCCACCCACTACACGGCGAATATCCGCGAATTGGAAGGGGCGCTCCTGCGAGCAGTGACCCACATTGCGATCTCTGGCCTACCGATGACCGTCGAAAACCTCGCCCCCATTTTGAATCCGACGGTGGAATATGCTCCAGCGGCCCCGGATGTGATCTTGCAAATTGCCGCCGAAGCCACGGGGGTGAGCATTGAGGATTTGAAGGGGGCTTCTCGACGACGGGAAATTAGTACGGCCCGGCAAATTGCAATGTATTTGATGCGCCAACACACCGATCTCAGCTTGCCCCGCATTGGTGAACTGTTCGGTGGCAAAGACCACACTACGGTGATGTACAGTTGCGACAAAATTGGTCAGTTACTGACGAAAAATCAAAAAATCTCCCAATTGGTGAGCCAAATTAGCGATCGCATTAACCACCACCACCAAAACCTCTAGGGACAAGCGGCTCACATCGTGCCAAAAAAGACACCGCTACAATGAGCAGTAGTTCATCGATTGTGTTTTATTCATGGTTGCTTCCTACCGGATTGTTTCGCTCTTGCCCAGTGCCACCGAAATTTTAGATTGTCTGGGTTTAACTCCGGACGTGGTGGGCCGGAGCCACGAATGTGACTATCCCCCAGAGATTGGCGATCGCCCCGTGTGTACCGCTGCCCGCCTTGATTCAGAACGTCCCAGCGGCGAAATTGACCAAGAAGTTTTGGCGTTGCTCCAAGGAGCCTTGGGGATCTATGAAGTGAAGCTCGATGTCTTGCAAGCCCTACAACCCACCCACATTGTCACCCAAGATCAGTGCGATGTTTGTGCCGTCACCCTGGCCGATGTGCAAAAGGCGATCGCCCAGTTGAGTGATCATCCGCCGCAGTTGATTTCGCTCCAGCCCAATACCCTAGCGGACGTTTACCAGGATATTCGCCGTGTTGCCCAGCAGTTTAACCGCGATCCCCAACCCGTTTTGCAGGATCTACAACAGCGAGTACAAGCCTGCCAAAAACGGGGCAAGACTTTAGCAAAACGGCCCCGGGTGGCGGCCATTGAATGGATTGATCCCCTCATGGGCGGCGGTAATTGGCTCCCGGAACTCATTGAACTCGCGGGCGGCGAGAATATTTTAGGCAAACCGGGCAAACATTCCCCCTACATCAGTTGGGAAACCCTCCTGGCCAGTGATCCCGATGTGGTGGTGGTGATGCCCTGTGGTTTTGACCTCGAACGTACCCGCCAGGAAATGCTCGCCGACTTGGAGTTGCACCCTGAGTGGAAACAATTACGGGCTGTGCACAATGATCAGCTATTTATCTGCGATGGCAACGCTTATTTCAACCGACCGGGGCCGCGCCTTGTGGATTCCCTAGAAATTCTCACGGAAATTTTGCAACCGACTGGCGATCGCCTTTATCCAAAAACTGCCTGGCAAAAACTCTCTTTGCTCGAATAAGTAATATTTCAACAAATAGTAACTATCCAAAGAAATATTACATCTGGGCTTAGTTTTACAACATTTTCTATCAAGTTTATGTTGGCAAAAAAGGAATTATTAGGACAAATTAGGGGATATTTTCGCAAAAACGAGCATCCTCCCCAAAAAAGCATCCCTTTGGCTTCGCCTGGGAATTTGGCACATTAAAGACATAGCAAGATTTTGAGGGCAGGCGTTTCGTGATGTACCGCCGCTTTTCGATTCAAAAAATATTATCTAAGGTGAGGATGCTGTCTATGTGGCTCAAAATTAGGCACCTAGTCGATCCTGTATTTCAATATCTCAATCAACCCGTGGGACACACAGATCGGCATACCGTATGGAACCCGAATCGGTTTTGGTATCTCTATAAAATCAACCTGTTAGAAAAATGCTGGCAAAAAGAAGCGGCCAACAAAGGCCAACATACCTATTAATCTTTTAACTTTGATGCCAGTTACGACGTCAATTTTTGGGGATCTGCTTGGGAACTCTCCTGGGTCGCTTCAGCTTCGGCTCGCAGTCGGCTGACTAATTGACCATGGACATTGACACAGTAGGGCACACAGTAGGTTATGGCCGCCGCCAGCCAGCGGGTACTGGTCATGGTGCCATTCAACACAGCAACACCATGGTTAATACAAAAGTGGACAGTTCCCACAAACAGGGCAACCCGGATCGCCGTTGGTCGAAAGGTGCGATCGCCTAAGGCCCGGAAATAGATTGTCAAGCGCATCGGTGCAATCCCCAAACTAATAAAAAAGTGGCTCTAGATCTTTATGGCTCGGAAGAAGGGTGGGCTTTGGCTTGCTGGCGCATCCGGCTGGCTATTTGGCCGTGGAGATTGACGCAGTAAGGCACAAAGTAGGTCAAAACCATGGACGTCCAACGGGTCCGGGTCATTGTCCCATGGAGAAAGGCACTACCGTGGTTAATGCAAAAAATCACAGTGCCCACAATTAGGGCGACACGGATGGCCGTGCTGTGGAGGGTGCGATCGCCCAGGGTCTGAAGATAACTTTTTAGGCCCATCGGTGAACCTCTAATTTGTATATCTGAATTTTACTCACGGGTGGCCTGGGGCGATCGCCTGACAAAATTTTTGTGCCAAGAGATCAACACCGGTAATCGCTGTCCCAACAACGACGCTATCAGCCCCCAATTGGAAGGCTTTTTGCAGCATTTCTGGGGTGTGGATGCCTCCTTCGCAGATGATCGGCTGGTCAAAATCCTGGGCAAGTTTTTCAAGCAACCCAAAACCAGGGGGCGTTAAATCTTTGGTTACTCCCGTATAGCCGTAGAGGGTCGTCCCCAAAATATCAGCACCAGCTTGGGCGGCCCATTGAGCATTTTCGTAGGTGTCGAGATCCGCCATCACCAATTTGCCTGTTTGCTGGTGAATCCCGGCGATCAGATCCGCGAGGGTTTCTCCGTTCGGGCGGGGGCGGGCCGTGGCATCAACGGCAACAATATCGGCTCCCGCTTCGACCACCGCCAGGGCATCTTCTAACCGGGGGGTAATGTAAACATCTGATTCGGGAAAAGTACGTTTCCATAGACCGATAATCGGGATCTGGGGTAGTTTGGCCCGCACAGCGCGGATGTGTTCGGGGCTATCGATGCGCACTCCAACGGCTCCTTGATTGACGCAAACTTGGGCGATCGCCGCAATCATTTCAGGGTCATGGAGGGGAGAATCAGCGGGGGCTTGGCAGGAAATAATCAGGCGATTTTTAAACTGGGCAATCAGATCAGACATGGGCTTGATGGGAAATTTCTAGGAATATTGGGACACAGCTAAGGCGATCGCCGCCGGAAAAATACGATGTTCTTGCACTTGAATTCTGGCGTGGAGCGTTTCAGGAGTGTCATCGGCCAAAATGGGCACTACCGCCTGCATAATAATGTTGCCGCTGTCTACTTCTGGGCTGGCAAAATGTACCGAACAGCCCGTCACTTTTACGCCAGCCGCCAATGCTTGTTCCACAGCGCGAATCCCTTTAAAACTGGGCAATAGACTGGGGTGAATGTTTAAAATCCGATTTTCGTAGCCCGTGAGCAAAACATCCGTAACGATGCGCATCCAACCCGCCATGATGACCCACTCCACCCCATGCGATCGCAAGACTTCTAAAATCGCTTGGTCACAGGCTTCCCGGGAGGCAAAATCCCGGTGGTTAATCAGTTGGGTTTTCGTGCCAAATGTTGCGGCCCGTTCTAAAACCTTTGCTTTGGGGTTGTTGTAGATCAGAATCGGAATTTCCGCCTTGAGTTGATTTTCGGTAATGGCCTTGGCGATCGCCCCGTAGTTACTGCCGCTACCGGAGGCCAAGACTCCCAACTTTACCGGACGGGATAAGGGCACATCCGCCAGGGTCACAGGGGGAGAAATTAAAGCAGAATTTAGCGTAACATTACCCATCAATCGCGGTAATCCTCGGAAGTACAACCACTAAGCATATCGGTTCCCTAGTCGAAAGTCAGATATTTTTGCTCGGTGGCGTCGGGGTGGAGCTAGGCAGAATCGCGATCCTCGAAACGAATAATATCTTCGTCTCCCAAAAATTCGCCGTTTTGAATTTCGATCATCACCAGATCAATGACCCCTGGATTTTCGACCCGGTGCCTGGTATTCATCGGGACATAGGTAGATTGGCGGGGAGTCAAGATAATTTCTTGGTCGTTGCAAATCACCTTCGCTGTCCCGGAAACGACGACCCAATGCTCGCTGCGATGGTAGTGCATTTGGGTGCTGATGTGGTGACCGGGTTTCACTTCGATGCGGTTAATGCGGTAGCGATCGCCTTCTTCGAGAATCGTGACTTTGCCCCAGGGGGGTGTGCGGGTTTCAAGCATAGGGATAGGTTATAGATTCAGCGGGATTTCAAGATTATTTTAAAGGCTTACTGAGTACCGAGGCGATCGCGCAATTCCGTTTCACTCGCCCGAAACCCCACCAAGACCGCTTTGTTATCCCGCACGAACAAAGGCCGTTTTAAGAGCATTGCATCTTGACTAAAAGCCTCGATCCACTGGTTATCATCCCAGGTTTTCTTTTCTTCCCCCAAGGCCCGATAGGATTGCCCAGAAGTATTGCGCATCGGTTTGCTGCCGAGGTCACTGACCCATTGGGCGATCGCCTGCCGAGTTGGCGGTTGTTCTTTAGTATTGATAAATTCGTAGGAAATTCCGGCTGTTTCTAGCCATTTCAAGGCTTTTTTACAGGTGTTGCAGGTGGGAATGCCGTAAACTTGCAGGGCCATTTTGATCGGTTAAACAAAAGATAACTTCGTTTATTATCCATGATCCTCAGGGCGGCCCACTTTGGCAGAAGTGTTACAACGGAACTGTAGCAAGTCCCCACATTTTTCACCATGACGACGACCATTTCTGCCGAAAAATCAATTGCAGCTTGGCTTGGAGAGGAAGCAGAAAGTCTCTTGGGTCACAGCGCGAAAATTAATCAAAATCTGCTCACTCTCCCCGGGGCGGATATCGTGGAACGGGTCTATGCCCAGAGCGATCGCCCCACTCCAGTCTTACGTTCCTTGCAACAACTGTTCGGTACGGGACGGTTGGCGAATACAGGCTATCTCTCAATTTTGCCCGTCGATCAAGGGATTGAACATTCCGGTGCGGCTTCCTTTGCCCCAAACCCGATTTATTTTGACCCCGAAAACATTATCCGTCTAGCCATTGAAGGGGGCTGTAACGGCGTAGCGACGACCCTCGGTGTGTTGGGGATGATGTCCCGCAAATATGCCCACCGCATCCCGTTTATCGTCAAACTGAACCACAATGAACTGCTCACCTATCCCAACGGTGCGGATCAAATTATGTTTGCGACGGTGGAACAGGCTTGGAATTTGGGGGCGATCGCCGTCGGTGCAACGATTTATTTTGGCTCCCCAGAATCGAGCCGACAAATTCAAGAGGTTAGCCGTGCCTTTGCCCGCGCCCACGAGCTAGGAATGGCGACGATTCTCTGGTGTTATCTGCGCAACGATGTGTTTAAACAGGACAAGGATTACCATTTGGCGGCGGATTTGACGGGACAAGCGAACCACATGGGCGTAACCATTGAGGCGGATATTATCAAACAAAAATTACCAGAAACCAATAACGGTTACGGGGCGATCGCCAAAGCGACGGGCCAAAAATACGGCAGAACCCACCCCAAAGTTTACGACGAACTCACCAGTGATCACCCCATCGATCTCACCCGTTATCAAGTGTTGAACTGTTATGGCGGGCGGGCTGGTTTAATTAATTCCGGTGGCTCCTCCGGCGAAAACGATTTTGCCCAAGCGATTCGCACCGCCGTGATCAATAAACGCGCGGGCGGTTGTGGCCTAATTTCTGGTCGTAAAACCTTCCAACGACCCATGGCAGAAGGGGTTAAACTCTTTCACCTGATCCAAGATGTCTATCTTGATTCTGAAATTACCATCGCTTAAGGGGGTGTCGTCCTGGGGTGAAGGAGGACTGTTCCTTAAATATTGATCAAGTCTCAGTAATGATTGCCATGGCATTTTTTAGCAGGTTTAAGCAAAAGACAATTATGCGCGTTTTTTAGTCTGCCAAAAGCACCCTTAGCTCGTCATCTAATACCGCTTAAGTATCTTTGATTCCAGAAATGCTATAACGGTGAATATCCCGATTGCAAGAAAGACTATATGGTTATTGCTGAAGAAAAATTTCCCCGATTCACTCCTGACGAATATTTACGTTGGGAGGAACAGCAAGCCGAAAAATACGAATATATCGATGGTCAAATCTATGCTATGGGGGGCGGCAACAAAAACCATAGTCTAATTGCCGTGAGGCTGTCGAGTTTATTTTTTAATCATCTGGATGGTAGCGGTTGCGAAACCGGAAATTCTGATCTCAAAATCAAAATTCCTAACAGCCATAACTATACCTATCCAGATATCAGCGTCACCTGCGATGAGCGAGATCAGTCCACCACCCAATTCATTACATATCCTTGTCTGGTTGTCGAAGTTTTATCAAAAAGCACTGAGGCTTATGATCGGGGTGGCAAATTTAGACTCTATCGCCAAAATCCGGTCTTAAAAGATTATTTACTGGTGAGTTCTACCGCCATTGAGATGGATTTGTATCATAAGAATAAATCAGGAGAATGGCTGATCACTAACTATCAAGCCGGAGATATGATCACCTTAGAAAGTATTGGCCTCACTTTTTCTATTGAGCAAGCTTACCAAGGACTAAAGTTATTATAATTTTATATATTTAATCAATAAGCCCTAGCTTTCTGAGTCGAGAGCGAATGCCTCCTGGTTGCCTTTGTAATTCTTGACTTAAATCTTCAATGGTTGAACCTTCCTGGAATTTTTGTTTCAGTACTCTTTCTTCTTCCTCAGTCCAATATGTATAGGCTTTGGGATATTTGTTCCGCTTCTTCTGAATTAAACTTTCTGATGAATTATTCTTGATATTCCTGTTGGTGCTGGCTTCAAACTCAGAGCAGGAATCAATATCAATACGAACAGTTTCAAAGGCGATTCTACCTTCTTCTACTGCTTTTTCGATAGCCTGCTGCATCCTTGAAAGCTGAGACTTTCCCGTTTTAATATCTAAAATTATGATTTCTAATCCATCAACATTAGCATCATTATCTCTTATATTTGTATAACCATTAAACACAATATAATCAATTGGATCACCTAAAAATCTTGCATCTGATGGTAAATATTGAAAATCCGGAATAAGAGGGGCCATTTGTTCTGCGATTTTTCCTTTGATTACAGAGCGACTGATGTCTAAACTGTGCTTTGTCGCTTTTTTGGTAGATTCTTGTTGTTCAAGTTCAAGTTTTTTGAGATTTAATTCGTATGTTTTTTCAATATTTCTAATTTTCGCTTCATACTCTCGAATTATTTGATTATTCATCGATTTGCGCATTGTGATGAAAGTAATCAAATAACCAGTCACAGAGCCGATAATAAAACCAAGAATAAGGTTAAGCATTAAAAACAAGATGATTCATGGGTACTAGTTGCGTAATCATACCAGAAACAAATAACTTAAGGGGATCTCGAAAAATAGCTTGAAGCGAAGCAAGAATATGAGATCATAGATACCAAAGTATCGCCAAAGCAGTGTCTCAAGATGAGTCAATTAGGATTCTGGGATTGGGAAAAACGACATCAGTATTTGGAGGAGAAACAAGATATCCTCGTCAAGCTCAATGAATGGATTCCTTGGGAAGAATTTAGAGAGATTCTCAATCAGGTTCAACCAAAAGAGAGAAAAAGTAAGGCGGGCAGGAAAGCAATAGATCCCGTACGAATGTTCAAATTGCTGATACTGCAAAGGCTCTACGGTATTAGTGATGAAGCTCTAGAATATCAAGTCAATGACAGGCTATCATTCATGAAGTTTGTCGGTTTGGGCATCGAAGATAAAGTACCAGATGCGACAACAGTCTGGCTATTTAGACAAAAGCTAGTAGAGCAAAAGCTAGCGGCAGCACTGTTTGAGAAATTTGAAGGCTATTTGCAAAAACAAGGATATCAAGCAGAAGAAGGACAAATAATTGATGCAACACTCATCCCAGTACCGAGACAGCGCAATCGTCGGGAAGAGAATGAAGTAGTGAAATCAGGCAAAATTCCCGAAGACTGGAAAGATAAGCCCAGGAAAAAGCGACAGAAGGATTGTGATGCTCGCTGGACAAAGAAAAATCAGGAGAATCACTTTGGCTACAAGAACCACATCAATGTCGATGTGAAATATAAACTCATCAGAAAATATGCAGTGACAGCAGCTTCAGTGCATGACAGTCAAATGTTTGCGGCAGTCTTGGATGGCAGTAATAGAGGGGATGGCATCTGGGCAGACAGTGCTTACCAAATCCAAGTACGGGAAAGAGTATTAGCACTGATGGGTATGGACAGTCATATTCATGAGAAGGGGAACCGTAATCATCCCCTAAGTGAGACACAAAAAGCCAGAAATAAAGAACGCTCTCATGTCCGTTCGAGAGTGGAGCATATCTTTGGTACTTTTGTGACCTCTATGGGGGGCAAGATGGAAAGGGTGATTGGTCATGCTCGTATTGAGACACAAATTGCCCTGAAGAACTTAGCCTACAACTTCCGACGGTACGTCTACTTGCAGCAATCTTGTGCCTAAAATCAAAAAAAATGGAGGCAAATAGGGTGAATTGACAACATCATATGAGCAAATATTTTTGCTTTTATGCTGTGACTGATAGTTTTTCTCAAAGCCTATCCATTTTTTGAAAATTTCGAGGTTCCCTTAACGTTAAGTACTTGCAAATCTTGCTTTGACGAAGAGATGGGGAACACTTGATAATAAGTCGATGTTCTGTTGTGCGTCGGTAAACCATGTCCAATCTGCCCCAATCCTTTGAAGAAACCCTCGAACAAGCGAAAGCCGCAACCCTAAACAGTTTAGAAGCAGGCTGTGGGCGGATTTTAATTGAATTGTGCTTTCCTGAGATTGCCCTACAGGCCCAGGCCTTGGCGTGGAATTGGGCGCAATTGTTTGTGGAGGAGTATGGTTCGGGGTTGAAAATTTTCTTTCCGGATACAGGGGCCGCAGCTTTGGCCCGGCGGGATTGGGGCGAAATTCCCTTTAAGGTGACGGATATCGGCACATCGCGATCGCCGATCGAAAATAAAATCGGCGATGATGACCAGATTTTTATCATTGTCTGCCCGTCGGCGGTGGAAGTTGCCCAGGTCGAAAAGCTCTGTAACTTTGCTGGCGATCGCCCGGTGATTATGTTGATTCCCCAACTGGAGGATGTGTCCATTGTCGGGATTGGCTATGCGGCGCGGCAACTGCGGGAACGGTTTATCAGCACCCTCGAAACCGCCTACTACATCCGACCCTACGAAAGCGCGATGGTTTGGCGTTCTTATCCCTCGGCGTGGGAAGTGTATCTCGAAAAAGAGGAAGACCAATACGAACTGATTGCCAGCGAAACGACCAAACCCCTTGGCGAATATTTAGAGCGGCTGCTGTTGGCGGCGGTGGAACCCGAAGCGGGGGAAGCGGCTAATCCCAACGCACCGAAAATCAAGAAAACAGGACTGCTTGGGGGTCTGCAAAACTTCCTAAAAGCCCTCAGCAACTAATTTTTGAGACTTGATGATCGATGATTGATAACCGTTCACTAACCATTGCCGTGGTGGGAGATGTCCATGACCAATGGGATGCCGTTGGCGATCGCCAAGCCCTAGAGATTCTTGGGGTAGATCTCGTGTTGTTTGTCGGGGATTTTGGCAACGAAGCGGTGAAATTAGTGCAACAAGTGGCGGATCTTCCTTTCCCAAAAGCCGTGATTTTAGGGAACCATGACGCCTGGTACACCGCCTCTGATTGGGGTCGCAAAAAAGCCCCCTACGACCATGCCAAAGAAGACCGTGTGCAAGCCCAGCTAGAGATTCTAGGAGAAACCCATGTGGGCTACGGCCATTTAGATTTACCGGAATTTCGGCTTTCGGTAGTCGGGGCGCGGCCTTTTAGTTGGGGGGGCGAAAAGTGGAAGAATGAGAAATTCTATGGCGATCGCTATGGCGTCCATGACTTTACGGAATCCACCGCGTTAATTGAGAAAAATATTGCGGCCTGTCAGTACGAAACCCTGATCTTTCTCGGACATAATGGCCCTACCGGATTGGGTTCGGAACCAGAAGATATGTGTGGTCGCGATTGGAATCCCCTGGGGGGTGATTTTGGTGATCCGGATTTTGCCCTGGCCCTGGCGATCGCCCGCCGTCAGAACAAGACAATTCCCCTAGTCACCTTTGGCCACATGCACCACAGCCTCCGCCACCGCAAAGATCGTCTGCGCACCCAATGTCAATTTTCAGACGAAACCCTCTATTTCAATGCCGCCCGCGTCCCCAGAATTCAAACCTACAACAATGGCGATCGCCGCCACAGTTTTTCTGTGATTACCCTCACCCAAGGCCGCCCAAGCAAAGCCGAACTGGTGTGGGTCAACCCAGCCAACCAGCAGCAAACGAGAGCAATCCTCTGGTCGCTGCCCCTCAGCTCTCTTCCGTAATCTCGATCACGTTGCCGTCTGGATCTTGCAAAAATAAGGCCCGTCGCCCCGATGCGCTCATCTCATAGGGATAATTTTCTTCGTCCAACTGCGATCGCACTGCATTCAGATCCTTCACACCGAAAGCAATGTGGGGATTCCGACCTAACTTTTCTGGATTGGCTAATTTCGCCTGGAACGTCGGATCTTCGATCAAATGAACCTGCATCTGGGGTAATTGGTACCACACGCCACCGTAGTTAAAGGGTCGTTCTACCTTTGGCAGCCCCAGCAGTCGATCATAAAAGGCCGCTGCCCGCTGCACATCTGTCACCAAAATTGCTGTATGTAGACAACGGGTTACTTGAATCTGAGGCGTTACCATACTGAATTGCTTGCTTGATGCTTAGTTTGACTGCTCACGTTTCCTAAATTCAAGGGGGAGACAACTCCCTAGGAATCCGTAGTTGCAAAATTAATCCAGCCTTCAATTTTAGGCCCGAGACGAAACAATAGAGATTGGGCTAACCCTAAATGATCAGCGACTAACAACAACATCATTGCCTGGTCTTTTACAGTCGTCAGTTGGGTTGGGCAGGCCTCAAAATCTAGGGTTAAGACAGTAGATTCGCCCCAGACTTCACGATAAATTTGGCACCGACTGGGAAGCAGGGCCGTGAGTTGACGAAAGCGTTCTAAGGCTTCTTTTTCAAAGGCAGCACTACTACCTTGGGTCGAAAAAGGTTGGTGGTTCATAGGGGGATTGTCGTTGATGACAAAACGCTGGCTTCTTCTTTTACCTTAAGGGTTGCTTTGGGGCTGTGGGGGCAGGCGTTAGAATTGTTATCAGAAAAGTCGCAGTAAGAGGGTGTTTATAAAGTAAAGATAAAGAGAACAGGATTTTTGCCCGTGAAGTCGTTAAGGTCAAGCATAAGCGTAACGACACAGGAGAATAGCACCAATGTCTCAAGCTTCTTACCCCAGTGACCTGACCGATGCAGAATGGGCTTTACTAGAACCCTTGATTCCTGCTCCAAAGTCCGGCGGTCATCCACGTACTACTGATATGCGACAGGTCTGCAATGGGATTTTCTATCTCCTCAAAACCGGTTGTCAATGGGCCTATCTGCCCAAGGACTTTCCTCCCTCCTCCACGGTGTACTACTACTATCGCAAATGGCAGAAGCAGGGAGTTTGGGAAAACATCAACCATGCTTTGCGGACTCGCTGCCGTCAAGCAGTGGGGAAAACCCCAGAACCTAGCGTCCTGATTGCCGATAGCCAATCGGTCAAGACGACAGAAAAAAGGGCGATGTCTATGGCTTCGATGGCGGGAAACAGGTCAAAGGAAGACGGAGAAACTTGCTAGTCGACAGTTTAGGGTTACTTTACAAAGTGATAGTCTCCGAGGGAAATAGCTCAGAACGAACCTTTGCCCTTGCTGCAGTGATGGAGCTAAGGGAGCAGCAACAGCAGATGTTGAAGCGATTGCGGTTGATGTGGGTAGATGCTGGATATCGAGGAGGACGCTTTGCCTTAAGTCTCTGGTTAATGGTGCAAGCCAAGGTGGAAGTGATTAGTAGAAACAGTAAAGAATTCATGGTACTCCCGAAGCGTTGGATTGTTGAACGTACATTTGGTTGGTTGAATTATTATCGTCGCCTTAGTAAAGACTATGAGCAATTATCAGAAGTGTCGGAGGCAGGGATTTATGCTTCCATGAGTCGTCTGATGTTGCGTCGGCTAGTTTCCTAAAGATTTACTTTATAAATGGTCTCTAAGACTCCGCTGTTCTAGGGCGGTGATATAAGATGATCGCCTGACGCGAGGCAGAAGCAATTCCAATATCTAGGCATTTTGCTACACTGAATTCTAGCGGATAGGGTAATCAACCGCTCTAAAAACCCAGTAGCCTCACGGCTCTACGCTGAACCTTGACAATCAAAGATATCGGGTTCTATCCAATAGTTCTAGGTTCCCCCGTTCGGCTGAGCTCACGCGGAAGTCTCACAGCCGAAGCCTGTGGATAGGTAAAATCTTTGCAGGAACTAGACGACCAGCATTTGAAACAAAGCGTTTCAAGTCAAACAAACATTGGACAAATCCAACTACCCAGGGGCACTGGGAAAGTAACGCTTGGGGAGAGACCCACCTCTGGTTAGGGCTTCGCAAGGAATCCTAGGTAAGTGGACTCGCTGAACCAAGAATCCTCTCGCCTTTAGGCAGGGGAGTGTCAACTTTGTGAATTGAGCATGACAATAGTATGAAGAAATATCCCGGTCTTTCTTCTGGGCTTAGAGAAAAATTTTAAATTTGGAGGGGGTTTGGGAAAATAACGTAAGATCAAAATACCGTTTTCTTTTCACGGCCAATGTTTTTGTGGGGAACCTCAATGGTTGAGTTTAATAGGCTGGTCAAAAAGGGAATTGATCGTAGTGTGAGACGGGGTCTCCTGAATCAAATTCGCCACGGCCTTGACATCAAATTTCCCCAGGATGCAGATCGCATTTTTGCCGATATTCAACAAATTCCCAGTCTGCACGGCCTCAAAATGATTGAGAATCAACTTTATCACCTCCAGACAGTCGAGGAACTCCGTTTGCTCTATCGCAATTTACTCTAAGTCGGGTCGGGAGTTTGGGGAGAACCATGGGCTTTTTGGATAACATTCACAGTTTAAAAACCTTCATCTGTGCGTTTCATCCGATCATCGTCATTGAGACTGTCGAAGAGGAACGGGTAGAGGCGCTCCTGCGGGAAGTGGTCAAAGATTTACACATGCCCTTATTTGAATGGACGGTGAATTTGGGACTGGCCCCGACCCCAGGGACAAAATATGCGCCCCGCACCAATGACTATGCTCGACCGGGGGCGAACAAACCGATCGCCTTTGAAAATACGGCAGATCCCCTCGATGTACTGAAATATATGGGCCAGATTGAACGCAATGGCATTTTTTGGCTCAAGGATTTTGCGCCCCACCTGGAGGATCCCAAAGTCATCCGGGAAGTACGGGAGTTGGCTGAGATTTATGGGGTTGTGAATTCGGCGATGGTGCTGACGGGGGAGTCGATCACTTTACCAAAGGCGATCGCCCACGATGCGGTGTATTTTGAACTGACCCTCCCGGATGGGGACGAACTGTACCAAACCCTGTCGGAGGTGATGCGGGAACTCAAGGTGCGCCACAAGCTAGCCATTACGCTCCAGGGGGAAGAACTGAATCAATTTGTCCATGCCCTCAGTGGGATGACCCTCAAGCAGGCGCGCCAGGCGATCGCCTATGCTGCCTTGATCGACGGGGAACTCAACGGGGCCGACATCCTCAAGGTGATCCACCGCAAGGCCCAGATCCTCCGGGAAGAATCTCTTCTGGAACTCTTTCCCGTGGAAGAAAATACGGCGAAATTGGGGGGCTTTGTGGGTCTCAAACAATGGCTCAAACGGGCTCAAGTGGGCTTTAGCTCGGCGGCAAAACGGGTGAATCTCCCGGCTCCGAAGGGGATTTTAATCGTCGGGGTGCAGGGTTGCGGGAAATCCCTCGCGGCGAAAACCATTGCTAGGGAATGGCAACTGCCCTTGTTAAAACTGGATGCGGGCCGCCTGTACAACAAATTTGTCGGTGAATCGGAGAAAAATTTCCGCCAAGCAATCAAACTAGCTGAATCCATGGCTCCGGCGGTGTTGTGGATCGATGAAATTGAAAAAAGCTTTGGTAATCCCAGCGGTGAGGGCGATGGGGGTCTGAGTTTACGTTTGTTTGGCTCGTTTTTGACTTGGCTCCAGGAAAAATCCCAAGAAGTTTTTGTCGTTGCAACGGCGAATGATCTGTTGCAACTGCCGCCGGAACTGCTGCGGAAAGGGCGCTTCGATGAAATTTTCTTTGTGGACTTGCCCAATGCCCAAGAGCGGGCGGCGATCTTTTCGATTCACCTGGCGCGCCATCGACAAAATGTCCAAGATTTTGATCTGCGCATCTTGGTGACGGCGGCGGCAGGCTATAGCGGTGCAGAAATTGAACAGGCAATTATTGCCGGGCTATACCAGGCTCTCTACGCCCAAACTCCCTTAACGACGGATGCGCTGGTGGCCCAGATGAAAAGTACGGTGCCCCTGTCGGTGTCGCGGCGAGAGGATGTGGAAAAATTACGGGCGATCGCCTCGGAACGTTTTGTGTCAGCGCGGTAAAATACCGGGATGCGCATCTATGGCAATCGACAAATCAAAACTCTCCCTGGCGAACTAACGCGGCCCACCCTGGCAAAGGTGCGGGAGGCAATTTTTAATGTTTGGCAAGGACAGGTGTCTGGCTGCCGCTGGCTGGATCTTTGTGCGGGTTCTGGCTCCATGGGGGCTGAAGCATTATGTCGCGGCGCGGTGAAAGTTGTCGGCATTGAGAAAAATTCCCAGGCTTGCCGCATTATTCAAGAAAATTGGCAGAAAGTGGCTAAAGTTGACCAGGAATACCAAATTTTAAAAGGTGATCTCCTCAAACGCTTAGAAAATTTAGGGGGTGAAACCTTTGATTTGATTTATTTTGATCCACCCTACGCCGCGAAACTCTACGACCGAGTTTTAACCAAAATTGTTGATTTAGAATTGCTCGCTCCCACCGGAGAATTGGCCGTGGAATATGACCCGAAACTCTGGCAACCCCTTGAATTACCGGGACTAGAGCTATTTAAAGAAAAAAGCTATGGCAAAACGGCGATCGCCTTTTACTGTCCTGCTGATTGACACTCCCCTGACCCCTCTCAAGAGGGGAATGGTTTGTGGGTGTTCTGGAAAGTCCCTAACATCCTCCCTAGAGGGAGGTGGCCGCTAGGCCGGAGGGTGTTCTCTCCCCTGGAGGGGAGTCAGAGGGGTGTCACCTTGAGGAAGGTGGCGAAGCCGGAGGGTGGAAGGGTTTACCCCAAACGTTGCAACCAATCAAGGATCAAAGAATTAACCAAACTGGGATTTTCGTCGTGGGGACAGTGGCCCGCCCCCGGAATCGGATGAAACTCGACCCCGGCATTTTGCGCGGCGAGATCTTGGTAAATTTGCGAGCCTTTGATCGGTGTCCAGGGATCGCGATCGCCCCAAAGCACCAGTAAAGAATGTTGCCGTTTTGGTAAAAGTTCCGTCGGGCTATCCCCAGGGGGAGCCGTAATCACCGAGGCAAAAACCTGTTGCGCCCCCGGATCACAGGAAGGTTCGTAGAGCATCTCAACCAATTCATCGGTGACGGCTTGGCGATCGCCATAGACTTGATAAAGGGTATTTTTGATGCGCGATTTTTGACGCACCTGATTAAAAATAAATGGCCCCGTTAATCGCGAACTAACCAATTTCGCGAAAGTACCCATCACCACCCGTAACGGTAGAGCCAGTTCATCGGGGCGATGGTTGAGGCCGCCCGCGCAGTTAATTAACACGCCCCCCGCACAGAGGTCAGGATAATTCGCTAACATCGCTAAACTGAGCAGACCGCCGATGGAATTGCCCACAAATACCGTGGGTTGCTGGATTTTCGCTTGCCAAAAATCGCGGAGTAAATCTTGCCATAGGTCGAGGCTATAGTCCCAGGCGGGTTTCGCTGAAGCGCCGAAGCCTAATAAATCTAAAGCAAAAACTTGATAACCCTGGGCCGCAAGGGCGGGAATGTTGTGTTTCCAGTGACCGATCGAAGCGCCAAACCCATGGATCAGCAGGAGGGGTTGACCTTCCCCTTGGACGGTGTAGCGGATTTGTTGGTCGCGCCAAGTCCAATTGAGGGGCGTTAGGGCGGAAAGAGGAGTGACGGCCTGGGTCATGGTTTTTGCGAAATGAAATCGGTGTAATGAAGTGAATGACTTACTTTTGTGAGTATAACGTGCTACTCCGGTGGGAGGTCGAGGAGAGCCGTACACAATTGGCGATCGCCTGGGCGTTGGCTGGGAGAAATTTTTAAATTGCCATAGATTAGTAGTCGGCAACTTTTCTGGAGTAATTCATCGAGATCGAGGTTCCAGAGAATGAGTTGATTGTTTTGATCTAAAGTGGCGATCGCCTTTCCTTGGGGCTGCCAGTGGAGTTGCGTGATCGGAGCTTGGTGCCCCGTGAGGCTGCCGAGGTAGGTGCCATCCAGTTGCCAAAATTGCAGATGATGGTTTTCTGTATTGGTGATCAACAAAGGTAAAGCACCGTAGAAACCGATGCGGTCGGGGCCATTGCTTTGGTGGTTGATGGCGCTGGGTTCCCCAAAGACGGGATTATTATTTTCGTAGGTCATTGGGTAAACGAACACCTGATGATCCCGCCCCGTCAAGCCGAGGTGGCGACTATCCGCCCCAAATTGGAGATCCATGATTTCCGTGGCAAAGGGGGGAAATTGGGTCACAAGGAAGAAAGAATTATTCCGTCGCCGCTGCCAAATTTGCACGGTGCGATCGCCCGCCGCCGTTGCCAATAATTTTCCGTCGGGGCTGAATTGTAGGGCGGTAATTGGCCCCCGATGTTCCGTCAAAATTTGCAACAGTTCCCCAGTTTCCGTCCAGAGGCGCACCGTTTGATCCTGGCTGCCCGCTGCAAACATTTTTCCATCACGACTCCAAGCAACAACGTTAATTTTGTCCTGGAAGCCCCCCAGGGTTTGCACAATCTGTCCATTTCTTTGGCGGAGCTTCACCCGGCGATCGTCTCCCCCGGTGACAAAGAAGTGACCTCGTGGTTGCCAGGCGAGACTGGTAATCGACTCATTGCTGGATTTTAAGACTTGATCCTGGTTGGGCCACTGCCGCAAAGGTTGGTTGGGCTGGGCGAGCAGAAGCTGGAAACTATTCCCCACAAAGGCAAAGTCCGTAATGGGCACATCTGGGGTTATGGTTTGGCGATCGCCTGGGGGCCGAAAAACTGCCGGAATAAAATTTTGACTAAAGTCCCGCACCGTTGTTGCAGTAGTCGATGCAGCGAGGGTGCTGAAATTTTGTTCTAGGGCAAGGAGCACCTTAAGTCTGGTTGCGGGGGTAACGACATCATCGTCCTTATCATCCAGTCGTTGCAAGACCACCGCCGCCCGGATACTTTCCCGGAGGGCTTCGACGGGTTGGGCACCATTCTGGAGCACCTTGGCGGCCTCGGCCAGTTTCATCAGAATGGCGTTTTGCGCCCCTTGCCACCGCTGGTACCGTTGCAGTTCCACCCAGCGCAGGCCAAACCCCAAGGCGATCGCCACCAGACCCAAGCGCCAAACGGTACCCACCGACACCTTCCACCAGCGCCGCCAGAGCATTTCCCGTTCCCGGCCAGTGATGCGCTGGAGCCACTGTTGGGACTGAAAGGCTTGGTAGTGGTGCCGAATGGGTTCAACGAGATCGGGCCGAGCCAGTTGGTAGGACTCTTGGCCGCCATAGAGTTGAGCGCGAATTAGCCCCGTTGTTTTAAAAATATGCAAAATGAGTTCTGCTTTTTCTTCTCCCAGGCGGCGATCGCCAAGGAATTGACGACCCAGTTGGAGGATGTCCGCCTTGGTGAGCACCAGTTGACTATGGCGCAAATCCGTAAAGTAATGGAGAAATTGCCAGGCCAAATCACGGTTTTCATCGCCGCAGTAGCGAATGATCCCCAGCAGCGATCGTTCCAACAGCAGCAATTTAGGCGGAAAGCCCAACCCTAAATATTCCTCCCTGGTATAAAGATGATCCTGGTGCAGTTGCGCGCCGATGACCTGGAGTTCGAGGGGGCGAATTTCCCCGTGGCCATCCTGCAGATCCTGAATTAGTTGCTGCATTAACCCTTTGTCTAGGGGCAGTTTGGCCCAGGTTGCTATCCGTTCTAAAAGGGCGATCGCCGCATCGGGACGCAGATTTCCCAGGCGATGGCGGAGACGGTGGTCAAAAAGATTGTGGTTCGTCTCCCCTAGATCCGCCCCTGCTTCCCAATCCAAAAGGGGCGCTAGGGCCTCGTTACGACAGGACAGGATTACTTTCACCGTTGGCAGTTGCAGACTTTGGGCCAAGAAACGTAAAAAATCCTGACGCTCTTCCGGGTTGGGATATTGCAAGAAAAACTGCTCAAATTGATCAAAGATCAACACCGTCAAAGGGGCAAAATCTTGCTGCTGTTGGAGGTGAACGAGGGGATCTAAGTTGGGGGGATTGGGCCAGGGACAAAAGGGGCGATCGCCATGGAGTTGTTGCACTAGGCGGCGGGCCCACTGACCATAATTTTTAAAATAAATAACCTGTACTGGCCGTCCATCTAGGGGTTGGCTTTGGAGCCTGGGGATCAATCCCGCTCGAAGAAGGGAGGTTTTGCCCACAGCGGTAGCCCCATGGAGCAAAATCAGGTTGGGTTGGGGGCGCTGCAACCGATGGAGCAAGGTCTGGAGATCCTGATCTCGTTGGGAACCCTGGAGCATCACCAGACTGAGAGGATCATAGGGCGAACACAGGTTCCGTTGCAGCTGATCTGGTAGGGGTTGAGTCCCCACAAAAGGCCGCCAACCCCAGCTTTGTTCGTATTGTTGGCGTTCCCAGGCGAGGTCAAAGGCCTGGCGATAGTCCTTACCTTGTCGGTAAAGATCACCCAGACAAGCAAAAATCTGATCATAGAGCCGTTGTTGCCAGTGGCCCCAGGGAATAGGTAATGTTTTGGGCGCTGTGAGTTGGCTGCGGCTGGGCGGCAGAATTTCTTCTAGGGTGGCGATCGCCTGGGCAAATTGACCAAGGGCTTGGTTTGCTTGAGCCAAAATAAGAGCACTCCAAGCTCTGACCACCACTGGGGGCGCTTCATCCAGGGCTTGGCAATGTTCTAGGGCTGTTTGGGCGAGGGTTTGGGCTTTGTGCCATTGTTGTTCCTGAAGGGCGATCGCCGCCATTAGACCGTAATGCTGGGCTAGTAGTTCGGGTGGCCAAGGCTCCTGAACCCCCTTAAGGAGTGACCAAGCCAAATCCCCTAGGGCTGACCTGCGCTGCCACTGCTGTAAAAATACGCCGATCAGTAAACTCAGTTGACTAACCCAAACCCATTGTTCCTGTCGTTCCCAGAGGCAACGGCTCAGGCGGAGATAATAGAGGGCCTGTTCTCCTTCTGGACTGGGGGCCTGGTAATGCTGGGGGCGATCGCCTAAGAGTAGACCCAAATGAAACAAAATCAGAGCTAGCTGTTGGCCCTGAGAACGCGATAACTGCTCTAGCAACGGCGAATTTGGGTTGTCCCGCAGTACCTTGAGCCAATCGATCCCCTGCTCCCCACGGCAATAGTGGTGCAGACTCTCCTGATAGGCTTGCTGGGCTGTTTGCCATTGCTGATCTTGGTGGGCTTGTCGTCCCTGAATAAAACAGAGCAAACCCGCGCCGTCACTCAGAGTCTTGGTGGCGAAGTCTAAGTCTTGATAACCCCGTTGACCGGGCGCTAAATTCCAGTGGCGATGATCGAGAAAAATTAGGGGGCCAGCGGCGGTTAGTCTTTGAAAGTAGTCCTGTTCTGTACGTTGCCAAAAATTCTGAAGCGCCTGGGAAGGCCAGGTAATTTCTCCCAAATCCGTTGCGGTGGCCAGCCCATCAGGAACTTGTCGTTGTTGATAATTTGCCGTTGGTAGCGTCACAATCCAGGGGAAAATTTGGCTTTGAAACGTTGCCGCAGTTAAGTTAATGGCTGGGGTTAACCCAAAAACCATGGCGCCATTGATGTGAGAAGGTTGGATACCAAGATTGGTTAGGGTTGTCTCTAACAGATTTAAAATCGCTCCGAGATCATCGGCCTGGGGTTCTAACCAAAGACAAAGTAGCCCCTGGGCGATCGCCTTTTCTTTTAAATCTGCCAATGCCTGGTCACTGTAGTATGCCGCCGTAAACTGAGAGAAAACCTGGTGCCATCGCAGTTTTAGATTGCCCTGGAGTTGTCCCAGAAGTTCCTGTTCTTGGGCTTGATAGTTGCAGCGAACAAGATAAAGTCCTGGTTGAGTATCACTACGGGGAGAAGACCACAATCGGTCGGCCAACCGTTGCACAATGGGGCGGGACGTGGGAAATGGCGGGCCAGGGCGATTGATCATGGCAAATCCAAGGGTAATTTCCAGGAAAGAGAACTAACTTCAGTAAGATAGTCATACATTGTGTCGGTTTTAACGTCACCTATGACAGAAATCACCATGGCAACACGGGAGCAGCTCCGGGAACAACGGAAGCAAAAACAACGACAGCGTACCCTCCGCTGGTTCCAGAGTCTATGGCGATCACTGGCCCTGATAGGGTTGGCCTATGGAGCATTCTGGGTACTAGACCGACCCGATTGGATTATCAAAAGTGCCGCCCAAATCACCATTGAAGGCAATCAAGTCCTGCCCGCAGAGCGGATTCGTCCCCTGATCCCCCTCACCTATCCCCAACCGATCCTAACCCTCAAACCCCAGGAACTAGAGCAAGCCATTGAAGCCCAAGGGGCGATCGCCGAAGCCCTGGTTTCCCGTCGTCTGGTGCCCCCCAGCCTGGCGATCCAAGTCCAAGAACGCTTCCCCGTCGCCCGCTCCCAAACGCCCATCTCTAGCCAAGGCGATCGCCCCCTTGAACCGGGATACCTAGATGCCGAAGGGCAATGGTTCCCCGCTGCAGTCTACGAACCCCTCAGTGAATATCAGCCCTTACCGACCCTCGAAGTGACCGGAATTCGGGAGCTGCAACTGCCCCTCTGGCCCGAACTCTATCGCACCCTAGGGCGATCGCCCGTTGAAATTTTGAGCATCAACTGGCAAGACTCCAACAATTTGATTTTGAACACCGAACTTGGTAGTTTTCACCTGGGGCCAGATCTGACGCAACTCGAGGCCCAATTAGAGGCGATCGCCAAGCTCCAACAAACCCTCGGCACAACCATTCCCGCCCAGGATATCCAATACATCGATCTGCAAAATCCTGACGAGCCGATTATCCAGAGCAACAAACCCATCGTTCCCCCAGCCTCCCAGCCCGAAACCCCCCAAACCTAAAAAAATGATGCCCCTGTAACAGCAACATCTCCCAAAATCTGGCAGTCTAAAAAAGCTTGAAGGTCTTATGATCTAAGAAATTTCTCCCAAAAGATACTTAATAAATCCTGTTAAACGACTAAACTTAAATATTCATATCCATCACACTTTTTTTGTGACCGTGAGCCAAAACCATCTATTCCAACCCCATAACGCCTCCTTCGATGCGACTGGAAACCATTCCGCCAGCGCCGAAGAAACCGCGTCGCAATTTCCGATCATGCCCAGCAGCGTTGCTCAAATCAAAGTCATCGGTGTGGGTGGTGGTGGCTGTAATGCGGTGAATCGGATGATTGAAGGAGGCATGTCGAGTATCGACTTTTGGGCGATTAATACCGATGCCCAGGCCCTAACCAACTCCAAAGCAAAAAAGCGCCTGCAAATTGGTCAAAAAATCACCAGGGGTCTTGGGGCTGGTGGTAACTCAGCCATTGGTCGCAAAGCCGCCGAAGAATCTCGCGATGAAATTGCCCAGGCCCTCGAAGGCGCAGATCTCGTCTTTATTACTGCTGGCATGGGGGGCGGTACTGGCACTGGCGCCGCCCCCATCGTCGCCGAAGTCGCAAAAGATTTAGGTTGTCTCACCGTTGCGGTGGTGACCCGACCCTTTAAATTTGAAGGCCGCCGCCGCTCGAACCAAGCCGAAGAAGGCATCAAAGAACTCCAGAGCCGCGTCGATACCCTACTGGTTATCCCTAATACAAAGCTCCTGGATATGATCCCCCAGGAAACGTCGATGTCCGAGGCCCTACGCGCTGCCGATGAAGTGCTCCGCCAAGGGGTACAAGGGATTTCCGATATTATTACCATCTCCGGCCTGGTGAATGTAGACTTTGCCGATGTGCGGGCGGTAATGGCCGATGCCGGTTCTGCTCTGATGGGGATTGGTGTCGGTTCTGGTAAATCCAGAGCACGGGAAGCAGCCTTGATGGCGATTTCTTCGCCACTGATGGAGTCGTCCATTGAAGGAGCCCAAGGCGTTGTCCTGAATATTACCGGGGGCCACGATCTGACCTTGCATGAAGTCAATGATGCTGCGGAGGCCGTTTACGAAGTGGTCGATCCCAATGCAAATATTATTTTCGGGGCGGTGATCGACGAACATCTCCAAGGGGAAATCAAAATTACGGTCATTGCCACTGGGTTTGCTGTAGAGTCCCAAGCCGCAGAAACGCCCCAGCCTTTACCCCAACAGCGACGGATGCAGGCGGTTCCCCAGCCGGATCTTTCCCAGGCTCCGCCAGTGCCAGAAACCCCTAGACCCCGTCCTGCTACACCACCCCAGGCCCAGCAGCCCCCCGCCCCCCGGAATGGTTTCCCGGATATTCCTGACTTTTTGATGCGCCGTTCTAATCGTTCTAAGCAGTAGGTCGATGGCAATTACTCCGGCGATCGCCTTAACCATTGCCGGCTCCGATAGTGGCGGTGGGGCAGGCATCCAAGCCGATCTCAAAACCTTTGCCTTCCACGGTGTCCATGGCACCAGTGCGATCACCTGTGTCACGGCCCAAAATACCATTGGCGTCACCGATGTGGTGGCCCTGAATTCGGCCATGGTAACTGCGCAAATTGAGGCAGTGGTCAAGGATATTGGCGTCCAGGCAGTGAAAACAGGGATGCTCCTGAACGAAAAGATCATGGCGGCGGTTTTGATGGCTGCAGCAATCGGTAGGCTCCCCAACTGGGTTTTGGATCCGGTGATGGTTTCCCGCACGGGGGGACAGCTCATCGACGACGGGGCGATCACCTTTTTGCAAAAGCAATTAATCCCCCTCGCCCAGATCCTCACGCCAAACCGTTACGAGGCGGAGATTCTCAGTGGCCTAGAAATTACCGATCTCGCCACCATGGAACAGGCGGCCCAGAAAATTCATCAGCTTGGTTGTGGGGCAGTGCTTGTTAAAGGGGGAGCGATGACCGGGGCATTACAAGGGGTGGATGTGTGGTTCGATGGTGAACGGCTTGAAATTTTAAAAACGGCATGTATCCAGACCCCCCACACCCACGGCACTGGTTGTACCCTTTCGGCGGCGATCGCCGCTCGCTTAGCCCTGGGAGATCCTCCATTCCAGGCCGTTAACAAGGCAAAGACCTACGTCACAGAAGCCCTAAAACATAGCCTAGCCATTGGTCAGGGGACGGGGCCAGTGGGCCATTTTTATCCGATTTTGCCCTAAACTGCGGCGATCTCTGCTTGTAGCCGATATAGCAGGGTTTGGCGATCGCACTGGGCGAGAATTTCTTTGATCGTCGTACTTGCCCCCAGGTTTCCCCAACTGCAGCCATTTTGGAGATAGGTCTGGGTCACTTTTCCGATCACATAGCTACCATAGGCAGCAATTCCCCCCTGGGCGAGGGCGGCGGTGCCATAGAGACCGAGAGTGCTCGGATTGGTTAGAGATTCAAAACTGAGGGCTGTTTTACCTAAACCCAGAAAGACACCGCTACCCAGTTCCGCCACAAACAAAATTCCCGCACTGATTAGAATATTGCGCCAGAGTTTGGCTGCCTCGTGGCTGGTCATGGGTAATCCATACAAACGGGCGAGGGCACGGATCAAGGCTAAATCGGCAAAGGTCCCCCCAAGGAGATCCAAAAAGCCAATGGGATTTAGGGCGATCGCCGCACCTTTGGTTTTGGCATAGTTCCAGATCAATTCTTCGGCTTCAGTTTGGCGATGGGACAGGGTTTTTTGGGCGATCGCCGTTTGCAAGTGACGCGCCTGGACAAGGGCATGGACAGCCATCAAAGATTTTCCTTCGCGGCTGAGGATCGTAAAAATCTTTTCCCGTAGGGGATCAATCTGGGCGTCGGGGGTTTCCCAAGCTTCTTCGACACGGCCATCGGGATGTTCAATGCGGACGGCGAGGGGTTGGGGTTCGGCGGCAACCATGACAATTTCTTCGGGACTGAGGGGAAACTGGGTGCCCGTTGATTCTTGGCTCAGTTGTTGGAGTTGCTGGAAAATACTTTGGCGATCGCAGTCGGGATAGAGATCAATTTTGTTAAATACCACGAGCAGTGGTTTGTGCTGTTGGCGCAGTTCGTAGAGAGATTCGTACTCGGTGCGGGTAATATCGCCGGCAATGATAAATAAAATCAAGTCAGAGTTTGCGGCCACTTCCGCCGCCATTTTTGTGCGAGCTTCCCCGGCAATTTCATCGAGGCCTGGGGTATCGACTAATTCAATTTTGAGTTTTTCCGTGGTCAGGGGCCAACGCACCGCCCGTGGATATTGGGTCACCCCGTGGAGGGGGCCAGTTTCGAGCATTTTTTCGCCAATGAGGGCATTGATCACCGCTGATTTGCCGCGACTGACCAGGCCAAAGGTGGCAATGCGCAGGAGATTTTGATCCAGTTTGGCGATCGCCGTTTGGAGTTGTTGCAATTCGGGCCGTACAGCCGCTTTTAATGCTGGGTCGGGGGGATAGTGCCAATGGCGGCGGGTGTTGCCATACCAAGCCAGGGCCTGCTGGAGACTGGCCCGCGCTAGGGTAAAGTGCCTTTCCTGTTGTTGACTATCCATGAGCGGTGCCAGAAGTAATGAAACTCACTATTTATGCTGCCAAGGCTGTTTAAATGAGTTTGCAGGGCTAATCCCTTTCAATGAGTTGCAGTTCGTACTTATCAGATGAGACCAAAAATTGAAATATTTTCCCGAAGTTACTTTCAGGCTGAGCTAGGCTAAAGCTTAAGGCAAGGAAGAATAGACATAATGAGAACACTGCAGAAGCAGCGACCCCTTGGAATACACCCCAGCAAAACCCCCAGAGGTCTTTTTTAGTCGCTTCGCGAATTTGCTGAGAAATTCCTGTTTGTAGTTCTTCGCTTAGGCGCTTTTCTGCGTAATCCTCAGCGAAGATGGAAAGAGTTGTTGATGCTTCATCACGTAATTTATCTAGTCTGCGGTCAGTATAACTATCTAAAAATGCATCTTTTTTTGTCTTGGTGGCACTTAAATTTTTCTTCACCCACTCACATTTTTCTAGCTTGTATTCCGCATAAGCAAGCATACCAATAAGACGATCACTACTATCCTCGTCGCAGCTCAAAACAAGCTTCTCAAAGATTTGGTTATACTGACTAGCCATGATTGTCAGACTTGTCTGAGGCTCTCATCTGCTTGCGAACTGACATAGCATATCTCATTGATTCCCGAACTTTATTGATATCAATGCTTACAGGCCCGTTTTGGGATTGAATTGTCACATATTTAGGCACATATTTATGCTTGTCATTGCTATCAACTTTATTTTGGGTTGACATATTCATAAAAGTAAAAAACAACACAACTGATCCTGACAGCTATTCTAATGTAAGAAAAATATTTCTGAATATGTATTCACAAATATTTTTAAACCTGTATTTTTTTGATTACGTTAATTAATTATAGATTCTCTGTACTATTTTAGCAGTTTTTCTATATTTGTAGAGCCAAGTTTTAGCATTGACATGAGGACAAGTAGTGATGTGGCTTGAAACGTTACTATTCAACTGGTTGACCCCACAAAAACCCCAAGCGGCAGACTTGATCTACCTACTGGAACAAGCCCAAGCGGATCCAAACCAAGCTGCAGCCCTCGATTATGATCTGAGTCTGGCCGGCATTACCCACCGGGCTAAGGATTTTTTGGCGATCGCCCCGGAAATTCTCCAGCTTTGTAAGACTCTCAAATTTCACGATCAAGGCGCAATTCTCAAAACCCTCTGGGAACTGTGGCTGCCTCTGGCCCAACAAATTCGTACCGCTCGCCAACAGCAGGATCAACCGCTAATTTATGGCATCCTCGGCGGCCAAGGCACAGGCAAAACGACCCTCTGTCGGGTGTTGCAAACGGTTCTGGCGCGGTGGCAATATCCCTGTGTGGCGATTTCCATTGATGATCTTTACAAAACCTATGCCGAACGTCAGGATTTACGAAAAACTCAGCCGGAACTAATTTGGCGTGGCCCCCCCGGTACCCACGATGTAGACCTGGGCCTAGAAGTTTTAACGCAACTACAACGGGCCAACCTGGGAGATAAAATTGCCATTCCCCGCTTTGATAAGTCTTTACATAATGGTGCGGGCGATCGCCTTGGGCCGGAGTGGATTGATCCGGTGGAAATTGTGCTTTTTGAAGGGTGGTTTGTGGGTTGTCGGCCCGTTGCTCCGGAAGTTTTTGACACAGCCCCAGAGCCGATTTTAACCGCAGGCGATCGCCTTTTTGCCCGCCGCATTAACGAGGCTTTAGCAGAATATGTTCCCCTGTGGGAAAAGCTGGATCGGTTGTTGGTGCTGTCCCCCGAAGATTATCGTCTGAGTAAACAGTGGCGCAAGGATGCAGAACACCAAATGATCGCCCAGGGTAAAACGGGAATGAGTGATGCAGAAATTGATCAGTTTGTGGATTATTTTTGGCGATCGCTCCACCCAGAACTCTTTATCCAGCCCCTCACCCAAAATCCCCATTGGACAGATCTCGTCATTGAAATTGACGCCGCCCATCGCCCTAGTAAAATTTATCGCCCCCACAATCCGGCATAATAGGCTTGTTTTTTGTGGATTGCCCAATGCCAAATGTTGTTTTGTGTGGCTATTACGGTCAGGGAAATGCCGGGGATGAAGCCCTGCTATTGACTCTGTTGCAGATGTTGCCCCCTGGGGTGAAGCCCATTGTCCTCTCCCACAATCCCACCGCTACCGCCCAAGCCTATGGTGTGACCGCAATTCCCCACAAATCCTGGGCAGCTCTCAAGGCGATCGCCAAAGCAGATGGTTTTATCTTTGGGGGCGGCAGTTTATTGCAGGATGTCACGAGTTTAGGAAGCCTGCTATATTACGCTGGTTTGATGAAATGGGCGCAACTCCTAGGGAAAAAGACCATCGCCTGGGGCCAGGGCATCGGCCCGTTGCAGTCTAGTTTGGCGAATCAGGTTACGCGCTTTGTGCTGCGGGGTTGCACAGAAATCACCGTGCGGGATCAGGCTTCAGCAGATTTATTAAAAAATTGGCAGATTCCCCACAGGCTCGCCCCAGATCCGGTGTGGGCTTTAGCAGCAAAATCTTTTCTGGAAATGCCAGATTTACCCCATCTCCGCATTGCGGTCAATCTCCGCTCCCACCGCACTTTAACCGCCCCAAAAATTGCTGTTCTGGGGGAAGCCCTCAAACAATTTCAACGGCAGCATCAGGCCAGTGTGATTCTTGTGCCGTTTCAAAAAAGCCAGGATGAGGCGATCGCCAAGCAACTTTACGACGAATTAGCAGAACCCAAGGCAATCATTACCCCATTGCAACCGCAACAGTACAAAAGCCTGTTTGCCCAAGTGGATTTTCTGATTGGGATGCGCCTCCATAGTTTGATCCTCGCCGCCGCCGCTTGTCCCTGCTTTGCCTTGAGCTACGATCCTAAGGTGGCCCAGTTACAGCAACAATGTCACCTCCCTGGCCTTGATCTGGATCAACTCCCCCGCGATGCAACTGCGATTACCGAACAGTGGACAGCCGCTTTGCAAACCGCCGAAAAGCTGACCCCAGCCCAGCAGCAAACGATTCAATCCGAGGTACAGACCCATCAGGAAATACTGACAATCTTCCTTTAAAAATGCGCTCGGTTTTGACACCTAGGATGCGATCGCCGAAAAAATTGTTGATAATGGGCGTAAAAGTACTCTAACTGGAAAATCTTCACATAATGGGTAGTAAATCCAAAACTAAGACCAAAGCCAAAGAAGAAGTAGCCATGAGCACTGTCTCTGGCCCGATGCCCATCAACACTGGCATTAGCGAAGCCGATCGAGAGGCGATCGCCAAAGGCTTAAGCCACCTCCTCGCCGACACTTATACCCTCTATCTCAAAACCCATAATTTCCACTGGAACGTCACTGGGCCAATGTTCCAGACCCTCCACCTCCTCTTTGAAACCCAGTACAACGAACTCGCCCTGGCCGTAGATCTCATTGCCGAACGTATCCGCGCCCTGGGTGTACCGGCCCCCGGTACCTACCAAGAATTTGCCGAACTCTCCGCCATCCCCGAAGGCACAGGGGTACCCACTGCCGAAGAAATGATTCGTCTTTTGGTAGAAGGCCAAGAAACCGTTGTCCGCACTGCCCGCTCCATCTTCCCCACCGTGGACAAGGCCAACGACGAACCCACCGCCGATCTGCTCACCCAACGGATGCAGGTGCACGAAAAAAATGCCTGGATGCTCCGGAGTTTGTTGGGCTAGAACTTCTTACGAGAAAAAATGGGAGGCGATCGCGAACTTGATAGCGGGTTTTCCCTCCCTAAGAACCAAGGCCCAATGCTATACTAAATACATTGCACGGGGCCGCAACGGTTTCGACAGGTTGGCGAAAGCTTCCACTGTGATGCAGGTCGAGAGTGGGTCTCCTCTCGCAAATCAAAGATCCAAACAAAATGTAACTGCGAACAACATCGTTCCTTTCGCTCGCAAGGCTGCTGCTGTAGCTTAATAAGAACACCTTAACTTAGGTTCGAGCATTCATAATTCGACTCCGTTAAGGATTATGACTAAACCCCCAACGGATGCTCTCTAGGAATACATCTGGTTTGCACTAGAGCTAAGACTAGACCAGAGATTCTTGGCGACTCGGAACAAGCAGTCGTTCCCGTTCTGAGGATTAGAAGGACTAAACCTGTGAATGAGCTAGGGGTGAATACCCAGTTTGGACAGCAGTTCGACTCTGCTCGGCTCCATTTCTTTTGATCAGTTACAACAAAAAGCCCCCTAAACTAAACGAGGGGGTTTTGTTTTGCGTTAAAGCCTAGCGAATTTTAAGCTTGGTCAAGTTCCTTGGCATCCAGCAGCGAAACCAAAACTTTGTCCACCCTTGCGCCGTCCATGTCCACCACCTCAAAGCGGATCCCACTCCACTCAAAATGCTCACCCGATTGGGGAATATGGTTTAGGAGGTGCGTCATAAATCCGCCTAAAGTATGGAATGCGCCTGTCTCTTCATCGGGGAGGGCTTTCTTTTCCAACAAGGCTTTCAATTCATCAATGTCTAAAAGTCCATCTAATAGCCAGGAATTGTCATCCCGCTGAATAATCATCGGTTCCTCATCGTGTTCCATAGAGGGCAAGTCCCCAACGATCGCCTCCATCAGGTCATTCAACGTCACCACACCTTCGATTCCGCCATATTCATCTGTGACCAAAGCAATGTGAATCCCTGTGGCTTTGAATTGTTCAATCACACTCAGGGTACGTGTTCCTTCGGAAATGTAAAGGGGAGGTTGGAGCATTGCTTGTATATCGATGGGCTGACCCGATAGTTGCGCACTCAATAGGGTTGTCCCTCGCACTGTCCCCAGGCAATCATCAAGGGTGTCGCGACCTACAGGAAACCGGGAATGGTTACTCTCCATCACTTCTTTGAGGTTTTCTTCTAGGGGAGCGGTGATATCTAGCCACACAATGTCTGTGCGGGGAGTCATCATGGCTTTAATGGGGCGATCGCCTAGTCGAAAAACCCGTTGAACAATGTCATGCTCCGCCGCTTCAAAGAGACCAGATTCTGCCCCTTGACGAATCAAAACTTTAATTTCTTCTTCTGTAATATCCGGTTCATTGGAATCCTGAATCCCCAAAAGATGTAACAGAGCCTCCGTTGAACTGCCCAAGATCCGCACTAATGGCGTTGTTAAACGAGACAGCCAACGCATGGGCTTAGCGACAGTACAGGCAATTTTTTCCGGAGCATTAAGGGCAATCCGTTTTGGCACTAATTCCCCAATGACGAGGGATAGATAGGTAATAATCGTCACCACGATCACGACGCTAATGGCTTCACTGTAGGGTTGTAAGCGCGGAATATTATCGAAGGCAGGTTTGAGGCGTTGGGCAATGGTTGCACCACCCACTGCGCCGCTCAGGATACCGATTAAGGTGATGCCAATTTGTACAGTCGAGAGAAATTCATTCGGATTATTCGCTAATTTCAGCGCCGCTCTCGCTTTTACGTTTCCTTGCTCTAACAGTTGCTCTAATCGGATTTTTCGGGCAGAAACGACGGCAATCTCTGAACCGGAAAAGATGCCATTCAGGATCGTTAGCAGAAGAATGACCAAAATTTCAAGGACACTCGAAGACATGGTGGCAAATCAAAAACAAATGAGTCTCTTTAGCATAAGGGGTGATTGTGGGAAAAGGCGTAAATTCCTGGTTTAACCCTCGCCGTCGTTGAGATGGGTCATGACCCCTTGATTGATCCCAACCTTGCTTTTTGTGACGAACTATGTTCGATCTAGTTCTGCAAGGATGGCGATCGCCTGTTCACAGAGTTCTGCATGACAGGTTCCATTAGACGCCATAATGCCGCCCCATTTCACCACATCGCCTTGGTTATAGAGCACTTCATTGCCCTCAAAGTAGCTAAATTTTCCACCTGCTTCCGTGAGGATTAGTTCTGGGGCCGCAAAATCCCAATCTTTTGCTGCAGATTTCCCCGATAGAGAAATATAAACATCGGATTTTTGTTCGAGAATATGGGCAATTTTACAGCCGACACTCCCCACATAATTTCTATCTTTAAAGGGCAGCCGATCTAACAAATCCTGGAAGCGTTGATCCCGGTGGGTACGGCTGGCGACTAAATATAAATCTTCTGGTTGATTGCGCTCAGAAACTTTAATTGGGGTGACGGTGCCATCACGAGTTTCCACAAAAGTGCCATTCCCTTTCGACGCGAAATAAAGCTTTTCTGCTTCGGGGACGACCACTACCGCAATGACCGGGCGACCTTCATGAACAAGGCAAATGTGAACGGCATATTCTCCCGTTTGGTCAATAAAATCACGGGTGCCATCGAGGGGATCAATAATCCACACCCAAGGATGTTCAACTTTATTGCCGTCGTAGGTTTCTTCGCTGAGATAGGCAAAATCTTCAGTGCCTAACTTTTCCTGAAACGCTTCCAGAATATAGTGATTTGCTGCTAAATCTGCCTTGGTGACAGGGCCATCTTTTTTATCAGAAATATTTTTAATATCTCCTTTGTAATAGCTTTGGAGAACATCCCCTGCGCCCCAACCGATTTGTCGGGCGATCGCCAAAACTTCTTCTAACCGTTGCTGATCCATTGTTCTCAAATTTTACCCAGGTAAATAAGCTTTAAACTGATGTTTTCTCTGCTGGAGAATCATCTTCAGTTTCTTTGCGGTTTTTCAATAGCGGGAAGGCGATTACATCGCGGATACTTTCAGCATTAGTCAACAACATCACCAGGCGATCAATCCCAATCCCTAGACCAACCGTGGGAGGCATGCCGTATTCCAGTGCTGTGACAAAATCCTCATCCACATCACAGGCTTCCTCGTCCCCCGCTGCTTTCTTAGCCGCTTGTTCTTCCAACCGTTGCCGTTGATCGACGGGATCCGTTAACTCAGAGAAACCATTGGCAAGTTCTCGACCCACAATAAACAATTCAAAACGCTCCGTTAAACCCGGTTTATCGCGGTGGGGCTTGGCGAGGGGTGAGACTTCGACGGGATATTCCGTCACAAAAGTGGGCTGAATTAAAGTTGCTTCTACTTTTTGCTCGAAGGCTTCGTTTAGCAGTTGCCCAATAGTTTTACATTTTTCGGGAATGTGCATTTCTACAGATTCAGCGGCTTGCTTTGCGGCGTTAAAGTCATCAAAGCTGAGAAAATCGATCCCGGTGGCTTCCTGGACGAGGTTTTGCATCGTTTCTCTGCGCCAGGGAGTACCTACATCAACCACAGCCTCGCCATAGGGCAGTTGAGCTTGACCGACGACATCCTTAGCAAGGGTACGAATTAGATCCTCTGTGAGATCCATCATGTCGAAGTAGTCGCCATAGGCTTGGTAGACTTCGATGGAGGTAAATTCGGGGTTGTGCTTAGTGGAAACGCCCTCATTACGGAAGATGCGCCCTAATTCAAAGACTCGCTCAAAGCCACCGACCACTAATCGCTTTAAATGTAATTCCGTGGCGATCCGCAGATAGAGCGGCATATCGAGGGTGTTGTGGTGGGTAATGAAAGGACGGGCTTCTGCGCCGCCAGCTTCAGCTTGGAGGACGGGAGTTTCAATTTCGAGGAAATCGCGGTCTTCAAGATAACGGCGGATGGCGGCAGTAATTTTGGCGCGACGGCGGAATGTCTCTTTTACTTGGGGGTTAATAATCAGATCGACGTAACGCTGACGATAACGTTTTTCGATGTCGGTGAGGCCATGCCATTTGTCGGGTAGGGGCAGCAGGGATTTGGTGAGCATGGCAAATTGACTCACTTTAATGGAGAGTTCCCCTTTTTCAGTGCGCTTGATAATACCTTTGACACCGATGATATCGCCCACATCGGTGAGTTTTTTGAGGTGATTGAATGCGCCTTCGAGGTCCGGCATTCCGCCATTAATTAATTTCTTATCGAGGTAAAGCTGGATCGTGCCAGTTTCGTCCTGGAGGCTAAAAAACGCAAGTTTACCGAAGACACGACGGGCGAGAATTCTCCCAGCAATGGATACGGTGTCTTCGACTTCTTCTCCAGCTTCGATGTCTTTATATTTTTCCTGTAGTTCGGCGGTGTGGTGGCTGATCTCCCATTTGTAGGCGTAGGGATTCATGGCGATCGCCTTGAGTTGATCAACCTTTTCTAATCGGGTAGCGCGAATGTCATCGAGGGAGGAATGGCTAGACTCAGACATGGGAAAATTAAAGACTGTGAAGGCTCGTCGCAGAACTCGGTTATTATAACGGCTTCGTTCTCAAAACAGAACCGCCACGGCCTTTAACTCACGGGGAGCGAGAATAGCTCAGGGGAATTTGGGGTGTGAGGTGCCGGAGGAAGCCGAGGAAAAATTGGGCCGCCGCTTCGGTGGCATAGGCACGGAAGGGCAGGGGGGGTTGAGGATTTCCGTAGCTCTGCACCGCTTTGATCACAATGGCAGGACAGTCTATTGCAGTAGCCAGGGTTGTGGTGGCGGCACTGCCGATATCTAGGCCAAATAGGTGAGTCTGGGTCGCAAAAGGATCCTCCTCGGTCTGGAAATTGGTATTGGTCACATCGGCGATCGCCCCTAAATGCACGGTGGGAACCGCTGGATCGTGGGGGAAACCCGTCGCTAAATGGAGCGCGTGATTATCACGGATCAGATCGATGGCCAGGGCCGTGAGGCGAACCGGGTCGGCAGTGAGTAATTTTTCGGTGACTAATTGCTCGAAAATCAGAGGCCAGTCGGGGCAGTGGTGGCGGCGCTCAGGGTGGGCCTGGGGTGGAGGGCAATGGTCAGGCTTGAGTTCGTGGTCGTAGAGGGTGTGGAGTAACCAGCCCCGCTGGTGCAAGCTTGATTTAGGACGCGGCGTTTGGATTTGCTGTTGCCAAGCACTAGATTGCCCCAGGAGTCGCGTTTGCCAAGGTTGGGCGAGGATATAAGCGGAGTCACTGGTGCGGTTTGCTGTTGGTAGCGTGAAAATTTTCTGGGCAACGATAATATCCCCTAAAACAACTTTGGCCGGATTGCCTCGACAGATGCCAACCATCACAATCAACTGCGGCTTTAGATGGTCGCCTAGGGAAATAAGGCGCTGGGGATTAGCAAGGGATTTGGCAGAAAGATGCACAAGGGCGAGTTGTAACCCGTTGTAGTCGGTGGCGAGATAGGGGGTGCCGCAAGGGGTTAAGGTTTCCTGCCAGGGGTGATGGATCGCCCTTTGGAGCGCAAGAAACTCATCGGGAAAAACCGTAAGACAAAGAATTTTCATGGCATGGGCCGCAAGACAATACTGGCGCAAATGACCGCAGGAAATCTCAAAAATTGTGCCCTTAAAATTAACGGGAAAAAAGGGGCAAATTTTAGGATCCTGTATCTCTATTGTAATCTGACCTCTTGGTGATAAAGCCTGCTAAAAGGAAGGCGATCGCCCCTGGGCTTTGTCAGGCAACTTTACAGTCTGAAACATTTGGCCGATAATCATTGGGGCATTCCACACCGTAGCGATCCATGGCGAAACAGCGCATTCTCTCTGGGGTACAACCCACCGGTAATCTTCACCTCGGCAACTATCTTGGGGCGATCCAAAACTGGGTGGAAATTCAACAGGACTATGACAGTTTTTTCTGTGTGGTGGATCTCCACGCGATTACGGTGCCCCATGACCCCAAGGTTCTAGCAAATAATACAAAGGCGATCGCCGCGTTGTATCTCGCCTGTGGCATTGATTTAGAGCACTCGACCATTTTTGTTCAATCTCACGTTAAAGCCCATAGCGAACTGGCCTGGTTGTTAAATTGTGTGACGCCCCTGAACTGGTTAGAGCGGATGATTCAGTTCAAGGAAAAAGCCCAAAAACAAGGGGAAAACGTCAGCGTTGGCCTGCTCGATTATCCGGTGCTAATGGCCGCTGATATTCTCCTGTATGATGCCGATAAAGTGCCCGTGGGCGAAGACCAAAAACAACATTTAGAGCTGACCCGCGACATTGTGATTCGCATTAACGACAAATTTGGCACAAAGAAAAACCCTGTGCTGAAAATGCCGGATCCGCTGATTCGGACGACGGGCGCTAGGGTGATGAGTCTCACCGACGGCACCAAAAAAATGTCCAAGTCCGATCCCTCAGAACTGAGCCGGATTAATCTTTTGGATCCCCCCGATGTCCTGACGAAAAAAATTAAAAAGTGCAAGACCGATCCCGAACGGGGCCTAGAGTTTGACAATCCGAACCGCCCGGAATGTAATAACCTGCTGGGGTTGTATGCTCTGCTCAGCGGTAAACCCAAAGAAACCGTAGCCGTCGAATGTGCCGATATGGGCTGGGGTCAATTTAAACCCCTCCTCACAGAGACCGTCATTGCCGCCCTAGAGCCAATCCAAACGAAATACCATGACATTATGGCGAACCCCGATTACCTCGATCAGGTGTTGCGGGAAGGCCGGGAAAAAGCTGACACTGTTGCAAATGCGACCCTCAAGCAGGTGAAAGACGCCCTTGGTTTTCTGCCGTCCCTGTAGAATGGTTCATTACCTGTGATTTTTTAACCCTAAAACTGCTTCCATGACCACCCGTCTGCGTCGTGCCATCGAAAATCGAGACTTTGTCGTTACGGCTGAGGTTGCGCCTCCAAAGGGGGGTGACCCCACGAAAATGCTGCGGATGGCAAAATTGCTTGGCGATCGCGTCCATGGGGTGAATGTGACCGATGGGAGCCGGGCTGTGATGCGCATGTCGTCCATTGCCGCCTCAACTTTACTCTTGCAAAACGGTATCGACCCAATTTTTCAGGTGGCCTGCCGCGATCGCAATGTCATTGGTCTCCAAGCAGATTTAATGGGCGCCCATGCCCTCGGTTTACGGAATGTGTTGGCCCTCACGGGGGATCCCGTCAAAGCGGGCGATCACCCCAAAGCCAAGGCGGTTTTCGATCTCGAATCGGTGCGTCTGTTAAAACTGATCACCAAATTAAATAACGGCCAAGACTTTAACGACAAAAAAATGCCCGATGGCTCCCTGGATTTGTTCCCTGGGGGCGCAGTGGATCCCCAGCTTAAGAGTTGGTACACCATTGAATCTCGCTTTGCCCGAAAAGTAGAGTCTGGGGCGCAGTTTTTCCAGTCGCAAATGATTACGGATTTCCAGCGACTCGAAGAATTTATGAACCGGGTGGCTAGTCAATATGATGTGCCCGTATTTGCGGGAATTTTTCTGTTGAAATCGGCAAAAAATGCTCAATTTATCAACCGCTGTGTACCGGGGGCGCAAATTCCCGATGCGATTATTGAGCGCCTAGCCCAAGCTGAAAATCCCCTCGAAGAAGGTCTCAAAATTGCGGCGGAGCAGGTAAAAATTGCCAAAAATCTCTGCCACGGTGTCCATATGATGGCCGTCAAAAAAGAAGATCTGATTCCACAAATTCTTGATTTAGCGGACGTTTCCATTCAAATCTCCACGGCACCGGCCTTAGTTTAATAATTTTATTTCTATCCTGTATGTCACAAACCTATACTTTCCATACCCTCGATGTGTTTACAGAGCAAATTTTCGGGGGTAATCCCCTGGCGGTGTTCCCCCAGGCCCAAGGGTTAAGTTCGCATCAAATGCAGGCGATCGCCAAAGAGCTTAACCTTTCAGAAACTGTCTTTGTTTTTCCCACAAAAGATCCTGATACGGACTTTCAACTGCGAATTTTTACGCCCGCAGCCGAGATTCCCTTTGCGGGTCATCCCACCGTGGGAACTGCCTACCTTCTGGCCCATCTCGGTTATCTACCCGCAAATTGTCAGCTTGTGCGCTTCCAAGAAGAAGTGGGAATTGTCCCCGTCTCTATCTATTGGGAACAGGATCAAGTTCGTACCACTGCCCTAAGTGCGGCCCAGTTGCCCCAGTTTATTGAGCGATCGCAATCCATCGATTACGCTTCCCTGGTAAATCTCCCGACCCACGACTTACACCCAGTGCTAAAACCGGCGGTGATTTCCTGTGGACTGCCCTTTTTATATTTGCCCCTCAAGGATCTCGATGCCCTGAGCCGTTGCTCCCTCAACCGCACCCTTTGGGAAAAAGCATACCCAGATCAATTGACGGCCCACATCTATCCCTTTGTCGTAACCGAAGACAATCAAATTTATGCGCGGATGTTTGCCCCCGGCCTGGGCATTGCTGAAGATCCGGCAACGGGTTCAGCGGCCACGAGTTTGGCGGGTTATCTACATCGCTACCTACCCAGCCAGGCGACATTACAAACTTGGCAAATTTACCAAGGCATTCAAATGGGGCGGCCCAGTCAACTAATGCTGACCATGCAACAGCAAAAAGGGGAATTGACGGAGATCGCCGTGGGCGGGTCTTCTGTGCTCGTCAGTGTCGGCCACATTAATGTGCCAACGTTTTAGACAAAAAAAGATCCCTAAAACAATTAGGGATCTCGTTTCTCACCGTAGTGATTAGCAATAATTCAATTTTCCGAGTTGCTTAAGCTGCGGTACTAGAGAAAGCGGCCATTTGCACGTCACTTTCCATGAGTAGGGTTTGTAACTCCTCAGCATCAACGGTCTCTTTTTCGACGAGCATCGCTGCTAATTTATCGAGGACACTGCGGTTACCGACAAGCACATCTTTCGCGCGCTTGTAGGCTTCTTCCACGAGGCCCCGGACTTCTTCGTCAATTACGGCGGCTGTTTCATCGGAGAAGTCCCGATCAGAGGCAATGTCACGACCCATGAAAACGTTACCGTTTTGGCGACCCAAGGCTACAGGCCCCAGGCGATCGCTCATCCCGAAGCGGGTAATCATTTGTCGGGCAACATTAGCGACCTGTTGTAAGTCATTAGAAGCACCTGTGGTGACTTCTTCTTCACCGAAGATAATTTCTTCAGCAATGCGGCCACCGAGGGCAACGGCCATCTGGTTTTGTAAATAGGCACGGGAGTATAGACCAGAATCCATGCGATCTTCACTGGGGGTGAACCAAGTCAAACCGCCAGCACGACCCCGGGGGATAATGCTAATTTTTTGGACTGGGTCATAGTCAGGCATCAAAGCACCAACGAGGGCATGGCCCGCTTCGTGGTAAGCAACAAGGGTTTTGCGCTTTTCACTCATGACGCGGTTTTTCTTCTCAGGGCCAGCGAGGACGCGATCAATTGCATCGTTCACTTCGTCCATGGAAATTTCCGTCAAATTGCGACGGGCTGCCAGAATTGCTGCCTCGTTTAGGAGGTTCGACAAATCTGCACCGGTGAAGCCGGGAGTCCGACGGGCAATTTTTTCGAGATCCACATCCTTCGAGAGGGTTTTACCCCGGGCATGGACATTGAGAATTTCTAAACGACCGGAATAGTCGGGGCGATCGACGACTACCTGACGGTCAAAGCGACCGGGGCGCATTAACGCCGCATCCAAGACATCGGGACGGTTAGTCGCAGCAATGATAATGATGCCAGTGTTGCCTTCAAAACCATCCATTTCTGTCAGGAGCTGGTTTAGGGTCTGTTCCCGCTCATCGTTACCGCCACCGAGACCAGCACCACGGGAGCGACCCACGGCGTCAATTTCATCGATAAAGACGATACAAGGGGCATTTTGTTTGGCCTGTTCAAAAAGATCGCGGACACGGGAAGCACCGACCCCGACGAACATTTCGACGAATTCAGAACCAGAGATAGAGAAGAAAGGGACACCAGCCTCCCCAGCAACGGCTTTTGCCAAGAGCGTTTTACCGGTTCCGGGAGGGCCAACGAGGAGCACCCCTTTGGGAATTTTTGCACCGATTGCAGTGAACCGATCAGCGTTTTTCAAGAAGTCAACAACTTCGGTTAACTCAAGTTTGGCCTGCTCAATCCCTGCCACATCACCAAAGGTGACTTGGGTCTGGGGTTCCATTTGAACCCGTGCCTTTGATTTGCCAAAGTTCATGGCCTGGGAACCGGGGCCACTCTGGGCGCGCCGGAGCAGGAAGAATAACCCCACGAGTAGTAGGATTGGGAAAATGAGTGTACTGAGGGCGCGGAAAATCCAATTGTCGTCACTCTGGGGCAACACGGCAATATCGACATTGTTTTCGCTGAGGATGTCGATTAATTCCGTATCACCGGGGGGGAGGTTGACGAGGATAGGCGTGCCATCTTGGGCCGGGACAAAAGCTTTAGTGCGATCGCCACTGATTTTGACACTTTCGATATTGCCCTGCTGGACTTCTTGGAGGAACTGACTATAACGCCAGGTCTCTCGACTTTGGGGTTGCTGATCCAAGAAAGACACAGCTAAGGAGATCACGACGATCGCCAATAGGGCGTAAAGCCCGGTACTGCGCCATTTTTTGTTATTTTTGTTCACTACTGAGAGCCTCCTAGGATTTGAGGATAAGCAGAATAATTATGCGATTCTTAAAAGAGCGTCTTATCCTGTGTTTCAGGTTGGTTATTAAATAATGTTAACGTTTCTCAGGAAAGATTGTTAAATTTTCTGCTTTTGTGTCTAAAATCGCAGGTCATATTCGACAGAAAAACGATTATCGTTGTTGAGATCCGTTGAGCCTCGGACAAAAATCTCATCGTTGACCCGATACCGGAGACCAAACTGAGCGGGCTGGCTACTATTTAGAATTTGCAGCACCGACAGGGACAAATCTGGGCTGATATTGGCACTGAGTTCTGCCCCCAGCCCCAAGGTTGAACTGCTCTCATCTTCATCTTCTGTAATCACCGTGGGGAAGAGGCGTAGCTCGCTCAAACCAAGGGCATTGCCAATGACATCTTGGATATTACTCAAAAGGGCGGAACCAGCTAGGTTAGCCAAAGCTAGGGTTTCGTTGGTGCTGCCCCCGGTGAAGTTTTCTAAGAAAGATCCCCCTAAGAGAGAAATCAACTCCGTTTCACTACGGGGCGGACTACTGGTCAATTCAATATTTTCATCTAAATTGCTCGCCCGTCCCCGCACATTGGCTTGGATACGGATGGTTTCGACGGTGCCGATCTGGCTGGGGCCAAAGACGCTATTGTCACGAATTTCAGCAGAAAGGGGATCGGTAGTGGCAAGAAATGACCGGGAATTTTCCAACAGAGAAGTCTCTAGGGTGATGTCAAGCTCTGGGTCGAGGCCAAAGTTGGGGGTAAAGGTCGCGGTATTACGATTGCCCGCAAGCCGCAGTTGGGCAGCAAAGAGATTGACTTGACCTCGATCTAACTGAATCACCCCGGCAGGACGCAAATCATTGAGGGTGCCATTGAGGGTTAAATCCCCCGTTGCGAGGAAGTTCAGAATCGGTTGCCGGGTAATTTGCACGCGATCGCCAAGGGTAATCTTCAGGTCTTTAAACTCTGTGATCGCCCGCAGATCGACATTGGAAACACGTTTTGGTGCTGGGGATGTCCCTGGGTCAAGCTGTTTATTCCCAGCCGTGGTTTGTTGGTTTGTGGCTGCGGCTGAGTTGCCATTACCATTGCCATTTTCCTGGTTCCCTGCCAGCGAAATACGCCCTTCTCGGAGGGTTAAATCGCCCCCAATGGTCGGCTCTAGGCTGGTACCAGCAATGATCAGATTGCCCGCAACGCCCCCTTGGTAGAGATCAGGCAGCACAAAGTTGAGATCTTCTAGGCGCACATCGAGGGTTTGGCTCTCGGTCGTCGCCCTGGCGAGGGGCAGTTGCCCAGAGATCGCCACCTGGCCACCACTAAAATCACCGGTGAGTTCTTGGACGGTCAGGGTATCTAGATTAAAGTCAATTTGCCCATGGACATTGGTCAAGGGGTCATCAGGCAGTACCTGGGCTTGGATCTCTGCCTGGGCGATCGCCACCTGACCATCCGCCACCAGATCCACTGGCCGCCCCGTATCGGGATCAATTTCTCCGTCAATGGACAGATCCACTTCCCCTTCACCGCCCAGCCAAGCCACTTGACCCCGCGTCAAAATATTTAAGAGGGCAAAGCCTTCATTCTCAAGGTTAAACGTGAGATTGAGCGCGTTACTCTCCGGGACAACCGTCGCATTGGGGAGTTGGTAAGGAATACTGCCTGTAATTTGGAGGGGGTCAGCCTCGGCCACCAGTTCACTATCAACGATGAAATCGAGGCGGGCATCATCATAGGTGAAGTTCCCCTTGACGCTATTGATCGGCGTGTCATTGATACTGGCGTTAGCCATGGTCATTTCGCCCCGGGCCGAGGGATCATCAGGAGTTCCCGCAAGGGCAGCATTGGCATTAATAAAACCGTCGATCGCCACCGCCTCAGGTAAATCAACGAACTTTTCTAAAAAGGCTACAGGGACTTCGGTGAGGCGCAATTGTCCCGTTTGGGTATCGCCCCCAAAGCTACCAATAAAGCTTAGGCGTCCCCCGCCATCTTGTTCCGAGAGACGAATGCCCACGGGCCGCAACGTTAAGACCCGATCCCGCAGCACACCCCGCGCAATAATTTGGGGCATCGTGATTTCGCCCCACTGCCAAGGGGAACCGACAATCTGTGATTCGCCAAATACGGCCACTTCGCGATATCCGCCAGTGAGATCAAAATCCGCCTGGAGGCCAGTATCTGCATTGTAGGCAAGGCTCAAATCGCCGCTAAATTCCCCCCGTAGGTCTGCTAATTCTGCGGGCAAGAGTGGTTTACTCTCGGCGACATCTAAATTGAGTTGGCTTTGGACGCAACTGAGAAGAGCGATTCTTTCGGCAAAGGATTGTTGGCGATCGCCACGGCTATAGAGGGCCGGATTTTCGCCATTATTTTCCGGCGGAGTCGCTTCAGCCATGCCGTTGAGGAGGGTATCACAACGATATTTTTCCCGTTCAGGGGGCGTGGCATCGGCTAATTCCAGGGTGGGTTGGGCTGGCACGGCCACAGACTCAATTTCAGTGGTGATGGGGGGCGGATCCTGGGGACGGTTGGCATAGAGATCGGCGCTCCGATCGAAGCGACTGGAACGGCCAAAATAATCCGGTAGGGACAAACTGCCGAGATTTTGGAAATCGTCGTAATCGAAAATTTGCAGGGCCGCTAAAACATCTTCAATTCGGCCTTGTTCGATGGTGCCCGTGGTTTGAATGGTTGGGCTAGGACGGTTTTCGTTGGCCAGGGCAATGGTGCTATCGACGCTGTAGAGGCCACCGTTTTGCGCCCATTGGAAATCCTGGAGCCTGAGGGTATCGTTGGCAAAGTAAAAGTTTCCACTGAGGCGATCGCCTTCAAGATAACCCAGCATCGGTTGGGCGATCGCCACCTGACCGGACACCGAATTCGCCTGGAGATCCGCCCGCAGTTCACTGGAGAGTCGTCCCCCCAAGACCATCGTTTCTAGGGGAAAATCAAGCCGTTGCAAAGCGGGTTGTCCCTGGGCCACCTGTTGAATCAAGGTAACGGGGAGGTTGCCACTACTCAGTTGGAGTCGGGTCGGTTCGAGGCCCGCTTGGTTGTACTCCAGGGCGAGGTCTAGGGTCGAGCCATCGAGCTTGAGTTCGGCCTGTTCTGGGCGGAGACGGGAATTCAGACGGGCAAAAATCTGGTCTTCTTCCCCTTCGATAGCGATAATGGTGCGGCGATCGCTGCGGGTTTGAATGGTGCCCTGGAGGGTGGGGTCGAGGGTTAATTCGGCTAACTGTACATTATTGAGAGCGACTTGACCATTGATCTGGGGCTGCTGGAGCGTCCCTTGGATCGTGCCCCGAAAATCCCCTTGACCTACAACATCGAGGGCCTGGGCCACCTCCGGTAAAGGCAGTTGCTGGAGATCGAGATTTTGGGCTTCTAGGTTGAGGGCCAATTGTGTAATTGCTTGGCTTGCATCGCGACCGAGGCGATCGCTATCAATGGTTAAGACCCCATCGGCCCGGAAATTTTCGGCGATCGCCCTTTGGATTTGCAGTTGCTGCCCATTCCAAGCCCATTGACTGGTTAACGGAGAATTAATCAGGGCGATCCCTTCACTGAGGCGCAGATCCCCTTCGGCCCGCACATTCTTCAGGTCTGGCTCGGTCACATCCGCCGTTAATTGCACAGCGCCACTGCCAATTCCCTCCAGGCTACTATTGAGGCGATTCAGAGCCAAATTTTGAGCGGTAAAATCCCCTTGGAGTTGGCCATTCTGGAGCGTTAACAATCCGCCGTCAATGACACCGCCTGCTAGTCTGGCGCTCAGGGAACCCTGGGCCAACATCCCCTCTACTGAGAGATCCTCTAAGTTACCCCGCACTTCAAACTGACCTTGGCTGGGGACTGTATTTGCCACATTGGCCAGTTGGGGAGCAAAGCTCACTAAATCAACATTACTGAGGGCGGTGCGACTGTACCATTCCCCCCCAGCGACGGTGACGCCCTCGGTGCGAATCTCGCCATTGCCCACCGTGAGGCGTCCAGAACCCGTTGCTTCGACGGTATTTAAGTTCACCTCAGCTAAGGTTCCTCCTGTCTGGAATTGGCCGGAGTAGTCCGCCACTAGGGTACGGGGAACAGCGGGTAAAATTTCTTTGAGATCGAGGTTATTTAAAGCCAGGTCAGCGCGCCACCGACCATCCCCAACGCGAATATTGCGGGCGATCGCCTGACCATTGGCAAAACTGGTGCGGGCCTGACCGGTAATGTCGAGGGAACCCGCTTGTGCCTGGGGTTCTGACTGGCCAAAGGTGCCCGCAACTTGGAAATCACCATTGACGATACTGCGCTGGAGAAAGGAGGGCAGTTCCTGTTCCGTAAGTTGGGCGAGACGTAGTCCCTGGGCGCGGGCAGGGGTTTGGAATTGGGTTTGGGTAATGCGCAGGTTGGGCATTGTCACCAGGCCCCCAGCCACGGGCACCACAGCGGTACCTGAGACGACAAATTCTGAGACTTGGTTCAGGGGCGCTTCAAACACCATATCCGTGCGGCCCGGCCCGGCAGTGACGGGTAAATTGAGTTCGTAGAGTTGGGCCAGGGCATTCGTCGGTAGTTGATCCCCCTGGGCTGCAATGGCGATCGCCCCAGGCGAAGACGTACTTTCATCGGCCAATTGAATCACCCCTTGGCCGGTGATATTGCCCCCCAAGGTAGGTTGGGCGGTGAACTGCTCAACCAGAAAACGATTACCCGTAATGGTCAGATCGCCCTGAAAACGCTCCAGGGTCAGGCGATCAACTTTTAATTGGCTGGCATTCGTTGCCGCAACGGCCAATTGAATTTGTTCCAGTGGCCCCCCAAAGGTCACCGTCGTTGCCAATTGACCCTCCACCGGAAAGGCTGGGGATTCTAATTCAAAGGTGTCCAGGATTTGGGCAATTTCTGTGGGAGCCGTCTCAATTTGCCCCGTAAAACCCGTTTCAAAATTGATATTGAGATCGCCATTAAATGGAAGCGTCCCCAGGCGGCCTGTCGTCTGTTGGAATTGAAGTTCTTGGTTTTGAAAGCCAATTTTGCTGGAAAAATCTTCTACGGGTTTGGCAAGGGCCGGAACGATTAGGGTCGAACCCTCGGCCATTAACTCTCCATTCCAATCGCTGAGGTCGCCTTCTTCTAGGAATAACTCGATGGCACCATCTACTACACCACCGGAAAAGGTGACAGGGGGAACCACCAGGTTAGAAATGGCGACAGGGTCTAATTTCTGGGCGCGAATCCTGAGATTGCTGGTTTCTTGCTCAAAATCGAGGATTCCTTCGATGTTTAAGTCTCCCCCCGATGCCAACTTCCCCTGGACATCAAAATTGATTACTTTGTTTTGGTTCGTGAGGCGGCCTTTCCCGGAGGCGATCGCCAACTGCACAGGGGGACTCAGGGTGCCGGAACGTTGGCGGGCAATTAACGTCAGTTGACCCCGGCGGAGGCGGATGTTATTGATATTGACTTCCAGACCTTCAGTATCTGGGTCATCGGGAGCAATGTTCAAATCTAGCCATCTGCGGGCTTGGTTTTGCTCAACGGTCACCTGGGGATTAATCAGGGTGAGGTTTAGGTCTAAGCGCCGCTGGGTGAGCAACGTCCACAGGTTAAAATCAACGGCGATCGCCTCAACCAGAAGCTGATCATTGGAATCCGCCGTTGGTGGCAGTTCAGACGGGCCAAACCGTAATCCCCCCAAGGAAAATCCTTGCACTGACCCCAGGTTAATGGGGCGATCAATTTGCTTATTAAGCTGCTGCTCAATTTGTGGTGATAAGCGCTGGTAGATGTAGTAACGCCCATAGCCTAGGCCCGCTCCCACGGCTAACACAAGGCCCACAGCTGCCCCCGTAATGAGACGTTGACGCCGACGGGATGGTGGAACTTGCACTGAGTTTTCGGAAGAAGGGGGAAGGTTTTGGCTCATGGTGGCAACAGTTTGCAAGTGTTGCGATCATTATAGAGAGGATGACCCTATCGCAATGGCTTTTGTCGCTTTTTAATTACCACAGATTTTGGATCTGCCCCAAACGGTCAGCGAAAAAAATTTTGGTACCGATTCCATGCAGCACAGATTCCCCATGGCCCCAGTGTCAAAGATTTATTTTTTGACCGTCGCTACATTAATAAATTTGTCACAAAAAAAGAGAAGTGATTACTTCCCTTTTTCAACCCTAAATCATGAATGGATGTCGTTGTCCCTGACAGAAATTCTGTTGACTCAAGCCTCTTTCTAGAATTTGATGTTTTGGGCCATCGCTTTAAAAGCAGCCATGTTTGCTCCTGGGCGGCGACGATTGGAACGGTTGCCGGGTTTGAGGAGATAATTTTCTGCAAAGGCTCCAACTTCTACTGTCTGTGCGAGGACGGCTTCTCGGCTTGCAGCTTGAATGGCGGCAACAATCACATCGGTGGGATCATTAACATTGGGGGCCGGGGCACTGGCTACGGGAGTGGGGGCTTCTTGGGAAGCTTCAGTAGTAGGGGCTTCTACCTGAGGTGTTTCCTGTACCCGCACTTCGGGCGCAACAGATGCTTCGGCGATTGTGTCGTTACCTTGGGAAGGTAATTCCATGAAAAAGTTATCTTTCTTTTTTCCTAAAATTTTTCCTAGCACGGGCAAGCTCCTGAATATTAAAAATGAATTAAAACAGCACTCAACGCACCAAATGATTAAGCCTGAATATTTTGGCGGTGTTAAGTTACGCTGATTCTATTGATTAAGTTTTATGAAGTCAAGGCAATCCCGGAAATTCAAGATTTTTTAAGTATTTATAACCATCACTCCCAGGGAAAATGATAAAAAAGAGCCACAGTGTGCAGAAAAATGAGAGGCGATCGCCATGGGTCAGGTAGAAACAATTTTGGGCGCAATGCCAGGGGATCCCCTCAAGGGGCTACGGGCCGCTGATCAACGGTGGCAAAATTGGCGACAGGGTAAGATTGGCGCTCCGGCGATGGTGCAAATTGGTACGGAAGACTGCCCTGACTATGATTGTGATGTGCTCGTCTGCGGGGGCACTTTAGGCTTGCTCCTCGCGGCGGCCCTGCAACGGCGAGGCTGGCGAGTGATTATCTTGGAGCGGGGGCCATTGCAAGGGCGCGTTCAGGAATGGAATATTTCCCGGAGTGAGTTGCAGACGCTTCTGGATTTAGAACTGCTCAGTGAGACCGAACTGCGCGAAGTCATCGCCACGGAATTCAATCCCCTGCGTATCCAATTCCATGGGGGAGATCCCCTCTGGGTGAAAGATATTCTGAATATTGGTGTGAGTCCCCGGCGATTGCTGGCGGTTTTGAAGGAAAAATTTCTTACTTGGGGCGGCAAAATTTTTGAGAATCACCCTTGCACAGGGATTACGGTTTCGCCGCAGGGGGCGATCGCCAGGACTGAAAAATTCACCTTTCACACCCGCTTAATTTTGGATGGTATGGGGCATTTTTCTCCCATTGCTCAACAGGTGCGCCAAGGTCAAAAGCCCGACGGTGTCTGTCTAGTGGTGGGAAGCTGCGCCCAGGGGTTTGCAGCGAATAGTAAGGGAGATTTAATCTATTCCTTCACGCCGATTCGCAACCAATGTCAATACTTTTGGGAAGCGTTTCCCGCCCACGATGGCCGCACTACTTATCTATTTACCTATCTCGATGCCCATCCCCAACGGTTTGACCTGGCTTTCCTCCTGGAGGAATATCTAAAATTACTGCCTGACTATCAACAGGTGGATTTAGCGGCCTTAGATTTTCAGCGGTTTTTATTTGGCTTTTTCCCGAGCTATCGTCGCAGTCCCCTGCGTTATCCTTGGGACCGCATTTTGCCCATTGGCGACAGTAGTGGCGGCCAATCCCCCGTTAGTTTTGGTGGCTTTGGGGCAATGTTGAGGCATCTGGAGCGACTCACCAACGGTTTAGATGATGCCCTGACCCAGGACTGTTGCGATCGCCAATCCCTCGCCCAGCTACAACCCTACCAACCGAATCTTTCGGTCACCTGGCTGTTTCAAAAAGCGATGAGCGTTGGGGTCAACCAAAGCTGCCCGCCAAACCAGATTAATGACCTGTTAAATGCAGTCTTTGGGGTGATGGCCCAGTTAGGGGAAGATACCCTCAATCCATTTTTGCAGGATGTGGTGCAGTTCCAAGGCCTAACGAAGACATTACCCAGGGTGAACTTTAAAACGGTGTTGCCCCTGTTGCCCCATTTGGGGGTGGGCGCGTTGGCCGATTGGTTGCGCCATTACCTTGCCCTGGGTCTCTATACCTCAGGCTATGCCCTCAGTCAGCGTCTGCCCATGGGAGATAGTTACCAGGCCAAACGACGGCGTGAAGCGTGGCAATATGGGTCGGGCCAAGATTTTCATCAGGCAGGACTCACGGAACAGGACTAAGTGCAGCCCGAAACGGCGAGGTCTCAAAAGGCGATCGCCCCCAGACGATTTTGCAACATCTGGGGAAACTGGGCGTAGTAGCGTTGATTTAGGGGGGATGGGTGGGGCAGAGGCGACAAAGTAACGATCTTTTGGTGTTCCATTCCCAGATCGTCCACCGCCCGGAGGGTCACTTGCAAGGATGTTTCAAAGCGATCGCCCCGTCGAAAGAACCCGTTTACCTCTCCCCGTCGTCCGTAGGGGTCAAACCACTTAAAGGCTTCCGTACCCAGGGTGATGATTTGGTTGCCCTGCCAGTGCAACACCAACAGCCGCTCCACAAAAGGGCGAAATCGTTCCTTAACCGACACCGGATAGGCCTTGTTGCCCGGTGGTTTGTAGGGCACCGTATTGGTCAGCAAAATGCGATCGCACACCGTCGCCAATTGCGCCTTGTCATGGATTTTTTTGTGGTGAACTGCATAATAAAATCCCTGGCGTACTAGGGTGCCCGCAGCGCCATAGAGGGGTTGGCGGGCGTGCACCTCATCCCGTCCCAAATCCCGCCCGAAAAAACACAGGGATGCCTTGAGATTCCCCGCATAGAGCACTGGCTCCGTGGGATTAAGGCGTGCTGCTTGGTACACAGGCACATCAATGGGAAATGGTTCCCGCTCTGCCTCTGTCTTTACCTGGGCAATTAACGTCGCAATATCCGTCATGGTCTCAACTGGAGAGGGCTAGAAATCTATGTCATTGTTGGCGATCGCCACTGCCCTTTGTCAACCCAAACCATCGCTAACGGCGTCTTTTTCTCGCCTAGAACAGCAAAAGCTACATCAAATCTTCACAAAATTGTCTAGGAGAAATCTCTATAATTTTTTCTTAAGAATTACTTTCAAACGTCCCACAGTCAACATGTTCTTGAACTTCACAAAAGTCAAAACAAGCTTCAGTGTTTATACGTAGAAAGCAACAGCGGAATTAAGAACCGCCTCAATACTTGTGCGGCAATAAAAATCAAAATAAAGCGAATAAATTCCCATGCAAAGAAAATATTGTTTGGGTTTATTATGCTGCTAATTGCTTGATTTCTAGGGTTTTAAATCAATAAATTGATTTGTGTATTGTTGCAAAGTTTTTGTTAGGTGATCGTGATGTTATGGGTATATTAAAATCGAGAATGCTCTAGACACAGAATATGACTGCTGCAGGCAATACACTCAGTTTCATCGCCGATCAACTAAACCAGTTGTGCCAAACCCGGGCTACGGGGGAGTTGATTGTGGGGAATAGTCAATACCAGGGGCATATTCATCTCCTGTCCGGGCGTCTTCTCCATGCCACCGCCGGTATCCACTCTACCCGTCGTTGGTACCGCATTACCCAACGGCTCGCCCCCCAGTGGACGCCAAATCCCCAAGAACTGATCAGCTCGCAAATGTGGGAATATCAGCTCCTTTACCAAGGGATCACAACCAAACAACTGACGGTCATGCAAGCGAAGGCAATTATTCGGGCGATCGCCCAGGAAGTCTTCTTCGATCTTGGTTGCTATGCCGATGCCACCATCGAATCCCATGAAACCCAAAAAAATGCCACAGAAATCGCCCTCAGTTTGTCCTTGTCTTACCTAGAAGTCGAACCCGACCTCAAGCGAGTGATGCAACTCCAACAACAATGGCAAGCCGCTGGTCTTGGCAACTTGAGTCCTACCCTCGCCCCAGTGCTAAAGGCAGGTATTGATGCCAGTGCCCTTGGCAGTTTGGGTCAGTATCTCAATGGACAATTCACCATGTGGGACATTTCTGTGTGCCTTGGTAAATCGGTTAATAGCGTTGCCAATGCCCTAATTCCCCTATTAAAAAAGCGCATTGTTCAACTGAAAAAAATTGCCGATTTACCCCCTCCCCTAAGCCATCTTGCAGAACCTACCGATGCTGATGGCCCCACCTCCGGCAGTCTGAGATCGCCCGAAAAGCGTGATGCCCTCATTGCTTGCATTGATGATAGCCCCGTGATTCTCCAAACCCTACGGAAAATCCTCGAAGGGGCTGGTTATCGCACCATCGGCATTAGTGAACCCATGCGGGGCGTTGCCAAGCTCATCGAGAGTCAACCAGACGTGATCATTCTTGACCTCGTGATGCCCAATGCCAGTGGTTACACCGTGTGTAAGTTTCTCAGGCAAACCTCTGTGTTTGAAAAAACGCCAATTATTGTCTTGACCAGCCGCGATACCTTGATTGATCGCAATCGAGCCAAGCTCGTGGGGGCTTCAGATTTTTTGGGGAAACCACCGGATCCAGAGAAAACCATTGCCTTAATTGAAAAATATTTAGATGAAGTTGCCGCACAGGATAATGAAACAGAAGATGTCACCTTAAAAGTCTCTAGCTCTACCCGATAAAATTTGACTTTTCAAAGTTTACTTAAGGGTTGCTCTCAAACAAAAATTGTTATTTAATTTGAATTTTCCCCAGAGGTTTGCAATGGCAACTTTATTATTAGTTGAAGATAGTCCGACAGAAGCACAAATTATCACAAGTTGCCTAGAAAATGCCGGGTTTAGCTTGCTAAAGGTGACGACGGCAGAGGCAGCGCGGGCCATCCTGGATCACAAAATGATCGATGGCATTGTCTTGGATGTGGTGCTGCCGGGCCAAAGCGGTTTTGGCTTTTGTCGTGAGGTGAAAAATAATCCAAAAACCCAAAATATTCCTGTCATCATGTGCTCTAGCAAAGCTGAAAAAATGGGCCAGTAAACAGGGGGCCAATGATTATGTCACCAAACCCATTGACCAAAATGAATTGTTAAACGCGGTACGGCGTTGGATCCCTTAAGCTTGGCGCTGCCTGATTTGCCATCCCGTCTAGCGCAACTTTTGTTGACTGAAGTTTGATTTGGAGCGTTGTTTATGGCCCCTGTGACCTCTGCCCCGGAAAGTAGCACAACACAATACATTGGTATTCTTTTGGCCGATGGTTTTCGGGCCATGGTGCCCACGGCTCAATTGGTCGAAACGATCAATGTCGAGTTGGGACACATTGTGCAAATGCCTGATTTGCCGCCTGCGGTGGTGGGGGTCTGTGGCTGGCGCGGCGATGTGCTGTGGCTGGTGGATTTAGCCTATGCCCTGCGTTTGCCTCCTTTATTGGCTGGTGATTATGGGCGATCGCAATGCCATGTTTTACGGGTTACGGTCAACCACCAGACATTCGGGATTCTCGTCGCTGAGGTGCAGCATCTCATACGCGGCGATCGCCTGGAGTTATTACCTGGTCCTCCAGGGCAAATCCCCCCTGAGGTTTCAGCTTTGGTGGCTGGCCAGTTTCGGACGGCTTCGGGGGAAACCATCTTGAGCATCAACCTCGAAGCCTTGCTAGATCACCTCAAATCCCCAGGCTAATTTTTCCAGACTGAATAATGAATCGGCCCAATGTTTCGGCCCCTCATTTTTTCATTTCCCTGCGTTTATCTAAATTGAAATTCCCTGAAACTGCCATGACTCAAGCTCCCTTCCGCCCCAACAGCTCCCAAGACAACCGTCTTCAGCCCCAATCCCTCGGCCACGACCGCAAAGAACGACCCATTGAAGAAACAGTGACCATTGTGCCGGTACAGGCCACCAACGCCAACAACGGCAAGCATTCCACCCTCACCTCAAAGGCTGGCACCCTTGTGAGTGAACTCAGTAATCTTCGTTCCAACATCGACATGATGACGGAAGAACTCCAATCTCTGTTAGCCACAGAACGGGCGGCAGTGGAACGGGCTGAGCTTCTCAATGCGATGACTTCCCACATTCGTGAGTCCTTAAGTTTTGAATATATTCTCAATGCGACGGTCTCGGATGCGCGCAATGCCCTGGATGTAGACCGGGTGGTGGTGTATGTCTTTGATGATCCAGATTGGCTCGGCAAAGTGATGTACGAGTCTGTGGAACGGCGGTGGCCCAGCGCTTTGGGAATGTCCTATTCTCTAGTGGGGTTGTCAGACCATGCCATTCGGCTCTTTCAGCAGGGGCGGGTTGAAGCGTTCAATAATCTCGGCCACGGGACGACAACGGATGATACCCAACTGGATCAATGGCAACAATTGGAAGTCCAGGCAAGTTTAACGGCACCGCTGCTTTTGGGGGGAGAGTTGTATGGGTTATTGGTGGCCCACCAATGTGCGATCGCCAGGGAATGGTCAGAGTCGGAGATCGAATTTTTCCGGCAGTTAGCGGTGCAGGTGGGTTACGCCCTCGACCAGGCCCAATTGTTAGATCAACAGCGGGCGGCGGCGGAACAGGCTCAATGGTTAAACCAAATCAGTGCGCGGATCCGGGAATCTCTCACGCCAGCGGATATTTTTGCGGCGGTGGTTCAGGAAGTGCAAACTGCGCTCCGGGGCGATCGCACGGTGGTCTATCAGCTCGGTGAAAATGCCCTTGGGGGTCAAGTGGTCGCCGAAGCTGTAGAACGGCAGTTTCCGACAATCCTGGGCCTAGAACTCGATCTTCCCTGGCTGGAGGCCTCCCACCAAGACGCCTATCTCCGGGGTCAGGTGACTGTCATCGAGGATATCTACGATGCCAACCTCGATGAAGCGGTGCTCAATCACCTGAAGGCGAAAGGGATTCGCGCCAGTGCGATCGCCCCCATTATCGCCCGCCAAAAACTCATGGGCTTTTTGATGGTGCACCAATGCTCACTACCCCGCCGTTGGGCCGATAGTGAACTAGAGATTTTGCGCCAGGCCGCCACCCAGGTCAGCACTGCCCTCGATCAAGCCTTTGCCCTCCAACAGCAAGAAAATGCCGCGCTCCAGGCCCAAATTCTCAATGAATTGTCGTCCCGTCTCGGTAGTTTTAATGACACCGCAGAGATCCTCGAAACAGCAGTAGACGATGCCCGCGAAGCCCTCCAAGCCGACCGAGTGCTCATTTTCCGGGTCGATGGCCCCCAAAAAGCCATGGCGATCGCCGAAGCTGCTGATCCCCGCTGGAAAAGCCTCATGGGCAAAACACTCCAGGACTGTGGCCTCGATGAACGCTACCTCAAGCAGGCCCAGCGCGGCAAACTCACCGTCCTAAATCGCCTCAGCGACATCGGTTTGAGTGCCTCCCAACTAGAAGCCCTCGACACAGCTCAGGTGCGGGCGATGATGATTGCTCCTATTACCATCGAACGCAATCTTTTCGGCCTGATCGTCGTCCACCGTTGCCAAGGTGCCCACCCCTGGCAAGAGGTCGATAGCAACCTGCTCCAGCAAATTAGCAACCAAATTAACTTTGCCCTCGAACGCATTAGCCTTATTGAACAACGGCAGATGACCGCCGAGCGCGCCCAACGCCTCAGTGAGATGAGTGCCCGTCTCCAGGAATCCCTCGAAGTCCAAGAAATTCTCAGCGCCGCCGTCGAAGAAGCGCGAGACATCCTCACTGCTGATCGAGCGATTGTCTATCGCTTGGATCAAAACTGGCGCGGCCTGATCAATGCAGAATCCGTTGTGTCTGGTTTTGAGTCGATCCTGGGATTAAAAACCAACGAACCCCGTGTCACCGAAAAATTTGCCAAGGCCTACATCCGGGGGAAAGTGACGGCCTATGCCAACATCTACGAAGCCGACTTTATCGACTGTCACATCACCGAATTTGCGACCCATGCCGTTAAAGGCTACATGGCCGTTGGCATCGTCGCTAACCAAAAGCTCTATGGCATGTTGATCGTGCATCAATGTTCTGGGCCGCGCCAATGGACTGACCTAGAGATCAATACCCTAAAGCAAATTGCCCAGCAGATTGGCTATGTCCTAGAGCAGGCTTTCCTCAAGGAAGAACAAGACCGTGCCAAGCGCCTGAATGAAACCCGGATGCGACTCCAGGCCGCCTCGACGGTAGAGGCCATTCTCAATGTCGCCGTCGAAGAAGCCCAGGATCTTTTGGGCACAGACCGGGCAATTGTCTATGAATTTGATTCCTCTTGGAAAGGGCTGATCACCGCAGAATCGGTGGAGCAGGGCTACCCCACAACCCTCGGCTTACGCACCAATGAACCCCGGGTCACAGAAAAGCTCTCAAAAAATTACCAGAAGGGTCATATCGTCGCGATTCCCGATATTTTTAATGCTGATTTTGTTGACTGCCATGTGAATGAGTTTGCCCCCTATGGTGTCAAGGGTTATATGGCCACCGGGATTAGTGCGAACCAACGTCTCTATGGCATGTTGATTGTGCACCAATGTGCCAGCACCCGTCTTTGGAGTGAGACGGAAATTGATATCCTCCGTCAACTCTCAGAACAGGTAGGGTATGCCCTCGACCAGGCCCTCCTCCGCCGGGAACAGGAGCAGGCACTCGTCCGGACACGCCAAGTAAACCTCATCAGTTTCCGGATCCGTGAATCCCTCGATCTAGAACGAATCTTCCGGACTGGCGTCGAAGAAGCCCTCAAGCTCATGAAGTGCGATCGGGTCGTAGTTTATCGCTTTGATGACAATTGGGATGGCCGGATTAAATACGAAGCCGTCAAATCCGGTTGGCGCAAACTCAGCGAAGATATGATGACCTCCGGCGATGCCCCCTGTTTCCCCGAAGATTACGTTGAACCCTATCGCCAAGGGCGGGTGCAAGTGACCCCCGATGTCTCCCAAGCGGGCCTCACCGCTTGTCACGAAGAACAACTCGGTAAATGGCAGGTAAAGGCCAACGTGGTGGTTCCCATTCTCGTTAACCAAAAGCTTTATGGCCTTTTGGGGGCGCACCAATGTTCGAGTACCAGAGAATGGGAAGCTCCCCTGGTAGAGTCCTTCCGTCAGGTGGCGATCCAGTTGGGCTATGCCCTCGACCAAGCCCTCCTCCTCGAAGAAGTCGAAACATCCCGTCGCCAAGCAGAAGCCGTTTCCGAAGAACAGCGTCAACAGCGGGAGCAACTCCAAGGGCAAATTGAAAACTTCCTCGAAGAAATCGAAGAATCCTTTGAAGGGGATTTGACCGTGCGGGCTGGGGTCACCGAAGGGGAAATGGGCACTGTCGCTGACTTTTTCAACGCCACCCTTGAAAATCTCCAACTGCTGGTACAGCGGGTACAGGAATCGACAACCATTGTGTCAGACACTGCCCAAGAAAGTGAATCCTTGATTCAAAACCTGTCTGCGGAAGCGCTGCGCCAAGCCGAAAGCGTCAATGTGGCCCTCGATAAGCTCTTTAAAATGACTGGATCCATCCAAGAGGTCGCCAGCAACGCCCAGGAAGCCCAAGCCAAAGTCCAATTGGCGAACAAAACCCTCCAATCAGGGGACATGGCTATGAACCGGACGGTGCAAGGGATTGTGGCGATCCAACAAACCGTTGAAGCAACGGCCCGCAAGGTTAAAAATCTGGCGGATTCTTCCCAGAAGATCTCCCGGGTCTTAAACCTGATCCGCGAACTGGCCAACCAAACCAATTTACTCGCCCTGAATGCTTCTGTGGAGGCAACTCGCGCCGGGGAAGAAGAACAGGGATTTGCCGTCGCCAATGAAGTGCGCACCCTAGCGGAACAATCGGCCAACGCCACCAAGGAGATTGAGGCGATCATCGAAGAAATCCAGGCGGAAACCAACGAGGTAATCAAAGCCATGGATGTGGGCCGGAAGCGGGTCTTGATCGGGACGAAATTAGTGAAAGGGACACGCCAAGCCCTCACGGATCTTGCCAAGGTCAGTATGAGTATCAACCAAACCGTCGAAAAAATTGCGGATTCGGCGTCTACCCAGGTTGATATTTCCAATGAGCTGAACCAAACGATGCAGGATGTGGCCAATGTTTCTAATCAAACCTCCGCCCAATCGGTGAAGGTGGCGGAATCGTTCACCAAGCTCCTGGGGGTAGCCGGGGAACTGCAACAGAGTGTGTCTCGCTTTAAGGTGCAGTAGTTGTCGGGGTATCGGGGAGAGGCGATCGCCCTTTCCCCACCCTGTCGAGTAACATCGCATCGCAACATTATTTTTTATCATCACATCGGTTGAGTAGGGGATCATCATCCAATCATGGCCAAGGAAACAGTTGATACAAACGATCAAGCCTATGAATTCTTTGTCCAGGAATCACAGGCGCTTTTGCAGCACCTCGAAACGGGTTTGATGAACCTCTGCCAAGACCACGAAACACCGACAATCCATGGTTTGATGCGGGCCGCCCATTCCATTAAAGGGGGAGCCGCCTGTGTGGGCTTGATGGCTATCCAAGCGATCGCCCATGATCTAGAAAACGGCATCCGGGCTCTTTACAAAGAAGACACTGTATTCGATGTGGAGCTGGAAAACCTGTTGCTCGAAGCCTATGACGCCCTCCAAGACCCGATCAATCAGCAAATTCACCAGGGAGAATATGACCCTGACCACGCTTTAGGACGGGCAAAACCGATCTTTAGCCAGTTAGAAGAGAAGTTAGGCCATGCCCTAGATGAAGCGGCAGAACTGCCAGAAATGCAGATGGAAGGGGATATTACTGAATTTATTTTCAAAGAAGAAGTCCCCCAAGCCCTTGGTCGCCTCGAAAATTACGTCAACAAACCGCCGACGAAAAATCCTCACGGGGAACTCGTTTCCCAAATGGAAGTTTTGGCAACCCTAGGCGATATGTTGAACCTCGAAGGCTTTGCGGCGATCGCCCAGGTGGCCCAAGCGGCCCTTGAAACCAATGCTGAACAGTATCTGGAGATTGCCCGCTGCGCCCTTGCTGATTTTCAAGCAGGCCAAGCTGCTGTCCTCGCTGGCGATCGCACCCAGGGTGGAGAACCCAGTGCCGCCCTCCACCAACTCAGCCAAACCCAGACTCCCTCCCCGTCAACGACACCAGAAGCTCTTCCCCTAGAGACGGTCAATGACCTCGTGAATAACGGCAATGGCGAAGATTTAGGAAACGGTCTTTCCCTCGATGCCGATGAACTGGCCGCCCTCCAATTTTTAACCCAAAATGCCCGACCAGAAGCCGAAATGCGACCCGTCCTGAGTGACATTGATCTGGCTGAACTGATCCTAGAAGCCGATGACGCCCTAGGAGAGGTCGATGTAGATCTCACGAGCCTGGTGCTCATGGATGAACCGGAACCCAGCGAACCGATCATCCAGAATGATATTGTTTCCACCGAGGACGAGACTCCCCCCAGCCCTCCTCAGACTGAGGCGTTAGAACCTAAGTTAATTCCAAATTCAGCAGCAGCAGCACCAGTCCCAGAAAAGGCTCCGGTTCCAGAAAAGGCTCCGGTTCCAGAAAAGGCGATCGCCCCCCCTGCCAATCCCGTTCTACCAAGCATCGACACCAATAGCCTCAGCGTGCGCCTCGACATGGGCCGCCTCAATCACCTCAACAGCCTGGTCGGCGAATTAGTCACCCAGGACAACAGTGCCCTACTCCGGAATAAACAAAGCAGCGACGCCCTCGATTCCCTCAAACGCTGGTATGGTCGCTTCGATAAAATTACCGCGCAATTCCAAGAATATGCTAAAGAACTGGTGGTCAAAAATCCCCAGGCCCGGGCTCAGTTGGCGCAATTTGTCATTTTTGCTTCGACCATGACCGAGGAAATGGCCCAGCTCAGTGAAACCATCGAAGACACCACCCTCATCGCCCAGCAGGATCAGCAGGCCCTCAAACAACGACAACAAACCCTCAAACAACTAGAAAATAATCTAATCCAAGCGCGGATGTTGTCCATTGGGGAGCTTCTGAACCGTTTTCCGCGCACTGTGCGTGATCTTTCCGTTAAGGGTAATAAACCCGTCAGCCTGAACCTAGAAGGAACCGATACCCTTGTGGATCGAGCGATTTTATCGAAGCTCTATGATCCTCTGGTTCACTTAGTTCGTAATGCCTTTGACCATGGCATCGACTCCCCCGAAGAGCGCCTTGCCCACAATAAATCAGAAGCGGGCACGATTACAATCAAAGCCTACAACCGGGGCAACTCTACCTACCTTGAAATCCAGGATGATGGTCGCGGCATTGACATTGAGAAAGTCCGTGCCAAAGCCGTGCGCAAAGGCTTAGTCAGTGCCACTGAAGCGGCAGAATTATCTCGGTCACAACTGTATGAATTACTTTTTGTTCCGGGTTTTTCGACAGCAGAAAAAGTCAGTCATTTATCGGGTCGGGGGGTGGGCCTCGATGCGGTACGTCTGCAAATTCGCGCCCTCAAGGGAAATATTTCCTTGACCTCTGAGCTAGGCCAAGGGACAACTTTTACCCTCCGGCTCCCTTGGAGTATGACCATTACAAAATTGTTGATTTTCCGTTGTCAGGAGAGTGTCTTTGCGGTGCCTATCAATAGTTTGTCGGCGATCGCCGCTGCCGAAAAAGCAGATCTCACAAAAGACGGTCACCAAGAACAGTTCCGCTGGCAGGGGAAAACAGTGCCCCTTGTCCAAGCCCTCCTGAGTGGCTTTAATTATCCCGCTTCGGCCATTGCCAGTCGGCAACAAATTGGTTCTTTAGCCCAGGGCAATATCAGTAATATTTGGAATCAAGTGGGCCAACAGATGGTTTTGGTCATGGCCCAGGCCAATGAAGTGATTGGTTTGCGGGTCGATCAAATTCTCCTCGAACAAGATCTGGTGATCAAACCCTTTGGGACGGCGATCGCCTCACCTCGGTATATTTCTGGTTGCACTATTTTAGGGGATGGTCGCCTCGTTCCTGTCCTAGATAGTGCCGCCCTCATTGAACGGGTCTGCCAAAAAGATAGCCACAACACAACCATCATTAATCCCCAATTCCAGACCCGCCAGCCAAAATTAACCTTGCCGACCGTCCTCGCCATTGATGATTCTCTAACGACCCGACAAACCCTCTCCACCACCCTGCAAAAGGCCGGTTATCGTGTCATCCAGGCCCAAGACGGTGCCGATGGCCTCAACCAATTGGAGCTTCACCCTGAAGTGGTCGGGATTATTTGTGACGTGGAAATGCCCAATATGAACGGCTTTGAGTTTCTCGGCCGCTGTCGCAAAAAACATCCAAAAGCGGAACTTCCGGTGCTAATGCTGACTTCCCGGGGCAGTAAACGCTACCGGCAGTTGGCCCAGCAGTTGGGGGCAAATGGCTACTTAACGAAGCCCTATTTAGATCAAGAGTTAATTGAAACCCTCCAAGGGGCGATCGCCGAAACAAAGGCTAAACCAGCGGCGATCGCCACCCCTTAATTACTACAGGAATTAGCTCATTTTCGGACGGCGTACCTGTTGGTCTTCCATCTGGGCCTTGGCTTTGGCGGCACTCTTCCGTAAGAACTGGAGCCGTGTTTCGTAATCTTTGCGTTTGCGGCGGTTGGGGGTTTGCTCAATCAGGGCTTTAAGGGCACTCCCCAAACTCTTGTAGGCATTGGGCAGGGTATAACCAAACCGAGTGGCGAGGCGGATCGCCTGTTCGTCAGCATCAATGGCGATGGTCATCCGTTTTTCACCGCTATTTTTTTGCCATAGTCGGTAGCCCGAAAAACCACAGAGGGCGATCGCCAAAACCAAGAGCAAACCATCCTGGACCCAAAGCTCGCCCACAGCACCCCCCAGACCAATGGCGAGGGCGGCCATTTCCCAGCCTTCCCGGGGAATTGTATCGTTCTGGATCTTTGCGACTTCATGCCAAAACAAGAGGTTGCGTTGATCAATGGCGAGATTTTCCCACTTCGCCAAATCAATTTGAATTTCGACTTCATCTTTGCCTAATTCTTCGCAGCGGATGAGGGGGGGGTTGACTTCTGTGGTGCCCTCAACCATCACCCAACTTTGCAACTCAGGGGGCAACAGCGTCTTGAGGCGACGCAGCTCACTCATTTCGGCTCTGGCAGAAAAAGTGGAATAGGAAGTCATAGGATCGGCAATCTGTAGGTGGGCTAGGGAATAAATTCTTGCTTCGTTATAACAATTGTAAACTTTCGTGACCTAATCCTTTTGTTAACCTTGGACAGCATCAACAAAGGCGATCGCCTAGGAAGTCAAAGAGGCATTGCGAAACTTCTTTGCCTGTTCTTCAATGCGCTCAGCCAAGCGATTACAAACTAAATTACACAGGTCGTAGATCAGTTCATCACTGACCCGATAATAGGCAGAAGTTCCTTCACTCCGTCGCTGTAAAATTCCTGCCTGGAGCATCACCTTGAGGTGTTTAGACACGTTTGCTTGGCTTGTATCCGTTGCCTGAACCAAATCCTGGACGCAGCGTTCCCCGTCCTGTAAAAGACCTAAAATCCTCAACCGCATCGGTTCTCCCAGAACACTAAAGTACGAAGCTACCTGTTGGAGAACTTCTGGGGGCATCTGATGGTCGTCAGGCATTGGTTTTCTCAGAAAAAGGAATAGATAGTTTAAGACTATTGTATCAATTGATTATTGGAACGCTTAGGTTGGGTTGACCCACATTAGGGTCTGACCAAATTCAATGGGTTCACCGTCTTCAACGGCAATTTTAACAACTTCACCGCTGACTTCTGCCTCAATCTCATTCATTAATTTCATCGCTTCGATGATGCAAACGGTTTGACCATTGCCAACGCGATCGCCGACGGCAACGAAGGGATCTTCACCAGGGGCCGGCGCGCGGTAAAACGTTCCCACCATGGGAGAGGTAATGGCGACCCACTTATCATCAATGCTCGCACTGGGAGCTGGGGTTTCCGCTTGGGGGGCTTCTGGGATTGCAGTCGGTTGAGAAACAACGGGAGTGGACGTCGCTGGTTGAGTGATCGCCTCGGGCATCACCATCGTCTGGGGAGCAGCCACAACAGTACCTTTGCTCACACGGAGTTCAAAATCATCGGTTTTGAGTTCAAACTCGGTGACATTGGTTTGGCCGATGGTGGATAGAAGTTCTTGGATCTCTTGTAAATTAATAGCCACAGAACAGGTTATTCCTCACAACTGCATGGGTAGGGGGGAGATCCAAGCCAGGATTAGTGCGGATCTCCAAAAAAGCTTTGGGGCTTTATTCGCGACCGAGATAGGTATCGGTGCGGGTATCAATCTTGATGCGCTCACCAATCGAGATAAAAAGAGGCACATTGACCTGGGCCCCTGTGGAAACGATGGCGGGTTTGGTGCCCCCTGTGGCCGTGTCGCCTTTCACACCAGGATCTGTCTCCGTGACTTCGAGGACAACGGTATTCGGGAGTTCAACGTCAATGACTTGGCTGTTCCAGAAGAGGACATTAACTTCCATTTCTTCCATCAAGTATTTAACGCGATCGCCAATTTGCGCTTCCGTTAGGCGGACTTCTTCATAGGTTTCCATATCCATAAAGACAAACTGCTCGCCCTCTTTATAGGTATGTTGCATGGTGCGTTTGTCGAGGATCGCTTGGGGAACGGTTTCACCAGCGCGGAACGTTTTTTCAACGACGCTGCCTGTTTGGGCGTTTTTTAGTTTTGTCCGGACAAAGGCGGAACCTTTACCGGGTTTAACGTGGAGAAATTCGACGACGCGCCACACTGAACCGTCTAATTCGATGGATGTACCAGTACGAAAGTCATTACTTGAAATCATGGAGCTTTAGCAACATTACGGGCTTGCATAATCAAACCATATTCTACCGTTGATAGGGAAATTTCCGGCTAAATTCCTCCACTGCTTTCGGGGGGAGGTGTTTTTCCAGTTTTAGGGGTGGCGATCGCCGCAATGCCGCAAACTTCTAAGCCCCCACGCACAAGGGTTTGTTGGGCTTCAGTGGCCGTTGTCCCCGTTGTGTAAATGTCGTCGATCAGCAAAATAGGCTGGCGCAATCCTTGGGATATAACTTTAGGGTTAAGGGAAAAAGCCCGTTGCAGTTCCCGTTGTCGTTGTGCCACCGTCAGTTCAAAGAGGGCTTGGGTTGCTTTTGGGCGTTGGAGAAGCTGGGCTTCGTAGCGCAATCCGGTGACTTGGGCAAATTGACGGGCGATAATTTCTGCTTGGTTAAAACCCCGTTGCTGTTGTTTTGCGGGGTGCATTGGGATGGGGATAACGGTTAATTTTTGCTGGTTTGGAAAGGATTTTCGCCATTGTGAACCCAATTGGGTACCAAGCCAGCGTCCCAGTTGAGGGCAATTGTCGTATTTCATTGTGGCGATCGCCCGTTTGAGGCTGCCGTCATACTGGCCCCAGACGAATAGCGGCAGATCGTTTTGCCAGTGGCGTTTAGGATTGATGAGCTTTGTTTTTTGTAATTGGCGATCGCAGTCCCGACAGACGATATGTTCTCCAGGGCGATCGCAGAGGGGACATTTATCCTGAAGAAATAGGGAAAAGAAATCTTGAAAAAGTTTCATGATTGCCAAGGATTAACAACATCGATGCCACAATGGTGAAAATCGTCAATATTGCGAGTCGCGATAATACCTTGGTTGATCAAACAAATCGCCGCAATCTGAGCATCAAACTGAGATATTGGCCTTCCTTGTTTTCGCCGCGCAGATGAAATGTCTGCAAAAGCAATGGCGGCCTCATCATCAAAAGCGAGAATCTTATAGCGAAACTCCATTTGGAACATATTCCGAGCCGCTTGAGTAAGCTGCTCCCGTCGCTGTCCCTCTGGCAAAGTGGCAATACCATAAAGAATTTCTGCTTGAGTGATCGCCGTAATAAAAAGTTCTGTACGATTTTTTTTGGCAATCCAAGCTTTCACCAGATGGGAGCCTTGGGGCTTCATGAGCTCAGAAAGAACATTTGTATCTAAAATAATCACCGTGCTTCAAGCGAGAAAGACATCGCGAATTTTTTCCCGGGGGGGTAAGGGAATTTCAAATTCATCGAATTCTTGAAAATGTTGGGCGATCGCCTCCACCAAATTTTGTGATGACTCCTCTGCAACTAAAGCTTTTTGCAATATATCAATAATTTCTGCTTCGAGGGTACGTCCATGTTTCTGGGCACGTTCTTGTAAACGCTCGCTGAGATGCCGATCTAAATCGTGAATTGAGATGCTGGCCATATTTTTTTAGGCGTAATTGTCTAACTTCGATTGTAATGTGTCATAAAAAACTCCCTCAGACAGAAGGAGTAATCTGCACTAACGAGTGTTTTTCATTACTTGGCGAATTGAATGTCTAGGGTACGCATATAAATTTGCATCCCTGCATCCTGTACCGGAAAAACAAAGGCATCTTCGTCAGACTCATTGTGGTGAGAATGCCAAAGGCTCGGCGGCGTCACAAAGACACTATTGGGCAGCCACATTACTTTCACTGGGTTGATGATATTGCCATCGTTATCAAGGGATTTGCCGATCAACGTGTAGGTATTTTCTTTCGCTGAAACCGCTAAATCTAAGGCAATGGAATTGTGACGGTGGGGCTTTTGGGAAGAATGGGGCGGCACCAGATTATACAAAGACCACATGGTGTGGGTGGCGGTGCGGGTTGCTTCGCTTTCGGGGTTGCCTAAAATTACACCGTTACGGTTGAGGTTGCGGCGAATGCCTTCTTCCCGGATACGTTCAATTTCGCTGTTGAGATATTCGCTAGCGTAGAAAGCCGGTTCAAAGCGGGGGGCAGTGGGCCGAACGCCAAGATAAGCCAACATTGGTGCGTCGTGAACCCAATAGAGCGCACTATCTTCATCGGCATAGTGGGTAACGCCTGCATTCATTGGCAGGGTAAAGGAGTCACCTTTTTTCCATTCGAGCACGCCATATTCAGTTTCGGTACGCCCGGCACCGCGCATCACATAAAAAACTTCAGAACTGGAGGCGGCGATCGCCGGAATCTGGCCCCCAGCATTAATCCGAATATAGTTAGCGAGAAGATTCGGAGTCGTGGCGGGGTATTTTGTCCCCAGTTCCACCGCAAGGTCGAGGGGGATGACCCGTGTTTCACCGGATTCATGGAGGCTGGCCGGAAATGCACGAATGGGTACATCTGCTAAACGCGGATTGGCTGCCTTGTGATATTCCCAGCTGAGTGCTGTTTTTTGCCAAGTCTGATTCATGACATTTTCCATATCCCGACTCCCGCTCAACCTAAATTGATGCCTAAAGAAAAATGTCTCTCCGCGACGCCCTATCAAGCCATTGTTTGGGTCGATGCAAAGAGATGTTTAATCAAAGTTAACATGAATGCCAGTAATAACAGTACATTTAGCAACAAAATCCCTGAAGGATGCCATTGTTTATGCTAATCACAGCAATGTTTTTTACTTACTTTGTCTACTTGTAAAAGTCGTTGGTTGAAGTAGAGGCAATGGGCTCGTAAACTTTTTCTTTTTCCACATGGGGAGCCAATTGTAGCTCCGGCAAAATCGGGTGAAAGGGCTGATGGAGACTAATCATTTGGGCGAGGGTTTTTTTCAATTCAGTGCGGGGCACAATCGCATCCACAAACCCATGTTGGAGTAGATATTCAGACGTCTGGAAATCGTCAGGAAGTTTTTCGCGCAATGTTTGTTCAATGACGCGGCGTCCAGCAAAACCGATGGTTGCTTTGGGTTCGGCAAGAATCAAATCTCCTAACATCGCAAAGCTAGCGGTGACGCCCCCGGTGGTGGGATTAGTCAGGACAGGGATGTAGAGTAATTTTTTGGTGCGATGGCGTTCGAGGGCACCAGAGATTTTCGCCATCTGCATCAGACTGAGCATGCCCTCTTGCATTCTTGCTCCACCAGAAGCACAAACAACCACCACGGGTAAACCTTCGGCGGTGCCATGTTCTACGAGGCGACAAATTTTTTCGCCGACGACGGATCCCATACTGCCGCCCATAAAGCCAAAGTCCATTACAGCGAGGGCCAGGGGCAGGCCGTCAATGAGTCCTGTGCCAGTGATCACGGCATCGGTGAGGCTTGTTTTTTCTTGGTAATCTTTGAGGCGATCGCTATAGGCTTTTTTGTCGCGGAATTTGAGGGGGTCGGTCGGCGCGACATTCTGACCAATTTCTGTCCAGGTGCCTTCGTCAATCAATTGGCGTACCCGTTCCCGACTGCCGACCCGGTTATGGAAGCCACACTCCTTACAGACCATTTGATTGTTGCGGAGGTCTTTGGTGTAAGTGAGGGCATCGCAGGATTTGCATTTCGTCCAGAGGCCATCGGCAATCTCGCGCTCCTGTTGGGGCTGGAGCTGGGTTTCAGAATTTTGGCGATTTGCGGCAAACCAATCAAAAAGAGACATAGGCGGTTAGGGCGAAACACAAGGGTTTAGGGGTCATCTTCTGGGGGACTGAGCAGGAGTAAGGCGGTCCATTGATCAGGCGATCGCACCTGGAGGGCAGCTTGGCTTCCTTGCCCAAAATAAATGCCCAGTCCAATATCTAAAACGCGGTTGGGGATACTGTGGGCGGTGAGAATTTCTCCCATCATCTCAGCTTCCCAACGGGCTTTTGTGGTTTTAATTGTAATCCAAGTCACAGTTTAGAAAAAGACAAGAGGTAGAGGTGCCCAAAGCACAAGGACAATTCTAAATGGTTTATTTCAACAAAAACCTCAATTGATCTGAGCAAATGCGGCGGGAGCCATCTCCTATAATGATCGGGTTTATCTTGTGTGCGGAGTAAAAAAAATGTCGCCTTTGCCCCATAAGCAGATCGGTGTCGCCGTTATTCGCGATCGCCAAGGAAAAATTTTAATTGATCGCCGTTTAGACCAAGGGGAAATGGCGGGCCTGTGGGAGTTCCCTGGGGGGAAGATCGAACCAGGGGAAACAGTAGAAGCCTGTATTGCGCGGGAAATCCAAGAAGAAATCAATCTCCAGGTTGAGGTGGGCGATCGCCTTATTTTAATTGAACATGATTACCCGAAATTCAAAGTTTCACTCCATGTGCATTGGTGCAGTGTCCTGGCTGGAGATGCCAAACCCCTTGAATGTGCAGAGATTTTGTGGGTCAATCCCGGCGAATTGGGGCAATACCAGTTTCCAGAAGCCAATCAAGCGATCATCGAGGCAATTCAAGAAAGCTAAATGGAACCCTAAATCTGGGCCAATCGTCTAAGAATTTTAGTTTGGGTGTGAGGACAATAGAAGGGCGTCGGGGGATCGTAACTCAGGCCAGATCTCCGGGCGCTTTTCTATGGCTGAGGCGTAAAATTTTCGAGGGGGGCGATCGCCTCAAAGGCCATGCGGGCGGCAGCTTGTTCAGCGGCTTTTTTAGAACGACCAACTCCTTTACCGAGCAAAGTATCCCCCAGCTTCACTTCCGCCAAAAACCGTTCTTCTTCATGGCGAAATTCTGGATTTTCGGTCACTTGGTAGGTGGGGAGTTTTTGGTATTCCCCTTGGCTCCAGGTTTGCAGGGCATCTTTATAGTTTTCCCGGGCTGGATCTTGTTTAATCTCAGCGGCTTTGTGGCGGAGATGTTCGTCGAGCCAAGGGTGCACGAGGCTTAAATCGTTGGTGGTGAGAAATAAGGCCCCCAACATTGCCTCAAAGGCATCGGCCAATAGGGAAATTTCCCCAGCACCGTGGTAATTGCCGTGGTAGGACAAATATTTTTTGAGATTGTAGCGGTGGGCAAATTCTGCCAGGGTGCGATCGCTCACGAGGATCGACCGAATGGCGGCAAATTCTCCCACGGGTTCAGCGGGATATTCGGCGTAGAGCACTTCAGACGCGGCCAGACGCACCACCGCATCGCCGATAAATTCTAACTGCTCATAATTTTTGTCGGGGGAAATGCTGGGGTGGGTGAGGGCCAGATCCAGTAAATCCCAGCGCATACCATGGTAATCGGGGAGGCCGAGGCGATCGATGAGGCGACGGAGGCTTTTTTGACGTTGGGGAGGAACCATGGAAATACTAAGATGGCAAAAGCAGGGAACTTTGCTTGGTGATTTTCGTCTACTCTCTACACCATAGCAATTTGAGGCAACATCAGCGGAGAATTATGGGCTTTTTTGGGCAACGGATCACACGGCTCACTCAGTTAACCCTAGGCTCTGCCTTGGTCGCGGCGGGCTTGTTTCCCAGCCCCGGGGCGATCGCCAAACCGGATCGCAAACCCGAACCGACAATCGTGCAGCAATCTTCGGGGTCTAGTCAGGGGCTTCCTGGCCGCCAAACGTGGCAAGGCATCCTGGCCGATATTCGTAATCAATATCAAACCATTCCAGACAGCCGCTTTACCCAGTTACAGGGGGATGATTTTTTTCGGAATCAGCTTTTTTCTTTGTTTTGGGGGCAAACGGGCGATCGCCGCACCATCCAAGAAATCCTTGTCGATCTGCTGCTGAATGGCTCCCGTTCCCAAACTTCCCAAGGCTATTACTTTTACGACGTGGATCGCCGCTGCCTCCCTCCGGGCCAACAACAACGCCTCGCCAGCGGTAAACCGATTCCCCCAGGCATCCTACAAAAGTGCGGGCGGCCAATTTTCCGGAATTATTAATCGAGCGTGATTTTTAGGCCAGCAAGTCGATACAATCGGCACCATGGATAAAAAATGGTCACTAATTATCTATCTATGCTGTGCGATCGCCGCCGGCTGGGGTCTATTTGAATTAGTCTCCCGTTTCCTCGTTGAACAATTTTGGTTCGCTGAGCTAGGATATCGTTCTGTCTTTTTGAAGCAGGTTTCCCTACGCATCGGCCTGTGGAGTCTTGGTTTTTGTGGCTCCTTTGTATTCCTCTGGATAAATTACCGGGTGGTTGACCGCCAGGAATGGCAAATAATCCCGGATCAGTCGGGGGGCGATCGCCAAACCAATGTGCCCCGGCCTCCGTTGCAATGGTGGCAAAAATTTTTCCTCGAACCCATCCCCTATCACAAGAAAATTCCTGAATCGCCAGCGATCAATTTTCGGGGACTACTGCTGTTAATGGCCGGGTTTAGCCTGTTGATTGTCTTGATTTTGTTCCACTACGGCTCGGTGGTCTGGGAAATGGGACAACGGGACATGAGCCTGCCGCTAATTACCCCTGCTTTACCGGATCCCCTGGCATTCAAATCATTGCGCAGTTTGTGGCAATTTACCCAACAGCAAATCTGGCGTTTGGGGTTAGCTGCGGTGGTGTTGGGAGGCATCCTTTGGCAACGGTGGTTTTCTTTGCGGGCGATCGCCGTGGTTTTAAGTCTCTGTTTCGGGACGATCCTGGCGAATAATTGGGTGCGGATATTCCAGGGTTGGTTTGGGGTGCCCTTCAGCCAAATTGATCCGATCTATAACCATGATGCTGGTTTCTATGTTTTTACCCTGCCCCTGTGGCAAATCCTCGACTTTTGGTTTGAGGGTTTATTTCTCTATGGTTTGGTGAGTGTCACCCTGTACTATCTGCTATCTGGCGATAGTTTTTCCCAGGGGCAGTTTCCGGGCTTTAGTCCAGCCCAGTTACGGCATCTCAATCTCTTGGCGGGCCTCCTCTTCCTCGCCGTGGCCGGACGCCATTGGTTAGTACGTTATGAGCTGCTCTACTCCAAGCTTGGGGTGGTTTATGGGGTGAGCTATACCAATATCAACGTCGATCAACACGTGGAAATTCTCCTCACAGTTTTGGCCTTGGCGATCGCCGCTTGGTGTTTAGGGCAATTCTGGCGTTATCCCCACCGCCGTACCGTTTCTATCCGTCGCCAACAGCCCCAGGTGTTAAAGGGCATTATTTTGTATATCGGCGTTATGGCCATCGGTGCCATTCTCTCTGCCGGGACCCAACGTCTCATCGTGCAACCGAATGAATTAGCCCGGGAGCGTCCCTATCTGGAATACAGCATCGCCTCAACCCGCAGGGCCTTTGGGCTGGATGCCATCGAGTCACGGGTGTTTAACCCAGAGGGGGAACTCACCGCCAGCGATATTGACAGCAATCCCCTAACCATCAACAACATCCGCCTATGGGACAGTCGCCCCATCCTGCAAACTAACCGCCAATTGCAGCAAATCCGGCTGTATTATCGCTTTTCTGATGCTGATATTGATCGCTATACCCTACGCCTAAACCCAGACCAAAATCCCAGCCAACAACAGGTGATCATTGCCCCCAGGGAGCTAGATTATGAAGCGGTGCCAGAACAAGCAAAGACTTGGGTGAACAAGCATCTCATTTATACCCATGGCTATGGTTTTACGGTGAGCCCAGTCAACCGGGCTGAGGAGACTGGCTTACCCCAATATTATGTACAGGATATTGGGGCTGGGGCGACGGCAGATAATGGCAATTTGACCACCTTAACCCCAGCGGTACGGGAGGCAATTCCCATTGGTCAACCGCGCATTTACTACGGTGAACTGACCAATAACTACGTGATGACCGATACCAAGGTGCAGGAGTTGGACTATCCCAGTGGGGAAGATAACCGCTACAACACCTATGACGGGACGGGGGGCATTGCCTTTGGGAATCCCTTAAAGCGCTTGTTTTTCGCGCAATATCTCCGGGATTGGCGGATTTTGTTATCCAATGATCTCACCGGTGATACTCGCTTATTGATGCGGCGTAATATTAATCAACGGGTGCGGGCGATCGCCCCATTTTTGCGGTTTGATCGTGATCCCTACCTCGTGTCCGCTGACATTGGTGAGACCAACCGCCTCGGCGAAAAAAATTACCTTTACTGGATTTTGGATGCCTACACCACCAGTGACCATTATCCCTATGCCGATCCGGGGGAACATCCCTTCAACTACATCCGCAACTCCGTTAAGGTGGTGATCAATGCCTACAATGGCACAGTGCGTTTTTATATCGCCGATGCCGCCGATCCGATGATCCAAACTTGGGCAAGGGCCTTTCCAGAATTGTTTCGTTCCTTTGCCGAATTGCCCGATGGTTTAAAAGAACACCTGCGCTATCCAACTGATTTGTTTAATGTGCAGTCCGAACGCCTCCTGAGCTATCACATGCAGGATCCCCAGGTTTTCTATAACCGCGAAGACCAGTGGGAAATTCCCCAGGAAGTTTATGGAAATGAACCCCAGGAGATCGCCCCCTACTATCTGATCATGCGGCTACCCACGGCCACTTCAGAGGAATTTATTTTGCTCCATCCCTATACCCCCACCAGTCGCCCTAACTTAATTGCTTGGTTAGCGGGTCGCGCCGATGGAGAACATTACGGCAAGCTGTTACTTTACCAATTCCCGAAACAGAAGTTGATTTATGGGCCGGATCAAATTGAAGCCCTCATTAAACAAGACCCGGTTATTTCCCAGCAAATTTCCCTCTGGAATCGAGAAGGTTCCCGGGCAGTGCAGGGCAAGTTATTGGTAATTCCCATTGAACAGTCGCTCCTCTATGTGGAACCCCTTTACCTAGAGGCCGAAGAAAATAGCGTCCCGACCTTGGCACGGGTGATCGTGGTTTATAACAACCAAATTGTGATGTCCCGCACCTTGGAAACAGCCCTCAACACGATTTTTCGTCCGGAGCAGGTAGCGCCCCAGGAGGAGACGATTTTTCGGGATCTAGAAACAGATGTGGTCGTTCCACCACCTGTCTAAGGAAATTGCCCTTCAGCGTAAATATCACAATTTATGAGCGATCGCCTTTTGCGGCGTTGACCTGAACCATCATGAAGGGATTAGTGATGGATTTGGTAATGACCCATGTTGTTTGATTGCTTTGGGAAGGTCGTTCGTTCTACGGTGCTGGTGTCTGGGGCCATGGTCAGTTTGGCGATCGCCCCCCTATCTCTCTGGGCCGAAACGGTAGAATTGCAACTGCTTCACCTCAATGATGTTTATGAAATTACGCCCCTGGGTGGTGGGGCAACGGGGGGGCTGGCGCGGTTGGCGACCCTACGCAAGGAACTGCTCGCCGAAAATCCCCACACTTTCACCGTTTTAGCTGGGGATTTATTTAGTCCGTCGGCCTTGGGGACTGCGGTGGTTGATGGCGATCGCCTCGCAGGAAAACAAATTGTGGCGGTGATGAACCAAGTGGGCTTGGATCTTGCCACCTTCGGTAACCACGAATTTGACATCAGCGAATCCCAGTTCAAGCAACGCTTAGCAGAATCAGACTTCCAGTGGTTTTCGGGGAATGTTCTGACGGCGGCGGGGGAACCCTGGGATAATGTGCCTCCCTACGTGATTGAAACCATTTATGGTGAGGCGGGAACTCCGGTGCGTGTTGGTTTTGTGGGGGTGGTAATTCCGAGCAATCCCGTGGATTACGTCACCTACCTCGACCCCCTAGAACAGATGGAAACCCTGGTCGCAGAATTAGAGACACAAACGGATATTATTGTGGCGGTCACTCACCTGGCGATGCAGGATGACCATTACCTCGCTGAAAATATCCCGGAAATTGACCTAATCCTGGGGGGCCACGACCATGAAAATATTCAACAGTGGCGTGGTGCGGATTTTACGCCGATTTTCAAGGCTGATGCCAATGCTCGCACGGTTTATCTCCACAATCTCAGCTACGACACAGAAACGGAGCAGCTTACAGTGCAATCACATTTGCAACCGATTACCGGGGCGATCGCCGCAGATCCAGAAACAGAACAGGAGGTTAATTATTGGCAGCAACTGGCCTTTGATGGTTTTCGGGCTGATGGTTTTGAACCAGAGCAAATCATTACCGAAAGTCCAATCGCCCTAGATGGTTTGGAAAGTTCCGTGCGCAACCAACCGACGGCGTTAACGGACATCATTGCCCAGTCAATGTTAACGGCGACACCCGCTGCCGAATTAGCCATTTTTAATGGCGGCTCGATCCGTGTTGATGATGTGCTGCCTCCCGGCCCGTTGTCCCAGTATGATGTGATTCGGATTTTGCCCTTCGGGGGAAATTTAGCCACCGTTGAGATTAAGGGGGTAACTCTGGAACGAATTCTCAATCAGGGCGTAGCCAATCGCGGCACCGGGGGATATTTGCAAACGGCGGGGGTGACCTTTGTTCCGGAAAGTCAAACCTGGCAAATTGGCGATCGCCCTTTAGATCCCGAACGCATTTATCGGGTCGCAGCGACGGAATTTCTCATCTCCGGGCGGGAAACGGGCCTCGATTTCTTGACGCCTGAACATCCCGATGTGACTTTGCTCGAAACTGGAGAAGATGTGCGCTTTGCCTTCATTCAACAACTCCAGCAGCAATGGGCCGATTAGAACTTTCCCCTAGCCCCTCCAGCGGCGGGGAACAAGAAGTCTCCCTTCATAAGGGAGATTTAGAGGGATGTGGGGATGTGGATACCCTATTTTTCAAAGCGCACCGCATACCACTGCAAAAAACCGTCCTCGATTTCCAGTTCGCAATAATCTGCGAGGAGTTGATCAATTTGCTCAGCTTGGGAGGGAAGTTTGGCCAAATCGGCGGGCAATAGATCCGGCTGGGTACTGAGGAGCGTTTCAAAAAAGGTGCGGATCTCGTCGGGCTCCATCAATTGTTCCGGGTGGTCGTGGCGCAACACCACATAACCATCCACTTGGTACATAATCGGATCTGCCATAATATGCCTTAATGCTTTTTGGTTTAATTGTACGCCCATGGCCCCCATCAGTGAGCTCACCCAAAATCCCCTCGTTTGTCTGCCCTATGAACAGGTCTTTGCAAGCCTTGGCGATCGCTTTTCTGATGCAGTGACAGCGGCAGATTTTCCCCACCATGAGCTACGGTTCCGTAATGACGCCGTTTTAGAAAAATTGGGCCTCGAACCGAAACAAGTAGACGATCAAGATTTTCTCGAAGCGTTCGGTCAGTTCCAAGCGCCCCATCCCTTGCGGGCCATGTGTTACCACGGCTATCAATTCGGTCAGTACAATCCTCAGCTAGGGGACGGACGGGGTTTTCTCTACGGGCAGGTGCGCGCCCAGGACGGCTTACTCTACGATCTCGGCACAAAAGGCTCTGGGCAAACTCCCTATTCCCGCAATGGTGATGGGCGTTTAACCCTTAAGGGCGGTGTCCGGGAAGTTTTGGCGGCAGAGGCATTGCACCAACTAGGCGTGAATACTTCCCGCTGTCTAAGCCTGATCGAAACAGGGGAATCCCTCTGGCGGGGGGACGAGCCTTCTCCCACTCGGTCTTCGGTGATGGTCAGGTTCCAGCGATCGCATATTCGGTTTGGCACCTTTGAGCGGCTCTATTATCTACAACGGCGGGACTTATTACAGCAACTCCTCGACCATGTGGTGGAACATTACTACGGCGAGTATGTTGGGGATGAGGATGCCTACGCCCTGTTCTACGCTGATTTGGTGAAGCGGGTGGCACGATTAGCGGCCCAGTGGATGGCGGCGGGCTTTTGCCACGGGGTATTAAATACGGACAATATGGCGATTACGGGAGAAAGCTTCGATTATGGCCCCTATGCCTTTATTCCCAGCTATGACCGCAAGTTTACGGCGGCTTACTTTGACTACAGTGGTCGGTATAGCTACGGCAAGCAACCAATGATCTGCCGCCTGAATTTGGAAATGTTGCAAATGCCCCTGGCGCTGGTGATGGATAAGCGGGATTTGGCGACGGGCCTCGTGAATTATGAAATCGAATATGAGCAAACCTATCGCCAGTTAATGCTCGAAAAATTGGGGCTGCAAGATTTGCCGGAAGATCTAGGGGCCGATCTGTTTGCCGCCACCCTGGCACTGTTGGAGGAAACCCAAACGGGCTACCACGACTTTTTCTATCAGTTGGCGAGCCAGTTTAACCACGCTTGGCGATCGCATTCCAGCACCATTTTGGAAAATAGTGATTTGTCAGGGCCGCTCTTTGAACAATGGCAAGGACTTTATCAGCGGGCTTTACAAGAAATCCCTGAACCTGAGTTGGCACAAATTGGCGATCGCCTGACCTCCCAAAACCCGAAAACAGCTTTGCTGCGTCCGGTGATTGAATCTGTTTGGGAACCGATCACCACAGAAAATAACTGGCAACCCTTTTATGATCTGCTTACTGCAATTCAGCAACGTCAATAAAATTCCTCAAGTAAAGCGACGTTGGAAGCGGCGATCGCGACGGGTACCTTTTTTTTGATTGCAGTTTAAACATAGCGTTTGCAGATTGCTAATGTCGTTACTGCCACCTTTGGCTAGGGGAATAATGTGGTCAATGCTGAGTTGGGTTTCGTGAAGTCGTGAACCGCAACATTGACATTGATAATTATCCCGTTGGTAAACGTATTTTCGGACAGAATCGGGAATTGGAAGACGCGGTGTTTTAGCCATTAAATTGATTCTTCCTCTGATTTTTTTGTGATTTCCTGGCGAATGTCATCCAGAGGAGATTCAGAAATAAAATTTCTGCTGTCTTCTGAAGCTTCGACAATTAAGCGAAACCGGATTTTTTTGTTTTTCCAAACTAATTCACTATGTTCTGCGATTAAGCTTTTGATTTCATAAACAATTGAATTGTCCGTAGAATTTTTGATTTTCTGTAATTCAATAGATTCATTACTAAAAACATTATCGATCTCGTTTTCAATAGCAGATAATGATTCCGTGCAAATTTCATCAATAATATTCAAAAAAGTGCTGCTCTTCATGATGTCAGCTTCGGAGTTGATCTCAAAGATTGTGTTCTCTCCAAAGACATTTTCAATTGCATCAAAATTTTCAGACATAGTGAGTTTTACGGTTCAGATATAGATTGACGAATATCATCTAAGGGAGATTCTGCATTCCCCATTTCCGTGGCATTGGGAATAAATTCAAGAGAAATTTTAATTTTAACTTTTCCCTTTTTCCAACCAGAGCCAGCCACATCTAATATTTCAGCTTCGTAGCCATCAGTGAACCATTGCTGATAAGGGATATAATGTTCTTTGTCCCAGTCATTTGGAGAAAACCCCAACAGTTTAGATTTGAGTGCTTTGAGAAAGTCGCCAACTTTAGCCATCGGCTGATTCATAAAAGATACTTTTACTGGTTCGAGAAAATGAATAACCGATGATTCTTGTGTGAGTAATTTTTTTTGAGTAGGTGACATAGTTTAATCTTCTGTTTTTTCTTGAATTGACTGGCGGATATCATCGAGTGGTGACTCTGGTTCTTGAATTTCAGGCTGGATCAGACAGGCTTCAAGAGAGGTTTTGAATTTTATCTGCATTTTTTGCCATCCTTCAGTTTTTCCAGGTTGAAGAATGTCAACTTCAAAAATCACACCTTCTTGCAATGAGTCTCTTAGATATTTAATGGATTTATTACAAGCTTGGTCTTTGATTTTTTGATGGCTCTGATGTAAGCAGCTTCGAAGAATTTCTACAAATTCAGAAGTTCTTCTGAGATAACTTTTGGAACCAAAATCAATGACGTCTTCTGAGTCAAGAATATCGTGAATAGGCTGAAAATCACTTTCCATTTTAGACTTCCTTAGAATTATTTATCGATTGCCGAATATCGTCCAGTGGTGACTTTGAGGTATCAAGAACCTCTTCTTCTTCATCTATAATGACTTCCAAAGCGTAACGAAAACGAACCTTCCCTTTTTTCCAACCACCACCATCGGTTTTTAGTACAGAACATGGATACTCAGCATTAAATGTGCTGTAGCCTCTTAGTGGAAATTTTAAGCCTTTCTCTTGTAAAAGATCGGCTAAAGCATCTCCTAAAGCCACAATATTATTTCCTTGATATTTTACATATGAATTTAGTGCACTTTGCAACTTTTCATCCAGCGTTCCGAAAGTTTCTAGTTCTTTATGGAACTTGATCACATCATCGGGATCGCAAGAAGTTTGTAAATGTTTAAAATTAGCCATCGGTGATTTTAAGTATGTTCTTAATTGAAAATTACTGATTATTATGTTCGATTATTGATGTCACATCGGAAAATTCAAAATCTGATTCAATGATGATTGGTAATTGTCGCTCATAGACCTGCATTTCCTGAAGGCATTGATTGATTGTTATCGCAGCTTGATTATAGACCTCAATTTTATGTTTATATTCTCGTTGTAGCTGAAGATTTCGAGCAATTTTTTCACGGGCTTCCTCTTCTAGAGTTTGTTCCAAATAACGCCGAGCTAGATTATATTGCTCTAAAATAAACTCTGATTGTTGTGCTGCCATTGGTAACAACTGAGTTTTTAGAGTTTGGTTGATCGTCTGTCGAAAGTTTTGACGAATGGTAGCGTTAATCTTGGGTTCAAAATCTAGCTTTAAAAGTTGACGAATCGCGGGTTCTGCTTCCACCATACTTTCACAATCATAGGCCTGAGAAGTCTGCTGGAGAGTTTGTCGAAATTGATAAATCGAAAAAGTTCCTTCATCATAAAATCTTGGACTTTCTCGCACATAGCGATCGCATTCTGTTCTCGCTTCACTTTGGAGTGCATAAATCAGTTGACCTTCGAGAGTTGAAATGGATTGTTCAAGACCTCCATCATTTCCTAATAAACGATATAGTTTTCGATAATAATCAGATTGTTGAATGCGCTTCACTAAGCGTTGACAAAAATTGTGGATGAGAATGTCTGAAAATTCGATCAAAACATCTTCTAACTCATTTGCCAAATAATACAAAGCCTCTACTAAAATTGCAATTAGAGGTGCGGTTGCGTTGCGGGGATGTGAAAAAGTGGCTTGACTGTAAGCATTTTTGACAGAAAAAGTTTGCAGCAATTCATCTAAACGACTGACCATTTTTGCTTTAAGGGCCTGAAAATCCTCTTCAAAGGAAAAATCTTGGTTGATGATGATATTGTTGACTTCTTCAGTAATATGTTTTTGAAATTGAATACCGACCTCTTGTAATTCTTGGTTGAGGCGAGTTAACTCTTGAGCTTTCATCGCTTCGATCTCGTGGGGCTGGCTTTCTAACTCTCGATATTCAGAAAGTAAATGTTTCCGTAAAGCAATACATAAAGGCTGAAGATCATCTGCTAACGCAGCGAATAATTGTGGCCGTTTTTCTTCTTTAAGGTAGCAGGTAATACCTTGGCGAAATTCTTCGATACCACTGTCTTTAACAAGTTGTTCAATTAACGGTCTACCCCATTCACTTAAAATGCGGACGTAGTTTTCATTAGGAGTTTCATAACTGTTGACAGAAACTTTAAACGGCGTCCGTGTTAATTTGCCAGAGTTGGCACAATAATTGTTGAATTCACTTACGAATTGAGGCGTTTCTTCTTCGCCACCAAGATTTTTAACACTGTCCGCAAAAATACTATCAATACCAAAGCGATCGCCGCTGGCACTATCTTTAACTTGACTACCAAAAAAACCTAACAAACCACTTGTTTTGTAAATTCTTTCATCCCTTTGAAACTGACTTTGGATCAAACTATCAAGCCGTTGCCGTAGTTGCGTATTGTACCAAGTTTGATCGATACGATTAAAAACATAAAAAACACGGTCGCGAATGCCTAAGTTTGTACGCATTTTTTCCAGTAATTCTGTTTCTTCACTGGTCATATCCCCTTCCGAAGCGGGTTTGAGGACGCAGATTACCGCTGAAGTATCTGGATGAATAATTTTGTCATAGGTTAACTGGGCATCCCGTTTAACTGGAGCATCGATCCCTGGCATATCGACCAAAACATTACCATCCTCTAGCAATGGATGATGGCAATAATATTGCAATTTTTTCAAAACAGCGCTGTTACTACCCCGTCGTGCAAAATTTGCTGCTTCCGTTAGATTGGCAAAATTAAACTGCTCCATGGAATAAGTAGAATTTTGGCTAGGATGAATCCGCTCTTGATTGTGAAGATAGCCTTCGAGTAAAAGAAAAAGAGCTTTGGCTGTTTTGGCTTTGTCGGACTTGTTTTCACCCCCTTCCTCTTGCAAAATTTGTTGGCAATTATCTTGAAGGACAACAAGTTGTTGCTGGTCATCTAAAGTCTCAATTTTTAATGCGAGTCGTTGACAAAGTTGGTAGAGCTGCCCCTGAATTTCTTCGGTACTTAAAAAAGTCAGGACTACTCGCTCCTGATCTGGGGCCGCATATTCGATGTAACATTGGGTGCCTGTGGCATGGCCTTCGGCGCTGTAAAGTAGCTCCCGTTCGAGTAAGGCATTGATCAACATAGACTTACCCGCACTAAAAGCCCCAGCAAAGACAATTTCAAACTTTGGAGAGGTGGCCTTTTCGAGGGATGTGGCGATCGCTGTTGTATCCTGCTGGAAATGAAGTGTTGGTTCTTGCTGCCATAAATCGAGGAGTGCATTGACATTGGTGGTCAGGGATTGACAGGCAGGGATTAACTCGGACATTGATAACTGAGTTTGATAGGATATCTCTCAATCTATCAAAAGAATTTAAAAAAATGCCGATGCACTCGAAAATATATGACAAAATGAATTTCTGCTTGGTACCCGGAGCATAAATATCAGGCGATCGCTTCGAAAAAGATAGAAAAATTAATTTTTTTAAACCAATGCAACTATTATTTAGCTGAAATAAAACTGGTAATTGCTTGAGGACTTGCTGATAGTGATTTGCCAGATAATAGTATTAAAGTACGAAGTCAAACAATTGAGCACAGGAGAAATTCCGATGGAATGGACAGACGAAGCTAAAGAACTCTTTAAAAAAATCCCCTTTTTTGTGCGGCCCTTTGCTAAAAAGAAAATTGAAAAACTTGCCGAAGAAATGGGGGCAAAAATCATCGATAAGGAGATTTATATCCAGGCTAAAGCTCAATTTAATGACCCCAAAAAATCGGGGGAAACCTAATTTTATCGCCCGTGACTGGGAAAGGTAAGAATATCAACAGCCGCCACATCACAGGCTTTGCCATCGCCCATCACTGCCCGCATTTCTTGATAATCCTGCTGGAGTTGGGCTTGGCGATCGCCATCCTGGAGTAATGCCAAAGATTCCTGGGCAATGCGGGGGGCGGTCGCTTCTGTTTGTAGTAGTTCGGGAACGATGCGCCGCATCAGGGTCAAATTCACTGGACACATGAACGGAATCGAAAATTTCAGCAGATGTTTCGCAATCCAAGCGGTGACGGGATGCACTTTGTACAGCACCACCTGGGGGACGTCCAACAGGGCAATTTCGAGGTTTACGGTGCCCGATTTTGTGATCGCTAGATCCGCAGCGGCGATCGCCAAGGGAGTTTGGGCCGGATTATCAATCAAAATTGCATTTAAACCCGCCTCATTGACCGCTGTTTCTAGAATGTTGCGGTAGTGGGGCAAGGCGACGGGAATTAAAAATTTCACCTCTGGCACCTGACGCTGGAGAATTTTGGCCGCTTCCACCATCACAGGTAAGAGATATTTCAGCTCCTGGCGGCGGGAGGCTGGCAACAAGGTGATCAGGGGGCGGTCTTGGTTGAGACCCAGTTTTTCCCTAGCGGTGGCACGACGGGGACAGGTGGCCATTTTTGCTACGAGGGGATGGCCCACAAATTTTACGTCTATGCCGTATTCTGCAAAGTAACGGGCTTCTTCTGGGAAAATAGCGAGAATCCGGTCGGTGATGCGGGCGATCGCCTTTGTATTGTTGTCATTAAACGACCAAACCCAGGCCTGGGGCGCAATGTAGTAAATAATTGGCACCTGGGGCAACTGACGGCGGACAAAATTACCGATACCAATATTCGGGCCGATGTAATCGATTAGCACCACTAGATCCGGCGGATTTTCTTTGAGATAGCGTTTCGCCTGCCGTTGAATGCGGAGGGTCGGAATGATGTAGGGCAGGGATTCAATCAGACCGATGGAGCCAATTTTTGTGGTGTTACCCAGGAGGGTTGCTCCCGCTGCGGCCATGCGATCGCCACCGAGGGCAGTAATTTTTAGGTCAATATTGAGCGCCTCGGCCTGACGAAAGAGCGCTTCCACCAAGAGACTCCCCTGGAGATCGCCGGACACTTCCCCCGTACTGATGAAAATATGCATTATCGCCTAGCTCCGTTTCCCCGGAATTAAACCCCGACGGCTGGGTTCGAGGGCTTTTTCGAGAAACTGTTGGAGATGCTGGAGATGTTCATGGTCGCCGATAGTCGCAAGTTGGGCGATCGCCTCGGAGGTTTTGAGATCCGAGCGGTACAGTAAACGAAATGCTTGTTTGAGCAGACCCATTTCCGCCGGGGTTAAACCACTGCGCTTGAGGCCCACCAAATTCAAAGAACGCACCTTCGAAGGATTGCCTTCGACCAGCATAAAAGGTGGCACATCCCGATCAATGCGACTCATGCCGCCCAACATCGCCATCTTGCCGATATGTACAAACTGGTGAATGCCCAACATCCCACCAATCACCGCTCGCGATTCGATTTCCACATGGCCGGCGATCGCCACATTGTTCGCAATGATGATGTTGTTTTCCAGAATGCAATTGTGGGCCACATGGACATAGGCCATCAGGAGATTGTCATTCCCAATGATCGTTTTTTCTCCCGCCGCCGTCGCCCGATTCACCGTCACATATTCGCGAATCGTATTGCGATCGCCAATTTCAACTAAACTGGCCGCCCCCTGATACTTGAGATCCTGTGGTTCTAAGCCAATGGCCGCCCCTGGGTAAATCCGATTCCCCTGACCAATGCGCGTATAACCATCCAAAATTGCATGGGCACCAATAACCGTACCTTCCCCAACCGTGACATATTCACCAATCACTGCATAGGGGCCAACCTGAACCGTTGGATGAATTTGAGCGTTGGGGTGAACCACCGCCGTCGGATGAATCAGAGTACTCAAAAGAATTCTCCAGTGTGCTCCATAGTAGTGTAGTGGGCCTCAGGGCCAATTATTCAAAATTCAGACGGGAAAAGAGCATCTCCCCTTCCACCGCCACTTGACCATCCACGGTGCCACAGCCCTTCATTTTCGCAATGCGCTTGGCCTTTACCGTGATCACTTCCACCGTCATAATTAGCTGATCACCAGGGACTACCGGTCGCCGAAACCGAACTTTATCAATCCCAGCAAACGCAAAAAAGCTATCTTCCATCCCCGGCATTTGGGTCAAAATAAACCCGCCCACCTGGGCCATCGCTTCCACCATCAGTACCCCCGGCATGATCGGGTGATTTGGGATGTGACCTTGGAAATGGGGTTCATTAAAGGTGATATTTTTCAGGCCCACAGCCTTTTCACCGGGAATATATTCGAGGATGCGGTCTACCAGCGAAAAAGGATAGCGGTGGGGTAATAATTTTTGAATCTCTTCGACGGGGATCGGCTGGGCCAAAGTTCCGGGATGTTCTGTGGTCATAGACGGTGATCAATTAATAACAGTCTGTGCGGCTAGTTTAGATTACTACAAAATGTTAATTCTGCAGCGCTTCTCCACGGCGGATCTGTATTAGTGCCCCATTTAGATGAAAATCAGGTCAGTCCATGGCTTCGATTAAGAACCCTTTTGGTTTGCGGAACGAAATCGCCCTTCTATGAAATCCCGCTTTTGGAGATGTTTTGTGTTCCGCCCGGTCACCCGCTTGCGCCACATCTTAAAACTAGAGTGTTTCATATAGCGCCGCATGATTTGAATCACTTCCTTTTCCTGAAGCCCAAATTGCATCTCAATGGCCTCAAAGGTGGTGCGGTCTTCCCAGGCCATTTCGATCACCCGGTCAATGGTGGCCTCATCTAGCGCCTCAAAATTCATTGTTGTCTTTTAATAAAAGTTCTATCTAAATCAGTTCCACGCTGTACTGTAGCGCAAATCTTTAATTCGGCAATTCGAGGGGGATTTGTCCCAAAATGCCCTTACGAAATTCATTGAGCAACGTAACTGCACTACGTTCCCTGTCGCCTTGGAAGCGATGGTCTCCGAGGGCAATGACATAATCTTCGCCAGACATATCGAGGGGGTCGAGGTCATAGCGCTCGGTCAGATGTTGTTCTAAATTCAGTTCCACGAGCAAATCCACCATGGCCGCTGCGACCAGTTGGTTGTCATAGGAGGCCGCGCCAATGTCCTCACAAATGGCTAGTTTCACCGCATTATGTTGATCATCGAGCTTCCAGGGAATTACCCCTGGGGCATCAAGCATTTCAATTTGGTCAGAGATTCTCACCCAGCGCAATTGTTTCGTCACCCCAGCTTTGCGGGCACTTTCGACGACTTTTTTACCGACTAAACGGTTAATCAGGGCTGATTTCCCCACGTTAGGCAAACCCATGACCACTGCCCGCACCGGACGAGGCCGCATTCCCCGGGAAATGCGGCGGTCATTCATCGCTTTTCCGGCTAATTGGGCAGCTTTAATCACACCTTTAACCCCTGTCCCTTTTTTGGCATCGGTAAAGACGGGCTGAATTTTTTGGGCTTGGTACCAGTCGCGCCATTGACTGAGAATCTCGCTGGGGATCATATCCCGCCGATTGACCACGACGACCCGAGGTTTTTCACCAATCCATTCATCGACTTGGGGGTGGTGGGATGCGAAGGGGATGCGGGCATCGAGGACTTCTAACACCACATCAACGCGGTTGAGTTGTTCTTTGAGTTGGCGTTCGGCCTTGGCAATGTGGCCGGGATACCATTGGATCGGTTGGGGCATGGGAACGAAGTCAAAACGGTGTTTTTTATCATACTGCCTTGGGTTGGGTCGAAAATTGCTTAGGGGTAAATTGGCAGTGCTTTTGGCGACCCACCACAAAAAAGACCACAGCGATAGAACACTGTGATCCGGATGGGAGTATGAAAAAGTTAAGGCTGAATGTCTGTTAGGCGAAAAATCTTAGAATTGGGGGCCAAGACCAACTTTGGGGGCATAGACCGCGCGATCGCCAAGTTCATCCTCGATGCGGAGTAAGCGATTGTATTTTGCTACCCGTTCACTACGGCAGAGGGAACCGGTTTTGATTTGGCCGGCACGGGTTGCCACCGCCAGATCAGCGATGGTGGTATCTTCCGTTTCCCCAGAGCGGTGACTAATCACGGACTGATAGCCATTGCGGGTCGCCAGATCGATGGTTTCGAGGGTTTCGGTGAGGGTACCGATTTGGTTGAGCTTGATAAGTACCGCATTACCTGCTTTTTTCTCAATGCCCTGTTGGAGTCGCACCTTGTTGGTGACAAACAAGTCATCCCCGACCAGTTGTACCCTGTGGCCGATGCGTGCGGTCAAAATTGTCCAGCTATCCCAATCATCCTCATGGAGACCATCCTCAATGGAAACAATTGGGTACTTTTCGACCATTGCCGTCAGGTAGTCGATAAATTCTGCCGGACTGTGGGCTGTACCGTCGTAGGTGTACTGACCATCAGCGTAAAATTCACTGGCGGCAATGTCGAGGGCGAGGGCCACCTGTGTACCGGGTTCGTAGCCCGCCGCTTTGATCGAATCCACGAGAATTTCGAGGGCTTCTTCGTTAGAGCCTAGGTTAGGGGCAAAGCCTCCCTCATCACCGACACCCGTTAATAAACCTTTGCTGTCAAGTACCTTGCTCAGGGCAGTAAAAACTTCCGCTCCCCAACGGAGTGCTTCCTTAAAGGAACTGGCCCCCACCGGCACGATCATAAATTCTTGGAAATCAACGTTATTAGCGGCGTGGGCACCGCCATTGATCACGTTCATCAAGGGCACGGGGAGGACATTAGCCAAAGGGCCACCGAGATAACGATAGAGGGGCAGGGCGAGTTCCGCTGCTGCCGCTTTTGCCGCCGCGAGGGATACCGCCAAAATGGCATTGGCCCCTAGATTAGATTTGTTGTCAGAGCCATCCCGGGCAATCATGGCGTAATCAACTGTCGTTTGGTCAAGGGCATCTTTACCGATCAGTTCCGGGGCAATTTTTTCTTTCGCATTGCGCACGGCCTTTAGTACCCCATTGCCGCCATAACGGGCTTTGTCTCCGTCCCGCAGTTCATGGGCTTCAAAACTACCGGTAGAGGCTCCACTGGGCACTTGGGCGAGACCTACTGCACCGCTTTCTAAACGAACTTCTGCCTCGACGGTGGGGCGACCTCTGGAATCTAAAATTTCTCTAGCATCTATTGCTTCGATGATTGCTTCGGATTTGTCCAGCATTTGGGATTACTCACTGACCATTGATATTCAGGTATAAACATACCCTGTTCTGGTGGATTTGTTGCTTTTTTTAGGGGGGATTTTGGGAACAAGCGTCCGTTGTCAAGGTTCAGGGATATATCTTGATATTTTCTTTAGGTTTGCGGCGATCGCCAACGGGAAGATAGCCAGGGAGTTGAAGGGTAGGGTTTTTTCAAGATACACTGAGGGCGTTGTCACACCGCCAAACCGACTTCGAGTCACATCAAGCCGCCACCGCGATCGCCACATTTTTTTGCAGCTTTTTGAATCAATGGAAGACTCAAAGGAAATGGAAAGAAGCGGCTGGGGTTGTGGGTGCCGAGAACGCGGTACAGGATTTTAGGAGGCGAATAGAGTCATGGCAAATAGTCGACGGGTATCGAAGGTTTCTTCGCTGATTAAGCGGGAAGTGAGTTTGATGCTCATGCAGGATATTAAAGATGACCGAGTTGGGGCGGGCATGGTGAGCATCACTGAAGTAGAAGTGTCTGGGGACTTGCAGCATGCCAAGATTTTTGTGAGCATCTATGGCTCAGAAGAAGCCCGGGCCGAAACGATGGAAGGACTGCGGGCCAGCCAAGGGTTTGTGCGTCGTACCCTAGGCCAGCGCATTCGCCTGCGGCGATCACCAGAGGTTTTATTCATCGAAGACCGTTCCCTTGAAGAGGGAGACCGGATGATCCATTTCATTAACCAACTAGACATTAAGGATCCAGAGGAACTAGAAGCCCAAGAATCCGAGGAAATGGTGTAGCGCCCTTGGTGATGGCTCCCCTCCCCCCGGTTGAATCCTTGTCTCTCCGCCAGGCGATCGCCCAGATGATCGTCGTGCGGGGGGCTGGCTATCTATTTGACTACGAACGCCCCTACCCCCAGTGGGAAGCTGATCAAACGACTCTACAACGCTGGATCGAGGCGGGGATCGGTGGCGTAATCCTTTTGGGGGGGAGTGCCGCCGAGGTAGCCCAGAAAACCAAGCAATTGCAGAGTTGGGCCGAAATTCCCCTCTTGATTGCCGCAGATATCGAAGAAGGGGTCGGCCAACGGTTTAGCGGTGCGACGGAATTCCCGCCTCCCATGGCTTTCGGTGAGATTTGGCGTACGGATCTCCACCAGGCGATCACCCTTGCAGAAACCATGGGTGCAACTACGGCCCAGGAAGCCCTCAGCCTTGGTATCAATTGGGTTTTGGCCCCGGTGCTGGATGTGAATAACAATCCCCACAACCCGGTGATCAACATCCGTGCCTTCGGGGAAACGCCGGATCAGGTGAGTGCCTTGGGTACTGCGTTTATCCGGGGGGCGCAACAATATGCTGTTTTAACGACAGCGAAACATTTTCCGGGCCATGGGGACACGGCAACTGATTCCCACCTCGCGCTCCCCACCATTTCCCACGATGACACGCGCTTAAATACCGTCGAACTGCCTCCCTTCAAGGCCGCCATCCAAGGGGGCGTAGATGCGGTGATGAGTGCCCACCTCATGATCCCCGCTTGGGATCAACAGTATCCAGCAACCCTTTCGCCAGCAATTCTTACGGGCCAACTACGGCACAAGCTGGGGTTTGAAGGGTTAATCGTCACCGATGCGTTGGTCATGGGGGGAGTGACCCAGTTTGCGGATCCTGACACTGTTGCTGTCCAGGCGATCGCCGCTGGGGCGGATATTCTCCTGATGCCTCCCGATGTGGATGGAGCGATTATTGCCATCGAAGCGGCGATCAAAACAGGTCAACTTTCAGAAAGTCGCATCTATGAATCCGTAGAACGAATTTGGCAGGCCAAGCAAAAAATCCTTACGGCAACACCATCAACTTTTCCCCAGGGGATCAGCAGGGATCGCCCGGAAACGAGAAAAACCGTTGCCATGGTGCTGGAAAGAGCGACTAAACATCAAAAATCCCCCGTAAAAATATCAAGTTTTCCTGACAATTTTGCGCGCAACTTAATTGTGGTAGATTCAGTTTTAAAAAGCCCTTTTTTGCGTCCCAATTGTCCGGCGATCGCCATTCCCCAACGCCACGGTTATGCCGCTGAAATTGTCGAATTAAAAACGCTCCCTCGCCTGCAGTTAGAAGCGATCCCTACCCTTATCCAGTGTTTTCTTCGGGGTAATCCGTTTACAGAAAAACTGGCAGATCCCATTGATGTTCTTCAAAAAATTGCCGCTCAAATACCGTTACAGGGCGTTATCTTTTACGGCAGTCCCTACTTCCTCGAAGCTTTACAAACGACTTTGCCAGAAATTCCCTGGTGGTTTAGCTATGGTCAAATGGCGATCGCCCAAGCACAAATCTGTACATCCCTCTGGGAAGAAGCGCCCCAAGCGGATCCCAGCGCCGCCGAATTCATTTAAAAATTTCCCCTGACTTTGGACAACGGATAATCAAACCTTAATGATCTTTGATTACATTACTTAAAGTTTCGCTAAAAACGTTATTGATAAGTATTGAAATATACAGCGTTTTCTGTATAGCAATGCCTTGCATAATCCAATAGAATAGGCATGGAACCAACATCAGTCACCAAGAGGTAAATCCTATGACCACCACGACAATGCCTCCGGCTTCTCCTACCCCAAAACATTTTTCCATTGAAATGCTCAAGGACGAAGCCCGTCAGTTGGTCGAATCAGGAACAGTAGACTGTAGCCAACCCATTTATGTCCTCTGTCAGTTCATTCCAGCTAGGGAATGGGTTTGTGTAGAATGCGAACTCGAACGAAATGGCTTTCTTCTCCGGGATCAAATTGCGGATCTAAATCCAGCCCAATGCTGGTCTGATGACTAAAAAAAATTCACTGTTGTCGGTATCTGGGTGCATTGCCCAACGCCGACCATTCCCTTGGATGACTTTCCATGACTCAATCAGTCTTTGCATTGCGATCGCCTTTCTTTTTTTCATTGGGACAAATTCGCGATGAAGTAAAACAATTAGTCGAACAAAATCGCGTCAGTCGTCAACAGCCCATTTATAGCCTTTGTGAATATATTCCTCCCCGCGAGTGGCACTGCATCGAAGTCGAGCTAGAACGCTGTGGCTTTCTTCTCCGGGACTGCATCGGGGATTTGTTAGGGGCAGAGCGATGGGAGAACGATTAATTGATCTCGTCATTCTTGCTCTAGGGAATAGACAAAAAATAGGGCAGCAACTTTAACTGCCCCAAGCGGTTGGATTCACGTAAGATTTACCGACAGATCCGAACTCGATGCCTAGTTTGGTTCGTTTGCTTGTTTGTCCTGACGGAGCGCCGCAAGCTCGCTTTTGAGAGTGACAATTTGATCTGTTAGGTTCTTTAGTTCGTTTTGCAGATCGCTATCTTTTACTTCCGTTGCCGTGGTCACGATTTCTTGGGTACCGGGTTCCCTGGCGGCTTTGTCTTGCTGGAAGATTTTTTCGAGAAATTTACGGGCTTCTTGCTCGGTCATTTCACCTTTTTCTGACCATTCTTCGGCGCGATTTTGAAGCTCTGTGCGAAATTCAGAAATTGTCACTTCCCGTTTGGTGGGATCTTGGATCGTTTCGACTAAGGTAGCAGCGGCCCCAACGGTGACATGGAAGCCCTTTTGAAACAGTTCAAAGAAGTTTGTGGATGTACTCATGGCAACAGTTTTCTCGCTTGAGGGATTGAGATGGGACTAGAAAATTGCATTATTTATGTTTAGCCTAGCGCACCGCCACAAAAATCGCTGTTATCTTTCACACTAATCGGCCTGGGCCAGATAATTCTCTAAATCTTCGATTAAACGAGGTAATTCTGCTTCGCTGGTGAGCCGAATCCGGTCATCCCGGAGGGTGATCAATACCTTGGCGGCGAAGGGACTGGGGTAAATATTCGGATTGCAAAAAATCTCTAAAAAAATGTCCCCGGTGTACTGATAATTCATGGATTCTTGGGGCTGGGGACGGCCTTTGGGGTTACTATTGCCGGCGATCGCCTTCATGCTGTGCATCAGTTGATCGATTTCTGCTTTGAGGGTTTGGGCGGCAGTGCTGGTGAACCGAAAGGTGACAGAACCTTGTAATAAATTGAGGGTGAGGGGCATTGACATTCTGTTAGTTTAAACTCGAAAAAATAACGATGGTTTCATCATAGGAATTCCTGGGGCGATCGCCAATTTTTTGTGATCTTTTATTGAGCAATGTCGCTGAATGCTAATTTAATTGATTTTGCCGGAGGGCTGTGCCACATCGCTTACAAAATTGAGCATCTTGATCATGAAAAGCTAGACCACATTTAACGCAATCGATTTCCTGTTGATTCGCACTTTTGAGAAACTGGCGCACTAAATCCCCTAACTGCCAAGGAATCACTGCAATCCCCGTGAGAATCATCGTTAAAGTCACGACTTTGCCAATGTCTGAAATGGGCGTTTTATCGCCGAAACCCACTGTAGTCATCGTCACCACAGCAAAATACAAAGCATCTAAAAAATTGCCAAAAACAGCAGGGTTAATATCATGTTCAACTTGATAAATTAGGCCAGAATAAACAAAGATAATTGTAAATAAGGTCAGAAGAATTCGGCTGAGAATAATGCTGTCTTCGGCCTTGATCTTGAAAATCGAGATTTCTAGGCGAAAAAATCTGATCAAACGCAGTAATCGAAACCAGCGGAACAGGCGCACAAAACGAATGTCGAGGAAGCCGAAAAATAACGGGGCGATCGCCAACAGATCAAGGTAGGAAAAAAAGCTAAAAATAAACTTCCGAGGTTCAGCGGCGCCCACACAGCGGCAGCAATATTCCACGGCAAATAAAATCAAAATGCCTGTATCTAAATAATCCAAATATTGTGCCCAAACCGTTGGCAAAGGATAGGTTTGCGCCACAAAAATCCCCGACGAAATAAAAATCAGTCCACACAAAGCCAAATTGAGAAGGCGGCCTGTGCCACTGTCAAAATCATCGAGGTAACGGCCTAGTCTTAATCGCCAAGGCAATTGGCTTTCCATCGGAATTTCTTTCCTAGGCGGGAGTATGGCCTGCTTCGGTAATAATGTTTTTTAAGGCCGTTTCAGAAAGCGTTGTCTGAATCGAAACTACTTTACTGGGAATATCGACGGCAACTTGGGCCTTTTGATCATGATTTTGGATGGCTTTTGTAATGGTTTGACCGCAGACTTCACAGGCGATTGTCGGCACAGTAATTGTAAATTCCATAAATATTAAAAAATAACGGTTTACGGTAAGTATTTAGTCAGTTTTAAAGCCTTTCGTTTGAAATTGATTTCAATGTTAGTTTAGTAACTTACGCCAGGTTTGAGCACCAACAATGCCATCTCCATCTAATTTCAAGGCAGTTTGGGCCGCAATGACAGCGATGCGAGTATTCGGGCCAAAAATACCATCGATACGGCCTGTGTAATAGCCCAATGCCTTCAGGCGAGTTTGCAAGAGTTTCACCGAATCCCCTTCCATGCCTTCCTTTAACAGGGGCAGTGTATCTGGATCTGTGCTGGTGGCCGTCTGATTTGTGCTGGAGCTGGGAGTTGCCTCGGCATCAGTTGCTTCCTGGACTGGGGTTGCGGGGGTTTCGTTCTGGGCTGTTGTTGGGCTACTGACTGTTGGAGTTGAGGCTTGTTCCTCAGCAACGGGTAAATTCGGCGCCGAAATCGGAAATAATGTCTCCCAAGTGGTGCGATCCATGACTCCGGTCTGGGGGATTTGGGCCGCCTTTTGAAATTGGTAGACTGCGATCACAGTCGCTTCGTCATAGGTACCCGTGGTTTCGCCGCTGTAGTAGCCTAGCAATCGGAGGGTGGTTTGTAGCTCCTGAACTACAGTCCCCGTACTACCAATGCGCAATTCTGGCCGGGGGGATTGGGCGCTTACCAGGGGGCTAAGGCCGAGGCTACTTGCTAAAATCAGGGCCGTCGATAGACCTAAATTTAAAACGGTTTGACGCGCAGACATGACGATTTTCTTCATGATGTTTAGGGGGCGATCGCCTTTTACGATAGCTGAAGATCTTCGATCAGGGAAAGGGCCGTTTGGGAGCCCACCACCGACACATAGGGATGGCGAAAATGACGTTGGGCCGCTTGATGGGTTTCCGTCGTTGTAATCTTTTCGACGTGGTGCTGGAAAGCTTGATCAAAGTCGATGCCGAGGCCAATGCTCTCATACCACCCAAAAATTTGTGCCAATTCAGCATTGGTCTGTTTCCCCAGGGCATACTGGCCGAGGAGTTTATTCTTCGCAATTTGCAAATCCGCTTCCGACAGGGGAGCCGCCACCAGCCGTTGGATTTCTTGGTGTAATCCATTCAAGGCGATCGCCGTATTTTGGGGGGCCGTACCAATGTAGGTAATAAATTGGGATTGACTCAAGCGCGTGGGAAAAAACGCCGACACGTCATAGGCAAGCCCTTGTTTTTCTCGCAACTCCACAAATAGCCGACTCGATAAACCATTGCCCAGATAGGTGCTGAGGAGTTTCAGCGCAAAAAAATCATCATCGGCCACCGTTCCCGTCAGATAACCCAAGATAATGATCGCCTGTTGACTCTCTTTTTCCTTTGTCCAAACCCCTCCCTGGGGCTGTAGGGGCACAATTTCTAAGCTTGGTAGCGGCGTTGTCGGGTTTTGCCAATCCCCCAAGGTTTGTTCCACGATTGCTTCTGCCTGTTCGAGGGTCAGCCGACCGGAGAGGCTAATCACCAAATTGTCTGGCCGGAAATGGGTTTGGTGGGCCTGTTGTAAATCTGCAGTCGTAAATCGCGCCACCGTTTCTGCCGTCCCTAGAATAGATTGGCCGTAGGGATGCTGGGGATACATCTGGCTCCGGAGGAGGTCATAGGCCACATTAAAGGGCTGCTCCATTTGGGAACGGATATTTTGTAGGGTAATTTTGCGCTCTAACTCTACTTCTTCGGAGGGGAAAGTCGGTTCCCGGAGGATTTCTGCTGCCAGCTTAAAAATAGTATAAAAATCCTTTGTGACTGTCTTGAGACTCAGGGCCACATAATCGTTGGACGCACTAGCACCGAGGCTCGCGCCGATGGATTCGATTTGTTCGGCAATTTCAACGGCACTGTAACGGCTTGTTCCCTTCGTAATTACTGCCGCCAAGAGATGAAATAGCCCCGCTTGATCGAGGGATTCCCACCGTCCGCCCGCCTGGGGAAAAAATAAGCGCGCTGCCACCAAGTCTGCCACAGGATTTTCCGTCACAATTAGGGTAATGCCATTTTTGAGGACGGTGCGGTGGGTCATTTGGGGAGATGCGGGGCTAGCAACCATGGGCAGATGAAACTTTCCGAAAAAGAACGCTGGCGTTTCACTTTAGCAAATTCCTGGGGTGAGGAACGCTGCAAGGTACGCTATTTGAGAAAAGCGATAAAAATATTTACTGACTGTGTTCCATCCTGACGCGATTCAAGGGGTCTTAAGCGATCTTCTCGCTTGTGAAACGACACTTCCCATCGAAGTTTTCCCGGAGCTTGACTCGACCAATACGCTCCTGTGGCAACGGTATCAAGCACAATGCACAATGCCTAGGGTGGCGATCGCCTTAGCCCAGACAGCAGGGCGGGGCCAGTGGGGACGTACTTGGATTTCTGCTCCGGGGGGACTCTACTTATCAGTTTTGTTGCCCATTGAATTAGAGCCTCAATTCGCCTATGGCTTAACCCTAGCTAGCGTTTTGGGAATTGTTGAAATGTTCCAACAGCAAGGGCTTCCCGTACAAATTAAATGGCCCAATGATCTTCTCTTGCAAAACAAAAAACTGGGGGGCATTAAAACCGAAACAAAAGTCTCCCAGGGGAAAATTAGTGCGGCTGTGGTCGGAGTCGGCATTAATTACCAAAATCCCGTTCCGCCAACAGGTATTAACCTCGAACAGTTCTGGCAAGGGGAGCTAAAAATTAAAGGCGATCGCCTCGCCGCGTTGGTCATTGCCGGAATTCTGCAGGGGACGCAAAAACTAGCTCGAAATTCAATTGAAAATATATTGCCGGGCTATTTAAAACACCTCAAAAACCTAGGCGAAATAATCACCTACGAAGGCCATCAAGGAATCATTACCGGGGTCAATCAAAAGGGCGAACTACTGGTTAAACTTAGCGCTCCCGGTGCCAGTAGTATTGTAAAAATTCCCCCTGGTCAAATTTCCCTCGGCTATCTGTAGAGAATCTCGTTTTAGATTTGACTTTCCCAATAGAGCTTGCCACACTGCAAATCGTTGTCTCAAAACAAATATTCAAGAATATGTCAACCTATCTCGTTACTGGCGCAAACCGGGGCATCGGCCTGGAATATTGCCGTCAACTTAAAGCCCAAGGCGATCGCGTGATTGCCGTTTGTCGGACGCCTTCTGAGGAACTGCTGCAACTGGGTGTAACAGTAAAAGCAGACTTGGATCTGACGAATCCCGATGCCGTTAAACAGCTTGCCCAAGATCTCCAGGGGGAAACCATTGATGTCTTGATTAACAATGCCGGGATTTTAGAACGGGTCGATTTGGATCAGCTAGATGTTGACAGTATTCGCCGTCAATTTGAAGTGAATGCGATCGCCCCCCTGCGTTTCACCCAAGCCCTTTTAGCGAATCTTAAATCTGGTTCAAAAATCATCCTGATGACCAGTCGCATGGGTTCCATCGAAGACAATACCTCCGGCGGTTCCTATGGCTATCGGATGTCAAAAGTCGCCCTTTCCATGGCCGGAAAATCCCTGGCGATCGATCTCAAACCCAGGGGAATTGCGGTGGGTATTTTACACCCAGGCCTCGTCAAAACGCGGATGATTAATTTCCGGGAAGATGGCATTAGCCCCACGGTGGCAGTCGAAGGGTTACTGGCCCGCATTGAAGCACTAAATCTCGATAATACAGGCACGTTTTGGCACGCCAATGGGGAGATTTTGCCCTGGTAAGTGGTGCGTCATTTTTTCTAACTGTAGAGGCTGGCGACGTATTCCCCGTAGCCGTTGTAGGGTAGGGTTTCCTTCATTTCCCAGCTAAATTCTGGGGTATTGCCAATAAATTTTTCGGTGGCCTGAGACCAACGGGGATGGGGCACATTTGGCTCGACGTTGGCTTCAAATTTGTACTCGTGGCCGTCGATGGTGTTCCAGTAGGTGGCAGGTTGTTCGGCAAGGAATTCAATTTTGACGATAGATTTTGCCCCCTTAAAGCCGTATTTCCAGGGAATGACCATCCGCAGAGGCGCACCATGCTGTTTCGGCAAATCGTGGCCATAGATTCCTAGGGCAAAGAAAGCGAGTTCGTTATTCATCTCTTCAATGCGCAATCCCTCGGTGTAGGGCCAGGGCAAATTACCCAGATGAAAACTGGGGCCATAGGTGACATTCTCGTCGTAGTAACTGGTAAAGCGGACAAACTTGGCTTGGGTCTTGGGTTCGACGGCTTTGATTAATTCGCGCATGGGAAAGCCAATCCAGGGCAGCACCATCGACCAGGCTTCGACACAACGGAAGCGGTAGATGCGTTCTTCGAGGGGGAATTTTGTTTTCAGGTCGTCGATATCGTAGGTTTGGGGGTTGTCCACGAGGCCGCCCACTTCTACTTGCCAGGGCTTAGTGGGGAGGTTTTGGGCGTTTTGCCAGATGCCTTTGGTACCGCCAAATTCGTAGAAATTATTGTACTGACCTGCGAAGAGTTCTTTGGTGATTGGGCGATCGCCAATTTTCCGGAAGTTGGGATTTTTAATCGCGTCTAGTTTGGGCAAATCTAAAGTTTCACGGAGGGCGCTGTACTGCTGATCCTGGGACTGACAACTCGCCAAGCCAATGCCCACCCCGGCCCCCAGGAGGGTTTTGATGAATTTGCGGCGGTTCCAATAAACCCTTTCGGTGGTGACGAGGTTTTCGGAAAGGGTATAGCTGGGGGGGACTTTAAACAGCACCATGGCGAGTTTTGCAGAAGACGAGTAGGATTGTGTGCTTTAAAAATCTAACGTATTTTGCCAAGGGCCTCCGCCCCCAACTTCGTTAACATCCCTTTACAATTTGGAAAGATATGCCATCCATATCAAGCAATTGTTGGGGAAATTTAGGTGAAGGTTTTTTTGCAACTCCAGCCGGAAATGCGCTGGAATTTGGGGCTACTGTTTTTGGCCGCTCTCGGTTTTTGGTTGAGCATGACCAGTTTATTACCAGTGCTCCCGGCCTATATCCAAGATCTGGGAGCAACGGATCAGCAGGTGGGCTTTGTGATGGGTTGTTTTGCCATCGGTCTGCTTTTGGCCCGCACTCGTCTCGGTAAAATGGTCGATGAGCAGGGTCGCAAACGGGTGATTCTCATTGGGGCAGTGGTGGTGGCGATCGCCCCTTGGGGATATATTTTTTTAAATTCGATTCCCCAAATGATGGTGTGGCGAGCGTTCCATGGCATTAGTATCGCCGCTTTTACGACGGGTTACAGTGCCCTGGTGGTAGATTTGGCCCCAGAACGAAACCGGGGTGAGGTAATTAGTTATATGAGTTTGGCGATTCCGGTGGGGATGTCCATTGGGCCAGTCTTGGGGGGCTATCTCTTGGGGGTCGTCGATTATCCATGGATCTTTGCGGCGTCGGGTCTGTGTGGGGTGGGGGCTTTGCTCCTGGCCAGTCAAACTAAAGAATCTAATCCCCAGGCGATCGCCATTGATAAAAATTCCCTGACGCCCAACCAAGGGGAAACCAACCGCGATTACCCGGAACTGTTTCGCCATAAGGGGCTCTACATTCCTTCCTTGATTATGCTCTGCATTGGCTTGGTATTCGGCGTTTTAGTGACGTTTCTTCCCCTGTACATTCGGGAACTGGGCTTAAATTTCAATACCGGACTGTTCTATGGGGCGGCGGCCATTTCCAGTTTTAGCAGTCGTATCCTCGTGGGTCGGGCGTCGGATACCTTGGGGCGGGGTTTGTTTATTAGCGGCAGTCTGCTCTGTTACGCCGCAACGATGCTGATCCTCACCAACGCCAGCGGGACAAATTGGTTTGTCTTGGCAGGGGCGGTAGAAGGTTTAGGAGCGGGTACGCTGGTGCCGATGATGATTGCCCTGATGTCGGATCGTTCCTCCAGTGCGGAGCGGGGAAAGGTTTATTCTATTTGTATTGGCGGCTTTGATGTGGGAATCGCCCTGGCGGGTTTATTGCTCGGCACCGTGACCCAGACCGTCGGTTATCAAGGGATTTTTGCGATCGCCGCTGGTTTGGCCCTGTTTTCTTTCTTTATTTTTCTCACCCAGGGCAATGCCAAAATTGGTACCTCCTTTAAATTTGCCCTTGGGCGCACGGGCGATCGCTATGCCCAAAAATTTTAAAATCGGCTAATTATTCGCACAGTTCAAGATGAAACATCCCGAACCTTTTTCCCTACCTCCCCTCGCTCCCTACGAAGACCGTTTGCTCCATGCCCTCGCTTTTTTTCGGACAGGCCGCGCCGTGGAAACCCAAGCTCACCACTGCCTATCTATGTATCTACGCCAGGGGGAAGCGCGCGTGATGGGAGAAGTGGGCTTCTATGCCAAATTGCTCAAGATCAGTCCCGATGAATTATTGGAATTGATCTATTGCAATCCAAGCCAAGCCCAAACGCTGTTAGCCGAATTTGGGGCGATCGCCCCCGTCGCAGAGGAAAATCATTCGGCATAATGGAAGAAAACCATTCCGTTGCGATGCATCGATGAGCGCACCCCAAGGGCCCGACACCTATCAAGTTGAAGATATCCAAGCCATTCTCCAATTGGCGATCGCCCGCCGGGATACCGATGGCGAACTGACCCGCAGCCAACTCGAAGAAATTGCTGCTGACCTGGGCATTCCCCAAACCGACCTCGTCGCTGCCGAACAGACTTGGCTCGACCTCAAGGTTGAAACCAGCAAAAAGCAAGAATTCAATTTATATCGCCGTCAACGCCTCAAAAACCGCGCGATCCGTTTTGGTATCGTCAATAGCTTCCTCGTTGGCCTGGATACCCTCGATACCGGACATCCTTCCTGGTCTCTGTATGTGCTGCTGCTGTGGGGGCTGTTTTTTACCCTACGCAGTTGGCGACTGTGGCAAACCAGCGGCACCGATTACGAAACGGAATTTCAGAAATGGGACCGCAAAATGCAACTCAAAGAATCTGTCCAAACCCTCTGGCAAAAAACCCAGGAATTCCTTAAGGGCATTTCTTAGGGCCACATTTAATCCAGTCATCATTGCTAACCCAAGCCCATGACCCAGATCCCTAAACCCATCGCGACTGAATTAGAGGATTTTTTACGTCAGAAAAATATCGAAGCTTCCCCTGCTTGGGAATTTCTGTTTGGGTCTGCAAAACAAAAGCCGATGCCGTCTCTGTTCCACTCCCGTCTCCAGCGCAATTTGATAAATGCCATTAACCAGCAAACTACCCAGTATGAAGCGATTCAGGAATTGCGTTGTCTTGTGCCGCCCCTGTCAACTGTGCCGGATATTGTGGTCGCCAAAGCAGAGAGATTAACAGAAGATGGCCCATTACAGGGAGCACCGGACTGGCTAATTGAAATTCGCTCCCTCGACCAGAGCACCCTCGATCTCCAAAACAAAATTCTGCATTGTTTGGGGCAAGGAACAGAATTGGCTTGGTTAATAGATATTCAGCGGGAACGGGTTTGGGTTTGGGAACAGGATGAGCTACCCATTATTTACGCTGGCGATAACGTTTTACCGACTCTAGGGGAAATCAAAAATCTGACGGTTGCAACAGTGATCGCCATGACCCAGCAGCGTTAAACCTGAATTTTCCCGCTAATTGTCGAGCCTCGCAATCCACTCCCTAAAGGATGACCGTGCCCCGTTGGTCAATGTCTAAAACGTGGGCGATCGCCTTTACACCAATCTCTTCCCAAGCGGTTTGCATCGCCGTTGCGACTTGAGATGCATTTTCTGGTGTAGCAAGGGCTAATAACGTCGGGCCAGCGCCACTGATCACCATGCCATAGGCCCCAGCGGCGATCGCAGCTTGTTGCACTGGGTCATAGCCTTTAATCAGATTTTTTCGGTAGGGCTGATGAATTTGATCATCCAAAGCCGCTGTTAAATATTCGGGATTATTTTGCGCTAACCCGTGGGGCAACAAACCCAACCGCGACGCATTAAAAATTGCTTGGGCTCGGGCGTACTGTTGGGGCAAAACGGCGCGGGCTTCTTCCGTGGACAGCTCAAAATCAGGGATCGCCACCACAGGCACCACATTTTTATGCCAGGCCCAAGGACAAATCACCCAATCCTGCTGATGTTTCACCGACAGTTGACAGCCCCCCAGTAGGGCAGGCACCACATTATCGGGGTGGCCCTCCATTTCGATGGCGAGGTTCATAATTTCTTGTTGGCTCAGAGGAGATCCGGCCAGGGCATTGGCCCCCACTAAGCCGCCCACAATTGCCGTCGCTGAACTGCCCAACCCACGGGACAAAGGCACTTTGAGATCAATGGCAATATTTACATGGGGGACAGGCTGGCCGAGGCTTGCAAACACTTTCGCAAAGGCACGGTAGAGCAGATTGTCGGCTGTGGCTTCGAGTTTCTGGGTTTCCACATCCGCACCGACGAGTGCGAGGCTGAAAAATGGCTCCCTTTCCCCCGCAAGGCGAAATTGAAACTGGTTATGGAGACTAAGGGCAGCACCTAAGCAGTCAAACCCAGCGCCGATATTGGCAGTGGTAGCAGGGACTTGGACGTGGATAGAGGTCATAAACTTTTTCAAAAAAACAAATCAAAGGCTAATGTCGGCCTTCAGCAGAATGACTTGATCGGCAGGAACGGCGATCGCCCCGAGGCCATTTTGATTGAGACGATTTAACAATTCGGTGATCCGGGCGGAATCTGCGGTGTGGGCTGCCAGCAGATAACCGCGTCCCCCATAGGCGACTAGGCCAATATTTTGCCCTATTAAACGCTGCAACTGATTGGCGATCGCCAAATTCCCGCCGTATTCTACCAGCACCCCAAATCCCCCCCGGAGTCCTTGGGGTCGGAAGTTAGCTGGCCCTTGGGTTGCGGAGGGAGGCGTCGATTTTGTTTCTGCCTGGGGCTGGGCCGGGGGCAGAGCAACGTTACGGGTTGGTGTCTCGGTCGTTTCGACCACCAGATCGGGGGCGATCGCCGTTGCCATGGGGGGAATAGTCGGCGCTTGGCTGGTTTCTAGGGCTAAATCACTATCTACTGGGGTGATCACCATCAAGGGCAAACCCACCGCTTCCCCAAAATATTCAGCCCACTGGGTCGCGTTTTCGAGGCTCGTAAAGCCCCCGACCCGACTGAGAACATTACCATCGTATTCACAAACCACCGCTTGTTGGTTTTCCGGGAGGGTTTGACTCACTTGATTGCGCACTTCCGCCTGGAGGGGTTGGGATGGGGTAAAGACCAATACCAAAAACTCTGCGCCCTGGGGCGGCTGACATTGGGATAAACCCCGCTGGGCAACACTGGGGGGGACAAAGGCGATCGCCGCAATACTCCCGATATAAGCAGCACGCCCAAGTCTAATCAACGGTTGCCAGAAATTGCCCATCATAAGTTCACACGCCAGAAAGAATAGGGGAGTCTAAGCGGCTAGGGACTTGAGGGGCTCTGGAATTTCCTCAGAGGGAGCCTCAAATTCGCCGACGTAGATATACTCCAACCGTAATTTTAACCAAGTAATAAATTGCTTTTTCGTGGAGATGATCGCCACACAGGGTTTGGGGGTCTTTTCGCTGGCTTCTTTGAGGCTGGGAGCGTTGATAAAGGCCGGATTCTCCACTACCCAAAAATCCCGTTCTTTGCCTTGTTCTTCGTAGTGGCGGATGCGTTCTTTGATTACTTCTTCGAAGGGTTCTTCTTCAAAGAGAAATTTTTGGCTGGCCAGGGCAAAATGATAGGTCGTCATCACTTGTTCAGTATAGAAAGATTTATAACTGTTTTTGTTCCAGTAAAGATACCCTACAATTGTCCCCACATGGCAAGCTTCATCTCCCGCACGGCCCGTTCTAGGCCCACCAACACAGCCCGGCTGATGATGGTATGCCCGATGTTTAACTCTTCCATGCCTTCGATACAAGCGACGGGGTAAACATTACGATAGGTTAAGCCATGGCCGGCGTTGACCCGTAACCCCAGGGCGATCGCCTGTTTTGCCCCGGTTTCTAAGGCTGCTAATTCAGTCTGCTGTGCTTCAGGATCGTGGGCCTCGGCATATTTCCCCGTGTGCAGCTCAATAAATTGCGCCCCGGTTTTCTGGGCCGCTTCGATTTGCTCTAGCTCAGCATCGATAAACCAACTGACGGGAATCCCGGCCCCCTGGAGTTGTTCAACCACTTCCTTAAATCGGGCAAAATTACCCACGATGTCGATCCCTCCTTCCGTGGTGATTTCCTCGCGTTTTTCGGGGACGAGGGTCACGTAGTCGGGTTTGATGTCTAAGGCGATCGCCACCATTTCTGTCGTGGGGGCCATCTCTAAATTCAGGTGGGACTGCACCGTCTGCCGCAGGATTTTGACATCCCGGTCTTGGATATGGCGACGGTCTTCCCGGAGGTGTACCGTAATCCCGTCGGCTCCCCCCAGTTCTGCTAAGGTTGCCGCCGCCACTGGATCTGGTTCTACCGTGCGTCGCGCTTGGCGAATCGTCGCAACATGGTCAATATTCACACCGAGGGTCAGGCGAGGATTTGGGGAAACCATTAGGGAAAATAAGCTTAGAAGATAAAAAACTAAAAGCCCATTTTATCAGGGTTGCCAAAGGAGATGGAAGGGGCATTACGCAGAATTTGCAGGGGATTACCACGATCCCCCACTGGATCTCTGGGGGCGGCGATCGCCCTTAAATAAACGATTCCCAAATCTTAAAATGACGTCGGTGAAAATCAGACCTATGATGGATTCTGGGGAAAAAATCCCGAAAAAGTTTGAATTGTTACTTTTCGAGATCCCCCCTCCAGTCATACACTTGACACAGAGGTCAAAGGCAGTCGTGAGGTCTTTTTTGTGAAACGAGTCCTAGGAATCATACTTGGCGGCGGCGCAGGTACTCGCCTATATCCGCTAACAAAACTCAGAGCTAAGCCCGCAGTACCTCTAGCAGGCAAATATCGTCTCATTGATATTCCTGTTAGCAATTGCATTAATTCTGAAATTCATAAAATCTACGTTTTAACCCAATTTAATTCAGCATCTTTAAATCGTCACATTAGTCGAACCTACAACTTTACCGGCTTCACCGAAGGCTTTACCGAAGTACTCGCAGCCCAACAAACTAAAGAAAATCCCGATTGGTTCCAAGGCACCGCCGACGCTGTCCGACAGTACAGTTGGCTTCTAGAAGACTGGGATGTCGATGAATACATCATTCTCTCCGGTGATCACCTCTACCGTATGGATTACCGTGAATTTATCCAGCGCCACCGTGACACTGGGGCAGACATCACCCTGTCTGTGGTTCCCGTGGGCGAAAAAGTAGCCCCCGCCTTTGGGTTGATGAAAATTGATGCCAATGGTCGTGTCGTGGACTTTAGTGAAAAGCCCACTGGTGAAGCCCTTAAGGCGATGCAGGTGGATACCCAGTCCTTGGGTCTCGATCCAGAGCAAGCGAAAGAAAAGCCCTACATTGCGTCGATGGGGATCTACGTCTTTAAGAAACAAGTACTCCTCGATCTACTCAAAGAAGGCAAAGATAAAACCGATTTCGGGAAAGAAATTATTCCTGATGCGGCCAAGGACTACAACGTTCAGGCCTATCTCTTTGATGATTATTGGGCTGATATTGGGACTATCGAAGCGTTCTATGAAGCAAACCTTGGCTTGACGAAGCAGCCGATCCCACCCTTTAGTTTCTATGACGAAAAGGCCCCCATCTACACCCGGGCGCGCTACTTACCGCCGACGAAGGTGCTCAACGCTGACGTGACAGAATCGATGATCAGCGAAGGTTGCATCATTAAAAACTGCCGCATTCACCACTCAGTTCTTGGTATTCGCACCCGTGTCGAAGCGGACTGCACTATCGAAGATACGATGATCATGGGCGCAGATTATTATCAGCCCTATGAAAAGCGCCAGGATTGTCTCCGTCGTGGCAAGCCTCCCATTGGGATTGGTGAAGGTACAACGATTCGCCGGGCGATCGTCGATAAAAATGCACGCATCGGTAAAAACGTGATGATCGTCAATAAGGAAAATGTGGAGGAGTCAAACCGTGAAGAGCTTGGCTACTACATTCGCAGCGGCATTACAGTGGTACTAAAGAACGCCGTTATTCCCGACGGTACGGTCATTTAAGATCTGTTGCGGCCCTTGTTTTAAAAATTCTTTTTAAATCACATTTTTTGTCTAGGCAATGTGCCCTGTCTCTCGGTGAGATGGGGTTTTTTTGTGGACAGAGATAACCTTTGGCATTTCTAAGTATCGAGAGACCAAGACCAGTGGTTTTGCTGGAGTCGTTGGGCAATGGTCGCTCCCCAGGCTTCTAATTGGACAGTAAATTCGGGCTGATCTAAACCCTTGCGCCACATGATCAGGGCGTCTTCTCCGGTGTCTTGGTAGTACCCTTTACGTCGTCCGGCCAGGTTAAAACCAAATTTTTCGTAGAGGGCGATCGCCCGCTGATTGGATTCTTTGACTTCGAGGGTCGCCCGTTCTAAACCCCGTAACCAAGCATCCCGGAGCAAACCCAACAAAATGAGTTGTCCCAAGCCCTGCCGTTGCACCTCCGGATGAACTGCCATGAGCGTAATGTGAGCTTCTTCGACAATCGCCCAGAGACAACCCAATCCCAATAATTTATTTGGATCATGGGGAGCCGGCACAATTAGCAAGGTACTATTTGGACTTTCTAGTTCCCGTAGATAACCATCCTTAGACCAAAGGCCACCAAAACACAATTGATCTAAAACCAATGCCTGGGGCAGTGTTTGTTCTGTCAGGGGCTGCACCGATAAAGCAACTGCACTCACAAATCTCACCACTCACTCATAAAAATACTTGAAAAGTTTATCAAATGCGAACAGTAGAAAAATTGAAAGACACCAGGTTAGGTCATTAAATTTTCATGTTCATGGTGGTGCCGAAAATAATCATCCATAATCCTCTCTCGGTAGCAAAGACAATTAGTTTATAAAAATTGTTAAACAGTTTTTTTATCCATTTGTACAATGACAGCAGATTTCACGCACAAACGATGCAAAAAAAAAGTAGAACTCTCAAAGCAATTACCTTAAAAAGTATGGCAGTTGTCGCTCTGTGTAGCGGCTCCCTCTTGGGGTTTAGTCACAATGCCATGGCTCAGGAATTTAACGGCGGCTCGATGACTGTATCTGAAGGAAGAAATGGTACAGAAATTACCATCAAAACTAAGAATGGTAGTACCATTCGAGTTCGTGTCAGTGAAAGTGGAGCTTCGAATGTCAACAATACTTCGAGCAGCGGTGAAAATACCAATACGACGACGGGCCGGGATGGTGATCAAACGACAACTACCAACGCCAATGAAAATTTAGACAAATAGCCGCCATTTCCATAGCAAGGGTGATTATTTTTTCGGTATCCTTATTTACCTATGATTCTATTGAATCTAGTAAAAGATAACCACAAAGTAATTGCTTATGTTAACCGCAGCCTCCACTGACAATACAGGTCGGCAATATTTGCCCCAAAATCCAGATGGCCTGTCTCCCAACCAAGCGTTAATGCCCCTGACCAGCACCGTAAATGGCCAGGATCACTTAGTGGTGGGAGGCTGCGATGTGACTGAATTGGTTAAGCAATATGGTTCTCCGTTATATATCCTCGATGAATACACCCTGAGAACCACCTGCCGTCAATACCGCGACAGTTTCCAAAAATATTACGGTGGTGAATCCCTCGTGATTTATGCATCTAAGGCCTGGAGCTGCATGGCCATCTGCGCCATTGTTGACAGTGAAGGGTTAGGCTTCGACGTGGTTTCTGGCGGAGAACTCTACACAACCCTCAAAGCTGGGGTCAGCCCGCAAAAAATTTATTTCCATGGCAACAACAAATCCCGCGAGGAGCTGAATTTTGCCCTCGACCAAGGGGTGACGATCATTGTTGATAATTTCTTTGAGTTGGAATTGCTCAAGGCACTCACGGGCGATCGCCAAACAACGGCCAAGATTATTTTGCGCCTCACCCCCGGCATCGAGTGCCATACCCACGAATACATCCGGACGGGGCATTTAGATAGCAAATTTGGCTTTGACCCGAACCAAATTGAAGCGGCCTTTGCCCTGGTGAGCCAGGCTGAATTTTTAAACTGTATTGGTCTCCATGCCCACATTGGGTCGCAAATTTTTGAACAACAACCCCACAAAGATCTCGGTGATGTCCTCGCTGGTTGGTATAAAAAAGCCGCTGACTATGGCCTAAACCCAGAAATTCTCAACCTTGGGGGCGGTTTAGGGATTCGCTATACCGAATCCGATGATCCCCCCAGCATTGAAGCCTGGTCGCAAAATGTTGCTCAGTCCCTCGAAGCCGCCTGCCGGAGCCATGGGATTGCGCTACCGAAATTAATCGTAGAGCCGGGCCGCTCCCTCGTCGGCAGTGCTTGCATTACCGCCTATACCGTCGGGAGCCGTAAGGTTGTGCCAGAAATTCGTACCTACGTTTCTGTGGATGGCGGCATGTCTGATAATCCCCGTCCGATTACCTACCAATCTCTGTACCGGGCGGTCATTGCTAATCGCCTGTCGGCCCCCTGCGAGGAAACAGTCACGGTAGCGGGTAAACATTGTGAGTCGGGGGATGTGGTGATCAAGGATGCCCAACTGCCCACGCCCCAACCGGGGGATATCCTCGTGGTGCTGGCGACGGGAGCCTATAACTACAGTATGGCCTCGAATTACAATCGCATCGGTCGCCCGGCAGCCGTACTGGTGAATGAAGGGGAGGCCCAACTGATTATCCGTCGGGAAACCTTGGAGGATTTAGTGCGTCAAGATTGTTTACCGGAGCGGCTACGTCAAGGCTGATCTATTTTCATTGGTTAAACATTTTGGGGAACGGGGTAGATGGGGTAGCCACATTGGGGCGATCGCCAACCCCGTTTTTCTTTGCCCAAGGTTACCCCCGCCATGACATGATAGAGTCTGATGGCAAGTTGTTGGTTGTGCTGGAGTAGCGGTAATAGAGGATGCCAGATTGGCTGTTTGACATTGCGGATATTGCGCTGACATTGTTCTTAGTGTATGTGGCGGTTTTTGCCATTCGAGACCGACGAACCCTCTGGGTGATGCGGGGATTTTTGCTGTTGATGATTGCTGATAAGGCAGCAGAAATATATCAATTTGAATATGCGGCGGCTCTCCTCGATAAATTACTGTTGATCTCTGCGGTGGCGATCGCCCTAGTCTACCAAACCCAACTGAAGCGCCTATTAGAGAAATTAGGCCAAGGTAAAATCATGGAATTGCTCCGGCCCGTCGAGGCGCGGAATACGAACTCCGAAAATACCGTGCTCGACCGGATTGTTGAATCGGTTAAAGAACTCTCCCAATCCCGTACCGGAGCGCTAATTCTCATTGAAACCACTGCCATTCCCATCGATAAAAAAGGCATTGCCCAGCCTGGAGTCCCTATCGATGCAGAGGTCTCTAAGGAACTGCTCCAATCGATTTTTTACGACAAAAATCCCCTCCACGATGGCGCGATCTTGATCCGTGACTCCCGGGTGGTGGCTGCAAAGGTCTTCTTCCATTTGTCTGAAAAATCCGGCTTCCGTCAGTTAGGCACCCGTCACCTGGCCGCCCGCAGCATCACAGAACAAGCTGAAAACTGTGTCTGTGTGGTGGTTTCCGAAGAAACGGGTTCTATTTCCCTCGCAGACCGGGGGAACCTGAATCGCCCCCTCACCAGCAATGAACTCAAAGAACTGCTCTCGGAATATTTCACCACCGGCGATCGCGAATCTGTAACGCCGTCCCTAGGTGACCTGGGTCGTCGGCTAAAATCTCAAGGGGAAGATTTACTCAAGTTTCTTCGGCAACTGAATCTCCCTTTCACCCACAAAGATTAACCTTTGACTGTAACTATGGTTCATCCTTTGCCCGCTGACCTCGATCCCCAAAAGCTTCCCAAACACATCGCTGTCATTATGGATGGGAATGGTCGTTGGGGCCAACAGCGTGGTTTACCTAGAATTATGGGTCACCAAAAAGGGGTAGACACAATCCGCAATATGCTCACCTACTGCCAGGACTGGGGAATCCATGCCCTCACGGTCTATGCGTTCTCCACCGAAAACTGGCGGCGTCCCCCCACCGAGGTGGAATTTTTGATGACCTTGTTTGAAAAGGTGCTGCGGCGAGAAATTAAAATTTGGGCGGCCAAAGGGATTCAAATTCGCTTTGTGGGCGATCTGACCTCCTTACCCTATTCCCTCCAGGCGGAAATTCAACGCTCCGTCATTCAAACCCAGCACAATAACGGCATTCAATTTACCGTTGCCACCAACTACGGCGGCCGCCAAGAATTAGTCCAAGCCTGTCGGGCGATCGCCACCAAAGTTGCTGCCGGGGAACTGCGACCCAGCGATATCAATGAAACCCTGATCAACGATCACCTTTATACCCACGGCATCCCTGATCCCGATCTTTTGATCCGTACCAGCGGTGAAATGCGCCTGAGTAATTTTTTGTTGTGGCAAATGGCCTATAGCGAAATTTATGTCACCCCCACCCTCTGGCCCGATTTTGACAAAACCGAACTCCACCGCGCCCTCTTGGCTTTCCAACAACGGGAACGTCGCTTCGGTAAAGCCACCGTTTAAGCCCCTGAACAATGTCATAAAATCGCCATGCAGTTATCTAAGGCTGAGCTTCGGGTATTGTTTAAAAAAAATTGCGCCAAGGAGTTGACATATACAATTTCTGACTTTATATTATTAAAAGTGACCTAAACCACTTGGGACTGTAGTTCAGCTGGTTAGAATGCCTGCCTGTCACGCAGGAGGTCGCGGGTTCGAGTCCCGTCAGTCCCGTACAGTAAAGAAGAATATAATCCGTCCTTGGGTGTGGATGCAGATCTTGCAACACAATGCGGTAAATAGCTCTAGCCAGGAATAGTGATGTACTGGTAGGCTGATATCAGAATTTCAAAGGCAGTGAACTAGGATGGCATGGCGTCGGCGTGATTTTTTACAAGCTTTGGGGTTGACCTGTGGTGCCCTGGGGTTTTCTTCGTTTTTACGGCCATCTGATCTCAAACAATCTGCCCAGGCTCTCAGTCAATTTCGGGGTCGCAAGATCGCGTTGCTCATCGGCATCGATCAATATGGTCAAGGGCCTAATTTGGGGGGGTGTCAGCAGGATCTAAAAATCCAGAAACATTTGCTGGAATCACGTTTTGGTTTTGCGGCGACGGACATCGTCACTCTCCGTAATGATCAAGCCAGTGGCAGCGGTATTTTTACAACGTTTCAAACAGACCTGAAGACAAAAGTGAAACCGGAGGATCTGGTTTTTGTGCATTTCAGCGGCTATGGTACTCGCTTAGTCACAGACCCAACGGATCCAGAACCAATACCAGCCCTGGTGCTCCCGGGGAAATCTGGCCCTGAGGCGATCGCCCTGAGCACTTTTCAAGCCTTAATCCAAGATCTCAATCCGGCCCAAGGAATTCTCGTCTTGGATACCAGTTTTGATCCTGGCTCCCGGCCTTCAGCCCCCTATTGGCGACCCCGCACTTATCCCGATGAAACGGCGATCGCCCCCGTTGTTGCCCCCGAAACCACCACTGTCAAATCAAATTCTAGTTTTGCGTTGGGGCGATCAGCTTTGATTCAACTGTGGGCTGCCACCGAGGGCATTACCCCAGAAGTGCAAATTAATGGTGTGATGACGGGACTGTTTACGGCGGCCCTTGGGCAATATCTCTCAGCCTATGACCCGATGGTCACCGTCACTACGGCCCAGACAAACCTTGCTGTGCGTTTACCCAAGGATGAGACGCAACCGGCAACAATGACCTTTTTGGGTACCAAAACCGCGCCCCTCTACGGCACCCTCCCCAGCGATACGCTGCCAGCGACGGGTCAGATTTTTAGCCAAAATCCCACGGGGTTAGAAGTCTATTTGGGGGGCTTTGAACCGGAAATTTTGCAGGCGATCGCCCCCGGTAGTGAATTAACAATTCGTACCGAAACGGCGCCGATTCTCCAACTCAGCGGCAAAGCAGGGGTTTTCGGCCAAGGGAAATCTTCTACGCCGAATGTCACCGTTGGCACAGCGATCCAAGAAACGAAACGCCATCTGCCCCGCAACCTCGCCTTAAAAATTGCCCTGGCTGAGGATCTCAGTCGCATCGAACGGGTGGATGCCACCAGTGCTTTTGCGAGTTTGACCAACATCGCCAGTGTCAGTAACCCCCAAGATTGGGTAGATTATGTTTTTGATGAAGCCTATCAATTGACCACCGTCCCTGGCAAAATTGTCCCCGGTGTAGTGCCAGCCAGCGATACCAACGAAGCGATCAAATCTTCAGTCAATCGACTTCTACCCCGCCTAGAACAATTATTAGCCTTAAAATGGCTCCGGTTGTTGGTGAATGAAACCAGCACCCAACTACCTTTGAAAGTAACGGTCCAACGTCTGGATCGTTTTTCGACCCTGCTGACGGCAAAAACAACACCCTTTAGCCTGGGGCAGTCGAAGAGCAATCCTAATCCTCAACCGACGTTTACGGTGGGAGAAAAGGGGCAATATCAATTGGAAAATACGGGGACGCAACCTCTATTTTGTCTAGGTTTTGCCCAAAGCCCGAAACAAGAATTACTGCTCCTGACTGCTAAAGAAGGTCTCAAGATCCCCCCAGAAACCGCAACCAGCCCCCTAGAATTAACGGCGCTACGTCCCTTGGGAGTGTGGACAATTTATTGGATCATTGGCGATCGCCCCTTTGAAAATTTCCAAGACCAGGCCACCCAACTTTTTGGGGATTTAGAGACCATTCCCCAGAAGCTAGAAAAATCCCTGCCCCTTATCCAAGGCCTCCTCAGCGATTTGCAAGCGGTTCCCCCAGAAGGCACAGAACCCAATAAAGAAAATTATGTTTTTTCCACGACCCAGTGGGCGGGTTTGCGCTTTACCTACACCGTTGTGGAAACGGAGGCGTCATCCTAATCTTAGCGCTTGGCATAATTAAAAAAAATCAAATCAAACAATAAAAAACCCCAAGACAAAACCCTGGGGTCAAAAATTATTGTTTTTTTAAGTTGAAGGATTGGGTCTTGGTGTGAGTATTTTCCGCAGCCCAAACTCACCAGATGAATGATGTTTATTTTGAATTAAAGGCCGGGGAGGTTGAGGCCACTGGTTAGCTCTTCCATCCGGGTGCGCATGGTTTCGGTGGATTTGGTATAGGCATCGGTCAGGGCTTCAGAAACGGCAGCCGAAAGTTCCTCTGCACCCTTGGCGATCGCCTCTGGGGAAATTTCTACGCCCCGTGGTTCCTGGTTACCGCTGAGGATTACCTTCACAGAACCGTCGGCATTGGTACCTTCAATGTCCATCGCTTCGAGTTCTTCTTGGAGTTTTTTCGCCCCTTCCTGTACCTTTTGGGCTTGCTGGAATGCGGCGGCCAGCTCTTTCATTTTCCCGAGTCCAAATCCTTGTGGCATAGTCTTTACAAAATAATAATGTTCGTGATTGTCTCGTCTAGATTAGACCCCTAGGGCATCTAATCCGTAACCTATCTTAATATCTCCCGGCACCATTTGACGTTTTCAGGGGAGTTTCTGCCGGGGCCTAGGAAAAATCCCCCAGAATTTTCACTTCGGGTTTGAGTAAAACCTGCCAGCTCTGCTCCACCTGGGCTTGGACGTGTTGAATCAGCTGAAAAATGTCCATGGCCTTCGCCCCACCACAATTGACAATAAAATTAGCATGGCGTTCGGCCACCTGGGCTCCGCCAATTTGATACCCTTTCAATCCTGTTTGTTCAATTAAATGGCCCGCCGCCTGGGGATAGGGATTGCGGAAAACACTGCCACAACTGGGTAAATGGTAAGGCTGGGTGGATTTGCGCATCCGGAGATTCCGATTGGTTTCCGCCCGTACCGTTGCTTTATCAAAACCGGGTTCCAGTTGAAAAGCGGCTTCGAGCACAAGGCGATCGCTCCCTTGGAGATTAGACGTGCGGTAACGGTAATCGAGATCCGTCGGTTGGAGTTGATGGATTGTCCCGTCGGGATCAAGCACCTTGAGCCACAACAACTGATCGGCGACACAGCCCTGGTGAGCGCCGGCATTCATCACTACACTCCCGCCAACACTCCCCGGAATGCCCACGGCCCACTCCAAACCTTTCCAACCCCGTTTCGCTGCATTCCAAGCAAGGCGAGCAATGGGTTCCCCCGCACTGGCCACGAGAATACCGTCGTCTTCTTGGGCATGGTAATAGCGCAATTTTTTGGTGTTGATGGTGAGGCCAGGAATGCCTTTGTCACTAATCAAAAGGTTAGAACCGGCCCCCAGAATAGTGAGGGGAAATCCCGATAAATGCTTGAGATACCATTCAAAACAGGCTTCTGTTTCCGCCAGATTACTGGGTTCTGCATAAAATTCTGCCTGTCCCCCAACCCGAAAGGAGGTGTAGTGAGCCAAGGGAACTTGGGCTTGAATCAGGCTAGTGCCGTCGCCTAGGGTTGTCGCAGGAGCAGCAATCTGGGAACGGGAGGGGGAGCAAACCATGGCGTATTTCCGGGTCTAGGGGGCAAAGGTCAAAAGCGCTTAGTCTGGGGCAGAACATTGGGTCAACGGCGCTTGGGGCAGCGCAGGGTCGCCATTGGCAGACAGTTGAGCCAAGAGGCTTGGGATAGTTTGGTTGAGATTCCCGGCTCCCAGAAACAGTACCAGATCCCCCGTTTGCAGTTGCGGTGCTAACCATGTGGGTAGGCTTTGGAGGTCTGGGTAATAGGCAACGTCACCATCTTGTTGATGGGCGATCGCCTGCTGTAGGGCTTCACCTGTAAGGTTATCTACATTTTTCTCCCCTGCGCTATAAATATCAGTAATTATGGTCACATCTGCGTTTTTGAAAGCTTTTGCAAATTCATCAAAGAAAGCTTGGGTACGGCTGTACCGATGGGGTTGAAAGATTGCCACAACGCGCCGCCCTTGACCAGCCCGGAGCCGAGCGGCCTGGAGAGTCACTTCAATTTCACTGGGGTGGTGGGCGTAGTCATCAATGAGGGTAATGCCCTGGTATTGACCGCGAATTTCAAACCGTCGCTTTGCCCCTTGAAAGGAAGCTAAAGCCTCGGCAATGGGCTCAAAGGGCACACCACAGCACCGGGCGGCGGCGATCGCCCCCAGGGCATTGCTCAGGTTGTGGGCACCCAGTAGGGCTAGATTAATTTCTCCGAGGCGATCGCCCCGTTCCCAAATGGTTGCCCGGGTCGAAGTGGCACCGTAGTGAATATCCGTCGCCCAATAATCAGCTTGTTCAAGATTCTGTAACCCATAGCCCACCTGATAGGGCACGACCCCCGTGGCGATGGTGGGACAGTCCACGCAGGCAATCAGGCGATCGCACTGCTGGGCAAAGGTTTGAAAAATTTCTACCACCTGATCCAGCGATTGATAATGATCCGGGTGATCCAATTCAATATTTGTGACAACCCCCAACTGGGGACGGAGCTTTACCAAGGTACCGTCCGATTCGTCGGCCTCAGCTACCAAATAATTGCCCTGGCCGAGGCGAGCATTGCCATCCCAAGCATCCACTTCGCCCCCGACAATGATAGTCGGGTCAACGCCGGCCACCAGGAAAATATAGCCGATTAAACTACTGGTTGTTGTTTTGCCGTGGGTTCCCCCTACCGCCACACTGTCATATTCGGCGACGAGGGCAGACAAAACATCAGACCGATGAAAAATATGACAGCCTAGGGACTGTGCCGCTTGAAATTCTGGATTTTCTTGACCAATGGCCGTTGAGCAAATGACCTGGGGTAAACCGTTGTGATGTTCAATGGCATCGGACTCCCCCCCAAAGGCCTGTAAATTTTCTTTGACTTGCTGACTGAAAATATGGGCACCCACTGCCGCCAAGCGTTCTGTAATGTGACTGGTGCGTTGGTCAGAGCCAGAGACGGGTAATTTTTTTTGGGCCAAGACGTAGGCAAGGGCAGACATCCCAATCCCGCCAATGCCAATGAAATGGAATGGCTTTCCGTTTAGATCTACTGCTTTCAAAGATCCCTCCCCTCACACGTTCTATCGCTGGTATGGGTAACGATAGATAACAGAACACATTTAAGTATGCAATATTACCGGACATTTACAAGTAAATCATTCCGCAGAAACATCCCTTGGGGCGATCGCCTTTTGGGGTCTAGCCAATCGATCTAGAGGCGTAGCACCGAAGTCTTAATTCCCAAATCAATTCGGCAGTTTCCCGAAATTCGGGGATCGAATTGTGCAGTCTTTGATATGATTGGGGTCATCAAATGAAAACTTTTATTGCAATTTAATCTTTAATAGAGGGCAAGACGCGGTGATTAGAGTAGCGATTAATGGATTTGGACGTATTGGACGCAACTTCTTGAGATGTTGGGCTGGTCGCGAAAACAGCCAACTCCAAGTCGTTGGGATCAATGCGACCACCGATACCAAAAGTAATGCCCACATGCTTCGTTATGACACGATGCTGGGTAAATTTGATGGCGAAATCGATTATGACGCCAACTCTCTGACTGTCAACGGCAACGTAATCAAATGCTGTTCCGACAGAAACCCCCTCAACCTCCCTTGGAAAGAGTGGGGCGTCGATTTGGTGATCGAATCTACCGGTGTATTCAACACCGAAGAAGGATCTTCTAAGCACATTACAGCTGGTGCACAAAAAGTATTGATCACAGCCCCTGGTAAAGGCGGCCATATCGGCACCTATGTAGTTGGTGTAAACGCCGATCAGTATGGCCACGACAAACAAAATGTCATCAGTAATGCCAGCTGTACCACCAACTGCCTCGCCCCCATTGTTAAAGTACTCAATGATCGTTTTGGGATCGTCAAAGGGACGATGACCACCGTCCACAGTTACACTGGCGACCAACGTATTCTCGACAATAGCCACCGGGATCTCCGTCGGGCGCGGGCAGCCGCAGAAAATATTGTGCCGACTTCTACTGGCGCAGCTAAAGCCGTTGCCTTAGTTATTCCCGAAATGAAGGGTAAGCTCAACGGCATCGCCATGCGGGTACCGACTCCCAATGTCTCCGTAGTTGACCTGGTTGCCCAAGTAGCGAAGCCCACCATTGCTGAGGAAGTTAACCAAGTTCTGAAAGAAGCTTCTGAAACCTACATGAAAGGGATTTTGGCTTACACCGAAGAACCCCTCGTCTCCTGTGACTTCCGGGGAACTGATGTTTCTTCCACCATTGACGGTAGCCTCACCCTCGCCATGGACGGTGACCTAATTAAAGTTGTGGCTTGGTACGACAACGAGTGGGGTTATTCTCAACGGGTTGTTGACCTCGCAGAAATCGTTGCTCAAAACTGGCAAGGGTAATTTTCCAAAACGATATGCGCCATGTCTGATCTGACATTGATGTTGAACTGGGATTTGATATTTAGTCAGGTAGGGCAAGTTACAAGTCAATAGTAAAAAAAGGTGGTACGCAGCCACCTCTTTTTTTGCTAACTAAACTTCGAATAAGTTTTCAAATTCATGGCGTAGGGCCTGAAGATTGGCAATGCGGGCCACCACCAGATAGGGTTCTTGGGGAGTATCGGGTAATTCCTGTTCACAACGGCGTACCACCGCTTCTTGTTTGAGCCAAAAGTGAACCATGGTTTCGACGACCTCGTCCCAATTCCAATGGGGCTTTTTGGGAATGGTGTCTAGGGCCTGGATAAAGCTATCTAAAGTACAACGATGGGCAGCGAGATAGGCTTTGGGACGCTGGGGGTCTAGTTCGTATTGCTGTTGGTAGTTAAAAAAAGTAAGCAGGGGGGTCACCCCAAGCAGATCGAAAGCGTAAGTCATTTTTTTGCACACTCCAAACGCGTAACCAGGGGAAAAGTCAGTCCACAGCATCCTCAGGCTAGGACTGTCCCGTACATTAGAGGCGATCGCCACAGGATAGGACAGTGGGAGGGAGAGCGCTCGTCCCTATGGTTGAGGTATAGGGACTGTTACTGATCTAGTTTAAGGAAAATCCCCCCTAAAAGGGTTATCTGCAAACTTTTTGCAATATTTAGCAGTTTCTAGAGGAGAGTGCTAATTTTGGACTGATTTACAAGTATTTGTTGAGCAATAAAGCCAGTTTCTCCTTGGTGCTAGCTGGGACTTGGTCGAGGGGAGTGAGAATCGCATATTTAAGGGCATCATGGGCAGCGGACTGGGGAGGATTTGCCGCTAGTTTTTCGACGACAGCCCGGATCACTTTTTGGGCATTGGTGGCATTTTTGTGGAGATTGCCAATGACCATTTCAACGGTGACACTGTCATGGTCGGGGTGCCAACAGTCGTAATCGGTCACGAGGGCGAGGGTTGCATAGGCGATTTCTGCTTCCCGGGCCAGTTTTGCTTCCTGGAGGTTGGTCATGCCAATGATGCTGGCGTCCCAACTGCGGTAGAGATTGGATTCGGCTTTGGTAGAAAAGGCCGGGCCTTCCATGCAAACATAGGTGCCGCCCTGATGGAGATCAACGCCTTCTAAGTTTAAGGATGCCACTGCATCACCGAGGATCTTCGCCAACTGAGGACAAATAGGATCACCAAAGGCAATGTGGGCGACGATCCCGTCTCCAAAAAAGGTGTCAGTGCGGTGACGGGTGCGGTCAATAAATTGATCGGGAATGACCATGTCCACGGGTTTGATATGACCCTGGAGAGAACCCACAGCCGAGGCAGAAATAATGTATGCAACGCCGAGGGATTTGAGGGCGTAGATATTCGCTTGAAATGGAAGCTCTGTGGGGAGGAGATGGTGATGGCGGCCATGGCGGGGGAGGAAGACAACAGGGGTGCCGTCGAGGGTGCCGCTGATGAGGCGATCGCTAGGGGCACCAAAGGGGGTTTCAACGGTAATTTCTTCGATGTCTTGGAGGGCGTCCATTTTGTAGAGACCGCTACCGCCGATGATGCCAATTTTAATGTCTGCCATGGTGACTCGCTGTTAGATTTGCCTTGATTTGCTACAACATTATCTTGTATCAAAACCAGCTTGAAATTCCATGTTGCAATTTTTTCGGACGATTCTCATTACTGTGGTGGCGATCGCCTTTATGTGGTTCCCCGGTGAGGCGGCGATCGCCCTGGGTGGCCCCCAACCCGAACTCAACCAGCTCGCCCCAGAATTCACCCTCCTAGGCAATGATGGCGAGGGGGAAATTCAAGAATTTTCCCTCCAGGACTACCGGGGCCAATGGGTCGTGCTTTACTTCTATCCCCAGGACTTCACCCCTGGTTGTACCCTCGAAGCTCGCCGTTTCCAACAGGATCTCCCTAAATACCTAGAGCGTAATGTGCAGGTGCTGGGGGTCAGTGTTGACGATGTCGATTCCCACGAAGCTTTTTGTGATGCCGAAGGCTTAAAGTTTCCCCTCCTGGCCGATAGTACCGGGGATGTGAGCAAACAGTACGGTTCCTACTTGACAGGCTATTCCCTGCGCCATACCTACCTCATTGATCCAGAAGGGATTTTGCGCAAAATTTATCTAGGAGTAAATCCCGCGATCCATAGCCAAGAAGTCCTCACAGACCTTGATTCCTTGATGGCAAATTCCTCAGCCCAGCTTCCCCCAATGGGTTAAAATCGACAACGATTGTAAAGTTTGTCCACACCGTTGTTTTAAAAGAAGATTCCTCCATGATTCACGATATTTTCATGCCCGCCCTCAGTTCTACGATGACCGAAGGTAAAATCGTCTCTTGGACTAAGTCCCCGGGAGATAAAGTCGCTAAAGGTGAAACCGTTGTCGTGGTGGAATCTGACAAAGCCGATATGGACGTTGAGTCTTTTAACGAAGGGTTTCTCGCAGCGATTATCGTTGATGCGGGGGAAGAAGCACCAGTGGGTTCGGCGATCGCCCTCATCGCTGAAACCGAAGCAGAAATTCCAGAGGCCAAACAAAAAGCCGCGACTCTGAAAGGGGGTAGTAGTGCTCCTGCTGCTAATCCTGCGCCTGCACCCGCCCCTGCGGCACCTAGTCCAGAACCGGCTCCCGTTGTGGCAGCCCCAGCGCCTACACCTACAACCCCGACCCCCGCACCAGTGGTCAACGATGGCAGAATTATTGCTTCTCCGAGGGCGAAAAAACTCGCCAAAGAATTTGGCGTTGATCTTAAAACAGTGCCTGGTTCTGGCCCCCACGGTCGAATTGTCGCCGAAGATGTCGAAAAAGCCGCTGGTAAAGCGCCCACTATTGCCCCTGCTGCCGTATCAACTCCAGCGCCGACAATCAGTAAGCCTGCCGCCCCAGCGCCAGCTCCCGTCGCCGTTACTCCTGGTGAAGTTGTCCCGCTGAATACATTGCAACAAGCGGTTGTGCGGAATATGAATGCCAGCCTGAATGTACCTACTTTCCATGTGTCCTATGACATCACGACCGATGCCCTAGATGCCCTCTACAAGCAAATTAAGAGTAAGGGCGTCACCATGACAGGTCTATTGGCGAAGGCCGTGGCTGTGACCCTCCAGAAACATCCAGTGGTTAATGCCAGCTTTGGGGATAATGCGATTCAATACAGCAGTGGTATTAATGTGGCGGTGGCCGTTGCGATGCCCGATGGCGGCCTGATTACCCCTGTGCTGCAAAATGCCGATCAAATGGATATCTATTCCCTTTCCCGCAAGTGGAAAGATTTGGTAGACCGGGCGCGCCTCAAGCAACTGCAGCCCGATGAGTACAGCACTGGCACCTTTACCCTCTCTAACCTAGGCATGTTTGGGGTCAGCAGTTTTGATGCGATTTTACCCCCCGGCCAAGGTTCAATCCTCGCGATTGGGGGGGCTCAGCCTAAAGTCGTTGCGACGCCCGACGGTTTATTTGGTGTGAAAAAGCAAATGACCGTCAATATCACCTGCGACCACCGCATTATTTATGGTGCTGATGCGGCGGCATTCCTTAAGGATCTAGCCGACTTGATTGAAAATAACACACACAGTCTGACCCTTTAGGTTCATCTCGTTGCTCCTTGGGATTTTCCTCAAATACGCAATAAAAAACGATCTATGGCTCCCCGGTCTGGGGAGTTTTTTTGTTGCAAAAGTCAATGAACACTTTTAGAGACAATAAAAAAGACAACCTCATTATGGTTGTCTTCGGTACTTCATTTTGCGAATTTTAGATAAAAAAGACGATTTAAATAAAGTCGATCAATCGTGTTTTAGTTAACGGTTTTACCACCACCCCAAGCAACACCACGCACCTGGGCTTGAACGAGGACATAACCGGAAACATTTTGCAGATCCTCTTCGTTGAGGTTACGCATGCTACTCCAGATGTCGGCACGGACGGTATTGGGGTGTAACTGAGATAGGTCTAATTCACCATCGTAGGAGGTGGGATTTTTGAGATAGTCCACCATGGCCAGGATATTATCGCGGCGGGGTTCTGCCCCTTCTAGATCCACTAGAGAAAGGGTTACGTTGGGGTTGCTCTTTGTCCGGCCGCTGTTGTGGCAGGTGGAACAGGTGTTGATAAAGATCCGCTCTCCTTTGGCAACCTGCTGGTCACTGAGGACGACCGTTTCGGTTTCATTGAGGTTGACGGTGCGGTCTACTTCCCGGAGGGCGGTGGCATTGGCAGCGCCGACATTGAGTTGCCAAAATAGTAAAACGAATGCGCTAATCCCGAAAATAAATTTTTTGAGTGGGTCGATCCCCAGAATTTTATTCATGTTTTTCCTCAATACAGCAATAACGTAAATAAATCTATCTCCACCTATTTAACTGTGAAGGCAGACCTACAGGCAAGAATTTATCAAGGCTGTAAGTAAATGTGCTTATCTTTGTTTATTTAAATTTGCGTTGCCAACGGCACCAGTCAGCCAGGGCAACTAACCATACATATCATGCCATTGGCGTGAATTTTTCTTATAAATCCGTAAAGAACAGCAATATTTCACCCTGCATTTCACTATTTGCCTAGGGGTTACCCCGGAGAATGTTGGCGATCGCCACTGCACATTGGGGATCGGTGCCAAAGGGTTGACCAAGCTGAATTGTCATGGTGGGGTTGGCCTGGGCGAAGGTTTTCATCTGGGCGGCGATCGCCTTTGGGATTTTGCCAGAAAAAAGAAAATAGGGAACCAAGTGAATCGTTGTTGCGGTCGTCTCTTGGAGCTGTGCCAGTTTTTGGTCTAAAGAGGGTTCTGTGGCCCAGTAGGCGGTACTGGCGTTGAGGGTTTGGGCCAGCTTTTCGATTTCGGGATTCGCGCCGGTGCGACGGCTACCATGGGCAATCAAAAGGCGCTGGGCAGCGGAATTTTCGGCAAACTGTCGCTCTAGGAAAGGAGCAAGGCGGGCATCTTTACCAAGGTAATCGAGTTGTTGACACTTTACCTGGGGAAATTGGGACTGCAGTTGGGCGATCGCCTCTGGTAGATCTTCACGGACATGGACACCGGGCAAGAGGAACAAAGGGAGAATCTGCACTTCAGCGGGTTCCGGGGCGTGATCTCGGAGGAACTGGGCGATCGCCGTCGTTAGGGGCACCTTGCTACATTCTAAATAGGCCCCAAGTACCGGATGATCTACCTGGGCTTTCACCTGGGCGATCAGGGTTTGAAATTCCTGCTGGTAACTGTCACTAAAACTGCCATGGACGACCACCACCGATAACCGCTGCATGAATTTTTTGTCCCGTCTATTGTTTCTGTTTGGTGATTATAGAAAAGTTAGCGCCAAATTTCTGGGCCGTAGTTGTGGCGGGATTGGCTTCGGCGTAGGATAAAACGAGGAAAAACTGTGGGAGTCATTAAACTGTGCAATGTCCTAAATGTCGCGATGTTGAGCTTGGGGATCAGCTTCTATCTGGGGAGCTGACCAGTTGTCATTGTGAAAAATGTGAAGGAGATTGGCTCCCTGGCGATCGCTACCAAACCTGGCAAAATAGCCAACGAAAACCACAGCGCCTCAATACCCAACTGTCCCTCCCAGAAACCGTGATCCCCGGTGAAACAGACAATAAAGCAGCCCTCTGTCCCGAATGCCGCCGCTATTTATCGCGGGTAAAAATCCCCGTTGATCAACCTTTTTACTTAGAGCGTTGCCCCGAATGTAATGGCTTCTGGTGCGATCGCCAAGAATGGGAAATTTTAGAAAAACTCCAACTTCACACTAGCCTCGAATATATTTTTACCGCCGAATGGCAACACAAAGTCCGGGAACAACAGCACAATATCAGCGAACGACAGGCCCTGATCCAGAAACTTGGGCCGACCCTGGCCACCGATGTTTTCGACCTAGGGGAAAAACTAGCGGCCCACAACAATGGCGATTTTGCCGTGGCTTACCTGGCCCGTCAAGTCACTGAAAATCAGACTAATCAAAGTCAATCACGCTAATTGCTAAATGTCACAGCCCCATCGCATCCTTGCAATTCGTTAAGGCTGCCCGGAAGAACGGAAAGGCGATCGCTATGATTTAAAGAGAAAGCCAAGCTTACCCAAGGCTTTTGGAGACTCCACAGCGGCAAAATATTTCCATTTATATGTCTTATCCCCTCTACATCGCGTTTATTTGGCATCAGCATCAACCCCTCTACAAAGCACCGGACGGTCAATATCATCTCCCCTGGGTGCGGCTCCACGGCACTAAAGATTACCTAGATTTGATTTTGCTGCTCGAAAAATATCCGCGCCTCCACCAAACTGTGAATTTGGTACCTTCCTTGATGATGCAGTTGGAAGATTATGCCGAAGGCAAGGCTCTTGACCCCTATCTAAAGCTGGCCCTCACCCCCGTCACAGACCTCAACAGTGACCAAAAATGGTACATCCTGGAGCATTTCTTTGATGGCAACCACCGCACCTTAGTCGATCCCCATCCCCGCTACCGGGAGCTGTACACCGAGCGCCAGGACAACGGCAAAGCCTGGTGTCTGGAAAATTGGGACGAACAAAAATTTAGTGATCTCTTGGCTTGGCATAATTTAGCCTGGATTGATCCCCTCTTCTGGGATGACCCGGAGATCGCTGCCTGGCTCGAAAAAGATCGCGGCTTCACTTTAGGCGATCGCCAACGCATTTATTCCAAACAACGGGAAATTATTAAGCGGATTATCCCCAAACACAAACAGATGCAGGACAATGGGCAACTGGAAGTGACCACCACCCCCTACACCCACCCGATTTTGCCCCTGCTCGCAGATACCAATTCTGGCCGCGTCGCCGTCCCCAAGATGGAACTTCCCCAGGAACGCTTCCAGTGGTCAGAAGATATTCCCCGCCACCTCAACCGCGCCAAGGAAATGTACCGGGAACGTTTTGGCCGAGAAGTACGGGGTCTGTGGCCATCGGAGCAATCTGTCAGCCCGGAAGTGCTTAACCCCATCGCCGCCGCTGGCTTTAAGTGGATCTGTTCCGATGAAGCAGTGTTGGGTTGGAGCCTGAAACATTTCTTCCATCGGGACGAAGTGGGCAATGTCTACGAACCGGAAAAAATGTATCGCCCCTATCGCCTCGAAACAGACCATGGGGATCTCGCCATTGTCTTCCGGGATCACCGTTTGTCGGATCTGGTGGGCTTTACCTACAGTGGTATGGACTCAGAACAGGCCGCCTGCGATCTGGTTGGTCACCTAGAGGCGATCGCCCGGAGCTTGCGACACCACCAAAAAGAAGGCCAAACCGCCCTCCAAGAACCACACCTCGTAACCATCGCCCTCGACGGTGAAAACTGCTGGGAATTCTACGAAAAAGACGGCATCCCTTTCCTGACCTCCCTCTACGAAAAACTGAGCGCCAATCGCCAACTCGAACTCGTCACGGTCTCCGAATTTATCGAGCAATTTCCCCCCACCGAAACCATTCCTAGCCACAAACTCCATAGTGGTTCCTGGGTTGATGGAAGCTTTACCACCTGGATTGGGGACCCCGCCAAAAATCGCGCCTGGGATATGCTCACCAAAGCCCGCCACCTGCTGGCCACCCATCCTGAAGCGACAGAAATTACCAACCCCGAAGCCTGGGAATCCCTCTATGCGGCCGAAGGCTCAGACTGGTTCTGGTGGTTTGGGGAAGGTCACTCCTCTAACCAAGACGCCATGTTTGACCAACTCTTTCGGGAACACGTCGCTGGGATCTACAAAGCCCTAAACGAACCGATTCCGCCGGAAGTGCTCCAACCCATTGAAGACCACACCCGCCACCGGGAGCACCTCCCCGAAAGCTTTATTCACCCGATCATTGATGGTATCGGCGACGAACAGGATTGGGATAAAGCCGGTTGCATCGAAATTGGCGGTGCCCGGGGAACTATGCACCAAAGCAGCGCTCTACAACGACTCTTTTACGGTTGGGATCATCTTAATTTTTATTTGCGCTTTGACCTCAAGCGGGGCATCAAATGGGGCGAGGAACTCCCGGCAGAACTCCATCTCCTTTGGTTCTATCCAGGGGTAAACTGCGCCATTAGCCCGGCTCCCATCGCCAGTATGCCCGACCAGGCTCCCCTAAATTATCTCTTCCGGCACCACATCGGCATTAATCTCTTAACCCAATCTATCTGGTTTGAAGAAGCCAGTGACTATGGCCAGTGGCGGCCCCGGGGTGCCCATGCCAAAATGGCTTACCGAGAATGTTTAGAATTGTCTGTGCCGTGGGATGTACTGCAGATTAAACCGGACTATACGCTCAATTTAGTGGCAATTTTGGCCGATGATGGTGAGTACCATAGTTTTGTGCCGGAAAATCGCTTTGTTACCCTCCAAGTGCCTTAAGCCATTTTCTCAGGATAAAACTTAGCTCGTCGATAACCGTTGCACCGCTGCTCCTCCCAATAAATTATCGGCTTCCTGGAGGTACTGGAGAATGTGTTTGCGGTGGGGACTAAGGCGTAATACGTTGCGTAGATCTACCTCCGTTAAGCGGTCGGCTTTTTGGCCAGGGAACCAGTGGCCGCCGTTGCCCATCAGGTTGTAGCGGGCTTTGCCGTATTCAATCATGTCGTAGGCGATCGCCAAATTTCTAAGCCAAAGAATGACGGGGATATTAATCTGGTGCGGGGTTTGGTCGTAGGTCGGCAGGCCCACTTGCCAGGTCTTGGCCCAATCTTCCCCCAGGGAGGCGATCGCCTGATTTTCCAGTCGCGCGAGAATATCTGGCAAAATTTCATCGGCCCGCCCCAGCAGAGGGAGGGTTTCTAGATGCTGATCAAAATCCGAGGGACGCGCCGCCCCCACGCTCAAAGTATGGATCTGGGGATGGGACAAACAAAATAAATCGTTAAACACCATGGGATGCAACGGCCTGCAGAGATCGACTAGCTTTTGGGGTGGATTGTAAAGATGTCCCCCCTTATCCGACGGGCTAATAATAAATACCCCCATATCCTGCTGCGTTGCCGCTTCGATGGCCCGCCAATTGTCCTGATTAATCCAATACCAGTGCAGATTCACATAATCCATCGCCCCCGTTTCGATGGTTTTCACAATCAAATCCGTCGAACCATGGGTCGAAAAACCGATGTGACGAATCCGTCCCGCCCGCTGCAATTCTTGGGCAACTTCTAGACAACCCCGTTCAAAGGTGAACTTAAATATTTCCTCGTTATTAATGCCGTGGATACCAAATAAATCCACATAATCCAGTTGCAAATAATTGAGGGATTTTTCAATCTCGCGCCGAAATGCCTGGGGATCAGCCTTTGGGGAAACCTTTGTTTGGATAATGAGATCTTCTCGTTTAAATTGCGATAAGACCCACCCAAGTTGCATTTCTGACGTGCCGTACCCCCGTGCCGTTTCGATGTGGTTAATGCCCAGCTCAAGCGATCGCCGGATTGTTGCCGCTAGATTTTTTTGGTTGTCAGCAGGAATTTTCGCGGGGTCTTGATCCTGCCACTTGAACTGATAGCGCATCCCGCCACAGGAAAAAACAGGCATTTGCAGTTCGGTGCGACCAAAGCGACGATATTGCATAGATCTCAAGGGCGTTTCTTAACTTCTATTGGGAGGTATTCAAAAAAAACATTATAACGAAGAAAAATCTCGTCCCTAAGCGGCAAAGGCTGTTCTGCCTCTGACAAAACAAAACGCGCCTATTTAAACTCAACTGATCAAAGCAGCAAACCATCGGTTTTCAAAACATCGCCCCCAGTCTTGTTGGTCTTTGTTATACTATTGCTGCTGTTTAAGCATTATGGGGAGAGTAACGGCAAAAATTACGCAGAGGTCTTATCTCTAAGACTCATTTACACTCTGCTGAAATAATGAATATAATGCTTGCGAGATTGTTTTAAACCGCTTCTACAAATATTTTTTCGAGTTTATGACGACACAAACGCCTACTTCTATTTATGATTTTTCGGCCACAGCCATTGATGGCACATCGGTCGATCTTAGTACCTATAAAGATCAGGTTTTATTGATTGTCAATACAGCCAGCCAATGTGGATTCACCCCCCAATACAAAGGTTTGCAGGCGCTCCATGAACAATATGGCGACAAAGGTTTAGTCGTCCTCGGCTTCCCCTGTAACCAGTTTGGCCAACAAGAACCCGGCAACGAATCGCAAATCCAATCATTTTGTGAAACTACGTTTGGAGTTTCTTTTCCAATGTTTCAAAAAATTGATGTTAATGGCAGCAATGCCCACCCGTTATATCAATATTTAACCAAGGAAGCGCCCGGTATTTTGGGGACAAAAAATGTGAAATGGAACTTCACAAAATTCCTCATTAACCGTCAGGGTCAAGTGGTAAAACGCTATGCACCCACGGCAACACCGGAGGCGATCGCCAAAGATATCCAAGAATTGCTTTAAAAACTATCTGCTTCAGAAAATATTCTATTTTCTGACAATAATTTAACCCCCAAGCTTACATAAAACTTGGGGGCTTTTTTCTTTATAAGAACAATCAATTAATCAATTTCAATGGTTGTGGGGGCACCATCTTCAGTCTTTGACTCACGATTGCCCCCTGTTTCTTGGCGGAACTCGCGATAAAGGCGATCGCGCCACTCAAAAAACGGCGCATATTCCGCATTATCCCCCAGACCCGGAATGCCCTTACCTTTGAGGTAGTCAGGGATATCAAAATAGTTCCCCTCAGGAAATTTGAGCAAAATACTCAGGGCGGCCACGGAAAAATCCGCCAAGGTTGGTTGGTCGCCGATTAAATAGGGTTGTTGCTGGACAAGCAAGGTTAACCCTTCGAGATCCTGCCTGAGACCCCGCTGGGCTTCTTTAACTGCATCACCACCAAGGCCAACGCCCGCCCCAAAGAAATCTAAAACATCCCCCGGCACAGCCCCCAGAAGATTTTTAAAGAGATCAGGCACCTGCTTCGGCACAATGGAGGTGCGGAAGTTAGGGTTTTGGTTGAGGGCACCAATGAAGGCTTTGCGACCTTTCAAGCCAATGGACTCATCGGCCCATTCTTCCATGATCAAACATTGGGCCCGTTGCACTGGAGCGGTAGGAATAATCGGTTTTTCAGGATATTTGCGGTCAAGGTAAAAAGCAATTTCTGTGGAGTCACTGATTACCGTATCGCCATCTTTGAGGACAGGCACTTGACGCTGACCCGACATTTTATATACGTCCAGTTGACCGATACCGGGGGTCACTTCGATTTTTTTGTACTCTAAACCCTTGTAATCGAGGATTAAGCGGACTTTTTCCGAAAACTGGGATAGTTCAAATTGGTATAACGCCAACATAGGGGTTCGCCTTGATGATTGAGTAGGTAAATCACTCACACCTTACAAAACTTCACAACAAATTGCCATGGGAACTTGTGGCACAATAAAGCAGAACAGTTGTATGGAAAGTCAACGATGACCATTAACCTCGTAAATCTTGTGGGCCGGGCCGGCGGAGATCCGGAAGTGCGCTATTTCGAGTCGGGTAGTGTGCTGTGTAATTTGACTTTAGCGGTAAATCGTCCCACCAGCCGGACAGATCAGCCAGATTGGTTTAATTTAGAGATTTGGGGAAAAACAGCAGAAATCGCCGCTAATTATGTAAAAAAAGGCAGTCTGCTCGGTATCCAAGGCACTTTAAAGATTGAGACTTTCACGAATCGCAATGGCCACGAATCGTCTAAGCCAGTAATTCGGGTTAATCGTCTAGATTTGCTGGGTTCTAAGCGGGATGTGGATCCCAATGCGGTAGATAGTTATAACAACTACGGGTAAACACCCTCCGCCTGCGGCACTTTCCTCCAGGGAGGATGTTTTTTAGAGGCCTTGGGGGATCGCGGCGATGAGTTGTTTGGTGTAGTCCTGTTGGGGATTGCGGTAAATTTGGTCAGCGGTACCTACTTCCTCGATTTTGCCTTTATTCATCACGATGATGCGATCACCCATAAATTTCACAACGCTGAGGTCGTGGGAAATAAAAATATAGGTCAGTTGAAATTCCGCTTGTAGTTCCTTAAGCAGATTTAACACTTGGGCCTGGACAGAGACATCTAGGGCCGATACGGATTCGTCGCAGATAATAAATTGGGGTTCAATGGCTAAGGCCCGCGCAATACAAACCCGTTGCCGTTGACCGCCTGATAGTTCGTGGGGATAGCGGTTCACCCATTGGGGATTGAGGCCCACCCGCTCTAACAGATATTGCACCCGTTCGAGGCGTTTTTTCTTGTCCCGCTTGATATTGTGAATAATTAACGGTTCGGCGATCGCCCGGCCAATGGTCATGCGGGGATTGAGGGAATTGTAAGGATTTTGGAAGACAATTTGCATCTCCCGGCGCAGTTGTCGGAGACGTTTGCTGCGGGTAGGGAGTTGGGCAATATTTTCGCCCCGAAACCAAATGTCGCCACTGAGGGGTTGAATCAGTCGCAAAATGGCCCGGGCCAGGGTGGATTTGCCGCACCCGGATTCGCCCACTAGACCGAGGGTTTCCCCCGGATAGAGGTCAAAGGAAACATTATTAACGGCCATGAAATACCGTTGTCCCGTCAAAAGAAAATTGCGACTGGGATAACCCACCTGGAGCTTTTGCACAGATAGAAGCGGTTTTTGTTTAATTAGGGCTTCAAGGCGCTTTTTATCGGCTTCTAGGGAGACTTCTGCCAGTAAATTCAAATCCGGCTGTCGCTCTTGGATCACGACGGTTTGGGTGTCGGGATCGGTTTCAACACTCATGTAGTCGGCAACGGTCGGCAGCAGGACTAATTTTTGATCAAGGCGGGGCCGACAGGCCAGTAATCCTTTGGTATAGGGATGTTGGGGCGCTTTAAAAATCTGTTCGATGGGGCCTTGCTCAACGATTTTTCCCCGGTACATCACCGCCACTTCGTCAACAAGTTCCGCAATCACCCCCAAATCGTGGGTAATGAAAATTAGAGACATTTGCCGGGCCTGACACAGATCCCGCAACAGTTGCAAAATCGTCGCTTGCACAGTCACATCGAGGGCAGTGGTGGGTTCGTCCGCAATTAATAGCGTCGGATTAGAGGCGATCGCCATGGCAATCATCACCCGTTGCAGTTGGCCCCCGGACAATTCGTGGGGATAGCGTTTCATCACCTCGGCGGGCAGTTGCACTTCCTGGAGTCGGGCGATCGCCTGTTGGCGGGCCTGGGCTGGGGTGACATTTTGGTGCAATAAAATCGCTTCGGTAAGCTGAAATTCCACGTTATAGACAGGATTAAGGGAACTCATGGGTTCCTGGAAAATCATCGCAATCTCGCCACCGCGATAGGTGCGCCGTTCCCATTCCGGCAAACTTTGGAGATCGAGGGGTTCTGTGTCTGGGGTCGCCTTAAAGAAAATTTCGCCCCCGGTGACGCGGCCTGGTTTTTGGATCAGCCCCATCAGCGCAAGGGATGTGACCGATTTGCCGGAGCCGGATTCCCCCACGATGCCGAGGGTCTGGCCCCGTTTAAGCTGAAAGCTAATTTGATCAACCGCGAGATTGGTTTGATTTTCGCTGGTGAAGGCCACCTGCAGTTGACGGACATCGAGAACCAGATCACTCATGGGGGCAGTTTTTTTACTAGACTCAGGCAGAGAAATTTATAGAAAAATTTATGTTGATTGTAGCGTTAGGGGGTTTTTGGGTGGCGATCGCCGAGGGCTTTGCGGGCTTCCTCTCGGTCATCGAAGTGAATTTTTTCAGTCCCCAAAATTTGATAGTCTTCATGGCCTTTCCCAGCGATGAGAACCCCGTCTCCCGGTTGGGCCTCTAAAATTGCCCGTTGGATTGCCGTGGCCCGGTCTGCTTCCACGAAAAACTGGATATTTTCGGGAATCCCTTCCACCACATCGGCCAAAATTTGCTTGGGGTCTTCCGTACGCGGATTATCTGAGGTGACCACGGCCCAATCTGATTGCGTCGCGGCGATTTTTCCCATCAAAGGTCTTTTAGTGCGATCGCGATCGCCACCGCAACCGAACACACAGATCATTTTTTTCGCGATAAAAGGCCGGGATGCTTTTAGGAGATTTTCTAAACTGTCGGGGGTGTGGGCATAGTCAACGATCACGCTAATGTCTTGATCCTCAGCCACAATCACCCGTTCCATGCGCCCCGGCACCCCTTGGAATTGCGGCAGACAGGTAATCATCTGGTTTAAATCCAGACCCAAGGCCAGACCTGCACCGATGGCGGCCATCACATTTTCGAGATTAAACTGACCGACTAGGGGTGACGTGAATTCTACCGTGCCCATGGGGGTTTTTAGGCGGCCCTCAACCCCCGTCGCGGTGTAAATTAGGCGATCCATGTAAAGATCCGCTGCGGCATCTTGGAGGCTATAACCCCAGGCTTTTTCACCGAGTTTGTGGGCGAGGCGATCGCCATAGGGATTATCCAAATTCACCACTGCCCTGCCGTGGCAATATTCCTCGTTAAAAAGCAGGGCTTTCGCCTGGAAATAGTCCTCCATCGTCGGATGGTAATCCAGGTGATCCTGGGTGAGATTGGTGAAAACGGCCACATCAAATTGACAACCCTTAACGCGATTTTGGTGCAGCGCATGGGAACTCACTTCCATAACGGCGTGGGTATTGCCTGCTTCGAGGGCTGCCGCAAAGTTTTTCTGGAGATCGATGGCGAAGGGAGTCGTGTGGGTGGCAATTTTTTCGTAGCCGGGCCAGCGGGTGTAGAGGGTGCCGATTAGAGCGGTGGGTTGTTGGGCAGCTTGGAGGAAATATTCAATGAGGTGGCTGGTGGTCGTTTTACCGTTCGTCCCAGTCACTCCTACCAGTTTTAAACTTGCAGTGGGTTTGTTGTAAAAGAGGTTGGCAATTTCAGCACAGGCAATTACGGGGTCAGCAACGGGAATGACGCATTCGCCCTTGGTCGCGGGAAATTTTTCGAGGGCCTCTGGACTGACCACAGCGGCGATCGCCCCAGCTTCGATAGCCCCTTGCCAAAACTCGCCCCCATCGACGCGGGTACCGGGCAAACCAATGAACAGATCCCCAGGCATTACGGCTTGGGAGTTGCTCGCCAATCCTTTGACGACCTGCTGGAGCATCGGGTGATCCGGCAGGGATTCAATGGCCGATACCTGTTTTAAAAGTGCGCCTAGCTGCATCATTTGCCTCCAAATCCTGGGATTTTCCCGATTTTAGTCTGTGCTCAGGGAAATTTTGTCATCTCAGTAGCAGTTTAGCTCAATTTTTCGTTGGACTAACGCGGTATTTAGTGGGTCAAGAAAGGTTTAGCGAGATAGTAACTGGCAATGGTTTTGGCATCGAGGCGATCGCCATTATGGATTTTCGCTTCCAACTCCTCTGGACTCAACAAAAGCACCTCAATATCCTCGTCGACGTCCTGGGCTGGAGGAGTGGCTAATTTTTCTAAATCCGTTGCCAAAAAAGCATAGATCCACTCGTCAGAATAGCCTGGGCAAAGGGGGAATTTCCCCAGCGATCGCCAATTTTTTGCCCCATAACCCGCTTCCTCTGGTAGTTCCCGTTGCACCGTGCTGAGGGGGTCTTCCTCGGTTTCAATCGTTCCCGCCGGAAATTCGATAATCCGCCCTTGGAGCGCAAAGCGATATTGCCGTACCACCACCAACTGACCCTCATTGGTCACAGGCACCACCAACGCGCCCCCCGGATGACGGATCGCCCCATAATCACCAACGGCCCCATTGGGTAACCGCAGACGATTCACTTCGTAGGCAAATTTCGAGCCACTGTACATCAAGAGAGGTTTAATCACCTCAGGCAGTTCATTGTGGGAAACCATGGGAAAAATTACAGGATAAAGAATAGGAAAAGAGGAGCCGGAATCGGGGCGATCACCTTAAAAATTGGTATGATTAAATATTCTGAGTTTTGATGTTGGCGTTTATATCATAATTTTTTGAAGCAAAACAGACCGCTTGTACTAAAGCTTAGCGAGTCCCCCCGTCATTATCCAGTCTTTTCCCCTGATTCAAGCAGAGTCCCTATGAAACTCCCCATTATTGCCGTGATCGGTCGTCCCAACGTGGGCAAATCTACCCTCGTCAACCGCATTGCTGGCGATCAACAGGCGATCGTCCATGACCAGCCCGGCATTACCCGCGATCGCACCTATCGGCCTGGTTTTTGGCAAGACCGCAATTTTCAGATTGTCGATACGGGCGGGATTGTTTTCGACGACCACGAAGAATTTTTACCTTTAATTCGCGAACAAGCGGCGATCGCCCTCGCCGAAGCAGCCGTTGCCCTGTTTGTGGTGGATGGCCAAGCTGGGTTAAATGCCGCCGACCAAGAAATTGCCGACTGGTTGCGCCAACAAAATGTCCCCGTTGTCCTGGCCGTGAACAAATGCGAATCCCTCGAACAGGGCTATACCCAAGCAGCTGAATTTTGGGAGCTGGGCATGGAAGAACCTTTCCCCATCTCGGCGATCCATGGCAGTGGCACCGGCGATCTTTTAGACAAAGTGATCGAATACCTCCCCACGATCACCGATGTCGAAGAAGATACCACCATTAACGTCGCGATCATTGGCCGCCCCAACGTCGGTAAATCGAGTCTGCTCAATGCCCTCACCGGAGAACAACGGGCGATCGTCAGTCCGATTTCTGGGACAACCCGCGATGCCATTGACACAATCATCGAACGCAACGGCCAACAATATCGTCTCATTGATACCGCTGGCATCCGCCGGAAAAAAAACGTGGATTATGGGGCCGAATTTTTTAGCATTAACCGTGCCTTTAAAGCGATTCGTCGGGCGGATGTAGTACTTTTTGTGATTGATGTTTTAGATGGGGTGACCGAACAGGATCTCAAACTAGCGGGTCGGATCATTGACGAAGGCCGGGCGGTGATCATCGTTGCCAACAAGTGGGATGCTGTCGAGAAGGATACCTACACAATCAACCAATACCGCAAAGAGTTGCAAGCGCGTCTATTTTTCATGGAATGGGCCGAAATGCTCTTCATTAGCGCCCAGACTGGTCAGCGGGTGAATAAAATCCTGGATTTAGTTGATCAAGCCGCCGAATCTCACCGTCGCCGCGTTTCTACCGCCGTGATTAATGAGGTGATCCAAGAAGCGGTTTCCTGGCATTCTCCCCCCACCAGTCGCCAAGGAAAACAGGGCCGGATTTACTATGGCACCCAGGTGCGCAGTCAGCCGCCGACAATTTCTCTGTTTGTTAATGACCCCAAACGGTTTAACGATAGCTACCGCCGCTATATCGAGAAGCAATTTCGTCAGGATCTCGGTTTTGCGGGCACGCCGATCCGTTTGGTTTGGCGCGGTAAACGGGTGCGGGATGCAGAACGGGGCACCCCCAACCGAGCCACAAAGGTTTAGCGCAGACGATACACTGAAGGGCATCTTTGTCTGGGACACTAGGCGCTATGTCTTCTGAAAAAATGTCGTCATCGTCACCCCCCTATGATCTGATCGTGGTAGGGGCCACTGGTTTTGTGGGCCAAATTATTTGCCGCTATCTTTGTGACCATGCCGAACGTGAATCGTTTACTTGGGCGATCGCCGGCCGTTCAGCCGAAAAATTAGCCCAACTCAAGCACTCCTTGGGCATCCCAGGGGAGACCTTAGCAACCTTTGTTGTTGATGTGTTTGATCAAGGGACAGTGACGGCCCTCTGCGAGCAAACGAAGGTGATCCTCACAACGGTCGGCCCCTACAGTCTTTATGGAGAAACCTTGCTCCGGGCCTGTGCCACAACGGGAACCGATTATTGCGATCTGACCGGGGAAGTCCAGTGGGTCAAAAAGATGGTGACTAAATATGAGGCGATCGCCCAACAATCGGGGGCACGGATCGTCCATTGTTGCGGCTTTGATTCGGTGCCGTCTGACCTTGGGGTGTATTTTTTGCAACAGCGGGCTTTAGAACGATTCGGAGAACCCTGTCGCCAAATTAAGATGCGCGTTAAGGCGGCCCAGGGAGGCATTTCTGGGGGGACGGCGGCCAGCGGCGTAAATCTGATCAAAGAGGCGATCGCCGACCCAGAGATCAAAGCGCTGTTGGCTAATCCCTATGCCCTCTGTCCCAAAGCCCCTAATCCCCAGCATCCAGTTCCCCTAATCCCGGTACAAATCGACCACACTTTCGGCGAATGGGTGACGCCCTTTATCATGGCAGCGGTGAATACCCCCATCGTGCTACGCTCCAATGCCCTACAAAATTGGGCCTATGGAGAGCAGTTTCAGTACGACGAAGGGCTGCTTACGGGGGTCAGTGTCGGGGGTTGGTTGAAAGCCCAGGGTCTAAGCCTATTACTTAAAATCCTGGGAGGAACAGCGGCGATCGCCCCTGGCATCCTCGAAAAAATTGTCCCGGCCCCCGGTGAAGGGCCTTCCCCCAGTCAACAGCAAGCAGGGTTTTACGATCTACGCTTTTGGGGAACCACTGCCTCCGGCGAAACCCTCATGGCCAAAGTCACTGGCGATCGCGATCCCGGCTATGGCTCCACCGCAAAAATTATTGCCCAGGCAGGACTCTGTTTAGCCAAAGATCATCTATCCCGACCAGGTGGCTTCTGGACGCCAGCCACAGGGATGGGCGAACCTCTCATCGAACGTCTCACTACCTACAGTGGTTTAACCTTCAGCATTCTTTGAATTAATCCCCAAGGCGATCGCCCTTCCTTAATATCCAAAACATGAAAAAGGAGTGACTTGAGTCACTCCCTTTATTTCCCTGATTATTTTTATTTTGGCAATCAGTGAATTAAGCCCAATTTTTTAGCGCAGCACGGGATTTTTCATGGATTCTTCCATTGCCATTTGGGGAAGACCCTGGGATTTCGTGTAGTGGGTTGAATACAACAGAGCGCCGATGAAAATACCACCGCCAATGATATTACCGATCGTCACAGGCAGGAAATCCCAGAAAACCATATCCATACCAGAGATCGGCGCGCCGAGAACCATACCAGTCAAGATAAAGAACATATTAACGACGATGTGCTCCAGACCAAGGGTGACGAACGCGAAGATCGGGAACCAACAGCCCATAAACTTACCAGGGACAGACTTGCTCACCATACCCATCATCACGGCTAGGCAAACCAGGAAGTTACAGAAAATACCACGGACGATGAAGAGGAAGAAGCCATTGGTGCCCATTTCCTTGACGGCCACGGTTTTGGAGAGGGCAATTTCCATGATTTTTTCGCCCACAGGACTCGGGTCAGCCGTGCCACCATTGGTGAGGGAGAAACCCATCAGTAGTGCAACAAACAAACAACCTAAAAAGTTGCCGATATAAACCCAAAGCCAATTGTTGATGACTCTGCCAAACCTCACTCGTCTTGCCAACATCGCCGATGTCATCAAAGCGAAGTTTCCGGTCACCAGTTCCATCCCAAAGAGCACGATGGAGGCAAATCCCCAAGGGAAGAGGAGCGCTCCGAGGAAGGGTAAACCACTTTGCACAGCGACGGTAACAGCGAGGGTTGTGGCAACGCCAAGGGCCAGACCAGAGTAGAAGCCACGGATGAGCAGATCTTTGACGGAAAGACGTGCTTTTGTTTCGCCTGCTTTGATACTGGCATCTACTAGTTCTTTGGGGATTACGTAGTCCATTATTTTCTCCTAATTTAAAACCGATTGGGAAACAAAAGGGTCATTAATTTTTCTAAAGTTAATGCGCTTTGAGATTAACTTTTAAACTACAGGGAAATTGTTCATGAAGAACTTAATTTTGTTTTTTGTGAATTTAATTGCAAAAGCTTAGCTCTGGATTTTTATTCTGCTTTGATATGGATCTAAAAAAACCTCTTGAACTACGTCAAGGCAGAATATCACAGCATTTTTGAGCAATTTGCCCAAAGGGCAATCCTTTTAAAAGAAATCATCTTCCAGTCACAATTAAAGCCCTATTTTCTTACTGTTAGCAACAAAACATAGCGTACTTATATTGCTTAGAAGGAGATGATCAATGTGTGATTTACAGTTGCTTTTGCAAGAACAGTAATAATCCTTGGCAAAAGAGAAATTGATCTACAAAAAATCTTTTTTAAAGAGATCTTGTACATTCAACAGTTCATAAGCTAAACAAGGAAATCCTAAAAATTTGTAACCGAAGCTACGCTTTTTGATGGCACTTGAGCTCCATGCATAAATTGAATTACGTTTTTGCATGAAAAACACCCAAGCAGGAATGATCACAGTCATGGGTGTCTTGAAATGGAGGGTCAAGGCTGGCTAGGCTTCGGTTTGAATAATTTGACCTTCTGCATCTAAAGGGGGATAGGGCAATTGGCGATCGCGGTAATGGGCGACAAGTTCGGGGTAGCCCCATTCAAAGACTTTCTGACGGTAGAACTCTGGATCTAGGCGGGGTTGGTCATAAAATCCGGCCTGGAGGCGTTGACGTTGCGCTTCAAAGAGAATCACCGCTGCAGCCACGGAAACATTCAGGGATTGCACCATCCCTAACATCGGAATAATAATGTGACCATCCACTAACTCGGCTGCTGTATCACTCACTCCCCAGCGTTCGGCGCCCATCAAAATTGCTGTGGGTTGCGTATAGTCAATGTCACGGTAATCAACGGCGCGATCGCTTAAATGGGCCGCATAGATTTTGAAGTTTTGCTGATGGAGATGGTCAATGGCCGTGGTGATATCGGGGTGACGGTTTAAATCAACCCATTTCTCACTGCCTTGGGCCACCTGGGAGTAAGTGTCGAGGATATCACCATCTGCGACCTGATTCATCCCATGGACAGCCATCACCCCTACCGCATCACAGGTGCGAATAATCGCGGAAATATTGTGAGGTTTGTGGACATCCTCCATGAGGACAGTGAGGTCGAGTTGGCGACGGTCTAGGGTTTGGCAAATGCGTTGATATCTTCTCGATAGCACAATCTTATTTTTTAGCTAACAGCACAGGATCCAGATTTTAGGTGATTTGGGAGAGATTGTCTTCCCAATTTTCTCCGTCAAAAAATATAATCTCAAAGACATCTAATAGATTTTCATCTAAACAGCGCAGATTCACATCGATACTATCGGGATGGGAACGGGGTAGATAAAAAGAATGGACGCCACAACGCCGACAAAAAAGGTGGGTTGCTTGGTGGGTATTAAACTGGTAGGCCGTTAGCAGATCTTGTCCTTGGAGTAAATGGAAATCTGCCTGGGGGACAATGATATGGAGAAATCCTTTTTTACGACAAATAGAACAGTTACAGTCAAGGGCTTGAAAGTTTCTCAAAACGACTTGGAAGCGAACACCACCACAATGACAGCCACCACCATAACGTTTCGGTGTAGAAAAATTAGACATTGTAAAAACTTCAAATCACAAAACTTGTGGCTTCTCCCTGGGCTGCTTTCCAACTGCGGGCGTCGTAATACAAATCAGCAAGGGTAATGTTATAAAGGGCTTCTTGGAGTTTTTGGTGGAGCCGCTGCCAGAGACTAAAGGTAACCCAATCTTCGGCTTGGTCGGGGTGGGGTTCATGGTGGGGGAGCGGTTCAATGGTTTCACCGATGGCCTGGAGAATTTGACCTAGGGAAATATCTTCGGGTTTCGATAGTAATTGATATCCCCCTTGGGCACCACGGACTGAACGAAGAATTCCGGCTCGACGCATCTCAATCAACAGCTTCTCAAGGTATGGGGCTGGGAGGTTTTGGCGTTTGGCGATCGCCTTTACGGAGGTGGGGCCATAACCAGGTTGCAAACTAATATCGAGTAAAGCTTTAACGCTGTAATGACCTCTGGTGGTTAGCTTCATGGCTATCTTTTTTGAAAAAATTTTGGCATGTTAGGAAAGAATGCGATTATTTTTGCCAAAAAAAATCGTCTTAACCTCTATTTTAAGAGAGAATAATGTAAGATAAACATGAGAAACAGCTAATTTAAAAGTTTAAGGTGCGCAGCGAAGTAAAAAAAGAATTCGCAGGCTTCATCCCATAACTCTCATTTATCGTCATTCATTCGTAATAAGTAAATGGCTACAAAGAAAAAGATTGAAACATTGACCGGTGACGCACTGCTCGCAAAAGTTAAGGAGCTTGAAAACCACAGTAAAGAAGAAAAAGCTAGAGCTTGCGGCTATTACACGATCACCAAGAATGGGGTTGAACGTGTCAATATGATGAAGTTCTATAACGCCCTCATCGAAGCAGAAGGGGTGCAGTTAGATAGCAATACAAATGCCCAAGGTCGGGGTGGTCGCGCTGCCACCTATCGTATTAGTGTACAGTCCAATGGGAATCTTTTGATTGGGTCTGCCTACACAAAAAAGATGGGTCTTCAGCCTGGTGATGAATTTGAAATTTCTTTAGGTCGCAAGCATATTCATCTCAAGCAACTGGGTGCCGACGAAGAGGCTTAAATTTTCCTAAGAATTAATCTGCACAAATCAGTATAGCGATCGCCATTTATGGGGGTCGTTTTTTTATGATGTTTACCATTGACTGGGGTGATGTTGCTGGAGGCGTTGGCTCAGGTGTTGCCATTCCTGTTGCCTTAGCATTGCAGGCGGAAAAAGATCACTCGACAGACCAACGGCGATCGCCCCGGCTTGGATCAAGTCTGGGCCATTGGTGAGGCTAACGCCCCCAGTGGGAATCAGAGGAATGTGGGGTAGAGGGGCTTGGAGGCAACGGATAAAACTAGCGCCACCAACGGCTTTAATGGGAAATACCTTGACGCCATCACTACCCCAACGCCAGGCCTGGTAGATTTCGCTGGGGGTTAAGGCTCCTAGCACCATGGGAATATCCTGGTGGTGAGCAATATCAACTAACTCCTGGTCACTGTGGGGGCTGAAAGCGAAGGTGGCCCCACAGGCGATCGCCTCTTTTAAATCTGTGGGAGTGAGGATGGTGCCTGTACCAATAATTGCCTGGGGGAACTGTTCCCGCAGGGTTGCAATGATGCGGCCGGCCTGGTCACTGTTCCAGGTGATTTCGATGAGTTGTAATCCCCCAGCAATGGCGGTGGTAGCCATTCTTATCCCCAGTTGCCAGTCCGAGGCCCGAATGACGGCGATCGCCCGGTGTTCTTGGAGTTGTGCAAACCAGCGTTGTTGGAGGGGGGTCATTGCAAATTCGGACAAATGGTCGATGGAGGCTGGGGCTGATCAGAAAAATCTTGCCAACCAGACAGAATACCCTGTAATTCCCCCTTTAGGATCGTCAGGGCGGCCATTTGCTGATTAATTTCTTGGAGTTGTGCTTCTAATAATTCTTTAATCACCCCACAGGGCAAGCTACCCTGGTCGCGCACTGTCAGGATTTTGCCAATATCTTCGAGGCTTAAACCGAGGGACTGGGCCCGTTTAATAAATGCCAAGCGAGCCAATACTGCCGCCGAAAAGAGTCGATAACCCTTTGGCGATCGCCCCATCACCGTGCTTAACAAACCCAGATCCGCATAGTAGCGAATCGTCTTTACCGGTAAACCGCTCTGCTGGGCCACTGTCCCAATTTTGAGGCCATAATCTGCCGTTGCCATTAGCGTTGTCTTTCGTTCATCAACTGGGGAAGCGGGACATTCACTTCTGTGGGGGGTAAATAACGACGCGGTAAAACCCGGTTGAGATCCCGTTGATCGCGACGAATGCGAGACCAGCGAATGGCGATCGCCCCCAATACAAATCCCAAACCGATGGTAAATAGACCCCAATGCTCATCGACGCCCCCAATGACCACTTCGATTAAACCCATCACAATCAAGAAGCTAGACACTGGCTCCTTGCGATATAAACGCTTAACAGTTCGTCGATTGAAACGGGCCATAGAATTTTCCAGGGAAATTTTCCACAGGGGCTGAAAAATGATGAATAACGATCACCTTTAGCTTAACAAATTGGCGCTTCTCCTTGGTTCGAGGGACGACCCTAAATTGCAGTCTAGGTCAGGCAACCTTGGATTTTTGCCTTAAGATACATTTTGATTCTGCGCCCCGGTATTCCCCATGAAACTTTCAACTAAGTTCCTGATGCCATATCTGTTTTTGTTACCGGCCCTTGCCATTTTGGGCTTAGCGGTAGCCCTCCCGGCCCTCCAAGCGTTTTACCTCAGTTTCACAGAGTATCAATATGATCTGACCCAAACTCCCCGCTGGATCGGGTTTAAAAATTTTGCCCTGCTGCTCCAGGATGATTTGTTTTGGAAAACCTTGGGTAATACGGTGTTGTACTTAATTGGAGTCGTGCCGATCTTGGTAAGTTTTTCCTTAGCCCTAGCAATTCTGGTGAACCAGAGTCTCCGGGGGATTACTTGGTTTCGGGCGGCCTTTTATACGCCAGTGATCGTTTCTCTGGTCGTGGCGGGGATTGCCTGGCGCGCCTTGTATGCATCCAATGGTTTTTTTAATCAACTCCTGAAGCAAGTCGGTTTAGGGGACGGGATTCCTTGGCTCACGGATCCGAAACTCGCCCTCTGGAGTGTGATGTTGGTGACCATTTGGAAAGGACTGGGCTATTACATGGTGATCTATCTGGCAGGATTGCAGGCGATTTCCCCGGAACTGTATGAAGCAGCTTCCTTAGACGGTTCGGACGGCTGGCGCAAACATCTAGATATTACAGTGCCCTTGATGCGTCCCTATATTTTGCTGGTGTCAGTGATTTCGGCGATTTCGGCGACAAAAGTCTTTGAAGAAATTTACGTGATGACCCAGGGAGGCCCCTTGAACGCTTCAAAAACGGTGGTCTATTACCTCTATGAACAGGCGTTTCAAAATCTGGAGATTAGCTATGCTTGCACCATTGGCCTGGTGTTGTTCCTGGTGATTTTTGTTCTCTCCATTTTTAATCTTTATCTGTCTCGCCAAACAAACCAGGGGTTTTAATAAACCAAATCCCCTCAAACTTTTGCTCCTAACCCCGCTTGAGTTTGCCTTTGATGCGTTGCCAAAGGATTTCGAGTTCTGGCAGTTTCAACAAACTCGCGAGGCCAAAGAAAACGGCTAAGGAAAAGGCGATCGCCACGAATAATTCCAAGCCCTGCACATAGAGGTTTTGGCCAAAACTCAAGGATTCTACCCCCAGAGAAATTCCCCAGCTCACAAATCCAGCGGCGATCGCTGCCCCCGTTAAGCCCAGCAAATTCAAGCCCCATTCTCCCAAGGGCAATCCGCCGAGGCGACGATTTAAGATCCCAAGCATCATGACGATAGAAAAGACATTGACCCCAATCGTGGCAAAGACTAAACCCGGTGTCTGGAATTGGTTTACCAAAATAAAATCTAAAAACGCGTTTAAAAAAATATTAAAAACACTAATCCGTGACGGCGTGACCCCATCCCCCAAGCCATAGAAAACCCGCACCAACACATCCCGTCCGAGGTAGAAAAACATCCCTATCCCATAGGCCATCAAGACTGGAGCAACAATGGCCGTCGCTTCCGCCGCAAAAGCATTGTATTCGTAGATAATCCGGATAATCGTCCGCGCCTGGGAGACAAAAATTGCACTCAGGGGCAACATCGAAAGGGCCGTGAGCAACAAACCCTGACGAATGCGAATCTTTAAATCGTCCCAATTTTCTGGGGCCGCCAACCGCGAAAACACAGGCAACAACGGTACCAAAATCATGTTGGAAATAATCCCCAGGGGCGTAAGGACGATGAAATTGGCGTAGCGCATCGCCGCCGCCGCACTCTCAATGTAGGAGGCAAAATACATATCCGTATAAACATTGATATGCAGCATCCCCGAAGACAAGGTGGCGGGTAACATCACCCGCATCACATCTTTTACCCCTGGAATATTCAGATCCAACCGAGGCCGCAGAGTCCCCAAACCCGATTTCCACTGAGCAAACACCTGGGCGAGCCACTGCCAAACCGCACCAACGAGGGTCGTTCCAGCGAGGACAATACAGCCCAACTGCATATATTCGGGGGCGCTGGCCTGTTCCCCCAAAATCCAGATCAAGCTGCCGACCCCGATCACCACACTGAGGCTCGAAAACAACGGGCTAATCCCCGGTAGCCAATATTGATCCGAGGCATTTAACACCCCGAAACCAATGCCAATCAGACCCGCAAAGACCGCCAACGGAGCCATAATCTGCAACTGCAAAATCGCCAACTCCCGCACCGTTCCCTCTAAGCCTGGGGCTACCAAGTCAATGAAAAATCCCGCAAAGACCACCAGCAAAACGGTGATCAACAGGAGTCCCCCCGTCACCAGGGTAGAAACCGTTTCTACGAGGGGCGCAGCATCTTTTTGATCTCGCTTGGCCAAGATACTCACGAGGGCACTGTGGAACGGCCCATTGATTCCCCCCAACAGAATGAGCAAAAAGCCCGGAATAATGTAGGCATAGGCATAGGCATCGACCACTGGCCCCACCCCAAATGCCCGGGCGATCGCCTGCTCTCGCACCAAGCCGAATACCTTACTAATCAGGGTGGCGATCGCCACAACCCCCGCAATACCAGCTAGCGAACGAGACTTTCGAGGAGAATCAGTCACAATCTTTTAGGAATTAAAAAAATACAATAAAAAGCGAAAAGCTTTCCCATTCTCACCGAGAATGCCTTCTTTGAGAATCACTTGCGGCCCCATCTACCAGAGAAGGTCAATTTTCTGGTAGCTTACTATAAACAATGAAAACTTTAGGATTTTCAAAACCTTATTTGGCATCCTAAGCCCATAAACCCCATTTGCTTGCTGTCTTGGGAGAATTTTAAAAAATGACTATTTTATTCCAACTTGCCCTTGCTGCCCTCGTGGCCCTTTCGTTCCTGATGGTAATTGGTGTTCCCGTTGCCTATGCTTCCCCCACCAACTGGGAACAGTCCAAATCATTGATTTTTGTCGGTTCCATTGCTTGGACTGTTCTGGTCATTGCCGTCGGTGTCCTGAATTTTTTCGTGATCTAACCACGCACATTCCTATGTTTGGCGATCAGGACGGCCCTGATCTCCCCCAAGGTGCAATCTTCTGCGTTGGCAACCTCAGCGTGATTGCACCTTAATTTTTTTATTAATTTCCCCCTTTACACCTTTTCTCTACAAATCCATTATGGCTACCTTTGAAGGAACCTATAACGACAACACCCAAGCGCTCAAATTGGCGATCGTCATCGGTCGTTTCAATGACCTGGTAACAAGCAAGCTCCTCGCAGGCTGCCAAGACTGTCTCCGTCGCCATGGAGTCAATACCGATCCAGAAGGAGCGCAAATCGATTACATTTGGGTGCCCGGCTGTTTTGAAATTTCCTTAGTCGCCAAAAAACTGGCTGATTCTGGTAAATACGATGCCATCATTTGTCTTGGGGCGGTGATTCGGGGCGATACTCCCCACTTTGATTACGTTGCGGCTGAAGTTTCCAAGGGAGTTGCGGCGGCGGCATTCCAAACAGGCGTACCGGTTATTTTTGGCGTCCTGACCACAGATACCATGCAGCAGGCCCTCGAACGGGCCGGGATTAAGAATAATCTCGGTTGGGGCTACGCTCTCAGTGCTTTAGAAATGGCGAGTCTGATGGGAAAAATTTAAGCGTTGGGGCGATCGCCAACGGGATCTCAAAAAAAATCAACGAGACCCTTGACATCTTCGTTTTTTCTTGGCATAGTTGTATACGTGCTCAGCACACAAGCGGGTATAGCTCAGCGGTAGAGCGTCACCTTGCCAAGGTGAATGTCGCGCGTTCGAATCGCGTTACCCGCTTAACTGAAAAACTAATCAAACAATAAAATAACCTCATCATTGGCCTGGTACAATCGTTGCGATTTGCTATAGACTGTCTGGAATATTCGAGCACATTTGTTAAACTGGCTCCGAATCAAAGACTGCGATGCATCATACATATCGCGTAATTCGAGCCATGCTTAGAGGATTTCGGCGTGTTTAATTTTGTCAGAAAGTCAGTGTCTCAACCCCTAGAAGACAACACCAATCAATTGCAGAGTGGGTCACAACCTGGGGCTAGCTCTGACCATGACTTACAAGGTGCTGAAATGGTGGCCATGGGCGAGGGAGAATTACCACAAACCACTACAGATAACGGCGCATCGCCCCAAAAGCCACAGCGAAAATCAAAAAAACGGCGTTGGCGGCTTTGGCTATTGGCGGGACTTGTGCTTGGGGTTGGCAGCGGCAGTTTTCTCATCTACCGGGGCTGGCAGGAACTAGAGGCACTGGTGCCGGAAAATGTCGATGAAATCTTAATTTATACACGTCCTGGCACCCTTACCATTCAAGCAGCCGATGGCAGTGTCATTGAAGAGGTGGGGCCTGTTTCCCATGACCGAGTCAAAATCTGGGCCGTACCAACGACTTTAACCGAGGCGTTTATTGCCAGTGAAGACCGACGCTTCTATGAACATTTTGGGGTGGATTTACAGGGGGTCGCACGGGCCGCCTACATGAACTTTCGGGCAGGCAGAGTCGTAGAAGGGGGCAGTAGCATTACGCAGCAGGTGGCGCGTATTGTCTTTTTGAACCAGGAAATGACCCTAGCGCGTAAGGTCAAGGAAATGCGCTTGGCAACAAAATTAGAAGAACAGTTCTCCAAGGAGCAAATCCTAGAAAGTTATCTAAATTTAGTTTATCTAGGCTCCGGGGCCTATGGTGTCTCGGATGCGGCTTGGGTTTATTTTGGTAAAAATTTAGAAGAGTTGACCCTAGGGGAAACGGCGATGATTGCGGGTTTAGCGCCAGCCCCCAGTTTATATTCACCGTTTGTTAATCTCCAGGCGGCGACGGTACGGCGGGATCAGGTGCTAGAGCGGATGTGGGAAGAGGGTTATATTTCCCAGGCCGAGTATGAAACGGCGATCGCCACCCCCATTGAAACGAATCGGCAAACGCCCCAACGTTTACTGCGCAAATACCCCTATTTTGCTGATTATGTGAAGGCAGAACTGAAACGGTACCTTTCCCCAGAGCAGTTGGAAACGGGCAGTTTTGTCATTGAAACGACCTTAAATCCTCAATGGCAGGAGTGGTCAGAGGCGGTTGTGGCGGAAGGAATTACGAACTACGGACGTTATCAACGCTTTGAACAGGCGGCGATGGTGAGCATCGATCCCCGCAGTGGCCAGATTAAAACGATGGTTGGGGGTTTAGATTTTGAAAATAATCAATATAACCGCGTCACCCAAGCCCAACGGCAACCGGGTTCGACCTTCAAAATGTTTGTCTATGCAGCGGCGATCGCCTCTGGGATGTCTCCCAATGCAACCTATGTTGACCAAGAATTTGCCATTGATGGCTACCGTCCGAAAAACTATTCCGGTACCGTCAGCAATCAAGCCGTTTCCCTCACAGAAGCCCTGACAAAATCGATCAACACCATCGCCTTGAGTGTGATGCTCGATGTGGGTTGGGACCCGATCATTAATCTCGCCCACCGCATGGGCGTTGAATCGGAGATGAAGCCCACCTATTCCTTAGCTTTAGGTGCCTGGGAAGTAAATTTACTAGAGCTAACCGCCGCCTATGGCACCCTCGCAAATGGTGGCGCTTATCAGCCTGTGTATGGCATTAGTCGAATTCTTGATCGCAATGGCAAGGTCGTTTACCAAGCGAACCGCAAACCGATCCAAGCTATCGATTCTGATAGTGCCGCCATCATGACCTATATGCTGCGCAATGTCGTGAGTAGCGGTACCGGCAGCCAAGCGAATATTGGTCGTCCAGTGGCCGGGAAAACAGGCACCTCTGATCAGGCGCGAGACCTGTGGTTTATTGGTTACATCCCCCAAATGGTAACAGGGGTTTGGCTCGGCAATGACGATAATAAACCCACCTGGGGAGCCAGTAGTACAGCGGCGCGCCTTTGGGGTGATGCAATGCGTCAAATTGCAGCGGCCATGACGGTGGAAGACTTTCCCAAATTACCAAATTTAAATAATCGCGTCGGTTCTATTGCCGCAGAACCAATCCAAGGGGGCGCGAAAAAAACGAAGGTCGTTGCCACAGATACAGAAGAAAAAACCAGCACCACAAATTCAGAAGCACAAGAGACCACGGAAGCATCCTCTGATGAGCGCCCAACCCCAGAGGCAGCGGCGACAACACCGACGAGCAATGATAATAAAGCTGTGGTCGACAATGAAATTAAACCCCCAGCACCGGCCTTTGACTTCACTGATCCGGCGGATACTGTGCCTCCCCTTGCCCCCTTACCGAGGAATAATCGACCTGCATCCACCGCAACGCCACCGAGTCCGCCTGCGGCCCCAAGACCAGCTCCTACGAATGTTGATGTGCCGGCTCCCCCTGTCATTCAAAAGAAGGAAACAGCTCCCTAGGTATTCTGCTCGCCAAAGTAATATCCTTTTCCGTAAATGGTGTGGATTAGAGGGCGATCGCCTTTTGCTTCTACCTTGCGTCGTAGCAAGCGTACCAGAGCCGCCAGCACATTACTGCTAGGAGATTCATCGCCATCTTGCCAGAGGTGTTGATAAATTTGCTCGTGGGTCAGAAGTTGAGCTGGGTGCTCCATAAAATAGCTCAGGAGTTGCAACTCCCGATCCGAGAGGCGAATGGCCCGGCCAGCACGGTAGGCCATTTGGTTGGCGATATCTAATTCGAGATCGGCGATCTTTAAACGATTAGGTGGCTCTCCCCCCGGCGATCGCCTTAATAACGCCCGCACCCGGGCCAGCAGTTCCCGCAACTCAAAGGGCTTGACTAAATAATCATCAGCACCAGCATCTAGACCAGAAACCCGGTCGTCCACCGTATCCTTGGCCGTTAAAAATAAAATAGGCGTTGTGCGGCCTAGCGATCGCACCCGTTGGCAGATTTCAACCCCCGAATATTGCGGCAACATCCAATCCAAAATCAGTAGATCATACTCTTGATCGCAGGCCAGTTCTAACCCCTGCTGGCCAGTTTCTGCCAATGCTACGGTATGCCCTTCCCGTTGGAGCACTTGGCTAAGGGCGCCCCGTAATTCCCGTTCATCGTCTACCAACAAAATGCGCATGGTTACTTCCAAAACACCTTGATTCCCATTATTCCCGAAGAAGGAAACCTGACCCAAGGCGATCGCCGACCATTTTTCCAATAAAAAAGGAAGCAGCTTCCATCCACTTCCAACTAATATTCATTATTCTTACTGTTACGACTACTGGGGAGATTTACCTTGTTCTATCACCAGAGTCAGAAAGAGTTTAAATCAAAATCACAACTTACACCGAGGATAAAGCATTAGATTCCTGTTGCAGCAGGGTAATCAGTTGTTCATCCCCCTGGGCTTGGGCCGTGCGGATCCGCCGTTCTAAGCTGCGGCGCATATTTTCTAGGTGCACACGCCGGGCGTCTTGACCCATTAATTTAGAGAGCTGTGGGACTCGTACCGGACAAGCTGCAGCGGCCGCTTCCTGTTGCTGTTGGGCCGTCGCCTTAACCACAGGTTGCTGAATCGCGTAGGTGCCACCCCGATAGTGGAGAAGTACTGACTCAACATCCGGACGATCAACTGTTTGCGTTACACAGTGTCGCCGCACCGTTTGTCCACGATAACGACCTAAGATATCCCCTTCTGTCACTTCTAAGGTTGCGGGAAGAGAATCATAGGAAACACCACGATATGTCAATTTCATAGAGATTTCCTCACTGTGCCTCAAAACTTTTTTCTGTAACTATTGTTACATTAATTCCTAAATTTTCTCGAAAAAATCAGAAAAACTTAAGGATTCTACTTAGATTGCGTATAACCAAGCCACAAAAAAGGAGCCCGAAAGCTCCTCTTGGCATCTTAGGTTTTAATTAACGTTAGGGTTATCGACAGGCTATGGATTGGTCACAGTTAACCAGGTTGCTTGGCTAATTCCAAAGGTTTTGCCGCTTTACTGACGGCCACTTTACCTTCTTCATTGATGTCAACGATCGCCGTATCACCAGAACCAACGCGGCCAGAAAGAATTTCCTCAGCGAGGACATCCTCTAACAGGCGCATAATCGCGCGACGTAACGGACGGGCACCATAGGATGGGTTGTAGCCTTCTTCCACGAGTCGCTCCTTAAACTTGTCGGTAACTTGCAACTCAATTTCCTGCTCAGTCAGGCGCTTGAAGACGTCCTTAAGGAGGATTTCGGAGATTTCTTTAACCTCTTCTTTGTTGAGTTGACGGAAGACAATAATCTCATCGAGACGGTTGAGGAACTCTGGACGGAAGTATTGCTTGAGCTCTTCGTTGACCAGGGAGCGGATCCGGTTGTACTGAGATTCTGCCGCATCTTCGCCAAATTCAAAGCCGAGGCCACCACCACCTTTTTCAATAACCTTGGAGCCAATGTTGGAGGTCAAGATAATCAAGGTGTTCTTGAAGTCGACGGTGCGCCCCTTCGCGTCGGTTAAGCGTCCATCTTCAAGGATTTGCAGCAGCATGTTGAAGATGTCGGGATGTGCCTTCTCGATTTCGTCAAAGAGAATAACGGTGTAAGGACGACGACGAACGGCTTCGGTTAACTGGCCGCCTTCGTTATAACCGACGTATCCGGGAGGGGAACCAATTAGTTTAGAAACGGTGTGCCGCTCCATGAACTCAGACATGTCGAGGCGAATCATCGCATCTTCAGAACCGAAGAAGTAGGCAGCTAAAGCCTTAGTCAACTCGGTTTTACCAACCCCAGTGGGGCCAGAGAAGACGAAGCTAGCAATGGGACGGTTGGGGTTTTTCAAGCCAACGCGGGCGCGACGAATGGCACGGGACACTGCTTTGACGGCATCCTCTTGACCAATCAGCCGCTGGTGCAGGGTATCCTCCATGTTGAGAAGCTTGGTGGATTCGCTCTCGGTAAGTTTGTTGAGGGGAACCCCTGTCCAAGAGGCGACGATGTGGGCGATTTCTTCGGCATCAACCACGGCATCGATGTCGCTATTTTTCTCTTTTTGGCTGGCGGCGATCGCCCGAATTTCGGTTTTGATTTCCATTTCGCGATCGCGCAATTCACCCGCTTTATCGAAGTCTTGGGAGCGCACCGCTTCATCCTTTTGCTTCAGGACATCGCGCAATTCTTTATCGAGTTCCTTGGCTTCAGGGGGCAGTTGGGAATTAATCAACCGAACACGGGAACCCGCTTCATCGATCAAGTCAATGGCTTTGTCGGGCAAGAAGCGATCGCTGATGTAACGGTCGGCTAATTTTGCCGCTGCATCGAGGGCTTCATCAAGGATTTTGAGCTTGTGGTGCTGTTCATAGCGTTCCCGCAGACCAAAGAGAATTTCGATGGTTTCTTCGACGGAAGGTTCACCAACCATTACGGGTTGGAAGCGCCGTTCTAAGGCTGCATCCCGCTCAATGTGCTTGCGATATTCATCAAGGGTGGTGGCACCGATACATTGCAGTTCACCACGGGCGAGGGCAGGCTTGAGGATATTGGCGGCATCGATCGCCCCTTCCGCAGCACCCGCACCGATTAGGGTATGAACTTCGTCAATCACCAGGATCACATTCCCGGCTTGGCGAATTTCGTCCATGATTTTTTTGAGGCGTTCTTCAAATTCACCCCGGTATTTCGTGCCCGCAACCAGCAAACCAATATCGAGGGTGACAACGCGCTTTTCTTCGAGAATGTCAGGCACATCCCCATTGGAAATTCTTTGGGCCAGACCTTCGGCGATCGCCGTTTTCCCGACCCCTGGTTCGCCAATCAGTACCGGATTATTTTTCGTGCGGCGACCAAGGATTTGAATCACCCGTTCAATTTCATTTTGACGACCAACGACGGGATCAAGCTTGCTGTCTTTGGCCAGTTGGGTCAGATTCGAGCCAAATTCATCTAGGGTCGGTGTCTTATTACTCCGGGAAGAACCGCCACCCGCTGCGACTTCTGCGGTCTCACCGAGCATCCGGATTACCTGGGTACGTACCTTGGAGAGGTCAACCCCTAAATTTTCGAGGACTCTGGCAGCAACTCCTTCCCCTTCACGGATTAAGCCTAGTAACAAATGCTCCGTACCAATGTAGTTGTGACCCAATTGGCGAGCTTCTTCGAGGGAGAGTTCTAAGACCCGTTTTGCCCTGGGCGTGAACGGAATTTCAACGGCCACAAAGCCGGAACCCCGCCCGATAATTTTCTCTACCTCAATGCGGGCATCCTTGAGATTAACCCCCATAGACCGGAGTACCTTAGCGGCAACGCCAGTCCCCTCACCAATGAGACCGAGGAGGATTTGCTCCGTACCAACGAAGTTGTGACCAAGGCGACGCGCTTCCTCTTGGGCGAGCATAATCACCTTAATAGCTTTTTCTGTGAAGCGTTCAAACATGACCTGTTTTTTACCTGCTGCTAGTCCCTATGTAGAGTTGATTCTAGCACAGGGGAAATTTTTGGTTGATGCCTAGAACAATTGATTCTGATACGGTTTCTCCCCCTTGGCAAGCTCTGGTAACATTCGCTACGAACCGACGTTAACGGCAGAAACAGTGAGGCCATACAGGAGCCCAATTTTGAAGACATGCATCAGTTGAAATAAGAGCCGGCTCTGGGGCGCAGTGGGGTTTGTGGCCGCTTTTTGGGCAATGGTTTGGCGATCGCCTTGCCTATAGTAGAGAAAATTACTCACTTCAGCCAAAAAAATGATCCCAATGGCAACTATCGGATCCCAAGCCATGGCTTGGCCGATAGCCGGCGGAAAAACCGTCGCAACAAAGTTTCCAAAAAGGAGAAAAATGGCGAGCAAGGCCATCTTGCGCCATGGATTTTGAAAAAAACTGGTAAATTGCCCAAGGGTTGCCCCCAGGAGGAGATTGAGTCGGGTGCGTTGCATAGGTCACATCGGGAACGGTGAGGACATTATTTATTCAATCGATCGAGGAGCCAGAGGGCAATGACAATCCCTGTGAAATGGGAGGCGATCGTGTGGGTATTCGCCAGGATGATAAATAGATCTTTCGGTTGAATGAGCTGGGATGTATTGGAAAAAACGGCCCCCTGGGGAATGGTCAAAGATTTCCCGAGGACGAGCCCCACGAAGGCTTCGGCACCAATGATCGCAAACATCATGCCCAGGAGGTTAGCCAAGAGACCAAATTTAATGGTTTGAATGGTGTAGGATTTCTTGGGCCGGAGGGAGCTATCACCCGCGAGCATCAGTCGGGCAATGGTTTTATAGCGGAAGAAGAAAAAGATACTCACGATGAGGGCAATGAGACCGCCGGCAGCACAGAATAGCCCAAAGCTGCTTCCCTGGCTAAAGCGAATATCTTGGTTGGCGTTGGTGGCATCACTGCCGACTAGGCTCGCACTGGCAAAGAGGAGAATTAGCGCTGCGACAACACCGAGGATAATCTGTACCCAGAAGCCAATATTACCGGCGAGTTTGAGGGTGGCCGAGGCTCTGAGGATGGCGGCGGGGATCGATGCGCCCGCTAAAGCACCGTAGGAATCACGTTTCATAGGAGTTTGTGGTGATGGGGTTATGTCTGCAGGGTCAGAATTTGCTTTTGCTCCATTCTCTTATATCAACTGTTGGGTTGCCAAAAGGGAAAAGGCGATCGCCTCTGGTTCTAACCAACACTCCCTTGTCTAGCATTTGATGCCTATCACCAAGATCAATGGTGACCAAACAGTCGGAAACAAACAATGGGAGTCAAGTGAACTAAGGGTTACAGCATCCTCAGCGAAGGGGGACAAGCTATGATGGTCATCAGGTTTTTCAGAGAGTTTGCGCGTTAATGCACCCGATTCGCCTCACCTTATTTTTCATTGGCCTGAGTATTATTCTGGGGCTGATGTTGTGGTTGGTGAATTCCCTCTACCGTCTCTATCTCCAGGTGTCCTTTACGGCGCCATTTCTGGCAAATCTGCTGATTTTGGTGCTTATTGCCCTAATTGGCTTAATTCTCTGGACGTTTTGGCGCTATTTCAACCTCTTTGGTCGCAAACGAAAACCGCGATCGCCCCGGAAAGTTGTCAATTATCAGCCCCAACTACCCACGGAAAAAACAGAGGTGGCGGCGGCAAATCTACGCACCATTCAACAGCAAGTCAACCAAATCCAAGATAAAGTGGCCCAGAAAGTCCTCCTGAACCGTTCCCAGGAAATTCAGGCGAATTTTGAGCGACAAGAGCTCCAGGTGGCTGTTTTTGGTACGGGATCGGCGGGGAAAACATCTTTGGTGAATGCGCTAATTGGGCAAATGGTGGGTAACGTCGAAGCGACCATGGGCACTACCCAGACGGGCCAGACCTATCGCCTAAAACTAAAAGGGGTGAATCGGCAGATTTTGATCACAGATACGCCGGGGATTTTAGAAGCGGGGGAAGCGGGCATTCAACGCGATCGCCTGGCGCGGGAGTTGGCAACCAATGCGGATCTGCTGATTTTCGTGGTCGATAACGATCTGCGGCAATCGGAATATGATCCCCTCTGTGAATTGGCTGAAATTGGCAAGCGATCGCTGTTGGTGTTTAACAAAATCGATGTTTACGCAGATGCTGATCAACAATTGATTGGCGATCGCCTCAAGGAAAAAGTACAACACCTGATCACTCCCCAGGACGTGGTTTTAGTCTGTGCCAATCCCCAACCCGTAGAACTAGAGGATGGCGAAATTTTTACCCCAGAGCCGGACGTGATGCCCTTAGTGAAACGTTTAGCGGTGGTGCTGCGGGCCGAAGGGGATGATTTGTTAGCAGATAATCTTCTTCTACAATCCCAACGCCTGGGGGAAGAAGCCCGCAAAATCATTGAACACCAACGGAAAAAACAGGCCGAACAGGTGATTGAACGCTACCAGTGGATTGGCGCTGGAGTAATTGCTGTAACCCCTCTGCCCGTGGTGGATATGTTGGCGACGGCGGCGGTGAATGCCCAGATGGTGATGGAAATTGGTCGGGTGTATGGCTGCGAAATCGATGGCGATCGCGGTAAAGAATTAGCTGTTTCTCTCGGCAAAACCCTGGTCAGTTTAGGGGTTGTTAAAGGGGCGGTGGAAATCCTTGCAAAAATTCTCCAAACAAACATTGCTACATACCTCGTGGGCAAAGCAATCCAGGGGGTAACAGCCGCCTACCTCACGCGCATCGCGGGCAAAAGTTTCATTGAATATTTTCGTCACGATCAGGATTGGGGCGATGGCGGGATCACGGAAGTAGTGCAGGAGCAATTTAAGCTCAGTAAAAAAGATGAGTTTGTCAAAGATTTTGTCGGCGATGCCATTCTAAAAGTTGTCAATCCCTTTAAGGAAGTGTGGCAAATTGAACTGGAAGAAGACCCAGAGTTAGCGGAGTTGGAATGGACTGCACCCCAACGGCGACGGCGGGATGAATGGTAGATTTTGCACGGAAGCTTGAGGCATGATTATGGCACCACAGCGACAGATTAACTGGCAGAAGTTAGCGGAAATTTACGAACTCAAGGAATTTTTTGCGGCGGATTTTGCTGGTTTTCAAGCCGAAATTGAACAGCAATTGCAAGATCTGGATCGCTTCCCGACGGAAACCCTGGATAAACTAGCAAAACTACGTGCCCTAGAAGTGACCAACGGCATTACCCAATGGGCCTATCGGCGTGGCGCGGCCCAAGCGCTCCCCATCGAGCAGACCCGGCAATGTATGAACATGGTGATGGGCTTTATGAAAAATGTAGAATTGACCTTTCCCAGCATCGGCACTGTTGAATTTAGCGATTGGGAAACAGACTATGTGCGGCGGGTGCGGGGACTCTACATTGATGCGTTTAAAAATAATCTGCCTGGGGCAGAATCGCAGTTCCATGCCATTTCTACGGCGCAGTTTATCGCCTGTGGTCATCACCGTTTAAATGAGGCGATCGCCCTCGTAGAAGCAGACTATGGGGAACTGTTTTCGGCCTATTTCATCGAACGAATGAAAAAATATATCGGCGCTTACCTGGATAGTTTTAGCGAAAGCCCCTAAGATCCAAGACTGCGCATCCGTGGCATCGGCATTGGGGAGAATCGAGCAGCAATGAAAATTCAGGCAGTAGACTACACAACCTTGGTGGCCCTGGTCACGGAATTACAGCGGGACTGGGTGCCGGCGCGCCTCGAACAGGTTTATCAATACGACAAACAAACCCTCTGTTTAGCCCTGCGCACCCTCGAAAAACGGGAATGGCTCTGGTTATCTTGGCACCCCCAGGCCGCCAGAATGCATTTAGGCGATCGCCCCCCCAGAGATCCCGATACCTTTACCTTTAGCGACCAACTGCGCCACCTCATCAAAGGTTCGGCCTTGCTGGGAATTGAACTGATCCAACCCTGGGAACGGGTGGTGGATTTTCAGTTTGGTCGCCGCCCTGGAGAAGTCCCCCAATGGCATTTGTACGTCGAAATTATGGGGAAACATAGCAACGTAATCCTCGCCAATGCCGATCAGCAAATTGTCACTACGGCCCAACAAATTAGTGGCGATCGCTCCACCGTCCGCCCCGTCCAAACTGGCCAACCCTACGAATTTCCCCCAGCCCTGACGAAAACAGCGCCCAGCCCTACAGAATCCTTTGAACGCTGGCAAGAAAGAATCGCCCTATTACCCAAATCCCTGAAAAAACAAATCCTCGAAAATTACCGGGGCGTGAGTCCTATTCTTCTAGAAGGGATGATTGGCGCGGCCCAGTTAACCCCTGAGCAAACGACGGATACCCTCACCGCTAACGATTGGGAAAGTCTTTTTCAGCAATGGCAACGGTGGCTTGCTTGCCTAGAACAGCGACAGTTTTGCCTGACGCTCCAGGACAACCAATACCAAGTGGTCACCTGGCAGTCGGATGAATTTTGTTTGCCCCTACAGCCAACTCTCAATCACTATTATCAAAGCCGCCTTAATCAACAACAATTCCAACAACTGCACCACCAACTCAACCAGAAAGTTAGTCTCCTGTTGGCAAAATTGCAGCAAAAGGCCCAACTTTTCCGAACGCGCCTCACAGAATCCACCGAAGCGGATCAATACCGTCAATACGGCGATTTACTCATGGCCTATTTGCATGAGTGGCAACCGGGTTTAACTGAAATTGCCCTAACGGATTTTGCCTCAGGCGATCGCCTTAAAATTCCCCTCCAACCGGATAAAAATGCTGTCCAAAATGCCCAGGCTTTTTATAAACAACACCAAAAACTAAAGCGGGCAAATCACATTGTGCAACCACTTTTAAAGGAAGTAGAAACAGAAATTCATTACCTCGAACACATTGAAGCCAGTTTGGGACAAATTGCGAGTTACGAAAATGCCACTGACTTGGAAGCTTTACAGGAAATTCAGGCAGAATTGATCCACGGGAGTTACCTCAAAACCAACCGAGAACCTACTGCTAAACAAGCGGTTTCTAAACCCCATATTTACCGCACCCCAGGAGGATCAGAACTCTGGATCGGGCGCAATAACCAACAAAATGATCATCTAACGTTTCGGGTGGCCAATGATTATGATCTTTGGTTCCATAGCCAAGAAATCCCCGGTAGCCATGTTTTATTACGACTAGAACCCGGTGCAGTTCCCGATGAGGCGGAATTGCAATGGGCGGCGGATTTTGCAGCCTATTACAGCCGCGCCAGCCAAAGCGATCAGGTGCCCATTGTTTATACAAAACCCAAGCACGTTTATAAACCCAAGGGGGCCAAACCAGGAATGTGCATTTATAAACAGGAAACGATTCTCTGGGGTCAACCCCAACGGGCCAAGGCGGCGATCGCCAAATTAACCCAATCCACAGATCAGTCCGAGAAAAAGTAGGGGGTAGGGTTTCGGTTCATTGGGGGGAAAGGTATGAGATCCCTCACTTGATTTTTTAAAGAAAATATGTAGCCACAAAAGACAAATTGCTTGAAAAGCTTTTTTAGAGCGCTTTTGGCCCGTTTGCATCGCCGAAACCAGAAAACATTAGCAGTCGCCCCCTAGGAGTGCTAAATTTGCTAGTGACGTAAAACTTTATAACGCAAACTCCTATGGCTAAGATTGTCTCTTTCAAGGATGACTCTAGACGCTCCCTCGAAGCAGGGATTAATGCCCTTGCCGATGCGGTAAAAATCACCCTCGGCCCCAAGGGTCGGAATGTACTCCTCGAAAAGCAGTATGGTGCGCCCCAAATTGTGAATGATGGGATCACCGTTGCGAAGGATATTGAACTTAGTGATCCGCTCCAAAATACGGGGGCGCGGTTAATCCGGGAAGTGGCAGCGAAAACCAATGACAGTGCTGGGGATGGCACGACCACTGCCACCGTTATGGCCCAAGCGTTGATCCGCGAAGGTTTGAAAAATGTGACGGCTGGGGCAAATCCCGTGGCCCTGCGCCGGGGTATCGATGCGGCAGTGAAGTTCCTCGTGAAGGAAGTTGCCGCGATCGCCAAGCCCGTTGAAGGAGAGGCGATCGCCCAGGTGGCCGCTGTGTCTGCCGGGAATGACGAAGAAGTAGGCCGGATGATCTCTGAAGCCATGGCCAAAGTCACCAAAGATGGCGTGATCACCGTGGAAGAGTCCAAGTCCCTCGCCACTGAACTGGATGTAGTTGAAGGAATGCAACTGGATCGCGGTTACATCTCCCCCTATTTCGTCACCGATCAGGAACGGCAAATCGTTGAATTTGAAAATCCTTACATCCTGATCACCGACAAGAAAATTTCGGCGATCGCCGACCTCGTGCCCGCCCTCGAACAGGTAGCCCGTTCCGGTCGTCCTTTGTTGATTGTTGCCGAAGACATTGAAGGGGAAGCCCTGGCGACCCTCGTTGTGAACAAAGCCCGTGGTGTCCTCAATGCCGCCGCAATCAAGGCTCCCAGTTTTGGCGATCGCCGTAAGCAAATGCTCCAGGACATCGCTGTCCTCACCGGCGGTCGGGTCATTTCCGAAGAAGTGGGCCTCAGCCTCGAAGCCATTGACCTTGATATGCTCGGTAATGCCGAAAAAATCACCATCAGCAAGGAAGAAACCACCATCGTTTCCGGTGGCGGTAGCAAAGCTGACATTGACGCCCGCGTTAGCCAAATCCGTAAGCAACTGGCTGAAACCGACTCCGAATATGACATGGAGAAACTCCAGGAGCGGATCGCTAAGCTTGCTGGTGGTGTTGCCGTGATTAAAGTCGGTGCAGCCACTGAAACTGAACTCAAAGACCGCAAACTCCGCATCGAAGATGCCCTCAACGCCACCAAAGCCGCTGTCGATGAAGGCATTGTTCCCGGTGGTGGCACGACCCTAATTCACCTCGCTGAAAAGGTCGCTGAAGTAAAGGCAAGCCTCAGTAGCGACGAAGAGAAGCTCGGTGTCGATATCGTTTCCCGCGCCCTAGAAGCGCCCCTCCGCCAATTGGCTGATAACGCGGGTGCCGAAGGTTCTGTGGTTGTAGAACGGGTTCGTACCAGTGACTTCAACGTTGGCTACAACGCGGCCACTGGCGAATATGTCGATATGATTGCCGCTGGCATCATTGACCCGGCGAAGGTTGTCCGTTCTGTTTTGCAAAATGCAGCCTCCATCGCTGGAATGGTGATCACAACCGAAGCCCTCGTCGTTGAGAAGCCCGAACCCGAAGCGCCCGCCCCTGACATGGGTGGTGGTATGCCCGGTATGGGTGGCATGGGCGGCATGGGAATGCCTGGCATGGGAATGATGTAATTTTTCCTAAACCCTTTTAAAGATTCATTATCTGCATTGGGCACCCTCCGGGGTGCTTTTTTTTGTTTTCTGGGCGAAAAATCTTGGGTCAAGTTAGCCCGTCGGGGACTGTTCCTGTAACCAGTGATTGAGAGTTTCTCGGAGGGTTTGGGGATTGAGGGGTTTACTGAGGTAGTCGTTCATGCCTGCTGCTAAATACTGCTCTTGGTTGGCTTCTCCTAGGGTGGTGGTGAGCGCAATGATCGGTATCTGCCGGTGGCGATCGCCGCCACCACCCCGGCGAATATGTTGGCTCGTTTGAAAGCCATTCATCTTGGGCATGAGGCAATCCATCAAAATTAAACGATAGGGTTGATTTTCAGGGGTTGCTTGGAGCAGCCGTAGGGCTTCTGTGCCCCCTGGGGCGACATCGACGGAAAAACCAAACTGTTGGCAGAGGCTCCGAATAATAATTTGATTGACGGGGTTATCTTCCACGAGGAGGAGGCGGGCCGAGATTTTTTGGCCCTGTTTGCTTGCGCTAGGTTGGGAACCAGAATCTGAGGTTCTAGCGTTTGGCTGGGCGAAATTTTCACAGAAACGCCGACAGGCCTGCCACAGAGGACGGGATAAAATCGGCTTGACGAGGTGGTGGGTTGCCGTGAGTTGGGGGAAGCTTTGGGGATCGGTGGGGCTGTAGGGAAACGTGGTGAGCAGCAGTAACTGGCAGGTTTTTTGGAGGTAAAGCTGTTGGAGATTTTGGGCGAGGGTCAGGGCATCGATCTCCCTCAGGGAATGATCCAAGATCAGGAGGGGCGTTGCGGTGGTGGGGGGCTGGGTTTGCCAAAGGGCGATCGCCTCTTGGCCATTGGCTGCGGCTTGGACAGTGGCGCCCCAGGCTTGGAGTTCATCGCGCAAAATTTCCCGTTGGGTTTGTTGCTCTTCGACGATGAGGATCTCTAGCCCCTGCAAGCTATCGGCGGTCATCCGCGACAGTTGAGAACGCCCCGCCCCATACCCTAGGGTGAAGGTAAAACAGCTCCCCTCCCCTGGGGTACTAACCACTTCAATGGTGCCCCCCATCACCTGACAAAGACGCTGGGTAATCGCCAAACCGAGACCCGTGCCACCATAACGCCGGGTGGTTCCTGCTTCTAACTGGGTAAAAGGCTCGAAAAGATCGTTCAATTTCTCAGCGGCGATGCCAATGCCAGTATCCGTCACTGAGCAGGTAAAATCGAGGCGATCGCCAACCCGCTCCGTTTGACAGCGAATCATCACCTCCCCTTGGTTGGTAAATTTAATGGCATTGCTTACCAGATTCGTCAAGATTTGTCGTAAACGCCCAGGATCCCCTTGGATAGAACCGTGCCGCAAACCCCGTAAATCAAAAATGAGATTGAGACCTTTCTCCTGGGCCGCAAACGCCATCAACTTGGCAAAATTTTCAAAAAATTGATGAAGATCAAAATCCACCGTTTCTAGTTGCAACTTGCCGGCTTCCATCTTCGAGAAATCCAAAATATCGTTCAGCAAGATCAGTAAAGATTCGGCGCTAGAAAGGGCGATGCGGGCGTGTTCTTGCTGTTCTGTGGTGAGCTCTTCGCTATAGAGCAATAAATTGAGCATTCCGATAATGCCATTCATGGGCGTCCGAATTTCGTGGCTCATGGTGGCTAAAAACATACTTTTGGCATGGGCGGCCGCTTCTGCTGCTTCTTTGGCATCAATCAACGCCTGCTCCGCCTGTTTGCGATCGCCAATGTCACTATGGGTACCAATAATCCGCAGGGGTTCCCCTGACGGCGTCCATTCGATCACCTTGCCCCGGTCTAAAATCCACTTGTAGGAACCATCTTTGCACCGCACCCGATGTTCACTGCGATAGGTTTCTGTCCGGCCATCAAGGTGAGCCTGGATGGCTTGATAAGTCATTGCCAAATCATCTGGGTGGAGACGACTTTCCCATTCCATCAGGGTGTCACCAATTTCCGCCTCGCCGTAGCCCAACATCGCTTTCCACTGCCGCGAAAAAAAGACATGATTTGTTTGGGCATTCCAATCCCAGACCCCATCCCCAGAACCCTCTAGGGCAAATTGCCAACGGAGTTCACTTTCCCGGAGAGCCTGTTCTGCCAAGACTCGCTCCGTAATATCGAGGGCAGTCCCAAAAAAACGGATGGTTTTGCCAGAGGCATCTTTTTGACTACTCCCCCTCGCCTCATGGTAGAAAATTTGGCCATTGGTCAGTTGGGCACGGTATTGCACCACATAGCTTTCGCCCGTGCGCATCGCTGTTTCAACGCAGCGTTTGAGGCGTTCCTGGTCATCGGGGTGGATTAAAGCCCAATGTTCATCGTAGGTGGGCGGCCCCTGGGCCATATTTAAGCCAAACATCCGCAACAGTTCCGGCGACCAGGAGAGATGACCAGTGGCTAGATCGACTTCCCAGCTACCGATATGGGCGAGGCGTTGGGCTTCCTGGAGGGAGGCTTCACTGCGTTTGAGGCGTTCTTCAAAGCGTTTGTAGGGAGTCAGATCAATGTGGGAGCCAATGATACGCAGCGGTTGACCTTGTGCATCCCATTCGATGACCTTACCTGAACAAAGCACCCAGACAGTGGAGCCATCTCGGTGACGATAACGGACTTCGTTGCAGAAGGGAATTTCGCCGTGGCTAGCAATGTGCTGTTGCAGGTTGTGGTTAACTTTCTGGAGATCTTCGGGAAAAATCAGTTTTTGCCAGGATTCTGGGCGGTTAGGCAGTTCGTGATCTGCATAGCCAAACATCCGCTTAAAACTGGGGCTGAGATACTCGATATTGTTGATACAATCCCAGTCCCAATAGCCAGCAAAGGCATTTTCAAGAATTTCTTCAAAAAATTTCAGTTCATGGTGACTGTATTCCGGTGCTGCGGCTGGTTCTGGGTCGAGGTGTTGGCGTAATTCGGCGAGGCGATCGCCAGGCAAGATTCCCACTGGTCTCCCTTGCTCATCCACAAGGGTTAGCCAAGCAAGCTGCTGCTCGGCGAAGTATTGACATAATGATTCAATTTGGTCGAGGGCGGCCACGGGATAGGTCGGGGCAGGCCGTTGCATAATCTCTGCGGCGGTGGCCGTTTGGGGATTTTCCCCCTGGGCGATCGCCCGTAAAATATCCCCAGGAGAAACGGTGCCAAGGAGCTGTTCGTTAGCCATAACCAGCACACCAACAAGCTGAGGATCGGCACAAAGGCGATCGCTCAATGTAATGAGAGATAGATTAGGCGAAACAATAACCGGTTGATGCAGCAAACTGGCGATCATTTCGGGCACTGGAAACCGTGATGGAAGTGCTGTTGACATGGCACATAGGCTGAAAGAAAGTCGCGGCAGGAAGTGCAACAACCAACTTTTATGTATCAATTCCTTGGGAGATAACTCTTATCTTATCAAGCGATGTTTCCTGTTGTTTGATTTATGAAGGGAAAAGCAATATTTTTTTCGTTTAAATTAAAACGATCGCTTCATGATGTAAAAACAACGCCTCTAAATTTTCTAGTAATTGACAGTAAATCTCAATTCAATTTCAGTCTAAAAATCTCAACCAGTAGATCCAGCTAACATTAAACTGCTATGAATTTTTTCCATCTTGAAATACATTAATTGTTTTTTGAATTTCAGTTAGATTATCAGTGCTGAGATTGCGGACTATTGAACAATCAGATAACCGTCACGATACCAAGTTTCAAGCTGTGCGGGGGGAATGCCGCTGGCGATCGCCTCTTTTTGGGTAAACCCTTCAGGATATTCACTGAGCAAAGTTTGCAGTGCGGGAATGGTTTGGTGTTTGGCGAGAAAATCGTGGTAAATGCCCCCTTCCCAGAGGTAACACCACGACGGTAAACGGTAATTGGTTTCCTCCGTGATGGGCGTATAACGATAGGCGAGGGGGTCACGACATTGCGCGTTTAAAATCGCTTGGGCATAGCCTTCGAGTTGGCTTTGTACGCCATAATTTTCGTGGAGATAAGCAAGGGTTTTGGGGGAAGTTTTGCGTTTTTCTATAATAATTTGCGCGGCGATCGCCGCCGCTGTTTCTGCATCCCCAAAATGGACTTTATCAATTAAATGATCGGGCAACAATTCCCGATGGGTCGAGACACGGGACACAATCGCTGGTGTGCCACAACCCAAGGATTCATAGGGAGAATTACCAAAGGATTCAACAAAATTACCCAAGCCCAAGGTGACAGCACCCAAACTGTAATATTGCGGCATTAACGACTGGGGAATCCATTCATGAAAAATGAAATTTTGCGTTAAATTGCGGGTTTTAATTTCCGTTTCCATCTCCCGATAAAAGGCTGCCACTTCCGGCGAAATGCTCACCTCTAACCAGCGGGGAACCAGCACTTTTAAATTTTTAATGCCGTATTTGTGGACGAGTAAATCAGCGACGGCGATCGTTTGAGGTAAACCCTTGCTGGGTTCAGGGCGGTGGGGATGAATCACAATCGCATCTTTTGCCGGATCAACAGGCACAATCGCCAAAATTTCTTGCGGTGGAGTCGGTTTAAAAATATCCCAATCAATGCCCGTTGAAACGACTAATAGCCGCTCATTTAATTCTGGCAAAAATCGCCCCATTGTCTCCGCATAAAATCGCCGCGAATATTCCGACACCGCAATCAGGCGATCGCCCTGAAACAAAAATCCCCCAAGGATCGTTTCCGGATAGACGTTATCCCGCAGGGCTACCACTGTCGGAATGTGCTGGTAAGCATAGGGAAAGAGAAATTCGCCGTCGTGCATATAAAAGCGATCCGCCCCATCGAGGTGAGCTGCCACATCCTGCATCATGTTCGCAATATCGTAGGCGGGGATGGCGTAGGGCTGTGGAAAGGGTTGATGGAACCGCAAAATCGGTTTAACCAGCACATTGTCATGCCAGCGAAATTCAACGCAACTATCGGCACAACGGGTCGAGAGAATCACCACCTCATGCCCCATTTCCCCCAGATACACCGAAATATTTTTAATCTGTTTCGGTGCGCCCCCCAGCACGCGATCGCCAAACAGGGGATTAATCGAGAACATGACAATTTTCATCGGTGGCAACCCAAACGCGACGGCAAAAAAACATTTCCGATCAAAGCAAACCCAGATCAAGCCTAGTTTAAGATTTGACTAGGAATCGTTTTAGGCAAACTCAATCTGTAACCGTCCATCCCGCCATAGACCCCCCGCTTTCGTCACGCCGCCATAGGTTTTAATGTGGGTAATCAAAGCTTCCCGCAGCAGCAATTCCGTATCTTTGCTGGGCAAGATATCGAGATTAAACAAGTCAATATCCAGATGCTTTTGGGTAAATTTAGTTTCCCAGTGGCAGGCAGGTTGCCGGATAAAACTATGGGTCACAAAGGTAAAAGTATGCGCCAGTTGATCTTTTAACGGTGTACCCCGCACCAAAATAGCTGTTGCTTGGGCTGCGGCGCGATTTTCACCAAGCTGAATTTTGTAGCGAATTTGCCCGCTAAATTGCACAAAACCCCGTTCTAGGTGGGCTTCACCGTAGCGATTTGCCCGCCGTGCATTGTCCTGCAACAGATCCCAAAGTTGTGCCCCTGTGATTTGAAACAAACGCAACGTATCGGCGTGGGGCATCACCGCAAACCAATCGCCATAGACCAACGTTGCTGGGGGTAAACCTGCGCACAACACCGCCGCATCGGTCAGGGCAAAATCTACTTCGTAACCGTTTTTTTGTGCCTGTGCCACCATGCCTGCTGTGATGAAATTGGCAAAGGCGGATTCATGGCTGGCAAAATCATTTAAAACGACGTCGGTTTCTAAATCGGGGTGATCGGCGACCATGCCCAAGGGGTGATTCAGTTTTTTGTGTAGGGAGGTAATGATCGGGGCAATCTGGGTTTGCTCAAAGGTTCGCTCGACGGGCAGATCGGCAGTCACAGACAGTTTGGCATTGGTCACAGTGGCGGGCTGCTGCTCATCTCTCAGGGTAATGGTCACTTCCCCTAAAAACCGCCCTAAAGTTCCCGCCTGCACAATGGGAATGCCGTTGACGATATTTTCTTGATTGAGGCAGGTTTCATTCAAAATGTGGTGGGTGTGTCCGCCGATAATCAAATCCACTGCGCCAGAGGGTAAATGTTCCGCCAGTTGGCGATCGCCGTAACCCTCTACCGTGGCACTGGTCGAATGGAGGTCATAGCCCAAATGACTGAGGATAATCAGCACGTGGCAATAGGGACGCAACACAGGTAAAAGATTTTTGACAACTTGCACCGGATCGACAAAGGTTAAATGGCGCGCATCGGAACCCTTCATTTGCGCCGAGGTGGTTAAGCCGATAATGCCGACCCGTACCCCCTTCACATCCAGTAATGCCGCCGGATAAACGACCTTTTTTAGCTGGGCTGGCGGTAACAGATTCGCCGACAACACCGGAAAATCCCCCGACCGTTGAATCATTTTGGCGAGGGCATGGGTGCCTAAATCGAGATCGTGATTCCCCAAAGCGGCGGCATCGACCCCCAAGGTTTGATACAGATCGTAGGCATGGTTGCATTCAGAAACCAGCGCATCAAAGGGGGTTCCCACCATGTCATCCCCCGCCGAAAGGAGTAACACCCCAGCTTTGGGATTGTTGGCATACTTGCGTTGTTGCTGGTGGTAACGGGAGACAAGCCGCGAAAAAACAGGGATATTTCCCTCTGGGGCAAGGTGACTGATGCGTCCATGTAGATCATTAAAATGCAAAATTTTTAACCGAAAGGGGGTCACAATCGGCAGGTCAGCGGCGCGGGGGATTTGGTAGCGACTGGAAATATTGGGATCAACGTCAATCGCGGTAATGGGCTGGGTGGCATCGCCAATAAACAAAAACCGCGATCGCCCTTGATTTTTCGCCAGATAGGGAGCGGCGACCAAGCATAGCGGATTGGGGACAAACGCAGATTCTGATCGGGCAGAAGGCTTTGGGAGTGGAAGGTTTGGCTGGCTGTTCACAGGACTTCCCAAAAGGATGACGACACAGGGAGAGGCGATCGCCACAATGACGAAATGCAGTTTCTAGGGGAAGCGTGGCACAGTTGTTTAATCGGCGCGTTAAGGTTCCGTTAGTGGGCTGTAAAGTTCTGCCAAAGTGACCGAAAAAAAAAGACATGGTTGCGACCATGTCCAGATTAATTACGTTTTTAAGGGCATTTAGTCGTTTTTCATCGAATCAAGCCAATTTCTCACCTGTTCTGCGGCGATATCTTTACCACCGAGACCAAAGGCAATGGCGATCGCCACAGCGATCCCACCGACCAGCAGTCCAAAGGCAAGGTTGACGATATTGGTCGCAATGCCCATTTGTTCCAGTGCCATCGCGCCCACGAGGACGAGAATGATAATCCGCGCCGCTTGACCGAGGATCTTCGATTGCCTAGAGCCAGAGGCAGCCAGGGCTTTGTAGGAAATGTTGGAGAAATACAAACCCAACGCAAAGATCAAAAGGGCGACTAACACCTGTCCGGCGATCGCCAAAATGACCCCCACAACGCTGGTGAGAGCTTCAATTTGCAGCACATCAACGGCAGTCAGCGCCGCCACTAACATAATGACCACCAGGGAAATCGTCCCCATCACCTGGGAAGGGGTTTTACCCGGTTTCGCGGTTTCGCCCTCGCCTTCCCTCGGAGCAGCACTAACCATTCCGTCTAGGCCGAGCCAAGTTAAGACATTATCAAAGCCAAAACCCGTCAGTACATTGCTCACAAACTCAGACACATATTCACCCACCACATAGGCAAAGGTGAGAATAATCGCAGCGGCGAGAATCTTGGGCAAGAGCATCAACACTTGATCCAACATGGCGATCGCCGGGAGCGAAATCGCCTCAATCTGGGCCACTTCTAAGGCAGAAATCGCCACAGGGATCAAGATCAAAATATAAGCAATGGTACCGAGCACCCAAGACAAAGACTGTCGCCCAGCACTACTAGACAGACCAAATTTTTCGCCAATTTGATCTACGCCCGTTGCCTTCAGGAGGTTGGTCACCAAACGGCGCACCACCTGGGCAATGAACCAACCCACAACCCCAATCAGGGCCGCCGCAAAGAGATCCGGCAGGATTAGCAATACTTCATCCACGACATCCCGTAGGGGCGCGAGGGTATTTTCTAAGCCCAGGGTTTCGAGGATCGGCGTAAGGAAAAAGAAGAAAATAAACCAATACAGCGCATTGCCGATGGTTTCACTGATATTCGTGGTCTGGGATTGCGGTGCCGTTTCTGCTTCTGTCGCCTCGGTCTCAGCGTCGGTGTCCGCCGGATTAAGGCGCTCATCTAGGCGAAAGGTATTTAGGCCTTTGACCACAATTAATTTGGCAATGGTGGCCACCAACCAAGCAACCCCTAACCACAAACCCGCCGCAAACAGTTGGGGCAAGAAGTTTGTGACTTGACTAAGCAGTTCATTCAGTGGTGTGTAAACCCCGTCAAGCTGGAGGGTTTCTAAAACAGCCACCACCGTAAAGAGAATGACGAACCAGTAGACGATATTCGCCGCCCAAATTTCAATGGGCAGATCACTTTTGCCGTCGTGACCGGTGATCCAAGCGGCAATTTTATTATCGACATCGGTTTTATTCAGCAACCCTTTAACGATGGCTTTCACCACTAGGGCAACGATCCAACCGATGATTAAGATGGCGATCGCCTTAATGATATTGGCGACATCTTCCCCGACGAGGGTTTGTAGAGACTCCGGTAATTGGAGTGCTAAAACAGCATAGGGGTCACCCACAGGAGGCCCCAAGGTATTGATTAAAGGTGACATTGTTTCAGAATTAAAATCAAATAACTACATCGCTAATCACGGCCATAATGGGCGTTTTTGCGCTAATTTACGGCAAGACGTTGCCTCTTCCACCCTACAAAGATCCTCCGGATTTTTCACCCGCAAAAAGGATAAATTCGCTATATTTCTTTTCATAACTTTGGGAAAATCCACCTTTAGATAGAATTTTGATGGAAATTTTTGAGCAATCAATTCAAGTGCGGGCCAGTGCCACCTGTGTTGAGCAGTGTTTTACGGATCTAGAAACCATGCACCGCTGGTTAAATCCCCTGCTGCGGTGTGAACCCCTCGGCGATCGCTGGAGCACAGCCCTCGAAAGTCAAAGTCGCTTTTGGTTAAAAATTCCCTTGGTTAACCTGGTGTTGAATAATCGCGTCGTGGAACGGGAACCAGGTTTGATTGTCTGGCAATTCACGGGCTTTTTCCGGGGGCGAGACCGTTGGGAATGCATCCCCAATGCCACAGGAACCCAGTTGGTAAACCGCTTTCAGTTTGAAATTCCCAATCCTTTGGTGCGTTGGGGCTTTAAAACCTTTGCCGCCCGCTGGACAAAGAAAGATATGCAGGCCCAACTGCGACGGATCAAGGCGATCGCCGAAGCCACCCAACCGTGATCTCCCAAACCGTTTAAGATAAATAACAGGAAAAATAACCCGTAAACCTGCATGTATAGTCTGGATTTGACCCTCAAATATAGCCCGATCCCCGTTTCTGTCCAACGTAAAGAAGCCGATACTGCCCAAGCACTCTATCAATCTGTCCTTGAGGCGATGAAAGGCGACCACGCCACCCTCCTCGAACTCACCTGCGAAAAGGATGAGGATAAAAAAATCGCCCTCCTCAGTGATCAAATTAGTGCCGTTGTCCTCAACAAGAAAAGTGGTGCAGCTGCTGGCGGACGGGTACCAGGCTTTTTTGCGACCCAAGCGGCAGAATAACAAAGGTCTCTGGCCTCAACCCACGGGGGGCGATCGCTGCCCTCTTTTTTGTTACGTTTACTGTGTCGTTGTGATTATGGCCCCCAGTGACCACTCCCAAAGCCATGTCTAGTTCTGCCATTGCCGTCGAAAACCTAAATTTCAGTTGGCAACCGGACAAAAAAATCCTCAGTCACTGCAATTTAGCCGTCCCCCAGGGAGAATTTTGGATGCTCTTGGGCACCAATGGCAGTGGCAAATCGACTCTGTTACGGATTCTGGCGGGACTCCTAACGGCCGATTCGGGTACCGTTGAATTGATCCAACCCGTTGGCTTTGTCTTTCAAAACCCAGATCATCAGTTGGTCATGCCTACCGTGGGCGCAGATGTCGCCTTTGGCCTGGTTTCTGAACGCTTACCAACCCCCAGCATCCAACAGCGGGTGGCCGAAGCCTTGGGAGCAGTGGGTTTAGGTAATTTGGCTCGTCGGCCGATCTATGCCCTCAGTGGTGGCCAAAAACAACGGGTCGCCATTGCCGGGGCGATCGCCAGACATTGTGAAGTGCTGCTCCTCGATGAACCCACGGCCCTCTTGGATGGTGATACCCAACTCGATCTCGTCAAACAAGTGCAACATTTAGTTAAAAGTCGGGGGATGACGGCCCTCTGGGTGACCCATCGCCTCGATGAATTAGACTTTTGTGATGGGGCCTTCCTCTTGGAAAATGGCCGAGTCGTTGACCAAGGCGATCCCCAAACCCTCAAACATCGTTTACAAACCACCACTGTCTAGCTTTCTATGCACCTCCGCCTCCTCAAGCTCCACCCCAACGCGATTATTCCTAAGTATCAACATGATGGGGATTCTGGCGTTGATCTTCATGCCATCGAACCTGTGGCGATCGCCCCCCACAAAACCGCCTTGATTAAAACGGGCCTCGCGGCGGAAATTCCCATTGGCACCGAACTTCAAATTCGCCCCCGCAGTGGTTTAGCCCTCAAACAAAGTGTCACCGTCCTCAATAGCCCTGGCACCATCGACGCCAACTATCGCGGTGAAATCGGCGTGATCTTAATCAACCATAGCGATACAGTCTTTGAGGTCAAAGCCGGGATGCGCATTGCCCAAATGGTGATGGTTCCCGTGATGCATTTGGATATTACGGTGGTTGACAAAGTCAGCGACACAAGCCGAGGTACGGGCGGGTTCGGCTCTACGGGCACTTAAATCCAAAGTGCCTTACGCTAAATTGGAAGAAAGGTAACTACGGTAGGCAACATTTGCGGCTATGGACTTTTCTTTTTTTTGGGGCTTAGGGTTAGGGGGAATTGGCCTGTTTTTTACGATGCGCACCGTCCAAAAGCAGGAAATTTTAAAGCTCAAAAAAAACTTTGCCACCCAACAGGAAGCCTACGAATCCCAGCTCCAGCTCCAGGCGGAAAACTACAGTTTAGAAATGGCGAATCAAGCCCAGGATTTTCAACAGGCGATCGCCGACCTTGAACAACGCATTGCCAGCCAAACTCAAATTAAAGAACGTCTCGAGCAAAAGCTACAACGGGAAAAAGAATTAAGCCTCGCTAGCCAAAAGAAACTCCGTGAAAATAACCGCGACATTGACGAAATTCTTGAATCTTTAGAACAATCACAACAGGATGTCCTGCACCACAAAGAAGCAGAAATCAGCCAACTGAAAGCCCAATTACAAGAATATGCAGTTAACTTAGAACAGCAAAGAGTTGATTTATTTAATCTCCAACAGCAGTCAGCTTCCCAACAAAAGACCCAAGGCGATCGCCTCAACGCAGAACAAATACAAACCCTTGTGGGTACTCTACTACCAGAAATCACCCTTCTGCGGGACTCTCTAAATGTATTAGTAGACCAGCCCGAAAACCTCGCCGCTCTCATCAAAGCCCTGAAAGATATTCTCGAAGGCCAAGCCTACGCCGCCAAAAAAGTCCGCGCCACTGACAACAAATGGACAGAATGCCGGGTGCCCCATATCAATTTGATGCGCCTTTATTATCAAAAATGTAAAAAAACATCAGGCTATCAAATATTAATTTCACCCAAGAAAAATCAAAAAAGCCAAGATCAAGATTACGAATGGCTCAAAAATCAAAGTAGTTGTTAATGATTGACCAAAAATATATTTTTTCAACTGCGATTGCGATACCAACAATCCGAAATTTTCCCAAAAAAAGCAAGCAAAAACCCCCACCATCTCTGGTAGGGGCTCTCGCCAATCATTACTTATTCAGTTTTACTGTCAAAGCAATCATCTTTTCTCAACTAAGCCCGAAGACTCAAACAGTTATTAACCGTTGATTGCAGGTGCTTGCAGAGCCACAGGTGCTTGCTCGCCAGCTGCTAAGTCTAAGGGGAAGTTGTGAGCGTTACGCTCGTGCATTACTTCAAAACCGAGGTTCGCACGGTTCAGAATGTCCGCCCAGGTGTTGATTACACGACCTTGAGAGTCAAGGATGGACTGGTTGAAGTTGAAACCGTTCAGGTTGAATGCCATGGTAGATACACCAAGAGCAGTGAACCAGATACCGACTACAGGCCATGCACCCAAGAAGAAGTGCAAGGAACGGCTGTTGTTGAAAGATGCATATTGGAAGATCAAACGACCGAAGTAGCCGTGGGCTGCAACGATGTTGTAAGTTTCTTCCTCTTGACCGAACTTGTAACCGTAGTTCTGAGATTCGGTTTCAGTGGTCTCACGTACCAAAGAAGAGGTTACGAGAGAACCGTGCATTGCGGAGAACAAAGAACCACCGAATACACCAGCCACACCAAGCATGTGGAAGGGGTGCATCAGGATGTTGTGCTCTGCCTGGAATACGATCATGAAGTTGAACGTACCAGAGATACCCAAAGGCATACCATCAGAGAAGGAACCTTGACCGATGGGGTAGATGAGGAATACTGCAGTTGCTGCTGCTACGGGAGCAGAGAATGCAACACAGATCCAGGGACGCATACCGAGGCGGTAAGAAAGTTCCCACTCACGACCCATGTAGCAGAAAACACCAATGAGGAAATGGAAAATTACCAACTGGTAAGGGCCACCGTTGTACAACCACTCATCTAAGGAAGCAGCTTCCCAGATGGGGTAGAAGTGGAGACCAATTGCGTTAGAAGAAGGTACAACTGCGCCAGAGACGATGTTGTTACCGTAGAGAAGAGAACCTGCGACGGGCTCACGGATACCGTCGATGTCAACGGGGGGAGCTGCGATGAACGCAATGATGAAGCAGGTAGTAGCAGTGAGAAGGGTAGGAATCATCAGGACGCCGAACCAACCGACATAGATGCGGTTCTCGGTGCTGGTGATCCACTGACAGAACTTCTCCCACAAGGAAGCGCTTCCGCGCTGTTGTAGTGTAGTAGTCATATCGTTATGATTGCTATGAAATTATCAAGGTGCGCTCTGGAAAAACCAGAACTGTTTTGTATGTATGTGTCCATACTAGCAACAAAATGAAGTTTTGTAAAGGGTTCTGGGGAGATCTTTACATTTGCCTTAGGTTTATGCATCATAATTCGCACGAGCGGCCAAGGAAGTTGCTACAAAGAGTCTAGCTTGGCTTGAAGTTCAGGATTATAGAGGCGTTCGTAGTTCCAATAGTTAGCAAAGACAGTTTCGACGTAGTTTTTCGTTTCATTAAACGGGATCTGCTCGATGAAGGTGTCGGGATCGTTAAGGCCATAGCGTTGGAGCCACTGGGCAACGTTACCAGGGCCAGCATTGTAACTGGCGATCGCCAACATGGAATTATCATCATATTCCTGGTGAGTGTAGCGCAGATACCAGGTACCGAGTTTAATATTGTCCTCTGGTTCATCGAGGGCATAGGCGTTCCCGGTTGTCTGTTGGGCAATCCATTCGGCGGTACTGGGCATCACTTGCATCAGTCCCTTTGCTCCCACGGGGGACTCAATATTTTTCTCAAAGCGAGATTCTTGACGCATTAAAGAAACGACCAGCAGGGGATTAAGGTCATTTTCGGCGGCCCACCGCTGGATCGGTTCAGCATAGGGGAATGGGAAAAGGGCGTGCCAATAGGTTTCGTTTTCCCGGAGTGCTAACCACGCTTGGCGATCGCCGGGTTCGTCCCGTTGGCTGAGATTCCAAATGGTATTAATCCCCTGGAGATAGCGACCTTGGGCCAGTTTTAACAGACCTTGGGTAAAGGCTTCGGGGACAGTGAGTTCTGTTTTACTGGCGAGTTCGAGTTGGAGGGTATTCCAGGCGTCAAAATCCTGGCCGAGGCGATAAAGCTCCTGAAATGTTTCGGAACCCGCCGGGGGCACAGGGCGAGTTTCTGGGATCGTTAATTCCGGTTGGAGACTGCGTACCGACGTGAAATCCCCGACATCCCAGCCGAGTTGTACCGCCGATCGCCAAGCGTAATAGGATTCGGGGTAGTCGCGGAGGACTTGTTGATAGGCTTGTTTTGCTGCTTGGGTTTGGCCAAGCTGTTGTTGCCATTTTCCTGTCCAAAAAATAGATTCAGGGGCAAGGGAATGATCCGGGGTCAGGGGGGCGATCGCCTTGGCCCATTCAATGGCCTGGGTGTAATTTCCTTCTGCGGCGTAGCGTTCGGCCTGTTGCCAGCGGTATTCTGTGGTGGCGGTGCCGTCTTTATAAGTATTGAGCGCTTTTTCGCGGGTTTGGTTGGCGGAACTATTGCTACCGAGCTTTTCTAAAAGGTTGGCCTTGGTAAAGAGGGCTTCGGGGGCTTCTTCTGGAAACTTTTCGACGGCTTGATCTAAATAGGTCAGCGCTGTGGTGTCATTGACTAAACTGGCGAGGCGACGTAAACCAAGGCCTGTTTCTGGGGCGTCGGGGAAAGTCTTGATCAAGGCTTCGTAGGCAGGTCGGGCTTGCTCCGGTTGGTCACTGACCTGGAAGCTGCGGGCGAGACGGTATAAATTTTGAGGAGTTTCGGGGGCTTTTTGGTAGGCGGTGGCGGCGGCGGCATATTGCCATTGATCCCAAAAACTATCGGCGATCGCCTGCCAGGTTTCTGGGGATAGCTGATCGGCGAAATTATCAATTAAAGCTTGACGGACTGTGGCAATATCTGGGGCGTCGGCGTCATACTTGAGGCGTAGTTCCAGAAGATCCCGTTGCTGGGGATTTTCTGCAAGGCGTTGCTGGATCAAGCTTTGGGTGCGGGGATGGGCAGGATATTCGGCGATCGCCTGGTCGGCATATTTCGGGTCGTAGGCACTGAGGCGAAAGAGGGCTTCGGCTGCGGCGGCATCCTCTGGGTAATTTTGCACCACATCAAACCAAATCACCTGGGCCTGTTCGGGGTTGTTCGTTAATTCGTAGGCGCGGCCCCGCTTAATCAAAATATGGGGCGTCAACACCGGATAATCTTGCTCTAGATTCTCGAAGGCGGCCAGGGCAGCGGCACCATCCTGTTCAACGAGATAGTCCATCCCTAATAGGTAACGGGCGCGACTGCGGTCAAGGCTATTTTTTTTCCCGTTGGCGATCGCCTCAAGCCATTCCCGCCGTTCCTCTGGTGTTTGTTCTACCAAAGCCAGTACTTCAGAATCGCTTGTTTCAGAGGATTCCACCTGGCCAGCGCTCTGGGACAGTAAGGGTATTTGTTGCCGGGCGGCGATCGCCCCCAGACCCAAGATCCCCGTTAAACCAAGGCCAATCCAAAAGGTTGGCGAACTGTACTTGACCCGAACCCGCTTCATGGTGCTGCTGTCGTAAATTCAACGGTTTCGATCATAGGCGATCTCTCAAAAATCCGGTGCTTTCCCCAGGCGATCGCCGCAAAAAAACCTAACTTCCAGGGGAAATTAGGATCAATAAAAAAGATTGCAGTTGAGAATAATAGCGTTACTTTTTCGGTTGGTAGTACAGGTTAGACCCTTGATCCGCGATGTAATGGCAGGCTTTTTGGGATCTAAAGAAACTGCGCCAAATCGGAGCATGGCTCACCCGGTAATAATCTCCTAGGAGAGGCTTGATCGCTTCGGTCGCATCCTTGAGATAGTAATGGGGAATAGCATGGAAAATGTGGTGGGCGACGTGGGTGCCGATATTGTGGTGAATTTCGTTAAAAATGCCATAATCCCGGTCAATGGTGGAAAGAGCACCCTTGAGGTAATACCAATCATCACCCCGGTACCAAGGAATATCCGCCTCAGTATGGTGCAGATAAGTGACTAGATCGAGCCAAATCACGAAGATGACGTAGGGCACAAAATAGAATTTCACAAAGGCGAGAAGCCCGAACTGCACTGTAAACCACGCGAGAAAACCGACCATGGCAATAATCGCGGCGGTACTGACGATGATATCGTTGCGCTCGGCAGGCTTAAACAGGGGACTTTTGGGCGAAAAATGAGAACCAGGCCCCCGACCCGGCGATCGCTTAAACAAATAAACCGGATAAGCAATCAGGGGCGCATAAAAACGGACAAGTTTCTCCGCAAAACCCATCTGGTCATATTTTGACTCTGGGATTGGGTACCAACTCTCATCGGTATCAATGTTGCCCGTGTTGGAGTGGTGGGTGCGGTGGGAAATACGCCAACCATGGAAAGGCACCAAAATCGGCGTGTGGCTCAAATGCCCAATCAAGTTATTGAGCCATTTGGACTTAGAAAAAGATCCGTGGCCGCAATCATGGCCGACCACAAACAAAGCCCAAAACATGGTGCCCTGGGCAAACCAAAAGATGGGATAGAAAAACCAAGAATCTAAATAAGCGGCGATCGCATAGAGGCCAGCGATGATCCCAATATCAAGAAAAAAATAGGCGAGGGAACGGAAGACAGAAGGCTGAAAACAGTAGTCTGGGATGGCTGCTTTCACATCCTTGAGGGTGAAGGGCAGATCTTGCCGTAGAGACTCGCGACTCCCTGGGGAGCGGACTGTACTTTGCATTCAGTTTCAAAAAGAGATTAACAAATGTTTACAATTCTACTGCCTTTTGTCAGGATGCAGGGGAAATCGCCGCAAAATTCCTGAATTTCGTTTAATTTTTCCCATTGTTTGGCCCTGGCGATCGCCACAGAACTTCTTCAAGACTTCTCTGTAAAATAGGAGCTAGTCCATTGCAGAAAAAGTTTTATGTCCACTACCACTGAACCCACAGATCGTTTATTTGGGGCCTTACCCTACCTTCTGCCCCTCGTTTACGCCTTGCCCCTGGGGATTCCATTTTTGAGGCAATTCCCGATTCTCTCGATTATCTATGTACCCCTACAGCCATTAATCCGCCTTTATTCGTTTCCCTTTGCGGGACTGATTATTTTCTTCATTCTCTATGCTGCGGTGGTACGCAACAGCCGGATTAGTCACTTCATCCGCTTCAACACCCTACAAGCGATTCTCATCGATATTGCCTTGATTTTATTGAGCATTGTGATTCAATTATTCGGCTTTGGGGGCGGCAGTCTTCTCGTTGAAACCCTTTCAAATGTTGCCTTTCTTGGTACTTTAGTGGCTTGCCTCTATGCAATGGTGCAATCGATCCTCGGCAAATATGCGGAGTTGCCGACCATTTCCCAGGCCGCCTATTCCCAATTACCTTATTAATCGGACGAAATAGGCAAAATTCTGGAAATTTAGGGTCTAATCGGGAAACTTTTTTGGGGTTATCCCCGACAGATAATCATGGTGAAGTATTAGGGAAACACAATGGCGAAGTTGATGATGTTAGAGCCTTATCAATTATTGTTGGGCGGCGTAGTGGCAATCGCCTTTCTCACGGTGGGCCTGACGGTGGGGGTCAGCAATGCCCTGGGGCGCAATATTCTTAAACCCCGGCAGTTTACCTGTCAGCCCGTCATAGAACCCCAAACAGGAGAATTGATGTGGACGGTCTTTCATCAGGGCCAAGGACAACCGCAACCTTGGCTGCAAATGGTGCCGGGCATGGAAGGGGATGTGTCCCCCAAAAGTCGTTGTGAGCAGGTCGCCCAGCGCCTAGATTCCCTAGTACCACAGCAACTCCGCGCCCTCACCTATCAGCCCAACCCGGCCACCCCAGAACGGGAAGCAATTTGTGCCCTGACTCAAACGAAAGGCGGCCCTTGTACGACGCTCCTAATTTTGAAGCCAGAGACAGACCCAACGCAGTTTTTTGCGGATCTGACCCTGCCCCTGCGCCAATGGGGAGAGGGGATGCAATTAGAAACCGCAAACCAGGTGCCCCTCGATCTGCAGCCCTATCTTCTGGAGCCAGCTTCTCCCTAGAGTTCTGGGCGGCTTAAATGTGGCCTAAATTTCGCCTGGGCGATCGCCAAGACAAATCCCTAAGCCCCGCGCGGTTTTCACCAAAGTTCCCTCCGGATCAACGACCCGATTGATCTCAATGGCTTCACTAATGGGCGCACTAGACACCTGGCCATTTTGCCAAGTCACCATGTGATCAAATTTGCCCTGGACGATCAAGTCCACCGCCGCCACCCCAAAGGCCGAGGCCAACAAACGGTCTAGGGGTGAAGCGATGCCCCCCCGTTGGATGTGGCCCAATACCGTTACCCGCGTTTCTGCGCCAGTCTTTTTGGCCACCTCATCACCCATGTATTGACCAATGCCCCCCAGGCGACATTCCCCAAATTGCAATTCGTGTTTGAGGGTTTCCCCAGAGGTGGTACAGACCGCCTCTGAAACAACGACAAGGGTATGACCATTACCGGAATTTTGGCGATCGCAAATAAACTCACACACCGTCTGTAAGTCGTAGGCAATCTCTGGGATCAAGATCACATGGGCACCGCCAGCAATCCCCGCATTTAAGGCGATGTGGCCGGCATCTCGCCCCATGACTTCCACAATCATCACTCGGTTGTGACTGGCCGCCGTAAAATGCAGTCGATCTAAAGCTTCCGTGGCAATATTGACCGCTGTTTCAAACCCAATGGAACGTTCCGTAATGCCCACATCATTGTCAATGGTTTTGGGGATGCCCACGAGGTTCATGCCCCCCAGGTGGGCTAATTTCTGGAGAATCGCCAAGCTACCATCGCCGCCAATCCCGACCAGTGCATCCAGCCCCAAGCGGTGATAAGCTTCGCCAATTTCCTGGGAGCGATCCTTTAGGGAACCGTCTTCCATGGGAAAAGCAAAGGGATTACCTTTATTGGTCGTCCCCAACATGGTGCCCCCCATCGTTAACCAAGTATCGACTTGATCTTCAGTGAGGACAATGGTTTCTGGTGGCTCCTGGAGCAGGCCGAGGGTCGCTCGACAGATACCAATCACTTCCCAACCGTATTGATGTCGGGCGCAGCGAGTTACAGCCCGAATCGCTGCATTCAAGCCGGAGCAGTCGCCGCCACTGGTGAGTACACCAATTTTTTTTACGTTTCCCATAACTGATGCTGTTTACCGTTGTCCTAAAGCGTTTATGGCCTGGGGCCATTGGGCCTATTGTTAATCAGGAAACGACGATCGCCACAGCCTCTGAGATGATTCGTTTAATTTTTTGACAGTTATTTACTGATATGGCTGATAAGTCAGCGATCGCTCACATCCCCAGGAAAATTTCAGGGAAACTTTAGGATGCGAGGTAATGGGGAATAATCACATCAGGAATACTTTGCCCCGTCAGACAATGCCAATGGCAGGTAAACAGGTCTGGTTGTTGGCAGCGCAGAGAGGCGATCGCCGGTGCTGCCGGGAAAGGCCAGAGTCGATCAAAAATTAACCGCTTTTCCGGTGAGAAAGAAAACTGTAGCAGGTAAACCCCAGGCGTAGCCCCAATGGAATCGAGGAGCTGGTAGCCCAGATAATATAAGCTTTGGCGCTGTTCATCCCGGAGGTCGATGGGCTGGTGGTAGGAGTTGGGCATTACCCCTTCACCGATCACTTCGCCGTACAAAGGCCCCTTCGCCGTGTAGATAATTGGTAGCCAGTGATCACCTAAATAGTTGTGGTTACAGACCCGGTGGGTTGTGTGTTTCTGCACCCACTGACGCCGCTCTTCAATTTTGCGACAGGCTTGAAATACTTTTTGGTGCGTGAAAGAAAAAGGCTCTGGTAAATCAATCGTCAAGGGACAAACGAGGACGTCGCGACCCTGGGACTGGCCCCCGTGCCGAACCATCGCCGGTGTGAGCACTTCTACTTCTGTGCCCTCGGCCTGCTGCACAATTGCCGTTTTAAATGCCTTAATCATCCGCTCCGTAACGGGGGAAGCAGAGATAAATTTGCCAGAATGCTTTAATTCAGCATTGACTAAGATGATGACCTTAGAGGGTGCTGAACGTCGGGATGGGGCTGCCACCTTTGGGGTTAAATGTGGGTAATTCAATCTCAGACAGGCTATGACGACGATTTTTCACTGCAAGGCGGTAACTCACACTTTGTAAGTCGGCATGGAGTTGGCGATTCTCCCTTTGCAGCTTCTCTACTTTATCGCGAACTGTTGCCATTCTCTCAGCAAATTTTTGCCGATAAATCTGCGGTAGTTCTTGAACCACCTGTTCTAACCGCCGACTGCGATCGCCTAATTCTTTAACGGATTGGCGCAATTGGGAAATTTCTTGATCTTTCTGGGTCAAACGCTCTTGATACAAAACGACTTGCTGTTCAACCTCTTGGAACTGCTCCCGGAGGCGCTGGAGTTCTTCTTGGTGCTGGGCTTCTAGCTCCGGGGCCGGGTCATCATTGCCCTTGACGAGACGAAATAACTCCTGGGACAGTTGCTGCACCAGTTGATCCCGCAGTTGGAGTTCCTGCTGGAGTTGGGCGACATCGAGGGGTTGGGATTGACGGGGTTCGGTTGTTGCCACGGTTATTCATCACTCCATTGATCAAGGGTTTGGGGTTAAATCGTCCGATATGTACATCAATCTAGACAAAATTTGCACCGCCCGAAGGATAGAAAAGACAGTCTTTCGCCTATGACTTTTTACTGGGACTAGCCAGTATAGACCTAATAATATCTAATGCTTTGGAAAAATGCCTGTCTTCGGGGAAATTTTGTAAGAAAATCGCCATTCGTGGTTTCCCCCTTGCGGATAAGATAAAGGGGATTTTTAACAAGCCCTGTTTTTCTTCACATGAGTATTGCAAGCAATCCCCCGATTAAGTTTGGCACTGACGGTTGGCGTGGCATTATCGCCGATGATTTTACCTTCGCTAATGTTTGTAAAGTGACCCGGGCGATCGCCAGCTACCTAGAGACGGCCTATGGGAAGGATCGTCCGGTGCTGGTGGCCTATGACACCCGTTTTTTTGCAGACGAATTTGCCCAGACTGCGGCGGAAGTGCTCGCGGATCTCGGTTGGACGGTGCAGGTGGTAGAGCGGGATTGCCCGACCCCGGTGATTGCCTACAATGCGAAGTTTCTCAATTCTGCCGGCGCGTTGATGTTTACGGCCAGCCATAACCCCGCCCCCTACTGCGGGATCAAATATATTCCCGATTACGCCGGGCCAGCGACCCCAGAAATCACCGACACGATTGTGGCGAATATTGCTAGTGCTTCGGCGGAGATGCCCACGGGCAAAAATGGCGACAAGATTTCTCGGTTCGACCCGAAACCTGCCTATTTAAAATTTATCTACACCCTCCTGGATGTGGACAAGATTCGCTCAGCGGGCCTGAAAGTTAAATACGATGCGCTGTATTCCACGTCGCGCGGTTATTTAGATGAAGTACTCGCCCACTGCGGCTGTGAAACGGAATCATTTAATACCAGCCGTGATGTTTTGTTTGGCGGTGGGATGCCAGAACCGAAAGGCTCTCAGTTGGTGGGCCTCGTGGATGCGGTAAAAGCGGATCAAGCAGATCTAGGCTTGGCGACCGATGGTGATAGCGATCGCTTTGGGGTTGTGGATGAATTGGGAAATGTTTTAACGCCCAACACAATTCTGCTCTTGCTTGCGCGGCACCTGCTGAAAAACAAAGGTCAAAAAGGGGCGATCGTCCGCACGGTGGCCACAACCCATTTGCTCGACAATTTGGCCGCAAAATATGGCTTAGAAATTTTTGAAACAGCAGTCGGCTTCAAGTATATCGGCGAAAAAATGCGCGAAACTGCTGTCCTCATTGGCGGTGAAGAATCCGGTGGTTTGAGTGTGCTCGGTCATATCCCGGAAAAAGATGGCATTTTGGCGGATATGCTCGTGGCCGAGGCGATCGCCTACGAAGGCAAACCCCTTTCCCAATTGGTGAAAGAAGCCCTCGAAGATGCCGCTGGACCGCTCTTCAATAAACGCTTGGATCTGCACCTGGAAGAACCCCACAAAAAGGCTGTCTTGGACTTCTATAAGGCGACGCCCCCGGAAACTGTGGCTGGTTTAGCGGTCAAGGAAGTGGGCTTAAAAGATGGCGTGAAACTGTACCTCGAAAATGGCAGTTGGGTGCTCCTGCGTCCTTCTGGTACAGAGCCGTTGATGCGGGTTTATATGGAAACGGATTCTGCGGCCCTTGAAGCGAAAATTGCCTCAGAAATGGAAGCGGCGATCGCCAAACTTGATCCCGCGAAATAAACGAATTTCCTGTTGAACTTTTTCGACCTCCTTAAGCTTCTTAAGGAGGTTTTTGGTAGTATTTGCCTCAAAGAAAAAATCGCAAATAAGGCTGTATCGAAATTTTCAAAAAAATAGCAATCCACCAAAAGTTATTATAATTGATAGCCTGTCAGACTTTAAAAGCTAGCGATTACTAGATTAGAATTCATAAAATGATTTTGTTTGATTTACCAAAAACGAGCCCCTCCTTCAAATAAGCTTCTGATGCTGTCATCTAAAGAAACGCCATTGTTGATCTGTTCCAATTCATCAAAAATATCTGGAACATCTGGAATAGAGTGGAGTACCAATTTTCTTTGTAACGTATAAAAATGAGTGTATGTTCCCTCTGTTTCTATTGAGCAAGCAACTATATAAAAACCCTGTAAACCCAGGTGATTTAAGCAGTCATGCAATGTTTTGAATTTGTTGGCGACACTTTTTCCATTGATATATAAACTTAAAATTTCATTAGTGATACCGCGCCCTAAAAGCTGTACTCGAAGATTCAAAGACTGATAAACATTTAAAGACTGATAGGCTTTGGTTTCGTTGTGATTGCTGTTTTTGACTAAGTGGTTGGGTGAAGATTTACTCTGTTGTTGACTAGGTGGAAGATTTTGATTTAATACTTCTTTTGATTCTTGTGGCTGCTTCTCTTCAAGTTCGGGTATGTATAGAATTGGTTTAACCATTCTCCATTCGGGAGCCTCTCCATTTACTCTGGCATAAAACTGGGCAGATTTTATTAGAATTGTCTTAGTGCTAGGAATCTTATTAAAAACACTTAATATTTTCTCGGAGATAAATTCATATTCTAAAGGAGTCTTTTGGACGTCTTTTGGTCTTGTTATGACTACCAATAACATTGGTGATTTTAGTTGCAAATTACAGGTGACTTTACTTCCACGCACCATCTGGTTGACATACTTCTCGACTTCAGGAAGATTCGAGAATGTCAATTCATCAATCGACATAAATATAGCCCAATAAGTTTAGATTTTGTCTACTCCATATCATTAAAACCAAAATGCATAATATTTTCCACTCGAAAGCTTGTAATCTTTCTTAAATGAGTGTTTTTTCAAAAATTATAGACAGATACTTTATATGCACAGTTCACAATTTAGGCGATCGCCTTGAGATTTTCCTCGATGTGCGCCTGGGGATCATGGTCACGAATTTGGCGAATAAAGAAATCCTCTAGGGAAACTCGCGCCAATTTCAAATCTAATAATCGCGCCTTCATCAAGCTCAGGGAAGCAATGAACTTTTGGGGATCTCCCTCCAAATGGCCGATCCAATGGTGATCCTTGCGGGCTAAATCCGGCACCCAAGACCGTAACGCTGCCTCGGTACCCCCTTCGATGACGACTTGATAGCGATCTGCTGCCCCCAAAAGCTCATCTAAAGTACCTTGGCAGATAATTTCCCCCTTCGACAAAATCGCCAGGCGATCACAAATCAGTTCCACATCCGCCAAAATATGCGAATTAAAGAAAATCGTTTTTCCCTGGGCCTTTAGGGACAAAATAATTTCTCGCACTTGGTAGCGACCGAGGGGATCGAGGCCCGACATCGGCTCATCGAGGAAGACTAAATCAGGATCATTGATTAACGCCTGGGCCATCCCTACCCGCTGGAGCATCCCCTTGGAATATTTGCGGAGTTGCCGCTTTTTCGCCACTTCCTGGGCCAGTCCCACCGTATCCAGCAGTAATTTAATCCGCTTTTGTCGCTTGCCGCGCGGAATCTGAAATAAACCCGCCGTAAAATCTAGAAATTCCCAGGCCGTCAAAAAGTCATAGAAATAAGCATTTTCCGGGAGGTAGCCAATGCGCTGGCGGGTGGGGCGATCGCCAAACGGTTTCCCCAACAGCGTCGCATTGCCCCCAGTCGGTCGAATAATACCTAGGAGAATTTTCAAAAGAGTTGTTTTGCCTGCCCCATTTGGCCCCAGTAGCCCGAAGGTTTCGCCTGCCAAGACTTCGAGGGAACAACTTTTCAGGGATTCACTGGTTTTGTTGAGCCAAAAGCCGGTACGGTAAGTTTTGCAAAGGTCCCAGGTCTTGACCACTGCCATACCATCGGAGGAAGGAGATGCGGACTGCATAGGGCAATTTCGTGACAAATTGAAACAATTTAGGGAATTTCAGGCTAAGCGTTTGAACCAAACGACAAGATCGATAAAATATAGTCTGGTTGATTATATTAAACTTTTAACCAAATTCTTTTTCTGTTGAGAGCATTGAGAGGAAAACTCCTTTGAAAAAATTACTTGCTATTGCTTTAACCGTACTTGCTACTGTTTTTGCCTTCGGGACTCCTGCATTTGCCGCTGATGCTGCTGCTGGTGCCCAGGTATTTGCCGCTAACTGTGCCGCTTGCCATGCTGGTGGTAACAACGCAGTCATGCCCACCAAAACCCTAAAGGCTGATGCCCTAAAAACTTACCTCGCTGGCTACAAAGATGGCAGCAAGTCCCTCGAAGAAGCGGTTGCCTACCAAGTAACCAACGGACAAGGGGCAATGCCTGCTTTCGGTGGTCGTCTAAGCGATGCTGACATTGCTAACGTTGCCGCTTACATCGCTGACCAAGCAGAAAACAACAAATGGTAAACGACTGATTGCCTCAAAATCAGTTGCAATCCATTCCCCATAGACCAGTTATTTAAGCAAAATAACTGGTTTTTTTATGGCGATTAACCCTCTCGACAGATAAACTTCAGAACAAAAAACCTCCCCAGATGGAGAGGTCAAGAAATAAATTAATCAAATCAAAGCATTCGTTTTTGAGATTTACCGCAACAGTAGCCTAGACAAACCACTCGTCCATTGCCTGTTCTTTGGTGTTGGTATTCCGAGAAGGAGTCGCCCGGTCAAAGGTCATGTGAATCGAACGGGTTTGTTCCCCATCGGCAGCCACGGCCACAATTGGATAATCGATATTGCCGTCCTGGAAAGACATCTGGAAGCGGAATGTGCCGTCTGGATTCAGTTTGATCGGTTGACCACCAATGGTGACAGTGGCATCGGGTTCCGTCGCACCGTAAACAATCAACTCTGCATCGGCCACAAGCCAGAATTTCCGGGGACGCGCTGGTGGCATCGACGCAAAGCCAGCACCGGACATATTCAAGCCGGACATATTGAGACCAGAAACGTTGGGGGCTGCCCATAGTCCTGCCCCAGAGGGGAAGACATAGGAACTGATGGATTCTTGGGGCGGTACTGAGCCAGCCACATGTTGCATCGAACCAAACAGAGACCCAGCAATACGTTGGGCTTCGAGGGATTGGAGATCGCCAAAGATTTCGTCGTAGATGGGACTAGAGGTACTTTCGGCAGCGGCGGCAGCAGCTTCTGCTTGTTTCTTGGCTGGGGGCACCAGGTTGTAAACGGTTTTTCCTTTCAGTTCTTCATCCCACTGGACGGTCACAAAGATGTCTTCTACCCAGTCGCTGGGATAGACAGGGGGAATGCGAATTGCGGTGGAGCGGGCCAAGCTTAACCAACGGCCATCGGCGCAACGGTAACCGATTTCGACAACGTAATCGCGATCGCTAACGGGGACGGGGAAATACCATTCCCGCGCCATTTCATCACACAAATATTCTTGGACGTTGTGGGGGGTCTGGTAGTCGAGGTTGATATCCGTGACGTCATAGAGACGCAGGGCGATCTGCTGGCCCCCTTGGTTCCGCAGGTATTGCTTGTGGTCATTGGGAATATCCCAGTAGGCGTAGGCCCATTGGGGATCGCGGGGTAAGAGAACGATGCGACTTTGGCCATAGCCGCCGGGGAGGTCACCGAGGTCTTCATCGACACTGGCGAGATCGAGCTCGATGGGATCATCTTGACCAACTTCAAATTTTGCTGCTTCCACTTGAGTTTCCTCCTCTTGGCTATTGACTGGGGTGATGGATTCAGTTTTGTCGGGGGTGACTGAGGCTTTGGGATTGTCGTAGCTTGAGCGTTTTTTCACCTCAGCGAGGAGTTGATCTTTGCGCATCCGACTATAGCGGCTGATGCCAAGTTTGCTGGCGAGCTTCCGTAGTTGCCTCAGGGTCATATCTTCTGGGTTGTCTGCGAATCCATTGCCTACTGTGGTGGTCATGGGATGGGCTCCTCCGTTGCACGAATTTTGGACTGATACAGGGTAGGCGCTTGCATCGGTTTTTTTGGCGATCGCCTGTTGTTTCATGTTTTAGCAGAGAATCCTGGGTTTCGTGATCCCAAAAGTCAAGATATGTTGACTTTTAACGAATTCAATGGCTTTCAGCGATTTTTTATGTTAGGAAACTGTGACTTTTGCGTCTAGGGTAAGTATTTGTGCTTGGTTAAAAGGACGAATTTGAGTGATTCTGCCCCGGGCCATAGGCAAGGGATTTGGAAATCCGCTAAGATGACATCGCCCATTTGTAACATCCCGACATTATGATTCGCCTCGAAACGGTTTCTCCCCACCAGCAACTTGTGATTACGCCGCCTGCATCGGGCCTCAGTTTGCAGGGAAAGGTGCGGATTCCGGGGGACAAGTCCATTTCCCACCGGGCGCTGATGTTGGGGGCGATCGCCGAAGGCGAAACGATCATCGAAGGCTTGCTATTGGGCGAAGATCCCCGCAGTACGGCGGCCTGTTTCGCGGCGATGGGGGCCAATATTTCAGAATTAAATGAAACGGAAGTCCGGGTGCAGGGGGTCGGCCTCGGTAATCTGCAAGAACCAGATAATGTCCTCGATGCGGGCAACTCCGGCACTACGATGCGCTTGATGATGGGTTTGCTGGCTTCGTCGCCGGATCGCTTTTTTGCCGTGACGGGGGATGGTTCCTTGCGATCGCGGCCCATGTCCCGGGTTGTCAATCCCCTAAAGGAAATGGGGGCACAAATTTGGGGCAAAAAAGGCAATACCCTCGCTCCCCTGGCGATTCAAGGGCAACAACTCAAGGGAATTCATTACCATTCCCCCATTGCGTCAGCCCAGGTCAAATCCTGTGTATTATTGGCGGGACTCTTGGCAGAGGGGCAAACCACCGTCACCGAACCTGCCTTTTCGCGGGATCACAGTGAACGGATGCTCCGGGCCTTTGGCGCAAATCTCACCATTGATCCCGAAACCCACAGCGTGACCCTTGACCCCTACCCGACGTTGCGGGGCCAAAAAGTGGTGGTGCCGGGGGATATTAGTTCGGCGGCTTTTTGGATGGTGGCGGCGGCGATTGTGCCCGATTCTGATTTGACGATTGAGAATGTGGGGATTAATCCGACCCGCACCGGGATTATTGAAGCGATGCAGATGATGGGGGCGGACATGACCCTGGATAATGCGCGGGAAGTGGCCGGGGAACCGGTGGCGGATCTGCGGGTGCAATATTCTCCCCTCAAGGGTTGCACCATCGGCGGCGAGATTATTCCCCGGCTGATTGATGAAATTCCGATCCTGGCGGTGGCGGCCTGTTTCGCAGCAGGAACAACGATCATCAAAGATGCTGAGGAGTTACGGGTCAAAGAAAGCGATCGCCTCGCAGTGATGGCCGCAGAATTGACGAAAATGGGCGCGAATATTATCGAGCATCCCGACGGCCTAGAGATCATTGGGGGCGCCTCTTTAAACGGAGCAGAAATGGATAGCTATACTGACCATCGCATTGCCATGAGTTTGGCGATCGCCGCTTTAAATGCCAAGGACGAAACCCGCATCCACCGGGCCGAAGCCGCTTCCATTTCCTATCCCACCTTTGTCGAAACCCTCACCAACGTTTGTCAGTTTGAATAAACGCCCAGGCTAGATTTTGCTGCCGTTAAAGCGCATTTTCACCCCCGTTGCAGGAGACAAAACTAACCCCTTGCGTTTGGCGGCGACGGGCACTTGATCCAGTAGGGTTAAATCGGCTTGGGTGGCGATCGCCGCAAGACCTAAGCGCAACTCCACCATCGCTAAAGCTTCCCCGGCACAACGGCGCACACCGCCCCCAAAGGGCATAAATTCGTAGGGCGTAAACTGCCGTTCGAGAAACCGTTCAGGGCGAAATTCCCTGGGGTTGGGGTAGAGATCCGGGCGTTGGTGGAGCAGATAAATTGACCCCATCAGCACCGTGCCCCCCTCAATGGAATAATCGAGCAACTGGGTGGTGGCAACAGCTTGACGAGCAAAAGTGAACATCGCCACGGGATTAATCCGTAAGGTTTCATTGCAAACGGCTGCGAGGTAAGGCAAACGGTAAATGTCCATCGGGTCAGGATTTTCGCCCAAGGCTGTGATTTCGGCGCGGACTTTTGCCATCACTTCCGGGTGGGCATGGAGCCAATAGGTGCCCCAGGCCATGGCGATCGCCGTCGTTTCGTGGCCCGCAAACAAGAGCAACATCAGTTCATCGCGTAACTGTTGATCGTCCATGGTGTTGCCCGCTTCGTCGGTGGCCGCCATCAGCAAAGACAAAATATCAGTCCGCTCCGGGTCGGGGTGGGTACGGCGTTCCTGCAATTCGGCGTAGATCAACTCATCTAGGGCTTGGCGATCGCGGATAAAACTGCCCCAGGGACTCCAGGCTCCCAAATCCTTTTGCAACGACGTGAAAAAGAGAAAACTATTGGCGATGGGCGAGGTAAACCGATTTAAAATCTTGCGGGTCATCGCCATAATTGGCGCGTAGCGATCGCCCCCCTGCACCCCAAAGACCACCTCAATGATCGTGCGCAGGGTAATCTTTTGGGTGATGTCCTGCATCTGGAAGGCTTGGCCCGGCTTTAGCTGGGACAACTCCTCCTCAATAATCTGGGTAATGAGCGCCCCATAGTTGTGCATCCGCGCCCCGTGGAAGGCTGGCATAATCAACTTTCTTTCTTGTCGATGGCGATCGCCGCTCAAACTCACCAAAGACTGTTGCCCCACCAGGGGTTCAATAATGCCGTTTAACTCCCCAGGGGCCGCAAAAGCCTGGTTACTATTACTGAGCAACTGCCGTATCGCCTCAGGATGATAGACCAAAATCAGGGGCTGGTCGTAGCCTGCCGCTGGCATATAGGCGAGATCCGGTGCCGAGCTTGCTAAGCGGGTTAAATATCCCACAGGATTCAACAACGATTGTAATTTTTGCTGAAATTTTCCCGTAGATAAACGCGGAATGGACTTGAATTCAGTGGCGATCGCCATAGGTTTGACTCGATAGGGTGAAGGGCCTTGTTTCCCTATTGTGACACTTTTGTCCGGAGAACCATACTCGCTAAAAACGTCCCTAAGCCAGAAAAAATCAGAGTTTGACGGGAAGCCCAAGGGAATTTTTATAAATTTTTCTTATATAGAACCGAAACTATGACGATATTTTCTTGTATTGACTCTAGTCTATGGTGTTGCTAAACTCAGGCATAACAGCACAAGTTCAGGAGTAAACCCTTGATCCCTGCAACTCTCCACCAACTGAAGGTGTTTGAAACTACGGCTCGCCACGGCAGTTTTACCAAGGCAGCGGAGGAATTATCAATCACCCAACCGACGGTTTCTGGACAAGTGAAACAACTGACCCAGACCATCGGCATGCCACTGTTTGAACATATTGGCAGAAAGCTATATCTCACGGAAGCAGGTGAGGAACTCCTCGCAACCTGCCAAGAAATCTTTGAACGGTTGGATAACTTTGAGATGAAGTTGGCCGCCCTGCAGGGAGCGAAACGGGGTCAACTCCGCCTTGGGGTAATCACCACAACCAAATATTTTGTGCCGCGTATCCTGGGGGAATTTTGCCAAGATTACCCAGATATCGACGTGTCTTTGCAGGTGATCAATCACCAACAGCTCCATGATCGGATGGCGAATAATCTAGATGATCTCTACATCCTGAGTAATTTGCCCGATGATCTCGATGTCCATGCGCAAGCATTTTTGGACAATCCCTTGGTGGTGGTCGCCCGTGCCGATCATCCCCTGGCTCGCCAGAAAAATCTCCCTCTGTCTGTGTTGGACGGGGCCGATTTTGTAACGCGGGAAATGGGGTCGGGGACACGACTCGCGGTCGAAAAACTCCTGGCAGAACATGATGTGTCGGTGCAGGTGCGCCTGGAACTGGGGTCAAATGAGGCGATTAAACAGGCGATCGCCGGTGGCCTAGGGATTTCTGTCTTGTCCCGCCATACTTTGATCACAGAGCCTCCCCACGGCGAATTAACGGTGTTGGATGTGGAGCATTTTCCGATCCAGCGCCATTGGTATGTTGCCTACCTCGCCGGGAAACAACTGTCGGTGATTGCCCAAGCCTTTTTGGAGTTTATGGTCCGGTCTAGCCAGAAAACTCTCGAAAATTCAGGGCGGCGATCGCTTGCTCTGCAACCCTAAAAGCTCAAAATTGTTGGGTCATTTCCCGTGCCTTTGGTAGGTCGAAGTTGGTAATTGCCCAACCAGTAAAAAAGATGGGTCATCAGCCCGCTTTTTCCTAAGCAAATTATTTCAGCGTCATCGTCATATGAATACTTTTTTCAGTCAGAGTGTCTGGCTTGTTCCCTGCTATCCTTTGCTGGGAATGGGTCTATCGGCGCTATGGATGCCGAGCATCACCCGAAAAACAGGGCCACGGCCTGCGGGCTACGTCAATATGTTGCTTACTTTTATGGCCCTAGTCCATAGTTGTCTTGCCTTCATCGAGCGATGGGAACAGCCCGCCCTAAAACCATCATTAACTTGGCTCCAGGCGGCGGACTTGACTCTCAGCATTGACCTCGATATTTCCAGCATTACTATCGGGGCGCTGATTCTGATCGCCGGGATTAATTTACTCGCCCAACTCTATGCTGTGGCCTACTTAGAAATGGATTGGGGCTGGGCGAGATTTTTCGCGACCATGAGCTTATTTGAAGCGGGGATGTGTGCCTTGGTGCTCTGTAATTCCCTTTTCTTTAGCTATGTGGTGCTCGAAATTTTGACCCTCGGTACTTATCTGTTAATTGGCTATTGGTTTAACCAGTCCCTGGTGGTCACGGGGGCGCGGGATGCGTTTCTAACAAAACGGGTCGGCGATCTGTTCTTGCTGATGGGTGTAGTGGCTCTGTTGCCCCTTGCTGGTACTTGGAATTTTGATGGTCTGGCTGAATGGGCGGCAACGGCAGAACTCGATCCGACTTTGGCAACGCTGCTTTGCTTGGCCTTAATTGCGGGGCCGTTGGGGAAATGCGCCCAGTTTCCTTTACACCTCTGGCTTGATGAGGCGATGGAAAGTCCTGTCCCGGCAACGGTGGTGCGGAATAGTCTCGTGGTTGGTACTGGAGCCTGGGTGCTGATTAAGTTGCAGCCGATTTTTGCCCTCTCGGATTTTGCTTCTACCTTTATGATTGCGATTGGGGCAACGACGGCCTTGGGGGCAGCCATGGTGGCGATCGCCCAGATTGATATCAAACGTTCTTTGTCCTATTCCGTCAGTGCCTATATGGGCATGGTCTTCATGGCGGTGGGTTCCCAACAGGATCAAACGACATTGGTCTTGCTGCTCACCTATGGCGTGGCGATGGCGATTCTCGTGATGGCGATCGGTGGCGTTGTTTTAGTCAATATCAGCCAAGATTTAACCCAATATGGTGGCCTCTGGTCGCGGCGGCCGATTACAGGGATTTGCTACCTTGTCGGTGCGGCTTCCCTCGTTGCCCTACCGCCGTTTGGTGGGTTCTGGAGCCTGGCCCAACTGACAACAAATTTTTGGAAAACAAGTCCGATTCTGGCCGTGATTTTGATTACGGTCAATGCCTTGACTTCCTTTAGCATCATGCGAGAATTTGGCCTAATTTTTGGCGGTAAGCCGAAGCAGATGACCGTGCGATCGCCAGAAGGATTATGGGCCTTAGTCTTGCCGATGGTGATTCTTGCGGGTTTCGCCCTCCACAGTCCTTTTATTCTGGCGAAGCTGAATTTTCTACCGGATTGGCACCAGTTGAATCTGCCCCTAGCTGCAGTTTTGATTATTTCGACCATGGTCGGTGGCGGTACCGCGATGTATCTCTATCTCAATGAAAAAATCAGTAAACCGATCCATATTTTTTCAGATCCGGTGCGGGAATTTTTCGCCAAGGATTTGTACACAGCGGAATTGTATAAAAACACAGTTATTTTTGCCGTTGCCTTGATTTCCAAAATCATTGACTGGTTAGACCGCTATTTTGTCGATGGGGTGATCAACTTTCTCGGTTTAGCAACCCTTTTCGGTGGCCAAAGTTTGAAATATAACAACTCTGGGCAAAGCCAATCCTATGCCCTCTCGATTGTGGCCGGTATTCTCCTCTTTATTGCCGCTTTATCGTATCCCTTGCTGAAGCATTGGCAATTTTAAAGGGGGATGCGTTAACGATTTTCGCTGAAATATTTATGACCTTCTCCGAAAGATTATGCTGAGTTTCTTACTGTTTTTACCGCTTATCGGCATTGGGGCGATCGCCCTTTTCCCCAGGCCCCTGACCCGGATTGTGGCAACGGTGTTTACGGTTGTTACCCTGGCGATCAGTAGTGGCTTATTGATTAACCTCAACCTCCAAGATGCTGGTATGCAATATACCGAATTCCATAATTGGTTAAGCATCCTGGGCCTCAACTACAACCTCGGTGTGGATGGTTTATCTTTGCCGCTGATTGTCCTAAATAGTTTGCTGACATTGGTCGCGATCTATAGCATTGGTGAAAGTAACCACCGTCCAAAGCTTTATTACTCCCTCATTTTGTTGATTAATAGTGGAATTACAGGGGCTTTGATTGCTAATAACCTGTTGCTCTTTTTCCTTTTCTATGAAATTGAGTTGATTCCTTTTTATTTGATGATTGCCATCTGGGGTGGTGAGAAGAGGGGCTATGCTTCAACTAAATTTTTAATTTACACCGCTATTTCTGGCTTATTTGTTTTGGCGGCATTTTTGGGGATTGTGTGGCTCAGTCAATCGAGCAATTTTGACTTTGAGAACTTAACCTTAGAAAATCTTGAATTTAACACCAAGGTAATCCTGCTCACGATTTTGTTGATTGGCTTTGGGATCAAAATTCCCCTCGTCCCGTTACACACTTGGTTGCCCGATGCCTATGTGGAGGCAAATCCAGCGGTAACAGTTCTGTTGGGTGGTGTTTTCGCGAAATTGGGCACCTATGGCTTGGTACGCTTTGGTTTACAACTGTTCCCGGATGTATGGTCTACGGTTTCCCCGGCCCTCGCGGTCATTGGTACCGTGAGCGTGATGTATGGTTCCCTGGCGGCGATCGCCCAACGGGATCTCAAGCGGATGGTCGCCTACAGTTCCATCGGTCACATGGGTTATATCCTAGTTTCGACCGCAGCAGGCACGGAGTTAAGCTTGCTCGGTGCCGTGGCGCAGATGATTAGCCACAGTTTAATTCTGGCGCTGTTGTTCCACCTCGTCGGCATTATCGAACGCAAAGTTGGCACGCGGGATTTGGATGTATTGAATGGTTTGATGAACCCGGTGCGGGGGTTGCCCCTCACCAGTAGCCTGCTAATTTTGGCAGGGATGGCCAGTGCCGGGATTCCTGGTTTGGTGGGTTTCGTCGCAGAATTTCTCGTGTTCCAAGGTAGCTTTAGCCGCTTCCCGATTCCGACGCTGTTTTGCATCATCGCTTCTGGTTTAACGGCGGTTTACTTCGTGATTTTGCTCAACCGTACCTGTTTCGGTCGCCTCGACAGTCACACCGCCTACTACCCCAAAGTTTTTGCCAGTGAAAAAATTCCGGCGATCGCCTTGACGGTCATTATCCTTTTCCTTGGTTTACAACCCGCCTGGCTCACCCGCTGGATCGAACCGACCACCAGCCAATTTATTGCCGCCATTCCCACGGTTCAGACCATTGCCTTGACTCCCGCTGAATTGTCGAAAGCACCCTAGTCAATCAGACGTTCTCGCTTGACCGATTCGCCCAGCATTTTCCTCAGGAACAAAGCACTATGATCACCACGAAAATTCCCCCTTCAACCCATCCCCACGCCGATGTCATTCACCGCCTCGAAGCCGGGGGTTCGATGTTGCCCGACACCCCCGAAAACCTGATGCAGATTATCGGCATCTACAAAGCCTATGCCGTGCCGATGGATTTCTACTGGCGAGATCTGTTGTACATTGCGGAACAAGTTTTCTTAGAGCCTTTTCGCTTCTTTAAATACTTCATTTCCGACGAATATCTAGAACGGCAAAATCACTATGCCGGCGATCAAGCTGATCTTCGCATTTGGCGCGGCACAGGGTCAGCCCACCCGGAACTTCTAGAGTTTATGAAAAAAGGGGAAACCTTTAAATCCTCTAAACTCTTCCATCACTTGTTCCACGACCGGATCAACATGGAATTCGCCGAAGCTTGTATGCGGGCAATGCTATGGCATGGGCGGGACATGGGCCTTGGTAAATTTGATGCCTACCTCGATTCCGACGAATACAAAGCCAACGCCGACCGCGCGATCAAAGCTTACTTCAAGAAAAACCCGGTCATGTTGGGACTGTACAAACTCTTTCCTGATATGTTCCTGGAGCAGGTGCGCGAACTCTCCTATTACGCCAACTTGGGGCTTTTCTGGGAAGTGATGGCGCCCGTCTTCTTTGAAATGTCGGATATCTACGATGAAGGTGGGTTTAAGGGTGTCCCCGATGCGATGAATTTTTTGGTGAATGGCATTTTTGCGATCGCCGGTCGCCCCATTTACCACCACGTCTATATCGATGGGGAATGTTTTGAAATTATCCCCAAATCCAAGGGTTTTACTTGGCTCTATGAGGCTGCCTTACCCTACGTTGAAGCCGTGTTTTACCGCACCGCACCTTTCCGGGGGACAAAATCCTACAACGCCCAGGCCCACGAAGTGCCCGACGCGCAAAAAGATTTCCACTATGGCATTTTGTACGCCGATGTTTTCCCTGTGGGTACTGCCGGAATTCCGCCGACATTGTTGATGGATGATATGTATCATTTCCTCCCCCAATATCTCAAGGATTACTACAAGGAACATTGCCGGGGCGAAGATGATGAGCTGATCCAATTGGGCATCACCTTCCAGCGGTCGATGTACAACGTCACCTCTGCGGTGATTCAAGCCCTACGGACAGCCTTGCTTTATCCTTTGGATGATCCCAATCCGAAACATTTACAGAAAAACCGTGAATTTTTTGAAGCCCAAATGGATCGTTTTCTCCGGCCAGAAGCCCGCTTACGGGACATTCAAAACGCAGAATATCGTTAATCTATTTTGAATTTTTTTATTTATTCAATCGGAGCTTAAACAATGCCAAGTATTGTAGATATTGCGGTTAATAATGAAGGTTTTTCGACCCTGGTGGCCGCCGTGCAAGCCGCAGGTTTAGTGGAAACTTTAGCCGGAGAAGGGGATTTTACCGTCTTTGCGCCCAACGATGACGCTTTCGCCAAATTGCCCCCCGGCACAGTGCAAACCCTCGTACAAAATCCGCCTCAGTTAGCACGCATTCTCACTTATCACGTCGCGGCGGGGCGGTTAAATAAGGATGATTTAATCAAACTTGGAGAAGTGACTTCCATCGAAGGTTCCCCCATTCCTATTAATGGTGAAGATGATTTTGAGGTCAAAAATGCAACGGTTTTAGCGGCTGATATCGAAGCTGACAATGGCATTATTCATGTGATTGACAATGTTATTTTGATGGGCTAATTTTTCTAGAATCAAAAAACAAAAAGGCTTCTATCTATAACGGATTAAGAAGCCTCTTTTTTTGGACTATTTAAGCTAATTTTAGGGAGTAGTGATCGCGGCGAGTTTTTCTTCGTATTCCTGCAGATCTAATGCCCCGGAGAAGGTTTCAAATTTCCCAGTTTCCGTCGATGCCAAAATAAAGAAAGGCGTACCGTTTAGACCCAACTGTTGAGCCAGTTCAAGATCCTGTTGAATCGCCGGTTGGGCATTTTGGCGATCGCCTTCAAACTTTTCTAGATCCAGACCTAGATTTGTCGCAATTTCTTGGTAAAGTTCTTCCCCAAGACGGTCTTGATTTTCAAAAAGCTGATCATGGTATTCCCAGAATTTCCCCTGTTGTTGGGCGGCCCAAGATGCCTCTGCTGCCGGGATTGCTTGGGGGTGAATTTGAGCCAAAGGCAAGTGCTTATAGACAAGAGTAACAGTGTCACTGTTTTGAGCCATAAACGTTTGCAAAGTGCTATGGGCGCGGGCACAGAACGGACATTCAAAGTCAGAAAATTCGATCAAGACCACGTTTAGATCCTCAGCACCCAGGGTGGGGCTATCGCCAATGACCGTCTGTGGTTCCGTCAAGACCTGCTGTTGAAAATCCTCAGCCGCCTTTTGTTGTTCTTCCTGTTGGGCCTGTTGTTGGGAGAGTTGGTATTTTTGTACCGCATCAATCAACACTTGGGGATTGTCCCGAATCACCTGGAGAATTTGCGCTTCCAGTTCCGGATCGACATTGACATCCGCCTGGGCTGTCTCTTGATCGCCATTACAGCCCCAGAGACCAAACCCAAGACAAAGGGCAGAAAAAAGGACAAGCATTTTTCGGGAAAAACCTTGCCCCATAGATAACGAAAGAATCATTAGATCTTCAATAAAAATTGCGCTTCTAGTCTATCTAAAAGAGAACCTGTTTTAGGGCAGCCAACAGAAGCGTCGCATTTTCCTTGCGGGCGTTATAACCCATCAGGCCAACACGCCAAACCTTACCCGCCAGATCCCCTAAGCCCCCAGCAATTTCGATGTTGTACTCTTTCATCAACTGGGCAGCCACGGCAGCACCATCGACCCCATCGGGAATGCGGACTGTCGTGAGGGTCGGCAGACGGATTTCACGATCTACGTGGCACTGTAACCCCATCTCTTCGAGGCCCGCCCAGAGGAGATCTGCTGCCTCCTGGTGCCGTTGCCAACGGGCTTCTAATCCTTCCTCGGCGACGAGCATCAAGGCTTCCCGCAGGGCATAGTTCATATTAACCGGGGCGGTGTGGTGATAGACCCGTTTCCCAGTACCCCAATATTTACTGACCATTGACATATCCAAATACCAGTTTTTCACTGGCGTCTTGCGATTATTTAGCACATCCAGGGCGCGGGGGCTGAGGGTCAGGGGGCCAAGGCCAGGGGGACAAGCGAGGGCTTTTTGGGTGCCGCTATAGGCGAGGTCAACGCCCCATTCATCGAGGAAGAGGGGCACACCGCTCAAGCTGGTCACAGTATCGATTAGGAGCATCGTGCCGTGCTTTTCACAAACTTCCTTGACGCCTTCGAGGGGTTGTCTGGCTCCCGTAGAAGTTTCGGCGTGGACGAGAGCCAGGATTTTCGGCTCGTGTTGGGCAACGGCGGCGGTAATTTCTTCGAGGGTGAAAGCCTTACCCCAAGCAGTGGAAAAAGTATGCACCTCGGCATCGTAACGGCTGGCCATATCCACGAGGCGGTGACCGAAGTAACCATTGATGCCAATCAAGACTTTATCACCGGGTTCGACCATGTTGGCGAGGGTGGCTTCCATGGCGGCGCTGCCAGTACCACTGACAGAAATCGTGAAGGGGTTTGCGGTCTGCCAGGTGTAGCGGAGGAGATCCTTGACGTCCTCCATAATTTCAAGATACTTCGGATCGAGGTGGCCGATGGGAGGCATAGCGAGGGCGGCTAAAACCCTGGGGTGGGCATTGGATGGGCCAGGGCCGAGGAGGAGCCGGGGCGGTAAATCCAGTTGTTTAACGGGCTTACGGTAAGTATTTTGGACGGTGGGGCGATCGCTCATGGATAGTTAAGCTCTAAGGACTGTATTTAATCAGATTTTTATCGGGTTCAATTTTCCCATATTGTCGGGGCCATCAAGCGAGGGAAGTCTGATGTTTAAAGAATTTAAACTTTAAAAATATTTAATTGTTCCGATACCCTTTGGGGATCTTCTGGAGTGGTGGTCGTGATTTTCTTGGGGATACCTTTGCGTAGGCCGACGGCAATTTTACTGTGCTTTTCAATTTGGGTCATGACTTGTTTTGCCCGTTGAATGACGCTCTTGGGTAAACCGGCTAAACGACCAGCTTCAATCCCGTAGGAACGGTCAGCACCACCGGGGCGAACTTGGTGCAAAAAGATGATTTCTTCGGGCATTTCTTGAACTGTGACTTGATAATTGGCGACATTTTCTAATAATGAAGCCAACTCATTTAACTCATGATAATGAGTCGCAAAAATCGTTTTTGCTTTGATTTCTGTGGCGAGGTATTCTGATACCGACCAGGCGATGGAAAGGCCATCAAAAGTTGCGGTTCCCCGGCCAATTTCGTCGATTAAAACCAAAGATTTTTCCGTGGCATGGTTGAGGATATTGGCGGTTTCATTCATCTCCACCATAAACGTCGATTGACCCGTAGCCAGATCATCGACGGCACCGACCCTAGTAAAAATGCGATCGCAAATGGGAATTACAGCGCTTTGGGCGGGGACAAAACTGCCCACCTGGGCCATCAGTTGAATCAAGCCCGTTTGCCGGAGATAACAACTTTTGCCGCTGGCATTGGGGCCAGTGAGGATAATCAAATCAGGATAGGAATTCTGAGTGCGACCGAGGTAAGTGGAGTTGGGCACAAAGAGGCCCATACCCAGGGACTTTTCGACGACGGGGTGACGGCCAGCTTCAATTTCTAGGGTTTTTTCAGTGGTAATCTCCGGACGGCAATACCCTTGGTACACAGCGGTTTCCGCGAAGCTCGTCAATACATCCAGGGCGGCGATCGCCTTGGCGGTGGTGCGAATTTGGTCGGTATGTTCAGCGACCTTGGCGCGGAGGGTGGCAAAAATTTCGTATTCCAGGCTGCAAATGTCGTCCTTAGCAGTGAGGATTCGGCTTTCTCGCTCCTTTAACTCCGGGGTGATGTAGCGTTCTTCGTTAGCGAGGGTCTGTTTGCGTAGATATTCGTCGGGAGCCTTGTCCGCCTGGGAGCGGGGCAAACTAATGTAATAGCCGAAGGTCTTGTTATAGCCGACTTTGAGCTTACTGACCCCCGTCCGTTCCCGTTCGGTAACTTCTAAATTCGCCAGCCATTCCCGGTCTTCCACTTGGGAGCGACGCAGAAAATCGAGGTTTTCATCGACCCCATCCCGGATCAAACCTCCTTCTTTGATGTGAATCGGCGGCGAATCCACCAGGTATTGCAAAACGTGCTGTCCCAGGGCTTCTAATTCCGGCGGAAAATCTTTCACTGCCTGGAGATAAGGCGATCGCCCCTCAGCGGCCAGTTCTGCGAGGTAGGTTAATTTCGTTAAAGATTCCGCTAAAGCATATAAATCGCGGGCATTCGCACTACCAGAGCCAATTCTCCCAGCAATCCGCTCTAAATCGTAAATTTGCTTCAGTAATTGCCGGATATCTTGGCGGAGATTTGTATGTTCCACCAGTTCCGTTACAGAATCCAAACGCTTGGCGATCGCCTTTGGATCTAATAAAGGTTGCAACAACCAACGGCGGAGGGCGCGGCCCCCCATATTTGTACAGGTTACATCCAGCGCCCAGAGTAGGGAGCCGTAAAAACTGCTATCCCGCACCGTCTGGGTAATTTCCAGGTTGCGCCTCGTCTGGTGATCCAGTTGCAAAAAGGCATCGATGCTGTAGGTTTTGAGGCTTTCAAAGGGCACCTTGTAGGCCTGCTGGGTTTCCTCCACATAGGCCAAGAGTCCCCCCGCCGCCCGCACTGCCAGGGGTAAATGTTCGCAGCCGACCCCCTCTAGGGAACGCCACTGGAAAGTCATCAAAAGCTTGGGTTTTGCCTCATTGAGGTCAAATTCCCTAGGCGATCGCAGCGCATAACAAAAGTCCGACGGCAGACAAGCGGGCAGATGGTTTTGTAATAATGTTTGGCGATCGCTGGGACGCATCAAACGATTTAAATCCGGGGCATCGCTAGGATAGAGCACCTCCGAAGGCTGCAAACGCAGGAGTTCCAAGTTCAATGCTGCCAAATCCTGGGCCTGGGTGGTACAAAATTCCCCCGTAGAAATGTCGGCATAGGCCAACCCCCAATGGTTGCCGGCGATCACCACCGCCGCAAGATAATTATTTTGCCGCGCCCGCAACATCCCATCATCGGTGAGGGTGCCTGGGGTCAAAACCTTTTGCACTTCCCGCCGCACCATTCGTTTTTCGGCGTGGGCGGTGGCGGCATCTTCTACCTGGTCACAAATGACGACTCCATAGCCTTTTTCTAAAAGCTGGGTGCTGTAACGTTCGAGGGCATGGTGGGGCACCCCTGTCATCGGTACACGACCAATGCCTTTGCCGGATTCTTTGCTGGTGCAGACCAACTCCAATTCGCGAGAAACGGTGATCGCATCCATGAAAAAACACTCGAAAAAGTCGCCGACCCGGTAGAGCAAGATATTGTTGGGATACTTATCCTTAAGGTCTGCGTAGTGCTGCATCATCGGTGTGAGGAGTTCCCGATCGAGCTGGCGATAATCTGCGTTGGGAATGTCTTCGGCGCTGGGGTTACGGTTGGCAGCAGGCATGAAACTTGGCTTCAGTCACGGACAAGTATTCTATCTTAGCGGCGATCGCCTTTTTCCTTAGGAGTCTCCTGGGAGATTGCCCCAAAAACCTGGGTAATAAAGTTTAAGCCAGATATCCGGCTAATTTTTCTTCGAGTTTAGCCACGGCCATGCGGGGCGGAAAACGGGGCAATTCTTTTTCCTGACCATTTTCGAGCAGACACAAAACCGGAATTTCGTACTGGTAGCGCGTAAACCACTGGGGATTTGTCGTAATGTCGCGCATTTCGAGTTGGAATTCTACCTGGGTCACCTGGGCCAATTTTTCGGCGAGGCCCTCACAGAGATGACAACCGGGTTTTGTGTAAAAAATAATTTGCTTCACAGTACGATCGGTAACAAAAACGTTTAAGAAAAGTAAAGATCCGATGAGAAATGTAGAGAATTTAGGGGGGGATTACATTATTGTTCCTGGCTATCCTTGATAATTTTTTTAGTATTTCAGCTTATTGACAAACTGAATTGATCTTACATCTAAGGAAATTGTGGCCTTGTTTCCGTGGGAAATCAGGTGGCAAAGCTAAAGCGAGAAGTATGGAATGTCAGCAAATGAACCCTTTATTAGAAACCATTGATCATGTATTTTCTTCAGGTACTTTAACCAAGCAGGATGCAAGGGTGATCAATCAATGGCTCTGGAAAACTCCCATGAGTGATGCTCTGTATCAAGCGTTAGACCGGTTGTTGCAAGGCATCGAAGCGGGTTATATCGCCGTACGTGGTACCTAAGAAACTAAAACAGTACGATTACATCAATTACAAAACCGTCGTGTCGAGGCGATCGCCACCCAAGCAAACGGGCAAAAAGAGAGAGCCCGGGTCAAGCAGCGATCTAAACGTCGTTTTTTAGAAGTTAGGCCGGGTAAATTCGCGACTGACAAAGCCGATTTCTAGCAGTTGTTGGTAGGCCTTTTCGCCGAGGTCGCTGGTGGGACTTTGGGAGCGAATTACCTGGATCAGGAGGGGCACTGCCAATTCGGGTTTTTCTTGGACACGGTGGACGAGGGCCAAACGGTAGGTGGCGGTGTCGCGCATTTCCCCAGCGGCGATCGCCGAACGTCGCTCTGTATCATAAACAGAATTGTCTAAACCTTGGAAACTGTTGGCCAGATCTAGGTGAAAGTTAGAAAGCTGATTATAAACTTGACGCGCTTCCTGGAGTTTAGAGACGGCAACCTCGTAATCTTTGGCAGAAATGGCGGCGATCGCCTCATCCATTACCTGGGAAGCCCCGGACATACTGAGAATGCTGCTCTGGAGGGGGCGGAGTTCGCTGCTACTCCCTTGGACAGCCTCAGGCTGCGCCGAAACGGATGGCATCATGGCCAAGGAACACCCCATTGCCAAACTAGCGAGTGGAATCAAACGGTCGATAAAATTCATAATGTTCGTCAAGTCTTGTTTTGACACAATAACAGTACTGATTATGTTGTACATCTTGATCCCACAGTGGGAACAGACAAGGAGAGCTTAGGCCTATGGCACGCCCAGGGGGGACACCACAGCAACAAGGTCTTATTTTACAACGGGGACATACGGAACTTTTACTTCATCAGTTAGAGGATCGCCTCCTGGTGGCATTTCGCAGTTCTGATGTGGATCTTCTCGATATTGTTCCAGGATTAATGTATCGTCCCTTACCATCGGGGCAGCCAGATATTTTATTCGAAGAAATTCTTGTACCGCCAGAGGATTTCACCACCTCCTTGAGGGCCGCGCGCCAACATCCCGATATTCTCTTTGCTTACCCGGTTTATCAGCTAGCAGACTCGGCTGAGGGGTTTGTCTATCTGACCCAGCAAATCACCCTCCAATTCGCCCCGGAGGTTTCCCCAGCAGCCCAAAAAGCGATTGGCGATCGCCACCACCTTAAAAAAATTCGTCCGCTTCTGGGGGCCGATCAAACGTTTATTTATGAACTAACGGCGCAAACTGACTGCGATCCTCTCCGGTTAACCCAGATCCTCCAGCAAGATCCGGCGATCGCCCTCGCCGAACCCAATGTTTTACTTCCCCTTGCGGTGCGGCAAATGTCCTTGGCGACAAATCCCCAAAGCCGCCACTGGTACCTAGACGCCATTCAAATCCCCCAAGCTTGGCAAATGACCAAAGGCGATCGCCAGACGACCATTGCCGTGTTGGCCCCTGACCTCGATTTAGAAAATTCTGCCGAGCCAACCGCTGAAACAAGCGAAACTCCCTATGGTGCCATTCCAGAAATTCGGCCCACGACCTGGGGTAATACCATTGCTCAGTTGGTGATCGATGTTGCCCCAGAATGCACCCTATTGCTCCTGCAACTGCCCCAGCACTTAGATGATGCACTCCTCGAAAAAGTCCTGGATGCGGCGATCGCCCAGGGGGCCGCAGTGATTCTTTTGGCTTGGCAACTGGCGACGATCAACGGGCCTCTCTCCCTGCGGCAAAGTTTAGCTCTCCACCGGGCAGCTACCCAGGGAAACCGGGGTCAAGGTTGTCTGTTGATAACGGGGGCCGGAGATGCCAATCGCCCCCTCGCCGGAATCATTTACGAACGTCACTGGCCGAATCAACTTTTTCAGGGGCCGACCGCTTGGCTCGACGGGAAAGGTAATCATCCGGCAGTTGTGACCGTTAGTGGTTGTACTGAGGCGAATAAAAAAGCCAGCCATAGCAACTGGGGAGAGGCGGTCAGCCTTTGTGGGCCAACAAATCCAGGCACACCAACCCTTTGGCTACCAGAACAAGGGATGGTCGCAGTCCCACCGGAAATTAGTGATGACCTGGGGGCCGAGATAGATCCGGTTGAAGCTTTAAATCAGCAGGGTAGCACCTTAGAAGCCGCTGCTTTGGTGGCGGGAGTCACGGCATTGGTCTGGTCAGTGAATCCGAAGCTGACGGGGTGGGCCGTGCGGGAGATTTTACAAACCACAGCCGAAAAAATTGTCGATTTAACTGGCGATCGCCAATTGCAGTTAATCTTGGGCACCTATGACGCCCAGGGCCATTCCCAATGGTTTGGTTACGGTCGTGTGAATGCCTTGGCAGCAGTTGTCTTAGCCCAGGGCAATCAGCCGGACTGACAGAACAACAAGCGTTAACCATTTTGGCCATCGATTCATTTAAAAGCCAACAATGGGACTTGAACCCACGACCTACGCATTACGAATGCGTTGCTCTACCGACTGAGCTATGTTGGCGCTTTTGCGAGAATTTATTGTACTACATTTTTCTGCGGCGCTTGGGGAAAATTTTTTCGGTTATTGGTGCATGAGTTGGGCCAGCTTTTGCTTGAGGCGTTTGGCTTCGGCGGGATTTTGGGTCTCATGGAGGGCGATCGCCTGCTTAAAGAATTTCTGGCTTTCGGCGATTTGGCCAATGCGGAACAGGAGCGCGGCTAAATTTTGGTGCGCCCAGGGATTGAGGGGGTTTGATTTCAAGGATTTTTCGTAGGCGTCAATGGCTTCGCCCACCCGACCCAGAGTTTTGTAGGCCAAACCGAGATTGTAATAGCCAGGGGCAAAAGTGGGATCAATTTTGAGGGTGATCTGATGTTGGGCGATCGCCGCATCGGGTTTGCCGAGGGTCTGTAAAAGCGCGCCGAGGTTGTGGTAAGCTCCAATTTTTAGCTTGTCTTGGAGGGGTTGCTCCCCGGCGAGTTGATAATGCTTGATCGCTTTTTCGGGTTCGTGGTTTTGGCGGAAAGCATTACCCAGGTGGTAATGCAACTCATAGCGGAGGTTGGCGCTTTCGTTCGCGCTGTATTTCAAACCCTGCTTGAGAATCTTGAGGGCCTGTTTGGGTAACCCTTCACCCAAGTAAATGCCCCCCAACTTACTGCACACATAGGGGTCATTGGGATGGCCTTCGTAATAGGTCTCCATCGCCAATTTGGCCCGGGTGCTCTTTTCTAATTTGGCGATCGCCGTCCGTTGATAGCCCGTATGGAAAATGGCCACCTGGGGTAACTCTGTAATCTGCCATTGGGGTTCTGTGGCCAACAAAGTTTGTACGCTGTCATCGATCATCGCGTGGTAGGGCCGCGAAAATTCTAGGGAGGGGTGACGACGAAATAACCGTGACACCAGGGAATAGGGAGATTGACTCGCGCCAATTTCATAGCGGAGCAAATTGACAACCAAAGTATCCGGCTTGGCGATCGCCGCTTCGATGGCCGGAATTACTTTCGGGTTTAAGGTTTCATCAGCATCCAAAACCAAGACCCATTCTTTCGTCACCAGCTTAAGGGCTTCGTTCCGGGCCGCCGCAAAATCTTGATTCCAGTCGAAATGGCCCACCGTCGCGCCAAATCCCTTGGCGATCGCCACCGTTTCATCCGTTGACCCCGTATCGAGAATCGCGATTTCCCCCACGAGATCTTGCACACTCTTGAGACAATCCCCCAGGGCATCCGCTTCATTCTTGACGATCATGCACAAACTTAAGCGATCTTTTATGGCGGCCACTGGTTTACATCCCAAACTCAATACAACATTCAGGCAAATTGTACCGGAAAGTGCTTCACTCTCTTTTCCAATCGCTAGACAAAAAAATAAGGGAGTTACCTCCCCTTGGCGAATCTTGAAATCATTCAGCAAAAGCTAGTTGGTATATCAACTGCTCAGCACTACGCCTGTAAAATCTTTAAGCTAAGAGATTCACCGTAATGGCCGCACCAATCAATAGAACTCCCACAGCTAAGGCAATTACCCCTAGCATCGTGTAATCCAGTCGTCTCTGCGCCGAGGACTTTTCCTCTTCATAAACCTCAGGCGTTACCGCGTAGTTATTGACTAAACCCTGCTCACTGACTGTATAACCAGCCGTTGTATCAACGCTCTTATCTGTTTCTTGTTTCGGGTCTGGGGTGAATTCGCCTTCCCGCGCTTTCCTTGCTGCGACTTCTGCCGGCACAAGCTCTTCACCACTACTAATATCTTCAGGTTTTAGGTTTTCAGGAACAGAAATATTTTGGGTATCCTTATCCATAAAATGAAATGCCTCGCTTTCTTGCAATAAAGATTAAAATTGACGATTTTCCAAAGCTTTGAAGCTTATTTCAATTTTAATCGACACTTTCATTATAACAATTCAATGACAGGCCATCATCTATCGAACGTAAGAGATTAGTGCCAATCAATAATATTTATTATTCTGCTTTTTTCTCTTTTAAGAAGAGTTACCTTGGTTTTTTTAAATAATTCTTAGGCTTGATTTAAATGACTCAAATAACTGACTTTCACTAACCTTAATCCGGTAGTTACCGTCGTGGAATCAAGCTACAAACAAACTTTCGTCGATCATTTGCCAAGTCGAGGTTGTGGAGGCAATCAAACTTTTGTACCGGAATTTTTTTGCCATTAATGCGTAATACAGCGCGATACTCCCAATAATACTTTGCACTGCGCTTCAGAGATACCAAACAAATTTGTTGTTCCCCATAAACACGGCATAACTCACCGTAGGCTGGTGCTGCCCACCAACAAAGCCCGATTAGAATAACGAAATAAATAACGCGCCCCATACTGCCCTAAACAAAAAAAAGCCGAATACCAACTATAGTATCCAGCCCTCGGAGATTGACAATGAAAATTGAAGAGGTTAGTGCAAAGACTTAGAGGAGACCGAAGAAGTGGAGTACCCCTTGACCTGTTGCTACTTCGAGAATGATCGCTGCGATGAAACCGATCATTGCCATGCGGCCGTTGAGGTTTTCAGCAGAAGCGGTGAAACCAAATTTCTTGTCGTCCATGATGGGTACCTATGTGAAGAAAATAAAATTGCTTGCTGGTATCAGCTTAACAAACTGTTACATTGATCCGCCACAACTCTGGGGCCATGATTGTTTGATTTAAGTTTTGAAATTTATAAGCAAAAATTATATTTCGACCTAGATAACCGTGAAGCAGGAGAGCCAAACAGACAAAAAAGTAGCCGTAGGCTTAAAGCTACGGCCTTTGCAGTCAAGGGACAATCATGTTTGGTGGTTAATAGCCAGATTCTTCTTCGTATTCGTATTCTTTCTTTTTCTCCGGAATGTTAACCGCCGGAGGTTGGTAGGGAGTTTCGTCAAGGGTGTCGTCGTCCCAAACGTCACCGGCGACGTCTTGGGGATAGCTAGGGGCTGGTTCTTCGTACTCATAGGCTGTGTCGTCGCCCCAGTTGCTACTTTCGTCGTAGTCGTCATAGCTCATGGCGCGGGCCTGCTGGCGTTGGGGTGGGGGTGGGGCGATCGCCTCTTCTTCCCATTCATCTTCCCAGGTATTAATCGGTTGGCGCGTTTCCACAGGACGGGAAATTGGCTGCTGGAGGGGCACCCCCGTACCCAGTTGATTTTCCGGGCGGGCAGTGGGCGCGTAGTAGATATCTTCCTGTTCCCGTTCCCAGGGAGGACGACCAATGCCTAGGCGTTCGAGGAAACCCACACTAATTTGACTGAGGCGCTCTTCGGCCCCTTCAAAAACAATGAGTCGGTTAGGGCCGCTGCTCACGACTTCTTCAATGGGCAGTTCGTAGGTGCTGATCACCTGTTCTGGAATTTGGGGCAAGCCAATGGAAGCGATAATGATCGAAGAGACGGTGCCGCTTTCGAGGTCAAACTGAAAATCACGTACCCGGCCTAGGGGTTCGCCCGCTTCCGTAATCACTTCACTGTTGATCAGAGGACTATAGGCTTCGACATCCACATCAGCCAGCACATCCTCATCTTCAACGAGAATGACATCTCCGGTTTTGGTGATCGCCTCTAGATACATATATTTGGGCATTCCAGAGACCGAGAAAATACTATCCCGTAGCCCTAGGGAAACGACTTCGCGACGGTCAATGTCCACTAATACATCCTTGACAACCCCTAGGCGCGTCCCTCGGTTGCGGGTAATCACCTGGGTGTTAATGAATTCGTTGCGTAGGCGGATAGAATCAATGCTCATATTGTCTAAATTAATGGCGATGCGTTAGTGGAAACAGGAAAAATCAGCTTAAAGGTAACGGGGACATGTGAAGGTTCAGGGGAAACAGCACCGGAAAGTTCCGTACAATAGCAAAAGCAAAATGTTGAGAGAATTGATCTCGACTGTGCACCGTAGCCTAGGGGCAATTATTCAGCAGACTCTATCATTTCGGGGTAATCTTGACAACTTTTCCATTGCGTGGGTGGTTTTATTTTAGCGAATTGCGCCGGAAATTTGAGATGATCATTTTTTTCCAGCAAGGGATTTCGTTATAATTGACTGCCGATATTGCCGGCTGTCTCTGTACTTTTTGCGTATTTGCCACAACTCCCAAAGATCTATGGTGGAATTAACCGATTTAAAGCGTTCCCTCGAAACTGTCCAAGCGCACCTGGGGAAAACCCAGGACTATCTTTGACCTAAAAACCTTAGACGCAAAGATTTTTGACCTCGAACAACAGGCGGCCCAGCCAGAATTTTGGGAGGATCAACAAGGGGCCCAGGACATTCTCCAGGAGCTAACGGAGCTAAAGGGCACCGTGGCTCAGTATCAACAGTGGCAGGGTCAGTTTGAAGATGCGGCGGCGATCGCCGAATTATTGACCGAAGCAGAAGACCCGGCCCTCCTCACGGAAGCGATGGAAAACCTTGATGGTCTCCAGAAGGAACTAAACCGCTGGGAACTGCAACAGATGCTCTCCGGGGAATATGACAACCTCGGTGCTGTGCTGACGATTAATGCCGGGGCTGGGGGCACCGATGCCCAGGACTGGGCGGAAATGCTGTTGCGGATGTACACCCGCTGGAGCGAAAAACAAGGCTATAAAGTGCGGCTGGCAGAAATTTCCGAAGGGGACGAAGCGGGCTTAAAATCAGCCACCCTCGAAGTGAGCGGGCGTTACGCTTTCGGGTATCTGAAGCATGAAAAGGGCACCCATCGTTTGGTGCGAATCTCCCCCTTTAATGCCAATGGCAAACGCCAAACCAGTTTTGCTGGGGTGGAAGTGATGCCCATTTTGGGAGACGATGCCGTTAAAGTCGATATTCCCGAAAAAGATTTAGAAATCACCACCTCCCGTGCAGGCGGCAAGGGGGGGCAAAACGTCAATAAAGTTGAAACGGCGGTACGAATTGTCCATTTACCTACGGGGGTGGCCGTGCGCTGTACCCAAGAGCGATCGCAATTACAAAACAAAGAAAAAGCCCTGGCGATCCTCAAGGCGAAGTTATTAATCATTGCCCAGGAACAACGGGCCCAGGAAATCGCCGAAATTCGGGGAGATATGGTGGAGGCCGCCTGGGGAAATCAGATCCGGAACTATGTTTTTCACCCTTATCAAATGGTCAAGGATCTGCGCACCAACCACGAAACGACCGATGTGGATGGGGTCATGGATGGCGACCTCGATGCTTTTATTGAAGCTTCCCTGCGCCAGGACACCTGGGTCGGCGACTAGCACCGGGGAATGGGGAACGGTGAGCTAAAATGCAAGGTGGCAAAATTTCGTGGCTTCTTCAGTTTTGGATATTTTTCGCCTCAAACGCTTCGATCAAGTCGTCCTCGCTGCTCTTTTTAGCCTTACGTTAGCGGTGGCACTGCTGTGGGGATTTGGCGATCGCACCCTCACCCAAGTGCAGGCCTTTAGTTGGGAGGGGCAACAAATTGGGGTAACGGACGAGCAATTTCAACTGTCCTTTAACCAGGCCCTCGATCCAGCTATCGTCACGGAAAATTTCACCATTGAACCACCCCTGGCAGGCCGTTGGAGTTGGGTCGGCAAAACATTTTTCTATAGCCTTGATGAACGCCCCATCTACGGCCAGGATTATCAATTTAAACTAGCTGCTCCTACCCCAGAAGCGGCAGAGAAGCCCAATATCGTGCCTTTCTTGAGTCGGGTAAAAAGTCGAGACCGAGCCTTTGCTTACATTGGCACCGACGGCACTGACCGGGGCCGCTTGATTTTGTATAACCTGACTCGCCAGGAAAAAAGCGTCCTCACCCCAGCCGACCTCATCGTTCTTAATCTCGATGTGTATCCTGAAGGCGATCGCCTATTATTCTCTGCCATTCCCCGTGGATCGGCCCAGGCTGAGATTGGCGACCAACAACTTTATACCGTGAGCACAGGCTTAAATTTCCAAGGCTCTACCGCCACCCCCCCACCTGCCGGGCGCATTCAGTCTGTCTTAACAGCCACAGACTATCGCAATGGGGCCTTTCAACTTGCGGACAATGGAGAACGGATCATTATTCAGCGCACAAATCGAGAGAATCCCCGCGATCGCAGTTTGTGGGTCATTGAAGGCCAAGCCGAGCCCCGCGCCCTAGGGATTCCCGCCGATGACTTTCTCCTCGCCCCCAATGCCGAAGTTGTTGCCATTTCCCAACAAAATAAACTCTCCCTCGTTCCCCTAAATCGTAATGGTGGTGCCGTCCAAGCCAAGGAAGAATTTACGAAGCTCCTCGCCTTTTCCCCCGACCAAACCCAACAAATCGCCCTCCAGCAGGCCAATGGCGTTTACTCTCTCCACCGCATCGACGCCCAGGGAGAAGCCACAGAAATTTTACGCACCCTCACGCCGATTATTGATTGTCGCTTTGAACCCCGCGCGGCGGAACTTTTGTATTGCCTCAAGCTGGATCGAAATGAAACCTCAGGCCAAGTGCTTGAGGAACCTTTTCTCAGTGCCTTGAATCTCAAAACAGGGGAAGAAACTGCCCTCCTCGCTTTACCGAATTACCGGGATGTGGGTCTGAGCATTGCCGCCGATGGGGTTGCCCTCCTCTTTGATCAAGTGGTCACGACTCCACCAACGCCCACCAGCGATCTGTTTACTTCTACGGGCCTGGCGGTGGAAGGGGGCCGACTCTGGCTATTGGCGCTCCCGGAGTTGGGGACAGATACAGAAATTCAGCCTGTTCCACCGGAATCTCTGCTGCCGGGCTATCAACCCCAGTGGATTCCTTAACGATTTTTTTTGCTGCACTTTCCTTTTTTAATGGGAGCAATCAGCCCCCGTAGATCCTATGACCGTTTTGAAAACCATGACCCGCATTGATCGTCTTGCCCTCCTGTTGATTGTGATCTTTAGTCTGATGATCGGCATCGGTGTCGGTGGTGAGCAACTGTGTGGCGTGGATTGTCCGATTAATACCGGGCCGAGGGTGCGGGAATTTTCTTGGCAGGAACAACGCATTGGTGGGGATGATACGGCCTTTATTTTGACCTTCGACCGACCGATGGATGCGGTGGGGGTTGAGGATAATTTAGTTATTGACCCACCGCTCCCTGGCAAGACCAGTTGGGCGGGTAAACGTTTGGCCTATACGTTGCTGGCACCGGCTCCCTATGGCCAGGATTATCAATTAACCTTACGGGGGGCGCGGGAAAAATTTGCGGCTTCGGGAAATCTAGGCAAGACGATGCAGCCATTTTCCAGTAGTTTTCGCACCCGCGATCGCGCCCTGGCCTATGTGGGCACCGATGAGACACAGCAGGAAAAGGGACGGTTAATTTTATACAACTGGACAAAGGACGAGAAACGCATTTTAACGCCGCCGAATTTGGTGGTGCTGGACTTTCAGGTGTATCCAGAGGGGAAAGCAATTTTGTTTAGTGCGGTGGATCGGACGCGCCCAGCAGAAGGGATTCAGGATAGTCAACTTTATCGGGTAAGCACAGGCCTTGGGGAAGACGACACTTCTTCAGATTTAGAACTGGTTTTAGATAATCGTACCTACCAAAATTTGCAGTTTCAACTCGCAGCGGATGGAGAGGCGATCGCCGTGCAACGGGTCAAGCGGGATGATCCGGCGGACTTTGGGCTGTGGCTCGTGATGCCTGGGGAAGAACCGCAACCGTTGGGCTTGTCGGGGGGAGATTTTGCGATCGCCCCGGACGGGAAAACCATTGCCCTACCCCAGGGGAAAGGGATTGGCATTTTTTCCCTAGAAGATATCCAAGAAGAACCCCTCGACTTTTTGCCCCGCTTCGGTCAGGTGGTGACCTTTTCGCCCGATGGGACAACGGCGGTATTGGTGGATTTCAACAGTGATAATCCGGAGTTACGCTATCGGCGATCGCTTTATTTGGTCAACAGCCGCAACCAGGAGCAAAAATTACTGGATACGGACGGCTCGGTGCTAGATTGCGACTTTAACCCCACGGAAACCCAGCTTTATTGTTTACTGACAGAATTGATCCCTGGGGACGAATACCGGGAGCAACCCTATTTTGCCCAGATTGATCTCGAAACCCAGACGGTCTATCGCCTCGCCCAGTTGACCCAATACCAAGATATTGCCCTCAGCATGGCTCCCGATGGTCTGGGGTTGCTCTTCAGCCAAGTGGTGACGGACATTACCGACGTGGAAGAGCCTTTTTTCCGGACGGCATCCGGGGAGGCGATCGCCGGGGGGCAACTCTGGCTCATTGTTCCTGGTGAAACCCCCGACCAAACTCAGTTGGAGGCCCTACCCTTTGCGGGAGTTTATCCCCGTTGGTTGCCCTAGAATCAGCTTTTAAAGCAGGATTGAGGCCCGTTCTGCCAATGGCGATCGTTCACCTTTGAGGAGGGTAATGTGACCGGCGATCGCCTCCTGTTTAAATTTTTCTACCACATAGGTCAGCCCATTACTGGACGCATCCACATAAGGATTATCAATCTGCTCGACGTCCCCGGTGAGGATAATCTTGGTGCCTTCCCCGGCCCTGGTCAAAATGGTTTTCACCTCGTGGGGCGTTAAATTTTGCGCCTCATCAACGATCAAAATTTGTCGAGGAATCGTGCGGCCTCGGATGTAGGTCAAGGGTTCGATTTGCAACAAGCCTAATTCCATCAGTTCCTCGTAGCCGTGCCGCCAGTGGCGCGGTTTATCTTTGAGGTCTTGGGTATTGAAAATCAGATCTAAGTTGTCGTAAAGGGGCTGCATCCAGGGGGTGAGTTTCTCTTTTATTTCCCCCGGCAGATAGCCCAAATCTTTGCCCATGGGCACAATGGGCCGTGAAATGAGCAGTTGATTATAAAGGCGTTCCCCGGCCACTTTCGCCACCCCAGCAGCGAGGGCCAGGAGAGTTTTACCCGTGCCCGCTTTCCCGACCAACGTCACCAGTTGAATCTCATCCTGTAGCAATAATTCCAAGGCAAATTTTTGTTCACGGTTGCGCGCTTGGATATTGGAAACCGGAGCTTTCGTTGCTTTATGGAGAGGCACCACCTGATGCTCGTCGCCGCGACAAATCCCCAGGGCAGTGTGGGTTGGCTTTAGGCGATCAACGAGGGTTACCGCCTGATTGAGAAAAAAGCTTTCGGGTAGGGTCACAGTTCCGTCTTGGTAAAATTTGGCGATCGCCTCTGCATCTACAAGAACTTCTGTTGTCCCCCCATAAAACTCATCGAGGTTGACCTTGCCCGTTTCATAATCTTCCGTAGTCAGGCCCAAAACCCCGGCTTTGATGCGCAGATTGGTGTCTTTGCTGACAAGCACTACCGGACATTGACAATTATTTTGTTCCGTTAGGGCCACCGCCAAGATTTCATTATCGCCAGAATCCCCTGCCAATTCCGTCGGCAAAGTTTCGAGAATTTCGGGTTTACAGAGGGCGACCCGCAGCAAGCCTCCCTGATCGAGGGTGATTCCCTGCACCAAAGATCCCCCATGGCTGAGGGCATCAAGGGTACGGGAAACTTGCCGGGCATTACGACCGATGGAATCGACTTGTTTTTTGAAGCGGTCTAATTCTTCAATAATCGTGATCGGCAAGACCACTTCGTTATCCGCAAAGGACAGCATCGCCTTGGGATCATGGAGCAGGACATTCGTATCCAGGACAAAGACTTTTTTCATAGAGATCTGCCAAAGGATCAATAGCTCATAGTTCTATCGTCCTCTCTTTGATCCCTCTAGGATTGATTTTGAAATAAAAATTCTCTTTACACTTAGAAAAAAAATCAATGATTACCAATAGAAAGTATCCAGAATCTCATTCTGGTAAGAGGTAAAAATGCTTGCAATGTCTTGGTCTAAAAAGAAAAAAACGCGTTTGTCTAGGGTCAAAATTTTGATGATGTGTTTGCGTTTGGCGATCGCCATTACAAGTTGAATGAATTTTCTCGATCTAGTTTGCCATCAATTACATGATACTTTTAAGAAAAAATTTCTTCTCGATTTTCGATGATTTCTACTATAACTTTCCCATTAGCCGTTACAGGATCAATTCGCCACATTTCAGAAAAGTTTATTTGACCTATTGATTTTTCATAATCTCCATCATCTGAAATAAGGACATCAGGCATACATCTCAAATCTACCAAGCCTGCTTGAATCAAGTTTTGCATCGCACTTCTTGATGTTTTTCTTTCTCCAATCAATCTTTCAGAATGACCAACTAAATTCTTTGGTGGCAGATCGTATGAGTAAAACAAAATCAAATCACTCAAATAATTCACGTTGACTTTGTTTATTGCAAGAATAAGCTCTTCATACTGTGGATACAATACAGCATTTTTCGGGCTAGTAAAGCGATAGCGAGTAAGATAAAGCTGTAATCTACCCAATCAAAATTTGCAGTGCGACCCTACTCTGTTGATTTACGCCAAAAAATTATTGACACCTATCTCGAAGGCAAACTATCACAGCGCCAAATTGCTGAGCAATTCCGGGTTGCCTACAGTTTCGTGCGTAAACTAACTAAGCAATATCGTGAAACAGGAGATATTCAACCCAAGCAGCGCCTCAAACAAACCCCCACTAAGAGACCATTTATAAAGTAAATCTTTAGGAAACTAGCCGACGCAACATCAGACGACTCATGGAAGCATAAATCCCTGCCTCCGACACTTCTGATAATTGCTCATAGTCTTTACTAAGGCGACGATAATAATTCAACCAACCAAATGTACGTTCAACAATCCAACGCTTCGGGAGTACCATGAATTCTTTACTGTTTCTACTAATCACTTCCACCTTGGCTTGCACCATTAACCAGAGACTTAAGGCAAAGCGTCCTCCTCGATATCCAGCATCTACCCACATCAACCGCAATCGCTTCAACATCTGCTGTTGCTGCTCCCTTAGCTCCATCACTGCAGCAAGGGCAAAGGTTCGTTCTGAGCTATTTCCCTCGGAGACTATCACTTTGTAAAGTAACCCTAAACTGTCGACTAGCAAGTTTCTCCGTCTTCCTTTGACCTGTTTCCCGCCATCGAAGCCATAGACATCGCCCTTTTTTCTGTCGTCTTGACCGATTGGCTATCGGCAATCAGGACGCTAGGTTCTGGGGTTTTCCCCACTGCTTGACGGCAGCGAGTCCGCAAAGCATGGTTGATGTTTTCCCAAACTCCCTGCCTCTGCCATTTGCGATAGTAGTAGTACACCGTGGAGGAGGGAGGAAAGTCCTTGGGCAGATAGGCCCATTGACAACCGGTTTTGAGGAGATAGAAAATCCCATTGCAGACCTGTCGCATATCAGTAGTACGTGGATGACCGCCGGACTTTGGAGCAGGAATCAAGGGTTCTAGTAAAGCCCATTCTGCATCGGTCAGGTCACTGGGGTAAGAAGCTTGAGACATTGGTGCTATTCTCCTGTGTCGTTACGCTTATGCTTGACCTTAACGACTTCACGGGCAAAAATCCTGTTCTCTTTATCTTTACTTTATAAACACCCTCTAAACTCAATGAGACTCAACTCATCACCCTGCAACAGCTAGTAAAGCAGCATAATGATGCAACCTTAGCCGAACTCTGTGACCTTCTCGAAGAAACCGTTGGCGTCAGGATTAGTGTGACCACAATGTTTCGGATGCTCCAAAAACTCAAGATAACCCTCAAAAAAAACACTGCATCCCGATGAGAAAGAAACAGAACGAGTACAGCAGCAACGATATGAATTTTGGCAACTGGTGCGGGAGATTTTAGTAAAAGACTTGATCTTTATTGATGAATCAGGGGTTGATTTAGCGCTGACTCGATTACGGGGTCGAGCACCCAGGGGAAAACGTGCCCATGGGAAACGTCCCAGCAAAAGGGGGAAACGAGTATCCATGATTAGTGCCATTAGTCTTGAGAAGGTACTGACCAATGTAAATCTACTGGGCAGTAGTGATGGTCTCACTTTTGAAGCTTTCATACATCGCCAGTTAGTACCTCAGTTATGGCAAGGAGCCTGTGTGATTATGGACAACTGCTCTATCCACAAGGGGAAAGCCATTAGGGACTGTATTGAAGCAGTTGGTGCAAGACTGATATTTCTTCCTCCATACTCGCCAGACTTTTCACCGATTGAGAATTGTTTCTCCAAAGTCAAAAGTATTTTACGTTCGTGGGGAGCCCGTACTTATCCAGAGCTCGCACAAGGGATTGAGGCCGCCTTCTCACAAGTATCAAGCCAAGACTTGCAGAATTGGTTTACCCATTGTTGCTACTCCGCCTCATAAGACCGAAAAACGCTGTATTTTGCCTTTGATTAGATATCCAAAGACTCGTCCAATTAATTCTGGTTTTCGGATATCATCAATTTGAGAAAGAAGTAAAAGTAAATTTTTTCCGACACGCTGTCTAAATTGTTCTTGATTTTCTAGTCTATTTAAAAATGTTTGCTTATCAACCTCAGAGATACTAATAAGCGGCTTGCAAAATCGCTTAAGATTTTTTTGAAATTGATAATCGCTCCACGTTTTTGGTGCTTTGATTGCGGCTAATAGAAGAGAGAATCCCGGAATATCTTTGAAAACACCATCTTTGAGCAATGAATCCAGAGCGAATTCTCCGAGTGATTCTACCAATGAATTTTCCAGTAAATTTTGCGTAGGAGCCAACTCATGTTTATTGCTTACAGAGTTGTTATTTTCTGGTGTCGGATTCATAAATGAACAAACTTAAATAAATTGTTTATATGCCTAGTCAGACTCTTTCTGAATGTATTCTTGCAAGGTATTCTCTGCATCAGCAGATCAATTATAAAAGCCGCTAAACAAGCCGATTAAGGGATCTTTTTTCTCAGAAGTACTATGGAATGTATTCAATTCACTTGGAGAAGTACCTTGGGGATAGCGCTGTTTGAGGAAAACAACAAAATCTAGTAAAAAATCCTGCGCTTCCTCCGATAATCTCTCAATTGCTCAGTGTAGTCGCTTTGTTTTTGTCATGGTTAAATTGTGTTTAGAAAAGAAAATAACGTTGCGCCATGGGTAAAACAGTGGCCGGTTCACAGACCAGTAATTCCCCATCGGCCCGCACATGGTAGGTTTCGGGATCTACTTCCATTTTAGGCAGGTAATCATTTAACTTCAGATCGCGCTTCGTCAGGTTGCGGCAGTTGGCAACGGGTAAAACGGTTCTCTGGAGACCCAATCGCGTCGCCACATCCGCGTCCATGGCTGCTTGGGAAACAAAGGTGAAGGCGGTGGATTGCATTGATTTCCCAAAATTGGCGAACATTGGCCGCATGTGGATTGGTTGCGGTGTGGGGATGCTGGCGTTAGGATCGCCCATCTGGGCGTAGGCGATCGCCCCCCCTTTGATCACCAGTTCTGGTTTGACCCCAAAGAAAGCGGGTTTCCAGAGACAGAGATCGGCGTATTTTCCTTCCTCAATGGAGCCAACATAATTGGAAATGCCGTGGGTGATCGCTGGGTTAATTGTGTATTTGGCAACGTAGCGTTTAATGCGAAAATTGTCGTTATCTCCACTGTCCTGGGCCAGAGCGCCCCGCTGAACTTTCATCTTATGGGCCGTCTGCCAGGTGCGAATGATTGTTTCCCCAACGCGCCCCATGGCCTGGGAATCTGAGGAAATCATGCTAAAGGCTCCCAGGTCATGCAAAATATCTTCGGCGGCAATGGTTTCCCGACGGATGCGCGACTCGGCAAAGGCGACATCTTCAGGGATACTGCGATCGAGGTGATGGCAAACCATCAACATATCCAGGTGTTCTTCTAGGGTGTTGAGGGTGTAGGGACGGGTCGGGTTTGTCGAAGATGGCAATACATTCGCTTCACCACAGACTTTGATAATGTCCGGTGCGTGGCCGCCCCCAGCCCCCTCGGTGTGGTAGGTGTGGATGACGCGATTTTTAAAGGCGGCGATCGTATCTTCCACAAAACCCGCTTCATTGAGGGTATCGGTGTGAATTGCGACTTGCACATCAAATTGATCGGCGACCGAAAGACAATTGTCGATGGCGGCGGGGGTTGTCCCCCAGTCTTCATGGAGTTTGAGGCCGATTACCCCGGCACGAACCTGTTCAATCAGTCCTTCTGGTTTGGCACTGTTGCCCTTCCCTGTAAATCCTAAATTTATTGGAAACCCTTCGGCGGCTTCGAGCATCCGAGAAATGTGCCATTCTCCAGGGGTACAAGTGGTCGCATTGGTGCCCGTAGCTGGGCCAGTGCCGCCACCAATCATTGTGGTAATCCCAGAGGCGATCGCCACTTCGATTTGTTGGGGACAAATAAAATGCACGTGGCTATCGATGCCCCCAGCGGTAAGGATATGGCCTTCACCGGCGATCGCCTCCGTGCCGGGGCCAATAATAATGTCGATATTGTCTTGGATGTCAGGGTTGCCAGCTTTGCCGATTTTGTGAATTTTGCCATCTTTGATGCCGACATCGGCCTTGACGATGCCCCACCAGTCCACGATCAGCGCATTGGTGATTACGGTATCCACCGCCCCATCAGCACGCGTCACGGCAGACTGTCCCATACCATCGCGGATCACCTTCCCGCCCCCGAATTTCACCTCATCCCCATAGGTGGTGAAATCCTGTTCCACTTCCAGCCACAGTTCCGTATCTGCCAAGCGCAGGCGATCGCCCACCGTGGGGCCATAGGTTTCTGCATAGGCACGGCGCGACATCCGGTAACTCATGGGGACTCCTTCTTGCGTTGAGGCTCAAATTCTTCAGTCCAGATTACCCCATCTCCCAAGCCCCGAACCGTAGCTGAGACAACTTGTTAGATCAGCGATATTTCACCCGCAAACTTCAGGATTTGAACTTTCATTACCCAAAGTGATGGCGGGGTTCTTTTTCCCTTGGGGAGGCGCTACCTTAAACGAAAAAATAGCAAGCAATACGCCCCCATGGATTTAACCTGCCCGCTTCCCTTACAAAATACTTCCCATGTACTGTTAGCCCATGGCGGCGGTGGCAAACTGATGCAAGACCTCATCGACAAAATGTTTGCCACGGTCTTTGGTGAGCCTTGCACGAGCCATGATGCGGCGGCCTTACCAGTATCGGCGGAGAAACTCGCGTTTACGACGGATTCCTATGTGGTGCAGCCCCTCTTTTTTCCGGGGGGAGACATTGGCAAATTAGCGATTTACGGCACGGTGAATGATCTGGCGATGGCGGGAGCGCGTCCTTTGTACCTTAGTGTGGGCTTTATTTTAGAAGAAGGCTTACCCTTAGAAACCCTCTGGCGGGTGGTGGTCTCGATGCAGCAGGCGGCCCAGGCAGTCGGCGTACAGATCGTCACGGGAGATACGAAGGTGGTGGAGCTGGGTAAGGGGGATGGTCTGTTTATCAACACATCAGGCATTGGCATTATTGAATCTGGGCTTAATATTCAACCAAAGGCGATCGCCCCTGGGGATGCGATTTTAGTCAGCGGAGATCTCGGTCGCCATGGCATCGCGATTATGGCCCAGCGGGAAGGGTTAGCCTTTGAAAGTCCCATTGAAAGTGACTGTGCCCCCTTGGTGGAGCCGGTACAGGATTTGTTAAAAGCAGAGATTGAAATCCATTGTTTACGGGATATCACGCGGGGCGGGCTAGGGGCGGTCTTGAATGAGTTGGCGATCGCCGCTGGATATCAGTTTAAAGTCCATGGCAATCAAATTCCTGTAATTGAAGCGGTGCGCGGGGCTTGTGAAATTTTTGGCTTTGACCCGGTACATATCGCCAATGAGGGCCGCTTTGTGGCGATTTTGCCAGCAGCAAAGGCGGCGGAAGGCCTAGCGATTTTGCAGCACCACAACCCCAACGCCCGTCAAATTGGTCTCGTGACAACCCAAAACTGTGGGGAACAACATTTGGCGATCGCCCCCGTGATTGTAGAGAATGATCTGGGAGTAACACGCATTTTAGAACGTCTGAGTGGTGAACAATTACCGCGAATTTGTTAAGTATTTTTTGTACATTGATTAAAATTATTAACTGTCAAATTCCCTGGAATTAAACAACAAAATAATTGTTTTATAGCGCGATCAAATTTATCTTAATTCGCAAAAAGCTGATGCTAATTTTTATACAATCAAGGTTCGTTTGTAAGACTTAACATTTTAGAGAAAAAGCTTAAATTTTTCTGTAGAATTCTGAGGTTTCAAGGCGTTTAATTGATCCTTGGGATTAATCCTTTTTAAGATGAAAGCAAAGGCGATCGCCGCCTGATTTTTATTGTCATTTGAGACGATTACCATGGCCATTTCCCATGCGGTTCCTGCGGATAAACGTTTTCGGGTGCTGGAAGTCGCCATGAAACGGAATCAATATCGCCAAGATACCCTGATCGAGATTCTGCACAAGGCCCAGGAAGTCTTTGGTTACCTCGAAGATGAGGTGCTTGAATATGTGGCGCGGGGGTTAAAACTGCCCCTCAGTCGAGTGTACGGGGTGGCGACGTTTTATCATTTATTTTCCTTAAAACCGAAGGGGAAACATACTTGCGTCGTGTGTTTGGGGACGGCGTGCTATGTGAAAGGCTCCCAAGAACTCCTCGATAAAATTGATGAAACCCTCCACATTAAGCCGGGGGAAACGACTCCGGATGATCAAATTTCGCTAGTGACGGCGCGATGTATTGGGGCCTGTGGCATTGCGCCAGCGGTGGTTTATGACGATGAGGTGTGCGGCAAACAGAACGCCGATCAGGTGATGGCAAGGTTGCGGCAGTTGTCTGAGGGGAGTTGACGGGGATCAGGGATCAGAATTTCGGTGTTTTATTTGTAGGCAGGATTTGCGGGAAAGATGACAGATTTAGCGGAATTATTTGAAATTGCTGAAGCGGAACAGGATAGCCACACAAAAATTCAGATTCGCTGTTGTACGGCGGCGGGTTGTATGTCCTCTGGGAGTTTGGCGGTAAAAGAAGAGATTGAGAAACGGATTAAAGAAAAAAATTTGGGCGATCGCCTGGAGGTGGTTCCCGTCGGTTGCATGAAACTCTGTGGGTTTGCGCCGTTGGTGGATGTGAGCGAAGAGACTTGTTTTCAGCAGGTGATGCCAGAAGTTGCCCCAGAGATCGTCGATGTAGCATTGGGGGAAACGCCCTCGAATAAGCTGGAAATTTGCGATCGCCAAGCGCCATTTTTCACGTTACAAAAACCCGTGGTGCTAGAAAATAGCGGCAAAATTGACCCCGAACGGATTGAAGCGTACATCGCGCGGGGCGGCTATCGGCAACTGTACCAAGTGCTCGAAGATATGACCTCGATGGAAGTGGTGGAGGAAATTACCCAGAGCGGGCTACGGGGGCGCGGTGGCGGCGGCTATCCCACGGGGTTGAAATGGGCGACCGTCGCGAAAATGCCTGGCGATCAAAAATATATTGTCTGCAATGCCGACGAGGGGGATCCGGGGGCCTTTATGGATCGGGCGGTGCTCGAAAGTGACCCCCACCGCGTCCTCGAAGGGATGGCGATCGCCGGCTATGCCGTGGGCGCAAATCACGGATATATTTACATTCGGGCCGAATATCCCCTCGCGATCCAACGCCTCGAAAAAGCAATCAAACAAGCCAAAAGTAAAGGTTTACTCGGTAGTCAGATTTTTAATTCCCCCTTCAATTTCACCATCGACATCCGCATTGGCGCAGGGGCATTCGTTTGTGGCGAAGAAACCGCCCTGATTGCCTCCATCGAAGGCGGACGGGGAACCCCCAGACCTAGACCCCCCTACCCCGCCCAGTCTGGACTGTGGGGACATCCCACCCTAATTAATAATGTCGAAACCTACGCCAACATCGTCCCGATTATCCGCGAAGGGGCAGACTGGTTTAGCAGCATCGGCACCGAAAAAAGCAAAGGCACAAAAGTGTTTGCCCTCACCGGAAAAGTGACCAACAACGGCTTAATCGAAGTGCCAATGGGAACCCCTGTCCGGCAAATTGTCGAGCAAATGGGCGGTGGCATCCCCGACGGCGGCACAGTCAAATCTGTCCAAACCGGAGGGCCCTCCGGCGGTTGTATTCCGGCGAACTACCTTGATACGCCCATCGAATATGATTCCTTGATCAAACTCGGCACAATGATGGGTTCCGGCGGCATGATCGTCATGGACGAAGCCACTAGCATGGTTGATGTGGCGAAGTTTTACATGGAATTTTGCCAGTGCGAATCCTGCGGTAAATGTATCCCCTGCCGTGCCGGAACGGTGCAGATGTCGGGACTGTTAAGCAAAATGCTCAAGGGACAAGCTGAACCCAAAGATATCAAGCTGCTCGAACAACTTTGTCACATGGTCAAGGAAGCAAGTTTATGTGGGTTGGGACAGAGTGCGCCCAATCCAATTTTGAGTACCCTGCGTTATTTCCGTGATGAGTACGAGTCCCTCGTGGCGGGTAATACCGATTAAATTTTTTTAAAATTCCCATGCAGTCCTTACAGAGAGAACCTTAAGCACAATCGCAAAACTATGGCAGTTAAAACCTTAACGATAAATGATCAGCTAATCAGCGCCCGCGCTGGGGAAACGATCCTCGAAGCCGCCCGTGATGCGGGGATTCACATTCCGACCCTGTGTCATCTGGAGGGGGTGTCCGATGTGGGAGCTTGTCGCCTCTGTCTCGTGGAAATTGAGGGGAGTAATAAACTCCAACCCGCCTGTGTGACGGAGGTGATGGAGGGAATGGTCGTCCAGACCCACACAGAAAAATTAGAAGAATATCGTCGGATGACGGTGGAATTGCTCTTCGCGGAAGGGAACCATGTTTGTGCCGTCTGTGTGGCGAATGGTAATTGTGAGTTGCAGGATATGGCGGTAGAGGTGGGGATGGATCATTCGCGCTTTCCGTACCAATATCCAAAACGGGAGGTGGATATTTCCCATAAGCAATTTGGCATTGACCATAATCGCTGTATCCTTTGCACCCGCTGTGTTCGGGTCTGTGATGAGATCGAGGGGGCACACGTCTGGGATGTATCTAATCGGGGCGGTGAATCAAAAATTGTCTCCGGTTTAAATCAGCCTTGGGGTGAGGTGGATGCCTGTACGAGTTGTGGCAAATGTGTGGATGCTTGTCCAACGGGATCGATTTTCCGCAAGGGAGCCACCGTAGGCAGTAAACTCGGCGATCGCCAAAAACTAGACTTTTTAATTACCGCACGTACAAAAGGGGAGTGGACAAGATAATGGCGCAAGAAACCCAACAAAAAATTCGGTTTGCAACAATTTGGTTGGCGGGTTGTTCCGGCTGCCACATGTCATTTTTAGACCTCGATGAATTTTTAATTGAGTTAACAAAATATGTAGATGTGGTCTTTAGTCCCGTCGGTTCCGATGTCAAAGATTACCCTGAAAATGTCGATGTTTGTCTCATTGAAGGGGCTGTTGCGAACCAAGAAAATTTGGAATTATTAGAAAAAGTTCGTCAAAATACCAAGCTATTAATTGCCTTTGGGGACTGTGCCGTAACGACCAATGTTACAGGAATTCGCAATCAAAAGGGAGATGCCCAAACCATTTTAGAACGGGGCTATAAAGAACTCACCGAAGAACACCAATTACCCCAACAAATTACCGGAGGAATTTTGCCGCCCTTATTACCCAGAGTTTTGCCCATCCATGAAGTCGTTGATATCGATTTATTCCTCCCCGGTTGCCCCCCCGATGCCGACCGAATTAAAGCGGCGATCGCCCCCTTATTAGAAGGAAAATTGCCGGAAATGGAAGGGCGAGAAATGATCAAATTCGGCTAGATTTTATGTCCCAAACATTTGCCATGCTGACTGCCGCCGATATCATGAATCCCAATGTGGTGACCATCAAAGGTTTAGCGACCATTGCCAGTGCCACCCAATGTATGCGAGTGAATAAAACCCGTATATTAATAGTTGATCGTCGCCATGTTCACGATGCCTACGGCATTTTGACCGCCACTGATATCGTCAGTAAAGTGATCGCCTATGGTCATGATCCAAGGGCAATACGGGTCTATGAAATTATGACCAAACCTTGTATTTTCGTGAGTCCCGATCTGGCGGTTGAATATGTTGCCCGCCTATTTAGTCAATGGAATTTGCACAGTGCCCCCGTCATGACTGACAAACTTTTAGGGATAATTACCGTTGAAGATTTAATTAGCAAAAGTGATTTTTTAGAACGTCCCAAAGAACTGTTATTTGCCGCAGAAATGCAAGCCGCCATTCAACAAGCAAAATTAATCTGTCAAGAAAAAGGACATGATTCGAGTGACTGTATTCAAGCATGGGCAATGGTGGAAGAACTACAAGCTGAAACCGCCTACCAACAATCCCAAAAAGTAGATAAAACTGCCCTTGAAGAATATTTAGAAAAAAATCCAGAAGCCATCGATCATTTAATGGTTGACAATTGGTGTAGTGGTTAACAGTCATAATTCGTTAAAATAAAAACTATTTTAATCAACACATTTTTAGCGTTCGCTTGAAAAATCATCTAGGAGTAAAAAATGTCTAAAACAATCATTATTGATCCCGTGACTCGCATCGAAGGAGATGCCAAAATTTCCATTTACCTAGATGATCAAGGAGAAGTGCATGAAGCCCGTTTTCATGTCGGGGAATTTCGGGGGTTTGAGAAATTTTGTGAAGGCCGTCCTTTCTGGGAAATGCCTGCCTTAACGTCCCGAATCTGTGGTATTTGTCCCGTCAGTCACCTAATTTCATCCTCAAAAACAGGCGATCAATTATTAGCTGTAAAGATTCCTGTTGGGGCAGAAAAATTACGGCGGATGATTAATCTTGCTCAGATTACCCAATCCCATGCTCTCAGTTTTTTCCACCTTAGTAGTCCTGATTTGATTTTCGGTTGGGATGGCGATCCAAAAACGAGAAATGTATTTGGTTTAATTGCCGCTGATCCTGATTTGGCACGGGGTGGAATTCGTTTAAGAAAATTTGGACAGGACATTATTAAAATTCTTGGGAGCCAAAAAGTTCACCCCGCCTGGTCAATCCCTGGTGGCGTGCGATCGCCGTTAACAAAAGAAGGACAAACTTATATTAAAGAGGGTTTGCCAGAAGCAAAAAATACCGTTAAAAATGCCCTGAGTTTATTTAAAAAAATTCTTGATTCCCATCAGGAAGAAGTGGCAGTTTTTGGCAATTTTCCGAGCCTTTATCTGGGCTTAGTGGGCGAGTCCGGCGCGTGGGAACATTATGGCGGCATTTTGCGGATGATCGATAACCACGGCAATATTGTGGGCGATCGCCTTAATCCGAACAATTACCGTGAATTTTTGGGGGAAAAATTACAGGAAGATTCCTACTTAAAATCCCCCTATTACAAACTTTTTGGCGAAACAGGGGTGTATCGTGTCGGGCCTTTAGCACGGTTAAATATTTGCGAACATTTTGGCACCGAAGCTGCCGATCAAGAACTGATTGAATATCGACAACGGCACGGCAGAATTGTGCAGGCTTCCTTTGTTTATCACCATGCCAGACTGATTGAAATATTAGGTTCCCTCGAAAGAATTGAGCGGATGATTGATGATCCCGATTTATTTTCTAATCGTTTACAAGCAGAGGCGGGGGTGAATCAAACCGAAGCTGTTGGCGTGAGTGAAGCACCACGGGGAACCCTTTTTCATCATTATCAAGTGGATGAAAATGGACTGCTCAAAAAGATAAATTTAGTGATTGCGACAGGACAAAATAACTTTGCGATCAACCGCACTGTGACCCAAATTGCCAAACATTATATTCACGGTGAAACTGTTGCAGAAGGCATTTTAAATCGGGTGGAAGCTGGGGTTAGAAATTATGATCCTTGTTTAAGTTGTTCGACCCATGCCGCCGGACAAATGCCGATAATTTTACAATTAATTTCCCCTGATGGTTCCATTGTCAAAGAAATTCGTCGTGATAGTTAATGAAACAGACTCTAATTATTGGTTATGGTAATACCTTACGTTCTGACGACGGGGCAGGACAAAAGGTTGCGGAAGCTTTTTTTGATCAGGAAAAGATAAAGGCGATCGCCACCCATCAACTCACCCCTGAATTAGTGGAAGATTTGGTACAAGTGGAGCGCGTTTATTTTATCGATGCGGCTCCCGTTGAAACCGTAATGATTAAACCTATTCAACGGGGAGATAATGAACACAATTTTGGACATTTTATTGACCCCAAAAGCCTTTTGAATTTAGCCCAAGAAATTTATCATTATGTGCCCGATGCTTACTTAGTTTTAATCCCTGCCCAAGATTTCAAACTGGGGGAAAACTATTCTGATATAACCCAAAAAGCAATCGAAACAGCGATTCATCTTTTGCAAGAACGACTCACACCATGCATGAAGTAGCCATTATGACAGAAACCGTGGCGATCGCCTGTGCCTCAGCCGAGAAACAAAATGCCGCCAAAATTTTAAACTTGACCATGCGAATTGGGGCAATCAGTAGTGTTGTTCCTGAAGCCCTGAGTTTTGCCTTTGAGGCGGTGGCAAGCGGAACTCTTGCCGAACAGGCTAAACTGATCATTGAAACGGTTCCTGTGACCTGTTACTGTGCCCAATGCGATCGCCCCTTTATACCCCCTAATTTATTTTATGAATGTCCGTTATGCAGTAGTTTAAGTCAACATATTTTAAGTGGTAAAGAAGTCGAATTAAAATCATTAGAGGTGATTTAAATTATGTGTGGAAATTGCGGTTGTAACGCTGTTGAAAAACCTGTGGAAATTCATACCCACGCCCATGATCATTCCCACGGGCATCATGACCATCATCACCCCCATGACCATGAACATCACCATCACCATGATCACAATGGGAACCATAGCCATGCCATTGATATTAATCAATCTATTTTTGCAAAAAATGATCGTCTAGCTGAGCGTAATCGCGGCTATTTTTTGGCGAAAGATTTATTTGTTATTAATGTCGTTTCAAGTCCCGGATCAGGGAAAACGGCATTATTAGAACGCACCATTAAGCAATTAAAAAATAAACTGAATTCAGCCGTCATCGTGGGCGATTTAGAAACGGATAACGATGCCCAACGGCTGCGAAAAAATAATATTCCGATTGCCCAAATTACTACAGGAACTCTTTGTCATCTTGATGCAGAAATGGTCTTGAATGCGGCAAGAAAAATCTCCCTTAATGATGCCAATCTATTAATCATTGAAAATGTGGGTAATTTAGTTTGTCCCGCTGCCTATGACCTCGGTGAAAACCAAAGAATTGTCCTACTTTCCACAACTGAAGGGGAAGATAAACCCTTAAAATATCCGACGATGTTTAAGTCCGCTGATGTCGTCATTATTAACAAAATTGATATTGCTGAAGTTGTTGGTTTTGACCGTAATTTGGCATTAGAAAATATCAAAAAAATGTGTCCCCAAGCAGAAGTTTTTGAACTATCGGCGCGCACAGGGGAGGGCATGGATAACTGGTCAAACTATCTTCAAAGCCAGTATCAAATGATTGTTGGGCAACCTGTATTAATTCCTTGAATTTCTTGTGAAACAACGGTTACACCTAGAGATTCAAGGTACGGTGCAGGGGGTTGGTTTTCGTCCCTTTGTTTACCAATTAGCGACAGCACTCAATTTATTTGGTTGGGTGAATAACTCGGCTGCGGGGGTTACTATTGAAGTAGAAGGTGGGCGATCGCTTTTAAATTTATTTCTCGAAAAACTGCAAACAGAGTTGCCCCCCCATGCCAAAATTGATGCTTTAAAATATCAATATTTGGAGCCTATTGGGTTTAAAAAGTTTGAAATTCATGCCAGTCAAACTGGGGAAAAAATAGCGATTGTTTTGTCCGATTTGGCTACCTGTTCTGAATGCATTGCAGAAATTTTTGCCCCCCAAAATCGCCGTTATCAATATCCTTTTACGAACTGCACCCATTGCGGCCCCCGCTATAGCATTATTGAAACCCTGCCCTACGATCGCCCCCTAACGTCAATGGCAGATTTTCCGATGTGTGCCGACTGTCAACGGGAATACGAAGACCCCGGCGATCGCCGTTTCCATGCCCAACCCAACGCCTGCCCAATTTGTGGCCCTAAACTTGAATTTTTGAGTCATTGCCAAGGGCAAGAAAATACAAATCAATCACCTTTAGAGGCAGCAATTCAATATATTCGTGATGGAAAAATTGTCGCCCTAAAAGGCTTAGGCGGATTTCAGTTATTAGTCGATGCCAGAAATAACAAAGCAGTACAACAATTGCGAGATCGGAAACAACGTCCTGATAAACCCTTTGCAGTGATGTATCCTGATTTGCCGTCCATTAAAAATGATTGTTTTCTGCCACAATTAGAAGAAGAATTTTTGACTTCCCAAGCCAGTCCGATTGTTTTATTACAGAAGAAAAAAGAATTTAATCTTGCTGAAAATGTTGCGCCGCACAATCCGAATTTAGGAGTAATGTTGCCCTATACTCCGCTACACCATTTGTTATTAAAAGGCCTGAATTTTCCAGTCATTGCAACCAGTGGTAACCGCAGTGATGAACCCATTTGCATTGAGGAAACTGAAGCGCTAGAGAGGCTCAAAAATATTGCCGATGGCTTTTTAATTCATAATCGCCGAATTTTGCGTCCGGTGGATGATTCAGTGGTGCAAGTGATGAACAATACGCCTATAATTTTGCGGCGATCGCGGGGCTATGCGCCAGAGCCACTCACCTTAAAACGAACGCTCTCGAAAAGTGTTTTGGCAATGGGGGCACATCTAAAAAATATGGTGGCGATCGCCCAAAAAAATCGTATTTTTCTAAGTCAGCATATTGGTGATCTATCCAATCAATTAACACTGCAAGCGATGGAAAAAACATTGCAGAAATTAAGTCAAATTTATGACTTTCAACCTGATATTATTGCCTGTGATTTACATCCTGATTACCTCTCTACTCAATACGCTAAAAATCTCGCGCAGAAACTGAATATTTCTTTGATTTCAGTGCAGCACCACCATGCCCATATATATGCTTGTATGGCGGAACATCAGCTTGAATCGCCGCTGTTAGGTGTGGCTTGGGATGGGACGGGATATGGCGAAGATGGCACAATTTGGGGCGGTGAGTTTTTCTGGGTGACAAAACAGGGTTGTGAAAAAATTGCCCACTTTAAACCGTTTCCGTTACCGGGGGGAGATCAAGCGAGTCGAGAACCCCGTCGCAGTGCTTTAGGTTTGTTGTCTCAACTCTATGATTTGCAGGTATTGAAAAAGTTAAATTTACCCACAATTCAGGCTTTTTCTGCAACAGAATTGGAATTGCTTTTATTAATGTTTAAAAAAGACATTAATACACCATTCACTTCTAGTGTTGGACGCTTATTTGATGGGGTTGCCTCTCTGCTTGATTTAAGGCAAAGTGAAAGTTTTGAAGGACAGGCAGCGATGGCTTTAGAATTTTCAATTGATGGTTTGCAAATACCAGATTTTTATCAGTTTCAATACACAAAAAATGATTCAATCTTAGAGATTGATAGTCGTGGTATATTTCAGGGTATTATTCAGGATTTGCAAAATGACTTGCCTAAAAATTTTATTGCGGCAAAATTTCACAATACCTTGGTAGAAATTATTTTTGCTATTTATCTGCATACCCTTAAGCTTGGTTTTAATTCTCGAAAAAATATTGTCTTAGCGGGGGGCTGTTTTCAAAATAAATATTTATTAGAGCAAACGATCCAAAAGTTGAAATCTAGCGGGGCAAATGTCTATTACCCACAGAAATTTCCGCCCAATGATGGGGCGATCGCCTTGGGGCAGATTATGGTGGTTGCTGGACAAGCGATCTGATTTTTACTGTTGGAAAATCATCCAGAAGAGCCTCAACAAAAAGCTTAATAAAAAAACTTAAAACTAATAACATCAAGGCGAAAAATTCGTTAGGATAAACAGTAGCCAATCCAATCAAAATATTGCGAAAATATGTGCCTTGCTGTGCCGGGAAAAATTTTAGAAATTACAGGGGATGACCCCCTTTTTAAAATGGGTCGCGTTAGTTTTAGCGGTGTGGTGCGGGAGGTGAGCCTCGCCTATGTGCCGGAAGCCCAAGTGGGGGATTATGCAGTGGTTCACGCGGGGTTTGCCCTGAGTGTTTTGGATGAAGTGGCGGCAACAGAAACCCTTGCCACTTTGGCGGAAATGGAGTCCTTTGCAGGGGGGATAGTGAATGAAATTTGTAGATGAATTTCGCGATCCCGCAGCGGTTCAGAAATATGTGCAGGTGATCGCCGCCCTTGTGACCCGTCCATGGACAATCATGGAGATCTGCGGCGGACAAACCCACAGCATCGTTAAATACGGTATCGATCAACTGCTGCCCCCCGAAATTACCTTGATTCATGGCCCCGGTTGTCCGGTTTGTGTCACTCCCGCTGAACTGATTGATCAGGCGATCGCCCTGGCTCAGTTGCCCGATGTGGTGTTATGTTCCTTCGGTGATATGTTGCGCGTGCCGGGGACGAGTCTCGATTTGCTTGCGGTGAAGGCGCGGGGGGCAGCCGTAAAAATGGTTTATTCCCCCCTCGATGCCCTGAAAATGGCCCAGGAAAATCCCGATAAACAGGTGATTTTTTTTGCGGTGGGCTTTGAAACGACCGCACCGACGACGGCGATGGCAGTCTACCAAGCCGCCAAATTAGGACTAACCAATTTTTCCCTCTTGGTCGCCCATGTGTTAGTGCCGCCGGCGATGGAAGTGATTTTGTCCGCCCCGGATCGAACCATTCAGGGTTTTTTGCTCGCGGGTCACGTCTGCACGGTGATGGGTTATCAACCATACGAGGCGATCGCCGAAAATTACCAAATCCCCCTGATCGTGACGGGGTTTGAACCCTTGGATATTGTGCAGGGGATTTATCTCTGCGTGAAACAGTTGGAGGAAGGGCGATCGCATATCGAAAATCAATACCGTCGCGTCGTCCAAGCCGCAGGGAATGCCACGGCCCAGCAATTAGTGACCGAAATTTTTGCAACTGTGCCCCGCACTTGGCGCGGGATTGGTGAAATTCCCCAGAGTGGTCTCGGTTTGCGCGAAAAATATGCCGCCTTTGATGCCTCTCGCAAATTTAAGCTAAATTTGACGCATTTCCAGCCCCAGGCACCTTCTTCTTGTATCAGTGGCGAAATTCTGCAAGGTCGAAAAAAACCCAAGCAATGTCCCGCCTTTGGTACAACCTGCACCCCAGAACGTCCCCTTGGTGCGCCGATGGTCTCCTCCGAGGGAGCCTGTGCTGCCTATTACCGTTACGGCTAAATTTCCCTTGGCGATGACATCAGAGAATAAGGAAAATTTAACGACGTCGCCTGGATTTTTTACGGGGCGATCGCCAAAACGTTTGCCAAGCCGTCTGGAATCCCGTCCAAGTGCTACGTCCCCCCCGTTGCACCTGTTGAATTTGTCGTTGGGTGTGCTTCAGTCCTTTTTCTGTCTGCTGGAGAATCCCCCGTGCACTTTTAAAACTGGCTTCGAGTTCATCGGTTAATTCGGTAATATCTCCCCCCGTACGCCGGAGGGCATCGAGGGTGCGCGGTAGTTCTCGGTTGAGGGTATCGAGGAGTTTTTCTGCGCTACGGGCCGCCCGTCCCAGTTCCAAAAAGGCCGGGAAAGCAGCGGCGAGGACAGCGGTAAGGCTGAGGGCAACGAGCAAAAAAGACAGGAGTAACCAAAAAAGGGGATCTTGCACTGTAAATGAAACGGTTTAATTTTGGGACGGGTCAATCTCTTGGACAGGAAGGAGTTCCTCTTCTTCGGCATCGAGGCGTTGGGCTTCGGTTTGGCTCGCTTCAATCCCAGCGGCGATCGCCTCCTGTAACCGTTGCAGGGTATCTTCCCAATTGCGACGGGCCGTTTCCGAGAGTTGATCAGCGTGGAGTTGTAGACTATCCGAGAGATCCTCCGCCAGTTCTGGCAACGCTTCGAGGGATTTTTTGAGAATTTTTCGGGTATCTTTACCAGAGCGCGGTGCGAATAATAAACCGGCGATCGCCCCCACAGCGCCCCCAATGAGCACACCGCCCACAAAGGCCCCACCATTTCGCTCAGCCATACTAAAGTTCTCCCATTACACAAATCGCCTCCATTGTAGTATTCAACCCGGCTTCTACTAAAACCGATGAAAATTGTTCTCCAACGGGTGCAACAATCCCACGTCAGCGTCAATCAGCACATTGTCGGCCAAATCAACCAAGGCTTAACGCTCCTTGTCGGCATTTCCCCCACCGACACCGACGCCGAATTACAGTGGCTCGCCCGCAAATGCCTTGATCTGCGCCTCTTTCCGGATCCTGAGGGCAATCCCTGGCAAGCCTCGATCCAAGATATCCAAGGGGAAATCCTTGTGGTTAGTCAATTTACCCTCTATGGCGACTGTCGTAAGGGCCGACGACCATCCTTTAGTGGTTCTGCCAAACCAGATCAAGCTGAACAGATTTACGAAAAATTTGTGGCTTTCTTGCGCCAAAGTGGGCTGAAGATCGAAACCGGACAATTTGGTGCCATGATGCAGGTGGAAATCAGCAACGATGGCCCCGTGACCCTCCTCCTAGAGCGCGAAGCTAAACCCGCCTGAACTGGCCTCAAATTTCAGTAAAGTTTTCCCCCAGGTTTTTACGAGAAATATGGCTTTGTAAAGCAGTGGGCAATATTGAGATACAAATATTAAAAGTTTGGCGATCGCCGTTTCAGTTCCCCCACGCAAAAGGCGATCGCCCCATGGCATAAGCCTTTGCCCAATTCAGCCCTCCCGTACTGCTTGCCCAATTCCCAGGACAAATTCCCCCCGACGAATTCCCCTGAAATTAAGGGAAAAGAACGATAGTAAGATTTTCAACAAGCAGTTAACGTGATGAATTTCCGCCAAAGCATAGAATCATGACAGATCAACAAAAAACAGCGATCATTACTGGTGCCTCGTCCGGGGTCGGACTCTATGGGGCCAAAGCCCTCGCCGATAAAGGCTGGCATGTGGTCATGGCCTGCCGCAACCTCGAAAAAACCGAGCGAGTCGCCAAAGAAGTTGGTATTCCCGAAGCCAGTCGGACGATCATGAACCTTGATCTCGCTGATTTCGATAGCGTCCGTAAATTCGTCGCCGATTTTCGGGCAACGGGTAAAACCCTAAACTCCCTAGTTTGTAATGCGGCGGTTTATCTGCCCCTCGCCAAGGAACCCCAACGCAACAAAGACGGTTATGAACTGTGCGTTGCCACCAACCATTTGGGTCATTTCCTGCTCTGCAATCTGATGTTGGAAGACCTCAAAAATTCCCCCGCTGCAGACAAACGCCTTGTGATTCTCGGCACTGTCACCGCGAACCCGAAGGAAGTAGGCGGTAAAATTCCCATTCCTGCGCCCCCCGACCTTGGCGATCTCCAGGGAATGGCCGCTGGTTTTAAGCCCCCTGTTGCCATGATCGACGGCAAAATCTTTAAACCCGGTAAAGCTTACAAAGACAGCAAACTCTGCAATATTCTCACCATGCGGGAACTCCACAACCGCTATCACAAAGACACCGGGATTATCTTCAATTCCTTCTATCCGGGTTGCGTTGCCGAAACGGGCCTCTTTAGAAATCACTATGGTCTATTTCGGAAGATCTTCCCTTGGTTCCAAAAAAATATCACCGGGGGTTATGTCACTGAAGAAGTGGCCGGAGAACGTCTCGCTAAAGTTGTTGCGGATTCTGGCTTCGATGTATCTGGTGTTTACTGGAGTTGGGGAAACCGCCAACAGCAAGGACGGGAAGCCTTTATGCAAGAAGTTTCTGATGAAGCTCTCGATGACAACAAAGCAGATGTCCTTTGGGATCTCAGCGCCAAGTTAGTGGGGATGCCGGCCTAATTTCTATCCTGATTCCTATTCCTTAAGAGAGTAATTTAATTGTTAACATCTCCCATCAAGGGAGATTTTTTTTCTCACGAAATATTCTCCCTTGCCTATATTTTTAGGGTTTAAAGTCGCGTATTAGGGCAAGTATCAAGGGTCGAGGCGATCGCCTTGGGGAATCTCTGCCGAAAGGGGCGCGGATTCTTGGTTTCGCGTCTATATTGGACACTAGCGCAACCCTTACGTCTCTATGCTAAACAAAAACACTCTTTTCCTGGCCCTGCTCGTTTTTATCCCAATTTCCTTGGCTGGCCACTTCCTTGAATGGAGTCCCGTGACTGTATTTTGTACAGCGGCGATCGCCATTGTACCCCTAGCCGCTTTCATGGGAGAAGCCACCGAAGAAATTGCCGTTGTCGTCGGCCCCAACCTTGGCGGTCTGTTAAATGCCACCTTTGGTAATGCCACCGAATTAATTTTGGCTTTTATCGCCCTCAAGTCCGGCTTAGTCGATGTCGTCAAGGCCACGATCACCGGATCAATCATTAGTAACCTGCTGCTGGTGATGGGTTTTGCGATGCTCCTGGGTGGCCTCAAGTTCAAAGAACAAGACTTTCAGCCCACCGCTGCCCGCCTTAATGCTTCGTCCATGAACTTGGCGGTAATTGCGATCCTAATTCCTACCGCCGTAGAGTACACCTCCGCTGGTATCGGCCAAGCAACTCTCCAAAATCTTTCCGTTGCCGTAGCCATTGTGCTCATTCTGGTCTATGGCCTCACTTTATTGTTCTCGATGAAAACCCACTCCTATCTATATGATGTGGGGGTCGCAGAAATCGAAGAAGAAGGGGAAACAGAAGAAGAAGCCAAGGCAAAAGTTAACCTTTGGCTCTGGGTTGGAGTCCTACTGATTGTTACCCTCGCCGTTGCCATTGAGTCGGAACTCCTAGTCGGTTCCCTCGAAGCAGCCACCGAAAGCCTTGGCCTCAGTCCTCTCTTTACAGGGGTGATCCTCCTGCCCATCATCGGTAATGCCGCAGAACATGCCACCGCTGTTACCGTTGCCCTCAAAAATAAAATGGATCTGTCTGTGTCCGTTGCCGTTGGCTCTAGTTTACAAATTGCCCTCTTCGTCGCCCCGGTCTTAGTGATTGCTGGTTGGGTCATTGGTCAACCGATGGATCTTGATTTTAATCCTTTTGAACTGGTGGCCGTGGCTGTGGCTGTACTGATTGCCAACTCCATTAGTTCTGACGGCAACTCCAACTGGTTAGAAGGAAGCTTGTTGCTAGCGACCTATACAGTGCTCGGATTGGCCTTTTTCTTCCATCCTGCCGTACCTGGATTGGCCTAGGCCGAGATATTCAACACAATCAAGCTGCTAATTTTTTTGGGCGAACCTTGGTTCGTCTTTATTTTTAGCCACCATAAATAATGCTGATCTAATCGGGAAATCTTCATCGCTCTTCCCGATTTTAAGTTTGCTGCATTAGCATAGGTATAGTGGCTGTCGTGCAAATTATTGATGGGGGCAGTCCCAATTTACTAATTATCTGAAGCCTTCCATGTCAAACTCTAAACCCTTTGTACTCGGTGCAACAGCTCTAGTGTTAACCACTGTGGCGGTTACAGGGGCAGGGCTGCACTACTCTAAAAGTCAAGCCTACCTCAAAGACAGCCCAAAGGAAATTGTGGACGAGGTTTGGTATGTCATCAACAAAGAATATGTTGATGCGACCTTTAACCAAAATGACTGGCGTCAAGTGCGGCAAGAGTTTCTCAGCAAAGACTATGCCAACACAGACGAAGCCTACGATGCAATTCGGGAAATGTTAGATCTCCTGGGAGATCCTTACACCCGGTTTATGCCCCCCCAAGATTTTGAAAATTTACAGGTTGATACGTCCGGTGAGTTGACCGGGGTCGGCATTCAGATCGCCAAGGATAAAGATACAGAAGAGGTGGTCGTGATTGCGCCCATTGAGGAGACGCCAGCCTTTGAAGCGGGCATTATGGCCCAAGATGTGATCGTTGCTGTGGATGAGCAGCCCACCGAAGGGATGGAACTTAACGATGTGGTGAATTTGATCCGGGGTCAACGGGGTACGGAGGTCACCCTTACCATTCGCCGAGGTGAACGGGTATTAGAATTTCCCATTGTCCGGGAAGTGATTCAAATTCATCCGGTAAAGGCACGGATTAATGAGAGTCCCATTGGGGATGTGGGCTATATTCGCTTGACCCAATTTAGCGCCCAGGCAACGGCAGAGATGCGCGAGGCGATCGCCGATCTAGAATCCCAAAATGTCGATGGCTATGTTTTAGATCTGCGTTCCAATCCTGGGGGACTGCTCTACGCCAGCATTGACATCGCCCAAATGTGGCTTGATGGTGGTGGGATTGTTTCGACGGTAAACCGTGTCGGGGAAGTGGATCGCCAGGAAGCCGGTAACCGCGCCCTAACAGATAAACCTCTGATCGTTTTAGTGGACGGGGGATCCGCCAGTGCCAGCGAAATCCTTTCTGGAGCGCTCCAAGACAATCAACGGGCGGTACTTGTAGGGACGCAAACCTTCGGTAAGGGCCTAGTCCAGTCTGTCCGTCGCCTAGGGGATGATTCTGGGGTTGCCGTGACGGTCGCCAAATATTTGACCCCCTCTGGTCGGGATATCAATAAAGAAGGCATTGCGCCGGACTTTATCGTGGAACTTGATGAAGCTGACCAAGAAACATTGCAAGAAGATCGCACAAAAATTGGTACAATGGCTGACCCGCAATATGCCAAAGCGATCCAACTGCTCAACGAACAACTCCGTACTGGGACGATTGTGATCCCCGAAAAACAGGCCAGCACTGAGCGACCGAGCCGCCCCGCCCAGGATAGCTAAACTCCCCAGTCCTCGGTGTCAGCGATCGCCCTTTAAAAGGCCGTTACAAATCTTGTTGCGGTGGCGATCGCCCCCGGATCCCAGGCCCAACTTCCCTGGATTTACGGCCTTAAGATTTGCTTAAGATTTTTTTAAAAATAAAGTTGCGCACCAGATATGGAGTGGAGTATGCTTAGTTACCCTACATCTAGCGTCTGAGGTGCAACCCATGGATCATGTTCAAGAATGGCAGCAAAGCTGTGTTGATCCTGAACTCATCCAACTGAATGTTATTTCCCTAGAGGGCGATCGCCCTTTGGATTATTTGCTCTATTCAGAGGCGTTGCCCCGACGAAATGATGGTCGTTTGGGGGACAGTTACCTCCAGCGCTATCAACACACTGAGGCCGGGGGCTGGTGGTGTTCTGGCGTCGATATTTTGACGGGAAAGGCTGACCTTTGGGGCTGTTTCAAACCGGAACAACCCCGCGTCAATCCAGAAAAAGGCAAACCCATCAAGTACGAACACCCCCCGAAAACGAGTACGGGCCTGTTTGCGTTACGCCTGCCGCCCCATGTGTGGGAACGGGTGGCCCGCCGCCATCAACTAGAATTTAGCCAAGACGATTGGGACGATACCCAACCCGATGGGGGCTTTTGGCAATGGCTCAAGGAACATCCCCAAATTCCCTTGATTATTACTGAAGGGGCGAAAAAAGCAGGCTCCCTCCTCAGTGCCGGCTACGGGGCGATCGCCTTACCGGGTATTTATGGCGCGATCCGGACACCCAAGGATGAATTTGGCCACCGCATCGGCCAATCTCGACTGATTCCCCAACTAAAAAAACTCATCCACGGCCAGCGCACCATTTACATTGCCTTTGACCAGGATGAAAAACCCACCACCATCCGGGCCGTGCGCAGTGCCATCCGGAAAACAGGTTATCTACTCAAACAAGCCGGTTGCCCCGTCAAGGTGATCACCTGGGATCGTCGTGCCGGGAAAGGGGTGGATGATCTCATTGCGAACCAAGGCCAGGCCGCCTTTGAAGCTGCCTTTCAAAATGCCCCCAGCCTCGATCTCTGGAAAGCCCAAGACCTTGAACAACTCACCTATCCCCGTCACCAAACCCTCCACCAGCGGTATCTCCCGGAGCAGTTAACAATTCCCCCGGCAGCCAAATTAATTGCGCTCAAGTCTCCCAAAGGAACGGGCAAAACCCGTTGGCTAGAATCAGTTGTTGCGGGGGCGATCGCCCGCCAACAGCCCGTCCTTGTGATTGGGCACCGCATTCGTCTCGTCGAAGAACTCTGTCAGCGGTTTGGCCTCGACTACATCCGTGATCTTCCCCGGGGCAAAGATCGATCCAAGGAACCCAACCTAAAAATTAATGGCTATGGCCTCTGCATTGATTCTCTGCATGGCAAATCCCAGGCCCGTTTCAATCCCCATCACTGGGGCGATGCCCTGATTATTTTTGACGAAGTAGAACAAGTGCTATGGCACGGGTTAAATTCCAGCACCTGTCGCGATAACCGGGTCAATATTCTCCAGAGCCTCAAGCACCTGCTGCAAAATGTCTTTGTCGGCGAGGGTCAAATTTACATCAGTGATGCCGACTTGAGCGATGTTTCCATTGACTATCTCCTGACCCTGGGAGGCCAGAAGCTCCAGCCCTATCTCATTGAAAATACCTGGCAAGCGGATACCACCACCCACTACACCCTCAATCACTATCCCGATGGCACACCAAAACGGCTAGTCAAGGACTTGGTGCAACATATCCAAGGGGGCGGGCGGCCTTTTATCTGTCTGTCGGCCCAAAAACTCAAGAGCCAATGGAGCACTTCGACCCTCGAAATTTACCTCAAAAATCAGTTTCCTGACCGCAAAATTCTTCGCCTTGATGCAGAATCCCTGGCGGATCCTGAACATCCTGCCTACGGTGCCATGGGCCAAATTAACCAAACCCTCGCTCAGTATGATGTGGTTTTAGCGAGTCCCGCCGTGGAAACAGGGATTAGTCTCGATTTGCAGGGACATTTCACCTCGGTGTGGGCGATCGCCCAGGGGGTACAAACGGTCAATTCCATCTGCCAGGCCCTGAGTCGAGTCCGTGAAAATATTCCGCGTCATCTCTGGGTAGCCAAATATGGCTTTAACACCGTCGGCAATGGGGCCACTTCCATTCCGGCACTACTCACCTCCAGTCAAAGGCTCACCCAAACGAATATCCGTCTGCTGCAACAGTCTGACTTTATCGCCCTTGATGATTTAGACACTGCTTTTCAGGCCGAATCCCTTCTGTGTTGGGCCAAATTTGCGGTGCGGATTAATGCGGGCATGGTGAACTACCGCGAGGCCGTGCTCGCCCATCTTCAGCGGGAAGGACATCAATTGTCAGCAGTGCCAAAACACCGCAAAACGACGGCGACTCAAAGCCAACCCGATAATCAATTGGCTACGGCGATTAATTCCATTCGCGATACCAACTACCAAGCAGAATGTTTGGCGATCGCCCAGGCAACCCCCTTGAGTACCAAAGACTACCAACGCCTGAAAAAGAAACTCCTGAAAAGCCCTTCTGAACGACAACAGCTCCGCAAATACGAACTCCAGAAACGCTACAATCTCCCCGTCACCGCTTCCCTAGTGGCTAAAGATGACGACCACTGGTACCAAAAGCTGCGGCGTCACTATTTCCTGACCCTGGGTCGCCCTTACCTGGCGGATCGAGATGCCCTCATCGCCACTCACCTGATGCAGCAGGGGGGCGGACAAATTTTCCAGCCTGATTTTAATCACTCCCAAATGGGGGCAATCATCGGCACCATGGAAATTTTGGGGATCACCACCCTCCTCGCCCAGGCCAATCGACCGCTCCATAACCTCGATCCAGAGATGCAACGACTCGCGGCGATCGCCTTAGAAAATCGAGATGCCATCAAGACCACCGTTGGCATTGGCCTCGCGAAAAATTCTACCCCGATCATGATTCTGCGTCGCTTCCTCGAACTACTCGGCCTCGAACTGAAATACCTCAAGATCACCACCATTCAGAAAAAACGCACCCGTATTTACCAAATCAGTCAGCCCCAGGATCAACGCCAAACGGTCTTCCAACATTGGCTACAAACCGACCAAAATTGCCCAGGCACCTCCGCTTTCTGGCAAGAAGACTGCCAAAAATACCTGGCTAAGCTTCAGGAAACCCGGCACCAAACGGAATCAAACTATGTCCAACTGACGTTTGAGTTACCGACCCCAGAGGCGTCCTAATCTGCGGTGAAAAATAAAAAAAAGGGGCTATTTTACCCAAGCCCCTGATGTCCAAAAATTATGCGATCCGAAGGTCACTAGGATTTAGCTTCAAGACCCACGGGACAGCCGACCCCTGTACCACCGAGGCCACAGTAGCCCCCTGGATTTTTTGCGAGATACTGCTGATGGTATTCTTCCGCGTAATAAAATTCCGGTGCATCCAAAATTTCCGTTGTGATTGCGCCATAACCCTTGGCCTTTAAAGCATCTTGGTAGGCCTCTTGGGATGCCTGGGCCAATTGTTTTTGAGCCTCGGAGTAGGTGTAAATGCCAGAACGGTACTGGGTGCCCACATCGTTACCTTGGCGCATGCCTTGGGTGGGATTATGGCTTTCCCAAAAAACTTTGAGGAGAGTCTCGTAGGACACTTGCTTAGGATCATAGGCAACAAGAACCACTTCATTGTGGCCCGTCATCCCAGAGCAAACTTCCTGATAGGTCGGATTGGGGGTGTGGCCAGCCGCATAGCCCACCGCTGTACTAAAAACGCCGGGGGTTTGCCAAAATTTGCGCTCTGCCCCCCAAAAACAGCCCAGACCAAACATCGCAAGTTCGATCTCTGCGGGGAAGGGGGGAGCAATGGGATTGCCATTGACGAAATGCTGATCGGGGATAGGCATTGTTTGGGTACGACCGGGTAAAGCCTCCTGGGGCGTAGGCATCTGGGTCTTTTTACCGAGCAAACCAAAAAACATAGGACTTAATTTTTAACCATGGTGACTGCCTTGATTGTAGACAAAAAGATCTGGCGGATGGGGCGGCCTTTTTCTCTGCATGGGGGGAGGGGGCGATCGCTTTCTGATAAAATTCTATAGAATCTTAAAAAAACGTTACTTAACCGGAATTTAAATGAATTTACTGGTGGTCGGTGCTACTGGCACATTAGGCAGGCAAGTCGCGCGACGGGCATTGGATGAAGGACATCAAGTCCGTTGTCTCGTCCGGAATCCCCGTAAAGCTTCCTTTCTCAAGGAGTGGGGCGCAGAATTAATCGGCGGAAATTTATGCCAGCCCGAGTCTTTGCTCCCAGCCCTAGAAGGAGTTGATGCTGTCATTGATGCTGCCACGGCCCGGGCAACAGATTCTATTGGTGTTAAGGAAGTTGACTGGGAAGGACAAGTAAACCTGATCCAAGCCGCCAAGGAAGCTGGGGTCGAGCGATTTATTTTCTTTTCAATTCTTAATGCAGAGCAGCACCGTGATGTGCCTTTGATGGATGCAAAATATTGCGTCGAGGAATATCTCAAGGAAGCGGGCATGAATTATACAATCCTGCGCTTGAGTGGGTTTATGCAGGGGTTGATTGCCCAATATGCGATTCCCATTCTCGAAAATCAAGCGGTTTGGATCACTGGGGAGAGTTCGCCGATCGCCTACATGAATACCCAGGACATTGCGAAGTTTGCGGTGCAGGCGGTGAAAATTCCGGCCACGGAAAAACAAACATTTCCAGTGGTGGGCACCCGGGCTTGGAAAGGGGAAGAAATTATCGCCATTTGTGAGCGTTATTCTGGCCAAACTGCCAGTATCGCCCGACTATCTCTAGGTTTTCTGCGGTTAATGCGCCGGGTCAGCCGCTTTTTCCAATGGGGGCAAAATGCTTCGGATCGCCTGGCTTTTGCAGAAGTAATGGCCACGGGTAAGCCTTTGGACGCGCCGATGGAAGATGTTTACAAAACCTTTGGGCTTGATCCCGCCGAAACAACGACCCTCGAAAGTTATTTACAGGAATACTTCAGCCGCATTATGCAAAAGCTGAAGGAAATTGACTACGAGAAAAATAAGGGCAAAAAGAAAAACGGGAAGAAAAAGCCGAATATTCGGACACCGTTTTAGGGACGTTTTACTACAGTTGTGTTCCCCTGGAGTGAGGCCTGGGGGGATGCTGCTGAAGAATTAAAAACTTGACGTTTCATTGGTGGCGATCGCCAACCGTATAGGTATTAAGGGAAACGGTTTGAGTGATACCCTATTGTTTATATCCTTAAGTTTGTAGGACACTTCTACTTGTGCCCAAAGCCGGCATTATCTATAACGACATCAAACCCATTGCCTGCCAAGTCGCTCAGGAATTAGCCAAAACCTTGAGGAATAAAGGGTGGGAAGTGTTTACGGCCACTGGATTTGGCGGTCTACTTGGCTATGCAGAATGTCCGCCAACTCAGGAAACAGGCCACCAACAGCCCGTGTGTCACACCAAAATTGAGCAATTGGTGCCCCCCAACTTCGATGAAAATATGCAGTTTGCCGTGGTTCTGGGGGGAGATGGCACAGTCTTGTCAGCCGCACGCCAGGTTGCCCCAAAGGGAATCCCGTTGCTAACGGTTAATACAGGACACCTCGGATTTTTGACGGAAATGTATCTCCAGCACCTCGATGAGGCGATCGCCCAGCTTTTAGCCGGAGAATACGAAATTGAAGACCGTTCGATGATCACCGTGCAGCTTTTCCGCGACGGGGAACTCCTTTGGGAAGCCCTCAGTCTCAATGAAATGGTGCTCCACCGGGAACCCCTAGCCGGGATGTGCCACTTTGAAATTCAGATTGGTCGCCATGCCCCCGTTGATATTGCCGCCGATGGCATCATGATTTCGACGCCCACCGGCTCCACGGCCTATTCCCTCAGTGCGGGCGGCCCTGTCGTTACCCCCGATGTGCCCGTTTTCCAGCTCGCCCCCATTTGTCCCCATTCCCTCGCGTCCCGGGCCCTCGTCTTTTCGGACACAGAACCGGTGAATATTTTTCCGGCAACGTCCCACCGCTTGGTGATGGTCGTTGATGGTAACGGTGGGGCCTATGTCTTGCCGGAGGATCAAGTCCATTTAGAGCGATCACCTTACAATGCCCGCTTTGTGCGCCTCCACCGACCCGAATTTTTCCGAATCCTCCGGGAGAAGCTGGGCTGGGGACTCCCCCATGTGGCGAAACCCACATCCCGCAAAGTTCTTTAGGGAAATGGCATCAGAAGCAAAGATTCATGAAAATTTGTCCTTCCCCAAATTGAGCCTTTCTAGAATCAAAAAGATTACCCCTTGAGCTTTTTTATTTAGCCACATTTATTTTTCTTTGTTCGGAAGATTTCGATAGCTTGATATGCCCCAAAGCCAATATGCCGCCGATGGTTTAGCCTATGTTCTCCTCGTTGGGACGGATCAAGAGTTTACACAACGGGCCACCCTAGATCTTGCCGATCTCGGCTATCAAACCATTACCGTTGAAACGGTAGAACAAGCCCAACAACGCCTCCAACAGTTACCAGCAGGCATGGTAATTGTGGACTATCCCCTCCTGGGACAACGGGGGATCGACTTTTGTCGCAGTCTCCGCAAAGCGCAATTTGTGCGGCCCATTTTATTTCTGGTGACCCAGGATCGCGTTGAGGAACGGGTGATCTGCCTGGAAGCGGGTGCCGATGATTATGTGCTGCAACCCTACCAACAGGAACGCTTTTTACGACTCCTCGAAATTTATCTCCAGCCTCAAACAGGCCAACGGGAGCAACTTTTTTTTGGGGATTTAATCTTAGATCTCAATACCCGCCAGGTGTGGCGATCGCCAGGCCAAAGTAGCGACTCGCCCCGTCCCATTGAACTAACGGTCAAAGAATTTGAACTGTTGAAATATTTGATGTCCCATCCCCAACAGGTCTTAACACGGGAGCAAATCCTTGAAAATGTCTGGGGCAACGAATTTCAAGGGGAATCCAACGTGATTGAAGTCTATATTCGTTATTTACGCCTTAAAATTGAAGCAAAAGGCCAGAAACGCCTAATTCAAACTGTGCGGGGAGTCGGTTATGTCCTCAAAAAAGATCCCTAGGTTTTAAAATGCGTTCCAAATGCCTCCCTTCGATCTCCACCATTTAACTAAGCACCATGTCTTTTACTTCCCGTCTTTGTCTGGCTCTCTGTGGCACCGTCTTGGTTGGGTGTGTCCCATTTCCGGTTGATGATTCTGGCCTCAGTACGCCTCCCAGTGAGACCCCGGTGAGCCAATCCGCCCCCAGACCCCAGGGGCAAATGCTCCCGATTACGGCAACGGCCAAGATCGTCGGATCGGAGCAACGGTTTGGGTTAGAGGTTGCAGAAACCGCCGAACAACAGCGGTTAGGACTGATGTATCGGGAATTTTTACCGGATAATCGGGGGATGTTATTTGAGTTTAATCCCGCCCGCCCAGTCAGTTTTTGGATGAAAAATTGCTTGATCAATTTGGATATGATTTTTCTCCGGGAGGGTGTGGTGCAGGCGATCGCCCATGATGTCCCCCCTTGTGAAAATGATCCTTGTCCTACCTATGGGCCGCCAACGACCGTCAATGTTGATCAAGTGATTGAAATTCGGGGCGGTTTGGCGAAGGAAATTAACCTCCAAGCCGGCGATCGCATCGAGGTCACCAAGACTAACGAATAATGAAATCCCCATCGTCAAGTTGTGTGCATTGATCTGTTAAGAACTAGATGAACTATAGCCCCCGGATCCAAGATATTCCCGCTAGCGAACGACCGCGCGAACGCCTGGTGGCAGTGGGGGCCAAATATTTATCCAATGCCGAATTAATTGCCATCTTGATCAGCACTGGCGATCGCCACCGCAACCTCTCTGCCGTTGGCCTCGCCCAATTTATTTTACACACCTGCAGCCAGGGTAAGCGAGATCCTTTCGATGTGTTGCGCCACACGACCCCCCAGGAACTGACCAGCATCCCCGGAGTGGGTCTTGCCAAAGCTGCCCAGATCCTCGCCGGGATCGAACTCGGCAAACGAATTTTCCAGGCGAAACCCAGCGAAAAAATCATCGTTGATAGTCCCGAAGCAGCGGCGATCGCCCTCAGCAACGATCTCATGTGGCAAGACCAAGAACGCTTTGCCGTCCTCTGCCTCGATGTGAAAAATACCCTGATCGCCACGAGGGTTGTCACCATTGGTTTGGCCACCGAAACCCTAGCCCACCCCAGGGAAATTTTCCGCGAAGTCATCAAACATGGAGCTACTCGTTTGATCATCGCCCACAATCATCCTTCCGGTAATGTCGATCCCAGCCCCGAAGATTTACAACTCACCGAACGCTTACTACAATCCGCCCAAATTCTCGGCATTCCTCTCCTCGATCACCTGATCCTTGGCCGTGATAACTTCGGCAGCCTACGCCAAAAAACAGCCCTCTGGGACTCTTACCCCCAACCAGAATAAGAAATATTTTTCGATAAACTTTTCCAATAAAAATTGTTTCAACTCAAAACAATAATGTATAGAATCTGTCGACTTTATAGGCCTTTTGGTGACATTTATTTCCGTATTTTCTTCTATTGATCTTGGTCGCAACGATAAACTAAAAATTAGAAAAATATGGCCTAAAGCCTTGATAAACCGAGATAATCACCGTTTTAAAAAAGGCAAAGCCACCATAGTGAAGTCTTAAATCAACCTTAAACCGTCACGAACTCACAATAATTTGAAGAACTTTTCACAGATCCTTGATCGATATTTAAGAAACACGACAAATAATGACCGAATTCTGAGCAAGATCAGACCCACACGCTAACGTAAAAGAAAAGAAGACCTCACACACTTAGAAAAACAACTCAACACTCAATATGACTAAACGAACCTTTGGCGTCATCGGCCTCGCGGTAATGGGCGAAAACCTAGCCCTCAACGTTGAACGTAATGGCTTCCCGATTGCCGTGTACAACCGCACCGCCAGCAAAACAGAAGAATTTATGGCGACCCGCGCCGTCGGCAAGGACATCAAAGCCGCCTATAGCCTCGAAGAATTTGTCCAACTCCTCGAACGTCCCCGCAAAATTTTGGTGATGGTTAAAGCCGGGGCTCCCGTTGACTATGTAATCAATGACCTCAAACCGCTTCTAGAAGAAGGCGACATGATCATTGATGGCGGTAATTCCCTCTATGAAGACACTGAACGTCGCACCAAGGATCTCGAAGCCACAGGTTTAGGTTTCGTTGGTATGGGAGTCAGTGGTGGCGAAGAAGGTGCCCTCAACGGCCCCAGTCTGATGCCCGGTGGGACAGAAGCCGCTTACAGGGAGCTCGAACCGATCCTGACAAAAGTTGCCGCCCAGGTAAACGATGGCCCCTGCGTTACCTTTATTGGGCCAGGTGGTGCGGGTCACTACGTCAAAATGGTGCACAATGGCATTGAGTACGGTGATATGCAGCTGATCGCCGAAGCCTACGATCTCTTAGCAAACGCCGCAAAGCTAAACCATACGGAACTCCATGAGGTCTTTACGGAATGGAATCAAACCGATGAGCTCAATTCTTTCTTAATTGAGATTACCGCTGATATTTTCAAAAAAATTGATCCGGAAACTAATCAACCCCTGGTAGAACTAATCCTCGACAGCGCAGGACAAAAGGGCACTGGACGCTGGACAGTGGTGAGTTCCCTGGAGTTGGGCGTACCAATTCCGACGATCTATGCCGCCGTGAATGCCCGCGTGATGTCAGCCTATAAAGATGAACGGAAAGCCGCATCCTTGGAATTACCGTCTCCGGAGCGCGTTTATCGGGGTGATATTAAAACCTTTATTAACCAAGTACGGGATGCGTTGTATTGCTCGAAGATGTGTTCCTATGCCCAAGGAATGGCCCTGCTGGGTAAAGCTTCGGCGGAGTATGGCTACAACCTAGACCTCGGTGAAACGGCGCGGATCTGGAAGGGGGGCTGTATCATTCGGGCAGGCTTCCTCGACAAGATTAAGGCGGCCTATGTGGAAAATCCAAATCTGCCGAATTTGTTACTGGCGCCGGAATTTAAACAGTCAATTATCGATCGCCAAACTGCGTGGCGGACAGTTATTTTGGCGGCAAATGAATTGGGGATTGCAGTACCAGCTTTTAGCGCCTCGTTAGATTATTTTGATAGCTATCGTCGGGCGCGTTTACCCCAAAATCTGACCCAAGCCCAGCGGGATTACTTTGGGGCCCACACCTACGAACGAACCGATAAATCCCGGGGTGAGTTTTTCCATACGGCCTGGGCAGAGTAAGTCTTGTATTGAGCCAACAGATTCAATGAGCGGCTATTCATTTAGATGACCTAAATATTTTCCGCCAAGCATTCTCCCTTCTATCGACTGCGGTGGAAGGGTTTTTATTGTTTTAATAGAAAAAGTTTCAATGGACAGCACTCGACATGGTAGCGACGGCATCGCAATTAATTTCCCAAGCTCAGGCCTTTGACTGGATTGAAAAAATTATTCGGGCGGCGGAATCGGACGGGGTAATGGTGGCGATCGCCGAACGGGAATCTACCCTAGGCCGATTTGGGGAGAACCAAATTCGACAAAATTTGCAGAAAAATCAGTTTGAAATAACGATTACAAGTTCCTTTGGTTCCCGTAGTGCCAGTGTCACCACCGTCGAACAAGACTGGGAGCAGATCCAGGTGGCGTTACAGCGGAGTGAAGATTTAGCGAGGCTTGCCCCAGAGGATCCTGAATGGGTACCGCTTTTAGCAAAACAAGTGTATGAAGCGCGGACAGCAAAATTTGATGCCGCAACGTTGCAGCGATCGCCTTTACAGCGGGGGGAATTAATTCAGCAGGTATGCCAGTGGAGCGAGGCAGCCGGGGTAAACGGGTCAGGAATTTTCAGTACCAGTGCTAAGGTGTATGCCCTGGGGAATTCGGTGGGCTTACGGGCCGGCGATCGCCAAACCCAGGCAGAATTTAGCTACACGGCCAAAATTGGTAATGGCTCCAGTTGGCAGAGTCGCACGGCCTGGGGGATTGATGAGTTGCCTATCGAGCAAATGGTACTGACGACCATGGAGCGGGCAAAGCGATCACAAAATCCCCGTCGGGTTGAACCTGGTACTTACCCAGTGGTTCTGGGAGCCGGAGCAGTTGCTAATCTGATCCCCCGTTTAGTTTGGTATATGTCGGCACGGGCTGCCGCCGAGGGACGCAGTTATTTTGCCAAACATCCCCTCGGTGAACAACTTTTTAGCCCATTGGTGAATCTATACCGTGATCCGACCCATCCCCTGTTACAAACCGGAGCTTTTGATAGTCAGGGTTTGCCCTGTAATCTATTGGCGATCGCCACTGAAGGGATTCCGAGAACCCTGAGCTATGACCGTTACTGGGCGAAGCAAACCGGCCAGAAACCCACAGGAAGCCTTTTCCCTCTGGTGATGACGGGCAGTGACCAGACTGTCGCTGATTTAATTGCCCAGACAGAACGGGGAATTTTTATCAATCGTGCTTGGTATGTGCAGGCGGTGAATCCCCAAACCCTCGAATTTACAGGTATGACCCGCGACGGTACTTTTTGGATCGAAAACGGGAAACTTGCTTACCCGATCTGTAATCTACGTTTTAATCAATCTTTGCCTGATTTACTCCGGGATGTGGAGGCGATCGCCACCCCAGAACGTCACGGCAGCACCGCGGTTCCGGCCCTCAAGGTGAAAAATTTTCACTTCAGCAGCGTTACCGACAGTATTTAGATTAAATACTTCAAAACTATTTTTAGATGGGCAGAGGGGGACTTGAACCCCCATGACCGAAGTCGCCACATTTTGAGTGTGGTGCGTCTACCAATTTCGCCATCCGCCCTTGGATGAACCTTCGTGATTATAAACTGAATCTCTGTTTTGAAGCAAGAGGGAATATTCCTGGGAACTCGCCCACCGCCAGATTTCCTGGGCGCGCACCACCGGCAGGGGATGGGTGAGTTGGGTGGTTTGAGTTTCCTGCAACAGTTGACCCAACCGATTTTGACTCAAATGTTCGTAGGTTTTGGCCTGTTCCATGAAAGCATCCAGGTTCAACAACGGGGCCAAACTCGGCGAGCCTCCCGCTAATTTCATCAGCACCGACATCATAATTTTCGGATCCTGACTCACCAAAAAAGCGGCGCGATCGCAACTCAGTTCCGCACAACGTAACCAGGCCAACATCTGATTTTGCAGAGACTGGGAAAGTAAGCTTCCCCACACCGGGAGGGCATTGGTGGCCAGCATCAGCAGATTCGCCAGGGTCAGATAGACGCCATGTTCGCACTTGAGGTGCCCCAGTTCGTGGGCCATAACCGCCTGGAGTTCTGCTTCTGTGAGGATTTCGACCAGGGCCGTGTGGATCACCATAAAGGGTTTTTGGCCCCGCATGGCAAAGGTATAGGCATTGGGCACAGGATTTTGTTGGATGTAGAGATCCGGCGGCGTCAGATCCAGTACCTGGGCGGCTTCCTGGAGGAGGTGATGGAGGTGGGGCAGTTGGCGATCACCCACCAAAATGCTCGACGCGAGATTATTGAACTGAAAAACCTGCTCTGCCGTTGACCCCAAAAAAGAGCGTACCAACAGATCCAAACCAGGGAGGCGGCGGAGGGCGGCAGTGGCTTCTTGATCTAGGGGATGGCGAAACTGATCTGCGGTTAGGCCGGTAAAATAATGCTTCACGCCAATAATCACCTCTACTGTTGTTTACTCAGACAGCCAGTTCTTCACCTTGGCCAACTCTTTCCAATCCGGTCTCCGCTTGAGGCCATCGTCAATATTTTCAAAAATATCTTGGCGCACCTCTTCACTGAAATCCATCACCTTTTGCACCAGTTCGATGTGCTTGCGTACCCCTTTACCCCCAGTACCAAGGAGCGCAAGGGCGAGATTTACATGGGCTTGGGGATTGCGGTGGTCAATTTTGACACTGCGTTGGGCGGCAGGGAGGGCGAGGTCTGCTTTCCCCCGGAGTAAATGTAACCAAGCCACACAGCTCCAGGCGGCGGCATTTTTCGGATCGAGCCGACAGATTTCGATAAATTCTGGCAGCAGGGCATCCGGGGACTCGCCGGCATCGTAACGCTTAAAACCAGCTTCAAACCGTTGTTCGATGGTTAATTCGGTCATAGTTGTCATTCAGGCTCATAAAAAACAGGCACCTTGCCGACCGCATGAGGGGCAAAGACGCGATTTTCTATTAAACCCCAAAAGATTTCCCACAACCACAGGTTTGGTTGGCATTGGGGTTGGTGAACTGGAACCCACCGCCAATCATTGCATTGCTGTAATCCAGGACGAGGCCATAGAGATAAAGCATACTTTTGCGATCGCAGATGATCTTAAAACCGCCTTCGTAGTCAAATACTTCATCATGTTCGCTGACATTGTCGGGGCGATCAAAGTCCATCATGTAGGACATTCCCGAACATCCCCCCTGGCGCACACCCACTCGCAACCAGAGGTCTTGGCCCTGTTGTTCGCGGAGCATCAGGACGTGCTTGAGGGCGGTTTCAGTGAGTTGGATGCCGGGGGCAGTAGTTGTTTGTGTCATGGCTGCTCGATGATTTCCACACAATCTATGGGCTGAACATGACCCTATTTTAACTGTTCTCTGGAAGCTCAGGCAGGACAGCCGGGGCGATCGCCTGGGGAGAGCGGGGTAATTTTTCCACTTCCGGTAATGTTTCTAAGGGGAGGCGCGGCGCTTGCATTCCCCCCGAAAGTCGTTTTAGAAGCTGGGGCCGGGGGTCATGGAGGAGGTAAATAAGTTCGTCTTCGGCCTTGAGATCCTCTAGCGATCGCACGATCATGAGGCTGGCTTGGCGGCGGATGAGCAGGGGCAAAAATTTACCGGCATCAATGAGGGTTTGGAAGGGTAAAGTCTGGTTTTTATCCCTGGGGCCAATGGTTGTTTTTCCCAATTTGACCTGTTGATCGAGGATATATTGATTCCAAACTTTGACGGAAAAGCCGCCCCCAAAGACCTGACTGATTTTGCCCTTGTTGGCGATCGCATTGTCCGGATCCCCCTGTTCAAAAAACGCCGCTACCCTCGGCGGATGAAACTCTTCCATGATCCGCTGGGCCAAGACTAAATTGACCTCTCCGTTGGTGGTGAGGGCGACAAAGGCTCCCATGGAGCTAATGCCAATTTCCTCTAGCACATCTCCATCTAGGGCGCTGCTTTGGTACACTTCCAACTGCTCTGTGCGGGCCGCTTCACAGGCTTTGGGGTCTGTATCGATGATCACCACCGACTCCCCCTGCTGTTGAAACAGTTGGGCCAACAGGCGACTGAGGGGACTAGAACCAACGATCACCGCTCCCCGCGCCTCAATGGAGGTAATTTTTAACTGCCGCGCGATCCATTTGGCCGACAAGCCTTGGATAAATACCGTCATCAAAATTGTCAAAAAAACCAAAGCTTTGATAGAAGCACCACCGTTAAACCCTTTTTCCGTCAAAATAATCGCAAATAGAGAGGCGACCGAGGCTGAGACGATGCCCCGTGGCGCAACCCAAGCAACAAAAAATTTCTGCTTCCAATCTAGATCGCTATTGGCCGTACAAAGGGCAACGCTAATGGGGCGTACCACAAACATCAGCACCGCCACCGTAAAGAAACTGCCCCAACCCAAAGCAAAAATACTGGCAATGGACAAATCCGCCGCCAACAAAATAAACAAAACGGACACACAAAGAACCGTGAGCTGACTCTTAAACCGCCGTAGTAATCGCTCTTCTGGGATGGAAAAGGCCCGGAGAACAATCCCCGCCACCACCGCTGTCATTAAGCCCGATTCTCCTCGCACCGACTGGGCAAAACCAAATAGGCCCCAGATTCCCGCCAGCACCAACAAATTTTTTAAATCTTCAGACAGGAAGTTCGCCAGGCGCAAAAATTGACCCATGAGCCAGCCACCAGCGGCCCCAATAACGGCCCCGATCCCCAAACGGAGGGCCAATCCACTGGCCACTTCTCCCAGGCCCGCATCAACGTTCAAAATCGTATCGAGTACCACCACCGCCAGGATAGCCCCCACTGGGTCGATCAGTACGCCTTCTCCCTCCAGGAGGGTTGCCACCTTACGGTCAACGGCCACTTGTTTCAGGAGCGGCCCCACCACCGTCGGCCCCGTCACCACCACCAAAGAGGCATACAAAAAGGCGATCGCCCAGGGAAACTCGGCGAGGTAATGGGCCGCAAGACCTCCTCCCACCAAAGTGATTAAAGTACCGATGGTGACGAGGTTACGGAGGCTCCCGGAAACTTCATTTAATTCCTTCAGTTTGAGATTTAACCCTCCCTCAAACAGGATGACGGCCACCGCTAGGGCGACCAAGACCTCCAGGCCGACGCCAAATTCACTCGGATGCAAGATCCCAAAGCCATCTCCCCCCAGGGCAATGCCAAAAATCAGGAGGAGCACAATGCTCGGAATCTTTAAAAACTCACCACACACCTGGGCGCTGATGCCCGCAAAGACGGTGATGATAATTTGCAACGTAAGATCAAAAGAATCTGTCATGCGGACGTTCTAGCTTGCCCCGGAGGGATCTGCAGCAATGCCATAAAATTAATCAAAGTATAGCTTCTCCCCTAATTTGTCCCTAGGGCGATCGCCTTTCCCCGTGGTGACTGCTCCGGATTTATCGCCGCAAACGAAAAAGCTGACTTTGCACTTTATACCGCTGGCCAGATTCATAAATTAAAGAAAGTTTACGGATTATGTCATAATTTTTCATAATTACTTCCTTGGTTTGCTAGTCAAATACCCTCTGAACGATGAGCGATCGCCCCATAGAAAAAACCCTCGCCGAAAAGGCTCCCGCCAGTTACGAATGCCCCAGCTGCGGTTACATTTACACCCCTGCAAAGGGAGAAAGCCGTACCAACACACCACCGGGCACCGCCTTTGAAGATCTGCCCCTCATTTGGAACTGTCCTGTTTGCAGCGTTGATCGCGCCCAATTTCGCAATATTGGTGCAGCGGATGCCCCCTCAGGTTTTGAAGAAAATCTGAAATATGGTTTTGGCGTGAATAATCTCAGCTCCAACCAAAAAAACCTACTCATTTTTGGGGCCATGGGCTTGGCAATCCTTTTCTTCCTGAGCCTTTATGGTCTGGACTAAAGACCCCCATAGCAAAGCCTTGTCTTAATTCCAAATTTTTACTTTTATTGCTTTTATATTGCGCTATGACTTCAGTTTTAGGTCTATTAAAACCCTTAAAAAAAGCCATTGCGGCGATCGCCGTTTTGGTATTGTGCATCGGCTGTGTCCAAGCACCAACCATTAGCGAAAATCCCTGGCAAGAAATCGACTTAAATACCGATTCGACCTTTGCCAACATTGCTTTTACCGACGACCTCCAACATGGCTGGCTTGTCGGTACCAAAGAAACCCTCTTTGAAACTACCGATGGCGGCAAAACCTGGGCCGAGCGAGTTATCGATCTCGGTGACGAAAAAGAAAGTTTTACCGGTGTTAGCTTCTCTGGCCAAGAAGGCTGGATTACTGGACGGCCTTCGATCCTGCTCCATACCGACGATGGTGGTGAGCACTGGAGTCGCATCGCCCTCAGCAGTCAATTGCCCGGTGCCCCCTACAACATCACTGCCCTAGGGCCAAACACCGCCGAAATGGTCACCGACCTTGGGGCCATTTACAAAACCACCGACGGCGGCAAAAACTGGAAAGCCCTTGTCGAAGGTGCCGTTGGCGTTGCCCGTACCATTGAACGTTCTGCCGATGGTAAATATGTGGCCGTTTCTGCCCGGGGTAATTTTTATTCCACTTGGTCGCCTGGGGACACAGAATGGACGCCCCATAACCGGAATTCTTCCCGTCGCCTCCAGAGCATGGGCTTTAATGGCGAAGATAAGCTCTGGTTGTTAGCCCGTGGGGGAGTTGTGCAATTTAGCGACGATACAAATCCAGACAATGCAGAAGCCTGGAGCGAACCGGTGACACCGCAGTACCGCAACAGTGTTGGTTTGTTGCACATTGGCTATCGTACCCCCGCAGAACTATGGGCCGTCGGTGGTAGTGGCAGTGTTGTTGTGAGTAAAGATGGTGGCGACACTTGGTTCCGGGACGCTGCCCTAGAAGAGATCCCGACAAACTTTTACCGGGTCGTTTTCTTAAATGAGAATAAAGGCTTCATCCTTGGGCAACAGGGGGTGATTTTACGGTACGATACATCCACGGAAGCGGCCTAAGGGCAACCCATTCTATTGTGGGAGTGTCTGTTAATTCCGTATGATATAGGCTAATTTGTTTAATAAGTTTTTTTTCATTAACAATTGAGAGGAGAATAGTCGCATGGCAGGTTCTACCGGAGAACGCCCGTTTTCTGACATTGTGACCAGTATTCGCTACTGGGTTATTCACAGCATCACCATTCCGATGTTATTTATTGCTGGCTGGCTCTTTGTGAGCACTGGCTTGGCTTACGATACTTTCGGGACACCCCGTCCTGACCAATACTTTACTGAAACTCGTCAAGAGATTCCCATTGTGACTGATCGTTACAAAGCGATTGATCAGATCAATGAGTTTAACAATTAAGTAACGCGCGTTTTTCTTTGCTGTATTCACTAAAAGGTTTTGTATTATGACAAGCGGTCCTAACCAACCTGTTTCTTATCCGATTTTTACCGTCCGTTGGTTGGCGGTGCACACCCTGGCTGTACCCTCGGTTTTCTTCCTAGGGGCGATCGCCGCTATGCAGTTTATTCAACGTTAGGAGCTTCCGATGGAAAGAAATCAAAATCCCAACAGACAGCCTGTGGAACTAAACCGGACTTCTTTGTACCTGGGTTTACTCCTGATTGCTGTGCTCGGTATTCTATTTTCCAGCTACTTCTTTAACTAAGCTGGCAGCCCTTTAATTTCAGCCCTTTAATTTATTTTTTTCGGAGGTTGTTCTCATGTCTGAAGGCGGAAAAATCCCACTTTGGATCGTTGCAGTTGTCGCTGGTATGGGCGTCATTGCGGTTGTCGGTATCTTTTTCTACGGTGCATATGCAGGGGTAGGCTCTGCGGTTTAGATGCACCATTTGCTCTAATTAATTGTTGAGACACCACCTACTCTAATCGAGGGGTGGTTTTGTTTTGGGAACTTCTCAGATGAAGGCAGGTCTGGGCAAGGCTGGGGATAGTCATTAGAAAATTTGGATAGATATGCAAAAGCAGTTGCGAAATCTGAAAGTATGGGGCATTGTTGGTCTCCTGTGTTTGGGCTGGGGAACCAGTGAAAAGGCGATCGCCGCTGAAACTCTCCGGTTAAAATTAGGGCCACTTCAACAAACTTTACAATTGCGGGATTTAGAAACCTTTGCCGAAACGGGTCAGGTTCCCCAAAGCCTCCGACCCTATGGGGTGTTTTTGGATGGTAATTTGCAGAAATTTCTCCAGCGACGCTTAGAAATTGAACCAGAGATGGCGGATCAGTTTTTTGATCAGTTGTGGCGATCGCCCACCGGAAAACAAATCCTGGCGCAAATTCAAACGGCTCTACCGGGGACTTCTGTCCAGGATCTCCAGGCAACGGTGAATCTGGTGTTGGGTCAGGGGGTCGAAATTAGTGCTCTGAATTTGTTGCAGGCTTACCCCAAGCAGGAACTGACCATTGATCTCACGGCGGTGACCAGCCTTTTGTTGCAACTCAATTTACCGAATATTCAGAATCAATTGCTTGCCCCCAGGGTAACTGACGCCCTCGAAAGTACGGAACCGCAGATTTTCCAACGTGCAAACCTGAACCCCACAGCCCCCGGCTCCCAAACGGTGCGGCGTCAAAGCTTAATTCTGCAAGACACAAGGCGCGATCGCACGATTCCCATTGATATTTTTGATAGCCCCCAATCCCAGTCTCAGTTGGTGGTTTTGTCCCATGGATTTGCGGCAAATCGTCATTTTCTCGATTATCTGGCGGTGCATCTGGCCTCCCATGGTTATACCGTCGTCACCCTCGATCATCCGGGCAGTAATATTCAGTCACTGTTCAATCCGGGCTTAAATCTCGATACTTTGCTCCCGGCGACGGAATTTGTTGATCGACCCAAGGATATTCAGTTTGTGCTGGATCAACTGGAGCGCCTCAACCAGGATCAAACCCTCACGACCCGCTTTGCGACGGACAATGTGACGGTAATTGGTCATTCTTTCGGGGGTTATACAGCCTTGGCGATCGCCGGCGGAATTGTCGATCCCATTGCTATCCGCGCCCACTGCCAGCGGGCAACCCCCTTAACCAGAGCACCGGGGGACTGGCTCCAATGTGCGGCGGCAAAACTGCCCTATGACCAGTTGAATTTGCGGGATGAGCGGGTCAAACAGGCGATCGCCCTTAATCCCCTCAGCGATCAAATCTTTGGGGAGCAGGGTTTAGAAAAAATTAAAATTCCGACCTTGATCGTTGCCAGCACAAAAGACACTGTAACCCCAAGCTTGGCCCACCAGTTAAAGCCTTTTCAACAGTTGGGCGGTGAAAAATATCTCGTCGTCGCCGACGGCGCAACCCACATGAGCGTCACCGATGTCAGCAATCGCGACAGTGCCTTAGCCCAAAGTACCCTGGTGCCAGAGGTAATGGGCAACGCAGCGGAACCAGTCCGACAAATGGTGCGGGGGGTAAGCTTGAGCTTTTTGGCGCGCCACCAAACTAGGGGGCAAAATTACCAACAGTTTCTCACGGGAGCCTACGTGCAATCCTTGTCCCAGGGGGCGATCAAGCTGCGCCTCACGGAAACGATTTCTCCAGAATTAGAACGATTTCTCAGTCGCTTACCCCAGGCACCCAGTTCTACCGCAGCAACGGCCCCGACCCAACAAGCTGCTTTTTTGAACATGGGGCGATCGCCAAACCCAAGCCCAAACCGCACCTATCCCCAAGGCGTTCTCACGGAAAGTCTCAAGCCATTAATGACGAACTTGGAAGCCGAAACCTTTCTCGCAATGAAACCGGACAATTTTGATGTCTTGTATCAAAAACCCGGAAGAATTTCGGAGAAACGGTAAGATGAAAAAGTTCAATTTTCAGGCCACTTAAATAACAATGTCTCAGGCACCTCTGTTATCGAAATTTGGGACGCAAATGTCGCGTTTAACCGGCGTGCGGGCGATCATGAAAGACATCATCGATACCCTAAAAGCAGGGGCAGGCCAAGATTTTATTAACCTCAGTGCGGGCAATCCGGTGATTATCCCGGAAGTGGAACGGCTCTGGCGCGATTGCACCAATGATCTCCTCAATAGTCCGGAATATGGGGAAGTGGTTTGTCGCTATGGATCGTCCCAGGGTTATGAACCCCTGATTGAGGCGATCGCCACCGATTTTAACCAACGCTATGGCCTGAACTTAACGGGCGAAAATATTCTCATCACCCCCGGCTCCCAGTCCCTCTATTTCCTCGCGGCCAATGCCTTTGGTGGATATGATAATGTCGGCCAACTGAAATCGATCATTCTTCCCCTCAGCCCCGACTACACCGGGTATGGGGGCGTCAGTTTATACCCAGAGGCCATCCGCGCCTTTAAACCGAGTCTCGACATTGATCAGGCGAACCACCGTTTTAAATATCGCCCCGATTTTAGTCAGCTTAATATCGACGAAAATACGGGCTGTGTAATTTTCTCGCGTCCCTGTAATCCCACGGGAAATGTCCTCAGCGACGAAGAAGCCGAAAAGATTGCTGATCTGGCTGCCGTCCATGATGTGCCAGTATTTATTGATTCGGCCTATGCTCCGCCCTTTCCGGCCCTGAATTTCACGGAGATGAAACCCCTCTTTGGCGGTAACGTGATCCACTGCCTGAGCCTCTCTAAAGCGGGCTTGCCGGGAGAACGGGTAGGGATTGCCATTGGGGAACCGCGTTTTATCGGAGTTTTACAGGCCTTTTTAACCAATGCTTGCATTCATTCGTCGCGCTATGGTCAGGCGATCGCCGCCCGGGCGATCCAATCGGGAGCCTTGGCTCATATTGCGGAAACGGTGATCCGGCCCTACTACCAAAATAAAATCCAAATCCTCGAAGCTGCCTTAGATCGGGCGATGCCCAAAGATGTGCCCTGGTATCTCCACCGAGGGGAAGGGGCGATTTTTGCTTGGTTGTGGTTTGATGAGTTGCCGATAACCGACTGGGAACTGTACCAAGAACTAAAAGCAGTGGGCGTGATTGCTGTGCCCGGCAGTCCCTTTTTCCCTGGTCTCCGGGAAGACTGGCCCCACAAGCAGCAATGTCTCCGCATTAGCTTGACAGCTACCGATAGTGAAATTGAAACCGCAATGGCTCGCCTCAGTGATGTGGTAGAGAACGTCTATCGTTCCTCGGTGAAATGAGCTACGACAACATTCTCAAGTTTTTATTGGAAACAGATCCCCATCCTTTTGTCCATTGGCTTCTGGGGGAATCAGCCCTCGAGAGTGTGAGCTTTCTTAATACAGAATTGAACCTCGAACCAATCCGGGCGGATGGGGTGTTTTTCTTGGAGACTGCTGGCAAAATTCTCCATCTTGAATTTCAAACGGTGGCTACTTCTAACCCACCAATGCCCCTGCGGATGTTGGACTATTGGGTGAGGCTTTATCGGCGTTATCGCCTTGAGATTGAGCAAATCGTTATTTTTCTCAAGCCCACTACGATGCCCGAAGTGTTTCAGGATTATTTTCAACAACAACAGACCACTCATCGCTACCGGGTGATTCGGCTCTGGGAGCTAGAACCACAGCTCTTTTTTGAGTTGCCGAGTTTGTTGCCTTTGGCGGTTCTTGCAAAAACCCAGGCTCCCGAACAACTGTTGCAGCAAGTCAGTCAGCAATTGGATAGGATTGAAGACAGGACAGAACAATTAAATCTCAAGGCTGCAACGCAAATTTTAGCTGGGATTAAGTTTACAGATGCGATGATCGAGCAATTTTTCCAGGAGGAACTTATGCAGGAATCGGTGATCTATCAAAAAATTTTCAATCGGGGTATCGCCCAAGGGGTAGAGCAAGGCTTACAACAGGGACTTCAACAAGGTTTACAACAGGGATTACAGCAGGGGATTGAAGAAGGAGAATTCACACTACTGACAAAACTTTTATCCCGCCGTCTTGGTTTGTTAGATGCTGCTGTACTCAAACGTCTGCGTCAGTTGTCTCGGTTGCAGTTGGAGGCTCTGGGGGAAGCGTTATTGGATATGCAGTCCCGTGCTGATTTAGATCAATGGTTAGCGACCTATGGCAACGAAACCTAAGCAGTTAGCTTCCTGGAAAAATCTCGAAATTTTTGTCCTTGGTGATTCCTTTAATCACTCGCGTGAAAATAGCGGAAAACTTCCTCAGCAAGACGCGGCCCAATCCCTTTGACCTCAGCGATTTGTTCGGGTTTGGCTTCTCGCAAATAGTCGAGGGAGTGGAAATGGGCCAGGAGTTGTTTTTTGCGGTGGTGGCCTAAACCAGGGATGTCATCCAATTGCGATCGCCTGCTGGATTTGAGACGCTGTTGGCGATGGAAACTGACAGCAAAACGGTGGGCTTCATCCCGCACCCGGCGGAGAAGTTGAATGCCAGGCTGTTCCTTTTCACTTTTAAGGGGATTGGATTCGTAGGGCAGATAGACCTGCTCTTGTTTTTTGGCGAGGCTAATTACGTTTAATTTATCAGCGAGGTTCAGTTCCTCCAAAACTCCCATGACTGCGGATAATTGGCCTTTGCCGCCGTCAATCATGATCAAATCGGGGCAGTCTTTGTCCAAGCCTTTTTTAAAGCGCCGCCGCATAATTTCCGCCATGCTGGCAAAGTCATCGGAACGGCCAATGTGAATCTCAGGATTTTTAATTTTGTAGTGGCGATAGTCCTGTTTCGCAGGAATGCCGTCGATAAAAACCACTTGGGAGGCCACCGCATTCGACCCCTGAATGTGGGAAATGTCATAGCCTTCGATGCGTTTGGGCAGCTCTGGTAAATCTAAGAGACTCGCTAAATCTTCGAGAGCCGCTAAATTCTTGGTGACGGTGCGTTGGGTGCGGCTTAGTTCGTATTGGGCGTTGCGTTCTACCATCGCGATCAAATCCGCCTTCAGTTGCCGTTGGGGTTGGAGAATTTGCACTTTACTGCCCCGGCGATCGCCTAAAAATTGCCCTAACCATTCCTGATCCCGGAGGGGATATTGCACCAAAATTTCCGCTGGAATTTCTACCCCATCCACATTGGCATAGTGGGCTTCCAAAACGTGCTGGAGGATTTTGCCATATTCCACCGTCAAATCTGGCCCCAAATTCTCCGGCAGGGGCGTAAAAAAGCCTAATCTTCCCACCAGTCGTCCCGCCCGCACTTGAAAAAGTTGAATCGCACAATGACGTTCATCGGCAGCCAAGGCGATCGCATCCCGGGACACCCGATCATCCGGTAAGCTCACCTTTTGATCGGCATTGAGCGCACCAATTGCTTTGATTTGATCGCGGATTTGGGCCGCCTTCTCAAACTGCAAATTTTCGGCGGCTTGGGCCATCTGGGTCGTTAAGGTTTCAATTAGTTCACCACTGCGCCCCTGGAAGACCATCGCCACCTTTTGCACCGTCTGCCGATATTCCTGGGGAGAAACCAGCTGCTGACAAACCCCCGGACAGCGACCAATATCGTAGTTCAAACAGGGTCGATGTTTAAACAGCGGTTGTCGCCGTTGCCGCAACGGAAAAATCCGTTTCATTAAGCCCAGAGTATGCCGCAGTAACCTTGTGTCTACATAGGGGCCATAGTAGCGATCGCCTTTGCTGCCGATGTGGCGTTTGCGGGTAATAAAAAAACGCGGATAATCCTCCGACCAGGTGATGCACACATAGGGATATTTCTTGTCATCCTTGAGCAGCACATTGTAATAGGGCTGGTGCTGCTTAATCAGGTTTGCTTCGAGGGCGAGGGCTTCTGCTTCCGTATCCGTGACAATGAATTCAATGCCCGCTACCTGCTGCACCATCATTTCAATGCGGGGCGAATGCAAACGGGCATCACGAAAATAAGACCGCACCCGATTCCGCAGGGTTTTGGATTTGCCAATGTAGAGAATATCTCCCTGGCGACTGTGCATAAAATAAACCCCAGGCTCCGTTGGAATTTCCCGGAGACGTTGTTGCAATCGCTCAGGATCTTGCAATAAAGGCACTGAATTCAAGGTAGCCATGGCCAAGACAAGACATTGTTGAAGGGAGTTTAGAAATTGTAAGCAATTTTCCATCAAGACAGCCCCGACACAAAAAACGAGGCCTCCCTGGGAAGGTCTCGCCGTTAATTGTTTCCCAGTGAAATGGGCCGTTTACAAACTTGTGTTGGAGTTGATGGTTACGGTGCCATCGGGGGTAACAGTCACAACGCTTTCAATGGTGTAGTCAACGGAGCCGGGTCTACGCCCCTCGAAGGTGAACGTGTAGCTCCCATCGGCATTTAGTACATAGGGAGACTCATTGGGATTGCCGTGCATTGCCGGTTCAGCCCGGTAGTTATTCAAACCGCCATTTTCTTGTTCAGCAGCTTGGCGGGCGAGGTTTTTCGCCTGATTGAGATCAACAATAGTCGCGCCGGAATCTACGCTACTGTCACTGGTACGCACGTCGCCATTGTAAAGAATCTGGGTACTCCCATCCGTCAGCACCTTGACCTCTGTTTCGTAGGTGTAATCAAGGGATTCGGGACGGCGGCCTTGGAAGGTAAAGGTATAGCTGCCGTCACCGTTGCTAACGTAGGGAGATTGCTCTGCTAGACCATGCATGGAGGGTTCAGCGCGATATTGACTCAAACCACCATTCTCCCGTTCTGCAGCTTGGCGGGCGAGGTTCTTCGCCTGGTTGAGGTCGAGGCTCGCCGCAGCGATATTGGTGCTGTTGAAATTATCAGAGCGAATTGGCCCGTTGTAATCAATGGTTGCGGTGCCATCATCAGTGACAGTTACGACGGTTTCGTAGACATAATCCGTGGATGCCGGTTGCCGTCCTCGGAAAGTAAAGGTATAGCTGCCATCGCCATTGTCCACATAGGGAGACGCCAAGGGATCACCATGCATGGAAGGTTCGGCCCGATATTGACTCAGGCCACCATTGGCATCCTCTGCAGCTTGGCGGGCGAGATTTTTGGCTTGGTTAAGGCCAAAGGCAAGGGTAAGATTTCCTTGGGCCAGGAGGGTCTGGGCTTGGTTGGGGGAGGGAGCAAGCAGGATGCCACCACTACTGAACAAACCAAGTAGCAGCATCGATCGTAAAGCAGTGATTTTCATAGTCAATAACCGAAAACTCCAAAGGGCGATCGCCTTGCCTTTCATGCTACCTAAAGAAGCGATCGCCGGGAAAAAAGTTTCCGTCAAGGGGGAAGCAAGGGGGATAATGGAAGAGTTTTCTTGCTTTCGGGAAAAAATGAGCCGATCTTTACCCCTCTCAGCCCATTATCACCAACGCACCAAATACGATCCCCAAACCCTTTCCAAGCGGGGCAAATCCCTAGATTGGTCCCAGCAGCCGAGTCCTTTCAAAGGCTACAAAATTGGCACCAGTTACGATCTCAAGCCCTATTTAGAACTTGACCGCAATGAGCCCCAATGGGAAAACCTGTCCTATCTACTATTGTTGAGCTACGGGCTGACCGCCAAAATTCCGACTTTTGGGGGAGATTTTGTTTACCTCAGAACCGCTCCTTCGGCGGGGGGTCTGTATCCGGCGGAACTGTATCTTATCTCCCGGGGTACTGAATTGCTCCCGGCGGGCCTTTACCACTACCAGCCCCAAACCCATACCCTATTGCGCTTTTGGGATAACCACTGTTGGGTCGATCTCCAAGAAGCTTGCTTTCGCCATCCGGCCCTCGAAAAGACCCAACTTGCGCTAGTAACGACAGCAATTTTTTATCGCTCGGCTTGGCGCTATGAAGCCCGGGCTTACCGTCGCATTTTTCTAGATACGGGCCATTTGCTAGGCAATGTGAACCTGGCGGCCACAGCCCATGGATTTCGCCCCCATCTCATCGGTGGGTTTAGCGATCGCCTGATGAATCAACTCCTCTATCTTGATGGTGAAACAGAGGCTGTGACCAGTATTATGGCCCTCAATCCACAACCCCAAGCAACCAGTCACGGCAAAACCGCCTTACCCTCCCCGGTGGCCTTCAATTACCCTGATTTGGCAGAGGACGAGCTACTTAAAGCGCTCCATGAAGCTTCGATGATTCAGGCCAAGTCTTCGGTGCCCCCCCACCAACCGAATCTGTTGGAAGATAAATATAATTTTCCATTTTGCTTAAAGGTTTCCCTCGCAAATACTGATGCCGAAAATCGTTATCGTCAGCGCATTGACTGGGGCGAAGACCAGGAAGATTTAGAAGAAACCCTGTTAAAACGGCGATCGACCCGGGCCTACACCGGGGAAGACCTCACCCTCGAAGAATTGCAACTGATACTCCACTTTACCTATCATCCTGAGGACTATGGAGAACAGGGTCTACTAGGCGATCCGGACTATTTTGACTTGAGTTTGATCGAGACCTTTGTGGCGGTTTCTGGGGTAGAGGGTTTAGAGGCGGGTTGCTATTACTATGCGCCTAAGGCCCAGGCACTGCGGCAAATACGCTTTAAAAATTTTCGCGAAGAGTTACATTACCTTTGTTTAGGTCAAGATTTGGGTCGAGACGCGGCGGCCTTGGTCTTTCACACGGCAGATCTAGGGGCAGCAGTCAGCCGTTATGGCGATCGCGCCTATCGATACTTACACATGGATGCAGGCCAATTGGGACAACGCTTAAACCTTGCCGCAATCCAGCTAGACTTGGGGGTCAGTGGCATTGGAGGCTTTTTTGATGATCAAGTCAATGAGGTTCTCGGCATTCCCGATGATGAGGCGGTGCTCTATGTTACGACCCTCGGTGTACCAGAGCAAGGGTGACATACTCCCGACTCTGATGCTTACCGCATACAGAGCGGGCTTCTCAAGATCGCTCTCGATCAATTTCCTGCTTCATCCGTCCTCCCTAGAATGTTGCCATTCCCCGTTATGGATACGTCCACAGGCAGTTTAGAGTCTCCTGATGCCCCACGGAGACTATGTACAAGGAACCAAAGTTCTGTACAACGCAACCAAATTGGTTTTACGCATCAGTGGCTTCAGACAGTATTGTCATTCTTCCTGATGCAACGCCCTACCAATTATCAAGGTTCAATACCGTTCCTAGAGTTTGCGCTGTTCACCACGCTACTAAGACGTGTTCGTTTGAGTCAATCTAGTCAGTGGTTAGCTGATACAGTCATTGTAGTACAAGGATACTGCAACAATAGCAAGAAATAAAGTTTTTCGAGTTCGATTGACTCAGCAAGAATTGGACAAATTAGAGCGAAATCCAGAAGAACGGGGGAGTTCTAGCGCTGAACTGATTCGAGACCATATCAAAAGGCTACCGAATCTGGCTGCTTCGAGGGCATCGAACCCCACTCAGCAACCTTGAGGAGTCCATGTTGTTACTGAGCAGCTCGAGTGAACCTCGCCGAACTCTTGCCGAAGTATCCCGGCACTCATCGAAGCGATAGAGCGCGGGACTTATAGCCCCTCAAATTCCCCAACGGTTAAGATTGGGAAAAAAGGCGATCGCCTATGTTGAAAATTAACAACCTCACAAAAGCCTATGGCCAACGCCCGGTGCTTCAGGGCCTCGATTTGTGGATCGACACCGGGGAAATTTATGGTCTCCTGGGGCCGAACGGAGCCGGAAAAACCACAACCATCAATATCCTGTGTAATTTACTCCAGGCCGACGGTGGTGCCATTGAAATCGCCGCTTCTCCCCTTTCTGAAGCCACGAAAAAGATCATCGGTGTCGCCCCCCAGGAAAATTTGCTCTACAAAACCCTGACCTGTGCGGAAAATCTCCGGTTTTATGGTCGCATCTATGGGCTGTCGAAACAGGCTTGTCAGGCGCAGATCGGCGCTTGTCTAGAGGCTGTAGGACTTGGCGATCGCCACGGTGCTCCTGTCGAAACCCTCAGTGGCGGGATGCAACGGCGGATGAACATTGCCATTGCCTTGATGCACCGACCCCAATTGCTGATTTTAGACGAGCCGACCACGGGCCTAGATATCGAAACCCGCTATGAAATTTGGCAACTAATCCAGCGGCTCCGGGATGAAGGCATGACAATTTTGCTAACAACCCATCTTTTAGACGAAGCCCAGCGACTCTGCCAGCGCATTGGCATTCTGAAAGGGGGACAAATTATCGCCGAGGGGACGCTCCCGGAACTACGCCAACGGATTCCCGCCAAGGAAGTTGTCCTGCTGCAAACGACGGACAGAGAAGGGGCGATCGCCAAGGGGACAGCCGCCGGCTTTACCCAACGCAACTATGGTGGCGATCTCGCCTTTTGGCTACCAGAAGCCCTAGAACTTTCAGACATTCTCGATATTTTTCAGGGCATTCCCATCGATTCCATTGCCCGCCAAGGCATTCAGCTCGAACATATTTATGTCGAAATCCTCAGTACAGGACAAAAACTTGAAAAGGATAGAGGGAGAGGGTTTGATAGGAATTAGAAGATAACCAAGCAAACCCTCATGAGTCAGATTAGCGAAATTCGCGACCAATTGCGACCCCATATTGGATGGCATGGAGCCAGACTCTCCTTCGTTGCGATGTTCCTGATAGCATTATTCCGGGCGAAAACCGTCAATCTCGCCGAACTCGCCACAGTCTGGGGAGGTGACGCCACTGAGGAGTCCAATTACAAGCGCATGCAGCGATTCTTCAAGTCCTTTGAGGTCAACCTGGATAAAATCGCCCAGATGGTGATGAATATCGCGGCTATCCCGCAACCTTGGGTCCTGAGTATTGACCGCACCAACTGGTCATTCGGAACAACGGATTTCAATATCTTGATGCTGGGTGTTGTCCATGAAGGCATCGGTTATCCACTGATGTGGACAATGCTGGAGAAGAAGAAGGGCAACAGCAACAGTACAGAGCGCATGGATTTGTTCGAGCGTTTTGAAATCTTATTCCCCGATGCGGAAATTGCCTATCTTACAGGGGACCGAGAGTTTATTGGTAAGCCCTGGCTGTCATACCTGATGCTGGATAAGCCCATTCCCTTTCGTCTGCGCATCCGTCAGACCGACAAGATTAGCAAAGGTAAAGGACAACCAGCGATTGCGGGAACTCACTTATTTCGGTCATTGGCCATGGGTGAGACAAGAATTCTGCCGGGAAAACGGTGGGTCTGGGGTCGTCTGGTCTATGTCATCGCTACTCGTCTTGACTCGAAACAAAAATCGAAGCAAACGGATGATGATTTTCTGATTATCATCACGGCCCATGAGCCTCAAAATGCTTTGGCCGATTACCGTCGGCGTTGGGGGATTGAGACTCTGTTTGGAGCCCTCAAAACCCGTGGCTTTTGCTTGGAATCGACTCATTTTATCGATAAGAGACGTTTGTCGAAGCTGCTGGCTCTGTTGGCCATTGCGTTTGTCTGGGCGATGAAAGCGGGTTTATGGCGACATAGTCAGAGGCCGATTCGCATCATCAAGGCCCATGGCCGTCGAGCGCGGAGTTTGTTTCGCTATGGTTTTGACTTATTACGTCGCTTTTTTACCGTTTCTACTCAACCTCTACTTGGGTCAGGGTTTCACCCCATACAATTTTTGTCCTGTACTTAGGTCGAAATCACCCAAAACCACCAGCAAGCCGTCCCCGAAGCCCAAATGAGCTAGGGCGAGCCAAAACTTTTTCCCCCAAAGCTTGACAAGCCTAAAATAGTTAGGGCAATATATTATCCGTGCCTAAGGGGGTATAGCTCAGTTGGTAGAGCGCTTGCATGGCATGCAAGAAGTCACCGGTTCGAGTCCGGTTATCTCCATCGAAAAAACTATCTTCAGAAAATCCAAGACCTCTGGTGACCAATCGCCCAGGGGTCTTTTGTCGTGGTGCATTGTGCCCAACTGTCGCAGTAAAAAATCAGGTTTTGGCGATCGCCCCACAAGGGATAAGGGTGCGGATGTCTCTACCCAGGGTCGGTAAATGTTCATGCTAAGATCTCAATCAGTACGTTCTACGAACAACTCTCACTTCAGAATCTTCCTGAGATAGGAAATCTCTGAAGCATCCTGCAAACTCCAACGAGGAAAACACCACCATGGGATACGAACTACCTGCATTACCCTACGATTACACTGCCCTCGAACCCCACATCTCGAAGAGCACCTTAGAATTTCACCACGATAAGCACCATGCGAGCTATGTCTCCAAGTACAACGATGCCGTAGCTGGCACCGACATGGATAGCAAAAGTATCGAAGACGTAATCAAAGCCGTAGCTGCAGATCCCGCCAAAGCAGGTTTGTTTAATAACGCTGCCCAAGCGTGGAACCACAGCTTCTACTGGAACTGCATGAAGCCCGGTGGCGGTGGTCAACCCACTGGTGCCCTCGCCGACAAAATCAACGCCGACTTCGGTAGTTTCGATAAATTCGTTGAGGCTTTCAAAACCGCTGGTGGCACCCAGTTTGGTAGTGGTTGGGCTTGGCTCGTCCTCGACAATGGCACCCTCAAAGTCACTAAAACTGGCAATGCTGGCAACCCCATGACCGAAGGCCAAACTCCCCTCCTCACCATGGACGTTTGGGAACACGCCTACTACCTCGACTACCAAAACCGTCGCCCCGACTACATCAACACCTTCCTCACCAGTCTTGTGAACTGGGACTTTGTGGCGGCTAACCTTGCAGCGGCCTAACGTCTTGTTTGAATCCTAAGATTCATTTGGTTTTTCAAAATATCTAACTTAACTGACAAGGGACTTACCATGGGTAGGTCTCTTTTTTTGGTGATGGGGAAATTAATTAAAAGAAGGATCGCAAAAATACAAACGATAGCGATATCCGGTCACTTTTTGCCCTGCTTCTGGTTGCAACGGACAGATGGATTCTGGGGGCGCAAAATGGGTATTAAACATCAAGATCTGGGTTGGTGTCGTGAGCTGAGTCGCAGTTTCAGCAAGGACTTTGGCGGCTGCATCCTGTTTGAAAAAGTTATCGAGAATTAAAAACCGAGGTTGCAGGCTGGGATCGAGGTAATGCAAAGCCCAGGCAAGGCCCATCTGGGTGCGAGTTACGGCAATTTCGTAGTAATGGGTCGCAAAAATTTGAGGGTCATTCCAGTCTAAATTTTGTTGGAGGATTTGGGCGATCGCCTGATTATTTTCGGGTTTCCGGTAAGCAAGATCGACATTGACACACAAACTACTTAAACCCATTAAACCCACAATCATTAGGGCACTGAGACGACAATTTTGGGGCCAGAATAACTTAGAACAGGCAATATTTTGCCCCATCTGCGCCAGGAAAAATCCCAATAAAATCGTTAACGCTGGGAAATAAATGAAATGATAGCGGGGAGCTAGGGTAATATCCAATTTCAGCACATGGGTAATACCAAGAATTGTGACCAGATTCGCAAGAATAATGCCTGTAAAAATTTTGACTTCTAATTGTGCCCAGCTTTGTTGAAATGCCGCCGTCAGATTAGGAATAAACCACAAAAGAATCAGCAAAAGGGCGATCGCCGCGGCCACCACTAACCAAGTTTGATCTGCTTCGATGGGTAGCATAAAAATCATTCCCAAGGCCCACCCCAAGGAACGGAGCGGTGGCAGCAGATTTCCTAACCCCCAACCGTAGTCTTGATTGAGCCAGGAAGTCAGTTCGTCATTATTTTGGCTCTGCCAGTGGTTGAGCAGCAGAAAAACGACAATTGCCGAGGCGATCGCCCCACAAAAAATCCGTTGCCAATAGCCTGGGAAAAAGATTTTTGCAGGAGATTTTTGGGGCCAATTTTTTCTTAAATCCTGACCATAACAAAAGAGTAAAACGAGTCCTTCCGCAAAGAGCGATAGCACCATGAAATAATGACTGGCTACCCCTAAAGTATTTACAATTAGCCAGCCTAATAACACTTGAAACGGAATTTTGTGCGACCGTTGTTGGGTCTGGATTATTTTCGCTAGACAGCCATAGGACAGGGTCATCCAAATCATGGCCAGGGTATAGTGACGGGCCTCTTGGGAAAGATAAACGGCGTAGGGGGACAGGGCCATGGCGATCGCCCCACCGTGGGCCGCCCATTTATTTTTAAAAACCCAAGCACTCACCCCGAACACCACCAGAATGAGTAAAACCCCAAAAAAAGCAGCCGGCGATCGCCCCACAAAAATACTGATTAATTCCCCGTCTGTACTCCACAAATCGAGCCAGAGGTGGGTCAGCCAATAGTACAAAGGCGGATGGTTACTTTCACTGAGGAGCATCTCGCTGACTGTCGCAAGATTCGTACCAGTTTCATAGCGGAGTGGTGCCAGGAGAAGATCCGCAGAAATTAACTGGTCTAAGGGAATCTCCCGGAAACCGTGGCCCAAGCTAAAGACTAAAGTGGCCCACTCATCTCCCCACACAGACTTAAGGGTGAGGTTCCAGAAGCGCAATAACGTTCCTAACCCCACCCAAATGCCGAGTAGATAAAAATCTTTCTGAGAAAATATTCGGGAGCTTGCCATGGTGCCTTTCGCCGATCAGCCTTGAAAGGACAATAGCAGATTACTCTTTATTGTTGTTCGGGCAATTCAAAGTCTTCGTAGCTACCACCAACGCTGATATCGGTATTAAACAATTCCGCATCGGTTAAGGTTAAATCTTCCATCACAGCCCCAAAAACATGGGTGTCATACATCCGTGCTGCGGTGAAATTTACCCGGTTGATTCGCGCATAGTTTAAGACCGCGTTAGTCAGAAAAACATCGGTAAAGTCGGCCCCAGAAAGGTTCGCGCCCGTTAAGTCGGCTCCTTCGAGGTTGGCCCCTTCGAGGTTGGCATAACTGAGGTTCGCATCCCGCAGATCGGCCCCAATTAAGTGCGCTTCCCTGAGATCCGCACCAATGAGGTTACAGCCTTGGCAGGCACCCGTTTCCAGCAGACGTTTGACGTGGTCTGGGTTTTCGCCCCTAGCTGGCTTGGCGATCGCCAAGAGTATTGTGAGGGTTGCGAGGGCTAATAATAGGCGTTTCATATTTTATTTCCTCCTGCCAATTTTGCACAAAACCGAGCCAGTTTTTCGACGGTCTTTTTGTTGCCTAGGTCATCGGCTTTCGGCGGGTACTTGTTCACATCATTGGAGCTGACGTCACAGTCGATTATTGCCCCAAAAAATTTAGCGAAAAATCAATTCTGATGCAGAGTGCAAAGTCCCTTACTTTTATTATTTCACAACTTCTATTGCCTGCTTGACTCTCGCCAAAAGCCGTTACATTTTGTCTTGCTACTGTCGAAAAATGACCGTTACTAATAGTATAACAAAAATTCATAATTTTTGCCAGTTTAAAGCAATATTCGAGCGATAACCTTTATGATTACGGATAATATTTGAGCGATATTTTTTTTGGATTGTGATTGTGAGTGATCTCCACGAAAAGACTTCTTTACCAGACCCAGCGGCCCCTTGGCACCATCAGGCGATCGCCCATGTCCTCCAAGTATTTCAAACGGATGAACAACAGGGCCTAGAAGGGCCAGAGGTAGAACGACGTCAACAGTTTTATGGCCCTAATGAAATCGAAGTCGGTCGGGGGCGTAATACTTGGGAAATTTTCCTCGATCAGTTTAAAAATGTGATGCTGATCATGTTGATTGTCGTGGCCCTAATTTCTGGGGTAATTGATTTTGTAGAACTCCGTGCCAATGCCTTACCGGAAGGAACGGTTCCCTTCAAGGATACGATCGCCATTATGGCCATTGTGGTTCTCAATGGACTGTTGGGATTCATGCAGGAAAGTCGCGCCGAAAAAGCCCTGGCCGCCCTCAAAAAAATGTCTTCTCCCCAGGTGCGGGTGTGTCGTGGGGGGCAATTTTCTGAAGTCAAAGCGGCCCAGTTGGTGCCCGGGGATCTGATGTTTATCGAAGCTGGTTCCCAACTCAGTGCCGATGGTCTCGTCCTCGAAGCGGCCCAGCTCCAAGTGCGCGAGTCAGCCTTAACCGGAGAAGCCAACCCCGTCACCAAAAGGATTTGTCCAGTGGGGCTCGCGGCGGATACGCCCCTAGGCGATCGCCAAAATATGGTTTTTTCAGGCACAGAAGTCCTCCAAGGCCGGGGCAAGATCTTGGTCACTGCCACTGGAATGAGCACCGAGCTCGGCAAGATTGCCCAAATGCTCCAAAGCGTCAAAGCTAGCCAAACCCCTCTCCAAAAGCGGATGGCCCACCTCGGCAAAATTCTAGTCACCGGCTCACTTATCCTCGTGATTTTGGTGGTGGTTTTCGGTAGCCTCCAGGTGGGTAATTTTAGTCGCATCAAAGAATTAATCGAAGTTTCCCTGAGTATGGCCGTGGCCGTCGTCCCAGAAGGCTTACCCGCTGTCATCACCGTTACCCTTGCCATTGGCACCCAGCGCATGGTGAAACGCCAGGCCCTGATCCGAAAACTGCCTGCCGTTGAGACCCTTGGTTCTGTCGATACCATTTGCTCCGATAAAACGGGTACCCTCACCCAGAACAAAATGGTGGTACAGCGCCTAGAAACCCAAGACCAGTCCCTCCGGGTTACCGGGGAAGGGTACGCCCCCATTGGCGAATTTTTGTCCCAGGATCAAAGCCTCAATCCAACTCAACATCCCGAAGTGCAGCAATTATTACGGGCTTGTGTCCTCTGCAATGATGCCGTTTTAAAACGAGACGACCAGGATTGGCTGATTATTGGCGACCCCACAGAAGGGGCTTTACTGAGTCTGGCTGGCAAAGGGGATCTATTTGCTGAAGCTCTCCAGAAAGAATGGCCCCGCTTGGGAGAATTTCCCTTTTCCTCGGAACGCAAACGTATGAGCGTTATTTGCGCCACGCCAAACCCTGACCAAGCTGAATCAACGGTAGCTTATTTGCTCTGCTGCAAAGGTTCGCCGGAGTTGGTGCTGGAGCGCTGTCAAACCTACCAAACTGCCACAGGTATTTTTCCCCTCCAAGCAGAAGACCGGGCCGCGATTCTCCAGCGCAACAACGAAATGGCCCAGGCGGGTTTGCGAGTTTTGGGCTTTGCCCAACGTTGTTTAACCCATGTACCAGAAGCCCAAGCCGAGGTAAATGCGGAACAGGAAATGGTTTGGCTGGGCCTAGTGGGGATGATGGACGCGCCCCGTCCGGAAGTCAAAGAGGCCGTGGCGAAATGTCGCGCCGCCGGGATTCGGCCCGTGATGATCACCGGTGATCACCAACTTACGGCTCAGGCGATCGCCCAACAATTGGGCATTGCGACCCCAGACGCCAAGGCCCTCACAGGGTTAGAGCTTAGTAAACTTTCCCAGGTCGATCTAGAAGCCATGGTCGAAACCGTGAGTATCTATGCACGGGTGGCCCCAGAACATAAGCTGCGCATCGTCCAGGCTCTCCAAAGTCGCGGTAAATTTGTCGCCATGACCGGAGATGGGGTTAATGATGCCCCTGCCCTTAAACAAGCTGACATTGGTATTGCCATGGGCATCACGGGCACCGATGTCAGTAAAGAAGCCAGTGACATGGTGCTCCTTGATGATAATTTCGCCACCATTGTCGCCGCCACCGAAGAAGGCCGGGTCGTTTACACGAATATTCGTCACTTTATCCAATACATTCTCGGTAGCAACATTGGCGAAGTAATTACTATTGCCGCTGCTCCCTTGATCGGTTTATCGGAAGTGCCCCTCATTCCCCTGCAAATCCTCTGGATGAACCTCGTCACCGATGGTTTACCCGCCCTGGCCCTCGCCATCGAACCCGCTGAACCCGACGTGATGCAACGCCGTCCCTTTAATCCCCAGGAAAGTATTTTTGCGCGGGGGCTAGGCGCTTATATTCTGCGCATTGGCTTGATTTTCTCTGTGATCAGCATTGCCCTCATGGCCTATAGCTACAATGCCCACCCCGACAATTGGAAAACCATGGTCTTCACGACCCTCTGCCTTTCGCAAATGGGCCATGCGATCGCCGTCCGTTCGCGTACTCAACTGACCCTAACCAGTAATCCCCTAAGGAATCCCTACCTAATCATTGCCGTGGCCGCCACAACAATCCTCCAACTCATGCTGATCTATGTCGAACCCCTACGGCTATTTTTCGACACCCAACGCCTCTCTGGCCAGCAACTGTTAATTTGTTTGGGGGTCAGTACCCTACTCTTTGTTTGGGTAGAATTAGAAAAACTTGTGATCCAATGGTATTGGGCTTGGAAAAATCCCCCAAAAAGCAGATGAAAAAAACAAAAGTGAATTCGATTTCTGTATAGATCTTATCTGTTTTTAGGATTAGTCTTGGGTAGTATGGTGCGGTTAGATCTACGGAAAAACCTATGACTGGAAACGCCGCCCGTGTTCAAGCGATTCAGCAAATTACCAATCGTACCCCCATCAAGTGTGAACCGCCCATTAAGCTCGAAGAAGCTTGGGCTACTAATGTTTTTGATCTGAGTAAGATGCAGGCCAGTCTCCCAAAGGCCGTTTTTAAATCTATCAAAAACACCATCACTTCCGGTGAAAAACTAGACCCTTCCGTGGCCGATGCTGTGGCCACAGCGATGCGCGATTGGGCGATGTCTAAGGGCGCTCTCTACTACGCCCACGTCTTCTACCCGATGACCAACCTCACCGCAGAGAAACACGATGGTTTCGTCTCTGTCCAGAGCGATGGAAAAGTCATCTCCGAATTTTCCGGTAAGGTACTGGTACAAGGGGAGCCCGATGGTTCTTCCTTCCCCAATGGTGGGATCCGTGACACCTTTGAAGCACGGGGTTATACGGCTTGGGACGTGACCAGTCCGGCCTACATCATGGAAACCGAAAATGGTTCGACCCTTTGTATTCCTACCGTTTTCGTCTCCTGGACCGGGGAAGCACTCGATAAAAAAGTGCCTTTACTGCGCTCCATCGATGCCATGAATAAGGCAGCCCAGAAAGTTTTAAAACTGTTGGGTCACACCGAAATCGCCCGGGTCAATTCCAGTTGTGGGGCAGAACAGGAATATTTCCTCGTTGACTCTAACTTCGCCCACCAACGTCCGGATCTTCTCTTGGCTGGTCGTACCCTTTTCGGTAAGTCTCCGGCTAAGGGCCAAGAATTTGATGATCATTACTTTGGGGCCATCCCTGAGCGGGTACAAATCTTTATGCAGGATGTGGAAGCGCAACTGTATAAGCTCGGTATCCCCGCAAAAACCCGTCACAATGAAGTGGCACCGGGTCAATTTGAAATTGCGCCTGTGTTTGAAGCGGCAAACGTGGCCAGTGATCACCAACAGTTGATCATGACCACCCTCAAGACCACGGCGAAAAAGCACGGTTTTATGTGCTTGCTCCACGAGAAACCCTTTGCCGGGATCAATGGTTCTGGTAAGCACGTGAACTGGTCTGTGGGGAATGCAACCCAGGGTAACCTGCTGGATCCGGGCGATTCTCCCCATGACAACGCTCAGTTCCTCGTCTTCTGTGGGGCGGTAATCCGTGGTGTCCATAAGTTTGGGCCTTTGATGCGGGCGGTAATTGCTAATGCCAGTAACGACCACCGCCTTGGTGCCAATGAAGCCCCCCCAGCCATTATGTCTGTGTACCTCGGTTCTCAGTTGGAGGAAGTTTTTGAACAAATCAAAAATGGCACTGTTTCTGAGTCGAAGAAGAAAGGGGTTATGGATCTCGGTGTGGCGGTACTGCCTGAACTGACTAAGGATGCGGGCGATCGCAACCGGACTTCTCCCTTTGCCTTTACCGGGAACCGCTTTGAATTCCGGGCTGTGGGTTCTAGCCAGTCTGTGTCCGGGCCTTTGGTGGCACTCAATACGATTTTGGCCGATTCCCTAGAGTGGATTGGCGATCGCCTTGAGAGTGAATTAGCAAAGGGATTAGAAATCAGCGAAGCCATCCTCACAGTTCTCAAGGAAATCATGAACGAACATGGTTCTGTGATCTTTGGTGGCAATGGCTACTCCGAAGAATGGCACCGGATGGCCGTTGAAGAGCGCGGTTTACGTAACCTCCCCACGACGGCGGATGCCCTACCTGTGCTCAAGGAAGCAGAAATTGGAGCGTTGTTTGACCGACTCAAAGTCTTGACCCCCGTGGAGCTTGAAAGCCGCTTTGAAGTGTACGCCGAGCAGTACATCAAATCCATCGAAGTGGAAGCCAAGCTGGTGATGAACATGGCAAAAACCATGGTTTATCCTGCCGCTGTAGAATACCTGTCTAAGTTGTCAGGTACCATCACTGCCCTCGTAAATCTCGGCATTTCCCTCGAGAAGAAAAGTGCAGAAACCGTTTCTAGTCTCACCAATGACCTGATGGCTGCCACCGAAAAGCTCAGTGCTGCCTTTGAAAAAGAAGATTTTGCTTCCACAGAAGAGCATATGCACTATTGCGCGAGCACCATTCGTCCTCTGATGGATGAGGTTCGTAGCTACGCAGATCTGTTGGAAAATGAACTACCAGACAGCTTCTGGCCCCTGCCCACCTACCAGGAAATGCTGTTTATTAAGTAGATGATTCGTCTCGATTGAGCCAGCCAATCATTCAATAAAAACCAAAAGCCCCCTATGTTCTCTGGCGATGTAGGGGGTTTTTATTGTGTGATAAAACGAGTTCAAACCGAATGAATCACGTTGGCAGGGAGATCCTGATAAAGGGGAGTACTCAGGTACCGTTCCCCGTAGCTTGGTTGGATCACAACAATGAGTTTGCCACTATTTTCTGGACGTTGGGCAACCTTGATCGCAGCACAGAGGGCGGCCCCCGTTGAAATGCCCGATAAAATACCTTCTTCCCTAGCTAAGCGACGACCAAAATTAATCGCGGCTTCGTCGGTTACCGTCACCACTTCATCAATGATGGTTTGATTGAGCACACTGGGAACGAAACCCGCGCCGATGCCTTGGATTTTGTGGGGGCCGGGTTTGCCACCAGAAAGTACGGGGCTATTGGCTGGTTCAACGGCGATCGCCTGGCATTCGGGCTTATATTTTTTTAGCACCTCGGCGATTCCGGTAATTGTGCCACCGGTACCGACTCCAGCAATGATCATATCGACTTTTCCCTCTGTATCTTCCCAAATTTCGAGGGCTGTAGTTTTACGGTGGGCATCGGGGTTCGCCAAATTATTAAACTGCTGCAACATATAGGCATTGGGCAGGGTATCGACGATTTCCTGGGCTTTGGTGATACAAGCACTCATGCCCGCATCCCCAGAGGTCAGTTCGAGTTGTGCTCCATAGGCGAGGAGCATCGCCCGTCGCTCCATACTCATGGTTTCTGGCATCGTCAAAATTAACTGATAGCCTTTGGCGGCGGCGGCCATCGCTAGGGCAATGCCTGTATTCCCGGAAGTCGGTTCTACCAAAATCGTTTTACCGGGGGTAATTTCCCCAGCGGCTTCGGCAGCTTCGATCATGTTGACGCCAATGCGGTCTTTAACGGAGGCGGCTGGATTCATCCCTTCTAATTTGATCACAACCTGGGCAACACAATTTTCCTGCTCAGGAATACGATTTAACTGCACAAGGGGCGTTTTTCCTACTAATTCGGTAATGTTCTTGGCAATTTTCATGGTGGGTGAGATTGTGCCGCTAGGGGTGAAACAGAATGGCGAACCGATGTTCATTATAGATGCCGACTCCCCTGAAAAGATGTTCCTTCAACTGTTTGAGAAAATTTGGGGTAATCGGCCCTTGGTTTAGGGGCAAAGACTGGCCTGAATTGGAGGCAGTAATCCAAGCTCCGTTAGGAAACCAAGGCATGGTGCTGTAGATCTTCGAGGCGAACAATTTCTAGGGCTTTGGCATGGGTGGCTTCAAGGTGAACTGGGGGCGCAACACCAACCTCAAAAGCTTCTTGCCAGCGGGCAGCGCAGAGACACCAGCGATCGCCAGGTTTGAGGCCAGGGAAATGGTATTGGGGCACGGGGGAACTCAAGTCGTTGCCTTGGTTTTTGGTGAATTCCAAGAAAGCTGGCGTCATTTTTGCACAGACCACATGGCGGCCAAAATCGTTCGCGCCGGTGGTGCAGCAGCCATCTCGATAAAATCCAGTCAAGGGGTCGGTACTGCAAGGCTGGAGGGCAGTTCCTAAAACGTTTTTTGCGTCTGTCATTAGGGGTTCAAAAAATCCTCGTTGCAAGGGTAGACAATTCCAATGATAACGACCGACACGACGGGTAACGCAGATTAGGCCACAGCATTGGGCCATAGGAAAATCCCCTCCCCAATTTAGTGATTGGAGAAGGGAAAGACAAGGGATTTAATCTAGGAATCTAGCGGCCAAGTTTTTGTTCTAAAGCGGCGATCGCCAATTTAGTTTTGAGTAAAGAATCAGGGTTCAAACTGATAGAATCAATGCCCAATTCAACGAGGAATTCAGCAAATTCAGGGTAATCAGAGGGAGCCTGACCACAGATACCAATCTTGCGTTGATATTTCTTCGCCCCTTCGATCGCCATGCGAACCATGCGTTTTACTCCTTCATTCCGTTCATCGAAAATGTGGGCAACGAGGGCAGAATCGCGATCCAAACCTAACGTTAATTGGGTTAAATCGTTGGAGCCAATCGAGAAACCGTCAAAGACTTCGCTGTACTCATCCACCAGAATCACGTTAGAAGGCAATTCGCACATCACGTAAACTTGCAGCCCATTTTCCCCACGGCGGAGATCATGTTTTGCCAGTTCAGCGAGGACGCGACGACCTTCTTCCGGAGTACGGCAGAATGGAACCATCGGAATAATATTCGTCAAGCCCATCTCATTGCGGGCAATCTTGAAGGCTTCACATTCCAAACCAAAGGCATCAGAATAGTTCGGATCGTAGTAGCGGGATGCCCCACGCCAGCCAATCATCGGGTTTTCTTCCGTCGGTTCAAATTGACGACCACCGAGCAGGTTTGCATACTCATTGGATTTGAAGTCAGACATTCTGACCACAACCGGATTCGGATAGAATGCGGCGGCAATCATTGCAATGCCACTGGCGAGTTTATCCACGAAGAAATCGGCTTTATTTTCATAGAGATGGGTGAGTTCCGCGATCTCTTTTTTCACCATCAAATCTTCCAATTCATCAAAGTGAATCAGGGCTTTCGGGTGGGCTTTAATGTGGTTGGCAATGATGAATTCAAGGCGAGCTAAACCAACACCATCGGCAGGTAAAGGCGACAGCGAAAAAGCCTGTTCGGGGTTGCCCACGTTCATCAAAATTTTGGTCTTGGTGGTGGGCAGATTTTCAAGGGATGTTTCTTCCACTTCAAACTTCAACAGCCCTTCGTAGATCTTGCCGTCTTCCCCTTCGCAACAGGAGACGGTTACGTCTTGACCAGACTTCACCAAGGTCGTGGCATCACCGCAACCCACCACAGCAGGGATCCCCATTTCTCTGGCAATAATCGCCGCGTGACAGGTTCTTCCGCCTTGGTCAGTGACGATCGCCGACGCTTTTTTCATGATCGGTTCCCAATCGGGATCAGTGCGGCGGGTGACCAGCACTTGACCGGGTTTGAAGAGTTTAATTTGATCCACATCGAGGATTACGTTGGCTTCCCCCTGACCGACCATTTCCCCGACACTGCGACCGTGGGCAATGACGCTACCAGTTTCTTGGAGCTTGTAGGTGCGGATCACGTTGGCAGCTTTCTGGGATTGCACCGTTTCCGGACGGGCTTGGACGATAAAGAGTTCACCCGTGAGACCATCTTTTGCCCATTCAATATCCATCGGGGTGTATTGCCCACGAACGCCGGAATAGTGTTCTTCGATGGTGGTTGCCCAACGGGCGAGGGTTAAAACATCTTCGTCGCTGACACAGAATTTGTTTTGCAACTCTTCGGGAACGGCAACGTTTTCGGTGAGTTTTGCGCCGCCGGCATAGACCATTTTGATCTTTTTGCTGCCGAGTCGCCGTTCGAGAATCGGTTTGTAGCCATCCTTGAGGGTCGGTTTAAAGACCACAAATTCATCGGGGTTCACTGCGCCTTGGACAACGTTTTCCCCTAAGCCATAGGCTCCGGTAATAAACGCGGCATCTTTAAAACCGCTTTCGGTATCGATGGAGAACATTACGCCGGAGGTGGCGAGATCGGAACGTACCATCTTTTGTACACCGACGGACAGGGCCACTTCAAAATGATCGAAGCCGTTGTGCTGGCGGTAGGCGATCGCCCGATCCGTAAACAGCGACGCAAAACATTTATGGCAGGCTTCGAGAACGCCCTTGACACCGTGGACATTCAGATAAGTTTCCTGCTGTCCCGCAAAACTGGCTTCCGGCAAATCCTCTGCCGTGGCACTGGAACGTACCGCCACATCGACGTTGTGGGCACTGTCTTCGCAGGCTTGTTTGTCTGCCCCCTCAAAGCGATCGCACACATCAGATTTAGCCCCATAGCGTTCGCACATTTTTTTGTAAGCAGAGGCGATCGCCACCTGGAGATCCTGGGGGAACGGCGTATTTAAAATCAAAGCCCGTGCCTGCCGCCCCCGTGCTTGGAGATTGGCCACATCATCCGTATCTAAATCTGCAAACAATGTCCGCAACTTTTCCTCTAAGCCCGCAGATTTAACAAAATGCCGATAGGCATGGGCCGTCGTCGCAAATCCGCCTGGAACGTTGACCCCCTGGGGCTGTAACTGCTGAATCATTTCCCCAAGGGAAGAATTTTTGCCGCCAACCAAACCCACATCCAGGGAACCAACCTCCTCAAACCACAAAACGAGCGCTTCGGTTCTCGCATCAGAAGCCGTAGCTGTGTTAAGAGTGCTAACCATAACGATAAAAACTCCTTAATCATCCCTCTCCGTACACCTCGATCCTAAAAGACTTAAAATGAGCCCTTTACAGAAATGAAATATATCCTTACCTTTCACTTCTGTTTAATGAAAAAACATCAAGAAAAACAAGCTTGATGTTGCCTAAAAAGACAATATTTTTTTCTTATCTTTATTTAAGATATTTTTAACCTTTTCAAGATAAGTCAAGGCGCTTTAAAAAAGAAAAAGACTAGGTTTTTCCCAGTCTCGCCGCCCAAGTTGATTGGTTTTTATCAATATTAATCAAGGTTGCAATCAGTCACTGACCACAGTATCCCCCTGGCCCCAGAAGCCATCATATTTTTTGACAGTAATATCCCCTTCTACGCTAACTTGGCAGGCTAGACGCCGTTCTTTGTCTGGGTTATGGGGCGGGAGAGAGAGGCGTGTTTTTTCTTTCCAGCTCTGGGCTGAAACAGGGCCAGTAATTTCGACGGCACAGGTGCCGCAGGTACCAAGGCCGTGGCAATTGATAGTTTTTGCATTGCCATTGTAAAGACTAATTTTGTTGGCTAGCAGAACTTTACGTAAATTATCGCCTTGATTGCAGGTAATGGTTTGATTTCCGAAGGTGATAGTCGGCATGGTTGGTGTTTTCTCTCATTATCTCAATGATGATTGCTTCTATGGTGCCATACTTTCTAAAAAGGGTCGGTTAAAGATGCTGCAAAACCAATTTTTTGTGGGGAAGCTATCACCATAAATCACTGAGATCTAAAACAAAATTCTGTAAAATATCCTCTCCGGTAAGCTGTTTGGGGGTCATTAAAATTTCCACGGTTCGACCAGGACGATAAATTTCCACTTGGCGATCGCCTTGGTTAATGAGCCAGCCTAACCGACAACCATTGGCTAAATATTCCTGCATCTTTTGACGAGTCTGTTGTATCAAATCACTGGGCGAGAGCAGTTCGGCGACAAAATCAGGGCAGAGGGGAACAAATTTTTGCTGTTGTTCTGGGGTAAGGCTATCCCAGCGGGACTTTTCGACCCAACACATATCCGGCGATCGCGTCGCACCATTGGGCAAAACAAAGCCCGTCGAGGAATCGAAGCATTCCCCTAGGCGATAATGATTATTCCAAATCCCAAGCTGGACATTTAACTTGAAGTTGAGTCGGCCAGTTTCACCACCAGTAGGGGCCATGATCACAAGTTCTCCTTGGGCTGTGCGTTCTAATTTGGCATCAGGATTCGCCTGACAGAGCTGGGCAAATTGGCCTTGGGTCAGGGTCAAAACGGGCTGGAGATCAAGGGTTACGGTAGCCATTGTCACGACCTCTCGCGGCGGAATGCTCCCATTGTAGGCAAGTTTTTTGGGGGATGGAGAATAGGGGATTCGAACCCCTGACCTCTGCGGTGCGATCGCAGCACTCTACCAACTGAGCTAATTCCCCAGAACGAAAAATTATTTTAGCACCTCTGCGGGGGGCGCAAGGCTGGGATCGATGCGTTCGAGTTCTAGATCGCTGAGGTAGTCCACACACCAGTTACTGCAACGCTGCAACATATGAAATGGATAGGTATGGGCGACGCCAACCACGGGAATACCGACGGATTTAGCGGCTTGGATACCATGGAAATTATCTTCAACGGCGAGACAATTTTCAGGCTGGATATTTTGGTCAGGAAATTTCTGGTTCAGTTGGGCGATCGCCTGGCGATAACCATCTCCGTTCGGTTTAAACGTTTTCACTTCATCGGCGGTGACAATCACATCAAAAGCTTGGTCAAGTTGCGCTTGCTGGAGAATAAATTCGGCATCGGCACGACAATAGCCCGTTACAATCCCCACGGGAATATTTTTGAGTTTAATCGCCGAAATTAGGGGAACAACGTCTTCATAGAGGGGGAACGGCTTTATTTCCCGTAATTTGCTTTGGTAAAGTGCAGATTTTTGTTGAATGAGACTATCCAGTTGCGCCTCGGAGAATACCCGCCCCCGGAGTGCAAGATTTTCCTTGAGGCAGCGGCGATCGCTTTTGCCCAGGCTGCTGTCGCGATAGAGGCGGTCGGTGGGTCGAAGATTTTCGGCCAGCAAAATGTCATCGATCAGCTCAAATTGGAGGGCCGTATCGTTCAGAAAGACTCCGTTGATTTCAAATAAAACGGCTTTGAGCAGGGTCATAACGGGACGATGGGAGGGTGAAAGTTTACGTTTTTTGACCAAGGGTCAGGTTTTTGCCTGGTAATCCTCATCTTAGAATAAGCGTTGATATTTGCGGGCGATCGCCATGGCTTTGATGACGGATATTCCCCAGCGACACATTCTAAAAACAAGGGTGCATTGCCTAGATTATCAACGGGCCTGGGCCGAAATTGCGGCGGCGATCCGCGATGGGACATTTGGTTATGGGGCGATCGCCAATGTACACATGGTGATGACGGGTTACTGGGATCGAGGGTTTCAAAAAATCATCAACCAAGCCCTGGTGACGACACCGGACGGTATGCCCTTAGTTTGGGGATTGCGATGGTTGGGTTATCCCCAGGCGACCCGGGTTTATGGGCCGGATTTGATGCTCCATTGTTGCGCCATGGCCGCCCAGGAGAAACTTCCGGTGTATCTCTACGGCAGTCGCCCAGAAACCCTCGAAAAATTGCAGCATCATCTTTTAGAAAAATTTCCTGATTTGCAAATTGCCGGAGTAGAAGCACCCCCTTTTCGGCCACCAACCTCCGCCGAGGCGATCGCCACAAGACAGCGCATCGAACAATCTGGCGCGAAGCTGGTTTTCGTCGGTTTGGGTTGCCCGAAGCAAGAAAAATGGATGGCTGAAAATAGCCCTCACCTTAATGCCGTTTTGTTGGGGGTGGGGGCTGCCTTTGATTTCCATGCGGGTACGGTTTCCCAGGCCCCCCACTGGTTGAGGCCCCTGGGTTTGGAGTGGCTTTATCGACTGATCCAAGAACCCCGTCGCCTCTGGAAACGTTATCTCATCCACAATGGGGCGTTTATTTTGCTGTTTGGTTGGCAACTGCTCCGGCGGCGATCGCCCTAATTCTTTTCAAATTCTGCCCACCCCTGAGGGATTTTAAGTATTTTTCTTTGTATTGCCAGTTGATGGCCTCGATCCATGCCCAAGTCTCCGTTTCCCCTTCCCACCCAGGATATCCGCGCGATTCATCCGCTCCACTGGTTAAAAACTGCCCAAGGCCGCTGGAAAAGGGGTTTATTGCTGGTGGGTAGTGATCTGTTGGGGTTGGCGATCGCCTGGCAACTCGCGGACTACATTAATAATTTTTATTCACCGATTCCGGCGGATCTGGTCTGGTGGGTGTGGCTCGATATTCCCAGTCTGTTCTGGATTTTTGCCGTTGTCACCCTCTGTTTTTTCTTTGGAAATCATCTCTATCGCCTGCCTCCGGCTCCCCAGAACTACACCCGCGCCGCCTGGATCATCACCTTGGTCTATGGTTTATTCTTGGTCGGCAGTTATTTTCACAATCCAATGTTGGATCCGCCCCGTTCACTTTTTATTACGGCGTGGTTTCTCAGCATTGCCTTTGTCGTAGGTTTTCGCTTTATTCTGACCCTCATCCTACGGCAGTTTGATCGCCAAGCACCGCCGGTAAATGTCTTTTTGGTAGCACCGGCAAAACAGTTGGACTGCCTCAAGCGGGTGATCAAAAAACGTCCCCATTACAAAATTGTTGGTGCTGCCCTCGCTTCCATGGCCGGCACCCAGGCCACCATTGCCCAAATTCGTCAGTCAGGCGCCCAGGAGGTTTTAGTCAAAGACTTGCCGGAAACGGAATTAGCTTCCCATTTGTTTTGGCATTTGCGCAGTGCGGGGATTGCGATTCGTTTGATGCCATCCAGTCGGGAAATGCTTTATCGGCGAGGTTTACCGGAAATGTTCGCGGGAATTCCCACCCTCCGCATTGAAACGCCCTTGTTATTGTGTTGGGATTATCGCCTGAAACGCTGGTTTGATTTCCTAGGCGCAGGGTTGGGTCTACTGCTAATTTCACCGCTGTTGGTCGGCGTGGCGATCGCCATACGTCTCGATTCACCAGGGCCAATTTTCTTTCGGCAACCGAGGGCGGGTCTCAATGGCAAACCCTTCAAGATGTGGAAATTTCGGACAATGGTCGTCGATGCGCCCCAGTTGCAGGCCCAACTAGAAGCGCAAAATCAAATGAAAGATGGGGTATTGTTCAAGATTAAAGACGATCCCCGCATTACCAAGCTGGGTAAATTTCTCCGCCGCACCAGTATTGATGAGTTGCCCCAATTAATTAATGTGGTACTGGGTCAGATGAGTTTGGTGGGGCCGCGCCCCTTACCATTGCGGGATGTGGAACGGTTTGACGAATGGCACCATATCCGCCATCAGGTATTACCGGGGATTACAGGACTTTGGCAAATTTCGGGCCGCTCAGATCTAGAGGATTTTAATGATGCGGCACGGCTAGATTTGTATTACATCGACAACTGGTCTTTGAACCTCGATCTCGATATTCTGCTAGAAACGGTGCGAATCGTCTTTTTTGGCAAAGGCGCTTATTAGGCCGGAAAACCGTTGGTTTCGAGGTAATGGCAGATATCATCAAAGGTTTCCCAAGGCACGTAAGCTTTGCCTTCTTCGTCCAGATATTGCTGGAGGCGATCGCGGGCAAAAACCAAATCTGCTTTGAGGGCCATATTGATATCCGTCAGGGAATCCCCGATGGCGATCGCTTTTTGGTATTTATACTTTCCCATCACCTGAACTTTTTCCACCATTTCTGTCCCCCCTTCAAAGGGCGCAATAATTTTGAAATAGGGATCGAGGGTATCAATATTCATCGCGGCCACCGTTTCAATGTGATCGCGCAGGGGTGTGCCATCGGTACCGGGGCGCGCTAAAACCCGCTCTACCATTGGCACGAGGCCACCGGAGACCACGACAATCGGCACTTGGCGATCGCCTAAAAACTGGAGAAAATCACTGAAGCCCTGACGTACAGGTTTATCGTCCACCTCGCTGACCAAAGCAGCAAATTGCTCCGAGGGAATCGCTTCGAGGATTTTGCGTACCCCTTCCCGGAGCGTAATCTTGCGGTTATACAAGCCCGGAAGAATGTCGGCGGCAACCTCCGGCGCATATTTACCGAGGGCATCGCCGAAGGTATCGACGGTCGTGATTGTGCCGTCAAAGTCGCAAAATACAATCGTTTGGGCGTCCATTAACTTTTGTAACGTAACAAGTTCCCCAGGATTATAGTCCGCTTTGGGATAATTTTGATCTTGTACTTTCCCTTACGAAGCAAGGAGAGTCTGTGTGCGGGGATCGAATTCAAAAACAGCCCCTTGGAAATTTGTCTGATTTAGTTTAGCGCCCTGAAACTTGGCTCCCCGGAGGTCAGCACGGGCGAAATTGGCTCCCCAGAGATTTGCGCCCCGAAAATCGGCCCTTTGGAGTTGAGCATGCCGAAAATCCGTCGAAACTAATTCTGCTTGCTGAAAATTGCTGGCGATCGCCTCTACATATTGACAGTTAGCGGCGGTTAAATTTCCGTGTTGGAAATCAGCTTGGTGCAGAGATGCCCGTGAGAAATTGGCCCGGACAAAACTCGTAAAACGCAGTTTGGCTCCAGTTAAATTGGTTCCCACCAAATTCATATCGTGGCCTTTTCCACCACAAAAAAGAATTCCAGCACAATTGAGACCGCTAAAATCCTGCCGCCGAAAATCAACACCATTGAGATAGGCGGCCTGTAACTGTATGCCTTGTAAATTTGTTTCCTGCAAAATCGCACCACTGAGCTTCGCCTCACTCAAATTACTCCAACTGAGATCCGCTCCTGTTAAATTGGCCCCGCGAAAATTGACCCCCGTTAAATTGGCGCCACAGAGATTCACATTTTGGAGATCCGCCATGAAAAAAGTGACCCAACGCATAATGGCCCCACTGAGCTGGGCGTGATTTAGGGTTGCTTGGGTTAAGGTCGCCCCCTGGAGATTAACTTTCGTGAGATCCGCGCCGGTCAAATCGGCTTGGTCTAATTTGGCATAGCTAAGGTTCGCGCCGTATAAAAAAGCTCGCTTGAGGTTGGCCTGACGTAGATGGCAATGGTGCAAATTCGTCCTTGCGAGGGAGGCAGAAACAAAATTTCCTCCGGTAAAGTTGGTATGGGCTAAGTCTAACCCAGTCAAGTTTGCGGCAGTAAACCGTTCCCTGGGAAATAACCTCTGTCCCAAGGCATAGTCATTGAGAAGCGCTTCAATATTCATAGGGCCAGCTTTATGCAACCGAGCACCAAAAACGAGCAGCACCATTCGTAAATGCTACCTGCCGGCATCGGCCTCCTCTTTTATTAGAAAAGCAAACATACTCTATTTACTGAAGAAGCATTTAATTCTTAATGTTTCGATAATCTTCTTTGTGAACTGTTAATCTTGACAACAGCGGTTCATCAAATCTAAGACATTTTCTACAGCATAGATGGGGGTCTCTAAGGCGATCGCCACTTCTGCCACCGTTTTATCATCGAGGAATTTGGCTTCATCGTGCTTAAGCATCACCGTCGGGAGCAAAATGCCATCGCCAAAATTTCGACCAACCAGTTTTTTGATCAAGTCTTCTCCCGTAAGCAGTCCGGTAACGGTGATGGCTTGGCCCCAGTAGTCACTATTTAAGGCTGCTAGGGTAATCGTTAAATTTTCCACTTGGTTTAGACGCGCGACAAGGGGTTCAAAGGCTTGTTCTACGGCATTCCCTACGACCCAAGTGAAGTGCTTGGGTTTGGCGATCGCCGACGGTAAAGTCTCATCGGCGGTGTTGAGAAAATCCCGGATGAACTGGCGAATCGAACCCACCCCATTCCCCAGTTGAGGATAGTCTTCGTAATGGGACTCCGGCGGCAGTTCTGCCCGTGCAATGAGAAACCATTCATCGGCTAGCCAAGCAAAATTCGTTTGAAACCGTTCCCGGAACTCTGCCTGGAGCGCTGTCACCTGGGCGATCACTTCCTGGGCTTTGGCCTGATCAACGGGGCTCAGTTCCGTCAAATTAGGGCGAAAACGAGTTAAACCGACCGGCACCACCGCTGCCGAAATCACAGCGGGTAAATCTCCCCTGTGAAATTCAGCCAAATCCCGCAATGTTCTTTCTAAATGAGGCCCATCGTTGATCCCAGGACAAACGACGACCTGGGCATGGATTTGTAAGCGATGATCCGCAAACCATTGGAGTTGCGTGAGGATTTCCCCGGCGCGGTCATTTTTGAGGAGTTGCCGACGAATCTCCGGCTCAGTGGCATGGACGGACACAAACAGGGGCGAGAGGCGCATTTGGTTAATGCGTTGCCATTCCCGCTCGGTCAGGTTGGTCAGGGTGAGATAACTGCCATAGAGAAAGCTGAGGCGATAGTCATCATCTTTTAAGTAGAGGCTTTGGCGCTTGCCGGGGGGCTGCTGGTCGATAAAGCAAAAGGGACAGCGATTATTGCACTGAATCAAACCGTCAAAGAGAGCATTTTCAAACTCTAAACCCAGGTCTTCGTCGTAGTCTTTTTCGATTTCGAGGTGATGAGATTTCCCTTTGGCATCGAGAACTTCTAATTCGAGGTATTCGTCGGCGCAGAGAAACTGATAATCGATGAGGTCTCTCGGCTTCATCCCATTAATGGACACTATGGCATCACCAGCCTCAAAGCCAATTTCAGCGGCAATGGAATCGGGGACAACGTGGCAAATTTGGGCGGGCTTGATGGTGGAGACGCTCATGGGTTAACGCAGCAGGGTTAATGCCAAGATGATCATACCAAAGCCTAATCGATACCAGACGAAAACCCAGGTTTGGTGTTTTTGGAGAAATTGGATCAGCCAGGCGATCGCCAAGTAGGAAAACACCGCTGAAGAAAGAAGACTGACAATTAGGGTGAGGGGCGGCACTGTTGTTAAGCCCCCACTCACTAACCCTTGAAATTCCACAAGGCCAGCGATGGTAATAGCCGGAATCCCTAGTAGAAACGAAAAACGTGCTGCCGTAGCCCGGTCTAGATTCATAAACAAACCCGCTGTAATCGTCGAACCAGACCGCGACACTCCGGGGATGACAGCGAGAGCTTGGGCGCAGCCCATGAGAAGGCCATCCTTGAGGCTGAGCTGGTCAAAGGCGCGTTGGTGCCGGGGATAACGTTCGGCAAGGGCTAACAAAATCGCCATCACAATGGAGGCGATCGCAATGGCGGTTAAGCTGCGTAACGGTGAAGCGTCATAATTAGGCACAAAAATTTTGAGCAGCAAACCCACACCGAGGATCGGGAAAGTGCCCCACACAATGCCCCAAAACATGCGCCACTCTTGTTTTTGCCAATCTTTTTGTTGCCAAGCTTGCCAGGCCCCACCAATGACCTGCCGTAAATCTTGCCAGAAATAACCCAGCACAGCGACGATGCTCCCCAGTTGAATCACGGCGGTGAGAGCCACCCCTGGATCGGGCCAACCGAGGGCCACGGGGATCACCTTGAGGTGAGCAGTGCTACTGATGGGGATGAATTCGGTTAAGCCTTGCACCAATCCTAAAATAATCCCTTGGAACCAATTGAACTGTATCGGGGCGATCGCCAACGTATTTTCGGGCGTTGCCGCATTGATGCGCAGATGCCAAAAGCTAATCAACAGAAATAGAACCAAGCCGAGGGCCACCATACTGCTGAACTCAAACCAGTGCCGTTGTTGCTTTTTTTTGAGCATTGATGTCGCTTCCCTTGGGCGTCGGGTAAATCTGCCTCAACTACTCTAGTCAATCTGGTTGACCTTGACTAGCTTTTAGAAAAATCCGGCCTGGGGATTCCCCACTCGGAGGTTAAATCCTCGGCGATCGCCCCTCAGAAATGGCAAAATCAGGCAAATTTCCCGTCCTCTTTATGAGAAAATCGGGAGTCATAAGTTAAAATTCATTAATAAATATTTACAAGTTATTGTTACAAACCACTTTGTTTTGCTGAACCATCCTCTTTTCTCTGTCGGTGCAGTGTATGTTCTCAAGCGACAACAGGATCTCCGCCGCAATATTCCCCTGCTAATTTGCCTCGCGTCGGGCTTCTTGGTTTCTGTGCCTGTTTTTTTCCAAGCGCCCCTGGTCAGGACGGCTCCCTGGCTGAGTTTGGCCTTGACTCTCCTCTGGGTGGCGATCGCCTGTGGCCTCCGGCAGCGAGAAAATACCGAAATTTGGGGTGATCTACTCTGGGGGTTTAGCTGGAGTTGGTTAGCCGGAGCCATCTATTGGGGCTGGTTGCGCTACGAACCCTTCTTACATCTTCCGGTGGAGGCGATTGGCCTACCCTTTGCTCTCTGGGGTCTGTGGCAAAAGCGGGGCTTGGTGGGACATTTGTTTTACCTAGGTTCCCTTCTTGGTACGGCGATCACCGACATTTACTTTTACCTCACGGATTTGATCCCCTACTGGCGCAAGCTCATGTATGCCGAACCGGATTTTGTGATGCCCATTTTTCAAGCGGCCTTGGCCCAGATGCAGACCCTCTGGGGCATTAGTTGGGCAGTTGTTCTGGTGAATTTATTGATTGGCATTAGTTGGTGGGCTTTCCGTCAACCCCAAATCCCCTATTGGAGTTTCGCCGGGGCTGTGGTCAGTACTCTCCTCGTCGATGGTCTGTTTTGGATTGCGGCTTGCTTCGCCTAGGAGATCCTGTTGCTTGATCATCTCCAACTGAAAAACTTCGCCAAAAATCTTCGGTAAATCTTCGCGCACTTGGGCCAAGGTAATCTCCGGTAAAAACTGCTGCAAACTCCCCACGGGGCGATCGCCAATGCCGCAGGGAACAATCCGTTTAAATCCCGCCAAATCCGGGCAAACATTCAGGGCAAACCCATGCATCGTAATCCAGCGCTTCACCTTGATGCCAATGGCTGCCACCTTATGACCCTCGACCCACACCCCAGTTAGTCCAGGAATTCGTTCTCCCACCAAGCCATAGCGCGCCAAAAGCCGAATTAAGACTTCTTCCAATTGCCGCAGATACCAGTGCAGATCTTGTTGGTGGCGACGCAAATTCAAAATCGGATAACCGATCAATTGTCCCGGACAATGGTACGTCACTTCGCCGCCCCGCTCTGTCCGATGCAATTCTACGCCTGCGGTTTCCGGGGAAAATTTCACAAAATCCAGCTTTGAACCTGTCCCTAGGGTGTAGACCGGAAAGTGTTCCAGCAGCAGTAAAACATCACTCAACTGCCCATCCCGTAGGCGTGCTTCCACCAGTTGTTGTTGCTGTGCCCAAGCTTCGGTGTAAGGCCAAATTCCCCCTTGATAAAATAGACAAAGGGGGAAAGGGTGTGAATTGATATGACGCAATGTCAAGGGATCCGACAAAACATTAAAAGTCATCAAGGGGCGATCGCCTTTTGGCAAAACAATGTTAGATATTGTCCTCACCATAGCAAAGAGTTAAGAACTGTAAAAGCTTCCTGGCTTTCTTAATGTTTCAAAAAAGATAAATTGACAAGGCCCAAAGGCAAAACCTACAATTAAAACTATAGAGAGAAAGAGATAAATCCTAAAAATTCCCAGTCAATAAGTTGTCAGCAACTAATTTCCTCCAAAAGAACTAAAAACCGCTTAATTCTCAGTTTGTTTATCTCATCAAAAAAACTTTCTCTAGTATTCAAACCTACGCTAATACTTGTAGAAGTGTTGCGTAATATTAAACGGACGGATCTATATATGACGCCACCACAATAGTTTTTCGCCTTGAAGAAACCTTGCTAGAATAACGAAACACTTCACCAACAAGTTCTTGTTTACACCAGTCATTTCATTGCGAATTTTTTTAGGCTTTAAATCCAGATTTCATTCGTAAATTGTGTACAAAGTAAACTTGTTTTATCCATTCAGATGGAGTAACCAGAGACTATGAAGCTATTGATCCAAGGCAACAACATTGCAGTAACTGAATCGATCCATGACTATGTTGAAAGCAAGCTTGAAAAAGCAACCAAGCACTTTCAAACCTTCGCCACAAAAGTAGATGTGCACTTGTCTGTTGCTAACAATGCTCGCATTACCGACAAGCATAAAGCTGAAGTTACTGTTTACGCCAATGGTACAGTGATTCGCGCCCAGGAAGGCAGTGAAAATCTCTACGCCAGCATTGACCTTGTTTCTGATAAAATCGCCCGCCAACTCCGCAAATATAAAGAGAAAAATTTCGGCAAGAAAACCCACGTTCAGGAAAAAACCAGTGAAGTGTTACCTGAGGATCCGGTGCCAGATAATCTCATTGGCGATCGCGCCCCAGAGCTTCCCTCTGAAGTGGTACGGATGAAGTATTTTGCGATGCCCCCCATGACCATTGATGAGGCTTTAGAGCAGTTGCAGTTGGTAGACCACGACTTCTATATGTTCTTGAACAAAGACACAAATGCCATCAATGTGATCTATATCCGCAACCACGGTGGTTATGGTGTAATCCAACCACGCTTGGGCAAAGAATAGTTGATTTTTTCCAGGTTCATTTAATGACTTTTAGACAATAGTTATTATTTGGATCATCGGCAAATCTAATCCCTGATTTAAAGGAAAGTCTTCTAACATAAAGCTTTCCTTTTTTATTGCTTCTTTTTTGTGGGTTATCAGAGACTAATTAACTTAAATATTTAGCAAATTTGGTATTGAACCATTGCGCCCCGTTGCACCTGAAAAAAGTGTTGGGCATTACCTTGATTTACACTGATTTCTAACCAACCATGGCTTCCTACCAAGGCACAGGGATGATTTTTCGGCACATCTCCATAGGTACAAACCAGGGGAATTTGTTGACCCGCTAACGTTGCTTGGCCCTGATTATTTGCACATACAGTATTGGGAATGGTGGTAATCAAGTTCCCAAAGTGGTCGATGTGCTGGATTATCCCGGTGTAGGACTTACCATTGCTCTGATAGGGGGGAACATCTAAACGCATGATTTCTGCTGATTTAAGGGGACGACCCAGCTTGGATAAAGGAACGCCCAGGGAAAGATGGGCTGCCACTGGCGCGAAAATGTCCCGGCCATGGAAAGTGTGACTCAGGTTTTCCCTTAGGGGCGATCGCCAATACTGGGGATTATCCAGTTCTATCGCCGCAACAATGGCATCCTCTGCAAACAAACCGCTCCCTAGACCGTTATTCGGCCCCACAAAATAACCTTGGTTCAATTCCACGGCGATCGCCTGGCGGTTAGTGCCGACCCCCGGATCCACAACGCCCACAAAGATTGTTTCCGGCGGGAAATAAGGCGCTGCACTCAACAGACAAAAGCGACCAGCCCACAAATCCTGGGGCGGAATATTGTGGCTGAGATCAATCACTAGGGCTTGGGGGGCGATCGCCGCCATGACTCCCTTCATTGTCCCCACATAACCGTCCTGTAAACCGAAATCTGTCACTAAGGCGATCGCCATCATGTTTTAAGTATTTTGTAGTATTTGATACAGTTTAATCTGAAGCCTGTTACTCTAAAAATAGCCAATTATCCCCAGCGAGAAGATCATGTTTAGAAACGTTCAACAGCAAATCGTCAAACAAATTAAACGCACCCACCGCGAAAACCTCAAGAAAAATTTGCAGCATCGCCTCGAAGCCGCCCGGAATTCCGGCAATGACCACCTCGTGCAGCAGTTAGAAGCGGAGGCCCAGTACCTTGGGATCGGTTAAACAATATTCATCTCAGCCGAATAATTTTTTACCAAAACAAAAAAAGGGAGTGTTGAAAAACATTCCCTTTTCTTTCGGTTAATTTGATGGATTTGCTTAAAATGAAGGCTCACTTTTCAAAAAGCTAAACCTCCAGTCCGAAAATCAGCAATCGTTGCCGAGCCTATTTACCCATGCCTAGCTTTTGGGCTTTTTGGTAAACCTTCCCTTCTGTCAACAGCGAAGGAGCAATTACTACTTCTACCTGTTGCATTTCCTTGATATTTTTGGCGCCGAGGGTTCCCATACTTGTTTTGAGAGCGCCCAAGAGATTGTGGGTTCCATCATCAAGTTTCGCTGGCCCCGTCATAATCTGGGTAATCGTGCCAGTTGTCCCCACATTAATCCGAGTTCCCCGGGGTAGTACAGGGCTAGGTGTCGCCATCCCCCAGTGGAAACCGCGACCCGGTGCTTCCGCCGCACGGGCAATGGGAGACCCAATCATTACTGCATCTGCCCCAGAAGCAATACATTTACAAATGTCGCCACCAGTAACAATTCCACCATCAGCAATGATCGGCACATAGCGGCCAGATTCTTTCTCATAATCATCGCGGGCCGCAGAACAATCAGCAACTGCGGTTGCCTGGGGGACACCAACTCCAAGCACACCACGGGAGGTACAAGCCGCTCCGGGGCCAATCCCCACGAGCACGGCCGCTGCCCCTGCACGCATCAGTTCCAACGCCGCATCATAGGTAACGCAGTTCCCCAGGACAACTGGAATGGGCAGTTCAGAACAAAGTTTGTGCAAGTTTAGGGGGACAATCCCTTCAGGAGATAGGTGAGAAGTAGAAACTACCGTTGCTTGGATAAAGAGAATATCGGCCCCAGCATCAGCGACAATTTTGCCATATTTGGTGGCACCGACAGGGGTAAGACTCACTGCAGCGAGGCCGTTTTGAGCCTTGATTTCTTGGATACGTTTCTGGATTAGCTCCGGTTGGATCGGCTTGGAATAGAGCTCTTGCATTAAGCCGACAAACTCGGTTTTATCAACTGCGGCGATCCGATCAAGGACTGGGTTGGGGTCTTCATAACGGGTTTGGAGTCCCTCAAGGTTCAATACGCCCATTGCACCCAAATCAGAAAGCAGCGCTGCCATTTTTACATCGACAACGCCATCCATTGCACTGGCTAAAATTGGGATATTTAGCTTAATTCCACCAATTTCGAGACTGGTATCTGCCAGTTCAGGGTCTAGGGTACGACCGCCCGGAACGAGGGCAATCTCATCGAATCCGTAAGCACGACGAGCTGTTTTGCCACGACCAATTTGAATGTCCACTCTTACTCCTTAATGATTGCCAAAACTTAAATGTGTCAGTCTAGGATAACTGATTGCTTGCATTTTCTTACAAAAAAGCGACCACCAGACGTCAATCTTTCTGGAGGCTGAATTTTGGGCTTGGTGCTGGTGACTCAGTTCGTGTGTAGATTCACGTAAAAGCAACTCGATGGACTAGCCTCATTTTCACGGAAGCGAACAACCATTTCTCCTAGTTAAGAATCACTTTGTTGCAAAAGAATTGACAGATAAGAGTGAGAATTAGAGTGAAAAATGACTAGAATTTTGATTGTCGGATCCAAAGAAGTGGTAGAGAATATTCTGGGAAAGAGGCTCTCAAGGTGTTGAAGCTTGAGAGGTCGCTAAAGGGTTCTAAAATTTTTCCTGGGAAAAAATTTTGTCTTTAAAAAAGATTTATGGGTGATTGGCGATCGCCAAGGGACTATCGACCATTAAGCGGCCCTAGAAACTATAAAGGCCAGGGGCATAGGATTCGACAACATTACCGGTTTCTTCACAGCTCACCATTAAATAATCGCAGGTTTCACAAGTTGTTTCCCGCAGGCTAGAGTTGTGTAAATAACGGCGCAGAGCTGGAGCGCCACAGTTCGGACAGGGGAGCGAATATGAACAATCCATAGCTTTGTCCTGAATTCTAAAAAAATTAAGGTCGGTGATTTTGAGGGTCGTTTGAAGTTTCATTAAAAAGCTTTTAAATGCAATTAAGTTGATCCCAAGAATATTCTCTTACCTTTTTCTTTGATCCTAAACATACTTAAGACTAATTTAAGTTTTTACCGAAAAATAGTCAAAAAGCAGCTTCGGGTTTTCCGTACTTTTAAGTAAAGGTTAACAAAAAAACATTAAGTTTGTCGGCCCTTTAAAAGAGTGTGAGCCTCCGTCGGGACACATCTTTCACAAGGCCAGTGAACCTTAGCAGTGGGGGAATGGGATAAGATGACGGGCAGTCATTGTCTATGAAAAATTATGGAATCTCTTGCTTGGCAAGCCGTCAAAGCTTACGAAGATATTTTGTATCAAAAGTTAGATGGGATTGCAAAAATCACGATTAATCGTCCCCACAAGCGCAATGCCTTTCGACCCCAGACAATCTTTGAAATGTATGAGGCCTTCTGCGATGCCCGGGAAGATCAAGACATCGGTGTCATCCTGCTCACGGGGGCTGGCCCCCATACGGATGGGAAGTATGCGTTCTGCTCTGGTGGCGACCAATCGGTGCGGGGTGAAGGCGGCTATGTCGATCAAGCCGGGGTACCGCGCCTAAACGTGCTGGATCTGCAGAAACTGATTCGCTCGATGCCCAAGGTGGTGATCGCTTTGGTGGCGGGCTACGCGATCGGCGGCGGCCATGTACTGCATCTTCTCTGTGATCTAACGATTGCCGCAGATAATGCAATTTTTGGGCAAACGGGGCCAAAAGTAGGCAGTTTTGACGGTGGATTTGGGGCGAGTTACATGGCGCGCATTGTCGGACAAAAAAAAGCCCGGGAAATTTGGTTTCTTTGTCGTCAGTATGATGCCCAGCAAGCGCTGCAAATGGGCTTGGTAAATCAGGTGGTTCCCGTCGCCCAGCTAGAGGCTGAGGGGGTGCAGTGGGCCAGGGAAGTGTTGAGTAAAAGCCCCATTGCGATTCGCTGTCTTAAGGCGGCGCTGAATGCTGATTGTGATGGGCAAGCGGGCCTCCAGGAGCTAGCGGGGAATGCCACTATGCTTTATTACATGACAGAAGAGGGCAGAGAAGGGAAGCAGGCTTTTTTGGAAAAGCGATCGCCAAATTTCCGCCAATATCCCTGGTTGCCGTAAAAAACCCAAGGCGATCGCCCAGGTAAGATGAGGATTCATTACCACTAAAGGATCCCAATTTGGTAGAGTAGATACCGATATAAAACCGGATAGCTTGTCCCTATTAGATCCCAGACTTTTAAAAAATTAAGTGGAACGGACAAGATTAGTTCCGCCCTGAGATTGACAAAAAGAGGTTAATCATGAAGTTACGTTCGTTATTAGCAGCCATTCTGGCTCTGTGTATCGGCGTGCTAACTGCTTGTAGTGAAGCGCCCGATGCTGCGACCGTCGATGTGAAGCAACTAACATACGACGAAATTCTCAATACAGGACTCGCGAACTCCTGCCCCCAAATCGCGAACTTCACCCGGGGAACAATTCCCATTGCCCCCAATGAAACCATCGAATTCTCTGACCTCTGCTTAGAGCCTCAAACCTATTTCGTTAAGGAAGAGCCCCTCAACAAGCGTCGTGAAGCTGAATTCATCGAAGGTAAGCCCCTTACCCGCTACACCTCTTCCCTCGAACAAATGACCGGGAAGATCAAAGCCGATAGCGAAGGCCTCCTTACCCTGGTAGAAGAAGACGGTATCGATTTCCAACCGATTACGGTTCAGTTGCCCGGTGGTGACCAAGTACCTTTCCTCTTCACCATTAAAAATCTAGTGGCCCAGACCTCTACCCCGTCTGACTCCATCAACACTTCCACTGACTTTATCGGTGAATTCCGGGTTCCCCCCTATCGTGGTGCTGTATTCCTTGATCCCAAGGCCCGTGGTACTGCTAGCGGTTATGACAACGCTGTCGCTCTACCTTCCCAAGCCGATGAAGAAGAGCTAACCCGCGCCAACATCAAGCAGTACGAATCTCGCACTGGTGAAATTTCCCTGCAAATTGCCAAAATCGACGAGAAAACTGGTGAAATTGCCGGCACCTTTGAAAGCGAGCAAACTTCATCCACTGACATGGGTGCAGAAGATCCCGAAGAAGTCCGAATTCGCGGTATTTTCTATGCACGTCTAAAGACGGCTGCTTAATTTCAACTTCTCAAACACTGTTCAATCGAGGGGCGGCAATGCCCCTTTTTTGTGGTCTTTTTTCGTTGTGCTTGACTAAATTTTCGTCTACCTCTTTCCCAAACTCTTTTAGAAAAAGCTTCCAAGAAAAAAATCTAGATTTTGAACTAGTCGTAAAAAAACTGAACATAAAAAAGATCCAGAGTCAAGGAACCCTAGATCATCGCCTCATCCTCTTGGGATGGCTCATTTATGTTTAGGACAATGTATCCAAGTAATCCCGCATAATATTGCGGCGTTTGGGCTGGCGGAGTTTCTGGAGGGCCTTTGCCTCAATTTGGCGTACTCGTTCCCGCGAAAGCTCTAGCATTCGGCCAATCTCTGCGAGGGAGTAGGTTTTACCATCGCCTAGACCATAGCGCAGTTGAATGACTTCCCGTTCCCGGTCGGTGAGTTCTGTCAGTAAGTTATGCAAGTCACGTTGCAGAGACTCCCGCACAAGATTTTCTTCGGGGGAAGCATCTTGGGTTTCTAGGAGATCGCCTAATTCTGTGTCTCGGTCTTTGCCGACGCGAATTTCGAGGGAGACGGAACGGGGAACCTTTTGTAAGACCTCTCGCACCTGCTCTGGGGTCATCTCTAGGGCTTGGGCTACGTCGTCTAAGCTGGGGGTACAACCCTGGGTTTGGGAAATTTGCCGCTGTGCTTTTTTGATTTTATTGAGCTTTTCGGTGACGTGAACCGGGAGACGGATGGTGCGACTTTGGGTGGCGATCGCCCTGGTAATGCCCTGACGAATCCACCAGTAGGCATAGGTCGAGAAGCGATAGCCCTTTGTCGGGTCGAACTTATCCACCGCCCGCTCTAAACCGAGGGTTCCTTCTTGAATAAGGTCTAAAAGTTCGAGGCCGCGATTCTGATATTTTTTGGCCACCGAAACCACCAAACGGAGGTTGGCCTGGATCATGTGCTCTTTTGCCTTGGCCCCAGCCTTGAGGATCGAGTCAAGTTCTTTAACGCTTAAGCCCACTTGCTCGGCCCAACGCTGTTTACCCTGGCGAATGATATCCCGCAATACAGCTCGCTCTAGGTTCATTTCCTGGGCCCAGCGATTGAGGGAAGGACGGCAACCCAACTCAATGGCTAGGCGGTCATGGACATTGATACAACTCAAAAATTCTGCCAAAATTTCGTCGCCTGCTTCTGCCCCCTCTTGTCGTTTTTCCAAAAGCTGGATATAATTTTGAACCTTGCGGGCTTCCGTTAGCTCCTCATCTCTTTCGAGTAACGGTACGCGCCCGATGTCCTGCAGATACAGCCTCACTAAATCTGTGGTCTGGCCATTCCGGAGGGTTGTTTCATCCGGATCAAACACAGCAAGCTCATCGTTGCTAGCGGTTTCGGTTAGGGAGTCAAAGGAACCTTGGCTCTTGGACTGCTTGGCGGTGGTCATAATGGCGACTCTCCTGAAAAATATTAGGGGGGTGCTTACCCTTAAATTTCCCTGAATAAAAGTCCTTTTCAAGGTTTTGATATATAAATTAACATCTCGGCCCTAGTCCAAAGGCGATCGCCGCTACAGTTTTATGTCAAATTTTCATGACAAAATAATCCTTTAAAGGCCAACAAAATCGTCAAATATTGCCAGTATCCAAGGCATTTTTGTCAGCATTTAGCAATATAAGAATAGGGCGATTGCCCCCAAAGCCTAAAAACTCGAAAAACTTAATTTGCGGTGGTTCTAGCGACCCCATAGAATTAAACTCGCGCCACAGAAAACAGAGTTTTGTACCGTACCGATCAATACAATTCGCTCGCTTTTCCCGTTGCATGATTAGTCCTAAACCATTCAGCTTTTAAATTGACCATGACCAACCCAACCCGCATTTTGATGTGTGCCCCCGACTATTACGAGGTGGACTATGTCATTAACCCTTGGATGGAAGGAAACGTCCACAAATCGTCCCAAGCTCAAGCCATTGAACAGTGGCAGGCCCTACATCAAATCATCAAAGAGTATGCCGTTGTTGATCTCGTGCCCCCTGCCCAGGGCTGGCCAGATATGGTTTTTACGGCCAATGCCGGTCTGGTCTTGGGTCAAAAAGCGATTCTCAGTCGTTTCTATCACCCAGAGCGCCAAGGGGAAGAACCCTACTTTAAGCAATGGTTTGCGGAAAATGGTTTCCAGGTCTATGAGCTGCCCCAGGATTTGCCCTTTGAAGGGGCAGGCGATGCCCTCTTTGACCGGGATTCTGGAGCGTTGTGGGCTGGTTATGGTTTTCGCTCTGAACTCGACTCCCACGCCTACATTGCCCAATGGCTCGATGTGGAAGTTTTATCCCTACGCCTGATCGATCCCCGCTTTTATCACCTCGATACTTGCTTTTGTCCCCTAAGCGGCGGTTATCTCCTCTACTATCCTCCCGCCTTTGATACTTACTCCAATGCCCTAATTGAGCGGCGGATTCCGGCGGAGAAGCGTATTGTTGTCCCCGAACCAGATGCGGTGAATTTTGCCTGCAATGCGGTCAATGTCGATGATGTGATCATCATGAATAAAATCAGCCCAGAACTCGAAACGGCGATCGCCACCAAGGGCTTTCAGGTGCGACAAACGTCCCTCACGGAATTTCTCAAGGCAGGGGGAGCTGCAAAATGTTTAACCCTAAAAACCACAGAACCGATTCAAGAAACCGCCCAAGCCAATGCTCCGGTTGATAGTCGGATTATTCATCTCGAAGGGCACCTCCTCGACGCGGGCATTTTGAACCAAGCCTTGGATTTAATCAATGAACAGGGCGGCAGCGCAAAAGTATTAAATTTCAACCTCGGCATCGAGCGAAAAAATACGTCATCGGCTAATGTACGGGTATCCGCACCCTCTCCCACCACCATGGAGGACATTATGTCCGCCCTCATTGAAATGGGCGCGATCAGTGCTTCGGCAGAAGATATCCAGGATGCGCACCTAGAAACCGTGAAGCAAATGGGAGTCGCCCCCGATGATTTTTATGTGACGAATATCTATCCCACGGAGGTCAGGATTAAAGGCCAATGGGTTAAGGTGACCCACCAACGCATGGACGGGGCGATCGCCATTAGTGAGAGCAACGGCACCATTCACGCCCGCTGTCGTCTGTTGCGGGATCTCCAGGTGGGGGAAAAAGTTGTTGTGGGCATCGACGGGATTCGCACCAACCATAAAACCACGGCTCGTCCCAGCGCCGAAAAACAAGAATTTAGCTTCATGGGGGCCGGGGTTTCGAGTGAACGCCGTGTGGAATTGGTCGTTGAGCAAATTGCCTGGGAACTCCATAAAATCCGCGCCCAGGGTGGAAAAGTTGCGGTCACGGCTGGGCCAGTGGTGATCCATACCGGGGGGGCGCAACATCTCGCCAATTTAATTCGCCAGGGCTATGTCCATACTTTGCTCGGTGGTAATGCGATCGCCGTCCACGACATTGAACAATCAATGATGGGCACTTCCCTCGGCGTTGATATGAATAAAGGCGTCCCTGTGCGTGGGGGCCACCGTCACCACCTCAAAGTGATTAATACCATTCGTCGCTGTGGCAGTATCGCCAATGCCGTGGCCCAGGGGCTCATTACAAAGGGGGTAATGTATGAATGCGTCCAAAATAATGTGCCCTTCTGTTTAGCCGGATCTATTCGTGATGATGGCCCTCTCCCGGATACAGAAATGGATCTGATTCGCGCCCAGGAAGAATATGCTCGCTTGCTAGAAGGCACCAATATGGTTTTGATGCTTTCGACGATGCTCCATTCCATTGGCGTCGGCAATATGACTCCTGCCGGGGTGAAGATGGTCTGTGTCGATATTAATCCTGCGGTGGTCACAAAATTAAGCGATCGCGGCTCGGTAGAATCCGTCGGCGTGGTCACCGATGTGGGGTTATTCCTCAGTCTCCTGACGCGCCAACTGGATCGACTCAACCAAAAAGCTACAATTACTGTGTAATTTCCGGAACAGCCTAGGCGATCGCCAAAAAACTCCCTCGGAAATTCTGGGGAGTTTTTTTGTTGCTGCTCCCGAATCATGGCGATCAAAAAAACCACTAGATACAAAACTAGTGGCCTCACTGAATTTAATTCATGTTGTTTGGAAGCATGGGTCGTTTCTTAGAAATTACATCCCATGCCAACGCAGAGGTGATATTTAGCGGCTGTTGGTGCGGGGTCTTGCTTTATTGACCTTCATGTCGCGGCCCATCCAGCTAGCACCATCGAGGGCTTCAATCGCCTTATCTTCTTCTTCATCGTTAGACATTTCCACAAAGCCAAAGCCACGCTTTCTTTGGGTTTCACGGTCTACCGGAAGATAAACGCGTTTTACTTTACCGTAGTCATTAAAGACTTCACGAAGATCGTCTTCTTCTACGGCGTAGTCCAGGTTTCCAACATAAATTGACATAAAAATTGTCTCCTTAAAGATGACTTAATCTGTGCATCGGGGAAGGAGAGTTCGTAGTCGTATCGGGCGGGGAGATTTTCTGTCAATACTGTCGTAACCAAACACAATACCAAACGAGACAAAACCGTAACCGAGTACTTTCGAATTCTTTTGATTCCCAACAATACTAGGCTAGCACAGTCAAAAAAATAAACACAAGTTTTGGGGGGCACTTGTTTTGTAGAATAAATAAAGTTTTATGAAGCGCTTTCTCCTTTTTTTGATAGCCTGAGCACTTTTACTTAGATAATCGCAGAGTCACCCTTCCTTTAAGCTTTGTTCTGGGTACCCAGGCTGTTGTTGGCCGCACATTCCGAGGCAAAACGATCCATCAAGATGACTACATCCGCTAAACATACTGAGCTGCGCCAGTTGGTCCGAAGCCAATTGTTGCTTTTGCTGGAATCGAATAATTTGCAAGGGGCTAAATCGCTACTTGTGCCCGTACAGCCCGTTGACATTGCCGAGGCGATCGAAGATTTACCAGAATCGATGCAGGTCATTGCTTTCCGTCTGCTTTCTAAAGCAGAGGCCATCGAAGTCTATGAATATCTAGATTCATCGGTGCAGCAGGCCCTCATTCAAAAATTTAAGCGCCAGGAAGTGCGGGAAGTCGTTGACCAGATGTCCCCCGATGACCGGGTTCGTCTTTTCGATGAATTACCGGCGAAGGTGGTACGGCAGCTCCTAGAACAGCTCAGCCCTGAAGAAAGACAGGCGACGAATCTTTTGCTCGGTTATGAGGAAGATACCGCTGGCCGGGTAATGACCCCGGAGTATATTTCCCTCAAAGAAACCTTCACCGTTTCAGAAACCATCGAGCGGATTCGGCAACAGGCCAGCAAATCGGAAATTATCTACTACCTCTATGTCACTAACGCGTCCCGGCAACTGGTAGGCATTGTCTCTCTACGGGATCTTGTTGTCTCTGAGCCAGATTTACCGTTGTCAGAGATTATGACCAGGGATGTGGTCTCGGTTCATACAGATACTGACCAAGAGGAAGTGGCGCGAACGATTCAACGGTATGACCTACTCGCTTTACCTGTGGTGGATCGAGAAGATCGTCTGGTGGGGGTCGTTACGGTGGACGATGTGATCGACATTATTGAACGGGAAGCCACAGAAGATATCTATGCGTTGGGGGGGCTGCAAACGGATGGTGATAATTATTTCCAAATGAATCTGTGGACGGTGGCTCGACAGCGGGTTGTGTGGTTGTTTGTGTTGCTAATTACGAATACCTTTACGGGCTGGATTATTAGCTCCCAGCAGTCGCTCTTGGAACAGGTGGTGATTTTGGCGGCATTTATTCCGCTCTTGACGGGGACTGGAGGAAATGTGGGGGCACAGTCTTCAACGGTGGTGATTCGGGGTTTGAATACGGAAGATTTGAACGATCTAGGGCCAGCGAAGGTAGTCGGACGGGAGGCGATCGCCGGGGCTTTGTTAGGGGCGATCCTGGGGATTGTGGTGATTGTCTGGGCCTACTTTCTCCAGGGAAATCTGGCGGTGGCCATTTCGGTGGGGATCAGTTTGGTGGCGATCGCCGTGCTGGCATCGGTGGCTGGCTCCTCGCTACCATTTTTGTTCCGATACCTAGGGTTAGACCCGGCCCTAATGTCGGCACCCTTTATTACAACGGCGGTGGACGTGATTGGGGTTTTGATTTACTTTAATATCGCCCGCATGATGTTGAGGTTATGATAAGGCGAACGCACCCGTGAGGAGGGTCATGTTTTGATGGGAAAAAAGCAGCAATGGTTGGAATTTGCAGAATTGGGTTTGCTGCTGCTGGTTTTCTTGGCGTGGATCTGGGATGTGATTCAAGGCGACGGTAATTCGACAGCTTCATTAGTCATGTTCCTGCTCTGGATCACCCTAGGGCTAAATTTTTTTAACCGCATTGCCCATCAACGACACCAGCGGCGACAAATCCTGGGCATGGTGCGGAGCCTTGAGCAACGTTTACAAGGTCAGTTTCAAGGGCAACTGCAACCCCTCACCGAACAAATCCGCCAAGCGAGCCAAATCAATGCCAGCCTGGCCCAAATCGAAACAGATGGAGAAATGCAAACCTATCTGCGCAGTTTAGAAAAAGCCCTAACCAATGTGGTGCAGTATCTTAATGAAGCTGTTTTGGATGAACGACTCACGAATTTAGAACAGGAATTTTTACGGCAGCAACCTACCCCAGCCGCAACATCTCCAGCCATCGCCCAGGCAGTTGCCGATGATCTAAAACCAGAGGCGATCGCCGATCCTTGGGCCACGGAAACACTCCCCGCTCCAGAACCACCCGCAGCACCGCAACCCAAGCAGCAATGGCAGTTAGTCGCTACGATCCCAGCCCACCGAGATTGTGTGAGTGCTTTAGTCTTTAGTGCCGATCAAAAATTTCTCGCGAGTGGCAGTTGGGATCATCAGTTGAAACTCTGGCGCGTAGACGATCAAAAGCAAATTTCCCAAGTGACCGCCCACGAACAGGGTCTTTTAAATCTAGCATTCATCCCCCCTGTGACCGGAGCCAAGGCGGAGACAGAACAAATAGAAACATTGGCGATCGCCAGTAGTAGTTTTTCGCCGGAAGTTAACCTTTGGCACCTCGATCAAAGCCAAGCGGTGCCCCAACTCGCGCTCCAAAAATCCCTGGAGGGACACCAAGGAGCCGTTTATGCCATGGCTTTGACCGGCCAACAAACACTCATCACCGGGAGTCACGATCAAACCCTGCGCCAGTGGCAACTTCAGGATGGTAGCGTTTATCAACAAACCCTTGATCTCAATGATCAGATCCAGGCGATCACCCTGGCCCCCCAAGAAAACCTTTTTATTAGCGGTGGCACAGAGGGCATCCTCAAGTTTTGGCGCACCACGGATCATCGCTTACTCGGTAGTTTAAAAAATGATCCCCCCGCCGCCATTGCGGCGATCGCCATTCGCACCGACGGTAAATTGTTTGCTTCTGCTGGCGAACATGGCCTGATCCATCTGTGGCAAGTGGATCTCAATCATTTAGACGTTTTACCAGAAACCGTGCCTTGCTTCACCCTCGAAGCCCACGAAAAGCCCATTACTCAGCTTCTGTTTAGTCGCCAAGGTCATTTTCTCCTGAGCAGTAGCGTCGATGGCACGATCAAAATTTGGCAGTTAGGCATCACTGAGCCTTTGACGACGTTAAATTTCAATACTCCCGACCAAGAAGATCATGTACGTTTACTGTCCCTAGCCCTCACTGCCGATGGGCGTACCCTCGCGGCGGGCGGTTCCGATGGCACGATCAAAATTTGGCAGCAAGTTTAATCAGATTTCATTCACCATGGCCAGCCAGGGAAATTATCCAGCGTTAAATATTGATTCCGTGAGAAGCAACAGGCTAGGCTAGATCCACTGTTTTTGTGCGGGTAACTAACGTGAAGCGCGTAATTTTAATTCTGTTGACGATTATTACCCTGGTGCCGCTCCTGTCTTCGTTGTGGGCCAGTTTCCAGGAACCGCAGATCCAGGGCCGCCTCGAACTGTATCAAACCAACTTGGTGCTTCAGGCCGCAGAGTACGATCCCAATTCCACGGCCACTACCTCCCCTGAGGCGATCGCCACCCTCGTGACCCAACTGACGGGCCAAGATCCCTACAGTAGTGCGATCGCCCAGTATAAAAAGGTGCTCAGTAGTAGTGAAGCCCGCCAAAAACTTCTCACAGACTCCACAGAAACAAGCGCGACTCAAACCCAGGCGACCAAAAAGGCGATCGCCGAAACCGCCACTTTAATCGATGAACTCCAGCTCAGACTCGGAATTTTGTATGCCAGTCGCGGCAAGCTCGAACAAGCACAACAGCGATGGGAAGCCATTTCCGGAGAAGAATCTGATGGTTTGGCCCAAACTTTAGCGCCCCTCTGGCTTAACTCCCAAGCTCCCACTGACCCAGATGCCTTAACCCAGGCCCAGCTTGAAACCTGGTTCGAGCAACAAAATCTCCAAAAGCTCTACCAAATTCAAGACAATCTTCCGGCACAACAGCAACTCCAGCAACAAATACAACAGAATGCGCAACGGGCTTTTTTAAAATTAACGGTCATTACCGTCTTGCCCTTTAGTGTGGGGCTTTTTGGCTTGGGTTTTCTCATCTTTTTGGGCGTTCAAGCTTTCCGGAAGCAGGAAGCAGCCCTTTTGCACATTGATGATCAAGCGACTTGGAACACCCCCTGGAACGGAGAAATTATCTGGCAAGTTTTTATCGTCGGCTTCTTTCTCGTCGGTCAAATTATTTTGCCCCTTGCTTTACCCATCGCCCTCCAGGCCTTTAGCATCGATGCCACCGCTTGGACAGTGCGTGAAAAAGCTGTTTATACCCTCATCACCTATTCACTGATGGCGATCGCTGGTTTAATCGTTCTAGCGGCTTCGGTTTGGGAATTTCGGCCCCTCCCCCAGGGGTGGTTTCAGGTGAAATGGCTGGATAACTGGACGGTATGGGGATTTGGAGGCTACATGGTGGCCTTGCCGCTGGTGTTACTCGTTTCCCTACTCAATCAACAAATTTGGCAGGGTCAGGGGGGCAGTAATCCGATTTTGTTTCTTGCTCTCAAAGCCCAGGATCAGGTGGCTTTAACGATTTTCTTTTTGACGGCCTCGGTGATGGCTCCCCTCTTTGAAGAAATTATGTTCCGAGGTTTTCTATTACCTTCTCTAACCCGCTATGTCCCAGTGTGGGGCAGCATTATTCTCAGTGCGTTTTTGTTTGCGATCGCCCACATGAGTTTGTCGGAAGTCCTACCTTTAATGACCCTGGGCATTATTTTGGGATTCGTTTATGTTAAATCCCGTAACCTTTTGGCCCCGATGCTTCTCCATAGTTTGTGGAACAGCGGCACTCTATTGAGTTTGTTTATTCTCGGTAGTTAGGTAGGGTTGCCCTCGGTGGAATTTTCCCGCAGCCAAGTTTCTAATTCTGCGGCTGACTCAAACCCAAATAGGCGATCGCTTAGGGCATCGAGTTGAGTTAGATTCAGGGCCTGGATTTGTGAGGCGAATCCTGAAACTTGCTCCGGGAAGCGTTGCTGAACAAATCGCAAAATCAACTTGCAAGCCTCCTCCTGTCGTCCTTCCTGGCGGCCTTGCTGTAGACCTTCTTCCATCCAAGACGTGACAATTCGCAGTACCTGGGCTTCCTCCTGGGGCTGAATTCGGTGTAGTTCCTGCTCAAAGATCTGCTGTTCTGCCATATTTAACCTCAGATAAGTATCCACAAAACCCGACAACAAATGAATTCTGGCCGAATCTAAACGAAGCGTCACAATCATCCGTAAACATTCTAACTTGACCTTTGGGCGTTCCTCTGAGCTAAAGTTCATCTTTGCCATGAGCGCAGCCGCAACGGGGTTTGGTTGGCGGAGAAAGTCACGCCACGGCAAGCGGTTCAATTGAATAGTCTGGAAAGAAAAACGGAGAATTTCCTTGGAAGGAAACGCCACCGAAAAAGTTTCCGGTTCTAGCCTCTGGGGAGAGCGGTAAGAAAATAAGGCAATGGGGTAAATGGGTAAACGATACTTTTCGTACAAACGCGCAAAATAGAGAAACATCCGTTCCGCAAAATCTGCTTGGGAGGTTGCTTGATTTTCAACGTGTACGAGAAAACAAGTCTCTTGGCCGCGAAAGTGAAGTTTCGCCACAATATCTACATTGCGACGCGTTTGGCCAGGTAGGTCATTGAAAACTTCTTGGGTAAGAAAAGTTAAGGAGTTCTGCTCGGCTGTTTCGAGGATTTCCGGCGCAAAAAGGGCGAGAAAATCCCAGAAAAAGGTCGTCAGCAACTCCTTAAACAACAAATCATGATCGATGGTTTGGGTCATGGTTCAACCGGAAAACCAAGGTAAAAGCCGTCTAAATTTCGTCGGGGATTACCCATTTGGGGGGTTCCATCATTTTCTTGAGGCGCGCTGCTTCGGCGATTTCGTGCATTTTGTCGATGGAGACGGTCTGCACAAATTCGCTGGCTTGGGCCGCATATTCTTTGTTGGGGCAGTCTTCCCCTAGGATGCAACCATTGACGCACTCAACGGCACAATTTACGGTTTGACTCATTTTTCGCTCAAGGAGTTGAAGGTGTGTTGCTTTGTAGTGTAACGGTTTCAGCCTCAGCCACCACCGACAATGGTGACAATTTCTAGGCGATCGCCTGCTTGAATCAAGGTATGCTCCCACCGCTGACGGTGCAAAATTTCGCCGTTGTATTCCACTGCCACGAGGCGCGGGTTCATGCCCAATTGCTCAAGACAGCGGGGTAAAGATAACTCACTCGCAATGGTTTTTAGTTCACCATTCACCCAAACATCGATCATTTATGCCGTGGCCTCCTCAAGGTTTTGTAGGGTTTGTTGGCGGTGTAATTGGGCCGCAAAAAACTGAGCTGTCAGGGTCGGGTCTTCACTCTGCATCAAGGCCCGCACCACTGCAACCCGTCCGGCTCCGGCGGCCAGAACCTCGCCGAGATTTTCGGTGTCAATGCTGCCAATCGCAAACCAGGGCACAGGACAATTTTCCCTGGCATGGCTGACATAACTGTGACCCGCAGCGGCTTTCCCCGGTTTAGTAGGGGTTTCATACACGGGGCCAATACCCACATAATCGGCTCCTTCACTCAATGCTTTTTCTAATTCCGTGGGATTGGTGGTGGAGCGGCCAATAATTTTATCGGGGCCAAGGAGTTGGCGGGCAGTGGCAATGGGTAAATCCGTTTGGCCGAGGTGAACGCCGTCGGCATCCACGGCTAGGGCAAGATCCACACGGTCATTGACGAGGAATAAAGCATGGTAGCGATCGCATAATTTTTTCAGGGCGATCGCATTGGCAAACCGTTGTTCATCGGGGGTTTCTTTGTCACGGTATTGCACAATTTCAACGCCCCCCTGGAGAGCTGCTTCGGTCACTGCCAAGAGCTTTTCGTGGGGAGAAGTCACTAGATAAAGTCGTGCTTTTTCGAGACGTTGTTTCAGTTGGGGGCTAAAGAGTTGACTTTCGAGGGTATAGACCTGATACCGCATCTGTTTACAGGCGATCGCCATCTCCGTTTTGTAGAGTTTGGCGTACTCTTCTAGCACCCGGAGCGCTTCTTCGACCCGACAGAGATTGGCCCGGAGCAAATGATTAAGATCTGTGCGGCTTTCTTCCTGGGGATGGCTGAGGCTGGTGCCTACATCGTTGGGCGTATCCCGTGCAGCGCGCAATTCGTCATGGTGCCATTGGGCCAGGGTTTGGCGCATTTCCTTGCAACGGGCGGCCAGTTCAGCATGGTTCAGGCCAAACCGAAACCATTCTTCAACAATGCGCAGTCCCTCCCTGGCTCGGTCAAGGTTGGCATCGAGGATGCGAAAAATAGCGGTGGTATCGGTGGAAGCAGGTTTAACCATGGTGACGGCGCACAAAACAGAATCGGCAGGCAAATTCTTACTTTATCGCATCTCCTAGGGGATCTCTGGATTTTGCCCCGGAGACAGGCGATCGCCTTTTAGAATACAGTAGTAACCCTGTGTTATTTTTTGTTGCCCAAGGCCATGGCCCTTCGTACCGTACCGCGACCCTTGCTTGATTCCGTTGATTCTTTAGAGATTGCATCCGTCACCTATCCCGTCGTAGAAACCTTTCATTCGATCCAGGGGGAAGGCTTTTGGTTTGGCACAGCAGCTTTTTTCATTCGCCTTGCCGGTTGTGATGTGGGTTGCCCCTGGTGTGACACAAAAATTTCCTGGAATCCGAAACGTCATCCCCAAGTTTCCGTTGGTCAATTAAGAGATCAAGTGCAAGTGGCCCAGCCGAAGATCATTGTCATTACGGGGGGGGAACCTTTGATGCATGACCTTTATCCTTTGACGATTGGGTTGAAAGAAACGGGTTTGCCGCTCCACCTAGAAACCTCCGGCGCCCATCCCCTCAGCGGTCATTTTGATTGGCTGACCCTGTCCCCAAAGCCTTTTAAAGCGCCATTGCCGGAAATTTACGATCAGGTCAGTGAATTAAAGGTCGTGATCGACCAAGCCACGGATTTTCAGTGGGCCGAAACCCAAGCCCAAAAAATTGCCGCAGAAATTCCGCAATATCTCCAACCCCAATGGGAAAATCCCGCCAGTCAGAGCCTCATTTTCGACTATATTTTGGCTCACCCCGAATGGCGTCTCGGTCTGCAAACCCATAAGTTTCTGGGGGTGCGCTAGATGAAACGGGCTGTTGTTTTACTCTCCGGTGGCTTGGATTCGGCCACCAGTGCCGCCCAGGCGATCGCCGATGGCTATGAAGTGTTTGCCCTTTCCTTTCGCTATGGTCAGAAACATAGCCGAGAACTGAGGGCCGCTCAAAAAATTGCCGAACACCTGGGGATCACAGAACATTTTGTGATGGATGTAAATTTGTCCCAGTGGGGTGGCTCTTCCCTGACTGACATTAATCAAGCAATTCCCCAAAGCGGTGTCCAGACGGGGGATATTCCCTCGACCTATGTCCCCGGTCGCAATACGGTATTTTTGGCGATCGCCCTTTCTCTCGCTGAAGCAAAACAAGCCGAAGCGATCTACCTGGGGATCAATGCCGTGGACTATTCCGGTTATCCTGACTGTCGCCCCGAATATCTTGCCGCCTACCAGAAGTTAGCGGATCTTTCTTCTAAAGTTGGCATCGAAGGTCACGCGCCCCAATTGGTTGCGCCCCTTGTGCTTGATACCAAAGTAGAAATTATCCAAAAAGCCGTGAAATTGGGCGTTCCCATTGCCGAAACTTGGTCTTGTTACCAGGGGGGAGAACATCCCTGCGGCTTGTGTGACTCCTGCCGCATCCGAGATGAAGCCCTGATCAAGGCCGGTTATCCAGAGCTCACAAGCCAAAATGTCTAAAAATAGCCAAACAAAAACCCCCAGGCCACAGCTGAGGGTTTGGGAAATCAGTATTGGTCAAATCTAAGCCGCCTGCATCAGGAGATCATCGAGTTTGCCTTGGTACTCTAGTTCATGGAGGTCATCGCAACCGCCCACATGCTGGTCATTAATAAAAACCTGGGGGAGGCTACTGCGGCCATTGGCCCGGTCTGTCATTGCCTCCCGCGCTTGGCGATCGCCATCAATGCAATACTCTGTATATTCCACCTGCTTACGATCGAGGAGATGCTTGGCGCGGACGCAAAAAGGACAGGTGCTCCAAGTATAAATTTCAACGGTTGCAACCATAATTTGGATTTTCCTGAAATGTAACGATTTATTTCAAGTTTAACGTTTCCTGCGCCCAAGAGCGGCAGTGACTTTTTCTCTCTATGGAGACGTTCGAGCAAGCTGAAGCGCCGAAATCCTCTGTTTTTGCCATAAAATCGACAGTTTATTTTCGTTATAAACTTCTTCCGCTACACTGGGAGGCTAGCCTTTTTCTAGGACTACTATGGTTGCCGAATCGATCCAATACATCACAGAAAATCCGATTTTTACGTTTATTCTGCTGCTGTTAGTGTCCCTGACCATTCCCCCTATTTTTGAGCGGCTTAATTTACCTGGCTTGGTGGGTTTGCTCTTCGCAGGAATTATCCTCGGTGAAAATGCCCTAGGCCTCCTCAACTCAGAGAGTGAAACCATGGTTTTGTTCTCGGAAGTGGGCAAAATTTACCTGATGTTTGTGGCCGGATTAGAAATTAATTTGGCAGAGTTTCGGAAAACCCAAGATCGCTCCATTGGTTTTGGTTTTTTGACATTTATTGTGCCGTTGACAATGGGGACGGTAGTCGGCCTCAGCTTTGATTTTGGTTGGAATGCGGCGATTCTCATTGGTTCTTTATTGGCTTCCCATACGTTGTTGGGTTACCCAATTCTTAATCGGTTGGGGATTTTAAATAATGAGAGTGTAACGGTCACGATTGGGGCGACAATTTTTACGGACATTGCGGCTCTTTTGGTGCTGGCGATCTGTGTGTCGATTCACCAGGGCGATTTTTCCACGGCTTCTTTGGTATTGCAATTGGCGTTATTGGTGGGCTATGGGGCCTTGGTGCTCTTCGGTCTGTCCTGGCTTGGTCGAGAATTTTTCCAGCGCAACGGGGATGAAGAAGGTAATCAATTTTTATTTATTTTGCTGGCTGTATTTCTCGCGTCAGTGGGTGCCCAGGTGATCAATGTCGATAAAATTGTGGGGGCTTTTTTGGCGGGTTTGGCGGTCAATGATGTGGTCGGCAAAAGCCCGGTAGAGGAAAAAATTGAATTTGTGGGCAGTACGCTATTTATTCCGTTCTTCTTTGTGGGGATGGGGTTATTGCTCGATATTCCGGCATTTATTAATAATTTGCTCTATGAGTTTCCCCTCACGTTTTCGATTGTGGGTGGGTTGTTGTTGTCTAAATTTATTGCAGCGGCGATCGCCAAACAGATTTATCGCTATAGCTGGGCCGAAACCCTCACGATGTGGTCGTTGTCGATCCCCCAGGTGGCGGCAACCCTGGCGGCGGCCTTGGTTGGTTTCCGGGTGGGACTGATCAGCGAATCGGTATTTAATGCGGTGATCGTGCTGATGCTAGTCACTTCGATGCTGGGGCCGGTGTTAACCCGTCGTTTTGGTCGTTTATTACCCAGTAGTGGCAAAGATGTCGCCCTGGCAGCGGTTAATGTGTCGCCATCGACGGACAGCTTTAAGATTGTTGTGCCCATTGCCAATCCCAGTACCAAGGATTATTTGCTCGAAGCGGCAGGACTTTTAACTCGCATTCGTCAAGGGATTGTGATGCCTGTGTCGATTGTGACGGGCCATGCTCACATGGACGATCCGGCGGTGATGACGGGGATCGACCGTAGCCAAAGGTTGCTCCAAGAGGCGATCGCCCAGGGGGAGCAACTGCAAATTACAATGCAACCGAAAATTCGCATCGATGACGATGTGGCCGCTGGGATCAGTCGCGTGGCCCGGGAAGAAAATGCCAACTTAATTTTGATGGGCTGGGGGAAAACCGAAGGCCTCAAAGCCAGGCTCCTGGGGACTTTAGTTTACAACGTCTGTTGGTCGGCCCATTGTCCGGTAGCGGTGGTGCGTCTCTTGGATGATCCGAAAAATTTGCGGCGGATTATGGTGCCCTTTAAAGGGATCTCGGCTCAAAATTTACAGATAGTACAATTTGCCGAACTTTTGGCGATCGCCAACCAGGCCGAAGTCACCGTGTTTCATGTGTGCGAAACCTGGATGACCAAAGACCAACGCAACCTCCTCAAAGCTGACCTAGAAAATGCCCTGCAAAATGCTGGCATCACCACCAAAATGCAGATTCGGATCATCCGCTACCATGATGTGGCTAAAGCCGTACTCCATGACGCCAAAGACTTCGACCTTGTCATTCTGCACTCTACCCGTTACCGTACCGCCGGAGGCCTAGCTGTGGGCGATGTCACCACAAAAATTTCGAGCCAAATCCAAACATCCGTCGTCATTTTCAACGAACTCTAGCCCTCACTTACCCAACAAAAGTAACGTTTCTAAGCTCACTCTAAAGCCAGTGCTTTGGATAAGGACGTCCCGGAACTATACGACTAAAAATTACCGTCAACCACACAATCAACACAGAACCGCATAAAGCAGGCGTCAAAATAAATTGCCAGGACGCATGGCTCAAAATACCAATTAAGGCTACGGCCCCCGAAGGCGGATGGACGGTTCGGGTCAGTTGCATGAGCTTAATCGTCACTGCCACCGCCAAACCCATGACCCAGGGCGCATCTCCGAACAAGTGAAATAACACCACACAACTGCAAGCCCCAATTACATTCCCCACAATTACGTTGCGGGGCTGGGCTAATGGACTATCCGGCACCCCAAATACCAGCACGGCCGTGGCCCCAAAGGGAGCCGCAATCAAAGGATAGGAACTATAAACCGAGATGTAAGCCAGGGTCGAAATACCAATAAAACTGCCTAAAAATGACAAACCAATATGTTGTCGGGAGAAGCTGGGTTGATGTCTACGGCTCTGTTGCAGCGTATAAAATTTGCGTCGCCACCGCCTCAAAATTGCTGTATTAGAACGTTTTTTTAATCGAATAGATGCCCGCCGGGGAAATGATGACATAAAACTTCCAATCAAGATCGATAGGATTGCTGGATTTTAATAACCTTGCTTCATGCAATTATTTAAATTTATCATGACGTTCTTGCATTTATGGCTTTTTTATGAGATCAATTTTTAATTTCAAGGTCAATTTTTGCTTATAAAGTCAGCTAAAAATCAGCCTATTTTTAATCGAATCAAATGTCATCAACAAATCAAAAAATAAAAAAACGAGGGAAGTATTCTTCCCCCGTAAAAAAGCATTCATGGTTATTACTCGAAACTTTAGCCCCCTGCCACAGCGGGTACAATGCTGACCTCATCACCATCATTTAGAGCAGTATCGACACCGTTCAGAAAACGGATATCTTCTTCATTGACGTAGAGGTTTAAAAAGCGTCGAGGATTGCCCTGTTCATCACAGAGGCGAGCCTTAATGCCGGGGCAGTTTGCTTCTAGGGAATCGAGCAATTCTTTAATGGAAGAACCAGCGCATTCAACGGTGGGTTGATCCTTCGTAAACTTTTGGAGGGGAGTTGGAACTAAAACTTTAATTGCCATTTTGAGTCAGACAAATTTTTCTAATAACTAAACGATAAGGAACAGGGATTGGGTCAGATCTACCGTGCAGTGACAATGAGAAAAGACCCAATTTAGAACAGCAACTATACCAAAGTTTGCTGCCACTCTAGACGCTCGAGGGTGCGGGCACGATCAAGAGCCTGCTCGAAACTTTCGAGGTTGGCTTCGATGGTGAGGGGTTCACCAGCAGCATTTTGTACTGCTTCTTGGGTCTTGAGGCCGTTCCCAGTGATGTAGACGACTGTCTTCTCGTCGGGGTTAATCTTGCCTGCTTCGACGAGTTTTTTCAAAACGGCAATGGTGGTGCCACCAGCAGTTTCGGTGAAAATGCCTTCGGTTTCAGCAAGGAGTTTGATGCCGTCAACAATTTCAGCATCGGTGACATCTTCAATGTTGCCGTTGGTTTTGTTGGCGATTTCTACGGCGTAGACACCATCGGCCGGATTGCCAATCGCAATGGACTTGGCGATCGTGTTGGGCTTCACAGGAGTAATAAAGTCACGGCCTTCTTTGTAGGCTTGAGAAATGGGAGAGCAACCTTCAGCTTGGGCACCGCTAAAGCGAACCGCTTTGTCTTCAACAAGACCGACTTTGACGAATTCGTTAAAGCCTTTGTAGATCTTGGTGAAGAGGGAACCGGAAGCCAGGGGCGCAACCACGTGGTCGGGGAGTTCCCAGCCAAGTTGTTCGATGACTTCATAGCCGAGGGTCTTGGAGCCTTCGGAGTAGTAGGGGCGGAGGTTGATATTCACGAAGCCCCAGCCGTGGGAGTTGGCAACTTCAGAACAAAGGCGATTCACCTGGTCATAGTTGCCGTGGACAGCCATCAGAATGGGGTTGTAGATCAGGGTGCCGAGGACTTTCCCTGCTTCGAGATCGGAAGGGATAAAGACGCAACAGTCTAATCCGGCATGGGCGGCGATCGCCGCTGTGGAGTTTGCCAAATTACCAGTGCTAGCACAGGAAACGGTCGAGAAACCTAATTCGCGGGCGCGGGTCAGGGCAACGGATACCACCCGATCCTTGAAACTCAAGGTGGGCATATTCACCGCGTCATTTTTAATGTAGAGCTCCTTGATGCCGAGGCGACGGGCCAAACGATTTGCTTTGAGGAGGGGGGTGAAACCAGTGCCCACATCAATGGGTTCCCCAGCAACGGGTAAAAATTCTTTGTAACGCCAGATGGACTTGGGGCCAGCTTCGATGCTTTCACGGCTCACTTTGCTGGCGATTTTCTCGTAGTCGTACTTCACTTCGAGGGGGCCAAAGCAAAACTCACACACGTGGAGGGCTTTGGGTTCGTACTCAGCGCCACATTCCTTACAGGCGAGGGCGGTGAAGTTGGCGGTGTCGAGGGAGGCGACGGCGGTATCAAGGGTTGCTTGCGTCATTAGGGTTTTCTCCGTTTCCATGAATGCTGAATGCTTAATTGAAAGCCATAGTAAACAGTTCTAAAATTGTCGTCAATCATACCCGATAAAAATAGTCGGGATTAAATCTGTGTAAAAAGAAAGAGGCGATCGCCTCTTTTCCCCCAAAAATATTCTCCCCTGGGGGAGATGCCGTCAGGCAGAGGGGTTTATTCCGGCAAGGTCTTATCCTGTACACCCCGCATAATCCGCGACAACTCCGACTTCTCATCCACGGCAATCCGCGTCGGCGAACCACTGATGATCCGTTCGTAGTTTCGGAAAGAATCCTTAATCGCTGCCCCACCTTCACTGATGGTGTATTCCCGAATGCCCTTGTCATGCCAAGAGCCCCGCATTTTAAAGACGTTGATCGCCCGGGACATCTCGCCACGAATCTCGACATATTGCAGCATTAGAATCGTGTCCGTAATCGTCGAAATGTGAGATTCCGTAATCGAATGGGCCCCCATAAACTGATCCGTTGTATTCGTAAAGAAGCCCGTAATCTCTTCCTGTTTCGCGTAACCCGTTACCCCAATCACAAATTGGCGAAACGCATTATTGGTCACACCCCGCGCTAACGCCGACAGAGAATCAATCGCAATTCGGGACGGCTTAAATTCAGAAATTTCTGACTTAATCATCTGTAAGTGATCCTCCAGACCCGCCGACTCTGGATAGGAACAGAGTAACTTGAGCAGCCCTTTGCGTTCCATCTCCTCAAAATCAATCCCCCAGGAAGAGGCATTACGCGATAATTGTGCCCGGGACTCTTCATAGGCAAACAGGATCGCCCGTTCGCCGCGCCGACAACCTTCTTCGAGGAACTTACTTACGAGTAAAGTCTTTCCGGTTCCTGTGGCTCCCGTTGCTAGGATGATCGAATCTTTAAAGAAACCGCCGCCGCACATCTTATCCAGGGTTTCCACCCCAGAAGAAATCCGTGCATTAGAAGACCGCTGGGTCAGACGCATTGCCCCCAGTGGGAAAATATTGATCCCGTCGTTGGTGATCGTGAAGGGATATTCCCCCTTCATGTGGGTTGTTCCCCGCAGCTTGAGGATTTCAATGGTGCGTCGCCGCCGTTCCCCTTCTAGGACATTCCGCAGGATCACCACGTTATCTGAGACAAATTCTTCGACCCCAAACCGTGCTACAGGGCCATATTCATCCAGTCTTTCCGTGGTCATGATCGAGGTGACTGCAAGGTGCTTTAATCGCGCAACCAGGCGAAAAATTTCCCGGCGGACGACAGGGGCGGCATCATATTGTTGAAACACCGCCGTTACTGAGTCAATGGAAACGAGCTTGGCATTATATTTACGAATCGCGTATTGAATCCGTTCAATCAAGGCAGATAGATCAAAGTTACCCACTACTTCCTGACCATCGGGATCTGGGGAAGCATCGAGAATGAAGAGCTTACCTTCATCAACGAGACTTTGGAGATCCCAGCCGAAGCTATGGGCATTTTGAATAATGTCTCGGGGGGATTCTTCAAAGGTGACAAAAAGCCCTGGATAGTCGAAGTGCTTGATGCCGTGGTAAAGAAACTGAATTGCCAGTAAGGTTTTCCCAGTCCCCGAAGTACCACTCACTAGGGTTGTTCTGCCGGAGGGTAAACCACCATGACTAATCTCATCGAGACCTTCGATGAGGGTGCGGATTTTTTGGACGCCTTTGATGGCACCGTTATTAGAGGAGGTGGGCTGATTCATTACGACTTAGGGACTGGAGATATAAATAAAAAAATGAAGAGATTTAACTAAGGTTGTCCTAATGCAGGGAGAGCAAGCGCTTGAAACGCCATTTTTTTGGACGGCGTAGCCTGATAACCCAACGAGACGAAGGAAGTATACGAAATCAAATGGCTTTATCCTACTAGAAAGTGCTCCTGTTCTTAAAGCTCTTCTTCCCGTTCTAAAAACTCTTCGTAAAGGAGATCGAGACCAATCAATACTTTTTCTCGGTCGGAGAGGTCACCGATGATCTTACGGACGGGAGGTGGAAGCACTTTGGAGAGGGTTGGTGTCGCCAAAATCTTATCTTCTTCGGCTAGTTGGGGGTTTTGGAGGACATCAATTACTTTTAGGGCATAGACCCCTTTAAAGTCGGTTTCTAAAATATTTTTTAAGGTTTTGAGGGCGCGGACAGAGTTGGGGGTATTGCCAGCCACATAAAGCTTTAAAACATAAGTTTTCTTTAGGAGGTTCATAGACAAGGCTGATGTGGGTAGGAATAGGGTTAGGTGCTAGGCGTCGTGGAGGGGAATGATTTCATCCTAGTCTATCCGAAATAGAAGTTCAAAAGGTAGATCTTCACGGGGGATAGAACGGCGATACATTTCACACAAGTGGGCGACGATATCGATGAGGGTAAGGCGATAGTCTAGAAGGATTTCTTCGCTTCTCCCTTCAAGTTTGAGCTGTTGGGCGAATTCGTCCATTAACTTCATGTGAGTTTCGAGGATATAGGAGACAGAAACATCGGCAAAAAAAGCCTGATTGACAAATTGATCAATGGCTTGATTTGTGGGGAGATCGCCACTGAAGTAGCTTAGGACAATATCACGATAATCGGCGACAAATTGCTCCCGAAACTCTTGCTGTTCTTCGGGGGAAAGACTGCGATAAAAATATTTGGGATTGCGCTTGTAATAAACGCCGAGGTAGCCTAATCGTTCCCGTAATTTTTCGGCGAGACGGCGCTGTTGTAGCAGTAAAAAAGCTTGGTGGGTTTTATCGGGATCGCTGTGGTGGGGATCTTGGGGTTTGTCGCTCAGGGCACAGCTTGGGGCGAGGTGCAAAAATTGGGCGATCGCCTGGTCGATGGTCAACGATAAGTTTTCGAGATTGGCAAAATCCAGGTATTTTTCGGCACTATGGTAAAGCTGCTCGGAGACATCCTCTTGGGAAATTTCACAGGCAGTGGTCGGCCCAAGAAAGACACAGGGTAGTAAAATTCCACTCTGAGTTAAGCGCTCAAAATAGTCTTGGTTTTCTTTCCCTTGAACAACCACAAGGCAGTCAATTTGTTCTTTATTTGCCTCAAGAAATGCCAGGAATTTTTGGCCATAGTCAAGGAGCTTGATCTGATAGCGATCGCCTGTCAATTGAGCTTCAATTTTTCCGGGTTGAAAACCAGGAGGTGTAACTAGATAAAGGGAGAGTTTAGAAACCAAAGTAGACCGACCAACATCGAAATAAGCTTAAGTTAAAGGATAGCTTTCTTTTAATAATGGGACAATTATAAAGATAAGCTTAATTTTTTTGCTTGCTTGGGGTTACGGTAACATCTTTTGTCAAAATAGGCTGAGATTTTACCGGAAATTTAGCGCCAGCATTATTTTTGTACCCGCAACAGTTCGTAGGGCGATCTTTCCAGGAGGAGATCAAGGGTTTTGTCCCCTAGGGGAAGTTCTGGGCGGGTGGATGTGCGCACCACCAACAGAAAAGAAGAATTGGCCTGGGTTAAGGTGCTGTCGATGGCGGCGAGTTCCTCTTCTTTATCATCGTCAATAAAGAGAATATCTTGGCCTGTATAGAAGACGAGGCTCGGCTTTTCAAAACCCACCATCATCACTGTTTCGTCAGGCCGCTGCTGGGCTGTAATGGTATCGGCAATTTCCCGGAGACTGGCTTGGCGAGCTTGATCCAGCAAAGTGCTGGCCGGTAGTAAAACAAGGACAATAAATGCCACCATAATCGCCCCATTAGCTAGCCAGATCCCCAGGCGCGATCGCCACACACAAACCGCAAGAACAACCGCCCCCAGGAGCCAAATCCCACAGCCCCACCAAGCAAGGTTTGATTGGGCATAGGTCGTAGCCAGATCCGGGGCCGCAGGATCATAACCAATGACTTGGGGGCTATAGATCATAAACCCGCTGAGAATCAGCAACAGCCCCACATTGGCGATCGCACTCCAACGGAATCCTGTTGAGGGTTGCCGGGGCGTTTCAATAACATGGCTGAGAAACAACGCCACCAAAATTGCGGCGGCGGGCAAGAGGGGAATTGTATAACTCGGTAGTTTGGTGACGGCGATGGTAAAGAAGCCAAAAATCACCCCAAACCAAATGCTTGCAAAGACGGCAAGGTGGGTAGAACGCGCTTCCTGCCGCCAACGGGCCGGACGATGTAACTTGAGTCGGGCGATCGCCGCTGGTAGATACACAGACCAGGGCAAAAACCCCACCAATACCACTGGAAAGTAAAAATACCACGGGGCATCATGACCATTGACCACCCCCGTAAACCGATCAAAATTGTGGTAGCCAAAAAAACTATCGATGTACGCTTGGCCATTGCGGAGGGTCACCAGGACAAACCAAGGTAAGGCGATCGCCGTGAAGATCAAAGCCCCAGTCAAGGGTTTCGCTTCCCCCAGCAGTACCTCACGGAACTTGCCGACATAAAGCAAAAAGATCATGATCACCAGTCCCGGCACCACGATCCCCACCGGCCCCTTGGTCAAGACTGCACAGGCAAATAACGCGTAAGCCGCCATGTACCAGCTATTGGGTAACCAGCGATTGATCGGCTGTCCGCCGCTACCATAACCATAGAAAAAACAAATCAAGCCCCCACTAAAGCAACCATTAAGGAGCATATCGGAGACCCCCTGCCGCGCCCAGACAATGGTTTGTAAGTTCAAGGCGATTAAGCTACTGCCGATCCAAGCTGCCAGCCAGAGTTTGCGTTGGGTATTAGGAGCTTCGGGATTTTGGGCCGCTGTTGTGGTGCCAAAACCAAACTGACGCAGCACCACAAAGACTAAGACCATTAAACCAAGGGCCGCAAAGGCAGAGGGTAATCTGGCCCCCCAGGCATTCACCCCAACAATTTTGTAGGCGATCGCCATCAGCCAATACACTAGGGGCGGCTTATCAAAGCGGGTGGCATCGTTGTAATAGGGCGTAATCCAATCCCCTGTGGCTAACATCCGTCGGGCCGCATCCGCAAACATGGGTTCCGTTTCATCCACGAGGCCCACAGCGCCAAGGTGCCAAAAAAAAGCGAGTCCCCCCAGGAGACCCAAGGCGATCGCCGAAATGATCCCCGTGGTTTTCGGAAATTTCTCATAGCTGTGGTACCAACGACGAACAGAATCAAGGGGCGACATGGGCAAATTGGAGGATTTTAAGTAAAAAACTTCAGCGATTGTAACCTGCTACGTGGGCAACTAATTCGCATCCGTAGACAGGGCTTCTGGATCTAAAAGTTCCACCTGACCCAGGCGACCGTCGAGGCGTACCCATTGGCCTGGTTGGAGAAGCTCAAGGGCCATGGTGACATTGGCAACCATTGGAATTTGGTGTTGGCGGGCCAAACTTGCCCCCTGGGAGAGCATGCCCCCCTGGGTTGTGATAATGCCGCTGACCTCCTTGAGATGCTCTAGAAAATGTTCATCAATGTAGGTGGTCACCAAAATATCATTGGGACTCCAGGACATGACCCGTTCCCCAGGTAAACAGCGATGGACGCGGCCAATCACCGAGCCACTACTCACCGCTTGACCCTGGAGTTTTTGTAAAAAGCAACTACTCGAAACATCTTCTTTCGTGGTCAATTGACCGTAGATAATCTCTGGGGGAGGCCCCTGCTCTTGGTTTAAATTCATTTGCGATCGCCGATATTGAATTTTGAGCTGGAGGCGGGAAAACTCCTGGGATTGGGGGGCATTAATCAAGGCCTTTACCTCCGGGAGCTTGAGCCAAAAAATATCCTGGGGCTGCTCTAAATAGCCTTGGTTTTGCCAAATCTGGGCGATCGCCAAAAAATGCCAGCGCAACTGGGCCAAGAACGTTTCACAAAGCCCCGTTACCATTTCCTGTTGACGGTAGATCTGCTGGAGTTGGCGCTGGGCGGAGCTAAGGTCAGGGGGAGAAATGGCGGTGCGCGGCTGGTTCACTAAATCCGTTAATTGTTGGCGGATCGTCCCCGAATCTTCTCGCCAGCGCCGCTGGGCCAACTCCCAAGGGAAATCCGCTCCATCCCCATGCTCCTTCAGCCACTGATTTAAACGACCAAACAAATGTTCACCATCGGGTAGCTCTGCGAGTTGGGCAAATAAAGCCGCCCGTGTAAAGGGTTCAACGGCCCCCTGGCGTGGTTCCCCTGTGGTGCGGAGGGTCCCCCGGATATCCACGGCCAACTGATTGAGAGCTTGGAATTTGGGGGGGAGCGGCGGCAGAAAATGGGACAGTCCTGTGGTCAAACGGCGACGCCAAAGAATCACCTCGCCCCGGAGCCAATAGCCAAGCAGGAGTTCCAGTATCTCTGTAATTTGCTCGACATTTTGCACCAAGTCCGCCAGGCTGAGGGTCGACAGATCATTGCGGCTGATCATTTTGATCGTTTTTAGCAGGGGATAACAAAGGCGCTCTGCCTCCTGCTGAAACTCTGGGTACCATTGCCAATCCCAACGCAAATAGCGGTAACAAAACAGAGGATGGCGCAAGCTAAACAGCAGACACCCCAGTCGGGATTGGAGGTCGCTAAATTCAAAATTTTCCCGGCGACAGACCCGCTCCCAAAAGCTGCGATTGAGATAGCTATATCCCCGATGATGGGAAATCAAGGCGATGTTCTGGAGATTTTCGCGCCCTTCCCACAGGGCATTATAGATACTGGCGATCGCCCCTGGTGCCGTGACCTCTAATAGGGAGGCGCTCAAAGGGGATAAAGGTTTGGGGAAATGGCTCGCAATTTCTTCCCTCGTCCAGACCGGATGGAGATGATAGATCGGCCGCACCCGTAAAATCCAAATATCCTGGCCCGTAAAACACCATTCCAGAGCCTGGGGACTGCCCTGTTGATGTTCCAACTGACGGCTGAGGTGGGCCACTTCCTGCAAAATATCCAAGGGAGGATGGTTAGCATAGGGTTTCCCGCCCAGGGGCTGGGGTGAATCCAGACCGTAGTACAGCAAAAATTGGCCTTCTCCAATCACGAGCGGCGTAATAAAATCCCGGACAACTTCCGTGAGGGGATCCTGGCGCTTGTAGGGGAGCGGCGGGCGACTGTAAGTAATGCCAGACCATTGCACGGTGGGTTGGGCTTGCACCAGCAGTGCTTGTTTCCCCACTGCCGTTTGACTAAAGCCATTCACCAGGGCAACTTCCAAGGCTTCTGGGCTGGTGAGCTGCTCCGTGGGAATCTGAAATCTGGGAAGGACTTTTTCGCTGGAGAGACGCACCATATAAGGGCGATCGCCACTGGGTTTTAGTAAATCAACCAGTCGTTTAAAATCATCCCCTGGTTTTAGCACCCACCCCGGCAAAACGGGATAACCCAAATATTTCAATTGGCTGAGGGTCGCCGCATCCTGGCCCACTTGGGGGCTACTAAGGCGCTGATCGAGGGAGAGAAAGCCGGATTCAGGCCGAAAAATTTGCCAAACTTGCCGACTATTTGTTGTCTGTTGACTTAACCAGCCCAGGAGTCCCCCCAGGGCGATCGCCGCGACCCAATAGCCCGGCACCGCACCGTGGCGGATCGTGAGAGCCACAAAAATCAAAGTCAAAACGGCCCAGATCCCCAGGCGAATTTGTCGAAATACCGTTAAGCCCACCAAGCCAATAAAACTGACAATGGGCGTAATCTGCCAATCGTGGAGTAACAAGCCTCCCCACACCGCCGCAAAAGCCAGATCTTGGGTGCGCCAATAGCGGCCCATCATAAAAGCTAAAAGACTGATGAGTTCCCAGGGGGATTGGTACGGGAAAAAATACCGGGTGAAGAGCACCACAATTATCCCCAGGAGACAATCTCCCAACAGTTGCCTAGGGGGGTGGCGATCGCCCCAGGGCAAAATACAAACTGCACCGAGGGTTGGGATTAAAGTAAAGATGAGTAGACAACCCCAGACCTGCGTCAATGTCATGGTTGTGGCGAAAGGAATGTTTGGATCCGGCGCACGGCTTCCCGCAGTACCGCTGGTTCCTGAACGAGGGCAAAGCGGACATAGCCTTCCCCTGTTTTACCAAACCCTGATCCTGGCGACAGGGCAATGCCCGTTTGAGCCACCAATTGGGTACAAAATTCCAAAGAAGTTCCTGACCAATCTTCTGGCAACTTGGCCCACACATAGAGGGTCGCCCCAGGCTTGGGTACAGACCAACCGTGGTCATTGAGGGCTTCGACGAGGGCATCCCGGCGGGCTTGGTAAACGCGCACATTTTCCGCGATGGTGGCTTGATCCCGTTGGAGGGCGGCGATCGCCCCGTTGAGAATCCCTTGGTATTGGTTAAAATCAACCACCGCCTTAATTTGGCGTAGGGCCGCAATCAGTTGGGCATTCCCCACCGCAAAGGCAGTACGAAAGCCTCCCATATTAAAGGATTTTGAAAAGGTAAAAAATTCAATGCTACAGGTTTTTTCCGGATCGGCCTGTAATACTGACGGTGGTGCCGTTTCCCCAGCAAAATAAATGTCGTTGTAGGGGAAATCATGGATCAGCGCCAGATCATGGGCCTGGCAAAATGCCACCGCTTCCCGAAAAAAATCGAGCGTGGCGATCGCCGTCGTGGGATTGTGGGGATAACTGAGAATCATCAAACGACTTTTTGCCAAAATATCCTGGGAGATCACCGCAAATTCCGGCAGAAAATGATGTTCAGCGGTGAGGGGCATAAAGTAACTTTCGCCACCCGCCAGCGCCACCCCGCCCGCATAGGAGGGATAACCCGGATCCGGCAGTAGAGCATAGTCACCAGGGTCGAGCAAGGCCAGTGGCAGGTGTGCTGTCCCCTCCTGGGAACCGATCAGTGCCAAGACTTCGGTATTCGGATCAACGGCAACCCCATAACGCTCGGTGTACCAAGTGGCGATCGCCTCTCGAAAAGCCTGGGTATTGCGGTGGAGGACATACCCATGGGTTTGGGAGTCTGTTAATGCCTGGGCAATGGTTTCCGTGGCGATCGCTGAAGCAGGGAGATCAGAAGAGCCGAGGGATAGATCAATTAAATCCCGACCCGCTGCCACCGCCTTGGCCTTGGCCCAGTCCATATCTGCAAACACATTTGCCGAAAGCCGTGATAACCGCTGGGAAAAATGCATAGGGGCAAATCAAATCGCTGACAAATATTACAGTTGGGCTTCAACAAAATCCTTAAGACCCTGCTTCGTAATCGCCCCCTCATGGCTCGCCACAACCTTCTGGGCCTTAAAAAAGCGCAGGGCCGGCACCCCCTCCACTTGGCATTGGGCAACGGCTTCCGGATTGGGGTCTACTTCGAGCTTAACGACTTTTAGGCGATCGCCATACTCCTGGGCGGCCCAACTGACCGAGGGCGAAACTAACCGACAAGGCCCACACCAACTGGCCCAAAAATAGACCAAGATATCTTGATTGACGTTGAGGACTTCCTGCTCAAACTGGGAATCGGTAATTTCCAAAACGCTGCCACTCACAGGGGGTGAACTCCTTGATTACTTACAAAATGAAGACAGTTCCTTACGTTAACAGTTTTCGGCGATCGCTGGATCAATGGATTTACGAACAGCCACAAAACTCCATAAGTGAGCCAGGTAGGAGTTCTTTGGACTTCTACCCAGCCAAGTAATCTGTTTGTAAAGTTTCAAGACCCAAAAACCAGGATAAAGATCCCCTCCTCAAGGCAAGATCCTAGAGATTTTTCATTTGGGTGCGTAGGGCCTCCAGCTCAGCATCCACCGCCGCAAAATCAGCATCCGTTGGTTCGGGAGTTTCGACGGGAGTATCGGATACTTCTTCCATTTCATCCACCATCTTGGCCGCTTCTAGGGCTGGTGCTTCCTGGGAAGCCGCTTTGAGCATCGCCAACTCATCATCAATGGAATTGGAGGCTTCGAGTTGGGCAAATTCTTGATCTAAACTGGCACTGCCCAAGACATTGGTTGCTTCAGATTGGGCTTCGAGTTCCATGATTTTGTCCTCCATCCGCTCGAAGGCACTCATCGCACTACTGGTGTCAATGTTGTTCATGGTGCTCTGGAGCTGAGCATTCGCTTTCGCAGCGTTGGCCCGGGCCTTAAGCATATCTTTCTTGGTTTTGGCCTCTTGGATTTTGCTTTCTAGGGCAAGGAGGTTTTCCTTGAGGGTTTTTACCTGGGCATTTTGTTGGGTCAGTTGCTGTTGGAGGACTGCTGCGGTGTCCGCAAAGGTTTTTTTCCGGACTAGGGCTTCCCGGGCAAGATCTTCTCGACCGTTCTTAATGGCTAATTCTGCTTTCTTTTGCCAAGTGGTCGCTTCGGTTTGGTTTTTGATCAGCTGTTGCTCAGTTTTTTTCTGGGCGGCGATCGCCCGGGCCACCGACTGGCGTAATTGCACCAAACTTTCCCCCATATCGGCAACGGCCTGTTCCAATATTTTTTCGGGGTCTTCGGCCTTACTGACCATATCATTGAGGTTGGCTTTAACAACACGACCAAGACGATCTAAAAATCCCATGATGCTATATCTCTATACGTGATTGAGTGCAATTTAAACTGTGACTTACTCTGGCAAAGGGGTAAGCATACTCCTTTACATTTTAATCACTCCTTTGGTTTTCTATGGTAGTCGCTTCTACTGCTTGGGTCATTGGCTAAGAAGTTCGTCGGGCGTGAATGCCCAAAGGAAAGCTGTATTCACCCGCAGAAGTTGCATCTTAGTGTAGTTGGTGATCAATGCGAGTTCGATTTTCTAAGTTTAATTTTTAAGACCACACTGCTATCTTGGCTGGTTTTCGTATTATTTTGAGATTAGTAAAACAAAATATGACGATATCTAATCAATATCTAACCAATGGGGTAAAGCCTAAATAGGTTATTGTAAGATAGTGACTTTCCTGGAAAAATCATCCTCGTGAAAATTCAGCACCAGTTGTAAATCGAAGGGATATAGATTCCTGATATCGATGCAAGTAGGCGAGTAACGGCCACTTTTCAAGGGAAAAGCCTGGGGTGAAAAAGCGAGATTGCAAGTGAATTTGGCCTGACTTCCCCAACTGTCGCGACTAAACTATGCACTTAGATGATCTACATATTCTGCTCATTGAAGATAATTTGGCGGAAGCTGAATTGTTAGGGGATCTACTGGCAGATATTGAGATGGTGCAGTGCGATATTGTGCATTTTGCCCACCTCGAAAAGGCGATCGCCTGTCTCGAAGACCAAACCTTTGACGTGATTTTGCTCGATTTGAGCTTGCCCGACAGCCAAGGCCTCAGCTCCCTCCCGATGCTGATGGGCATTGCTCCGGACGTTCCCATTGTGGTGCTGACGAATACCAATGATGCCGAGTTAGCCCTCGAAGCGGTGCACCAAGGGGCTCAGGATTATTTAATCAAAAAAAATATCGCCTTTGACCAAGAGACATTACTCCGCTCAATTCTCTACGCCATCGAACGCAAGCGGAATCAACAGGCCCTCAAGTTAGCCAACGAGCGACTCCGGCAAGAGATGAAGGCCCGCGAAGCAATGCAGCTCAAACTTGAACAATCCAACCAGGAGCTTGAACAATTTGCCTACATTGCCTCCCACGATTTGAAGCAACCCTTAGCGAGTATTTACTCTTGGTCTCAACTGCTCCAGGTGCGCTACGGCAATTGTCTGGATGAAAAAGGGAGTAGTTACCTCAATGCGATCCAAGATTCCGTGCGCCAGATGACCCAGCTCATTGAAGATCTTTTAACCTATTCGCGGGTCGATCGAGTAGAAAATACGGCGGTGGATGTGGATTGTAATTTGATCGTCCATCAGGTTTGTAATCGACTCAGTTCGGCGATCGCCCAACAAAGCGCCAAGCTCACCATTGATTCCTTGCCTACCATTCAGGGAAATCCCCTACAAATTAGTCAAATTTTCCAAAATTTAATCGAAAATGCCCTCAAGTATTGCCGGGAAGAGGTGCCTCCCCAGATTCGGATCAGTGCCGTCCAAAACGATAACCACTGGGTTTTTAGCTGCCACGACAATGGCATTGGCATTGAAGCCGATTATTTTGAGCAAATTTTCTACGCTTTTAAACGCCTCCATTCCCAGAGTCAATATTCCGGGACAGGCATTGGCCTCGCTGTGTGTAAAAAAATTGTGCGCCGTTATGGTGGTGAAATTTGGTTGACTTCTACCTTTGGTGAAGGCTCTACTTTTTACTTTTCCTTTCCGATGCAATCTTCCCCCAAGGACAATGCCTAGGAAGCAGCTCTAGGGTATCTGCGAGGGAGTTTGATCAAGTTACAATAAAGCTGACCCAGACCTAGTTGATTTCACCTGATACAGACACCGTGACTATTTCTCCCATTTCTCCCCAAGACACTACCTTTAACCCCAATCAACCCGATGCCTTTGGGCGTTTTGGGAAATATGGTGGTAAATATGTGCCTGAAACCTTGATGCCCGCTTTGGCTGAGTTAGAAGCGGCCTATGCCCAGTATCGTAACGACCCGACTTTTCAAGCAGAATTAGCTGGACTATTAAAGGATTATGTTGGTCGTCCCAGTCCCCTTTATTTCGCGGAACGGCTGACGGCTCGCTATGCTCGCCCCGATGGTTCTGGCCCGCAAATTTACCTGAAACGGGAGGATCTCAACCACACGGGTGCCCACAAAATCAATAATGCGATCGCCCAGGCCCTCCTCGCCAAACGCATGGGCAAAAAACGCATCATCGCCGAAACTGGTGCGGGTCAACATGGCGTTGCCACAGCGACGGTCTGTGCTCGGTTTGGGCTGGAATGCATTATCTATATGGGGGTGCAGGACATGGAACGCCAAGCCCTCAACGTCTTCCGGATGAAATTATTAGGAGCCACCGTCCAACCCGTAGAAGCGGGCACTGGAACCCTCAAAGATGCCACCTCCGAGGCTATTCGGGACTGGGTAACAAATGTAGAGACAACCCACTATATTCTCGGTTCCGTAGCTGGCCCCCACCCCTACCCGATGATGGTGCGAGATTTCCACGCGATCATTGGTGCCGAAACTCGCCAACAATGTGCAGAAAAGTGGGGTGGCCTCCCGGATATTCTGATTGCCTGTGTGGGGGGAGGCTCCAATGCCATGGGGCTTTTCCACGAATTTGTTAAAGATTCGACCGTGCGCTTAGTTGGTGTTGAGGCCGAAGGGTCTGGGATCACCAGTGGCCACCACGCCGCCACCCTCACCCAAGGAAAACCAGGGGTCCTACATGGGGCTATGAGCTACCTATTGCAAGACACTGAAGGCCAAGTCGTCGAGGCCCATTCGATTAGTGCGGGCTTAGATTATCCTGGCGTCGGCCCGGAACACAGCTACCTCAAAGATACTTGTCGGGCTGAGTATTACAGTGTCACTGACCAGGATGCGGTGGCTGCCTTCCGACGGGTGTCCGAGTTAGAAGGAATTATTCCCGCCCTGGAAACGTCCCATGCCTTTGCTTATCTAGAAACCCTTTGTCCCCAGTTGTCGGGCAGTCCGCGCATTGTGATCAACAGTTCTGGTCGGGGCGATAAGGATGTACAAACGGTGGCAAAATATCTCGATCGCCATGGTTGGGACTAGAGAAATTCGAGATTAAAGTCTAAATTACGGTAAACAACGAGGGGGATTGATTGTAATCCCTCTCTTTTTGTGGCTACCAATGAATCTGACTCAGGATGTAGCGGAGTCGGTCGTAGTCATCTTTGAGGAGGGTGCTGATCATCCGACCCACATCCACTAACCATTGGCGATCGCCTTTTCGCAGTCGGTAGACTTCCCGCACTGCTGCCGCCATCAGGGATTCTGGGGGCACCCAATTCACCTGCAAAAGCACCCGGAGAAACTCTAATCTGTCGGTGAAGTGAATAATTTCGTCCGGTTCGCAATGGTAAACCGATTGGTGAATTTGGGGGGGACGGGGAGGTAAATATTGAAACACTTCGCCCCGCCGACCATTGCGGCGATTACTGGGAATTTCAAAACCGACGATGGCTGCCCGAAACTCCGTTTTGAGCATCGCAAAAATTTGCGGCTGTTGTTCTCGCAACTCTTCGAGGCTCATCCCCAAGGCCCTGGCCCGATGGACTGAATCAATGGGGGCCGTGGTGACGTAGGTAACCACCCCATAGACAATATTGCCCGATTCTTCGTCATAGGATTTTACCCAACTGCCAAAGGGGGGCATCACTGGGAAGCTGAGGTCTTCCGGCTCCAAACATTGGGCGGTAAACTCAGTGGTGGCAGTTTCAATGACCTCGGCAATGTGATCGGGGTGGCGATCGCCAGGGGAAAATTGGGGCAAGGGCAGACGCATAGGACGAGCCAAAGGGACTTATTTCGTGACTTCAAGCTCCGCGAGGTTAAAGGTAATCAATTTATCCCAGTTCCCCCCTTCAAAAAGAACTGCTGCCCGACCATCGCTGACCCGTTGGACGAGGCCCTTAAACCGATAAAAGGTGTCATCGGGGTTGATTACGCGCACCGTGCTACCAGGGAGAATCATCGCTTCCAAACCTTTTACTGAAATGACTAAGAAATTTTACCTATCATAGCGCGTTCAATTGGCGTTACTCGCCGAATCTGTCAGGCGATCGCCTTCATTATTGAGTTGGGGTAGGGATTCTGGAAAGTAGATCGTGCGAATATCTGTCGGCAACTCTTCTAAAACCAGTTGACGGCCCCGTTGCAACCAATCTTCTACATCCTCAATGGTTAAATACTCTCTCTCGGCCTGGAGATGGGCAGAAATGCGGGTCGAGCTCCAGTGAAAATGATCCGCGAGCACCACAATCAACCGGGGCAGTGGCGGAACTAAATCCAAGGCCTGTTCGAGGTAACACCATAGGGGCGGCGTTGTCCGCTTAATGTCATAGTTAATGCTGGCCACTGGCGGAATCTCAAACTGATCCTGGTAGGCCGTCGCCACTTCCAAAAGCCACTGCTGTAAAGATTGAAACCCTTGGGCCTCTAAATCGAGGGTGCGCATTTCGTGGAAAATTTGCCGCCAGGTCAGGGCAAAAAGATAGTCCGTCTGCACAGGCGATCGCCCCCCGTGGCCAACGAGGGTATAAACCAACGGCGCATATCGACAAAAAATCCCTGTGAAGTATTTCCCTTGATCCGAATAGCGTTGACAAAAAGTCAGCAGATCCGAATCGCTATAATGGTTGAGGGCCAAAATCAGTGGATGATTGGTTTCAGAAAAACTCGGAATCTGAATCATGTCCTGCAATAATGCCTAAAAAGTGCCTGTGCGGCGTCACCTGATTTTAATCATAAGCGATTCACCTCCCAACTTTTGTTCCATGACCGTTGCTTTCTCTGCATTGTCCCATCCCTCAATGGCGGCCTTTTTCCCCGCCTTCGATAGCCTATTTTCCACCCAAGGCATCATGGTGATGTTGCTCTGTGCCTATGGGGTCGCCATGTGGATGTTTCTGACCACAGCCCCCAAAGTCCACACGATTATGGTCTCGGATCTAGAAGTGGCCAGGGGATTTTATGAAGGAATTTTGCAGCTCCCCGTCGCCGATGTCCCCCTCCACTACTACTACAACTATGAACAAACCCTAGGGGCCGCCAGCCTTGACCCGATGTATATGGGAGCTAGTCCCATGGCGATGGGCCGCACTGAAACCTTGGGGGGGGCAGACGGGTTATGGTATCAACTGAAAAAAAATACCCAACTCCATGTGGTATCTGGGGCGAGTCTCGGGAAAAAGAATCGCCAACGCCACGTTTGTTTCGATAAGGATTGTCTAGAAGCGCTCCTGCTCCGCATCCAAGCCCGCCGTCTCAAATATAAAATTCGCCAGGAAAAACCCTTAAACTTTCTGGTCAAAGATTGGGATGAACGGGTGATCGAACTCGCAGAGGTCATTAATTAACTCGCTACAGGTTTATCAACGTAACGGCCCCAGGCGCGACGGTGCAGAACGTTGCAACGTTTCCCCTTCAACTAATGTATGCACTTGCCAAGGGACTTCAGCGTTGGGATAGTCGGTGCGATAGTGCCCACCACGGCTTTCGGTACGCCAGAGGGCACTCTTGAGGATTAAGAGGGCAACATCGGTGAGATTACAGGTTTCTGCATAGAGACGAATTTGCGCCTCGGCATCGGGATGAGTGAGGTGGATCTGCTGCGGGGGACGGCCCTGAAGAAATTGCGCCAGAGGCATTTGCTGGAGTTGTTTTTGCCAGGTGCTTACCTGGGCGATCGCCTCCTGTAAAATTTTTTGTTCTCGACAAATACCAGCGCTTTGCCAGAGCAATAGGGGGAGATCGGCCCGGATCGTTTGCACTTTAACGGATAATTTTGTCCAGCTTGCGGTGATGGTCAGGATCTCAGGATCTTGTACCGCTAGGGTCGCTGGTTTTGGTTGGAGATCCCGCAGTTGCGCCGCAAAAACCAGACATTCTAGCAAGGAGTTACTCGCGAGACGGTTCGCCCCATGGACGCCTGTACTTGCGGTTTCGCCAATGGCATAGAGCCCTGGAATCGAGGTTTCACAGTCTGTATTGGTGGTGATCCCTCCCATCCAATAGTGGGCGGCGGGGGCCACAGGAATCGGCTCCGTAAAAACATCCACCCCCCACTCGGCACACATCCGAATAATGTTCGGGAAACGACGGCGGATTTTTTCGGCGGGGATCACACTCAGATCGAGGTAAACATGGGCATTGGCCGGATCACCGGCATTTTCGGCTAGGTAGCTAAAAATAGCGCGACTGACCACATCACGGGGGGCGAGTTCACCGTCTGGATGGTAGTCAAAGGCAAAGCGATCGCCATTAAACCCCAACAGATGCGCCCCTTCACCCCGTACCGCCTCACTAATCAAAAAATGGGGGGCGTTCGGTTTCGTTAAGGCCGTGGGATGAAACTGAAAAAATTCGAGATCCCGCAACTGGGCACCTGCCCGCCAGGCCAGGGCCACCCCATCCCCGGTACTGACGGTGGGATTTGTGGTTTGGGCGAAAATTTGGCCGCCGCCACCTGTCGCTAAAATTACGGCTCCTGCGGCAATCCATTGGATGTGGTGATCAAATAAAACACTGACCCCTTGGCATCGGCCCGTTTCATTGCGCCAGAGCTGGAGGGCGAAGGCCTGGGAGACAATGTGAATGTTCGGACGTTCAACCACCTGCTCGATCAAGGTGGTAATGATCGCTTTGCCGGTGGTGTCGGCAGAATGTAACACCCGGGGACGGGAATGGGCGGCCTCCAGGGTCATCGCCAGTTCCCCATCCCTGCGGTCAAAGGCGACCCCCATGGCCACCAGATGATCAATGGCTTCCTTCGCGTGGTTAACTAAAAACTCAACAGCCTCAGGATCACACAGGCCCGCCCCCGCCTTGAGGGTGTCTTGGAAATGTAATTCTGGGGAATCCATCGGGGCGATCGCCGCCGCAATCCCGCCCTGGGCCCACTTACTCGATCCAGTGCGTAGCTTTGCCTTCGTGATGAGACCCACCTGTAAATGACTCGGCAAGGACAAGGCTGCATACAAGCCCGCTGCGCCACTCCCAATGACAACAACATCAAATTGAGTCGGCAAATTGGTCACGCTGGTCATTCCTTTGGGCAGTGGGTGGGCAATAAATTCTAATCACTATAGCTTTAAACCGCGGCGAACTGTGAGTTGTCCTTGACTACCCATGACGCCTGGTTGATTTCAAGGCGATGGCGCAAAAGAAAAACATTTCTGCCATTGAATTCACAAAAAAAATCCCCCCAGAATGGAGGGACTCGCTTTTTTTTCGGGGTGTTGGGAAATTTTCCTGGCTGAAACTAACGGTAAGTTAGCCATTGGGAAAATAACTTGAAGCTATAGCCGCAGTAGATGAACATCATGGGCAAAATTAACCGAAATCAACAAATTTTCAGTGAAAGTTTCGATTTATCGCACAATGCTACTGAGCATCCAAGCTTGTTTCTCATGATCGCGGATCCGGCCACTGAGGAGTTCTACTGTAGAAACATCGTGGTTTTGTTCTGCCTGTTGCAGGACGCCCTTCAGCTTCTCGGTCAGGGTGATGTGGTCATTCGATAGCTCGGCGATCATTTCTTCGGCGCTGGCTAAACCACTGGCCTCCTTGAGAGAACTCAATTCTAGAAACTGATGGAAGGAACCAGGGGCGGATAAGCCTAAGACCCGGATACGTTCGGCAATGTCATCTACGGCGATCGCCAAGGCTTGATACTGCTCTTCAAGTAGGTTGTGAATACCGTAGAACAGATTCCCTTGGACATTCCAGTGGAAATTCTGGGTCTTTAGGTAAAGCAAATAGGTATCTGCCAGAATGTGGGACAGAGATTGGGCGATCGTTAAGGATGCCTCTTGGTTTTGGGTCGTTGTACCAGTGGTGGGGGCTTGTAAAGTCGTAGCCATAAAATATTTTCCTCCTAAGTTGTTAAAGGGATTTGGTAAATGGGTTAGAGAAGCCCGGTTAACAGGGTGAAGTCATTCGCTCCGACCCCTGGGCTAAACAGAGTTTCGCTTTAGGACAAACTCTGCTTTAAGGTTTTTTAGAATTCATGGTTCTTAAATGCTTCAGCATGCTCACTGTGAGTCAAGGTTTTAACCTAGGCCTGTTGTAGGGTTTTGGGTTTTGCCCAGATGCCCTGGCTGTTCTGCTCGTATTCATCTTCGACCCGCATCCAAGCGCGGTAGGCAGCGACGTGTTGATTTTGCTTCTCTGCGTAGACCTGGTTGTAAACCTCGACGAAGGTTTCTTGGGCCGCATCAGCAAGGCGTGAACGCACAGACTCCGGCAAATCCTCGGTTGAGCTGACTTTTCCAGTATCAAAGCGGGAGAGCAAGAAGTCTTTACAGGAGAGAATGTCTGTCCCACCTTCTGCCTGGAAGAGGCTTTCTAATTCTGTGGCAGTACCCTGACTTGTTTCGGCGGTCAGCATCAAGCCACCTGCTTTAATCTTCGTTTCGTAGATGGCTGCCTTTTCTTTGGGCATACCGAGGCTAACGAGGGCAGAGATGAGTCCGACACCTGCACCACCGGCGATCGCCCCGCTAGTTGCACCGAGGAGGGCCGCACCGATGGGGCCACCCGCGACCACCGTACCAATGAAGGGAACAAATAGGACACCGAAGCCACTCAGGGCACTAAACAGGGTTCCGAAGAGGGCACCGTAGATTGCGCCGGACTGCAGACCTTCTTTAATAAAATCTGCCCGACCGAAAAAACCAGTGATTTGGGTTTCTGACTGCAAATTCTTACCGATGATGGAGATGTCTTCTCGTTTCACCCCCATATCGAGCAACTGCCTTAGTACTTTGTTTGCTTGTTGGCGATCCTCAAAGATCGCGGAAACAGTACAGGGTACTTTGGTCTGAAGATCAGCCGTTTGTTGGTTGTTTTGGTTCTGATCAAGGGTTGCCGTAGTCATGGATTATCCTCCTATTGTCTCTTGTTCGTGTTGCGTGGTGAGACAGAGGATTAGAAGTTGTTGACAGCTTTCTGGAAGGATTGGTCTAGCTCTTGCCAAGCGCTTTCAAAGCCCTTCTGCAAGTCATCCCAGGCTGATTCGCTGGCATTCTGAAGTTCGTCAAATTTCTGTTGGGCAGCATCCCGCTTGGCGGTTAGCTCTTCGAGCATATTTTGGTACTTGAGTTTGCCGTCTGCCTCTGCTTGGTCAACTTTGGCGCGGAACTCATCAATGCGGGCGTCGATTTTATCAATCTGCGCTTTGACTTTCTCTTTATAGCGTTTTTGATTTTCTGCGTTTTGTTCTAGGGTTTTGTTTAGTTGGTTAGCCATAAAGTAAGGCTTAAACCTCCTTGTTGATGTGTTCTTCAAAAAATCAAGCACGGGTCAGATTCAAAGTTCAAAATGTTGTTTTGAAATCAAATTTGTTTTTGCTTGACTACGCTTTTAATATTATAAAATATTCCGACTGGGTACATCTATCGATGGGTATAGATCGCTCCTGAAATGCTTATTTATCAAGGGTTTCAAATTTCAAAGGTATTGTTTTTGTAATATTTATTCGGTTTCCCGAACCTAAACCGAACCGTTTTTTGGAAGTCTTTCTGAATTGCGCAAAAGAGACTTTAATATAATCTTTTATTGCTTAATTCTGCTCCCAAATAATTTTAGTAAGCTGCCACTAAACATCTGGGCGGATGCAATAAAAAAGAGGCCGCTTGGATGACGACCCCCAGAAATTTTCTTTTTAGGCGTAAAACTTAAGCTGTTAATTTAGAAGGATAAACCGAGATTAATGCCGAGGGCAGCATGGACCACAAGGAGGGCGATCGCCGCTGACCCCACATAGGCATGCACCGTGCGCAGGGAATCTTTGCCGAGGAATTTTGTGATCGATAGCGCACCGTTGGCCATCAACATCCCAATGGCGATCGTGCCCGTCCAGAAGTGGGGACTTTCAAAAATTGGCTCTCCCTGCATGACTAGAGAAAGAACGCCCCCTGTCCAACCCAAGCTGATAAAGGTTGTGAGCCAGAGCGCTGCTTTTTTGTGCCAGTAGGCACTCTCGTTCTTGTCGCTGACATCTTCACTACGACGAATCTGCCAACCCTTAACGGCCACAGAACCACCAACAGCCACGATGACAATGCTCATCATCAAGGGATGCCCCCAGTGGGTAACGATTTCTGGGATCGGTAAAGTGTTGAACCAAGCGGCAATTGGTTCTAGATAAGGACGAATGAACTCACCCATGTTATTTCTAAAAATTTTCTTAAAAAGTTTGCGTTCTCTATCTTAGAGGATTCGTTAAACCGCCCACGACTTTCGGCGAGAGGAAATATGGCCAATGGATCACAAATGGTTGGGTGAGGTAATGGTTAGGCGATCGCCAAAATTTTTCCCCGGAGCGTTTGGTCTTCGGTGAAGGTCTGGTTGGTGGCTGCCAAATCATCCAAGAGGGGCTGTAGATAAACCCGGAGCGGCTGCTCATCATCGGGGAGGGAAAGGTCTGGGTTGATATCGAGGATGCCCTGGGTGAGGAACCAACGCTTTTTAATATCCGGATCTGGAATGACCAGATTTTCTGCCTGGATCACCGCGTCATTAAAGAGCAAAATATCGAGATCCAGGGTGCGGGGGGCATATTTATCAGCGGTGCGGACTCTGCCGAGCTTTGTTTCGAGCGATCGCAAAATATCAAACTTAAATGCTGTCGCCTCGTACGCTGTTTCGACAAAGGCAACACAGTTAATGTAATAGGGCAGATCCTTGGTGGGGGCTTGGCCTGGGGCCGGAATCGCGTCCGTCACAAAACACCGCGAGACCGCTTTGAGCTGACAGAACTGCTTTAATTCCGTCATCGCTTGCAAGATATTGGCTTCCGGTTGAATATTCGAGGCGACGCTGAGGTAGACACGATTCTGGGCCATGGCTTTTAACGCTCCCGGTAGATGGTAACCGCCGAAGCCTTGGCAAAACGGAGGGCGCCGGGTTTATCAATGGTGACTTCTACCTTTTCGACAAGGGCATCGGTAAAGCAAATATCAGCGACGACCTGGGCCATTTTTTCGATCAAATTGTAGCTAGAAGGCTCAATGGCGGCCAAAATTGCCTTGGTGATTCGTTTGTAATCAACGGTGTCATCGATACTGTCGGTTTGGCCCGCTTTGGTGAGATCCGCGTGCATCACCACATTGATCACCACATCCTGTTTTTTGGTGCGTTCTTCCGGAAAAATGCCGATAATGCAGCGCAGCAGCAGGTCACGAATGTAAATTTTATCGAGGCTTTTAGACATAGAAATTTTCTCCTAGGTGAAACCCACCATCAACACAAATGACTTGGCCAGTGATGAAGTCATTTTTTAAATAAAACAGTACCGTCTGGGTAATATTGCGTGGATCACCAAACCGTCCCAGGGGGGTTTTTGCAATCACGGCTTGCACCCGCTCATCTCCCTCCGCATTGACTGGTGGCAAGATGGGGCCTGGGGCGATCGCATTGACACGAACATTGGGGGCAAGCTCAAATGCTAACATCTTCGTGAAACTATGGAGCATCTTTTTGCTCAGGTGGTAGGGCACGTGCTCATGGTCGTAGCCGTAGATGCGCGTATCAAGGAAATTAATCACATTCCCGTGGCTAGATTCTTTAGAAAAGAACGCTTTCGTCAACAGAAAAGGGTGCAGGGCGTGAACTTGAATATTGTCCCAGAGATTTTCTGGACTCAGGGCAAACAAACTTTCTTTATTAAACATCGAGGCATTATTAATCAAGATGTCTAGTTGGGGCGTTTTTGCTTTCACCGTCTCGATCATCGCCTCCACACTGTCCCGCTGGAGCAGATCCGCCGCCACAATATCCACCGAAATTGGTAAAGCAGAAAGTTCTTCGGCCAGTTGTTCTACCTCGGCTTGGGAAGAGCGGTAATGGAGGATGAGATTGATTCCTTCCTGGGCGAGGGTCCGGGCGATCGCCGCACCGATGCGTTTTGCCCCCCCTGTGATTAAAGCGGTTTGTTGACTCATGGTTCCCGTTCGGCAATTAAAACCCATAGAAGTTAACCTATTCTTTCTGGAGAAAGCAAGCGTGACCCGGATGATGCGTACCAACCGAGAGATCTGCCACCGCTGCCCCAAGATGTAACAGATGTACAGAGAACCTTTAAGCCAGGGAAACGGGAATGATAAAATTTGGAATACTTTTTTAGTGAAAGAGAGAGAAGGTCAACGTGGTTCAAGTACCGATCAAGCCCACCCCGCAAACCCCCGCCCCCACCACTGCAATTCCCAATGGCCCGGCCCTCGAAGCTTGGTTAAATGACTGGGCGCAGCGGATTATTAATGGCGATCGCCTCACCCGTACTGAAGCTCTCCGTCTCACCGCCATCACTGGCCCCGAAAATATCCTCAAACTCTGTGCCGCTGCGGATCTGATCCGGCACGAATGCTGTGGCAATACCGTTGACCTCTGCAGCATTGTTAATGTCAAATCTGGCAGTTGCTCCGAAAACTGTAGTTTTTGCTCCCAGTCCGCCCACCACCCCGGCGAAGATTCCCCTGTGTATGGCCTCAAAACCGCCGAAGAAATTATTGAACAGGCCAAAGCAGCCGAAGCCGCTGGTGCCAAACGTTTTTGTCTCGTCAGCCAAGGCCGGGGCATTAAGTACAACAGCCCCAGAGACAATGAATTTGAGCAAATTTTAGAAACCGTGCGCCGTATCCAGGCAGAAACAGCGATCAAACCCTGCTGTGCCCTCGGCGAAGTCACCCCAGAACAAGCCCAACAGCTCCGGGAAGCCGGCGTCACCCGCTACAACCACAACCTCGAAGCTTCGGAAAATTTCTTCCCCGATATCGTCACCACCCACAGTTGGCAAGACCGGGTCGAAACCATCAAAAATCTCAAAGCAGCAGGCATTCAGGCGTGCAGCGGCGGCATCATGGGCCTCGGTGAAAGTTGGGAAGACCGGGTTGATTTGGCGATCGCCCTGCGGAATCTCGAAGTCGAATCTGTGCCTTTAAATCTCCTCAATCCCCGTCAGGGAACTCCCCTCGGAAGCAATGACCGCCTCGATGTCTACGAAGCCCTCAAATGCATGGCAATCTTCCGGTTCATCTTGCCCGAACAAATTATCCGCTATGCTGGCGGTCGCGAAGCGGTAATGGGTGAACTACAACACCTCGGCCTGAAGGCAGGCATTAACGCGATGCTCATCGGCCACTACCTCACCACCATGGGCCAACCCCCTGAACAGGATCAAGCGATGCTCGAATCCCTCGGCTTACAAGGGGGTGAAGCACCGATTCCTGGCCAATATTCCGCCGCCCAATAACCCTTGAAAGCGAAAGCCCTCCCCAGATCCTTGTCCCCAAAGCAAACTGCCACCACTGGCCCGAACTGGTTTAACCAACTCCTGTGGGCATTGATCGGTGTATCCCTGACGATTGGGGGCACCTTCATCGAGGCCCATCGGCTCAATCTCCCTTGGGACTGGTCAACGGCGGGACTACAAACTCAGTCTTTGGGGATTTACTGTCAAGTGGCTGCCGTTCTCCTCACGGGCTGTTTGGGGGGCAAAAATGCGGGGATTATCGCCCAGATTGCCTATATTCTGATCGGCTTGTTTTGGTTGCCGGTGTTCTCCCAAGGGGGAAAACTGGGATATCTGACAGAACCCACCTTTGGTTATATTCTTGGCTTTATCCCAGCGGCGGGCATTTGTGGTTGGCTTGCCTTTCGGTATGTGCTGAGTTTAGAAGCCCTCGCCCTCAGTGCTTTTTGTGGTCTGATCGCTCTCCATAGTTGCGGCATTCTTTATCTGGTGGGGCTGACCCTCCTGGAAAAATTACAGGCGACGGAACTGAGTTTGCTCCAGGCGATCGCCCTCTACAGTGTGACTCCCTTTCCGAGTCAGTTAATGCTAGTCTGTGGTGTGGCCGTGTTGGCCTATGGGGTACGACGGATTTTGTTCTATTAGGCCAAAGCATTGGGCTTGATATTCTTTCTTTTTAGCGAAACGGAAACTCTCTCTCCATGGATCTGCGCCAAGATTTACTGAAAAATCGCTGGTTTTGGCTTGTTGCCTTCCTCGGATTAGTCCTCGATCAACTCACAAAAACCATTGTGCTCCAGACCTTGCCGGAGGTGGGTGATACCTTTGCCCTCTGGCCGAATATCTTCCACTTCACCTATGTGCAAAACACTGGGGCTGCCTTCAGTATCTTTACCGATGGGGTGCATTGGCTCCGGTGGTTGTCCTTGGGAGTCAGTGTGGGTTTGATGGCCTTGGCTTGGTTTGGCGATCGCCAAACGCTCTGGGAACAAAGTGGCTACGGATTTATCCTTGCGGGGGCGATGGGCAATGGCGTCGATCGCTTTTTATTTGGCTATGTGGTCGATTTTCTCGACTTTCGCCTGATTAATTTTCCCGTGTTTAACATTGCCGATGTCTGTATCAACATTGGCATCGCCTGTTTATTGCTCAATTTATGGTTTTCCTACCGCCTCGCCCAAACAGAATCGCCCCCTAACTCTAAGTAATCTTTTAATAATCTGGAGGGTGGAGCGATCGCCGTTATGGATTCTCAGAAAATATCAAGAATAGATATATTCACTACCATTGTGTTCGTTTTGCTGCGAGAGCAACTGCTCTTCTAATTGAGCAATACGTTTGTAGGCCACCGTCAACTGGGCCGTTAGTCGCTTGATCTGCCATTCCGGGCTCATTTGCTTCTCGTCCATGGAACGCCCTTCTAAGCCTAGGGTTTCATCAAATAAAACATCTTTGTGGTGAAAGGATTCTCCCCCGACCCGAAAATCTAAGCCAAAGACCGCTGGATCAATTTTGGGAACCATTGCCATCAAATCTGCTTCCGACAAGGATTGTCCCGTTGGGCCTAGCCCCTGCTGCATTTGTTCGACGGTTTGATACAACAGATCAAGCTGATGTTTCAACTCGTTGATATAGCCTTGAACACTCATATTTTGTCAGCCTAAAGTCGGGTCTTTGTCCCATGCTAGTACCAACCCCAAGGCTGTGAATATTTATCCTGATATATTTAAGATTCTCTTAGAAAACCTTAAGAAAACCTTGTATCTCCAAGGATAAAGTTGCAATTGTCCTGGCCAAGGTTGCACTTGATTAAAGGCTAAATTTGCTATTTTTTGAAAAGATATTTCCCAGGGGAAACGACATTTAGATTTATGCCCAATCGCCGCCATTTTTTGACTATTTCCGCACTCTATGCCCTTGCTGGGTGTTTGGGAGGGTGTCAACGAACCTCGGAGACAACTTTACAAATCAATACATTACGGGGGTCAATCTCGCCACAACTGTTGACATTGTTTCGGCAAAACCAAGGGCAAACGGTCAGCTTAGATCTCAAACCCCTAGAACAGCTCCAAGAATTATTTGAGGTGTTGCAGGATGCGGCGATGAAGATGCCGGAGACTTCTGAAAATTTCCTCAATCGCTCGGCAGCGGTGCCGGATCTGCTGACCCTGGGCCATGGTTGGTATCAACAGGCGATCGCCTTGGGATTTGTTCAACCGTTATCTCTGGAGGAACTAACGCGGTGGGAAGAGTTGGGGGAACCTTGGCAACGGTTTTTGCGCCGCAATGTCCAGGGCGAGATCGACCCCCAAGGGCAACTGTGGGGACAGCCCTACCGCTGGGGCACGACGATGCTGGTCTACCGCAAGGATAAGTTGAAAAACCTGGGGTGGACACCGACGGATTGGGCAGATCTATGGCGGCCAGAATTACAGGGAAAAATTTCTCTGCTGAATCAATCGCGGGAAGTGTTGGGGCTTTTGCTGAAAAAACAGGGGAAATCCTACAACGAAACCGATCCAGAGGCGATCGCCAATTTAGAGAGCGATTTCCAAACCCTCCACCGCCAGGTCAAATTCTATAGTTCCACCCACTATCTCCAGCCCCTCAACATGGGCGACACCTGGATTGCCCAGGGGTGGTCCCAGGATATTTTGCCGCTCCTGCAACGCTACCGCAATTTAGGGGCAGTGATTCCCGCCAGTGGCACGGCCCTCTGGTGTGATCTGTGGGTGCAGCCCCAACGCAGCCAAACTTCTTTTGAGACCCTAAAAACTTGGTTAGATTTTTGTTGGGAACCGGCAGCGATTCAGCAGATTTCCCGCAGTAGTCACGGGGCCTCTCCACTAATTTATGCGGCGACTAATTTAGAGCCTGCCATCACTGATAATCCGTTAATTTACCTCGATCAAAATACCTTCCGGGCCAGTGAAATCATTGAGATGTTAAACCCGGAGGTGACAGCCCAGTATCAACAGGTTTGGCAAGCAGTGCGCCAGGGTTAGGCCAGAAAAATTTTGATTTTGCCCACCGCTGTTCTGGATAATGCGGAGGAAGATCATCGATTGAGGAGTTCCCATGACCCACGACACCATTGGGGTGGCGATCGCCGGTACCGGTTTTGGCCAAAAAATTCACATTCCCGGCCTCCAACACCACCACCGCACCGAAGTGGTCTCGGTTTACCATCGCGATCCGGACAAAGCCCAGGCGATCGCCGCTGCCCATCAAATTGCCGAAAGTGCCAGCGACTTTAATGCCCTCCTAGAAAATCCTGCCGTTGCTGCTGTTGCCATTTCGACGCCCCCTTTTTTGCATTATGAAATGGCCAAACAAGCTCTCCTGGCCGGAAAACACGTCCTCTTAGAAAAACCCATGACCTTGAATGGGGCTGAGGCGCGGGAGCTTTACCATCTGGCAGCCAAAAAAAATCTAGTTGTGACCCCAGATTTTGAATTTCGCTTTGTCCCTGCTTGGCAATGTCTCGCGGAATATCTACAACAGGGTTTTGTTGGTGAAAAACGCCTGATTACGATCAACTGGTTAGTGACCAGTCGAGCCAACCCAGACCGACCTTGGAATTGGTATGCTCGCCAGGATCAAGGGGGCGGTGCTTTGGGGGCGGTGGGTTCCCATGCCTTTGATTATGTCCATTGGTTGTTTGGCCCTGTGAAACGTTTGGCGGGTCATCTCAGTTGCGCCATTAAAGAGCGACCCGACCCCAAGGATGGCGATCGCCTTAAACCCGTCGATGCCGATGACACCTGCTTGATCATGCTAGAGCTAGCTGACGGCACACCCTGTCAAATTAATATCACCTCCGTCAGTCACCACGGTCGGGGCCACTGGGTTGAAGTCTATGGCGATCGCGGTTCCCTGGTTTTGGGGAGTAGCAACCTCAAGGATTATGTCCATGGTTTTACGCTCCAGGCGGGCCAGGCGGGTGAAGCACTGCAACCTGTGGCCATTCCGGAGCGCCTTGAATTTCCCCAAACCTTTGCCGATGGACGCCTTGCGCCCTTTATTCGAGTAGTGGATCATTGGGTCAAAGCCATCGACCGCTGCCAGCAAAATCAAGGGATCCCCGCAGATCCAGTGGCGATCGCCCCGACGCTCCGGGAAGGGGTCTATTCTCAGTTGTTAATGGATTTAACCCACCAGGCCCATACCCAAGGCCGTTGGTTAACGGTGCCGGATCTCGATACCTATCTCGATCTAGGCTGACGCGGTTGGGGAGAAGTACGCCGTCCCTGGGGATTTTGGCCAGTCGCCTGGGGCGCTAACCCATTATTTGAGGATGGTGGTGGTTGGAGTTGCCGCCGTCCGTTTTGAACAATTTCTAGTTGTTCCCGGAGATTCACCTCAAGGCGGCCAAGGAGACTGTGGGCATATTGATCCGCGTCTTGTTGGATGGCCTGGGCCTCGGCGATCGCCTGGTTTTTCATTTGCTGCACTTCCTGGGACACCTGCTGCCGAAAGGCCTCTAGATCGGCGAGGGTACTTTGGCGGAGGGCTTGGCATTCCTGCTCTGTGGTGTAGCGCAATTGGGCCGCTTGTTGCTCAGCTTGCCGGGTGAGGGCCATCTCGTCTAAGTATTGGGCGGCCTGCTGCTTGGCACTGGTGACAATCCGATCCGCATCGGCTTCGGCCTGTTCAACGAGGTGTTGCTTATACTGGAGCACTTCGACGGCCCGCTCAATAATTTCAGGAACACTGGTCCGTACCGCATCGAGCTGGTCTAAAACATCGTTGTCTTTAACGAGGGTTAGTCCCGTGAGGGGAATTTGAAAGCCTTCAAAAATTACTTCTTCTAAATGGGTGAGCTGTTCCTGCACATTCAAGTCTACCCCTCGATAAAGGGTTGGGGAGTTGGCATTATTGTCGGTGGGCTTACCTGGGGAGGATGAACTTTGTACCATTGATAAAGATCTTCAGCGACATTGTCAGGAACGAGGTGATCAACGGAACCACCAAATTTAGCAATTTCTTTGACGACGCTGCTGCTGAGAAAACTATATTCGTTGGAGGTCGCCAGGAATACTGTCTCGATATTATCCCAAAGCGTCTTATTTGTATGCGCCATCTGTAGCTCCTTCTCGAAGTCGGACAGCACCCGTAGTCCTCGTAGTAATACACCCGCATTACGTTGCCGCGCGTAGTCGGTGGTTAAACCCGTGAAACTCGCCACTTCTACATTGGGTAAATGTTGGGTACAGCGACGAATCTGGGCCACGCGCTTTTCGAGACTAAAAATCGGCGATTTACTGGGATTGCACAGCACCGCCACGATTACTTTTTCAAAGAGGCGATCGCCCCGTTCAATAATATCGAGATGACCCAGGGTGATCGGATCAAAGCTTCCAGGATAAATAGCAATCACAAAATACAGCGCCACACAGAAGAGATCGGCTTTATTGTGACATATTGTTTCCCCAAGCCCCTAGGCAAACCCAGGGACATCAGCCCCTACAATGGAGAATGATTTTATCCACGATTTTAACCAGCTTATGAGCGAGCACCACCCGGAAAAAAAATACGAAGGTAAGGCAAAAATTCTCTACAGCACCGCCAACCCTGATGTTCTCCTCACCTATTTCAAAGATGACGCCACCGCCTTTAATGCCCAGAAAAAAGGCACCATCCAGGGTAAAGGGGAAATGAACTGCACCATTGCCGCTGCCCTCCTCCAATGGCTGGAAACCCAGGGCATTCCGACCCACTTTATCGAACAAACCAAAGCCGATGAAATGCTCGTAAAAGCAGTCAAGATTCTGCCGGTAGAAGTGGTTGTGCGCAATATTGCGGCGGGTAGTCTTTGTAAACAAACGGGTTTGGCCCAGGGCACAGTTCTCCCCCAACCCCTCGTGGAGTTTTATCTCAAGGATGATGACCTCGGTGATCCGCTCTTGACCCGCGATCGCCTTATGCTGCTGCAGATTGTCACCGCCGAGCAACTGGCCCAACTCCAGGACTATGCCCTGCGGATCAATGGTCTGATGCAAGGCTTTTTTGAGCGCTGTCAGATCACCCTGGTGGATTTTAAAATCGAGTTTGGCACCGACAAAACAGGGACAGTTCTTTTGGCCGACGAAATTAGTCCCGACACCTGCCGCCTGTGGGATCAAACCGAAACAGACCCCAACCTGCGGGTGATGGATAAAGACCGCTTCCGTCAAGACCTCGGTAACATCGAAAACGCTTATCAAACTGTCCAGGCTAGGGTCTTGGCCCAGGTGCAGCAATTGCAATCCCTCGCCTAAATTTTCCCGACCCAAGGCTAAATTACGGGGTCTAGACATGGAAACATAAGCAACGCTTCCCCGTCTTCGACTCTGGTACAATCCAGCAGAGTAAATTACTCATGTTGGCCGATTTACAGAAAAAGCACTTATAAATATAGTGCTGATAACTTTCGTTTGATCTGGTGTTTGGACGTGCAGAAACAACAAAATTTAGACTATTTTTCCCCCCAGGCCCTCGCACTTTGGGCGGCGATCGCCTCTTTGGGTGTGATGTCTCCGGCCCATGCCGAACCCCGATCAGAAGGGAGTCACTCCGATCCCCTGGTGCCAACGGCGACCCAAGTTGTTGTGCCAGCTCTGCCCGTGGAGGATGTAGCCCCCACAGCAGCACCAGCTTCCCAGACGCCAGCGCCCCAGTCCGAAAACCTGGCCCAATCATCAACCCAAGCTGTTACCTCTCCCGTTGCTCAGGCTCAAGAAGCTCCCCAAGATAGTAATCTGCCGCAACTCTACGCCCAGCAGCAGGGAAATTCCAATGCCCAGCAAGCCAACCCCAACGAGCCTAGGGTATTGGTCGCAGAAATTCAGATTAATGGTGTGGGCGACAACGTCGAACTGGAACAAAGAATTATCCGGGCCATTGAAACCCAAGCCGGGCGGCCGACGACGGTTTCGCAAATTCGTAATGACGTGAACCGCGTTTATGCGACAGGTTTGTTTGCCAATGTAGTCGCCACCCCGGAAGATACGCCCCTGGGGGTACGGGTGACATTTGACGTGGTGCCCAACCCCGTTTTGACCGATATCGTCGTGCAGGCATTGCCCCTAGAAGGCAGTCAAAATATTACCCCTCCCGAAGTTGTCGATAATATTTTTAGCGATCGCTATGGCGAGATTATCAACCTCAACGATTTCCAAGAGGGCAGTAATAAGCTGCAACAACTCCAGCAGTGGTACCAAGACAATGGCTACGATTTAGCGAAAGTGATCGGTATTGATGAACCCAGTGCCGATGGGGTTGTGACCCTCGTCGTCGTTGAAGGGGTAATCGAAGATATTCAGGTTAATTTCATCAACGCCGACAATGAATCCGTTGATGGCAAGACCCGAGACTTTATCATCACGCGGGAAATGGAACTCAAACCAGGAGACGTTTTCCGGCGGGATGTCGCCCAACGGGATCTCCAGCGGGTGTTTGGTCTGGGGTTATTTGAAGATGTCCAGTTAGATTTCACCACAGGCACCGAAGATCCGACCCAGGCCGTCCTCAATCTAAATGTCATTGAAGGAAATACAGGCTCCATCGCTGCGGGTGGGGGGATTAGCTCCGCCAGTGGTTTCTTTGGGAGTGTGAGCTACCAACAACAAAACCTGGGTGGCAATAACCAGCGTCTGGCTGCAGAATTCCAATTAGGACAACGGGATGCTCTGTTCGACCTATCCTTTACGGATCCTTGGATTGCCGGCGATCCTTACCGGACGTCCTATTCGGTCAATGCTTTCCGCCGTCGTTCTATCTCACTGATCTTTGATGGTGGGGAAAATGATGTTGATCTCGACCCCAGTGGCGATCGCCCCCGGATTAACCGCATTGGCGGTGGGGTGACCTTTAGTCGTCCTTTATCAAAGGATGTTTTTGGCCCCTCTGAATGGCGCGCCTCCCTCGGCTTCGACTACAATCGCGTCCGGATTACCAATGCCGATGGTGATACAGAGTTTATCGACGAAGCTGGGAACCAACTCAGTTTCTCTGACAATGGTATTGACGATATCTTTGCCCTGAGTCTAAATGTGGTGCGCGATAAACGCACGAGCTTCGATGGGGCAACCCGCGGCTCCATTACCCGTTTTGGCACCGACCAGACCATTCCCATTGGTAGCGGCAGTATTCTCTTTAACCGACTCCGGGCCAGCCACAGTATCTATATGGATTCACCGATTAAACTCCCTAGTTTTGGCAGTGAAGAAAAACCCCATACTTTGGCCTTCAATATCCAAGGGGGCGCAATTATCGGGGATTTACCCCCCTACGAAGCCTTCTCCCTTGGGGGCAGTAACTCGGTTCGGGGCTTTGAAGAAGGAGACCTCGGCAGTGGCCGTAACTACATCCAAGCGACAGCAGAATATCGCTTCCCCATTTTCTCGGCGGTGGGTGGTGCGTTATTTGCTGACTATGCCACAGACCTCGGTTCCGGGGATGATGTGCCTGGAGATCCGGCGGGAACCCGTGGTAAGCCCGGTAATGGTTTCGGCTATGGTATCGGTGTGCGGGTGAATTCTCCCCTGGGGCCAATCCGGGTGGATTATGGGCTTAACGACCAAGGGGACAGTCGTATTCACTTTGGGATTGGTGAGCGTTTCTAGGGTGTTATCGGTCTGATTTCGTGGGGGGCAACCCCCTTTTTTGTGATGGTTAAAACGTTAAAAACAACCGTTGAATGTTCTGGGGTGGGTCTCCATTCGGGGCAACGGGTCACCCTAAGGCTCGTGCCTGGCGATCGCCACCAGGGTCGTTATTTTGTGCGTACAGATTTACCAGGGCAACCCCAGATCCCGGCCCGCATTGAGGCCGTCGATCAAACCCTTTTGTCTACGGAATTGGCAGTGGGTGAGGCCAAGGTCAGAACCACAGAGCATTTGTTAGCGGCATTGGTGGGTCTTGGGATCGATGTTGTGCGCCTCGAAATAGATGGGCCGGAGTTACCCCTGTTGGATGGCTCAGCAGCGCAGTGGGTAGAGGCGATCGCCAAGGCAGGTACCCAGACCCTCACGGATGAAGCGATCGCCGTTCCTGTGGTCGCAGAACCCGTTTGGCTCCGGGAAGATGACGCTTTTGTGGCAGCCTTACCCTCACCGGAGCTGCGGTTTACCTATGGCATCGATTTTACCTACAAGCCCATTGGCAACCAGTGGCACAGTTGGAGCCCCGCAGCAGAGCCCTTTGCCCAGGCGATCGCCCCGGCCCGGACATTTGGCTTTGCCGATCAAATTGAGCAATTGAAAAAAGCTGGTTTAATTCAGGGAGGCAGTCTTGATAATGCCCTCGTTTGCGATCAAGAAAAATGGCTCAATCCGCCGCTCCGGTTTGAGAATGAGCCGGCTCGCCACAAATTACTTGATTTAATCGGGGATTTGAGTTTGCTTGGTACGATCCCCACGGCCCATTACCTAGCCTATAAAGCAAGCCATAAACTCCATACCCAGCTTGCTAAAACTTTACAGGCAACGCTTTTTTAAAATTCTAATCAAGCTGCTATTGGGTGAAGGATAACGCCGATAGTTTGACCTGTATTGCTGGGGCTGGCGATCGCCTTTTTCGGAGACTGCCAGCCCTCATAAGCCAATACTCTACTTATTCGGTTGGGGAGTCATACGGAGATAAGGCTTGATTTCCTTAACGCCCTTTGGAAACTTGACCTTCGCATCCTCAGTAGAGATTGCCGGAGAAACCACGACATCTTCACCATCTTGCCAGTTGACAGGGGTCGCTACGCTGTAGTTGTCTGTGAGTTGCAACGAATCCAAAACCCGCAAAATTTCTTGGAAATTCCGGCCGGTGCTGGGGGGATAGGTAATGGTTAAACGTACCTTCCGCTCAGGATCAATGACAAAGACTGTCCGCACCGTCACCTTCGGGTTGGCATTGGGGTGGATCATATTGTAGAGGGTAGCGACCTTCTGATCTGCGTCGGACAAAATCGGGTAATTGACAGCGCATCCCTGGGTTTCGTCAATGTCACCCACCCAGCCATTGTGGGAGGCCGTGTCATCAACGCTGAGGGCAATTACCTTAGCATTGCGCTTTTCAAACTCTCCCTTTAACCGAGCCACTTCGCCCAATTCGGTGGTGCACACGGGGGTAAAGTCAGCGGGGTGAGAAAACAAAACAACCCAACTGTCGCCGGCCCAATCGTAAAAATTAATTTCCCCAATGGTGGAATCTTGGGTAAAGTTGGGGGCCACATCGCCTAACCGGAGAGACATAAACTAAACTCCTGATGTTAAATAAACTACCAAAGGATCATTATGGCCCATCTCCCTGGGAAGATGCCAAGGGGGGCGATCACCACCGGAAAATGATAAGCTGCCGTCACACAGCGCAATATTTATTAACTTTTGTTGCCATTCTTCAGAATCAAAAAAGCCGAGGGTGACAATCAAGCCGGAAAAATGAAATAATAAGCCAGAATTTTTTACGTTAGTAGTTTCAGGCCGCCTGAAGCTTGGTATTTTACATAAATCTAAAAATCATCAAAAAAAGCTGGGAAAAGCCTAGGAGGAATCAATCATAATGAGTAGAGTTGTGAGTGCATTAATGGGGCTCGTCCTCATGTTCGGTTGCGCGTTCTTTAGCGTTCAGCCCCAAGCCCAAGCCCTCGATTTAAGCAATGGCTTTGTTTCTGCAGCCGTGCTCGGTGAGCGTGTCAATCCCGCTGACAAGGTGCTTGAGTCAGAATATGGCAAGAAAATCGACCTAAACAACGCCAGCGTCCGTCTTTTCCGCGAGCTCCGTGGATTTTATCCCACATTGGCCAAACGCATCATCGAAAATGCCCCCTATGACAGCGTTGAAGATGTATTGAATATCCCCGACCTCAGCGAGAAGCAACTGGCACGGTTAGAGGAAAATTTGGAGCGTTTCACTGTAACACCGCCTGCCGATGTGTTTATTGATGGTGACCAACGTCTGAACACCGGTGACTATTAAAAATACAAACGAAATCTTGCTGCGTTTAGGAAGATGTTTGTGAGTCAAACCTAAATTTTCAATGGCAATTAACCTATTCCTGAGGGATAGGTTTTTTTACGGCAATTTTTAAGGTTTGGGGCTCGGTTGGCACAGTCGATAAAACTGAGGTACCCAGCGGGATTCCCAATAAAATGCCCCAAAGGCCAGCACGGGCGCGAGGAGAGTCAGCAGCAGAAAGCAACCTGCCAGGGTTGACAGGGACATCGCAAAAAAATCTTGGGTCAGACGCACCAGGTCATGGTCGAGGAGGCCCCCTTTCCCGACCCGGTAGGCAATGCGGAACGTTTCGCTGGTCATGAGCCGCCCGAAAAAGGCACCATTTTCCAGAAAGCTAAAACTGGCCAACAGAGCATAAAGGGTTTGTTCGCCGGAGACATGGCAAAAATATTTGCCGAGGGCAAAGTACAGACAAATAAAGACGGCGGCAATTTCTAAGAGATGACCCATGGCGATAATGGCGATTTGATCCCAACCCGTCAGGATCAAAAGGATTTGCAGGAGAGTCAGACCTGCCAAGGTGATTAGGGTGCCGCGATTGCGACGGTATTGCCAAGCGAGATAGGCGATCGCCCCGTAGAGTAGCCACAAAATAATGCTGGCACGGCCGAGGGCGAGGGTAATTCCCCCCCCAAAGATAAAGTCAAAACTCGGCACAGCGGGATAACCAAACAGCCAAAAGGCGATCGCGTGGCCAATTTCATGGACGAGGGTGAGAAAGGTATTCAGAATAAAGCGACTGGGGGGCAGCAAAAAAAGAATCAGACCTAGGCCGCCACCAATGAGGAGCGCCTGGGGGGTATCCGGAGGCAGTTGCCGTGACCGGGGGCGCTGGTTGGGGATTTGGGATGGCAGAGCGCCATGGAGAGGAAAACAAGTTTTGAGGAGGTATTGCCGTTGCTGGCGATGGTAGACATTGAGGTAAACTTTTTCGACATCGTCCAGGGAAAAATGCTGTAAAGCCTGCTGGATGATCTGGCAATAATCTTGGCGATCGCGCCGGTCAATGACCGTTAACTTGATCACCAAGGCCCCAGCGGAAGGGGTAACTTTGATACTCCATAGATAAGCAGCGAGTAGCTGCCGGAGTTTCAGGGTGAGATCATCGTTTTTGAGGGCTGCCTTTTTAGGTGATTCTTGGGCACTGAGTGCTTCCGGGGAGGGTTCCCGTTTGGCTGGGGAGAGTAAGCCCGCTACAATTGTCCATTCCCAGTCGGGGGTAACTTCCCCAAATCGAATGCCTTCAACAGTAAAGGTTTCCGTGATCGTGCGTTCCCAAATTTTCTGCCAAGGGGTAAGGATTTGTTTGGCGATCGCCTGGTCGGGGGTATTAAAACCTTCGAGTTGAATTTTGAGGTGCTTATCAGTCACCCGTTTGAGCATCACCCGGATCTGGTGGGGTTGAAACGCTTGCCTTAACACCTGGGCGATCGCCTGGGGATTTCCCTGTTCCGCCAATCGACGCAAATCCGACTCTTTCACAGCACAACCATTCTGGAGGGGAGCATTTCGATTATGCCACCAGACTCCCTTGGCCACAAAAATAGGGAAAAACTGTTTCGTCTTTCCCCAATTATTTATTGTGAAGTAATTTTGGTCTGAAGTCCCCCTTTGAAGGGGGATTTAGGGGGATGTCCTAGGCCGCAACCGCTTCTGATTTCTTACTGTTACGAATCCCTTCAATCGCCTCAGCATAACTGGGGGCCTTGAAAACAGCAGAACCCGCAACAATCGCATTTGCACCCGCATCAATCACTTGCCACGCATTAGCAGGTTTGATGCCACCATCGACTTCAATCCAAGGATCCAGGCCGCGCTCATCACACATGGCCCGGAGTTTTTCGATTTTGTTCACCATCGAAGGAATGAAGCTTTGGCCGCCGAACCCAGGGTTTACGCTCATGATCAAAATCAGGTCACAAACATCAAGGACGTGCTCAATGATGTCAAGGGGCGTAGAAGGATTCAGCACAACCCCAGATTTTTTACCCAGTTCACGAATCTGGCAGAGGGTGCGGTGGAGGTGGGGAGACGCATTGTGTTCTGCGTGGACGGAGATAATGTCAGCACCAGCTTTAGCAAAATTTGCCACGTATTTTTCTGGCTCAACGATCATCAAATGCACATCCAAAGGCTTTTTGGTGTAGGGACGAATCGCCTCAACAATTAACGGCCCAATGGTGATATTCGGGACAAAACGACCATCCATGACATCGACGTGGATCCAATCAGCGCCAGCCTCATCGACTGCTTTAATTTCTTCACCAAGGCGGCTAAAGTCCGCTGAAAGAATGGACGGGGAAACTACAATTTTCTTGTCAGTCATGGTGGGTGGATTCCTCTTATTATCTCAAGAATTCTAAGTTGGTATCAATATTAACAAAAGTTTGTATCAATATTTTTTGTAGCCTAGCCTGGGTAGAGCATTGTTTCAGGAAACACTGACCTAGCGCTGGGGGGGACGTAGAGGCCCATCGGTTTGTACAGGGATCAAAATACTATTTAATTTACGCAGTTGTTCAGCTGTGCCCATACAAATTAAAAAGTCCCCAGATAACAGTAAGGTATCACCCGTCGGCCCAGGAATAAGGCTGCCATCTTGACGGCGAATGGCGAGGACGAGGGCACCGGACTGTACCCTGAGTCGGGCTTCACTGAGGCTTTTGCCAATGTAACCGCCGCAATTGCTATCCACACGGATTTCTTCGAGGTAGTAAGACCGTTCTGCGCCAGTCAAAATGCCATCAACAAAATCCATAACCTGGGGTCTCAGGGCAGCGGCGGCTAGGCGACGTCCCCCGGTAATGTAGGGAGAAACAACGGCATCGGCTCCGGCGCGGCGTAATTTTTCCACGGCTTCTTCGGTACTGGCCCTGGCGATCGCCCGAATTTTTGGATTCAATGTTTTGGCAGAGAGTACCGTATAGAGATTTTCTGCATCGGAGCTGAGGGCCGCCACCAAACAAGTTGCCCGGTCGATTTTCGCTTCATGGAGATGTTGATCGAGGGTGGCATCTCCTTGGATGCAAATGTAGCCTTGATCCTGAGCGGCTTCGATAATGTCGGGATCTTGGTCAATGACGACAAAGGGAATATTCTCGGCGAGAAATTCCCGGGCCACCTGCTGCCCTGTGCGACCGAGGCCACAAACAATGTAATGGTTATTGAGACGACTAATTTGCTGCTGATACTGTTTCAATTTTTTTATCTCCTGAAAATAGCCGCTAATCATTGCTTCGATGAAACGGTTGACGATATAACCAACCGCAATCAAGCCCAAAAAAATCAGAATAATGGTGAATATCCGAGAGCGATCGCCCAAGGGATAAGTTTCCCCAAAGCCAACGGTTGAGAGGGTAATCATCGTCATGTAGGCTGCATCTACCCATGACCACTGCTCCACGACAATAAACCAACTCGTCCCCAGCAGAAACAGCGCCACAAGCATCAGCAAACCCAGTTGCAGCTGTCCCCTGAGGCGTCTATATTTTTGCTCAATGCTATACACTGATGAACCTCAAAATAAGTCTGACGTTTGTAGGGAAAGTTGCAGACAATTTCAACCGACCTGTAGGAAGCTAAAAAAACATAGAATTTCTTTAGCTCATTCCCCCCTTGTATTTAGCAAAAAAGATTACCCATTGGCTAAACTGAAATTTAACTTTGAGTCTCGCCATCGAAGAGGAGTAACCCGTGAGTCCCCAAACGCTACTGAACCATTCCCCAGCCCAAAGCTTTAACCCAACTCAGTTCGATCAGTATGTGATGCATACCTATGGGCGCTTTCCGGTGGCGATCGCCAAGGGGGAAGGATGTCGTCTGTGGGATACCGAAGGGAAAAGTTATCTCGATTTTGTCGCAGGCATCGCCACCTGCACCCTGGGCCATGCCCACCCAGCCCTGATCCAAGCGGTCAGTGCGCAGATTCAAAAACTGCACCATATTTCTAACCTCTACTACATCCCAGAGCAAGGCGCTTTAGCCCAGTGGATCGTCGAACATTCCTGTGCCGATAAAGTCTTTTTCTGCAACTCCGGGGCCGAAGCCAACGAAGCGGCGATTAAATTAGTCCGTAAATATGCTCACACCGTCTCAGATTTCCTCGAACAACCCGTGATCCTTTCGGCGAAATCGAGCTTCCACGGGCGCACCCTTGCGACGATTACCGCTACCGGACAACCCAAATACCAAAAACATTTCGACCCGCTCCCCGATGGGTTTGCCTACGTGCCCTACAACGACATTCGCGCCCTCGAAGAAGCGATCACCGACATCGATGAAGGTAACCGCCGCGTCGCCGCCATTATGCTCGAAGCCCTCCAGGGAGAAGGGGGCGTCCGGCCTGGTGATGTGGAATATTTCAAAGCAGTGCGGCGCATTTGTGACGAAAACGGAATTCTTCTTGTCCTCGATGAAGTGCAAGTTGGGGTCGGGAGAACTGGCAAATACTGGGGCTACGAAAACCTCGGCATTGAACCGGATATTTTCACCAGTGCGAAGGGATTAGCGGGAGGTATCCCCATTGGCGCGATGATGTGCAAGGATTCCTGTGCGGTCTTTAACCCTGGGGAACACGCCAGCACCTTCGGCGGTAACCCATTCTCCTGTGCGGCGGCCCTAGCGGTGGTTGAAACCCTCGAACAGGAAAACCTACTCGAAAATGTCAATGCCCGTGGGGAGCAGCTCCGGGCGGGTTTAAAAACCCTGGCCGAAAAATATCCCTACTTCAGCGATGTCCGGGGCTGGGGTTTGATCAATGGTATGGAAATTAAAGCAGACCTCGAACTCACCTCCATTGAAGTGGTCAAAGCAGCTATGGAAAAGGGTTTATTGTTAGCTCCCGCTGGCCCGAAGGTAATCCGATTTGTGCCGCCTCTGATTGTTTCCGCCGCAGAAATCAATGAGGCGATCGCCCTTTTAGACCAGACCCTCGCTGCCATGGCCCTCTAAATTTCTTTATCCTGCCCAAAGCAATAAAAAGCTCCCCCATTGTTAAAAAATCGGGGAGTTTTATTTTTACATGCTTGGCCCAGTGGGAATTACACCGTAACGGGGGTGGGAGTAGAGGTTTCTTCCTGTTCTAAAAATTCCGTTAACTGGGTTTCGATGCTGTCTTTGACGATCTGGCGATATTCCAGGAAATGCTCGTTGTGGGCGCAGAGGGTGAGGTAATGCTCAAAAACTGCCGGATTGTGGCGCAAAATACCAAATAAATGGTGCCAGAAGCGCCAGCGGGTATCCCGTTTAATGCCCTGTCGCCAAATGACGATCGCCAATGCCTTGAGATCGACCAGACTGGGCAACTTGGCCGGGGGATGACATTTGGGCGCGCCCAATTTCAGGAAACAACGATAAATGCGGTCTAAATAAAGGTGGGGATCGTAGAGTTGCCAAAAGGCGTGGACATACTCATTGGCGATGTCTTCGAGGGGACGGGTGGGGATGAAATTCATCAGGGTCGTTTGGTTGATGTTGCCGTCCTTTTTCGCCCGGAGTCGCCCTTCTGCTTCGAGGCGGTGCCAGAGAGCCGTATTCGGTAGCGCCTGGAGCATCGCAAAGGTGGTGGTGGGGATCGCCGTCAGTTCTGCAAATTTGATAATGCGATCGCCTGCCCCTTTCTTCTCCCCATCGAAGCCGATAATAAAACCCGCCATGGGCCGCAATCCCGCTTGAATAATTTTGTCAATGGATTCAGCGAGGGAACTGCGGGTATTTTGAAATTTTTTCGTCAGTTGCAGACTCTCTTCGTCAGGGGTTTCAATACCCAGGAAAACCGCATCAAAGAAACATTCCACCATCAAATCCATCAGTTCTGGATCGTCAGCGAGATCCACCGAAGCTTCAGTATTGAAGCGGAAAGGATATTGATGTTCCCGTTGCCATTCCTTAAGGGCCTTGAGGAGGAGTTTGACATTGCGTTTATTGCCGATGAAATTATCATCCACCATGAAAATGCTCCGTCGCCAACCCAATTCGTAGAGGCAATCTAATTCTTTGAGAAGCTGCTCTGGGGTTTTGGTGCGGGGTTTGCGCCCATAGAGGACGATGATGTCACAAAATTCACATTGGAAGGGACAGCCCCGGGAAAATTGCACTGACATCGAATCATACTGATCCAATTCCAGCAGATCATAACGGGGGACAGGGGTGGTGGTGACATCGGGTTTTTCCTCAGCCCTAAAGGTGCCTGAGGTTGCGCCATTATTAACGGCCTCCACAAACATCGGCAGGGTGATTTCCCCTTCATCGAGGATCAAAAAGTCCGCCCCCACATCCTGGACTTCTTCAGGTACCGACGTCGGGTAGGGGCCACCAACGGCCACTAATTTATCTCGTTTTTTGGCTTCTTTGATTTGATCGAGCAGGTCATCCTTTTGGACGATCATTGCCGACATCAAGACCAGATCGGCCCATTCCCATTCCGCTTCGGTGACAGCACGGATATTGCGGTCAACCAGCTTAAATTCCCATTCTTGGGGTAAAATCGCCGCCACAGTAATTAAGCCCAAGGGGGGCAGCAGCACCTTGCGATTGACCAGTTCAAGGATTTTTTCGTAGGACCAAAAGGTGGGCGGAAAAACCGGATAAATGAGGAGGACACGCATGGTATTTAAGAGTTTTATGATGAAAGGGTTTTAAAAAGGCTGATTTTTAGAAGGCGATCGCCGACCATCATCAAGACTGATGTCAGGTAAGCGCACAAGTGCCTTCAGTGTAGCGCTAAAGTTTTGTAACAGTACCCACGGCGAAAATTGGCCCCACCATGGCGATGGAAACCGCATCGGCGAGGACTTCTCCCGTTACAGTAACTTGCAGCCCTGGCTGCTGATAGACCTGGGGCAAATCCCGCAGTTCATAGTTGACCCCCGCTGCTGTTTCGAGAACCCATACGCCAACACCCAAGGATTGATGGGCAATGCGCCCCGTTAACTCTTGCATTCAGCTTCACCTCACAGTTGTCGATCCGATTTTTGCCACATCCTCTAAATCCTTAAACACCGACGGTTTCCCGCTCTGCCTCTTGGATAAACGATTCAACCAATTCCACATTTTCCACACTGCCGAGGATTGTCGGGGTGCGCTGGTGGAGATAGGTCGGCACAAAATCCAGGAGCGGCATAGTGCCTGTGCTGGCTTTCCCCCCGGCCTGTTCAATGAGCCAAGCTAACGGTGCGGTTTCATAGAGGAGGCGCAGTTTGCCCTCTGGCTTTTTCTTTGTGCCCGGATAGAGAAAGACGCCCCCCTGCATCAGGATGCGGTGTAAATCTCCCACGAGGGCACCGCTGTAGCGGGCCGTGTAACCTTCGTGGCGGTGCATATAGCGGATGTAATCCCGAATCGAATCTTCCCACTGCCAGAAATTCCCCTCATTGACGCTGTAGATCGAGCCATGGTTGGGCATTGTGATGTTTTCTTCGGCGAGGATAAATTCCCCCAAACTGGGATCGAGAATAAACGAGTGAACCCCTGTGCCAATGGAGTAAACCAACATGGTCGAAGGGCCATAGAGAATATAACCAGCAGCAATCTGTTTATGGCCATTTTGGAGGAGGTCGGCGGCATCTCCGTCAAGGTCCATGCCTTCCTGTTGGCGAATGGAGAAGATAGACCCCACGTTGAGATTAATATCGACATTGGAGGAGCCATCAATCGGATCGTAGAGCAGTGTATAGCGACCGATGGGGCAGTTTTCAGGAATGTAGTAGGGTTTTTCCATTTCCTCGGAGGCGAGGCGACAGACGAGGCCACTTTGTTTGAAAACGGAAATAAAGACATCGTTGGCATAGAGATCCATCCGTTTGACAGATTCTCCTTGGACATTTTCTTCGCCTGTGAAGCCGAGAACCCCTTCCATCAAGCCAGCGCGACTGAGGCGACGGGCAACGAGCTTTCCGGCGAGGGCAATGCGATTCATGATGGCGCTGATGTCCTGGGCTGCCGTGTCGAAGCTCTGGAGCTGTTGCAAAACATGGCGGGAGAGGGTGGTGCAGTCGCGGTCAAGACTGGGACTTTGGGTAATGTCGTTATTGTGATCTGGCATAGGCTTTTTCCTCTGTGGGTCTGCCCTAATGGTAACGATTGTGTTTGGGGGATGCGCTCTTGCTAAAGGATTACTTAATGGAAAAGCAAGGAAAAAAGGAAAGTATTTGGGCAGAATGGGCGGGATATAGGCAAACCTTGACCTTAAGCTGTCAAAAATCGTCACAATCTCCGGCTGTACGGGAAACGGTTGCTAGGATGGCCAGTAGAGAAAAATTGTGAGCTTGTAATCTGCGTATGTTTCAACGTCGTGCTAGTGGTGTTCTGTTGCATCCTACGTCTTTGCCGGGTCGATTTGGAATCGGCGATCTAGGGCCAGAAGCCTATCGATTTATTGATTTTCTTGCCGATAGTGGACAGCAGGTTTGGCAAGTTCTACCCCTGGGGCCAACGGGGTTTGGGAATTCTCCTTATCTGTGTTATTCGGCCTTTGCGGGCAATCCGATGCTGTTAAATTTGGAGTGGCTGGCTTCAGAAGATTTATTGGAAGAGGCTGATTTGGCGGCCTGTCCAAGCTGCCCTAGAGGTCGAGTGGACTATGATCAGGCGATCGCCTTTAAGATGCCCCTCCTCAGAAAAGCCTGTAAACGCTTCCAGGCGGTGGCGACCCCAGAGAGAAAACAAGAATTTCAAACCTTTTGTGAAGAGCAGGCCTATTGGCTCAATGATTATGCGCTCTTTATGGCCCTCAAGGAAGCCCACGATGGCAAAAGCTGGTATGACTGGGATGCGGCCCTCGCTTGGCGTGACCCAAAGGCGATCGCCCAGCAGACAGAGATCCTCGCTGATCAAATCTTTTTCCATAAGTACGCCCAGTCGGAATTTTTCCGCCAGTGGTCAACCCTAAAAAGCTATGCCAATGAAAAGGGCATCCAAATTTTTGGGGATTTGCCGATCTATGTGGCCCATGACAGCGCCGATGTGTGGGGCCACCCGAAAATTTTCCGCCTCGATTATGAAACCGGGGCCGCCAAGTGGATGGCGGGAGTCCCACCGGATTATTTCAGCGAAACGGGCCAACTCTGGGGCAACCCGGTTTACAACTGGCGTAACCTTTCGCGTCGTCACTATTCTTGGTGGATCGAGCGCATTAAAACCATGCTGGAGTATGTCGATATTGTTCGTATCGATCACTTCCGGGGTTTTGAAGCGTTTTGGGCGGTGCCCCAAGGGGAAAAAACGGCGATGAATGGTCGCTGGATCAAGGCTAAGGGTGACGAATTTTTTGCGTTACTCAAAGATAAACTCGGTGAATTGCCCATCGTCGCCGAGGATCTGGGGGTAATCACGCCGGACGTGGAGGCTCTACGGGATAAATATCGCTTGCCAGGTATGAAGATTCTGCACTTTGCCTTCGATAGCGATCGCGCTAATCCGTTTCTACCGTTCAACTACACCAATCGCAATTGTATTGTCTACACAGGCACCCACGACAATGACACCACGGTGGGCTGGTTTGACAAGCGCAGTGACGAAGAAAAGGCGCGGGTCACGGATTACCTCGGTTGCCTCTGCGATGAGGGAATTCATTGGGGTCTGATTCGTCTGGCGTTGGGTTCCGTGGCAAATCTGGCAGTTTTCCCCCTCCAAGATCTGTTGGGTTTGGGGTCTGAAGCAAAGATGAATACCCCTGGAGTGGCCGCGGGCAACTGGACTTGGCGCTACCAGCCGGAAATGCTGAGTGATGACCTCATTGGCAAATTGCGCTACCTCGTCTATCTTTACGGGCGTGAACCGGAGTATCGAGGCGAATAAATGGGGCGATCGCTCAAAAAAGGGACGGGTTGGCGGTTAGGCTGGGATCCTGACCCCACCCGGACTTTCCAAGGCTTGGTTGGAGCCGACGATTGGGCTGTGGAATTAACCGCAGCAGAATTTGAAGATTTTTGTCGCTTGTTGGTGCAGTTAGCCGATACCGTCGAAAGTATTGCCTCGGAATTGATGCCAGAGGAGCGGATTGCCATCGAAGCAGAAAGTGATTTGGTCTGGCTGGAGATTGAAGGGTTTCCGGTTCGCTATAGTCTACGTTTGTTAGTGCTAACCCAACGAAATATTGAGGGAAATTGGCAACCGGAAGCCGTGCAGCAGTTGGTGCAATTAAGTCATATTTTTCATAAAAGTCACGAACTTCCCCTTTAATGCTCCCGAAGAAAAAAATCAGGAGATTATCGAAAGTGGCGATCGCCCTTCAAGCTCCTAGAAATTCAAAAAAATGTAACATTTATGTTATGTTGAGGCTATGGCCTGGAGCATTGAATACCCTTACTCTGATGTTGAGAAGTTCATCCTTGAACTCCCACCGAGTTTGGCGGCTAAGTATTTTCGTCTCACGGATCTAATGCTAGAGTTTGGTTCCCATCTCGGTATGCCCCATACCCGACCTATGTCAGACGGCTTATTTGAACTTCGCATTAAAAAAGGTAGAGAAGGGATTGCACGAGTGTTTTACTGCACGCTAGTAGGGAAACGGCTCGTTATGCTGCATGGCTTTGTGAAAAAATCTCAGAAAACACCAGCGAAGGAACTCAGAATTGCCAAACGCCGTATGTCGGAGGTCAAGAATAAATGAATCATGCTGAACTGAAAAAAAAGGCATTAGCTAATCCTGAAACGCGCATTATGTACGACGACATGGAAGCTGAATTTTCATTGTTGAGACAAATGCTCAAAGCAAGGCAAGAAGCTGGTCTTTCTCAAGCAGAGGTTGCTGCTCGCATGGGAACTAAAGCCCCTGCTGTCACACGGTTAGAATCATCTCTTAGTAATGGCAAGCATTCACCTTCTTTGGCAACCCTACGCCGTTATGCTCAGGCTGTAGGTTGTGAGCTTCAGGTAACATTAATTAAGTCTGAAAATATTTAGAACTTTACATAATTTTTCTAACGAAATTCTAAGCGATCGCCCTGAAACCCACTAACCGTCTAAAAATTTTATAATTCCGCTATAATTCTGATTAGAAAATAACGGCTTTTTTTATGACTGAACTTCTAGAACAAGCAATTAAACATCTGCAATCTTTGGAGACAGAAAAGCAAGATGTGATCGCCACTTTGATTATGGAAGAGCTTGAGGATGAAGCTAAATGGGATACTGCTTTTGCTCAATCCCAAGAACTTCTCGCAGATTTAGCAGCTGAGGCGATCGCTGAATATAAATAAATAACCACAATATCTATCGACAAAGCAAGCATAAATTATCAATTATATCGGTTCTTTGTTGGTATTATAACTAGGATTGTATTCAAGCCAAAAAACTGAAATGGATGGCCAAAGGAAGCTCTATTTAAATAAGAATTGGATGCTTTTCGCAGAGAAGGTAAAACATAGAGATAAGTGGAAATGTTTGCAGTGTGCTAGGGGGGGAGACCATGTAATTCTTCAAGTTCATCATGATATTTATATTCCTGGCAAAGCACCTTGGGAGTATGCATTAAGCGACTGTAGGACTTTGTGTAAAGGATGTCATGCTAGAGAACATGGACTGATCGAGCCGAATAGAGGTTGGACACTTATCTCTATTGATGATCTTGATGGTCTTGATGGCACCTGTCAGAGAAAAGGATGTAATGCCCCTATTCGATATGAGCATCTAATCTACCATCCTCAATGGGGATATATGGTTGTTGGGAGCACCTGTATTGAATATTTAACCCAGGAAGATCGCTTATTAAGTGGCAATCTCATTAAGCAATACCAAAATATAAGTAAATTTGTTCACAAATCAAATTGGTCTACAGATTTTACAAAACAAGGCAAACCATACATATATTCAAAATATCAACATCATATAATTCGTATTTACGGAAAAGAAGGTCAGCATTCATTTCAGTTGGCACTAAAGAAAAAAGGAGTGAAATGGTATGATTTTGGCAATGTAATACAGTTGCCAAGAAAAAGCACTCTGCTGGTCAAAGAACTAGCTTACATTACATTGAAAGGAACTATATCTGATAATGAAGAAGAGAAAGAATTACTGAGAAATCTTTATAGAGAACTAAGAGCCTACTCATAAAGATTAAAATAGAAATTGTTTCTTATACTTCTCTTTTAAAAAAAAGTTAATATTATCCCCCAACAAAGGCCTAGTAAATGGCTGTAAAAACTGACATTGGGGGAACTCAGATCCACCGCAAACTGGATCACAATAATTAAGCAAATCAAGCGAAATTGTCTGCCCGCAGCCTCAAGGTGAAACCGTCGCCACCCCTGCCATAACACCACGGCGATCGCCCCGATCATGCCCATAATCGATCCAGAAGCCCCGACCCACACCTGGTAGCCATAGCGAATTTCTGTAGTGAGATAGGCCAACCACGCCGGAAACGCCTCGTAGTCAAAGCCCTGGGCCAACAGCACCAACCCAAACAAGGTGACCGTCGCGCCGAAACCACTACCTAAATAAACGAGGAGATAACGCGATCGCCCCAGATGTTTTTCAGCAAAGGGGCCTAGCAACGCCAAGGTTGCCATATTCATCAAGAGATGGGCCAGCCCCACATGGATAAAATTCGCCGTAAACAAGCGCCACCATTCCCCCTGCAACACTTGGTTGGGAATGAAACCACCACCCTGGAGAACCGCTTCTGGATTTTCGGGACTGCTAACGGCGATCGCCCCCAGGAATACCAGACAATTGACGGCAACTAAAACAGAATTCACCGAAAGTTGCTTTTGCCCCACAGGTGGTTGGCCTACGAGGGATTGATAAAGCTGCTCTTGGGTTTCCTGCCGTACCAGGCGACTAAGGCGGGCCAGATCAGGATAAGCGTCTATGGGGAGGAGCGATTGGGCTGGTCGGGGAGGATGTTGGCGGCGCATCTGGACGGCATTGCGGAAACGTTTATTTGAGTCCTCTTGGAGGGTCTGTAAAATGGCATTTCCTTGGGAAACACTTCCGGCCCCATAGTGGGCGATCGCCAACCAAAAACCTTTGATCTCTTTGGCATAATCTCGGAGAGGGCCTGTTAATAGCCGTTGCACCGTCTTGATTTCGCCACAAAAAGCCGCCGTAAATAGCAATACCAAATGCCACTGACGGCGATCGCTCCCCCGCAACAGTTGCGCTTTGGTTTCTGGTTTCAGCACCAGTTGTAAAAGTTCCGACAGTTGACCTGTTTCTCCCAGGGCGCGGCAATAGTAAACCAAAAGCAAAGGTTCTTGGGGGGTTTGCGCCATTCCCCGGAGCCAAGCCAGCAACCCCATCCAATCAAACCGCATCGCATAATCCATGGCGATCGCCTGACGGGCTAAAAAACTGGGGTGATCCTGGTATTTTTCTAAAAGATTTAAGCCTGGGGTGAGTTGGCCCCGTTGACTCAAGATTAAAGCGCGAATGATCTGCGGCTGTTCCCACCAACCATCAAAGGGATGAAGATATCGCAAATACAAAGCCCATTGGTAAGCCCGCTGAAAATCTTGGCGGGACAAGAGACTCTGGATCTGCCGCAAGCCCAAAGACGGCATGAGGATCAACAGCAACCAAGCGATACCGCTCCACCAAGCAGCCCAAGCCATCGAAATCAGGTTCATTCCCCAGGTGAGGACGAGGACAAACCCCGCCACCCAGAACCATCCCAGAGGACGGGGGCGCGGCGATCGCCAAATACGGAGCATCAAAACCCCGCAGGAAAAAGAAACAGCGTAAAACCAAATTAGGGGCCACAAAGCAGATGCCATTACGAAAGCCATTGGGGGGAGAAAACATTAATTGCTATCTTAAGTTGGGAATAAATCTTTTTCTTTCCCTTGAGAAATTACCCATGAAAAAACGGCTCCTGTCTGCCCTCTGTCTGCTTTCCCTCAGTGTTTTTGGCTGTACTGCGCCATCGACTACGGATGTCACTAGCCCCACCGAAAATGAAACCTCGACAACGGCAGTGCAACCCTTGGTCACGGGGGCGATTCCCGACCAGGATCCTGAAAAATTGCAGCGACTCTATGGCCTGCTGGCGGATTATCTGAGTGCTGAACTGGGAGTTCCCGTAGAATATAAACCCGTCACCGATTACCTCGCCGCGGTCACAGCCTTTAAGGTGGGTGATTTAGATTTAGTCTGGTTTGGTGGATTAACGGGTGTCCAAGCGAGATTGCAAGTCCCTGGGGCTGAGGCGATCGCCCAACGGGATATTGACGCCGAATTTCACTCGGTACTGATTGCCAATGTGAATAGTGGCCTGGGGGAATTAGCCAGTGATGCTGATTTAACCCAAGTCAAAGGCAAAACCCTCACCTTTGGCAGTGAATCCTCTACCTCTGGCCGCCTGATGCCCCAATACTACCTAGAACAAGCCGGAGTCTCTCTTGAAGATTTCCAAGGGGAAGTGGGTTTTTCGGCCTCCCACGATGCCACCATCCAACTGGTCGAAGCGGGCACCTATGACCTGGGGATGCTTAACGAACAGGTGTGGAACAGTCGCGTCGAAGCCGGGGAAGTAGATACCAATAGAGTGAACGTGATTTGGCGATCGCCCGCCTACTACGATTATCACTGGGTCATTTCCCCCGACGTGGACGAGCGCTATGGGGAAGGCTTCCGGGATAAAGTGAAACAGGCTTTGCTCCAACTCGATCCCAACAATCCTGACCACAAAGAAATTCTTGATTTGTTTGGGGCGACCCAGTTTATTCAGACCAGCAACGAAAACTACGCTGAAATCGAAGCTGTGGGCCGCCAGATTGGCAAGATCCAATAAACGAAGGTTGTTTTTAAGGCTAAGAAGTCTCTTGATCTGACTCCTAAAATCTGGGGGCCGGGGGGCTTTATCAATCAGCTCTAAGCGGCGGCCTTTTTCATTTCGATCAATTCGATCTTGTAGCCATTGGGATCTTCGACAAAGGCAATTACTGTGGTGCCGTGCTTCATAGGGCCGGGTTCCCGGGAAATTTTACCGCCCAGCTCGCGGATTTTTTCGCAGGTGCCATAGATATCATCCACACCCAGAGCAATGTGACCAAAACCATTGCCGAGATCATAGCGATCGGTGTCCCAGTTGTGGGTTAGTTCGATCACGGTATTGTCTTTTTCGTCGCCATAACCGACAAAGGCTAGGGTGAATTTGCCGCCGGGGTAATCCTTTTGACGCAGGAGTTTCATCCCCAGAACATCACAATAAAATTTGAGGGATTCTTCTAAATTGCCAACCCGAATCATGGTGTGAAGCATTTTCATAGGGGCTGTTTTTCTCCGTTGGTAACAAACTATCTCTAGTGTCTATTCTAAATTGAGTTCCCCTTGGAGCCAGTCTTGGGCAGTGCGGACGAGGGTACCGTCTTCTTCGAGGGCCACGATACTCACATCGAGGGGCAGGGCTAGGGGACTGTCGTAAGGTAAAACAAAACCCAGATTTTCGGTATTTAGGTTAAAGTCAGCAACCCGCAAGGGTAAGTCAGGATTCTGACTGAGGTAATACTCCAGGGTTGGCCGATCAAAAATTACACCGTCTGCTTTATCGGCTTCCATTAAGGCGATCGCCGCTTCTAAGCTAGGGCGTTGCACAACTTTGGCACGATATTCGGCAGCAAAAGCTTCCCCTGTTGTGCCCTGGACAACGGCCATGCGGGTGCCGCGTAAATCTCCAGGATCACGGATTGCATCCTCTGGCAATTTAGCGAGGGCAAGGGTAAAAGCCGAGGCTAATCCCCCGATTAGAGAAGAAACCGCAATCAAAGAGATCAACATCCAAACTCCGGCGATAAACCGTCCCCAAGGGGTTTTGGGTGAGCGATCGCCATAGCCCACCGTCGTCAGAGTCACCAGGGCAAACCACATTCCATTGCCCACACCGCGCAGATACTGGTTGGGGAACTCCTCTGGGTTATGGCGTCTCTCCACGAGCCACATGCCGTTACCCACTAGAAATAAACACACTAGCAAAACCCCCACCGATGAGAGGGCCGTGCGCGTGAAAAAAGGCCGCACCCGCTCCCAAATGGGGGGCGACTCTTCGGGCAGCAAAACCCCTAATCCAGAAATGAAAAAAGGCTGGGTGAAATCAACTGCTTCTAAACGCTCGGCGGTAATACTAAACGGCCCCACCAGGAGGTCTAATTCCCCGGTGGCCACGGCATCCAGGGCGGCTTGTGTCTCCGTTTGCAAAATCAACTCATATTCCCAGCTATTCACAAAGGCAATAGTTTCCCAGATATCCGGCACAATTCCTTGAAAGTCACCGTTGACCGACTCCACTAAAAAAGGAGGGGTGCCGCCAATGCCAACCTGGAGAATTTCTGCCGCTTCATCGTCTGGCAAATTATCAGGACTTTGGGCCAATCCGACTTGGATCTGTGCTTCGGCCAAGATGGATAAGCCAATTAAGCCAAGAATTTGTAGGCCCTTCTGTCCAAGTTTCCTGATCGAAAAAAAATCACCTACTTTTTTTACATTAACCATTCCTAAGATTATTCAAATAACGACAGTGCCATTGTAGTCACTGGCAATATTCTATTGGTGAGCTGATTTTTAGACAGAAGTGAAGCACTTCGTAAAATCAATCTCTGTTTAAAACCTGATTTTCTCGCTTGTAGATTGACGACAGCAGTTGCATATTCTGTAACGATGGCCTTTACTTCCCCTGGCTTGTTTACAATAAAGCTAATGTTTCTTCCCACACATGATTAAATGCTCAAGCTGGTTGTTGAGATCGCCAAAACTTGGGTACTGCAAAGGCTTACAGATTTATTTTCTGGAGCCTTTTTTGTATTGAAAAATGATTGAACGCCATCTCTGGGGCAACGATATGTTGTATTTCTCAGGTGATATGCACTGATTTTCAGCAATGGGAAATGCTAGAAATCAAAAAATAAGTACTGACATCATTGTTTGATTTTCTTTGAAAGCAATTTCAAAAAACAACACAGTCAGTAAAATCAGTTTGTTTTGGGCTAGCTGCCGATGAATCATCCAATTTACAAGAGATTTAGAATCTTTTTGGGGACAGAACATCAGCATTTAATTCACTGAAAATCCCCGCTTCGTGGTTTGGGACGGGGCTACTTCTACAGAAAAGTTGACTTGATCCTGGCGATCGCCTTGACGAATTTCTAAGGTCTGGGGGCCAGGGGCCAGGCGTAACTTCGGGTTCTGGGGATCGTCCGGTTGCCAGGGATTGCCATTGAGCCGCCATTGTACAGGCTCTTGGTTCTTGGTTTGAAATTGGATTACCAGTTGGCCGGGATTGTTGGGGTCGCTCAGGAGGCGATCGCCATCTTGGGGAAACAGAATTTTTAAGCCGCTTTGGGGCATCGCCAAGGTCGTTTGGGTCGCCAGCCAGCGGTCATATTCGGGGGGCAACACGAGACGAATCTCGCCGTTAATTTCCTGGTAAAAATCATCTAAATCCATTTCGTACTCGGCTAGATCTTCTGGGAAAAAATATTCCTGGACGATGACTGGACAAAGGCCCGTGGATTTTTTGCCAGACAGGGCACAAATAGGACGTTTTACCATGGCCGCTGGCTCCGGGAATGGCAATGGTTCCCGCTGGTGGTGCAAGTGCAACATAATTTCGCGCCAGAGCGGTGCAGCCCCTGCCACCCCTGAAACTTGCTGCATGGGTGTGCCATCGAAGTTACCAATCCAGGTAGCAACAGTGTATTTTTCGCTAAACCCCACCGCCCAGGTATCACGATAATTTGAGGATGTCCCTGTTTTGACCGCTGCTGGAAATGGTAAATTTAACGCCGAATCGACCCCAAAGGCGATCGCCCTGGCCTGTTTATCGCTCAACATCTGGGTAATCAGTTGCCAAGTTGAGGAGTCACTGAGAAATGTTGTGGCTGATTCCGGATGAACAAAATGACTCACCAAATCACTTTTTTTGCCGTCATTAGCCAGGGTACGGTAGGCATTGGCCAACTCCATCAGGGTTACTTCGCCGCTCCCCAGGGTGAGACCTAAGCCATAGTAGTCGGGGTCTTCGGTTAAATGCTGAAAACCCAATTGGTGCAAACGTTGTAAAAATGCCTCAACGCCCACTTTTTCTAAAACCCGCACCGCCGGAATATTGAGGGAATTTCCCAAAGCGAGACGCACCCGCACCGGGCCTAAAAATTTTTCATCGTAGTCCGTGGGTTCATAGAGTTTGGCGTCGGGAATGGCATAGTAGGTGGGAATATCCGCCAAAATCGTATTGGGGCGAATGGTGCGGTTTTCTAGGGCCAATTGATAGAGGAAGGGCTTGAGGGTGGAGCCTGGTTGCCGGAGGGCTTGTACCCCATCGGTTTCGCCTTGGGGCGTAAAGTAATCCGTAGATCCCACATAGGCCAAGATTTCGCCGGTTTGATTCTCAATGGCGATCGCCGCCCCTTGGTGGACATTATTTTGGTCTAAATTTAAAACGGTCTGGCGCACCTGTGCCGCAACAAAATCCTGGAGATTTTTATCGAGGGTGGTACGAATTACGGGGTTTTGGCTGGTATCTAATTGCTCTGTTAACCAAAAAACAAAATGGGGCGCACTGAGAATGCCCTGGTGACGCGGTTGCAGGGTAACGGCTTCCTGAAAAACCCGATCCGCCTGTTCTGGAGAAATTTCACCCTCGGCGACGAGGCGCTCCAACACATACCGCTGCCGTTGTTTGAGATTGTCCCAATAGTGGTAGGGGTTGAGATAGGTGGGACTGTTGGGAATGGCCGCAAGGAGGGTCGCCTGGGCCAAATTAAGATCTGCTGCCGCCACACCAAAATAAATCTGAGCTGCCGCTTCAACGCCATAGATATTGCCCCCCATGGGTAAACGGTTAATGTAAGCGGTGAGAATTTCTTGGCGGTTCATGCCCGCCCCTAAACGCCAGGCGACCCAAATTTCCTGGAATTTCGCGTTCAAAGTCCGGGGGCGATCGCCTAACATCCGGGCAAGCTGCATCGTAATCGTCGAGGCTCCGCTGACAATTTTTTGGTGTTTGATGGCTTGGTAAGTGGCCCTGGCGATCGCCTGGAGATCCAGGGGGCCATGGTGGTAAAAATCACCATCCTCCGCCGCGATAATCGCCTGCTGAAAATAGGGCGAAATTTCATCGAGGCTGACAACAGAGGTATTTTCTTGGTCGGCGCTGAGGACTGTCCCCAAAAACAAACCATTGCGGTCATAGAAGCGAAAGGCTTGATCGGTTTGGGCAATATCCGCTGCTTGCAAGGGCATCAGGAAGGGCGTTAAACGCACCACCAAGGTGATCGCCCCCAGGACAGCGATCATTTTTAGGGGTAGGGGCGATCGTCGCCAAATTTTCAGGAGCCAGTCACGCAGCAACACAGGCAGCTTGGGCCTCATCTCTTTTCGTAGTTGTAGCCCTTTTCTGGGGCGATCGCCCAAAGGCTTAATATTTTATATTTTGCAGTTTTACCTAATAAAGCGAATCTTTAAGACTCATCACCAAAGCGATATTACCCATGGGATTGTTCACTAAAATTGGAATGTTTCAAAGGAGCGACACCATGGGTCAGCGTCACATTCGGCACGGTTTGTTATTTCTTGGGGCGATGCTTTGCGTTTTTCTGCCATCGGTGGCGATCGCCCACGTTGGCGGCCACGAAACCGCTGGCTTTTGGCATGGCTTTCAACATCCCCTTGGGGGCCTCGATCACCTCGTTGCCATGTTAGCGGTGGGGATTTGGGCCGTTCAAGTCGAAGAAAAGCAAGGGCGTTTTTTACTCCCCCTAACGTGAGTTCGGGTTAAGCCGAAGGCTGTAATGCCCAGTCTAACTGTAGCGAGGGCTTTTTCGGCTGATGGCAGTAGGCGATTAAGCCACAAAGTATATTCACAAAGCAATTCACCGGACTACGATGGCGGGAATGCTCAATTTGTGAAATATTCTTTAACTGGTCAATCACTGTCTCAATAATGAAGCGCTTTCTCGATAATAATTTATCTGTCAAACGCATTAATCTGTTCTTCATGTTGCGTTTTGGCTTCGCAAAAAACTCAATCCCATAGGTTTCCCGTAACTTCTCCGTTAACGGTTGAGAAACGTAGCCTCTGTCTGCAAAGACTTTGCCAAATAATTGCTGCACTAACTCCTCTACGGGTTTTCTGTCATCTACATTACCTGCGGTGATTTGAACATTGAGCAACTCTCCCAGTTCATTGACCACTAAATGAAGCTTAAAACCATAGAACCAACCCACGGAAGTTTTGCCGAGAGCCACAAGACCATCAAAGACCTTGTGACTGTGAATACGCCTACTGTGACAGACTTTTAGGCTTGTCGCATCAATGAAACTGATACCTGTGCAGCTCCCGAAACAATGCTTTAAATACACACATAAAGGCACAATCGTCGAAGGTATCCACTCGATAAAACGCTGATAGCTGACGAGGTGTGGAAAGGCTTCTCGCCAATGTTGACAAACATACTTTTCGTAGAAATGTTTGAAATTACGGTAGGATTCGCGATGAAAGGAGATCAAGATTGTCAGAATTTCGCTGAGGCATAAACGACGGGAGCGAAGTCGAGTCACTGTACCGCCTTGAATTAACTCTTGATGCCAGAGAGGCTCAAAGATTTGACAGAAGTCATCCACATTACAGAAAAGTTCTTCTAGACTAGACATGGGGTGAGTAGATTGGTTTAGTTTGGACACTTCCAGACTACTCTACCCCTCTTCCCTTATCCCGAACTCACGTTCCCCCTAAGTTTTCTGGGACTGATGTTGGTGGGCGGTTTGCTCGGCATGGTCGGCATGACCGTACCAGGGATCGAGGTTGGCATTATCTTTTCCGATCTACTGTTAGGTTGTTTTGTTTTCTTTGGCACCCGTCTGCCGTTGCTGTGGAGTAGTCTCATTATTGGGGCGCTGGCCGTTTTTCATGGCTATGCCCACGGCGCTGAAATGCCTGCCAATGCCCAAGGTCTTCAATATGCCCTCGGTTTCCTGGCAGGGACTGCGAGCCTACACCTCATCGGCATGGGAACGGCTTTTCTGGCCTTGCGTCGTCAACAGATTCAATTTTTCCGCATTGCTGGGGTGATGATGGTGGTCGCTGGTGTGGCGGTCTTGGCCCAAAGCATTTAAGCAGCGATACTGACAGGTTGGATCAAAGAACTCTCCGGGTTTCAGTGGAGAGTTTTTTTAATGGGTTGATGGCGACCAAAGAAAAAACCGACTGGCATTTTCACCAATCGGCTTTTTGGTTCTAATCTCGCCCAGTGGGAGAGCGTCGTTTTAAGGGTTAGCTATTTGCTTCCGCCCGTTCTTTAGCTTCCTTGATCACTTCATCCGCAACATTCTTCGGACAAGGATCATAGTGAGAGAACTCCATGGAGAACTGACCACGGCCAGAGGTCATGGTACGCAGATCGCCGATGTAACCGAACATCTCGCTGAGGGGCACTTTGGCTTTGATGCGGATCCCAGTAGCACCGGATTCTTGACCTTCGATCATGCCACGACGACGGTTGAGGTCACCGATCACATCCCCAACGTAATCATCGGGGGTAAAGACATCCACCTTCATGATCGGTTCGAGGATTTGGGGGCCAGCCTTGGGTAGGGTTTGACGGTAGCCACTCTTGGCGGCGATTTCAAAGGCGATCGCCGAAGAGTCAACCGGGTGGAAACCACCATCCGTCAAAGTTACCTTCAGGTCAACACAGGGAAAGCCAGCCAGCACACCCTTCTCGATGGATTGCTCGAAACCTTTTTGAACGGCGGGCCAGAATTCACGGGGAACGTTACCACCAGTGACCTTGGACTCGAACTGGAAGCCGCTACCGGATTCACCGGGTTCGATGGTGTAGTCGATTTTCCCGAACTGACCGGAACCACCAGACTGCTTCTTGTGGGTGTAGCTGTCATTGATGACTTTGGTGATCGATTCACGGTAGGCAACCTGGGGTTTACCCACTTCTACTTCCACGCCGTAGGTACGCTTGAGGATGTCTACTTTAATATCGAGGTGAAGTTCACCCATCCCTTTAATGATGGTTTCACCGCTCTCTTGGTCGGTTTCCACTTGGAAGGAGGGATCTTCTTGAACCATCTTGCTGAGGGCAACCCCCATTTTCTCGTTGCCGCCTTTGGTTTTGGGGGCGATCGCAATGGAGATTACCGGATCCGGGAAAACCATTGGTTCGAGGGTTGCCGGATTGTCCTTATCGCAAAGGGTGTGACCCGTTTGGACGTTTTTCATCCCAACAATGGCAATAATGTCACCCGCTTGGGCTTCATCGATTTCCTCACGGGAGTTGGCGTGCATTTCTACCATCCGCCCAATGCGCTCGGTTTTGCCCGTGGCCGTGTTGAGGACAGTGTCACCCTTTTTGAGCATCCCAGAGTAAATCCGGGTAAAGGTCAAGGCCCCAAAACGGTCATCCATAATCTTGAAGGCCAAAGCACGGAGAGGCTTTTCGGGGTCAACAATCGCAAAGTTGCCCGTTTCGTTCCCTTCAATGTCCGTTTCCGGCTGGGGATTGACTTCCATTGGGTTGGGGAGATAGTCCACAACCGCATCGAGAACCAGTTGTACTCCTTTGTTCTTAAAGGAGGAACCACAGTAGGTGGGGAAGAAAGCGAGTTCGCGAGTTCCTTTCCGGATACAAGCCTTGATTTCGTCAATGCTGACTTCTTCGCCTTCGAGGTATTTTTCCATGATCTCGTCATCTTGTTCGACAGCGAGTTCGACGAGGGCTTCGCGGTATTCTGCTACTTGATCCTTCATGTCTTCGGGGACATCGGTGATCTCGTAGTTCATCGGATCGCCAGATTCGTCCCAAATCCAAGCTTTTTCGGTAAGCAGATCAACAACGCCCTTAAATTCACTCTCTGTACCGATCGGCAGGGTCATTACCAGGGGGGTTGCCGCCAGGATGTTTTCTACCTGCTTCACAACGTTGTAGAAGTTAGCACCGATCCGGTCTAATTTGTTGACATAGATCAGTCGCGCAACCTTAGAGTCGTTGGCATAACGCCAGTTGGTTTCGGATTGGGGTTCTACACCACCGGAACCACAAAATACACCGACACCACCGTCGAGTACTTTTAGGGAGCGATAAACTTCAATGGTGAAATCGACGTGACCGGGAGTATCGATAATATTGAGCTGGTGATCTTTCCAGAAACAGCTTGTGGCAGCGGATTGAATGGTAATCCCGCGCTCCTGCTCCTGCTCCATGAAGTCAGTGGTGGCTGCACCGTCGTGCACTTCACCTAATTTGTGGATTTTTCCGGTTAACTTCAGGATACGTTCGGTGGTGGTGGTTTTACCCGCATCGACGTGAGCGAAGATACCGATATTACGATATTTGGTCAGGTCTTTCATAGGTTTATGTTCGCTCGATAAAATTTAAGTACTACTATTTTTACTAGGGTGATCACTTGGTGCAATTAGACGTACAACTGAAAACGTCTCGGTCTTGTTTGAGCCAATCTAAAACCGATGTGGTTTATGGTGAGTCGTTAAGGGACTAATTTGTATTGTAAGTGTCACGCGCTTGGTTCGTATAAGCTGCCGCTCCAGTCTTGGGAAAACTGAATATTTTGCTACAGCAAAGAATATTAAAATCCTTGCGGGGCACGATGGCAACATTACAGATTGTAAATTATCTTGCGGTCAACTTAAAAGGATCTTGGGGGGCGATCGCCAATGGGTGAGGTAACCATGACCCAAATATTGAGCCGATGGAATCAGATTCCGATTTGGCGATCGCCAGGTTTTTTTTGGGGTCACGCCCACGGCACAATGGGGAGTTGCACTGCGATGGAGAAAATAGCTTGGCGAGTTTGACGCATATTCGGATTGTGGTTGTAGAACCTGCAGGGGCCCTAAATCTTGGCTCCATTGCCCGGGTGATGAAAAATATGGGCCTAGGGCAATTGTTCTTGGTGAATCCCCATTGTAACCATTTAGGCCAAGAGGCTTTTTTAATGGCAGTCCATGGGCGGGAATTTCTCGAACGGGCGGTGGTTGTTCCCGATTTGACAACGGCATTGACGGGTTGCAAAAAGGCGATCGCCACCACTGGACTCCAGCGCAGTTTACCGATGCCTGTGGAAACCCCCAAGGCAGCTTTGCCCTGGTTTTTAGAAGACGATCAACCCAGTGCGCTAATTTTTGGCCGGGAAGACCACGGCTTGAGCAATGGCGAATTAAACCAAGCCCAAAGGCTGGTCTGCATTCCCACGGGGGATGCATATACATCCTTGAATTTGGCCCAGGCGGTCGCTGTTTGTGGCTACGAATTGCGCAGTTTAGCCACCGAAAAACCCACTTTTGCCCCAAGAGAAATAGCCACAGCAGCCCCGGATCTGGCCGATCTCAGTGAATTAGAGGGCTATTACCAGCACCTAGAGCAGGTGTTGTTGCAGGTGGGATTTCTGTATCCCCACACCAGTGCCTCACGGATGGAAACGTTTCGGAATTTGTACCACCGAGCCAGCCCCAGTAGTCGAGAAGTGGCAATGTTACGGGGGATTTTACGACAGGTGGAATGGGCGATCGCCAACGCCGCTTCACCCGAATAATATTTAGGCCTGATTTATACCTTTATATAAATGAATAATTTTAGCGACCACCGCCTCAATGCTGAGGTTATCGGTAATTAACTCCACCGCATCGGGAGCCTTGGTCAAAGGAGCAATGGCGCGGGTACTGTCGAGGCGATCGCGTTCGGTAATTTCTGCCTCTAGTTGTCCTAGGTCAATGTTGGTTTCTCCCTGGGCAGCGAGATCCTTGGCGCGGCGTCTGGCCCGCTCGGCGGGGGTGGCAGTCAAGAAAATCTTGAGTTCGGCATCGGGAAACACATGGGTACCAATATCGCGCCCTTCTGCCACGAGGCCCCCATTTTCACCGAGGCGTTGCTGCTGCTTCACTAGGGCTTGGCGGACGGCGGCTTGGGCGGCAATGACAGATACCTGTTTCGTCACAGCAGGCGTGCGGATTGCCTGGGTCACATCAAGGTTATTCGCCAACACGGTAATGGGTTCTGTGGGCGCCTTAGGGGGGACTAGGGTAATGGTGGCGGTACTGACGAGTTCGGCGACGGCCACTTCATCCTGGGGATTGATATTATTTTCTAAAACAAGATAGGCGATCGCCCGGTACATTGCCCCGGTATCTAGAAAGAGAAGCTGGAGCTGCTCGGCCACTTGGCGGGTAACGGTAGATTTACCGGCTCCGGCGGGGCCATCAATGGCAATAATCGGCTGACGGGTTTTTAGCATGGTGTTATCAATCAAACGGGTTTGACCGACATAGGCGGCGATCGCCAGTAAACCAGATTTTTGCACCTGGGGCAGGGGCGTCAGGGTTTCTGGATCGACTAATTCTAAATATTGCAGTTGTACCCCCGGAAATTTAGCCAGGGTTTCTTTGGCCGCTGCAATGAGCCGACCTGCGTGTCGTTCCCCCGTTTGAAATAGCGCTTGGGCAGTTTGGAGGGCTTGGGAAAGGGCGATCGCCTCAGTTTTTTCTGTCGCAGATAAATATTGATTGCGGGAACTGAGCGCTAACCCCGATGGCTCCCGGACAATGGGACAACCCCGGACAGTGACGGGTAGATGCAAATCCTGCACCAGCCGTTTAATAATCGCTAGTTGTTGGGCGTCCTTTTCACCGAAATAGGCGATCGCTGGCCGTACCAATTGCAACAGTTTCACCACTACCGTCGCCATCCCCGTAAAATGGCCTGGACGAAAGCGACCACAAAGCCCGCTAGTCAACCCAGGAGGTGGCAAGATCTGCACTGGCTCTGGCCCCGGATACATTTCGGCTACTGTGGGGGCAAAGATGAGGTCTACCCCCAAGTCGTCACAAAATTGGCGATCGCCTTCCCATTGCCGGGGATAGTGATCAAGATCTTCGTTGGCTCCAAACTGCAGAGGATTAACGAAGATACTCACCACCACAAAGTCTGTTTCTACCCTTGCCCGTTGGATCAAACTGCCATGGCCTCGATGGAGTGCCCCCATCGTGGGGACAAAACCAATTTTTTGCCTCGGGGCAACCTGGGCGATCGCCGTTTGTAATCCAGCAAGGGTGCGTACAACTTTCATCGGCTAAGGGATGGAGACGTTAGTTCAGAACCTCTAACTTTACCGTAGCCACGCCAGCACTGACTAACCCAATCTGCTGGGCCGAACCCTTGGACAAATCGATAATGCGACCAGGGGTAAAGGGGCCACGGTCATTGATGCGCACCACCACAGAACGACCATTGCGGACATTTGTTACCCGCACCTTTGTGCCAAAGGGTAGGCTCTTGTGGGCGGCAGTCATCGCATTTTGATTGAACCGTTCGCCGCTCGCCGTGCGTCGGCCATGGAACCCAGGCCCATACCAAGAGGCCCGGCCTTGCATGGTGCGTTGTACCTTCAGGCCAGCACCCGCCACATTTTTCGCCTTGGGGGCATTGGTGATCGCCGCCATGGGTTCAGCACCACCGAGGATTCGCCGGAAGCGATTCACCGCAATCAGAGCATCCTGGGTCTCATTGCCCGTCCGATCCGCGAGAAAAACCGAATCATCTAGGGTGATCAAGGGTGCATTGTCATAGAGCAAGTCATATTTGCCTGCGGCCTGCCAACTTGCAGAAAATTTCGTGGCATCAAAGTCCGCTTGGGCAACGAGGGTATTTAATTCTTGGGAAACTTTTTGGGCGATCGCCTGGGCCTCATCATCGGCGGCATCACCAGAATTGAGAAACGTGAGAACGGGGAGTTGGTTGACGTAGAGGGTGGTAGCAGTCCGTTCTTCGTGGGGATAAGAAAACAACGTCGCAATTGGTTCTAAACGTTCTGCCGCAGCGGTCACTTGAGTACGGGCCAGAACACGAGGAGACGTATCCGTATTTGCTAGGGTTGGTGCTGCGGTCAAGCTCAAGGGAGCAAAGGTCGTAAAGGCAGCAGACAAAGCGAGCAAATGTTTACGTTTTAAGGTCATGAAAAAAAATTGAATTCAACTACCGCCGAAAACCATGCCTCACCAAAAACAATTGACAGTAGAGGGTTTCCTTTGGTCAAAGGGGCCGTTGCATCCAAAAAATGCGCTTACCCACACCTAAGTCAGAACGTTGTGATCACGTTACATTTCTTAAGCCGACATACAGTAACACAGGCTTTTTCGGCTTCACATCCGTATACACAGAGTCGAAAATGGGGTTTCAGGTCAAAATAAATGGCAACGAATAAAGTTAAAGCACGGTAAAATCTGCTTTTCGAGTTTTGTCAGACTCGACAATTTCCCTTGACCAATTCATAAAGAATTTTTATCGCATGGACTACCAACAAGCAGGAGTAGATATCGAAGCAGGGCGTTCCTTCGTCAAAACCATCAAGGATAACGTCGAAAGCACATACCGACCGGGGGTACTGGGTGGCCTCGGTGGTTTTGGTGGCTGCTTTGAAATTCCCGCTGGCTATCGTCAACCGGTGTTGATTTCCGGTACGGATGGGGTGGGCACAAAGCTCAAAATCGCCCACCAGACCGATCAACACCACACCGTCGGCATTGATTTGGTGGCAATGTGTGTCAACGATATCCTCACCTCTGGGGCCGAACCGCTCTTTTTCCTCGACTATTTAGCGACGGGCAAGCTCGAACCGGAGCAACTGGCTCAGGTGGTCGCCGGAATTGTTGAAGGGTGTAAGCAGAGTGGTTGTGCGCTTCTGGGAGGCGAAACAGCGGAGATGCCGGGTTTTTACCAAGCAGGGGAATATGATCTTGCGGGCTTCTGTGTGGGGATCGTCGAAAAGAGCGAAATTTTAGACGGCTCCCAAGTGCAGGTCGGCGATGTGGCGATCGCCTTACCCAGTAGCGGTGTCCACAGCAATGGTTTTTCCCTAGTGCGGAAAATCATTGAAACGAATCAATTGTCCTGGGACGACAAGCCCGCAGAATTTCAGGGTAAAACCCTCGGTGAAGTCTTCCTTACGCCCACCCAAATCTATGTCCAGGCGATCCAAGGTGCCCTCAAGGCCAACATGGAGATCCACGGCATGGCCCACATCACCGGAGGCGGTCTCCCCGAAAATCTGCCCCGGTGCCTCCAAGTCAATCAATCCATCGCCATTGATCCGAACACCTGGGAAATCCCCCCCCTCTTCCAGTGGCTGCAAACCATGGGTGATGTCCCCCAAGCGGCCATGTGGGACACCTTCAACATGGGGGTGGGCTATGTGGTGATTGTGCCGGCCCCCAAAGCGGCGGAAAATGTTGCTTGGTTTGAGGCCCAGGGGCTCGCGGCTTGGCAAGTGGGTACGGTGGTCGCAGGTCAAGGGGAAGTCCTCGGGCTACAATAGCTACGGTCATCCTTGCCAACGATTAATAGTTACTAATATTGGGTTTGAGTTCATGTTTTCCTCCTTCGACAATCAAGGCCCGCAACCCAGGGAAAAATGGCGATCGCACGTGGATTGGTTCGTCCAAGACTACCGCTCCCAACTGACGGCCCTCGCCTGGGGGCTCCAGCAGGAATGGCACCACGACGGCACGATCCTCGGCATTGACCTCAAACCCCAGCCCCATTTTGTGCCCTGCTCCCCAGAAACCCTCCAGACCTTGAATCGACGGGTGGGGGGGCGTCTCCAGGAAATCCTGGGGATCATTGCCGGGGCAGACTTTGAGCAGGAAGTGATTATCCTCTGCATTGGTGACGGGCAGGTGAAACTGGTGTATTACCAAGCTGACCCCAGCCCTGAAACCTGTTGGCAAACCCATGGCCCTGACCTGGATCAGTTGATTGCCGATCTAGAAGCGGCCATGGCCCAATCTATCCAGCTTGAATCGGCCTCGAAGTAACGATCTACTACGAGAACCCCACAATAAAGCGAGATTTTCCTAGAATAAAGACAGAAAATCCTAAAAATCCCCTAAGCTGGCATCATGATTACCAAAACCGTTGCCGAAGTCATGACCCCCGATCCCGCCGTGGTCAAAGCAGATGATTCGCTCCAAACGGCGATCGCCCTCCTTGTGGAGAAAAAAATTAGCGCCCTTCCCGTTGTTGATGGTCAGGGTAAATTGGTGGGGATCATTTCAGACAGTGACCTCACCTGGCAAGAAACAGGGGTAGATACGCCCCCCTACATCATGTTGTTGGATAGTGTGATTTATTTGCAAAATCCCGCTAAGCACGACGCTGAGATTCACAAGGCCCTCGGCCAAACGGTGGGGGAAGTCATGAGCAAAAAAGTTTACACGATCCACCCCGAAAAAATTGTCCGGGAAGCGGCCCACTTAATGCATGAGAAACACGTGGGTCGTTTACCCGTCATTGCCCCAGACAGCGAAAAAGTCATTGGGATCATTACCCAAGGTGATATTATTCGAGCAATGGCCCAGGCCTCTTAAATTCCATTGTTTCATTTGGTAAAACATCTTCATGGCTTCCCTTGAATCCGTCCGACAACTGCTTTCTTCCGATAGCTTTGGCGATCGCATTTCCGGCTTAAATCAGCTCCGGGCTTTTTCGTCCCAGGATGCATTTCCCCTGATTCAGCCCCTCCTGAGTGATCCCGAAGCACGGGTACGTTATGCGGCGGTCAGTCAAATGGATGCGGTGGGCCAAGGCTTTGAAACAGAGGCTTTGGCACTACTCCGCCATACCCTTTTTAATGATTCGGAATTGGATGTCAAGGCAGCAGCAGCCGATGCGATCGCCGGCTTAAAAATTGCCGAAGCCTATGATGATTTGGCCCAGGTGTACCATTCCACCTCGGAGTGGTTGTTGCAATTCAGCATCGTGGCAGCCCTCGGTGAATTGGGCAATCCTAATGCCTTCGATTTACTCAAAGAAGCCCTCAAATCAGAAACAGAATTGGTGCGCACCAGCGCGATCAGTGCCCTCGGAGATCTAGGCGATCGCCGTGCTATTGAGCTATTAACTCCCTTTATTGCCGATCCCGATTGGCAAGTGCGCTATCGCTTGGCCCAATCCCTAGGACGGCTGGGGGGTGAAGAAGTTAAGCCCTTCCTAGAAACCCTAGCCCAGGATGAACAAGTGGCAGTGGCTGACGAAGCAAAGCACCATCTTAATTAGGTTTTATCGTAATCAAAGGGACTCATTTTTGAATTTTTTCTGCTTAACCATAGCATTCGTTTTTAACTGAATAAGCAACAAAAAACTGCCTCGGATTTTTCATGTCAATGATTTCTCCTGGGGCAGTTTTTTAGAATGAGTTTCTAACGAAATATCGCGCTAAAAATCAATTCCCTAGATAATGTTTGCGGCCCGTAGACCAAGGAAGCCAGCAAGGGCAATACCAGTGAAAACGACGATATAACCCGCAAAAGGAATAATGGCAGCCATCTGATGTAGTCCTAATAAAAACATTGCCACTCATTATAAAGGAAAGGGCGATCGCCCCAAAAAGTTGACCCAAGAAAAGAGGGAACAAGTCAGTGACTAGCTCCCCCCGATCCTTAGATTAATCTCAAATTATGGGTTTAGAGTTGTGGCACAAACTGCTCCTTTTCGGGAACGGTTGTGTATTCCGCTACAATCTGCCGGAACTCTTCTCCATCGATAGTTTCTCGTTCGATCAGCAGATCTACGAGACGATCAATGACTTCTCGGTTATCACGCACCAGTTTGCGGGCAAGGCGGTGGGCTTCTTCGGCGATAATCCGAATTTGCTCATCAATGCGCGAAGCAACTTCTTCAGAATATTCCGAGCGGTTCATAAAGCCACCACCAAGGAAAACTTCACCCTGTTGGCTTTCTAGAGACAACGGGCCAAGATCACTCATCCCAAAGCGAGTCACCATTTGGCGCGCCATACCGCTGACCTGTTGGAGATCACCCCCAGCGCCGGTAGTCACTTCATCATGGCCAAAGATTTCTTCTTCGGCGGCGCGGCCTCCGAGGGCACCAGCAATGCGGGCCATTAGCTGAGATTTCGTCGTTAAACCCTGTTCCTCGTTAGGGGTGAACCAGGTTAAACCTTGGGCTTGGCCACGGGGAATGAGAGTAACCTTCTGCACCGGATCGTGATCCTTGAGTAGGGTACCGACAATGGCGTGGCCCACTTCATGGTAAGCAATCAGACGCTTACTCTTGCTGTCAACGAGGGGTGTCCCTTCCATCCCAGCGATCACTCGGTCTACGGCGTCATCAATTTCCGCCATGGTGATTGCTTCTTTACGGCGACGGGCTGTGAGAATTGCTGCTTCGTTCAAGAGGTTAGCGAGATCAGCGCCACTAAAACCAGGCGTCCGGCGGGCGATGACATCGAGAGAGATTTCGTCAGCAAGTTTTTTGTTGCGAGCATGGACTTCGAGGATGCTCAAACGACCTTTGATATCGGGGGTGTCCACAGTCACCTGACGGTCAAAACGACCGGGACGCATTAACGCAGAATCTAGCACGTCGGGACGGTTGGTTGCGGCAATGATGATGATGCCAGTATTACCCTCGAAACCATCCATTTCCGTTAGAAGCTGGTTCAAGGTTTGTTCCCGCTCGTCGTTACCGCCACCGATGCCTGCACCCCGTTGACGACCAACGGCGTCAATTTCATCGATAAAGATCAGACAAGGCGCATTTTCCTTGGCTTTTTTGAAGAGGTCACGGACACGGGATGCACCGACCCCAACGAACATTTCGACAAATTCAGAACCAGAAATACTGAAGAAAGGAACACCCGCTTCACCGGCGATCGCCTTTGCGAGGAGAGTTTTACCCGTCCCAGGAGGCCCCACAAGCAGTACCCCTTTGGGAATTCGTGCCCCCACTGCAGTGAATTTTTCCGGCTGTTTCAGGAAAGTGACAACTTCTTGGAGTTCTTCTTTTGCTTCTTCGATGCCAGCAACGTCATCGAACATGATGCCTGTTTGGGCTTCCATCATGAACTTAGCCTTAGACTTGCCGAAGTTCATCGCTTGGCCGGGGCCACCGGGCATATTGTTGGAGCGACGGAAGAGGAAAAATAGTGCCGAGATTAATAAAATTGGGAAGATAAGATTGCCGAGAATGCCCCATACAGCGCCGTTGTTGCTAACAGGGTGAGAATCGAAATCTACCTTGGCGTCCCGGAGCTTACTAATCAGCTCAGGAGAATTACCCGGTAAATCAACCCGGATTTGTTGCACACGGTTATCGAGTTCTGGGTCAACCGCTTCGATGATCGCTGTGCGGCCCCCTTCGTAGAGATCAACACTTGTTACCCGGCCAGCATCCAAATACTCAAGGAAGCGGCCATAGCTCATGCGGATGTTGGCGCTATTACCAACGAGGTTGGAGGGATTTGCCGAAAAGGCTCCCTGCCAGACAAAAAAGCCGATCACGAGTAGGGGAAGTGCCCAGAGGACAACGGTTTTCCAAGATGGTTTCATGGGTTAATCTTTGTTATGTTTGATTCAATAAATGGATGCGGCGAGAAGCAGCACTGGGCCACTCATCTTTGCAATCCCTAGGGGCGCACCACGAAGCAAAGGTTTCCGCGCTTGTTAGCAATATAAAAAGAAAGCGTTGCTTAGGGGCTTTGCCTATAAATTGGCATTTTTATGACGATGTCTTAACTAAATTTAACTTAATTCTCATTTTGATAGCAACTTTCTGGGATTTTCTTAGGGCTAATCGCTGCTTTTCGCTGGGTGAGGGGTCTGCCGATGATTGGCTGCGTTTCCCAGGCAAAGGAAGGACTGATCGTTTTCTACTGTAGATTTGGTTAAGGTTAAATATTTAATTCAATTTTTTAGATTTTCAACGTGATTTTGCTGTGATCTCTCCTTCCCCTGTGCCCCAAGACTCTCTGACCGCCGATGCGGCGACTCCCCATGACCCAGTTTCCCCTGATTCATCAACCCAGTCGCCCTTGCAATGGACTTTATTTTTGCTCATTTTGGCGTTGCTGGCAGTATCGTTTGCGGCGATTTTTATCCGTTGGTGTAGTACGGAGCTAGGGGCCGGGGCCACGGTTTTTAATCGGTTGTGGTTGGCGACGGTGGTTTTGAGCTTGTGGGAGCTGTTGAAACCCAGGGCAGATGATCGCAATGTTACGGCGATCGCCCCACGGATCACCGGCAAAGATTATGCTTTGTTGCTTTTGGTGGGGGCGGTTTCTTCGAGCTCTGTGGTGCTGTGGGCGCTCTCCCTCGCCGAGACAAGTGTGGCGAATTCGACGGTTTTACGCAATTTGACGCCACTGTTCACGACCCTGGGGGCTTGGTTATGGTTACGCCAAAGTTTTGACCGACGCTTTCTCTGGGGTCTGGTGGTCGCTATGGGGGGGGCGATCGCCATTGGGGTGACGGATTTCCAGTTGGCCTGGCAGCATTTGACCGGGGATCTGCTGGCCCTACTGTCAGCCCTTTGTTATGGCGTGAATTTGCTCTTGGTAGAAAACCTGCGCGATCGCCTGGGGGCCAGTCAAATTTTGCTCTGGCGCTGCGGTTTCGGTTGTCTGTTACTGTTGCCTTTTGTGTGGCTCACCGAAGACCATCTGTTTCCCCAGTCCTTGCCAGTATGGGGAGCCGCCATTGGTTTAGCAATTCTGTGTCAGTGTTTTGGCCAGGGGCTAGTGGTCTATAGTCTCAAAACCTTTTCGTCTGGCTTTGTGGCGATTTTTCTCCTTTTGGAGCCAATTATTACGGCGGTGTTTGCCTGGGGTCTCTTGGGTGAGACGTTAACGCCGACCAATGCGATCGCCTTTTGCGGGGTGCTTGGGGGAATTTATCTGGCGAAATCGGCCCAGACCCAAAAGCCCCAAACCCAAGCTGCCACCCAATCCTATTCTTCGCCTGCCACCTGAAGCCGGTATTCTTCGGCGGTCATCGTTTCGGCGAGCATTTCATCGTCGAGGTTATCGACCCGCACTTTGATAAACCACCCTTCTTCGTAGGGGTCTTCGGAAACCATCTCTGGGGATTGGATCAATGCCTCATTACGGTCAATGACAGTGCCAGAAATCGGCGCGTAAAGATCCTCGACAGCCTTGACTGATTCAATGCTGCCAAAGGTTTCGCCCACAACAATTGCATCCCCTTCCTCTGGTAACTCTAGGAACACAATATCCCCCAATTCATCGATGGCATGGGCACTCAAGCCAATGGTGGCAATTTCCCCATCGAGGCGAATATATTCGTGGCTATCTAAATAGCGGAGGTCATCTGGATATTCGAGTTCCATAGTCAATTTCTCTAGGCTGGAAGGTTGCAGGGCACAGACAGAAAATCGCCATGGATGTGTCAAGTCTGTACAACCCTTGGGCTACTTTATTCTGGAATTTTGGCAAGATCAAGGCTTAACCAGAAATTTGTTACGATTCCTGGGTCGTGGCAACCATGGCCGTAACGCCTCAAGGCCCATTAGCGGCGATCGCCTTTTATTTTCTGACCGATTTTAGTGCCCATTTCCGTTTTCGCCGACCAAAATAGATAGACCGTTAGACCCAGAAAAAATAGCCCAAATCCGAGTAAATCACGCTGCATCTCGAAAATGCCTCCCTAGCGCTCTAGCTCTTTAATTTCTTTGGGGACAGCCGCCGTCAAAACCTCATGGCCCGTTTCTGTAACCAGCACATCGTCCTCGATACGAATGCCAATGCCCTTCCAGTGGTCGGGAATTTCTGGCTGACCTTCGGCCGGTTCAATGTAGGGGGAAATGTAAATACCCGGTTCAACGGTGACAATATTGCCCGCCGCAAAATTCGTCCAAGCATCCTTTTCCGGGCCAATTTTGTAGATCCCTGCGTCATGGACATCTAACCCCAACCAGTGGCCCGTGCCATGCATAAAGAAAGGCTTATATTTCTCCCCTTCGATCAATTCTTCGAGATCGCCCCGGAGTAATCCCAAATCCAATAACCCCTGGGTGATGACCCGCACGGCAGCGGCATGGGAGCTTTGGTAGGAATGTCCGGGTTGGACGGCTGCAATGGCTTGTTTTTGTGCTTCGAGGACAATTTCGTAGAGGGTTTTTTGTTCCGGGGTAAATCGGCCACCAATGGGGAAGGTGCGAGTAATGTCGCCGTTGTAGTAGTCATAGCAAGCGCCCGCATCGATCAAAAGTAATTCGTTGTCCTGGAGTTGGGCGCTATTTTCAACGTAGTGCAAAATACAGGCATTGGCGCCCCCAGCAACAATGGAAGGATAGGCAAAGCCGGCAGCCCCTTCGAGGCGGAAAAGGTGTTCGATTTCGGCTTGAACTTGGTATTCATAGAGTCCAGGTCTTGCATATTCCAGTGCCCAGAGGTGGGCTTTGGCAGAAATGGCTGTGGCCCGACGCATGAGGTCTAGTTCCGCTGGGCTTTTGACCATGCGCATCTGATGTAAAATTTGCCCCGGATCTTCAAGGGCAGTGGGGCCTGTACCGCGCTTCGAGCGGGTTGCCAGGAGACGTTGGTAGTGTTGCAGAATCGTTTGGTTGAATTTTTCGTCCCGGCCCAGGTGATAAAAAAGGCGATCGCCGCCCTTGAGGTATTCCGGCAGTTTTTCGTCTAATTCTTGAATTGAGTAAGTGATGTCCGCGCCAAATTTTTCCTTGGCCCCTTCGACTCCGGCCCGGTAGCCGACCCAAATTTCCTGGGCCAAATCCTTTGGTTGTACAAACAGAATAAATTGATGTTCTGGGTGGTGGGGAGCGAACACAGCCACCGCATTGGGCTCATTGAAACCCGTTAAATAATAAAAATCGCTATCTTGGCGGAAATTATATTCCACATCGTTATGCATCACCGCGTGGGGCGCACTGCGTAGGATGGCGGTTCCCTGGCCAATTTCGGCCATGAATGCTTGGCGACGCTGTTGGTATTCCTGCGGTGTAATGCCCATTGATTTCTATCGATTTGCGCTTGTTTTGAGTGAATAAAATGGTAGCAAACTTTTCTGCCCCCGAATTTAGCCCCGGAAATTGACCCATGAAAAAAGGTTGGCGACTTCACCCAAAAGGCGATCGCCAACCCTAACTTTACAAATTAAAGATTCTGTTTTAGCTTTCGGCAAAAATGTATTTACGCAGATCCGCCGGGTTGGGTTCAGGGCTACTTTCAGCGAAGGTCACAGACTCATTCACAACCGCTTGGACTTTCTCCTCAATCGCTTTTAATTCCTCAGCGGTGGCTAGGCCCCGATTGGTGACAAATTTTTCAAAACGTTTGAGTGGATCCCGCTGGGCCCAGAATTCTTTTTCTTCAGCAGACCGCAATTCGTCGGGATCGGCGAGGGAGTGACCCCGGAAGCGGTAAGTTAGTGCTTCGATCAAAGTTGGCCCTTCTCCGGCTCTGGCTCTGGCCACGGCTTTTTGGGCCACATCCCGCATTGCCAACACATCCATCCCGTCCACTTCATAGCCAGGCATCCCGAACACACTTGCTTTCTTATAAATTTCCGGCTGGGACGTTGCCCGTTCATGGGCCATACCAATTGCCCACTTATTGTTCTCTACGACAAATAAAATCGGCAATTTCCAGAGGGCCGCCATGTTCAAGGTTTCAAAAAACTGACCATTATTAGACGTCCCATCCCCAAAGAAACAAGCCGTCACATTATCAGCATTTTTATTGCCCATCACTTCCTGGCGGTATTTACTTTGGAGAGCCGCACCTGCCGCCACCGGAATGCCTTCCCCGATAAACGCATAGCCCCCCAGGAGACCATGCTCTTTTGAAAACATGTGCATTGAGCCGCCCCGACCCTTGCTGCAGCCTGTTTCTTTACCAAAAAGTTCCGCCATTACTTCCCGTGCGGGAACCCCAGCGCTGAGGGCGTGGACGTGGTCACGGTAGGTACTACAAACAAAATCTTCCCCCTGCCGCATTGAGCGAATCACCCCAGTGGAAACCGCTTCCTGACCGTTGTAGAGGTGGACAAAGCCAAACATTTTGCCACGGTAATACATCTCAGCACACTTATCCTCGAACAAGCGTCCTAAGGTCATATCTTCGTAGAGCATGAGGGCTTCTTCTTTGGTGATCTCTACCGAAGAACTATCAAATTCTGGGGCTGTCCGTTCTTTATGCATCATTAACATTCAGGATTTTTCGGTTAGTCTTATGAGTCGATCACGCGGCGCGAGGGCTGTGTGAAATCTGCAGTAACAGTTTAGAATCAAATTGACTTCCATAGAAGCAAAGCATCATCGGTTCAATCGCTTAGCAATCAACAAACCAGAGGGTCTGAGGTCTATGTTCTAAGGATTGCGGGGCTCGGTAACGCTACAGCGTGCAACCTATGGTGTTTAAAATTCTTTGGTTAATATAACCTTAATTGACCTGACTTTTGCTGATAGGAAAGTAAACTGTGCGCATTCCGCTCGACTATTACCGCATCCTATGCGTCCCCGCCAAGGCAACCACTGCCCAAATTACCCAAGCCTATCGCGATCGCCTTTCCCAATTTCCCCGTCGCGAACATAATGCCTTGGCCATTGAGGCCCGCAACCGGATTATCGAGCAAGCCTTTGAGGTGTTATCCCAAACAGAAACCCGCGCCATCTACGACCATGAGCTGTCGGGCAATATGTTTCGTTCCCTCGTCCCCAGCCGTCCGAAACTGCCTTTCCCCGATCGCCCCTCCAGTGACACAGAGTTAGAAGCCCTGACGGCCCACCAACCAACCATTGACATCGCGGAAAAAGATTTACCGGGGGGACTGCTATTACTCCTCGACTTGGGGGAGTACGAATTAGTGCTGAAGTGGGCTGCCCCCTATCTCAAGGGCAAAGGCAAGTTGGTCAAGGAAGGGAAATTTGGGGCCGTCGAAGTCGTCGAGCAAGAACTACGGCTTTGTTTGGCCCTGGCCCACTGGGAATTGAGCCGGGAACAGTGGCTCCAGCAACATTACGAACAGGCGGCTCTCTCCGGTCAGAAGAGTCAAGAGCTATTGGTAGATGTGGCACAATTTGCAGACCTCCAACGGGAAATTCAAGGGGATCTCAATCGCCTCAGACCCTATCAAGTTCTAGAACTTCTGGCTCTACCCGAATCAGAAACCCAAGAGCGACAACGGGGCTTACAACTGCTCCAGGAAATGTTGAGCGCTCGCGTGGGGATTGATGGCCAGGGGGACGATCAGTCGGGTCTAAGTATTGATGATTTTTTGCGCTTTATCCAGCAGTTACGCAGTTATCTGACGGTGCAAGAACAGTTAGATCTCTTTGTGGCAGAATCAAAGCGGCCTTCGGCGGCAGCGGCCTATCTAGCAGTGTATGCTCTCTTGGCTGCTGGGTTTTCGCAACGGAAACCAGACCTGGTCGTGCAAGCCCAGACCCTATTAAAACGCCTCGGCAAACGCCAGGATGTTTTCTTGGAGCAATCAATCTGCGCCTTACTTTTAGGTCAGCCAACGGAAGCCAATCAACTATTAGAACAAAGCCAGGAACAGGAGGCGATCGCTTACATTCAAGAGCAGTCTGAGGGGGCACCGGATCTACTCCCAGGCCTATGTCTCTACGGGGAACAATGGCTGAAGACAGAGGTTTTTTCCCATTTCCGCGATCTCCGGCAACGGCGTGAAGATGGCTCTGTTTCGTTGACGGCTTACTTCGCCGATCCTGAAGTGCAGCAATATCTTGACGATCTCCTCAAGGAGGCTGTCCCCACACCCACACCACATCCAGACACAGAAAGTACAGCGGCCCCGTCGGAAAAGCCACCGGAAACATTACAGTCAGAAACTGGTGTTTCGCCGCATCCCAGTCGTCCCGCCAAGGTTGATTCCTTTGAGGATCTCGTCACTCAAACTCCCGCTACAGTTCCCCCGGCACCGCCTTCTCCTGGTGTAGCACCTGTAACTGCGGCATTAAACCCAGACCCGGAAGCGTCTTTCGTTTCGTCAAAATCAGTTTCGTCAAAAAAGTCTATCGGGCCTTGGGGGGCGATCGCCGCTATCGTGGGGAGTGTTTTGCTGGTCGTGGGCCTGGTGCGAATTTTGTCTGGCCTAACTACCCAGGAACCCTTACAGATCACCCTCAACGGTGAGCCACCCCTAACAATCCCCAGCTTAGATACCGCCGAGGCAAATAATAATCCGGAGAATGGGACAACCGATACAACGACGACAACGTCTGCGCTCAATGAGGCGATCGCCGCTGAGGTGATTCAAACTTGGTTTGAGAGTAAAGCTAGAGCCTTTGGCCAAGACCGTGATTTGGCGGCCCTAGAAAATATTTTGGCAGAACCGTCCCTGTCCCGCTGGCGCAGTAGTGCCCAGGCCGTCCGCAGCGCTGGTACCTATCGCACCTATGACCACAGTTTGACCATTGAAACGGTGAGCTTCAACCCAGACCAACCCAATGTGGCGACCGTGGAGGCTCAAGTACAGGAAAAGGCAGATTATTACCGGGCGAATGGGGAGCGCGATCCCGGCCAGTCCTATGATTCTGACCTGCGTGTCCGCTATAGCTTGGTGCGCCAAGGCGATCGCTGGTTGATTCGTTCTTCCCAAACCCTGTAATGCCTTCTGGACGCACCCACGATCAGATCACGTTTTGGGGGCTGCCCGTGGTGGTGGGCCTTGGTTTTTTTCTGCTGCGGCGGTGGGAATTGGCCCTCATTCTGAGTTTGGCCTACCTGTTTAGCGGTTTGATGTTTGGCCCGGACTTGGATATTCATTCCGTGCAGTTTAAGCGTTGGGGGTTCTTCCGCTGGATTTGGCTCCCCTATCAAAAAAATCTCCGCCATCGTTCAGCCCTTTCCCACGGGTTTTTAATTGGTACAATTGTTCGTCTGCTTTATTTAGGGACGATTCTGCTGTTGGTCACAATGGTTGGCGTGGCGATCGCCCAACTAATACTTGATTTTTCCTGGAATTGGCGCACTGCTTTTCTCAATGCCCAGCAACAGTGGCAACAACATTATTGGGCGGAAAGTTTGGCCCTTTTTGTGGGGCTAGAAATCGGGGCGATGAGTCATTCCGTCAGCGATTGGCTTGGCTCGATGGTTAAACGTTCCCAAAAACAAGGCTTATTTTCTTTCTTTTCCCGAAAAAAGCGCAAAAAACGTCGTAAATCCTCCCGTTCTTCCCGAAGATAACCATGGCAGATCTCCGCATTAGTTGGACAGAGTACCACCATTTAATCGAACAGTTGGCGGCACAGATCGAAGCTTCTGGCTGGCAGTTTAATCAAATTCTCTGTTTGGCGAAAGGTGGCTTAAGGATTGGTGACATTTTGGCACGCATTTTTGACCAACCCTTGGCAATCCTCAATGTGGCTAGCTACGGTGGCACCGGCAATCGTGAGCAAGGCCAACTCCATTTCGCCGAGAATTTTACGAACTTTGGCCCCCTGGGCGATCGCCTTTTACTGGTAGACGATTTAGTTGATTCGGGGCGGAGTCTCCAGCAAACCCAGACCTGGCTCCAAACCCAAGCCCCCCAGATTACAGAAATTCGTACCGCCGTCCTCTGGTACAAAGGCCATTCCCAATTTCAGCCCAATTACTTTGTCCAGCATTTGCCTGATAATCCTTGGATTCAGCAGCCCTTTGAGCATTACGAAAAATGGTGAGCCATGCCCAGGGAGAGCCATGCAAAATCAAACGAGATCCATTAAGGTATAAAAAATTCTTAAATTTTGCCCAAATCAATGGTTGCCCCGTCGCAAATTACCGTTACTTGGCACAGTGAAATCGCGGAAATCCCCAAAGCTGCCTGGGATGCGATCGCCGCGCCATTGAAAACCCCTTTTTTAGAATGGGATTGGCTCCACAATATTGAACTGTCTGGCAGTGTCGGCCCCCGGACGGGCTGGCAACCCTGCCATCTCTCGGTGCAGCGGGATGGAGAATTTATTGCCATGGCCCCCCTCTACATCAAAGGCCACAGCTACGGCGAATTTGTCTTTGACCACCAATGGGCAGATCTGTCCTACCGCCTGGGCCACGAATATTACCCAAAACTCGTGGGGATGACTCCCTTTACGCCCGCCGTGGGCTACCGCTTTCTCATTGCCCCCGGCGAAGATGAATTGACCCTCTCCCAGGTCATGGTCGCTGCCATTGATCAATTTTGCGATCGCCAACAACTTTCCGGCTGTAATTTTCTGTTTGTCGATCCCACTTGGCAAAAAACCATGGAACAACTCGGCTTCCGGGCTTGGCTCCACCATGGCTACATCTGGAGTAACCAGAATTTCGACAACTTCGACGACTATCTCGGTGCTTTTACCTCCAACCAACGCAAAAATATTAAGCGCGAACGCAAAGCCGTTGATAAAGCAGGCTTATCCCTCAAGATGATGACCGGGGACGAAATTCCCGCCCATTACTTCCCACTCATTTATCGTTTCTATAGCAGTACCTGCGACAAATTTTTTTGGGGGAGTAAATATCTCCGTAAACCCTTTTTTGAAACCCTAGAATCTACCTATCGCCATCGCGTTGTCTTAGCCGCCGCTTACACGCCAGAAGATGACAAACATCCCGTCGGTTTATCTTTTTGTATCCGCAAAGATAATTATCTTTATGGTCGTTATTGGGGGGCCTTTGATGAATATGACTGTCTCCATTTTGAAGCCTGCTATTACAAACCGATTCAATGGGCAATCGAACAGGGGATCACGATGTACGATCCGGGCGCTGGCGGAAAACATAAGCGACGACGCGGTTTCCCGGCAACCCCAAACTATAGCCTCCACCGTTTTTATCAACCCCGCATGGGCCAAGTTTTAGACGCTTATATTGATGAAATTAATGCCATGGAGCAACAGGAAATTGAAGCGATCAATGCGGATATTCCCTTTAAGCGCCAAGAGGTTTACCTAGATTTCTCCTAAGTAACCCTGCAAAATTTTTGATTTTTTTTACGTCGTTATTCTACATCTAACTGGCGGCCATTGCGATCATAAACGAGGATATCCCACTGGCCATTTTCAGCCGCCTCAAAGGCGATTTTAGACCCATCAGCACTAATGGTTGGATTACGCACTTCTTGGTTTAAGTTGTCGGTTAAATTTCGCTTTTGTTCAAACTCGCGATCATAGAGATAAATATCAGATTCGCCGCGACGATTGACCGCAAAGACAATGTAGCGACCATCTTCAGAAACGGCAGGGTGGGAGGCAATTTCATTCAGGGCATTTAGACCAGGTAACAGGATTGTTTGCCTGGTACTGGTATCGAACAAATAGATATCCTGGGAGCCGTTGCGGTCTGAGGCGAAAACAAGGTAAGGTTCGGCGATCGCCGGGTCAAATTCGAGGGCTCGACTATTTAAACTGCGGCCACCGGGATCAACGGGAAAATTAACAATGCGCGGATAACCAACGCAGCTCTGGAGCAGCAAACCGAGGCTACCAAGGAGAAAACTACGTAAAAAAAGAACATAGCGCATAGGTCAAGGGAAATCAAAGGGCGGGCGATCGCCAATTTTTCTATAATATTGTCCTAACAGCACACTAAAACAGAGCCATGCTAGCAAAAATTTGGAGTGCCACCATTGTCGGGGTCGATGCCCTCAGAGTCGGGGTGGAAGTGGATATTTCCGGCGGCTTACCGAAAATGATGGTGGTCGGACTACCGGATACAGCAGTACAAGAATCCCGGGAACGGGTCAAGGCCGCCCTCAAAAATTCTGGCTTCGGCTTCCCTGTGCGCAAAATTTTAGTCAATCTCACCCCCGCCGATCTCCGCAAGGAAGGCCCTAGTTTTGATCTTCCCATTAGTGTGGGCATTTTGGCCGCGACGGAACAAATTGAAACAACGCTCCTGGAAGATTTTTTATTCCTGGGGGAAGTGTCCCTCGATGGCACCCTCCGGCCTGTGGCGGGAGTTTTACCGATCGCCGCCGCCGCCCAAAAATTGGGGTTTAAGGGGATGGTCGTTCCCATTGCTAACGCCCAGGAAGCAGCAGTGGTGGCGGGTCTAACGGTTTATGGCTGTGGAAATTTAAAGGAAGTGGCGGATCTGTTGGGGGCACCCCATGGGCATCAAGCTGTAAAAATCGATATCCGAGAGGCGATCGCCAAAGCCGCCCACCTCGTCCCCGATCTCAAAGACGTCAAAGGCCAGACCCATGCCCGTCGCGCCCTCGAAATCGCCGCCGCTGGGGGCCATAATCTCGTTTTTGTGGGGCCACCCGGTAGCGGAAAAACGATGCTAGCCCGAAGATTACCGGGCATCTTGCCGAAACTGTCCTTCGATGAAGCCCTAGAAGTGTCACAAATTCATTCCGTCGCTGGTTTACTCAAAGATCGTGGCACATTGGTAACAGCACGCCCCTTCCGTAGTCCCCACCACTCCGCCTCTGGCCCTTCCCTCGTCGGTGGTGGTAGTTTTCCGCGCCCTGGAGAAATTTCTTTGGCTCACCGGGGGGTATTGTTTCTCGACGAATTAACAGAGTTCAAACGTACTGTTTTGGAGTTTTTACGGCAACCCCTAGAAGATGGTTTTGTGACCATTTCCCGCACCCGCCAGTCAGTGGAATTTCCCGCCCAATTTACCCTCGTTGCCAGTACAAATCCCTGCCCTTGTGGTTATTTTGGTGACCCGATCCAAGCTTGCACTTGCAGTCCCCGCGCTCGTGAACAGTACTGGGCGAAACTTTCTGGGCCGTTGATGGATCGTATTGATCTCCAGGTAGCGGTCAATCGCTTGAAGCCAGAGGAAATGATGCAACAGGGTGTCGGGGAAGATTCTCACACCGTCGCAGAACGGGTTAACCAGGCGCGACAGATTGCCCAAGTGCGATTTCAGGATCACCCTCAAGTGCACTGTAACGCGGAGATGACCACCAAGGATTTGCGGCAACATTGTGGCCTTGACCAAGGCAGTCGTAACTTACTCGAAGGGGCAATCCGCAAGTTGGGATTATCGGCCCGGGCCATGGATCGGATACTGAAGGTATCCCGGACAATTGCCGATTTAGCCGCCGCTCCCACCATCCAAACAGTCCACATTGCTGAAGCGATTCAATACCGCACCATTGACCGAATGCAGTAAAGAGAGTTTTAAAATTGTCTTAAAAGCTGCAATAGACTAAATGTATACTACAACAGATAACAAAACTAAGTGATTGAATTAACGAGTTTACAAAATCATTAAATTTTTAACTTTGTCCATCAGCGATGTTAATCTTGTCTCAAAGCCAGTTTGATTTATTACTTCTTGATAAAACAAAAGAAATTTATGGTGACATTCATTGGGAAAAAGATCTAGAACACCAAGGTTCTTTGATTTTTCAAGTAGGTATTGATTCATCTATTGAAAATAACTTATTCATCAAAGGCACTTTTAATCAAAAGAGAGAAACACTGACTTATTCAATGATATTGCCACCATATGGCAGTATTTATCGGTTGGATATGGGACAAACACATCGTAATCCTGACAGAAGACAGAAAATAGGAAGAGTGCATAAGCATCGCTGGACTGAACAATACCGAGATAAGTGGGCTTATGCACCAGACGATATTACAGAGCCAGTGACTAATCCAGAAGGAGTATGGCGACAATTTTGTTTGGAATCAAATACTAAGCACGCTGGAAATATGATTGGATTATCAACTGGTTTACAGGGAGAGCTGTTTTGAAATATGAATATTTGCAAGCATATTTTAGATAATCTTGAAAATTTGTTTGAATGCGATCCTCATGGTGAATATGTCCGGATAGAAACCCCTTTTATTTATCCTGACGGAGATATCATTGATTTGTATTACAAAAGTAAAGATCCACTTTTTGCAGTACTGACTGATTTAGGTGGAACACATGAATGGCTGAGCGCACAAATCCTTTCTCAAGGAAGATCACAAAAACAAAATGATCAAATTAAAGATATTTGTCTTACCTACAGGATTGAGTACAGAGGGGGAGAATTCTTTATAGATATGGGAAAAGGAAATGAACAGAGGAATATATCTGAAGCAGTATTTGATCTAAGCCAAGCAATTATAAGAGTAGCTAGTTTGTGGTTTGTCCAATTGGATAGGGTTCGTAACGACGCACTTAATTCGGTGGAAATGTTCTTGGATTTACACGATTTTCAATATGAAAAAAACAAAAAAATTCAAGGGACGTCAGGTCAAAATTGGAAGTTAGATTTCTGCATCAATCATCCAAATAAAACAAGTTATTTATGCTTGCTTAGCACTGAGAAAAAAAATAACACCAGAAATATTATAAATCGTATTTATACAACTTGGGGGGATTTAAGGGAACTCAAAGAAAATGATAAGTCAGGTCATTTACAGTTTATCTCTCTGCTAGATGATCGTTATCCGGTTTGGACATCTAAGCAAAAAAAGTTACTTAAAGATGCTGATTCTATTGTCAAAAACTTTTCTAATAGAAATGACATCAAAAACACTCTTGCTGGGATCACATAAAAATAAGAGAACAAGCGATCCCATAACAAAGCTGGTGGCTAATTCAAACTTTATATCATCGAGGTTATCCAATATCGCATCCTTAACTGGATGTAGTAGTAGGTTTTATTTAAATTCCCTCAAGGACAAACCAAGGGGCGGCCTTGTTAATTCTGCCGATCGCCTGAATTTTTTGGGGAGTCTGCAAATTTCCCAGCCATTGGTGCATCTGGGGATCGAGGGTTACCACCTGAATTGGTTGCGACTGATCAGGTAAGGCGATCGCATATTGGCAATTACCTTGGGGAAAAATTTCACCGCTGTAGAGTTTTGCCTGGGGTGTGGGTGCTGAGACAAACGGCCTGCGATCGCATAAACCATTTTCAGGATATTGTTCAGGATGATCGAGGTAAAATCGTTGCCATTTCAGCCATTCGGGATGGTCAAAGGCCAAATTATACAAAGGGATCACTGCTGCGGGTGCGACGTTATCCGTCAATAATTTTTCTTGGAGTTGCCGGACATCAATCTCTTTTGGAGCGCACCGATTTTGACTTGCCAGGGCCGCTGCTTGGCCTGCTGCCTGACCAAGATTGAGTACCAGGGGTTGCAAGCGCGTTGCCCCGTTAGCGATGTGGGAAACGGCAATATTTTTTTCACAAGCAAGCAAATTTTCCACCGTGGCCGAGCATAGAGCCGTGTAAGGAATCGTGAAGGGAGTACCTGTCCAGCGGCCGCCCCAGGGGATCGACTTTGGCGTGAGGGGAAACTCAAAGCCCGGATAATGGTGGTCATTGGCGTAATTCCCAACGGCGATCGCCTGGACTTCTCCGGCTGAATTTAACGGCAAAGGCGCAACAGTACCCTGGGGTAAAATTTGCTGCTCCGTAAGGGTTTCTGTCCCGATCAAGCGCCGACTTTCCCGGAAATAGGGCATCAGGGCAAAACTGCCGCCGTACAAGTCATGGGGAAAAACGCCCGTCGCTAGGCCATATTTGCCGCCAGATGCTTGGTAAATGTAATCCGCAAACGCCAAACTGTGGGCCTGGGCTTCCCGATAAAAATTAAGGCGTTGCTGGGGATCTAAAAGGCGATCGCCCCCCAAACCAAAATCATTGCCAGCGAGGGGCCAGTTCATCATGTAGTGGCCATTGGGCAAGCCCCCATAATTCAGAAAATGCTCCAGGCCATATTTTTCCCAAGCCCCTTGGAACGCCGAAAAATCGCCATGGCTAGGCGGTGGCTGCACCCCTTTTTCCTTTAGATAAAAAACCCAGGTGGGCGACTGCACCGGATAGATTTGTGTCATTTCGTTGGGAGCAGCAGGAGCGCTGGGTTCCTCAAACTTCTCCGACCAATCCCAACCCCAACGGTGGGGTACCTCCCCCAGGGCCAGTAGATCCCCTAATTCTGTCCCGTCGAGGATCATGTCCGCCTCAATCCAATAATCTGGAAAACGTACCGCACAAAGGCGATCGCCTTGTCTTTTGACTTCCAGGGGGATCTGTCCCGCAATCCAGGTTAACTGCTGCTCCGCTTTAACCCAATCTGCAAAAATCTCAGCCCCAACTCGCGGCTCAAAAGTGAACATACTCACCCAACTGTGATCTAAGCCTGCTTGCTGATGTCGCCGTTGTAGCTCCCGGAGAAAAGCACCCCAGAGTCCCGTCTGCCAGGCCTTGAGTTCATTGCCATCCGGTGCCGCAACCCCTGCCGCCGTGAGCATCCCCCCCAACCAGGGAAACTCACTCACCAAAATTGTCTCAATTCCTTGTCGCGCACATTGAATTGCTGCGGCTGTCCCCCCGGTGCCGCCCCCAACCACCAAGACCTGCGTCCGTAAGTTTTCCATTAATTTGCTTAGTTGCTAATCGATTCAATTAATTTCAAATTAATTGGACACAAACGATTCCTGGGATCGTTCCAGCCAATCTTGGCCCACACGGATCGTAAAGTCCGATTCAATTTCGCCGATGGAAGAAGCTTCAACCCTGCCCGTACCTAGGTTTGCTAGCAGTTGATTTGCCCCAGCCACATTTCCCTGTTGGGCGATCACTTGGGTTTGCTCAAGGCGGTCTGGATAATCACTCGACAAATAAATATTCGTAAAGCCCTGGGCCTGCAAAAATTCCGACACCTGCCGCGCCATTCCCGGTGAACCAGAGGCATTTTGAATCGCAATGCGCACGTTGTTCGTTAAAGTGCCATCATTTTCGCCGGGGGCTGACCAGACGGGCGATTCCACCGCGAAAAATTCTGTCATCACCTGATTTTTACCCTGGTCAGAAATAATCCAGTAACTACGGTTATATTCACCCACGTCACTAAAGCGCCCTGGGAGCATCACCATCTGAAAATTTTCTGGCTCAAGCTGTCGCGAAAAATTCATCAATGCCAGCATTTCTTCCCAGGTTAGATTCGTATCAATGTGTTCACGTACTAAACCAATCAGAGCCGGGAGACGGGGAATAATCGCCGGAGACTGGATTTTTTCCCGGAGCGCTTTGAGGAGTATCTGTTGGCGTTGTACCCGACCAATGTCACCATATTGATCCTGCCGGAAGCGGACAAACTGTTCTGCCTGTTCTCCATCTAGCACTTGCCAGCCTTTTTCGAGGTTGATCTCTAGGCCCTGGGTCTGGTCTGTGTATTGCATATCCGCTGGGACAAACACATTAACTCCCCCCACGGCATCAACCAACTCTTTGAAGGTGTCGGTGGTCAAACGCACATAGCGATCGACTGTCACACCATTTAAAGCGTCACTCACAACCTGGGCTGCCAACTGACCGCCACCATAGGCATTGGCTTCATTAATTTTTGTAATGCCCACATTGGGAATTCTGACTTGGCTATCCCTGGGGATCGAAAGCATATTGACTTGTCCCTGTTCTGGCTCGAAGCGAACTAAGAGGATTGTGTCGCTGCGTCCATTAAATTCGGCTTCTGGATTCTCCGTCCCTTCGACGCGATCAACCCCCATCACAAGGACATTCACGGGGCGACCCAAGCTGTAAGTCCCTAATTGCCGTAAACCGTCGGTGGCAAGGCTTCCCAGGGGAGCTGGCAGAAAAGGTAATACCAATTGGGCAATGGGGGTATAGACGGCGATCGCCGTGCCTAGGGAAGCGGATAGGAGAATTGTGCCCATAAACCCAACCCCCCATGACAGTCCCCGCACGAAAGGCGAAAAAACCTTAGACTTTGGCTTATGGCGGCGGGAGAGATTGTGGCGCGGTGATCGAAGAAGCTTCGTGGAGCCTTTGCGGGGGTGATCCCCATTCGTAACTTCCTGACCGTGAACCATAAGACCGTTTCTCCTAGGGATCAATACAAAATTATCCCGCTTAGTGAATCCTAAAAGCGACTATACCCTGTCAATACAATTTGACGCAGTGTTGCACAATGCTTTCCTCAAAAAATACCAATAAATTCATCAATCGTCGCCTATTCCTGGGCAAAATATTTTCTGCCCAAGGCACAATCCCTTAAGCTAACCTAGAATCTAACCCCACAACGCAGTAGACTAAAAGACTGCAATCGTGTTCTTGGTCGTGACCCCAGACCGCAGACTCTAAAACATTTCCTCAGAACACCCAAAAATGTTAAATCCTAATTTAGACACTATAGAACTAACAAAGGATGACTACGAACGCTATTCACGGCACCTAATCTTGCCGGAAGTGGGCGTAGATGGACAAAAGAAGCTTAAAGCCGCCAGTGTCCTTTGTATTGGTAGTGGTGGTCTCGGCTCGCCATTACTGCTCTACCTTGCTGCTGCGGGAATCGGTCGGATTGGTCTGGTCGATTTCGACATTGTAGATTTTTCTAACCTGCAACGCCAAATCATCCACGGCACTTCTTGGGTTGGCAAGCCGAAGATCCAATCGGCTAAAAACCGGATTCTAGAAATCAACCCCTTTTGTCAAGTTGATCTCTACGAGACCCAGATTAATTCGAGTAACGCCCTCGACATTATCAAAGATTACGACATCGTTGTGGATGGGACTGATAATTTCCCCACCCGTTATCTCACGAACGATGCTTGTGTGCTTTTAAATAAGCCCAATGTCTACGGTTCGATTTTCCGGTTTGAAGGCCAAGCCACCGTCTTTAACTACGAAGGCGGCCCCAACTACCGCGATCTATATCCCGAACCCCCGCCACCAGGCATGGTGCCATCCTGTGCAGAGGGTGGTGTCCTCGGTGTATTACCAGGGATTATTGGCACGATCCAAGCCACAGAAACCATCAAGATTATCCTTGGGGCAAAAAATACCCTCAGTGGCAGACTTTTACTTTTCAATGCCCTCGATATGAAATTCCGGGAATTGAAATTACGTCCCAACCCAGAACGTCCTGTAATCGAAAAATTAATTGATTACGAACAGTTTTGTGGCATTCCCCAAGCAAAGGCAGCGGAGGCAGAACAGCAGGCAGCTATGGAAGAAATGACAGTTACAGAGCTCAAGGCATTATTAGACAGCGATGCTGATGATTATGTTTTGATTGATGTCCGCAATCCCCACGAATATGACATTGCCCAAATTCCGGGGGCGACCCTGATCCCTCTACCCGATATTGAACAAGGCGATGGGGTTGATCAGGTCAAGGAATTACTGACAGAAGGGAAAAAGTTAATTGCCCACTGTAAGATGGGCGGCCGCTCAGCGAAAGCTCTCGGTATTCTCCAGGAAGCAGGCATTACAGGTATCAACGTCAAAGGCGGGATCAAAGCCTGGAGTGAAGAAGTTGATGCTAACGTTCCCTTGTACTAGACAGTCTTGGGAATGAGGCTACAGGTTGGAACCACATAAAATCGTTGAAATGATTAATTCATGAAAAACGCGCCCGCACCAAGCGGGTTTTTTTGTGGGCACAAAAGCAATAAACCATAGAAAAAACCCCTCTTAAATATTACAGAGGGGCTACGGGGGCAAAAGCGAAAGGAGGAATAATCTAGGTTGGCGATCGCCAAATCCAGCAAAGATTAATTTAGGGGATCAATACAGCCAACTTTTGAGGCGGCGGGCCACCTGGGGACGCCGTAACTTACGCATCGCCTTACTTTGGATTTGTCGTACCCGCTCCCGAGACAGATTAAACATCCCACCCACTTCTTCGAGGGTATGGGGCTGTTCAGAGGAGAGACCATAGCGGAGGGCAATGACTTCTTTTTCACGGTCAGTGAGCACGTCACCGAGGACATCCCAAAGTTCTTGGCGCATCATCGCTTCACTCATCCGTTCTTCGGGAAGTTGAAGGCCATCATCCTCAAGGAGATCAACCAGTTCCGTGTCTTCACCTTTACCCACCCGGTGGTTCAGGGAGAGAGATTGACGCCGGAGTTGAAGGAGTTGGTGGAGTTGATCAGCGGTAATATCGAGTTCTTGGGCCAATTCCGCTTCAGTTGGATTCCGTTGCAGGCTTTGTTTGAGCGTCCGTTGGGCTTTTTTGAGTTTATTGAGCTTTTCGACGATGTGGATCGGTAAGCGAATTGTCCGGGCATCATTAGCAATGGTGCGGGTAATCGCCTGGCGAATCCACCAATAGGCATAGGTCGAAAACTTGTAGCCTTTGTTGGGGTCAAATTTTTCGGCGGCACGGTTAAGGCCGATCGCCCCCTCTTGAATCAGATCCAGGAACGGTACACCCCGGTTGAGATAGCGTTTCGCAATGGAGACCACAAGACGCAGATTGGAGCGAATCATCTTCCGCTTCGCCACCCGGCCTTTGTACAGGGCAGAGTTGAGCTGTTTAACCGTTTCGAGGCCAAGGACACTCGCCCATTCTTCATTGGTGGGCGATCGCCCCAATTGTTCCTGAAGTTCAAGGCGACGCTCTTCAGCATCATTGAGGAACTTAACACTGTGGGCCAGTTGAATTTCTTCGTCTGGCTTGAGGAGGGGGTAGCGGGCCATCTCTTTAAAAAAAGCACCGACAGTATCCTCATTGCGACTACGGACTCCCCGCAAATTTGTGAGTTCTGTCTCTGAAAATTCCGCTTCAACCATTGAATTGCTCGATTCTAATTCAGTGGCTTGATGGCTATCTTGAGCATACACAGGGTCAAGACTGTTGGTTGTGGTTGTGTCGAACATAATCCTACGAAATAAAGAGTCAGGGGATGTGTGGTGGGAAGCGAGGATTAGCTAAAGAAAAACAAAAATAAGCAGAATTCAATACCAAATAATCGTTTATCAGGATGCAGCTAAAACAATTTCAAGGAGCAGACAGTTCATTCCTTAGAACTGTTATACCTGTTTGAGCTCTGGGAATGTAAATAAGCTTTTAATAAAAATCAACAATTGCAGCAATTAGTAAAGGTTTCTGGGAAAAATCCGAGACTTTTCTCAGAATTAATGTAGCAGATGGTTGAGTAGAATATGGTTTTGTTAAATACAAAATTAAGGTTTTGTTGAGTGGATCTTTTGCCCAGGGAAGTTGTGTAAATTTTTCTTAAATTGCTTGCCAAGCCCCAAAAGATCGGTTGCCCATCAAAATAGCTTGACATAGCAGACTGGCGGCATCTGCATTATCAGCGACACTTCTTTTAAGGATTATTTAATGTGATGTAATCCAGGAAATTTTAAGAAAGTTTAGTTTTGATTAGAAAAATAAATTCTCATAATTTACTTCTTACTTCCCTCTACCTAGGGTTGTATATAGAGAAAAATAATTATGCTTATTTGAATTGATAAAAAATCATGGGGTATAGTGCTTTTGCAGTGAGTTTTGGGAATCTTAGGAGATCGGGGATTTGGATTGGCTTGAGGTCTTAGTTGATTGTGGTTATACTCAGGGGCTTTTTACCTATGGAGTGCCGCCAGAATTGACGGTGGTGCCAGGGGATATCGTATTGGTTGGGTTTGGGGCGCAACAGGTGGGGGCGATCGCCATTCGCTTCATTGCAAAGCTCCCTCAGGGACTAGATCCTGAGCAAATTCGTCCGGTGCAGGGGATCATTGCGCGGGGCTTTTTTTCGCCTCACTATTGGCAGCTTTTATTGCGGGTTGCCCAGGCCTATCAAACGGATATGATGACGGTGGTACGAATGGCTTTGCCGCCGGGTTTATTGCGGCGATCGCAACCCCGTGTTCGGCTTTTGAAAACCGATCTCGCCTCCATCGACATCGACTCTTTACCACCGACGGCCCAACAACTTTTCCAGTTACTCCAGCGGGGATCAACCCAGGATTACAGTGTGAAGTACCTCCAACGACAGATTAAGTCGGTCTATCGGGGGATACAGGAATTGGAAAAGGCGGGCCTCGCAGAACGATATTTGGCGACACCCCAGGTCATCCACGGGCAGCGACAAAAGTGGGTGAGTTACGTGGGCGAACGGGAAGGGCTCACCAAACGGCAACGGGAAATTTTGCTGGTGTTGCGCCATGAAGGGGGCGAAATGTGGCTCTCGGAATTGGTGGGGGTGGCGAAAACAACGGCGGCAACGGTGACGAAAATGGCAAAAGTCGGTTGTGTGGCGATCGCCGAACGGGAAAAATTACGCTTACACCGCGCCCCAGATCAAAATTCAGATCAAGCAAAAACCCTAACTGCCGCCCAACAACAAGCCTTAGAAACGATTCAAGCCATCCAAGGATACGGGGAAGTTTTGTTACATGGGGTGACGGGTTCAGGGAAAACGGAGGTTTATCTCCAGGCGATCGCCCCCCTGTTATCCCAGCAAAAATCTGCCCTTATTCTCGTGCCAGAAATTGGTCTCACACCGCAACTAATGGATCGGTTTCGGTCACGGTTTGGCGATCGCGTTTTGACTTACCACAGCGGCTTATCAGAAGGGGAACGCTACGATACCTGGCGACAAATGTTGCGCCCCGACAGCCAAATTATTATCGGCACCCGTTCCGCTGTTTTCGCTCCCCTGCCCAATCTGGGGATGATCATCCTCGACGAAGAACACGATAGCAGCTACAAACAGGATCAGCCCGCCCCCACCTACCACGCCCGCACCGTTGCCCGGTGGCGATCGCAACAGGAAAATTGTCCACTCATTCTCGGGTCTGCGACCCCGGCCCTAGACACCTGGGTAAAATTTCAAACCGCCCGAAATTCCAGCTACCATTACGTTTCCCTCCCCGAACGGGTGCAATCCCGTCCCCTGCCCCCCGTGGAAATTGTTGATATGCGCCACGAACTGCGGGTCGGCAATTATTCTCTGTTTAGTCAGTCCCTCCGGCAAGCCCTCGAACGCATCGCCCAGACCCGCGAACAGGGCATTTTATTCGTTGCCCGTCGCGGTCACAGCACCTTTGTTTCCTGTCGCAGTTGCGGCTACGTGATGGAATGTCCCCATTGTGATGTGTCTCTCTCCTACCACTATGTCCAGGAGGGAAGTATGCCCCTATTGCGCTGTCATTATTGCGATCATAGCCAACTCCAACCCAAACATTGCCCTAGCTGTAATTCCCCCTATTTCAAGTTTTTCGGGAACGGCACCCAAAAGGTCTTCCAGGCGATCGCCAAGGAATTTCCTCAGTTACGTTGTCTGCGATTTGATAGTGACACGACCCGTCGCAAAGGGGCGCACCGCGACTTATTGGGGCAATTTGCCCGGGGTGAGGCGGATATTTTACTGGGAACCCAAATGCTCACGAAGGGTTTAGATGTGTCTCAAGTGACCCTTGTGGGGGTGATTGCGGCGGATGGACTATTGCATCAAAGTGATTATCGGGCTGCGGAACGCACCTTCCAAACCCTGACCCAAGTGGCGGGTCGGGCGGGTCGAGGCGATGAACCGGGACAGGTGATCATTCAGACCTATTCCCCAGAGCATCCGGTGATTCAAGCGGTGAAAACCCATGATTACCTGACCTTTGCCGAGCGGGAAATAAGTCAACGGCAGGAATTGGGCTATCCGCCCTTTGGCAAATTAATTTTGCTGCGCTTTAGTGGAGAAAATCATGATCAGGTACGCTACACCGCCGAGGCGATCGCCGAAAAATGTTTCCCGTTGCTCGAACCCGAAGACGAACTTCTTGGCCCCGTGCCAGCGAATATTCTGCGAGTGGCAAGGCGTTACCGTTGGCAGGTGGTGCTGAAATTTCCCCAGCGCAAAACGGAGATCCCCGATTTGACTTTTTTGCGGGAATTTTGTCCGCGTCCGGTAAGCCTTGCGATTAATGTTGATCCGTTATATATTGATTAGCCATTCAGTGAAAATTTTTTTAACACTAAGCCGTAATTTTCATACTGATATCGAGCCACGGCGCACGGGTAATCGTCGCACTGGTGGAAATATAATCGATCCCCGTCAACGCCACCTCCCGCAAGGTTTCGAGGGTAATATTGCCCGACGCTTCCAATTTCAAACGGGGATTTTTTTCCCGTAACTGGGGGATCAAACCCGCCATCATCGCCACGGACATATTATCCAGCATTAAAATATCGGCCCCCGCTGTCACCGCTTCAAAAGCCTGTTCCGGGGTTTCGGCTTCTACTTCAATCGCTAGAGGATAGGGCATATTTTGCCGCACAAGGGCGATCGCCTGGGAAATTCCCCCTGCCGCCTGGATGTGATTGTCCTTGATCATCACCGCATCATCCAACCCAAAACGATGGTTTTGCCCGCCACCCACCTGCACCGCATATTTTTCCAGCAGACGTAAGCCAGGAGTGGTTTTGCGGGTGTCCACCAATTGCGTCGGCAAATCAGCAATTTTTTCCACATACTGCGCCGTCATTGTGGCGATCCCGCTCAAGCGCATCAAAATATTCAACGCGACCCGTTCCCCCATGAGCAAAATATCGAGGGGAGCCGTCATCGTGGCGATTAAATTCTTCGGCTGTCCCGAAGAACCTTCTGACAAAACCGTTTCAAATTTAAAATTCTGGGGATCCAGTAACTGAAAAACCCGTCCTACCAAAGGCAAGCCCGCAACCCGACCATCTGCTTTTAAAATCAATTTCGCCTGACCGATGGGGGCTGGGGTATTTGCAAAAAGGGATTGGGTCGTGCGATCGCCGCGTCCGAGATCTTCCTGTAACCACTGTTGGAGGAGGGGATCAACGATGAGCCAAGGGGGTAAGGTTGCCATCGGTTCTAGGCATCCTCTTCTTGGTTATTTTCACCACTCGGCGATGAGTTGTATAAATTGTCCAGGCGTTGCCTCGCGTCTTCTACATCTAGCGATCGCACGACCAATAGCGGTTCATTAATCGGTTGGCCCAAGTCGTCAACCATTTCTGGGTGGGGGGTCGGCCGGGGCCGTTGGGATTGCGTTCCTTGGGTATTACTCTGAAAATTCGGGTAGACCCTTGTTTCATTACTCAGCATCATAAAGCTGCGCACCAAGTTCACCGCTGCGATGGTGGCGATAATTCCAAATGCCAAAATAAACAAGAAATGAAACATTATTAATCTGTGCCTCGCTTCAATAGCAGCAATTCGGTGCAAAAAAAGGGCTACGCTATGCTTAGGTCTATTATCTCGAAAAAATTCCCGTCTGGCAAAGGGCGATCGCCTTTGATCCCCAAAGGCTAAGTATTTACCCTTAACTATTCTCCCTGGTTTAAGCGGGAATCCTGAGGGTGTACTGGCGGCGGCTGATGGCCTAAATCCACCGTCGTTAAGTGCAACAGATCACCGATCATCAGCGTTAATTTGTGGGCGGCCCCCGCCTCGCCACGACAAGCCTGGAGAGAGGCTTGCATCGCCTTAAGTTTTTCAGGATGGTCTAAATAATCTAAGACCAAAGCTCCTAGGGTTTCTGGATCTAGTTCCCCCAACAGCTCCGGCACAATGTCTTTTTTCGCCCAAATATTTGGCCAAGCATAACGCACTTGATGTTTGCGGGCATGGGTAATAATACGTCGGTTAAGCCAGCGCACAAACCAGGTTCCCAACCAGGGAATTTTCGCAATGAGACCGGGAATGCCATCCCAGGCGCGCATCGCGTCCAACTGTTGCGTGGGCAAAAGTACCAGCATCGGCAAGCCCAAAGCGCCTAATTCAGCGGTATTTGCGCCAACGGTGGTGAGACAAAGTTGACATTGCCTTAAGTCCTGGTGAGCAGGAAAGTCAGTGACCAGTTGAATCTGCGTGCCATCGGCGACTTGTAAATAGGGCTGATCCCCAGTGTGGCAAAGCTCAATGGCAGGTGCAGCAAAGCGTTTTACCATGGGATTTCGTTGGCGATCGCCATAGTGCAGTAGCGTTTGCACGGTGATGGTCGGGGCTACGGGGAGCAAAAATTTCACCGCTGGGCGCTGGCGGCGGATCACACTGGCGGTGGCCACGAGTAAAGGGACTCCCTGGGCGAGTTTCATTCCCTTAGAGCCTGGTAAGAGGCCGATGATCGGTGTGGTGCGAGTCTGCTGCGCCTCCTGGGAGATATCCACCATCAGATCGCCGACCACTTGAAATTTAGCCTGGTACTTGGGGGGGATTTTCGCTAGAACTTGGGCATTCATTACCCCAAAAGCATCAATCCAGCGCCACCAGCGAGCTTCCCATTCGGCGTAAATTAGGGTTTTAAAGCCGAGGCGTTTACCAATCACCAGGGGAAAAAATTGATCCCCACCGAGAAAAAGCACCACCCCCTGGGAAAACCAAGACCAAGATTCGGCGGTTTTTCCCCAGAGCAGAAATGGGAAAAAATGCTTGGCGGCCTGAACCCGGTCAACTTCGGGATAACTGCGGGCGATCGCCGCTTCTTGACCCGTGCTGTGGGAACAGGGAGCCAAGACCACAGAAATGCGCGGCAGACTTCCCCAATGGGCACGCACAGCCTGCACGACGGGACGGAGCCAAGTGGTCACTTCACCGGGGCCATTGGTCAGGATAATCAGATCAAAGGGTTGGGCCATTGTTGCTCAAAAACCCCTAGACCTGCTCTTTGACTAAAGATTTGCGGGTTTGTTGCTGCCTGGTCAAGTTAAGGGGAGGGCGGGATTTTTGGAGTTGGAGGGGTCGGGGAGATGGGGTTTGGGGTCTGGTGTAGAGGCGCAATGTTCCCAGGAGGGCTTCCCGCAGGGGCTTTTCCCGTTCCTGTTGCCAGCTTAATTGCAAAAAGGTGTGGAGGGTGTGGCGCTGTTCTGCCGTCAATCGTTGCTCTTGTAATAACTGCCGCAATTGACGAATCGCGTAGAGTCGGCGGATACTACTGCGATCGCCTAAATTTTCCAGGGCTTGTTCAAATTGATTCTGGGGAGATTGATACTGCCAGTGGCGATTTAACAAGAGGGCAAACATCGCACTAATCATGAACCCTTGAAGGAGCATTACACTGGTCAGCCAGTGGTTCGCCATGGATTGCCAAAAGGCGATCGCCCCATAACTCAGTAACACCGTGAGACTGCCGCCCATACCCGCCAGGAGTAACCGTCGGTGGCGACTATGCCAGAGTCGATAACCTTCTTCTAAATATTTCTGCCAAGGCGAAGCTTCAAAAAGATAAATCGCGGCCATTGCCCCAGCTCCCAAGGCGATCGCCACCAGTAGTTGCCATTGCCAGAGCCAAAGACTAGTAATGCCGACCCCCAATCCGCCAACTTTGCCCACCCAAAGCCAATCCACAGACCGACTGAGGGCAAACCATCGACGCGGGCGCTGACTGAAACGGCGCACCTTCGCAATCAAAGTAGGAGATGATCGTAAGCGAAAAGACTTAGACACGAAAACAGTCTAGGGGCTAGTAATATCGACAGAAATCTTTCCAAAGCAGGAAAAATTCCTTTTAAGCATACCGTACTTATCAGAGGAGAGAAATCCCTTAACCGCGACGGATGCCACTAAACCAATAACCGAGGACAAAACCTAAGATCAAGGCCCACATTTGACCACTATCGACGAAATTTTGAAAGCCATCACGGATTTGACCCAAAATATCAGGATCTTCGACATAGCCCGTTTGGGCGATCACAATTTGCTCAGATGCTACTGATGGTAAGGGCACAGGAGATTTAGCAGTCATGGTGTTGACACAGATGGGACTCAATTGCTTCTGATTGTACCTGCACAACAACCAAGGTCATATCATCACCGCCACGCACTTTGGGATAGGTAAATTTTTCCACTTGGGTAAAGAGTTCCTGCACAATTGCTTCCGGCGTCTGGCAATTTTGGCAGGCATTTTGAAAGACGCGCACAAGGTTTTCTTCGTCAAAGCGATCGCCGTGGGAGTTGACGGCATCGGTAAACCCATCGGTGTAGTAGAGAATGATATCCCCCACCTCCAGCACCACCTTAGCGTCTTCGTAGGACGAATCTAGATCCAGACCAATCAACATGCCCTGGGTGTCGAGGGGTTCGATGTTTCGGGTTTGGGCGCGCCACAGTAGCGGCGGGTGATGGGCCGCATTGCTATAGGACAGGGTACGGGTTTTCGGATCGTACTCTGAATAAAATAGGGTCACAAATCGGTGGGAATTATCCAGATCCGCGTACATGACCCGGTTTAGGTGTTCAAGGATTTTGGCGGGACTGTGGCGATTGAGCACTTCGGCCCGGAGCATCCCCCTGGTCATGGTCATAATCAAACCTGCCGGGACGCCTTTCCCCATGACATCGCCAATGACGATACTCCAGGGGACACATTGCACAAGCTTCGGATCATCCTGGCGGCGGATGCGGTCGTAGTTACTGGGAATGAAGTCGTAATAGTCGCCCCCAACCCGGTAGGCATTGCGATAATCGGCGGCGATCGCCAAACCTTTGATTTGCGGACATTCACTGGGTAAAAGATGGTTTTGAATTTCCGAGGCGATTTCTAGTTCCCGGTCTTGCTTTTCCTTGCTCCGGAGTTTGCTGGTGAGGTCATTGTTGGCGATCGCCACCGCCGTTTGATCCGCCACCAGTTGCACCAATTTTCGCCGGGTAATATCCCAGCCATACTGGGGATCACGACTAAATACGTAGAGCTTGCCACGGGTCACATTTTTGACAAGGATGGGCGTGCTACAAACCCGAATTTCTTCGCCGAGCTGGGCCTGGAGTTTTTCGTCAAACTGCAACGCTTCCTGGGCCGTACAGGTCGCTGCCTCAGGGTTTATGGTCCGCGATCCCGTCTGAAGCTGCGTAAATGCTTGTCGAATAAACTGACAATCTCCCCCTTCACCACAATAAAATTTTTCGAGCTGCACCTGGCCCTGGGCATCAAACAGCACCAAAGCACCACCATCAGCATCCACCACCCGCGCAGACATTAAGGGGGTCAACTCAAGAAATTGGTTGAGGTTGTTAAAACTTCTGAGGGCAAAACCCAGGGAACTCAACAGATCTTGAACCTTCGTTTGCTCTCGGCTGAGCTTCGCAATTTGCGCCCGCAAAAATTCGACATCTTCGCCAATGGCCGTTTCTAAGCGGGAGTCTGGCTTGCCGGAAACGAGTTGCAACTCTGACTCCCGGGCGGCAGGGTCAAAATACTTGGGAGTGGCAAAGTTAGAGGCAGAAGGAGTCACAATCGTTGTTTTCGTGGGATGTGTAGAGAAATAGACCTAGTACAAATAAAATTGTTAAAAAATCAACCCTGAGACAGATTCCGTAACCAACAAAAAGTTAGCTTTTTTCAGGAAAAAAATACTCGATTTTTAAGAACTGAAAGAGATTGATTTTTTACGGTTGCTAATTCATAGCTCAATCCCCATGATCTTGTCAAGATAATTTTTGCGCAATTCAAGATCGACGGGCCAGTTGATCTTCTCGGTAGGCAGCATAGACCCCCTGCACGTTATACCAATTGAGAAAAATCCGGGCAATTTCGAGGGCCAGTTGTGATTTTCCTCGCTGGATTAGCCAACCTAAAAGGGGTTTTAGACGTTTTTCATTGAGCCAGCCCCCCAGGGAAAGGATGCCCCAGAGCAGACGGTGGAGCCAGGTCATTTGGATCATCATGCGAACTTCCCAGGTGGGGTGTTTTTTGTAGAAGATGACCCCCATTTTGCCCCGTTGAATTTCTTGATCAATGAGCTGAGGGATTTGCGCCAAACTGAAGGGGGGATGCCAGTGGTAACCGACGGCATCGGGACATTTAATCAGGGTGAGACCCAGTTTTTTGAGACGGACACCCAGTTCTAAATCTTCCCAACCATAGAGCTGAAAGCCGGTATCAAATAAGCCAGCTTCGAGGAGCCATTTGCGGGCGATCGCCACATTTCCCGTGGCAAAGTAGGCCGCCGAAAAATCTGTCACCTTAAAGGGTTCGCTGGTGGGATCTTCAAAATTAGCAGTATTGATCACACGTCCGTAGGTAAATAGGCGATCGCTTTTGAGTTTGCGTTTACCCCGGCGGAGTCCCTCTAGGTGGGCTGCCAAAAAAGTTTCTGTGACGACCAGATCACTATCAATAAAAATAATAATCTCCCCCTGGGCCTGTTCTACGCCGAGGTTTCGGGCCGCCGCCGCCCCTTTGTGAGACTGTTCAAAGAGTCGTATGTGGGGATATTGATCCGCTTCGGTCTGGAGCCAATCCACTGTGCCATCGGTGGAGCCATCGTCCACCACCACCACCTCGTAGCCTCCATTTTCTAGCTCTTCCGGCACTTGCTGCTGTTCTAGGGCCTGGAGGCATTTTGTCAAAATGGGTTTGCGATTGTAGGTGGGAATAACGACACTAATATAAACCAAAGTTCTAACCCAAGGAAATGGAAAAAGACTGTCCTATTATGCCGGATACCCCTACGGTTTAGGGCGGGGATATTTAGACGCTGCCGGGAAATATTGGGGTTCTTCTCCCTTAAGGGCTTCCTGCATAAAGGCGCGCCAGATGGGAGCCGCATCGCCGCCGCCAGTGGTACCAGCGCCCATGGGTCGGTAGTCGTCGTTGCCAATCCAAACCGCTGCTGCCAGTTGGGGTACATAGCCCACAAACCACACATCCCGTTCTGAGGAGGTAGTGCCAGTTTTTCCAGCGGCGGGGCGATCGCCTAAATTAGCGGCCTGACCCGTGCCGCCATTCACAACTCCTTGGAGGACTGTTGTCAGGGAGGCCGTAGCCCAAGGATCTAAAACTAAACGTGGCTGGGGTGTATTATCCAAAAGAACATTCCCTTGGCTATCGGTGACCCGCAAGATCAAAGTTGTTTCACTTTGCCAGCCATTACTCGCAAAAGTGGCGTAGGCACTGGCCATTTCTAGGGGGCTGATCCCCACTGCGCCGAGGGGCAGAGAAATAACTGGTTGGAGCGGACTCTCGATTCCCAATAAACGACATAGTTCGATCACTTTTTCGAGGCCCACTGCTTTCCCAAGTTTGACAGCGGGAACGTTTTTGGAAGTGATTAGGGCGTCATACAAACTCACGGTGCCAGAAAAAGATCCCCCATAGTTTTGGGGTGAATAGGTACCGTTGCCGTCGGGGTAACTCACAGGGCTATCGTCGATGGTCGAAAAGGGTGTATAGTTGCCACTCGCAAAGGCAGTGTAGTAAACAAAAGGTTTAAAGGCTGATCCTGGCTGACGTTGAGACTGGATCGCTCGATTAAATTGGCTTTCTTCGTAGTCTCTGCCCCCCACCAGAACCTTGACAAAATGGGTACGCGGATCGACGGCAGCTACGGCAATCTGGTCAGCCCGTAACCCCCGACTGCGGGCCTGCTGAAAGGCTTTTTGTACCGTTTCTTCGGCACGGCGTTGCATATTGAGATCCACGGTGGTCTGGACGCGCATCCCGCCTTTACGAACTAATTCTTCGCCAAAGCGTTGGGTGAGCTCTTCTACTACGGCTTGGGTGATGTAAGGGGAGGCACTGGCTTTCCAGGCAGTCGGTTGGCCCACCAAAAGGGGTTCTTGGGCAGCAGCGGCGGCTTCTTCGGGAGTAATCCAACCGAGATCCTCTAGGCGATTCAGGACAATTTTTTGCCGTTGTTTGGTGGCTTGGTAATCTCGAAAGGGGCTGTAATCTTCGGGGGCTTGGATCATCCCGGCCATCACGGCGGCTTCGGGCAGGGTTAGATCGGCGGCGGATTTATTGAAATAGGATTCGGCGGCTGTTTCGACGCCATAGTTGTTGTGGCCCCAATAAATGTTATTGAGGTACATTTCTAGGATTTCATCCTTGGGGAAAATCTGTTCGATGCGGAGGGCAAGAACGGTTTCGGCGAGTTTACGGTTGTAGGTACGATCTTGGGCTAGGAAGAGGTTTTTCACCAATTGCATGGTGATGGTTGAGGCTCCTTCGGTGATGCCGCCTGCTTCGAGGTTGGAGAGGATTGCCCGACCGATACTGGTGGGATTGATGCCGTTGTGTTGGTAAAAATGGCTATCTTCGATGGCGAGGACGGCCATCTTGAGTTCGGGGGAAACTTCACTGAGTTCGATATTGGTTCGGTTGGCTTCACCATGGAGGCTCAGGAGGACTTTGCCGTTGATGTCGTAGATATAGCTGGTTTCGGTGGGCACATAGGTCTTTAGGGTCCGCACATCGGGCAGGTTCCGGAAACTAATGGCGAGACCCACCAACCCCCCAGCGGCGATCGCACTGCCGAGCATAGTGCAACCAATCACCGTTCCCATAGCCTTTTGGGCAATTCCCCGCAAGAAACCTTGGGGCGATCGCCTTTCCTTGGACTGACGGGCAAGGGCTTTTTTCGTTTTGTGCCGAACGGTACTAGATGACAATGGCGCTAACCTCTAAAGACTTGAGAAGGTAAGTTGAAACAGTCCAAACCATGGGTGGGGAGCGATCGCCCACAGCAACGGTGTTGCCCACCAACGTTTCTGCCCAAAATTCTAACAAGGGAAATTCCCTTTTAAACCCGTGGTGCATTGTGTTGTAAAAAATAATCCCTGCTCCAAAAAAGCAAGGATTGGCGATCGCTACTGGGATAGAAGCCGTAGATGGCTAGTTACTCCATGCCGAGGTCATTACCACGCTTGTACTGGAGATAGGCAGCGACGAATAAACCAGCGAGGGTTACGGGGATCAGGCCCAACACAATACCGAGTAAGAGGGGTTCAATCACAGGGGTTTCTCCTTATGGCGGCAGATTAAAGCTAACTGTTAAAGATTTTTAATCATTCTATGGGATGGAGGAAGTCCGTGCAAAGGGATTTGATTCGACATTCTTAGGCGATCGCAGTAGGATAACCATTAAGAAAAATTGCGTAATATCAACAAAGTTGTATCTCCTCTACAGCAAACCCCGTGGCTAATTCTTCTGAGCTTTCCGTCCCAAATTTTTCGAAGCTCCTCTTCGTAATCATCCTAGTGCTGGCCATTGCTGCCCTGGGGATCTTTGGTGTGTACAGTACCCAGGCCAGTGACCCCTACATTCAACAGGTTTTAGCGCTCCAAGGGGATGAACTGCGGGGCAATGCCATTTTTCAAATTAATTGTGCTGGCTGTCACGGCCCCCAGGCGGATGGCAACGTGGGGCCAAGTTTACGGGCCGTCGCCCAGCGAAAATCCGACGTGCGTTTGATTCAACAGGTCATCAGCGGGAAAACACCCCCCATGCCGAAATTCCAGCCGGCCCCCCAGGAAATGGCGGATCTGTTGAGTTACCTCCGCACCCTGTAGTTGTTTCAATGACGCCATTTATTATTCTTCCCTGTCCCTAGGAGTTCACTCGCTATGGCCCGCTCGATTTTCCTTGGTTCCCTGTGGCTTGCCTTTGTGTTGTATGCCTTTTTGGGTGCGCCCCCCAACCAATCGGAAACCCTAGAGCTGATTACCGCTTTATCCGGTGGACAGTGGGACGGCATCAACCCGTTGATCATTGCCCTGTTTAACATCATGGGTATTTTCCCGGTCATGTATGGGGCGCTCTTGTTTCTCGATGGCGATCGCCAAAAGTTACCCGCTTGGGTCTTTGCGACAGGCAGTTTTTTCCTCGGTGCGTTTGCGTTGCTGCCCTATTTAGCGTTGCGGCGCGATAATCCCACCTTTACGGGGCGAAAAAACTGGTGGCTCCGGTGGCAGGATTCGCGACTGTTGGGCTTGTTTTGTTTGGTTGCGCTGCTAGGACTCCTGATTTACGGATTCAGTGCGGGGGATTGGGGTGATTTTGGCACCAGATTTTGGGGCGATCGCTTTATCCACGTGATGAGCTTAGATTTTTGTCTGCTGGCGATTCTGTTCCCGACCCTAATTAAAGATGATTTAGCCCGCCGTGGCCTTGGGGATCAAAACTGGTTGTTGTGGGCGATCGCCTTTACCCCTCCCCTTGGTGCTGCTTTATACCTTGCCCTACGTCCCCCCACCCTAGAGGCTCCCAAAAACCCTGCGGCTCCCAGTCAGACCTTAAATACTGCGGAGGTGAGTCGTCCATAATGGAAGCCCTTGTTATTGGTGCTGGTCGCGGCATCGGTCTAGAATTTGTCCGGCAATACCTCGTCTCAGATCTGTATCAGCGGGTCTATGGCACCTACCGCCAGCCCTCCGCCGATCTCCTGGCGTTACAGGAGCGCTACCCTGATCGACTCCAACTAATCCCCGTGGATGTGACCCAGGAAGCGCAGATCACAGCGGCGATCGCCACCCTCAAAGCCCAAACCTCTCGCCTTGATGAAGTAATCTATTGCGTCGGTCTTCTGCATCACCAAACCCTCCAACCGGAAAAAAGTCTCCGCCATATCCAAACAGAAAATTTACTGACCTATTTTCAAGTCAATGCCATCGGTGCCGTCCTCTGGGCCAAACATCTCCTCCCCTTCCTTCGTCACCCAGAACCCGCAATTTTTGCTGCTATTTCCGCTAAAGTCGGCAGCATCGAAGACAATCGCCTAGGGGGATGGTATGGCTACCGTGCCTCGAAAGCTGCCTTGAATATGTTTTTGAAAAATATCGCTATTGAATGGAGTCGCGTTGCCCCAAATATCATTGTGGCGGCCCTGCACCCAGGGACAACGGCTACCGATCTCTCCCAGCCTTTCCAGAAAAATGTCCCCCTCGAAAAGCTATTTTCACCCACGCGGACAGTGAGCCAATTGCGCCAAGTGATCGCCAATCTGCATCCCCAGGATACGGGGAAATTTTTTAACTGGGATGGTGAGTCTTTACCCTGGTAGCAGCAAGAAGTGGGGCAATTTTGCCATGAAATGCTGAAATGATGGTGCATTTTGCGGTAAAAACTTCCACAATAGGGAACGTTATTTAGCACCAGATTAAGGTTGTTGTTGTGCCTGAAACCCCGGCCCATGTGCGAATTTTGCAACAGTCCTGGCAGCAGGGCAAAATCATTGGCGAAGTGCAAGCGGGTTCCTATCAATGGGAATTTCAGTGGCATTTCCGCCAGGGAAAATTGCGGGTACATCCGACCCTCGGCCGCGCCTTAATTTACGAACCCCTGGGCCGATTTTTGGAGCAGAGTGATTATCGTCTGGAACCAGGTGGCGATTATCAGTTCACCCTCCGGTCACGGCTATAAAGTTCCTCCAACTCCCTTTCGGATCAATTGTGGGGAGACTGAAATCCGGATAGTGACACGGTAACCCAATCAAAAAATCTTGTTACACATCGCCGCAGCGGTCTAAGTCCCTTGGAGATCCGGGGTAAAATAACCACAGACCGCACCATTCGTGCTAAAGGACATTGGCAATGCAGAAAGTATTATTTCTGTTTGGAGAATTAAATGATGATGATATTGACTGGCTTATCACTGCCGGTAAGATTGCCAAAATTCCGCCGCAAACAGTTTTAATCCAGGAAAATCAACCCCTGGAAAATTTTTACATTCTCCTCGATGGCTCGGTATCGGTTTTCATTGACCTCATGGGAGTGACAAAGGATATTGCGGTGCTCCAGAGTGGGGAAGTTTTTGGGGAACTGTCTTTCATTGATCAGCAGTTACCCAGTGCCAGTGTCAAAACCTGCGGTGAATGCTTATTATTGGCCGTATCCCAAGACAAAATTTCCGACCGCCTGAATCAAGATATTGGCTTTTCGGCGCGATTTAATCGGGCGATCGCCACCTTTTTAGCGAGTCGTCTTCGGAATACGGTGCGTCACCTCGGCGAGGATAAAGATTTCGTGTTTAATCAAAGTCGCGCTACCGAAGCTGTGCCCAGCATGATTCAAGAAAATCTCAATGTCGCTACCACCCGCTTCGATTGGTTGCTGCGCCGGGTACAATCCCAAACGGCGCCGGAAAATCCTGTTTAACGCTCTCCGCCAGGTAAAAGCAGTTTGAAGTATGGTGTGATAGAAATTTTAGAATCTTATGGTCATGGGCTATTGGTACGCGGGGGCTTGGTACGAGGGGACAGAACTGACTCTCCCGGTTAGTGATCCGAGTTTTTTATTTGGGGCGACCCTCTTTACGACCCTCCGGGTTCACCAAAATTCCCTCACGGATCCCCGCAGTCTGTGGTCTCACCATGGCGATCGCCTCCGCCACAGCATCAAAACTTTGCAATGGCCAGCACCTGATTGGGAGCGCATTAACCAGGGCGCCCAAAAAGTGGCCACCGTTGCCCCCGTGGTGCGGGTGACAATCCTCCATGATGGCCGTGAACTGATCCTCGGTCGTCCACTGCCGGAACATTTAGCCCAACATCAACAGCAGGGAATCCAAGGTTGGTTGGCCCAAGACCCCTATTTCCAGAGACCCCAGGCGGATTTTAAAACAGGGAATTACCTCAGTGCGTGGCAGGCCCGTCAACGGGCGATCGCCTTGGGGACAGGAGAAGCAATTCTGCAAGCTCCCAGCGGCCACTGGCTCGAAACCGCCACCGGAAATTTATGGGGTTTTAAACAAGGCACTTGGTACACGCCGCCCCTGGGGGGAATTTTGCCTGGGGTGATGCGATCGCACCTCCTAGGGCAATTGCAAAATCAGCAACTCCCCGTCCAGGAAATTCCTTGGGACATTGATCTGATCCAAACCTTCGAGGCGATCGCCTACAGTAACAGCGTCGTGGGCTTGATTCCGTTCCAAGCAATTCAGGGAGTTGATTTTTCCTTAAACGCTCTCCAGATCGACCATCCAGCCCTGCGTCACCTCCAGCATTTGAGCGGTCAATTGCTCGTGTAATCCAGGTAAATCCCGAAAAAGCATTGAGAAAAATCTTAAAATACTTAAAATAAAGTAACAAGCCGTAATAAAAACGCGATTAATTTTCATAATTAGCGGCCCCTGCTGGCTTCTTTATTTTCAGAAATTTCTATGAATCATTTCTTGCCTCGTCCCCTGCTCCGTAGTCTTTTCGCGGTCTGTTTGGCGGTGATGACCTGGGCGATCGCCCCCGCTGCCTTCGCCGTTAACAACCCTGAACTGCTCCCCGATTATGAAACGCCGGTCGTGGATTTGGCGAACTTCCTCCCCCAGCTCCAGGAAGAAAATCTCGTGACGGATCTGAACAATTTTGAAGCAGAAACGGGCTGGAAAATGCGTGTCTTAACCCAATTTGACCGCAGTCCCGGACGGGCCGTAAAGGAATACTGGGGTCTCGATGATAAAAGTATTTTGCTCGTTGCCGATGGCCGGGGGGGTAACCTCTTGGCCTTTAGCATTGGTGATGATGTTTATGAGCTGATGCCCCGCACCTTCTGGATCGAACTCCAGACCCGCTTCGGCAATATGTATTACGTCCGTGAACATGGCGAAAATCAGGCGATCGCCGATGCCCTAGAAACCGTTAAAGTCTGTGTCACCAAAGAAGGCGGCTGTATCGTTGTACCTGGCTTACCCCGTGAACAGTGGTTACTCACCCTCATTAGTTCCGTTGTTGGGGGCGTTATCTGTGGCTTTGCTGCCATTCCCCGCAAGGAAGGTCAAGCCTTTGCCTGGCAGTGGGCCTTAATCATGTCTCCTCTCTGGGGCATCCTCTTTCTCGCCTTTGGGGTTGGCCCCGTTGTCACCCGCACCTCTGACTGGTTACCCTTACTCCGCAATATCCTCGGCTTCATGATGGGGGCGATCGTGGCCTTTATTGCGCCGATGTTTAATCAACCGAATCCTTCCGAATCCGAATCTGAATCCTAAAGCTTGTCCCCTTGTAAAATTCAACCTGATGCCTCTCAGTTCCTTGGGAGGCTTTTTTATCTGCTCGCCCAGAAAAAAAACAAAAATTGCAATCAGACTACAAATAGTGCTTTCTGGGGGACAATCATTCCAACTACACCCATCACTGGTGTGGTATCTCTCAGCAAACTCTTTTAAACTAAACTAAGACCTTTTAAGATTTGTATCCTCTACGCGGCCCCAGCCACTATGCAACAATCTCTCCTTGACCGGATGCCCACCAATCCCATCTTTAATCCTGATGGGAATGACGATATCGCCCACCGTTCCATTTGGTTCGGAGAAACTACCAACCTGATGCAACTGAACGACGTTCGCTACCCTTGGGCGGTGGGACTGTACCAACAGATGCGCGAAAACTTTTGGATTCCCCAGAAGCTGGACATTACCCAGGATGTCACCGACTACCACAACCTGACAGATTCAGAACGCCGCGCCTTTGACGGCATTCTCAGTTACCTGACCTTCCTCGATTCTGTCCAAACCTGTAATCTTCCTCACATCAAAAGCTCGATTACAGCCCCAGAAATTAGCCTCTGCATTGCCGAGCAAATTTCCCAGGAAGGAATGCACAACCAGTCCTATCAATACATGATTGAGACGATCATCCCTAGCGATCGCCGCAGTGCCGTCTATGATTTTTGGCGTACGGATAAAGTCTTACGCGATCGCTGTGAGTACATTGCCAGCAACTACCAACGCTACATTGACAATCCCACCCCAGAAAACTATTTCACGACCCTCGTCGCCGACTATTTGCTAGAAGGGCTGTATTTTTACAATGGTTTTGTGTTCTTCTATAACCTCGCCTCGCGGATGTTGATGCCCGGTTCTGCGGATATCTTTAAGATGATTAACCGGGACGAACTCAGTCACGTGCGCCTATTCCAAAAGCTGATCCCAGAGGCCATGGCCACCTTTGATCACTCTGTCGATCACATCTATGAAATGGTGGAACGGGCTGTACAGTACGAATGCCAATGGACAAACCACATTGTCGGTAACGATATCCTCGGCATTACAGAACAAAGCACCGAGATTTACACCAAGTATTTAGCGAATATTCGTCTTCAAGCCATCGGCCTCGAACCGTTGTACAAAGGGGATCAATACAAGAAAAGCCCCTACCGTCACCTCGAACGATTCTCAGACACAAAAAAAGAAGGTAACACCAAAGCCAACTTCTTTGAGGCCGGGGTGACCAGCTACGTGATGTCATCGGGAATTACAGGCTGGGATGAATTTTAAACAGACACTGGGGGCGATAATGCAGAAAAAAATCTGTAGTTTGTTGTACTGTTTTTCGTCCCTTATTCTGCCCGCAGTCGCAATGAGCTAAAATTAGCGTTGCATATCCGTTCAGTTTGAGGAGGAGAGGACTATTCCTGAACCGCTAAATCTGACTGTAAGTTTGAGAGGAACTTACGAAGTCATCGATAACAAATATCAAATTTTCCGATTAACTGGGTTATTGGATGCTTTTTCCGAGCCTGTGTTTAGTACAGCCATCAAAAACCGCATTAATGAAGGCCCCCACGATATTATCCTCTCCCTAGCCCAAATTGATTTTGTGGATAGTTCTGGTATCGGTGCCCTGGTGCAGTTGGTAAAACACACCCAAAATGCTGGGGGAACGATGCAAGTGGTGACCAATCCACGGGTAACCCAAACGGTGAAGTTAGTTCGCCTAGAGAAGTTTTTGTCTCTACGAAACTCCATTGATGAGGCGATCGCCCACCTAGACGAGAAAAAATAGGGACGAGAAAACCATTGTTTGTCCCTGACATTACCGCTGATCAGCTCCGACAATTATCCCCCGCGTCCTTAGCCTATGTGGGGGATGCTGTTTATGAACTCTACAGCCGCTGTTATTTTTTGTTGCCCCCCTGTCGCATCGCGGATTACCACGGTAAGGTGGTGGCGGAGGTGCGGGCAGAAACCCAAGCCCAATATTTAACTCTCCTAGAACCCCATTTAAGCGAGCTAGAACAGGACATTGTTCGCCGGGGGCGCAATGCAGCCACCGGAAAACCAAGGCGTCTGAGCTTAGCTATTTATCGGCAGGCCACGGGCTTTGAAGCTCTAGTCGGATATCTCTATCTCACAAACCCACAGCGTTTGGCCGAATTATTTACCTATTTACCCCAAGAACGGTCTGGGGTCTGATATGATCGACTCTCTTTTGTGTTTCGTTGGGGCTTTTTCCCCTAGGGAGCGCCCCGCCTGAGGTAAGACAAAATATGTTTGTGTTGATTTAACGGTTGGCTGAAAAAGGTGACTTTGTTGATTTTAAATAACCGGAGTCATACCTAGGCGATCGCCCCAGCCCCTGCAACTGATTTTCCTTGACAAGTTAATACATCTGAACGACCAAAGACTGATTTTTTATGAACAAGCCACATCGATCCGATTCGGGTAAAAAATACGGTAGAGCCGCCGGGGGAAGAGACCGCAAGCCGAGCAAAAAGTCTGGAAAAGCTTCTTCCTTTGATCGGGATCGACGTTCTGATCGCCGCGAAGATGGCGGTAAATTTGAACGGGGCGATCGCCCAGCCCCCCGTCGCAAGGGTCAATTTTCCCGACGAGACGAAGGAGGAGAGCGCTCCTTTAAACGTTTTGATAAACGCAGCAGCCAAGGTGCTGGCCCGAATAAAAGACGCCCCATTACAGACCGTCCCAAACCCCAGCGTAGCCAAGGGCCAGAATTCATCCCCCAAGATGCGCCTGAACTCACGCCCCAAACCGCCCCAGAGGAAGTTGCCGAAGCAGTCACCCCAGAAGAAGATAATGACTTGATCTACGGCAAACATGCGGTGTTATCAGTGCTGGAGAGCGAACGTCCCCTCAACCGAATTTGGGTCACCTCCCGCCTGCGCCACGCCAATCGTTTCCATACCCTCCTCCAGGCCGCTAAGAACCAAGGCACGGTCATCGACGAAGTGAGTATGTCCCGCCTAGACTATCTGACCAACCGGGGCGTCCACCAGGGCATCGCTGTGCAGACGGCTCCCTATGAATATATGGAGTTGCCGGATCTCATTGAGCAAGCGAAGGCCAAAACAGAATCCCCCGTGGTTGTGATTGCCGACGGCATCACCGATCCCCATAATTTGGGGGCGATTATTCGTACTGCCGAAGCCATTGGTGCCCAAGGGATGATTATTCCCCAACGGCGGGCGGTGGGGGTAACCTCAACGGTGATGAAGGTGGCCGCTGGTGCCCTTGAACATTTCCCGGTCGCGCGAGTGGTCAATCTTAGTCGGGCCATGGAAGAACTCAAGGAAGCTGGTTTCTGGATTTATGGCACTGCCGCCGGAACCAGTAAAGCCTTACACAATATCAAATTTGAAGGTGCGATAGGATTAGTTATCGGTTCGGAAGGACAAGGTCTTAGTTTGTTGACGCAAAAGCATTGTGATGAACTGGTTGCAATTCCGATGACCGGGAAAACCCCTAGCCTAAACGCTTCCGTCGCTGCGGCGATCGCCTTATATGAAGTGTACCGACAAAAGCTTGTACGCCAGGTGCAAATCACCCTCCCGGATACCCCCTAAGGCAGTATGCAAAGTGAGCGCTTTCGGGATAAAACAAGAGTTGTTGGTTTGGATCCAGACAAGCTATCTTCAACAACAAGTATTTTTCCAGTAGACCCATACCTCAAACTTCACCACCACAGGGACAGATATGAAAGAACTTTTGCTCAAGCTCTTCGAGACCATTGGCCGTGCCTATTGGCTTGAAATTACCACTGAGCAACCGGAGTGTACCTACTACTTTGGTCCTTACCTCAGTCGCAAAGAGGCGATCGCCGCCCAGCCCGGTTTCCTCGAAGACCTTACCAACGAAGGCGCCCAAAACATCGACGTAAACCTACAACGGTGTCGTACCCCCAAAGAGCTCACTATTTTTGATGACTCTGGGTCAAAAAAAACCCTGATGCCCATCTTTAGCTTTAGCCACTAGCTTCTGAATTATTCCCCCTGGTAATCCCCATTTTCTGTGTGTGCCCCGGCGCTATTCATAATGGGGATTTTTGTCGTGGTTGCGAAGCCGCTTCCCTGAAACCAGGACGCCACAGGGGTAGAAGTCTTGTGATATCTTCATTAGGGAACAAAATCTATATTCTGTCCATTTCCTAGCAAGTGTTCGAGGCAAAATAGCGTGTCGTTAAATTTTCAAGAAATCATCGCCACCCTCAATCAATTTTGGCAGGATCGTGGTTGTCTAATTGCCCAGCCCTACGACACCGAAAAAGGGGCCGGCACCATGAACCATCACACTTTTTTGCGGGCGATTGGCCCTGAACCTTGGTCTGTTGCCTATGTCGAACCTTGCCGTCGCCCTACCGATGGCCGCTACGGTGAAAACCCCAACCGGGTACAGCATTATTTCCAGTACCAGGTGATCATCAAACCGTCACCGGACAACATTCAAGAGATTTATTTAGACTCCCTCAAAGCCCTAGGGATTCAGCCGGAAGATCACGATATCCGCTTTGTAGAAGATAACTGGGAGTCGCCGACCCTCGGTGCCTGGGGCGTGGGCTGGGAAGTGTGGCTTGATGGCATGGAAATCACCCAATTTACCTACTTTCAACAATGTGGTGGCCTTGACTGTCGCCCGGTTTGTATTGAAATCACCTACGGCCTAGAACGCCTGGCAATGTACCTCCAGGAAGTGGATGCGATCACCAAGATCCGCTGGAATGAGACCACCAGCTACGGAGATATTTTCCTGCAAAGTGAAATTGAGCAATGCACCTACAATTTTGAAGCGTCTAATCCGGAAATGTTGTTTCAGCTATTTTCGCTCTACGAAGCAGAAGCCCAACAACTGATTGAGAAAGGGTTGGTGATGCCGAGCCTTGATTATGTGCTGAAATGTTCCCACACCTTTAATTTACTCGATGCGCGGGGAGTGATTGCCGTGGCCGAACGTACCCGTTACATTGGGCGGATTCGTCACATGGCCCGCCAGGTGGCCCACCTTTACCTTGCCCAACGGGAAGAATTGGGCTTTCCGTTACAAAAGGCGATCGCCTAAGCTGGAGATAGACTCCGCCGACGAATTGAGGTATTGCGATGCGTACTTCCCTAGGGGCCATTGCCGAGCACATTGCGGCAACCACGGGCCAACCGTTCACCCTCGAACAGCAGCGTTCCGTGGGGGGCGGCTGTATTAATCAGGGCTACTGTTTGGCAGGCTCTGGCCAGCGGTACTTTGTGAAGCTGAATCGTCCGAATCAGACGGCAATGTTCGCCGCAGAAGCCTTGGCCCTCCAGCAAATGGGCGCAACCCAAACTATCCGTGTTCCAAAGCCCATCTGTTGGGGGGAAACCGAGAGTAATAGTTATATCGTCCTGGAATGGATCGACCTTGGTGGTGGTAGTGGTGAGGCTTGGCAAGCTATGGGCCGCCACCTCGCAGAACTTCACCGTCGGGGTACGGCGGAAAAATTTGGCTGGGATCGCCCCAACACCATTGGTTCTACGCCCCAAATGAATGACTGGCAAAGCAATTGGGCTGAATTTTGGGCGGAACAACGCCTTGGTTATCAACTGCGTCTTGCGAGGCGAAAAGGGGGCGATTTTCCGGAGCCACAGCGGATCATTGAAGGAGTACGAAGAATTTTGCGGGATCATCAGCCCCAACCCTCCCTCGTCCATGGGGATCTTTGGTCAGGGAATGCCGCAGTGACGGCCCAGGGAGAACCGATTATTTTTGACCCAGCGGCCTACTATGGCGATCGCGAAGTGGATATTGCGATGACAGAACTATTTGGTGGCTTTCCGGGACGTTTTTACCAGGGCTATAACGAGGCTTGGCCCCTAGATTCTGGCTATGGCGATCGCCGCGATTTGTACAACCTCTATCACGTACTCAATCACTTCAATTTGTTTGGTGGAGGCTATGGCAACCAAGCCAAGCGAATTATTCAGCAGCTTTTTTAGGAGTGTTTTTAAGGTTGTCCCAAACCCTGAGATCGGCGGGGTCGTCAATGTCCTGGAGTATTGGCAGTAAGGCAAGGCTTAGATTTAACTGCTGGCAGCGGGCCTCAGTTTCCGAGAAAACTTGAGCTGTACCCCAGGGCATTTTTGTAAAGAGAGCAGCAATATTTTGGCGCAGACCAATCAGATAATAACCACCGTCCACTGCTGGGCCAAGGACAACTTCAGCCGCATCTAATTTGTCAAAGGCCGCTGCGAGAATTTCATCGGTAATGCCTGGACAGTCGATACCAATCACCACGGTTTTGTCATAACCCTGTTGCTCACTGGTTTGAAAAGCATGAATCAGGCGATCGCCTAAATCTTGGCCCTGTTGCGCTTGATAATGCCACTGTTCCCCCAGCCAGGCCGCCATTTGGGTCGTTGTACCACCGGAAAAGTAAATCGAAATCTCGATATTTTTCAAAACTTCTACGGTTTTCAGGGTATGTTCCGTCAGGTGGCGTTGTAGTGTTGCGGCCCCCTCCGCCCCTAAAGCGGGAATTAAACGGGTTTTTGTCTGGCCCGGCACCGGGTAGCGGGTGAAGATAATTAGATGAGCTGCTTTGTGACACATTACTGATAAACGGGATGTTGCCCATAGAACGGTACAACCGCGCCCCAAGGCCCCTGGGGGTCTGCTTGCCATTGGGATTGGGCAAGGCTTAAAACTTCAGTCACAGTATCACCAATCGTTTCTGGAGGATCGATCACCTGCAAATCAGGAAAATTGCCCTGACAATCTGCCCAGGCTGTGGGGGTAAATAACTGATCCGGCACGAGGGCGATCACCCCTGTCGCAGTGATTTGATAGATCGCTCCAAATACCGCGCCCCGTCGCGCTGGCAAAGCCACAGCCACCGTTTGACCCAGACAATTTTCTCGGTTCTGAAAAGCGCACCCCGTCGTGGATCGCTGCGCGATCGCCGCTAAGGTCGAGATGCCATAGAGGGGTATGCTCAACTGTTGAGCGAGGGTGCGGGCCGTGACAACACCTAACCGAGTGCCCGTAAAGCCACCAGGCCCCTTTGCCACCCCTAAAAAAGCGATGTCTTGCCAAGCATGGGGCTGGATAAACTCCTGGAGATAGCAATGGAGTTGGGCCGATAGATCCCGTCCTAGTTCCCACAGGGCCGTGCGTTGTTCCCCTGTGACCAAGTTCCGTAAACTCAGCCCTAACTGGGGGGTTGTGGTGTGGAGTGCTAAACCCAAGGTGGGCTCCGGTGCGATCGCCATAGATGTCTGCAAATTGCCACAAATAACAGGCCTTTCATTCTAGGCGATCGCCGGCCGATTACCCAACGGTAGCCCAGTAAATTTAGCCTTAGGGATTAGGAATTTTGGCCATTTAAGCTATGATAGAAAATGCTGTCTTTATATAGAATTTTTAGACTAAATTTCATGGCCAAGAAATCAATGATTGAGCGCGACAAGAAACGTGCTCGCATGGTGGCAAAATACGCCGCAAAAAGAGCTGCCCTTAAGGAAGCTTTCAACAACGCAGCTGATCCCCTCGAAAAACTCGAAATCCACCGCAAAATCCAGAATCTTCCCCGCAACAGCTCTCCGACCCGGATGCGCAACCGTTGCCAAATTACTGGCAGACCCCGCAGCTACTACCGTGACTTTGGTCTGTGCCGCAACGTCCTCCGGGATTGGGCTCACCAAGGCTTGCTCCCCGGTGTGGTCAAATCCAGTTGGTAGTGACTGGTCTCGGCCCCAAGAGTTAAGACAATTTAGCGATTATTTTTATATTTTTTTTCGAGGTAAGGCTTAGCTTTACCTTTTTTTGTGGCGATGGGAGATGGGCAATTTTCAAAAAAGCAGCAATTGTCACCTCCCCTGAAGAAATTCTTTCGTTACACTAGAGGCGTCTCTTGGTGTTTTGTATTGATTCAAACCTCATTGGAGTTACCTAAGGCGATCGCCATGTCTGAATCCGAAAAAGAAAAATTTCTATTTCCCATTGAGAGCTACCGAGGCGAATTCAAAATGGAGAAAGTCCTCTTTAATGCCAACCTACAGGAGTTTGCCCAGCGGGTAAATTTTATCTGCAACTTAGAAACGAACGGCAAAATTTCATCACAGCAAGCCTATCAAGAAATAAAAAACCTTTGGAAAACCCTCAAAAGTACCCGCAAAAGCCTTGAACTCCCCGATGAGGAGAACAAAGCTTAGTCTTTTTTGGAGAATCATAGCGGCGATCTTTTGGCTACTTTTCCACCAGCCAGAGGGGTAAACTTTGGCTTGGGTTTACTGCTAAACCTTGAATATTAGCCTGGGCAAAAACATATTCTTTCCCTTGCCAAATGGGGATATAGGGCACATCTGCCACCATTTGTTCTTGGATTTGCGTAAAAATTTCGAGGCGTTTTGTTGGGTCAGTTTCTGTCCGTTGGGCATCAATTAATTGGTTCATCGCTTCATTCCAATAAAAAGACCCTTGATTTTGGGCGCCCCCCGATTCACAGCCCGTTTCTGGCGATCCCACTTCACAATTTAAAAGGGGATGAATGTAATTATCCGCATCTAAAAAGTCTGGGTACCAGTTCCCTAGGGCCGCCGGATAAATCCCCTGGGCAATATTCTGGAAAAAAGTCGCTCCCTCGACGCTGCTGGGCTCAAATTGCAACAAGCCTTCCAGTTCGCGGTTGGCATATTCCCTGAGGGTTGTGGCGATAATGCCACGGGTGGTGGAGCCGGACGGATACCACAGGGGAATTACAGCCGGATTTTCTGGGGTAAAGCCCGCTTCGGTGAGGAGGGTTTTGGCCTGTTCAATGTTGGCATCACCATAGGTGGTTTGGAACAAGGGCTGCGAAGCCGGAAAAGAAGTCGGAATCAAACTATAGAGCGGATCAGCCTGACCATTAAGCACCCGTTCGTTGATCAGGTTGCGGTCGAGGAGAGCGGCGATCGCCTGGCGGACTTCGAGCTGATCGAGGGGGGCTTGGTTACGGTTTAGCACCATAAAATTCACCGCTGTCCCCTCTGCTTCTAGGGCTTGAATTTCGCCGCTTTCTGCCTCCCGGAGGAGATTACTCACTTGTTCTGGCTCCAGGGATTGGTAGGCGATATCCACAGCCCCCGTCTGGAGCGCATTAAATAAATTGGCGGCATTACTATTAAAAATTTGGATATCAACCCCGGCATTCTTCGCGGTCTCGCCCCAGTAATCGTCATTGCGGTCGAGGGTAATGGTGTCGCTCGTAAAGGCCGTTAGCTTGTAGGGGCCAGTGCCCACCAGTTGACTGGGGTTAAAGGCACCTTCGCCGATTTCGTAGGCCGCGGGGGAAACAGCACTAGCCCCAGCAAAGGCCAATAATGCAGGAAACGCAGCAAAGGGTTGCTTGAGGGTAATGGTCAGTTCATATTCCCCGGTCGCTTCGATATTCTCGATGATGTCCCCTAGTAAAAAGGAAGGTTTCCCTTTGTTTTCCATGAAGCGATCTAAAGAAAATTTCATCGCCGCCGCGTTAAAAGGTTCGCCATCGTGGAAAGTGACGCCCTCCCGCAGGGGAATCGTATAGGTGAGGCCATCGTCGCTAATGGTGGGCAGATCTGCGGCCAGGAGGGGTTTGATCTCCGTGGTACCGATTTCGTAGGTGTAGAGACTTTCGGTGACGTTGTAGATGATATTTAAACCGGCAATTTCGTAGCTATCGGCGGGATCGATGGTGCGGGGTTTGGCGGTGGTGCCCAGGGCCAAACGATTATTGACATCGGCGCTAATGGTGGTCGTTTCGCTGCTGGGGGTGGTGCCGTTGGGATTGGGATTACAGCTCACCAGGAGGGAACCAAAACAAAGGGCGATCGCCGCTACAGAATAAAATTGCCGGGAATGGATCATAGTGCTTTTGGACAACAGGACTAGGTGGACTTGATCATAGCGGGATTTGACCCCGAATATTGTTGGGCAGACCGGGTTTGGGGATCGAGGACTTGATTCAGCTTGCCACTGCGGTAACCCTCTAGGTCTAGGGTGACGTACAGAAACCCATAGCCTTGGAACGTTTTAACCAGGGCATCGAGATCTACCTGGACGACAAAATCGCGAATTTGTTCGGGGGGCAACTCAATGCGAGCCGTGTCACCTTGGGAACGAACCCGCAACGATCGCCAGCCCAAACGCCGTAGATAAACTTCACAACGACCGACCCGCCGGAGTTTTTCGGTGGTGATCAGTTCACCATAGGGAAACCGGGAACTGAGACAGGGTTGCGCGGGTTTATCCCACCAGGGCAATCCCAACTGTTTGGAAATTTCCCGCACTTCTAATTTGGTGATCCCCACTTCTGCCAAAGGCGATCGCGCCCCCCGTTCCTTCGCCGCTTGAATCCCCGGACGATAGTCCTGGAGATCATCGGCATTGACCCCGTCAATCACGTAGGGATAGCCCCGCTCTAGGGCCAGGGGTTTGAGGGTGTCGTGGAGTTCGCTTTTGCAAAAATAGCAGCGGTTGGCCGGATTACTGACGTAATTAGGGTTGTCCATTTCGTGGGTTTCCACCTGTTCGTGGACAATGCCAATGGTTTTCGCCTGGGCGATCGCCGCTTCGAGTTCTTCCGGTAACAGGGATGGCGAAACGGCAGTCATCGCCACGGCGCGATCGTCCAAAACATCGTGGGCTACCTTGGCCACCAGAGTGCTGTCAATGCCCCCAGAATAGGCAATTAAAGCCCGTTCCGTTGCCTCGAAAAAATGTTGCAGTGCCGTGAGTTTTTCTTGCCAAGCCATGGGTCGCCGCATTCACTGAAGGTTTAGCCTGGGATCTTAACAGATTGCTTTGGTGCTTTTGGCCCCAAGGCGATCGCCATCTCCCTAGCCACCATAGACTTGATCAATCTCGGCCTCGATTTCCCGCACCATCTCCAGAGGAAGCCCCAATTGCCCCAGGAGTTGCTGGTAGACAATGCTCTCTAGTTCATTGACCCCATTGGCCCGAATGACCTCATAACTGAGCTTTAGGGCGGTAATTTTTTCGTTTTCCGTGGTTAGGGTATCTGTCAACTGCTCTAGGGGCAGATTGCTTGCCAGATAATTTTCCAGTTCCCCTTGCAGTTGCGCCTGGTGCTGACTGTCGTTGGTAAATTGCTCACTCAGGCGACTGAGGATCACCTGTTTCTGCTCTGGGGCAAAGTTGCCATCGGCCCAGGCCATACTCGCAGCGATGCGAATCAGGTTCATTTGCTCCGGGGTGACGGTGGGCGCTTCCCCCAGATAAACCTCAATCACTTTGGGGTCGTTTTGTACCTGATTCATGTTGCCTTCACAGAGCACAGAACCCTGGTGCAGTACCGTTACTTGCCGCGCAATCTGGCGCACAAACTCCATATCATGTTCGATCACGATCAGGGAATGGCTTTCGGCGAGGGCGAGGAGTAAATTACCGACATTTTCCGTTTCCTCATCGGTCAAGCCCGCCACGGGTTCGTCCACCAGCAACAGATCCGGGGACTGGGCCACGAGCATGCCAATTTCTAAACGCTGTTTTTCCCCATGGGCTAGCCAGGCCGCTTGAATATCGGCTTTTTCGGTGAGGCCAATGGTTTCTAAAAGACTTAGGGTTTGGGTTCTTTCCGTGGCCTTGGTTCCCCCAAAAAGAGTCGGTAAAACGTTTTTGTGGCGATTACAGGCGAGGTCTAGGTTTTCGCGTACCGTTAAATTTTGGTAGACCCGAGGCGTTTGAAATTTGCGACCAATGCCGAGGCGGGCCACTTTATGTTCCGGGAGACCGCTGATGGTTTTGCCTTTAAATTTGACTTTGCCTGTGGTGGGTTTAACCTTGCCGGTGATTACATCTAAAAACGTAGTTTTCCCCGCACCATTGGGGCCAATGATCACCCGTAGCTCCCCTTTTCCCATGCGGAAGGTGAGGTTATTGAGGGCTTTAAAGCCATCGAAGTTGACGGTCAAATTCTCAATTTCCAAGATATTTTCCATGGCCTCGCCCTACTCCTTTGTCACTAATTGGTCTTCTTGGATATTTTGCACATCGGGATCGTCGGCGATCGCCGGATAACTCACTGGTTGTCCGATCCCCAACAGACGGGCCACCTTGACCCAGAGAACGTCCCGCACCCAGCCCACAATGCCGTCGGGAAGCACCGTCACCACGATTAAAAACAGCGCCCCTTGGAAAAACAGCCAAATTTCTGGGAAGCTTTCACTCAAATAAATGCGGGCAAAATTGACCAAAATCGTGCCAATAATTGCGCCGATCAGGGTCGCCCGGCCCCCCACTGCCACGGAGATCACCATCTCAATGGAAAAGGCCACTTCCATGTAGTTCGGCGTGATAATCCCACTTTGCACCGTATAAAGGGCGCCGGAAATTCCGGCGATCGCCCCGGCGATCGCAAAAACAACGACCTTAAACCAGGTGGGATCGTAGCCCGTAAACCGCACTCGCGTTTCATCATCCCGAATGGCGATCAACATCCGGCCAAAGCGACCACTCGTTAGCCAGCGACAAAGGAGATAAACCAACAGCAAGGCCACAATCGTTGTTTCATAAAACAGCAACTGAATCCCTGAATCCCCGACCCGTTGCCCTAGGAAAACGGCGGTATCTGTTTTGAGACCATTGGTGCCGTTGATCAGTTTTTGCTGACCATTGAAAAAATTGAAAAAGACCAACAAGGCCGCCTGGGTGATGATCGAAAAATAAACCCCCTTAATGCGATTGCGAAAGACGAGATAGCCCAAAATCCCCGCAACGATCCCCGGCACCAGCACCATAGCAATCAGAGTCAGGGGTAGCGAGTAAAAAGGCTGCCAAAAGAGGGGTAATTTTTCGACGCCATAGAGCATAAAAAATTCGGGAATGGCACCATCAGGCAGTTGCAAACTGAGGTGCATCGCCAGGGCATAGCCACCGAGGGCAAAGAAAATCCCTTGGCCAAGACTAAGCAAGCCAGTGTAGCCCCAAATGAGGTCGATCCCCAGGGCGACGATCGCCATGGAGAGAAAACGCCCCACGAGTTTGAGGCGAAATTCCGGCAAAATCAAGGGCAAGACGACCATCGTAATGATCACCAGAGCAAGGATGATTGCTCCCTCAATGAGAAGTTTGGTGCGCTGTTGTTTGCGCTGGTCACGTCGGGTTAAACCTACATTCATTGTGCTGTTTATGGGCTGGGCTATCGGAACAAGGGCTTATAGTTCTGCGGTTCTGCCTTTCGGCGGGAAGAGACCCGCAGGCCGGAACTGGAGGAAGCCGATAATAATCACAAAGGTCATCACCTTCGCCATACTGGTGGTGGCAAAAAAAGTGGCCAAATCCAAGAGAAATTGTGGGGCTTGGAGGGAGGTAAAAACGGTAACAAATGTGCCAGAACCGATGAGATAGTTGATAATCCCCAAACCGAGGGCCGCCAAAATGGTGCCGAGCAAATTACCAACGCCCCCCACAACAACCACCATAAAGGCGTCTACGATGTAGTTTTGGCCGGTATTTGGCCCGACGGAACCCAACAGGGCGATCGCCACCCCGGCAATGCCAGCTAGACCAGACCCCAGGGCAAAGGTCAAGGCATCCACGCGGGCGGTGGGAATCCCTAAACAAGAACTCATTTCGCGGTTTTGGGTGACGGCACGGATTCGGAGGCCCCAGTTGGATTTGTTCAAAAACCAGTACATCGCCCCCAGACAGATCAGGGTCAAGACGATGATAAAAATGCGGCTGTAGGGCAGTTGGGCGGAACCCAGGGAAAGTCCCCCCTGGAGCCATTGCGGCGCAGTCACATCCACATTTCGGGCACTAAACCACGGCTTTGTGAGGGCGTCATTTTTCGTCAGATTGACCGCGAAAATTACCCCAAAACCAAGGGCAAAGGCGGCAACCACGTTTAATTTATCCAGCCACGTTTTTAGGGTCGCAGATTGGATCTTGGCGAGATTTAAAGCTTGGAGCACAGCCCAGCGGAGCACATCTTTGAGCAGAAAGGCAATGACCCCGAAGGCGATCGCCCAGTTCACACTGCGGACAAACTGCTGCAAAATCAGGCTAACCCCCCAGGTGGCCAAGAGGGTTTCTAGGGGACGGCCATAGAGATAGCGGATCACGCCCCGCTCCAGGCCAAAGCCCACTGCGGCGGCGACAAAAAAAGCCAGGGGAATCGCAAAGATAATGTAGAGATTAAAAAAAGGTTCCCCAAACCCCCGGAATACATTTTGAACCACGAAGGTTGTGTAGGCGCCCAGCATCATTAATTCGCCGTGGGCCAGGTTGATCACCCCCATCAAACCAAAGGCGATCGCCAAACCCAAGGCCGAAACCAAAAGCACAGAGCCAATGCTGACTCCGTTAAAAATACCGATTAAAAGTTCTGTCACAGGGCAAACCCACCACAATACGCGCAATAAAACCGCGAGAAAGCCGGATTCTGTAGGGCGGAATCCCAGCTTTCCCGGAAAACATCTGGGTTTTAGGCCCTAGATGGCATATTTTTCACCCTTTGTGGGGTCGCTCCAGTCACAGGCAAATCCTTTGGTGGATTCAACATACTGGTTCCAGGCTTGGGGGGCGATGGGGCCGTCGGTTTCCCAGACGATATCGAACATCCCATCTTCCCGTACCTGACCGATGCGCACGGTCTTTGAGAGGTGGTGGTTAACATTCATCGTCACTGGGCCTTCGGGAGCCGCAAATTCTTGACCAATGGCGGCACTCCGTACAGCTTCGAGGTCATAGGCATCGGTCGCCCCATTGGCGATCGCCGCTTCTACCGCCTGCTTCCAGATGTAGACCATGATGTATGCCGCTTCCATGGGGTCATTGGTCACCCGGTCTTCACCGTACTCTGCTTTAAAGTCTGCCACCCACTTTTCATTTTCGGGGGTTTCTACGGTTTGGAAGTAGTTCCAAGACGCATAGTGACCCGTGAGGTATTCGGGGCCAATCTGACGAACTTCTTCTTCGGCGATCGACACCGACATGACCGGATATTGCTCCGGGGTGAGGCCCGCATCACGAATTTGCTTAAAGAACGCAACGTTACTGTCACCGTTCAAGCTATTGAAAATCACGCCGCCGTTGGGAAGCGCTGCTTTGATTTTGGTGATAATCGGCGTCACTTCAGTATTACCTAGGGGCAGATAGTCTTCGCCGACCGTGGTGCCACCTTTGGCTTCTAACTGGGCTTTGATAATGGTGTTCGCAGTTCTGGGGAATACATAGTCAGAACCCACGAGGAAAAATTCTGTGCCCTTATTTTCGAGGAGCCAATCCACAGCGGGCTCGATTTGTTGGTTCGGGGCGGCCCCAGTGTAGAAGATATTCTTCGAGCATTCCTGGCCTTCGTACTGGACAGGGTAGAACAGCATGTGGTCTTTTGCTTCAAAGACATCTTTAACCGCTTTTCGGCTGGCAGACGTCCAGCAGCCAAAGACGACGGCGACACCATCTTGGTCAATGAGTTTTTCGGCTTTTTCTTTGAAGACATCCCAGTCGGAGGCACCATCTTCGACAATGGCTTCGATTTGTTTGCCATCGATGCCACCGGCGGCATTAATTTCTTTGATGGCGAGTTGTTCGGCTTCGACCACGGTGGTTTCACTAATGGCCATGGTGCCACTGAGGGAGTGGAGAATGCCAACTTTGATCGTGTCACCACTGGGGGTTGAGGTTGTGCTGCCACTATCGGGGGTATCAGGGGTTTCTGTGGGTTGGCCGCAGGCTTTGAGGAGAATACTGGAACCGAGGGCGGCGGAACTGTAGAGAATAAATTTACGTCTTCCGAGATTACTCATGGTTAATGCGATTTTCTCAAGGGGCTTTGGGATAGTGTGTGGGAGGAAAGAAGCTTAAAAGTTTAAGTCGTGTTTAAGCTTTGCAGTGTAAAAGTCCCGCCCCTAAAAAAATGTGACACTTGATACAAAGTGCCGATGCGCTTGATTCAAGGGTTTGTTAATGGAGAAGAATTAATTTAACTTTACATTAAAGAAAATGGACTGCTTGCCCCTGCTCGGTCAGCGGATAGCTGTGAAGAGGCGATCGCCTAACTGGAGAATGTCATCCCGCCGGGGAATTTGCGCCAGCCAGTCAGGGGGAATATTGTCGAGGCCGTAGTAAAGTCCGGCTAAACCGCCGGCGATCGCCGCTGTGGTATCGGTGTCGTCCCCCAAATTCACCGCCGCGAGCACCGTATCCTGATAGTTATCATGGTTTAAACAACACCAAAGGGCGGCTTCGAGGGCATGGACGACATAACCGCTCGCTGCAATGCTTTCCCTGGGAAGTGTGGCGAAATCTGCTGCCAAAAGCCGCTGGTAGTGGCTGAGTTCCGGCTTGTAAATGGAATCGCGATAAAACTCTTCGGCCCGTTGTATCCCTTGCTGGTAGGCAATTTCAATACTTTTTCCGTGTAACAGTTCCAGGGCAATGGAAATATAAATGCCGCAGGCAATGAGGGAACGGGGATGACGGTGGGTCAGATAGGAAATGTTGTGCACGAGATCCAAAAGATCGGCGTAGGGCAGTCGCTCACCACAAAAGGCGAGGGGCAAAATACGCATTAAGGAGCCGTTGCCATTACTCCGCTCCCCGATCCCACCTGCTTCCAGGGGATTGATACCCGCTAAAATTTGATGAATTGCGGCGGCGGTCGTGTTGCCCACATCAAAGGTTTCGCCGTGGGGTGTCCAGTAAGCTTCCTTGAGCCAAAGACCCATCTTACGACCCAGATGTTCGGGGAGTTCTTCGCCCAGACCCACTTCGGCGATCGCCTCGGCCAGACAAAAAGTGAGGGAACTATCATCCGACCAGGTACCGGGGGGTTGATTGTAGGTGCCATAGCCCCGCATCGTTGTCACAGGATCCCGCTGTCGAGTGCTGCGCTCAGAAAATTCCACAGGCACGCCCAGGGCATCCCCCACACAAAGCCCCAATAATCCCCCGTGAATCTGCGCTTGCGTAACCATCAATGACTACCCCCCTAAGTGATCAAATTGCTCAAACATATTGTGGATCAACTGTTGGGTTTTCGCTTCCAGTTTTTGCCAATCCACGGCCCCAGACGCCTCGAACAGGGTTTCATCGATTTCCACGGTGCAGCCATTTTCCACGAGGGCTGCGGTGGGATAGGCAACAAAACAGATCTGGTAACAGAGATCCCAGATATTAACCGTCGTTTCGATGTGGTCTTTCTTCAGGCGCAAAACGTAGCCAGGGTAGGGGTCTTGAATATCTTCGTACTCCCCAGTCCAGGGGGAATCTTCTAATTGAGCACGGAAATTATCGACGACCCGAATAAAGGCCGGTTGGAGCAGCATTTCGGCCTGATTCCAGGCTTTACGGGTTTTAAATTTTGGCTGCATAACTTAGAAATTCTCCCAAAAGATACAACGAACCACATAACACCCTAGTGTGGGGGGTGGCGATCGCCTGATCAAGGGCTTCAGATAAGGTTTCATGGGTTTGACAGGATGCGAGGGCCGAACAAATCACCTGGGCCAACATTGCTAAACTCTGGGGATCGGCGCTGCTATGGCCCCCCACTGGTACGAGATGCAAGTGATCCCCGTCTCGCAGGAGGGCTTGGAGGACATTTTGGTGATCCTTGGTGGAGAGCATTCCCATGACCCAAGTGACGGGTTGGGGGAGGGTGTCTACATATTTGCGTAATTCCGCCGCTGCCACACCATTATGAGCGCCATCAATGAGGATTTTTTGCCCCTGCCATTGGTGCCATTCAATACGTCCAGCCCAGCGGGTTTTAGCAATACCGTCGCGCAATTGTTGATCGGAAATTTGCCAACCTTGTTTGCGCAACGCATAAATAGTTTCAATGGCGATCGCCGAATTATGAAGTTGAATATCCCCTAAAAGCGGCAAAAAATATTCAAAATCATTGTATTTCGCTATCCTCCTCTGTCCTTCTCCTGAAGGGGGATGAATGGCTTGGGCGGGTTGAATCCAGGTGGCTGGACAATTTAACTCACTAATTTTTTCACGAATCACTTTCGCCGCGATCTCCGGCACTGCCCCAATCACAGCCGGACAATCTTGTTTTAAAATGCCCGCTTTCTCCCCAGCAATTTTATCTAAGCTGTTACCTAAGCGCTGCCAGTGATCCATGCCGATGGAGGTAATGACAGAAACGAGGGGGCGATCGCAAACATTCGTCGAGTCCAAGCGTCCCCCCAAACCCACTTCAATCACCGCAATATCCACCTGTTCCTGGGCGAAATACAAAAATCCTGCCGCCGTAATCACCTCAAATTGGGTCGGTGTTTCTTGGGTCGGATCAATGGCTGCTTTCACCTTTTCCAAAACCGTCAATAACCGCTCGGACGTAATCGGCTGATTATTCAAACAAATGCGTTCTGTCCAGTCCACCAAATGGGGTGACGTAAACCGCCCGACCCGATAGCCTGCCGCCGCCAAAATGGAAGACAAATAGGCACAGACCGACCCTTTCCCATTGGTGCCTGCCACATGGAGAATCGGTACTTGGCGCTCTGGATGACCAAGGTTCGCCAATAGTTGGGTAATGCGCGTTAAACCGAGGTTAATGCCAAACCGTTCAAAGGTTTCAAGGAGATTGGCGATCGCCACTTGGCTCATGGTGAATCTCAAAACTTTGGGATAATATCCCCAGACTATAATGGATTTGTGTATGGGAAATTCCCAGATCTGGATCAATTTTCTGGCGTTACTGCCTTCAAGCGTTTTAACAATTCTATTGATTGCGATCGCCTTTTTGAGGTTCTATGACCAAACCGACTTTGAATTCCTCGGCATCATCGCCGAACCAAGAATCTGGAGCAACCGATGTACTGTGGCAGCCGTCATGGCTACATTGGCTAATTTCGGCGTTGAGTGGAACCGTCGAAATCGAGAAACAAACCGCCTCGCTGAAGAAGCACAACGAAGAGCTGAGGAGGAGCAACAAAGAGCTGAAGCAAGAGAACGCCAAATTGCGCGAGCTCGAATCGAAACTCGATGCCGTCTTGCGGAACTCCGCTACCAACTCGACCCAAGCGAAGCCAACCGACAAATCATAATCAATACCCTGGTCGTTTTAGAAGAGTATGGGGAGATGTTCTAGATAAAGACCAAAGTGCGCATTTTAATTGTCCATAATCGGTATCGCATTCGTGCTGGGGAAGATCGTGTTTTCGAGCAAGAAAGCCAACTGCTTCGGGATGCTGATTACGATGTTAGAACTTGGACGGTTGATAATCAAGACATTAGCGAAGGGAGCTTGTGGGATAAAATCAGTCTCGGTTTGAACACGATCTGGTCTCGCTGGGCATACCATGAAGCGTTAAAAATTATTCAAGATTTTCACCCAGATATTGTCCACGTCCATAATTTTTTGCCATTGCTTTCTCCGTCGATTTTTTATGCTTGTCGGAAAGCTGGGGTGCCTGTGGTACAAACCATCCACAATTATCGGCTGGGGTGTCCAGCAGCAACCTTTTTCCGAGAAGGAGCAATCTGTGAATTATGCCTAGAAAAAAACTTACTTCAGAGTCTTCTTTATCGGTGTTATCGGCAGTCGTTTATCCAAACTTTGACGGTTGCTGCAATGTTGCAGATTCACCGTTGGCTGGGGACTTGGACTCGGACGGTTGATGCTTATATCGCCCTTACCCCTTTCATGCGGGATAAGTTAATTCAGATGGAAATACCGGCAAAGAAAATTTATATTAAGCCGAATTTTATTGATGATATTCCAAAGATTCAGCACGAAGCAAAGTTTGGAGAATATTATTTATTTGTTGGTAGACTCTCTCCGGAAAAGGGTATTCACATTCTCCTGGAAGCCTATCAAAAGTCAAACTCATCTTATCCACTGGTGATTATTGGCAGTGGTGAATTACAGGCAACCGTGGAAGCAGCAGTAAAAGCGAACCCTAAAATTCGTTATTTGGGACAACAACCCAAGGAACAAGTCAAAGAATATATGCAGAGGGCGATCGCCTTGATTTTTCCGTCCATTTGGTATGAGGGATTTCCGTTAACAATCCTAGAAGCCTATAGCCAATCTTTACCTGTTGTTTGCTCAGATATTGGCTCAGTGAGCTACGCCATCGAAGACGGAGTAACGGGATTCACCTATCCGGCTGGTAATGAAGAAGCTTTAAAACAGGTACTTGCTTCCATCGAAGCTAATCCAGAAAACTGGCTTGGACTCAAAAACAAAGTTTTAGACAGCTTAGATGATATTTATTTTTCCAAGAAAAATGTTCACTACTTGTTGAGAATTTATCAAGAATTAATTGATGTAAATTTTAAATATTTTTAGATTATTTTCTAGACAAAAGTACAATGCATCCCTCTGAAAACCAAGGAAAAAAAATGTTATATACGCTCTAAAAAGGCACTTACTTTAACTGTTAAGCGAGGGTCACGAGCCTCAAATCTATACCATGCCATTTCTCTAACTTTTAAATCGAATCTCTCAGCAAGGGTTTCTAGGGTTCCTGATGAAAAATAAACCAAGTGATCTGGGTGCACTTGTTCATATTTGAAAAACGACTTTAAAAATCTAATGATTCCAAATGCATTGGGCACAGTAATTACGATGATTCCGTCTTGGGAAAGCATTTTTATCGACTCCTCAATAACAAGGCCGATATTAGGAATATGTTCAATGACATCTCCAAGTAAAACTACATCAAATTTCTCCTTCCATTGATATGTAGACATTTTTTGTGCATCAAATAATCTCACATCATATCCATGGCTCTGCATTTCTTGAACTTCACTCTGAGCTATATCTATGCCAATGACTTTTTGGGCGACTTGATTAACTTTTTCATGTAATAAAAATCCTTGATTTAGTGATTCTTTAAAGAAAGGAAAATCTGTACACCCTACGTGTAGAACAGTCTTATTAAGACATTTATCTAGAATATATTCGTCCCTGAAGTATGTAGTAGATCCATTGATTTTTTTGCCAATTCCCATATTGGTACCTTATTGTTGAATTAAACCTTGAAGTTTTCTGTAGGCACGGGGCCAGAAGCCAAATTTATGGTTTTGTGTAAAGTGATCAGCAATTTGACATTGAACCATTTCGGTGGGATGTTTTAAGGGAAAAGCAATCGGGGAAGTTTCGAGGTTTGCATAGGGGTTAAATTGATTATTCGTGTGGGTACTAGCGTTACCGAAACCAATATTTTTCACGAGATTAACTTCTGGCAATACGGTTAGAGCATTGTTTTGCCAACAGGTAAAAGTCCATTGGTAGTCCCAGGTATTGATTTTTCCCTCGTAGGTCTGGGTGAATTTATTTTGCCAATATTTGGCGGCGAAGACATTAGAAAATAAGTTTTGAAGGAATTTTCTTTTGTTTATTTTTGGCCATTGGCGCATATCTACATCATAATGTTGCCAAGCTCTCCGCCAGGTTCCCCAACCCCAGCAATGATTATAGATTGAAAAATAATAGCTATAGTCTGTTCTCTTTCTCCCAAACTGAAAATTATCACCGGAAATCGCCATGATTTGCTCGTTATGACGATATCGTTCTAGTAACTCTTCACAAAAAGGAAAAAAACTTTGCTCGGGCAAGCAATCGTCCTCTAGAATGATTGCTTCTTCAACCTGCTCAAACACCCAATCTAAACCAGAGGAAACACGGTTTTTGCAACCCAAGTTTGTATCAGCGTAATTTGTTAGAACTTCACAGTCCCAGTCAATGGTATCAATAATTGCCCGGACAGCGGCACACTTGGCAGCATCATCGGGGTGGGTTCCCCTTGGCCCATCGGCGACAACGAGAAGTTTTGGCGGTTTGGCCTGGCGGATGGCATTAAAGACTTGCTGAGTTGTATCGGGTCGATTGAAAACAAGGAAAGCAACGGGAGTTTGCATAAATATCACATCACTTTGATTGAGAATTCCCACTGTTTACTAAGATAGGTGATCACATAATAAATTTCAGAGGTATATAATTAAGACAACATATTTTTTGACAGCTCTAGCAGGACTAAGTAATTATTGATAATAAATCAGCATAAAAAAATACTTTATCCATAAGATTACTTCAAATCTCATTAATGAACTATGTTTTATTTTTGTATAAAAAATATTCTTTTTCAATCTCGGTCAGCATCTCAAGCGCAAGATTTTTACGGGAATACTTGTTTAAAATGTTAGTAGAGGGGTTGATTGAAATTTTTCTGGTATTGATAAGTTGCATGATAACCTTGGCAGTATTTTTGACGGATTTTCCTAAGCAAATACCTGTCCCTGACTCTTCTATAATCTTGCTAGCTATTGTTTGATGATTTGCACCAAAACTGAGTATTGGTGTGCCAGAATATAAGTATTCAAAGAGTTTTCCCGTTAAAATTCCTTCGGCGGAAGGATCAGACCAATCCAAAAAAATTAGAGCGTCTAAGCTACGTTGAATTTGTAAAATCATGGCTCTTTCGACATAAGGAAAGCATTCTAAAATCTCTTCCAGTTTATATTTTTTTGCAAGCCTTTTTATTTCAGAATGATCGGCGCTGTAAAAAACCAGTCTAATTTTTTCTTTGATAGCAATATCTTGATTGATCAAATGCTGAATTGCCTCTAGTAGTGTGGATGGATCCCGTTTAATCGGGATTATGGTTCCGGTGTATCCTAATCTTATTTTTTTATCATTTGGAAAGGGTTGAAAATTTTTATTTACTAATTTTAGATCATCTAAGTCAAATCCATTTTCAATAACTTTGACTGGTGTGTCGAAGCGCATTTTTAACTGCTTAGCTAGAGAGTCAGAGATGGTAGTAATCATTTTTGTTTTCTGTATCATCAAGCTTGTTTCTAAACTTTTTTGGATACAACGGAATATTCCTGTTTCTGGTTGAGTTGAGTAACGACTGTCCCACACATCACGATAATCTGCTATCCAAAAAGCCCTAGTTTTTGGATAAACTAAACCAGCAATAATATGAGCAGCCGGTGGACCATATGTGCTTATCATAATTTCAAAAGGCCATTTTGTATAAATCTCTAAAGCTTTCTTGTAAGCAGGTTGAATCCAAAACAAACTGGCAGTAAGCAAAGAGCCTGCACCAATGACATCACTGGCTCTTAGTAGTCCTTCCTTGAGGCTTCGATAAATTGTTGAAGATGTTTTTGTAGAATTTATATCAATATTCCAAGAGCTATTTTGTGCCGACTTAATATGTAAATAGTGAATCACTTCGATGTGGACTTTATCTTGAATTGCTTCAAGATAACCATTATTAAAATCTAAGGGAGCATGTGTTGAACGTCCTGTTAAGACAGTAATCTCATGACCTTGTTGACTCCAATATTTTGCCCATGAATAGGGACGTAGAGCTGCAATGCGATTCACTGGAGGGAAATCATGGGCGATAATCAAGATTTTCATGTACTGATGATTTAGCTGAGGAGGTGATGGACGATGAGTTGGGCGGCTTTTCCATCGCCATAGGGTTTAGTTGTATCTAGCGGAGGTGGTACCGCTTTAAACCGCTGTTGTAGCTGTTCCTGCATGGTAGCTTGATCAACTGGTGGCAGTAAATAGTTCCAGCCCAGCTCAACGAGTTCGACCCATTCTGTTTCTTCTCGGAGCGTGACACGGGGGACACCACAGAAAAAAGCTTCTTTTTGGACACCACCGGAGTCTGTGGTAATGAGCCGGGCATTTTTTTCGAGCATGACCATATCCAGATAGCCGACGGGTTCAATAACGGCAAGAGTTTGGGCCATTATAGGTAGATTCGCTTTTTCTAGAGCTTTGCGAGTGTGGGGATAGAGTGGGAAGACAACTGGGATTTGTTTGGCCGCCTAATTACCTTCACGGGTTGACATCACCCTCAACAGTATAGCCAGGTCTGTCATAATTTTTTGACGGAGAATTTGCTGTGGAATATTAAAAATTCAAAGAACGCTCTAGGACGTCTGCCAAGCGATAAGAACAATCCTTTGGCATATCGATACCTGTTTCAGCGATCGCCTAAAACAAATCTCCATATTCTGTCAACACTGCCAAAGCAACCTTTAGCTTTCGTCGGTTCGATTCGGAGGGATCAAGCTGAAATTCGATTTCGGCAATACGGCATCGAGTTTCAATTCGAGTTCGGCGAGCCGCATATTCTTCCGTTCTAGCTCGGCGTTGCTCTTCTTCAAGTCTGCGTTGCTCCTCCTCAGCTCTTCGAGACTCAGCTGCTCGTTCCTGAGCCATTCTTCGTTCTTCCGCTTCAATTCTGCGTTGCTCCTCCTCAGCTCTTCGTTGTACTTCCTCAGCTCTTCGTTGTACTTCCTCAGCTCGGCGTTGTGCTTCTTCAACCAAGCGGTTTGTTTCTCGATTTCGACGGTTCCACTCAACGCCGAAATTAGCCAATGTAGCCAGGAGGGCTGCCACAGTACATCGGTTGCTCCAGATTCTTGGTTCGGCGATGATGCCGAGAAATTCAAAGTCGGTTTGGTCATAGAACCTCAAAAACGCAATGGCGATTAACAGCAGGGTCAGAACGGTAGAGGGCAACAGCCCCAGAAAATTGAGCCACATCTAAATCAACAGCAGGATTTCACTATTTTACTCAACGCCCCCCAACTCTGGCTCCCTGGACAGGGATTGTGAGGCGATCGCCTTTTAAAAATTCAAAGAACGATCTAGTACATCTGCCAAGCGATAAGAACAATCCTTTGGCATATCGATACCTGTTTCGGCGATCGCATTCAAACGGGCGTTGACATAGGCTTTATCAATCCACTGTTGCGTCAGAAAGCGTTTTAAACTGGGACTGTCTTCAAGGTATTGTTGAATATTATTGCGCTCCCGTTCAATGGTGACCTGCCAACTGCGAGACCGTTTTTGAGGTTGATGATCCCACTTTAATAGGTGATGTAAAATCAGCCGGATACTACTCAAAAGGCGATCGCGTTCCCGTTTAGACAAATCCCGAACCTCTTCCACTAAATTCTCGATATCAAGGGCACTGAACTGACCGTTTTCAAGCAATTCGGCCATGGTTTCGGCCCATTGACTAAAGTCTTGTTCATACAGGGAACTCATGGGTCTTGCTGCCGATGGGTGGGTTTGTTGATTTTATTTTGATTATAGTGAGCTGTTATGGAGAGAAGAAGGCGAGTATGGGAATGATGCGGATTTTCATGTACTGATGATTTAGCTAAGGAGGTGATGGACAATGAGTTGGGCGGCTTTTCCATCGCCATAGGGTTTAGTTGTATCTAGCCGAGGTGGTACCGCTTCAAACCGCTGTTGTAGCTGTTCCTGCATGGTAGCTTGATCAACTGGTGGCAGTAAATAGTTCCAGCCCAGCTCAACGAGTTCGACCCATTCTGTTTCTTCCCGGAGCGTGACACAGGGGACACCATAGAAAAAAGCTTCTTTTTGGACACCGCCGGAGTCTGTGGTAATGAGCCGGGCATTTTTTTCGAGCATGACCATATCCAGATAGCCGACGGGTTCAATGATGCTTAAGGCTTGGGTCAGGGAGGCGAAAAGATCCGTTTTTTCTAAGGCTTTGCGAGTGCGGGGATGCAGGGGAAGCACGACTGGAATTTGTTTCGCTATTTCGCTGAGAACCCCGAAGATCGCCTGAAGTCGTTGGGGGTTATCTGTATTTTCCGCGCGGTGGATAGTGGCCAGTAAATAGTTTCTGGGTTGTAGCTGGAGGGTCTGTAGAATTTGGCTGCGGCTTTCAGCTTTTTCTCCATAGTAAAGGGCGGCATCATACATCACATCGCCAACTAAGGCTATTTGATCTGTCCCTATGCCTTCATTGTGGAGATTAGCAACGGCGGTTTCGGTGGGGGCAAAAAGTAAATCAGAAATTCGGTCTGCCAGAATTCGGTTAATTTCTTCGGGCATCTTTTTGTTAAAAGAGCGGAGTCCGGCTTCGACGTGAGCGATGGGAAGGTGTAGTTTGGCTGCAGCTAAAGCGCCAGCAAGGGTCGAATTAGTATCGCCATAAATCAAAACCCAATCGGGTTGTTCTCTGCTCAGAACGGCTTCAATGGCACTGAGCATTTGTCCGGTTTGGGTGCCATGGGAACCTGAACCAATTCCCAGATGGTAGTGAGGTGCTGGGATTTCCATTTCCTCAAAGAAGATGGCGGACATATTTTCATCGTAGTGTTGTCCGGTGTGGACAAGGATTTCTTTGAGACCAGGTGTGTTTTGAATGAGACGAGAAACGGTAGCCGCTTTGATGAATTGGGGACGGGCACCAACGATAGTGACAATTTTTTGGATGGAAATATCTTGAATCATAAAATAGTTAACTCTCGCTAGAAAGATAATAAATTTTGATACAAAGAAACTTCACTTGGTTCTAGAAATCTTGTGTTATGCCAAAGAATAACAAGTTTTCCATTGAAAAGCTGACAATTTCTTTTGTACTCCACCATGGCGTTAAATGCCAAATCATCACTTAAATTCATATAGCGCTTATCGAGAACTGTACATTCCATAATAATTAGGGGACGCTCACGGAGTTTTAGGGCCTGACGGGTAATCAAATTAAATGTTGGATATTCGTAGCAAGTACCACACCGAAAACCTGCTATGTCTGCATAGGATAGGGTTGTATCATAATCTAAACCTGCATGTTCCCAATTTTGGAAAGTCGTTGGTGTTTCCCAACGAAGAAAATGTTGACGCCCTCCCCAAATATTTTGTTCAATACTTTGAGATTCGCAAACTTCTCGTAGAATTTGGAATTCGTTCTTTGTTTGCTTTGAATTTTGGTAGGTGTTGTAACTAGTGTGAAGACCGATTTCATGCTCTCGTCGATGAATTTTCTGTAGCAGTTCTTTAATCAAAGGATGACGTATATCGTAAATACCATCTATTTTTCCGGCAGGATGATCCGTAATAAAATAAAAAGCACTTTTGATGTTGTTTTGTTCACTAATGTCCATAATATAGTCAAAAGTGTTGTGAGGATCCGCTTCTAGGTTTCCTTTCTTAACTACAAGCCAATTAGAGATATTATTTAGCATTAATGTCGGCTGACGACGCTTTAGCAAATCACCAGCACATTGTCTTGCAAGTGATAAAATTCCAGTAAATGCAAAACGAAATGAACTATCAACATCATGAGTTAAATGGATTTGGAAATTTCTCGACTTGCGTTTTAGCCTAGGCCAAAGATATTTGAGACAGGCCCAGAGAATTTCTAGATACTCATTGATGATGGGACGATGTAAAAAGTTTTCTTGATAAGCTAATGATGCTGTTGCAGGAAATCGATCATGTTTGTCTCGTTCGGATTTTACAACTTCTTCATAACGAGTGAGCATAAAAAAAGCGGAACCAAAAATATCAAGTCCAAGGTTAATTTTGTTTCCCGAATATTGAAAAAAATCCAGATTATTGGGTTCGTTTCCATAGATGACCGGAATTTCTGGACTCACAGTTGTAGTAGATAGTCCCACTTTGGAGATATCCCACATAGGTAAGGGTTGTTTGGGCAGAGAGGCAGATTTTAACCATTGGTTGGGTGGTGTGCTGAATAGTCCATCGGCTACAACAAGTGTGCGACTATCATCATTGATGGAAATTCGGGTATCTTGGCGGTCTGACAATTGAATTTGGATGTCTAATCCCAAAAACTCGCCGAACATTACGGAGAGAATATAGCGGCGTTCTGCTTCATAGGTACTAGGAATCTGAATGAAAATCATATACTTGCTCCAGAAAAGAGTTGCAGCATCTCTCGTCCAGTCATTAGTAGTTTCATTCGACGACTCATGCGTGTGACTTGAAAATAGGGAACTTGTTTTGCCCCAAATGCTCGAAAAAAACGCTCTACAGGCTCAATCATAGAACCCTCAAAGTCAAATTTTTTAGTAACAGTAGCAGCAAACTGAATTGCTTCCCACATGAGTAGACTAGTAGAGCCACTATTACGAAGTTCTGGATCGGCACCTCCCATAAGATAGTAAGCAGAATTTTCATCCCAAACAATGTAAATGGCAGCATGAATACGTCCTTGAGCATCTTCTGCAAAAAATATCTGCCGTGCTTGGTATTTTAAACAAGCCGTATCTAGACGTTGAACCAACTCGCGAGTATAGGGGAGCTTTTTGCCTTGTCTTTGAAAAGTAAGTGAATTAACATTCAAAAATGTCTCAATATCTAAATTTGTTTTCACTTTAACTTTTTTTGTAGCTTTGCGTATTTCTCTGCGAATATTTTCCTGAAAGCCAGCCCATACTTGTTCTAAATTATCCAGCTTTTCTAAAACATAAGTATACCGTGTGGTTTGAGTAAAGCCTTGCCAGTAGAACGGTAGCCAATTTGTAACTGAATAATGAAAATTTTGACAAAAGTAATCATGAGATGGTAGCCGCGATATCACCTCATTCATTATGTCTTTTTGTTGACTTAATTGTTTGGCATATTTGGCCTTAGATGGCTCTAACCATGGGCCAAGAGTTTGGGTGAGCTTAGGCATTGTAAGCATTGTTAACCCATATTTTTGTCTAATCACATAGGGAAAACGTGCAATTAATCGGTTATTTTTTTCTATTTCTATAGCTGACCAAGTATCAGGCGACACGGCGTCTAACCACCAGGGCTGCTGAAAAATACAGTTTGCTCCTTTAGTTTTTAGTTGGTTACAAGTCTGAATATGGCCTTTCATTTTAATCCACGGAAAATTATCGTTTAAAAAATACCCACTTTAAGGAAATTCTGCCTTCAGGATGCGATAAGTAAAAACCTTGACGATCTCGCTGAATTACTCCATAAGGGGCTTGAGTTGACTGTCTCGAAAAACTGATGGCTCTTATCTTAAAGATTTTCCATAAGCCTTTTGGCTGAGGCAATGGGTCATACCATAAGTAACCACCAGAAAGAATATGATAGATTCTTTCAATTGACCAATTTTCCCAATCAATGTAAATATTTTCACCAGGCTTAATTCGTCGTCCTTTGTACAGGCAGGGTAAATTTTTCTGCGTTCTAAATGTCGCTGTCCCCAAGGATATTTTGTTTATCGCTTCCAACATATTTCTAGCACCTACTTCCGCGGCTTTACTTATGATTTCTTTGGGATCCATACCAAGTTCTATCGGGAAAGACTCTTGTTGTATAATGTCGCCGGTATCTTCTCCTCTATCTATTTTGTGAACTGTAACTCCACCCTCTTTTTCCATATAGTAATAATGCCAAAAATAAGGGTTAGCACCACGATATTTAGGCAATAATGAAGGATGAAGATTGATAAATCCATACTTAAGTTCTATTAGAGATTCTGGTGGTATGAGTTGAGACATTGATGCAACACAAACAATTTCAGGATTAAGTTGTTTTAAGAATCGGGTTAATTCGTTAGATTTATGCTTAGTATATAGAAAGTAAGGTACTTTCTTACTACGAGCGTAGCTACTCAAATATCTTTTTCTCAAAAAAAATTTTAATTTTCGTTTCAGCCGTAGTCGCTTTTCTTGTGCTTCTGAAATGACATTTCTAGGCGCTGACTCAATGACTCCAATTAGTTCATGCTCACTATTCAAGAGAGTATCTAGAATATGACAAGAAAACTTACTACTTTGACCAATAAAAATAAACTTCATCTTAATATTCAAAGCTCAAATACTATACCTTAATCTACATTTTTGATTATATGGGCAGGGTTGCCTGCAATTACACAATTTGATGGAAAACTTTTAGTTACAATTGATCCTGCCCCAACAATTACATTATCTCCTAATTGTACACCTGGTAAAATAACAGAATTCATCCCAATCCAGCAATTGTTTCCAATATAAATTGGTTTTTCCTCGACATGCTGATTTAAATTTTTGGAGGCATGGTTCGCGCTGATAATACCAACATTTGGTCCTAGCAAAACATTTTCACCAAAAACAATTCCATTAATTCCTTGAATGTAGCATCCTGGTGACAACCCAGGAGCTGTTTTTCCATAACCTGTTTTGATATTTCTAACTCCAGACACAGTAGATGTTGGATGAACAGGCCATGGAACATGACTATTGATTCTCAAAATTTTCTGGATTACAAAATGCTTGAAGATTAAATAGTTAGAATAATCTCTTTTGATAAACTCTTTTGTGATAAACAAGGACAGAAAAAATCGGACTATTTTTTTGACAAGTAACATTCTTTTTTTGATCCTCCAACCAAACTGTCTTACATAACCATTCTTGTAAATTGAAGTATGCCAGCTAAAAAAATATATTTCTTTTATATAACATTCACTTTCTATTGTGGACAAATTCATAAAAAAGCAAGAAAATTGTCGAAAATAAAAGAATTATCAATCTACTTGTTTCTGCTTCCCTCGCTGCGAAGATTGGCAAAACAAAAGGCAGAGTATACAAAAACTGAATGCAAAATAATTTTGACGTTTGAATTAAAGAAACCCCGGCAAATTTCATAACCATTACAACCAAATATCCATATGCGAATATTCCAGAAAAACTAAATAGAGCTATGGCGAGATAAATATTATTAGCAACTCCCCCAACGTATAAGGAAATGAGCCTAGTAATAAAAATGAATACATTAATAAAAAGTGCAAACTCTTGCTTTTCTAGTACACTCAGCAAGTTGCTTAAAGGGGATGAAACAAACCAAATCAATGTCCAAATTCCTAAAATTTGAACATAAATGCCAGCCTCACTCCACTGCGAACCAAAAATAATTTCAAACAATTCTTTCCCCATTAAAGTTAATACTAAAGAAGGGAACAAACAAAGTTTAATAAGATAAAAAAATGTCTTTTCAACTACTACATCTAAATAATTGCTCGTTTTTGCTTCTGAGGCACGCTGAAAAAAAACTTGGCTAATCGAATTGCCAATTAAACTCATTGGAATTTTTAACACTCGGTTTCCTAAGTCGTAGTATCCGGCTATTATTGGTGAAAAAAAAGCTGACAACATTAGAGTTGGCAACTGCCAAGACAAATTATTCAAAAAAGCAGCCCAAGTATTATATAGAGGGAACTTATAGTAGCGTTTTATTCCATAAATCATTTCCTGCAGATGAATACTATTGCGTAATAATTGATGATCGTCACGCCATATTTGTCCCCCTAAAATAAGTGTAGAAGTGGCTGTGCCTACAACATAAGCTGCAACTAGACTTCCCCCTGTTTTATAGCCAATCAATGCAGCACCTAATTGGATTCCTGTCGTTCCGAAAGATTGAATAATTCGAGCAATAGATAAGCGACCAAATTTTTTTGTCCGAGAATTCCAATAATTGAGTGCTAGAAAAGCACCACTAAAAAAGACCATCGGCGGAATTAGCCACAAATAAGCAGCCAACTCTGAAGCATTAAAAATATCTAAAATAAAAGACTTGCCAAACCACACTAGAGGAACAGTCAAGCAACTGATTAGGACGACAAAACTCAAGCTCACTCCCAATAAATTTGCCGCCTCTTCATCACTTTCCGGCAACATAATGGCAAGCTCATAGCGCATACAAGCAATCACATTAATGATGCTAGTAATAGAAACAAATAAGGCCACAACACCAAATGCTTCTGGAGCATACAATCGCGTAAGAATAGGTGCTGCTAAAATACTCAGTGCCTGTGCTACGGCTGTGCCAGAAACAAGTTTCAGGACATCTTTGCCAAAACTACTTTTGTTCGTCTGTGTGGTCGTTTCTTGGCTATGGGTCATACAAAACTATCTGCTGACAGACAAAATTTAAATCCGAAATATGAACTGCAAAATTTACCTGATTTGCTTCACTTCTGTAGGAGAAACTTTTTGATATTGGACTTCTTGGGAATCCACTGCCCAACCAGTCGCATCAAACTTTAGCACATCACCATAGGCACTCATCCAGCCAACCAAACGTGCCGGAACCCCAGCCACCATCCCATAGGCCGGAACATCCTTCGTGACCACTGCCCCCGCTGCCACAAAAGCGCATTCATAGAGCGTTACCCCACAGACAATCGTTGCATTCGCCCCAATACTTGCACCCCGCTTAATCAACGTTGTTCCGTAGTCATCACTCGTATTGCGGGGAAACTCAGACCGGGGCGTTTTCACATTCGTAAAGACCATGCTAGGGCCACAGAAGACATAATCCTCCAAAATAACCCCCTCATAGAGGGACACATTATTCTGAATTTTACAGCCGTTCCCAATCGCCACCCGATTCGCCACAAACACATTTTGCCCCAGGGAACAATCCCGACCAATCTTGGCCCCACCCATCACATGGGAAAAATGCCAAATCTTTGTACCAGCCCCAATCTCCGCACCAGGGTCAATATAGGCCGATTCATGGGCAAAATAATCACTTGTTTTTTCTTTCTGTTCGTTCATCTTCAGTTCATAATTTGGTCTAAAGCTGCTGCCAGAATCTCATTTTTATTCACCTGGGCTTCTAGCTCGATAGCTGAATACTTGCCTTCAAAAGCCTCTAGGGCCGCCTTGCGGATCGCCGTATCAAACGCATCCTCCAAAATTTCTGTTAATTCCTCCCGATTCGCATAAACAACCCCAGCCTTGCGCCGTTTATTTGTCCGCTGCATAGCCTTTGCCGCATTGTAAATCGAAAAATCCCAGGAGCGGGTTGTCCGATTTTCCGCCGCCTGCTTAATCAAATGCAGGAGCAAAATCACCCCATAACTATAAATTTTGTTGAGCTTGTCCTCCTTCGACATTTCCTCCAGTTCCTCGATGAGCGCGAGGGCATCCCCATAATTTTCCGTTTCGATATACTGCCGCAACAGGGTCAATTCTTCCATGGGATTTACCTCTCTAAATCACGCTGAACCTGCTCCAAAATGTTAACCACTGCTACCCCATTCCAGCCATCGGAGCGGGGGCGTTGTCGTGTTTCCATGCAGTCCAAAAAATGTTGGCATTCCTGGCGGAGGGGCGGTGGACTCTCAAAGTTTGCTAGCCAACTGCCTTGATCCTGATTTTGCAGAGCCTGATCCACCGTTTTTTGGTAAACCGTCACCTGCCCAGACACCTCATCATAGACCAGCATCTCCTGGGAACCAATCACCATTGTTTTCCGTTCCAGTAAAGGCGCATACCAAGAACAATGGATATGGGCGGTTTGTCCCCCGGCAAAAGTTAAGGCCACATCGACATCATCCGCCACCGTGGGTTGGAGCATTGTCCGTCCCGCCGCTTTTACTTGTTGTAATTTGGGTTGTCCCAGCAATTCCAAGACCACAGAAACATCATGGGGCGCAAATGACCACCAAACATTTTCCTCGCGCCTAACCCGTCCCAGCTTGGTTCGCCGCGTTGCCACATGTAAAACTTTGCCCGCTTTTCCCGTTGCGAGATAGTCCCGCATCCAGGCGATCGCCCCTTGGTAGAGCAACAAATGACCGACCATTAAGATCTGCTCCTGTTGATCTGCATACTCTGCCAACCCCCTGGCTTCGCTCTCCTGGAGGGTTATTGGCTTTTCTACAAAAACATCCTTGCCGGCCTCTAAAGCTGCCAACGCTAGGGTGTAGTGGGTCGGAGCAGGGGTCGCAATCACAATCCCTTGGGCTTCACTGTTTAGTGCTTTGGAGAAGTCAGCATAAACTTGTACATCAGGATATTGTTGGACAACTTTTTCCCGAAGCGCCGGTGCCAATTCGACAACCCCGGCCAATGCTCCCAACTCATAAAAATTTTGAACGAGGTTTTTGCCCCAGTGGCCCGCCCCCACAACAATAACTCGACTCATAACAACGTCACCTTATCTTTGTCACAGTTCAAATGGCGCGTCACCCCCCGCGTATCTAGCACCGCCTGGGCCTGCTTGACCACATTGCCATAATCTAATTGGCTATGATCCGTCGTAATCACCACTAAATCAACGGCTTGAAGCAACTCATCTGTGAGGGAAATTGAATTCAATTGCTCACCATTGACCTCAATCTCAGAGACAAAAGGATCGTGATAAATCAGATTTACCCCATCCTGAGTAAGCCGTTCAATTAAGGCGATCGCCGGTGATTCCCGACAATCTCCCAAATCCTTTTTGTAAGCTACCCCCAAAAGCAACACCTGAGATTTTGAGGGCGCAACCCCCACCCGATTTAAGATGCGCCAAATTTTGTCCGTCACAAATTCCGGCATTCGACGGTTAATTTCTCCCGCCAACGCGATGAAATGGGTTTCAAAATTATATTCTTTCGCTTTCCATTCCAGATAATGGGGATCAATCGGGATACAATGGCCCCCGACCCCAGGCCCCGGATAGAATGGCATCATCCCAAAGGGTTTTGTATTGGCCGCATCCAACACCTCCCACACATCAATGCCGAGGCGATCGCACAACATTGCCAACTCATTCACAAGGGCAATATTCACCGCCCGAAACGTATTCTCGAAGACTTTGACCAACTCTGCGGCCTTAGCACTGGTCACCGGCACCACATGATCGATAGTTTGGGAGTAAAACAACATCGCCGCCTCTAAAGAGTCAGGATCAGAAGCCCCTACCACCTTATTTGTATTTTTAGTGGTATAGCGCTTATTGCCTGGATCGACCCGCTCCGGTGAGTGGGCCAGAAAAAAATCTTTCCCTTGTCGCAAACCACTAATCCCTTCCAACAGGGGGCCCATTACCTCATCCGTTGTCCCTGGATAGGTCGTGGACTCAAGGGTAACCAGTTGTCCTGGCTTTAAATGTTCAGCAATTTGTTGGGTCACACTTTCTACATAGGACAGATTCGGCGTGAGATTTTGAGTTAATGGTGTTGGTACACAAATGACGACCACATCCAGATCTGGAATCGCCGTAAAATTTTCGACGGCCCTAAGGCGACCACTCTGAACAAGTTGCTGTAACGCCTCATCCTCTACGTCAGGAATATAATTTTCAGCGGCGTTGATTTTGGCTGTTCGTGCGGGGTTCTGCTCAATCCCGATAACATGAAAACCGACTTTAGCCTTCTCAACTGCAAAGGGCAAACCGACATAACCAAGGCCGACAACACCGACTGTTGCTGTACGTTGCCGAATTTTCTCTTTAAATTGAGTGAGCAGGGGAGCTTCTGAATTCACAGCTTATTTTCTCGAAATTTTGGGCAACTAAAACCCTTTAAGCTTAGATTACCCGAACCAACGATAAAAGTCCTCAGATTCAAGGCTGCCTAGCACAGTGAACTTGGGCGCGGCAGTCCCTATCCCTCTTTAGGGTAGGGAAGGATAGCGCGGCTACTGAAGAGAAACGGAAGTAGCCAAATCAAACAGGCTTAGGCAATCGCCTTATGTACTCTCTGATAATTTGAGCCATGCTGACATCTTTGCTGGACGCGAATGCCTTGAGTCTTGCCAAATCCTCTGACGTTAGCCTTATTTTTAATACTTCTGACTTGTTCATTGTGGGCACAATAGACTACAATAGAAGCATGTTAACACGCCGAATCACCTACAGACTCTATCCAAGTCGCCAACAGCAAAAAAAGCTGCACTATTGGCGGCGTTTACATTGCAGTTTGTATAACGCAGCGATTGCTAACCGCAAAACTCAGTACCAAAAGTTCAACCATGCAGTCGATTACTTTGAGCAGCAAAATAGTTTGCCAGGGTTCAAGCAAGTATGGCCAGAATTTAAAGAGCTGGGTTCCCATGCCCTACAGGCAACGTTAAAGCGAGTGGACTTTGCCTTCAATCGATTTTTTAAGGGATTGGGGGGGTATCCGAAGTTTAAGGCATCTCGGAGATATTCGGGGTGGACATATCCCTGCGGGGCAGGTTGGCAGGTTGAAACAGGCGGTCAGCATGGCTTTCTCAAGTTGAGCAACTTAGGCAGAATGCCGATGAGAGGGAAAGCTCGCACCTGGGGAAAACCAACAACTTGCACAATTTTCTTCCGTCAGGGCAAGTGGTATGCCTCAATCACGGTCAAATGTGAACCCAAGCGGGAAACCGATGGTGGGTCTGTGGGGATTGATTTGGGTTGCAAGGAAGCAATCACCCTTTCGACAGGGGAGCAAATCAGCAAGCCAGATTTTATTAGGGAGGGAGAACAACGGGTTAAGCAAGCATCCAAGCAACTCAGACGAAAGCGTGCACCAAACCGAAATAAGCGAGTTAAAGCATCGCGGCGGTGGCAAAAAGTGAGACGGCAGGTATCAATGCGGCAACGCAAAATTACCCGTCAGCGCGAAGATTGGCTGCATCAAATCACAAGCAACATAGTCAGCGGTAATAGCCTGGTTGCAGGTGAGCAGTTAAACGTCAAAAGCATGACCCGTAAAGCCAAAAAAGACAGCAAACGGAAAGCTCAAAAAACAGGGCTTAACCGCTCCATTCTCTCGGTTGGCTTCGGCATGATTGGTTCAATGCTGGAATACAAGTTGGCAGAGGCAGGAGGGTTTTATGTGGAGTCCCCGACAAGGACGCTTAAGCCTTCTCAGCGTTGCGCTAAATGTTGGGAGCTAACGCCAAAGACATTGGCAGACAGGGTACATGTTTGCTCAAACCCAAACTGTGGCCACAGGGAGGATAGAGATATTAATGCAGCTCAGGTTAATTTAGCCTGGGCAAGGGGTCAGGAACTGGCCTCTTCAGTCGCGGAGCCGCCAAGCTCTACCGATTGCGGAAGCATGAGGCAACTTGGGGCGATGAAACGACGGAAACTCCATGCCTCTTAGGCTGGAGTAGTTCATAGCTTATCGGTTGGTTTTGGTGAGAGCAAACGGGTACCAAATTTTTGGCAGATGGCAGCCAGTTTTACCCTTAAGTTTGGGATGCCCAAGAGAATGTAGGCAAGACCCAGGATCTTTGGTAGGCTTAGTATCGCTTTAAAACTCTATGCTTTAACTATATATACTAACTATGCGTACTCATTACTGCGGGGATTTGCGCTCCGAGCACATTGACCAGACCGTAACCCTGTATGGCTGGGTCGATCGCCGTCGGGATCATGGTGGCGTAATTTTTATTGATCTACGCGATCGCACGGGCATTGTCCAGATTGTCAGTGACCCCCAGCGAACCCCAGATTCCTACAATGATGCCGATGCTAGCCGTAGTGAGTACGTCGTAAAAATTGTTGGGAAAGTCAGCGCCCGCCAAGAAGGGGCGAAAAACCCCAAATTACCCACTGGCGAAGTGGAGATCTACGCTGACACCATCGAGATCCTAAATGGCGTCCATAAACAGCTGCCGATCCTCGTTTCCAGTAGTGCCGACGGCGATCAAGTCAAAGAAGACCTCCGGCTAAAATATCGCTACCTCGACCTGCGCCGGGAAACCATGGCGAAAAACCTCCAACTGCGCCACACCGTCGTCAAATCGATGCGCCGCTTCCTCGAAGACGATGAAAACTTCATGGAGGTGGAAACGCCAATCTTGACTCGGTCTACCCCCGAAGGCGCGCGGGATTATCTGGTGCCGTCCCGGGTGAACCCAGGCGATTGGTATGCCCTGCCCCAGTCGCCCCAGCTTTTTAAACAATTGCTGATGGTGGCTGGCTGCGATCGCTACTATCAAATTGCCCGCTGCTTCCGGGACGAAGACCTCCGGGCCGACCGTCAACCGGAGTTTACCCAGTTGGATATGGAAATGAGCTTCATGTCCTTCGACGAAATCATTGACCTCAACGAACGCCTAATTTGCCGGATTTTCCAGGAGGCCCAGGGCATTGAACTGGAGCGCCCCTTCCCCCGCATCACCTACGCCGAGTCCATGGAAAAATACGGCTGCGATCGCCCCGATACGCGCTTTGGCCTGGAGCTGGTCAATGTATCCGATATTGTTGCGGACATGGGCTTTAAAGTCTTTTCTGGCGCGGTTAAGAGCGGTGGCCAAGTAAAAGTCCTCCCGATTCCCAACGGAAACGATGCTATTTCCAATGTACGGATCAAGCCCGGTGGCGATCTATTTAATGCCGCCGTCGAAATGGGGGCCAAAGGGCTTGCCTTTATTCGGGTGCGGGAAGATGGGGCGATCGATACCATCGGCGCGATCAAGGACAATCTCAGTGACGCCCAAAAACAAGAACTCCTCCGTCGCACTGGGGCCGAAGCGGGCACGCTCCTCCTCTTTGGGGCCGGGGCAACGGATATTGTCAATAAGTCCCTAGACCGGGTGCGACAGTTGGTCGGTGCCGAGATGGGCTTGATCAATGAAAATCAGCTCAATTTTGTTTGGGTTACGGATTTTCCGATGTTTGAATACAATAGCGACGAAAAACGCCTCGAGGCCCTACATCATCCCTTTACTGCACCGAATCCAGAAGATTTAGAAGATCTGGCAACGGCCCGCGCCCTCGCCTACGACATCGTCTTAAATGGCATTGAAATCGGTGGTGGCAGTCTACGGATTTACCAGCGGGAAGTCCAAGAAAAAGTCTTCCAGACCATTGGCTTATCAGAAACCGAGGCCCAAGAAAAATTTGGTTTTCTACTTGAAGCCTTTGAATATGGCACCCCGCCCCATGGCGGCATTGCCTATGGTTTAGATCGTTTGGTGATGCTTATGGCCCAGGAGGATTCCATTCGCGATGTGATTGCTTTCCCGAAAACACAACAGGCCAGCTGTCTGTTAACCGATGCGCCGGCGGGGGTCGATCAAAAGCAACTGAAGGAACTTTTTGTCGCTTCTACGGCCCCGGAAAAAGACTAGGCCATTGGCTTTCAAGACAACTGAAATTGCTTTCAAAAAGAATAATGGGGGATGATCGTGCAATTTCGGCGATCGCCCCTGTTTTTTTATGCTCTACATCGTTTGGGAAAGGGCGGCTGTTCTCGGCTTTAGGAAAGGGAATGATCTTTGGGGCCAAACATCATGTGAATCGCCATGGTGGGTTTGCCCCGTTGGTGATATTTTTTCGCCCAGTGCCGCATTAATTCATGCAGTTCTGTCTGGGCCTGGGACAAATCGGCGGGGGCAATATCAAGGGATTCAAAAATGCGCATGACGTTGTGTTGTTGCTTTGTCCAGGCATGGCTAAGGCGCAAAAAGTGGGCGGCGTCTTCGAGGAGGGAATGGGGGGCTTTTGTTGGGCTGTCGGGGCCGCCGTAGGTAGAACTCAAAAGGATGTAATAGGGCATCCCCCAGGGATTATCGAGGCGCATCACGGTCTCGGCGTGGAGCAAACGGCGTTTGATATGTTCGGCGAGGGCTTCACTGAGGGGCAATGGGCGATCGCCTGGGGTTTTTGCCTGGGCCTGTTGGTGTAAAAAAGCAATGAGATCCGCAAATTCGGCGGAGGAGATCCCCTGGGCCGCTGGTAGATCTGGGGGCAGTTTCGCTTCGAGGTAAGTCTGTTGGTCTTCGCTGAGGCGATCGCCCGTTAACCGGGGTTGGGAGCGATGCCAGGGATACTGCCCTAACCAAACCTGGGGCAATTCAGTCAAGTAAGTGGGTTCCTGGAAAGCCGCATGCTGCAACCGTTGGCCCGCCTGGAGACCCTGCTCAATTTCCTGGACAATGGCCTTGACCCGTTTCGGTTCGATGTGGTGCAAATGCCCAGTCATGCGTAGATTTCCCCCCTGCTCCACATAGGTGGTATAGACCGCACATTTGGCCGCCGTTGCCGCCGCATCCAAAAAAGCCCCATGGCGATAACTGCTTTGCCGGAGCGCAAAAAACGCCAAGGACAACAACACTTGATCAAAGGCACTCGGATTTAGGGCTTGGAGCAGTTCTAGTTCCGGTTGTGCCATCGACGAAAAAGCCCCAGAGGAATTGGTCAATTTTCAGAGTTCCCCAAACGAATCAACTGGCGAGTTAGACGAGAATAATGAAGTTTCGATGATCCCTTTAGGGGCTAAATTCTACTTGGCTTTTGGCCATTGGCTGTGACTTATCCCCTGAAAATAGGGAAAATCTGACATTTGGCTGAGTTTAATGACCCGTTTTGGCGACGAATCGGCCCCACGAAAATTTAATGGTTATTGACAGGCTAAATGCATCCGCCAATATGCGCAAAAATCAAAATCAAGTTTCCCAAAGACGACGGCGCGGTTTTCCGTTCAAGCGCTGGTGGGCCTCCTGGAGCAGTTGGGGGATGGGCAGTTGGCTGGGGCAACGGGGTAAGCAGTCGCCACATTCTGTACAGGCATTGCCTTTTTTGCCAGGGAACCAATGGCCGGCATTTTCGAGCATCTGATAGCGGTATTCGCCGTAACTTTGCATATCGTAGGCGATCGCCAAATTTCTGAGGCGGAGAATTTCGGGGATTGCAATCGCTTCAGGGCAGGGTAAGCAGTCGTAACATTGGTGGCATTCTGTCCCCTGGAGGCGTTGGTGTTGGTGCTGACTCAGGTTCGTGAGGCGCTGTTGTTCCTGGGGGGTGAGGGGTTGATCTTGGTCAACGAGGGGCCCCAAAACAGCCAATTCAGCGGGATTGGCTGCCCCAAAACTGAGGGTCGTAATCCGGCGATCGCCCAACAAAAAACGGTAGGTGAGTGCTAGGGGCGTGTCCGGTTGGCAGAGGGCCTGGAGGGTCTGGGGTGGGGTAAACAGTTGGCCTCCTTTATCACCAGGGGAAATGATAAAAATCCCTAAATCCCGTGCCGCAGCGAGGGCGATCGCCTCGGCATTACGCTGAAAAAAATAATAGTAATGGAGGTTAACAAATTCAAAATAGCCCGTTTCGATGGCCGTGAGAATTAAAGGCAGGGGGCCGTGGGTCGAAAAACCAAGGTGGCGAAATTTGCCTTGCCGTTGCAATTGTTGGAGCGGCTCCAGACCCGTTTCTAAAAACCACTGGAGATGTTCCGCTGTGTTAATCCCGTGGATCGCCAGACAATCTAAATAATCGATACCTAAATTTTCGAGGGAAACCGTGATGGTCTGCTCAATTTCCGCCGCTGCCCCCTTGGGTAAGAGTTTGCTCGTGAGAAAAAAATTTGACCGGGGGAGACCCAATTCGCGAAAGGCTTGCCCCAACAAACGCTCGCTCACCCCGTAGCTCGGCGCTGTTTCAAAATGATTAATCCCCAACTGCCAAGCCCGCTGCACCGTTGCCGTCATGGTTGCGCTGCTTTCTAAGGCTCGCATTGTCCCCAGGGAAAAAATTGAGATGTCTAATTCTGTTTTCCCAAACCGTCGGTAACGCATGGTGATCGTGACTGGTGCGGTTCCTAGCCCTCTTCGATGGCCGCCATGAGAGATTCCGTAATATTAACCCCCCGGCGATCGCCCCGTTGTTGGTAGAGATCCCGCGCCATTTTTAGAGCTTCGAGGGCTTCGCGGGAACGCCGCCGCCCCTGGAGGGCCACCGCAAAATTGTAAAAGGCCGCCGGATCCGTGGGGGACAATTCCGTTAGGGCGCGGTAGGCAATAATGGCGTTGATATAATCCTCGGTCTTCATCGCCGCCGATCCATATAAGGCAAAGGCTTCGCGGGATTGGGGATCAACAAAACTAGCCTGCTCATAGGCGGCGATCGCCTGGGGGAATAAATTTTGGGTTTCGTAGATCTTGCCGACTCGAATTTGCATCGCACTGTCGCGGGTGCTGAGGCGGCGGGCTTCTTCCAGGAAGGCGATCGCCTGGTCACGATCATTGAGGCCAAACCACGTCACCGCTGCCTTAATGCGGAGTTCCGCGTCATTGGGTCGTTGGCGCAGCAAATCAGGAAACAGCACTGCCGCCTCTTGGTTCCGTCCTAATTGCAACAAACTGGTTAAACTATTTTGCAGCGCCATGGTGTTGTTGCTGTCTTTAGCCAAAACTTTACGGTACGCGACCAGAGCCTGATCGTAGTCCCCGGCCCGAAATTGCACGGTCGCTAAACCCAAACTGTAGGCCAGGTTATTTGGCTGCAGTTGGGTGGCTCGCTGGTAGGCGTTGATGGCACTGCGATTATCACCACTTTGGGCCAAATTGAAACCTAGGGCATTGAAAAACTCTGCATTGTCATCTTCTAATTCCGTAGCCCGGCGGTAGGCCGTCACCGCTTCTGAATAATTGCCCAGTTGAGAGAGGGCATAACCGAGGGCACCATGGATCCGGGCGTTGTTGGCTTCTAGGGTGAGAGCCTGGCGGTAATGCTGCACTGCTTGGGCAAAATTCCGATTGGTCAGCTGTTCATTTCCCTGTTCGAGGAGGGCATTGAGTTGGGGATTAGCCCAAGTGACTGAAGGAGACAATACACCGAAGGCGATCGCCACACCGCAACCCACTAACCAACGAGAGAAACGAATACCCATAGTGAACGTAACGTTTTTTTTCAAAATGATGCATCCGATTCTAGCACGCCGCAAATTATGCTGTTGTCTGGTGTCTGTTCCCCTAATTTTCAAGAAACTCAAGAAAAAAGAGGCTTAAATTTGCCCCTTGTCTCACCATCTTGCATTGGATCAGGAATATTTGCTGCCACAAAAATGCTTATTCTTCTTCGGTGGTGTGGTGCTCATCCCCGAAACCCATGGAACTCATATCCAGATTTTCCCGGACTTTTTGGGTGACGATCGCCGCAACGTCCGGATTTTCCTCTAGATACTTCACTGCATTATCGCGACCCTGGGCAATGTTATCCCCTTCGTAGCTGTACCAAGCACCTTTACGGGTAATAACCCCCGTTTGTTCAGCGAGGTCTAGCATACAGCCCACACGAGAGATTCCTTTCCCAAAGATAATGTCAAATTCAGCGATGCGGAACGGTGGGGCAACTTTATTTTTGGCCACCTTAACCTTGGCGCGGATGCCAAATTCCCCTTCGCTCCCTTTCTTGAGGGTTTGGATGCGTCGGATATCGAGGCGCACGGAGGCATAAAATTTAAGGGCGGTTCCCCCGGTGGTCACTTCTGGATTACCGTAACTAATGCCAATTTTTTGGCGCAATTGATTGAGGAAGATTACTGTACAACCCGAACGCCCCATATTCCCGGCAATTTTACGGAGGGCTTTACTCATGAGACGAGCCTGGAGACCCACCTGCACATCGCCCATTTCTCCTTCGATCTCTGCCCTGGGCACGAGGGCCGCCACCGAGTCAATCACAATGAGATCAACAGCCGCCGAGCGAACTAATTGGTCGGCAATTTCTAAAGCGGATTCGCCGTTATCGGGTTGGGCCACCAGCAGGTTTTCAATATCAACTCCCAAGGCGGCGGAATAGGTGGGATCCAGGGCATGTTCAGCGTCAATAAAAGCAGCGACGCCACCCGCTTTTTGGACTTCGGCGATCGCATGGAGAGCAACCGTCGTTTTCCCAGAACTCTCCGGGCCGTAGATTTCCACAATTCGCCCGCGTGGGAACCCACCCCCCATCGCCTGATCTAGGGTCAAAGCTCCACTGGGGATTGTTTCGACCTTCATCTGGGCGGCATCCCCCAACCGCATAATTGCCCCTTTACCGAAGTTGCGCTCGATTTGGTTGAGTACTAGGTTTAGGGCTTTTTCTTTGTCGGGATTATTGGTGATGGCTGACATGGTTACCTCGATCGCCGTGGCGTAATGGGTCAAAGGTGATTGGGTTTCTGAGTTCAATCGTACTTATGGTATCGCAATTTTTCCGGAAAGCGACCAGAGGATTTTTACAATCCGACAAAAGGCAGATCCAGGTGAGATTCCGACGACAAACAACCCTCACCGGGATGATTATTTGGGCTGCTGGAAGTGGTAGATAGTCTGGGTTTTGACGGGGGCCGCTTGGATAAAGGTGGGTAGCTGGGGCCAGGTCAAAAATTCACGGTCGAGTTGAATTTGTAGCCCCGTCATCGGGTCATCCCCTGTGGCAATCATAAACTCCAATTCTGTGAGATCGTCCCATTGGGCAATGTCGCCAAGGAGAGAGGCGATCGCCTGGAGATAGGGATGTTGCGTATCAGTGTACCAATCTGCGCGGGCTAACTTGGCCTGGTCGAAGCCTAGGTGAACGATTAAGGGCGCATTGGAAAAGACCGCACTAGCGACCGGACGGGCTTCCTCCCGCACGAGTAAATGTTGTTTTTGGGTCAAGTGACGGAGCCGTTCTAAATGTTCATAACGCTGGGTGACATTATCTTTCCCTTGCCAACGGAGGGCAATGGTAGCCAGGTGGGTTTGCAGGAGCATATGTCCCAACTTTTGGGCCTTGGTATTGAGATAACGGGTATTAAAATCATTACTCTCAATCAGAAGCGGCACCCGATCGACCACCTCTAGGCCGTAGCCCTTCAGACCCGCAATTTTGCGGGGATTATTGGTAATTAGACGAATCGCATGGACGCCAAGGTCATTGAGCATTTGTGCCCCCATGCCGTAGTCCCGGAGATCCGCCGGAAAGCCGAGCCGTTCGTTAGCTTCTACTGTATCTAAACCCATATCCTGCAAGGAATAGGCCTTGAGTTTATTAATCAAGCCAATGCCGCGCCCTTCCTGACGTAGATAGACCACCACCCCTTGACCGGCATTTTCGATCATTTTGAGGGCGGCAATCAGTTGCATCCGACAATCACAGCGCAGGGAACCGAGGGCATCCCCCGTCAAGCATTCTGAATGGACGCGCACCATCACAGGCTGGTCGGCAAAATTCTTCGGATCACCCTTCACAATGGCCACATGCTCTGTGCCATCCATGGTGTTGCGGTAGGCATAGATTTCAAATTGACCAAACTCCGTAGGGAGCTTTGTCACGGTCTCACGGTAGACAAAGCGGTCATTTTCGAGGCGATAGGAAATCAAGTCGGCAATGCTAATAATTTTGAGGTCAAACTTTCGGGCATATTCAATTAGCTCCGGCAGCCGCGCCATGGAGCCATCGTTATTTTGAATTTCGCAAATGACCCCCGCTGGGTATAAACCAGCTAAGCGGGACAGATCCACCGCAGCTTCGGTGTGGCCAGCGCGCTTGAGGACACCACCGCTCCGGGCTCGGAGGGGGAAAATATGGCCGGGGCGATTGAGGTCTTCGGGGCGGGAGGTGGGGTCAATGGCTACCTGGATCGTGCGGGAACGGTCTTCGGCAGAAATCCCCGTGGTAACGCCCAGGCGGGGATGGGCATCAATGCTGATCGTAAAGGCGGTTTGGTTGCTGTCGGTATTTTTGTGAACCATCAAAGGCAGATCTAAGGCATCGAGGCGATCGCCGGTCATGGCTAAGCAAATCAAGCCCCGTGCTTCCACGGCCATGAAGTTAATCATGTCTGGGGTGGCATGTTGGGCCGCACAGATGATGTCCCCCTCATTTTCACGATTTTCATCGTCTACGACAACGATGGCCCGTCCGGCTTTGATGTCGCCCAATGCCGCTTCAATCGAATCAAACTGCCAAGCTGTATCCACGTATTTTCCGGTCTGCTAAATGTAATGTTTCTTTAATATTTAGTCTCTATTGTAACGTTTTGCCGGGGTCGGTGCGGCCTAGATAATCACTTGGGGATCCTGGTACTTGGGCTGTTTGAGCACGGGTTTTTGCTGGAGAAGTACCGAGAAAGTGACCGTCGATCCCAGGCCTTCGCCCATACTGTAGAAAGAGATTTTGCCGCCACAGGCTTCAACCAGTTTCTTGGAAATGGCGAGGCCCAACCCCGTACCGCCATATTTACGGGTATGGCCACCCCGCACCTGGGAAAAGTTTTGAAAGAGCTTAGATTGCATATCCAAAGCCACGCCAATCCCGGTATCAATTACACTGATTTTGACCATGCCTGGAAATTGTTGATCATCGTGGATGACGGGTTTGAAAACTAGCTCAACATTGATCGTAATACCACCAGCATTGGTGAATTTGATCGCATTGCCCACGAGGTTCAGGAGCACCTGAAAAAGACGCTGGTAGTCGCCGTAGAGGATGATATCGTCGTGGCTTTCGGGCACTAAAATTTCCCAGGTGAGATTTTTGGTTTGTAACTGGGGCCGGGCAAAGTTATTGAGGTTATCGAGCAGTTCCCCTAGGCTAATGGGCTGGAGATCGAGGTCGAGTTTGCCTGATTCAATTTTGGCAATGTCGAGGATATCGTTGATTAGGTTCAGCAGGTGGAGGGCGCTTTCGTGGGCGGCGGCAATGAAATCTAACTCTTCGGCGCGGCCGTCGGCCATTTCATCGAGGACGAGGGTCAGAAAACCGATGATGCCATTGAGGGGGGTGCGGAGTTCGTGGGTGGTATTGGCGAGGAAGTCGTTTTTGAGGCGGGCGGCTTCGGTGGCGGCTTGGTGGAGTTGTTCGAGTTCTTGGTAGAGGGTGGCATGGGCGATCGCCGTTCCCAGTTGTTCAGCTAGCTCCTGGGCAAATTCTTGCTCAACTTCCTGCCAAATCCTGGGGCGATCGCACTGTTGCAGACAGATAAAACCATTGACACTACCTTGGTAGAGGGTAGGCAAAATAAGCACCGCTTGACTGTCGGCCAGGGCCGGGCAAAGGGTTGTTAAAGATTGGGAAACTTGAGTTTGATAAATTTCTTCGAGGACTGGGCTATCGGGCGATCGCCAACTAGCCCCAAGACAGGAGGGAACTGAGCTGCAACGATATTCTGCTTCGACCTGAAATCGGCTTTGGGTTGCATCGGCGGTCAACAATAAACAACGACTCACCTGTAAAGTTTTACCTAGGCCATTCATCGCCTCTTGACGAATCACCGTCAGGTCAAAGGTATTGCGGATCTTGCGAGCAATGCGACTGAGGGCTTTTTGATAGGACAGAGGAGAGAGGGAACTGGGGGCAACAGCCTGGGGGAAACCCACCACCAACAGTTGGCCCGCGCCGATGGCAGTGACCAAAAGCTTGAGGGGAAAAGTCTGGTCGGCCCATTGAAAAGTACCGTCTAGGGTTTCGGGGAGGCACCCCTGACCCACCCGTTGCAGGGCAGTTGTGTAGATAGCGTTGTCTACCGTGATCCATTGCTGAAACATTTCTGTTGTCACCATTGCCTGGGGTTGGCAACCAAAGGTTTCTGCCCATTGCCAAAAAAAAGCGGTACAAACCCCCATATTGTCCTGGAGCCAGATAATTTCTGCGTTGAGGGCTTGCCAATAGGCGAAGTGCTGCCGTTGATCTGCTGGTAGTTGAGGCGGAAAACAACCCATGGAGGCATTGAGTGAATATTGTCGAGATTAAGTCCGGGTATTTGATGACTAGCCCAGGCGATCGCAATGGGATCCGCTGCGCGGTGCGCTTTTGGGAAAATCAAACCCTATTGGGGATTTTATCGGACTTTTTCTTGATGGCTGACAAAGGCCCATTATGACTAACAATTTGGGGGGTAAAGGCCAGCTTAACAACAATATACTTACCTTTCTTAATCGTTCCATTCCCCCTTGGGCGGAACTGGAGGATTGCGCCGAAACCGTCGGGTCAGTTCATCATCGCGGACCCGTTCGCCCCGGAGCCACTGCTTAACGGCAGTTTCGATCACTTTGCTGGGGTCGTTAGTAAGATGTTTGATCTGATCGAGGACTTCTGGATCGATGTGAATCGAAATCTGGGTTTTTTCGGGCTGTCGTTGGGGGTCGGTGGGGTGATTTTCCATAGAAATGGCGGCCATTGGATGAGCTACATTCTATCAAAGGGCGTTTGCGTCTCTGTATCAAGGGGCTTGGGTAATTTCCCTAATCGAGGTTGTTATCTTTTGCGCCATCACAAACTCTCTAAGAGGATGCTAAAGACTTTTAACGTAGGGTCTGCGGAGGCGATCGCCTTTGGTTAAGACCATGATGAAGGATTCATTTAGACAGCTAAAATTGTGACGGTTTCTTGATGGGACTGCCATTTTGTTGCCCAAAAACAAGGAACCCCTCTGGTCTGGGGGACATAGAGGGGCATCTAAACTTATTGAGTTATTCAGCAATAACTGGACTGCCGGAGAGGTTCAATTTCGCCCTGGAGCAGTCGTTAGATTATTTAGGCGATCGCCGCAGCCATGGAGGGCACCAAAATTTCTTTGGGGAAACCGCGATCAAATTCGGTCATTTTACATTCCGTTGCCTGTAGCGCCTGCTGGAGGAATTTCATGGCTTCAACGGGTTTGCCGCGACCACAAAAGAAAAGATCAGCCGCAAAGTACCCATATTCGGGCCAGGTGTGAATGGCAATGTGGGACTCAGCAAGGGTTGCGGTGGCTGTTACACCGTGGGGACTGAATTGATGGACACAGAGATCAATTAGAGTCGCTTCTCCGGCGGCGATCGCTTCGATCATGGCCCGACGGATACCTTCGGGATCATTGAGGAGGTTCGCAGGGGAACCCCAACCATCCACCACAAGGTGAGTACCCAATTTTTTCATTCTTTTTATCCTTACACTCCGAGTAAAGGGGATAAACTTTGCGTTCATATCACAAAGAAGATCTCAGTTTCAATGATTTTCTGAGGAAAATAAATCCGTATTTTTACCTAAATTTGGATCGGGGAAATTTTCGCACTGCCCCCAAGGGACAATCAGCAACTTGTTATACTGTGCTGATAAAAACCGTTAACGCCAAAACAAACTACTGATGCAGCCCACCGATTCCAGCAAATTCACCGAACAAGCTTGGGATGCGATCGTCAAGTCACAGGAGATCGCCCGTCGCTACAGACACCAAAATCTTGAGGTGGAACATCTACTCTTGTCATTGCTAGAACAAGAGCAGGAACAGGGATTGGCCCAAACGATTTTGACCCAGACAGGTGTCGATGGGATCAGGCTCCAGCAGCAGTTAGAACGGTTTGCCCAGCAACAGCCCAAACTAATGCGGGGCGATCAGCTCTATCTCGGTCAAGGTTTAGATGTGATGTTAGACCGGGCCGAAGCCTGTCGTAACAGTTGGCAGGATGATTTTATTTCTGTTGAGCATTTGCTGGTGGGCTTTGCGGAGGATGAGCGGATTGGGCGGCGATCGCTGAAAAGTTTTAACCTCGACCCCCAGGATCTCGAACTCAAAATCAAAGAACTCAAAGGTAGCCAAAAGGTCACCGCCCAGAACCAAGAAGAAAGTGGCAGTTCCTATGGTGGTAGTCCTCTAAGTAAATATGGCCGCGATCTCACCGAACAGGCCAAGGACGGCAAACTTGATCCGGTGATTGGGCGGGATGATGAGATTCGGCGCGTGATTCAGGTACTTTCTCGGCGCTCGAAAAATAATCCAGTTCTCATCGGTGAACCGGGGGTTGGGAAAACGGCGATCGCCGAAGGTTTAGCCCAACGAATCGTCAATGGCGACGTGCCCGAATCCCTCAAAAATCGGCAGTTGATGTCCCTCGATATGGGTTCCCTCATTGCCGGCGCAAAATACCGGGGCGAATTTGAAGCCCGTCTGCGGTCTGTGCTTAAAGAAGTGACCCAGTCCGACGGACAAATTATTCTCTTTATTGATGAAGTCCACACCGTCGTCGGTGCAGGTTCCGCCAACGGTTCCATGGATGCCGGAAATCTCCTCAAACCGATGTTGGCACGGGGCGAATTGCGCTGTATTGGGGCGACCACCCTCGACGAATTCCGCAAACATATCGAAAAAGATCCCGCCCTCGAACGGCGTTTCCAGCAGGTTCTCGTCCAACAGCCCACCGTGGAAGATACCGTTTCCATTCTGCGGGGTCTCAAGGAACGCTATGAACTGCACCACGGCGTCAACATTACCGACTCCGCCCTCGTTGCCGCTGCGACCCTTTCTAACCGCTACATCACCGACCGTTTTCTTCCCGATAAGGCGATCGATCTCGTAGACGAAGCCGCCGCCAAACTGAAAATGGAGATTACCTCCAAACCCGTTGAACTCGAAGCCATTGATCGTCGATTGATGCAACTGCAAATGGAGCAGCTTTCCCTCAAGGGTGAGGAACAACTGGGGGCAACCTCTCCCGCCTACCTCGCTTCCAAGGAACGTTTAGATCGGATCGACGAAGAAATTAAAAGCCTTGAAATCCAACAGAAAGACCTTTCTTCCCAGTGGCTCGCCGAGAAAAATCTCATCGATGAAATTAATTCCCTCAAGGAAGAGGAAGAACAACTGCGTCTCCAGGTGGAACAAGCAGAACGCGCCTATGACCTCAACAAAGCGGCTCAATTGAAATATGGTCGTCTCGAAGGGCTACAAGCAGAACTGAGCCAAAAAGAAGTCAAACTGCTGGAAATCCAAGCCGCAGGGGATGCCATGTTACGGGAGCAGGTCACGGAAGCGGATATCGCCGAAATTGTTGCCCGTTGGACAGGGATTCCCGTGAATCGCCTGATGGAATCCGAACGGCAAAAACTTCTACAGCTAGAGGGACATTTGCACGAGCGGGTGATCGGTCAGCAGGAAGCGGTGGAAGCGGTCTCCGCTGCCATTCGTCGCGCCCGGGCTGGGATGAAGGATCCCAGTCGTCCGATTGGCTCGTTTATGTTTATGGGGCCGACGGGGGTCGGGAAAACAGAATTAGCGCGGGCATTGGCTGCTTTCCTTTTCGATAGCGAAGAGGCGATGGTGCGCATTGATATGTCCGAATATATGGAAAAACACGCGGTGTCGCGGCTCATTGGTGCGCCTCCGGGTTATGTGGGCTACGAAGAAGGAGGGCAACTGTCGGAGGCGGTGCGTCGTCGTCCCTATTCGGTGGTGCTGCTGGATGAGGTGGAAAAAGCCCATAAGGATGTTTTTAATATCCTGTTGCAGGTGCTGGATGATGGCCGGATCACCGATTCCCAAGGCCGGGTCGTGGATTTCCGCAATACGATCATTGTGATGACGAGCAATATTGGTAGTGAATTTATCCTGAGTTTGTCGGGGGATGATGCGAACTATGACAAGATGCGGGACAAGGTGACGGGGGCGTTACGGAAAAATTTCCGCCCAGAATTTTTGAACCGGATTGATGAACTGATTATTTTCCATACTTTGAAACGGGATGAATTGCGCGAGATTGTCAAACTGCAAATTCACCGCATCGAAAAACTATTGGCCGACCAAAAGATTACGTTATCCCTCACGGATGCGGCTCTCGATCATGTGGTGGAAGCGGGTTACGATCCGACCTTTGGGGCCAGACCTTTAAAACGGGCGATCCAACGGGAATTGGAAAATCCGATCGCCAATCGCATTTTAGAAACGGACTTTATGGAAGGCGATCGCATTTTAGTTGATTGCGTTGAGGGGGCCTTGGTTTTTGATCGGCAACGACCTGAACGAGAAGTGCCAGAGGTGATTTCGGAAGAGGCGATCGCCCCAGCACCGGAAGAGCAACCCATAGAAACAGAAGAGGCATCTATAACAGAAGCAGAAATCCTTCCTGTCGTCGCACCGGATGAAATTGTGGTTGCAGAGGCTGAACTCGATGAACCCGATGATGATTGGGGTGAAGATGAGACGACTGTTTCCTTTGATGCCGAACAGCCCGATGATCAATGGTTTGGGACAGATGAGCCAGAGCAAACAGCTAATGGTTTAGAATCTCCGACCAGAGAAACAAATCCTCCAGCTTATGTTGGTGCTGATTCTGACTCAGAAGAAAATTGGTTAGATTCTATCTAGGTGTTGAGGCAAAAGGATAATGTCAAGCTTGAATTATTCTTGAGCGTTATGTACAAAGAAATACTTTGTAACTTGCTAAAGTTATCCTTTTAAAATTTATAAAACTTCAAAAAAACTGGTATCCATATAGGAGATAATGGGCGAAGAAACACAATGTTTTGAGTGCCGTGATTCCTGATCCCAGTTTATTTCGTAACGAAACAGAAGTCGAAAGTAAATTAATTGTCCATTACTTATTGCCAAAACTAGGTTATCCGCCTAACACTTGGTACCAAGAAGTTGCCTTTGGCAATATTCGTCTTGATTTTATGGCGTTTACCGCGACGGTAATGCCTTTCACTTGGGATAGTAGCTCTCCTCTAAATCTTATTATTGAAGCCAAAAGTCCGAGAGAAAATTTAGATCGTCATGTGCCTCGTCTAAGAACCTATTTGACCAGTTTAAAGTCCCCCTATGGAATATTAACGAATGGCAAAGATTTTCGTATTTACGAACGAGATGGCTCAAAAATAGATCTGTGTTTTCAATGCTCAGGATCAGAAATTAATGCTAACCTAGAAAAAATCAAGTTTTTAGTTGGTCGTGAAAGTTTAAAACCCGTTCCCAGTAGTCGAAAAAAGTCTGAAATTCAACCAGAAAAAAATTTAACCGCGCGAAAAAATCGTATGAAAATCATCGCTGTTTATCACAATAAAGGCGGAGTTGGCAAAACAACAACAGTAGTCAATCTCGCCGCCGCATTGCAGAAGCAAGGCAAACGGATTTTAATTGTTGATTTGGATAGCCAAGCAAATACGACTTATGCAACTGGTTTGGCAAAATTTCTTGATGAGAAAGACGATGACCTTAAAAATAACAATATTTTGCAACTCATTCAATCTAGAGAAAAATATCCAGTCAAAGCAGTTGCAAGACCCTCAACTTACGTATCCCAAGGTATTGATGTAATTCCATCTCATATTGAGATGATGAAATATGAATCGGAATTAACCCGGATTGAACCAGCCAAAACTCGACTATTATCTAAGCTAAAAGATGTCAAGAATGATTATGATATTGTTCTAATTGATACTCCTCCCTCACTTAATTTGTATGCTCGTATTGCTTTACTAAGTGCAGGTTATCTAATCATTCCTTCAGACCTTAAACCATTTGCTAATGAGGGTTTAAATAATGTCAAAGATTTTATCGCGGATATAAACGAAGCCAAAGATATGTTTGGTATGTCTCCTTTGAAAATTTTAGGTGTTTTACCGTCGAAGATTTCAACGAATGCTCGCTTTGTCCAGTATACATATCCCAAACGTCGCAGAATGGTCGAACAACGTTATGGTTTTCCCCTAATGTCTGCGGCAATTTATGAACGAGAAGATCTTGCCAAAGCGTTGGAAAATACCTTGGAGTATGGAGAAGAAGATATTCCGGATCCACTCTCTATTTTTGACTATAAATCAGATTCTGTATCAGCCCATGAATTTGCAATGCTAGCTAGTGAAGTATTAGAGAAAATCAATTAAATTATGCTAGAAAACCTTTTAAAAATTCAACTAATTGATATTCTATCTGTTGATAGTCCAGAACCCCGATCTAGTTTTTCTAAGGATAAAATTGAAGCTTTGGCCAATAGTTTTTTAACAGTCGGTGGGAACTCTCAACCTATTCTTGTTCAACGCTTAGATTTTGATTCATTTACCGTTGTTTCTGGACATTTAGAATATTATGCAGCAGTCCGAGCCAGAGAAATCAATGATGATTTTGAGATGATTAACGCGATCATTATTACTCCTGAAAATGAAGTGCAAATCAAGCATCAATATAATTATTTAAATACTGTGCAAGAAAGTTCTGCGACTAACTCTTTGGAGCATAGTTTAAACAAAAATGAAATTGCTAATTTAGAAAAAAATCTTTTAGCTCACCTTCAAGATCAACTTAAATTTGAAGTTTCTCGCTTAGAAAATAATTTATCGAGAAATCTTGAGCAAAAATTTGATGGTGTCAAAATTCTTGTGCCTCGTGATGAGGATCACCTAGAAGCCTTTAATGCTTCTGATTTCAAAATTTTAGTCGATAAACTAGGTTCTGCTGGCTTTACTGGTAAGAAAGGTCAGAAAATGGCAACAGCAATTATTCAAGAGAGAAAAAAAAGTCGCTTTAGTTCTTTGGGAGAAATTATTAACAGAGTGCGGTTACAGAACAAAAATAGAGCTATTACTGAAACTTCAATGGTAAAAATTCTAGATGCTTGGAATCGATTTATTGATGTAGAAGAAACTAAATAAAAGAAAAAGCCTTTGGAATATTCCAAAAGCCTTTTTTTACGCTCATTTAAAGAATGGAGTTAAGCAGTTTGCAATAGACCACTATGGCGAAGCAAAGGTTCTGTTTGCGGTTCCCGACCCCGGAATTTCTTGAACACTTCCAATGGGTGGAGACTGCCGCCTAAACCGAGGATCGTTTCGCGGAATTTTTTGCCCACATCGGCGATCGCCACCGTATCTTCGAGGCCAGCTTCTTCAAAGGCCGCAAACGCATCCGCACTGAGCACTTCCGCCCACTTGTAGCTGTAATAGCCCGCTGCATAGCCCCCCGCAAAGATATGGCCAAAGGCACAGAGGAACGAATCTTCCGGCAATGGTTTCATAACGGTGGTGGTTTCAGCGAGGCGATCGCGCACCTGTTCCGGGGTCTCACCACTGGCCGGGTCATATTTCGCGTGCAGTTCAATATCAAGCAAACTAAAATGCAACTGCCGCAACATCGCCGAGCCACTCATATAAGTGCGGGCAGCCAGGAGCTTTTGGTAATAGTGTTCTGGCAGCGTTTCTCCCGTTTCGTAATGCTTCGCCATCCCGAATAGCGTTTCCCGGTGGTAGCACCAATTTTCCATAAACTGACTGGGCAACTCCACCGCATCCCACTCGACATTATTAATTCCGGCTGCACCGGGGTAATCCACATGGGTCAACATATGCTGTAACCCGTGGCCAAACTCATGGAAGAGGGTTTCCACTTCCCCAAAAGTCATCAAACTGGGTTTACCGTCCACGGGTGGCGTCTGGTTACAGATTAAATAAGCCACAGGTAAACGGGTAACGGTGTGACCATTGACCAGCATTTTGGCGCGACCGACGCAATCATTCATCCAAGCCCCACCCCGTTTTTCCGCCGGGCGACTGTAGGGATCAAGGTAAAAACTGGCAATTTGTTCTCCAGACTCGTCGTTAATTTTGAAATAACGTACATCTTCATGCCACACGGGCGCGTCTCCATCAGCAGCGGTAATTTCGACGGAAAACAAGCGTTGCGCTAGGCCAAACAAACCCTCTAAGACCCGCCCCAGGGAAAAATAAGGGCGCAATTCTTCGGCAGTAAAGCCAAACTTTTCTTCCCGTTGTTTCTCTGACCAGTAAGCCACATCCCAGTGGGCCAAGTCAGCCTGTCCCGAAAAGGTTTTTAGGGTCGCCAATTCTTGTTGAGCGGCCTCGAAACTCACTTGGCGCAACTCTTCCATAAGTTGTTCAACGGCGGCCACACTCGGGGCCATTTTCCGGGCCAGACTCAGTTCGGCATAATTTTCAAAGCCTAAAATTTGGGCCTTTTGTTTACGCAACTCAAGAATGCGATCAATGTGGGGGTGATTATCAAATTCCCCAGAAGAAGCCTTCGAGACTGCTGCTTTGTAGACTTTTTCCCGCAGTTCCCGGTTTTCGGCATATTTCAAAAAGGGGAGATAGCTGGGGTAATCAAGGGTAATGACCCAGGGGCCATTTTCTGGGGTCGCGTTTTCTTCCCCTTCACTGCGGGCGGTTTGGGCGGCGAGACTCAGGGCGCTATCGGGTAACCCGGCGATATCTTCTTTATCGGTCAGTTTGAGCTTAAAGGCCTTGGTCGCATCGAGGACATTATTTGAAAATTTCGTTGAAAGATCCGCTAATTCTAATTGGATCGCGTTGAATTTCTCTTTTGCTTCTCCTTCAAGGCTCACCCCAGCGAGTTCGGCTTCCTTGAGGGCGGTTTCGATAATGCGTTGTTGGGCGGGTTCTAGTTTGTCCCATTGGTCACTTTCGCGAATCGCTTTGTAACCTTCGTAGATGGGGCGACTTTGGCTCCAGCGGTTAATAAACTGCACTACAGCAGGTTGCATTTTTTCGTAGGCAGCGCGCAGTTCTGTACTGTTTTTGACACTCATAAGATGACCAATCACCCCCCAAGTCCACATCAGTTTTTCTTCGAGCTGGGTAAGGGGTTCGACAAAGTCTGTCCAGGTGGGTTTGAGGTTCGTCTCAAGATCGCTGACCTGTTGCTCTAGTTCCGCCAGAAGAGTGGTGACAGCGGGTTCAACGTGCTCGGCTTTGATCTCGGCGAAGGGGGGCAGACCATGGCCGATGAGGAGGGGATTCTGGGTCATATGCGGTTAATTTTTCTGATTGTTTACGCTATTTCCCATTATGACAGCAAGTTTTTAGGGAAGGCAGTGGGGATATCTGGACATGGTTGGCTGGCCCATCAACGGGGTTGTTATGATTTGAAACGAATGAATTTTATGGGCGGCGATCGCCTTTTGAGCCTGAGAATATGTCGAGCAAAATGTCTGGAATTAATTTTAAAGCGTTTGTGGATACAGAAACGACCCGTTCTTTTGAGTTGCCCGGCGCAAAACCCCACTACAACCCCGACCGTCCGGGACAGGTGGAGCATATCTATTTGGATTTGGATCTCGACATTACGGGGCGATCGCTCTTTGGGACTTGCACGATTACTTTAGCTCCGGTGCGTTCTGGGGTGACGTCCCTGACCCTTGATGCGGTAGACATGGCCATTGAATCGGTGTGCATCGGGGGTGTCCATCAACCCTTTGACTATGATGGCGAAACCCTGAATATTCGCTTACTGCAACCGACGACGACGAAAAAAATTGAGTTGGCGATCGCCTACCGATTAACAGAACCGCAGCGGGGCATTTATTTCATTCAGCCGGACGACCATTACCCTGATAAACCTGTGCAGGTGTGGACTCAGGGGGAAGATGAAGATTCCCGTTTTTGGTTCCCCTGCTTCGACTATCCCGGTCAGCTTGCCACCTCTGAACTAAAAATTCGCGTGGCTAATCCCTACCGGGCTATCTCCAATGGTGAATTGATCAGTAGTGAGGAACAAGGAGAAAAAACGGAATATCACTGGTATCAAAAAGAAATTCATCCTTCCTACCTAATTACTTTAGCGGTGGGTGATTTTGCCGAAACAAAAACCGAATGGCAAGGTATCCCCGTCCTCTACTACGTCGAAAAAGGGCGCGAAGCCGATGGCGATCGCAGCATGGGGAAAACGCCCCAGATGATGGATTTTCTCAGTCAAACCTACGGCTACCAATACCCATTCCCAAAATACGCCCAAGTGTGCGTCGATGACTTCATTTTCGGCGGCATGGAAAACACATCTACCACCCTTTTGACGGATCGTTGTTTACTCGACGAACGGGCGAGCCTCGACGATCAGCGCACTGAAACCCTCGTATTACACGAATTAGCCCACCAGTGGTTTGGCGATCTGGTGGTGATTAAACATTGGAGCCACGCCTGGATCAAAGAAGGGATGGCCACCTACGCCGAGGTGCTCTGGACGGAACATGAATATGGCAAACAAGAAGCAGCCTATTACCTGTTGGAGCAGATGCGGAACTATCTCGACGAAGACAGCAGCCGTTACCGTCGCCCCATCGTCACCCATGTTTATCGCGCCCCCATTGAACTCTATGACCGCCACCTCTACGAAAAAGGCGCTTGCGTCTACCACATGATCCGCACGGTGCTTGGCGATGAGTTGTTCTCAAAAGCAATTCAAAAGTTTGTCCAAAAACACGCCCACCAAACCGTCGAAACCGTTGATCTACTGCGGGCGATTGAGGAATCCACTGGGTTTAACCTTGCGCCTTTGTTTGATCAATATGTTTTTCGGGGTGGGCATCCGGATTTTGAAGTGGCCTACAGTTGGGACGGGGAAAATGGTTTAGCAAAACTGACGGTCAAACAAACCCAGGGGCAAAAAGACGAAAAAGCCCTGTTTGATCTCAAAATTCCTGTTGCCTTTAACTATCTCGATGGGGAAACAGTCAGCCAAAAAACCTTTACCTTTAGGCTCAACGAGGCGGAACATACCTTTTATATTCCCCTCGACCGCAAACCGGATTTTGTCAGCTTCGATGTGGGCAACCATTGGACAAAAACGGTGAAATTGTCCTACCCGATGGCAGAACTAAAAAATCAACTGACCCATGACCCCGATCCCATTTCCCGCGTTCAAGCAGCCGAGGCGATCGCCAAGGAAGGGAACCTCGAAGCGGTCAATACGTTGCAAACAGCTTTAACAACAGAAGCGTTTTGGGGTGTACGGGTAGAGATTGCCAAAGCCCTTGGTAGCATCCAACTCAATCAGGCCGAGGATGCCCTGATGGTAGGGTTAAAAGATGCCCATCCCCGTGTGCGCCGGGCCACCCTATCTAGCCTCGGTAAGTTCAAAACCGAAAGTAGCTACGAAGCGATGAAAACTTTTCTCTTGGCAGGAGATGCCAGCTACTATACCGAAGCCGCCGCCGCCCGCGCCCTAGGCGCAATGGTTTCTGTTGGTTTAACGGACAAAGCCGAGGCCACCCGTGACTTGCTTAACCAGATCCTCAAAACCCGCGCAGGTTGGAATGAAGTTGTCCGTGCCGGAGCAATTGGCGGACTCGCCGCGATGAAAACCTCCCCCGAAGCCGTGGACGCGATCCTGCCCTACACCGAACTGGGCATCCCCCAACCACTACGCCTTGCCGCAATCCGTGCTCTAGGCACTGTTGCCAGTGGCCAAACCAACGACAAATTAGCAGTCATTCTCAATCGCTTAGAGGCGATCGCCAGGGAAACCTTCTTCCTCACCCAAGTTGCCATTGTGAGCGCCCTCGGCCAGATCGAAAATCCCAAAGCTGTTACGCTCCTCCAAACCTTGGCCAACCAAGCCCCCGACAAGCGCGTCCGCCAGCGGGCCGAGGAAACCGTGAGCAGCCTCCAGAAAAAGCTCAGCACCGACAAAGCGATTCAAGGATTGCGCGAAGACCTCGATAAACTGCGGGAAGACAACAAACAACTGCAAAGTCGCCTCGCTAAACTCGAAGCCCAGGGCGACCATTAATGACCATTAATCGCACTTTTGGGGCGAACTTTCCGGGGCGATTTTGCGTCGAAAAAATAAGTTGAATAGCCCAGCAATTTGTCAACCACTTGGCGATCGCCCCAATAATTATCCCAAGGCCGGATCCATTGGCGATCGCCCTCTGCCATTCCACAAAATCTACTTATCAATTCTTTAGACTCCGGACATCCGTGCTACCATCGGTAGTCAAAAAGGTGGCGAGGCAACATCATCCCTCATCATCTGCGGTGGAGGAGTTCAAGGAGTTTCCTAAATCTTATGGCCCAACTACAGTCCAGTCTATCCCCCAATACGAATCTCAGAATCGGCGTGATTGGCGTAGGCAACATGGGGCAACACCACACCCGTGTCCTTAGCCTCCTCAAAGATGTTGAACTCATTGGCGTTGCAGATCTCAACGTTGAACGCGGCTTAGACCTCGCCAGTAAATATCGCATCCGTTACTTTGAGGACTACCACGCCCTGCTTCCCCTCGTCGATGCGGTTTGCATTGCTGTCCCCACCAAGCTCCATTACCAAGTGGGCCTAGAGTGCATGGCAGCGGGCAAGCACGTGATGATCGAAAAACCCATCGCGGCGAGTATCAGTGAAGCCGAAGCCCTCGTCAATGCGGCCGCCGAACATAACGTGATTCTCCAAGTTGGCCACATCGAACGGTTTAATCCCGCCTTCCAAGAACTGAGTAAAGTGCTCAAAACCGAAAAGCTCTTGGCGATCGAAGCCCATCGCATGAGTCCCTATTCCCAACGGGCAAACGATGTTTCCGTCGTCTTGGATTTAATGATCCATGACATTGACCTCCTCCTAGAAATGGCAGCTTCTCCGGTGGTTCAACTGACAGCCACGGGTTCAAAAAAAGACGATTCTAATCATTTGGATTACGTAACGGCCACCTTAAATTTCGCCAATGGCATCGTGGCCACCCTGACGGCGAGCAAAGTCACCCACCGCAAAATCCGCACGATCGCCGCCCACTGCCAGAATTCCCTCACCGAAGCCGATTTTCTCAACAACGAGATCGAAATTCACCGCCAAACCACCGCCAATTACACCACCGACTATGGCCAAGTCCTTTACCGTCAGGATGGTTTGATCGAGCAAGTTTACACCAGTAATATCGAACCGCTCCATGCCGAACTCGAACATTTCGTTCAATGTGTCCGGGGGGGCGAACAACCTTCCGTTGGGGGAGAACAGGCGTTAAAAGCCCTCCGCCTTGCGAGTTTGATCGAACAAAGCGCCTTGGATGGCAAGGTTTGGAAAGAGGCTGATCGCCATTACCAACACCTCAATAAGCCGAAGACCATCGTCACGCCCCTCTCCGTTTCTTGATATTTTGCGTTTTCGATGCGTGAAGGGGCGCAGTTTTCGCTACCCTTAATAGATAAACAATCATCCTTTGACTTTAGCGGGTAAGGAGCCGCTGCACTGACTATGTCTGATCTCAATCGTGGCATCATGAAATTTGACGGCGCAGATAAACCCATCGTCGTCGCCGTTTCTGCTGTTTTAGTTTTAGGGGCGATCGCCGCCCTGGTGATCTGGGGTCTCACAACCGCCTATTCGTTCTAAACTAATCCAGTCACCTCTAGCTCCTACGACACACTTTGAATTTCCTGTTTGCGATCGCCGCCGCTGAATCTAGCAAACCAAGCCCCCTGTTGGGGGAAGTCTGGCTTGATCTCGCTGTTTTGGTGGTCATGATTGGCCTTTCTGCCTTTTTCTCTGGCTCCGAGACCGCCATTACCGCCTTTGATAACCTCAAACTCGAAGGACTGATTAAGCGCCAAGGCGATCCCCAGGGCATCTTCCGGATCGTCCTCAAAAATCGGACGCGATTTATCACGACCCTGCTGCTGGGGAACAATCTCGTTAATAATTTCTCAGCGATTCTCACCAGTAACCTCTTCGCGATTTGGTTAGGGAACGCTGGGATCGGGATTGCGACGGCTGTCGTTACCATCGTCGTCCTCATTTTTGCAGAGATTACCCCCAAGTCCCTCGCCATCCTCAACGTGCGCTCGGCCTTTACCTTCGTTGTGCCGCCCATCTATTGGCTGTCGCGTATTCTGTCATCCTTGGGGATTATTTATATCTTTGAAACCATCACCGAAAAAACGATCAAGATCTTTGAAGGCCGCCAGAATAAAAATTCTCCCACCAGCGAAACCCTCACTGAACTGCAACTGATGATCGAAATCCTGGGGGGAAAAGGCAAGCTTGATCTGCAACGCCGCCGCATTTTAGGAAATGCTCTCCTCCTTGATGAAATGATGGTCAAAGATGTGGTTAAGCCACGCATCGATATGCAAACCATCGCCCACGATGCCACCCTCCAGGAGTTGGTCAACCTCTGCCTCGAAACGGGCTACACCCGCATTCCTGTCCAGGAACAATCCAAAGACCACATCATCGGCATTGTTAACCTCAAGCAAGCTCTCAAGGGTCTCCATTCTCCAGAATCTCCCCAGACCCAGACCCCAGCCATTGTCCGTTCTGTGATGGATACGCCCGTTTATATTCCTGAAACGAAGCGGGTAGCCGATTTGCTCAAAGAAATGCTCCAACAACGCCTCCACATCGCCATTGTCGTTGATGAGTATGGGGGAACGGTGGGTCTCGTCACCCTAGAGGACTTACTCGAAGAGCTGGTGGGAGAAATTTATGATGAGAGTGATTATGCTCCCCGTGAGCCGGGTTTGCCAGGGCGGTTTTCTGATCGATAAAAATTGAATTGGGAATCTGTCAGAAAAAAATTGGCGATCGCCTTGCAATATTTTATTTTTATGCTAGGATTGATAACTGTGAAAACAAAAAAACGTGGGTCGGTGCCCGAGTGGTTAATGGGGGCGGACTGTAAATCCGCTGACTATGTCTACGCTGGTTCGAATCCAGCTCGGCCCACCACATTGCCCATATGGCTCAGGGGTAGAGCACTCCCTTGGTAAGGGAGAGGTCACGAGTTCAAATCTCGTTATGGGCTTCTTAAGAAAATTAATTGTTAACCAGTACAAAAAGCGTTTGGATATTCGTTTAGACTATTATTCCTGCGGATATCTGCCGTTGCCGCAATCTTTTGTTTTTCTTTAGGATTAATGGAGGCGCACTGGGTTTCCCCATTGCCTTTGTAAAACTGAATTATCCTAAGCATCTATGACTGAGAAAAAAAAGACCCAGCCAGCACCCGCCCAGGGAACCACAACAACATCAGAAAAGGTGCTGTGTCCCCACTGCAAGCGCACTGCGACCAATGGCATCAAATGTAAGGGAATCTGTGTTGCTGATAGTGATTATTAATCGGTTGCAGCTCAAATCATAAAGGAAATGCCATTTAAACTAATTAGCAGCAATAATAAACCAAAATTGACCCACAATTCTTTTTTATAGGTATTCATCTTTTCCCCAAGAATGCGGGCTGTTTTTTGTTGTAAATAATGGCGCAATTTTAGGGGCAGTTTTTCGTAATATTGCCGATACTCCAGGGCCGTTAGCAGGACATTCCCAACGTTGTAGAGGGTGATGCCGAGGAGAATCCAGCGGTAAAGGTTATAGAAATTCATGGCTTACAAAAATCTATGGCAGCCGGAGAATCAATCTGAAGTTGATGGCTGAGGGAAAAGAAATAGCAGGTAAAACCCCACTCGGTGATGTTCGGTTGTACTGCTTCTATTTTGGAAAAAATCCTTTTAGTATCAATATAACCTAGGGTCAGAAGAGAGCAATACTGTGGTGGATTTAAAGAAACTAGAAGAACTCAATATTCAGCAAACGGTGGCCGGCATTCTCCAGGACTTTAACCCGATTTTTTCGTCTACTTCTTCTTCTGGACAAACTGGGCAGTGGCGTGCGGCGATCGCCGCCTTGACGGATTTACTCCTGCGCTCCGGGGGCGAAACCCGTGGTGTTATTTTATCGAGCCCTAGCCCGGTCTTTGATGCGCCCCAAATCACCCGCCACCACCATCATTACGTTTTAACGCCGAAAAATCTCCAGGACATTGCCCTGAGTCACCTGCAATTGCCGGGGGCCGGTTTGAATCAAAGCATTCGGCACCACAATAATCAAATCGTTGAGTTTCCAATTCTGCCCAATGATCCGTTGGCCCAGGAACAATTTTGTTTGATTTTGACGGCGAAGTTTAATTTTGCGATGGCCCTGTCTCCCCAGGGATTGCTCTTTTCGTTTGAAACAGAGGCGATCGCCGCCATTTGGCAAATTTTGCAGTGGCGCATGGCCCTAACGCAACCATTCCAGTTCCAAACCCTCGCCCAACTTTGGCCCCGCTTTGCCGAGGTTGTTCCGGACTACCGTCTTGTCTCCCGGTTTAGCCAGTTAATGGTGCGATCGCTGACGGTTAATTTACCCCAGGCTGATTCCCTACCATCTCCAGAACCTCATCACATCCCAGAGCCAGCTGCCCAAGCTCAACCGGAATTAGAGCTATTGCAGGCCCTCACCCATGAAATTCGCACTCCTTTGACAACAATCCGTACCATGACAAAGTTGTTGTTAAAAAAGAAAACCCAACTGACTCAGGATATTGTCAAACGCATCGAAACCATTGAGCAAGAGTGCAACGAACAAATCCGGCGCATGGAACTTATTTTTCGGGCGGCCGAATTGGAAACTCCATCCCATCACCCGAAGCAAACTCTGCAACTGGTGCCCATTTCCCTAGAGCAAATTTTCCAGGAGGGAACACCCCGTTGGCAAAAACAGGCCCAACGGCGCAATGTCAACCTAGAGGTCGCCTTGCCCCCATACCTGCCCCAGGTGGTAAGTGATCCAGCGATGCTTGACCAAATGCTGTCCGGGTTAATCGAGACCCTCACGCGACGCCTACCGACGGGAGCAGAGGTACAAATCCAAGTCAGCACCGCCGGCAGCCAACTGAAGTTAGAAGTCCAGTCCCACGGCCTGGGTCAAAAATGCCTTGAAAAGGCGATTGGTCAGTTACTCATTTTCCAACCAGAAACGGGCAGCTTGAGCCTGAATTTAGATGTGACCAAAAATCTCTTTCAACAGTTAGGCGGCAAACTGGCAATTCGACGCCGGGCTTCTGGGGAAGAAGTCTTTGCTATTTTCTTACCCCTCGGCAATAGCTTCGCTGTGCCCCTCTAGATCTCGTAAGGGCATGGTAAAGCAATAAATTCCCCTTGGGAATGTCTCTGCTAACCAAACGCTGAATTTCACCATTGATGCAAAAAAAGATGGGCCACACTAGAGGAGCCCATCTCTACTAATTTTTGATTTAGTTTTTATCGCGTGCCGACAGTTTAAGCACCAGGAGCCGCTGGCTCAGAGGGAGGTGCGTCGGCTTCGAGGGCAATGGGTTCTGCATCTAGCTTCATGGTGAGGTAGCGAATAACCATTTCCCCTAAGCGCATATCCCGCTCGACGGCTTTGATTTGGCTGCCATCGGCTTTGTAGTTTACTTGGATGTAGATTCCATCGTTGAAGTTCTGGATCGGATAGGCGAGGTGGCGCTTGCCCCGTACTTGAACCTGAAGGTCGCTTGCCCCAGAGTCTTGGAGCATGGTCTTGTATTTGCTAGAGACTTCCTGCACCTGCTCTTCGCTGAGGTCGGGGCGCAGGATGTACATCATTTCGTAGTTGTTGCTCATTACTGTTTGATATAAATCCTTCTGGACAATAAGGCCGCTCGATGTGTGGAAATTTCGGATTTCTTTTACGATTCGAGAAGCAAGGATATAAAATTCTACTACACCTTGCCCCCTTTTAGGGAGTGTTGGCTGGATCTGAAACTGATGAAAAACAGATCATGACTTGGGTCTGAGGGTCTGTCATCGATTGGTGATCGCCACCTTGAGGTGGAGCTCTGTTCTGTGTTTAGTTGATCAAAATTCATTTATGGCGCAACGATATGTTCGGGTTCAAACTCCCCAAGGGCAAGTATTATACGGATTGCTAAAGCTCAACCGTGAAGTGCAGGTGATCGATGCGCCAGCCTGGTTGGGGGGACAACCGACGGGGGAAAGTCTCGCGCCGGATGAGTACCAATTATTGGCCCCCTGCGCCCCGTCAAAAATTGTTGCGGTGGGTCATAATTATGCCGCCCATGCGGCGGAACTCCAGCAGCCGATTCCGTCGGAACCAGTCTTATTTTTGAAACCTCCCAGTGCGATTGTGGCCCACCAACAGGGCATTGTGTATCCGGCCCAATGTCAACAGTTGGAGTTTGAGGGGGAATTGGCCCTTGTGATTGGCGATCGCACCCGCCATTGCTCTGAAGAAGAGGCCCACCGGAAAATTTGGGGCTATACCATCGCCAATGATGTGACGGCGCGGGATCTCCAACGGCAGGATGCCCAGTGGACGCGGGCAAAGGGATTTGATACGTTCTGTCCCCTCGGCCCTTGGATTGTGCGCGAGCTTAGCCCCGATGCCAAATTGCGCACCTATGTGACGCCCCTGGGGAAAGAACTCCCTGAACAACCAGACCCAGCCCAGGCCGCCTCGGTGCAGGATATGGTTTTTTCCGTGGCCAAATTGGTGAGTTACATCTCCGAAATTATGACCCTGTTGCCCGGTGATGTGATTTTGACGGGGACTCCCGCCGGAGTTCACCCTGTCCGCATTGGCGATCGCCTTTTGATCACCATTGAAGGGATCGGCGAGCTCGAAAATCCCATCGTCGCCCCCTAAGACCCGTCCCCGTCCTCCATTACTTGTTGTTGACTACCTGTTACCATGCCCATCGCCAAACGTTTTTTGACCCGTACCTGTGCTGCTGCCGCCTGTCTCCTGCTTGTGGGTTGTGGTACCACCAATAACATTACGCCCCCAAATCCCAGCGAACCGACGTTGCTCCGCCTACTGTACTGGCAAGGGCCAACCATTTTAAATCCCCATCTTTCTACGGGTTTTAAGGACTGGGAAGCCAGCCGAATTACCCTCGAACCCTTGGCAACCTTTAATCCTGATAGCGAGTTGGTACCTGTATTAGCCGCAGAAATTCCCAGCCTCGAAAATGGAGGGCTCAGTGCCGATGGACGCTCCGTAACCTGGAAACTCAAACCAGATTTGCGTTGGTCTGATGGGGAGCCGTTCACGGCGGCGGATGTGGTTTTTACCTATGAATTCATTACAAACCCGGCGACGGGGGCGACCAATGCGGGGGTTTTTCAGGGGGTGGAAACCGTAGAAGCCATCGACGAAACAACGGTGAAGGTTACTTTTAAAGATGTGACCCCTGCCTGGTTTGGGGTTTTTGTCGGGGCCGAGGGGATGATTTTACCCCGTCACAAATTTGTCGATTACCAAGGAGAACAGGCCAGAACTGCGCCAGCAAATCTGTTACCGGTGGGCACAGGGCCATACCGGGTGGTGGAATTTAAACCGGGGGATGTAGTGGTTTACGAAAAGAATCCCCATTATCGGGATGTCGAGCAGTTAGGCTTTGAGCGACTAGAGCTAAAAGGGGGTGGGGATGCCACCGCAGCAGCGCGGGCTGTCCTCCAAACAGGGGAGGCAGATTTTGCCTACAATCTCCAGGTAGAAACCAAGGTTTTGACGGAACTGAGTGCAGGGGGACAGGGGCAAGTTTTAGCGAACTTTGGGTCTTTGAGTGAACGGCTAGTCCTCAACTTCACTGACCCCAATCAGGAAACCCCCAGTGGTGAACGGTCGAGTTTGGCTTTTCCCCATCCTTTCTTGACGGATCGGCGCGTGCGGGAGGCGATCGCCACGGCCATTGATCGCGAGACCATTGCCCAGGAACTGTATGGTGTCACGGGCAAACCCACCAGTAATTTTGTAGTGAATCCCCCTGAGTTCGTCTCCCCCAATACCAGCTATCGCTTCAACCCAGAACAGGCCAAGGCCCTCCTCGACCAAGCGGGCTGGGTTGATACCAACGGCGATGGGACCCGTGATCAAGACGGCGTGGAGATGCGGTTGCTGTTCCAGACTTCTGTGAATCCACTCCGCCAGAAAACCCAAGCGATTATTAAGCAAAATTTGGCCGAAATTGGGATGGCCGTTGAACTAAAAAGCATTGACGCCAGCATTTACTTTTCCGGCGATCCGGCCAATGTGGACACCACAGAACGCTTTACAGCAGATTTGCAGATGTTTACGACGGGTAATACCAATCCTGATCCCTTGCCCTATTTCAAACGTTACACTTGCGCTGAAATTCCGACCCAGGCGAACAACTGGACGGGGGATAACTATGCCCGTTATTGCAACCCCGATTATGATGAACTCTGGGCCGCAACCACCCAAGCCCTCGATCCAGAAGAGCGGCAAGCCTCGTTGATTCGCCTCAATGATTTGCTGATTCAAGAGGTTGCGGTCATTCCCCTCATTCACCGGGCAGAGACCGCCGGGATTGGCGATCGCCTTACGGGAGTTAGCCTCACGCCCTGGGATATGAATACTTGGAATATTGCCGCCTGGCGCAAGGAAGCCTAGGAATGACGACCTTAAAATAGACCCCGCCGACCATTCGGCATGATAGTGGCCCAGTTCGTTTTAGCGGTTTTGAGTTGCTGGTCTGTAATTTTGGCGTTGCGCAAATTCGCGCCACAGAGATTTGCCCCGTCCAGCAGAGCGTAGTTTAAATAGGCCTGTTCTAGGTTAGCTCCCCGCAGATCGGCTTGGCTGAGGTTGGTATAGCTCAGGTAAGCCTGTTCTAGATTTGCGTCCCGGAGATTCGCTTGGTGTAAGTTAGCTTTGCCAAAATCAGCACGACTGAGATTTGCCCCCTGGAAATTGGCTTGAATCATTTGGGATTGGTGGAAAATACAACCTGATAAATTCATGCGCGGCAGGCTGAGACCTAACAGTTGTAGTTGAGCAAAGTTTCGGCGACCTTGGCCATAGGCACTCAACATATCCTGGGCGGTCAACTTAGTTTCCATCGGATTTGCCCGATTAGCTTTGTTCGGCTCGATCCGCATGGTTTTGCCCATGGTAGAACGGGGTTTGTTGCGTCCTGCGGTCAATCGATTAATACGCTGGGCAGAAGCAGAGGGGTGATAGGTGTCTGTCTGGGAAGGGGCACCATAGGGTTTCTTTTGGCGATCGCGTCTTGCTCGGATGGCCATCGCTAACTGAGAATTAGCCAGGGTGGAAGGGCCGCCCGTCAGTTCCCCATCGTCATCGCTTGAGGCGGTGGGAGAAACTTGGCCCCCAGTGGTTCCCGTAAAGGATTCTGCGCCACTCAAGTCTGCCATGCCCTGGGCCAGGCTTTCCATATAGGGTTCCATTTCGAGGGCATCAAGCACATCCTGGGCGGATTGATAGCGGTGCTTGACTGAACTTTCCAGCATTTTGTGGAGGACACTCGCGAGGCTGTTGCTGATATTGACGTGGGACTCCCACAGCAGCTCCCCCGTTTTGGAGTCGTAGTCGAGTTCTTTGGGGGGTTTCCCGGTGAGCAAATAAAGACAGGTGATCCCCACCGCATAGATGTCACTGGCATAGACGGGACGCATGGCCATTTGCTCTGGGGGAGCGTAACCTGGGGTACCAACGGCGAAGGAGGTGAGGGCTGTTTGTTCTGATGTCGAGGCGATCGCCTCGACGTTAATTTGATTTTTTACCGCACCAAAATCAATCAAAACTAATTTTTTATCTTGGTCACGGCGAATCAGGTTAGCGGGCTTGATATCCCGGTGGATGACCTGTTGGGAGTGAATGTATTGGATGACAGGTAAAACTTCGCTGAGAAATTGCCGCGCTCCGGCTTCGCTAAATGGCCCATTTTTTTTCACTTCCTGCTGCAGGTTATTGCCTTTGACATATTCCTGAACCAGGTAAAAATGATTGTCGTCTTCAAAGTAATCCAGGAGGCGAGGCACCTGGGGATGATTGCCGATGCGACCGAGGGTCTCCGCCTCCCGTTCAAAAAGTTCGCGGGCCATCTGGAACAAGTGCGGCACGTTGCTCGCAAGACGCAGTTGCTTGATCACACAGGATGGTTTGCCGGGGAGGTTCAAATCTACCGCAAGAAAGGTGGCACCAAAACCACCATGGCCTAAGCTTTTGAGGGGTTTATAGCGTTGGCGCAGGATTAGGCTACTGCCACAGGTTCCGCAGACTCGTGCCTTGAGGGGATTTTTGGGGTTGGAACATTTGGGATTGATACAGTAGCTCATCCAGAGTCACCTTAATGGGAGAGGCGATCGCCTCTGCAAGGAAAGTTTTGGTCGCCTATTTTGTTACCGTGAGCAAGCATGGCGTTGTGATCTGACGCACCAACGGGGATGACCTGTGATGGTGTGTTCACCTCAAGCTCCATCATATCCCACCACCTTAACGTACTGGGATGGTGTCTGGGGGTTTGCTAGGCGTGCTCTTAGCGTTCCCTAAAAGGGCGCGTTTCGGCTCAGGGCTTGGGTCTTTCTATCAGGATCTGTGGGATATCATCTATGGCGATCGCCCCCAATATTTTCCCCGGTAAGGGGAGGGAAACGTTTAAAATAAACTCCTTGAAACTAGTGTAATGCCCCAAAAAGTCAATGCGGATTTCCCTGAATTGGTTAAAAGAGTTTGTTGAGATCACCCTATCGCCAGAAGAATTAGCCAAAACCCTAACCATTGCTGGGTTTGAAGTAGAAGAAATCGAAGATCGCCGCCGCCTGGCCGATGGTGTCGTTGTTGGTAAAGTTGTGAGCCGCGAACCCCATCCCGACGCCGACAAACTGAGCGTCTGTCAAGTCGATATTGGTGCAGACGAACTTTCAACCATTGTCTGTGGGGCGAAAAATGTCCGGGCCGATATCTTTGTCCCCGTCGCTACCCTAGGCACCTACTTACCCACCATTGACCTCAAACTAAAACCCACCAAACTCCGGGGTGTAAAATCCTCCGGGATGATTTGCTCCCTCTCCGAATTGGGCTTAGAAAAAGACTCCGAAGGCATTCACATTTTTGAACAACCAGACCTAAAGCCGGGGATGGATGTGCGCCCCCTCCTCGGCTTAGATGATGTGGTATTGGATTTAACCGCCACCGCTAACCGAGCCGATGCCCTCAGTATGGTCGGCGTCGCGCGGGAAGTGGCGGCCCTCACGGGGGTAGATGTCAAACTCCCAGAAATTCCGGCCATGGATACCGCCCCAGAAACGTTGACCATCACCGTGGCCGATCCTGTCGCCTGTCCCGCCTATCTCGGTACGGTGATCGAAGGTGTGACGACAGCGCCTTCTCCTGATTGGCTAAAATTCCGGCTCCAAGCGGCTGGCACTCGCCCGATTAATAATGTTGTTGATATCACCAACTATGTACTCCTCGAATGGGGACAGCCCCTCCATGCCTTTGACCGGGAGCGCCTCGCCCAGGTGGCAGGATCTGAAACCGTTGCCCTTGGGGTGCGGTTTGCCAAAGCCGGGGAAATGTTAACGACCCTCGATGGTCAAGAGCGCAAGCTAGCTGAGAAAAATTTGGTGATTACCGCCAATGATGTCCCTGTCGCTTTGGCGGGAGTAATGGGTGGTGAAAGTACGGAAGTTCACAATGGCACCCAGAATATTGTTTTAGAAGCAGCCCTATTTGAACCGGTCACTATCCGACGGTCTTCCCGGGCCGTGGGTCTGCGCAGCGAATCTTCGACTCGCTATGAACGGGGCGTCAACCAAGTGGAATTAGACCGGGCGGCCCAACGGGCGATCGCCCTCCTCCAAGAACTCACCGGAGGCACTGTAGTTCAGCGTGGTCTCACGGATACCCGACCCGATCCCAACGCCCGCCCCAAAATCCCGCTGCGTTTACAACGGCTCCATGAAGTCCTCGGCCATGTCCACAAGGACGGCAAAATTTTTGACGTGCCCCTCGCTGATGTAGAACGCATTTTAGCTGACCTCGGCTGCACCCTCGAATCCACAGGAGAAGGGGTCTGGGAAGTGGCTGTGCCTCCCTACCGTTATCGCGATTTAGAGCGTGAAATTGACCTCATCGAAGAAGTCGCCCGTCTCTATGGCTATGACAATTTCTGCGATACCCTGCCGAGTCAATCCGCCGCTGGTTTCTTGTCCCCAGCCGAAAAAGTAAATCGTCAATTGCGGGGCAGCTTCCGGGCGATTGGCCTGACCGAAGTAGTGCATTACTCCTTGGTTAAGCCAGAACTTGCTGACATCAAACTCAGTAACCCCCTGTTTGTGGAATATTCTGCCCTACGAAAGGAGCTGCTCACAGGGTTAATTGATGCCTTTGCTTACAACCAATCCCAAGGGAATGGTGCCCTCAATGCCTTTGAATTGGGTCGCGTTTTTTGGCTAGACGACAACGAAAACTATGCTGAAGCCGATTATCTGGCTGGAATTCTAGGGGGCAATCTCAATCCCGATGGCAGTTGGGCTGTTGGTGGCAAAGGTCAACCGATGTCTTGGTATGAAGCAAAGGGATTTCTTGATGCCGCCTTCCGGCAACTGGGCTTAGAGGTGAGCTATCGGGCAGATACTAGCAACGAAAAATTGCATCCTGGCCGGACAGCGTCTCTCTGGCTTCAGGGGCGTCAACTGGGGATTTTCGGGCAACTTCATCCCCAATTGCGACAGGAAAAAGATTTGATCGATGCGGTGTATGTATTTGAACTTAAACTTGATCTGCTGCAAACGGTACTGAGTCGTCCATCCCAACAGGTGCCCATTTTTAAGGCCTTTTCTACTTACCCCGCAGTCACCCGTGACCTAGCGTTCTTCGCTCTCCTCGAAACGTCTGTAGCCGACCTGGAGCAGGCCATGCAGAAAACAGCAAAAAAACTGTTGGCTGGGGTGGAGTTATTCGATGAATATCGCGGTGAGCACGCCCCTGAAGGCCAGCGCAGTTTGGCTTTCAGTTTGCAGTATCGGGCTACGGATAAAACCCTAACGGACGAGGAGATTGATCCAGTCCACCAAAAGGTGCGAGATGCGCTGGTCAAACAGTTTGCCGTGACCTTGAGAAGCTAACCCCTCTGCCTCGCGGCATCTCCCCTCAAGGGGAGAATCAAGGTGTTCTAGCGGCGGGCAACACCATCTTGGCGGGCGGCTTGACCGACGGCGGCGGAAACGGCGGCGGCGACCCGTTGATCGAAAACCGAGGGAATAATATGCTCTCGATCCAACTGGGCCGGGCTAACCAAAGAGGCGATCGCCTGGGCTGCTTGGAGGCACATATTGGTGGTAATGCTGGAGGCACGGCAATCGAGGGCCCCCCGGAACACCCCTGGAAAGGCGAGAACATTATTGATTTGGTTTGGGTAATCGCTGCGCCCAGTGGCCACCACCGCGACTTTATCCATAATCAGTTCTGGCTGAATTTCGGGGATTGGATTCGCCATCGCAAAGACGATTGGGTCTTTCGCCATGGAGATCACCATTGCGGGGGTCACCACACCCGGCGCACTTACCCCAAGGAAAATATCAGCATCCTGCATCGCCTCGGCGAGGGTGCCAGAGGCGGCCACGGCAAAGGCTTGTTTTTCGGGGGTGAGATTATCCCGTTGGCTGGAAATAATCCCCTTGGAATCACACATCCAAATATCCGTTGCCCCTGCTTGCCGGAGTAATTTGGCGATCGCCACTCCCGCAGCTCCTGCTCCGTTGATCACGATTTTGACGCTCTGTAGGTCTTTTTTGACCAATTTCAGGGCATTAAACAGTGCTGCGAGAGAAACAATTGCCGTACCATGCTGATCATCGTGGAAGATGGGAATATCTGTTTCTGCTTTCAAGCGTTGTTCAATTTCAAAGCAGCGGGGCGCGGCAATATCTTCTAAATTCACGCCGCCAAAAACCGGGGCGAGATACTTCACCGTGCGGACAATTTCTTCGACATCCTGGGTCGCCAAACAAATGGGAAACGCATTCACCCCAGCAAACTCCTTGAAGAGCATCGCTTTCCCTTCCATCACAGGCATTGCGGCTTCCGGCCCCAAATTGCCTAACCCCAAAACAGCACTGCCGTCGGTGACGATCGCCACCATATTGCTTTTCACGGTCAAATCATAAACCTGTTCCGGTTTCTCGGCGATCGCCTGACAAACGCGACCCACCCCCGGCGTATAGGCCATCGCTAAATCGGACTGCACCGTCAGGGGAATGCGACTTTCGACGGTAATTTTCCCCCCCTGGTGAATCGCAAAAGTCCGGTCTAGAACCTTGAGAATTTCAATCTCCGGCACCGCTTTGACGGCATCAACAATATCCCCAGCGTGTTTTTCACTGGATGCATCTACGGTGATGTTGCGGATTAAAAACTTCAGATCCCGTTCTACCAACTCAATATTACCGAGGCTGCCTCCCACGTTGGCGATCGCCTGGGTCACATTGGCCAAAGTGCCCGCCCGGTTAGGGATACGTAGCTGGATCGTGACACTGTAGCTAGGATTTGGGGTGAGGGCAACCATAGAATTTGCGTTAAGTTTTACTTGCTGAAAAAACAAAGAGAGGAAAAATTCCCATCTCATTTAACCCTACTTTTCCCTTTTCCTAAAGTATTCCGGCTTACGAAATGGCTTGGAACGATCTCAGGAAAAAACACTTTAATCTTGCCCGGAGCTGACCTGAATCAAATCGTGAATCATTGCCTTTGGGGATGCCGCCCCGTAAATTCTTGGCAAAATGGAGGAGAATGTCACCCAAATTGTTGAAAACATCATGGTTGCCTTCACCTCAGATCAGTACCTCAGTCCCGAAGAATATTTAGAGTTTGAAAAACATAGCGACATTAAGCATGAATATATGCACGGAGAAGCTTATGCTATGGCTGGAGCAACGCGCGCCCACAATACTGTGAGCTTAAATTTGGCGATCGCCTGCCGTAACCATTTAGGCGATTCCCCTTGCCGCACCTATATGGCTGATGTGAAAGTGCGTTTATCAGCAGGAAAAAAGTTTTTCTATCCAGATCTAGTTGTCAGTTGTGATGATGACGATGATTTGAGTTTGTCCTATGTGACCCAACCTAGGGTAATCATTAAAGTCTTGTCAGAATCGACAGAAGGCTTTGACCGGGGCGATAAGTTTAAGTTCTACCGCACGATTCCCAGCTTGCAGGAATACATTTTGGTCAGCACAACCCATTACTCGGTAGACTGCTTTCGGCGTAGCGAAGGGAAGCTCTGGATTCTAGAAAGTTATCAAGGCCAAGAGGCAACGCTTAAACTGCAATCCCTAGACCTCGAAATTCCCCTAGTGGATATCTATGCCACTGTCGATTTGCCGGAAGTTGAGCCGGAATTCCCCAGTGAGATAGACGAATAAATAAAGGCGATCGCCGCCCAAGCCTCACTCCAGGTTTTTAAACCAGACACCATTGATACCAATCCCTGATAAAAGCGGCTCCATAGTGGTCAGGACAAATCAATCACTGATATCGTTGTGTCTGTATGTTGTGAGGAGCAAAACCCATGATGATCATGCCAGAGGAAGGACATCCCCTGAGTCGTATGTTGGCGAGCTATCCGCCCCAAGCCCTACGGTGTGATTTACCCGCAGGTTCATTATTTGGGACTGACGGGATTCGGGGTAAAGCAGGGGATTTGCTGACGGCACCCTTTGCGCTCCAAGTCGGCTACTGGGCTGGACAAGTGCTCCAGGAAACAGCGGCACGACGCGCCCCCGTGATCATTGGACAAGATTCTCGCAACTCCAGTGATATGTTAGCGATGGCGATCGCCGCTGGTTTGACCGCCTCTGGATTAGAAGTGTGGCATGTGGGCCTTTGTCCGACGCCCTGTGTTTCCTATCTGGCCCGCACCACGGACGCCATTGGGGGAATTATGATTTCCGCTAGCCACAACCCCCCCGAAGATAATGGCATTAAGTTTTTTAGTGACGCGGGGACAAAACTCCTCAAGGATCTCAGTGCCAAAATTGAAGCAGGTCTGCGCGGCGATCGCCTAGAAAATATTCTGTTGCAAACCAATAACTGTGGTTCCTACCAACATCAAAAGGAACTGACCCAACAATACCGGGATGCAGTTTTTGCGACGCTTCCCCAAGGTTTATCCCTCGACGGCCTCAAAATTGTGCTCGATTTGGCCTGGGGCGCTTCTGTACATTTGGCCCCTGAACTCTTCCAAGCCCTCGGTGCAGAAGTGATTGCCCTACACCACCAACCAGACGGCAACAAAATTAACGTTAACTGCGGTTCGACCCACATCGACCAACTCCAAGGGGCGGTGCAATTCCACAACGCAGATCTCGGTTTTGCCTTTGATGGGGACGCCGACCGGGTGATTGCCGTAGATAACACAGGCCGGATCGTTGATGGGGATTACATCCTCTACCTTTGGGGGAAACAACTCCAGGCAGCGGGTCAACTGCCGAACAATTTAATTGTCGGTACCGTAATGGCAAATCTGGGCTTTGAGCGGGCCTGGGAAAAACTAGGAGGACAACTTCATCGGACTGCCGTTGGCGATCAGTATGTCCAAGCGGCTATGTGGCAGACGGGGGCGATGCTCGGTGGCGAACAATCGGGTCATATTCTTTGCCATCACCACAGCGTTTCTGGGGACGGGATCCAAACGGCATTGCATTTAGCGGCCCTCGTCCGGGAGGCAGGGGTTCCCCTCAATGAGTTAATTGACCAAAGTTTCCAGACCTATCCCCAGTTCCTGAAAAATGTGCGGGTCGAAGATCGCGATCGCCGTTTAAATTGGCAGAACTGCGACGTGCTTCAAACGGAAATTGCTAAAGCCGAAGCGGCCATGGGTGATAAGGGACGGGTGTTGGTGCGGGCTTCGGGGACGGAACCTGTCATTCGGGTGATGGTTGAGGCCGAGGAACAATACCTCGCGGAATATTGGACGCAACACTTGGTCAATGTGGTGCAAACCCATTTGGGCTAGGCTTGGGTCATTTTGCTGCCTGCCTTGAGGGTTTGGGCCTGGACTAAGAGGGATTCGGCGAAGGAAATCGCTTCCTCGGCGGCATGACCCCCCGTCAACTGGGCTAATTCATCGCGGCGTTTCTGATGGTGCTGTAGGGATTCTACGGCGACAAGGGTGCGATCGCCTTTTTGTTTTTTTGCCTGGGATTGCACTTGTTTTGTCACGCGAAAATGCCCATCGGCCATGGCGGCAATGAGGGGTTGGTGGGTGACGCAAAGCACCTGATGATACTGGCTGAGATGGTGGAGCTTGGTGGCGATCGCCTGGGCCACTTTCCCAGAAACCCCGGTGTCAATTTCATCAAACACCAAAGTTTTCGGCGTCGTCTGCTGCTGGGTGAAACAGGCTTTGAGGGCGAGGAGAAAGCGACTCATTTCCCCACCAGAAGCAATCTCGGCGAGGGGTTGAGCCACCTCTCCAGGGTTCGGGCTGAAATAAAACGTCACCTGATCGGCTCCGGCGGCAGTAGGCGAGATGGGACTAAGGCGACATTCAAAGCTCACCTTTGCCATCGCCAGGGGTTTCAGTTCTTTAATCAGTTGCTTTTCTAATTTTTGGGCTGCTTTTTGGCGTAATTGGCTTAATTTTTGGCAATGGACTTCTAAGTCTTGATATTTAATTCTACAGTCTTGCTCTAGGGCTTCAAGGGACTGATCCGCAGCGGTGAGGACATCTAGCTCCCCCTGAAGTTTGTCCCGGTAGGCGATCGCCTCGCTGAGGGTCGGGCCATACTTACGGCAAATTCGCTTTAGTACCCGCATTCGGGCCTCAATGTCAGCCAATTGTTTTGGGTCAGCTTCAAGATTGTTGTTGTAGGTGCTGATTTGGTGGCCTGCTTCTACTACCTCTGTAAGGGCATTGCGCACCATGTCGAGAATGCCATTTAACTGGGTATCATAGTCCACCATTTCTTTGAGCAGGTTCTCAGCCTCCCCCAAAAGATCCGCCACCGCCGGGGTTTCGGGATCGTCATTTTGGTACAAAATTTGGTGTGCCTGGTAACTGAGCTGTTGCAATTCCACCACATGGGAAAGGCGATCGCCTTCCTGTTGCAATACTTCTAGCTCCTCAGGATCCTCTAAATGGGCGTCACATAGCTCCTGGAGTTGATATTGCAGTAAATCTAGCCGTTGGAGCCGTTCTTGCTCCGAAGTGCGCCGACTTTCGAGTAATTGCTTTGCTTTGAGATAAATTTGATAGGTGGCAGTCACAAGTTGCCGCTGCTGTTGCACCTGGGAGCCACCGTAGCTATCGAGGAGAATTCGTTGCCGTTCAGGAATCAGGAGTTCAACCGTTTGACCCTGGGCGGTAATTTCTAGCAGTTGCGCCCGGAGTTCCGCCATCAAACCCTGATTAAGAATAATTCCGTTGACACGACTGCGCGATCGCAAACCAGTGCGGGTCAGACTTAACTCCCGACTACAAACCACCGTTTCATCTTCTAGCAGATCAATGTCTTGGCTCTGTAACCATTGTTTGATGCTGGGGGTGAGGGTAAAGGTTGCTTCAATAAACGCCCGTTCTCCCGTGGCATCTCCTTGATCATTTTTCGCCCGAATTAACCGCGCCGTTGCTTTTCCGCCAAGGGCAAGATCGAGGGCATCCAGAATAATTGACTTTCCGGCCCCCGTTTCCCCGGTCAAAACCATCAACCCAGCCTGTAAATCGAGTTCTAGATGATCGATCAACGCAAAATTTTCAATGCGGAGGCAACACAGCATAAATGGTTGAGGAAAAGAAAAGTCGTTCGCTGTCTATTATGCCGGAGTTTTGGGGCGGCAGTGGCAGATTCTGGCCCTGGCAATTTTCACTAAAATGGCAGTAGCGCTCCACAGTTTTTATGCATCTTGACCAACTCAATCAACAATACGGCTTGCCTGAACTTTCCTTTGGCGATCGCCAACCGGGTTTTCCGGTGATCAAAATTAAGAATCGGTTTGCCACGGCAGAAATCTCTCTCTATGGCGGACAGGTGCTTTCTTTCCAACCAAGCAACACCCAGGCTGATCTTTTATTTTTGAGCGATCGCAGTCATTACCAACCAGGAAAAGCGATCCGGGGTGGGATTCCCATCTGTTGGCCCTGGTTTGGGGCAGACCCGGACGAATTAGGGCGAGCAAACCATGGTTTTGGGCGCGATCGCCTCTGGACTGTCCGGCACACTGAAACCCTCGCCAATGGCGCAACCCGCGTTATTTTAAGCTTGCAAGATGACGAAGAGACCCACAAAATTTGGGATTATGCTTTTGAACTGGCGATCGCCATCACCGTAGGCGAAAGCTTAGATCTCGAACTCACGAGTCATAACCGCGATCAAAGGCCGATGACCATTACCCAAGCTCTCCACACCTACTTCACCATCGGCGACATTCAACGGGTGAAAGTGCTGGGTCTTGCGGGCCTGAATTACATCGACAAGGTAGACAGCGCACAGCAAAAATCACAAATTGGCGAAGTCACGATCCAGGGGGAAGTAGACCGCATTTATCAAAATACCGCCCCGAAGCTGTTCATTGATGATCTTAGTCTTGAGCGAAAAATTGAGGTTTGTAACCGAAACAGTACCACGACCATCGTCTGGAATCCTGGCATGGAGAAAACTGCAACCATGGGTGATCTTTCTCCGGACGCCTATCAACGATTTCTCTGTGTTGAAACGGCCAATGCTGCCGCCGAGACTATCACCCTCGCTGCCGGCGAACGCTATACCCTCGGTGTTACTTACCGATTGTTGTGAGTTATGGATTATGGAAAATTTGGGCTAGTCGGCTTCAACCTGCACCAAAACTACGGTGACGTTATCGGAACCACCGTTATCTTTAGCCGTTTCAATTAAAGCCGCCGCTGCCTGGTCGAGATCATCATTAGCGCTCAGAATAAATTGGATTTCTGAGTCATCTACCTCTTCCGTTAGTCCATCGCTGCATAACAACAGGCGATCGCCACCGTGAATCTCTAGGGTAGCCAGGTCAATCAAGCTTAAATCTTTACGACCCAGACATTGGGAAAGGACATGACGCCAGGGATGCACCTTCGCCTGTTCTGCCGTAATATCTCCCGACTGCACCGCCTGGGAGACCCAGGTATGATCGCCAGTTACTTGAATGAGGGTGTCTCCACGGACACTATAGAGGCGAGAATCCCCCACGTGGGCGCGCCAAACATGATCGCCCCGAAATAGCACCATCACCGCTGTCGTGCCCATGTCTTGACGGGCTGGGTTGTCGAGTTGATCCGCGAGGATTGCCTCATTGGCTTTGATGAGAGCCGTTTCTAAAAGATCTTCTGAGCTTTCTGGGCTTTCCCAATTAGCCTCTAAATATTGCTGGATGGTTTCTACGGCAATCCGACTAGCTTCTTCTCCCCCCGCGTGTCCTCCCATGCCATCGGCAACGATGAAAAATCGCCCGTCGGGATCACAATAGTAGGAGTCTTGGTTAGCGGAGCGCACCAACCCGGGATCAGTTTGCCCCGTAAAGCGACATTTCATAAGCATGGTTTCGGGAAAATAGCTGGAAAAGTAGCGTACTAGATTAGAACTTATCTAAATTTAGCTAAAATTTGCGGTCGTAGCGATCTAGTTTTTTAAGGAGACGCCATAATGCCCAACCAGGCACCAAGGCGATCGCCCCCACCACCGCCGTCGGAATGAATGAGCCATTCACAAATAACAGGGTAGCAGACAAAATCAGCGCACAAAAAATCAACGTATAATTCGTCGCCAGTTGCATTCCCCCCAATTTGCGGAGCAGTCGGTCAGACTCCTGGGCCCGCACCCGGATGCGAATATCACCCCGGTCTAGCTTGTCGATGGTGTCTTCAATGCGCCGTGGCAAACCAAAAGTGGAAGTGCTCAGTTGTGCCGCCTGGCGTCCTAACTGGTCAATAATGTTGCTGCCGCTGGGTAAATTTTCACTCATAACCTGGAGGGCGAAGGGTTGAGCCACCGCCATAAAATTGAACTCTGGATCAAGGCCTTTGCCGACCCCTTCTAAAGTAGAAAAAGCCCGCATCACAAAGGTAAAGGTTGCTGGAAACCGAAAGGGCTGGTCGTAGGCAATTTCGTAAAGGTCATCACTAATCGCCGTAATCGATTGGGCCTCAAAGGGCTTATCCATAAAATTATCCAACATAAATTGGATCGAGCGGCGTACCGGTGCCAAGTCTCCGGTTGCTTCCAAGGCCCCTAGGGTAACGAGGGAGTTTATCACCCGGTCGGCATCCTTTTCTGTAATTCCCAACATGGTTTCCATGAGGCCAGCTTTGACATTGGCCTTGATTTCTCCCATCATCCCAAAATCATAGAAAATGAGTGCCCCATCGGGACTCACCGCCAGATTACCGGGGTGGGGGTCAGCATGGAAAAAACCATCATTTAGTAATTGTTGTAAATAGGCCCGGGCGCTGAGTTTCGCCAATTGTTTGCGTTCTAGGCCGGCCGCTTCCAGGGCTTCGTAATGGCTAATTTTGATCCCCGGTACATACTCCAAGGTCAACACTCGCGGTGAGGCATAACGCCAGTAGACCTTCGGTACTTTTACCCAGTCAATCCCCCGGAAGTTACGCCGGAAGGTATCGGCACTGCGTCCTTCCTGGAGGTAATCTACTTCCTGCCAGAGGATACGGCAACATTCAGCGTAGATTCCAAGCCAGTCACGGTTTTTGCCCCAACGGGGATGGTTTTGGAAATACCAGGCAATTTTTTTAAGGATCGCCAAATCAATGGTGAAAAGCTGTTTCAGGCCCGGTCGTTGGACTTTAACCACCACTTCTTCGCCGCTGTGGAGTTGGGCTTTGTGGACTTGACCGAGACTCGCCGCCGCGAGGGGAACGGGGTCGAAACTGCGAAACAGAACATTAATCGGTTTACCAAGGTCTGCTTCGATTATTTGCTTCGTTTGTTCGTAGGAAAAGGCTGGTACGCGGTCTTGGAGCTTAGACAGTTCCTGGACGTATGCTTCGGGAAATAGGTCGGCGCGGGTTGAAAAGAGTTGACCGACTTTAATAAAAGTAGGCCCCAATTCGAGGAAGCTATCTTTAATCCACTGGGCTTGAATTTTTTGCCGGGCTGCGAGTTTCTCTTCGGTAAAACCACCCGCATAAGTCCATTTCTTGCCGTTGCGGATTAGTTTAAAAATCAGGGTGAGCACAAATACCCAAATGTCGAACCGTCGCCGATTTTTGGAGTAGTTTCCACGGTTCCAGCGATAGGTAGATTTAGCCCGCTCTAGGCGCGGTGCTGGGGTGGCGTTGGGATTAGAGACCCTGGAATTGGCTTGGGAAGACAGAGCAGACACAAAGAATTTGCCTATCGAAATGGGTTTACGGAAAAGAAAAGTATGGTGTGGCTAGGGCGATCGCCTTGGGAGAAAAAGCTTAATTTTGGGTATCGCGATATTGCTTGAGTTCCGCTTTGAGGCTCGCAATTTCTGCCCGGAGATTGTCGATCATCTCCTGGAGGTCAGCGGGACGATCGTCGCCGTCAATGTCGATGGTGATCGGACGGCTAGGATTCGCTTGATTGGCCGCTTCCCGTTCAGCGCGGGCCTGGACTTCTTGGGCAAATTCCTGAAACCATTGATTGCGTTCTGCATCGAATTTACCAAGATCACTAAGCAGATCCGTCAAACTGTCTTCTACCCTCTCTTTGAGGACTTCTGCAAAGGCGCGGCCATAGGCCAGGGCTTGGAGGACGGGGTTGTTCATGGGACGCAACATTTCTTAATGGCTTTCGTAACAGATTATATCTATTAAACGAGGTTTCGTCTTTTGGCGATCGCCCCTGGGGTTTCCTTTTCACTGCGGCAATTGCCCCAGGAAAGTATGCTAAATTAGCAATCTCCCACTGGTCACCGATTCAAACGAGATATGAGCAGCGAAATCAAGCAAGTTTCTGGCACAGGGATCCCGCTCCGGGGCAACGACATCGACACAGACCGCATCATTCCCGCACGGTTTCTGAAGTGTGTCACCTTTGATGGCCTTGGGGAACAAGCTTTTGCGGACGATCGCCAGCAACTAGACGGCGAGCATCCCTTTGATTTACCCCAGTATCAGAATGCGAATATCCTCGTGGTCAACGGTAATTTCGGCTGCGGCTCTTCACGGGAACACGCCCCCCAAGCCCTTTTGAAATGGGGTATTGAAGCCATTGTGGGTGAAAGTTTTGCGGAAATTTTCTTTGGGAACTGCCTCGCCAACGGCGTCCCCTGTGTAACGGCGGATCGGGCTACGGTCGAAGCATTACAAAGCCAGTTAGAAGCCAATCCCCAGGCGGCCACCAGCGTCGATCTAGAAAATTTGACAGTTTCCTGCGGTGACTGGTCGGGTCAAATCCAGCTAGGAGAAGGGGCTAGACAAGCATTACTCGCTGGCACTTGGGATAGTTGTGGTCAATTGGTGGCGAACCAGGCGGAGATTGCCACAACGGCGACAAAATTGCCTTACCTGGCCTGGGCCTAAACCATCATGGCCCAGTGGGAACTCTATAAAGAATTTCGCTTTGAGGCAGCCCACCAACTGCCCCACCACGATGGCAAATGTGCCCGTCTCCATGGCCATAGTTGGGTGATGCGGGTGTATCTGCGGGGCGATCGCCTCCAGGAAACGGGGCCAAAACAGGGGATGCTTTTCGATTTTGGCGAGATTAAAAAATACGTCCAGCCGCTACTAGATCAGTACCTAGATCACTACCATTTGAATGATTCCTTGGGGATGGAAAGTCCCACCAGCGAGGCGATCGCCCAATGGATTTACCAAGAGCTGAAAAAAGTGGATTTACCGGGTTTAGCGGCGGTAGAAATTAAAGAAACTTGCACCGCAGGCTGTATTTACACCGAAGACTGATGACCGCGCCATTTTACCTCGGCCTTGATTTCGGGACTTCTGGGGCACGGGCGATCGCCATTACAGGTGAGGGTGAAATTTCCCAAACGATTAGTGTAGATCCCCTTGCACAAACGCCCCAGGGTTGGCGCGAGGCACTCTGGCATTTACTCGCTGCCCTCAATCTAGAGATTCGGCAAAATCTCCAGGCGATCGCCCTCAATGGCACCTCTGGAACGGTTCTACTCTGTGATGCCTCCGGAGAAGCGATTACAGAAGCCCTGCTTTACAACGATGACCGGGGCCAGACCGTTTTACCAATGCTCCGAGTCTTGGCACCGCCCCAACATCTTGTGCAATCGGCCACGGCCAGCCTCGCCAAATTACTCTGGTTTGAATCCCAGGGGTTAACCCAGGGGGCCAGCTATTTTTGTCACCAGGCGGATTGGTTAAGTGGCTTACTCCACGGCAACTTTGGCCTGAGCGATTACCACAACGCCCTAAAACTTGGCTATGACGTCGAAAATCTCGGTTATCCTCCCTGGTTACAACAGCATCCTCTGTTTCATTTACTGCCCCAAGTGCAACCCCCCGGTGCTGGGAAACAAAAGATTTTAGCGACCGTTGCTCGGCGGTTTGGGATCAATCCCCACTGTCAAATTTGTGCCGGAACCACCGATAGCATTGCGGCCTTTATCGCCAGTGGTGCCCAGGAAATTGGGGAAGCAGTGACCTCCCTCGGCTCCACGTTGGTGCTGAAATTGTTAGGCGATCGCCCGATTCAAGACCTGGCCGCCGGGGTCTACAGTCATCGGTTTGGTCATCTGTGGCTCGTGGGTGGCGCTTCAAATACAGGCGGTGCTGTGCTCAAACATTATTTTGATGACACACAACTGCAACAACTCAGTGCCACTATTAATCCCCACCAGGACAGTGGCTTAAATTATTATCCGTTGCTACGGCCTGGTGATCGCTTTCCGATTAATGACCCAACTTTGCCACCAAAATTAACCCCACGGCCTGAAGACCCCCGCCAGTTTTTGCAAGGCCTCTTAGAAGGCATCGCCCGCATTGAAGCCCAGGGTTACCAAAAGTTACAGGCCCTAGGAGCGCCTCCCGTTAGCACCGTCTTTACCGCTGGTGGTGGGGCAAAAAACCCAATCTGGACACAAATTCGTGCCCGTTACCTCCGTTGTTCAGTGCTTATTTCACCCCAACCAGAAGCCGCCTATGGGAGCGCTCTCCTCGCCCAACGGGGACTGCCCAGAGCCTAATCGTGGAAGCCGGGATTCCAAATGCCGAGATAAAGGCGATCGCTATCGTTGCGTTTAATTTGGCCCCGGTGGTTAGCCGTGGTGAAGGATTGGGAACTGCTATTGCGGTTGTAGACACTGGCCACCGCTTGGTTCACTTCCGGGGGCACGCCTTCGGGCAAAAGGCCACCCAGGGTTTGTTGGATCACGCTGAGGTCAGTCCCCACGGGAAAAGTGATTTCCGTCTGGGCTAAGGTGCCCGTTGTGTTGTCAACGATGTAGCCGAGGCTGACATTCGCCGGGCCATAGTTGCGATACAAAATCGCCGTACTATCACCCCAAAAGCCAGGCCGTTGATCGGTGGGGGGCACAGAAATAATTTGGGGAATGGCGGCGCCGGGAGTCCCCACGGGAATTAACGGAATTTCTCCAGGGCTGGGAGTAGGTTCTGGGGTCGGTTCTGGCTCCGGCTCCGGCTCTGGAATGGGTTCCGGTTCTGGCTCTGGTTCTGGAATGGGCTCGGGTTCCGGTTCCGGCTCTGGGGTCGGTTCGGGTAGGGGAGTTTCAAGAACAGGCGAATTGCTCTCTGTGTTCAAGGCTGGATCTTCGGGAAAAGTTTGAGGTTCAGGCGATCGCCCGACGAGGGCAAAGGTCAACCAAATTCCCGCACTAATGCCAATACCGCTAAACAAAACCGTGAGAATCGCCAAACGCCAACAGCCACCATTTTCTGTTTCCTGGGGTTGGGCGGCGGTGGTGCTTGTCGGTAATGTGGTACGTCTTGCCACGGGGGGCGATCCCACAACCCGCGTGGCGGTGGTTTGATTGCCATTAACTACAGGAGCCGGAGCCGCCGCAGTGCCCACTGCATTCCGGAGAGCATTTAACATCGCCTGGGCCGTGGGAAAGCGATCACGGGGATGGAATTTCACCGCCTTAGCAATGACTTGACCCAGGGGCGTTTGCAGATAGGGAAAATCTTGCTGCCAAATCAATTCCCCCGTTTGGGGATCATTGGGAAACTGTTGGGGAGATTGGCCAGTGAGGAGAAAAATCGCCGTAAACCCAAGGCCATACAAATCACTGGAATAGACGGGACGCCCGGTGCCCTGTTCGGGGGCCATGTAGCCGGGGGTGCCGATCGCCACAGAGACGGGCTGGCTCAAGTCCAGGTGAATGGCGGTGGTCAGGGCTTCCTTGACGGCCCCAAAGTCAATTAAAACAGGTTTGCGATCGCTACTGCGCAGAATAATATTTTCTGGCTTAATATCCCGGTGAATGATGTATTGGTCATGAACCAGTTGGAGGACGGGCAACAAGTCCAGCAAAATTTGTTGTACCTGGAGTGGGCTTAAGCTGCCCTGCTGTTTAACGATGTCCTGAAGTGTCAGTCCATCGATCCATTCTTGCACCAAATAAAATCGTCCCTGCTCCTCAAAGTAGGCGTAGAGCTTGGGGATCTGGTTATATTTTTCCCCCAGGCCTTCGAGGATGGCGGCTTCCCGTTGAAAGCGTCGCTGCATCTCCTGGACCGTTTGGGGACTGGTGGCCTGTACCTTGAGGGATTTCAGCACACATTGCCGTTGGGAGGGCAGTTGTAGGTCTTTCACCAAAAAGGTATCCCCAAATCCACCCTGTCCGAGGGTCTTCACGATTTGGTAACGGCCATTGATCAAGGAAGATTGCATAGGGATTTGGTTATGAAAAGGCGTGAATTTTATTTTACATTCCCCGTTTCTGAGTTGGCGATCGCCGATTACCGTGGCAGCCACTACAATTGCAAGCAGTTTCTTTGTGCCCCCAAGCGGGCGTCCCTGCCATGACCCAGCCGTTCCATCCCCCATCAGAAAAACTCAACCTATCGACAAAAATTGCCTTTGGGGCGGGCGATATTGGGCCAGCTCTCACGGCAAATGTCTTGGTTTTCTTTCTGTTGTACTTTTTTACCCAAGTGGCGGGTTTACCACCAGGCCTGGCGGGGAGCATCTTGATGATCGGCAAAATTTCCGATGCCATCAATGATCCGATTGTGGGGGTTTTGAGCGATCGCACCCGTCATCCCTGGGGCCGACGCTTGCCCTGGATGCTGGGGGGAATTATTCCCTTTGTCTTTGTCTTTTTTGGGCAGTGGTTGGTTCCCCAATTGAGCGAAATTGATCAAGTGAATGATTGGTTTTTGTTTGGCTACTACATCGTGATGGGCATTTTATTTAATCTGGCCTACACAGCGGTCAATTTGCCCTACGCGGCCCTCACTCCAGAGTTAACCCAGGATTACCACGAACGCACAAGCTTGAACAGTTTTCGGTTTAGTTTTTCCATTGGCTCTAGTATTTTTTCGCTGATTGTGGCGCGGTTGATCTTTCAAGCTTATCCAGATGATCCCCTAAAGCAATACAGTCTCCTGGGTCTGGTTTGTTCAGTGTTTGCGGGCTTGGCGCTGTTGTGGTGTACGTTGCGGCTTCAAGAGAAGGGGCGATCGCCAATTTTAAACCCTCGGCAACGCCAGCGATTGGGTCAAGGGTTATGGGGAATGGCTGGGGTGAGTGGCCTGGTTGGGTTGGGGTTGCTCCAGGGGCCAATTTTATGGCCATTTTTGTTTATTTCTGCGGGGCTATTGCTGGCGGTGGCGGGTTGGACATTTGTGCGCTCTGTGCCGGAACCCCATTTAACAGTACCTTTGGCTGAACAAACGGATCTTGCGGCCCCGATTCCCTTCCGGGAGCAACTGAAAATTGCCTTTAGTAACAAACCCTTTCTCTTCGTGATTGGGATTTATCTCGCCTCTTGGCTGGCGATTCAATTAACCGCTTCGATCTTGCCCTATTTTGTGATCAACTGGATGGGCTTGCCGGATGCGATGTTTCCCAATGTGGCTCTGGCGGTACAGGGGACAGCCCTGGTGCTTTTATTTGTAGCCAGCGCCCTCAGTCAACGCTTAGGGAAAAAAACGGTGTATTTTGGGGGCGTTTTCCTGTGGATCATTGCCCAGGTGGGGTTGTTTTTCTTGCAACCGGGACAAATCGGTTTAATGTTTGCCTGTGCAATCTTGGCTGGCTGTGGGGTGTCCGTGAGCTATCTGATCCCCTGGTCGATGGTGCCCGATGTGATTGAGCTAGACGAACTCACCACCGGACAACGGCGGGAAGGCGTTTTTTATGGCTTTATGGTGCTCCTCCAGAAAATAGGTCTGGCTATTAGCTTATTCCTGGTGGGTCAAGCCCTCGCCTGGGCTGGTTTCGTTGAATCTATTCCGGGTCAAGCGCCCCCGGTGCAACCTGATTCTGCCCTCCTAGCAATCCGCTTGGCGATCGCCCCCTTACCGACCCTTGCGCTTATCATTGGCTTAGGACTCGCCTACTTTTATCCCATCACCCAGCAGTACCACGAAGAAATTCGCCTCAAACTCGCTGAACGGCGCGTCGATCAAGCCTAGTTGCAGTGGCGATCGCCCCACAAAGTGCATCAGTAAATAGGCGGCACAACTAAGACTGGGCAACACACAAAAATTCCCACTTAAAATCAAGAGCCATGACAACCACACTTTTTACCGCCCCCCGCACCCTCTTACAAATGATTGCCACTGGTGCAGTATTTGTGTCCGGATTCTCCGCCAATGCCCTTCCTACCACCGCTTCCCCTTTAACCGTAAGCCCCGCCCAGGATGCAACGTCCCTATTTTTTGAAGATTACACCTGGTGCGACGCAAAAATGCTGGGGGAATTCTGGGGAGAAGGCCCCGGTAATGCCAAGGTCAGTGCCGGCAAACTCCTCCAGGATGGTGACTATCAAACCGTTGAAAGTAAATTAACGGCGGCCCGGGACTATTACGGTGGCCAAGGTCTTTGCAACTATACTGACGAAGGCTTTAGCTATGAAGATATGGTTGTCGTCGCTGAATATTGGGATGTGTCTGTGACTGAAGCAAAAACAACCATCGCTGACAAATTGGAATGGGGCTTACCGGGTGTTGCCCATGACATCGTTGAGATGGCCTACGCCGAGCAATCCCATTATGATCCCACCGCGATTGTCGAAACCATTGCCTTTGAGAATTTGAATCGTGATGGCCACACTTTAGGTTATTTTGTCCAACGGGCCGATGGTCTATGGGTCGAGCTTACTGCTGCCGGGGAAGAAATTTTTTACTTCAATGAAATTGAGCGGGATCCGTTGGTGGTGACCCTCTTCGACGCTTCACGCAATATGGAAATTCATTTGGACTATCATTTCAATCAAATTCAATATCGCTATTCTTCCGATCCGGGTGCGCCCCAGCCCCTCTATGCGATGGGTTTCTAAGCGGCAATCGTCTTGGGAGGTGAGGCATCATCTCCCGCATTTTTTTGGATAAACATCGACGACAACAGACAAGGGCCGAGGCGAAAAAATCGTGATTACTCTAGATTGGAAAATTGGCTTTGAAATTGAGTTATTGGCACCATCAGGAAGCAGTCGTCAGGAGCTAGCAGCGGCGATCGCCACTGCCCAGGGGGGGCAAGTCCATCGCTTTTTTCACCCCCAATCGGAACCCAGCAAAGTACCGGGTAAACCAGTCTTCCACAATTTAACCCTCGGCTTTGAGATCCGAGATCCCCAGCAACGGATGATCGCCCAATGTGTCGATGATCTAACGTTACAAAAAGACTTGAAGCGCCAGGCCAAACCCCAAGCAGGTTGGTATCGCATTGTCAGTGATGACGAGCGTCTGCTGCGTTTGATTGCCCGTCAGACCGAGGCTAAAGCTCCTTTAGAGACCGTGATGGCTCCTATCGGCGATTTGTTTGGCACGGTACCAGAACCGGGGCCAGGGGGGATGCGGCGGGTGAATGATCAAAGCGGGGCATCCGTGGCGATCGCCGCCCCACTACCCGGAGAACGAGAACGCCCCTGTGAATTGATTACAGCGCCCCTGGAGACAGACCACGAGCATCAATTAGAAACCCTATTATCCTTAGCGCGGCACCTAAAATTTACGGCCCCCGTTGAAGGCGCAACTCACCTTCATTTTGAGGCGACGCCCCTCCAGTCTGCTCCGGCGATCGCCAATTTAGTGAATCTGTTGTGGCGCTATGGGGATATTCTCAAAACTCTCATGGGCACGAATCCCCATTGTCGTCGCCTCGGCCCCTGGCCCGAAACCCTTTTTACTACCGTGAACCAGCCGGAATTTCGACAACTTCCCTGGCCCGCCGTCCAACAGCAACTCCATCGCCTCAAGCTGACAAAATATTGTGATTTTAATTTGGTGAACTGCATCAATGCCCTACCCCACAAAAACACGATTGAGGTGCGGATTCTCCCCGTTTGGCTAGAGACAACGCCAATTCTTCAGGCTGCTTCTTTATTTACCGCCGTTTTACATTTGGCTGCTCAGGGAGAGGCGATCGCCCCAGGCCCCCCAGAAAAATATACCCGTGCGAATGTCCAAGCTCTTTTGCAACAACTGCAATTGGATACAGAGCAAATTGATCTTTGGTTGCAACAGGTGCCCCAAGGCAAGGCCCGGAAAAAAGGTTTTCAGTAATTTCAACGATGGAACCCTTAGATTAAGCTCTATTGTTAGGACGACAAAGGCTGACCGCACTGGGTACAAAAGCGATCGCCTGCCGTGATTGCCTGACCACATTGGGCGCAAAACCGTTTTGGCTTCTGATTCGCTGCTGGTGTCGGTTGCTGCTGGGCGGGCTGATTCAGATCATCGATCCGCATCTCCATATTGCCCAGGCGCATTTCCATCGGCTTCATTTTCATTTCCATGTTGCCCATTTTGAGTGGGGGCAGGGGTTCTAAAGGAGACATTGGCTCCGGAGATTTCGCCGCCGTTTGCTCTAAAGGCAGCGATTGGGCACCCTGTAAATTGAGGGGGTGTTCACAAAGGGCGATCGCCTGGCCTTGTACAGTAATTTGCGTTGTTTTTGTCGCGCTAAAAACCGTGATCACCGTGATCCCGCCCGCTTGCATCACCGTTGGTTGTGCCGTCCAGGTGCCCGTTAGGTAACGGTTTGTACTTTGTTGTTGTTGTCCGGGGCCACTTTGGCTGAGGGTAATAACGGTATGGGAGCCTTGGTTCGCCAAATCAAGCCGTTGCCCAGAACCGAGATAACAGACGTAATTCATGGGGAAACTCCAACAATAATTTGCAAAAATAATGCTCGCGCAGCTTGGAAGATATGCGATGATTAACGTGACAGCGACTGGCTTTTGTCGTCCATATCCTGACAGGTTACGCTCGGCCAACCCAAAATTTTTTCTGTGAATCCCATCAGGTCAAACGAGGTCATCAAGATTGACGTATTGTTTAGGAATCTTAGTTCGCCAGGGTTTTATTCTCGCCGCCGATTCACGCACCAATGCGGGGGTTGATTACGTCTCATCCTATCAAAAGTTATTTGATTTTTCCTGCCCAGGGGAACGGGTGCTTATTCTCTGTACTTCGGGCAATTTATCCATTACCCAAGCCATCACCTATCAACTAGAACAGGAGATTCGCAGTGGTACGCCCCACAATCTCCATACGATTCCTAGTCTTTATGATGCTGCCCGCTACATTGGCAAAAAGACTCGCCAACTGCAACAGGAAGATCGACCTTGGCTCGAAAAGGATCACATTGATTTCCAGTGTAATTTTCTCCTCGCTGGGCAAATTGCCGGGGCACCACCGGAGCTTTTTCTCATCTACAGCCAGGGAAATTGTATTCGCGCGACCCCAGAGACCCCTTATCTACAGATTGGCGAAACGAAGTATGGCAAACCGATCTTGGATCGTACCCTTTCCTATGAGTCTTCTTTAGATGCGATCGCCAAATCAGCCCTCCTCTCCATCGACTCCACAATGCGTTCTAACCTGTCTGTGGGGCCTCCCATCGATATGATTTCCTATGCGGTCAATAGCCTCAAAATCCAGCACCGCCTGCGGTTAGAAGCCCGCGACCCCTACTTACTCAAAATTCGTCGCTATTGGGAAAATGCCCTCAAACAAGCCTCTGAAGCAATGCCAGGGGTGGAATGGAACCGGGACTTTAATCAGCAGGATCAAGATCCGGCAAGTAACGGGACAGATTTCCTTGAGTGACGCAATCGGGAGTATTGTTTGTCATCCCTAATCACGATACAGACGCTAATTCTTTCGTCTGGCCATGCAAACTAGAGACACGTTCAAGATTGCCTTCGATCACGTCACAAAGCTCGTCTAAGGGCAGATCATTAACATCAAAACCAAAGGGATTTTCTAGCTCCCGGGCGACTTCTTCAACGCCCAGTAACAGGAAGCTAACCACAGCCACAATCGGAATCGCCCACCAGGTCATCTCAGGCACCAAGCGGAACGGTAAACCAAAACAATAAATTAAAATCAAGCGCTTTAAATAGACACGATAGGTAATTGGAATTGGAGTGGTTAAAATTCTTTCGCAACCACTCACATTGTCCGTGAGATTATTCAGCATACCGGTGGTCATATTTAGCTGCGCATCCCCAAAATTTTTCAGCTTGAGTTGCTGATGTAGATAGGTGCGTAACCAAAATTGAATATCAAGGGGGCGATTTTTCGAGTCTTTCAGTTGCGCGACCTGCTCCGGCTCGACCAATGCTTCTAGTCTGTCGTTTACTTGGTCTCCCCGTAGGTGCAACTTGGTGGCGATCGCAAAAGCAAGCAGTAGATTTAAAGCCTGTTTTTTGCCCTGTATTTCTTTTTCTGTTGAGGTCGTAATCCCAATCAAAATTTCCTGGGCAAGATTACGGATATTCACAACGATCCCTCCCCATGCTTTTCGCCCTTCCCAAAAACGCTCGTAGGATGTGTTGGTGCGAAAAACGATGAGCAAACCCAGAATCAGATTGTAAATAACATTTGTGGTCAAATCTCCCAGTTTCTCAAGATAGATAGGCAAACCCTGGAGGTAGATAAATGTCAATGCCGCAGTCAAAATACAGAAAAAAAGGATGCGCGGCAAAATCATAGACAAGACAGCCCCCTTGACCTGAAAGATAGTACTGAGCCAATCGGGTTTATCCAGTTTGTCAGAGGTGATCATCGGTATCTAAAGTAATTTTTTGTGTGAGTCAACAAATTAAATATTCAGTTTTCAAATCAGCTTTCTAAGTATCATCTCCTGCAGGTAATTGGCTGGGTAAATAATCATTGTATTTATCCTGATTGTAATAATATAAAGTGCGAATGGGATAGGGAATATTAATATCAGCTGCGTCGAATACTTCTTTGATCTTAATAATTGCCAGGGTTTGGACGCGACGAACTTCTTTTTGTTTAGGCGTTGTCCAATAGCGGACAATAAAGTCAATGGAACTATCGCCAAAACTGACGAGATCAATTTCGGGGGCAGGCTGTGCTAAAACGCCATCCAAATCACAAATCGTTTGCTGTAATAAATCCTTGGCCATTGGCAGGGGCGTATTGTAATCTACCCCCACACCGAGATCAGTGCGCCGATTAGGATAAGCTGTTTTCACCATTACCGCATCAGTAAACACGCTGGCATTTGGTAGCAAGACTTTCTCACCCTGATAGGTGCGAATGCTCGTTGTGCGGATGCTGATATCTTCAATAATACCTTGGTAGTCACTGACTGCAATTTCATCACCGATGCGAAAAGGCTCCTCAACTAGTAGGATAATCCCCGCAAAAAAGTTTTTGACGATATCCTGAAATGCAAAACCAATGGCGATTGAACCCACCCCTAAAGTGGCAACGATATCCCCTAAACTCAGGCCAGGAAAAGCGACTACACAGGCAAATAAAACACCTAAAACCCACGTTCCCACATAAACGCCTTTGTCAGCCAGAATTTGTAGTGAATGATTTTTGATGGTTTTGGCGGTAACTTCTTTGGTTATTTTCTGGAAAATTTCCGAGCAATACCTTGTTAAAAATAGAATAATGATTCCAGTTAGCAAGCCAGGAATTCGTTGAATACCGATACTTAAAATGGCTTGTAGACTGTTAATAATGGTTTCTGTAATTTGGCTCATAAAATGTGTGGCTTCATTTTGTAGTGAAACTCAATCTAATTAGGAGAATAATTCAACAAAAATTTTAGGATTGGCAACAATGCCATCAGTACTGAGGGAAAATAAAAAGTATTCTGCTCAAGTTAACTGAACCGATTTCATGGTGAAAGCTTTCCGTAAAGCTGTCAAGTTAACGGGGTTTGGCATATAGAAATGATTCGCTAATGCCATCCTCTGGCTTAACTGATGATAGACCCTAGAGAATTATTGCGATTGTGATTGTGTTTGGGAAAAAAGCGCATCATCAACCAGACGAATATCGCAGACCAAGCTCGTCTGGGGTCTCCCCAAGGGACTCTGGATATCCCCCGATACAGGGGCCGCCCGTCGGGGATCTCCCGTTGCGGCGACGACAATATGACCATCTGTGACCGCTAAACCCAAGGTGGGATCAAAGCCACGCCAGCCACCTCCCGGCATATACACTTCTCCCCAGGCATGGAGTTCATGTTGGGTTGTGGTTTCATCGCCCCGTTGGTAGCCACTGACAAACCGTGCCGCTAGACCAGCGACTCGACAGGCCTCAACCCATAACAAGGCAAAATCACGGCAGGTACCTGTCCGCTGGCTGAGGGTGATCCCAGGAAGTTGGGGTGCCCCTTCAAGGCGATGGATATAGCGACAATCTTCATAGATGCGCTGGGTCAGTTGGCTCACAAAGAGGCCGGTATTCCCTTCTACTTGGTGCAAGAGATCCTGGGCTAACTCCACGACGCGGGGATGGGGAGTTGTGAGTTGTCGGTAGGGATAAAGTCTGAGGGCGAGGGAACTGGGGTAGTCCCAGGGACAGGCGATCGCCCAGGGAGCCGTAAGGTAATCAAAGGGATTCTGATAAACGACTTCCACCTCTGCCGTTGTGACGAACTTTAGGGACTGCACAGGTTGCGGATCAAACCAGAAGCGATCCGCCACGTTGCCATCTGGATCCAGGAGGCGGGTGTGCTGCCGGGGTAGCGGGTCAACCTCTATGTGAAACTGCCGGAGCCGTTGCTGGCCATCGGTGCGTGGACATAATTTGACACAATGACTGCCCAGTTCTACGGGATGACTATAGGTGTAGAGGGTCGAATGGGTAATCTGATAGCGCACAACACAAGCCTAAAAAAGTAAACAGTCAATTCAAACTAAACCGCCAGGGGGACAGCGATGAAATCTTCATAAATATCCTGACCAACGCGATTCAATTTACTCTGAAGATCGTCAAGAAATTCATGGAGGCCCTGGTCAAAAATTTCATCCATCGTCATGTAATCCAACGCAGAACAGAGGCGACCAAGGGAACGCTCACTAGAGCAACTCCAGCTCCCAACGGGAGTCCCGGCAATGCAATGGAGAGATTTTTGGGCTTCGAGCAACGAAAAACAAATCGACCGGGGAAACTGCGCATCCAAGATCAAAAAGGCGGCCACATTCTCTGGGGTAATCCGATGTTGGCGTTTGCGGTACATCTCGTAGGCACTGGCAGATTTGAGTAGAGCAATCCACTGCAAATTATCCAAAGGACTCCCCACATCCTGCAAGGAAGGCAAGAGGATAAAGTATTTCACATCAAGGATTCGCGCTGTTTTATCTGCCCGCTCCAGGAGACGCCCCAACTGGCCAAAGTGCCAGCCTTCATTGTGGGACATTGTCGCTTCCATAATGCCCGCAAACAGATGACTCCCCATGCGAATGGCGGGATAAAATTGATAACGCTCTTCTAGGGTCATGGGCTGACTCGCGGCCCGTTGTACTGTGTGATAAAGCTCGTTGAGCTGTTCCCACATTTCAGAAGAAATATTGGCCCGGACAGCATGGGCATTTTCCCGCGCCCGTTTGAGACAGGACACAATTGAACTGGGGTAGTTCTGATCAAAGGTTAAAAATTGCAGGACATTTTCGCTGGTGGCTTCGCCATAGGACTCGCGGAATAGAGCAGAATCTCCTGTGGTGGTGATCAGAGCTTGCCAATAGTTGGTGGTGGTTGTCGTATCTAGCAGGAGGGTTAAATTGACCTCCACAAAGCGAGCGACATTTTCGGCCCGTTCGACATAACGATTGAGCCAATAAATAGAATCAGCAACACGACTCAACATGGTGGATCTTTACTCCTCGAATTTGCTTAGGGATAGGGTGTAGTAGGGAGTTTGCAGTTTGGCGTAATTTTTTTAGGCGGCCTTGGTATTAATCACCCAGGTATCTTTGCTGCCGCCCCCTTGGGATGAGTTGACGACTAAGGAGCCTTGTTTGAGGGCGACACGGGTCAGGCCACCAGGATTAACATAGGTGCGATCGCCACCGTTGAGGATGAAAGGCCGCAGATCCACGTGACAGCCAACAAATGCGCCATCAATTAAGGTTGGCACCCGCGATAAACATAATGTGGGTTGGGCGATATATTTTCTGGGGTTAGCTTTGATATAGCCTTTAAATTGCTCCCGTTCACTAGGACTGGCATGGGGGCCGACCAACATCCCATAGCCCCCGGAGGCATCGGTGGCCTTCACCACAAGCTCGTCTAAATGGTTCAACACATGGGTTTGCTGCTGGGGATCTTCACAAAAATAAGTCTCGACATTGGGCAAAATTTGGTCTTCGCCGAGGTAGTAGCGGATCATCTGGGGAACGTAGCCGTAAACCATTTTGTCATCGGCGATCCCTGTCCCTGGGGCGTTGGCGATCGCCACCCGTCCTTGGCGGTAGACTTCCATCAGGCCCGGGACCCCAAGCACCGAATCTGAGCGAAAAACAAACGGGTCTAAAAAGTCATCGTCAATGCGCCGATAAATCACATCAATCCGTTGCAATCCCTTGGTGGTGCGCATCTGTAAATAACCATCCACCACGACCAGATCGCGCCCTTCGACCAACTCACACCCCATTTGCTGGGCGAGGTAAGAATGTTCAAAATAGGCGGAGTTGTAAATGCCCGGTGTCAGCACCACAACGCAGGGATCGGCAATGTGATCGGGGGCCAAATTCATTAACAGATTCAGCAGTTGCCCCGGATAGTCATCGACGGGTTGAATCTTTAGGGTATTAAAAAAGCTCGGAAAAAGACTTTTCATTACCCGACGATTTTCGAGAACGTAGGACACCCCGGACGGACAGCGGAGGTTATCTTCGAGGACGTACCATTGACCCTGGCGATCGCGCACCAAATCAGTACCCGTAATGTGACACCATTTGCCCTTGGGGGGTTTGAGACCGATGCAGGGTTTCAAGTAGCCCGACGCCGATTCCACCACATGGCGCGGAATCACTTGATCCTTGATAATGCGCTGTTCATTGTAAATATCGTCGAGGAAATGATTTAACGCTTCAATGCGCTGTTGTAAGCCTTTTTCGAGCCAATCCCACTCCGTCTGGGCAATAATCCGGGGAATCACATCAAAGGGAAAAATCCGCTCCGTCCCCTGGTTATCGCTGTAAACATTGAAGGTCACGCCCAACTTGAACAACATATTTTGCGCCGATTTCTGTTGTTGTTCCAGGACGTTGAGGGGGAACTTACCAATATGCTGAATCAACGCCGCTGCGGCTGGTCGTGGTATCCCCTGATCCGCAAAAAGCTCATCATAAAAATCTCCGGGGTTGTAACCTTCTAGACTATTTACCATGCCATTACCCTCGAACCTGCTGTGAAGTGGGGCCAAAGATCAAGCTACAGTTCAGGCGATCGCCAAACAGACCACTGCCTTCTGTGCTTAAATCGTCCCAGCTAGCTAGATGTATCAAGCATTGAGCGACTGAAGCTGTAACAAGTCATACAGCTACCAAAGACTTCACAAAAATCAAGCTTCTCCCCAAGGACACGATTTTCAGTCCCCCAAAACCCCATGGCGTCCTTTCTAGAGCCACTCCGCAACAAAAAAAGCCGAGGCAAAACCCCGACTTTCTAGTGTTTATTTTTTGCGATCGCCCGACGATTGACCGGAGACAATGCAGACCTTGATCGAAATTCTGGATTATTTGACGATGACCGATTTTAGATCAGCCACCCATAATTGCTTGGGCAAGGCCGATAAAAAGTGGTATGCCGATGGCGATCGCCACGGGGGTACCGATGGCCGTAGACGAACCGATGTAAGCAGAAGGATTAGCCGACGGAATCCCAGCCCGTAAAGTAGGTGGCCCAGAAATGTCTGAACTAGACGCCGCAATAATCGCTAAGAGGGCAACACCACCAGGACTGAACCCGGTAACATAGTGGGCGATCATGCCGAGACCGAAGGCAATAAATCCATGGAGTAGCGGCGCAATAAACGCATAGACAGCGTACCATTGAGCAACTTTGCGCAGTTCCCCAAGCCTAGACCAAGCTTCCATCCCCATCACCAACATCAAAATCGAAAGAAAACCACGGAAGAGGGGCTCATAGAAACTTTCAAAGACACTTTCCGGCCGAGTTAACAAACCGAGAGCAAGACCAAGCAACAATGCTGATAGGGCAGAACCCTGGAGACTTTCCTTAACAATGGGCCAAATTTCAACCCGATTAGTCGGTTTATCACGCTTTTGATCCAGATATTCCTGCCTCGTGGTGGGATAAACGGGTTCACCAGAATATTCACCAGCGGCAACGGGTTGTTTGCTGAAACTATCGGCTTCAACCTCGCGCTGCTTGCTCTTATAAAGACTGGCTACAACAATCGCTGTCACCAGGGCGGGAATATCCATAAAAGGATAAAGTGCCGCTGCCCAAGGTTCGTAGAAAACACCTTGCCCTTCCATAACCGTGATTCCAGCAGCAAGGGTCGAACCACTCACTGCCCCAAACAAGCCGGCAGTTGCCACTGCATCTACGGTCCTAATACCTGGCAGTTTCGCTAAGGTAAAACGCCCAATAAAAACGATCAGAATGCCCATGAGCACAGCAAATAACGCAGGCAAAAGCATCTCCGTGATATTGGCATTACGAATCGCAATACCGCCGCTCAAACCGACTTTGATGAGCAGCATGAAGACGATGAACTTATACACTGCATCGGGAATGGTGAGTCGACTACCGAAGGCGGCAATGACAATACCACCCATTAAAAAGCCGAGCGTTGGGGACTGCAACTGCGACCCAAATTTCGTCAAAAAATCGGACAAAAAATCCACTAATACCTCCTTCCGCTTCCTCCCATGAAGAGCGGTAATTGTGAGCTTTGAATAGTAAGGCTGCAGGGCTTCACACCTACAGCGCGGGTACGATGCGAAAATCCGTTATTGGGTTCTTATAGATTTAGCTCTATCAATACCCAAATTTCTATGTGCTTAAGTCTATCCTGAAAATCTCAATTTTTAGCATCAACTTGATACGCAATGTCAAATTTGATTCATAAGTTTTTCTTTTCTATTGTCTTCATTGCTCCTAGTTAAGGTGAATGGTGTTCAAGTAAATGGCGATCGCCTATTGTTCGTGCAACCAAGCAATCCCTTGATTTACTTCTCGCTGTATCGAGTGCCTCCAAGGGGAGAATTCAGTCCACTTGCAAAGCAGGAGACTGTTCCGGTGCAGGACTTTCTAAAGGGGGACTGTAAGGGGCAATGTTCACCCAGATAACAGAAAGCAGTAAACCAACCCCACAACCGATCAAAAACATCCAACCGTGGGAAGGCTCTAAAACGCAAAGTAAGCGGCGGTCACTACCATACACTTGCACTACCCACCCCTCATCTGCATTTAAGGTGGGTTGCGATGGTCTCGCGTCAAATTTTTTCATTGCTTTTTACTCCATGCTGTTTGTATGTATTTCCGAACAATCACGTGCCCGTTTAAAACAGAGAACGTAGCCAACAACCACCCATGCAATATCCATGGCGACTTTAAGTTGAATTTTTTAAATAGTTGAGTAAGCCCAATCCATAGAAATAAGTCTATGGATTGAGTGAATGCCATGTTTTTTAGTCTATACAATGCCGGGTCAACAAGTGGCCTTTTTTGTCAAAAATCGCCTTAAACTTGCTGAATCTTTTGATAACCTAAGCTTATGAATTGAGTCTAAATCCCTGGATCTGTGTTTGTGAATTGGGTCAAATTACAAAGCCAACATCCGTTAGAAAAATATCTGCTGTGATGAGGGTGATTCTCAAGGGCTGGCTTGTCGTTAGACGATGAATTAGGATTTGACGGGTTCCATTGCAAACAGCGTTAAAACCAGTGATTAAAAGGCGATCGCGGCGCTAAAGGGATAAGCGTTTTTTATAAAATGCTTCGATTAATCTAAATCAATCCTTTCCAATAGAGGGTATCCTTTGGCATAGACTTAAAGATATGGTTTGAGACAAAACCATAGAGTCTTGTCTTTGATTGTCGCAACCCATATTTTTAATAGAAAAGCGACAATTTTTTTCGACTCGCCATACATCACGCGTCAAGAGGAACCCCCCATGACTCAGCAAGCCATTAAGCTCGTCATCGTTACGGAAAAATTATTACTCAAAAAAATCGCCAAAATTATCGATGGTGTTGGAGCAACCGGTTACACGGTGGTGCCCGCCGGCGGTAAAGGGAGCCGCAACGTGCGCTCATCGGGACAGCCCAACGTCTCTGACACTTCCTCGAATGTAAAAATTGAGGTACTGACCGCTAGTCGAGAGATGGCTTTAAAGATTTCGGATGAGGTTGCCGCCCAGTTTTTCGATGACTATTCAGGGATCACTTACATCTGCGACGCGGAGGTACTGTACGCGCACAAATTTTAGGCTGACTTCCCAAGTGCTGAATATTGCAGAAAACCCTGTCAGTCATAGCTAATCGTTCCCTCATCAAACGTCATCACCACAATCAAGCCCTCTACAGCGACGGATAGCAGCAGTGCTCCATACAACCGTAGGGGGTTTTTTAATGTCAAGGATCAAGTGTGGTGTTTCTTCTTTGATTTTCTTGATCTCATCAGTGTTACGGACATCAAATTTTCTAAGATCATCTTGGACGAGGAAAGATAATCTAATCGGTAAGTTCGACTACCCTTAAGGGTAAAATAGGGTCAAAAGTCTTTATTTCACGAGCCGCATCTCTAAAATTTTCGTTTTTTCTAGTGCCGTGCCCCATCCGCAAACCCTTGTTAATCCGTGATTATTCTGACCTTACTTCATCCCATCCAAGCTACTCCGATGCAAAATTGGTCTTTTGAGACCGAAACTACGATCAGTATTGGCCGTTCAACCGATAATGATGTGGTTCTCTACAGTGCAGTTGTTTCTCGCCACCATGTTGAACTGCGATTGGAGGGGGAAGAGTGGTCAATTGTTAATCTCGGCACCAACGGTACTTATATAGAGGATCAACGGGTCGAGCAATGTGTGGCTAAGGATGGTCTGATTTTCCGTTTGGCAACCTCTGGGCCAAAAATTCTTGTGCGCATCCAAGGGAAACAACTCAGTGAAGGGGAAGCGGCAAGCAAGGAACAACGCTTGAAAAAGTCCTCTAACCCAGATCCGTCCCGGGAAACCTTCGCGCAATTCTAATGCGTAATCTTAAATTTATTCGGTAATATTGGCCGCCGTCGATCCGTCCGGATTCGCTGGCTTGCTGAGGGCGGCGATCGCCGTTTTGGTGAGCTGTTTTAGGGCTTCTAAATCAAGGTCAATTTGGGGAGTATTTGTACCTAACCACAGCAGATATTCCACATTTCCGGCGGGGCCAGTGATCGGCGAATAGGTCAGCCCTTGGGGGTGCCAACCGAGTTTTTGGGCGGCTTCTAGTACCGCAAAGATTGCTTGGGCCTGGGCCTGGGGATCGCGGACAACGCCATTTTTTCCTACCTGGGCGCGTCCCACTTCAAATTGGGGTTTAACCAACAGGATCACTTCCTTCGGCTCATCCAGAAGACTCCAGAGGGTAGGCAAAACCTTCGTCAGGGAAATAAAAGATAAATCCATCACCCCTAGGGTTGGTCTTTTTGTACCTTCTGAGTAGAGATCACCTGGGGTCAGATGGCGAAAATTGGTGCGCTCCCGGAGGATCAGCCGTGGATCTTGGCGGATCTTCCAGGCGACTTGGCCGTAACCCACATCAATGCCATAAACCTGTTGGGCATCGGCTTGTAAGAGGCAGTCGGTAAAGCCACCGGTAGAAATCCCGCCATCTAGACAAATGCGATCTTTGACTGTGATTTGAAAGTGGGCGATCGCCTTGGCTAGTTTTTCGCCTCCCCGGGACACAAAGGGCGGTTTCGCCTGGACTTCAATGTCCACATCCGCAGGAACCAAAGTGCCTGGTTTATCCACAATCTGCTGTTTTACTTTGACTTCTCCGGCCCGGATTACCCGTTGGGCCTGTTGCCGAGACTCGCACAGTTTACGCTCCACCAACAGGAGGTCTAATCGTTGTTTGGCCAAAGTTTTTCTTCCCCAATGCCACCGCTGCTGTTTTAGTCTACTGGGTGTCTGGTGTTTTCGGGAATGACGGGGTCAGGACGACCGGAAACCGTCGAACTCGATACAATACAAAAATTGTCCAGTTTAGCTTTCAAGAAAATCACGAAATCATTATGGCGATCGCAGTGGATTTTGGGACGAGCAATACCCTAGTGACCCGGTGGAATGCCGCCAAAGGAGCCCCAGAAATTCTCCCACTCCAGGGTCTTTCCCAACGCATTTCCCCGAATCCACCGCTGATCCCCAGCCTTTTGTACATCGAAAATGCCGCCGACCAAAAAGTCGTTATCGGTCAAGCCATTGGCGATCGCGGTTTAGATCGCGCCCCCGATCCCCGCTATTTCTGCAACTTTAAACGGGGCATTGGCACCGCAATCCAAGGTTTTTTACCGGAACTAGATGGCGAAAAAATCACCTTTGAAAAAATGGGGGAATATTTCCTCAACGGTATTTTTGCCCAACTCAAGGCCCAGGGAGAAACCCTTGATAGCCTCGTTTTAACCGTGCCAGTCGATAGTTTTGAAGCCTACCGGAGTTGGCTGAGTCGGCTTTGTGAGCAGTTGCCAGAACTCGAAAAAATTCAGCTTTTGGACGAACCCACCGCCGCCGCCTTGGGCTATGGAGCCTTGGCTGAAGATTTAAAAAGAGTTCTCGTGGTGGATTTTGGGGGAGGAACCGTAGACTTTTCCCTTGTGGATCTCAACCTGGCCCAGGGCCAAAGTAAACCGACGGGCTTTATTTTGAAGTGGGGGCGTAAATCCTTCGCCGATAGCAAAACCCAAAAGATCAAAACCGCAAAAGTGCTGGCGAAAGCAGGTAAAAATCTCGGTGGTTCCGATTTAGATAATTGGCTTTTTGAACATTTCCAGACCCAACAAAATTTGCCCCAGGATGCCCTGAGTTTACGCTTAGTTGAACGCCTGAAAATTGCCTTGTCCCAAAAGACGAAGGCAACGGAGATTTATTACAACGACCAAACCTTTGAAAGCTATGAGTTAAGCCTGGCTCGGTCGGCCTTTGAGGAGATTTTAGAAAATCAAGGCTTCCTTGCCCAACTCGATGATTTGCTGGCCCAGGTCTTGCAACAGGCCCGCCGTAACGGCGTCGGCAAAGAGGACATCGAAGCGGTGCTCCTAGTTGGAGGCACGAGCCAAATTCCCCTAGTGCAAAGCTGGTTAGAGGGTTATTTCCCCCCGGAAAAAATTAAACGGGATAATCCTTTTGGGGCGATCGCCTGGGGGGCGTTGCAGTTGGCCCAGGGGTTTGAACTCAAAGATTTTCTCTACCACAGCTACGGCATCCGCTACTGGAATCGCCGCCATAACCGCCACGATTGGCAACCGATTATTAACCAAGGCCAGCTCTACCCGATGACGGAACCGCTGGAAATCACCCTAGGGGCATCGATGGATCAACAGCCCAGCATTGAACTAATCGTTGGCGAACTGGGGGAGCAAAGCAGCGGCACGGAGGTTTATTTCGATGGCGATCGCCTCGTGACCCAACAACTAGGAGCCAACCAAACCAACGTTAAACCCCTCAATGACCGGGATGGGGCGCGCACCATTGCCAAACTGGATCCCGTGGGCTATCCCGGCACCGACCGCATTAAGTTGCAATTCCTCGTCGATGGCGATCGCACCTTGCGGGTCACCGTCGAGGATCTACTGCGCAATGTCACCCTCATTGAAAACCAAAAAGTTGCCGAGTTGAGTTAGCTGCCCATCCCCAGGACAGCCCTGCTAAAATCCATAGAAGCCCTTCAATCTCACAAAATCGATGAAAAATCCCCAACTCAAGAAGATGCGTCTCCTAGTCTCGAAATTATACCGACGCGGTTGGACTTTGTTTTTTGTCGGTTTAGTGACGGTACAACTGCTCCCCAGTCCGGCGATCGCCCTTACCCCCAAAGATTACAGTGAGTTAGAATTTCCTCCCCTACCCGAAATCACCCTCCCCGATTACGAACGCTACGAACTAGAAAACGGGATGGTGGTCTATCTCATGGAAGATCACACCCTGCCCTTGGTGGGGGGCTCCATGGTGATTCGCACTGGCTCACGCCTGGAACCCGCCGACAAAGTGGGCCTCGGCAGTATTACGGGCACTGTGATGCGCAGTGGGGGCACCCTCAAACATCCCGCTGACACCTTAAATAACATCCTTGAACAACGGGCCGCCAGCATTGAGACCAGCATTGGGGAAGCTTCTGGCAGTGCTTCTTTTAGTGCCCTCAAGGAAGATTTTGCACTCGTCTTTGATCTATTTGCCGAAGTGCTCCAGCAACCTGCTTTCCCCCAGGACAAACTCGATCTCGCGAAACGACAAACCGCCGGAGGTATTGCCCGCCGTAACGATGAACCCGATGCGATCGCCGCCCGGGAATTTGACAAACTGATTTACGGTGCCGATAGTCCCTACGCCCGCACCGTCGAATATGCCACCCTCGATAACATTGACCGGGTCGATTTATTTAACTTCTACCGCAGCTATATCCGCCCTGACCAAATGATCCTCGGCATTGTCGGTGACATCGACGTAGAAGCCACCAAAGCAAAAATTGCCGCTAAATTCGGCCCCTGGCGTAACCCCAGTCCCAGTCCTGACCTTGCTCCACCCGCTGTCACCCAACCCGCCCAAAGTGGCGCTTTCCTCGTTGATCAATCCCAACTGACCCAAAGCAGCATTTTGATCGGCCACCAGGGGGGACAATTGAGTAACCCTGATTATCCAGAACTCTCTGTGATGAATGGTGTGATTAATGGCTTTGGGGGGCGGCTTTTTAACGAAATTCGCTCCCGCCAGGGCCTCGCCTATTCTGTATATGGCGTGTGGAGTCCCCGTTATGACTACGATGGTCAATTTATCGCCGGGGGATCGACCCGTACCGAGGCGACGGTGCCCTTTATCACGGCCATGAAAGGGGAAATCAAGCGACTACAAACGGAACTGATTACCCCCGCCGAACTCGCCTATGCCAAGGATTCGATTCTGAATTCCTTTGTCTTTAATTTTGAAGATCCAGGTCAAACCCTGTCTCGCCTCATGCGCTACGAGTACTATGGCTACCCGGAAGATTTTATTTTCCAGTACCAACGGGAAGTGGAAGCAACCACCATTGAAGATGTGCAACGGGTGGCCCAAACCTACCTCAAACCGGAACAACTAACGGTGTTGGTGGTGGGCAATGCCGCCATGGATCCTCCCCTAAGCAGTCTGTTTGAGACGATTAAACCTGTTGACATCACCATCCCTGAGTAGGTGGCGTTGTGGTGCAACTGGTTGAAGAGCGGTCGATACAATTTCAGGTAGATGGGGGATTCTACCGGGCCCACAGCCGCATTGTGCGAGATTTAGGGGTATTAGCGGCGGCAGTCTATCGGCAAAATCAAGGGCAATTGCGGGTTCTAGATGGCCTATCAGCGACGGGGGTGCGATCGCTCCGATACTACCAAGAAGCCCAAGCCGATTGGGTCTGGGCCAATGAAGGAAACCCAGATCTCCTGGAGACATTGACCACGAATTTGCGGCGAATTCCCGCGGCCCAACGGTGCATTAGTGTGCTTTCCCTGCGGCAGCTTTGTTTGGAACGGTCTTTAATGGGCGATCGCTATGATCTGGTTGATTTTGATGCCTTTGGCTCTGGGTCAGCCTTCGTCCAGGATGCCCTCACCGTCACGACCCTGGGCGGATTGATGTACCTGACTAGCACCGATGGTCGAACCTACAGTGGTCGGGAACCGCAACGAGCCTTGCGACAATATGGGGCCTATGGACGATCGCATCCCGCCGTCCAGGAACAGGGCCTACGGCTCTTGCTAGGGAGCCTCGCGCAACAGGCAGCCCAGCGCAATTTCGGCATTGAGCCAATTTTTTCGTTGTTTTGGGGAGATACTTGCCGGATTATGGCCCGTTTGACCCGTAAACCTACCCTCACGGAGACAAACTACGGCTTTCTCGGCTATTGTCACCACTGCGGCACCTATGGCCTACCGACATGGCGTAAACTCTCCCAGGCGACCTGTGCCCATGACGATTTGCCCTTAACCCTCAGTGGCCCGATGTGGTTAGGCAAGCTGCACCACCCGGATTATTTACGGCAAATGTTAGCGATCGCCCAACGCTGGCACTGGCAGGATGTGGTTAAGGTTCTAGAAACGATGGCCTTAGAAAATGATTTACCCCCCTATTTTTTCCCGTTAAAAGAGATTGGTGCCCGGGCCAAAATCGATCTGCCAAAATTAGATTCGCTACTGAACAGTCTCCAGGCAGAAGGTTTCCAAGCCAGTCGCACCCACATTAATCCCCAAGCGCTAAAAACCGATGCGCCAATGGAAAAAATTAAGGCGATCGCCACCCAGTTAGGCGCATCTTAAATTGTCGTTTAACGCTGTAATCTTGAATTCAGTGTCGGGAGGATGTCACCCAAACTTTATTTGTTGTGAAATGTCCAAAAACTATTGTTACTGAGCCCGTTTTTTCTGGAGAAATTCGCTAGGCTAAAGCAGGGGGAACCCCAAAACCCCACCTGTGACGGAGAAGGCCCATGGTAGATCTTGCAGAAATTTCTTTAGTCGAAAATCGCGACTATACCCTCATCATCGATAAAAGTGGCAGTATGTACACCTGCGATCTGCCCACCTCTGACAAAACCCGCTGGGATGCAGCCCAAGACTCTACCCTTGCCCTTGCCCAAACCTGCGAAAAAATTGACCCCGATGGCATTACGGTCTACTTGTTTTCCGGGCGATTCCGGCGTTACGACAATGTCACTGCCGATAAAGTGACCCAAGTTTACGCTGAAAATGAGCCCATGGGACGGACGGACTTGGCGGCAGTTTTGCAAGATGCCCTCGATAACTATTTCCAACGGAAAGAACGAGGGGAAGCCAAACCCAACGGTGAAACATTTTTGGTGATTACCGATGGGGAGCCGGACGACAGTAAAGCCGTGATGCGGGTGATTATCGATGCCGCCAATAAAATTGAGCGGGATGAAGAAATCGGGATCTCGCTGATTCAAGTGGGCCAAGATCGTAAGGCTAAGGCCTATCTCAAAGCCCTCGATGATCAACTAGGTCAAGCTGGGGCGAAGTTTGATATTGTCGATACCATCACCATCGATGAAATGACGGCCATGTCTCTCCCGGAAGTGCTGCTGAAGGCCTTAATTGATTAAGTTGCTTTAAATTGGTTGCCATAAGGGCGATCGCCGAGGGCCACTTTGATATGATGGCGATCGCAGTACCCACAATGCAAGCCATTCAAACAGTTAGGACAAAAAAACAATGGGAGAAGCAAAGCGCCGCAAGAAATCCATGGGGGAAAACTATGGTAAAGAACAGCGCATTTACCCCTGGTTACCCCTCACCAAAACCCAAGCAGAACAAGCTTATAATCTGACCACCAAAGGTGCCTGGATTGGCATTGGTCTCATGGTTGTACTGTGGCTTACCGTGCGAATTATTGGCCCTGGCTTCGGTTGGTGGGCCGTTGACTAAAAGCAAAGGACGCTTTACAACATCCGTTCTCCAGAACATTTCGACATCTTTCGCTAAAGAAATTCATAAGTCCTGATAATGTCATGTTCTATTAACGATTCTTTTGCATGATTATGAGGACAGACTGCAAAATAGCAGTACAACGGTGGGCCGTAGCAGTACAGAAATTTTCACCATTGACCATTAACTAAAATCATTGACTGAATCATGCGCGTTGTCAGACTACGGGAACGTCCCTACCACTGCAATGCTACAAACCCGCGACCCTCGTTTATTTTGTTAGGAGTGATAACTTACTGTGCAAACACAACCTTCTACCTCTGCGACTAATTCCCATGGCCTCCCTTCCCTTGGGGGGAGTGGCGATCGCACGGGGATGGACAAAGAAAGTCTCCGCCGTGCATTTTTCGATCACCTTTTCTATTCCGCCGGAAGTGATAAAGATGCGGCCCAACAACGCGATTATTACGTTGCGCTCGCAAATGTTGTCCGCGATCGCCTTTTAGAACGGTGGAAACAAACCGAGCAAACTTACCTCAACACGGGTGCAAAAACGGTTTGCTACCTTTCCGCAGAATTTTTGATGGGACGGTACCTGGGCAACAACCTCATCAGCCTCGGAATCTACGAAACCGTCGCCGAAATGCTCGCCGAAAGCAACATTAAACTCGAAGATATTCTCGAAGAAGAAGTTGATCCTGGTTTAGGGAATGGCGGCCTGGGTCGTCTCGCCGCTTGCTTTTTAGATTCCCTGGCCTGTCTCGAAATTCCAGCCATTGGTTACGGGATTCGCTATGAATTTGGCATTTTCCACCAATACATCCGCAACGGTTGGCAAGTGGAAGTGCCCGATAAATGGCTCCGTAACGGTAATCCTTGGGAAATTTGTCGCCAAGCTGAGGCCCTGGAAATTCCCTTTGGGGGCCACACTGAGATTTACCACTGCGATAAGGGTTACCCTTGTGCTGTCTGGGTACCAGCCCGCCGCGTTAAAGCAGTGCCCTACGATACCCCAGTCCCGGGCTATAGCAATAACACCGTTAATGTTCTCCGTCTTTGGAGTGCGATGGCAGCGGAAGATGAAGGCTTTAACTTTGAAGCCTTTAATGCCGGGGATTATGACGGAGCGGTCGCCAACCAAATTTCTTCGGAAAATATTTCTAAGGTGCTCTATCCCAACGACAACACCCCCCAGGGACGTCAACTGCGCCTAGAACAGCAATTTTTCTTTGTGTCCGCTTCCTTGCAGGATATGATCCGGGCGCACCTGAAGAAACAGCCCAATCTGGATAATTTCTTTGATTTCTACACCGTTCAACTCAACGATACCCACCCGGCGATCGCCGTTGCTGAGTTGATGCGTCTCTTTATCGATGAACATAGTCTCCCCTGGGATCGCGCTTGGTATATCACCCAAAAAACCCTCGCCTATACCAACCACACCCTGATGCCCGAAGCCCTCGAGCGTTGGCCTGTGGAGATGTTCGAGCAGCTCCTGCCCCGTCACCTAGAGATCATTTACGAAATTAATTTCCGCTTCATCGAAAATCTTAAAACCTGGTACGCCGACCACGATGACCTCGATGCTCTCATTCAAGAGCTGTCCATTATCGAAGAATATCCCCAAAAATCGATCCGAATGGCGAACTTGGCCTGCGTCGGTAGCCATGCGATTAACGGGGTCGCCGCCCTCCACACGGAATTGTTGAAATCCGATACCCTGAAGGGATTTGCCCGCATCTGGCCGGAGAAATTCTACAACAAGACCAATGGCGTCACCCCCCGGCGTTGGATTCGCCAGTGCAATCCCAAACTTGCAAATCTGATCTCTAGCAAGATCGGTACTGGTTGGATCAAAAACCTGGAACAGGTGCAACGCATCGAAGAATTTGTAGATGATCCAGAGTTCCGTCGTCAGTGGCGCGAAATCAAGCATCAAAATAAAGTCAAGCTGGCCAGCTACATTGAGCATCACAACGGTATCGAAATTAATCCGGATTCGATTTTCGATATCCAAGTGAAGCGCATCCACGAATATAAGCGTCAACTGCTGGATGTGTTGTTTATCATCACCCTCTACAACCGCATTAAGCATAATCCGGCGATCAATATGGTGCCCCGGACGATGATCTTTGGTGGTAAGGCTGCACCGGGCTATTTCATGGCGAAATTGATCATTAAATTGGTGAATGCTGTGGCAGAGGTGGTCAATAATGATCCCGATACCCACAATCGCCTCAAGGTGGTCTTTATGGAGAACTTTAATGTTTCCCTCGGCCAGAAGATTTATCCGGCAGCAGACCTCTCGGAACAAATTTCTACTGCTGGAAAAGAAGCCTCTGGGACTGGCAACATGAAGTTTGCGATGAATGGCGCTCTGACCATTGGGACGCTGGACGGAGCAAATATCGAAATTCGTGAGGAAGTGGGGGCCGATAATTTCTTCCTCTTTGGTCTCACGGCGGAAGAAGTTTCCCATCTCAAGGCCAGCGGCTATGACCCGCTGCATTATTACAACAATAATGCGGAACTCAAAGGCGTCATTGACCGGATTGCCCGTGGTGATTTCTCCCATGGGGACACGGAGATGTTTAAACCGATTGTGGATTCTCTGTTGTACAACGATCAATATGTGTTGTTGGCGGATTATGAATCCTACGTTGAACGTCAACAGGATGTGGCTAATGCCTATACAGAGACGGAACGGTGGACACAGATGTCGATCCTAAATGCGGCGCGGGTAGGCAGATTTTCTTCTGACCGCACCATCGATGAATATGTCAAAGAAATCTGGTGTGCTAAACCTGTTTCAGTCAAGCTGTAGATTTTTAACGGCGATCGCCTAGTCGATGGCAACTGAAAAAATCGTCTAAGCAAGCAAGTGGGTCACGATGGCGGCCCACTTTTTTCGTGCTCACATTAAGAATTTTGGGCAATGCCTAAATCCTGGAGGGCGAGGCGAATTTGTTCGAGGCGGCGACGGTTAACGCCCAGGTCTGATTCCCCAAGGCGGGAGGCTGAGCGCATTTGAATCACTGGTTCTGTTTCGGGGAAGTAAAATTCCACATCATCCACAAAGCCAAATAAACGACTGCGAGATTCGGCCCGGAGATAGTTTTCTGTTTGGGTGATGATTTCTGTGCGGGGGACAACTCCGAGAACCTGAACAACGGCTTGGTAGGCTTGTTGGCGATCGCCGGCGTAGGTAATCGGCGCAATTTGATGCTCCCCGTCACCGCCCTGGCTCACCACACAATTAGGCGTACTAGGACAGGGCGCGAGGTGTCCAGCTTCGACGCCTAAATCCGTTGGTCGTTCGCCGGCAAAGGGGGAAGCAGCAAAACTTGGCAGTGGCGATACAGCCCAGAGGCAGAGAGCAAGGCAAAGGATCAAAAAACGGCTCAGCATCTTAGAAGAATTTTTAGAACAACATCCCCTATGCTAGACAAAATCCGTGCATGCCGTTGGGTTCATGGCCATTGCGTTGATCTTTCAACTTTCAGAGGGTTGCAGTTGTTGGGCGATTTCCACGAGGGGAAAACCATTGGGATAGACCCGCTCACTGCGAATCCGTTGGAGTTCCTGGGCAGGCAGGTTGATGTTGTATTCCTTGGCGATCGCCTGGACGATTTGCGCGCGGTCGATGATCCCCGCCACAGCACCCGCCGGAGAAAGCACGGTGATAAAGGGTTCTTCGAGGGTTTCGAGGGCACAGATCACCGTGGCGAGGTTGTCCTGTTCAGTGACGGAAGGAATTTTGTCTAGGGGGATGGCGATCGCCATGAGTTCCAACTGATCCCACTGGCTACGCTCAAGGCGGTGAAGACTCTTGGGTCGAATTAGGCCCCGGTAGCGACCTTCGGAACTAGCATAGGTGGGGCGAGTGGGATGGGGCGACAGCACAAGGTACTGTTCAGCAAACTCCCGTAGAGACAAATGGGCATTGACCACCCGAAATTCGCGGCCCATGGCTGTTTCGGCGGTCAGGGTCAAAAGAAGATTTTGGAGATCGCTCAAGCGTTCGTAGGCATCGGCATTGCGCAACACAAACCAGCCAATCAGCGCCAACCATAATCCCCCAAATTCACCAACCAACAACACCGCCAATAGCCCAAAGGCGATCGCCACTGTGCCTAATAATTTTCCACTGGCAGCGGCATAACGAATTCCCTTGAGGCGATCGCCCGTCCATTGCCAGACGATGGCCTTAAACATTTGCCCTCCATCCAAAGGCAGCCCCGGAATTAGGTTAAACAACGCCAAGACCAAATTTAACCGAGCCAGATCCCGCACCAAAAAAGTACCCGCGCCGCCGAGGGGCGCATATTGCCACAGTACCCAAAACAAACCAAATAACGTAAAACTTACCAATGGCCCGGCGATCGCCACCGCAAAGGCCGCTAAGGGGGTTTGGGACTCGCGGTCGATGGAGGCTACCCCCCCAAAGAGAAAGAGGGTGATTGATTTGACGCTGATTCCCTGGGATTTAGCCACGAGGCTATGGCCCAATTCGTGGAGTAATACGGAGCCAAACAACAGTAAAGCCATGGCAAAACCCAGCCCCACAGCCACTAGGGGAGATTGCACAAACCCCTGTCCGAGGACGTCATTGGCATCCACCGCCGTGATGAGAACTAAAATTACAAACCAAGAGCGATCTAGATATAACGGAATCCCAAACAGCGATCCCACTTGCCAGTTTTTTTGCATAGCACGCACAAGACCAATTGGCGACGATGGTGAGGGTCACTGTGATCATAGCAACTTTAGGCGATCGCCTTTTTTCGGGACAAAAGTCTTGTCATTTCCCAAAACATCCCCTAGAATGTAATACTGTTGACAAAACGGGACGTAGCGCAGCTTGGTAGCGCACCACTTTGGGGTAGTGGGGGTCGTGGGTTCAAATCCCGCCGTTCCGATACGAAAAAAATCTAATCATCACCCTCGAAAGACCTCTGGATGATCCGGAGGTTTTTTTCGTTTCTGGAAATCGTTTTTGGGAAAAGAAATCACAGGCGATCGCCTAGCGACCGATTAAGACTACTCGCCCCGCCAAAACCCGTTCATGCGGATTATCTTTACTGGGACGAAACTCACCCACACCGAGACAGTTATGGGCCTGGTCATAGACAGCCAGAGGTTCCCCCAGGGGATCAGCCAAGGCCACATCCCAACTAATTTTTTGCCCATAACTCCACTGGGTTACTTGGGCTTCATTCAGAACGACAGCTGGCAAATGGGCCAAAGCTTGATCCGGCTCGAGGCAAGCAAATACTCCCGTTTCCCGCTGGGCGGCAATGTCTTCTAGGCTAATACTCTCCTCTAGGTCAAAACCGCCACTGCGAGTCCGCGTTAAACCCGCTAAGGTGGCCCCGACCCCCAACCGTTCACCGAGATCCCTGGCGATCGCCCGGATGTAAGTTCCTTCTCCACAGCAAATCTCTAGGGTTAGTTCCGGGAAATCCCCCGGTTGCCACGCCTTAATTTGCAAGTCGTAAATTTCCACCTGACGACTAGGTACATCCACCGCAATGCCTTGGCGAGCCAACTCATATAAGCGTTTACCATCCCGCTGGATCGCGCTAAAGGCTGGGGGAATTTGGGTGATAGTACCGAAAAAGTCTGGTAAAACCCGTTGAATCTCCGCCAAAGTTAGGGCGTTACAGGCTTTTTGGGTGATTACTTCCCCTTCTAGGTCGTCTGTGGTTGTCTTGACCCCAAAGCGGACAATCCCTTGATAACTTTTTTGTTTCGGCAAATATTGCAAAAGACGCGTTGCCTTACCCACCGCAACGGGCAAAACCCCCGTGGCCATCGGATCGAGGGTGCCACCATGGCCAATCTTTTTGAGGCCCAGGAGCCGCCGCAGTTTCCCGACACAATCATGGGAAGTCCAGCCAGCCGGTTTTTGCAAGTTAATAAAGCCCCACCCGCTAAAGGCTGATCCTGTCCGTTGCTGATTCAAATGGCCCCCTTTTTTCCGTCACCAATGACAATGAGCCTTTGTATTTTGCCCTATCTTGGCTTGGCACGACAAAAAGGATCTTGCTATACTTCTTGTAACGAAATGTAAAGAATCATTTCTAAGAAATCCCACCGTTGCAACAAGGAGTCCCGTCCATCGTGGTAGACAACAAGGCAACCATCCTCGTAGTCGATGACGAAATCGCCGTACGTCGTATCTTACAAACTCGTTTATCCATGATTGGCTACGACATTATCACTGCTGCCGATGGTGATGAAGCCCTCGACATTTTTTGGCGTGAAGATCCCGATTTAGTCATCCTGGATGTGATGATGCCCAAGCGCGATGGGTATTACGTCTGCCAAGAAATTCGCCGCGAATCTAGTACACCGATCATTATGTTGACGGCCCTTGGGGATGTGGCCGACCGGATTACGGGATTGCGCTTTGGGGCCGATGATTATTTGATCAAACCGTTTTCGCCCAAAGAGTTGGAGGTGCGGATCCAGTGTATTTTGCGGCGCACCCAAAAAACGCTGCCCCCCACGGAAGAAGCGGGCATTTTACGGACGGCTAACTTGGTGATTGATACGAATCGCCGCAAGGTGACCCAAAATAATAAGCCCCTGCGGTTAACCCACATTGAATTTAATTTGCTGGAATTGCTCGTGAACCAAGCGGGACAACCCCTAAGCCGCACGGATATTTTAACGGCGATCTGGGGTTATGTGCCCCGCCGCCACAGTGATTTGCGGGTGGTGGACGTCCATGTATCACGCCTGCGCTCGAAGATTGAGCAGGATCCACGCCAGCCAGAATTTATCATTACAGAACGGGGCACAGGCTATCTGTTTCGGAAACTACCGGTGGCGATCGCCGCGAATGTATCTTCTTCTATGGCGGCATCGTAGTGGAGTTAATTTTAAAAAAGCTCAGGAGAGTTAGACATAAGCCGGGTTCTGTTCTCTTGCAGCGCAAAAGGGCAGTTATCTATCTAGGATGACTGTTACCAGCCACCTCCAGCGGCACTCCAAATTATGGGATCGGAAAAAGACCAACCATCATCCCGCCGTCCTTGCTCCCAACCGGGGTTTACCGAGCCAGCACCTCACGATACTGCTGGTGCGCTCTTACCGCACCTTTGCACCCTTACCAGATAGCTTAGGCGAGCCTAATGCTGATCTTCGGCGGTATGTTTCTGTGGCACTATCCTCACGCTCACGCGCACTGGGCGTTACCCAGCAAGTTTGGTCTTTGGGGAGCCCGGACTTTCCTCAGAGCTGAACTCAAGGTTAACCCTGCAACTGCCGCGCTAACTCTCCTAATAGTTAGTCTAGCGGTATTTTATTTCCGGCGTCTATCTTGGAGCTTTTTATAAACATCCCGCAGTTCTACGCCATGGTGGGCGATCGCCACGAGGGAGTGATAAAACAGATCGGCCACTTCCCCGGCGATGTCGTCTTTGTCATCGTCTTTGCAGGCCATCACCACTTCGGCGGCTTCTTCACCAATTTTTTTGAGGATTTTATTATCCCCTGCTTCAAAGAGGCTATTGGTATAGGAACCCGCTTGGGGATTGTCCCGGCGATCGCGGATGACGTTAAAAACTTCTGAGAGGGTATCCGCTGGGGGGGCAGATTTACTGTGATCTAGTTGGTGGAAACAGCTCCGTTCCCCCGTGTGGCAAGCAATATCACCAATCTGCTCAATGGACATTAAAATCGCATCACTATCGCAATCGTAGCGGAGGGATTGTACCTTTTGAATGTGTCCGGAGGTGGCCCCTTTGTGCCATAGCTCTTGGCGAGAACGACTCCAATACCAAGCTTCTCCCGTGTCCATGGTTTTTTCTAGGGATGCTTGGTTCATCCAGGCCAACATCAGCACGGTGCCATCAAGATAATCTTGGGCGATCGCCGGCACCAATCCCTGCTCATTGAAACGCACCTGATCCAGTGGGATAGCACCACGTAAACTCATTTTGACGATCTCCAAATCTTTAAAAAAATAACGACTAATTGGGGCAATGAATGACAATAAAAAAGAAAGCCCAATCATTGAGCTTTCCCAGTTTGACGCTCCAACGGCTAGAAGCGTGTTGGATTCTTAATTCGTCGAGATACCTTATAGTTTCCAGGAGTTCACTTCCTTTCCACCCCAGAGGGTATTCTCTCCAAAAGCGTTGATTATACTGTTTGGGTGCGCCCCACCCTACAGTTTAAAAATTAAATTGTTTCAGTTTTACTGGGACTTCCGTTAGGAAGCAAACGTTTTTATAGAGGTTTTTCGCTCCTCTTTAACTTTCAAAGTATCACAAACTTATCGGTTTGTTAACTGAAAGCTAACGGCGGCTCAAGCCGCCCACGCTACATTTCACGGATGAATCACGAGGTTTTTGCTTGCTGTCCTATAAACGGTGGGGTTTGGGTTTTGTTCCCCAATTCCTCAGAAACCTTTGCTAAAAAAACTTAGGCAGAAGCATCTGCGGGGTAAACACTGACCTTACGGCGGCCACGCTTGTAGTGCTCGAACTTAACGATGCCATCGACAAGGGCAAACAAGGTGTCATCGCCACCACGACCAACATTATTGCCGGGGTGAACTTTGGTGCCCCGTTGACGGACGAGGATGCTGCCAGTGGTCACGGTTTGGCCACCATAGCGTTTTACACCGAGTCTTTGGGCGCGGGAGTCGCGGCCGTTTCTCGTACTACCAGTACCTTTCTTATGTGCCATTGGGATTCTCCAGTTGCTAGAAATCTAGGGATTTATTGTAACAGTGAACTATTGCCGACTGTTGAGGGGTTTAGGCGTCTGCTTTGGCCGCAACAACATTGCCACCAACTTTGATGCTATCGATCATGAAGCGGGTGAAATATTGACGGTGACCGCGCTTTTTACGGGTTTTCTTTTTGGGCAGCATTTTGTAAACCAGCACTTTCTTAGCCCGGCGCTGATCAACAACAGTCCCTTCAACGGTTGCGCCGTCGATGTAGGGTTGACCGACGGTGACGCCATTGTCATCGCTGATCAAAAGCACTTTATCAATGGTGTGGTTGCCATCGATGTCCACATCGAGTCTTTCGATATCGTAGAAACGACCGGGCTCAACACGAACCTGCTTACCGCCGGTTTCAATAATTGCGTAGCTCATAAAAATAGTAATTTTTCTATAGGGTTGCCGTACAGGTAGCAATCGCGCTTAAGTCTGTTTGCTTCACAAAGTTAAAGCTGGCGATCGCATTTTTACTGTGTCACCTGATCCGAGCAGGATATAAAGACACAATCATCTAATATAGATTTAATTTGTGGGTTTCGTCAAATCCCGGCACATTACAAAATAACTTCCCAAAAAAATAAAATTACGTGTGGTGCGGAATTTAGGGATTAGGATAGATTTTGTGTAATTTCCTTTGCAGGTGAGTACTGTTATGTCTGCGATCGCCGTCCTTTGTACATTGAATTGTGCTGTGATGCCTGTGGTGGCAGAGCCGTTGATGCAGACGGGCCAAGGCTCACCGATGGCGCAATTACCAGGGGGAGTAGCGGCCCAGGAAATTGAGCTGGAAGGGGAAATGAACTATGGCGAAATTCAAATCCAAGACCGTACGGGTCAGCAGCAACAATTTTCCTTAGAAGCAAATCCAACCGAGGAGGCGACAGATCCCGAAGCAATCCCGACTCCGCCAGCGGTGCTCGAAGTAATCAGCGATCGCCAGGAATATAACGAGCAAACCCAGGTGGTCACAGCCATGGGAAATGTGGTCGTCCGCTTCCAGGAAGCCGTTCTCAGCGCCGACCAACTCCAGATCAATCTCAACAGCAAATTGGCGATCGCCAGGGGAGATGTCGCCCTACGTCGGGGACAACAGATTTTACGGGGTGAACAATTTACCTATTTCTTTGTACAAAATCGCGGCCAGATCCAACAGGCAGAAGGGGAAATTTCCCAAACGACCTTAAACCAAGACTTGGGAGTGCGACCCACACGTTTTGGGGTCAGTAGCAATCCAGCCGTGCTTTTAAACGAACGGCTTTTGCTCAATCAACCGGCCACAGAGGTCATGGGCGAAGAAGGGATTAGTTTTGTCCTGGGCAGCGGGCGCGATATTGGCACCCGTGACATTGATACCCAGACAAACGTCATCAATCGGGTGCGTTTCCAAGCAGAATCGGTGGAATTTGTCGGCGATCGCTGGGAAGCTAAAAATATCAGCATCACCAATGATCCCTTTTCGCCACCGGAATTGCAGTTGGTGGCAGACACGGCCACTTACCAAAAAGTAGACGAATTTAACGACGAGCTCGTTACCACCAAGACCCGCCTCGTCATTGACAACAACGTTTCTTTACCTGTATTTCCGCGGACCTTTCGCTTTGGCGAATCCGAGGGGATTTTTAGCCAGGTGTCCTTTGGATTTGATGATGAGGAAAAAGGCGGTTTATTTCTGCAGCGGCGATTTTCCCTTTATCGCAGTGCCCAGGGTCGCTGGACAGTGACCCCCCAATACCTCCTCCAGAAGGCTTGGTTCCCGGATACGATCCTCGCAGAAACCAACGATGATGATGCAGGGGAAATCTTGGCCCCTGGGGTGTTTGCGGTGACCAGTGAGTTTGACTATCGGTTTAATCCACGGGTGTCATTTGCGGCACGGGGTTCCTTAGAGAATCTCAAGCTGGATAATTTTGAAGATAAACTCGAGTTGAATTTTCGCCTAGAACAACAGCTTGGTAATTTAGATAATCCCTTTCGCCTTAGTCAGGAATTTAACTACCGCGATCGCCTTTTTAATGGTTCCCTCGGTTTTCAGCGGGTACAGCGGAGCTTTGGAATTGTGCTGCGATCGCCGCGCTATATTTTGGGAGATTCCGGCTTTGAGGTGGATTTTCAGGCCAGCGTGCAGAATATCGAAGCCGATACCGACCGCCCAGACTTATTGGAACCAGGGGTCAGCGAAGACCAAGTGAACCTCACCCGTTACCAAGGCTCCTTTAACCTCGACCATCGTTTCCCTCTCTGGAGCGGTGAACCCTTGCCGCCGACTCGCTTTGAGGGCTTACGATACAGTCCGAAGCCCATTGTTCCCTATGTTTCTCTGGTGACGGGGTTACAGGGGGTAGCGGGGGTTTATAGCAATGGCGATCGCCAAAATTCCCTCCGGGGAAAAATCGGCATCGAAGGACAATTTGGCCGCTTTGCCGGGAACAGTTTCGACTATACGGGTTTTAATCTGAGCTACACCAATAGCGTCCTCAGTGATGAATTATCGCCGTTTCTCTTTGACCGGGCCGTTGACCAACGTACCCTCGAATTCGGCCTGACCCAACAACTCTATGGCCCCTTCCGGGTGGGTTTCCAGACGGCGATCAACCTCGACAGCGAAGAAGCGATTAGCACCGATTATTTCCTTGAATATAGTCGGCGAACCCACGGCGTGCTGTTGCGCTATAATCCCGTCCTTGAAATTGGTTCGGTGAATATTACGATCAATAGTTTTAATTGGAACGGCTCCACAGATCCGTTTACCAACGAAGAAATTCGGCCCGTCAGCGATGGGGTCACACCTTAACGAAATTCACAGAGCTTAGATCTGCCAATCCTCCTGGGCGAGGGTCTGGATGCGGTGCAGGTCATTCATGATGTACTGCAAAGGCGTGATGGTGATATAGCCAGCGGCGATCGCCTGGACATCGGTCGGAAAATCTAGGGGAATATTCGGCTCATCCGGTTGGGGTAATTCTTCGATCACTTCCCCAGAGAGCCAGTAATAGGTTTTGCCGCGCGGATCTTGACGCTTCTGAAATTGCTCAATGTAACGGCGCAACCCCTGACGTGTAATTTTTACCCCAGCAAGCTTTTCTTTTTCTAGGTTGGGCACATTGATATTCAATAAAACTGGCGCATCTTGGTTGGCGATCGCCCAGTGGGGACGTTTTTCCATCAGTTGACAGAGGAGCTTGACTGCGAAATCAGCGGCAGGTTGAAAATTGTGGCTGGTATAGTCCGCCAGGCTTAGGGCAATGCTGTGAATACCTTCTAATAACCCTTCCATCGCCGCCGAAACCGTCCCGGAATACAGGACATCAGTCCCCAGATTAGAGCCGTGGTTAATGCCAGAGAGGACAAAATGAGGGCGTTCTTTGAGGACGGCACTGAGGGCAAATTTAACACAATCTGATGGTGTACCAGAGCAGCTCCAAGCAGTGACACGGGGATCAAAAATCCCTTCGACAATTTCAGTGCGGATCGGGCGGTGGAGCGTTAAACCGTGCCCCGTGGCAGAACGTTCTCGGTCAGGACAAACGACGGTGACCTGGTGACCTGCTTCGGCGAGGGTATTGGCGAGGGTACGGATCCCCAGGGCGGAGATGCCATCATCATTACTGATTAATAAATTCAGCGGCGTAGCAGGTGTCATGGGTTCCTGGTGAAAAATTGACGTTTTTTTATTATCGAGGAAGGTTTAAACTGTTAGGGGTTTTATCCTCGAAACAAGTTTAGTTGCAATCTTTTTGGCATGACCACTTCTACTTTGACCCAAATCGAATCTGATTTGCAAACGCTCCAACAGGAAGCCACCGGCGCAATCGCCACGGCGACAGATCTCGACGCCCTCGAAAAATTGCGGGTCAACTACCTCGGCAAGAAGGGTCAACTGTCCCAAATCCTCCGGGGCATGGGCAAACTCTCCGCTGAAGAACGGCCAAAAATTGGGGTGATCGCCAACCAAGTTAAAGAAGCCCTCCAGGGGGCTCTTGATACCAAGCTTGAAACTCTCCAGAAAGCGAAGATCGAAGCCCAACTCAAAGCCGAAACCCTCGATGTCACCATGCCCGGTGTGGGGCGTCCCCTGGGGAAAATGCACCCGCTCCAGAGCACCATTGATCGGGTTTTAGATATTTTTGTGGGCCTGGGCTATACCGTCGCTGAAGGCCCCCAAATTGAGACAGACTATTACAACTTTGAGGCACTCAATACCCCTGCTGACCACCCAGCACGGGATATGCAGGATACGTTTTATCTGCCGGGCGATCGCCTATTGCGCACCCATACTTCCTCGGTACAGATTCGCCACATGGAGCAAAACGAACCCCCTTTAAGGATTGTTGCCCCGGGCCGGGTTTACCGTCGCGATACCGTCGATGCGACCCACTCCGCCGTGTTCCATCAGATTGAACTCCTGGCAATTGATAAAAATTTGAAATTCACCGACCTAAAAGGCACCCTCAAGGAATTTTTGCGGCAGATGTTCGGCGAAGATCTAGAGGTGACCTTCCGGGCCAGCTACTTCCCCTTCACTGAACCTTCCGCCGAAGTGGATGTGAAATGGCAGGGTAAATGGCTGGAGGTAATGGGTTGTGGCATGGTTGATCCCAATGTGCTCAAGGCCGTTGGTTATGACCCGGAAGTCTATACCGGTTTTGCGGCCGGGCTAGGGGTAGAGCGCTTTGCGATGGTTCTGCACAAGCTGGACGATATTCGCCGTTTGTATAACAGTGATCTGCGCTTTTTGCGTCAGTTCTAGGCCGTTTTCGACTAGGGTTTCTACAATAGTGGGGAAAGGCGATCGCCTGGTTGATTGCCAATGTCCGCTTAGTATGACCAAGAACCCTGCATGAGACAGAAAAGTACAGCCGCAGTGTTAGCCTTTTTCCTCGGTGGTGTGGGGGGGCATAAATTCTATCTGGGGGAAATCGGCTGGGGGATTATTTACGCTATTTTTTTCTGGACTTACATTCCCACCATTGTCGGCTTTGTCGAAGCAATCGTGTTGGTTAGTATGTCCCAGGATGATTTTGACAAAAAGTACAACACCAAAGCCCTCATGGGATACGAGTCTAAACGCTTAACCCGTGACGCGATCCCCCCCCAGGTGATTGTGAATATTGGGGATCAGGCGATCGCCGCCAATCAGCAAAATGTGACTCCCAGTTTGGCCCCAGACACACCTGTCGATCAAAATATTGCCAAAGAAGCCCTCGATCGTCGCATCCTTAAATTTTGTCAGACCAAAGGCGAAGTTACCCTTCTAGACTGCTTCCTTGAAATTGAAGAAGTTCCAAGAAACATCCTCGAATCCCACCTAGAAAATTTAGTGCGAGCAGAATTTTTGCAAGTGACGAATCGCGCCACCGATGGCAAAATTGTTTATCGTTTAGACAACTAATGGATGTCTTCGTGCTCGCAAAACGTAACATTCATAACAACCATTTAACCTTTATTTAAAAAATACAACTTTACTAAAGTTAGGAGAATTTAAGCGATGACCTTTGATCCCGATAAAAGAAAACTGCTTTCGAGTCTTTGCCACGGAGCCATTTTTATTAACTATACATTTGTCTCCATTGGAATTCCGGTGGCCCTGTTGCTTGTGAGTGAAGATCCCGTTGTTAAGGCCAATGCACGGGAATCCCTCAATCTCCACCTAAACCTTTGGGTGGGTTGGGCGATCGCCGGTTTTTGCGCGGCTACCGTAATCCTGATTCCCATTGCAATCATCCTAGCCATTCCCCTACTGCTCCTGAGCTTTGTGATGCCAATTTTGGCGATTTTAAAAATCTTGGGCAGTCCAGCAACAGAATATCGCTACCCTTTTATCATTCATATTCTGTAACTAAAATGACGATGGTTGACTTCGTTCTTTTGCCTTTTGTTATCAAGTTCAGCTTAAATAATCATTAAGATACATGATCCATTTAGGTGAACTTTTAAGATTGTGATTTGCGGTAATTAATCGAGTCCAAAGAAACAGTTAAGACGTAACCACGGTTACAATCTGTTGACATTAACTTTGTTAACGTAGGAGCAACAATCGCAAGGAAGTCAAACCATCGTGACTTTAATCTCTGTTGCCATCATCGAAGGAAATCCCCACTTGAGATCATTGCTTGGGTGGCATCTTCAACAAGCCAACTATGCCATTTACCAAGCAGCAAATCTCAACCAGTCGCGGCGTGTCTTTGAACAGCATATGCCTGCCTTGGTGCTACTAGACTCGGAATTACCGGACGGTGATGGCCTCGAACTCTGCCGTTGGCTACGCCAAAATACCCAGGCCATCATTCTCATCCTGTCGGCAAAAAATACAGAAAAAGATGTTGTGGCAGGGTTAAAGGCTGGGGCTGATGATTATTTAACGAAGCCCTTCGGGATGCAAGAACTTTTAGCGCGGGTAGAAGCCTTGACGCGGCGGATTCGGGCAGTGAGTGCTCCCCTCCAACTTGATTATGGTGAATTGCGCATTGATCTCGTGCAGCGGCGGGTACAATTCCGGGGTCTGTACATCGATTTAACGCCCCAAGAATTTAGTTTGTTGTATGTGCTCGCCCAGGCCAACGGGGAACCCCTCAGTCGCTCAGAATTATTGCGGCGGGCATGGCCAGATGCCATTGATAACCCCCGCACCATCGATACCCATGTGTTATCCCTGCGGAAGAAAATTGAACAGGACCCCCGTCAGCCCAATTTGATTCAAACGGTACGCAATGTGGGTTATCGTTTTAACCTCGATGGGATTGGGTCTGGTCTCGGCAATGGCAATGCAACCTTAGAACCTTCACCGACGCCGGCTCGCCCAAGCCCCCCAAAACTCAAAACCCGGACCTCCATTCGTGAGCTGGTTAATCAAGGTTAGAGGGTCGTCACCAAGGTTCGCTATTGGTGGATTGACGACTTTGGAGGGTTTGCTGGATGACTGACCAAGGAATGGAGTGATTGTGGTGGTGGTGCTGGATTTGACCTTGGTCGAGGTAAATCAATTTTGTTGCGAGTTGCTGGGCAAAGTCGAGGTTATGGGTAGAAATAACCAAAGGGATATTGGATTGGGCCTGATATTTCAACAACAGCGCAACTAAGGTTTGAATGCGACCTAAATCTAGGGCGGCGGTGGGTTCGTCTAGGAGGAGAACTTGGGGTTTGCAGAGGAGTGCCCTGGCGATCGCCACCCATTGTTTTTGGCCGCCGGACAGGAGTGCTTCGTGGCGATCAAGCCATTCTGGGGGAATATCCAGTTGATCTTGCCACTGTTGCCAATGGTTGCGGATAGTTGGGGCCGATTGTTTCCGTAACTGGAGTGGGTACCATAGGGCATCCTTGACGGTCATCGCCAAAAGGCGGGCCTCCTGGGGCACGAGGGCAATGTGTTGCCGCAGGACAACGGGATTATAGGCGCTGTAGGGCTGACCTTGGAAGGTGAGGCGGCCTGCGGTGGGACTCTGAAGTTGATTGAGACAGTGGAGGAGGGTTGTTTTTCCGGAGCCCGATGGCCCCACCAGCACTAGGTGATCGCCGGGCTCTAGGGCAAAGGAAATATCTCGGAGAATATCCCTCGGCCCAAGGGTAAGGGTGAGTTGTTCAACCGTTAAAATCGCCATGGATAAGGTGCCAGAGTACAGAGTGCTGCTGTTATTGTTTCACGCAGTAATGGAGAAATAACTCCGAGGCGATCGCCTCATATTCCAGAAGTTCGAGGGTCAAGCCCGCCGTCTGTAAAAAACCATTGCCTGCCATGGGGGTGGGAGCCGCTGTTCCGCCGAGTAAAACAGGACAAACCGTTAGCCACAGTTCATCCAAACAGCCTTGCTCCGCGAAGCTGGCGATGAGGTTTCCTCCTCCCAACAGACCCAACTTTTCAATCCCCTGTTGCCTCAGTTCCGTGAGAGTTGGTTGCCATGCTCCGGCTGAATCTAAAGCAATAATTTGCTCAAAACCTGGAAATTTGGCCCACCGGGGAAGTTGTTCGGGAGCGGTTAAAAGACCCCGGCGGAGGGGCTGCCGAAAAAAAGGCAAATCCTGGGAAAGATTGCCGGAGCCAGAACAAACAAAGTGGATTGGTTGGGGCGGTTGGTGGCGGTCTTGGCGTTGTTGCAACAGGTGGCGATCGCCAATCGGAAGACTTGTGCCATAGGCGCGGAGGGTATTGGCCCCAAACATCACCGCATCCACCTGGGCAATTAACCGTTCCAAGTGGGCTTTATCCTGGGCCGAAGGAAACCGCGCTGGAGCGCCGCTGTAATCGGCAATTTTACCGTCGGCACTCATGGCGGCGATCGCTGTTACCTGGGGTCGCTGCCTATGCATACCAACTGTCAGCTTCGTCCCGTTCGATGGGCCAATCTTCATTTTCGCCCCCCACCACAATCCGGCGCAGATCCACAAAATCTTTGCTTAACTGCTTCAGGGCATTAACCAAAATATCTAAAGCAATGAGATCACTCGTCCCCAAATCAAACCAGCAACGCCCCCAAATGCCCTCATATTCAAAGTCCCCTTTATTGTGCATTGGGGCCATCAGCGCATTATCCGCTTGGTCTTCGTCGTAGGTGAGGTAGCTAATATCTACCCCAGTTTCTTGAATCTGGAGATTCTCCGCATTAAAGCCCCCTAATTTCCCGATGTAAAACCAAGAGTCAAATAGCTCTTCGACATATTGTTTTTCCGTCTCCGAAGGCACATGGTCAAACTCCAACCAAATCCAGAGGTCGAAGGGGGAAAATTCGCGAAATTGGACTTCCATATTGTTTGTGGATAATAGGGCTTGAGAAATGTCAGTATAAACGTTTTGCAAAAAACCAAGAAACATCCTCCCTGGAGGGAGGTGCCCAACGGGCGGAGGGTGGATTCCCTCTTGGGAGGGTTAAAGGGCATTCCAAGCTGCTGCCGCATCAGCCACCGCCTGGGGAACTGTCTTTTGGTCGAGCATCGCTGCTTGGAGATTCTCGTAGATAAGCTTTTGCAGTTCCGTGAGATTCTCCTGGGCGGGGATCAAAATTTCGGCATCCGCTAGTTGTTCGGCACTAATTTTCCGGGCCAAACTGAGGCTATCAGTGGCGGCGCTGGCGGCGAGTTTCGCAATGTATTGTTCCACTGCGGCCTGGGTAGAGGGCAAAACATTGGCGGCTTCAGCAAAGGCAAGTTGATTTTCAGTATTAGTGACAAAGAGGGCAAAATCGAGGGCAGCCTCTGGATCGTCGCTATCTTTGGGGATCACAAGGTTCATTACGGCGACGTTCTTTTTACCTGTTTCTCCAGTGATTTGGGGGGCTGGGACGGATACCACGGCAATTTGGGGCGCGTTCTGCTGGATGGTGTTGATAAATTCGGGGGAAGTGTTGGCGATCGCCGTTTCCCCGGCTTGGTAGAGTTCAATGCCGTGGCTATGGCCTTGGGTCAGCACTTCTGGGGGTAATAATTCCGCCTGGTAAAGATCGACCCAGTATTGGAAAGCCGCAATGCCTTCGGGGGTATTAAAGCCCGCAGAACCATCGGCATTGACTAGGGTGACCCCCATTTGTACCAAGGACTCCAGGACTTCATTGGAGTCACCGGGGACGAAAGTAACGAAAAAGGCATATTTCCCAGTTGTTTCTTTGATCGTTTGGGCGGCGATCGCCAACTCTGTGTAGGTGCTGGGGGGATCGTCAATGCCCGCCTCAGCAAATAAATCTTCGTTATAAAAACTAATCCGGGTCGTGAGATACCAGGGAATACCAAAGGTTTGGCCGTTGATTTGATTCGCCTGCCAAATTTTCGGCAAATAGCGATCGCGCAATTCTGGCGTCAGACGATCATCCAGCACCAACCAAGCATCACGACTGGCCAACTGGGAAGCAAAATTAGGATTGAGGTTCACCACATCCGGAGCCGTGCGCGCCGAAACCGCCGTCAGGATTTTACTTTCCATCGCTGACCAAGGGACATCTACCCAGCGCACCGTTTCTGCCGCATTTTCGGTTTCAAAGGCCGTAATTAATTCATTGAAATAATCTGTAAACTTTGGTTGCAATTGCATTGTCCAAAATTCGACCGTTTCTGGGGTGTTGCCATTGCCCCCAGGTACCTGCTGACAGGCGGCGATCGCCACCAAACTCACCCCCACAAACAGTCCACGCCGTAGCCCTTTGAGACCATTAAACATAAAAACTTTCCTCCCAATTTCAGCCGCAGTGATCACTCACATTGAATTGACCTTCAGATCATGCCATTATCCAGACAGCTTCAGGGGCAAAATTGCTCCCTTTTTTGCGATTGTTATTTACTTTCGGCAAACTGAGCTAAATTTAATAGCAACCGGGGTATGGGTGGTTAGCACCGATGGCTCCATAGGTCATCCTTTCGGAACATTTTCCTATGCTAGATTTCTTCAAAAATATCTTCAAACCAAAGCGTAAAGGGATTGGCATCGAGATCTCAACGGAACGCTTAAACATGGTCCAACTCAAAAAACAGGGACAGGTCTATAAGCTGGCGACCTACATCACCGAACCCGTACCCGAAGGCATTTTTGAAGAAGGAAAAATTGTTGATGTTCCCGCCCTCGCCGAGCTGATCCAAAATACCCTCAGCGCCAACAACATCAGCGCTAAACAGGTTACGGCCGCCGTGCCCATGCGGGAGGCAATTATTCGCCTGATCCCGATCCCCGCCGAACTCGATGATGCCGAACTGCGGGATATGGTCCTCAACCACGAAGCAAGCCTCTACCTGCCCTACCCGCGCGAAGAAGTGGATCTCGATTATCAAAAACTTGGGTTTTTCCAGGATGAAGATGGCATTGAAAAGGTGCAAGTTCTGTTGGTGGCCACCCGGCGAGAAGTGACCGACGCCTATGTGGAGACCATTGTGCAGGCGGGACTAGAGATCAATATCCTCGAAATCAATAGTTTTGCCCTCCTCCGGACGATTCGTGAGCAACTACGGCAGTTTAGCTCCCAGGAAGCGGTGGTCTTGGTTGATATTGAATTTGACTGTACCGAAATTGCCATTGTGGTCGATGGGGTACCACAGTTTTCCCGGACGGTGCCTATTGGTGCTTCGCAACTGCAAAATGCCCTATCCCGCGCCATGAATTTACCTGCCCCCCGCGACATCGAACTTCTCCAGGGGATGACCATTCCCAACACACCAATGGAAGGATCGCGCACTGGCGCCACGGGCATTAACCCTGGGATGGCGGCCCTCCTGCGCGTTCTAGGGGAACTGACAGACGAATTGCGCCGTTCCATTGATTTTTACCTCAACCAGAGCGGTGAGCTGGAAGTGGCCCAATTAATGTTGGCTGGCCCTGGGGGGGGGATTAGTCAACTGGATGAATTTTTTACGCAGCGTCTCAGCATTCCGACGATTCAAATTGATCCGTTTGAGGCGCTGTCTATTGACGTTGATGAAGAAATTTCCAAGGTACAACGACCGTCCTTGGGCACTGCACTGGGTTTAGGACTCCGGGAGGTATAGGGCTATGTATGGTTTAGATATTAATTTCCTGAAAGACCGTGGTTTAACGAAAGATTCTTCGATGACGATCGCCGATCGTCTGGTGAGCAAACCTGGGGTGATTCCGGGCCAAGAGCCAAAGCCACTAATTATCGGTGGGGCGGTCACTGCGGCGGCCTTGGCGGTGGTGGGTCTGTTGTGGTTCCAGCAAAGTCGTGAAAAAGCGAACATCCAAGAAGAAATTGCCGTTGTCGATCAACAGCTCCAGGGAGCCAATGCCCAGCAGGCGAGGTTACAGCAAATTCAACAAGAAATTGACACCTATAAATCCCAAAGCCAAGCCTTTGTGGATGTGCTGCAAACGAGGATTAAACCCTGGTCGGCCATTTTGCGGGAAGTGGGGGATTTAACCCCACCCGGTCTCAAGATCACTTCCTTCGAGCAGTCGGATAATCAAGTGTTGGTACGGGGTAACGCACGCACTTTTAATGAAGTGAATGACTTTGTCCTCAACCTGCCGGAATCGCCTTTGCTGCAAGGGGAAGAAATCTATATTGTCAGTGCAAATTTAGTCGATAACCCGATTACCACTGCCCAGGTGGATTTTCCGCGGCCCGTTGCTTCCTTTAGCATGCCCCAGGTGGTGGACTACACGGTATCAATCTCCCTCAATGACCTCACCGATGCAGAGGTGATTCGCACCCTAGACAGCCAGGGGGCACGGGGGATGGCCGAACGCTTGCGGAGTAGCTTTTAGGATTTAACGATCTCGATATTCATCAACACTGTGAGGAGGAGCAACAACCGATGACATACGCAGAAGAGTTCCGGCAAACGATGACGGAAATGACCATGGTTGGTCAGGAACAGGGCTTTTTTGAAGCTTTTGGGATTCAGTTCACTTCAAAAGTTTTAGGGACGATGTTGGCGATCGCCGGCATTGGGGCCAGCGCCGGACTATGGTGGTTTCTCGTTCGGCCCATCCAAGGGGAAATCAGCACCCTCGAACAGGAACTCCAGACAAAACAAGCAGAATTACAAGAAAAAGGCGCCGGGAATATCCAAGAGCAAATTGCCCAGCGCGAGGTGGAATTAGCCAACGAGCAACGGATTGCCACCGAAATTCTCAATGCCTATGGTCAAGACAAGCAAATGCAGACTTTCTTGCTTGATTTCAACCGGATCCTCACAGCCAGCAATGTACAACTAACGAGCTACGAGCCGACACCACCTAAACCCGAATTTATTACCGATGCCGCTACCTACGGTGAAGCTGCCCAAAATAAGCTGAAATACCAAACCTTTAACGTCAGCTTCGATAATATGACCTACACAGAAGCAGAGTCCATGCTCACGAGCATCGATGTGTTGCAGCCGTTGTTGGTATTGCGTAATTTTTCGACGACGGTGGCTGAACCAGCGACATTCCGCTACGAAAATGGCCGTTTGGTAACACAATCCCAAGCCCAGCTAGGGGTTTCCTTTGTGGTGGATGCCCTCATTGCCCCGACCCCGGAAGAGCTAGCTGCCCGACAAGCAGAATTAGCTGCTGAGGCCGCCCCAGCCGAGGGAGAAGAAGGTCAAGAGGAACAACCTGCAGAGAATGGTGGCTAGGTTTCGAGGTCAAAACAATTTGCTGAGGAGATAGGGAGGTAAACTAGCGGCATAGGAACCATTAATTTTGGTTTCAAAACAAATTTCTGAAGACATTATTAGCAAAACTTATTTTAAATTGCTAATTATTTTGGATTTTTAGGGTTGTTTTTTAAAATTATTGTTAATTTCAAGCGGGATTCATTTCGGTTTTTCGATTACATTTAATTAGTGTGTGTGGAGATTTTCTGTCGTGAATATCAAGTCCTATTCCGGAGTCGTCGCTGGTGTCGTTGCTTCTACAACAGTTTTAGTCACCCCAGCCCAGGCAGCAAATATACAAGTACGGGAACTGGCGGTACGGCCAGGAGATGGCAACCTAGAACTCGCTCTCAGTCTTGCACCAGAGAGTGCAAATCTGTCTGGTGAGAAGCCCCAGGTTTCGACGACCCAAAAAGACCGGGTACTCATTGCAGAAATTGCCAATGCACGGTTAGATCTCGGCAATGGACAGGATATTTTCAGCCAAGATAATCCTTTACCGGGGATTGAGCGCATCGAGGTGATGGAGTCGGCTCCAGGCAATGTCAAAATCGTCGCCCTAGGGGAAGTGGCAGCACCAAAAGGGGAAATCCTCAGCCAGGATGACAACAGCATTTTGCTCAATGTGACCACCTCGACAGCAGACACGACAGAAACGGCCCAGGTCACAGAGCCCTCCACAGTCATTGAACCGACCTTGTTGGCTCAGAGTGCCCCCAGCAATAACAATCAAAATAATTTCCTCCAACCGACGGCCCCAATTCCACCGTTTTTACCAAGGGCCAGTGCGCCACCAATAGGCGATATTTCGGTTTCGACAACTGACACCTCCCTTCCTAGATATGTCAACCTACGGACAAATGCAGTTGTGCCTCGTCTTGTATTGAAGCAAGCACCCGCAGAAGATGTGATGGCTCTATTAGCGCGGACAGCAGGTATTAACTTAGTCGTTTCTGGTGATATTAGTGATCGGTCTGTTTCTTTAGATATTGAAAATGAGCCAGTGCAAGAAGTCTTTGACTATGTATTAATGCTGTCCAATCTTAAAGCGGCAATGAGAGGTGGGACAGTTTTTGTTGGAAAAGATTTACCTGATGCAGTGATCCCTAAAATCACCCGAACTTTACGTCTCAACCAAGCAGACGTTTTTCGCGCTCAATGCTATTTAGAAACAGGCAGTGATTCAGTCAAACCAGAAGGAGATGTTTTTGTTTGCGCCAATGAAATCGAAGAAGAAGAGGAGGCGACAGACGGAGCAACAACCACTGTTGACGCTGGATTAATAAAACTTCGAGATTTATTCCGAAATGAGCTGGAAAGTACGCTTGATACTCGACTGAATGCAATTACATTGACGGGTGAACCTAAGATTGTTGAAATGGCAACGAACCTCTTGACTCAACTGGATGCTCGAAAGCGGCAAGTTGCTGTTAATGTCAAGATTCTAGATGTTACTTTAAGTGGAAATCGTTCTATCTCGTCTGATATTAAGCTCCTGTTAGAAGATCGAGTAGGGATCAGTGCAGGAGATGGGATTATCCTTTCTCCTAATGATCTATCGAGAGCTAGTGATATTTTTTCCGAGTTCAACCCCAATGGGATCGTCATTGAACAAGGAAATCAACAAGTTTCATTTGGAGAAGAATTCGAAGTATTTGATAGTCTAGATCCTGCCAACACAGTATTTGTTGGTTCAATTACTGAAGCTTATCAGATTGCTTTCCCTGGTTCTCCCCTCCCGGCAGGACTAAACGAAGACCAAGTGGCAGCAGTTATCCGAACTCTAGATGACGCAGGAGATGTCACGCTTTCTATTCAAGGTCTAGGAGCAAATGTTAGCGATAGAGCAGTTGGTCGAGGTACTAACTTTATTGGTAATTTGGTTGCTGGCTTACTACGTAATACAACCTCTAAAATTATTGCTGACCCTACTTTAATTGTCCAAGAAAATCAAGTTGCCAATATTGATTTGACAGAGGATATTGTAGTTGGAACTGTTGAGCGCAGACAACAAAATGACCAAGGTAATATTACAGATCGAATTGTTGAGCCTGTAATTGATCAAGTTGGCCTTAAAGTTGCAGTAGGAATAGAAAGGATTGACGATAATGGCTTTATTACTCTGAATGTTCAACCAGAAGTTTCTTCTGTCGCCGGTCAGGAGATCGTCAATGATGAACCTGTTACATTGAAACGACAAACGCTTCTTCAGTCAGGTTCTGTTCGCTTGAGAGATGATCAAACTTTACTTCTTGCAGGTGTGATTGATGAACGAGATCTAGTCACTACAGCAAAAGTTCCTATCCTAGGCGATATTCCCCTTATCGGCTCCTTGTTTAGAAGTACATCCAGAGATAATAGCCGTCGAGAACTTCTCTTTATTATTACGCCACAAGTGATTGATGATTCTGATGGAGCAATGTGGGGTTATGGCTATCAACCCAGCGAAACAGCCCGTGAAATGCTAGACAATGCTCGTTTTCCCACCCGTTAACCATCCGTAGGGGCTTGGTTCCCATGCCCTTGGTTTCTATTATTTTGGATTTGGAAACCAAATCCCTACGGTTATTGCGATGGCAAATCAATATAATCCGCAAATTCATCATCGGCGCTCCATTCGTTTGAAATCTTATGATTACAACCGGGCAGGCGCATATTTTGTGACAATTTGTGTGCAGGCCCGTGAATGTTTATTTGGCACGATCACGGATAAAATCTTGCACTTAAACGAGTATGGAAAAATTGTTGAACAAGTTTGGAATTATTTGCCTAGACATTTTGAAAATCTAGAAATTGATGCCGCCGTGATTATGCCCAATCATTTTCATGGCATCTTAATTTGTACCGAACCTGAAACGACAGATTTCCCTGTGCCACCGCCAAAAGACGCTTTTAACGCCATTCACAACAAAGGCGATCGCCCTTTTTACGAACAAAAAACGAACCTCGGCAAAATTATCGCCTATTTCAAATATCAAACAACGAAAAAAATCAATCAAAAACGCGATCTAGTTGGGACAAAAATTTGGCAAAAAAACTACTATGAGCACATTATTCGCCATGAAAAATCCCTCGATATCCTCAGAGAATACATAGAAAATAATCCCTACAATTGGCACGTCGATCAATTACACCCCAACATCCCATCAAAATGGTAGGGATTTGGAGACCAAATCCCTACGGGAAAAACGGGACTGGCCGGATTCGAACCGGCGACCTAGCGCTTCAGATTGGTGTGGGTTTCCCCGACTCTCTGGACTATCTCTTCACCCTAGAACCCAGGATTTGGTAACCAAATCCTACAGTTTCCGTAGGTGGTGGCCGTTATGCTGGGTTGGCGATGACCTTTCGCTACAAACGTTAGCATTCAAGATCCTCAAAAAAAATTTGCCCCAAAACCAACCAGCTAGTCTCTGCACCTTCCTCCGGCGAGGCACCGAAAGGCTTGGCTCAGGGTTACCCTATGATGGAAATTTTCATCACTTAGGCTTCCTTGAATTTGACCACATTCAGCCATGGCGTTTCCGATCCATGCTGCCCGAAAGATTCAGGAGGCGCTTGCTCTATCCTGCTGAGCCACAGCCCCAATAAAGCGCCAAAATTATAACATAGCTTTTTTTCTATGCTAACTAGCGACCTGCTCTCGGATCAGTTGCACCGCTTCCCATAAATTTTCCACAATGAAATCTGGGTTGTGGGCGGCCAATAATTGGCGATCGCGAATCCCCGAAAGAACTGCAATCACGGGAATATTATGGCTCTGGGCCGAGTGAATATCGGCTTCCGTATCCCCCACCATCCAAGTGGTCTCTTTGGGACGCAGTCGGGCAAGGCTTTCTCCCATGAGCAACGGCTTTTGATAAAAATCTTGGTTGCGATCCGTTGAGTCGGGTAAACAAAAACGGCGATCGCCCGGAAAAATATCCTGCAAAACCGGATGAAGCTGCAAAATTTTGTCCAGCTCACTGTAACGACGCATGGTAACGGTCATCACTTCCCAGCCCCAGCTTTGAGCAGTCGTCAATGCTTCTAAGGAACCCTCAATCAGGCGATCGTGCACCATATTTTCTAGTCGATGCACATGGTCATCCCGGAGCCGCTTAAACTCTGGCAACTGATCTTCCCGGAGACCTGACCGCAAACCAATATCGGTCTGGGAAGTCTTTTGTCGCTTTAAAGCCCAAAATTCCTCCTTTGTTAAGGGGGATAAGGTTTGCTCTGGTTCTGCGACTTGGGTTAACCGCCAGCGATAAACACGATAGTAGCGTTCCGACAGATCTACGACCACCCCATCAAAATCCGAAATCAACCTGACCATAATCTTGCTCTCATGCTCACAATACTTTAAAGATTGCCAGTATTAAACCAAACAATCTATCTCATTAAATAATTTTCGAGTTCAGGATATTTTCCAAAAAGCCCGTCAATACTGGCAAGCTGAGCCTGATACACCAGAGCTGTCGCAATAATCATGCGATCAAATGGGTCTCGATGAATAGGAGATAAATTTACAGCCCTTACTGCAATTGTTGCTGTTAAAGGCAAAATCTCGATACCTGCCGGGTCTAAAGCCTGCTGTATCCATTCTTCGGGGCGACAAGTCAGTTGCAAACGCTGTCGCTGACAGGCTAGAGCGATTTCGTAGCAAGATAGCGGCGAAACACCAACAACATCGACTCGTTCCAGCTTCTCAACCCAGTGGGACGGAAATTGATCAAAATCGCCATTGATGAGCCATAACCAAATATGGGTATCTAGGAGAATTACTTCAGACATTCCCAATCTGCTTCATCTACTAGGGGTGCCACAATATCACCGAGGACTTTCGCTTTGTCAGCCAAGTGTGATGGGGGAAAGTGGCGTTTTTTCTGAATCGGAGAACCTTCCTCAATGATCGTCACAATTACCCGTGCTTGATCAATTTGGGGCACTTCCCCAAGCCAAATCATTTGTCCTGCCTCATAAATTGCCTCGTAACTTTTCAGCATATCGATTCATCCAGAGCATTACCCATACATTTTAGAAGTTTTGTCCGATTCAAACCCAAAGCTAAGTTCAGAAGTAGTGGGGAGGAACAGACTAGGGGATAATCAACCTACTACGTTTTTATCGGATTTAATGTCTTCAGCCCGCCAACTCGCCTTCCTCGCCCTCCGGCAAATCATGTACCACAACGCCTATACCGATGTGGCCCTTGATCGAGTCCTCCACAAAAGTAACCTCACCGGGAGCGATCGCGCTTTAGTTGCCGAATTAGTCTATGGTACTGTCCGTCGCCAAAAAACCCTCGATGCGATCATTGATCAACTAGGAAAAAAGCCCATCGATCAACAACCGCCTGATCTACGGGTACTCCTTCAACTGGGTTTGTACCAACTGCGTTACTTAGATCAAATTCCCCCCTCGGCGGCGGTCAATACCAGCGTTGAAATTGCGAAAACCAACAAGCTGGGCCAATTAGCAGGGGTGGTAAATGGCTGTCTGCGCGGTTATCTGCGGCAACGGGACAAAGGCCATGATCCGCTCCAGTTACCAGAGACAGCAGCAGAGCGGCTAGCTTTGCAATATAGTTTTCCGGAATGGCTGATTGGCCAATGGCTTGAACAATTTGGAGCGGAGGAAACGGAACAGCTTTGTCAATGGTTTAATCGGCCTGCCCAACTGGATCTCCGGGTGAATCCCCTCCGGGCGAATGTCGCCGCTGTCCAGGATAAACTCACCCAGGCAGGAGTCAAAGCCGAGGCGATCGCCAATTTACCCAATGCCCTGCGCCTAGTAGAAAAACGGGGTTTAATTCAAGATTTGCCGGGTTACAAAGAAGGCTGGTGGACAATCCAGGATGCCAGCGCCCAATTGGTAACGCACTTGCTCGATCCCCAACCAGGGGAAGTAATTATCGATGCCTGTGCAGCCCCTGGTGGCAAAACGACCCACATCGCCGAAAAAATGCAGGATCGCGGCACCATCTGGGCCAGTGATAAATATCAAGCCCGCATTAATAAAATTGAGCAAAATGCCCGCCGCCTCAAACTCTCGATGATCCGCACCCTCATCGGTGACAGTCGCACCTATTCGCAGTTTCGCAATATGGCTGACCGGGTGCTGCTGGATGTGCCCTGTTCGGGATTGGGGACACTCCACAAACGCCCCGATATCCGCTGGCAACAAAACCCCCAGAAAATTGCTGAACTGACCCAACTTCAGAGAGAACTGCTCACCACGGGGGCCACTTGGGTCAAACCGGGAGGCTATTTAGTCTATGCCACCTGCACGCTAAATCCGGCAGAAAATGAGGCGATCGCCAACCAATTCCTCGCGGAACACCCAGACTGGCAGATTGTCCCCCCCAGCTCAGATGCACCCGCTTTTCCCTATGCCCAGGAACAGGGTTGGATTCAGGTCTTACCCCAGCGCCATGACATGGATGGTTTCTTTATGGTGAAGTTGCAACGGCCTGCCTAGAGGGATTGGGCGATCGCCTCGGTGAGGGTTTGCAGAGATTCAGAAATTGTGACGGGATAGGTCTCAGGATTTTCTAAACGTTTCACTTCATCGGGTAATTGACACACATTAGCCGTCGTTCGCTGACGAATTGTACCGAGATCTTCGGTCGAAAATAACCGTTTTCCCTGGGCCATCACCTTTTCGAGCAGAGGAATTTCTCCTGATTGGGGAGCTTCATTCACTAAACCGAGGCGATCCTGTCCAGCCTCTAGATTGCGGAAAATCTGCTTACAACCCGGATAAGTCGCCTTCCCGCTGGACTTTTTCATCGTCGGGCGATCGCCAATTTGCACTAATTTATACACGCCATTAACTGGGTCGCCTGTCACCAATTTCGTCCCCAAACCATAGCCATCAATGGTTGCCCCAGCCGCCTGGAGCCGCGCCATTTCCCCTTCATCGAGATCACTACTGGCAAAGATTTTCACCGTCGTTGGTAATGCTCGCCGCACCTGTTGGGAGAGGGTTAATAAATCCCCCGAATCGAGGCGCACTCCCGCTAGATGGGTTTCGCCAGTTTGAATCGCCTTACCTAAACGCTCCGCCGCCGCCACGGTGTCGTAGGTATCAATGAGCAAAGGGGCCGCCGGAAAATAACGGTGAAACGCCCGGAACGCATCATCCTCCGAGCCTTCGAGGGTGCCCACCGCCATCACCAAGGCATGGGCCATCGTTCCCACGGGTTTAATCCCCAACTGTTGTGCGGCTAAAACATTGGACGTGGCATCTAACCCGCCAGCCAAAGCCGCCCGCGCTGCCCAGGTAGACCCCTGGGGACTAAAAGCCCGCCTTGTGCCGAATTCTAATAATTGGCGATCGCCCGCAATGTGACGCATCCGTGCCGCCCGTGTTGCAATTAGGGTTTGGTAATTGATGGCATTGAGCAGAAACGTTTCAATAATCTGGGCTTGCCACAGGGGGGCTTCGATCCGCAAAAACGGCTCCTGGGGAAAAATCACGGTTCCCTCTGGGACGGCCCAAAGATCCCCTGTAAAACGACCCGTGGCGAGTAAATCCCAAAAGGCGGCTGGGGCCTGCTCAAAAATCCCGGTACTGCGGAGATAGTCAATTTGCGCCTCCGTAAACTGCAGCCCTTCCAGGTAATTTAAAACCTGCTCCAAGCCCATCGCCACGAGATAGCCAAATTCATCGGGCAAGCGACGGGTAAACAGCTCAAAACAGGCGGGGGTCTCTGCCAATCCTTCCCCCACATAACAAGCCGCCATGGTGAGCTGGTAAAGATCCGTCAATAGAGCGTAGTCCTGGGCCGTGATGTCTAAATTTTTCCCAGCCATGGTGCGTCTTTCGCCTCCAATGAATTAATTTAGTGTTTATAATACAATAAAAAATCTGGATCGGCTGCTTTTGGGGACGAATGTTAAGATCCCATCAGAAAGTTCAGGGGAAAAGATCCATGGCTACCCAACACCAGCGGCGATCGCAAAATGTGCCCGGTGACTTTTATGTAGACAGTAGTTGCATCGACTGTGATACTTGCCGTTGGCTCAGTCCAGAGATTTTCAACCGTCAGGATGGGCAATCCGCCGTCTACCACCAGCCCCAAACCCCTAACCAAAGACGGGCGGCCTTACAAGCTTTATTGGCCTGTCCTACGGCCTCCATCGCCACCGAAACCGTCCCCAAAGATCTTCCTGCAATCCAGGCAGAATTTCCCCTACCCATCGTCGAAAATATCTATTACTGCGGCTACCACTCGCGTAAATCCTTTGGGGCTGCCAGCTATTTTATCCAGCATCCAGAGGGGAACATTCTCGTCGATTCCCCCCGGTTCCAACCCTCCCTAGTAAAGCAACTAGAAGCCTTAGGCGGCGTGAGATATTTATTTTTGACCCATCGGGATGATGTGGCCGATCACCAAAAATTCCATGATCATTTCGGATGCGATCGCCTGTTGCACCGGGCCGATCTTCGGGAGGGAACAAAAGCCGTAGAAACCGTTCTCGAAGGCACCGAAGCGATCCCCTTTCTCAAAGATTGCCTAATTATTCCCGTGCCGGGCCACACCGAAGGCCATGCAGTGTTACTCTACCGCGATCAATATCTTTTTACCGGGGATCACCTGGCTTTTTCGGCGCGCCTGGGTCATTTGACGGGCTTTCGGAATCACTGTTGGTATTCTTGGACAGCGCAAATTGAATCGATGAAAAAACTCCTTCCCTACCCGATCACCTGGATTTTGCCGGGCCATGGCCGCCGCCACCAGGCCGACAGCGCAACCCTACACCAAGATTTAAAAGCTTGTATTCAGTGGATGGAGTCCGTGGCATGAGCGTAACGTTTTTCTGGTTGGTGGCGATCGCCAGTAATCTTTGTCTCATCGGGGTGAATTATATTCTCTGGCGCAAAGTTCGCCGTTGGCACCAGGATCTGCGCCTCAGTCGCCACCGTTTCGCCCTCAACGAACGCAAAATCAAAATTGTCGTAGAAGATTTAATTCAACAAGCGGACGTGATCCCTGCCACCACCCAACAGATCCAGATGAAAAAACAGCAAGGGCAGCAAGTCATCGCCCAGATCAAGTTGCTCCAACAACTCCTCCGAGCCTTAATTTTCGTGCGGCGTCGCCTCTGAAATTACCTGTTTACAGAGCCTGCAAGTAACCTGTTAACCGAGTTAAAGTGCGCTGATTTTCCGCTGGTGTTCCTACACTAATCCGCAGGCCGCCCCCCGTGTGTCGAATTAAAGTCCCCTGATTTTTCAGGGTTTCGACGAGGTTTGCTAAGGCTTCCGCCTGGGGTTCCATCGCTGGCTGGAGGCGACCATAGAGGAAATTCGCATCGCTGGGCCACACCCGGAAATTCGGCAGTTGCCCTAACGCTTGGTAAAGTTTCCCCCGTTCCTGTTGCGCTTCGGGAATGGTTTCCAACAGGCGATCGCCATGGTCGAGGGCGAGTCGGGCCGCCGCCTGGGAAAAACTGGGCAAATTATAGGGGAGGCGTACCTTTTCGAGGGCTTGGATAATTTCTAAACTGCCCACGGCATAGCCCACCCGCAGGGCTGCCAATCGAAACGCCTTCGAGAATGTCCGCAGGATCACCCAGTTGGGCCGCTGTAGGACTTCTGCCACCAAAGTTTTTTGACTGAATTCAAAATAGGCTTCGTCCACCACCACAAGGATATCCGGCGGCAAAGACTGGAGCCAGCTAATTTCTGCTACCGTGAGACATTGGCCCGTGGGAGAGTTGGGATGCACCACAAACACCACCCGCACCGGTGCCCCTTGGGGTTGGTCAATGGCGTTTTGGGCCGCCGCAAGATCCCAGCTAAAATCTTCTGGCTGTCGGGCGATCGCCACGGTGTGAATTCCCAAAGTTTGCGCCAAAATGCGGTACATCGAGAAGGTGGGTTCGGCCACCAGGATCGACCCTTCCCCGCCCAGGCAAGTGGCAATTAACAACGAGCGGATCAACTCATCGGAACCATTGCCCACGGAGATGTGGGCCGCTTGAATATCCCCAGTCAACTGCCCAGAACGATTCACATAGTCGGCAATGCCTTCCTTGAGCGCCCCATGGCCCCCGTCGGGATAGCGGTTTGTGGCAATTTGATTTTGATAATGTTCGGCCAGAATTTCCTTGAGATCCGCTGGGAGATCGTAGGGACTTTCATTGGTGTCGAGAATATCTACCGGCGTATTTACCGGGCCACCGGGGTGGGACACATAGGCTTTGAGTTGGGCCAAGTCAGAACGCAAAAAGGACATAGGTGCTGTGAAAAAAGAAGAATGAAAATCAATTCCCCAAGGGCATTGAAACGAACGCAAATGAAATGTAATCAATCTGTGAAATCGATCATAAGTTTAAGGTTGCGTTATGTAAAAATAACGTTGGTGCGGTGGGGAGTCGCCTTAGCCTAAAAATTGGGAATTTTCCTGCACCGTTATTTCACGTTTTCCACTTCCTATCTAAACGCAAATCACCATGAAATTGGCAGCCAGAGTCGGTCAAATCAAGCCTTCGATTACCCTCACAATCTCCGCAAAAGCAAAGGCCATGAAGGCGGATGGGATTGACGTGTGCAGCTTTAGTGCTGGAGAACCAGATTTCGACACCCCCGATCACATTAAAATCGCTGTCAAAGCTGCCCTCGATGCGGGAAAAACCAAATATGGCCCTGCTCCCGGAGAACCGGCCCTGCGTCAGGCGATCGCCAAAAAATTACAGACGGAAAATAATCTTCCCTACAACCCCGAAAACGTGATCGTCACCAATGGCGGCAAGCACGCCCTCTATGGTTTGATGATGGCTCTCATTGAACCGGGGGATGAGGTGATTATCCCGACCCCCTACTGGTTGAGCTATCCAGAAATGGTGATTTTAGCGGGCGGCACCCCGATCTTCGTCGAAACCACGGCAGCAACGGGCTACAAGATCACTCCGGATCAGTTGCGCCAGGCGATCACCGACAAAACGAAATTATTTGTTTTCAACTCCCCTTCGAATCCCACCGGGGCCGTCTACAGTCCGGCAGAGGTAGCGGCGATCGCCCAGGTTTTAGTGGAAAAACAAGTGTTGGTGGTGGCCGATGAAATCTACGAAAAAATTCTTTACGGAGATGCCGTGCACCAGAGTATTGGCTCCGTGAGTGACGAAATTTTTCCCCTGACGATCACCTGTAACGGCTTCGCCAAAGCGTTTTCGATGACGGGTTGGCGCTTGGGTTACATTGCCGCGCCGGTGGAACTAATTAAGGGTATGACGACGATCCAGAGCCACAGCACCTCCAACGTTTGTACCTTTGCCCAATACGGGGCGATCGCCGCCCTAGAAGGAGGACTTGATTGCGTCCAGGAAATGTTAACCGCCTTTAGTAAGCGTCGGGAAGTAATGCTGGGGGCGATTCAAGATCTGCCGGGTTTGAGTTGTCCATCCCCCGACGGTGCCTTTTATCTCTTTGTGGATATCAGCGCCTACGGTCTTGATTCCCTCAGTTTTTGTAAACAGCTCCTCGCCGAGCAGCAGGTGGCGGCGATCCCTGGGGTGGCCTTTGGCAACGACCGCTGCATTCGTCTGTCCTACGCCACAGATCTCGGCACCATTGAAAAGGGAATGTCCCGTCTTGGCAAATTTCTCCAGTCCCTCTCAAGGTAAGTAAAATTTTGCCGAAGCCCAGTGCTTACTGCTATAAATCAGGGGTGCATTTCTAATTGACTTTATGGCCGAGCTTGACGATCACACTCTCCCCAATCCCGACTCAACATCGACGGAGTTTTCTTCTAACTCCAGTGAAAGCGCGACCCCGGAGATTGTTACGGAACGTGATGATCTCAACCCAAAAGAGCCAGAAGCAGCCATGGCGACCCCGGAGTTGCAGTTCGGCCTTGAAGCTGACCACCTCACCCTAGTCTTACCCACCACCCAGACCTATGAAATTGAGGCTTGGGACACAATCTGGGCCAATTTTCGGGAGCAGTTGCAGGCTGCTGCTGATTTTCCAGTCGCCCACGTTCACTTAATCGCTCAAAATCAACTGGTAGGGGGCCGTCAACTCCAGGAACTGGCTGACCTACTCAAACCCCACGACCTAAAGCTCAAACGCATTTACACCAACCGACGGCAAACGGCGATCGCCGCGGCGACAGCAGGCTATAGCGTCGATCAAGATCCCCCGAATCAACTGTTGGCGGATGTTCCTCTAAAGTTAAAACCGCTCCTGGCCCCCGACAAAGAACCGGAAGTGTTGTACATTGACCAAACCGTCCGCTCCGGAGTTGAAATCGTCTATCCCGGCTCGGTAATTGTCACAGGGGATGTCAATCCAGGGGGAAGTATCGTCGCGGATAAAGATATTGTGGTGTGGGGCTGTTTGCGGGGGGTTGCCCATGCTGGTGCAAAAGGCGATCGCACCGGACGGATTATGGCCCTTCAAATGGAGCCGACCCAACTGCGCATTGCCGATGTTGTCGCCCGTGCTGCCCCCCAGGCCGTTGAGCAACGAAAGCCAGAGGTGGCCTATCTGACCCAAGAGGGAATTCGTCTAGCTCCGGCCCTCAAATTTTCGAAAAACTATCAATACCAAGCCGATCAACAGCATTGGCAAGAAACATCTGATCCCCTCTTACCTGTAATATCGTAGCTAAGCTGCCGCAACCCGTGGCTATGTCGTAAGCTTATTGAATTATTTATCCACCCAGAAGTCTATGAGTCGCGTTATCGTTGTGACCTCCGGAAAAGGAGGCGTCGGCAAAAGCACCTGTACCGCCAACCTCGGTTCGGCCTTGGTCAAGCTCGGCAAAAAAGTGGCCCTGGTCGATGCGGACTTTGGTCTGCGAAACCTGGATTTACTTTTGGGTTTAGAAAATCGCGTTGTCTATACGGCCATTGAGGCGATCGCCGGAGAATGTCGCCTCGAACAAGCCCTTGTGAAGGACAAACGGCAAAATGGTCTCGTCCTCCTGCCAGCGGCCCAAAACCGGAATAAAGAATCCGTCACTCCCACCCAGATGAAACAGCTCATTATGCGGCTGAATAAAGCTTTTGATTATATTTTGGTGGACAGTCCGGCGGGCATCGAGATGGGTTTTCGGAATGCGATCGCCGCCGCGAGGGAAGCCTTGATCGTCACAACCCCCGAAGTGGCTGCCGTGCGTGATGCAGACCGGGTTGTGGGTCTTTTAGAAGCCTATGGCATTAAACGGACGCGCCTCATTGTGAATCGCCTCAAGCCAGAAATGGTCAAACAAAATGAAATGATGAGCGTCGAGGATGTCCTCGAAATTCTCGCCATTCCGCTCCTGGGGATTATTCCCGACGATAAACAAGTAATTGTTTCCAGTAACCGGGGTGAACCGTTGGTGCTAGGAGACAAACAAAATGACCTTCCTGCCACCGCGTTTATGAATATTGCCCGCCGTCTAGAGGGGGAAAAAGTGCCCCTGTTAAACCTAATGGCCAACCAAGAGGGATTCCTTGCCAAAATTCGCCGGATCTTTGCCAGTTAACTGCTGTCTCTGATGCGGAATATCGCCCTCATTCCCCTCTATGCTGAAATCTAATTAATGTTTCCCTTTGTAATGATGTAATGAGTCATGATCCAGGAATTACTTGAAAAGCTGCTCCATTGGCAGTCTCCCAAGAGCAGTGACGAAGCAAAACGACGCCTCAAGCTGGTCATTGCCCACGACCGGGTGGGCCTCAGTCCCGAAAAAGTCGAGGAGATGCGCCAGGAAATTTTGGCCGTCGTCGCTAAATACGTCGAGGTGGATCCAGAGGAAATGGAGTTCGACCTTTCGAGTAGTGACCGGATGACGGCTTTGGTGGCAAATCTACCGATTCGTCGAGTACGGGATATTCGTTCCCTAGAATAGTTTTTTACGCGAAGATCCGATGATTCTGGCACAATAGGGCAAGCAGTTAGCATCAGTAGGAGTTGTTGGTCATGTTGGCACAAATTTTGGCGATCGCCGTTGCCCTGGGGAGCGGGTTGCTATTTCTGACTGCCTTTATTTTCCCGAAACTCCACCGCCAAGATGACTTTTTTTGGAGCACTGTTGGTCTTTTCTACGCCCTCGTCCTTTGGGTTTGTGCCGGGCAAATGGCTGGGGCCATCCTGTTGGGGCAATTGGCCAGCGTGATCCTCCTCGGTTGGTTTGCTTGGGAAACCCTCCGACTCCGCCAGGCGATCGCCGATCCCAGCAAAATCCCCAACCTCGACAAAGTTTCCCTGGTTGGCTACGTCAAAGACCGTTTTAAAAAGCCCAAAGTTACGTCTGCCCCAGCAACCAAAAAGACCCAAAAATCTTCCTCCGATTCCTCTAAAACTACTGACCTCGCAAAGGAAGCTCCAGAAACCTCTACACCATCTGAGTCTCCTGAAACGGCCCCAGTTACATCTCCCGAAGCTGAAAAGCCGACCCCAGAACCAGCAACGCCCTCTGCTTCAAAAGATTTAGACAAAGCTGACTCTACAAAGCCCGTTCCCTCGCCAGAAGAAGCTTCTGAGACACCCACGGAAGTATCCGACACCCCAGAAACAGAAAGCGACGCCATCACCGATCCACCGATTACGGCACAACCCTCTAAAAAAGGATTTTCCTTCGGTCGGCTATTTGGACGTAAAACCGCATCTACCGCAGCCCCAACGGAAACCAGTGCATCAGCAGGAGACGAAGATATTGAGCAAATTTTTGCCGAAGAAAAAGATGTGCCTGAGCCAGACCCTGCTGTTAATGATGTCACCGACGAAACTTCCTCTCTAGAGGAACCCCAAGCTGAATCTGCCGAAGCAGCAACCCAGGCGGAAACAGAAGCCTCGGTTGAATTAGACGAAACTTCCAAAACCAAAGATACTCCCAAAGATTAGGGATCGCCCCAAGAATTCGCTATGATCTTTGACTGAAGCGTATCGTTGATCTCCCGTGCCCTATGGATACCAAAGCCTTTAAACGTTCCCTAAATCACTCTGAAAATTACTATCGCCAAGGATTTGGCCATAAAGATGAAGTGGCTGGCATGATGACCAGCGAATATCAAAGTAGCCTGATCCAAGAGATCCGTGACAACAACTATGAGTTAACCCGTGGTGATGTCACCATTTACCTGGCGGAGGCGTTTGGCTTTTGTTGGGGGGTAGAACGGGCAGTGGCGATGGCCTACGAAACCCGCAAGCATTTCCCTACGGAAAAAATCTGGGTGACGAACGAAATTATCCACAATCCTTCGGTGAATAATCGTCTGAAGGAGATGAATGTTCATTTTATTGAGGTGGTTGATGGCGCTAAGGATTTTAGTGGCGTGGCGAATGGCGATGTGGTGATTCTGCCGGCCTTTGGGGCGACGGTGCAAGAAATGCAACTGCTCAATGATCGCGGTTGCACGATTGTGGATACCACCTGCCCTTGGGTCTCTAAGGTGTGGAATTCCGTTGAAAAGCACAAAAAGAAAAATTACACTTCGATTATCCACGGCAAATATAAGCATGAGGAAACGGTAGCTACTAGCTCTTTTGCTGGCACTTACCTCGTTCTGCTGAATCTAGACGAAGCGGAATATGTGCGGAATTACATTCTCCATGGAGGCGATCGCCAAGCGTTCCTCGACAAGTTTAAAAATGCCTATTCCGAAGGGTTTGACCCCGACAAAGATCTAGACCGTGTGGGCGTGGCGAATCAAACCACCATGCTCAAGAGCGAAACGGAACAAATGGGCAAACTGTTTGAACAGACGATGCTCGAAAAATTTGGCCCGACGGAAATCAATGACCACTTCATGAGCTTCAATACGATTTGTGATGCCACCCAAGAGCGGCAGGATGCGATGTTTGACCTCGTGGAAAAAGATTTAGATCTGATGGTCGTCATCGGTGGCTTCAATTCCTCCAATACCACCCACCTCCAGGAAATCGCCGTCGAGCGCAATATTCCTTCTTATCACATCGACAGCGGCGATCGCCTTTTAGGGAATAACACCATTGCCCACAAACCCCTCAATGGTGAAATCACAACCCAAACCCATTGGCTTCCGGCTGGCAAACTAAAGATCGGTGTGACCTCCGGCGCGTCCACTCCTGACAAAGTGGTCGAAGACGTCATTGCGAAAATCTTTGCTGAAAAAGCCCAACCAGCGGCCTTGGTCTAACTTTTTCAGGCACCGTTAAACATCCGCAAACGTAAAAAATATTTACCCCGTCCTACTGCTGGCGATCGCCTGGGGATGGGGATTTTTTATTGGGGAAATTCCTGGCTCGGTTGTCCTAAATATTTGCGCAAATAGGGCGAAAACACCTCATAAATCAAAGTTAAGGGTTTACCATCGTGCCAAAACAGATAATGGCGGCCCCAAAAAGGCCCTTCCTCCTGAAAAGCGGCTTCTAGGATTGGCGATCGCCCCAGATAAATTCCTTGAATATCCCGGTACAGTTCCGTGTGGAGCCGTGACAAACTCTCCCAAATGGGCAAACTGCGATTTTGCAAATAATCATCCACATGGTTCGCATCCCACCAGGATGTTGCATAGGCCAAACGTTGTCCCCCCGCCGTCCGTAACCACACCTGACGGCGTAAATGGGGCGTTGGGATCGCAGAAATCAAACTCGGTGCCCCATCATTATCCGTACCAATGGGGGACATATCGATCACATCGACCTCAATTTTTTCCCGTGTCAGTAGACCCAAATGGCGGGTAGGCGAACCATCCCCCAAGAGCAAAATTTGCCAGGGCGGGGCGAGTTGGCTGTGGGGGAGTCCCTTTTGTACTTCGGCCATCCCCCCTTGCCAGATGGGTTCTAAACAGTGCCACTGACGCTCTTTAGACGTTGCCAAAAACGGAGAATTGAGTGCTAGAGTCAAGATTCTTCACAAAACTTCAACTAAACTGATCATAAACAATTCTTGCCCACCCTGCCGCTGGGGTTCTCACTGTAACCAGGGCAAATTGACATCCCTCAGTGCTTATGTTTTGATAGTATATTGGCTCTGTTATAGTTATTTCTATAGAAGTTTTTCACAGTTAAAACAAATGGTAAAGCTCCGTCTAAAGCGTTTTGGTAAGAAAAGAGAAGTTAGCTATCGTCTTGTGGCTGCCCAAAGCACCAGCCGCCGCGATGGTCGTCCCCTAGAAGAACTCGGATTTTATAATCCCCGTACCGATGAAACCCGCCTGAATGTGCCGGCGATCGTGAAGCGCCTCAAAGAAGGTGCCCAACCGACGGACACAGTGCGTGACCTCCTCGAAAAAGCTAAAGTATTCGACCAAGTTTAATGTCTAATTTAGACGATCTGTCTAGTGCATCCCATTCAGCAACGGCAAACTACGAAAAATTAGCCAAATTTCTTCTAGAGCCATTGCTTGATGACCCCCAATCCCTGGCGATAGATTGCGAACAGCTATCGAGTAGCAACCGGGTTTTGATTCGTGTTGCTTTTGAGCAAGAGGATAAGGGAAAGGTTTTTGGGCGTGGCGGCCGAAATCTACGGGCCATTGAAACCGTACTCAATGGGGCTGCCACCAATCCTCAGCAAAAAATTTCTTTGGATGTGTACGGTAGCCATGATGGCAATGGTGGCCAGAGAGAGCGTTCCTCTGGTTCTTCTCGTGGTAGAAGGGAAGACGGTCGGCGTGGTCGCACTTCCCGACGGCCCCGCACGCCGAAGCCCAGCCCCCAGTTGCGGAACTCCGACGAGGGTTAGGCTATTTTTGCGTTGCGACAAAATTGAAATTGTGTCCTTCGTGGATGCCTCCTGAGACTCCAGTCGCCCTTTGGTTTGGAGTCTTTGTTATTGGTGCTGCTATGCCTAGGCTTCAGTTTGGACGGTTCAGTTATCTTCGAGGCGATACCCAAGTTCGGCGAGGCGGGTGCGGGATTGGCGCCATTTGGGTTGAACTTTAACGAAGAGTTCGAGATAAACTTTACCGGCGATCAGTTTTTGGATTTGCTGACGGGCAGCGGTGCCAATGGTTTTAAGCATGGCCCCTTTTTTGCCGATGATGATTCCTTTTTGAGAATTGCGTTCGACGTTGATGGCGGCACGGACTTCGGTAATTTCTTCCCCTTCATTGACTTGTTCGATGGCGATCGCCACGGAATGGGGAATTTCCTGGCGGGTGTGGAGCAAAATTTGCTCCCGGATTAGTTCGGCCATAATAAAGCGTTCGGGCTGGTCGGTGACGAGGTCGGGGGGGTAATAGTAGGGGCCAGGATCGAGAGCCTGAATAAGTTTGTCTTGGAGTTCGGGGAGGCGATCGCCAGCGAGGGCCGAAAATTCTTGGAGTTGCCAATTATTTTGGCTGGCGAGGTCTTGATAAGAAGCGAAGATATCTGGCTTATTGTCGGGGCGTTGGTCAATTTTGTTGACCCCAAGGATCACCTTGGCTTCTGTCTTCACCAAAAAGTCCGCGATAAATTGATCGCCTTTACCCAAGGGAACCGCACCATCAACGATAAATACCACTAAATCCACCGCCCCAACGGTACTGCGGGCGTTTTTGACCAAAATTTTCCCCAGCTCGTGGTGGGGCTTATGAATCCCAGGGGTATCGACAAAAATAATTTGCGCTTGGTCAGTGGAGAGGATACCGCGCAGGCGATTGCGGGTGGTTTGGGCGACGGGGGAGGTGATCGCCACTTTTTGACCGATCAATTGATTCATCAGGGTGGATTTGCCCACATTGGGACGACCGATCAGGGCAACAAAACCAGAACGAAAATCGGCGGGGGCAACGGGAATAGTCGGGTTGAGATCAAAGTCTTGGGTCATGAATTTGTGCGATGTGGCGTGTTTTTATCTTACTGGCTGGAGGCGTTGCCAGAGACGGGGGATACCTTCTGTAACGATGAGGGCGATCGCCAAATAGCGCCCATAGTTCACCAGGCCAATTGGGGGCAACATAAGACTTGCTCCTTTCAGCAGGAGATAACTGAGAATTAGGATCACCAACCCGCCGAATCCGAGCATTATTTTGTCGCGGTAGCCCTGGGGCGGCGTAAAAGTAAAACTTGGAAGCACCAAAAAACCGCAGAAAATTCCCAGTAAATCTGCTAATCCCGGCAAGGCGATCGCCACCAATCCCCCCAGGCTCCAAAAGCTAATTTTTTGCCACCACTGATAATTCGGTAAGGGAATCATTCCGTTGAGCCACAGGCCAACGCTAATCCAAAAAATGCCTAAGAGTATCCCAGCGGCCACATCCACCGGAAAATGAACGCCCAAATATAAGCGCGAGAGACAGACCAAAACAATAATTGCGATCGCCACTAACCACAGCCAGATCTTGTGATGTAACCAGGCGATCGCCCCCCAAAATGTCGTGATCCCCTGGGCATGGCCACTGGGAAAACTAAAACTACCTTCCGTATGAAACGCTTCTGGGGTAATTACCGCCGGATTAACCACATAGGGACGGGGCAAGGCAAAGGCATTTTTCAGAACAATATTACTGATCACGCTCAGGGTCAAAATGAGGGTTAGTAGCCGACCCTGACGGGGATCTAGTAGCCAATAATACAAACTCAACAACAAAATATAAATTGCCTCTCCCCCCAGGTGCGTTACCCCCAGAAAAAAGCCCAAAAACCTGTCCCCAAAAACCTTCTGTAAAAACTCGATGAACAACATTGCGTTAAAGTAAAAACACGGAAAAACTTTGAATTGCCAGCGCTTCGCCCATGACTTCCATCCTAGTGCCCAGCCCACGCCTCAACCAACCAACGATTAAGACCCTGGCCAATGGGTTGACAATCATTGCTGAACAGGTGCCGGTTGATGCCGTGAGCCTCAATGTGTGGCTCAATGTGGGGTCTGCGGTGGAAGCCAACAGCATTAATGGGATGGCCCATTTCCTGGAGCACATGGTCTTTAAGGGGACGCCCCAAATCGGCAATGGCGAATTTGAACAGCGCATCGAAGCTAAAGGAGCCGTCACCAACGCCGCCACTAGCCAAGAATACACCCACTATTACATTACCTGTGCGCCCCAGGATTTTGCGGAACTTGCGCCCCTGCAACTGGACGTGGTGCTAAATCCTAGCATTCCTGATGCTGCCTTTGAGCGGGAACGCCAGGTGGTGCTCGAAGAAATTCGTCGTTCCGAGGACAATCCCCGCCGTCGCACCTATTTCCGCGCCATTGAGACGGGATTTGAGCGGTTGCCCTACCGTCGTCCGGTGCTCGGCCCTAGTGAGGTGATTGAAAATCTTCAAGCCCAACAAATGCGGGATTTCCACGGCTTTTGGTACCAACCCCAACGAATGACTGCCGCCGTTGCCGGAAATCTAGAAGGCGATCGCCTGATTGAATTAGTCGCCGCAGCCTTCGATAAACTGTATCAATCCCAACCCACAGCAACCGTTCCCACCTTTGACGATCACTCTCCCGAAGCCCCTTTTCAAAATATTGTGCGTCGTCATTATGAAGATGAAGGTCTACAGCAAGCCCGTTTAGTGATGATGTGGCGCGTGCCGGGGCTAACGGATTTAGAAGAAACCTATGCCCTCGATATTTTAGCGACGGTGTTAGGGCAAGGTAAAGTCTCGCGCCTCGTGCAGGATCTCCGGGAAAAAAGAGGTCTGGTGACTCAAATCAGCGTTAGTAACTTCACCCAAAAACAACAGGGCGTGTTTTACATTTCTGCCCAATTGCCAGCGGAGCACATCCCTGCGGTAGAAGCGGCGATTCTTGAACAAATTCAAACCATTCGTACCGCTTCTATTTTGCCCAACGAATTAGAGCGGGTGAAAACTCAAGTGGCTAATCGCTTTATTTTTGGGAATGAACGGCCCAGCGATCGCACCAATTTATACGGTTACTATTACTCGCTATTACGGGATCTCGAACCCGCTTTAAATTATCCGGAATTACTCCAAGCCATTACCCTCGAAACCATTCAACAATCTGTACAAAAATATCTGAATCCTGAAGCTTACGGCATTGTCACCCTAACGCCACCTGCCTAAACTTTGAAAGGATATCAGTCTTTTCTTTAAGAATATTTTGCTTGTTGAAATAAGTTGGTAGTACGGACGATATCCTGAGGGAATAAACCCGTGGGTTAGAACAAGGCAGTGGCAGACTATCAACTTTTAATCGACTTACATAAGGATGCAGAACGTCAAGGGCCTGGGGGAAATCCAGAAACTAAACTTGCCCTTGATCTGTTGGGAATAGATAAAACTGCTCCCTTGAAAATTGCTGATATCGGTTGCGGGACAGGGGCTTCGACATTGGTACTTGCGGAACAATTAAACGCGCAGATTACCGCAGTCGATTTCCTCCCGGATTTTCTCGAAGTCCTTGAAACGAGAGCAAAACAAAAGGAACTTTCTGAGAAAATATCGACCCTGTGCTGCTCCATGGAAAATTTACCCTTTAATGATGCAGAATTTGACGTAATCTGGTCTGAGGGAGCAATCTATAATATCGGCTTTGAAAAAGGGATCAAAGATTGGCATCGTTACCTAAAACCAGGTGGATTATTGGTCGTTTCAGAAATCACTTGGCTTACAAATTTTCGTCCGCTAGAAATTCAAAAATATTGGGAAGTTGAATATCCAGAAATTGATCTGGCCTCTGCAAAGTTTGCTTTACTCGAAGAGCACGGCTATTCGCCAATCGGTTATTTTGTTTTGCCAGAACGTTGTTGGTTAGAAAATTATTACCAACCGATGCAGGCGCGTTTTCAAGATTTTCTGAAACGAAACAATCATAGTGAAAATGCCCACAGTATTGTTGAAATGGAAACGCGCGAAATTGAATTATATGAACAATACAAAGCTTATTACAGCTATGGAGTATATATTGCCAGAAAATTGAATTGAAAAATAGCTAAATTGTTTTCACTTCAGGCCAATGAACTATGATTTTTAGAGCCTTTTTAGTTGGGATTCTAATTGCTTTTGGAGAAATTATTAATGGCAATTTTCGCGTTAGGTATCTCCAGAAAAAGTTTGGCCGCCGCAAAGGAAAAAATATTAGCCTCTGCTCAGGAATCTTTCTTTTTACCTTGATTGCCTACTTTTGCTTGCCTTGGATCAAGCCTCAAAATCTACTTGAGTGTGCTGGCATTGGCTTGATTTGGGTTATGGTGATGTTGTCTTTGGATTTGTACTTTGGCAGAGTTGTATTTCGATTACCATGGCAAAAAATTGTGGATGATTTCAACCCACTCAAAGGTAATTTTTTAGGCATTGGTATGCTTGTTTTGTTGTTTTGCCCAAGCGTAATATTTTTACTCAAGTAATCTTTTTAAAAGCGGCGATCGCCTTTTTCTTTCACTAATGAGGCATTCCCCATTTAAAGATTGCCGATCCCCAAGAGAGACCCGCCCCAAAGCCAGAGGTGGCTACCGTTTGACCCGGTTTGATTTTGCCAGCCCGCACCGCTTCATCGAGGGCAATAGGGATCGAGGCCGCCGAAGTATTTCCATATTCCTGGAGATTGGCAATTACCTTTTCTGAAGGCAGCTTTAAGCGTTTTGCCACGGCATCAATAATTCGTTGGTTTGCCTGGTGGAGAATGAGCCAATCAATATCTTCTGTGGTGAGACCTGCCCGGAATAGGGTTTTTTCAATGACTTCCGGTACTTTCGCCACCGCAAACCGATAGACCTCGCGCCCATTCATGGTGATTGCTCGATAGCCACCTTTTTGAATTGACACATCATGGATTAAATATTTGGGATGCCCGTCGTAGGCAAGATTCAGGCATTCGTTTTGGCTACCGTCGCTGTACATCTCAAAGCCGAGCAACTGATCCTGGGGACTGCTCTGACAAACCACGGCTCCAGCACCATCGCCAAACAATACACAGGTGGTGCGATCGCCCCAGTCTACCCACCGGGACAACACATCGGCACCAATCACAACAATCTTTTGAAAGGTGCTTGTCCGAAGATATTGGGCTGCTGTCACTAAACCGAAAACAAATCCAGAACAGGCCGCCGTCAGATCAAAGGCGGTGGCATTTTTTGCGCCGATCAACTGCTGTACTTTCCCGGCACTGCCAAACAAATCATCCGGTGTGGATGTCGCCAGGATAATCAAATCAATTTCTTCTGGGTGTAAATGGGCGGCGGCGATCGCCTTTTTTGCCGCCTCTGCCGCCAATTCACTCAAACTACTATCTTCTGGAAGTAAATGACGATTTGCGATCCCCGTTCTAGTGCGAATCCACTCGTCTGAAGTCTCTACCAACTGACTCAGATCATCATTATGGATGACTGCTTTTGGTGTGGCAGAGCCACTTCCTGTAATGGCAATACCTGCCCCATCAAATTTCAATGCTCGACTCCCTTCCTTCCTCGGAGATGATTCATCTGATAGTAATTCATTCACTCGCTTTTTTCTATCATGGCACTGGATGCCACTTCAGAGAGTGTGGTGGTGGAGTTCGTTTGCTGCTCAAGCAGAGCTTGGTGTTCCTCCGTGTAATTCTGAATCCGTTGGATTACCTGGTTGTCAATTGCTTCTTTAGCTAAACGAATTGCATTAAAAATAGACGGTGCCTTCGAGCTACCGTGGCTAATGATACACACCCCAGCCACTCCAAATAGCAGTGCGCCACCGTGTTCTGCATGATCAATGCGTTGCTTAATTCGCTTCAGGTTTGGAGTTAATACCGCCGCCCCAAGTTTGCCCCGCAGACCACGGGGTAATTCTTCTTTTAAGATTTGTAGGAGCACTGCGCCGACTGATTCTGCAAACTTTAAGAGGATATTTCCCGTAAAACCATCGCAGACCACCACATCAAACTCACCGGACAGCACATCCCGTCCTTCAGCGTTCCCCTTGAAAGGAATTGCAGGGTTACTACTCAATAGTTCGTGGGTTTTTAAGGCCAGTTCGTTGCCCTTGGAAGGCTCCTCACCAATATTCAATAAGCCCACCTGTGGTTCCCGGTTCCCCAGGACATACTTGCTGTAAATAGTCCCCATCAGGGCAAACTGCTCCAGATATTTCGGACGACTATCGACATTCGCTCCCACGTCGAGCACGATCACCGAGCGTTCGGGATCCAAGGTCGGAAATACAGCCCCGATTGCAGGCCGATCAATGCCCTTAATGCGACCCAATTTCAAAAGAGCCGCAGCCATCGCCGCCCCAGAATGCCCCGCTGAAACGACGGCATCGGCTTGTTTTTTACGGACAAGCTGCATCGATAAATTAATTGACGCTTTGGGCTTGCGCCGAATGGCCACAAGAGGTTCTTCGCACATTTCCACCACTCCTTCGGCTTCTACCACATGGAGAAACTGGTTGGCTGGAGATGAATGTTCGTCTAAATACTTTTGAATGCGGACAGGGTCACCGACTAGAAAAACTTCTACATTGAGTTCTTCTACGGCTCGGATCGCCCCAGCAACGATTTCGTCTGGAGCATAATCTCCCCCCATAGCGTCTACGGCTATTTTTGCGCGTGTCGATGACATTTTTATCAGGAATAGAAGCCTTCAACATATTACCAGAAGCCTGTTGGGTCACTGAAGTCACGGCTGAGAAGATTTTGATGTTGATATCATTGACCCAAATTTTGATTGTGATTTTGCATTGACGGGGATCAATGGGGGTTTACGGTATGTTAAATGGGTTAATTTTGGGGATTTTGGGTTTTTTGGGCTTTTTTCAGCAAGGGGATGGCACGGATTTGGCGATCGCCTCCTACGCAAGCTTGCAATGGCAAGAAGCGGGCCTCTTCGAGATTCGCTACCAACAGGACACCAATACCCAAACCATTGTGGATCGATACTTAGCGCAATTAGATTCTGGCGGCAAAGATCCGGCGTTACAGGGCATTTGGCTAGAATCAGCCTGGTCAACCCTGGGGAACCACCAGGGAAATCAACCGTTGTCGGCGGCCTCGCTAACGAAAATTGCGACGACCCTAGCGGCCCTGGAGCAGTGGCCGTTGACCCATCGCTTTACCACCCGTGTTTACACAACGGGGACGGTGGCTAATGGTCTAGTTCAGGGAGATTTGATTATTGAGGCAGGGGGCGATCCTTTATTTGTTTGGGAAGAGGCGATCGCCCTGGGAAATGCCCTGAATCAAGCGGGAATTCGTCAAATTGAAGGAGATTTAATTATTGTCGGTGACTTCATGATGAACTATGTTGCTGAGCCTGCCACCTCTGGGGACAGTTTGCGCCTCGCCCTTGATCAACGCGCCTGGAACGACGCCATCGAAACCCAATATCAACAGATGTCGCCGCGTCCTCCCCGTTCCCAGGTGGCGATCGCCGGAAAAATCCTTACTCGCCAAGCCCTACCCGATGGTGCAACCCTCGTCCTCAACCACCAATCCTTAACCCTGGCCGACATCCTCAAACAAATGAATCTCTACAGCAACAATGCCGTAGCCGAGGCGATCGCCCAAAACCTAAACGGTGGCCCAGCCATGGGAACGCGCATTGCCCAAAACCTGAATATTCCGACATCAGAAATCCAGCTCATTAACGGATCTGGCCTCGGCGTCGAAAACAAAGTCTCCCCTCGGGCTGCCGTAGCAATGCTCCAAGCCATCGACAGCAAACTCCAAGGACAACCCTTTACCGTATTCGATCTCCTACCCATTGCAGGCCAAGATCGCGGCGGCACCGTCAATAACCGCACCATTCCCCCAGGCATCGCCTTTAAAACGGGCACCCTCAACCAAGTCAGTGCCCTCGCTGGGGTTATGCCAACCCAAACCCAAGGCAATGTCTGGTTTGCCATTATCAATAACGGCACCTGGGACGTTAGCGGCTATCGACAACAACAGGATCAACTCCTACAAACCCTAAGTGAGCAGTGGCCGGTGATTCCCCCCGTTGACTCAACTCAAAAATCTCCCCCAGACTATTTCGGCAATCCCGAACGCATTCAAGCCAATTAAAAACCCAAGACCCAATCATTACTTCCAGAATTTCAAGCCCAGATAAAAAACTGTCCGAATAATGCCGAAACACTTACCCATCAAGATATTTAGGCGCTTTGCAATGAAACTAATGTCAAGTTGATTTTTCCCGGAGAACTACTCTAGTGGCTTTTCGGGTATGTCAAAATTGTGGAGGACTACCGAACAGAGCCCAACAACGCCGAGGCAGTACAGAATATGATGGAATGGCATCTGACCGACGCCCAAAGTTTAGCCCTCATTGATCGCGAAATTGGCAAACACTCCTTTTCCCCTGCCGAATATGAAATTGTGCGTCAGGTCATTTACTGTACCGCTGACTTTGAGTATGCCCAACTGATTCACTTTTCAGAACACGCCCTCCAGGCTGGTGCAGCGGCCCTGGCCGCTCGCGGTACGATCATCGTCGATGCTCCGATGGTTCGTGTCGGCATCACAGAACAGCTTCAAAATTCCTTCGCCAATCCCGTTTACTGTAGCGCCGATACCCTCACCCGTCCCCAACGGGAAAAGACAAAAACCGCTTGGGGTATGGAAACCCTGGCGCGCCGTTATCCAGAAGCAATTTTTGTCATTGGCCAATCCCAAACCGCCCTGTCTAGTCTGGTCACTTTAGTCAAAAAAGGCATCATTCGCCCTGCGCTGGTCATTTTTACTCCTGCTAATTTTCTGACAGGCACAGCGCCCCAAAAGTATTTAGAAGAAGCGGCGATTCCACACATTTGCATGCAAAGTCGTAAAGGTGGCGCGACCGTTGCCGTGGCGATTATCAATGGTTTGATTAGTTTGTCATGGAAAGCCTACGGACAAGATGTAGGCGAAAACCCTTGAAGGAGAAGGGTTTTTACCCTGTTTTCGTTTCAATCCTCGAAGAAATTTCCCTTCAAGCAAGTAACAAAACGTTGCAAGATATCTGTGCTTTTGTTAAATTAAGTATCAACTGGTTGACTAGAAAACAACTATATACGTCAAGATTCTTCTGAGGAAATAAATTATGGAAAATCAAGAAAGCAAATTTGGTTTTAGCGCCTTCGCTGAAAACTGGAACGGCCGCCTAGCAATGCTCGGTTTCGTAATCGGTCTTTTGACTGAGCTCCTAACCGGAAAAGGTATTCTGGCACAACTCGGCCTCATGTAATTTCTGAGAACTGACGACATTCCAGGATCAGTTATCACAAATTGATTGTTAAAAAAGCACTTAAAAGTTTGAGAGAGGATTGAATTCCTCTCTTTTTTGTTTTTTGTCAGAAAACAATTAAAAAGCCCCCGTTCTATTGGTATCAGGAGGCTTGGTGGACAATTTTTTCAGTTGCAATAATGCCGCAGTAGTTTCGTCCTACACAACCGCAGGGGTTTTCTCGCGTGGTTCTTCGACGGTACGGAGGATTGCTGCTGCTGCTTGGCGACCGGAAATTGTTGCGCCTTCCATGCTGTCGATGTAGTCTTGCTGGGTATAGCTTCCGGCTAAGAATAAATTGTTGATGGGCGTCGCTTGGGCTGGGCGATACACATCCATGCCGGGGGCTTCTCGGTAAAGGGACTGGGCGAGTTTGACGACATTTGACCAAGTCATATTGAGCTCTCGGGAAGAAGGGAAGAGTTTATGTACCTGGGCCAAGACGTGCTGGGCGATTTCTTCATTGCTCTTTTTGATAAATGGATCGCCGGGCGTCAAAACCAATTGCATAAGAGAACCTTCACCTTCTTTGTAGTAATCGGCGGGACTGGCGAGAGCTAAATCGGCAAAACAGGAAAAATCGGCTTGGTGGGTGTAGAGCAGATTATCAATACCGACCGCTTCTTGGAGTTGTTTACGTTTTTCGGGGTCGTTGAGTTCTGTTACCCAACCGTCAAAGCGTAATTGCACAGTGGCGACAGGCACAGCTTCGAGGTTGTAGATGTTGTCAAATTCCGACCATTGACGCCAAGCTTCGGGAATAATGCGCTGGATACCAGGGATATCAAGGGCAAAAACATAGGTATCGGCGGTGATGGTCTCGGTAGTTTCACCGTTGTTAATGACGATGCCATCAATTTTGGATTGTCCTTCTAGGGTGTAGTGGATATCGGTAAGCCGATGGCGGGTATGAATCTTGGTGCCCCGGGCTTCGAGGTAGTTGACAATCGGTTTGTGGAGATATTCGTGGGGAGAGCCTTCGAGCATCCGCAGCACTGAGGCTTCAGTTTTTGCGGCGAAGAACATGAAGATGGTCAACATGCAGCGAGCGGAGATATTTTCGGTGTCGATAAAACCAAGGGCATAGGCGATCGGATTCCACATTTTTTTCAGACTGCCGTCATTACCACCATGGCTCCGGAACCAATCGGCAAAGCTGATTTTATCGAGGTCGCGGATCGTTTTCATGGCTCCGTCAAAATCAACGAGGCCACGCACAATGGGGCTCGTCCCTAGGGCTAGGGAGTTGGCGGCTTTGTCGATCGCCGAAAGTTGAGAAGAAGTAAAGAATGCTTTGAGACCATGGAAAGGAGCACCGACGGGAAAACGGAAGTCGAGTTCGCCAATTTTGCCCCCTTCGTTAATGAATTGGTGGGTGTGTTCCTTGAGGCGGAGGTTATTGCCGGCACCGACTTTTTCCATCAGGGAAAACAGATTGTAGTAGCAACCGAAGAAGACATGAAGGCCCATTTCGATGTGATTGCCGTCTTTGTCAACCCAACTGCCGACTTTTCCACCGACAAAGGGGCGAGCTTCAAAGATTTCGACTTCATGGCCTGCATCGACCAGTTCAATGGCGGTGCTGAGTCCGGCGAGGCCTGCTCCAACGATTGCTACACGCATTACTTTTGTCCTACGGTTTGATTCTCAAAAAAGTATTAATTATTGTAAACGATTGGTGGGGGTCTCTTCGGGGCGATCGCCTTTCTTTCTGGTTGAATCGGTGCGGGTTCAGGAAAAGTTCAAGTCAGAATGTTTAAGATATTCAACAGAAAATTCGGGGTCACAAGACGGGGAGTTTAGGGTAGAGACAATCAAGAAGGTTTTGGCCCATTACTTTCCCCACTGATTCGGGAGGACCCCTTATGCAGACGGCAGATAAAAACAAACAACTTTTTAAAATTCTTTTTAGTGCCGCTTGGATCGACGGCGAAATCCAGGTAGAAGAACGTCAATATCTCCACCAAATTGCGGATCAAAAAAACCTCTCCCAAGATCCGGATATTCGGGCTTTGTTATGTGAGGCGGTTCCTGTTAAACCGGAGGATTGTTACCGTCTCGTCGAAGAATACATTGATGACCATACCAACGAGGCGGAATACCAAGAACTGCTCGATGCGGTTAGCCACATGGTCTACAGCGATAGTCAAATTGAAACGGAAGAGGCGAAATTGCTTAATCGCTTGCAATCTCTAGCGCCGGAGTCCCAGCACGCAAACTCTCCTTTTCAGCGGGTGATCAAATCCATCCAAAAACTCTACAAAGGGGCGATCACCGAGATGAACTAACTGAACCCTGCCACGCCGGGGAGTATGTCAAAATAAGGTCTCTCCTTGTGCTGTGAACCTTACCTTCCATGTCTGACTTGTTAGCCCAACTCAACCCCTCCCAACGTCGTGCTGTTGAACATTTTTGTGGGCCACTCCTGGTGGTGGCCGGGGCTGGCTCAGGCAAAACCAGGGCCTTGACGTTTCGCATTGCCCATTTGATCCGCAACCACCGTGTTGATCCAGAAAATATTCTGGCCGTCACCTTTACGAACAAGGCTGCCCGCGAAATGAAAGAACGGGTGGAACTGCTCTATGCCCAACAACTCGCAGAACTGCAACATGGTAAACCCTTGGGAGGGCTGCCGGAGTTTGAGCAAAAAAAATTGCGATCGCAGGTTTACAAGCAGGTGACAAAACAGCTCTGGATTGGCACGTTTCACAGCCTATGCGCGCGAATTCTCCGGTACGACATCAACAAATATCAGGACGAACGGGGCCGCACCTGGCAGCGCAATTTCACGATCATGGACGATAGCGACGTCCAGACATTGATCAAACGCATTGTCACCCAGCAACTAAACCTAGACGATAAAAAATTCAATCCCCGCACCATCCGCTATCAGATTAGTAATGCCAAAAACCTCGGCCTTGCCCCCAATGACTATGCCCGGCAGCAGGGAGGTTACAAAGGGAAAGTTGTCGCGGAGGTTTATGAAGCCTATCAAACGGCCTTGGCAGCGAATAATTCCCTTGACTTTGATGATTTAATCCTGATTCCGGTGCGGCTATTCCAACAAAATGAATCGATCCTCGGCTATTGGCACAGTCAATTTCACCATATCCTGGTAGATGAATATCAGGATACAAACCGGATTCAGTATGAGTTAATTCGGTTACTCAGTACCAATGGTGAAACAAACCAGGCCGCTTTGGGTTGGCATAATCGCTCTTTGTTTGTGGTAGGGGATGCGGATCAATCCATTTATTCGTTTCGGATGGCGGATTTCACAATCTTGCTGGAATTCCAAGAAAATTTTGGCGATCGCCTCCCCGATGACGAAACCCAAACCATGGTCAAGTTGGAGGAAAATTACCGCTCCCGGGAAAATATTCTGAAAGCCGCCAATGCCTTGATCGAGCAAAATAGCCAGCGGATTGATAAAGTGCTCAAGGCTACCCGGGGCGCCGGAGAAGAAATTTATTGCCACAAGGCGGATAACGAAAACGAAGAAGCGCGATTTGTTTTAAATCAGATCCTCGGTCTGCGGCGCAAAAATCCAGAACTCAACTGGGGCGATTTTGCGATCCTCTACCGCACCAATGCCCAATCCCGCCCTTTTGAAGATCTCCTGATTCGCAACAACATTCCCTACCAAGTAGTGGGCGGCTTCAAGTTCTATGACCGCAAAGAGATTAAAGATGCCCTCGCTTACCTCAAGGCGATCGCCAACCCCGCAGATACCCTGAGCCTGATGCGGGTGATTAATACTCCCAAGCGGGGCATCGGCAAAACCACCGTCGATAAACTCAATCATGCCGCCCAAGAATTAGGCTGTCCCCTCTGGGAAATCCTCAGCGATGAAACCTCTGTGGCCACCATCGCCGGACGGGCCGCTCGGAAAATTAACGAATTTGCCGGGCTAATCCAGGAAATGCAGGGCAAAATGGCGACCATGCGCGGTGCAGATATCCTCGATTATGTGATGGAAAATTCCGGCTATATCGATGATTTAAAAATACAAGGTACTGAAGAAGCCGATAGTCGTGTGGAAAATATTTCCGAGCTTTACAATGCAATGCTGCAATTCCAAGACGAAAACGAAGACAGTAGCTTAAATGGCTTTTTGGAAAATGCGTCCCTCGCTTCGGATCTCGATAACCTCAATGATGAGTCCCAGCAGGTTTCTTTGATGACGCTCCATTCAGCGAAGGGTTTGGAATTTCCGGTGGTCTTTTTGGTAGGGCTAGAGCAGGGGCTATTTCCCCATACCCGCTCCTTAAATGATCCCGTTGCTTTAGAAGAAGAACGACGGTTGTGTTACGTGGGCCTGACCCGCGCCCAGGAGCAATTATTCCTCAGCTATACCAGGGAGCGGTATATGTGGGGTTATCGAGAGCCTGCCGTTGCCTCGCAATTTCTCGCAGAACTCCCCCAGGAGTTGGTAACTTCCAATGGGCGATCGCCGGCCCCAATGCCCCCGAAGCAGGAACCCAAAATGATGTCCATTAGCCAGAAGCAACGCTCCCAGAAAAGACGGGAACGACAGGCCGCCCGCACCGAAGTGGCCCAACAAAAATGGGACATTGGCGATCGCGTCCACCACAACGTCTTTGGGGAAGGGGAAGTGATCAAAATCTTTGGGGATGACAAAAAGACCAACCTGGCGATCCAGTTTCCCAATCTCGGTAAAAAAATCATTGATCCCCGGGTGGCCCCGATGAAAAAGCTTTAAGTAGATACCAAATTTAAAAAGATTATGATTGCCCTCAGTGACCATTCACACCTAACCCCAGAGGAATATCTCGCCTTTGAAGCGACCAGTGATATCCGCCATGAATACGTCGATGGTGAAGTTTATGCCATGGCTGGCGGCACAGGAAACCACAACCTGATTAGTTTGAACTGTGCCATGTTGTTGAGAAATCATCTAAAAGGCTCTGGCTGTCTGACGTATATGTCCGACATGAAAGTAAATGTTGCTCATCAACGACGCTTTTTTTATCCAGATGTCCTTGTAACCTGCGATCGCCGCGATGATCCGGCCCAGACTTATCTCAACTTTCCGAAACTGATCATCGAAGTGCTTTCTCCCTCGACAAGAAATTTCGATCAAGCCGCCAAATTTTTGTACTATCGCACCATTCCGAGCCTAGAAGAATATTTACTTGTTGGCACAGAAACCCCCTTTGTGCAATGTTTTCGGCGACAGACCCAAGATATTTGGATGCTACAAATCTACGAAGGACTTGAGGCGATCGCCCATTTAGAATCCTTTGATCTTGATGCCCCCCTCACGGACATTTACGAAGGAGTAACTTTCACTGCGCCAACTCCGTAGCGATGGTCGCACAGTCCCTTGAGAACCGTTCCCCAAGGGGGCAGGCCTATCGATTATCATGAATGTCGAGCGGCAAACGCAATTATCCCCAGCCCCCGAACCGCACTTTTTGGAAGAGGAGAATCTCCGCATGGCAAATCAACCCTGGCAAACCGATGACAATCACGATCCCCTTGGGGCTTTTTTAGATGAACTGACTGATCCAGAGGTAGCCGAAGCGGAATTTCGGAGTGATTTTTTCCAGGGATTAGGGGGGCGTCGCAAAAAGTCAGCCTTGATGCTCAGTTTCATCTGGGCGATCGCCTTTGTTCTCCACAGTGTGAGCTGGGGGTCAACGGCGGTTTTGGGAGCTACGGGTCTGCTTTTGATTCAGGCCATCCGTTTGGTTAGCGCCCAGCCCGATCCTCAACCCCAACCCCTAGCTGACGCAGATTTAACCACTGCACCCATCGTTTCCCTCATTGTCTCGGCGAAGAACGAAGAAGCCGTCATTGGGCGTTTAGTAAAAAATCTCTGCCAATTGGATTACCCGACGGCGAAATGTGAGGTCTGGTTAATTGATGATGCCAGCACCGACAAAACGCCCCAGATCCTCGATCAATTGGCTCTGGAGTATCCCCAGTTAAAGGTGGTGCATCGCTCTCCCAATGCCGGTGGTGGGAAGTCAGGTGCCCTCAACCAAGTTCTAGCCCAAACCCAGGGCGAAATTATTGCGGTCTTTGATGCTGATGCCACGGTACCGCCGGAATTTTTGCGCCATGTGGTGCCCCTCTTTGCCGATGAAAATGTCGGGGCGATCCAAGTCCGGAAGGCGATCGCCAATGAACCGCTAAATTTCTGGACGAAGGGTCAAGCCACAGAAATGATCCTCGACAGTTATTTTCAACAACAACGAATTGCCCTGGGGGGCATCGGTGAACTGCGGGGCAATGGTCAGTTTGTGCGCCGTTCTGCATTGGATCAATGTGGTGGTTGGAACGAAGAAACGATCACCGATGATTTGGATTTGACGATCCGCCTTCACCTGGACAATTGGAAAATTGGCTTTTTGCTTAATCCCGCCGTTAACGAAGAAGGAGTTACCAAGGCGATCGCCCTCTGGCATCAGCGCAGTCGTTGGGCCGAAGGGGGTTACCAGCGCTACCTCGACTATTGGCGATATTTCTCGAATAAGCGCCTCGGCTTTGGTAAAAAAGTCGATCTCTTTTCCTTCATCTTGATGCAGTATTTGCTCCCCACTGCGGCTATCCCTGACTTTATTTTTGCGGCACTGAAGGGCCATTTACCCGTCCTGATGCCGATGACGACCCTCGCCCTCGGCCTTTCCCTCTGGGCAATGGTGCAGGGAAATATGCGTGTCTATCACGAGTTGCCCTGGACTTGGGCGAAGGTCACGAAAATTTTTACGGCCTGTGGTCTGACGATGGTTTATATGCTCCACTGGATGGTCGTGATGCCCCTGACTACGGCCCGGATGTCGGTGCGCCCCAAACGGCTCAAGTGGGTTAAAACCACCCACCAGGGAGAAGAAGAAAGTTTTGTTTCTCAGACTTAGTGAATTTACAGGAAATAATTAACCATTGAACGGAGTTAACCCTCCGTTTTTTTGTGGGTGATAAGGGTTTCGAGGTACCGCAAGGTCAACAGACAAGGAACAATACTCACTGCCCCCGCCAGCCAAAATCCATGGGCGATCGCCGGCACCTGATCCAAGGCCCAACCGCCGATCGGTGGCCCAATTAAATAGCCAATCGCCCAACATTGGGAATTCAGTGCGAGGTAAACACCCCGTTGGGAGGCTGGGGCGAGATCAACCACTAAAGCAGAAGCGGCTGGGGTATAGGCATCGGTGGCTAGGGCTAAAATCCCCAAACTGGCGATCGCCCCCACCAGGGCCGGAATTGCACCAATACCCGCTCCCCACATCACCGTAAAACCCATGCCCCATAACAGGAGGGAAACCATCAGGGCATGGGGTCGGCTCAAGCCATTTAAACGCCGGGCAATGGGCAACTGACAGACGGAAGCAAACACGATATGCCAGGCAAACAGGCCACTAATCACCTGGGGCGAAAATTCAATGAAATTCGTGAGGTATAGGGGCGCGGTGCTTTGGATCTGGGCGATATACAGCGTAAACATCACATTGACCGCCATATAAATTACCAGCCGTTGATCCTGGAGGGCCGTTAACCAGCTATTACCTTCAGCTTGGACATCCTCGTGGCTTTGGTAGGTTTCGGCGATCGCCACCCAGATCACCCCAAAGAACACCACAAAACTGATGCCATCGAGGACAAACAGCAAACGATAATTTTGAATCGTCGCAATGATCAAGCCCCCCAGCATCACCCCTGTACCGAGGCCAATGTTATCTGCCAGGCGCACCAGGGCAAAGGCTTCATTACGCTGACTACCGCTGGTTAGATCTGCCACCACTGTTTCTGTCGCAGGCCAATACAGACCGATCCCCAAGCCCATTAACAAATTTCCCAACACCAAGAGCCAAAACGTATCTGCCGTTGCCAAAGCCACATCGGCGATCGCCGAAACCCCTGCGGCAGCCAGCAGCGTTTTTTTGCGTCCCCAGGCTGGATTATCCGCCCCTGTTCCCCCTAAAAAACGGCCCACAACCCCCGAAACCGAGGCACTCCCTAAGGCAAGGCCCACCTGGGTCGCTGATAGGCCCACCTGATTTACGAAAAAGATTGGCGCATAAAAGGCAGTGAACCCGGTGCCAATCTGGGAAAGGAGTCGGCCTGCGGCGAGGATCCAGATCTGGCGATCAAGGCCCAGCAGCCAAGTTTTTGATGCATTACCCATGAAATTTTTAAATTGCGCTTAAATGTTGACCGTGAAATCTATTGTTCCCTGAGTTGGAAACCGTTTTCAGTGGGGTGAGGCAGGTCCAACGCCTCGGTACGGACATCGTTGATCAGCTGATCTAAAACCGGGAACGTGCGGGGATAACCACTTCCCAGCCCCAACAATGACAGGAGACGAAACGTCTGGAGATCATCGGGACGCAACACCGTATCCACCGCTTCAAAATCCTCACTACGGTAAAGCAGTCGAGAGGCTAGGCGCTCACTACCGACGGGTTTGGCAAGTTCGGCAATCTGCTTCAGCCATGTCTGGAGCGTCACCCCTTCGGCACGGCGGGAGGTCAGGAGATAGGTTTGGGAGTCTTCTGCATCGGCTTGTTTGAGGTTTAGATTTAGATTAAAGTCCGGCTGAAACCAGGCCTTGAGAATGAGCCAACGGGTATTATTGTCTGGGTTTTGGGTAATTTGTTGGTCGATGATTTCCAAGGCTTGTTCGGGTTGGCGATCGCCTAAAATCAACACTTGCACCATCGGTGAAAATTGGCTGAGATGATCTCGGTGGGGAATCGGCAGACTATGCCACCAAGCCAACCAAGCCATTCGTTCCTGGAGGGTGATGATGTAAGGATCTTGGGGATCAAGGCGTTCAAGTAGCTCCTGGTACAAAGCGAGGGACGCTTCGACAGCCTCCACCCGCACCGCCACAAAGGGTTCTTGTTCCCATTGGCCGAGGGTCATGATATTGGGGTCAACTAAGCCCTGGAGCGCAAAGGCGGCGATTGCCTTTTCCCGTTGATCGGTCTGGAGGTAGGTTTGACCGAGGAGAAAATAGGTGGGTTCTGCCTCCCGTGAGAGTAACTGGATTGCCCGTTCAAAGTATGGTTGCGCCAAGCTTGGGTCTAATTCCCGCAGGACAACCCCTGTATTAACGTTGGCATAGTAATCGTTGGGGATCAGGGAGTGGGCATCGAGAAAATATTCCGCCGCCAGTTCTGTGGTTTGTTGGTTGCTTTCTGGGTTATCCGTTGCCTGGCGCGTTCCCCACAGCCACAGGCCCAAGCGGAGGGGATAGTTCACATTCCAGCCATTGAGGGCATAGGCGCGGTTCACTGCGGTAAAGGCTGCTTCCGGTTGCCCATTGGCCCAGAGGGTCTGCCCCCGCGAAAAAAGATACATCCCAGCACTGTAGGGCACTGCAACTAACAAAGCCCCTAAAAAACCAGCGAGGCTTCCTAAGCTCCACAAACGACGCTGGGGGACGGGCAAGGGTTGGGGAGTGACTTCGTTTAAAATCTGATCTGCAACACTCAGCAGCAAAATAATGGTCAAAGTTAGGGTAAGGCTGATCGGGATATTTTCTAATTGGTAATCGGTGAGGGTCGCCATGGCGTAGGCAAACCAACCGCCCCCCAAACCATAGAGCAACCGTTTGATTTGCGGGTTATCTGTGTGGCGATGGATACGATGACCGAGCCGAATTAGCTGCACCAAGAAAAAGGCGATCGCCACCCCACCGATTAAACCCAGTTCTCCCAGGAGTTGGATCGGATTGCTGTGGAGTTGTTGGATGTGAGCGGCTCCAGAGCCGACATTGATCGGACGGTAGAGGTTATATTCCCGGGACATATTCCCAGGGCCGACCCCCGTTAAAGGGCGATCTCGCAAAATATTTAAGCCCGCCTGCCACATAAATAAGCGGTCTTCGGTTTCCCCATCCACTTGGAACTGCACCGTTGGGAGGCCATTGTTGAGATTAATTTGAATCAGCCGCTGCACCCGGGGATGTTGTAATCCCGCTGTCATCATGATCCCCAACAGAAATAGGGCAATGGTGCCGGAAATCAAGCGTTTTTTACCTTTTGTGCGGCCAATAACGAAGGCAATGGTGGCGATCGCCCACAAAAATAACCCCACAAACCCCCCCCGAGAAGAGCAAGTGTAGAGGAGATAGAGGAGGGGAGCATTTAGCACCAAGAGCAGGCCTCGCATTTTTCCGCGGTGGGCAAGGGCAAAGCTCAAAATAATCGGTAACACAAGGCAGAAATAGGCCGCCATAAAGTTGTGATGGCCCAGGGGAATGGAGTTGCGTTCTAGTTCGCCAGCGGTCATTAACCAACCAATCAGGCTCACGAAACTGATCCCAAAACCCAGCCCCACAAGGCCCCGCCATTGATTTTGCCAAGTCCAAAAACCCAAACCTCCGAAGTTTCGTAAAGCATAAAGGGCAACGCCATACCCGGAAACAGTGACGAGATTAAATAGGGCAACCCCTTTAAACGGCGCAAATACGGTGGATAGTCCACAGGCGATCGCCACCGCTAAAATGCCCCAATCCAAACCATAGCCTAGGGGACGAAAAGGCAGCTCAAATTTCCGGAGCATCACCAAGAGGGCAAAGCCCAACAGTAAGAATCCCCCCTGCCAGAGTAAGATCCAAGGGAAGGCGGCCATAAGGTAATAACTCGGCGGCAAAAACATAAAAAAAATCAAGAGTGCCAAGCCCCCGCAGGCGAGCCAGCGTCCCATTGTCATCTCAGCAAAAGTTTTCATCTATCCCCGTTGATTCGTCGATATTACGCAAAACTATGAGTTCAAACTGATTGTGTTTTCCTCGGCACAACCCCCATCGCATTTTCTCATTGGTGCCCCTGGTTCTGGCAAATCTACCTTTGCCCAGTGGTTGCGCCAAACTATGCCCCAGGCTTGCTTAATTTCTACCGATGGGATTCGGGCGCAATTGTACGGCGACCCAGGGATTCAAGGGGATTGGCCCACCATTGAGGCGATTGTGCTACGGCGGCTACACCAGGCGATCGCCCAGGGAAAACCTGTCATTTATGATGCCACCAACTGCCATCAACCCTGGCGATTAGATTTTTTAAAAAAATGCCCGCCCATGGATTGGCTGGCTTGGTATTTAGCTTGTCCTTTAGAGGTTTGCTTGGCTCGTAACCAAAGGCGATCGCGCCAGGTTCCCCCAGAAATTATCGAAAAAATGATCCATGATCTCGAAGCCGCGCCACCCCAGGCCCAGGAAGGCTTTTTGGCAGTTGTTACGCTGCCGGATTTGCAACCAGAAACCCTTAAGGCCCTGAAAAAACAGCAGCTTCAATATCTCGACGGCTAAGGGAATATTTAAACGAACGCTCAATGTCAGAACCATCGGCCCCCGCTTTGAGGTAGGACACCGCCAGCTCTTCGATTTCGAGGCGAATTTCTGCTTGCCAACCAGGGCGGCCGACTGTCCAACAGTGGAGATTTTGGGGATCTTGCTCGCAGCCCATCTCCCGGAGCCACTGCTCAATTTTGGGGAGGGGATGGTTGTAGAGGGGGCTATCAAGGGAAGGCATCGTGGACATGGTTTTGGTAGAGGGTGATTGGCTTGGCTCAAAAGGCCACAGTTCAGTCTACCAATTTCTTTTTGGTGACAACTGCACTGCAACCCTAAAACAATCCCTCTAGATTTAGGTCTTGGCGGCTAATCCCTAGGGCGATCGCCAACAATACACAACCGACAAAAGTTAAACCCATAATAAAAAGCGCGAAAATTTCCCCCGCCGAGAGGGGCCGATCCGTCGGATCTAGATAGGCAGAATTTGAATAACCACGCTCTCCCTGCTCATTTTGCAAAGGTTGGATCACACTGTAGCGAGAAAACCCAATCTGCAAATCGTAAAGCGATCGCCGCTCCGGACTGCTTAAAATGCCGTAGGCTTCATTGAGACGTTGAAATTTTGCCGTGGCTTCCGCTTCCGGTAAAACCGTCGTATCGGGGTGAAACTGCTTGCTGAGTTCCCGGTAACGTTGGCGGATTTCTAGCGGCGATGCCGTCGGTGATAGGCCCAAAAGACCATAATGACTCTGGGCAATGCGTGTTTTGACATCAAGGACTTTTTCGGTGGTGCGAGACCGCTGGGAAGAACGAGCCATCGTGAACAAACCCCAAAGACTTGCCCCATATTTTATCGTTCTCTCTCCCCAGAGGTAATGTGGTAGTCACAGACAAAAGGCGATCGCCCTTTCGCCATTTTCCCTTGTCCCTTGCCCTGCATTCTCCGACGCCCCATGGGATTCCAATCCATTGATCATCTCCTCAACCATCTGCTTGACCAACCCGCCTGGGCGCACCAAAAACGTTTTACAGCCGTTAATAAGCGTTGGCAAAAGATCCTGCCGAAAAAAAGTCTGGCGAACAGTCATCCCATTCGGATCATTGATGACGTTTTGTGGGTCGCCACCCCCAATCACACCTGGTCACAGCATCTGAATCTCCAGCGCCGCCACCTGCTGGCCCAGCTCAATGCCCAACTAAACCCTCCCCTCAAGGATCTCCGGTTTTCTACCGTCCATTGGCACCGACGGCCTGCCTATTCCCCCCTGGCCGCCGACCCAAATCTCCCCCATCCGAGCCAGATCCCCCCTCGTCCAGACCAACCCCAGCGCCCGGATACTCGTCAAACAAATCAAGATCCCCTCGAAGCCGCGCGCCACTGGGCCGAAACCCAACAGCAACTCTTCGCTGGGTTACCTGCCTGTCCCCGTTGCCAAAGAGCGACGCCCCCTGGGGAACTAAAACGGTGGCAGGTTTGTAGCTTTTGCATTGTGCAGGTTTGGCAGGAACAACAACCCTTAGGTTTGGGCCTTCCTCCCGAATCTTCGGCCCCGGACACTTCTACCGAGCCAGAAAATGCTCCCCCTGAGGATGATCCCTAACTTACTTTTTGCAGGGAATAAAGCAAAGCGCCGGAATCGCGACTGCCGAACTGTGGGAATTCTGAAATGTTCGGTAAAAATTTGGCGATCGCCAAGGTTTTTTGGACGTAATCACTGGCTTATTTTATTTTTCTGGGGAAATACAGAGAAAAAACATCTTGATTGTTAAATGATCCCCATAGTGAATTGGCTGCGTTTTTGCCATATCTTAGGGGGTTACAGGCACATATACCTATTTAAAATTACTGTTAAGAAGTTGAAACATCAAATATAAAAAAAAAACAAACTTTAATTGTGCCTTGATCCGGGTTAATCAAGGGCAGGGATTAAGCTTCAGGGGATCTGGTGATCTGGGTAACAGTCACATAATGAAAACATAAATAAAATTTTTATGACATGGGGTCCCTAGGGGAGCGTTTATGAAACCGCAAAGTTGCTCAGTCTCCACTTGTAAGCATTGTCGTTGTTTTCAGGCTGAAGGGCGTCGTGGCGGCATCTGTAAACGCTTTGAAACGTTTGCGGCAGGGGACTGGACAAGCTGCCCCTTTGCACTCCCTATTTTTGAAGACAGTTGGGAACCCACAACGGATCTAGTATTGCTCGAAAAATCTTTTTCGTTGGAATGTGTGGCCCAAAAAGTACCAACGGCGATCGCCCCGCTGCCAACGACCTATTCTGAGATTCATCCCCAATAGTCGGGATTGGCTCTCTGGCCGACAAAGAAATGGCTTTAAAAACAAAAAATTGATGGCAAAAAACTTAGCATGGGCAACCATGCTTTTTTACTGGTGTTGTTCAGCGAAAAAATAACGGCGATCGCCCCCGTGGTGTAAAAATTAATTTTGGGAAATACTTTTATTTTTTTGTTGGTAAAACTTAATATTGCTTTAAGAAAAATTATCGGCAATTAGGGTATTTGCAGGGGATTTTTGTTGTTGCACGAAGAGCCGAGATCTCCTTTAAAAGGGAAAAAAATCAGCGCCAATTCACAAAAATCGCTAAAATAGGGCCAAGAGAAACAGGTATCAGGTGACACGATAACCGTTTCCCTCTGTACCCAGACTCATCTACTGTTTTTTTAATCTTCCGTGACTATGCTCCAAGACAGTCTCACCATCCGCTACTATCAACGCTTAACGGACGCCATGGTAGAACTGTGGCGCAGAGGCAACCGCTATGAAGATATTCGTCAATACATGGACGGTTATATTGCCTGTCTTCACCACACGGGAGCCCTTGAAGTGTATAAGATTCACCGCTTAGAAGAAGAGGTTTTTCGTTTTCTGCGGGATCCATCCAATTTTGAGATGGCCTACCCCCAAACTCAAACGGAAACAGATTTCTATTACTAAGGCTGCCGTCGGGGCAAGGGAATTTTGTCCCTGGGGCGTTGTTTTTACCAGGGAGCATCGACAATGGAAGCAGATTGTAGGGTCACGGCCTGACCGGCAAGGCGTTCAACCGTTGCTTCAAGGTGATCCTCCCCAACCACTTCACTCTGGAAATCCCGAAGACTTTCTAGGCCAGGATACTCATCAAGCAGCTCTTCTCGTAATTCGTAGCCACTGACTCGAAAAAGCCAGGGAACCCTATCAAAGTTGGGATGCTTGGTAGGTATACTTTTGACACCAGAAACGGTGATGTAACGGCGGTGACCGGCACGTAGCGGGGGGAGCTCGGCAGCAAGCTTCTCCCCTCGTAGTAGGCGCTTATAGAGATCGGGGCTAAGCATAACCTGGGGATTTTTGGCCTATCTGAGACGGCCAGAATGTAGGGAAACAGCCTCTGACTTCACAGGTATATGGCGCTGTTTCCCAAAGTTATTTTTTCGTTTTCGAACAGGCGATCGCCCTAGGACGCGAGGGCGACCTCAAGCATCTCATGGAGTTCCTTCGAGTTGTAAAGCTCGATCATGATGTCGGAACCACCAACAAATTCTCCATTGACATAGACCTGGGGAATCGTCGGCCAGTTGGAATATTCTTTAATGCCTTGGCGCACATCGTAGTCTTCTAGGACATCAAAGGTCTGATATTCAACGCCGAGACTGTTAAAAATTTGCACAACGTTGTTAGAAAAGCCACATTGGGGCATTAGCTTACTGCCCTTCATGAACACAAAAATTTTGCTGCTGTTGACCAATTGATCAATTTTTTCGCGGGTTTCAGGGGTTAAAGACATCTATTTTTCCTCATAGTATGGGTTGACAAGGGTTCAGGAAAACATTGTTTCCCCGACCGTTTAAGTGGGTTGACCCACTTCTGCCCATTTCTCCGGGGTGAAAGTCCGCAGGGCTAAAGCATGGATCGCTTCAGAGGCTAAATCCTCCTTGAGGGCAGCATAGACCATTTGGTGTTGGCGTACCCGGGATTGACCTGCAAAGTCGGGGGAAACGACGATGGCCTCTAGGTGATCGCCGCCACCGGTGAGATCTTTCACGAACACTTGGGCTCCGGAAAGATGGGTTTCAATGGAGGTTTTGACTGCCGATAAGCTAACCATAGGTAATTAGTGTGAAATCAATCCTAAATGTAAGCAGGAATACTTAAGCCATTGTATCTTTAGTCTTCCGTCTCTGGATTTGCTGGGGTGAATGATTTAGGCGATCGCCAACTCTGCTTGAATTTTCTGCCAAGCCGCTTGGGGATCTGCGGCCTGGGTGATCGGTCGGCCAATGACGAGGTGATTTGCCCCCTGTTGGATTGCCGCCTGGGGAGTCATGACCCGCTGTTGATCCCCTGATTGAGCCCAGGTGGGCCGTACCCCTGGACAAACCAAGGTGAAATTTTGACCGCAACATTGCCGCAGCATCGCCACTTCCTGGGGAGAACACACCGCCCCATCTAACCCAGCGCCTTGGGCCAGGTTGGCCATGTGTTGGGCAAAGGCATCGAGGGGCAGATCCACTTGCAAATCGTCCCGCAACTGGTCTGGACTAATGCTGGTGAGGACGGTAATCGCAATCAGTTTAGTCGGAGAATCTCCGAGGGCTTCTTTGGCAGCCGTTAAGGCGATCGCCCCGGCAGCACCGTGGATAGTCAGCAGATCGACCCCATAGGCCCGTGCCGAACGGCAGGCACCAGCAACGGTATTGGGAATGTCGTGGAATTTGAGATCAAGAAAAATGCGTTTGCCCTGGTCTTTGAGATAGCGCAAAATATCCGGCCCAGTGGCGACAAATAACTCTAGGCCCACTTTCCAGAAAGTGACCTCCGGTAAGCTCTCGACTAAGGCGATCGCCGCAGGGAGATCCGGCACATCCAGGGGCACAATCACAGTATCTTGCATCAGTTATTGCTTGCGTAAATTTCATTAGAGACGGTCATGTTCAGCATAACGGTGTTTTGAGCTTTTTGAGCCAAGGCTCACCCATTGGCAAAATCCCACCGGGGACTAGGTTAAAATAAACCCCTTGCGGCGTAATATGCCCAATGACGAGTGGTTTTCCTTTACGCTCTTTTTCTGTACAAAATATTCCAATCCAGACGCCATGACAGAAACGCCTAATCCAGACACAAAACCAGCCACAGCCCCAGAGGAACAGGGTTCTAAAGCTCGCCAACTCCTCGGCATGAAAGGCGCCGCTGGGGGGGAAACCTCCATCTGGAAAATTCGCCTGCAATTAATGAAACCCATCACCTGGATTCCGCTGATCTGGGGGGTCGTTTGCGGGGCAGCATCCTCCGGTGGCTATGTGTGGGGAGTCGAAGATTTTCTCAAGGCCATGACCTGTATGTTGTTGTCAGGGCCTTTACTCACGGGCTATACCCAAACCCTCAATGATTTCTATGACCGGGAAATTGATGCGATCAATGAACCCTACCGCCCCATTCCTTCAGGGGCTATTTCCGTACCCCAGGTGGTGACGCAAATTCTTGTGCTCCTGGGTTCTGGCATCGGTTTGAGCTATCTCCTTGATCTTTGGGCTGGCCATGATTTCCCCGTGATGTTGGTTTTAACGGTGGTGGGCTGCTTCATTGCTTACATTTATTCTGCGCCGCCGCTGAAGCTGAAACAAAATGGTTGGCTTGGGAACTATGCCTTGGGAGCGAGTTATATTGCGCTACCTTGGTGGGCTGGCCACGCGCTGTTTGGGACGTTGACGCCGACGGTGATGGTGGTGACCTTGATCTATAGTTTTGCGGGTCTAGGGATTGCTGTTGTAAATGATTTCAAGAGCGTCGAAGGCGATCGCCAACTGGGTTTAAAATCTCTCCCGGTCATGTTTGGAGTCGGAACTGCAGCTTGGATTTGTGTGCTGATGATTGATATTTTTCAGGTGGGCATTGCGGGTTACCTGGTCAGTATCCACGAACAGTTATATGCCACGATTCTCTTGCTGCTTGTGATTCCCCAAATTACCTTCCAAGATATGTATTTCCTGCGGGATCCCCTGAAAAATGATGTGAAATACCAAGCCAGTGCCCAGCCTTTTTTGGTGTTGGGGATGCTGGTGGCAGGCCTTGCGATGGGTCATGCGGGGATTTCCTAAGCTTAATTTTCTCGGCTTCACCTGGCTCTTGTTTGCTTGAATTTTCGGCAATGCGGATCGGGTTCTTTCTCTCCGGGTCATTGAGGACGCGGGGAGATTTTTTTATGGTGCTGCCCAAGGGCAAAAATCTTTGCTATCTTGTTTGTAACAATTTGCAATATCTAATCTTTTTTTCAGGTTTTCTTTACCCTTTTATTACCATCCCGCTCGCCCTTTAAATCTGCGATCGCCAAAGATCGCCTTCGCCATGACTTCTACTTTGTCTGTTCCAAGTGCGGCTCAAGATTTGCAAGCGCTCGAAAAGGCTTGGCGCAGTCTAACGGCAACCAGTTGCCCCAATCAATACAACTTCCACATGCATTCGGTCTGTTCCGATGGTCAGCTCACCCCAGCAGAAATTGTTGACCAGGCGATCGCCATCGGTCTAAAAGGCTTTGCGATCACTGACCACCACACGCTCCAAGGTTACCAACAGGCCCAAGGCTACCTCAGCCGACAGCAGAACGAGACGACACGACCCTTGCCCCACCTCTGGACGGGCATCGAAATTAACGGCATCCTCCTTGACACCACAGTACATATCCTTGCCTATGGGTTTAACCCCGATCACAGTGCGATCGCCCCTTACTTTAACCGGGAAATTCCGGAAGGCGATCGCGCCGCAGCAGCAGTGATTATTGACGCGATCCATGCCGCTGGAGGGTTAGCTGTTCTGGCGCATCCCGCCCGTTATCGTCGTCCTGCCACGGAGTTAATCCCGGCAGCAGCATCCCTTAACATTGATGGTGTAGAAGCCTATTACGCCTACGACAACCCAAAACCCTGGGTGCCTAGCCAAAAACATACCCCGGTGGTGGCTGCCCTTGGCCATCGGCACAATCTATGGCTCACCTGCGGCACAGATACCCATGGTCGCAGCCTCCAACAACGACTTTAGGGATCACTGCGAAACTTTGATCCCCGCATAGCAAAATTCTGGCCTAAAATAAACTTACCCAAGGAATATTTTCCTCCTTTGCCCCCATTAATCATGCCGCGACCCTTAAAACGAGATTAAGTGGGGTTAAAGCCTTTGTGGATTTTGTCCCTCAAGGCATTCATTGACGTGGTATTGTAGCCATCGTAACCGCTGAATTTCCTTACTCTTTTTCACCCACTAACTAGGAGTGCAACCTGTAGGATGACTGTCCCTCAAACTGTCTATGCCAACGATCTTCCCGACAAACCCAAGGAATACTGTGGTGTTTTCGGCATCTATGCCCCAACGGAAGAAGTGGCAAAACTGGCATATTTCGGACTCTTCGCGCTCCAACATCGGGGGCAAGAATCCGCAGGGATCGCGACCTTTGACGGTACGCAAATGCACGTGCACAAAGGTATGGGCCTTGTTTCCCAAGTCTTTAGCGAAGAAAAACTGCAGGAACTGCCTGGGGTTTGGGCTGTGGGCCACAACCGCTACTCCACAACTGGCTCTAGCCATAAGTGCAATGCCCAGCCTGCCCTTGAAGAAACTCGCCTGGGGACTTTGGCCCTCGCCCACAACGGCAACCTGGTGAACACCATCGAGCTGAAGGATAAGTTGTTGTCCCTTGCCGATGGTCTAGATTTTCAGACGACCACAGACTCAGAAATGATCGCTAAGGCGATCGCCATCTATGTCGATCAGGGAAAGGATTGGACTGAAGCGGCGATCGCAGCCTTTAATCTCTGCTCCGGTGCCTATAGCTTAGTCATCGGCACCCCGGACGGCATTATTGGTGCGCGGGATCCCCAGGGGGTTCGTCCCCTTGTCATTGGGACTCTCACCGAGGGAGATGGCAGCACCCGTTATGTTCTGGCTTCTGAAACCTGTGCCCTCGACATCATTGGTGCGGACTATCTGCGGGACGTCGAACCAGGCGAAATGGTCTGGATTACCGAATCTGGCCTAACTGCCCAGCAGTGGTCTGAAAAACCAGACCGAAAGCTCTGCGTTTTCGAGATGATCTACTTTGCCCGTCCCGATAGCATTGTCCACGACGAAACTCTCTTTAGTTACCGTCTCCGCCTGGGGGCGCAACTGGCCAAAGAATCCAACATTGAAGCCGATCTCGTCATGGGGGTTCCTGACTCTGGCATTCCCGCCGCCATTGGTTTTTCCCGTGCCTCTGGGATTCCCTTTGGGGAAGGACTCATTAAAAACCGCTACGTAGGCCGTACCTTTATTCAACCGACCCAGCACATGCGGGAAGTAGGGATCCGCATGAAGCTCAACCCCCTAAAAGATGTCCTCCAAGGTAAACGAATTATCATCGTGGACGACTCCATTGTGCGCGGCACTACCAGCCGTAAAATTGTCCGGGCACTCCGGCAAGCTGGGGCCGCCGAAGTCCATATGTGCATTTCTTCGCCCCCTGTGACCCATCCCTGTTTCTACGGCATCGACACCGACAGCCAAGATCAACTGATTGCCGCAACAAAGACCTTGGCTGAAATCGAAAAACAAATTGAAGTTGATTCCCTCACCTACCTTAGCAAAGAGGGCATGCTGGATGTCACCAACGAACGCACTTCTAGTTTCTGTACTGCCTGCTTCGATGGTCACTATCCCATTGAAATTCCGGACGCGATCAAGTCATCTAAGCTAATGTTAGAAAAAGCCACTGTCTAGCAAAGCCGTTCCCATGGATTGAGAGCGGTAAAGGAAGTATTAATGCCGACCTATCCCGGAATTTCTAGCGAAGCCTTTCGTCATCCCCTCGATCGCCAAGCGGAAGAAGCCCTCCGTAATCTGCCCGGTTTTAAGCTGTTGGCCAGTCGTTTTGTGGAATATATCTACGAACGACCCCAGCAGGTTTTTTTAATGGGCAACAATATCAAAGCTGGCCCCCGTCAGTATTCAACCCTGTACGGCATGTTTCGGGAATGTGTCCATGATTTGGATATTTCCCCAGAGCCGACCCTTTATGTCAACCAAAATCCGATGGTGAATAGCTATGCCCTCGGCCATGATCATCCTTACATTGTGGTGAATACGGGGTTAATGGATTTACTTGATGAAACAGAGTTACGGACGGTAATGGCCCACGAGTTGGGCCACATAAAATGCGACCATACGATCTTGATCCAAATGGCAATGTGGGCCATGGGGGCAGCTTCTTTCCTGGGAGAAATCACCCTTGGCCTCGGTAATGTCATCACCACAGGGTTACTTTACGCTTTTTATGAATGGCGGCGGAAGGCAGAACTTTCGGCGGATCGGGCCGCTCTCCTGGTGATGGATGATCTCAACCCCATTTTGCATACCATGATGAAGCTCGCCGGCGGTAGTACGAAATACGGCCACGAAATGAGTTTGACTGAGTTTACCCAACAGTCCCAGGATTACGATGAACTTGATCAGGATCAATTGAACCAGATTTATAAGTTTTTGATCTATAACGGCGGTAATGGAACATTTTTAAGCCATCCTTTCCCGGTGGAACGCTTGAGTTTTATCAAGACCTGGGAAGCTTCTGAGGAATATCAACGGATTAAGCAGGGTCATTATGCCCAAGCGGGCGCTGGTTCAGTAGACGTGAATGCCGAAGATGAGAGTGATCTAGACAGTTTGCGTCGCCAAATTGAAGAGCTCAAAGCAGAAATCAAAAAGGCCAAAGGAGCCGAATAAATCCCGTGGGGGATAAAAGATTGGAGGGGTATGGCTAGGGCTGAGGTTAGAATTGCGATGTTGAGCGATGCCAGCAATGCACCCCCTTAATGCAGGCTTGTAATTGCCCCAAAGTCCGTAACTTGCTGATGGGTCGGAGAAGCAGTTGTTCCGGGGCGGACGAGTTGCCATGCTTGGTATCCGGCTTGGATCGCGGCGTCTAATTCGGCAGGGACATCCGATAGAAACAGGATTGCCTCAGGGGGCAGTTGCACAGTCTGGGCGATCGCCTGATATGATTGCACATCTCGTTTTTGGCCGACCTTGAGATCAAAGAAGTAATTGAAGTAGCCCGTGAGGTCGCCGTAGTCAGAGTAGCCGAACAGGAGTTTTTGGGCCTTAACCGAGCCAGAGGAATAGATCCCCAACTGGATGCCTTCTTTTTGCCACTCTTTTAGTTTGGGCAATACATCTGGATAAACATGGCCCCGAAAATCGCCGTTTTTGTAACCCTCTTCCCACAAAAATCCTTGCATTGCTTTCAAGGGAGGAACTTTGCGGTCTTCTACTGACCATTGGTGTAATGTGGCGATCGCCCCAGTTTGATCGAGAGATATTCCGGTTTTGGCAAGAATTAAATCTTGCACTTGCTTGAGGATTGCCGCAATTTCTGGTTCCTCGGCCCGGCTGGCAATGCTTTGGATATTGTCCCGAAAGTAAGGAAACAACACATCAAACACAAAACTCACGGAGGTGGTTGTGCCCTCGATGTCCATCAAGACAAACTGAATCATAGGGTGATGGCGCGGTATTGTTGTTCAACTTGGGAGCCGGTGTAGTGGGGCGTCCAGCCTGCGGTATCCGAGAAAATACGAATGGCTTTCACATTGGGCACTGGCCCCGCATCAAACCAGTGCTTAGTACCTTGGGGGACAGATATTAAATCGCCCGCTTCGCAACAAACATTAAACACGGCGGTACCGTCGAGGTTAAACCAAAATAAACCCTGACCCGCGACAAAAAAGCGCACTTCGTCTTCGGAGTGGGTATGTTCTGCGAGAAATTTTTCGCGGATCGCTTGGTAGTTTTCAATGCCACTGTGGATATTCACCACATCGGCGCTTTGGTAACCATTGGCCGCCATGAAAGGATCTAGCACATCGGCATAGGCGGCGAGAATTTCTGCTTGGGACGCCTCCTGGGTTAATTGGGCAGGCGTTTCCCATTGCTCAAACCAAATACCATGGCTTTTTAAAAAATCTTTGATCGTCGTGGTGTCGGTCAGGGTTTGTTTCGATTCGGTCTGATATAACGTCGTCATCGGGCAGCCAAGGGGGGCGTGATTTTCAATTGCTCAAGCTCGCATTCTAACATGAACTCCCAAACCTCTAGATGACGCTTGGCGATCGCCATGGTTTCTCCCCAGGCATAAAGGCCATGTTTTGCGATCAAAAAGCCGTAATTGCTTAACTCTTCTTGTCGCTGGGCGAGTTGTTGACAAAATGATTTCATGTCTTGGTCATTGGCGAAAATCGGTAAGGCGATCGCCGTTTCGTGGGTGGTTTGACCCGCAATCCCCTTAATTACCTCGTAGCCGCTAAAAGTAACAGCCTGTTTCGCCGCAAATATCCCAGACAACAACGTTGCCGCCACTGAATGGGTATGCAACACACAGGTAATTCCCGGAAAGTTTTGATAAATAAAGCAGTGAATTAAAGTTTCTGCCGAAGGCTTAATTCCTTCATCGGGGGGCAGCGGCAAACCCATTGTATCTACCGCAATAAAATCCTCCGGTTGAAATTGAGATTTATCAACGCCACTGCGGGAGACAAAAATAACTTGATCTTCGTCCAAAAATGAATAATTCGTTGAAGTGGCCGGTGATTTTCCCTGGGTATGGAGTTGTCGTATCACAGCACATAGCCTTTCTTTTTGGGTCTGGTTCTCTAAAGACATTTGGGCACAAATAAAGCAGAAAAAATAAAAGCAAATCTTAATATTTTACTGATTGATGTCATGGTTAGCGCAACATTTCTAGCGACAACTGGGACTTTATCTTTTTACGGGAAATTTTCAGCCAAAACACCATTGCAGATAAGTGTTTTTACTCAACTTTTAGTTGCTTTCTTTGTTAATTGATGTTGCAACTTTGACCATTCATTCTCATAAATCGTTTACAACCAGAACATGATGCTGACTACAATCAGTCATCTTTGGCTAAAAACAAAAATAAAAATTAAAAATTAATTATTGATGATGGATAACGAAATTAAAAAATACCGCATGGTTTGCACCCTAACCTTTGGCGATATTTATGGGCAAATTATTGTTTGGCTGATTGTCATCTTTCTGAGTCTTGCGACTACCCTCGCCCTTTGGAGTGCAACCCGGCAAGTTTATGCCCTGGCCACCGTTGCCCTTGTTGTTGTCTTATCTTTGCCCTTTCTCTTATTTGCCTTTGTGACAACGCTACTCAATCACATTGAATTCGTGCCCATGGGCGAATCCGAATCTTCTAAAACCTTCCCAAGCCGTCGTACGCCCCCTTCCTCTACTAATCCGGCAACGGCAAGCTAGGGATGAATTACGGAAGTGATGGCCCAGCCAGAGATAACAGTCAAATAGCCCCATAAAACAGGGGCGCTAGTGGTTGCACTAGAGAAATCTGGAAAAATTCTGAGGACTTTCTGGGGCCGCTTAATGGATTGACGGTGCAGAGTCTAGGGAGATCACCGGGGCGCTACTGAAGCGTTTACTTAGGCGTAATTGATTACCGGCGGCGTTCCAGTGAATTTGGTCGAAAATTTGATAAAGCAAACAGAGGCCACGGCCACATTCATCTTCTTCAGGGGGGAGGAGATCATCATTTAATTGACAACATTGAGCCTGACGGTCAAAGCCTTGACCCTCATCGGTAATAATCCATGAGCATTGTTCTGCCCCCATGTAGAAGTGAACAATGACTTTTTTGCTGGGATCTAGTCGATTACCATGTTTGGCCGCATTAATTAGTGCTTCCTGGAGACCGAGTTGAACTTCGTAGCGCCAGTCACTGGGGATACGGTCTAGGAGAAGGTCGAGAATCGGGACTAAGTAGAGGGTAGAGGCAAAACTGAGGGTCGTCCAATGGGATTTTAGCGGCGGCAATGAAATCGCGATCACAGTTAATGCTCCTTTGGGGATGTGCGCAGGGATGAATGGGGAAAACTGGGCTCAGTGGGGTAGCTTATGGCATAAACCCAAAAAGTAGTGGTCACAACATAGTTTGTTTGCCTGTAGGGAATCCCGAACGATCTTGTCGTGGTTTCTGCCTTGTATTATACAAAAAATTTTAGGTTTCCACGAAATTCAAGAGAACGGCGCATTCGACATGGGGCGTTTGGGGAAAGAAGTCGGCGGGCTGCACCCACTGAATTTGGTACTGTTGGGTGGCACAAAGGTGTTTGAGGTCGCGGGCGAGGGTTGCAGGATTACAACTGATATAGACAATTTGCTTGGGTTTGCTGTGAAGGAGAGCATCGAGCACTTGGCGATCGCAGCCTTTACGGGGGGGATCAAGGAGCACGATATCAGCGGTGACATCCAGACTAGGTAGAATTGACTCCACGGTGCCAGCGTAGAATTCCACATTATGGATATCGTTGTGGTGGGCATTTTCCCAGGCCTGCTGGATCGAGCTTGCTTGAACTTCGATGCCGATCGCCTGCTGGACTTTTTTCGCTAGGGGCAGGGTGAAGGTTCCCACACCACAGTAGGCATCGACGAGGATTTCTTCGCCCGTAAAGGTAAGCTGTTGAGTAATTGCCGTAAGGAGGGCTTCGGCGGCGCTGGTGTTGACTTGGAAAAAGGTTTCAGGCCGGAGCTTGAGGGTTAGTCCCGCAAAAATTTCTTCGAGGTAGGGACGACCGGCGATCGCCTTTGTGGTATCACCCCAGATAAGGTTGCCTTTTTTCGGGTTTTCGTTCAAACAAACTCCCACGAGACCGGGATATTCTTCGAGCCAGGTTTCAGCTTGGGTTTCTAGGTTCACCAGATCAGCACTGGTGGAAATTAGCGTCAACAGCATTTCCCCGGTGCGCTGGCCAATGCGGAGGGCGAGGTGGCGTAATTTGCCCTGGTGTTTGGTTTCGTTGTAGATCGACCAGCCTTGGTTTTGGATGTCAATTTTGACATTTTCCAGGAGGGGATTGAGGCGCGAATCCTGTACTGGGCATTGGTTGAGGTTGATCAGTTGGTGGCTGCCTTTGCGGTAATACCCGGCTTGCACATTGCCCATACTGCTGGAACGACCCAGGGGATAAGTGGCCTTATTGCGATAACTCAATGGCCCGTCACCACTCAGGATTGGCTGAATGTCGAGATCCTGGAAACCACCAATGCGCTGGAGGGCCTGTTGAATTTCGTTGGTTTTGACCTGCTGTTGTAGAGAATCTTCTACCTGGAGCCACTGACAACCACCGCATTTGTCCGCCACGATGCAGGGGGGACGCCGCCGTTCTGGGGCTGGTTTTAAAACTTTTTGCAGTTGACCGATGGCGTATTGTCGCTTGAGACGGACGATCCGCACCTGGAGGCGATCGCCTGGCACCGTATCCGGCACAAACACAACTTGATCCCCATGGCGACCGACCCCAGCCCCCTGGCTATTAAGGTCATGGATGGAGAGTTCAATCAGATCGCCTTGGTGCATGGTGCTAAGTTCGCTTTCAAAGTGCCTTCACACTTTAGCCTTTCTTGCGGTCAATCCGGCAGTTTTTCCCTAGAGGGTCGAGAAATAAGCCTGGGCTTCGCTTGGGTTTGGCACCATAGTGCGATCGCCCACTTGCCAATCGACGGGACAAACTTCATTGTGATTAGTCTGGACGTGCTGAATCGCTTGGAGTACCCGCAGGGTTTCGTCAAGGCTGCGGCCAAAGGAAAAATTATTCACGGTGATGTGTTGGATCATTCCTTCCGGGTCAATGATAAAAAGTCCCCGGAGAGCGATCCCCGCTTCCGGTTCGAGGACGCCGTAGGCCGTGCTAATGGTTTTGTTTAAATCAGACACCAGGGGAAAGGCTAAATCGCCCACGCCACCCATTTTGCGGTCTGTTTGGATCCAGGCTAAATGTGCAAATTCACTATCTACAGAAACACCCAATACTTCTGTATTGAGTTTTTGAAATTCCCCGTGGCGATCGCTAAAGGCTCCTACTTCTGTTGGACAGACAAAAGTGAAATCGAGCGGGTAGAAAAACAACACCACATATTGCCCCCGATAGTCGGACAACTTAATGGTTTTGAACTCTTGATCAATGACGGCGGTAGCGGTAAAGTCCGGTGCCAATTGTCCCACTTGTGCGGCCATGGTTATCGTGTTCCAACGCAAAATCTTTCCCCAAGGTATCACACTGCTATTTTGCGTCCCGAAAACCAGTGAAAATGGATTACAAAACGCCCTGGGCCTTGAGGGTTTGCACCACTGACCAGGCTTTGAAGAGTTTCCCCTGGAGGAGCGCCGCCACCCCGGCGATCGCCTGAATTTCTGGGACATCCCCTAGCTTGTCTAAAACTGGCGTAATGGCCAATTCCGCCTGTCTGGGTTCCCAACGGTACAGATGCACAAAAGCAATGTAAGCATTCACCCAGGGATCATCTGGGGTCAGTGTTTGCAGTTCGGTCAGGGTCTCGATGGTGGCCTGAGATTCCTCTTGGAGAGCATGGGCAAGGATTTTGGCCCAGTACCAATCCCGCAGTTGGGGACGGTTTGTTGCGTTGGCTGGCGTTTGTGTGAGGCGATAGGCAAGGCTATCTTCCACTTGCTGTAAATAATCCTGGACTGGATCGTACTGATTGAGCCGCTCCACGTGGGCAAATAATGGCTCTAAACCCGCAATGCCTCCACCAAGTTGGGGCGCAATTTTCCGCAATTGGGTCAGCCAATCTAAGGCCACTAATTGCGTTGGTGTTAAGGCTTCACCTGTGGCCGACAAAATTCCTACAGTGACTGTCGGTTGGTTCAAGGGGCGAGCTTCCCCAGTAGCCGGATCGAGATACTGAACCGCCAAAGTGTAACGGCCCGCTGGTAAATCTGCTGGCGGTAGAGTGGCGGTGCGTTCAATAATTTCGAGGCGATCGCCTTTATTTTCTGAATCTTCCCGCAGCATCCCGAAGGCCAACTGATGATCCTGGATCCAAAACTGTTCGCCGTTCGACCAGGTGAGTAACGCCATACCCTTGGTTAAATCCTGCCGATTTCCCGACCAAGTGTAGGTAATCGGAAGAGGCTGGCCGGCGATCGCCTCTGGTGCGACGGCCACATTTTTTAATGCCACAGGACTTTGAGTGGTATCAGCAGCTTCGACAGAAACCAAAGGTTGGCGACGGTGATAGAGCTTTAGCTGATCTTGATCCGGCAGTGGCCAACTCCCCTGGAGCAGAAACTCAGAATCAGTATCTAAACTCGCCGCGAGGGCCAACTGATCCGCGTTGCGGTGGGGGTCCTCTCCTGTTTTCGTGAGGAACCAATCAAAGGACTCTTTGTCTTGAGCCAACTGTTCTGGAGTACTCCCTAAATTCCGCCCATACACCTGAAAATCCCGTAGAGCACCATAGTAGTTAAGTGTGTGATTATTGGCGATCGCCACCCCAGGGATCACCCCCAAGTTACTTCTCAAATCTGGAGTTTCCTGAATAATTTCCTGAATAATTTCTGGGTGGGGATAGGTCTGCCGATCTGGATAATTAGGATTTGATACCAGTCCCGCAATGACTGGCAAAGGAAACAATTGGATCAGCCAAACAGTTGCAGCTAAACCCACGGTTCCCCAACGCACTGGTTGCCACTTACCGCGCCACTGGGTCAGGCCATACCCTAAGAAAACCGCCACAATTGGTAGATAGGGCATGATATAGCGGGTATCTTTGTTATAGAAACCAGAAAAAATCAGATAAGACGCCCCAAAATAAATGCCAAGCCAAATCAAACTTTCTTTTTCAGGCAGAGCATAAACAGTCTTGCGAGAAGGCAGTTTTTTGGCCAGATGCAGAATCACCCCCACAATGGGTGGCAACAAGAGAACCCAAGAAACCGCACTGGGGAGATCTTTCCAGTAATAGATCCAAGCGGCAAGGGTATTTAATTTGGGATCGCCTTCGGCGGCAGGGGCAATGTCATTAACGACTTCAAAGAGGCTAAAAATGTAAATAAAGTTCGTGCTATACCAGCCTAACCAGACAGGGAAAGAGGTCATGCCGCTAACTACAAGTTGCAGCAACTTTTCCCACTGCTTATTTCTAAAGTTGATGACAAGCGCCCAACAGAGAGGGACAAAGAGAAAAAATAGACAACTCTGTTTAGTCAGCATGGCCAGCCCTAGGCAAAAACCAAAGGCGATCGCCCAACCCCATTGAACGTTTCTTTTTTCAGCGAAATACCAATGGGTTAAACAAGTAAAACTCGCAACCGTCGTCACCACCAAGGTGTAATCGGTAATGTAATGGAGCCGGAACACAAAAATCCGGGGCATCAGCAGGGTGATTGCGGCGGCGTAACAACCTACATTTGGGTTAAACAGTCGTTTTCCCAGGCTAAAAACGGCCCAAATCAGCACTCCTGTTAACAAGAGATTCATTAACAAAGCCTGATCATTTCCCTGTCCAAAAAGCATTTGAAAAGGGGCCGCAAGAATGTAGGGGAACGGCGGATATTTCGTTGAGACCTGCCAAAACTCCTGCCAGCCAGGAAAGTGGCGGATATTTTCGACAAAATTTAAACTGCCTGTAAGGTGATTCGATTGATCCCAGGCTGGCACCGTATTATCCAGATTCAACCACAGGCGATCGCCGAGATTAATTCCCAGCCACAACCCCAATAAAACTAACCCAGTCTTCCAAGGCGCTCTGGGTGATTTTGCGACCTGATCCTGCAATGTTAAAACTCCCCTGATGGATTTAGCCTAGCTGCAATGTATCGGAAAAAATCCCTCAAGGTAAAGCTTCTCGTTATCCTTGCCATAGACAAAAATAATTTCTCAAATCACCACACCTTGCTTGACCCTTGGGGCACTAGGATAAAATAATCCCCAAGCAAATCATCACCACAACAAACCCATGCCCTTTGATATTCCCGTTGAAACCCTCCTTGTTGCCACCCTCTATCTCAGCCTCAGCGTGACCTATCTGCTTGTTTTGCCTGCTGGTCTCTATTTTTATCTCAATAACCGTTGGTATGTCGCCAGTTCCATCGAGCGACTTGTGATGTATTTCTTCGTTTTCTTTTTGTTCCCTGGGATGCTACTCCTAAGCCCTTTCCTGAATTTCCGCCCCCGTCGTCGCGAAGTCTAAGGCTTTGCCAAATGAATTCTCCCATCCTTGCCAACTTCTCCCCCTAAAACCATGCGACGCATTGATATCTTGGCCATCAGTTTCGGTATTTTCATCGTTGGTGGGCTGCTCTATGGTGGCCTCAAAGTTGCGGGCCTCGAAAGTTTAGATGCAGGGATCTGGTCCCAGGCGTTGCTGGTAATTGTGGTGTTTGTCTGGGTGGGAACCTATCTGTTTCGGGTAGGAACCCGCAATATGACCTTTCATCAACAGCGGCGAGATTACGAAGAAGCAGCCCTGCAGCGGCGCTTAGATGAGATGAGCCCCGAAGAATTAGCCCAACTCCAGGCAGAACTCGAAGCAACGGAAGATCAAACTTCGCCAAAAAAGTAACGGCAATCTTTACCGAAGGGGGAGTTGGGGACGTACAATAACCCCTTGTGTGTTTTTATCGAACAAAATCATGACCTCTGTTTCTGAACGTTTCCGATCCCTCAAGCAGGCGGGCCAATGTGCGCTGATTCCCTTCATTACAGCGGGTGACCCAGATTTAGAAACGACAGAACAGGCCCTCAAAATTTTAGACGCAGCCGGGGCTGATTTTATTGAACTCGGCGTCCCCTATTCTGATCCCCTCGCCGATGGGCCGACAATCCAAGCGGCGGCAACCAGGGCCTTGAGCCGGGGCGTCACCCTTGAGCAAGTTTTAGCGATCGTGCAACGAGTCCATGGGCAATTAACAGCACCGATTATTTTATTCACCTATTACAATCCGATTTTTTATCGGGGCATTGATGCTTTTATGGCCCAAGTGGCAGCGGCGGGAGTCAAAGGTTTGGTGATCCCGGATCTGCCCCTAGAGGAATCCCAGATGGTACTAGATGCGGCAACGAGCCATGGTCTTGATTTGATTTTATTGGTCGCGCCCACCAGTCCAACGGAACGGATCGAGGCGATCGCCAAAGCCTCCCAGGGTTTCATTTACCTCGTGAGTGTGACAGGGGTCACGGGGGCGAGAACCTCTGTGGCCAGCCGTGTCGGGGAACTGTTGCCGAAGTTACGTCAAGTGACCGATAAGCCCATCGGGGTTGGTTTCGGGGTTTCGGATCCAGCCCAGGCAAGACAGCTAAAAGAATGGGGCGCGGATGGCGTCATCGTCGGCAGTGCGGTGGTCAAACGCCTCGCAACTGGAACGCCCGCCGAAGGTTTAGCGGCAGTCAAAGAATTTTGTGAGTCCCTCAAGGAAGCGATCGCCTAACGATTGGCCTGTTGTAGATCGAGAAAATGAAAGATCATTCGGGGTCAGTGATGTCTAAGGCCCCCCGAATAATTACCACTGTGCGGTTTGTCCCCTTGGCGATCGCCTCCGGAATATTTCCATGGAGCGCCTTTTGGAATAAGCTTTCTCGGCTAGCTCCCAGAATCACCAGATCGTAGGTTTCTTCTTTGATTAAGCGGATTAAACTGTCAGCAATGTGGGACGAGCGAATAGGTAGGGGAATAATGGGAATTTCGACCAGGGGATCCAAGCCTCGCTTGGCCTTGACGAGCAGCGGAAAATGTTGGGGGCGTTGTTGGGGTTGATAGACCTGACAGAGGCAAATTTGGGACGGCAGGGAATAGCGCACCACCTCTGGGGACAGGTGCAATAGTGCCGGGATGAATTCCTGGGCGCGTTCGGCGTTGGGGCCACCCGCAATGGGAACGAGGGCGCGGATCTTGCCTGGTTGAGCCTTAAACTGGAGGGGATGGGCGTGGCTCGTTTTCACCAAAATCACATCGCAGGGCACTTTTTTCACGAGATATTCCATTACACTCCCGAAGAGTTGCCCCCCTGGGTGGCGATCGCCTTGCCAACCCAAGATTAATCCCTGATCTTTGCTCGAAATTTCCTGGAGAATGGCCCCGGCCACATCGTAGGCGAGGATCACCTGGGTGTGGATTGAGATCCCCAATGTCTCCCCAAGGCGTTCCAGTTTTTCCATCAGATGCCGTTCTGGATAGGTATTCATGTGGGCATCGGTGAGGGGATAGGTTGCTGCCACCTGCACCACATTCAGGCAATAGACCATGGCATTTTTTTCCTTGGCAATGGCCGCCGCGAAGGTGATGAGGGCTTCGGCGGTATTGGGATTGGCGATCGCCACCCAGAGTTTGCGCTTGTAATTGTCGCTGGTGTGGGTTTGATAAACGCAATAGGACGGCGTGCGCTGTACCGCATGGTGACTTTTCCCAAGGAGTTCCTGGGCTTCGGCGCGAATAATATCTGACCGGGTGATAATGCCCTGGAGCTGATCATTATCGACGACAGGTAGGCGGGAAATTTGATAACGATTGAGCAGGTACAAAACATCACTAAGGGAAGCCCGGGGAGAGACCGTAATCACCTTGCGTTGCATCACCTGGGCCACCGTTAAATTCTTTCCCTGGGCCGCCATTTGGGCCAGATCCCCTTGGGTGACAATGCCGACGAGCTTGCCTTGTTTTAAAACCGGAAAACCCCGGTGGGGCGATTCAGACAGGATGGGGACTAAATCCTTTAAGTTGAGGTGGCTTTCCAGGGTTTCTACTTCCGGTTGCATCACCTGAGCGGCGGTGAGATCCGTTAACACCTGGGGATTTTTTTCCTCCTCTAGGTGAATGCCGCTGGCCTCCAGGAGATATTCGTAGATCGAACCTTTAAAAATGCTTTCGGCCACGATGAGCGCTGTCACCGAAGCCAGCATTAAGGGGAGGACTAAATTAAAATCTGTTGTCAGCTCAAAGACAATTACAATCGCAGTCACCGGCACCCGCGCTACCCCCGTAAAGAAGGCCCCCATCCCCGCAAGGGCGTAGGTATATTGGGTCGCCTCTGGCACAAAGATCTCGGCACAGGTACCCACCAAATAACCGAGGGCCGTGCCTAAAACGAGGGTCGGTGCAAATAGTCCCCCCGGTGCGCCGGAGCCATAGGCAATCAAGCTTAGGAAAAAATGGGCGACAAAGGCGATCGCAATTACCTGCCAGCCCGCATCCCCCGTAAGCAAAAAATCCCGTAGCCCCGCATTGTCCCGGAAAAAAGGCGGCAAAAACGCGACCACCGTGCCCGAAATCGCTCCGGCGATCGCCATCCGCACCCCCAAACTCAAACGGAGACGACGATTAAACCCCAAAACCGTTAAGATACCGCGATTGAATAAAGCCCCCAAAACCCCTGCCAAGCCCCCCAACAGCAAATACCAGGGGATTTCTGCCAGATAAAAATTACTTTGATTCGCCGCGTTTAATAGCTCTGCGGGCAAATTCAGATCCGAAGTGCCAAACCAGCGGGAGACCACCGCGCCCGTAAAGGAAGCAACAATTGCTGTTTCTAAAGTCAGCCCTGACATGTCCCGCATCAGTTCTTCGACCACGAACAGTACCCCAGCAATGGGGGTATTAAATCCCGCCGCTAAACCCGCCGCTGCTCCGGCTGCAATCATCTGTCGTCGGTGGTTTGGGGTTGTCGGCAGCCATTGACTGAGTTGAGCTGCGAGAGCCGCACCGATATGGACACTGGGGCCGCGCCGTCCGAGGGTCAGTCCACCACCTAGAACCAAAATCGTGCCAATGGATTTAGCCAAGGCCACTTTCCAATTTAGCGGCAGGGGAAATTGGGCCAGGACAACCTTGACCTGGGGGACGCCGCCCCCCTTGGCTTCTGGGGCAAAGGTCTCTAGGAGATAGCCCGCCAACCAGCCGCAAACCACCCCAAATAGAGGCAGGATTAACCAGGCGCCGTATTGACGACTCAGGATGACCCGATATCCCCCCACGAAACCAATGCCTTGTTTGAGGAAAAGGGCCGCCAAACCGGAGATGACACCAATGAGGCAGGCTTCGATTAATAAATAGTTATTGTTTAAGCTGTGCTGGCCTAAGGATCGAAAAATCCACCAATTTCGCACAGAAGCCATGGCGATCGCCCGTAAGATGCTTCACAAGATTTAGAAACGCTGGTTTCAGCTTTCCCCTAGCAGATTAGCACGATCTTTCCCTGGGCCTTTCAGGAAAATTTTTGGCAAGTTTTAGCCCAATCGTTGACAAAAAAACCTGACCTTGACAGATCAGGTAGTGCATTTTAGGGATGTAAAAGCCGATGGGTAATGCACTCACTCCTTAACGGGGCAAGGCATATTTAAAATCAGTGGAACCCTGGTAGCCAGAAAGCTCTGCCAGGCGTTGCAGCGATTGGGTGCCAGCATAACGTTCCCCATTAATCTCCCAGGTGGGGAATCCTTCTAGCCCAGCGGCGGCACAAACATCAGGCTGGCCATTTTCTCCTTCGGGGGCGCATTCAATGTAGGGTACTTTGGCAAAGGCTTCTTTTCCGAACAACTGTTTTTGGTCGTAGCAGTGGGGACACCAGTAAGCGCCATATTCTTTCGCCCCAATTTCTGTGAGGTGTTCGGCTAGGGCAATTTCTGCGGGGCCAGAGGTGGTGGTGATTTCCCAGCCTGTGGGCGGTTCGGGGGCGCGGTTGGGGACTTGGGTAATAATTTCTTGGCCCTGGTCATTGAGCACCGGGACGCTACCTTGAATATCGCGTTCAATGCTGTTGTATAAACCGAGGGTGCCGAGGGCGGTAATGATCGCCACCACAAAAATCGTCAGGAATACTTCACCCCAATCGTCCCAAAAGCGACCAAAGAGGGTTAACAGCAGAAAACTCGCGGCAAAGGTGGCCGAGGTAATGCAGTAGAGACAAACGCCGCCAATTTTCGCAAAGAGAATGTACATCAGGTAGGCACTAAACAGGCTCATGGCGGTGGCACCAATGAGGAGAAAGAGCCATGTCCAATCTTCGTATTTGTTCCGCAGTTTTTTGTTGTCTTCGGGATTAATCGCCAGGGGCACTAGGGAAAAACCGGCCATGGCGAGATAGGCGATCGCCCCAAACAGTGACAAGGGCAAGCCAAAGACAAAGGCGTAGGGACTAGAGAGTACATCACTACAGCTCGCTGCTGCTTCTGTACCACAGGCCACCTCTGCCCCGAACAGTTTGGAGATCGTCAGGTAACTGGTGAGCAAAAAGCCAATGATGGCGATCGCCCCGATAATAGGGCGGGACCACTGATGGATCCAGGGTTGAGAACGTCGGCGTACCATAGCGCGTCAAAAAAATTCCAAGCAATAAATTGTCTACATCTTAAACCTGCGGGGCGGCGGGTTGCAGTTGGCTGACTAAATGGCGCAGTTCCGGCAAAATGAGTTTTTCCATGGCTAATCGCGCCGCCCCAGTCGATCCGGGTAGGGAAAATAAAATCATCCCCCGATAGGTGCCTGCCACTGCCCGGGAGGCGATCGCCCGAGAGCCAATTTCCTCGTAACTCAAGGCCCGGAAAATTTCCCCAAACCCCGGCAAGGTTTTTTCTAAATGTTTGGCTAGCATATCGTAGGTGTTGTCCCGGTGGGCGATACCGGTGCCGCCATTGAAAATTAAGGCTTCCAAATTCGCGTGGGCGAGGTGCTCTAAACGGTGGGCGATCGCCTCTGGATCATCTTTAATCACCTCATAATCCCCGATTTCATGGCCTGCGGCGGTGAGTAATGCTTGAATTAACTGGCCGCTTTTATCTGTTTCTGGCGATCGCGTATCGCTGACAGTGATAACCCCACAACGGACGACACGCGCAGCAGGATCAGGATGAGGTTGCAGCATGATCAGCAAAGATGATTAACAATGGTTGTGACAACAAACCCCTACAGGAGAAGTTAAAAAATGCTAGACGAACAGGCCAAAAAAACAATGCTCCTCCACATTCCCCACGCATTATATATCTGCGGTGTGCGGGATGGTGATGAGATGAATGGCTTTACTGCCAGTTGGGTGATGCAAGGTTCCTTTAAGCCCCCCCTCGTGGTCAATTGTGTCCGCTCCGATTCTGGTTCCCACGCCATGCTCAAAAAAACCGGCGTCTTTTCCCTGAGTTTCCTCGACGACTCCCAGAAAGATATGGCCGCCAATTTCTTCAAACCCAAACGTCGGGTCGGCAACAAATTTGAAGATGTGGAATTTTACGAAGGGGCCGAAACTGGCTGCCCCGTGATTAAAGATTCCCTTGGTTATGTGGAATGTAAAGTGGTCGGGGCCGTTGAACAGGGCGATCACACGGTCTTTGTGGGCGAAGTGATCGGCGCTGGCGTACACCGGGAAGGCAAAATTCTTGACCTAGAGAGCACGGGTTGGAGTTACGGCGGCTAAAAGTAAGGCTCTATTTTGCCGAAAACCGACCTAGTCTTTTAACAAAATTTTCCTGATTTAAAACGATGCCTCTGATTAAAGTTCAAACATCTTTACCGCCCGCTTCCCAGGGGGATGTAGAAGCCCTTTTGCTCAATTTGTCCCGCAAACTCGCGGCGCACCTCGGCAAGCCAGAATCCTATGTGATGACCGCTTTTGAGGCCGGGATTCCCATGACCTTTGGCGGGTCGATTGATCCGGCTTGTTATGTGGAGATCAAAAGTGTGGGCACCATGGGCGATCGCACCCGCACCATGAGTGAAGACTTCTGTAATGAAATTCACCAGAGTCTTGGTGTTGCCAAAAACCGTATCTACATTGAGTTTGCCGATGCCAAAGGCAGTATGTGGGGCTGGAATGGTTCGACTTTCGGTTAACCGTAGCCGATGACCAAAGCGATTCAATTAAGTTTGGGTTTATCTTGACAAACGCCAACTAATCCCAAGGAGCTGCCGCATCTATAATTTGGGGCGGCTTTTTTTTGCGGCAAAGCTCACAATCTTTAGGCGATCGCCGGAGGCAAATTAGGCAATTTACAGTAGTTAAAAATACTTAGAATGGGACAGTTTGCTGATGTCAGCAGGATCAAAGAAACATTTCCTGGCTGATTGTTTCACAAAACAATTTAAAAATCCAAATATCTGCGCCAAAATGCGGAAAAAGTGAGCTTTGACGTCCAAATTCAAGCTTTATTTCCGCTGAGATAGTACAACGATCAATAGCTAGTTCTGATCGCTGTTTTTTGCAAAGCTATCTCAATTTCAATCAGGAGTTCCGATGAAAAGTCAAACAAAACGCCTAAGACGCGCTTGTAGTTATCTCGTCCTCGCCCTTAGTGCAATGGTTCCCTCGGTTGCCCTCGCCGGCCATACCAATACTATTTTGCACACGATGATGGATGGTAGCGCAGAGGTGCCAGAAGACGGCAAGATGGAAATGCTTGTCGGTGATGCCAATGGTGAAGGCCATGCCTACGTTTTTGGCATTGATAATGATCCGACTACCCTTTGTTATTCGATGACGCTCACTGGGATCCAACTCGTTCCCGTCGGCTCTGGGATGGCGGCCCATATTCACGAAGGCGCAATGAATGAAAATGGCCCAGTGGTCGCAGTTTTAGCTGGCCCAGAGGATGGCAATGCTGCGGACTGCCTGACAGAAGGGGAAGAAGGGAAATTTCCCACGGGTGAAACCGGAATTGTGCAACGTATTTTAGAGAATCCCAGCGATTTTTATATCAATGTTCATAATCCCCAGTTCCCGAACGGTGCTATTCGGGGTCAACTCAGCTCTATTCATTCCCATTCTCATTAGGGATAGAGCTTACAATTTCACAAGATTTTCTGCTGAATTTTTTGGGGCGATCGCCCGCAGTTTCTTTTGTTTTTCCGAGGGGAATTTCATCAAAGACTGCGGGTTTTTCTTGTGTGAATTTTAAGTCTAGACTAAACCTTACTGGAGGTAAGCGCCTTGGCTATCGGGGTGATCCATTTGGGGTAAGCCCATGCTGAAGTTCATTACCCGTGAGTCGAGGTTATAGCGGAGTTCACCTTTTTGGAGGAGGTCACGGATAAAGGCTTCTAGGTCGGAGCCGATCCGCCGCAGGTTGTATTCGGTCAAATCCTCGCCGCTGTTACTTTCCACGAGGGCATCGAACTGGCGATAGACTTTCTGGAGACTTTCTTCGGGCCAAACGAATTCGTTATCTGGATCGACATCCAAGGTGAGCACGGTTTCACTGGGGATTAATTCATTTTTCTGAATTTCGGCAGTGTAGATGCGGACGTGGCGGGTCGTGGATTTAAGCAGCATAGGACTTAACAGATAAGATGAAAATTATTCTGCAACAATTGCTATTGTGACATTTCCCCAGTGTACAGATAAAGTTTTCCTTGGTGCGGCGACGAACCATGCGCCAGGGTTACCAATCTTCCAAAAAGTAAGGCCCTTGTGGAAACGTCTGGGGCAGCTTGTCATTTTCGGTGTCATTTTACTCAATCTTTGGGGTTGTACTGGGACGGAGGCTCCCCGGGAATTTGCCCCGGACGGTGAGGTGATCCAACGGGCGATCGCCACCAAACTCAAAAGCCATTACCAACAACTGAGCCAGACCATTAATGCGCCGCCGCCCAACTTGGAACTGAAAAATATCCAGGTCAAAAAGCTCGATTCTTTTTTTCTCCAGGCACTGCCGGTTTATCACCTCCAGGGCACCTATGATGTGGTACTGAATTTTCCTTCCCAGCGCACAGAAAATCGTCGCCGCAATCCCTTTGAGGTTTATCTCCAACGGCAACCGGAAGGAAAAACCTGGCGATCGCTCGAAAAAAATCCCCAGGGTTGGCGATCGCAACAACTCCCTCGATAGGCCGCATCCCCGTTTCCCTGACCCTCTACAATAAAAGCAATCCGTCTTTGCCCGATTTCCCCGCCTATGTATGACGAAGAAGATTACCGTCCCGTCCGCCGTTTCCCAAAAGTCCCCCTAGACAGACGCTTTTGGGCTTTTTTTGTGGATTTTATCGTCGCTTGGATTGTCAGTGGCTTAGGGGGTTTAACCCTACAGTGGTTGGTTTTTCTCGTCGTCTGGTTTGGCCTGCGGGTCTTTCTCGTCAGCCGTAACCAGGGTCAAAGCCTGGGTAGTTGGGCCTTTGATATCAAAGTCATCGACATCCGTTACCGAGTGCCAGAAATTATCAACCTCAGCAAACGAGAAGGCATTTTAGGGTTTGCCGCCATGCTTGCCATGTATGGGATCCAAAGTTTTTTTCTGATGGGGAACGGCATTTCTTTGATTTTGTTAATCTCTCCCCTGTTGGCCTCCTGTGGCGTGGCGATCGCCGACGAAGAATTCAACCAAGCCTTCCACGATCGCATCGCCGAAACCTATATGATCCAAACCCAGCGCGGTTTTTCCCTAGATTTACGTCTCAAACAAATCCTTGCCGAGCTAAGACAAAATATGCAAAAATAGAAATTTGTGTGTAAACCTTAGCGATCCACAACCGCTAATCTAGTAAAAAATTATGGCAAGCAAAAAAGGCGTCCGCATTACCATCACCGTGGAATGCACCGAATGTCGCACCAATACCAACAAGCGCTCCAATGGCGTTTCCCGCTATACCACTAGCAAAAACCGTCGGAACACCACCGGGCGGCTCGAAATCAAAAAATTCTGCCCCCACTGCAACGCGCACACTGTCCACAAAGAAATTAAGTAGGTAATTCCTTTACCACTGAAATTTTATCGACAAATTTTTTATTTTTTAACGTTATTTATTAACCATGGCCTACTACCGTAAACGTCTTTCTCCGATTCCTCCTAGCCAGCCGATCGATTACAAAGATGTCGAACTCCTCCGCAAATTCATCACCGAGCGCGGCAAAATTTTACCCCGTCGGATCACCGGCTTAACAGCGCGTCAACAACGGGATGTTAATACCGCCATTAAGCGGGCACGGATGCTGGCCCTGTTGCCCTTCATCAACAAAGAAGGCTAAAGTGATGCCAAGCAATTCTAGGTGTTGAGTTTAGGATTGCTCTTGTATAGTCGCGTTAGGCAACAAAGCTGGTGGAAAAAGGACAACTGATTGAGTTTCGGCTACAGGGAGAACGAGTACTTGCTGTCGCTGAGCGTCCTGAAGGAAAAAAAGATTGGATCGTAATCGATGGACGGGGGCAATCCCATAAGCTGCGTCCCCAAAGGGTTGAATATACCGTGGCGGGTTCCCCCTACGATCCAACTGAGATCCCCAGCTTTTTCACAGAGAGTCAGGCATTAGTTGATCCCGACAATCTGGCCGTCGCCTGGGAGTTTCTTGTCGAAGCCTCGGAACCGGCAACCCCAGAATCCCTCGCGCAACTTTTGTTTTCGGCCAAAACGCCCCAGCAATGTTATGCCTGTCATCTGATGCTGGCGGAAGATAAGATTTTCTTCAAACGCAAAGGGGATTACTATGAACCCCGTGCAGAGGCGCAGGTTCGCGAAATTCAGCATCAGCTAGAAGTTGAAGCTCAGAAAGAACGTGAAAAAACAGAATTTTTACAGCGGGTTAACCAGGCGATCGCCGGAGAAACAGTAACCTGGGAAGACAGTGATCGGCAACGTTTCGAAAGCCTAGAAAAATTTGTCCTCTACCCGGAGCAGTCAGCCAGAGCCGCCCACGACCTCCTCGAAATGCTGGGGCGATCGCCCACGACAGAACAGGCTTTCCGCCTCTTGGTCTCCCTTGGCTGGTGGAGTTCCCACGAAAATCTTGCTCTCCTCCGGAGCGGTTACCCCAGAAAATTTTCTCAGAAGGTACTCGATGTGTCCCATGCCCGCCTGTCAGCCTCGCCCGGTGATACCGATGAGGGGAACCGTATCGATTTAACCCATCTCAAGACCTACACCATTGACGATGAGAGTACCTCAGAAATTGACGATGGCCTCAGTATCGAAACCCTAGAAAGCGGTTGCCATAAAGTTTGGATTCACATCGCGGATCCCACACGACTATTGAGCCCTGGAGATGAACTCGATCTAGAAGCCCGACGTCGTAGTACCAGCCTCTATTTACCCACGGGGATGATCTCCATGTTCCCGGAAGAGCTGGCGACGGGGCCGATGAGCTTACGCCAAGGTCAGGTCTGTGCCGCCCTCAGTTTTGGGGTTTTGCTCACAGAAAATGGGGCGATCGCCGATTATGAAATCACCCCCAGTTGGGTCAAGCCCACCTATCGCCTCACCTATGACGATGTGGACGAAATGCTCCATCTGCGGATCCAGGCCGAATCAGAAATCGCTCTTCTTGCGGATTTTGCCCACAAACGCCGAAAGTGGCGGGATGCCCAAGGCTCCATCAGTATTAAGATGCCAGAAGCCTCCATTAAGGTGCAGGACGAAAACATTTTTATCGAAGTTCTCCATGCCTCCATGTCCCGGGAACTGGTTGCTGAAATGATGATCCTCGCTGGCGAAGTGGCAGGCCATTATGGACGGACCCATAGTTTACCGCTGCCTTTCCGGGGACAACCCCAACCAGAACTGCCCCCCCAAGAGGAACTGTTATTATTACCCGCTGGGCCTGTGCGCGCCTGTGCGGTACGGCGTTGTATGCCCCGCAGTGAAATGGGCACCAATCCTGTACGCCATGCCAGTTTGGGGTTAGATTCCTATATTCAAGTCACATCCCCCATTCGTCGTTACACTGACCTGTTGGCCCATTTCCAAATTAAGGCCCATCTGCGGGGGGATGAACTGCCTTTCTCGGTGGATGAACTCAAGGAAATTCTCTACAGCGTTGTTACTTCCAGTCAGGAAGCTGTCCATGTAGAGCGCCAAACCAACCGCTATTGGAGCCTCGAATATTTACGTCGTAATGCGGATCAAGTGTGGCAAGGGTTAGTCCTACGCTGGCTCCGGGAAGATGAAAAGTTAGGCATTATCCTCCTGGAAGAACTGGGCCTAGAACTTCCCCATCGCTTTGAACGGGCCGTTGCCTTAGGCGATCGCCTGGAAGTAAAAGTAAGCCAAGCCGATCCCCATAAAGATGAAATTCGCTTCCGGGAACTACTCGAAACGGAGATTGCGGCGGCTTCCTAGGATCAAAAGCCGACAAAACATCAAGATTTATAACAGACTCTGCGGGTTCCCCATTGAGAAATATTGCAGTTCTCTGGAGGGCGTCCGTTGTTTCTCCTGGGCATGGTAACCTCATAGCCAGCGAACTTGAAATGTTTTCGAACAACTGTGAAAGCAATGACTGCTATTTACTCTACAAAGAATCAAGTCAATCCCTGGGCAGAAGAGATGGGTGAATACGTGGCCCAACTGCAGCTCCATATGGCACTCCAGGCCAAGAATCTCGTGCCTTCCCTAGAACATCCCCAGGATGGTCGGCATCAGTTGCTCCATGAATCCCAACTCCACTTGGAAAAATTGGCTTCCCGCCAAATTGCCTAAAAAAATCTAGGGGTGATGCTCGGAATCTTATCGGGTTTAACTCCTAAAAATCATTGGGTCAAACAATCTTCTAGGCGTTGTAAAGCCCCCTGCCATTGGGCATAGCCAGCATCGCTCAAGTGGAGGCCATCTGTGGTTAGTTCCGACCGGAGTCCACCATTAGCGTCGGTGAATAAAGGATAAAGATTGAGGTAATTGACCCCTTCTTGGGAGGCGATCGCCTGGAGTTGTTGATTAATACGAATGGCCCGGTCTTTGCGTAAATAACCGTGATTCGTGGGTAAAAGGGACTGCACGACGATCACTGACTCAGGATGTTGGCAGCGCAATTGACGAATAATTGCCCGCAGATTATTCAGTACCGCCGTCTCAGAAACTCCCTGCTTGAGATCATTGACTCCGGCCATGAGATAAATCGTGTCTGCTTGGAGGCCATGAAGCGTTCCAAGGCGCGCCAGGATTTGACTCGTATTTTCACCTGAAATCCCTTGGTTCAGCCAAATTTTAGAAGCCGGTAAAAGGTCATTGGGAAACCAGAGGCTCAGGGAATCCCCCAACAAAATGCCGAGGGACTGCCGCCCTTGATATTGGGCCGCCAAGTACACTTCTTGGCTCAAGAGCTGTTGCCACTGCTGATAGGTGGGTTGGGGCGCGCCATTTGTCCATAGCCGGGTACTTGCCCCTGCCTTAAGGGCGGTTTGGATCTGTCCCCGTAATAAAGCATTGAGACGAAAAGCATAGAGTTGCGCCCCGGAACGAAAGCGAGGGCTCGCTAAATATTGTGGTGTCGCCGTTGCCCAAAGGTTGGTAGCCGTTGGATTGCTTGCCCTTTGGACACAGGTTTGGGGGGCGATCGCCTTGACCGAATGAACAGCAGTCGGCGTTCGGCATAATAGATTCGCAACTAAAAATAACGGTTCTGACATGGCAATTTCCAGGGCAAACACCTTCTAATTATTGTCCCAAAACGAAAAGTTGCTGATAAATCCGTCAAGAATAAACCCTTTAATGATCCAGGGGTTTGTTACATTAATCTGGTAAAACGCGACCAGGAAGCCTCTGGTTATTCTGCCCCGTTTTTTGACCGAAGCCAAACCTCCCCGGACAACTTTGGTCCCTACGCTTGTCGTTACCTTGTAATCAAAAATTCATGCCGTATTTTCAATCGTTCCTTCTCAATGCGCCCCCCGCCAGTGAAGCAGCGGAACCTTCCATGATTCTGGCTGCGGTGCTACTGAGCCTTGTGGTCATCTACTTTGCGAGTAAAGTGGGCGGAGAGCTGTGTTCCCGCATCAACCTCCCCCCAGTGCTGGGCGAATTAGTCGGCGGAGTATTGGTGGGCGTATCTGCCCTGAGTTTACTGGTCTTTCCAGAAGGGGGCATCGAAGCGTCCCAATCACTACTGATGCAATTTCTGCAAAATACAGCCGGTTTAAGTCCTGAAGCAGCCCCGGCAGTGTTTGCCACCCAAAGCGAAGTGATTTCTGTCCTCGCAGAACTAGGGGTCATTATCCTTCTGTTTGAAATTGGTCTTGAATCGGATCTACAAGAATTGATTAAAGTTGGCCCCCAAGCCGCCATTGTCGCCGTGGTGGGGGTTGTGGCACCTTTTGCTGCAGGGACAGCAGGTTTAGTCTTTTTATTCCATCTCAGTACAGTGCCAGCGATTTTTGCGGGGGCAGCCCTCACGGCAACCAGTATCGGGATTACCGCGAAGGTGCTAGCAGAATTGGGTCAACTGACCACCAAGGAAGGACAAATTATTATTGGGGCGGCTGTGCTCGATGATGTCCTCGGCATTATTGTCCTCGCTGTGGTTGCAAGCTTGGCGAAAACAGGAGAAGTGCAGGTTGTCAGCACTATCTGGCTCATTGTGAGTGCTGGGGCGTTTCTCATTGGTGCGATTATTGTCGGTCGTCTCCTGAGTCCTTTATTTGTCAGTTTGGTGGATGGGATGAAAACCAGAGGCCAACTGTTAACTGTATCCGTTGTTTTTGCTTTTGTGCTGTCCTACATTGCGACGGTAATCCAACTGGAGGCGATTCTTGGGGCCTTTGCGGCTGGACTGATTCTGGCGGAAACGGATAAACGGGGTGAATTAGAAGAACAGGTGCTGCCGGTGGCGGATTTGTTTGTCCCCATCTTTTTTGTTTGCGTCGGTGCAAAAACAGATCTCAGTGTCCTCAACCCAGCTGTCCCCGCAAACCGTGAGGGATTAATTATTGCGGCCTTTTTGATCGTGGTCGCAATTGTCGGTAAGGTCATTACGGGCTTTACCGTTTTCGGCCAAGACCAGTTAAATAAGTTGGCGATTGGGGTAGGCATGATTCCCCGGGGCGAAGTGGGCCTTGTGTTTGCAGGGGTTGGTTCGGCCAGTGGCGCCCTCTCGGAATCGACGGAAGCGGCAATTATTATGATGGTCATCTTGACGACATTTATTGCACCGCCATTTTTACGTTTGGTCTTTAAGGAACCCCAGGCGGCGATCGCCACTGGAGAGACGCCGGAGAAGCTACAATAATTCAGCCTTGGGCAACCATTGAAACATATCCTAAGCGACCCACGTCCCTTGGGAAAACGGTAGGAAGAGGTTTTATCTCTATCCACCGGAGTTGTTCTATATCTTGAGGGCGTGGCATTTTCCCTTGTGAGTCGAGGATTTTTAACTGTGAGATTTTTCTGGTTTTTTCTGACGCTACTGACGCTATCCACTTGGCAACTACCGGCTTGGGCAGGTCAATTGGTCTTTTGGGAATTTAATACCCAACGACGTCAATTGCAGTTTCGCACCAATGAACGGGTGCAGCCCGAAGCGCAACTGATCCCAGATCCCAGCCGTTTGGTGATTGATTTACCGGGCACTGTCCTGGGAAGCTCTACGGTCAATCGCAGCTATGGCGGCAAAATTACGAGCGTACGGCTAGGTCAGTTTGCGCCAGATGTCACACGGTTGGTGGTGGAATTAGCCCCTGGCTATACCTTAGATCCTGAGGCAATTCGTTTTGAAGGGCGATCGCCGACGGATTGGGTTGTGAATTTACCAGAACCTGAACTCATTCCCGTGGCCCCAGTAGCTCCCAGTACCCCAGAAATTTTTAACAATTCTGTCAATCCTGGAAATCCCAGTAACACCGCTCCAGGCGAAGCTTTTTTTAATAACTTGGTGCGGGTGACCCAACAGGGATTCCTCGTGAACCTGGATCCCCGGCCCGGTAGTCGCATCACCACCGACCAAGATGGCGATCGCCTTACCTTTACCCTGCGGGATTTGCAATTGCCCCGGAGCTTAGAAAATCAGACCCTAGATGTTAACCGCTACAAAGTCCGCCAAATCAAATTTGAGCAACCCAGCCGTACCGAAGCCCGCATTACCTTAAATTTAGAACCCGGTAGCCCTCGGTGGCGCGCGCTGTATACCACCTACGGTGATGGCGGTTTAGTACTGCTTCCGGATGGGGGCACCAGTAGCCTAGGGGGAAGAGAAACCGGGGCGATCGCCGTCCCCACCCAACAATCAGTCGCCACAGCTCAACCCCAACAAACCATCGTTGAAGCCCTAGAACTTGCCCGCAACAGTACCCAGTTAGTCATCCGTGGCAGCGATCGCCTCCAGGCCGACGGTGGTTGGAATCGGAACGAAGGTCTTTACCAAATTCGCATTAACAACGCCCGCCTTGCCCAACCTGTGCGTGGCCCCCAGTGGGGGGGAGATAGTCCCATTTCCCGCATTGCCATCCGCCAGGAAACGGCCAATACGGTGCTCGTCCAGATTGAACCTGCCGAGGGGGTACAAATTGGGAGTCTCAGTCAACCCAACGCTCAGTTCCTTGCCCTAGACCTCAATCGTCCCCAAACAACAAGTTCTCTGTTTGTGCCGCCGGCCCCAACGGCACCGCCCCCCACAACCCAAGCGGTACTGCCAAATTTTCGCCCGCCCCGGAGCAATATTATGGTCATGATCGACCCCGGCCACGGTGGTCGTGATCCCGGTGCTGTGGGGATTGGCGGCCTACAGGAAAAAAACGTGATTCTTCCCATCTCCCAGGAAGTAGCCCGAATTTTACAACAAAGTGGCATCACAGCCCGAATGACCCGGGATACGGATTATTTTGTCAGCCTAGAAGGACGTACTCAACTGGCTAACAATGCCAATGCCGATTTATTCGTGAGTATCCACGCCAATGCCATCAGCATGAGTCGCCCCGATGTGAACGGCTTGGAAGTGTACTATCACCAAAGTGGTCGAGCCTTAGCTGAATCCATCCACCGCAACATTATGCGACGGATCCAAATGCGAGACCGGGGTGTGAGAACGGCGCGCTTTTATGTATTGCGTAATACATCGATGCCTTCAGTGCTCGTGGAAACAGGTTTTGTCACGGGTCGGGAAGATGCTCCCCGCTTGAATGATCCTGCATTTCGGAGCCAAATGGCCCAGGCGATCGCCGCTGGCATCCTGGAATATATCCAAAACAATGTGCGCTAGCCCAGGGGGTTGCCAGAAAATCAGTAATTCGCCACAGAAATAAGCGCAAATACCTTAAAACTGCGCTAATCTTTGTTTAATTTATTTGGTGTGAACGAGAATCTATGGGCAACCAACAGCAACACCCCATTGGCATTTTTGACAGTGGCTTGGGGGGCATCACCGTCCTTCGAGCCCTTTACCGACAACTCCCCCAAGAGTCGATTATCTATTTTGCCGATACGGCCCGATTACCCTATGGTGATCGTTCACCCGAAGAGTTGATTCAATATGTGCGCGAAATTCTGACTTGGATGGAAGCCCAAGGGGTGAAGATGGTGGTGATGGCTTGTAATACAAGCTCGGCGATCGCCTTGGATGTGATCCGCTCAGAATTTAAAACCCCCGTTTTAGGGCTGATTCTTCCCGGAGCAAGGGGGGCAGTCAGTCAAGGGAAACGCATCGGAGTCATCGCCACCCAGGCCACAGTGAATAGCGGCGCTTACCAAAACGCAATTCTGGAAGCGAACCCAGAGGCGGCGGTGTGGCAAATGCCCTGCCCAGAATTTGTCCCCCTCATTGAGGCCAATCGCATTAACGATCCCCACACGAAACGTATTGTTCAGAAACGTCTGCAACCCCTCCTCGAACAGGGCATTGATACCTTAGTTTATGGGTGTACCCACTATCGCCACTTGTCTGGGGTAATTCAATCAATTTTGCCGAGCCATGTGATTTGTGTCGATCCGGCGGAATATGTGGTCAGTGCCACGGAACAGGAATTGGAATTGATGGGTTGGAAAAATCCCCAGTCACCATTACCAACCCGCTTTGCGGTGAGCGGTTGCCCAGACCAGTTCGCCCAATCGGCAAAGGGATGGCTTGGACATCAGCCCCTAGTGGAACAGGTGGACTTAAAAAACCTCATGGTGAATACATCGCCCCTTTCGATCACCAATGGCTAAAGGGCGATCGCCTGCCTGAAACAGGTGTCCCTACGAGCGATCGGGCCAGAGTAGACCCGCAAAAAAGAGCCGTTTTCTGCTGAAACGAATCCATTGCCATACAATATAGAATATGTAAATTTTCGTAAATTTCGTTTCCCTCGGCTTAATAATGATTTCAGCGACTACCCTTTTTTCTCCCGTCGAAGCCGACCTCAAGGAGCTCAGTGAAAATCTGACGCGGCTAATTAGCGCCCGACATCCGATTTTGGGGGCCGCGGCAGAGCATCTGTTTTCTGCGGGGGGGAAACGGGTTCGACCCGCCATTGTGCTTTTGGCCTCCCGGGCAACCCTAGGCGATCGCCCCTTGACCCAGCGGCACCGTCGCCTGGCAGAAATCACTGAAATGATTCACACGGCGAGCCTTGTCCACGATGATGTGGTCGATGAAGCGGCCCTGCGCCGGAGTGTACCTACTGTTAACAGCCTTTTTGATAATCGCATCGCTGTTCTGGCCGGAGACTTTCTCTTTGCCCAATCCTCTTGGTACCTCGCGAATTTAGACAATCTCACCGTGGTGAAATTGCTCTCTGAGGTGATCAAAGACTTTGCCGAAGGGGAAATTCAACAGGGGCTGAACCGCTTCGACACCGGAATGAACCTCGAAATTTACATCGAAAAATCCTATTACAAAACAGCGTCATTGATTGGGAATAGTGCCAAAGCGGCGGCTGTTCTCAGTGAGGTTGACCCAGAAATTGGCGATCGCCTCTACGACTATGGCCGTAATTTAGGCTTGGCCTTCCAGATTGTCGATGACATCCTCGACTTCACTGGCTCTACCGATGTTTTGGGGAAACCCGCCGGATCTGATTTAATCGGCGGCCACATCACCGCCCCAGCCCTGTTTGCCATGGAAGAGCATCCCAACCTAACCCAACTGATCGAGCGGGAATTTGCTGAAAATGGTGACCCCGAAAAAGCCCTCGAAATTGTGCGCAACAGCAATGGGATCAGTCGCGCTAAAGAACTTGCAGCCCATCACGGTCAATTGGCTCGCCACAGTTTAGAGTGCCTAGATCCGTCTCCCTCCAAAGATGCCCTCACGGATCTCATTGACTACGTTTTGGGCCGGATGTATTAGGCCGCACCCTGAAGTAAAAAAGCAACCTGAAACAAGGCGACATCCAGTTGCAATGATTGACCATGGCACGACAGCGTAAAAAAGCCGATCTCCCGACGAAAATTTGTACCGTTTGCGGACTGCCGTTTACCTGGCGCAAAAAATGGGAAAAATGCTGGGATGACGTGAAATATTGTTCGGAGCGGTGCCGGCGGCGGCGTAACCAAGGGTAATTTTCTCCTAGGATGAAAGGGTACGCTTCCCTCTGTTCAACCATGAGAACGATCGCCAGCATCAACGAAAAGATTCTCTCCCACCAGGCCGTTGTCTGGACGGTGTCTGAAGTAAAAGCACGGGTGGCGGAATGGGGCATCAAAAAAATTGCCGAAACCGTTGATGTGGTAACCACAGGTACCTTTGAGCCGATGGAATCTTCGGGAGCAATGCTCAACCTTGGCCATACGGATCCCCCCATTAAAATTCGCAAGTGTTGGCTTAATGGGGTGCCCGCTTATCCTGGCTTGGGGGCGGTGGATATTTACCTAGGGGCAACCATGATGGAAGATCCCCTGGAAAATGAAGCGGCGGAAATTGGCGATCGCCCCCTCTCCCAGAAAGGCGGTGGCCACGTCATTGAAGATCTGATCGCAGGTAAAACCGTCCATCTCCATGCCCTGGGCCATGTGACCGATTGTTATCCGCGCGCTACCTGGGACAATACCCTCACGAAAGATCAAATTAATCAGTTTTATCTATTCAATCCCCGCAATCTTTATCAAAATTTTATTGTGGGCGTTAACGGTGGCGATCGCCCCCTCTATACTTACCTCGGCCCCCTCCAGCCCCATTTGGGAAATGCCGTCTATGCCTGTGCTGGAGCAATTTCTCCTTTGTTAAATGACCCAGATTTAGAGTTGATCGGGGTCGGCAGCAAAATTTTCTTGGGGGGCGGTATTGGTTACGTGGCCTGGGAAGGCACCCAGCATTTTCCCCTCCAGAAACGTCTGGGCAATCGCACCCCCCTGGGGCCAGCCTCCACCTTGGCTTTGATTGGCGACGCAAAACAAATGGATCCCAAGTGGGTACGGGGTTGTTATTTCACCAAGTACGGCCCTTCTTTAATGTTGGGCGTGGGGGTGCCTCTACCGGTTCTCCATGAGGAAGTCATCGCCCACTGTGCCGTCCAAGATAAAGAAATTGTCGCCCCGGTGATGGATTTTTCGATTCCGCGCCGGGTACGGCCCACCTTTGGTTTGGTGAGCTATGGCCAGCTTAAAACTGGGAAATTAACCATTGAGGGAAAAACCGTAAAAGTTGCTCCGGTCACGAGTCTATATCTCGCGGATCAAGTGGCAGAAACCCTCAAACAATGGATTCAAGCCGGAGATTTTACCCTCACCGAACCCGTGGCAACCATCAGTGGCGATCGCCCCTTTTTATCCCAAGACCAATGGAGCCAGCGTTTGTAATACTGCCGAAAAAAGCCACCATCCTGAAACGGCGGTGACCATCGATCATTTTTTAGAAAACAGAATTTTCCCAGTAAATTTCGTTAGCTCATGGTGGCATGACTAGGGCCATAGTCCGCACGCACTTGACGAGGGAGTTTACCTTGGATCGTGCCTTGATAGTCTCCTTCTGGTGCCATGCCGATTTCTGTGGCAGAACGGTTCAGGAGAGACATTTGACGATTTTTAATGGCGTGGTGATGGCGCATCATTAATGCACGGGCTTGTTGTTGGGTTCTCATGGTTTTGCTCCTGACCGACCGCGAAACACGGGGGATTTGTGTTTTATGCTTTGTCCTTTACCTCATTATATTTTATTTTCTGTAAAATTTGATACAGAAAACATATTTTAATAAGGGCAACTGGCCTTTTTGGCAAAAAAGTTGGGAGAAAGCAACCTTGCTAGCTGGCAGGTTCTTGCGATCCCCTAGGGCAATCAGTATGATCTGGTGAGGCTTTACGCAAACTTTCGCGAGTACATTGGGACTTCATGGGTAATCAAATGGCATCTACTCCCCCGTTAGAGAGCAGTGATCCGATTACGGCAGCCTTGCAGCGGGCCCATCAGGCTTCCCTAGAACTAGAGTTACTCAAAGGTAGTGAACGTCATCTGGGTATTGAGGCGATCGCCACCGCCCTAGAGGCCAATATTTCCGTCATCCTCGAAGCCAATACCAAGGATCTAGAGGCCAGCCGCGAAATGGCCGTGCCGAAGCTGATTCTGGATTGGTTAAAGTTGACCCCCGAACGGCTGCAAAAAACAGTGCGTTTGCTGCGTCAACTGCCAAAACTGCCCGATCCGCTGCAACGGGTGAAAAATGCCACCTATCAAATTAGTGGTTATCAGACCTACTCCCAACGGATGCCCCTGGGGGTGATTTGTCTGATCCATGAAGCCTTGCCCGAATTAGGGGCGATCGCCGCTGGACTTTGTTTAAAGACAGCCAATAGCCTCGTGATTCGCGGTTGCGGTGATGCCAGCCATACCAATCACCTGATCGCTGAGATTATGCAAACGGCCCTTGCTGACCAGGGCTTACCCGGAGGCTGTTTAGAATCTCTCTCTTCTGAGGAAGGTTGTACCGTACAACAACTGGTGGCCCAGGATCGCTACTTGAACCTGATCATTCCCTATGGCCGTCCCAACATGATTCAACAGGTGGTGCAACACGCCACCACCCCTGTCCTGAGAACCACCGTGGGCAATTGCTACCTCTACCTCGCCCCCAGCGGTGATCTGGAATTGGCCAGTTGGGTGATTCAAGACAGCCATAATTACGAACCCGATGCCGTCAATGCCATCGAAAAAGTCCTGGTGTGTCCTGAGCAGAAAACATCCCATTTAATTAGTCTGTTTAAATCCCTCCAAGAACAAGACTTTGAGCTACGGGGGGATGCGTCCCTCGTCGAAGAATTTCCTGAACACCTCGCCCCCATCGGTACCGAAGAAGAATGGCAGCAGGCCTATTTGGAAAAAATTGTGGCGTTTAAACGGGTGCCGGATCTGGCCGCAGCCATCACCGAGATTAATTGCAACTCCGGTGGCCATGCCGATTGTATTGTCACGGAGTCCTACCATGAAAGTCGGCAATTTTCCATGGGCCTCGATAGTGCTTTGATCTATATCAATGCCTCCCCTTGTTTTTCGCGTCATCCCCTGGGGAGCGATTCGGTATTTCTTGGGGTCTCGAACCAAAAGGGAAATCGCCGGGGTTTAATTGGCCTCGAAAGTTTTACGACCATTAAACAGGTGGTTCAGGGGGATAGCACCCTCTAGGTTTCAACGCCTCAAAGAAAGCTGTCTCAATGGAGATGGCCTTTGCAAGCTTAAAAAGTTAAGGACAAGATTTATGTTTAAAGCGATCGCCCTCAGTTCTGGTATTGCCGTGGCCCTGACCTTTCCGGCGATCGCCCAGTTTCCCCGCCAAAGCGATCGCCTCCAACTGGTCTACCCCCCAAACAATCACCAGACCAGCGCCGCCCAGATTTTCTTGATTGGCTCAGCCCCAGCGGCGGGCACCGTGGCGATCAATGGTCAACCGATTACCCGGAGTGACTTTGGCCATTTTGCTCCCAGTTTGCCCTTGGCGGTAGGTCAAAACCAAATCACCCTGACCTATCGTCAGCCTTCGGGACAGACGGAAACAAAAACCCTCACCGTTGAGCGTTTGGCTAACAATACAATGCCACCCAACCAACTCGAAGCCCCTTTCCCGGCGGTGGATATTGCCCGGCAAACCGACGAGACAATTTGTTTCCAAGTCCAGGGGCCAGCCCAAGCCCAAGTTAGGGTTGCCCTCGGCGGAAAATCTTTTTCCCTACAACCCCAGACCACGGTGACGCTCCCCAGCAATGCCGCCGTCTTAACCCTAGAGAATGAAGCTCCTGCCGAAGTTTTTACGGGAACCTACGGGGGCTGTCAGCGCTTTACCCAAGGCGGGAACCTCGGCCAAGCCCGTTACCAGATGAATGTCCAGGGGCAAACCAGCACCGCCACCAGCCCCGGTCGCATCGAAATTTTAGACACCCAAAATACTGAGGCGATCGCCGTCACCAGTCTCGCAGGGGTGGCCCGCACAGGCCCCAGTACCAATTTTTCCCGCCTGACACCCTTGCCCCAGGGAACCCAGGCCCTGGTTACTGGCAAAGAAGGGGATTGGTTGCGCCTAGACTATGGCGCTTGGATTCGCGCTTCGGAGACCACACCGATCCAGGGTGCAGTGCCGCCGACGACATTGATTCGCAGCCTGCGATCGCAAACCACCGCCACGGAAACAAACGTTATTTTTCCCCTCCAAAGACCCGTACCAGTTACCGTCAGTCAAAATGACGACACCTTTAGCCTGACCCTCCACCAGGCGATCGCCCAAACCGACACAATTTATCTAGACGAAAGTCCAATTATCCGCCGCCTCGACTGGGCGCAGATTGATCCAGAAACGATCCGCTATGATTTTCGCCTCAAAACAGACCAACAATGGGGCCATTCACTGCGTTATGAAGGCAGCAATTTAATTTTGTCCCTCCGTCACCCGCCACAACTCCAGGGGAATTCGCTCCGGGGCGCGACCATTTGGCTCGATCCTGGCCATGGGGGGGCTGAATCCGGTGCCTTAGGGCCAACGGGCTACCCCGAAAAAGCAATTAATTTGCTCATTTCCCAAAAAATTCAAAAACAACTGGAAGCCAAAGGCGCGGAAGTGATCCTCAGCCGTACCACGGATCAAGATTTATCCTTAGGCGATCGCCAGGCCGCGATTCGTGAACTCCAGCCCACTTTGGCCCTGTCTGTCCATTACAATGCCCTGCCCGATGCGGGGGACGCGGAAAATACGGCGGGTATCGGGATGTTTTGGTACCATCCCCAGGCCCATGACCTGGCGCAGTTTCTCCACGATGATTTAACGACGCAGTTAGGCCGTCCCAGTTATGGTGTCTTTTGGAATAACTTGGCCTTGACCCGGCCCCAGGAAGCTCCGGCGGTCTTGATGGAGTTGGGTTTTATGATTAATCCCACGGAGTTTGAGTGGATTACCGATCCCCAGGCCCAGGAAGAACTCGCCGGGGCGATCGCCACGGCAGTTGAAACCTGGCTGCAAACCAAGGCGATCGCTCAATAATCCCTAGGGAGCCGCCGGGGCGATCACCGCATCCCCTAAACCGACTTCCCGCTTCAGTTGGGCAAAGGCACGATTGTAATCGGTAACTGCCTGGAGATAGTTCCCCCGGGCCGTATTCAGACCCGTTTGGGCAGAGATTACATCGGTTTGGGTGCCGACCCCCGCATTAAAGCGCAGACGAGCCAGGCGTAAACTTTCTTCTGCTAAGGTGACTGCGGCGGCTGCCGTCGTGATGTTTTGTTCGCTGGCTTCAAAGTCATAGTAGGCCGTTTCCACCGCCAGGCGAATTTGGTTTCTTTGGTTAGCAAAACGATTTTCGGCGATCGCCTGATCAACTTGCTCTTGATTTGCCCGGGCGGCCGCTGCCCCCCCATCAAAGAAATTCCAACGCATCCGGGCCCCAACCGTTAACCCATCGGCGGGGCCAAGGCTATCATCAAACACTTCCAAGACATCGTAGTTTGCAAAAACGCTGACTAAAGGTCGAACGGCAGCCAATGCAATCCGTTCCTGGTAACCATCAACTTCCCGCTGGAGGAGCTGCTGGCGCAATTCTTGGCGGTTTTGCAGTGCCAGGACAATGGTTTCTTCTAAAGAAATTTCCCATCTTCCAGCGAGATTAATCTCATCGGCGGTGCGGGGATCGATGGTCGGTGCCAAACTCAGGAGTTGAGCCAGTTGACGCCGGGCGGTTCTTTGGGTGGCTTCAGCCCTGGTGAGCCGCTGTTGGGCGCTGGCGAGTTCGACCTCGGCCCGCAACACATCAAATTTTGTGCCCAAGCCTGCCTGTTCTAGTAGGGTGGCATCCCGTAAACTCTGGGTGGCATCAAACACCGAACTTTGTTCAATAACCACCTGGGCGTCGGCACTCTGGAGGTTGTAATAGTTCACTGCAGCGGCTAGACGAGTTTCTTCGGTGAGGCGCTCAATGTCTAGTTCGGCAATTTGCAATTGGGTCTGGGCCGCTTCAATTTGGGCAGAGCGACGCCCCCCGGTATAGATGTCATAGCTGACTTCAAGGCGGCCATTGATCGCTGTGGTCGCGTTGTTGTCTCCCCCCAGCCGTCGGGCCTGAAGTTCTCCATTGGCGCTGTCGGTGCGGGTAATGTCGAATTGGTTGCTGAGGTTTGGGTATTCGGCGGCGATCGCCTCTTGCACAAATTCCTCTGATCGGTCGTAGTTCAGACGGGCTTCCTGGAGCGTTTCATTGCGTTCTAGGGCCAGACGAATTGTTTCTTCTAGGGTGAGGTCAACAACATTGTCAGCCGTCACCGCCGCGGCCTCCTGGGGGACTGTCACTGCCGGATTCTCAATGGGTTCTAAAAGCTGATTTAGATCTTCATTAATCACCCGATCCGGCGGTAAGGATTGCACAAGGGGAATTGTCCGGTTTGTCTCTGCGGTGGGCAGCGTTACATCGACTCCCGTTGTTGAGGGGGTTTCTGTGGCATCTCCCTGGGCGAGGAGGGGCGCAGGGGCCTGGATGGTGCCGAGGTGAGCAGTCGGCGTTAAATCGAGATCTGCGGCAGGTAGGGGCAGAGCCGCCAGGGTTGTGGGCTGGCTGAGACCACCGAGGCTGGGTAAAAAGGCTGCTGTATCGAGGGGATCAACGCCAGGAGTGGCCAATGGTGGCAATGGCGCCTGGGGGGCCTGACCGACGGGAGGCTCTGGCGTAGCGATTTGCGGCGGGGTTGTTTGGGCGATCGCCACCCCACCACCAGAGAGGACCACGAGGCCACTGGTACTGAAAGTAAGAAAATCTCGAAAAGCGAACATTAGCTTCTAAGGGTCCAGCTGAAAATAGTTTAAAAATTGCCCACTAGCGAGCTTGGCAACGGGAAAAATTGCGCGGCCTAGGAGCTAATGACTTAGTTTAAGTCAAAAAACTTTAAACTACTACTTGTCACTAAATCCTCCGGCAAAAACCAATTGATCTAACCAGAAGAACTGGAACAAACCATCGGAATGCCTGCAATTTTTCTGTAATTGAATGTCATTGGCCGTGACTAAGCGTTAGCTGCGCATCCTGCAAGCTTTTATGTCGTCACCAAATAAAGCACTTAAATTGGGCGATTTTTACCCCTTTATTTTTTTGACGACCAACGGCATCAATAACAGTGATGCAACTTACTAAAGCCGCATAATCTCAAAGCAAAACCTAGTGAGTTTCGGGGCGATCGCCAATTTCGGTGATTTCTCGACCACCAAAAATTGCCTCTGGATGGCGATACCATTTGAATTCCAATAGATTAAAAAACGGATCTTCGAGGAAAAAAGTACGATGTTCCGTTAATTTTCCCGGAAACCGGAGGCGGGGGCGATCGCGGAAGGGGAGTTGATAGTTTTCTGCCCGATTTAAGACCTGTTGCCAATCCTGTTCATCGAGAAAATTTAGACCAAAATGGCGCGGATAAACGCTCTTTTGGGGGCTGAGGGGTTCCTTGGTGACGTGGGCTACCAGTTGATGACCAAAGAAGTTAAAAATCACCGCCCCGCTATTTTCTCGTCCCACCGTGCAACCGAGGGCATCGGCATAGAATTTTTTGGCGACAACTGGGTCAGTAATCGGAATTGCAAGGTGAAACAGGAGGCGATCGCCCATGGCAATTTTTTCTCATAACGAAGATCATTTCCCCATTGTAGAGGGATTTTTCTAAGCACTTTTTCGGCCCTAACGTAGGACTTTGGTCGGCAGCTCTTCTTCTACAACCACCGGGCGGGGACGCTTGGTGCGGGGGGTTCCCAGTTCATGGAGCAGGGTATAAAAACAGGGAATAATAAAGAGGGTCAACACCGTTGCCAAAGAAAGGCCGGAGAAGACCACAACCCCCAAGGGCTGCAGAAATTCTGATCCTTCGCCAATGCCCAGAGCCAGGGGAAATAAGCCCAAGACCGTCGTAATCGTTGTCATGAGGATCGGCCGGAGACGCTGGGGGGCCGCCTCCAAAATCGCTGCCCGGTAACTCAGGCGATCGCGTTCTCGAATTTGGTTCGCCAGTTCTACCATGATGATCGCGTTGTTAACGACAATCCCCACCAAGAGCACTGCCCCAACAATCACCGTCGCCCCAATCGCTGTCTGGGTAACGAATAGACCTAAAATGCCGCCGGCCAAAGCCAATGGCACCGTCAGCATGATCACCAACGGATCGATGAGGGAGTTGTATTGCACCGCCATCACCACAAACACGAGGAAAGCCGCCATCCCCCCAAGGAGTTGGAGGGCCAGTTGAATTTGACGATTAGTTTCTGCTGCCGAACTGGGCAAGAGGCTCACCCCTGCGGGCAACTCAAGACCGGCAATGATTTGATTTACTTCGCTGAGGGCGTCACTCAGGCTGGCCCCTTCAACAAGATTTCCTTCGAGGATCAACACCTGTCGCTGGTTAATGCGTTGGATTTCCCCTGGGGCATCACCGGAGGTAATGGTGGCGAGATCCCCCAGTTGTACCGGTTGTCGGGTGCTGGTAAATAAAGGAATACTTCGTAATTGGGCGGCCCGTTGAATGGTCTGGGGTTCGAGTTGGACACGGATATCCACCAGGCGATCGCCCCGTTGCAGTTGGGTGGGCACAGAGCCATCGAGGGCCGTTTGAATCGTGCTGCCAATCGCTTCAGCAGAAAGTCCTAGGGCGGCGGCCCGTTGCCAATCGGGGCGGATTTGCACTTCCGGTTGGGGGGGAGCCGCATCGGGTTCATAGCTAGCGAGGGTTGCCTGGGACTCCAGGGCCGCTAAAACCTGTGCGCCCGCCTGCTCAAGGATGTCTGTATTTGCACCTTGGAGCATCACATCCACATCGGCCCGGGACGGAGAATTACTCAAAATCAAGCCCCGCACACTGCCCGGTCGCATCCGAATTGAGGTGCCAATCGCCGGAATTTGTTCGGCCACGAGCTGATTGATCCGGTCGGTGTAGGCTTGGACATTGCTGCCAGGTTTGAGGGTGACACTACTCGACCCCCGCAGCGCGTTACTGACCGTTGAAGTGCCGAATAAAGCCCCCCCGGAAGTGGTAAAAACATACTCTGTTTCTGGTTGCGCAAGCAGCAAATCTTCTACAGCTTGCATCACTGTGCGGTTTTCTTCGACCGTGGTGCCTGGGGGGAAGGTCGCCCGTAATTCCGCTTGGCCTGTATTGATCCGGGGTAAAATTTCCTGGGGCAATTGGCCCACCATCCATAAACTGCTGCCCCCAAAAACGGCGATCGCCCCGGCAATCACCAATAATTTCCGCCGCAGAATCAGGCCCAAAACGCGACTATAGAGGGTCGTTAAGCGATTGATAAAAGCACCAAACCACTGAATCGGCAGCGCCCGCTGGAGGTTACTGGACCAACGTACCGCGAGTAGTCGTGAAGAAAGGGCGGGTACCACCGTCAGAGCAATAATCAGAGAAGCGGCCACCGAGAAACTGATAGTCAAAATCAGTTCGCTAAAAATCAGCGCTAAAAAGCCCCCCACCAACAGAAAGGGCAACACGGAAACCAGGTTTGTCGTCGTCGAGGCAAATAAGGCCGATTCCAACTCCTGACTACTGGCTTCGACGGTGCGTTGCAATTTCCGCCGTGAACCCTGCTCGGACTTCACTTTTTCGGCCCCAGCGGTGATATTTTCGAGCATCACAATGGCGTTATCCACCACGACCCCGACCCCCAGGGCTAGGCCCCCCAAACTAAACACGTTGAGGGAGAGATTGAAGGTAAACATCAAGATCAGTGCCGTCAACGTCGCCAGGGGAATTGACAAAACAATAATGAGGGTTTGGCGCACTGAGCCTAGAAACAATAAAACGGCGATCGCCGCGAGGGTTGCCCCGGTCAGTCCTGACACCGCCACATTCTGAATTGAACTGCGGATAAACACCGACTCGTCTAAGGTTGCCGTACGATCCATATCCGCAGGGATCAGGCCGGATTGTTGCAGTTCTGCTAACTTTGCTTTCACCCCATCCACCACTTGCACCGTGTTGGCATCGGGTTGTTTCTGGACACTCACCTTCACCGCTGGTTGGCCATTGAGGGTAACGACTAACCGCTCCTCCACCGTGCCATCCGTAATCTGGGCCACGTTCTGGAGGGTGATCGTCTGGGGATTTTCTGGGGTGCCCAGGCGGATCGGTAAGTTACGAATTTCCGTTACGTCATTGAATTGTCCCAACAGGCGGGTGAGGGATTCTTGATCACCACCCCGCAGTAAACCACCAGAAGCATCTTGGTTCCGTTCCCCCAGGGCGTTGAGTACCGTGGGGACATCTAAACCCAGGGCTTGGAGGCGTTCTAAATCGAGGTTGACTTGGATTTCTTCTTCAACCCCACCGGAAATATCCACATTGGCGACCCCCGGCACCCGGATTAATTCTCGCGCCAGGTCATTATCGGCAAAAATTCGTAGATCCACCGGCGCTAGGGTACTGGAGGTTAAGGCCATCTCGTAGACAGGCAACTGGGACGGATCAAATTTAAATACCCTAGGCTGACTGATGTTGTCGGGGAGGGAATTGCGCGCCCGGTTGAGGGTTGCTGTTGTGTCGTTCAGGGCTTGATCGACATCGGCGCCAGGCTGAAAAAAGAGATCGATACTGATCCGGCCTTCCCTGGTCTGGGAAAAAATTTGAGTCACCCCTTCCGTGGCGGCGAGGGCTTCTTCGAGGGGTCTGGTAATTTCGTTAACGGCCACTGCGGGGACGACCCCGGGGGCATCAGCCCGTACACCAATGCGCGGATAGGTAATGGAAGGGAGTAAATCCACGGGCATCCTGAAGATGGCATAAAATCCCATCACCACAACGGCGATCGCCAACATCAGGGTGCCGATATGACGCCGGATGGCGAGGGTCGTCAAGCTTAGATTTGATTTTGCGCTCATGGCGGATGCACCGGGAAATTGGACAAGAAGAAGCTACTTTTTAGACATTAGGGAGCAATCTTTGGTTCAAAATTTGTCAATTTAGCCAAAAAACCGCTACCTCCTGCAAATCGCCCTAAGATGTTAACTTTTTTAGCAACTGGTTGACTTGTCCTTGTATTTCATCTCTGACATTCCGAAAAATTTCGGGAGGCTGTCCATCGGGATCTTGAATTTGCCAATCTTCGAATATGGGCCGTGTCACCCAGGCGGCGGGTAGATTGACCCCGCAACCACAGAGGGAAATCACCGCATCGTAATCTTCTGGGTTAAATTCGGCTAAAGCATTAGAGGTTTGCGGCGTCAGATCAAGACCCACTTCAGCCATGGTGGCGATCGCCCCTGGATGGACCCGCGAAGCTTCGAGACCGGAACTGTGGACGATCACCTTGTCTGCACCGAGATGTTTCGCCCAACCCTCCGCCATTTGGGAGCGACAGGAATTGCGCCGACAGACGAACATAATTTTTTTCATGGCAGGTTTTGCTTCCCTAAAAATTGCACGAATTAAGACAACGGGGATCGGGGAGCGTTGCTTTTTCCGGCTCCCGGGGAAACCAAAAAGCAGTTCTCTGACACACCTTCACCAACATCAACATCACCGGCACTTCGATCAAAACTCCTACCACCGTGGCGAGGGCAGCCCCAGAATTTAACCCAAACAGCACCACCGCCGTGGCGATCGCCACTTCAAAATGATTACTCGCCCCAATCAAGGCCGCCGGGGCTGCATCTTCATAGGTAAATCCCAACTTCTGGGCCGCAACATAGGCGATCGCAAAAATGACATTAGTTTGGATCAAGAGCGGGATGGCGATTAGCAGAATGTGGAGGGGTTGATTGATGATCAATTCCCCCTTGAGAGCAAAGAGCAGCACCAAAGTTGTCAGTAATGCCAGCACTGCCACCGGGGTGAGAAACTGCAAAAACTGGGTTTCAAACCAGGCCCGACCATAGCGACGCAGCAGCCATTGCCGACTCAAGATGCCCGCCGCTAACGGTAAGCCCACATAAATCAAAACCGAGTACACAATGGTTTGCCAGGGCACCGTCAGATTATTCGTCGCCAGGAGCCATTTCCCCAAGGGCGCATAGACAAAGAGCATCATCAAAGAATTTACTGCCACCATCACCAAGGTGTGACCCTGGTTGCTGTAGGACAGATAGCCCCACATCAGCACCATCGCCGTACAGGGGGCAATTCCCAACAGAATACAACCCGCGATATAGGAATCCGCCAGGGCAATTTCTGTCCCCCGAATGATCTCCGTGGCGCTGAGCAAAGGCCGAAATAAATACCCCAGAAAAAACTGGGCAAAAAAGACCATCGTAAAGGGTTTAATCAACCAATTGATCACCAACGTGAGGGTCACTGGTTTTGGCGTTTGGGCTGCTTTGACGGCTTGGGAAAAATCAATTTTCACCATGATTGGGTACATCATAAAAAACAGACACACCGCAATCGGCAACGACACATTGTAGAGACTGAGGGCATCGAGGCTTTGGGCAATCGCCGGAAAAAGACGACCGAGCAAAATCCCCGCAACGATACAAAGGGCCACCCAGAGGGTCAGATATTTCTCAAATATATTGAGCTGTCCCCCTGCCTGCACCGCCTTGGTTTTAACCATGACTAAAAAAATCCTGCTGAGGCTTACAGGACTCAATATATCAAAAAAAATTGATTTATATTCTGGGTTGAGGTTTTAGTCCGTACAGGGGCGGGCAGGCAAAATTTCCCCAAAGCGCCGATATGCTGCCAAATAAGATTCTAGGGCGATAAATTGGGCCAAATTCAGCCGATAGTAAATCCAGCGGCCTTCTTGTCGGGTTAGAACCAACTCACTCTCTTTAAGGATTTTCAGGTGAAAAGAAAGTTTGGACTGCTTTAAATCCAAGACATCACACAATTCACACACACACAATTCTTGGGCGCGCAACCGTTCCAGAATCTCCAAACGAATGGGATCTCCTAAGGCTTTGAAGCCCTGCAAAATTAAGGTTAGGTCTTGGGTGAGGGACATTAAATCAAAAATGATTGATATTTCATGGTTATTCGGACAGCAAACTTAAGCGGACTGTTTGTCCAGTTTCCAGGGGGCGATCGCCTTGGACAACATACCGTTCCCCGGCACTGAGGCCACTCAAGATAGCGACCATGCCATTATCTTCGGGGCCGACCTGCACCGGACGCGCTTGCACAGTTGTTGTGTCACCCTGGGTAACGGGCACAAATACCGTTGTTTGGTTGCCATTATTCCCCGTGGTGAGGGCGGATGCGGGAATCATGACAGCCGTGGTGAGGTTGGGATCTGTGAGGCTGACCCGCGCCAATAACCCTGTGGCAATTTTTCCTGCGGGATTGGGGATGGTCACTTCAATGGGAATTAAACGGGCAGCGGCATCGGCCACAGGAGAAATGCGGGTGACTTCGCCGGGAAAGGTTTCCCCAGGGAAGGCATCGAGGGCCACATTAACCCGTTGACCTTGGGCAAATTGACTCAGATCCCGGTCAGAGATTTGGATTTCAACTTTAATAGCGCTCAGATCGCCAATTTCGACGAGGGTTTGCCCCCCTTGAATCGTATCGCCAGCTTCGGCCTGCTTACTAAGGAGAATGCCACTTTGGGGCGCTGTGATTTGGGTATAGGTAAGGCGTTCTTGGGCCTGGGCGAGGATCGCTTGTTGGGCCGTCACCCGTTGCTTGGTGGCGGCGATCGCCTGTTGACGGGTAATGACTTGTTCTTGGCTGGCTTTTAGTACCTGGGCGGCAGTGGCTTGCTGGGTTTGGGCAACCTCGGCTTGTTGGGCGGCGATCGCCCCCGCTTCGGCTAACTGTTGGAGACGGCGGGCATCGGCTTCGGCTTGTTTGAGTTCGGCCCGGTTCCGTTCTACCTGGGCTTTGGCTTCGGCAAGAACGGATTCTGCTTCTTTTACTTCAAATTGCCGGGCGGCCAGTTCGGCTTGGGCTTCACTGACATCGGTGCGAGGTAAGTCCTGTTCCACGGCAGCGAGCAGTTGACCTTGGCGGATAAAATCTCCCACATCTGCATTAAGGGTAAGCAATTGTCCCTCGACCCGGGAGCGGACTACCACTTGTTTCAGGGCCATGGTGGTGCCGGTATAGCTGGCGGTGGGGGCTGTTTCTGTCCCAGTGGCGATCGCCACCTCGACTAGGGGCGGTTGGTCTGACTGTTCTAGGCGGCCCGCTGGTTGGGCATTGCTATTTTGTTCGAGGGCGCATCCCGTCGAAACAAAGGCCAGGGTTAGGGATAAACAGGCACCGATGGGGAGATGAAATTGCTGAGCCATAGGAGAGCACCAAGGAGGGGAATAGCAGGCAAAAAACTTAATGTTTCTTAAAGGTTTTGTCGCCGCTGATTCTAACATCTCAATTTTGAGGCTGCCGCTCACCCAGGTCTTTCTCCCATAACTCCGATGGCGATCGCCTACAATAGCTAGAACATAAAAAATCACTACAACATCAAGAGAACGTTATGTCCGTACTGGCGGCGATCGCAGTTTTGGCACTCCTCATCGTGATCCATGAGTTGGGTCACTTCTCAGCAGCCCGACTTCAAAATATCCATGTCAACCGCTTTTCCATTGGCTTTGGGCCGACCCTGCTCAAATACCAAGGCAAAGAAACCGAGTATGCGGTGCGCGCCTTTCCCCTCGGTGGCTATGTGGGCTTCCCCGATGATGATCCAGACAGTGATATCCCCCCAGAAGACCCGAACCTCTTGCGCAATCGTCCCGTCTTTGACCGGGCGATCGTGATCAGTGCCGGGGTCATTGCCAATTTAATTTTTGCCTACTTCCTCCTCGTGGTACAGGCAGGCACCGTGGGTTTCCAAGATATTAACTATCAACCGGGTGTACGCATTCCCCAAGTATTAACCGAAGTAGACTCCCCAGCAGCAGCAGCAGGTATTCAAAGCGAAGATATTGTCCTGGCCGTTAATGGCCAAACCCTCCCCAGTGGCCAAGCTGCTCTTGAGGAATTGCGGGTGCTGATTCAGGAGGCTCCCAACGAAACCCTTAATTTGCAACTCCAACGGGGCGCAGCAACGCTCACTGTAGATGTAACCCCCGATGCGGGGAGTGATGGGCAAGGGAAAATTGGGGTGATGTTAGCTCCCAATGGTGAAATTGTGCGCAACCGTGCCGGTAATCCCATTGCGGCCCTCCAGGCAGGCTCCCGGGAGTTTCAGCGGCTTGCCAGTCTCACAGTGCAAGGCTTTGGTCAACTCATCTTCAATTTCCAAGAAACAGCCCAACAGGTGGCTGGCCCCGTGGCGATCGTGGCGGTGGGAGCCGATTTAGCAAAAGATGATCTGAGTAATCTGTTCCAATTTGGTTCACTCATTAGCATTAACCTGGCGATTATTAACATTTTGCCCTTACCCGCTTTAGACGGCGGCCAACTGGCCTTTCTCCTAGTAGAAGGAATTCGCGGGAAACCTCTGCCGATGCGCCTCCAGGAAAACATTATGCAAACGGGCTTAGTCCTGTTACTTGGCCTTGGGGTTTTTCTCATCGTGCGCGACACCGTCAATCTAGCTTTTTTCCAAAATTTAATCCGTTAATTTCTTTGTTCCGTAGGGGTTAACGCTGGTTAATCCCTCGCAATTGATACAACCATGAGTCAAAAGTTCACCCCCGAAAAAATGGCCCGGCTACGGGCGGAAGCCAAAAATCCTTACCGTTCGCTCCGCCAATTTATTTATCTATGCTTTGGGTTGTCTGGGGGCGTTGGGGGGATGATTTTTCTGTTGCAAATTGCCGCTGGGCGAGATTTAGACCAAGCGATTCCGAATCTTGTGGTGCAGGCTGGGGTTGTGGGGTTAATGATTTTTCTCTGGCGCTGGGAAAACAAAAATAAACTCGCCAGTCAAGAGAAAGAATAAGCTGGATCTCACCAATTGGCCCGTTAATTTTAAATGAATAAATTGATGCTGCCCCCTTGGTTACAACCGGGGAATTTATTGAAAGTGATTGCCCCTAGTGGTCGTTTGCTAGAGCAGGATGCCTTTTGGGCTGGGGTAGATATTTGGCGATCGCAAGGATATCAGGTAGAACTGACGGCGGGTTGGGACGCGCGCTGGGGCTATTTAGCGGGCAATGATCAGGGGCGACGGGACGCCTTGGCAGAAGCCTGGTTTGACCCAGATTGCAAAGGCATTCTCTGTGCGCGGGGCGGCTACGGGGGGATGCGCCTCCTAGAGAATTGGGACTGGAAAATTAATCAAGTGACTCCCAAATGGCTGATCGGCTTTTCGGACATTACCAGTCTATTGTGGAGTTTAGGCACGGTGGGCATTGCCAGTATCCACGGCCCCGTTTTAACTACTTTTGCGGCAGAACCCGATTGGTCTAGGCAAAGATTATTTGATTTCTTGGCAGGAAAACCCCTTGAAGCGCTCCAGGGCAAGGGTTGGGGCAATGGCCAAGCTGAAGGAATTTTATTGCCCGCAAATTTGACGGTGGCGACCCACATTCTCAAAACACCGTTACAGCCGAATTTTAAGAATGTAATTTTGGCCCTCGAAGATGTGACAGAAGCGCCCTACCGCATTGATCGCCTGTTAACCCAATGGCGGCTGCTGGGGGCTTTTGAAAAAATCAAAGGCATTGCCCTCGGTCGTTTTAGCCAATGTGATGAGTTGGGTTCAGCGGACAGTTTTAGCGTTATGGAAGTGCTTGGCGATCGCCTCCAGGATTTAAACATTCCGATCGTCGCCGAGTTGCCCTTTGGCCATGATGGGATTAATGCCGCTTTACCCGTGGGAGTTCCGGTAATTTTAGATGGCGATCGCGGTTTACTCTCTTTCCCGGAGAAGCCGACCCCCCATTAGCACCGCTTCGGCAATGGGGTAAACTGGATCCCTGTGCATTGTAAGGAAAGCATTAGTAGGAAAGCCGTGCGAAAGATCATTATTGCGGGTAATTGGAAAATGTATAAGACTCAAGCCGAGTCTTTAGACTTTCTCAAAGCATTACTGCCCAAAATCGCCGATGACCATGAAGAACGAGAAGTGGTACTCTGTACGCCCTTTACCGATTTAGGCTTAATGTCCAAGAGTCTCCACGGAACGCGGGTACGTCTAGGAGCACAAAATATCCACTGGGCTGACGAAGGTGCCTTTACTGGGGAAATCTCCGGGTCAATGCTGACGGAAATGGGCGTCCGTTATGTCATTGTGGGCCATAGCGAAAGACGGCAATATTTTGGTGAAACCGATGAAACCGTAAATCAACGCCTTAAAGCGGCCCAACGCCACGGTCTAACCCCGATTCTCTGTGTTGGTGAAAGCAAAGCCCAACGGGATGCTGGCGAAACGGAAGCGGTGATTTTTGCCCAGTTAGAGCAAGATTTAGTCGATATTGATCAAAATAACTTGGTTGTTGCCTACGAACCCATTTGGGCCATTGGCACAGGTGACACCTGTGATACCACCGAAGCAAACCGAGTCATTGGTCTGATCCGCGAAAAACTCACCAATAAAAATGTCACCATCCAATATGGTGGTTCCGTTAAACCGAATAACGTTGATGAGATTATGGCCCAGCCCGAAATTGACGGAGCCTTGGTAGGTGGTGCGAGCCTAGAGGCAGAGAGTTTTGCCCGCTTGGTGAACTATGTGTAAGTTCTAATCAATTTTTCATTGGGTGGGGGTTTACCATGGTAAACCCCTACGTTTTAATCATCTTTTCATTTCCACATTGCCAAACTTTTATTTTTATAAAAACTTTTTTGATAGATGCCTACTCTCACGACATCGCGCACGACCTTTCCCCTAACAGCGGTGGTTGGTCAAGATGTAATCAAAACTGCTCTCCTGCTGGGGGCCGTTGATCCTGCCCTTGGTGGGGTGGCGATCGCCGGGAAACGGGGCACCGCAAAATCCGTGATGGCCCGGGGAATCCATTCCCTTTTGCCCCCCATCGAAGTCATTCAGGACAATCCCTTTAACTGTGATGTGCAGAACCGCAGTGACTGGGACGATCTCACCGCAGCGGCCTATGGTGAGACTGTCAGCGAAAACATTCCCACAGAAGTAATTGCCGCGCCTTTTGTACAAATCCCTCTGGGCGTTACCGAAGATCGTCTCTTGGGTTCTGTGGATGTCGAAGCTTCCGTGCGCCAGGGAGAACCTGTTTTCCAACCCGGTCTATTAGCCCAAGCCCATCGGGGTGTGTTGTACATCGATGAAATCAACCTCCTTGATGACCAAATTGCCAACCAACTCCTGACGGTCTTAACCGAAGGACGCAACCAAATCGAACGGGAAGGTATTAGTTTTTCGCACCCCTGTCGGCCCCTCCTCATTGCCACCTATAATCCTGAGGAAGGAAATCTGCGGGAACACCTCCGCGATCGCATCGCCATTACCCTGTCTGCCGATCGCCCCCTCAGCCTCGAAGAACGGGTAGCAGCGGTGGATCAAGTCGTGCAATATGCCACGGCCCCCAAGGATTTTCTCCAAAGCTATGAAGAAGACCTCGATGCCCTCCGCACCCAAATTATCCTGGCCCGGGAATGGCTCAAGGAAGTCAAAATCAGCAAAGACCAAGTGGCTTACCTCGTGAGCGAAGCAGTGCGTGGTAGTGTCGAAGGTCACCGGGCCGAACTGTTTGCCGTGCGCGTTGCCATGGCTGCCGCTGCCCTTGATGGCCGGAATGTAGTAATTGCCGATGATCTCCGCACAGCGGTCGAACTGGTGATTTTGCCCAGGGCCACGACAATCCCCACCCCAGAGGATGAGGATATGCAGCCACCTCCACCGCCGCCACCCCCTCAATCCCAGGATGATCAACAGGACGAGGAGGATCAATCCCAAGACGAAGATCAAGAGGATCAAGACGACGACGATCAAAACGAAGACCAAGAGGAACAGCCGGAACAGGAGCCGACGATTCCCGAGGAATTTGTATTTGACCCAGAGGGGGTTGTGCTTGACCCAGGGATTCTCGCCTTTGCCCAAATGATGCAAAACAAAGGCAACTCCGGGAAACGGGGCTTAATTTTCTCCGATGACCGGGGCCGTTACATTAAGCCGATGTTACCCCGGGGGAAAGTGCGACGCATTGCGGTGGATGCGACCCTGCGGGCGGCGGCTCCCTACCAAAAGGCGCGACGACTGCGACACCCTGAGCGAAAAGTGATCGTCGAACAAAGCGATCTGCGTTCTAAACGGATGGCCCGTAAAGCAGGGGCTTTGATGATTTTCCTTGTTGATGCCTCTGGATCTATGGCCCTGAACCGAATGCAGGCAGCAAAAGGGGCGGTGATGCGTCTGCTGACAGAAGCCTATGAAAACCGTGACCAAATTGCGTTGATCCCGTTCCGGGGCGAAATGGCGGAGGTGCTTTTACCTCCTACCCGTTCGATTACTTTGGCGCGCAATAGATTAGAAACTTTGCCCTGTGGTGGTGGTTCACCGCTGTCCCATGGGTTAACCCAAGCTGTGCATATCGGTGTGAATGCGCAAATGTCCGGTGATGTGGGTGAAGTAGTAATCGTCGCGATTACTGATGGTCGGGGCAATATTCCCCTCTCTCGTTCCCTCGGCGAAAAACCAGAGGAAGGGGAAGAAAAACCTGATATTAAAGAGGAACTTCTGGATATTGCCGGTAAAATCCGTGCTTCTGGGATGAAACTGCTGATTATTGACACAGAGAAGAAGTTTATTTCCTCTGGCTTCGGTAAAGAGCTAGCTGCTAAAGCGGGGGGTAAATATTACCGTCTGCCCAAGGCCACAGATCAGGCGATCGCCGCCATGGCCAAAGGAGCAATGGCCGAAATTTAGGCGATTTTAAATCCATAAAAGCTTCAGGGGCGATTGTCTACAAAGGCGATCGCCTTTATTTTTTCTTCCGGGGGCAAAGCTAAAATAAAACCATCTGGCTCACGGGAAAACCCACCATGGCAACCACTCTCTTGATTCAAAGTAATCTGGCTCCTCTTGAAGTCTCCTTTCCGGCGATCGCCAAAATGGAAAAAGATGAATTTTACGCCTTTTGCCGCGCCAACCCTGAATTACGCATCGAACAAACTGCCACAGGAGAAGTCATCATTATGTCCCCTGCCACTTCGGATACTGGCAATCGAAATTTTAATCTCGCTGCTTATCTTTGGTTATGGAGCGAACAGGATGGTACAGGTCTAGGCTTTGATTCGAGTGCCGGTTTTACGTTGCCTAATGGCGCGACCCGTTCCCCCGATGCGTCTTGGATGCGCCGTGAAAAGTGGGACAACCTAAGCGATGAGGAGAAAAATTCCTTTGCGCCGATTTGTCCCGATTTTGTAATTGAGTTGCGTTCCAAAAGTGATGCCCTCAAAACGCTACAAGCAAAAATGGTGGAATATCTGGAAAATGGTGTGTCTTTGGCTTGGCTCATTGATCGCCAAAACCGCACCGTCCACATCTATCGACCCCAGCAATCGCCCCAAATTCTCGAAAATCCGGACACAGTCAGTGCCGATCCTGAACTGCCAGGATTTACATTATCCCTCGCGAAAATTTGGTGATTTTTAGGCGATCGCCTTTTAGTTCAAGAATTTTTGGTGACGAAACCCCGTAGGCTATACTAAAAAGCTGTGCCAAACGCCATCCAAGATTACTGCCTTCACCATGACTGTTAACGCCGAAGAACGGGCTAAACTTGACAACGAATTATCCAATCGGTTTATTGACCTCGATCCCGACGGTTATTTTATTATCTACCTAGACCGTGAACAAGGCTTAATTTGCGCGAAACATTACACCAATACGATTAACGATAAAGGTTTAGCCACAGATCCAGAAACCGGAGAAGTCCTCGCCTGCAAAGGTAGTTTAGAACGGACTCATGTCACTGTTTACACTGGCCGCACCGCAAAAGAATTAGGCATTGAAATCACCGAAAAAGCCGATCCCTGTCCCATTTCCAAGTTAGATCATGCCCTATATCTCGGACGGGAATTTGTCAAAGCAGAAATCGCCCTTCTTTCCGGCACAGAATACATTCAAGATTAATTGAATTGAAACATATCTAAAAAAAGATGTTTGTCAATGCGATCTTCAAGTAAGAATAATATTTCGCCAAACTAATTCGCATATTTCTTTTACAGCAAACAAAATATAAAACTCTTTTTTATAACTAAAACTAAAAAAACAATCATTTATCATGAAATCTATTTTGTCGCAATTAAAAACGGCTGTTTCTGAGGCTCTGATCAAGGCATTTGGCGAAGATCTTAAAGATACTGATCCCCTTGTTGTCCCTGCTAGTAATCCGAAATTTGGTGATTATCAGTCTAATGTCGCCCTATCGCTAACGAAAACACTGAAGAAAAATCCTAGGGAAATTGCCCAAAGTATTATCGAAGCTTTAGACATTGCTGATCTTTGTGAAAATCCGACCATTGCCGGGCCTGGTTTTATTAACTTCAGCCTCAAACCGAGCTATTTAGCCACACTTTTAAAGGAAGTTCAGCAAAGCGATCGCCTTGCCATTGAGCCAGCAGAAAATCCCCAGAAAGTCATTGTAGATTTTTCTAGTCCGAACATTGCTAAAGAAATGCACGTCGGCCACCTCCGCTCAACGATTATTGGGGACTCTATTGCACGGATTTTAGAGTTTCGGGGCCAGGATGTTTTACGCCTCAACCATGTGGGGGATTGGGGCACGCAATTTGGGATGTTGATCACCTATTTAAAAGAAGCCTATCCCGATGCTTTAACGAAAGCAGATGTTCTCGACATTGGTGATTTGGTCGCATTTTATAAAAAAGCAAAGGTTCGTTTTGATGAAGATGAAGCCTTTAAAGAAGCCTCTCGAAATCAAGTCGTAAAATTACAATCTGGAGACGAAGAAAGTCAAAAAGCGTGGCAATTGCTCTGTGAACAATCCCGCCGAGAATTTCAAAAGATCTATGACATTCTAGATATCAAATTAACGGAACGGGGCGAGTCTTTTTACAATCCATACCTGGCAGATGTTCTAACGGCATTGGACGAAGTGGGTTTGTTAGAAGAAGATGCCGGGGCGCAATGTGTTTTCCTCGAAGGGTTTAAAAATAAAGATGGCGATCGCCTACCATTGATTGTCCAAAAATCCGACGGGGGCTTTAACTATGCCACCACTGATTTAGCAGCAATTCGTTATCGCATCACAGAAGATCAGGCCAAACGGATCATCTACGTGACAGACTCTGGTCAGGCCGGACATTTCGCCCAGGTGTTCCAGGTGGCAGAGCGTGCTGGGTTTTTACCCGATGATGTGGAAGTTGCCCATGTGCCCTTCGGCCTTGTGCAAGGAGAAGATGGCAAAAAACTCAAAACCCGTGCTGGCGATACGATCAAGCTCAAGGATTTATTGGATGAAGCTGTCAACCGCTCCCGCGCTGATTTAGAAAAACGTCTCGCCGAAGATGAACGCCAGGAAACAGCAGACTTCATCGAAAAAGTCTCCCAGGTGGTCGGGATTGGAGCTGTGAAATATGCTGACCTGAGCCAAAATCGCACCAGTAATTACATCTTTAGCTTCGATAAAATGTTGGCGCTCCAGGGCAACACGGCACCCTATATGCTCTATGCCTATGTGCGTGTCCAAGGGGTCAGTCGCCAAGGGGGCATTGACCTCAGCACCCTCACCCTACCCACCGATACGCCGATTATTCTTGAAGAGGCCGCTGAACTGACCCTAGCCAAACATTTACTGCAACTGAGTGAAGTTCTGATGAGTGTTGAGCAGGATCTGATGCCCAATCGCCTCTGTGAATACCTCTATGACCTCAGCCGCAAATTCAACCAATTTTATGAGGCTTGCCCGATCCTCAAGGCCGAAGGCGATCGCCGCATTTCCCGGTTAATCCTCGCCGACACCACGGCCCGCACCCTCAAATTGGGTTTATCTCTCCTGGGGATTGAGGTGCTAGACCGAATGTAGTCCTGAACCCTTATTCCTTCAGAAGAGTTGCCAACATCGCCCGCGAGATCGATAAGCAAATATTACAAGATATAAAGTATCCATCACCGCTACCTATCTTTGCTGATACCTTATAAGCAAGGTACAAAATAAAAGTTCTGAAAAAGCTTTTATTCGGACGAAGAGATTGAGCGGTTGTACCTCCTTTGTTCGGTCTCGCCCAGAAGTCCTTCTCAACATTTCAAGTTGAAGATAGACTCGGTTATTCCCCCTAACGGAATCGGGTAATCGGGCTATAATCACTGCCTGTTAGGTATCGTTTTTCGAGAAGCGCTTGTTGGGTTCGTTGTTAACCTCGTTTTGTTGTTTGGTAAATCTTTTTGTTAGTTAAATTTGGATTGTAAGCCTGCTCCCCTGAGTAGGCTTTCGCCTTGTTTGGGGGAAATCATCCCAAACAGCGGTAGATTAATCTTGGGTTAATACCTCTGGCAGAGGGGTATATTCACCGATGGGGTAGCCCCTTTGCTGAATTAACGTTTTGAGGTGTTGCACTCGCTTTGCGGGGGCCGGATGGGTCGCAAGAAAATCCCAATTGGCCCCTTGTTTTTGGCTCATCGCCTCAAAGAAATCCGTTGCACCAGCGACCTGTCCATAGGTGGCATAGAGCAAATCCAAACCATATTCATCGGCTTGTTTTTCTTGGGCTTGGGAAAAGCGTGAGGTACTGACAATTTGCGCGACATCTCCCAACCAACTGACATCACCAAAAATAGAAGAGATCACTGTACGGATTACGAGGGCCCGACCAATATTACGCAGATGGTCTCGGTTGGCAAAGTGACCGATTTCATGGCCCAACACCATCATTAAGGCGTTTTCTGAGTCCATTTGATCTAACAACCCTTGATAGACCAATACTGTATCCCCCGGCAGGGCCGCGGCATTCACCACATCCTGGGGAATATAGAGGAGTTGGTAGTCACGTTTTTCTTTAGCGCCAGCAGGAATTTCTGCTTCCAGGCGGTCGAGCAGGGCATTGAGTTCGTCTTGGGCGGGCGAAGGTTCGGCTTGGGGTTCGTAGATTTTGACCAGGGCTTGCCCTAACCGTTGCTCCCAACTCACGGGCATCTGGACAATGAGCCAGTTGACACTGAAGTTTAATAGCCAAATCAAGAGGGCGATCGCACAGATAAACATTCCCCCAAGGGTAAGGAGTTCTCGGAGGGACGCTTCAGGGTTGCGATCTTCTGGGGTGGGGGGAGCAGGCATCGTTAATCGAGGAGTGTGGCAAGACGCGGCAACAACAGTGCAAAGGCTTGGCCCCGGTGACTGACGTTATGTTTGAGCGCCGCTGACATTTCCGCAAAGGTCTGTTGATATTCTGGCACATAAAAAATGGGGTCATAGCCAAAGCCCCCTGCCCCCCGCAGTTCCGGGAGAATTTCTCCGGGACAGTCTCCTTGGACTTGGGCGGCAATGGTACCGTCTGGTTTGGCGATCGCCACAGCGCAGATAAATTTCGCGCGGCGATTGGGATTGTTGCCCAGTTCCGTTAACAGACGTTCAATGCGTTCTTGGTCGGTGGTGCCGTAGCGGGCTGAATACAGACCAGGGGCACCGTTGAGGGCTTCGACGGCTAAACCAGAATCATCGGCGATCGCCCATTGGTTGAGGGCCTTTGCCACTTGAGAGGCCTTGAGAGCTGCATTTTCGAGGAATGTTGTGCCTGTTTCTTCGATGTCGAGTTCCGGGGGCTTGAGCTGCAATTCCCAGGGCAAATCCTGGAGATAGGCTTGCATTTCCTGTAATTTACCGGGGTTTCCGGTGGCGACGACGAGGACGGGCATGGGCGTTAAATATCTGAATGAGAAATTAAAAAAGTTAACCGGGAGTACCGGGCAGCGACTCCTATTTTAAGGAAATTTGCCGAAAAAAAAGACGACCAAGGGCCGCCCTACACAAACTTATGCTGTTGAGATGTTGTTTGAAAAAATTAAAAGCTGCTGGTCTTACTGAAAAATACCAATGACACCGTGGCCGGTGAAGATTTCGAGAAGAAGTAAAGAAGCAAAACCGATCATTGCGGCGCGACCATTGAATTTTTCTGCGTATTCGGTAAAGCCGACGCGGGGATTTTCTTGGACGTAAACGGTGGGCTCTACGGCAAAGGTGTTCATTTTGCCTTGGTCGTCGATGATGTTGCCTTGGTATTTTTTAGCCATATTGTTATCTGGGGTAAATTAGGTTGTTTTTTATCTTGATTCAAGATTAACAAGTTTTGTAACAATTTGCAACATTTTATTTTTCGAGGTTGACAAAAGCTGTAGGTATAAGCGTTTATCCCATTTTAGAAAAGAATTGCAAACTTTTTCTTGATGTTCTGGAAGATGGTGCCATGGGCTACAGATTTTTGGCCCATATCTTTTTAGGTTGATAGTTGATTTGTCCTGCACCTGAGGGGCTGCGGTCTATGGTCTGCTCGGATTTCCCCGTCATTTACTCCACGCTATCGGCGATCGCCCTCCGGGAGCGTGTGCTGCCGCAATATGGCCTTAAGACCGTCAGCCAATGTGAGTTATGGAATCGGGGCTTGAGTGATATTTATTTTGTGCAAGCAGCCCAGGATACGTTTGTCTTGCGGGTCTCCCATCACCATTGGCGATCGCCCACGGAAATTTTTTTCGAGCTAGATTTTTTAAATTTTCTCAAGGCCCAGGGTTTACCGGTGGCGGCTCCTTTACCGACGGAAGCTGGTGAATGGGCAGTCAAAATTCAGGCCCCAGAAGGCGATCGCTATGCCACTCTGTTTCCCTTTGCCCCAGGGGAAATTGCCCTAGGGGGGTGGAACGAAAGCCAAAGTCGTCATTTAGGGGCAGTGGTGGCGCAGATCCATCAGGTCAGCCAAGACTTTATCTGTGACCACCCGCGCAAACCCCTAGATCTTGAGTATCTGTTGGATGAATCCTTGGGCGTGATTTTGCCGTTTTTTGGCGATCGCCCCCGGGATTGGGGTTTCATGCAGGACATTGCCCACAAAATCCGCGAAACTTTAGCGCAACTCCCCAAGGAAAAGCCCCTCTGGTCGGTCTGTTGGGGGGATGCCCACTGCGGCAACGTCCATTTCACCGAAGATCATCAGCTCACCCTCTTCGACTTTGACCAATGCGGTTACGGTTGGCGCGCCTTTGAAATTGGCAAATTTTTCCAGGGGGCACTCACCACAGGTCTCCAGCGACGGGTGCGAGAAGCCTTTATCGCGGGCTATGAGTCCCAAACCACCTTTGTCGCCCAGGAACAGGCGGCTCTCCAGGCCCTCACCCAACTGGCTTATATTTGGTCGTGGCGCATCAGTCTCACCAGTATTCAAATTTTTAACAACAGCCAACTGGATCGTCACTACCTCACCCAGCGGCTAGAACGACTCAAGGCTTTATCTTCGCGGGATTGGCAATTATTCTAAATCTCCCCAGTGATAAATCTATGTGACATGACCCAGGCTGAGGGAAAATGTCGCGAAAAGTTGAAAAATTTCCTGATCAAAAATGGTATGTTCTGCTACACTTAGCGTTGTGTAAAGAAATATTTCGGGCTTCGTGCTGGGAACGCGTGGTTTGAAATCTTGTATTTTTTCGATGCAAAAACAACAACAAGCTTGAGTCATGCCAGCGATCGCCTCGCTGGTTTTTTCTTGGGGCCCTTGCTGGGATAATGGAAGCCACAACTTTTAATGATCCCTTAATTAACTGCACTGGCCTTGTGCCAAAACGTTTTTACCGAACTGACCCATGGAAAATTTAGATTTTGCCCTTTATACCCAGTGGTCTGCCTACGCCACCTTGTTCTTTGCGGTCTTGGCGATCGCCGCGTTTCTTTTTAAGTGGGGCATCCGTTTCCGCTTAGTCGGCACCACCGGCTTTATGATTGTGCTTACCATTGGTTTGTTTGGCCTCAGCTTAGGACTCTTTAGCCGTAGTGTTGTGCCGGGGGCCGTGCGCTATGCCCTGGTCTACGACAATGGTGCCAACCTAGCTGTTGTCTCCGTGAAGCCTGAAGTGACTGCCGAGGAAATCAATGCAACCCTCCGCCAAGCTTCTAATGACCTCTTTTCCTACGGACGCATTGGCAATGGCGATAATAAATTTACCGTGCGCCTCCGGGTGATGAGTCACCCCGAACCCGGCGTTTCCGAACCCCTCTATCTAGGTCAAGTCCAACGCGCCATTGCCGACCGTGAAAATGGGGCCCTGGACATCCAGCTTTATCCAGAAAATCTCAAAAAGCTGCCCCAACCCAATGCGATTAGTTAGGATCTAGGGAAGTTTTTCTCAACCGTTTCGTCGCCATTTCTTCGCTACCAATACCCATGAAAAAGCCTGCTGCTACCCAAACCCAAACTGTTCCCATGCAAGTGCTGATTGCGCCGGCCCAAGTGCTCAAGGGAAATAACGCCCTGGCCCAAGCTGGTGCGGCGATCGCCCGGTGGGGAAAACGTCCTTTTGTGGTGGGAGGACAGCAGAGCCTCGAAAAATTGGCAGCCCCGCTCCAAACCCTAGCCGAGCAAGAAAAACTCGATCTCGCCAGTGGCAGCTACAGTCCTGACTGTTCCGAAGCGTCCCTCAAGGAACTCAACAAAAAATTTAAAGCCCACAAAGCAGATTTTGTCATCGGTATCGGTGGCGGTAAAGCCCTCGATACGGCCAAGCTCCTTGCTCATCAGCAACGTTGCCCCATTGTGACCGTGCCCACCTCGGCGGCCACCTGTGCTGCTTGGACAGCTCTGTCGAATATTTATTCTGATCAAGGGGCCTTTCAATATGATGTGGCCTTGGAGCAATGCCCGAATCTGTTGATCCTGGACTACGAGTTGGTACGCACGGCGCCGCAACGGACTCTCATTGCCGGGATTGGGGATGCGATCGCCAAATGGTACGAAGCCTCCGTCAGCAGTGGCCATTCCCCCCAGACCCTCACCATTGCCGCCGTCCAAGAAGCGCGGATTCTCCGAGATCTCCTCTTTCAAAAATCCTCCCAGGCGATCGCCGATGTCCACAGTCCCGAATGGCAGGAAGTCGTTGATGCAACAGTTCTCCTCGCTGGCGTGATCGGTGGCTTGGGAGGGGCCAACTGTCGCACCGTAGCCGCCCACGCGGTTCACAACGGGTTAACCCACCTACCTGCGGCCCATGGCATTTTGCATGGTGAAAAAGTTGCCTATGGCATTTTGGTGCAACTCCGTCTCGAAGAAATTTGCCAAAAAAGTCAACTGGCTGAGACTGCCCGCCAACAGCTCCTCCAGTTTTACCGCGATATTGGCTTACCGAAGAGCCTCGCTGATCTCGGTCTAAATACAATGACCTTGGCTGAGCTGCGCCAGGTGGCAGAGATCACCTGTCAGCCCCAGTCAGACATCCACCGCCTACCCTTTACCGTCAACCCAGACCAGTTAATGGCGGCGATGGTTTCCACAGAAGCAACCAGAGAGAGTACCGCCTCTGAGACCCAGTCTGCCCCAGAGGTAACTAAAGCTCAGGCTTAGGCTCGCGGATCTAGACAATTGACATCCGGCAGCCCTCCTAGGGTTTAATGGGGCACGGGCAATCCATATAAAAACGGCAAAAACAAGAGCATGAAACATAAAGTGGGTGTCATTGGCGGCGGACAACTCGCCTGGATGATGGGAGCAGAAGCCCGGAGCCTCGGCATGGAACTGTGGGTACAAACCCCCAACGCCAGTGATCCGGCGGTTTCTAATGCCGATCAAGTGATCATTGGGGCGATCGACGATCTAGAGTCTACGGCCAAGCTGGTGGAAAACTGCCATGTGGTCACCTTTGAAAATGAATTTGTTGATCTCGAAGCCCTCGATACCCTCGTTAAACGGGGGGCAAAATTCTTCCCTTCTCTGCCTTTTCTCGCTGCTCTGTTGGATAAATATGATCAACGGCGCTGTTGTCAACGGTTTGGCATTCCGGTGCCGACCTTTGTCCCTTGGCAACTGGGGGAACCGCTACCCTCTGGTTGGGAATTTCCACTGGTCGTGAAGGCCCGTCGCCATGGTTATGACGGCAAAGGGACATTTATCGTGAAAGATGCTGCGGCGTTACAGACTTTACCAACGGATTTAGCTGATACTCCCTTACTTTTAGAAACGTTTGTGCCCTTTGAGCAGGAATTGGCGGTGATGGTGACCCGCAACCGCCGGGGAGAAATTCGCACCTTTCCGACGGTGGAAACCCAACAGATTGATCAAGTGTGTCGTTGGGTGCTGGCCCCTGCGGCGATCGCTCAAGATGTAGTGAATCAGGTCGAAAAGATTGCCCGCACCTTAGCTGAAGGGTTAAATCTGGTGGGCATTATGGGGATTGAGCTGTTTCTCACTCCCGAAGGACAAGTGTTGGTGAATGAGATCGCCCCCCGCACCCACAATTCCGGCCATTTTAGTTTGGATGCTTGTCAGACTTCGCAGTTTGCAATGCAACTCCAGGCGATCGCCGATCTGCCTTTAGGGAACCCCAAGATGATCACCCCTGGGGCGGTGATGGTGAATTTACTAGGGTTTGAGCACAGTACGGGGAACTATGCCCACAAACGGCAGATGTTGACCCAGTTTCCCCATAGCCATGTCCACTGGTACGACAAAACCAGCGCCAGCCCAGGCCGCAAGCTGGGTCATGTCACAGTTTTAAGTGAGACGAATGACCGAGAAACATTGGTGGCGATCGCCAAGCAAATTGAAGCCATTTGGTATGGTGACTCTAGCCCCACCTAGAAGTTCGAGAAGTTTTGGTTAGCCGTCCAGCGGGAACCAGAAAAAGGCGTCCCTCCCAGTTGGACAACCTTTTCTGGGGTCATCCCATAGACCCAAGCCTCTGTCAGGATCGTTTTTGTCTCCGTGTAAACAGGCGCTTGACGCCGTTGATATTCATTGAGGCTTGGCGATCGCCCCGGTTGATAATCTTCAAGGACATCTAGTTTCCCTAAAACCTTGGGATCCTTGAACCGTAACAGACAACCCTCTACCCAGCCAGGCTCTGGGGTGAGGGCCGGATAACCCACCGGTAACTGATAAAGCTTCCCTGGGATGAAAGCCTTCTCAATGTGGGGGTGATAGGGGGCACAGTAGCGGGGAAAATTTGCTTCTCCTGGCTGGAGGGTGCCATACACGAAAACCTTGAGCATGGTGTGATTTCCGACAAAGAACAACAGAGGGCGAAACCGCGAAAAGCTATAATCAGGGGCAAGATCATGCGCTTTCGTAAGGGGAAAATGGGCGATGGATAAACGCTACAATATTTTGCTTGTCGATGATGAACCGGGCGTCCGGGAGGCGGTTCAAGCCTATTTAGAAGATGATGAAGCCCTAACCGTCACCACCGCTGAGAATGCCACAAAAGCCTGGGATGTTTTGCAAACGTTTACACCGGATTTGGTCATTTCTGACATTATGATGCCCCAGGTGGATGGCTATCAGTTTTTGGAGCAACTGCGCGAAGATCCGCGCTTTAAAACGCTTCCGGTAATTTTTCTAACGGCCCGTGGCATGACTGGCGATCGCATCCAAGGCTACCAAGCAGGCTGTGATGCCTATTTACCGAAACCCTTTGAACCCGAAGAACTCGAAGCGATTGTCAAAAATCTCCTCACCAGAGAAGCGGCGATCGCCGAACAACAAGACGGTGGCGGCAGCAATCTCGAAGGCATTGCTCAGGATCTCCGGGAGATTAAGCAATTTCTCGGTCAGCAAAATCAACTGGTCACCACCCCACCGCCTTTAAAAATTGACCTGACCCCTAGGGAGCAAAGTGTCCTCGATCTCGTGGCCCAGGGACTAATGAATAAAGAAATTGCCAAGGAGCTAGAAACCAGCGTCCGCAATGTCGAAAAGTATGTTAGTCGCCTATTTAGCAAAACGGGAACCAATAGTCGGACAGAATTGGTACGCTACGCCCTCAAGCACGGCTTAACGCAATAGTTGACGAGAAAGTTCCTTCAGTCTTGCGCCATGATTTAGCCCTTTTTGCACTGTTAGTTCCATTCGCGCCGATGCCCCAACAAGATCAAGTCCATCCCCAAGCCAACCGCGATCGCCTGATTGTGGATAGTCTCCTCAAGGGAGAACCCACAGAAAATGCCCTGGTGGAATTGGCACGGCTCCATCTGCGCTATGACGGCTTCCCTGGGGCGAGGGAAATTCAGCAGGATCTGAAATTGCTGTTCCAACAGTGGGGCCTGACAGAGGAAGCTTTATTCGCCAAAACAAGGGAAATCCATGCGGCCGGGCGGGCCTACAAACATCTACGCCATGGCGAGGAGCAACAGGATTGGAGCTAGCACCCGCAACTTTCACCGAAAAACTCACCGGGGCGATCGCCGCCCAAAAGACTCTCCTCGTGGCCGGTCTCGATCCGAACCCGGAAATGCTGCCGGATACTTTACGCACCGGAGATTTAATTCAGAACCTGAAAACGTGGCTTTTGGGGATCATTGACCAGACCCAGGATCTCGTCTGCGCCTACAAGCCGACCCTCGGTTTTTATCAAGCCTTGGGGGTGCCGGGGTTGCAACTGTTAGAAACGGTTTTAGCCCATATTCCGCCTGATATCCCCATTATTCTCGATGCGAAACACGCCGATCTCAATACCAGCAGCCTTTTCGCCCAGGCGATTTTTGAGGCGTGGCAAGTGGATGCAGTCACCCTCAGCGCCTACCCGGGCCAAGACCACGTTGCCCCTTTTTTGCTCTATCCCGACAAAGGCGTTTTCTTGCAATGCCGCACCTCTAACCCCGGCGCCTTTCCCCTGCAAAATTACCCCGACCCGCAACGGCCTTTTTATCTGCACCTGATCCAAGAAATCAAACAGTGGGGCACCCCGGAACAACTTTTCCTAGAAATTGGGGGCGATCGCCCGGCGGTTTTTCGCCAAGTGCGTGCTATTGCTCCGGAACGGTGGATCCTTGCCCGCAGTATCTGGCAACGGAGCGAAAACCTCGAAGAAATCGTGCACCAGGGCTTAAATTCCAATGGGTCTGGCCTCTTAATTCCCATTCCTAACGATGACCTCAGCCAAACCGATTGTCGGCAACCCGTCGCCCAGCTACGGCAAAAGATCGAAGACATCCGCCAGCGTTATACCCCCAGCAACGCCCGGTGTGATTTGCTCCAAGTACCGACAAATTTCCCCGCAGCGCACCCCCAGGCGGAGTTGATTGTGCAGTTGTTTGACCTGGGCTGTTTGCTCTTTGGGGAATATGTCCAGGCCTCCGGAGCGACGTTCTCCTATTACATTGATCTGCGCAAAATTATTTCTAACCCCCAGGTTTTTAACCAGGTGCTCAATGCCTACGGGGCGATCGCCAAAAACCTGAAATTTGACCGCATTGCGGGGATTCCCTATGGTTCGCTCCCCACGGCAACGGGGTTGGCTCTGAAATTAAATTACCCGATGATTTTCCCCCGTAAGGAAGTCAAGGCCCACGGGACGAGGCGGGTGATTGAGGGCCATTTTGAGCCAGGGGAAACGATTCTGGTCGTCGATGACGTGCTGATTACGGGCAAAAGTATCGTTGAGGGGGCGAAAAAACTGGAGTCGGCGGGCCTTACCGTGAAGGAGATGGTGGTTCTCATTGACCACGAAGCGGGCGTTAAGGATCGGCTCCAGGCCCAGGGATATCAAGCCCACGCCATTTTAACCATTTCTGAAATCACCGAAACCCTTTTCCAAGCGGGCCGCATTAACCAGAGTCAGTACGATTGCCTCGTGAACCATTGAGCTTTTTTCGGACAAAATTCTGCCAGGGCTTGGGTCTTTTGCGTACAGTAGAGAAGAAGCACCTTTATCGACGACGGCCCCATGGGATTACATCTGTTTGAGCATTTACAAATGGCGATCGCCACCCTCCGCACCAACAAAATGCGCAGTGGTTTAACGATGCTCGGCATCATCATCGGCAATGCGTCCGTGATTGCCATGGTCGGTTTAGGCCAAGGTGCCCAAAAATTAGCCACAGAGCAGTTTGAATCCCTCGGTTCCAATGTTTTGTTTATCATTCCCGGCTCCCGGGCGGCCCAACGCACCACCATCGATTTACCCAAGACCCTCGTTTGGGAAGATGCCCAGGCGATCGCCGAACAGGTGCCAAACGTAGCGGCGGTGGCGCCCCAGATTAATAGTCGTGGTTTAGTGACATTTCGGGGGATTAATAAAGATTCTCTGCTCTTGGGGATTACCCCCGAATTCATTGATGTGCGCGAATTTACCCTAGCCCAAGGCCGGTTTGTGACCGATAGTGATGTGGAGCGCAACAAGCGCGTTGCTGTGATTGGCTCTGAGATTGCCACGGAGCTTTTCCCAAACATCGAGCCGGTGGGCCAAAAACTCCGGGTCAAAAACCTCACCTTCGATGTGATTGGTGTTTTAGAAGAAAAGGGGGCTTCCTTTGGCACAAACCAAGACAACGCCGTTTATATGCCCCTCACCACAATGTCGAACCAGGTGGTGGGACGCACGTCTCCCTATGGCACCGAGTTAACCTTTATTTCCGTCTCCGGCGAAAGTGAAGACCGAGTCAGGGCGATGACGTTTCAGATCGAAAATCTATTGCGGCTCCGCCATAAGATTGTCGATGAGGATGATTTTAGTGTCCAAAGTCAACAGGATTTATTGGATGTGGCGAATACGATTACCGGGGCTTTAACCACAATGTTGGCGGCGATCGCCGGTATTTCTCTCCTCGTTGGTGGGATCGGCATTATGAATATTATGTTGGTGTCTGTCACCGAGCGGACAAAAGAAATTGGTCTCCGTAAAGCCCTTGGTGCCACAGAAAACGACGTTTTGTATCAGTTCCTGATTGAATCGGTAATTCTCGCAGGGATTGGTGGGATCTTTGGGACAGGTCTAGGCTTGGGGGGAGTGTTTCTCGCCAATGTCTTGACCCCCCTGGCGGCCCCTATTTCTGTGACAGCCATTGTGATGGCGGTAGGTGTTTCTGGGGGAATTGGCTTATTTTTTGGGGTGTTTCCGGCTCGACAGGCGGCCCGTTTAGACCCGATTGTTGCCCTCCGCAGCGAGTAGAATTTTATCCCCGGCAATGGAGATAGATCGGGGTCTACAGCCAAACTTCAATCTGCTATACTTTATTAGCCCAAAACCCTTGGACGCATAGCTCAGTGGATAGAGCAACCGCCTTCTAAGCGGTCGGTCGCAGGTTCGAATCCTGCTGCGTCCGTTTTTCTCGACAAATACATATCGTCTATGGCACTGGTACACGGCACTTGGATTTTTCAGGCACAGCAATCCTACTTTTTCCTGTGGAGTGAGGTCTGGCGCAGTGAGTCCGCAGTCAGCCCGCCCGCTTATCCTTTTGGGGGCGATCGCCAAAGCCTCGAAACCCAACTCCAGGCCTATGGGGTGACGGTGCCAGAAAATGCCCAATGGTTAGAAACGACGCTTTCTCTACCCAGTACCAAAGGCACCAAGACCAAACCCTCGATCCCACTCTTGTCTAATCAAACCCAGATTCCCGATCAGCTCGATTGGGCCGACTGGCAAATTATGGGCCTTGCCCTAAATGCCCGCCAAGCAACGAATATTATTCAAATATTACCCCTCACCGATGACGCCCTCGCGGGGGATCTCCGGTTTTGGTGGCAGGTGTGCCGCTGGAGCCTTGATTTAGTTGTGCGGCGTAAATTTCTGCCCCATGTGACCCTCCTCCCAACGGGAGAAGCCCTAGCGACGTGGGTACCTTTGTTAGATAGCGTCACAGAACAACAGCGGTTTGCCCAGTTTTTGCAACAGATGCCAGGCATTTGTGCGGTCGGTCAAAGGCCAGCCCAGGTGTTATTGAGTTTTCTCACGGCGGTGGTCGATGCCCAGGTGCGCCCCCATGCCAAGCCCCTGCAAAATTTTCCGAAAACCTCTGTGGTGTTTCCCTGGTGCGATCGCCTTTCCAAAGCTAAGGCCACCTTTGAAGATCTGCCCCGTCAACTGGGCCATGCCTACGAAAATTGGATGTTTCCCGTGCGGGAATATTTGGTAAATCCGCCGGATTTTGCCCTGAATCAGCCCCTATTTCGTGCCTGCTTTCAACTGCTACCCCCCACCGCAGACCAAAACAGTTGGCAATTGCAATATGGTTTGCAGGCCTTGGGAAATGCAGAAAATATTGTCACGGCGGATCAAGTTTGGCAAGATCCCAGCCAACCCCAGGAAATTTTATTAAAGGGTCTAGGCCTGGCGTCCCGGTTGTACGAACCCATTGGTGAAAGTTTAGGGGGGCCGCAGCCCTGTGGTTGTCCCCTTGATGCGATCCAAGCCTATGAGTTTATCCGTTCGGCGGCCTGGCAACTGCGCGACAAGGGTTTGGGGGTCATCCTACCAGCAGGTTTAGAGGCCGGGAGTAATGAAGTACGCCTGGGCATTAAAATTTCTGCCCAGGTCAAAGATGAAAGTCGCTTAAACCTCCAGAGTCTATTGCAGTACAAACTAGAGGTGGCCGTTGGCGAAACGACTCTCACAGAACGGGAATTTCAGGATCTCCTCGCGCGGCGATCGCCTTTGGTAGAAGTCAATGGTCAATGGCTCGCCCTCCAACCCACCGATGTGCGGGCCGCCCAGGAAATTTACCAAACAAAAATGGCTGAACAACCACTGCGGGTCGAGGACGCCCTGCGCTTGGGGGCAGAACCGGGCCAGGTGTTTGCGAAGTTGCCCGTGGTTGGCTTTGAGGCGTCGGGGGCGTTGCGAGAACTCCTCGATCATCTAACAAATAATGAAGCCCTGAAGCTAATTGAGCCGCCTGACTCGCTCCAAGGAACGCTCCGGCCCTACCAGCACAAGGGGATGAGCTGGTTGAGCTTTTTACAAAAATGGGGCTTGGGGGCTTGTCTCGCCGACGATATGGGCCTAGGGAAAACAATCCAGGCGATCGCCTTTTTATTAACCCTCCAGGAAAACAAAAAACTAACCCAGCCAGTGCTATTGGTCTGTCCCACCTCCGTGGTCAGTAACTGGGAACGAGAACTTCACAAGTTTGCCCCCAGCTTAAAAACCTTGATTCACCATGGCGATCGCCGCGTCAAAGGAAAAACCTTTGCGAGCACGGCCCAAAAATATGACGTGATTCTCACCAGCTATTCCTTGGTTTTTCGGGATCAAAAAGATTTAGCGACTGTGTCTTGGCAGGGCATGATCCTCGACGAAGCCCAAAATATCAAGAATCCCCAGGCGAAACAGTCCCAAGCGGTGCGTGACCTCGACAGTGGTTTTCGCATTGCCCTCACGGGAACCCCTGTGGAAAATCGCCTCAAGGAACTCTGGTCAATCCTTGATTTTCTCAATCCCAATTTCCTCGGTACGCAACAATTTTTCCAACGGCGCTTTGCGATTCCCATCGAAAAATATGGCGATCGCCAAACCCTCCAGAGCCTCCGTAAGCTGACCCAACCCTTTATCCTGCGTCGCCTCAAGACCGACAAGACAATTATCCAAGACCTGCCCGAAAAACAGGAAATGGAAGTCTTTTGTAGCCTCTCGAAAGACCAAGCCAACCTTTACCAAAAACTGGTGGATGAATCCCTTGCGGAAATCGAAAACACCGACGGCATCCAACGGCGCGGCTTAATTCTCACCCTGCTGCTACGGCTCAAACAGCTTTGTAATCACCCTGTACTGCTCCAGAGCAAACCCAAACTCGGCAAAAATTTCGCCCCCCGTTCCGGCAAGCTACTCCGCCTTGAAGAAATGCTCGAAGAATTAATCTCCGAAGGCGATCGCGCCTTGATCTTCACCCAATTTTCCGAGTGGGGGAAACTGCTCCAACCCTACCTCCAGGAACGCCTCGGCCAGGATGTCCTTTTCCTCTACGGAGCGACCCGACGGGAGGCCCGCCAACAGATGTGCGATCGCTTCCAAAATGATCCCAATGGCCCGCCTATTTTTATCCTGTCCCTCAAAGCAGGGGGCACCGGATTGAATTTAACCCGCGCCAACCATGTGTTCCACGTCGATCGCTGGTGGAATCCGGCGGTAGAAGACCAGGCCACCGACCGCGCCTTCCGCATTGGCCAGAAACAAAATGTCCAGGTGCATAAATTCGTCAGTACCGGCACCCTCGAAGAAAAGATTAGTGCCATGATCGCCAGCAAAAAAGAACTGGCCGAACAAACCGTTGATACGGGAGAAAATTGGCTGACGGAACTGGATACGAATCAACTGCGAGATTTACTGCTCTTAGAGCGCGATCGCCTCATGGAAGAATAACCAGGCGAACTCCCCCACACCGTTATAATGGAAAGCCTGAACACCCAACCCACAGATTTATTACCACCTCGTATGCAAAAACGTAGCTCCTTCGATTCTGCAGAAATTATGCACCGGGCTGAAGATCTCATGCAGGCCGCATCCAATCGTTACCGCATTACTGTGCAGGTGGCTCAGCGGGCTAAGCGCCGCCGTTACGAAGAATTTGATGCCGTTGAAGATCCGTTAATGAAGCCGCCGATCCGCGCCATTATCGAGATGTCCGACGAACTGACCCAGCCTGAAATTATTGGGGAATAATTCAAACCCTGCGCTCATCTAGTTTCGTCGTCCTGAAGGGGTTAACAAGTGGCCCCTAAGCAAAAAATCCACAAGAAGTTTGTGGGGAGCGATGTATTACAGGCGTCAACCAGTACACTGGGAGCATTGGTAACTCAGTGTAAGACATTCGTAAGCTTCCCATGAAACTGCTGTTGGTAGATGATGATCCCATTTTTCGTCTAGGCTTTTGTACTGCTTTGGCCCAGGAAACAGATTGGGCGATCGCCGCAGAAAATTTCAGCACCATTTTGGCAGCATCCCCCCGCAAGGATTTGGATCTGATTCTCTGTGATCCCGCCTGGCAGGGGGATCGTCATTGGCGTCGATACCGCGAACTGCAACGCCTTTACCCCACAACGCCCCTAGTCCTCTGCACGGCACAACTGGATTCAGAGCGGATCTTACAGGCGAAACGGGATGGACTAGCAGGTTATTTCCCGAAAGGCTTGGCGATCGCCGATCTCGTCCCGGAGCTGAGTACCATCGCCGCTGGTGGTAAAGTTTGGTCCCAACGTCCCCAGGGCATTAACCAAAATTTGTTCGCTGGGATGCGTCGCCGGGGTCTCAACCAGATTTACACAGCCCTAGATCGCGTCGAAACCTACCTCGCCCAAGAGAATCTCCCGCCTCTGTACCGTGCCGTTTTCGCTGGACAACAACGGGAACTCAAAACAGCAGCCTGGCTCCTGCGCAATTGTCTGCCCCAAAGTGCCATTTTCCTCAATACAGTTCCTCCCGCCCAGCCCCAAACGCCTCCCGCCGGGGCGATCGCCATTGCCTCGCCCGTAGAGATCACGACGACCAATAGCCGCTGGCAAACCCTCCTCGAAAAGACCTTTGTGAAGCTCAATGGCTCCCTGAAAAATGCCACTGGCAGTAGCCTAGAACTAGAGATTGTCACCCCAGAAAAACGACGGGAACTGCTCTACATCATTCTGCAACAACTCAATTTTATTTTTAATGATCCCCAGTGGAAAAATTTAGATCCCGAAGCCTTCCAAGCGCAACATCAACGCAGCATTCGCAACCTCTGGAAATTTAGTGCCCAGGAATTTATTGGCCGCTACCACCTCACCGCTGACAATCAGGCCGAGGGCTTTTTGGAGTTGCTCAATCGGGTGGCGATCGCCAATGCCCCAGGCCTAAACCAAAGACTACCCCAAAGCGACGACTTATTCGCCTATTTACTACAAGACCAGCCCCTCAAGATTGATAATGTCACCTATCGCCTTGAGGCCAGGGAAGCCCTGCAACGCAGCCAACTCATTTTAGAAAATTTGTTGATCACCGTCGGTAACGATATCCTGCAATTTATCTTGAATACCTTACCGGAGCCAGAATTACTCAAGGCAGAAATTTACCAGCCAAAACTGCGCTCTTCCCGCAATATTGCCCGTTTTCGCAATGATCTATCGTGGGCCTATCGCCTGCGCAAATATTGGTTAGAACCGAAGGCCATTTTTGAAAGTCAACATCAATTTTTGAGCGTTAGTCCAGTCGGCATCGTGCAAACGGCCGTTTACCAGCCCCGATCCGCAGAACTCGCCAACCTTGAGGGGATTCCCTGGCTGGTGACGATTCTCCTGGAACTGAGGGATGCCCTTGCCCCCCGGATTCGCGCCCTCGTGGCCTGGCTCGGTGAAATTTTAGTTTATGTGCTGACCAATGTGATTGGCCGAGCCCTTGGGTTAATCGCCAGGGGCATCGTCGAAGGAGCTGGCAGCAGTTGGCAACATCTCCGGGCGCGCCAAATTGAGCTAGCGAACATGACCCGAAAAAATTCCTAAGAAGACAATAAGTCTACTCGCGGGCTTTAGAGAAACTGCTATGATCCTGATTGCACTTGCCTTTCTCTGCCATGGCTTACCGTAATCCCGCTCCCACTGTCGATATCATTGTTGAACTCTGCGATCGCCCCCATCGACCAATTATTTTGATTGAACGCAAACGTGAACCCTTTGGTTGGGCAATTCCAGGGGGCTTTGTGGATTATGGCGAAACAGTAGAGACAGCCGCCAAACGGGAAGCTTTAGAGGAGATTTCCATAGAGGTGCAATTGGTTGAGCAATTGGGTGTGTACTCCGACCCTGCCCGTGACCCACGCCAACACACCATTAGTGTGGTCTTTATCGCTACGGCAACGGGAGACCCCAAAGCGGCAGATGATGCGAAAACGGTCGGCATTTTTCAGCCGTGGGAAGTTCCGCAAAATTTATGTTTTGATCATGGGCGCATTTTGCAGGATTATTGGTCTTACCGCCACCACGGGATGCGTCCCCGTCTGGGTGCTTAACGTGATCTGCAATTTTTTAACGGTTTTAAGAATTTAGTGATGGAAAAACAAGTTATTCAAACTAATCATGCCCCTGCCCCCGTTGGCCCCTATAACCAGGCGATCGCCGCTTCAGGCAAGATGTTATTTTGTTCTGGCCAAATTGCCCTTGATCCAACCACGGGCCAAATTATTGAGGGGGATGTCCAAGCCCAAACGAAACAAGTCATGGCAAATTTAGCGGCGGTATTACAAGAAGCTGGTGCCACCTGGGAAAATGTTGTGAAAACGGGCGTTTTTCTCAAGGATATGAATGATTTTGCGGCGGTTAATGCTGTGTATGCCACCTACTTTGATGAAGCCACTGCTCCGGCCCGCGCTTGTGTTGAGGTGGCGCGTCTGCCGAAGGATGTCCTCGTCGAAATTGAATGTATTGCCGTGCTTTAAATACACCACTAAAGCTGCATTTTTATAAAGCTTTACCCAAAGAAAAACCTCCATTTCCGATGAGAAGTGGAGGCTCTTTTTTATTTCTATAATGCTTGTCGCATTCCCCTAGATTTAGTGAGTTGGCTCACCTGAAGAGTCAGCGATATCACATTTTTAGGAATGGTTGGAACTGTAGGAACGGCGTCCCCGGGAGCGATCGCCTTTGTAGCCACCGCCACTCCCTTTGTAGTTAGAACGACGTCCGCTGCGGCCACCTTTTTTCGTCGGCTTGGGGAGACCTGTCTTAGTGTTGACTTCTGGTACTTCCCAATCTTCGTTGAGCCATTCGGGGGAATTATTGTCGTACATCATTTGCAATACCGCCGCGGCGATCGCCTGGGGATCATACTCATCACCCAAACGCTTCACAATCGGCAAGAAAGAGGCCATCCGTTCTCCAGCCAAGGCTTCCCGTACTTGGGTTTCCAGGCGGGTCACCCGTTGGGCTTCTACTTCAGTGCGGCTCGGAATAGTCGAAACTTTGAGGGACTGTTTGACGCGCCGTTCAATTTGACGCAACAACCGGCGATCGCTGGGTTCGACGAGGGCGATCGCAGTACCCGTTTTACCAGCCCGACCCGTCCGACCGATGCGGTGAATGTAACTTTCCGTATTATCTGGCAGATCAAAGTTAATCACATGACTGAGATTTTCCACGTCCAGACCCCGCGCCGCAATATCCGTGGCGACGATCATCTTGATTTTGCCGTCTTTAAAGCGACGTACCAGTTTTTCCCGTTGGTTTTGGTTGAGGTCGCCGTGGTACTCATCGGCACTTTGGCCCGCTTCAACCAACTCATTGGTCAACTCTGAAGCTGTCCGTTTCGTGCGCACAAAGATAATCGCCGATTCCGGATTTGCCATTTCCAAGATGGGCAAGAGGGCTTTGGTTTTTGACCAACCGCGCGGAATCATGTAAACCTCTTGGGCAATGCGGTCGGGGGTTACCTGAGGTTGTTTGATCGTGATATTGATCGGGTCATTGAGGAAATTTTCCACCAGATCCCGGATTGCGGGGGGCATGGTCGCCGAGAAACAAACCGTTTGGCGTGTTTTGGGGGACTGACGCAAAATCTTTTTCACATCATCAATGAAGCCCATACTGAGCATTTCATCGGCTTCGTCAAGCACTGCCCAACGGAGTTCTTCAAAAGACAACTTACCCCGTTCGAGAAGATCGATGACCCGGCCCGGCGTGCCCACAACAATGTGGACGCCCTTTTGCAGGCTGCGAATTTGCCGTTCCATGGATTGACCACCGCAGACGGTGAGCACCCAGAGACGACGATCCACGGCGAATTCCTTGAGGGACTGGGTCACCTGCACCGCCAGTTCACGGGTGGGAGTGAGGATCAAACCTTGGACGGTCTTTTGTTCCAGGTCAATTTTTTCAAGGAAAGGCAGGGAGTAGGCGGCGGTTTTACCTGTACCTGTTTGGGATAGTCCCACCACGTCCCGTCCTTCGAGGATTGCGGGGATCGCTTTACTTTGAATTTCGGTGGGCTTCTCGAAGCCAATATTTTCTAACAGGTCAACGCGGGCGTCGGATAAGCCGATGGTTTGAAAAGAAGTGGTCATAAAAAAGTTGTAAGGTTTATGGATGGGTTTTTGCTAAGGTTTGACAAAAATTGGGAATGCGTCTCATCTAAGGGCAATCCCTCCCCCAACCCTTTTCCCAAACTGGGTTCTTTGAAATAAAACCGATTGGATGCTTCTTGGCAGTCTGGACAATGCCGGGGGTGTGGCTGGACGGTCTAGTTATGCTTCCACGATGGTGCCGTAGAGGTCATAAATATCCGCAGCGGTAATTTGAACAGGGACAATACTGCCGAGGGAGGCTTCTCCGGTGACATATACCAGTCCGTCAACGTCTGGAGCAAATCTAGGCGATCGCCCGATTAATTCACCAGTCGCTGGGTTTTCCTGTTCGATCAGCACATCCACCGTTTGTCCGACACAAAGTTCATTGCGGCGGGCAGCAATCGGTTGTTGAATTTCCATCAGAGCATCCCGACGGCTATCTTTGACAGATTGCGGTAGTTGGTTCGGTAAATCAATGGCAGGGGTTCCTTCCTCAGCCGAGAAAGTAAACACACCCACATGATCAAACTCGTGACGTTTCACAAAATCCACGAGGTGCTGGAAGTGTTCTTCCGTCTCGCCGGGGAAACCCACGATAAAGGTGGTGCGCAAAATTGCATCGGGTAACGCCTCTTTCAGGTCTTCAATGATTCGATCATTGACGCGACCTTGCCAAGGACGATTCATCGCCCGAAGAATATCTGGATGGGAATGTTGTAGCGGGAGATCCAGATAGGGAATAACGTTGGGGGTATCACGCATCGCCGCGATCACCTCAGGGGTCAACCCCGTCGGATAGGCATAGTGGATGCGGATCCAAGGCACATCGACTTCACCCAAGGCTCTGAGGAGTTCTGCCAGTTTGGGTTTGCCGTAGATATCTTTGCCGTAGTTGGTGGTGATCTGGGAAATCAGAATAATTTCCTGGACACCTTGGTCAGCCAGTTGTTTGGCTTCAGCCACGATGGACTCAATGGGGCGCGATCGCTGATCCCCTCTGAGGTGAGGGATGATGCAAAAGGCACAGCGGTAATCACAGCCTTCCGCCACCCGGAGATAAGCCACCGCTTCGTTGGTGGTGCGGTAGCGGGGCACAGTTTCGTCAGCGATATAGGTGATTTCTTGGGAAACTTCCTTCACAATCTCGCCCTGTTCGGTGCGTTGAATCACGTCAACAATTTTGTGATAATCCCCAGTGCCTACGAGGGCGACAGCTTCAGGCAATTCTTCTAAAAGCTGCTCTTGGAAATGTTGCGCCATGCAACCGGAAATGACAATTTTCTTGTTTGCCTCTGCCAATTCCACTAGGGTACGCACAGATTCGGCGCGGGCATCCTCGATGAAGCTACAGGTGTTGACGATGACGTAATCGGCCAGTTCTTCGTTTGCATCGACCTCATAACCAGCATTTACCAATAGCCCAATCATATGTTCGGAATCGATGCGGTTTTTTTCACAACCAAGATGGGAAATGGCGATTGTCGGTTTTGTGGTCATGCAGTTTCTAGTAAAGAACGGAGTTCAGGTCAAGATCTAGGAACGATTTCTTAATGCATTGTAACGGATCTTGGGGCGATGCTGAAATATTTTTTAGGAATTTGTCAGCAAACCTTGTTACCATTTGCCCAAAAATTTAGAGGATTTGCTCCAATTTTTGCACCCAATCGAGCATATTGTGACGGTTGGCGCGGTAGCTGGTGGGGTGGGCAATGAGGCGGACGGTGCTATGGAAGAGCACTTCAACTTCTTCGAGGTTATTTTCCCTGAGGGTATTCCCAGTGGAAACAAGGTCAACGATCGCCTCGGACATACCAGTAATGGGGCCGAGTTCGACGGAGCCGTGGAGGGGGATGACTTCGATGGGGAGATCGAGATCGCGGAAGTAGTCTTTGGCGCAATTAACAAATTTGGAGGCTACACGGCAGTTGGGGGGGAGTTGCCGGGGATTTTTGTAGGGGCTGGCCTTGGGGACGGCAACGGAGAGGCGACAACCACCAAACCCTAAGTCTAACAGATTTGCGACATCGGGTTTTTTCTCCCGGAGGACATCGTAACCCGCAAAGCCTAGTTGGGCCTGGCCATATTCGACATAGACAGGAACGTCATGGGTGCGCACGAGCATCGCCCGGGCGGTGCCAGTGGGATCGGTGATTTGCAGTTGGCGATTTTTTTTATCGAGGAAGGCGCTAAAGTCTAACCCGACTTGTTGGAGGAGGGCGATCGCCTCTGGGAGGAGGCCACCTTTGGGAATGGCAATGGTAAGCATTTTTTCGTTAGCAGTGATTCAAAAATCTTGAGGAAACAGAATTTAAGTTAGAGGGTTTCGAGTTTGGGTTCGCCACTGGGGTCAATCCAGGCGAGGTGGGTAATGTGGCTGCTGCGGGCATAGGCATAAATTTCCGCAGGCGATCGCCCTCCCAGTTCCACTTCGACGCGCACCATTTCATCCCCTTGGCGGAGGGTTTGGGCATAGTGAAATACCTGCTGCTGGGCATTGGGTTCCGTCGCAATCACCAGCCAAGCACTGCCAGCGAGTTGTTTAGGTAGTTGGGGACTTGTCAACAGACAGGTGTGTAGTTCTTCAATATTCAAGCAAAAGCCAATACCGGGGTGATTTTCCCGTTGGGGATGATACAAGCCCAGAAGCTGATCATAGCGGCCACCCTGACCCAAGATATAAGACTGATGATTGGCAAAATTAACCACCTCAAACACAATGCCCGTGTAGTAATCAAAGGTCTGAATTAGGGTTAAATCCAAGATAATTGGCAGTTGTTTTCGGGTACTCCCAGCCAATAACGTAAAGAGAGCCTTAAGATTCGCGACGATTTCCTGCGCCTCTGGCCCCAGATCAAACTGACTCACCCGCGCCAATACGGTTTCTGGCTCGCCACGCAGATCAAAAATGTCCAGGGCATAGGCCTTGAGATCCTCATCCAGGGGCAATTCCTGCAACCCAACCCGGTCTAAATTGGCCACACAATGACGAACTGTTTCCCTTACTGGTTCAGGAAACGGATCCAAGAGCGATCGCCCCAGGGCCGCCTCCCCTAAAATTAACTGCCAATCGTCTAGACCCAGGGCGTCGAGGGAATCTGCCAGGAGCAATAAAATTTCTGCATCCGCCACAATTCCTGCCGCAAAGAGTAACTCTACCCCCGCTTGGTAAAACTCCATTTGTTTGCCGTGGCTGCCCCGGGGGGGATGGCGAAATACATTGGCCCGGTAACAAAGCCGTTGGGGAAAGGTATTTTCGGCCATTCTGGTGACAGCCGCCCTGGCGATCGAGGCCGTTAACTCTGGACGCAAACCCAAAGCTTGACTTTCTGCCGTTTGTAGTTGAATGACCTTTGTGCGATCCACCGCCCCGCCAGCCGTGAGCGTCTCCAACCATTCCAAAGTAGAGGTGACGATCCGCTGGTAGCCCCACTGTTGAAAAACCCGTTGGAGATTGTCATTAATCCAGGCCTTTTGAGCCACTTCGAGGGGTAATAAATCCCTGGCACCTGCGGGGGGTTGATGAATCATGAAATCCGTATGTTGAGCTTTGCCGTCGCCTATTCTACTTCTTTTTCCCGCCAAACAAACCGCCAAATAAACCCCCTTGTTTATCGGCGCTCCCTTTCTTGGCCCCTGGTTGGGTCTCTAGGGCGCTGCCCATCACTTTTTCGAGGGCTTGCTTAGCTTGGCGCACGAGGGGATCTGTTGGTTTGGAGAGGTAAGCTTTTTTGATATGCACCTTGGCCATTGCCAGTTGGTTTTGGCTGAGATAGGACAGTCCCATGAGGGCGTGGGCCTTGATGCAGTTGGGATCGAGCTGGAGGGCATCTCGGAATTCCAGCACGGCCTTGGCATAGTTTTTCTTTTTTAGGTGTTCTTCTCCCCGCCAGAGGGCTGCGTCTAGGGAAGATGTGCTGGTATTTTTCGGCGGCGGCGGGCTGACGGTAGCGCCTGATGTCGCCATGGTTTCCCCAGGATATTGGGGCATGGTTTCTTTGGTCTCGACTTTTTTAACCTTGCCTAGGTATTGGAGATAGACAAGGTTCAGTTCGCTTAAGGTGGCGATCGCCTGGGGGACTGTGGCCATCGTTTGGTAATTTGCCTGGGCCAAAGCTGCCACCTTCTCCCGGTAGAGTGCCGAAATATTCCCTGGGGTATCGAGGAGTTCCTGGGCTTCCGTCGTAGTGAGGACAAGGTTATCTGTCTCATTACTCAATTGCTGACTCAATTGCACCAGAATCACTTGGTATTCCGACCAGGAAGCCGGTTTAGACAGTTTTTCGTAGGCCGGATTCACGAGCTTTGACAAAAATTCACTGGCCAAGCGTTTATCCAGAGCCTGGGTTAGGGTACAGGTATCCGGGTGGAGCCGTTGGGCAATTTGTAAATAGGCTTTGCGCACGACTTTTGGATTCGCATCAATGGGCAAGCCGAGCACTGCAAAATGGTCGGCAATTTTTCGAGCAAATAATCCTTGGTTAATGGCAAGCGACATATGTTTGTGGGGGTCCCATTGACCTAATTATGACTGATTCTAAAAAAGGTACAACCGTTTAATGATGGTTTTTATGAATCCGCAGCGTAATAACTCTGAAACCATCCTTGGGCCTCTTGGAGGGCGACACTCAACGGGGTATGAATTTTGCCATTCGTCGCCAAGAGCCGACCACTGCCCATATCGAGGGGGGTTTGATCGTAGCTGGTGACGAGGCCGCCTGCTTCGCGCAAAATGCAGATGCCCGCCGCCATATCCCAGGGTTGGATGCCCCGCTCCCAGTAACCGTCTAGGCGACCACAGGCCACATCCGCGAGATCAAGGGCCGCCGATCCGCCCCGTCTGACCCCCTGGGTTTGGTGGGTGAGGTAACAAAATTCACGGTAATTATTATCCTTCGTTTGCCGGCGATCATAGGCAAAACCAGTGGTAAGGAGACTATTTTGTAGCTGATCTGTTTTTGAAACTTGGATCGGTTGGCGATTTAGGGTGGCCCCTAATCCTTGGGCGGCGCGGAAGAGTTCATCGCGGTAGGGATTGTAAACAACGCCGACTAACGGTTCATCAGCATATAACAGAGCAATGGAAACCGAAAACATCGGATAGCCATGGGCATAGTTCACTGTGCCATCGAGGGGATCGATCATCCAGAGGTAAGGACTGGGCTGATTTGTGGCTAACTGGCCTGCTTCTTCGGCATGGATCGGCACATCCGGTAGATGTCTTTGGAGCAGTTCGATAATGGCGGCTTCGGAGGTGGTATCCGCTTCTGTGATCAGATCGCCTGGGGTTGCTTTTTCTCGAATTTGTTGGAGGTTACCGTAATATTTTCTGAGAATTGCGCCAGCACTGAGGGCGGCTTCTGTGGCAATGTCGAGGTAAATTTGGCGTTCGGGTAGGGAGGGAAGGGCCATAGAGATATTTATAAAAGGAGATGGGCAAAGTTTGAATCCAAGAAAGTGGCGATCGCCCCAGGATCAGAGTTGATAATGGGGGTGTCTAAATGCCGTTAGTCTTCATCAAGGGGTAGACCAAAGCGAATCTTACCCTTACCGAAGTTGCGCCCAAACTGGAGTTCATACACTTCGTCCTCATCCTGGGTTTCTACCACCAAATCACTTTTGGCATGGCTCACACACATCAGCGCATAACCCTGGCGTTGCAGATCCGGGGAAAGTCCCATGGCATATTTTTGTTCGAGATCCCCGGACAAAACCCGCACAGCGCAGGTCGTGCAGGCCCCGTTGCGACAGGAGAAGGGAATCTGAAACCCTTGTTTTTCGATGCTCCGCAAGATGAATTCGTCCTCAGGGACGGTAAAAGTCTGGGTTTCGTTAATTTGCCGGTAATTAATCGTGATTTTGTGAGTTTTAGCCATGGTTACAGCAGAAAAAATAAAAATTTGCCTTTTCCTTTAGTTATTGTATAATCATTAACCGTGCCCCATCTGGAGAGATGGCCGAGCGGTTGAAGGCGCAGCACTGGAAATGCTGTTTAGGGGTAACTCTAACGAGGGTTCGAATCCCTCTCTCTCCGTTCTAACTTAGAACCTATTTACAAAAGCCTTAGATGTGTTGTCTAGGGCTTTTTTGTGGCTTGAAAGACGATGGTTAATGCTCCATTTCTGCCAGTTCTAACCACCGTTCTGTTTTTGCTTCGATGTCTTGATTTAGGGCTTCTAATTTTAAAGAAAGGGCCTGCAATTGCTCATAGTCAGCTTGGTTACTGAGTTCTGTTTGCAATGCTTCCCGCTGAATTTCTAGCTCAGGAATAATCTCATTTTCGAGGCGTGCTAGTTCGCGCCGTTGGTAGTTTGACAGGCGACGGGATGGAGCAGCTTTTGGCTTGCTAGGCGTTTGTGGTTTGGCGATCGCCTCTTTTGGGGGAGGATTTTCCGGTGGGTTTTGGGCAGCTTCTGCCTGTTTATAGTCTAAATAAAGGGAGTAATTGCCGGGGTATTGTCTCAGCAGTCCATTGCCTTCGAGGGCAAAAATCATGTTCACTGTCCGGTCGAGAAAATAACGGTCGTGGGCAACGATAATCACACAGCCATTAAAGTCTTCGAGGTAATCTTCCAAAATAGACAGGGTTTGTACATCTAAATCGTTCGTAGGTTCGTCAAGAATGAGTAAATTCGGCGCACCCATTAGCACTTTTAGCAGAAATAAACGCCGTTTTTCACCCCCAGAAAGTTTCTGAATCGGCGCATATTGTTGATCAGGCGGAAACAAGAATCGTTCCAACATTTGTGACGCTGTAATTTGTGTGCCATCCGCCGTTTGTACATAGGTGGCAACGTCTTTGATGTAATCAATCACCCGTTGATTTTGTGTCGCTTCATCGAGTAAATCATCGGAATGTTGATCAAAATAACCAATATGAATCGTACTGCCAATTTCTACTGTGCCGCTATCGGGCTCAAGTCGTCCCGTAATCAGATTTAAAAAGGTCGATTTGCCCGCCCCATTGCCACCGATAATGCCGAGGCGATCGCCGGGATTAAATTCATAGCTAAAATCTTTGATAATGTTTTTTTTGCCAAAACTTTTATAGAGATTCTCGACGACAACAACTTTTTTACCAATCCGTCGCCCCGGTGTATCAATTTCAACTTTACCTTGGGCTTCTTTGAAGGTTGTATTTTGCATATCGGCAATTCGATCAATGCGTGCTTTTTGTTTGGTACTTCTCGCCTTTGGCCCCCGTTTTAGCCACTCTAATTCCCGCCGCAATACCCCTTTATGTTTTTGTTGACTACTAACTGCTGCTTCTTCTGCTAGAGCCTTTTTCTCTAGGTAATAGGAATAATTTCCGGCATAAGTATACAGATCCCCTCGATCAATTTCGATAATTCGGTTTGTGACTTTATCGAGGAAATAACGGTCGTGGGTAATTAACAGTAATGCCCCCGAAAATTGAGTTAAATAGCCCTCCAACCATTCCACTGAATCGGCATCTAGGTGGTTCGTTGGTTCATCCATTAGGAGCAAATCAGGTTCTGATAACAATGCTGAAGCAAGGGCAATGCGTTTGCGGTAACCACCGGATAAGTCCCCTACTTTTGTCTCAAAATCATCAATACCTAATTTACTCAAAATAATCTTGGCATTGGTTTCCACTTCCCAAGCATTCAGGGCATCCATTTTTTCGGTAATGCTGGACAATTTTCCCATTAAACTATTCAATTCATCGCCAGAAGCTTTTGCCATTTTATGGGATAAATCTTCGTAGGCTTTAACCCATTTCATTTGTTCACTACAGTTAGCAAAAATCTGATCTAAAACGGTATTTTCTGGGTCAATTTCTGGTTGTTGCGGTAGATAGATAATCCTTGCTCCAGAACGAACTAACTGCTGTCCCCCATCAATGGGTTCAATCCCCGCAATCATTTTCAAAAGGGTTGATTTGCCACCCCCATTTACCCCGATCAAGCCGACTTTTTCGCCATCATCAATGCTTAAGCTCGCCTCTCTGAGAATTTCTTTAATGCCGAAATCTTTTTTAATGGATTGGAGGGTAATGATACTCATGAATTGTGAAGGGAGAGAATTAAAATTATTGTTTGGATACTTGATTAGATTAGCTTAAGGATTGTGTTAATAATTGATTGAACTCTATTGGGAAAGGATAATTTTGAGGGAATTCTACATCATATTCAATTTGCATATTTTCAAGGGCTTCTTGGTAGCAATCTAAGAAAATTTCTTGAAGATAATTTTTTAGGCTGGGGGAGTCCCTAAGAACTTTCAATATTTCTTTTTGGGTGCGTCGAATTGTCACGTCCCAACCGCGATGACATTCTTCTAAAGGGACATATTTTCGTTTGAGGGCATGCTCAAATAAAGTAATTAAACAGCTTTCTAACTCGCGTTTTTCCCGTTTACCCAAAGCCTCTATTTCCTCGATTAAATTGTCTCGATCAAGGGCTTCTAAGTCGCCTGATTTTAAGTCAGAGATGGTTTGTTCAATCCATTGATAAAAGTCTTGATCATAGAGGGTTTTTGATTTTGCCTGGGTCATAATTTAGCCCTCGCAATGAAGCGAAAAAGGGTTTACCGTGGTAAACCCCTACGGATATTAGAAATTGGTGTGGTTCGTGTTGGCTTCAATGAGGCGGGAAATCACTTCCTCCATCGGAATCGCACCGAGTTCCCCGGAGGCACGGGTGCGGATACTGAGGCTATTGGCTTCGACTTCCTTCGCCCCGGCGATCGCCATCACAGGAACCTTCTGTTTTTCGGCGTTGCGGATCAATTTGCCCAGACGTTCCCCAGAGGCATCGGCGATCGCCCGGATGCCAGCGGCTTGCAGTTTATCCGCTTGGGCTTTGGCGTAGTCGAAAAATTCATCGCTAACGGGGAGAATTCTGACCTGTTCGGGGGCGAGCCATAGAGGAAAATCACCCGCATATTCTTCGATCAGAATGCCGATCAATCGCTCCAAGGAACCGAAGGGCGCTCGGTGAATCATAATCGGCCGTTGGCGATCGCCATGCTCGGTAACGTATTCCAATTCAAACCGTTCGGGGAGATTGTAATCCACCTGCACCGTGCCCAGTTGCCATTCCCGTTCGAGGACATCTTGGAAAATAAAGTCGAGTTTCGGGCCATAAAAAGCGGCTTCCCCTTCGGCTTCAAAGTAGTCCATGTCGAGCTTGGTGACGGCTTTACGGATTGCGTTTTGCGCCTTTTCCCAGACCTCATCGGAACCAATATATTTATCGGAGTTGGGGTCACGGAAACTCAGTCGCGCCTTGAAATTCTTCAGTTGCAGACTCTTAAAGACGGTCAAAATTAAATCAACCACGTTAAAGAATTCTTCTTCGAGTTGGTCGGGGGTGACAAACAGGTGGGAATCGTCCACGGTAAAGCCCCGCACCCGCGTTAATCCGCCCAATTCACCGGATTGCTCGTAACGATAAACCGTGCCAAATTCCGCCAGACGGATCGGCAATTCCCGATAGGAGCGCAGTTGATCCTTATAGATTTGGATGTGGAAAGGGCAGTTCATCGGCTTCATCACAAAACCCTGTTCCGCCGCCCGTTCTGCGTCGCCATCCGCCATCATCGGAAACATGTCCTCGCGGTAGTTCTGCCAGTGACCGGACACTTTAAAAAGATCCACGCGGGCGATGTGGGGAGTCACGACACCTTGGTAGCCGCGTTTGGTTTGTTCAGTTTTAAGGAAATTTTCGAGGGTGGAACGGATCAACGTCCCTTTCGGCGTCCAGAGGGGTAAACCAGGGCCGACTTGATCGGAGAACATAAACAAACCCAGTTCTTTACCGAGTTTACGGTGGTCGCGTTTGAGGGCTTCCTCTTTGCGGCGTTGGTATTCTTTGAGCTGTTCGGGGGTTTCCCAAGCGGTTCCGTAAATGCGCTGGAGTTGTTGGTTATTTTCGTCACCCCGCCAATAGGCTCCGGCGACCGATTCGAGGGCGATCGCCTTGGGGTTAATATCACCGGTATTTTCCACGTGGGGGCCAGCACAAAGATCCCACCATTGATCGCCGAGGTAGTAGAGGGTGATCGGGTCGTGAATTCCTGCGAGGATTTCGAGTTTGTAGGGTTCGTTGATTTCCTTGATCCGTTTTTCGGCTTCGGCCCGGGAAATTTCTTCACGGATCACAGGCAATTTTTTCTTGACGATTTTCACCATCTCTTTTTTGATCGCCTTGAGATCAGCTTCCGTAAAAGGTTCTGGCTTGTCGAAATCGTAGTAAAACCCATTCTCTGTCCAAGGACCAATGGTGACCTGGGCGTCGGGAAATAGCTTTTGGACAGCCATCGCCATGACGTGGGAGGTGGTGTGGCGAATCCGCTTGAGGGTGTCTGATTCACTGGTTTTGGGAAGTTTCATCGGTTCGAGTTGTTCACCATTCACCTGATCCATGGTTGAAATATGCTCCTTAAAATTGCTCCAAAAAGTTTAGCAGGTCGCCATTCTATGTTATCCGTTGTCTCTGCTGGACTGGGGAATTTTCACTTACCGAATCTCATTGCGCAAACCACAGGCGGCGGCATAGGCGATCGCAATGGCATCGACACTGTCATCGATAGGCATCGTCTCCATCCCAAAAATCGACTGCACGAGGGTCGCCACTTCCCGCTTATCAGCCTTTGCATTACCGATGTGGCATTTCCAACTAGATTGGTGCAGATAAATCGGTTCGATGTTTAATTCTCGCAGGCTAACCAAGTTTAAAATGCCTAGACCCTGTAATACGCCCCCTGCTGCTTTGATCTGACGGCTAAAGAAGGGCATCTCGATGGCGATCGCCTCTGGGTGAAATTCCCCCAAAATTTCTGTGTAGTCTTGTTCAATTTCTAGGAGTCGTTGGGGCGTCGATAAATTTTTGGCTGTTTCGATAATGCCGTAATCAAGAATTTGTGGCAGCGTTTGCCCCTGGTCTTCGAGGACAGCCCAACCGATGATCGCTAAACCAGGATCAATGCCAAGCCAACGCTTCATGGCAAAATAATTTTTATAAGGTATTCATTCAGTCATAAATCTAGCACGGCATTCAAAGCACACTTCCAGTACGGTTGAAACTCCAAAACCCTCAAAGTTCTTGTAACAATGATCAATGTAGGGCGATCACATTATCCTTACATTTTTTCACCTATGATAATCCTTTAACGTTTGAGTTCAGGGACGCGCCAAAAAGCGGCGCGTCCGCTGGAACAATTTGTTCAGCATTTTGTTCACGTTGCTTTTGGAGCGAAGTAGATTGTTTCAATTCCAGGATCGCCTGAAAGAATCTCCTCTGCGATCTGGCGTGCTTGATCAAATGGGTAATAGCTGCCCCAACCATTCAGGTCGATGTAAAGGGTTTTCAATTTGATGTAATCACGATTGGCCTTCAGAACATCCCGAAAGCTCCGTCTCAGAAAGTCACCAATATCGGTTGGTTCTGGACGATCTTCCCACTTGAGAAGCGGGACCACGGTGAGAGGGAATCGAGGATAAAACGTCCCTGTTTCACCCTGCCGATTCACCCTCTTGGTCAGGGGCCATACTTCCCTTTCCTGGCTCATGCCGCCGATGGTTGATGCCGCACAATCACAGGTGGTCAGACCTCCGGTGGCTATGCAGACAAGGTGAATCTCCTTTGCTTTGAATTTGTCAGGCCATTTGTCGAGTTCTTGGTCAACAATCGTTGTCATGGGTACTCCTTTCTGCCGGACTAAGAATTATACAGATGCTTTCTGTATAAAATTCTCTCTGTTACTTTTATATGGAGTATTTCTGTACAGCGTTTTTCGGTCTTATGAGGCGGAGTAGCAACAATGGGTAAACCAATTCTGCAAGTCTTGGCTTGATACTTGTGAGAAGGCGGCCTCAATCCCTTGTGCGAGCTCTGGATAAGTACGGGCTCCCCACGAACGTAAAATACTTTTGACTTTGGAGAAACAATTCTCAATCGGTGAAAAGTCTGGCGAGTATGGAGGAAGAAATATCAGTCTTGCACCAACTGCTTCAATACAGTCCCTAATGGCTTTCCCCTTGTGGATAGAGCAGTTGTCCATAATCACACAGGCTCCTTGCCATAACTGAGGTACTAACTGGCGATGTATGAAAGCTTCAAAAGTGAGACCATCACTACTGCCCAGTAGATTTACATTGGTCAGTACCTTCTCAAGACTAATGGCACTAATCATGGATACTCGTTTCCCCCTTTTGCTGGGACGTTTCCCATGGGCACGTTTTCCCCTGGGTGCTCGACCCCGTAATCGAGTCAGCGCTAAATCAACCCCTGATTCATCAATAAAGATCAAGTCTTTTACTAAAATCTCCCGCACCAGTTGCCAAAATTCATATCGTTGCTGCTGTACTCGTTCTGTTTCTTTCTCATCGGGATGCAGTGTTTTTTTTGAGGGTTATCTTGAGTTTTTGGAGCATCCGAAACATTGTGGTCACACTAATCCTGACGCCAACGGTTTCTTCGAGAAGGTCACAGAGTTCGGCTAAGGTTGCATCATTATGCTGCTTTACTAGCTGTTGCAGGGTGATGAGTTGAGTCTCATTGAGTTTAGTGGGGGTTTGTTTGAGGCGCTGCTTGGGTTGAATATCTCCTGTTTCACGATATTGCTTAGTTAGTTTACGCACGAAACTGTAGGCAACCCGGAATTGCTCAGCAATTTGGCGCTGTGATAGTTTGCCTTCGAGATAGGTGTCAATAATTTTTTGGCGTAAATCAACAGAGTAGGGTCGCACTGCAAATTTTGATTGGGTAGATTACAGCTTTATCTTACTCGCTATCGCTTTACTAGCCCGAAAAATGCTGTATAAACACACGGAATGGGATATTGTTCAGACAAAATCCATATAATTTCTTTATAAGGTAATATACAGATTCTAAAGCTTTGCATGACACCACTCCAATCGTGTAAGTTATTGGGCGTAGTTCGTGAGGTCATTCGTCTCAAGCATTACCCTTATCGGACAAAACCAAATTATAGAGTGATCTAGCCTAAATTAACGATGACGGCGCAAAATCAAGACCACAATAATCGGCGCGCCAAACATCGCTGTAACAGTATTCAAGGGCAACGTTAATTCACTCCCTGGTAGTTGCACAATAATATCCGCTAGCAATGCCAGACTAGATCCCAATAAAGTCACCGCTGGCACCAAAAGCCGATGATCGACTGTTTTTAGTAAGCCCCGGCAGAGGTGCGGCACCGCAATCCCCAGGAAAGAAATCGGGCCACAAAATGCCGTGACGGATCCGGCCAGGAGAGCAGTGCTAACAATAATGTGGCGGCGGGTCGCCTTCAGGTTGAGGCCCACGCTTTGGGCGTACTGCTTGCCGAGAAGAAGCGCATTCAAAGGTTTCGCCTGAAAAAAAGCTAGCAGTCCCCCCGCAAAAATTAACACCATAAAAATAGGCAACTGTTCCCGTTGGATTTCCGCAAAGCTGCCAAACGTCCAACTGAGATACAGGCGCAGCGCTTCCGTGGGGCTAAAGTGCAGCAACAATGTGACGAGGGAATTGCTGACATAGCCGAGCATCAACCCCAAAATTAATAGGGTGCCATTGTGGGGAATTCGACGGGCGATCGCCAAAACGAGCAGCAACACCGCCACCGCCCCCAAACTCGCCGCCATCGCCACACTCAAATTTCCAAAAAGACCGCCCATAAAACCCGTTCCCAACAGCACCAGAGCCACCCCCAAACTCGCCCCGGAATTGATGCCCAGCACAAAGGGGCCAGCGAGGGGATTATTAAATAGGGTTTGCATCTGGAGGCCGCTAATCCCCAGGGCTGCCCCGGCAAAGGTGGCGGCGATCGCCCGTGGAAAGCGCAGTTGCCAAACGATTTCTGCCCACACCGGATTGTCAATGGGTTGACCCAAGGCGATCGCCAAAAGTTGATCCCAGGGAATGGTCGTCGAGCCCAGACTCAAACTGAGGAAAAATAAAACCCCCCATAATCCCCCCAGCAGAATAAATAACGAGGGCGATCGCCACCGCAGTTCCGGTAGGGACAAACAAGTTAGAGGGGTCGTGGTGTAGGGAATTTTCACGGGGAATCTTGCAAGTGACGGTAATAATAAAGCTCGTGGTCAGGTAATTGATCCGGATGGGCGATTTTAATCACATCGGCGAGGATCACATCGGGATTGAGAATGCCCCCTTCCCAAAAATCATTACCTCCCCCAGACGCAACCCGGTTGTTGGCGGCATAGACTTGCTGGTTTTGTACTGCCTCAAACAGTTCATAGCGCGGGTCTTCCTGGAAAATATCAGCGGTGGTTTGCCAATCAGGATTCACATTCAGCCAAAGATCCGCTGTTTTTGCCCGACCTAGAACAGCCTCAAAATCTAGAGGTAAGCTCAAGCGGGCCGTTGTCGCATCCCAGGGGTAATTCACGTTCGCATCCCGCAGCAGTTGGGCCACATAGCTTTTGCCCCCCGGCACATACCAGACCCCTTGGTAGGGCGATCCACTCAGCACCATTGGCGTGGTGTCTAAATCTTTGACTTGGTTCACGAGGGCTTGGTAACGGTCGGCGATCGCCCCAAAAATCTCATTGGCTTCAGCTTCTTTGTTAAAGAGGAGAGCTGTAAACTTGAGCCATTCAGCCCGGCCCAGGGGAGTGGGTTCCAGGTGCGCTGCGTCTAAAACCACCGTTAATCCCAAAGAATCTAGGGCGCTGGAATTGTTCCCTTCGCTAGCATCGAGGCGATAATTCAAAATCACATCGGGCTGGAGACTGAGGATCGCTTCCCGGTCTAGCTGGAGGTTGCCGACTTCTTGGATGTCGCCTGCTTCAATGGCCGCCCGGATCTCAGGACTGTAAATCAATTGGCGATCGCCTACCCCCACCAAATTTTCCGACTGCTTTAAAATTTCCAAATGGGGTAAATAGGTCGTCGAAAGGGCAATCACCCGGTTGACAGGCACTTCAACAATGGTCGCCCCTGGATAATCCTCTGGAATGGGCGTACCACACTGCACGAAAACATAGGTCAAATCCTGCTGGGCCGTTTCCCAGGGTTGCCGCACCGTCACCACTTTGTAATGGTCGTGGTATGTCACCTGAAAGCCCCTGGCAAATTCTGGTGTCACCTTATCGGGGAAATAATCCACCGCCGGGTCATAATTTTCGACACAGGCCGCCGTCGAAGTTGGAGTTTCTACGGTTTGTTGGGTGGGGCCACAACCCCCTAGCCACAGGGATAAACCCAGGCCCAGCAGAGGAATCGAACGGTGTGGCAAGAAGGGGAAGCGCATCGTTTTTTCTCCTACGCAAACCACGGAATGCGTTGGACTTTTGTTTGAAAGCGACCATCATCATGGAGTTCAAACAGACGGAAACCTGGTTGTTCCCACAGTTGGCGATCGCCTTCGATGGGTTCCTGATCCGGAGGTGTCACTTGGGTACAAGTTGAGGGCGTACCAAAACAAGGAATGCCCCCTTGGGTGACGGTATATTCCAGGTGGACGTGACCAAAGAAAACCGTCTTTACCTGGGGATGATGTTGCACAATCTGCCAAAATTCAGCGCAGTTGGTTACATCGATTTGATCGAGCCAATCAACGCCCGCTGGCACCACATGGTGATGGATGGCGATCGCCACCGGAGAGTTTGAAGATTGTTCCAGGTTTTCCGCGAGCCAGGCCAATTGTGCCGCATTTAAAAACCCCTCGCCATATTCTGGGTTCTCAAGAAACGAATCCAACAGCAACAGTTGCCAGTTCCCCAAAGAAACGTTCTTGTCTGGCGAAAGATAATCCCCCTGCAAAATCCCGGCCATGACCTCTGGATTGTCGTGGTTCCCCGGCAGCCAATAGCTAGGAATCTGCGTTGCTTCGACCAAATCCCGTAGCCGTTCGTAGGCGATCGCCTCACCATGATGGGCCAGATCCCCCGTCAAAATTAGCCGATCTGGTTTAAACTGTTGCACCGCCGCCAGGACTGCTTGAAAAGACGCATCGGTTTTAACGCCGCGCATTTCGGCCTCTGGGTGATCGAGGAGGTGGGTATCAGTAATTTGGGCAATGAGAACCATAGGAAATTGTGGGCAAAATTAGGAAACGAAACAAAGCAGCTTAACGGAATTGGGCATTGACACCAATCTGAAACCTGCGCCCCACTCCAGGGTAAGCGGGGAATGTTTCAAAATCCGCATCAAACAAATTTTCCACACTCGCCGTTAAATTTACGGTATCACTGATGGGATAGCGCGCCCGCAGATCCAGGTTTGTGTAGCCTGCCAAGGATTCAGTATTGGCATTATTCGTCAGGCGATCGCCCACCCGTTTCAGGAAAATTCCGGCATAAATTCCCTGGGGATTTTCGTAGGCAAGACCCACATTGAAATAATCTGTCCCCGCAAAGGCGACCTCATTACCAACCACCGTCGGATCCGCATCGGCAAGAATTTCTGAGTTGTTCCAAGTGTAGTTAGCAAAGGCAGAAAGAGATCGGGACAATTGCAACGTCACCTCTGCTTCTAAACCTTGATTGCGAGCTTTCCGGACATTTTGGGGAGTGAATGTCCCAAGATCAAAAACGATGGCATCATCAAGGGTGTTATTAAAATAAGTCAGCCGCACCAAAGCACGATCCGAAAAACGGTGGTCAACACCCAGATCAAAACTATTACCCAGTTCCGGCACTAAATCAGGATTGCTAAACCCCGGAAAATAGAGATCCACGGCAGTTGGCACCCGGAAATTGCGGGCATAGTTCCCCCGAATTCGGGTGGAGTCTCCCACTTGCCAGGCAAACCCTGCGCTGGGTGATGTGACCGAACCATCAGCCAAACTATTAAAGTCCTGGCGCACGCCCAGATTTAAAGCCAGTTCCGGGGTAATATCCAGGCCATAGCGAGCAAAAATGGCCCCTTGACTGAGGTTTTCGTCGTAACTAAAGCCAAATACGCCAGGATCCTCTGCTTTTGCAGTCAAATAGCGGTAATCAAAACCATAGGTGAGATTTTGGGTTTCATTCAGTTGCCAATTGTGCTGAATCTGGGCACCAAAAGAATTGTTTTCATAGCGGGCATCGGTTGTCCCAAATTGATTCTCATCAAAGAAACGAAAATCATTCAGATCCGCAAATAATCTTGTCGTCAGCAGAGAATCATCGCTATTCCCCAGGCGAGACTCTAAATCCAGGGACAACAACCAATTATTGTCGTATTGGGTCGCATTTGGACTTGGGGAAGAAACACTGCTCGGAATTTCTAAATCCTTACTGCTGTAGATGCCGTTAAAGCGCAACCGGTGGCGATCGCCTAACTGATTAACCACCTGGAGATTCACGTTTTGGATATTCGTCGCCGCATTATCCCGGACACCCGACAAACCCCGTGCTGCAATGTCATAGTCAAAGTCATTTTCTGCGGCGGTGCGGTCATAGGCCAGTCGCACTGCCTGGGTTTCCGCACCAAAACTTACCCCAACATTTTGGCGATTGTAGCCAAAGCTCCCCAGATCGACCCCGGTCTCTACTGCAACTGGTTGGTTAAATCCGGGTTGGCGCGTCACAATATTGATCACGCCGCCGATGGCATTGGAACCAAACAGCACCGAACTGCCCCCAGGGATTAATTCAATGCGTTCGACATTATCGGTAGTCAAATTAGACAGATCGAAGTTCCCTGAATCGAAACGATTCAGCGGCCTGCCATCAAGCAAAATTAATGTTTGGGAAGAACTATTAGCCCCCCGAAAAATCTGAGAACTTTGGGCACCGAGGCGAGATCCAGCCGTGCTATCAATAAAAATCCCAGGGAAATATTTCAAGGCTTCATTGACGGTGCGATACCCTTGGGCTTCAATTTGCTCCCGGTTAATCACATAGGCCGCACGGGTTGCATCTTGCACTGTTTCTTCCTGGCGCGACGGAGCATATACAGGTTGATTTAATAGCTGGTCAATGACCGTTAGTTCAAAATCAACGGTCTCTTGTTCATCATCTAGATCGTTCTCTTCTTGAGCGAAAACAGCGGTACTACTACAGAGAAAACAAAGAATAGTAAAGCAAATCGTCTGGGGCGTAAAAAATGACGTCATCTAAGAATATTTTGGGCTAATTTTTAATGTAATGAAGGGAGAATTCATGGAGTAGTAGCAAGACTTTTAAGTCATAAAAAGCCTTGGTCAATAACCTTAAGAAAAGCAAAGCAGTTGAGCGATTAAAATATCGTCGATTTTTTTCTGGTTTGCCAAAATCAATGCATTTCTCAACCCCATTCAATGAGGCTAATGCTGATGGAATAACGGGTTAAAGCAATGTTTAAGACAAACTCGCTAACGAGACTGGGTTTGCTGATTGCGGCGATATTGCAGTCTCAGAAGATAGAAATTATGGGCAGCAGAAAAAGACTGGGTGCTAAAAGAAAACATCATCCGTACCTCGCAGATGGGTAATTACTAAAACGTTTACGCTTGGCTCGGCGGGCATTCTGACTTAGAAATTGCGGAAAATTTCCTTACAGCTGCGGGACAGCGACGGATTTGCACCGTTCTTTCCCCATTGCTTTTATCGGCTGATCCCCGATAAAACCGAACAGAGTCTAATTATATAGCAGGCGATCGCCCCCGATGTAAATAGATTTATGAAGTCCCCTTGAGCCTTGGGAGAAAAGCACCTTTAGGGATTAAGCAGGGCCGTAATGTGGGGGATAATCTGGGCGTGGTTGGTCAATAAATAATCTAGGCGATCGCTAATCAGCGACAAAATTAAATCCTCGTAGGTCATCCCCTCTTCTGATAGTCCCTGGGCGACGAGGCTAGTGACGTTGGCAGCGGGCCGCTTAAGATCGGGTTTGGGATTGGCCTCTAAAATTTGGATATTTCCCATCGCATCCATCCGGGCATCGATACGAATTAAGGCATTTAAACTAAATTCCCAGTAGACTTGTTGGGCGAGTTTTGCTAGCTTTTTTTTGGCTGAGTCACTATCATTTAAAAAGCGAATTCTTTGGCCTGTAATTGCCTTTTTATCCATTGAGGTAAAAATCTTTTCATCGGCTTCTAAAAGACGCTCTAAAATCGAAAACGTAAAGGGAGATTCTAATTTTTCAAACTGCCCTTGACGATGGCGCACATAGCCACACACAGAGACACAAAATTCGCGCCCGGTTAAGAAGGGTTCAATCAAAGCGGTGTTGTGGGTTTGCTGATGTATGTTGGCGATCGCCTCACCGAGATCCTGGGGCTGATCCACAAAATGAATATTCAAAGAAGCACGACCAGACACGGGTTTAACCAGAAAACTGCCCTGGTAATCGCCAAAAGTCTGCTGGAAACGAGCGTTGTCCTTGGCAGTAAATTTCCCCTGGGCTGGATGCCAAATCATGAACGGCGCGGTGGGAAAACCGAGCCCTTGCAGTTCCCGTTTAAAGCTGTGTTTGTTATCTAAAATCGAGCTATTTAAAGGGTTATGGCCGATATAGGGCACCCCCAACATTTCTAAAATTGCCGGGGTGTGGCAGACGGGATTGTAACCCTGAACCCCACCAGTATTCAGCCAAGCCAAATGAATTTGATGTTTCCGGAGGCGATCGCCTAATGTCGAATCATCGGGCAACACAAACACGTGCTGAAACTCTAAATCTTCGAGGGCCGCAGCAATGTCATGGGCTACCACTTCGTAGGTTTTGGTAGAGCGGGGATTGTGGGTTTGGTAGATCACGGCCCCCTGTGCTGCTTTGTCACCCCCATGAATTACGGCAATTCTTAACTTTTTCCGGAGAATTTCAAGGTAGTTTGGCAGTTGACTAAAATCGTAAACAAATCCCATCATTAACGTGACTTTCCCACAATTCTGAGCAGTTTTGTTATTTTAGAGGATCCCTGAGAAAAATATGGCAGGCAGAAAAAAAGAGATTGAGTCTTTAAAAGTACTAAAATCTCTAAACAAAAAAATCATGTCTGCATCCTATCCGACAGACCTCACCAATGACCAATGGTCTCTCATCAAACCCCTACTTCCCCCAGTTCAATCTAGCAAGCTCCTGTCCCACTGATCTGCGCCAGGTTTGTTCATGCGCGCTTTTATCTCCTCACGGGTAGTATTATCTAGCGCTTACTGCCCCGTAATTTTCCCCAATAGAAAACCGTCTCCCCCTGCGTCCGCTAATGGTGTGACGACACGACCCTCGAACCCATTAAGCAAACTCCCCACCAGTGGAAGTGCCGCATGCACAGGTCACGAGCACCCTCTTCACCAAGCTATGGAGTGGTAAATGCTCAATCGGTGGATACAGCCACAATGATTCATCAAGAGATCGGCTATCAAGGCGATGGGCTAAAGCGCTTGACATAATTTTCAAAAGATTTGCTGCGTCAATTTGGTTCCATTGCGATAACGATTTTAATAGCGCCTATGCTTACCGCTTCATCCCTGGCAAAAGATCCAAAGAGACCAATATTTAAGTCAATAAAACTTCTAGAAATTAGGCTTATATTTTCCTAATTGAACAAGAATCATTTCTTTATTTGTCAATAATATTTTTGAGATTGTCTGAATTATAAATCGTTATATAATTTTTGTTGTCTTATTGTAATTTGCAACTAAAAATAGGGAAAAATCATACTGTCTTAAATGGCGAATGCCCTATTGTCCATAGACCCTTAGGGGGATTATGGCGAAAACTTAAGAAAAATAAACCTTACTTTAAAAAAAGCAACTTTCCCGAAACTTTGCCTGGTCTAGTCTATAGTTTTTATAAACTTAATTTTTTTCATTTTCTAAAGTCAATACTTACTATAAAAAAATGACTATACCTCTATTGACCTACGAACCAAGCTCTCAGAATCAACGGGTACAAGATTTTTTTATCGGCAGTGAAGAAAGTCCCAAGCAATTTAGCGTGGAATCGGCTTTTGCAAAAACAGATTTTGAGACCTTAATCCAGGCGGCCTATCGTCAAATTTTCAATGAGCAGCAGATGCTTGAACAAAATCGCCTAAAAGTTCAAGAATCTAAGCTGAAATCCGGCTTTATCACCGTTCAAGACTTTATCCGGGCGTTGTTATTGTCTGAGTCTTTTCGGCAACGGAACTATGACGTGAACAATAACTATCGCTTTGTGCAGATGTGCGTGCAGCGGGTACTGGGCCGGGATGTTTATGGTCAGAAAGAGGTTCTGGCTTGGTCAATTTTGTTGGCGACCCAGGGTTTAAATGGCTTTGTGGATGCCCTCTTGAACTCTGAGGAATATCTCGACAATTTTGGCTTAGATACTGTCCCTTATCAGCGGCGACGCATCTTACCCCAGCGCACAGAAGGAAATTTGCCCTTTGCACGGATGCCCCGTTATGACGCTGATTATCGTCAACAATTAGAAGATCTGGGCTATTTCCAAGAACGGGATGAAACGCCATGGGTCGCTCCTGCCTGGGTCAGCGTGATCGGGAAAACGGTTACCATTGCTGGGGCTGGGACATTGATTTTAGGGGCGATCGCCGTTGCTTTGGCCGCTTTTGAAATCATTAAGCTGTAGGCCTATGGCTCGATTGAGGGCAAGACTTCAATGCCTTGCACAATACATAAATTTCAACCTCAAGGCCTAACATGAGCAGATCTTGGGGTTTGGTTCATTCTGCTTCAACTAAATCCGGTTGAACACCGCGGTCAATCACTTCAATATCCCATTGCCCCGTGCGATCGCCTTCAAAGGCGACCCAACGACCATCGCCACTAACGGTAGGATTACGCACTTGACCGATGTAGGTACGGGTCAGATTTTGGCTTTGGAACGTTTGGCGGTCGTAGAGATAAATATTGGTTTTTCCTTCCTGCTCGGAAGTGTAGACAATGAAGCGACCATTGCGGCTAATGTCTGGCTGGTCGTAGAACACATTGGGTTGGTTTAAACCGGGTAGGGGCAAGAGTTTGCGTTGGGCGAGATCATACAAAAAAATACGCCGTTGTTGGCGGCGATCGCTACTAAAGACCAGATAACGGCCTTCATCGGAAAGGCGGGGATTTTTTTCGCTGTGGAGACTATTGAGATTATTGCCAAGGGGGTCGGCTGGGGGCGTCACAAAACTGGTACTCTGGCAGCCGATACACAAAATCCCTAGAAGGGCGATCGCCCAAGCATGGTTCATGAATCTGAGGTAGCAGACTGATTCGGGAGGGCACAACAGTTCACATTATCCAGGCACACTTTCCCCCACTGTAACGCCCAGCGCACCAGGGAAACGCGATTATCCGTCGCCGTTTTTGTCAAAATATTACTGATGTGGTTGTCCACCGTGCGCTTGCTAATGTCGAGGCGCGCCGCAATCTCATGGTTCGTCAGACCCGCTGCCACCAAATCGACAATTTCGATCTCCCGTTCCGATAAAGCCGCTTCACTTGCCGTCTTTTCCGTAGCCATAGACCCTTCTTTTGTCTGTGTATTGTTATTTTCCTATTGTAGGGGAGGTTTTCACGTTGGCTAGATTGTACACAATTCCCTCCCCCAGACAACTAAAGATTTAACCCCGGAAAATCGGCGATCGCCATCGTCGAACTGACAAGCTGCATCCCGGCTGCGGCAAATCGATCAAAGGCTTGATCGGCCTGGGCTGTAAAATCAACTACCCCAGGAATCACGACCGGAGAAGTACAGTCTTCCAAAAGATAAACTTTCTTTGCCAAGGCTGGATCGTGACGCAAAATTTCCGAGAGTAAATCGTCCACCGTCCAGGCTAGACAGTGGCTTTTCGCCTGCCCCGCAATAATCAGCGCATCAAAGGCCAACAATTTTTGCAGGAAACGGGTATTTTCCTGGGCAATGGGTTGTCCCTGGGCATCGTCTAAGACCTCTGGCCGCAACGCAGAATAATTTTCCGTGAGGGGATTGTCCCCTTTAATCTCAAAATGGGTTTGGCTATGGCGCACTAAATTGTGGAAAAATAGAGCCTCTTCCACCGCTGGTACAAGGGCATGGCCAATTCCTCCGAGCATGGCGTGGTAGGGCCAAATCGTCAGGGGATATTTCCCTGCTTGGCTGAGTTGAGCGGTGTAGTGGCGGGCATATTGTTGTAAGTCTTCGTAGTCGCGCTTCGTGCTAAAGGCGATCGCCGGATTGACGCGCCAAAGACCCTGTGCAACCTCCGCAAAGCTGATATTGCTCGCGGGTTGGGGATGTTCGCCTGCTCCATTGACCCAAAAGACCGGGTGAAAAATTTGCACCGCCTTGTGGGTGTCCATGGTGGGGGTAATGGTGGTAATTGTTCCGAGATTTCGGTAGATAAATTCACACAAACGTCGGTTATCTTCCACTGCTCCCAGCCCTGATTGGCCGCCGACAAACAGCTCAAACTCCGGGATACAAAAGGTATTTTGCACATCGACCACCAGCAGACAAACGCGACAGCGGTCAGTGGTGGCCGGCTGAATCCCGTGTTCCTTGGCCCAGGTTTCAGCCGCGGCAGCCCGGTCTAGATAGGGGACACGCCAGATCTCACCAACGGTCTGGGGATTAAAAAAAGCAGGAATGGGTAGTTGGTTCGCCATCATCGACACCTCAATTGGCAACAGATATTTTCGCCATACCCCTATTTTGGTGTTTTAAAAACACATTGTCAAATCGGGGTCAGCCGAGGGAAAGGCGATCGCCCAGCTTTAGTTACATCGGCCGGAGCGACAATTTGCATCATGTATTTTTAGGATTGATTCGATGTGCTTTTGTCGTGAAGCATTGATTTTTGTGATAGTTTCCCAGATTCAACATACAATTGTTGCCATTTAAAAGCGTATCTTTAATTACATTGCGTTGATTTTTTAAACCGTTTAATAGCAAGCAACCACTCCACTAAAAGTCTTCCTCCTAACACTTACTGGAACATTTTCTTCACAAAAATTATTTCAGTAAATCAAGTTAGAGGCTGATATTTCGTGATATGGCCCGGACAAATTTGCTCTGAGTTAATTACTCAAATTGTCCGCAAATTCTGTGCAGTTGAATTTATTTGATAACGGAGAAACATTTCTATGGCGATCGCCGTAATTACCGAAAAGTTACTTGCTGCCAAAAAAGCAACAGGTCTTAGTTTTGCGACCCTCGGCGAAAAAGTTGGCCGCGATGAAACTTGGGTCGCTGCTGTATTCTACCGTCAAGCCAGTGCCGATAAGACGGAAGCAACATCCCTCGTCACCGCCGTCGGTTTACCGGAAGATTTCGCCGCAGCACTTACCGAACCGCCCCTCAAAGGCTCCCTAGAGCCCGTCATTCCCACCGATCCGTTAATCTATCGCTTCTACGAAATCATGCAAGTGTATGGGATGCCCGTCAAAGCAGTCGTCCACGAAAAATTTGGCGATGGGATCATGAGTGCCATTGATTTTTCCATTGAGGTGGATAAGGTCGAAGACCCCAAAGGCGATCGCGTGCAAGTAACCATGTGCGGTAAGTTTTTACCCTACAAAAAATGGTAAGCCATTTAAAAATCACTGGGTTTTTCTTTTTTAAATTTCAAGTTTGATGTACATAGCAAAGTCCCTAGATTTTTGACAGAATCCAGGGACTTTTACTTGGTTTAAACGTACAAAATCAAGGGCTGACTTTAAGGATTAGAGGTGGCCACTTGGCTCTGGGCTTCCCGGAGTTTTTCTTGATCCTTACGACGTTTTTTCGCATAGAGTTGGATTGCGGCGGCCATAAAAACAATCAACGCCAGAATTAAACCCCCTGTCCAATTGAGGGGCAAACTATTTTTAAACACGGCCAACATCACAATGGTTACCAACAGGAGGGTCGGCGCTTCGTTGAGGGCGCGGAACTGTTGACCTGTCCAGGTGCAGGTGCCTTCTGCCAGTTTGCGCATAATCCGCCCGCAGAAAAAATGGTAGACCAATAACAGGACAACCAAGGCCAATTTCGCATGGAGCCACCAGGCTTTTAGAACCCCCGGTTCGGTACTGATCACGGCGATCGCCATGGCCACAGTCACAAACATTCCCGGTTGGGTAATGATGTTGTAGAGGCGCTTTTCCATCAACTCATATTGTTTTTTGAGGATGCTCCGGGCGGGTTCGGGTTCCTTTTCGGCTTCGGCATGGTAGACAAAAAGGCGCACGAGGTAAAATAACCCCGCAAACCAAACCACCACACCGATAATATGGAAAGCCTTGAACCAAAAATAGGCCTGGGGAGCAATCTCTGACCAAAACTGTGTCATAGCAAGTTTCGATAAAAATCTTTATATCGTTTTTAGTCAGTGTAAAAGGGGCTGGGGGCGATCGCCGCAGTTTTTTCCGAAGTTGACATTAAATGTTAGATTCCCTATCACTGCCAAACCAAGCTGGAGAAAGGAGATCACCGTAGACCACGCCGTGATTTTCCCTGGCAAGGTTTGTATCCCCACTGGGACTCACCCGCCAAATGGGCCAGGTTTCCTCCCCCATCACCCCGGTTTGGAATAGGACATCCTCAGCATATTGCTCACTCCAGCCCAACAAAATGGCATGGCTATATTCGGCTTCGATATTGGGTTGGAGGGTGATACTCCGTTGGGTTTTGGCATCCCAGACCACCGCAAAATCTGACATCACGCCACTGTTAAAAAAGCCTTCAAACTGCCGCGCCAGGAGCCTTTGGCCATCGGCAGACCAAGATACGGGAATCAATAGCGAAATTAAACCTGCAGCATCATTTCCTTCGACTTCTTGAAATGCTTGAGGGGCGAGGGGCGATCGCGCCATTACCGTGCTTAAAATGCCTGTTTGCAAATTTTCCACAAATAAAACACTGGTGACCTGACTCTCCTGGAGCTGCGGGCGCAGTGCTAACTGGATGCGACTGTAGGCGGCGTACTGATGGCGACCATTATTTAAGGCAGGACTGCGACACACATCGGCGCTACTCTGGTTCCCGGCGGCCACCGTGGCTTGGGTCTCTAAAATCCACTGCCAAGGGATAGGGAAAGGGCTGTGGAGTGGATCCGTAATGAGCTGGGGGTCGGCGGTGGAGATGGACATGATCTCAGGGGGGAAAGAGCGGCAAAAAAAGGACAGAACGGCCAGGAAATGGTTTACATAAACCTGAGCGGTGGGGTCTCTAGGGCATTAGAATAGCGATAAATTATTGTGCCGATGGCGACGACAACTGTGAGTTCATCTTCACCCCACCCCCCAATACCGTCAACGAAATCCCGCTTTTCTGTAACAAAATGGATCATCGCAACCTTGGGCCGCACAGCGCTTTTGCTGGGTTCTGGTTTCGGGGCGATCGCCTTGGGGATCCTGGTGGGTCATTTTATGCCACGGGCCGAGCCAAAACCGCCATTATTTTTACGGTTATGGGCGACAAATTCTGCTGGAATCGCCAAGCCGACCCTCAACGAAACCATTGCTGAATTATCGGCTGAAGACCGGGCCGCCATCGAACAAGAAATTGCGGGCATTCAGGCCCAACTGGATGTCCTCGAAGCGCGCACCCAACAACTAGAGGCAGAACTTGATCTGAGTCAACAACAGGCGGATCTCGGCGATCGCCTCACCAATTTGACCGCACTCCTCGCCGCTGATCCCAGCACCTTTGACCCCCAGGCGACCCCCGCAGCAACTTCGCAAACTCCGGAACCGTTAAAAATCACCCTGCCCAGCAATGCCCTATTTAGTGCCGATGGGCAACTCGCCGCCGATGCCGCCGAAATTCTAGGGGCGATCGCCATCGATCTCCAGCAACAGGAGCGGCAAACGATCACCATTCGCAGTTATCAAGTTGGGGACGATGCCACCAAAGCGACAAGCCTCGCCCAACAGCAGGCCCAGGCCGTCAAAACTTACCTGGCCGAGGCTCTCCCCGGTGATTATCGTTGGCTCGTGGTGGGCTATGGTGAACAGGCCACCGCTGACCCCCCAGAAGACACAACAGAAACCAGCAGCCAAGCCCGCCTTGAAATTAGTACCCAGTAGTTACCGGTTTTGTCGATGGATCTCCTCGATATCTTGCGCCAGGATTACCAAAACTTTCCCCAGGATCAAACCTTTGCCATCTACAGTGACGATGTTTTTTTCCGAGACCCCCTCAATCGGTTCCGGGGGCGCGATCGCTATCAAAAAATGATTGGTTTTTTAGGGCGCTGGTTTCGGGATATTCACTTGGAACTCCACGATCTCCAGCAAACTCAACAGATCATCCGCAGCGAGTGGACTTTATCCATGACCTGTCCTCTGCCCTGGCAACCCCGATTACGCATTTCTGGCCATAGTCTTTTGGAAATCAACGCTGATAACTTAATCGTCTCCCACATTGATTACTGGCAAAAACCGCCCCTAAAGATTTTGCTGCAAGTTTTTCAACCGTCAACCTCTGTCTAGGTCGTTCCCAAAGGTTTACGTTCAGGCAGATTTTGCTTGCCATTGCTGTAAAACTTCAACGAGAAATTCCGCCAAAGTGACCCCATCAACCCCCGCAACAGTTCTGGCCTGGGCGGCACGAATTCCAGCTTGGGCGTGCCACCAAGCGGCTGCTGTAGCGACCTCTAAGGATGAGTCTGGGTGTTGGGCCAAAAGGCCACCGATTAAACCAAGGAGGACATCACCACTACCGCCTCTAGCTAAAGCTGGGGTACTTTCTGTAACGCAATGGGTCACGCCATCGGGACGGGTAATGACAGTTTTTGCCCCCTTCAAAAGGGCGATCGCCCCGGTCAGTTGGGCCGCCTTTTGGGTCATCTGGAATCGGTCGGCAGTGATGGGGATTTGGTCGGCAAACAGGCGCTTAAATTCACCTAAATGGGGCGTTAAAATTGTGGGGAAATGGCGGTTTTGAAGCACTTCTAAATCTTCCTCGGCCAGCCAATTGAGGGCATCGGCGTCTAACACTAGAGGCACTTCCCGCGGCATAAGGTCGGGCATTAAATTAATCGCCCCCGCAAGGGTTAGACCACAGCCACAGGCCACCGCTTGGTATCGGGAAAAGTCTAGGCTTGGCAGTTGGGCGATCGCCCCTGTTTCATCCTCCGGGCAACCAAGCACCAAGGCTTCCGGCAGTTGGGCCACCACCAATAATTTCAGGGATTCTGGCACCGCAATGGTGAGCATGCCAATCCCCGTCGCCCGCGCCCCCAAAGCCGCCAGCAGCACACTGCCCAGGTAAGTTTGGGAGCCACCAATGAGCAATAAATGGCCCTGTTTGTATTTGTGGGTTAACGGCGATCGCCCCAGGGGTAACAAACGTTGTAACAAGCTTTGGGGAATACCTTGAATCGTATTTTTGGCGGATAAAGTTTCTGCAATTAAATGGGAGGAAATACCAAAATCAAGGCGGTTAACTTTACCTAGATAGGGCGTGGCGGCATCCTGGCCATAGACCCGCTTCCAAAGCCCTAAACAAAGACTTTCCGTCGCTTGAATCGCTGTACCCAACACTGCCCCGGTATCGGTATGGAGTCCCGAAGGCAAATCAATACTGACAATGGGCCGTCCTGATTCATTCAGTTCATCGATTAATAAACCTAAATCTCCCGTAATTGGTCGCGTTAAACCAAAGCCAAATAAACCATCAATAATTAAATGACTTTCCAGAAAAATATCAAGATCTTTTGTATGGGAAATTCCTAAAAATTGTGCATAATCCCAGTGGCTTTGGGTGAGGGATTTTAGCTTTTCTAGGGGACGAAATAAGCATATTTTATAACCCGCAAAAGATAACTCCCGCGCAACAACTAAGGCATCGCCGCCATTGTGACCAGGCCCTACTAAAATGCTGATTTTTCGATAATTTTTTAAAGGATACTGATTTTGAATATATTGGGCAATTAACCCCGCCGCCTTTTCCATAAGGGCTGGTATCGGCATTCCTTGGTTAAAAATTGCTGTTTCAAGGTGCTGCATTTGGGCAGCAGTGACAAAAATCTGGTCAAGCTCAAGCATTTTTCTCTAGATAACGGTAAAAGGTCAATTAACTTTTAAAATACTCTTTTTTCGGTAATGCCATGGCTTTTACCCAAAACCCAATGGCGACGGAAAAAACGATAAAGGGATGTTTCTTCTAGGGCCAGATAAATGGGTCGTCCATGGGGGCAAGTACTGGGATTTTCGCACCGTTGCCAACGATCAATAATTGTTTGCATGGTCGGGAAATCTAGCGGTGTGCCATTACGGACAGCAGTCCGGCAGGCGATCGCCACCTGGGCGGCATCGAGATCTCCCCCTAGACTGAGTTCTAGTAAAGCTGCTTCTAAGTCAGGATTATCTTGCAAAGCGCTCGGAATGGTATTCACTCGCCAAATATTTTCCCCAAAAACTTCCAGTTCAAGGCCAATATTCTCTGTTAATTGCTCGATTTGTTTAGGAGATAAATGGTTTAAAAGTATCGGTTGGGAGAGAGAAACTAACTGCCAATTTTTGTGTAAATCTTCATAGATTGCTCGCTCATCGGCAATGTGCTGTTCCACGAGCCAAATCCCCTCGGTATGCTCCACTAAAATATAGGTATTGCGCGCTTGACCAATCACTTTTAAGGATTTTTTTAATGGATTTTCTGAGTGAATATCGGCTTGTTTTTCTGATGATTTAAGTGAATAACTTTCTGATTTTTCTGCGGCTTGAATGAGATTTAAAACCCGTTGATTTTCGACACGCGGCAAACTCACTTCACTAAAACTTAAACTTTTGGCGATCGCCTGAGGGATGATCTCTTGCCAGAGGGCTTGATTTTGCAGATAAATTTCACTTTTTGCAGGGTGACGATTCCAGTCGATTTGTTCTGGTGGTACGTGGAGATGGACAAAACAAATGGGATGGCGATCGCGCGGCAGTGTGCGAGAAAAAGCTTTCATTATTGCCTGTTCTAAGGCCGAAAATCTCACGATTCGTCCATTAATGCCAAGCTTTAACCAGTCAGCTTGGTGGCGGTGACAACGGTCTGGTAAACCAAGCACTAATTCCAAACGGCTTTGAGAAAAACTAGGCAGATGTTCTGATAGAAAATCTGCGGCTTGATAGCACCGATAAAGTAAGTCTTGAATATTAATTGATTTCAGCAGTTGCGGCAGAATATCCTGGGCATTTTTTCCAGCACTAATGGCAAACCAGGGTTGATTATTTTGGGTCACTTGCCAAGTAATTTGTGGCTGACACAAAGCTAAATGATAAATAATTTGCTGGGCGGTTTTTAATTGCTGGGCGATCGCTGGTAAGGCATGGCGTCGCACCGGAAAGTTCTGAAAAATGTCTGTCACCGCCACCATCGTTCCCACAGCCATCGGCTTGAGTAGTGGTTCCGAAACATGATTTTGCTGCACCATGAGTTGATAACCGGGTTGCCCATCTTGACAACTGGCAATGGTCAGCTTCGTCACCTGGGCAATGCTATGGAGGGCTTCCCCCCGGAATCCGAGGCTTTTGATGTGGGCTAAATCTTGGCGATCGCCAATCTTACTTGTCCGGTGGGGGAGGGCGCACTGTTGCAAATCCTCCAGATCCATTCCTTGACCATTATCTACAACGCGAATTTGCCAACGTTGGGGCTGAATATCGATGTTAATGCGTGTCGCCCCGGCATCAATGGCATTTTCCGCCAACTCTCGCACCACCGCCGCCAGGGAATCAATCACTTCACCAGCCGCAATTAACTGGATGACATCATTAGGGAGTTGTTTGATATTGGCCATTTAGTGCTGAGTAATTATTTATTTTTGGCGATCAAGTTATGGCTAAGATCTCAGTAATTTAAGACCAGGCTTTAATAACTTAGCACTCACTTTTGATGAAGATTGAAAATTTTTATGGAAAACTATTTTATCTTCAAATCAAACATCAGAAAATAATCACAACCCCATTTTTAGCCAACTAAACACCTCAGCGGCGGTCAAGGTTAAGGGAATATTCGGTAGAATCTTGAGTGCATCTTCTTGCGTGAGCAGTTGTGGTTGTTGATTAGGCTGAAAAATTAGAATTGATCGATCGCCTGGATCAATCAGCCATCCCAACTGACAGCCATGCTCTAAACAGTACAAAATATTGCCAGTGACTCGGTTGGGGCTTTGTTCAGGGGAAAGAATTTCAATTGTCCAATCTGGACACAGCAGAAAATTATCTGGGACTTCACCATCTGCTTCCAACGGGATGCGTGACCATTGAAACACCGCAATATCAGGAACAATAGAGCGATCGCCAAAGCTACAGCGCAACTCTGGAAAGGCATAGGCAAGTTGAGTTGTTTCAGTAACAGCATTGATATGATTGCTGAGTTTTAACTGAAGACGGCTATGTTTACCCTTTGGCATTGGCTTTTGGTAGATGGCACCATTGATATATTCGCTTGCAGGTTTTGTTTCAGGACGTGCTAAAAAATCTTGTAATGATATCTGTAGTGAAGTTAAAGCGGTCATAATTTCGCTCTATCTCAAGAATATCCATAGTCTAACATTGACATCTTCTGATTTCTGCCATTGACACAGGAGCGGTCGCTAACCTGATGACTAGAGTTGTAGAAAAAGCTTTGTATAATGTAGAAAATAAGAAAGCGCGAATCTATGCGAAGTATTTACCGTCTCAAAGCCGATGAACTTAATACAGATTTCCTTGAAGGCTTAAAACTTATTTTCAAAAATCAAGAAATAGAAATTATTGTTTCGGCTGTTGGCGAGGAGCTTGAAGCAGATACTTCTGAAGTAATTCAGGCTAGTTTGAAACAGGCTTTACAAGATGTAAAAGCAGGGAAAACAAGACCGATTTCAGAGCTTTGGACAGGAATTGATGACTAAAAAAAAGCAAATTTCTATAGAGTTTGCTGATGAATTTCAAAAAAGGGTCCGCAAGCTTTTCAAAAAATATCGTAGTATCAAACAAGATCTCACACCGATTATTCAGCAGCTACAAAATGGGGAGACTCTAGGTGATCGCCTGTCTGGTGTTGACAATAATGCTATCTACAAAGTTCGCGTCAAAAATTCTGATATTAAGAAAGGCAAAAGTGCTGGCTATCGAGTGCTTTATTTATTGAAAAAGGAAACAAAGATTATCCTCTTAACTATTTACAGTAAGTCAGAGCAAGCAAATATTTCGACGAAAGAACTTTTAAGTATTTTACAGGATTTTTATGGTGAGTAGGCGAGCGTCCTTTTAATTTTATTCTTCTTCATCTTGTTTTGGTTGAGGCAGACACTTTGGATCTAAAGATGCATTCATTGAAATGGAAGAAGAATCTTGAGACATATTCAAATAAGCCTCATATAAACTTGATGAATTTTCAACTAATCTTTGAGATTCTTCTATTTTGTGAATAAATTGCTCATAGTTAGGCACCCAATATTGTTCAATTGCTGGAACGATGCTAATCATATCCGAAGGTGAAGGACAAGCCCAAAACAAAAAGCCCAAAGCCAATCCTTTTACTTTAGGGAACCTCGAAATTTTCAAAAAATGGATAGGCTTTGAGAAAAACTATCAGTCACAGCATAAAAGCAAAAATATTTGCTCATATGATGTTGTCAATTCACCCTATTTGCCTCCATTTTTTTTGATTTTAGGCACAAGATTGCTGCAAGTAGACGTACCGTCGGAAGTTGTAGGCTAAGTTCTTCAGGGCAATTTGTGTCTCAATACGAGCATGACCAATCACCCTTTCCATCTTGCCCCCCATAGAGGTCACAAAAGTACCAAAGATATGCTCCACTCTCGAACGGACATGAGAGCGTTCTTTATTTCTGGCTTTTTGTGTCTCACTTAGGGGATGATTACGGTTCCCCTTCTCATGAATATGACTGTCCATACCCATCAGTGCTAATACTCTTTCCCGTACTTGGATTTGGTAAGCACTGTCTGCCCAGATGCCATCCCCTCTATTACTGCCATCCAAGACTGCCGCAAACATTTGACTGTCATGCACTGAAGCTGCTGTCACTGCATATTTTCTGATGAGTTTATATTTCACATCGACATTGATGTGGTTCTTGTAGCCAAAGTGATTCTCCTGATTTTTCTTTGTCCAGCGAGCATCACAATCCTTCTGTCGCTTTTTCCTGGGCTTATCTTTCCAGTCTTCGGGAATTTTGCCTGATTTCACTACTTCATTCTCTTCCCGACGATTGCGCTGTCTCGGTACTGGGATGAGTGTTGCATCAATTATTTGTCCTTCTTCTGCTTGATATCCTTGTTTTTGCAAATAGCCTTCAAATTTCTCAAACAGTGCTGCCGCTAGCTTTTGCTCTACTAGCTTTTGTCTAAATAGCCAGACTGTTGTCGCATCTGGTACTTTATCTTCGATGCCCAAACCGACAAACTTCATGAATGATAGCCTGTCATTGACTTGATATTCTAGAGCTTCATCACTAATACCGTAGAGCCTTTGCAGTATCAGCAATTTGAACATTCGTACGGGATCTATTGCTTTCCTGCCCGCCTTACTTTTTCTCTCTTTTGGTTGAACCTGATTGAGAATCTCTCTAAATTCTTCCCAAGGAATCCATTCATTGAGCTTGACGAGGATATCTTGTTTCTCCTCCAAATACTGATGTCGTTTTTCCCAATCCCAGAATCCTAATTGACTCATCTTGAGACACTGCTTTGGCGATACTTTGGTATCTATGATCTCATATTCTTGCTTCGCTTCAAGCTATTTTTCGAGATCCCCTTTATTAAATGTTGTTTTCGGTTGATCTTCTAAATCTATAGATTTTTCAGCAAGAAGAAGATCAGTCATCATAGATTTTGCAACTTTTTGTAACCCCTCAGTACCGTCAATTTGATATCGACTAATCACTCTTAAAATTTCATTTAGATGACTTATGAGTACATTTTTGACATTAGAAGGTAGTCCTGATTTATCAACATCATCTAGAAGTTGATTGATTTTTTGAGCGATTTTTTCAAGGTCTTCCTCGTCAACAGTCTTTAATTTGTATGCTGAATAATAATAATTGGATAAGTTATCAAGCAATAAAATATAATTAGCGTTTTTTAAAAAAGTGCTGAATTTTTGCCAGGGTGTATTCCAGATATTATTCTCAACAAAAAATCGATTAAGTTTTGTGATTGACTGCAAAGATTCTTGCAATATGTCCTTTTCCATTGTGGGAGATGATCTGAAGCTATTTACTTCATTGGCTGCATTAAATAAAATTCCATAAAACGTAATAACGCTATCTGCGTTTACTGGCAATTTTATTAATGGCAAAATTACATCCTTCGCTGCACTATCTGTCTTTCCTGATTTAATAGCTTCCTTGAAAATTCTCTGTAAAGTTCTAAGCTGACTTGATTGTTGAGTCATATTAATAAAATGGAGAAGAAATTACTTTCTTCTCCATATCATAAACTATCTTATAGTGAAGCTAATTCGTTAGTCTAACTGCAATCAAATATTAGAACAGATCGATGTCTGTTACTGCACCTTTACTACTGGTGGAAACGATCTTGGCATACTTCCCAAGGACACCACGCTTATAACGAGGTTCACGGGGTTTCCAAGCAGCGCGACGTTTTGCCAGTTCCTCATCAGAAACATTGATTTGCAACAGTTTTTCGTGGGCATCGATGGTGATGCTGTCCCCTTCTTCCACGAGGGCAATATTGCCACCCACAAACGCTTCCGGGGCAACGTGACCAACCACGAGACCATAGGTTCCGCCAGAGAAACGACCATCGGTGATCAGACCGACAGAATCGCCCAGACCCGCACCAATAATGGCGGAGGTGGGCGCTAACATTTCCCGCATCCCGGGGCCACCCTTCGGCCCTTCATAACGAACAATCACCACATCACCAGCAACAATCTTGCCAGCCAGGATTGCATCGAGACATTCTTCTTCGGACTCAAAAACGCGGGCGGGGCCAGTGATCCGGGGATTTTTCACGCCGCTAATTTTCGCGACGGAACCTTCTTCGGCTAGATTGCCTTTGAGGATCGCCAGGTGTCCTTTTTCGTACATTGGCTTATCCCAAGGACGAATCACATCCTGATCGGGAGAGGGTTCGCTGGGAATATCGGCGAGGGTTTCAGCGACGGTTTTGCCAGTAATTGTTAGACAGTCGCCATGGAGAAGACCGTGATCCAAGAGCATTTTCATCACCTGGGGAATGCCGCCCGCCTTGTGGAGATCGGTCGCAACGTAGCGACCAGAGGGCTTGAGATCACAGATGACAGGGACGCGCTGGCGGATCGTTTCAAAGTCATCGATGGTCAGATCCACACCGATAGTATTGGCGATCGCCAACAAATGTAAGACCGAATTTGTCGAGCCGCCCACGGCCATAATCACAGAAATCGCGTTTTCAAATGCCTTGCGCGTGAGGATGTCCTTCGGCAGGATCTGCTTCTTGATCGCATTGACCAAAACGCGTGCCGACTCTTCCGCACTGACAGCTTTTTCTTCGTCTTCGGCAGCCATGGTCGAGGAGTAGGGCAAACTAATCCCCATCGCCTCAAACGCCGAGGACATCGTATTGGCCGTGTACATGCCGCCGCAGGAACCCGCCCCCGGACAAGCATTTTTCTCAACGGCTAATAATCTTTCTTCGTCGATTTTTCCGGCGCTAAATTCACCGACTGCCTCAAACGCGCTCACAACTGTGAGATCTTCCCCGTCTAAATGACCGGGTTTGATCGTGCCACCGTAGACAAAAATTGCGGGAATATTCATCCGGGCGATCGCCAACACTGCCCCCGGCATATTCTTATCACAGCCACCGATCGCCAGCACCGCATCCATGCTCTGGCCATTACAAGCCGTCTCAATGGAGTCAGCGATCACATCACGGGAAACCAAAGAATACTTCATCCCTTCAGTACCCATGGAGATCCCATCACTAATGGTGATCGTCCCAAACATCTGCGGCATCGCTCCCGCTTCCCGGATCGCCTTATCCGCTCGCTGGGCGAGGTCATTGATTCCCATATTGCATGGCGTAATCGTACTGTACCCATTCGCCAAGCCCACAATTGGTTTACTAAAATCATCATCCCCAAAGCCCACAGCCCGGAGCATGGCGCGGTTTGGGCTGCGCTGATGACCTTCGGTGACTACCCGGCTACGTCGATTGTCGCTCATAACAAATAGAAATCAAGATTTACATCAAAATAACCTTTCTATTGTCCTTTTTTTTCGAGCTTTTGGATAGGGACTGCCTCAAGTTAACCACGACTACTCAGGCACAACCGGGCAATACTGGGGAGCCGTCAGCACCAACGCCAAAATAACCTGAACCGTCTCAAAAAAGCCCATGAGCCACTGGCACTCTGCCTTGGGCTGGTCTTGATATTGTCCGAGCAGAAGATTGAGGGCTTGCATCAGTTCACCATAGGTTTCTGGCGCGACCAATACCAATTTCAACAACAAAATACTGTGGGTTAAATATTCCCGCTGAATCATTAAAACGGGCAGAGGATGGGATAAATCTTGCAAATGTTCAGGATTGAGTAGGTAATGGATCAAATTGCGGCAAACATCAGTAATCAGCGCCCGGTCTAGGGTGATACTGTCTCCTGCGAGATAACACTGTTTCAGATGTTGCAAAATCTTATCGGGCAGCCACTTCAAACGGCGTGGTGAAGTCATGGCACAGAACAAATAGTCAACAAAATAGGGTTGCCAAGTGACAAAGGTGTGTTCATCTGTCTGAGCTAAAAATTGCGTGGCAATATCAGGGTAACTGGGCTGCTTTTTAACCACTAAACGGTGAATCAGATTCAGGGTTACATCTTCAATGAGGGTAGGATTTTTAATGGCCTCTCCCGTCGCTGTCATTTTTCCCTTCGTTGACAGGTACATTACCAAGCGGTAGCGATAGCGGTTATTAAATAGTTGGTAAAGCAGCTTAGAGGCCCGTTGTTGTTCGGGGGAAGATTGTGGATCTGTCGCTTGGGCAAACAACATAAAACCCACGTAGCGATCGCCCCAAGTCCGTTGATTTGTCTCACTAGGAGGAGCCAAGACCCGCAAGACCCGACATTCCTCACTCTGAATAAATCCCCGTAGCCAATCCTGAAATCGTTCTGTGGTCAACGACGCATCACCCGTCTGCGATGTGGGCGTCAACAGCAAATGGGCCAGTTGAGTAATGTGCTGGATGCTTTCTTGATTAAGGCAAGTTTCGATAAATAGATAACAACACCGTTTAAGAACCGCAATAAATCCCGTGCGCCGATTGCCAATAATCAGCTGATAACTTGCTTGTTGCAAGGGTTCTGGACATTGGGCCGTGTCATAACCAACGAAAAACCCTTGAAATAACCCCAAGAACTCATCAAGGGAAGCGGTTTGTAGCGTTTGGGCAAAGAAATCAAAAACAACCTGTTCCGGGGGGATTTCTGGCTTCGGTAACGATGATTCTACGGGAGCTAAGGAGGTTTCAAAATCACGGCCTGGAGTCATGTCCGGGATCATCTCTGTTGATTGCAGTACTGTCTCTTCCGATGATACATTGGCTCGCCCTGATGGGTCAGTCTTTGGGCTGCGGCGAACCGATTTCGACGTGATCGGCCGTAGGTGGTTCAGTGGCAACAGTTGCTTCATGATGTTTCTCCCCCCGGCAATCCCCAGTTTTCTTGACTACCTCCATGATAAAGTTCCAGGTCTGTTGAGCATTGCTTTCTTGGACAATTCAAAGAAAAGCTTTATACTTCATTGCTTCTTTAGATATATAGCCAAACTTTATTGTAAATTCACATTGGCGCAGGCTCTGTCAGTTACTCAAAAAAACAATGGCCTCCCCGAATTTTCGGGGAAGGCCAGCACAGTGTTTATGATTTGACGGCGTCATGGAAAATGACAGTCCGTGAACTATTCAGTCGGTTCTTCGAGAACTTTTTGAGTTTCGGGGCTTTTACCCAGTTGTAGTTTGACAACTTTTTTCGCTGCGGGAACAACTTTGGGCAGCTTCAGGGTAAGAATGCCATCTTTAAATTCTGCTGTGGCATTTTCGTGGTCGACGGCGACCGGAAGCGCAATGGTGCGGTCAAATTTTCCATAGCGGAATTCAGAATGATAGCAGCCTTCATCTTCTTTTTCTTCTTCGTATTTATATTCCCCGGAGAGGCGGACTGATTCACGGGTCAACTGAATATCGATATCGTCAGCGGCAATGCCAGGAAGGGCGGCTTTTAAGGTTAATTCTGCGTCCCCATTGAGTAGCTCGACAGAGGGACGCCAGGGGGAGCGACCTTCCCCTTGCCAGCCGGCAAGTTCATCGAGAATGCGATTCATTTGGGTCTGAACTGTTTCTAGTTCAGAAAACGGCGAGAAATGTACTAAAGACATATATGACCTCCTAAGAGAATCGACTTCTTGCTACATTTTTATTGTCTACTATCTTCAAGGGATTTGTAGATGACAAAAACCGTATTTTTTTGGTGGAATTACCGCAGAATTGCTGTTTTTTTTGGGATTACAAATTGCATTTTTTTAGGAAAATTTTAAGGGTTTTTCGATCACCATTGGGGCTGGTTGGCCATTCCCCCCGCAAAAGGCGATCGCCACCGGACAGAGCCTCCCTGCCGATGGGGTTTCTCAATCCGGCCCTAGAGCCCTAAAAATATTGGCTTCGATCCCACCTAGATTGATGGCGCAAGAAAGGCTCAGGAATGATACGATGTCACTTGCTGCGATAGGTTTTAGAACGATTTCATATGGCGGAAACTTTACTTTTTAATGCGCTGCGTCAAGCTATCGATGAAGAGATGGCACGTGACGAAACTGTCTTCGTTATGGGCGAAGATGTGGGTCATTACGGCGGTTCCTACAAGGTAACGAAGGATCTTGCGAAAAAATATGGTGACCTGCGCGTTCTGGATACACCCATCGCAGAAAACAGCTTCACCGGGATGGCTGTTGGCGCTGCCATGACTGGACTGCGGCCGATCATCGAAGGGATGAATATGGGCTTTTTGCTGTTGGCCTTTAACCAAATTTCCAATAACGCTGGGATGTTGCGCTACACATCCGGCGGTAATTTCACAATTCCGATGGTGATCCGTGGGCCTGGGGGGGTCGGTCGGCAGTTGGGGGCTGAACACTCCCAGCGTCTAGAAGCCTATTTCCAAGCTGTCCCTGGTTTGAAGATCGTCGCCTGTTCCACCCCTTACAATGCCAAAGGTTTATTAAAAGCGGCGATTCGTGACGAAAACCCCGTGCTTTTCTTTGAACACGTGCTGCTCTACAACTTGAAAGAGAATTTGCCCGATGGGGAATATGTGCTGCCCCTCGATAAGGCGGAATTGGTACGGGAAGGGAAAGATGTGACGATTTTGACCTATTCGCGGATGCGTCACCATTGCACCCAGGCAATTAAAACCCTCGAAAAACAAGGTATCGATCCAGAATTGATTGATCTCATCTCCCTGAAGCCCATCGACATGGAGGCGATCGCCAAATCCGTGAAAAAAACCCACCGGGTGATCATCGTCGAAGAATGTATGAAAACGGCGGGGATTGCGGCGGAAGTGATGTCCTTGATCAACGAGCAACTGTTTGACGAATTAGATGCCCCCGTAATGCGTCTCTCGTCCCAGGATATTCCCACCCCCTACAACGGCACCCTGGAGCGACTCACCATCGTCCAACCGGACAACATTGTCGAAGCAGTGCAAAATATGTTGGCCCTGAACGTCTAAACACCAGCGACCAACTGCGGTTCATCCTCCTAGATCCATCATGCAAAAACAACGGTTAATCATAGTTGCAATTCTTTTTTTGGTGGCGATCGCCATCACGATTTTGACAACCTTACCCCTCCAGCTCGGTCTGGATCTCAAAGGTGGTGCCCAATTGACGATCCAGGTACAACCCAATGCCGAAGGAGTCGTCGTTGAGGCCGATGATACAGCTGCCGTGAAGCGAGTCATCGAAAATCGCATCAATGGTCTAGGAGTGGCCGAACCCATCACCCAACTCGTGGGGAACGACCGGATCCTCGTGCAATTGCCTGGAGAAGACCCTGAGCAGGCTGAACGGGTTCTCGGTGGCACGGCCCAGCTCGAATTTCGGCCCCAAAATCCTGGTACTGAAGCCGAATTCCAAGAAAAGTACGCCCTCCGTCGTCAACTCGACGCCCAGTTAACCAGCCTCCGTGGTAATGAAAGCCCTGCCGCTAGCGACGCCGAAATCGAAGAATTAGCAACCAATATTGACAGTCTCGATCAAGAGATCCTCGCTCTGTTTGAACCCGTTGGTCTAGTCGGCGAATACGTCACCAATGCCCAACCAGCCCCCACCCAAACGGGCAACAGTTGGCAAGTCTTTCTCAATTTCAATAGTGAAGGGGCCGAACTTTTTGCAGAAATCACAAAAGGCCTAGCTGGTACAGGCCGGAGTGTCGGTATTTTCTTAGATGATGCTCTCCTCAGCGCCCCCACCGTTGGCCCAGAATATACTGCCCAAGGGATCGCCGGGGGCAATGTGACCATTACCGGCAACTTTGACATTGATACCGCCAGTGATCTCGCCATTCAGATTCGGGGTGGGTCGTTACCCTTCCCGGTGGCCGTGGTCGAGAACCGTACCGTAGGGGCAACCCTAGGCCAAGATTCCATTCGCCAAAGTATCTATGCAGGGATTGCGGGCCTAATTCTGGTGTTGATCTTTGTGGCAGTCTATTACCGTTTGCCAGGGCTGATCGCAGATGTGGCGTTAGTGGTTTATACCCTCCTCACTTTGGCCTGCTATTCCCTTGTGGGGGTTACGCTGACGTTACCGGGGATTGCTGGTTTTATTCTCAGCATCGGTATGGCCGTGGATGCAAATGTGCTGATCTTTGAGCGCACCCGGGAGGAAATCTATAAGGGGAATACCCTATACCGAGCCGTGGAATCGGGATTTTTTAACGCTTTCTCCAGCATTCTCGACAGCAATGTCACCACTTTGATCGCCTGTGCGGCCCTCTTTTTCTTGGGTTCGGGTTTGGTAAAAGGTTTTGCGTTGACCTTGGCGATCGGGGTGGGGGTAAGTATGTTTACGGCAGTGACTTGCAGCCGTACTTTACTGCTGCTGACGGTATTGGGCTTACCGGCGGTGCGTCAAAATCCCAAGTTGTTTGCGCCCAAAGCCCCCAACTAATTTCCTTTGCCCTCTAGTCTGTTGTTAACCCGATGACTTTTAAATTTAGCGTCATTAAACAGCGTCTCCTTTGGTGGTCCATCTCGGCGATCGCTATCCTTGCGAGTGTGTTGTTTATGGGCATTTCCTTCAACCAACTCCAAGCACCCCTCCGACCCAGTCTCGACTTTGTTGGGGGCACAAAAATCCAAGTGGCCCTCGACTGTACGGTGGCTGGCAACTGTACTGATCCTTTAGAAACAGCGACAATTCAAACCGTGGTGAATAACCAGGGAGTCGGCAGCAGTACGGTGCAAATTTTGGGCCAAGAGCGGACAACGTTTTCGGTGCGGACACCGCAGCTTGATGTGGATCAACGCAGCCGTTTGCTCGACGCCCTAGAATCCGAAGTGGGCGCCCTAGATCCTGGCACGATCCAAATTGACTCGGTGGGGCCAACCATTGGTCGGGAATTGTTTATCCAAGGGATGCTCGCCCTCCTGGTTTCTTTTTTCGGGATTATTGTCTACTTGAGTATCCGCTTTCAGTTCGATTATGCGCTGTTTGCGATCGCCGCATTGTTCCATGATGTGCTGGTCACGGCTGGCGTCTTTGCGCTACTCGGTCTGGTGTTGGGCGTTGAAGTAGATAGCCTTTTTCTCGTGGCCCTACTGACGATTATTGGTTTTTCTGTGAATGATACGGTGGTTATTTATGACCGCGTTCGTGAGAATCTCAAGGCCGACGAGGGAGACAACATCGATCAAGTTGTTGATCATTCCGTCCAGCAAACCCTGGGCCGTTCGATCAATACCACCCTTACGACCCTATTGCCGCTGGTGGCGATCTTTTTGTTCGGTGGTTCGACCCTCAAGTTTTTTGCCCTCGCCTTGATTATTGGGTTTATTTGCGGCTCTTACTCTAGTATTTTTGTCGCCAGTACCCTCTTGGCCTGGTGGCGTAACCGTAATGGCCAACCCCCCACGGTCACCAAAGAAGCGGTGAATGTCACAGAATTGTCCTAGCCATTGCAGGGGAACTTCCCGGTAACGGCGGCAGCAATCCCAGGATTTGGCCTGACCCACTCGGTAAAGATGTTTAGGGTGAAAAAATATGGGCGATCGCCAACTTCAGGAAGCACCAACAGACCATCATTTCAGTCCCTTGGCCCGCAAGCTGGTGCGGTTCACTTTCTTCTGGCGTTGGCTATTGGTCGCCTTGCTGTGGCTGATCTTGGGGAGCTACGGCATTTGGGCGTTGCGGGGAGAATTTGCCCTCTGGCGCGACCATCTCACCTGGGCCGTGGTGCGTTTGAGCCTCGGTTACCATTACTGGGCGAGCGTTGCCTTGACGATCTGTGTCGCCTATACCTGTGCTGTTTTGGTTTGGCATAGCCAGAAATTAACTCAAGGCTGGTCTCAACGGGAAAAATATCGTTTCAATCAATGGGCAGAAAAATTAACCCGAAATCAGCAGCATTGGCTTTGGTTTTTCCTAAGGCGTTTATAGTGTGATTTCAGCCATCTATAGGGTGTCAAAAGAAAAACAGCCAGCATTCTCAAATACGCCAAATTACTGAAAGCCGCTCTTCTGGGAGAGCGAGTCGCTGAAACTTTTCTGGATTAATCCCCTCCAAAGTTCCAGATAATTGCGGGTTTCTGTACTAATGTTCACTACTGACTGACGTAGGTGAGCTGGCTCGCGTTAACTAGAAAAAGAACTTGTGCTTAATTTACCGATGCCGTGCTTGATTCTGCTTGCTTGATTGTTGATTTGCAAAAGGTTCAGCGCATTACCCAGGGCATTTCCGGTTGTCTGGAACCAACGCTGATCGCCAAACGTTTAACCGAAGCATTGATTAAAGACTTTAATTGCGCCTTTGCGCGAATTTGGTTAACTGAGCCAGATCAACAATCGCTCCGGTTAGTGGCTTCATCAGGTCTGTCTGAAAACATTAACGGCAGTTTTGCACGGGTTCCCATGGGCGCCTATAAGGTCGGAAAAATTGCCAAAAATGGAATTCCATTCCTGAGTAATCAACTGGCGGAAGAAGCTTGGGTAAAAGACCGTGACTGGGCGATCGCCAACGAAATTCAAGGTTTTGCGGGTTATCCCCTTGCCAGTCAACAGCGAATTATTGGTGTGTTAGCAGCTTTTAGCCATGAAACTTTTTTACCAGAATTTTTAGAGGTTTTGCAGGTGCTGTGTATGGCTGGGGCGATCGCCTTAGATGCCGCCCAAAAAAGTCCCCAAGATCCCAGCAAAAGCCAGACAAGAGAATCTCACCCCCTCTCGGATCACCTGGGCAGCCTTTTAAGTACCAGCCAGCTTAGTTTGATTGGTACGGAACGACCTCTGACACCAAGTTCGACCTATCTCTTGATTAAAACCGTAGAAATTCTCAATCAATTCAACTGTCACTATTGCCGACTCATCTACGGTGATACGGAAATTTGTCTCGAAGGGATTATCGCTGCCCCTACCCCGACGAAAAACACAGGGCGATCGCCCTTTGCCGACATTGAATTTTTCGTACAAACCCTTGGGGGGAACTGCGATGTCGGGATCAACGCCCAGGAAGCAGTTCACCAAATTCGCCTTACTTTGCCCTATGGAGCGACCACCCAAGTCTACAAATCAAAAGAATCACTATCCCAACGGGAACGTCAGGTTTTAGCGCTCCTCACCAAAGGGCTGCGCGATCGCGACATTGCCCAGCAGCTCCACATCAGTGAAAGTACCGTAAAATTCCACCTAAACCGCACCTTGAGTAAACTACAAGCTAAAAACCGCTACCAAGCCATTTACCAAGCCACAAAACAAGGTTTGATTTAAACGCGATCGCTAGTTCCACTATCCCCCAACAGCCGATCCAATTTCGGAGGATGTCGCCCAACATCTCGATCCGCTTGCCGAATCAACAGAACGCGCTCCCGATTCATATCTAATCTGGCGATCGTTGCCCGCCCAATTTCTGTTAAGCCTACCAAAATAACTCCATCTTCTGCCCAAACAAAATGATCAGCCCATCGATCACAACGCGGGTTAAACAAGCGAACTTCCGCCCCTGACAGCAGATCAATTCCTGTCACAAAACTTGACTTTTTACGATTGCAATGAAAACAAGCCAACGCCAAATTTTCCACATCATCCGAACCGCCCCGAACCTGTGGAATGACATGATCAATCGTGAAGCGAACATACTGCCATAACTCCACCCCATGGCAATACTCACATAGACCCTTAGCCCTTGCTCTGACTTTATTTTGAATTTTTTCTGGAAGTGGTGACCTACCCATTTCCTATGCCACCATGCTCCCAGCAGCAGCATTACGAACTGTCCGATTCACAAAACTCAAATAATCATCAATTTCTTCATAACAGTCCAATTCTTCCTCCTCAGCCTCGGTCAATCCTTCAGACTGCTGCTTCTCCAACAAAACTTCAACCCGCGCCTGTACCTGTACTGAAGCTCGAAAAATCAGAACTCCTTCCACCAAATCAAGCTGAACAGCACCATCAAGCGGTATGGAATTCGACAAACGTTGCAGCACAGGAAAAGCAGAAGCAGCCATAATGTTTAAATCGAAAAACTATGATCATCATAACTTAGTAAACTGCTCGCCACTAAGTCAGGAACTCGGTTTTTATTTGATTGAGGAAGTTTAGAATTCCTAATGAACGTCTTTCAACTGAAACCGGATTAATAATCCTTCGTTCGGTTGTTAAGCAGAAGCCGGAACCAAAAGCCTTGCTGTAATTTGTGTCGCCAAATATTCTGCATCGCGAGCGACACCGGAAAAACGACCAGAGCCCCAGGTATAGAGCCAGGGCAAACCAAGGAAATATAATCCGTCTACGGCAGTTACCCCTCGGTCATGTAAGGGTTCTCCCAATTCATTAAAGATGGGGAGATCAATCCAACTAAAGTTTAAGCGAAAGCCCGTCGCCCAAATAACTGCACCAATATTAGTTTCTTTGAGGTTGAGGGATGATGGTTCTAATTCTGGCTCCCAGACGGGTTGATAATGGGCCTCTGGGGGAGCAGTGAGGTGATGATCAGCAATGAATTTGTCAATATTCCGTTGAATGCGCACCACGGTGGCATCAGCCTGATCTAAATTTTGTTTTAAATCGTTCCCAAAGTGGAGAGTCTGCCCGGTAATACTTTGCAAGCGACCATAGAGGTGCATTCCCTGTTGGGCAAAGCGGCGCAGATCAATATCGCGGCCCCCATCCCGGCCTGTGACGTAGTGATTGGTTTTATGACGCACCATTTCTTTTTGGGGGTGCTGGTCAATGGGGAGGTCGTAATAACCCATGCGTTCGAGCCACTCCACCACATCCTTCCCCCGATAGCGGCGCGGCGCCCGGGGCGCACTACCGGTAACAAGGTGAACTGTTTTCCCTGCTAAATGAAGATCTTCGGCAATTTGACAACCCGACTGGCCAGTGCCCACAATCAACACTTCATCGGGAAGATCCTGGGGATTTTTGTATTGTACGGAATGGATTTGCTGCAACTCACGGGGCAGTTGGGCGGCGATGGGCGGAATTTTTGGAATGTGGTATCCCCCCGTGGCGATCGCCACTTGATCAGCCGTGTAGTTACCGATAGATGTTTTTACTGCAAACTGGGTTCCAGACGAACTTACTTTTAAGACGGTTACTCCCTCTCGAATTGGCGGATTAAAAGAGCGGGCATAGGCTTCTAAATAAGCAACAATCTCTTCCTTGGCCATAAAGCCATTAGGATCAGGCCCTGCATAGGAAAAACCAGGGAGCCGACATTGCCAATTGGGGGTCACTAAACAAAAGGAATTCCAGCGTTCATTACGCCACGCATGACCAATTTTGTGTTTCTCAAAAATAAGGTGGTCAATATTGTTTTGCTTGAGGAGATAGCTGAGGGCAAGTCCTGCCTGGCCACCCCCAACAATTATTACCGGGTAATGGGTCTGCATTGCCGTTGCTCTTAAGTGGATTTGCTTTAACTGTAAACCCGCTCAATTCTTTTTCTTGTAAGGGTTGTTACCGATCCCAGCGGTTTGTGATTACCCATAGGCGATCGATGAATTACGACCCAGTAGCTGCTATTTTGGTGGCCTAACCTAGCAAAATCAATAGTTCTTTTTAGGACACAGTCACTATCCTCTAATCAGGACAAAACCATTCAGATAGCTATTATCAAACAAGCTTGAGTCTAGCTAAAAAGACAATCCAGAAATTGGCTTTTCAATCAAAAAACTATTCCTTTAAACAGAAGGTCTCCTTTTGTCAGCAATGATACAGGTCGCCTTGAATTCTCCCCTTAAAGTGAGGCACAACTCAACACATTAAAACCTAAAAACTAAAGGAAAATCTCCCATGCCTGAAGTAACAATCCCTGCCCATCAGACCGGTGACTTTCTCGTCGATTACGAAGAAAAGGTTTTTCCTGATGTCCAAGCAGAGCCCGGCGAAAAAGCACTGATCACCTTTCACACAGTGGCTTTTGAAGGTTCTATTGGTTTAGTTAATTTATTACAAGCGAGTCGCCTCATTAAAAAAGGATTTGAAACGTCTGTGCTACTTTATGGCCCTGGGGTAACTCTGGGGGTTCAGCGGGGCTTTCCAAAACTCGGCGATGAAGGTTTTCCGGGGCACTTAGCCATGAATGATCGCCTGGTCAAGATTATGGAATCTGGCGGAAAGGTCTATGCCTGTCGTTTTGCACTACAAGCTCTTTATGGCCACGGAGAACCTTCTTTGATTCCTGGTATCCGCCCGATTAATCCCTTAGATGTGATGGATTTGATTTTAATGCATCGCAAAGAAGGGGCATTTATCCTTGATACTTGGACGATGTAAAAACAAAGGTTTTACTTCCGAAAATTCCCGAAGAGTTTACAAGAAAAATTTTTAGATTTTTTTGCACTCTTTAAAAGCTTCCGAGTCTTTAAAAAAGTTTTGTTGGAATATTTTCGGTTACCAAATCCGTTTTCCGTGAGTTTGTTATTTTTCCGGTAGCGATTATGCTTGATTACTCGAAAACAATTCGGGCGGCAGCAGCACAAATTAGTCCGGTTTTGTTTAGTTGTGCAGGTACGACGGAAAAAGTGCTGGAGACAATTACCCAGGCGGCCAAGGAGGGCGTGCAGTTGATTGTCTTTCCAGAAACCTTTGTCCCCTACTATCCTTACTTTTCTTTTATCGAGCCCCCTGTGCTGATGGGGAAAAGCCATCTCCAGCTCTATGAGCAAGCAGTCACAGTCCCTGGCCCAGTCACGACAGCGGTGGCTGAAGCGGCTCAATCCCATGACATGGTCGTGGTTTTAGGGGTGAATGAACGGGAGGAGGGTTCCCTTTACAATACCCAATTGATTTTTGATCACGATGGGACATTGCGCCTTAAGCGCCGCAAAATCACTCCCACCTACCATGAGCGAATGGTTTGGGGCCAGGGAGATGGGGCTGGTTTAACGACGGTCGATACGGCTGTGGGCCGTGTGGGTGCTTTAGCTTGTTGGGAGCACTATAATCCCCTTGCTCGCTATAGTCTGATGGCCCAACATGAGCAGATCCACTGCGGTCAATTTCCGGGATCTATGGTGGGGCAAATTTTTACGGAGCAGATGGAAGTGACCATGCGCCACCATGCCCTTGAATCCGGCTGTTTTGTGATCAATGCAACGGGATGGCTCTCGGCAGAACAGAAGACCCAATTAACCAGCAATGAAAAGATGCACAAAGCCCTTAGTGGTGGTTGTTATACGGCCATCATTAGTCCTGAAGGTAAGCATTTAACGGCTCCGATTTATGAAGGGGAAGGTTTGGCGATCGCCGATTTAGATTTCTCCCTGATTACCAAACGCAAGCGAATGATGGATTCGGTGGGACATTACTCCCGTCCTGATCTGTTCCAGGTGCAACTCAATAGCGAACCTTGGGCCACCCTCAACGCGAGTTCCTTGCCCTTTCCCTCAGAAGTAACGCCACTGCCGAATACCCCGGCCCCAGACATTACCGCCTCCTGTCCCTAACTTAGTGTGCCATCACCAATCCCTATGACTATGCCCATAGATAAACAACGTCTGATTACAGAACTCCAGTCCCACGGTCTCCGCCTGACAGAGACCACAATGACTGGACGTCAAGGGGGGGCAGGGCCTTCGGATCACCGGGCAGTGACCATTGGCGGGACCACCGTGATGGTTCCTATCTATACGAATACCGCTGGGCGATCGCCTTACCATGCCATCCTAGATTCCCAACAGGGTGAAGCCAAGCTCCAGAAACATCACCAAGACATCGCCCCCATTACCCTGCAAGGACGTCCCAAATTTTACGATCTAGAAACAGCAGAGGGAATTCCCTACTGGAAAATTGCCCTTCTCCATAGCAACAATGTCCTCGCCACAACGGTGCAACAAACCTGTATGCGCTACCGGGACGAAAGTACAGCCTGTCAATTTTGTGCGATCGAAAAATCCCTAGAAGCAGAACAAACCATTGCCCGCAAACGCCCGGAACAGTTAGCAGAGGTTGTGGAAGCGGCGGTGCGGCTCGATGGCATTGAGCAGGTGATCATGACCACAGGGACTCCCAACACAGGCGATCGCGGTGCAGCTTACCTGACCAAATGTGCCGCTGCCATCACAGCAAAAGTCGATATTCCTATCCAAGCCCAATGTGAACCCCCCGCTGATTTTGTTTGGTTTGAGCGCTTAAAAGCCGCTGGTGTCGATAGTTTAGGAATGCACCTAGAGGCCGTTGATCCCGCAGTCCGTGCCAAAATCATGCCGGGCAAAGCGGAAGTCCCTGTTTCCTACTACTACCAAGCCTATGCAGCGGCAGTGCAAGTATTCGGTTGGGGCCAAGTCAGCACTTACCTTTTAGCGGGTTTAGGCGACAGTTTTGCGACGCTTGTGACAGCAGCAGAAAAATTAGTCAGCCTTGGCGTTTATCCCTTTGTGGTGCCTTTTGTCCCCATTTCTGGCACGCCCTTAGCAACCCATCCAGCCCCTGATCCAAAGTTTATGTTCGCTCTCTACCAAAAGGTGGGTCAGATTCTCAAGGAGGCGGGAATGTCTTCCCAGGCAATCAAAGCCGGTTGTGCAAAATGTGGGGCCTGTTCAGCATTGTCTACCTTTGAAAATTAGGGAGGTTACGGGAGATGAGTCGTCAACGATTTCAGTTTGAACTCGCCCAGTCTGCGGCGGAAATTCGCGCCTATTTTGCCCTGAGACGGGATATTTTTTGTGAAGAACAGGGGATTTTTAACGGTAATGATTTTGATGATCTCGATCCCATTGCCTATCCGATTGTCGCTTTGGACAAGGGCTCATCCCCCCAGAGTAAGGTGGTTGGGGTTGTGCGCATCTACGAAAGTGAGCCCCAGGTTTGGTACGGTGGTCGCCTGGGAGTCCAGCCAGAGTTTCGGCGAGTGGGACGCATTGGGAAGGGATTAATCTACAAAGCGGTCACAACGGCCCATGGTTGGGGTTGTACCAAATTCCTCGCTACGGTACAGCTACAGAATGTGCGTTTTTTCCAGCGGCAACATTGGCATTCCCTGGCGGAAATGGACATTTGCGATCGCCCCCACCATCTCATGGAGGCAGATTTAAACTTTTACCCACCGGCAGTGAATCCTCGACCCCAACTTGACCTGGGGACTTGGCTCGTTTCCTAAAGGAAAAAATAATCGAAATACTTGGCGTGAACATCACTTTACCCCAGTTGGCAGAGACCCTACGCCACAATCTGGGCCTTTTACACAAACGAGATATTCAACTCGCTTCCCGGCAATTTCAACGGCAATTTACGGCCCAGGGGCAAGCCATTCGCCTGGGGGATGATTGTGCAGCCATTCCCGACCAAGCTGGTTTTCTCCTTCTCGCCGCAGAGGGCATGAGCCCTGCATTGGTGCAGCAGGATCCGTGGTTTGCGGGCTGGTGTGGGGTGCTCGTGAATGTCAGTGATATCTATGCCATGGGGGGACGACCCTTGGCGGTTGTGGATGCTCTGTGGGCCTGTGGAGATCAGCAGGCGCGGCAGATTTGGGCCGGGATGCAGGCAGCGGCAGAAAAGTTTCAGGTACCAATTGTCGGGGGTCACACCAATACCCACAGTGAATATGATGCCTTGGGGGTCGCGATCCTCGGTCGGGCAAAACAGCTGATTACCAGTTTTGATGCTCAGGTGGGCGATCGCCTCGTATTAGTCGCTAATTTTGAAGGGCAACCCCGGCCCCACCTCCCCTACTGTTGGGATGCCGCCACCCAAGCCGATCCAGCGCAACTCCAGGCCCAATGGGATTTATTACCGCTCTTGGCTGAACGGGGTTTATGTAGCGCTGGCAAAGATGTCAGTATGGGGGGAATTATCGGCACAACTTTGATGCTCTTAGAAACGTCTAATTGTGGTGCGATCTTGGATATTGGCGCAGTTCCCTGTCCACCACAGCTCGATTTGCAACAATGGCTCCTCAGTTTTCCAAGCTACGGTTTTTTGCTGACTGTGCCCCCAGAGCAGGTCTCTGAAGTACAGATGTTGTGCAAAGATCAGGGGTTAGTCGCTCAGGCGATCGCCACCATTACCCCAGGCCACACCTTGACCCTTAAACTGGGGGAAACTAGCCTCGATTTTTGGCACCTCGACCATGTTCCGCTCACTGGCTTTACCGGAGGCTCCTAAATTCTATGCCAGCCGTTACTTTTGATATTGTTTGGCCCGACGGCTCCCAGGATCAATTTTATTCCCCCTCCACCGTCGTCCATGACTACTTTCAGGTGGGACAAGGCTACGCCCTGGCGGATTTTGTGCATCGCTCCCAAACGGCCCTGACCCTGGCCAGTAAGCGGGTCGAGCAGCGCTATGGTAGCCCCTGTTCCCTGGCCCTGAGGCAACTCCAACGTGTTGAACAAAAGGCTAGTACATTCATGGATCAACCCAATGCCCAAGTCACAATCTTGGCGAATGATCACTAATCCCATGGGAAAGTTTTGGCCGTTGGCGATCGCCGCTATGGGAGTGATCTTGGGGGGCTGTGGTCGGGCCTTGTTCTATCAGCCCCAGATTGCCACGGGGGGAATTAATAGTAATTTTGCCGAAGAATTTCCGAGCTACAGCGGTGATGGCCGTTATCTCGCCTTTGCCTCAGAACGGGATGGCCGCCGCAATATTTTTCTCTACGATCTCCAGACTAATCAATTAGTTAACCTGCCTAATCTCAACCGCCGCGACTCTAGCCAAGACCAACCGGATCTCAGTGAAGATGGCCGTTTTATCGCCTATGTTTCCACCGAACGGGGCCGCCAAGATGTGTTTGTCTATGATCGCAACCAGGGGCGATCGCAGTTGTTAACGGTGAATTTGCGGGGATCGGTGCAAAATCCCACCATTAGCGGCGATGGACGTCGGGTCGCTTTTCAGAGCAACGAACGGGGGCAATGGAATTTGATGCTGGTGGACGTGGCTCCCTAGCGGGAAATTTCCCCGCAATTGCATCTACAGATCAGAATGGTGCTGGCGTGACCGGAGACGTTTATGGATCGCAGACAGTTGGTCGCGAGCATAGTGAGGACAGTGGGGCACGGGAATATTTACATTCGGCCAATCTGCGAGATCCGCACAGGGGCAGCCATTTTTCAAACCCACCGCATCGAAGGGCATCGGCATCGCACAGCGGGGACAATCGGCAATATCCCAGCGCTCTGAGAGCAAATCCGCGATGGTTTGGGTTGTACCCTGGAGATAACAGTCACGGTTTGCGTTGAGGTCTTGCCAACAGGCCTCAAAATCTGGGGAATATTGATTTCCTTCGAGCACGGTCATCGGTAAAATTTGGCGATCGCCCTTGGGACAAATCACCGGTTTGCCCACCTGAAACCAGTAGGCTAAATATTGTTTAACTTGATTCACGGTCGCCATATATCTATCTTCTTCCTGCTGCATATCAATTCCTAAAGCTACGCCGTCCCCATCGTCCCTATCCTATCGAGAAAAAAGAAGACCCGTGGCGATCGCCTCCGTCTGAGCCTCGAAAAGCAATTTTTTTTAAGATCGTTTTTAGATTTAAGCCCATCACCGCCTTTTTATATGAATTTTTGTGAACCGCCCCACAGTGGCTACCACTGGGATCACCACACCCCCCGTTTCTTTGAAGGTTGGTACTTTCGTGTCACCTTGCCGGAGTTGGGTGATAATTTTGCCTTCATGTATTCCATCGAAGATCCCCTCGGCGATCGCCCCCATAGTGGTGGTGCCGTGCAAGTTCTGGGCCTCCAGGATGAATATCTCTGGCGCACCTTACCGAACGTCAAAAATTTTTGGGCCGATCATCAACGCCTCGCCCTGGGCCATTGGCGACATTGCCCCCCCAATTTAAAACCCCAACCCCTCGCCCCCAGGGTTTTCCAAGAGAAAATTCACGAAGGCTACCAGGCAACGGCAACCCTCAACCAAGGCCGTATTATCGACCCAGTCAGCGGAGAAATTTGCCAGTGGCACTACGAAACAAAGCCGATCTACGGTTGGGGAAGGCCCGCTAAGCCCACCGCCAATTGGTATTCTTTTTTGCCCATTTACGATCCCGGTTGGCAGGTGTTGCTGGCCCATGGGTTGAGTACGGGTTGGATCGAATGGCAGGGCAAACGCTATGAATTCAGAGATGCCCCGGCCTACAGCGAAAAAAATTGGGGCAAATCTTTTCCAAAGGCTTGGTTTTGGCTCAATTGCAATGCTTTCAAAGAAGAAAAAGATCTCGCCCTCACTGCCGCTGGTGGCATTCGTCAAATTTTAGCGAGGGAAGAGGAAGTGGGCTTAATTGGCATTCACCACCACGGAAAATTTTATGAATTTGCCCCCTGGACAAGCAATCTTACTTGGCAGTTTTCGCCCTGGGGAAGTTGGGAAATGACCGCAGGCGATCGCCAAGGCTTTACGGTTCATCTCAGTGGGAAAACCGACCTACCGGGACAACCCCTGCGAGCACCGACCCACACGGGCCTACGGTTTTGTTGCCAGGATACTCTGCGGGGCCAAATTTCCCTCGAACTATTCGCCCCGGACAAAACGCCCCTCATCCAAGCAACGAGCGATCTGGGGGGGTTAGAAGTGGGGGGACAGTGGTGGCGGCGCGATTTTGGCTAATGTTGGCGGCCAGTTTGATCGCTTCTTTCATGCTGGTGGGATTGGCGCTGCCTTGACCGGCAATATCAAAGGCGGTGCCGTGGTCGGGGGAAGTCCGAATAAAGGGTAAACCGATGGTGGTGTTGATCGCGTAGTCAAAGGCCATTAGTTTCACTGGGATTAACCCTTGGTCGTGGTAGAGAGCCAGATACGCATCGGCGGCGGGTTTGAATTCCGGCTTACCATACCAAGCTTTGCCCGCATTCACCCACATGGTATCCGGAGGATAAAGCCCTAACAGAGTTGCATTGGGATATTTTTGTCGCGCATCTTCTAGCCAACCGTTAAGCCAGTCCAGTTCTTCTGTACCTAGTTGACCATTTTCGCCACTGTGGGGATTTAAGCCGGCGATCGCCACCTGGGGATTTTCTAACCCAAAATCCTGCTGGAGCGACTCTAAAAGAAGACTAAGTTTCAAATCCATCAGCCCTGGATTCAAGGTTTCCGGCACCGCTTTTAGGGGAATGTGGGTCGTCGCTAGCAGGCTCCGCAATGTCCAGCCTGTATAGGGCGATTTGCCAATAAAAGCCATGCCATAGCGGGTGGTTTGGCTCTTTTGGGCGAGAACCTCCGTTTGGCCGGGGTAGTCGTGGCCTGCTGCTTTCCAGAGGGATTTAGCAATGGGGGCGGTGACAATGCCCGAAAATTCTCCCTCCAGGGTTTTTTCAATCGCCGTGTCGAGGTACTGGAAAGCGCGATCGCCTGTTTCTACCGAACCTTCCCCCCAGGTGAAATTTCTCAGAAATTCATTGCCACTCGGTTCGACAATCTCTAACTCACTGGGATCAAGGAGATCAGATTCCGTCCGAGTTTTGAGGTGCTGATAGGTTTTTTCGAGCAAGGGGCGATCACCAATGACCCTCATCGGACAAAGCGCTCTAATTTCTGGATCCGCCAGAGCTTTTAAAAGTACCTCTGGGCCAATCCCGGCCGGATCACCAATAGTCAAAGCGAGGCGAGTTTTCATAGGGGAGAATAGTCAATAAATAAAAAAATCCTCCCTAGAGGGAGGTGCCAAAGGCGGAGGGTGTGAGGGCGTCTACTCGGCCTTCGGTTCAAACTTCAGGGCCACGGAATTGATACAGTAGCGCAAGCCCGTGGGAGGGGGGCCATCGTTAAATACATGACCTAGGTGGGCATCACATTTCGCGCAGAGCACTTCTGTCCGCTTCATAAAGAAACTAAAGTCATTTTTTTCGGCGATCGCCTGATCATTCACCGGTTGCCAATAGCTCGGCCAGCCAGTACCCGAATTAAACTTCGTCTCCGAGGTAAACAGGGGCGCACCACAGCACACGCAATTGTAGGTGCCTTCCCCCTTGAAATCGTGATATTCACCCGTAAAGGCCCGCTCGGTGCCATGTTTGCGGGTGACTTTGTAGGCCTCTGAGGAAAGTTGCGCTTGCCATTCGGCGTCAGTTTTGACAACTTTGTCGGTCATGGTGGTGTTTTGTCTCCAAAAGTGGGGTTGCACTGCTTTGTATCGTAACAAGATCGACTAGGGGAAAACAGGTGAGAAATCCCCCAATGGATGTTGTGGGGTCGGGGCTTTCGGCTATACTCAACAAGGTTTTTTTATTCAAGTTCAAGGAGAGCGCCAAAAGATGCGATGTGCCATTATTAGTCGTGCCGGTCAAACTCTGGCGCGAGGGAAGTTAGTCTTAACTCCGATGGAAAACGATCAACAACGGCTTGATCTGGTTACGGACGGGGGTCGCTATCTAGAGGGAGGACTGGTTGCTCCCGATGGTGATATGACCGAAGCCAGCCTAGAGCTATCGCGGAAATTTTTTGCGATGTGGGGCATGAGTAATCTCCAGCTACAAATCACCCTCCGCTAAGTCCGTAATTAGAATTAGACAATGCCAAGGAGACTGGCCATCAGCGCTTTTTGGGCGTGCATCCGGTTTTCGGCTTGATCCCAAATTTTGGCTTGGGGGCCTTCCATCACGTCGGCGGTAATTTCTTCGCCCCGATGGGCGGGCAAACAGTGGAGGGCGATCGCCTCTTTATCGGCGAGGGCCATGAGTTCGGCGTTAACTTGGTAGGGTTGGAAAATGGGTACCCGACTGTTGGCGAGGTCTTCTTGGCCCATACTGGCCCACACATCGGTGTAGATGGCGTGACAGCCTTCGGCGGCTTCCTTGGGATCATGGGTAATTAAAATTTGACTGCGATCGCCTGCAATGGCCTGGGCCTGGGCGACAATTTTCGGGCTAGGTTCGTAATCTTTGGGGGTAGCGATGCGAATATTCATGCCGACTAACGCGCCACCGAGGAGGATCGAGTGGGCGACATTATTGCCATCACCCACATAGGTCATGGTCAGGCCTTCGAGTTGGCCGAAGGTTTCCTGCATCGTTTGCAGATCCGCCAACATCTGACAGGGGTGTTCTAAATCTGTAAGGGCGTTGATAATCGGCATTTCACAGTAATCAGCGAAGGTTTCGAGATCCTGTTGATCAAAGGTACGAATCGCCAAAATATCGAGATAGCGGTCTAAAACCCTGGCGGTGTCCTCGATGGGCTCGCCGCGACCCACTTGGGTACGGTTTGGGTTCAGGTCAATGACATTGCCACCCAGTTGGTACATGGCCACGCTAAAGGAGACTCGGGTGCGGGTAGAGGCTTTGTAAAATAACAGACCGAGGGTTTTGGGGCAGGTGGGGGCGATTTTTCCCTGTTTGAGATCTGCCGCCAGGTTTAGCAGGGTAATAATTTCTGTGCTGCTGAGATCTGCAATGCTCAGAAGATCCCGACCCTTGAGTGCATTCATCCTGTTTTCGGCTCCTTACCGTGGCAAAAAAATCATTATAAGCTCCCCTCCAGATTCCACAAAAGCTTGCAAGGGCGATCGCCACTGGTCTTCGTCAGGAAATGTTGATGGCGATCCCAAGGGGGTGACACTTGAAAAACTGTCTACTTTTGGGGAGATGGGTGAAATCTGGTTTTAAAGTAGGATTGTAGCCATGATTTCGGCTTGTTTTTTGCGCTTTTAAATGGAATTGCCATGAGCACTGCTCCCTACGACCAGATCCAATCTTTATCAGAAATTTGGGCGATCGCCGCTGAGCGTTATGCCGACATTGTTGCCCTCTATGATCCCCACCAAAAACCAGAATTCAAACTGACCTATCATCAGCTCTGGCAAGGGATTCAGCAGTTTGGGGCTGGCCTCCAAGCCCTTGGTCTTCAACCCCAGGAAAAAGTCGCCCTGATTGCGGATAATAGCCCCCGTTGGTTCATCGCCGATCAAGGTAGTATTGCGGCGGGGGCAGTGAATGCGGTGCGCTCATCCCAGGCAGAAAAACAAGAACTGCTCTACATCTACACTGACAGCGAAAGTCGATTTCTCATCGTCGAAGACCGCAAAACCTTTGAACGCCTCAATCCAGAAATTACAAATCTCCAACCCAGGGCCGTCATTTTCCTTACCGACGAAGAAGTGCCAGAAACGGAACTCCCGATTTTCAACTTTTCCCAACTGATGACCCTCGGCAGCCAAGAACCCCTGACGATGCCTGGGCGATCGCCCCAAGATTTAATGACCTTGATCTACACGTCTGGGACGACGGGCAAACCCAAAGGGGTGATGCTTTCCCACGGCAATGTCCTCTACCAAGTGCGCAACCTCGACCAGGTGATTCAACCGAATCCTGGCGATGTCACCCTCAGCATTCTCCCCACCTGGCATTCCTACGAACGGGCTGCTGAATATTTCCTCCTATCCCAGGGCTGCACCCAAATTTATACGAATATCCGCAACATCAAAAAAGATCTCCAAACCTACAAGCCCGGTTACATGGTTGCGGTGCCGCGCATTTGGGAATCGATTTACGAAGGAGTGCAGAAAAATCTCCGGGAACAACCCGCCAAGAAACAAAAGCTGGTGAACTTTTTCCTCACCTGCTCCCAAAATTATGTCCTGGCCCAGCGCATCGCCAACAACCTCAGCCTGGAGCATTTCCATGTTTCTTCCCTGACGCGGTTAATGGCTAGAGCAAAGGCGATCGCCCTTTATCCCTTTCATCTCCTCGGCAACAAACTCGTTTACGAAAAAATTCGGGGGGCCACTGGCGGCAAAATTCGCTACGTAATCAGCGGCGGCGGCTCCCTCGCCCAACACATCGACACCTTCTTTGAAATCGTGGGGATCAATATCCTTGTGGGTTATGGCCTCACTGAAACCTCCCCAGTGACCAATGCCCGTCGGCCAGAACGCAATGTGCGTGGTTCTGCTGGCCCCGCCCTCAAGGGCACCGAAATTCGCATTGTCGATCCCGAAACGCGACAAACCCTTTCCCAAGGCCAAAAGGGACTGGTTTTAATCCGTGGCCCCCAGGTGATGCAGGGCTACTACCGCAAACCCGAAGCCACTGCCAAGGCCATTGATCCCGAAGGCTGGTTTGACAGCGGCGACCTCGGTTGGGTGACGCCCCAGGGGGATCTCGTTTTAACGGGCCGGGCAAAAGATACCATTGTCCTCACCAACGGCGAAAACATCGAACCCCAGCCCATTGAAGATGCCTGCGCCCGCAGTCCCTACATCGATCAAATTATGCTGGTGGGCCAGGATCAAAAATCCCTTGGTGCTTTAATTGTGCCGAACCTCGAAGCCCTCGGCCAGTGGGTGTCCCAGGGTGGCCTTGGTTTGCAATTGCCAGATCCTGACATTCCTTCAGAACAATTGCCCCAAACGGATTTGTACAGTAAGCCAGTCTTGAATTTATTTAAACAGGAGCTGAATCGAGAAATTAAAAATCGGCCTGGCTATCGAGTGGATGACCGCATTAGTGATTTTGCGTTGATTCTAGAGCCTTTTTCCATTGAGAATGGCCTGATGACCCAGACGCTAAAGGTAAAGCGGCCAGTGGTGGCAGAGAAATATGCGGCCTTAATTGCTTCCCTTTACGACAAAGATTAAGCGATCCGAATGGCGGAATCTTCGGGTATTGATGCTACCCTGAAAATATTTTGCAGATAGGGCCCCTTTAGCCCACTGATTTAACAAAACCGAGTTACATTTCTCTAGGAAAACATTCACATGGACGGAAACCAAGTGCCTACTGTTACCCTCAAACGCCCAATTAATCTGAAGGTCATCGTGACCCCCCGCTGGAAAGAGGAAGTACAGCAGCAACTCCAGGGACAAATAGCGACTTTTGATGGTCAATTACAACAACTGGATGTCCAAGGAAATCGCACCATTAGTGAACTTCAACAACAGGGCAATACCCCCCAGGTCGCTCAACAAATGGAAAATATTCAACTCCAGGTTAACCAAAAAAAGCGGGAACTCCTTGAGAAGAAAAACCAAGTGCTCCAGCAGCTCCAACAGGTACAAAACTTAGAATTAGATCAAGAGTTTCTCCAGGGTCAGATGGAGAGTTTCTTTGAAGTGAAAGTGGGCGATAATCTGGTGCGCAAGCTGAATGTTGAACTTGTGGTCCGGGATGGTGTTGTTGAAGAAATTCGCGGCGACCTCTAATTTTTTTGTGATTGCTGTCGCGTGACAGTGTTCGGCTCCCCCGATGACACTTGCGGTGCGGGGGATTTTTAATGGGGAAAAAATTCATGAAAATTGGCATTGTCGGGCTGGGTTTAATCGGTGGATCTTTGGCGATCGCCTTCCGGGAAAAAGGCTTAGAAGTGTTGGGTATTTCCCGGAAAAATACAACCTGCGAAACGGCCTTGAGGAAGGGAATTGTCGACCAAGCCAGCACAGATTTTTCTCTTCTCAAGGATACGGATGTGGTGTTTCTCTGCACGCCGATCAAAGCGATTTTGCCCACGGCTCAAACCCTTATTCCCCACCTCAAATCCACGGCGATTTTGACCGATGTGGCCTCGGTGAAGGGGGAAATTGTCCAGGCGATCGCCCCGCTGTGGCCCAATTTTGTCGGGGGACATCCCATGGCGGGCACAGCCGAACAGGGTATTGACGCCGCGCTCCCCGGATTGTTTATCAACGCACCCTACGTTTTAACGCCGACCAATGAAACTTCCCCTGATGCGGTAAAAATCCTTAAAGACTTAATCACGCTGCTCCAGAGCCGTTTCTACTGCTGCGCCCCAGAGATTCACGATCAAGCGGTGGCCTGGATTTCCCATTTGCCCGTTTACGTTAGTGCGAGTCTGATCGCGGCCTGTGGGTCAGAAATTAATTCAGAAGTGCTACAAATGGCCCAAGCTCTGGCAAGTTCTGGCTTTCGGGATACCAGTCGTGTCGGCGGTGGCAATCCAGAATTGGGGTTGATGATGGCCCAGGGGAATCAACAGGCGTTGTTAAAATCCCTCACCCATTATCGGCAGCAGTTAGATCAAGTCATTGCAGATCTTGAAACAGAAAACTGGGAGGCGATCGCCCAATTCCTCGCAGCAACCCAACAACAGCGGCCCGACTTTCTCTAGATTCCAGGAGTACAATGGAGGTAGGAGGAAGTCGAAGGATTCAACTGAAATGATCCTCGCCAGCGACCATGGATCTTCCACCCACCAATGATTTCTGTGCCGATCCCACCGTTGCGTTACGTCAGCGGATGGTTAAGCAGCAAATTATCGCCAGGGGCGTGAACGATCCAGCCGTCTTAGCCGCGCTCCAGCAAGTGCCCCGGCATCGCTTTGTGCCTGATTCTCTCCAAAATCTCGCCTACGCCGATCAACCCCTCACCATCGGCTATGGCCAAACCATTTCCCAACCCTATATCGTCGCCTACATGACCGAGGCGGCCCACCTGACGCCCAGCAGCAAAGTTTTAGAAATTGGTACGGGGTGCGGTTATCAAGCGGCAATCCTCGCCGAAATTGCCCAGGAAGTTTTTACCGTTGAAGTTGTGCCCGAATTAGCCCAGCAGGCCCGTGATCGCCTGGAAAAATTAGGTTACAAAAATATCCACTACAAGATTGGTGACGGTTACCAGGGCTGGCCAGAATTTGCTCCCTACGACGCGATCCTTGTTACGGCGGCCCCAGACCATCGGCCCCAACCGTTACTGCAACAATTGGCCGTGGGCGGTCACCTGGTAATTCCTGTGGGCACCGTCGGCCAACGCCTTGAAGTCCTCCACAAAACCAGCACTGACTTGGAAATGGAAAAGGCGATCGCTGTGCGGTTTGTGCCACTCCAGGGCCACAGCTACGGATTTTGAAACAATCTTTTGACCCGAAAAACCAGCACTGACTTGGAAATGGAAAAGGCGATCTCGGAGAGATCCGCTGTGCGGCACGCTGTGCGGTTTGTGCCACTCCAGGGTCACAGCTACGGATTTTGAACAAATTTGGATAGGTCACCAGATTAATTGTCCCATCTCTATTGCTCGCATCGAGGGCATTACCTTCCTGGAGAGTGACCCAGGCGGTTTGGGAATCCGGCGCAACGGCCACATATTTTGTGGAGGCGATCGCCTAAAATTGAACCAGCTTTCTCTACACCTTTTCTTTCTGTTATCGTGACTTTGCCTCCCCTAACAACGGACACCATTCAGCTAATCATCGACGATCGTCTTGAGGATGAAACGCTCCATCAGTTGGTCTGGCATTACCTCGGCTACCGTTACGATGAAACTCAAAAATGCTGGAATCTTGACCAAGTTGATCCAGCCTGGGCCGAAAAATATCCAGAACCGCCTAAATTTATCGAGGAGCGTCCCCCCACGGTGCAACTGACCCGCTCGATCCCCAAACCCTATAAGGCTCTGCTCAAGGAAAAAATGGGCTTTAAGGGCTACACAGTTGATCAACTGATTCCGCGCCTGACGCGGCGGGCGACCATGGCCAGTTGGCTCCTTAGCTATATGGCCCAACACGATTTGTTAGAGGTTTAGCGAGTGGCACGGGTGACGGCCTTATGGATTTATCCGGTGAAGTCCTGCGGCGGGATCGCTTTGGAGACAGTGGAAGTTTTGACCCAAGGTTTTCAAGGCGATCGCCAATGGATGATTGTTGATACCGACGGGAAATTTCTCAGTCAACGGCAATATCCTCAACTGGCCAGGGTTAAGCCCCACATGACAGAGGATAATTTCACCTTAACTTTTGATGATTTTTCGCCCCTGAAACTGTCTCCCAAAACCGTAGGCTCCCTCAAACCTGTGACAATCTGGCACAACCAGACCCAAGCCCTTGACCAAGGCCCTGAAGCTGCCGCTTGGTTTTCGGAGGTGCTACAAACCCCCTGCCGTCTCGTGCGCCAATCTCCCGACCATCCCCGGCCCCTCAACCCGAAATATGCCCTGTGGGAGACCCAAAATGTCAGTTTTGCCGATGGTTATCCGGTGCTCCTCACCAATACTGCTTCTTTAAAGCTGCTGGAAGAAAAATTAGGGGCAGCCGTTTCGATGAATCAGTTTCGTCCTAATCTAGTGGTTGAGACAGCACAACCTTTTGCGGAAGATCATTGGCAGACTATGGACATTGGTGGCACGATCTTTGTCACCGCCAAACCCTGTGAGCGTTGCATTGTGATTACAACAAATCAAACCACAGGCGATCGCCACCCAACCCAAGAACCCCTCCGCACTCTGGGCACTTTTCGACGCACTGCCAAAGGCATTCTTTTTGGCATTAACCTCATGCCTACCAGTTCAGGCAAGATTTCAGTGGGAGATGCTGTAATCCTAAATTCAACGATGCCTTAAAATTCCCTGTCCCCAGACGTTATTAAACCTGAAGGCAGCGAATCGCTTCCAACATCCCCCTGGCCTTATCAAGGGTTTCCTGGTATTCCCGTTCCGGCTCTGAATCCGCGACGATGCCCGCGCCCGCCTGGACAAAGACCTGGTGCTGATTCCCCTGCGATCGCACGATCATGCTCCGGATCGTAATCGCCGTATTCAGTTGGCCTTCAAAATCGTAGTAACCGTAGACGCCAGAGTAGGGGCCGCGCCGTTCGGGTTCCAGTTCGTTGATAATTTCTAAGGCGCGAATTTTCGGTGCACCGCTGACCGTCCCGGCGGGAAAACAAGCCTGTAATAAATTCCAAGCCGATTGGTCGGGGGCTAAATCTCCCATCACATTACTCACAATGTGCATTACGTGAGAATAACGTTCGATGATCATCAAATCCCCAACCGTCACCGTGCCTTTTTCGCAGACGCGACCGAGGTCATTGCGGCCCAAATCCACAAGCATCACGTGTTCAGCGATTTCCTTAGGGTCGGCCAAGAGGTCTTGTTCTAACGCTAAATCCTCAGCTTGGGTTTTCCCCCGGCGTCGCGTGCCCGCAATCGGTCGGAGCATCGCCTGGAGTTTTCCGTCTGGCGTTTGCTCGGCTTTGACCATAATCTCTGGGCTAGAACCGATGAGTTGCCAATCCCCAAAATTGTAAAAAGACATGTAGGGAGAAGGGTTAATCAGGCGCAGGGAACGGTAGAGATCAAAGGGATGGCCTTCGTAGCTCGTCTGGAGCCGCTGGGACAGCACCACCTGAAAAATATCTCCGGCCTTAATGTATTCCTTTGCCTTGGCGACGTTCTGGCAAAACTGTGCTTGGGAAGTGTTGCTTTCGTACTTGAGGGCTTCCCCGTCTGGGTTGGCGAGCCATTCTAAGGGTTTGGCGGCAACAGGCAAAGGCAACTTGAGCTTGAGGACTAATTTCGTCACGCGATCGCAGGCATTTAGGTAGGCTTCTTCTAGGGGCACCGCCGGATCCCGCAGGTCAGCATAGGTGATGACCCAAATCTTGCGTTTAACTTGGTCAAAAATAATCAAGCTATCAATTTGCATCCAGAGGCCATCGGGCAGATCCCCTGCCTGGCGCTCGTACACCGGCACCCGTGGCTCGATCCAGCGCATCAACTCATAGCCCCACATCCCAAATAGACCACCAATCCCCGGTGGTAATTCCGACAGTTGGACAGGCTTAATGCTGGCGAGACATTGGGCCAACACATCAAAGGGATTGCCGCTAAATTCTTGGACAGCCCCATCACGGAATTTTTGCGTGGTGCGATCGCCTTTATTTTCTAAGATCCAAACCGGATCGCAACCGAGGAAACTATAGCGACCAATATTTTCGCCCCCCTCAACGGACTCCAACAGAAAATTGTAGGGTTGATCTGCACAAACCTTGTACCAAGCCGACACTGGCGTTTCGAGATCCGCCACCCACTCCTGATAGACCGGAATAAAATTACCCTGTTGACTGAGATGCCGAAACTGCTCGAAATCAGGAAAAATCATAGGAAATGCGTCGGTCGCCTGGGGCACATGGAGGGCCGCTGGGACAGTGAATAAAAGTAAAAATAGAGCTAGACACAAAGAAGCGGAAGCCTTTTGTTCAGCTTTTCATCATAACAGACTTTCTTCATCGGTCTGGGCTAATCGCCACCACCAAGAAAGCCTTCATAACTCAAACTAAAACTGTCAACTTCCGCCCGAACTGTTGTGGTAAAAATCTAGGCTTCGTAGGGGGCCACACCAGAAAACTTCAGGGTTGCCGGTTCGGGGTTGCTCCCGATATTGCGGTCAACTTTCCCTTTGTATTCGCGACCTTCGTTTACCTTCTCAGAAGGTACACCATCGAGAGGATAGAGGAACTGAGTTTCGCCGGAGGGGAAGACACGGTAAATCTTATAGTCGGTAATCTTGGGCTTAAATTGTGTTTTCAGCTGAGTCCCGAGGGCAAGGCACTGTTCCTTGCGGGCAAAGTACATGAGGTTATCGCCTTCGTTCATGACCGCTGCACCACCGGTGGGCAGTTCAAAAACCTGCTCTTTTGCGCTAGACCAGGTGATGGCGTATTTTTCCTCCCGTTCAGCAGCGGCGAGTAGACCACCCGTGCTGCCACCGAATTTCGGTGTTTTTCCAGTAAGCTCGTTAGACATGCTCAAAAATCTTTATTAAATAAAGGGTGTTTCGCAAATGCTATCACCAGACCCCTACGCCATAGATCAAGTGTCAAGAACTGTAACAGTTATTTTCTATTTGTAAGGGAAGCAGACAGGCAAATTTATCATCCTTTAGGGACTGTTTTGGTGGGAATGGCCCTAGGGGTAAAAGTTTCTGGCAAAAGCCACTAGAATGCGAGAAAATCCCCTTTTTTCCACTGCAAAACCGAGGCTTAGTAGAAGGTGAGCATCCGTTATTTTTGGAATTTTTGGGTTAGGGGATGGGTTGAACCCAGCAGGTTAAAAAACATCTATGGCAGAAGAATTTTACAAAGGTGGACAACGGGCTTGGTTCCATGATCAGGGCCATTGGGGCGGTTTTTTCCATACCTATGATCAGTTGCAACTCAAGGGTTTTGGGGCGTATTTTGATCAACCCCGCAAAATCCATGTCTTTTTACCACGAGATTATGAAGTAACCGGCGATCGCCTGCCCGTACTTTACTGCAACGATGGCGACCATATTTTTTTCCCCGATGGGGATTTTGGTCAATGTTGGCAGGTGGCAGAGCGCTTGAGTCGACTGTACCTACGGGAGCAATTGCAAAAACTGATTGTCGTGGCCATTTGCCCCAATGATCGTGCTTACGAATATTCCCATATCCCGGATCAAGGTGGTGGCCTAGGGGATTACAGTCGTTATCTTGCCAAAGGACTGAAACCCTTTATCGATGCGCAATACCGCACCCAAACCGATCAAACGCTCATCGTCGGTGCTGCCCAAGGCGGGTTGGCTGCTTTTTACACGGCTACCCAGCACCCCCGCCAGTTTCCCCAAGTGGCCGCTTTATCCCCCTCTTTTTGGCTGGGACTGGAGGCAAACCCAATGTCCATAAATGGTTTAGATGGAGCTTTTAAGATATCCCTTGAAAATTCGGCGTTGGTTTTTGCCGCGACTCCCGTTTTGAGCAATCCCAAATTGCGCCCCAAAATTTACCTAGACTGGGGTTTAATGGCTGATGCCCAGCACCAGGAGGCACGGGCGAGGTTACGGGGCCAAGAAATGCGATCGCTTTTAATCGAAGAGTTCCAATACCAAGAAAATATGAATCTTTTTAGCCTTGAAGATCCCCTTGGTCGCCACGATGAACTTGCCTGGGGCGATCGCCTTGAGACAATTTTGCAGCTTTTTTTCTAGCTTGTGAGCCACAACCTGATCTCTTAATACTGAATGCGATCGGTGGTTTTCCCAGGAGCGGCATTCTTTTCGAGATATTCAATAATTTTTCCGGCCACATCAACCCCGGTGGTTTTTTCGATGCCTTCTAATCCCGGTGAAGAGTTAATTTCCATCACCAGAGGCCCGTGGTTTGAGCGCAACAAATCCACCCCAGCAACCCGCAATCCCATCGCTTTAGCGGCCCGGACAGCGGTACTGCGCTCTTCGGGGGTGAGTCGAACTTTATCTGCTTTGCCGCCCCGGTGCAAATTAGACCGAAATTCTCCCTCTGCACCCTGGCGCTTCATTGCCGCCACGACTTTCTCGCCCACCACAAAACAGCGGATATCCGTGCCTTTAGCCTCGGCGATGTATTCTTGCACCAAAATGTTGGCATCCAACCCCCGAAAGGCTTCGATCACGGATTTGGCGGCCTGGTGGGTTTCCGCGAGCACCACACCAATGCCCTGGGTGCCTTCTAAAAGTTTAATGACGACAGGAGCACCACCCACGGTTTCGATGAGGCCATCAATGTCCTGGGTCGCGTGGGCAAAACCTGTCACCGGGAGTCCAATGCCTTTGCGGGCTAAAATTTGCAGCGATCGCAATTTATCACGGGACCGAGAAATCGCCTGGGATGTATTGGCACTAAACCCTCCCATTACTTCAAACTGACGCACCACCGCCGTACCGTAAAAGGTGGCCGATGCTCCAATGCGAGGAATAATCGCGTCAAAATTTTCTAACCGCTGCCCCTGGTAAATGACAAAGGGTTGGTGGGAAGTGATATTCATGTAGCAGCGCATGAAATTAATCACCTGGACGTCGTGGTGGCGATTTTCGGCGGCTTCCCGGAGACGACGGGTGGAATAGAGTTTTGGATCTTGGGAGAGAATGGCAATTTTCATGGTTGGTGGGGATGATCCGGTTGGCTTTGGAGAAAAGATTTGCTCACATCAACGAGGAATCGTTTACGCAGGGCCTGGCGTCCAAGGAGCATGCGATAACCCATTAAGGAGCGATTGGTGAGGTTGAGTTCAATGAGCCAACGGTGTTCGCCTAGTTGAACATGGGTTTCGATGACGGGCCGCAGTTGCTTTTGGCCATTGGAACTTTTGATGCTGCGGTGTTCGACCAAAGGGGCTTCTATGGTAACGGTGTCATGGATATTGTGCTGGTGGGGGTGAATTTGGAAACGAACCATCTCGCGATCGCCTTGGTGAAAATAGTGAATGCGGGTGGCATGGATCGAGGAGGAGCCAGCACCGGTATCAATTTTGGCGCGAATCACGGGGATCTGAAAATCCGGGAGCGCCACACATTCTCGCCAACCAATGGTTGATAGGATGGGTTTTCTTTTCATACAACGGCAGTCTAGGAGACAAAGTTTAAATTCTTGCTAAGGCTTCAGCTAGAAGCACTGGTATAAAACCGTAGGGCAAACCGCCACACCACATTAGACAATAACAGCAGCAGCAGGCCCAAACAACCGGCACCAGCAATCCACCCCAAAGGCGATCGCCCCAACATGGTTTCCGCAGGAATGGTCGTTAAAAAAACAATGGGGACAATGAAGGTAAAGAAAAAACGAAAGACCCCCGGATAGGCCACAATCGGGTAACGTCCGGCCTCAAGGAAGCCCCGCAGCACCTCGGTGACATTATAAATTTTCACAAACCAGATACTCGTTGCCCCCAACATAAACCAGAGGCTGTAGAGGATCAACATCCCAAACCCGATGGGAATCAGGCTCAACACATAATTGAGCGGTGACAGACCCAACTGCAGCCCGATGTAGATCAAAATTCCCAGTCCTAAAACCAAGTCAGGCAAGCCCCAGGGGGAAATCATCCGCGCCGAGAGCCAAAATTGACTACTGATGGGCTTGAGCAGCACAAAATCGAGGGTGCCTTCCTGTACCTGTTGGACGATCCGGTTGAGATTCGGCGAAAAGAAGGTATTGGCCACCCCCTGCAAGAGGGTAAACATGCCCACCACCAACATCGCCTCTTGCCAAGTCCAACCGGAAAATTGATATCCCGTGCGGTAAAACAAAAAGAGGCTGAACAGGCTGCCCGCCAAATTTCCCACACTACTGAGGGCCGCAATGAAAAAATTTAAACGATACTCCAATTCGGCGGCGATCGCCGTACTCCAAAACAGTCCTAAAATGCGCCAATACTTGCCCATGGAGTCGAGCCTATTTCTCCACTGCCCGGATATCAATCACGCTGCCATTGAAATCGTAATTAAACCCCTCAAGGCGCAGGGTATGGCCAATTTTGACCTTGTTGTTGCCAAAAACATAGCCATTATCTGTTTTCTGGGCTTCGCTGGTTAACACAATCCGAAAATCCCCAATATTCTGAACCTCAGGACGGGGATCATTTAACGGTAAAACAGAGCCGTCCGGCTGGGGCACAGGGGTTGTCCGGGGTAAAAGCTCAATGGACTTAATGCCAACATTGGCAAAGGGTTGATTGCGGATCACGATGGAGGTCGTTTCAGACCCTTGAAATTCTGCCACAAAGGTCTCTGGGGACTTCACACTCAGACCCCGCACCAGGACTTCCACCTCGATCGCTTCCATGGCTGACCCAATTTGGGCCACGGAACCCGAACGACCGGGGAGGAAAAAAATACCAAAAATTACGCCGAGAATGATCAGAAGTGCCCCCAGATCGAGGATGCTCACTTTGCCGAAAAGACGCCCTTTTGAATCCAACAGAGCCATATGTTTGTGGAAATACACTAAAAGTTTTTTTAACCCTCCACATTATAGGGGAGGTGGCCGCCGTCCCCCGATAAATTCGCCCTTAACCGTCTTGGGGAGGGGACATCGGCAGCGGCAATCGCCCAACTTCTGGGAAGGCTTGTCTCTGTATTTGAGGCCGTCGTCGGGACTGTTGATAGAGTCGGTAAAGGGCATAGGTAAATAGAGAAGGCCCCACCAGAGCACAAAGCACAATGACACCATAAATCCAGAGGGGTAACACGGACGGTTCTCCCCCAGGGGAATTCGTCTGAGCATTAGTCTCGGCGGGTGGCGGCGTTGTTGTTGCCGGAGGGGCGTCCGCACCACTGACCGTTTGGGATGATGGAGATTCCGTTTCCTCCAAAACCCGCGCCGCTGTCTGGGCTGGCAATTGTCCCAAAAGACTATCCACCACCGGAATCGGCACCCGAGGATTGACCAGGGTTGCGAAGCCCACACTTGTGAGGGTTAACATCGCCAAGCAACTACCACCCAGGAAATAAGCGCGACCATGGTGGGTTTTGATGAGTTGTTTAAAGGTGATCAGGCGAGGCGGTTGTTTTTTCGGGGAAGTAGAAGCCATCGGCGGTGACAAAATTTAAAGATTAGTAGCCTTTAGGCCAAGGGGATTCAAACAAGGTAATCGCTGGTAACTTCAGCATAACGAACTGGATTTAGGACGGGGAGGTTTGTGATTTTGGGTGGGCATCAACGGGATTCAAGATTCCCCTATGTTGCTCTAAATGATGGGCAACCTTACCTAGAAGTTCCTCCAAAGAGACCGGGTGATAAATAATGTCATCACAAGCTAACCGCGAATGCTCATCTTGCTGATTTTGAAAGATATCGGCGGTAATCACGATGAGTCTTGGGTCTTCGGTTAGGGGGACTGTTTGGAGCTGTTGTTGGATATTGCTCAAGATCTCCGCACCATCGACGGAGGCCAGTTTCAGGTCAACCAAAATTAGGTCTGGTGTCCATTGTTGCCATGGGTGATTGGAGATTGCTTCCATGGCGATCGCCTGGGTTTCGATACCAGCCCTGGCCAGTCGCTGACAGAGTAGTTCCCGCTGCTCGACTTGATCCTTGAGGAGCAAAATTTTGGGCGATCGCCCCGTGTGTTTTACAAAAGCCTGAATTGAAATGTCTGCTTGATCTTTTTCTGGCGAAGCGAGGGACAGCTCAAACCAAAAGCAACTACCCTGATTTTCTGCCGTTGTTACCTGGATCTCTCCCCCCATGAGCTGTACCAACTGCTGACTGATGGCGAGACCCAGGCCCGTACCTTGGCGTGAACGGATTCCTGTGCTGGTTTGCTGAAAAACCTGAAATAATTTGTTCTGCTCATGTTCTGGGATGCCAGGCCCCGTATCAATTACGGCAAAGTGTAAGTTCTGTTGGTGGGCATCATAGGTGATTTTAAGGGTAACGCGACCCACCTCAGTAAATTTAATGGCATTACTCAAGAGATTAATTAAGACTTGCTTGAGCTTTTTTTCATCGAGGTAAATCACCTCCGGTACATTGGCATCACGCTCAAAGATCAGTTCTAGTTGCTTTTGTTTCGCCGCAAGAACAACAAAATCGTAGATAACATTGAGAGCTTCAACGAGATTAAAGGCTTCTCGAAGGACGCTGGTCTCCCCGGCCTCAATTTTTGAGAGGGAGAGAATATCGTTGATCAGGTTCAGCAGGTGCTGGGCACTCTGGGTAATGATGTCGAGGGATTCGAGTTGATCGGCAGTGAGGTTAGTATCCCCTGTGAGTAGCTCCGTAAACCCCAAAATGGCGCTGAGGGGTGTGCGGAGTTCATGGCTCATATTGGCCAAAAATTGACTTTTTGCTTGGTTTGCCTTTTCTGCTTCTTCCTTGGCTGCCTGTAGGGTTTCTAGGAGTTTGGCCTGTTGGAGGGCCACACCCAGTTGGGTAGCGATCTGCCGCAGCATTTCAATTTCCTCGGTAAGCCAGGTGCGGGGGGCGTTGTTTTGGTAGATGCCGAGGAGTCCCCAAAGGCGATCGCCTAGGAAAATCGGTAGGGTGATATAGGCTTTGGCTTGGAAGTTTTCGAGGAGCTCGATGTAACAGGGAGGAAACCCAGCTTTGTAAATATCATGGACTGCCCGGTAGGTATTGCCTTGACGATAAATCCCCCCCTGGGTTTCCTGGAGATAGGTATCTTCTACCCAGCCCGGTAGCTCACTTTCAAAAACTTTGACAATACAACGGTCATCACGCACTGCGGAATATTTTAGGAGTTCACGCTGTCGCGCACTGGCGTCATTCATCAGCGATCGCCATTGGGGAGACATGGCCTCAGCTACAAAGTGACCACTCCAGTCGGGGTTAAACTTATAGATCACCACCCGGTCACAGTGCAGGGCATCATGGATTTCTTTAGTCGTGCTCTGAAAAATTTCGTTGAGGTTGAGGGTACGACGAATTCGATTGATCACGACCCGGAGAATTCTTTGGCGGGTGATTGTCCGTTGCAGTTGCTCGGTTTGGTTTGACCACAGGGCTTGGAGATGTTTGTGGTTAAGTTGTTGTTGGACACGTTTTTGTAATTCGGTGCTGGTGCAGGGCAATAGCAACACATCATCGGCCCCAAACGAGAAAGCCTCGGCCCGGGTTTGGGCATGGATATCCGTGGTGGTAATAATCAGGGGGATATCGCGGCTGTGCAGATCACTTTTAAGCTGGGCAAACAGTTTGCGCTCCGGACGGGACACAAAATCGAGGTTCACAATGATCAGTTCTGGATGATTGGCGATCGCCAAAGCCGACAGATGGGCGGCGCTGGGGGCAACCTGCACTGCGGCAATACCCCGGAGGGTCTCCAGGAAAAATTCAAGGAAATGGGCTTGGTGCTCACCGACTAAAATCATGACAAAATTGCAAACCTCAGGGCAGGAGATAATGGGAAGAAAAATCAGACCGCTCCTCTCCAAAGAGCAGATGCAGATCAAAATTTCAGGCCGCACGCTGAAACCACGGGACAAAAAGTTCCCCGGTAGCTCAGCCAGAAAAAATAATCGAGATTAAGGGCTGGGGTTGTCTCTTCCAGTGGGTTGGCACTGGGGGATCTGGGCGGCAATAATGCCCACCATCAACCACCAGAGGGTATTGACCTGGGGACGATACCAAACGGTATCAAAGAGGCCCTGGATCAACAGTCCTGTCATCGCGGCGATCGCCCCAACTAACCATAGTCCTTCTATTTTATGCTGGGACTGAAAGTCTTTAAGGCTTTGTAAAGCTTGGCTAAAGATATTGATCAGCAGCCACACAAATGTGGTCAAGCCCAGTAAACCAGTTTCCACAGCGGTCTCCAGAAAAATTGAATAGGCACTCAGGGCCGAAAAACGACTTTCCATATACTGGGGGTACACCGCATTAAAGGCATCATGGCCTGGCCCAATCCCCAACAGGGGGCGATCGCCAATCATCCGCAGCACCGCCAACCACACATTAATCCGGAAATTATTACTACTATCGCCCCGCCAGGAAAAAATACTCAACAACCGTAGGCGAATGGCATCAACGCCCAATACCGCAATGAGTAGTAACCCCGCCCCAAAGCCGAAACACAGGGGCAGCAACCATTTACGCCAAAAAGGACTGAGGCGATCGCCATACCAACTGTAGAGTAATAATCCCCCCACAACGGCCGCTCCCACCATCGCCAGCCAGCCCCCCCGACTATCGGTAAAAAATAGGCAAGCCGCATTGGTTACAAACATGACCGCTGCTAAAGTTTTCTGGATCTTGGTGCGCCAAATCAGCATCGCTACGCCACTAAAGGCGATCGCCCCCAGGAGATAACCCGCCAAAAGATTCGGGTTGCCTAGGTAACTGTAAACCCTAGTATCGTTGGCAAACTCCGACAAAGGATCGTTCCAGGTGGCCAACTGTTCTACCCCAAAAAATTCCTGACGAATACCATAGCCGCTCACCACCAGGGACACCATTAAATACACCCAAATGACCGCCGCGAGAATTTTGGGCGATCGCAAGACCCGCGCACAAAACGCAAAGAAAATCAGATATAGCAACAACTGCACCAACCCAGACAGGGCGGCCCCCTTAACTGGCGACAAGACCGTGGCGATCGCCGCGATGCCCCCATATAGTGCAACCAAAAGATGAATTCCTGTCACTTGTCCCAGGGGCAGATCAGACAGACTTAGCAAAATCCAATAGCCCGCACAGGCCAACAGCAAAAATCCGATTAAGGTTGTCGAGACAAAGGGCGCTGCCACCAACAATACACAGAGAATCATTGCCCCCAGGGGTTCTGCCCATTGCAATAGCCAACTGCCGCCCCGCCAGCCCTGCAAAAGTCCAAACACCCGGTAACTGACACTGGCCCGTAACCAAGGCTCAAAGGGAAAGCGCAAAAAGAGAATCTGCTGCCACACTGCCGCCATGAACCATCAACCTCAGTATTGTGTAACTGTTCATTGTAAAAGAGATTTAGCCGTCGTCGTTCCCATACAACTCATCGAGGGATTGCTTTTCGTATAAATCTTTTAAATTTTGGTGCCGTTCCCGCCGGGAAGTTCGTCGATATTTTTTGGTCGCTAGTTTCGGCTCATGGATTTGTTTGCCCGCCGCTGTAATTTTGACCTTGAGGTGATCTTCTTCATCCCGTTGCTGCTGCTGGATCTCACGGTAGGCGATCGCCTCTTCGAGAAATTTTTCATAGATCTCATAGCGTTCCCAATCCCGTCCCACCGCGCAGTTGGGTTCCTGCAGGTGTAGGCAATCCTTAAACTGGCAATTTTCTTGTTTGAGTTGGGCACGAATCTCTGGGAAATACCCCCCCAAATCCTGGGGCAGCACCGACCAATCCGGCTGATTAAACCCAGGACTATCAGCCAAAAGTCCCCCCTGGGGCAGCGGAAATAGTTCCACATGGCGGGTTGTGTGTCGTCCCCGCTGCAATTTGCCTGAAACTTCGCCCACCCGTAGCTCCACCTGGGGAATTAAGCGGTTGATCAGACTTGATTTTCCCACCCCCGAAGGCCCAGCCACCACGGTGATTTTATCCTTAAGACTGGCTTCTAGGGCGGCAATGCCAGCATCCTGGAGCACACTAAAAAAGACAGCCCGATAGCCCCATTCCTGTAAGCGTTCAGCCCAGGTCTGTTGTTCTGTTGTGGAGAGTAAATCTTGTTTATTAAGACCCAATAATAACGGCAACCCCGTTGATTCTGCTTTGATCAAGAAGCGACTCAGTTGCCAGGGGTCAAGGTGTGGTTCCGCTAGGGCAAACACCAACAAGAGTTGGTCGGCATTGGCTACAGGGGGTCGATCTAAAACGGTGCGGCGGGATAAAACCTGGGCGATCGCCCCCCGTCTATCTTGAAAATCAACTTCTTCAACGATGACCTGGTCTCCCACCATGACCCGTTGACCAATTTTTTTTAAGCGGGCTCGCCTTGTACAGAGTAAATGTCCTGCCCCAGCTTGGAGTTGCACATGGTAAAAGTTTGCCTGAACCGCCGTTACGGTTCCCTGGCAGTTCTCTGGGACTAAGCCACCACTCATGTCGCCGGACAACGTACCCATAATACGTAGTGGCCCTCCGGTTGGGCGATCGCCTTTTCTACCAAATACCCTTCCATCGTCAAACTATCGGGCACTTGCTCCATGGGTTCCCCCGCATCGAGCCACACTTCGAGCAGGGCATTGGCGGCCATTTTCTTGAGTTGTAACTTTGTGCGCACAAAATTAATCGGGCAGGGAGTCCCCCGCAAATCTAACCGTGCGTCTGCCTCTAATGTTTGCGGATTGCTCATTTGTTATGGAATAGGTTCCCCAATAACCCTTCAAAACCACCTTTGCTGTGTTCGGTTCCCTTTAATTTCGCCAGTTGGTGCAACAGTTCTTTTTCCTCTCGACTTACTTTCGTCGGAATCACGACTTTTACCGTGATTAGATGATCACCACGGCTCACTGGATTACCCAGTTTAGGCACCCCTTTTCCTTCCAACGTAAGCACTTTATTGGGCTGTAAACCAGCGGGAATCGTCAAATCTTCTGTACCATCAACGGTTTTAACCTTTACCGTATCCCCAAGAATTGCCTGGAGATAGCTAATTTCAATTTCCGAGAGGATATTAGTACCGTCGCGACGAAACTCTTTATCCGCATTGACGGCTAAGTAAACGTAAAGATCCCCAGGGGGGCCACCTTTAACGCCAGCATCGCCTTCCCGTGATACCCGCAGCCGTGTGCCACTATCAACCCCGGCAGGAATCGTGATTTTGAGCTTTTTCGTTTCTTGTTTGCGACCAGCACCACCACAGGATTCACACTTCTCGGCGATCACTTGCCCTTCCCCATTACAGGTCGGACAGACGGAAACCTGGGCAAAACTACCAAAGGGAGTGCGGGTCGCCCGCCGAACTTGGCCAGTGCCATTACAAGTGCTGCAGGTATTTGCCGAAGTACCAGCCTTTGCTCCAGAGCCACTGCACGTTTTACAGGTCTCTAGGTGAGGAATACGGATTTCCTTTTCGCCCCCAAAAATCGCTTCTTTAAAGTCGAGCTTTAGGTCTAGGCGGAGATCATCGCCCCGCATCGGCCCACTGCGTCGGCGGCCGCCCCCGGTGGCACCAGTGCCCATACCACCAAACCCACTGAAAATAGTCTCAAAAATATCAGCAAAGCCGCCCATGTCGCCATAGTCAGCCCCAGCAGCACCTGCCCCAGAGACACCAGCTTCACCAAAGCGATCATAACGGGCTCGGGTTTCTGGTTCCGAGAGGACTTCGTAGGCGCGATTAATTTCTTTAAATTTTTCTTCGGCCCCAGGGTCTTTATTCACATCTGGGTGATATTGACGAGCTAGACGACGATAAGCCCGCTTGAGTTCATCTTTCCCACAATCACGGGAGACACCAAGAATTTCGTAAAAGTCGCCTGCCATAAACCTTTTCTAATAACGAGCACAATCTAGCCTTTACCAATCTTAACTTGAACTGGGAAAACCTGAAAAGTGTTATGGGGAATAGATGTGTTATCTGGGTCAAGGTTTAGCCATAACCCAATCAATCAATGGTTTCATAATCCCCAGTAATATTGCCTTCGCCATTTTCAATGACAACACCAGCTTCGGTGGGAAATTCAATTAAATCATCGTCGGCAGTGGTTGGCACAGGGGTCACTGAGATAGGGCGATAGATCGGTGTATCGCCTTCGCGGTCATAGAGTTTTGAGCCAATGGCCAGGAGTGCTGTCTTAAAGTCTTCGAGTAGACGGCGAATTTCTGCGGTCGAGAAGGAACGGTCGGTAAAGGATTGTTCTAAAACAGCGCGTTTTTGGATTAGTTGGGTTTTAACTTCATTGGTTAACAATTCGCTATTTTCTCGCAGGGTGGCATCAAGGCTGTAGAAGAGGCTATCGGCTTGGTTTTGGAGGTCAACTACTTGGAGACGTTGGCGGTCTTGTTCGGCGTATTTTGCGGCTTCGGCGCGCATTGCTTCGATTTCAGCGGGGTCAAGGCCACCGGTATTGGTGATTTTAATGCCCTGTTCTTTGCCGGTACCGCGATCCTGGGCGGACACCTGCAAAATACCGTTGACATCGATTTCGAAACTAACTTCAATTTGAGGCAAGCCCCGGGGAGCAGGGGGAATCCCTGTGAGCAGAAATTTTCCTAGACTTTTATTGTCTTTTGCGAGGGCGCGCTCACCTTGCAGAACATGGATTTCTACAGAGGTTTGGCCGTCGGTGGCGGTGGAAAAAACTTGGGAATTGTTGGTTGGCAGGGTGGTGTTGCGGTCAATGATTTTGGTAAAGACTTCGCCGAGGGTTTCGATGCCGAGGGAAATGGGGGTGACATCAAGGAGGAGAACGTCTTTCACTTCACCGTTTAGGACCCCGGCTTGGATCGCGGCCCCAATGGCGATCGCCTCGTCAGGATTTACAGAACGATCAATTTGTTTGCCATGGAAAAAACCTTGAATCGCCTGCTGGACTGCGGGGATGCGCGTGGAGCCCCCCACCAAAATAATCCGATCAATATTATCGACCGTTAATTCTGCATCTTTTAGGGCTTGTTCTACGGGGCGGAGGGTCGCCTCAATGTAATCTTTGGCTAATTCCTCAAACTTCGAGCGACTCAAATCAATTTCAAAATGCTTAGGGCCAGTGTCATCAGCCGTGATAAACGGCAAATTAATGGATGTCGTAATGGTACTAGACAACTCAATCTTGGCCTTTTCTGCCGCTTCCCGGAGCCGTTGGAGGGCCATCTTATCGCTACTTAGATCAATGCCTTCGAGTTGCTGAAACCGTTCAACCATCCATTCCACAATGGCGTTGTCGAAATCATCACCACCCAGTTGATTATTTCCAGAGGTCGCCTTGACCTCAAACACCCCGTCTCCCAACTGCAGGATGGAAACATCGAAGGTGCCGCCCCCAAGGTCAAATACGAGGATAAATTGTTCTTGGTCTTGTTTGTCTAGGCCATAGGCAAGGGCTGCAGCGGTCGGTTCATTGATAATTCGCAGCACTTCAAGACCGGCGATCGTTCCGGCATCTTTGGTGGCTTGACGTTGGGCATCAGTAAAGTAGGCTGGCACGGTGATGACAGCTTGAAAAACTTCCTCCCCTAAAAATGCCTCTGCATCGGCCTTGAGCTTTTGGAGCACCATTGCTGAAATTTCTTGGGGCGTAAAAACCTGTTTCCGTACCGCGACATCAACGGTATCATCCTTTCCCTTAACACATTTGTAAGGAACCCGACGGCGTTCTTGTTCCGTATCATCCCAGCGACGGCCAATGAACCGCTTGATACTATAGACTGTGTTTTCGGCATTGGTTACGCTCTGGCGTTTTGCCAATTGACCCACGAGGCGAATATCGCTCTTGCCAAAACCGACAATACTTGGCGTAGTCCGTGCCCCTTCTGCGTTGGTAATGACAAGGGGATTACCGCCCTCAAGGACAGAAACACAGCTATTGGTAGTGCCAAGATCGATGCCAATTACTTTGCCCATGGTTCGCGGCCGAAAGACGATAAGGATTTTTTCAATACTACTGAAGATTTTGTCTGGGGCCAGGAACTACAACAGTTTATGTCTATAGGCCCCATCGCAAAAATTGGGTTTAACCCTTAACTTTCACTGGTGCTGGTTTCACCGCTGGGGGGTTCCTCGGGCGCGGCGGCAACCTTAACCATGGCATGGCGTAACACCATGTCCCCTAAAAGATAGCCACGCACGACCTGCTCAATCACAGTGCCTTCTGGGTGCTCACTGGTGGGTTCTTGGAAGATCGCCTCGTGGAAATTGGGATCAAATTCTTCTCCCTCTGGACGCATGGCAGAGACACCAATTTTCTTCAATCCATCGACAAGTTGTTTATAAACCCCTTGATAGCTTTTGTGGATTGTCATTTCGCCATCGGTGGAGGGCTTGATCTGCAATCTGGCCCGCTCAAAGTTGTCAACGGCGCCCAAGATTTCATTGACGGTATTGCACTTGATTCGCAATTCCATTTCTTCTTTTTCTTTGCTGGTGCGCTTGCGGAAATTTTCAAAATCGGCGGCGATCCGCATATATTGGCTTTTGAAATTTTCGGTTTGTTGACTTTGGGTACTGAGCTGTTGGCGCAAGGTACTGACCTCCTGCTGGAGAGCGGCAATGACAGCTTCTAGTTCGGCACCATCGAGGGGCGTGTCATCGACCTCCTGGTCAGGGGCTTGATCTGCCGTATCGGTGTTTGTTTCTCTTTGAGCTTCGATCGTTGTGGCATCCTCCCCAAGGTTAGACTCGATGGTTGTCTCGGGGGCCTCGTCGGAAACAGACTCGGGCGTGCTTCCTGGATCAATTGGGCTATCAAGATTTTTCGCGTCTTCTACCATGGTTGCTTGAACTAGTTGTTTTAGGATTGGCTATTGGGTTATATCGATGTTTTTAGTCGTTTCTATCCTAGTAGTGATGGTGGGCGATCGCCTAACCTAGAGTAAAAACATCAAATATAGGTCTTTTAACATTACCAAATGTAACATTGTCCCCTATGGATCCCGTCTTTCCCAGGTAAAAAGAATAAAACTTCAAGCAACCGCTATATTAGGAAGAAACAACCCTGGCATCGTAACCGACACAGACAGTTGCCATTATTAAGCCCCGACCGATCCCCTTGATCCCAAAAAGCAGATTCTTTCTGCTACATTCAGCATTGAACTACGAATCATCATATTGCCAACAACTATCCTGCTTTTCTTTTTTGCCTAGTCTGCCGTCATTTGCCAATGCTGTCTGGTTTTTCCTATGACCCACTCTTCCCTTCCCAAACGGACAAGAGCCCTTGCCCTCCGCAATGATTTCTCTCCTTTCGGCAACAAGCTCATTCAACAGGGAGTTGTAGACCATCAACAGATGGAAAAAGCCCTCGTTGAAACCCGGCGTAGTGGACGCCCCCTCACGGCCATTGTCGAAGAACTAACTGGGAAAGCTCTGTCCCCTGAGCTAGTCCGACAGTACAAAAAGCATCATCTCTTTGAACTGAAGATCCTCTACGGTCTCAATTCCATTGACCCAGAAGTTCAAAAAATTGACATCGATCAGATGGGCGAGTTGATCAATTCCCTCGTGCCCGTAGAATTATGTCGCCGCCATCGTCTCCTCCCGATCCGGCGGGTTCAAGATGAAGTGATTGTGGCGATGGTAGAGCCCGATAACCTAGCCGCCCAAGATGATTTAAACCGTCTTTTTCGCCTGCAAAATCTGACGTTACGGCGCATCGTGATCACAGAAGACGACTATCGTCAGGTGCTAGATGGCTATTTAGAACAGCAAGTCCAGATTCAAATCCAACAGCAGGAACAAGCAGCCAAGGCCGCCGAAGCAGCAGAACTGAAAAAAGCAGTTGATATCGAAGATCTTGATCTCGGTGTAGCCGGGGAATTAGACGAGCAGGAAGAAGAAAGCGCTGACCTGATGAATGAAAATCAGGCTAGCTCTGCTCCGGTGATCAAACTTGTCAATAAAGTGCTACTTAAAGCTCTCCAGGAAGGGGCCTCAGATATTCACATCGAACCCCAAGAAAATGATCTGCGGATTCGTTTCCGTAAAGATGGGGTTCTGCAATATGCTTTTGATCCGCTGCCCAAACGGATTGTGCCGGCGGTAACGGCTCGGTTTAAAATTATGGCGGACCTAGACATTGCGGAACGTCGTTCGCCTCAGGATGGTCGGATTCGGCGGATGTTTAAGGGGCGCAAGGTGGACTTTCGGGTCAATAGCCTACCCAGTCGCTACGGCGAAAAAATTGTTTTACGGATTCTCGATAATTCTTCAACCCAGTTGGGCTTGGATTTGTTAATTACCAACCAAGATATTCTGGGGCAGGTGCGGGAAATGGCCCAGCGGCCATTTGGTCTAATTTTGGTGACGGGGCCAACAGGCTCAGGAAAATCAACAACTTTGTACTCAATTCTGGCGGAGCGCAACGAGCCGGGCATCAACATCAGTACCGCAGAAGACCCCATTGAATATACTTTGCCGGGCATTACCCAGGTGCAGGTCATCCGGGAGAAGGGGATGGATTTTGCGTCAATTTTGCGGGCATTTTTGCGGCAGGATCCAGATGTCATTCTTGTGGGAGAAACCCGGGATAAGGAAACGGCAAAAACAGCCATTGAGGCGGCTTTAACGGGGCACTTGGTACTAACGACTCTCCACACCAATGATGCTCCAGGGGCGATCGCCCGTCTAGATGAGATGGGAGTTGAACCTTTTATGATTTCCGGGTCACTCCTGGGAGTTCTGGCCCAGCGCTTGATGCGACGGGTTTGTGGGGAATGCCGCATCCCCTATCAGCCCACAGTGGAAGAGCTGGCACGCTACGGCCTTTCCAGTAATGATCGCCATCCTTTAACGGTGTACCGGGCCAATACCCTGACGCCAGAGCAAATCCAAATGGCCAAAGAAGCCGGCAGTCTCTGTCCTAAATGTGGCGGCGGCGGCTACAAAGGCCGGGTGGGGGTCTATGAGTTTATGCAAAATAGTGAAGAAATTGAACGGTTGATTAATACCGGGGCCACCACGGACATGATCAAAGAAGTGGCAGTGCAAGAGGGCATGTTGAGTATCTTGGCCTACAGTTTGGAGTTGGTCAAAGAAGGCCATACAACCTTTGAAGAGGTAGACCGCGTTACCTTTACGGATTCTGGCCTTGAGGCAGAACTAAAGGCGAAACGAAAAACGGGCCTGGTTTGTGACACCTGTAATGCTGAGTTGCAGCCGGATTGGCTAGATTGTCCCTACTGTATGACGCCCCGCTTTAGTTAAGACTCTTCACTCTCTGTTCCCTGGCGATCGCCTTTTGGGCAGAATAATGGCAGCGACAATCTTTCACCCCAACTTTTTTCTTTTCCTATCCCAGGCGATCGCCCAAGGAGTAACAAGCCAATGGATTACATGATCGAAGACCTCATGGAGCAACTCGTAGAAATGGGCGGCTCCGATATGCACATCCAGGCCGGTGCCCCCGTTTATTTCCGAGTCAGTGGGAAACTTGGCCCCATTAATGACGAGCCCCTCTCCGCCCAAGATGCCCAAAAGCTCATCTTCAGTATGCTCAACAACACCCAACGCAAAGACCTAGAACAAAATTGGGAACTAGACTGTTCCTATGGCGTGAAAGGACTCGCGCGCTTCCGGGTCAATGTCTACAAAGAACGGGGCTGTTATGCCGCTTGCCTGCGGGCCTTGTCCTCGAAAATTCCCAACTTTGATCAACTCGGTTTACCCGATATTGTGCGGGAAATGGCCGAACGTCCCCGGGGCTTAGTCCTCGTTACGGGCCAAACGGGTTCCGGGAAAACCACCACCATGGCTGCGATGTTGGACTTAATCAACCGCACCCGTGCCGAACATATCCTCACCGTCGAAGACCCCATTGAATACGTTTTCCCAAACCACAAAAGCCTCTTCCACCAACGGCAAAAGGGAGAAGACACCAAAAGCTTTGCCAATGCGCTCCGGGCCGCGCTCCGGGAAGATCCAGACATCATCCTCGTCGGGGAAATGCGAGACCTCGAAACCATCTCCTTGGCTATCTCCGCCGCTGAAACTGGGCACCTCGTCTTCGGGACGCTCCACACCAACTCCGCCGCCAGCACCATCGACCGGATGTTAGACGTGTTCCCGCCGATCCAACAGCCTCAAATTCGAGCGATGCTCTCCAACTCTCTCTTGGCTGTTTTTAGTCAATGTCTGGTGAAAAAAGCGAATCCGAAACCCGGTGAATTCGGGCGCTCTATGGCCCAAGAAATTATGGTTGTCACCCCGGCGATCGCCAACCTGATTCGTGAAGGAAAAAGCGCCCAGGTCTACTCAGCAATCCAAACGGGGATGAAACTCGGCATGCAAACCATGGAGCAAGCCCTGGCGGGTTTAGTGGCCACAGGCACCGTTACCTTTGAAGAAGCCCTGTCGAAGAGTGGTAAACCCGATGAACTACAACGACTCGTTGGGGGAGCCTTGGGGGCTAGTCCAACCGCAAAACGTCGCTAAATAAATATTGTCAGTTAAGCTGGCAAGAGCACCCTTTATTCCATTTTTCCCAGTGAACGAAAGCCATGGCACAGTATGTCGCACAAGTCGTTGATCGCAACGGTCAAAAGCTAAAAGAAAAAATCGAAGCCAACTCCCCCGAACAAGCCCGCACCATGCTAGCGACGCGCTATCCAGAAGTGGGCAAGATCATGAAGCCGGGGGAAATCGATCTCTCGTTTTTAGAAGAAGCCCTCGCGAAAGTTTCCATCAAAGATAAAGCCGTATTTTCGCGACAATTTGCGGTGATGATCAATGCTGGGGTGGCGATCGTTCGTTGTCTAAGCATCTTGGGAGAAAACCACTCCAACATCAAGATGCGTAAAGCCCTCACTGCCATCAAGGCCGAAGTTCAGCAGGGGGTGAATCTTTCCGACGCGATGCGGCCCCACGAAGAATGCTTCGATACCCTGTATGTCAGCATGGTAGAAGCCGGTGAAATTGGTGGGGTGCTCGATGAAGTCCTGAACCGTTTGGCGAAGGTACTCGAAGACATGGCCAAACTGGAAAACCAAATCAAATCAGCCATGACCTATCCAATGGCCGTGGCATTTTTGGCGGTGGCGGTGTTCTTTGGGATGACCGTCTTTTTGATTCCGGTTTTTGCCGATATTTTTGAAAGTATTGGCACAGAACTGCCGGCTTTAACGATCATCATGATGGGGATCAGTAACTTTCTGCGGACTAGCGAAGGGTTATTGCCAATGCCTTTTGGGAATGTGCTCCTGATGATTATTGGTGCCAACATTCTCTTTTTTGCGATCCGCCGTTATTACAACACCGAAATGGGGCGGTGGCAAATCGATTCTTTGTTACTAAAGTTGCCTCTGTTTGGGGATTTGCTCCGGAAAAATGCGGTGGCTCGGTTCTGTCGGATCTTCGGGACATTAACCCGGTCTGGGGTACCGATCCTCAATTCCTTTGATATTGTCGGGGCAACGGCGGGGAATGTGGTCATTGCCAAGGCGATTAATGATGCCAAGTCTGAAATCCAAGAAGGGGGGATGTTAAGTGTTGCCCTCGATCGCGACCGGGTTTTTCCGATCCTTGCGATTCAAATGATGACCATTGGTGAGGAAACAGGGGAATTAGATAGCATGATGATGAAGGTGGCAGATTTCTACGAAGATGAAGTAGAGCAGACGGTGAAGGCGCTGACCAGTATTTTAGAACCAGCGATGATGGTGATTATTGCGGCGATGGTTGGTGTTATTTTGCTCTCGATGTATCTGCCGATGTTTAAGGTATTTGAAGATTTGGGTTAGAGCAAACGATGACTGGACAGCAAAGTCAGTATGAAACGCTTTTAGCGGCCTACAGTGATCGACAAACGGCGATCGCCTTACTGAAGCAACATCGCCCTTACCTTTCTTTGGTGCCCAGTGTCCGGCGTCCTGAGGGGAGTTTAATTGTGATGCCGCTGCCGGTGATGCGCCACCTCAGCAGAAATGAACAGCGCTCCACTCCAAAAACCTTGATTTTGCCTTGTGATCTGGCGATTTTAACCTGTGATCCGGAGTGGCAAATTAAGCTAGATGCCGAAATTATGGTGTTTATCCATCGGCCTGGGGAAACTTTTTCGGAGCTATTGCTGCGCTGGCGTCATACCCAGGTTTACCTTGATCAAGATTACGAGTGGTTAATGCCAGAGTCGGAGGCCCACATGATCAGTAATCTTCCGGCCCAAATTCACCCTCTGTTTGTGGTGTTCCCGACAACCCCTGAGCACATTATTAAGGGACTTACGGGGGCGCACCTCCCCTTTGTCCTGGGGGAATCACCGTTTCCTGAACCGGAGTCTGTACCTGAGGTTTTTGTTACGGGAAATTAATGGCTGAGAAATTCGGCAATGGCTTGGGCGATCGCCTTTGTGCCCGTCTTATCGATGGGTTGATTGCCTTGGGGCGGTTGGGGTGATTCCCGAAGAAAATCCCAATCACCCTGGGCAAATTGCTCTGGATCTAAAATTTGGTGGTGGCCATATTGTTGGAGGTTTTTAATTAAAATTGGCCCTTCGGCAAAATCATCCCTAGGCAAGGTCACAACGGGAAGATCGAGGCGCAGGGCTTCGGCGTAGGTACTAAAGCCCGGTTTGGAAATAATGCGATCGCACAGGGGCATGAAGTCAACGGGGCGGTATTGGGTCTCTGTAATTTTGCGGAGATTTGCTAAATCGGGGGCGTTACGGTCGAAGCTAATAAATTGATAATCAGGAAATTGCGCCAAGGCTTCATAGGGCATTCCGGCAAAACCGAGGCCGCCAAAACTGAGAAGAATAGTTTTTTCCTTGGGATGAGTTAATTGAAATTTTTCCCGCAGGGCTGCCAGATCATATTGCGGATCGCCGCCCGTCAGTCCCACATCAGTAACGTTTGCAAAATTCCCCATGGGTTCGTGCAGCGGTAAACGAAACAGGCGATCGCCTTCACGATAAAGCTCTGTAATCCAATCGGCTTCGGGAATAAATTCTCCACCCCAAGCACGGTAAATAAAATCCCAACCAAAATTTCCCATACACCAACAGGGAATCTCGGCACCATGGGCAATGGGAATCGCCAGGGGCGGCAAATCAGCGAGGACTAACTGGACACGATTTAACCGTAAAAAGTCCACTTCGCCCGCAATAATCCGGGGCGATCGCCGACGAATTTCCCGCAATTTTTCTAGGGTCGCACCGTAGTCCATGGAGAAACTATCCGCCTGAATTACCCCCACATCCAACCGTTTCGGCCGCTGAATAAAATCTCCTTTGACATAACTTCTGATCAACCAGTGGGGCGCTGTCGTCACAAAAATCAGCAATACATCGGGCAGTAATTTCTGTACCTGGGCTGCCACCGAAGCCACCCGCACCACATGGCCAAACCCATGACTCGTAATCGCCAAATACAAAACAGGACGCATAGAACCTTCCGCAATCGTTGAAAACTATTAGACCATGGGGGGCTGGGTTAAACCCTTTAGGGAAGTCTGAAGCTGATCATTTGTGAGATTTTTTCCCTGAACCAAGACATAAAAGCCCCCTAAACCCATAGGATCGATCAACTGATGGAGGGCATCCCGGCGGCGAAAGAGGGTCATCACATCAGTGGGATTTTGGGATAAAGCATTGAGGCGATCGCCTAACCCTAAGGCCATCAAAAAAAGTCCCTGTTGCGTTAAACCTAAAGTTGCTAATCCTAGAGATTCGCCATGGTTTTGGAGGCTGGTAAAATCCACATGGGCTGTTAGATCCTGCTCGCCTAAATTGGTGTAGGGATTATCATGGCGACGGTGCTGAAAATAACATTGTAAAGTGCCCTGAGACCGTTGGGGATGATAATATTTTTTCGCTGGATAACCATAGTCAATGGTGAGAATATAGCCGGTTTTTAGTTTAGTCTGTAGCTGCTCTAACCAACTCAGCATCCCTAGATTAACTTCTGTGCGATAACCATCAGGATAATTAGAGAAATCAATATTTAAGTGATCAAAATAAGCTTGAATCTCTGGTGTAGATAGAGAATCCTTCACTTCTTCCAATGCATTTTGAGCAGGATTATATTGAACGTAAACCTCCTGAATTTTTCCGGCATTCACTGTGACTAAATGTACCGGAAAGGCATCAAGCAATTCATTAGAAATAAAACAGCCTTGAATACTATTTGCTGGCAACTCTGACCAATCGCACCATTGAATTTTGCAATAGGAAAACCCCGCTAATTTTTCCTGTTGTTCTTGGCGGAGAGCCGGGGATTTTTCAATAATATAATATTCAATTTCTTCAAGTTCTTTTGGATAATGCTGCTGGAGGTAAGACAAAATATCCTTCGCCAAGTCACCCTTGCCTGCTCCCATTTCGATGATCTGAAACGGCGATCGCCCCAAAATCTGCTTCATGTGGAGCAACTGCTCTGCCAATAATTCCCCAAAGTCTGGGCCAAGGGATGTGGCCGTAAAGAAATCTCCCTGGGCACCGATCGCCACCTTCCCACTACTGTAGTAACCTGCCGTGGGGTGATAGAGCGCCAACTCCATAAACTCTGCAAAGGTGAGGCGCTGGTGCGGTGCTATCTGGAGTTTTTCCTGGAGGATCGCCAAAAGGGGAGAAGCCATGGACAAGTCCGTTAAAATGATGTGCGATTAGTGTATGCTGCCGCCTTTTTGAGGTGCAACCTTTTACCTGTGAAGTCTTCTATTTCTCCCACTGCCCCGCGACCGTCATTTCTTGCTTCCCTATGGCAATTTTCCCGGCCCCATACGATTATCGGCACGAGTCTGAGTGTTTGGGCTTTGGCGCTGTTGGCGGTGACCCCTGAAACATTTTCCTGGGGCTATGGTCAGTCGGTGCTTGGTGCTTGGCTCGCTTGTCTGGCGGGCAATGTCTTTATTGTCGGCCTCAATCAACTGACGGACATTGACATTGACAAAATTAATAAACCCCATTTACCAGTGGCGGCGGGACATTTTTCTCGAAAAACAGGTTGGGGTATTGTCTGGTTTTGCGGAGCTTTAGCGCTGATTTTGAGTGCTTTTAGTGGCCTGTGGCTTGGGGTGACGGTGTGGGGGAGCTTGGCCATCGGGACAATGTATTCTCTGCCCCCAGTGCGCCTGAAACGGTTTCCCCTACTCGCAGCGATGTGTATTTTTACGGTGCGGGGTGTGGTGGTGAACCTTGGCCTTTTTGCCCATTTTCAGACGATGTTACAGAACCCAGTGGTGATTACGCCGATGGTATGGCTGTTGACGGGGTTTATTATTGTGTTTACGGTAGCGATCGCCATTTTTAAAGACGTACCGGATCTAGAAGGCGATCGCCAATATCAAATCACAACCTTTACAATCTTATTGGGCAAAAAACGGATTTTTCAGCTTTCATTGGGGATTATTTTTGCCTGTTACGCCGGTATGATTGTCGGTGAAATAATGATGACCACCAGCTTGAATCAACTGCTATTTATTGGGTGTCACATTATCCTGGGTGCTCTGCTGTGGTGGCGTAGTCGTCAGATTGATCTTGCGTCGAAAAAATCCATTGCCAGCTTTTATCAATTTATTTGGAAACTCTTCTTTCTGGAATATCTTTTGTTTCCCTTCGCCCATTGGCTTTAGGTTTGCTGTTGGTTAAGCCAGTTTTTGATTAAGGCGATCGCCTCTATGTTGTCTTGGACTTTAACCATTTGTGATTGGGGAATTTTTTGGGCAAACAATAGCGCTTGGTGGGAGCCTTGATCGGCTGAAACAATTAACGTAGGTGCAGTTAGCTGAGACAATTCAGAGTTTAGATATTCTGCCTGAATTTCACTGGGATGCCGCTGAAACAAAAGTCGCCGACTGGCCGGATATTTAAGCAACTGTTGTCGATAGTTAAGAAGTTTTTGAATCTTGTGACCGAGGCCAATTAGCTTACCTAGGGGGTAGAGTAATTTAAGTCCCCAAGGCAAAATTGGAATTGGTAATAGTAAACATTTTTCAAGGAAATAACCAGCATTATTTGGGGCTTCAAAACCAATCGGGGAAAGCAAAATTAAGCCTTGAATTTGTTCAGGATTGTTCAGGGCGTAACGAGCGGCGACCCAAGCTCCAAGGGAATCTCCCACAAAATATATTTTTTTCAGATTTAATTGGCTAAAAAATTCCGCTAAAATTTCACTCTGCCATTGAATAGACTGGGACGAAACTGCTGGATCAGAATCCCCAAACCCCAACAAATCCGGCGCAAAGCATTGATGATCTCGCCCTAAATTTTCAAAAAAATCTAACCACTGACTACCGTCGCTATATTCCCGGTGAATAAAGGCGATCGCCTTTCCCTGTCCTGTTTCTCGCCAAAAAATCTGGCCTTGATTTAAACGTAGGCGTCCATTCCGAACAACACATCCCATAAATATTTTTTGATAATCTTTAGCGAGGGTTTTTGAGCGATCAACTTTTGCGTGGATAAATTCTCCAGAAACGATGGATTGGCTTAACCTTTCATTTGTTGCTTTTTCTCTTTTTTGAGATCTCGCTTGCTGGCCGCTTCGATTTCGGCATCCATGAGGGTCTTACCCGTAGCCGCAAGATAAACGTCATCCAAACTAGGCCGTGCTTGACTCAAGCTAAAAATGGGCAGTCCAGCCGCTTGAATGCTTTGCTCAATGGTGCTCAGGTGATTGCCCTGGCGACTCACCACCAGATTCAAAGAATTCCCTTGGGAGCCATTAATAATCACGCTCTCAACAAAATCCAAGGCCGATACCACTTCTTTCGCTTGTTCGGCATTCTGGGCAGAGGTAAATTCTTCGATGCGTAACGTAATGCGATCGCCACCCACTTTATCTTTGAGTTCGTTGGGGGTGCCGTTGGCGATGACTTTGCCCTGATCAATGATCGCTACACTATCGGCGAGGGCATCAATTTCTTCAAGATAATGGCTGGTGATAATGACCGTTGTGCCCGCTGCCCGCAGTTGCCGCAGAAAGTCCCAAACTGCAACGCGACTTTCGATATCGAGGCCCACCGTCGGCTCGTCTAGAACCAACACATCTGGCTGATGGAGCAGACCTGCCGCCAAATCCAAGCGTTTGCGCAAACCACCGGAGTAAGTGCCTGTTTTCTGGTCAGCGTAATCGGTTAAACCTAGGGCATTAAGGAGTTGTTCCACCCGTTGGGGAATAAAGCTTTTCGGGAGATGGTAGAGGGCCGCCTGTAAATTCAGCAGTTCCCGCCCGGTAAGAATTTTGTCGATCGCCACTTCCTGGGCCACATAGCCGAGCCGTTGTCGCACTGCTTTCGGTTGGGTCAGAGCAGAAATACCGCAGACTTCGATCTGGCCTCCGTCCGGTTGGGCGAGGGTACAGAGACAGCGAATCGTCGTCGTTTTGCCTGCGCCGTTTGGCCCCAAAAGCCCAAATATTTTTCCTTGTTCCACCGTGAAGGAGACATCCTTTACCGCTTGGGTGGTGCCGTAGCTTTTCTGGAGGTGGTCAATGGCAACCGCAACAGTCATGGTCGGGGGAGTCCTCGCAATGGTTCGTCAAAATACTCAGTTGTGTATTGTATCGAAGTTCTTTACAATCCGTATTTTTCGCAGACTTGATCGCCGATAAATTGTACCCAGGGTTTGAAGACGGGAATCAGTTCTGCCCGACTCGCCGTTAAACAAGGGAAAGGGCGATCGCCATAATTTTTGCCGATTTCTAAAGGAAACATCGGGTTCGGTTCGAGGGGTTCAATGGCTCCCCCAGCCGCCTGGATAATCGCCCACACCGCCGCAATATCCCAAATTTTCGACGTCGCTTCCACTCCCCCTAGGGCCGCCCCCGAAGCCACGATTAAAACGTTATAGCTGGCAACCCCCATCAAGCGAATCTTACAAGGGAAATTCGGTTGAGCTGCCACCGCCGTACTGCGGGCACAGAGGTTAAAAATATGGTTTAGGCTCGGCTCGTCGTCGCTGGTCTGGAGCGGTTCGCCATTACAAAACGCCCCGGTCGGCCCCGTTAAACCGGAGTCTCCGTACCAATAGCCATGGAAGGATTGGCGCAACCAAGGGAAATGCACATAGCCAAAAACGGGCGTGCCTTTGTAGAGTAGCCCCAGGGAAATGCCCCAGATCGGAATGCCCCGCGTAAAATTCGTTGTGCCGTCAATGGGATCAATCACCCAACACCAATCATTTCCAGGCAAAATATGCGTTTTTTCTTCGCTGAGAATGCCATGGTCAGGGAAGGCTGTGGCGATCGCCTGACAAATTTCTCGATCAGACCACCGATCCGCTTCCGTCACCAAGCTACCATCAGCCTTACGAACTGCCGTGAGCTTCCCAAATTTTTCCGTTAATTCTGCGCCAATCCGGTGACTTGTGTCCGCCGCAAAGGTCAAAATGTCCGTCCAAAATAATGCATCAACCATCGGTGTGCTAGATCCAGAAACGTTATCCCAGTCCAAAAAAGGCGATCGCCACTGAGTCAATCAATACCTCGTCTGGCTAAACAACCATAGCCCAAAATCCTGCAATCTCGCTATCTCTAGACAAAAAAATCCTCCCTCTAAAAAAGAAGGAGGCAAATTATCCTCTCTTTGAGGGAGGTGCCGAAGGCGGAGGGTGTTTCCCTTGAGGGGAGTTAGAGGGGTGTCTCCTTGAGGGAGGTGCCGAAGGCGGAGGGAGGGTATTCTCCAAAAGGGTGTTAGCGGACAGTACCAGCCAGTTGATCAACGCGGATCGGCTTCATCAGATAAAGACTAATGAATTGGGTTGCGTTAGAGAGATAAGCAGGTAACTTCTTCAACAGCTTCACAGGCGCAGGCGCATCGCTGGCATCAATTTCCCGCAGTTTTTCGCCGTTCTTGACGCAGGTTTCTAAACGCTCGTAAAATTCAGGCTTTTCGACATCGAGAATGATCGGGAAGACCCGGCCAGCGGTGTTATTGGTTTCCCAAATCACTTCCTTGTCAAATTCCCGCGCATTCAAACCAATGGACTCGTAGAAACCATGGCGCTGGGTATCATTGAGGTACATCGTCGCAAAGACGGAGAGCAAGAAGAAACGGCACCACAACCGCGCTTTCCAGTCATTAAGGATATTGGGCTGGGTTTTCATCAGGGCATCAAAGAAATCCCCATGACGGTTTTCATCTTGGCACCAGTTCTCAAAGAATTTAAAAATCGGATAAATGCGGTCTTCGGGATTCTTTTCGAGGTGACGATAAATCTTGATGTAACGCCAGTACCCAATTTTTTCCGAAAGGTAGGTGGCGTAGAAAATAAATTTCGGCTTAAAGAAAGTGTAGCTGCGGCTCTTGGTGAGGAAACCGAGGTCAAGGGACAGGTTAAAGTCCGTCATCGCCTTGTTGAGGAAACCAGCGTGGCGCGCTTCATCCCGAGACATGAGATTAAACCCTTCAGCCAACAGGGGATTCTTGTCCTTGAGGCGACGGCCTAATTCTTTGTAGAGCAAGAAGCCGGAAAATTCAGCAGTACAGGAGCGCTCCAGGAACTCGATGAAGAGTTGCCGGGTTTCCCCTTGGATATGGTCGAAGGAGATATCAAAAGACTCATCCCGAACAAAGTGGTGACGGTTGTAGTCCACGCGGAATTCTTCGATGATCGCTTCCATCTCTTCTTCGTTGACGGAAAGATCCATCTTCGCCATTTCATCGAAGTCGGTGGTGTAAAAGCGGGGAGTCAGGATAGTTTCCTTCGCCGGAACCTTCACGCCGGGGCGCAATTCCTCTACGCCAGCAGATTTGTTAACAGTGCTTACCATATCTGTAATGTTTATTGCTTCCGTTTTTTATGGGGATCAGTCTCTTTTTTGCCAAATATAACCGCGTGAGACTTGGGGTTTTGATTAGGTTACAGTCTAACAAGCTCTACACCAGGGTTTAAACCCTTTTTTGTGAATAGTTGATACACATTGTTACAAAATATTGCAAGATAAATCACGAAATTAAGGCGATCGCCTTCTGGGATCGATGACCCAATGAGTACAATTAAATTGTAGAATTTGCGCCCTTAAAAGTTGTGATAAAGCCAAAATCACAGGATATCTGCCAAGTCCGCTGTGTTAATACGGATTTGGTGGCCCAAGCCAGTGAACAATTACCAGAGGGTGATTTACTCGAAGAAGCTCAGATTCTCTTTAACGCTTTAGCCGACAAATCCCGTCTCAAGATCCTGGCCGCTCTCAGTACAAGTGAAGAACTCTGCGTGTGTGACATTGCGGCTTTACTCAACATCAAAATTGCCACGACTTCCCATCACTTACGAAAATTACGCGATCTCAAAATCCTGAAATATCGGAATGAAGGGAAACTAGCCTATTACTCCCTCCGAGATCAACGGGTTGCTGAAATCCTGAGCCACGCCCTTAACAAACTTGCACAATAAAACAAATCAACTTCAACTTGATCTGCACTTATCGGCAAAAACATTCTAATATTAATTTGAATATCGAAATGTAAAACCAAGTCATGGATGATAATTGCTGTCAAGCTAAAGCTTGTGCGTTGTCGAAACTAAAGCAACAACAAGCAAAAGTACTTTGGGTCGTGTTGTTTATCAACGCAGCAATGTTTCTGGTCGAGTTTGGGGCTGGGATTCGAGCGGGTTCCCTCTCTTTAACTGGAGATTCTTTGGATATGTTGGGAGATGCCTTGGTCTATGCCAGCAGCCTGTATGTCATTAACAAGAGTGTGCAGGCCCAGGCTGGAGCCGCATTCCTTAAGGGAGTCATTATGTTTTTGTTTGCGGTTGCAGTGTTTGCAAGGGCAAGCTACCAATTGTTCGCAGGCGTTAGCCCGGAAGCTTCCATCATGGGCATGATTGGTATTGTCGCGTTATTCGCGAATTTACTCTGTCTACTGCTTTTGACACGTCATCGCAACGATAATCTCAATATGTCTTCTGTTTGGTTGTGTTCCCGCAATGACATCATTGCCAATACATCCGTGTTAATTGCTGCCGGATTGGTGTTTCTCACGAATTCTAATCTGCCAGATTTGTTGGTGGGTTTTCTCCTGACCTTTGTCTTCGCCAAATCAGCCAGTAAAGTTTTGTCGCAATCGTGGCGAGAAATGCAACAACAATAACTAGAAACAAAAAAGGCTGATCCCACATCATGGCAGGATCAGCCTTTCTTAAAATCACTAACATTCACCCTTCAGGTGTTGGGTCATGCCTAGAACATTAGCGTTTTGCCATTTTCTTCGTTTCCACTTTGCGAAGACGGATGGATTCAGGCGTGACTTCTACGAGTTCCCCAGGGCCGATATATTCGAGGGCGCGCTCTAGGTTCATTTCCATGGGGGCTTGTAACTGAACTAGTTCATCACCACTGGCAGCCCGATGGTTCGTGAGCTGCTTCGCCTTACAAACGTTTAGCTCTAGATCTTGGGGACGGTTGTGCTCCCCGACAATCATGCCTTTGTAAACCTTAGTGCCTGGGGTAATGAAAAATTGACCGCGATCCTCAGCGTTCTTGAGGGCATAGAAGGTTGCTGTGCCTTCTTCAAAGGCAGTGATGACGCCGTTGTAGCGAGTGTCGAAGTCGCCACAGAGGGGTCGATATTCCAGGAAACTATGGTTCATAATGCCAGCACCGCGCGTGATCCGGATAAATTCACCCCGGAAACCAATCAAACCACGGGCGGGTACCACAAATTCGAGTTGAGTCCGTCCACCTGCGCCAGCTTGCATATCTTGCATTTCCCCTTTGCGCTGACCGAGTCGTTCGATACAGCTACCCACTGCTTCTTCCGGGACATCGAGCACGAGGTATTCAAAGGGTTCACAGGGTTTGCCATTCACTTCGCGGTAAATCACCTTGGGCTGGGCCACTTGGAATTCGTAACCTTCCCGACGCATGGTTTCAATCAAAATACCCAGATGCAGTTCACCCCGACCGGATACAGCAAAGCTATCGGCGGATTCACCATCTTCGACCCGCAGGGCCACGTTGGTTTCGAGTTCTCTTTCGAGGCGATCGCGGATTTGGCGCGAGGTCACAAAGGTTCCTTCCTGGCCCGCAAAGGGGGAATTATTCACAGAGAAGGTCATCTGTAATGTAGGCTCATCCACCTTAATTAGTGGTAAAGCTTGGGGATCTTCAGGGGACGTTACCGTTTCCCCAATATTGGCATCAGCAAACCCGGCAACAGCGACGATCATTCCGGCGGTTGCTTCTTCGAGTTCAACGCGATTTAAGCCTTCAAAGCCCATCAGTTTAGCCACTTTTGCCTTGGCAATGGTGCCATCTTCCTTGACCAGGGCTGCCTGTTGTCCCGCTTTAATCGTGCCGTTGTGGAGACGACCGATGACAATCCGACCAAGGTAATCGGAGTAATCGAGGGTTGTAACCTGCAACTGGAGGGGCTTATTAACATCTCCGGCTGGCGGGGGAACATGCTGCAGAATCGCTTGGAAGAGGGGTTCCATATCCTCATTGGTATCGTCGAGGGATTCCCGGGCGAAACCAGATAGACCAGAGGCATAGAGGGTGGTGAAGTCACATTGATCGTCATCGGCACCGAGTTCAACGAACAGATCAAAGACTTTATCAACGGCGGTTTCAGGATTGACGTTGGGGCGGTCGATTTTATTAACGACAACGATCGGGCGTAGACCTTTTTCGAGGGCTTTTTTCAAGACGAAACGGGTCTGGGGCATTGGGCCTTCGTTGGCATCGACGATCAAAATGCAACCGTCTACCATGCCGAGGACACGCTCTACCTCACCACCAAAGTCGGCGTGGCCAGGGGTATCAACAATATTGATCAGAATGTCGTTGTAACGGACGGCGGTATTTTTGGAAAGAATCGTAATACCCCGTTCCCGTTCGAGGTCATTGGAGTCCATCACGCAATCGGGGATGTCTTCGCCTTCTCGGAAAATGCCGGATTGATGTAAGAGAGCATCAACAAGGGTCGTTTTACCGTGGTCAACGTGGGCAATAATCGCGACGTTACGAATGGGAAGAGACATAAATTTTACGGATGGTTCCTAAGACCTGTAAATTTTTTTGACAATTTCTGCCCAATTGTAGCCTAATTATCATCTTTCTTAATATTTAAGTTGTGAAGTTTCGGCTATTGGGCGGGCGAAAAATCCAGGGTAGCACCGTCACGGCCAAGATTTACGAGATAAATGTGCGGAAATGTTGAAGGGTGCCAAGCAATACTGGCCAACAGAGATAAAACTTTACCGCTGCCGTAATTCTTGGGGAACTTTGCTACCGTGAAATCAGCTTTTTGTCACGGTTATGGAAAATAGTCTGTTTTTTAAGGCTCCCTGGAGTCAAACTTTAATCACCATTACAATTCTTGTTTGCGTAGTGTTGTTGGCCATGGTGCTGCTGTTTTTGATTTTAGGACTCCAACAACAGAATCCTTATTTTTTGCTGTGGATTATTTTGCCCATCGGCATTGTGGTAATGACGGCGTTATTTATGGTGCGGGGCTATCATCTGGACGGCGATCGCCTTTATGTTGAACGCTTGGGGTGGCGCACAGAAATCGCTTTAGAAAATCTAGAAAGTGCCACCTACGATCCCACCGCCATGGATGGTTCGTTACGGCTGTTTGGTAATGGTGGTTTATTTGCCTTTACCGGAAAATTTTGGAATAAAAACTTGGGTCACTACAATGCCTATGCCACAGCGGTTCGTTTAGCGGTTGTTCTGAAATGGCCTAACCAGACTATCGTCGTCACACCAGAGAAGCCTGAACAGTTTGTCGCGGCAATTCTCCGTCGTTAAATGCCGCCCACAAAGCGGTGGGGACTTAGGATATTTTGGGGATCAAATTGCTGTTTAATGCGGCGCATCAACGGCAAGGCATCGCCTGGATAGCCCCAGGGTTCAAATTGCTGCTTGAGGCGATAGGGAGCGTCCAAAATTGTGAAAAAACCGTGGTGGGCCTGACAAAAGTCCCGGATCGTTCGGAATTGCCGGAGAAATTGGTCATGGGGAAACGCAATGATACCTAGGCCACTTTTGCAATGGATCCGGGCGATCGCCTGACCATTGGTTAGGGTCTCAATGTATTGCAGCAAAGCCATACTTTGATCGGACAAAATGCCAACTTTAGCGCTGACCTTTTCCCCGGATAAAGCGTCCCGTAGCTGTTCCCAGAGATTAAAGTTCTCCGGTTGGCTGACTAAACCCAAACGTTGCCCGATAGCGTCTAATTCCTGTAATTGTGCTGTGATACTCTCGCGGATCGCCTCAAAACGCAGCAACAAACCCCAGTCTTCTCCAGTTCCCCTTTGCAACTGTTGTAATAGTCGAGGCGAGAGGAGATCTGCCGCCGCTGGTGTAACTACAGAATTTAAAATTTGGCCCTGAGCCTGGCGTATTTGCGCAGACGACCCAAGCATTAAGATCGTTTGGGACTGCTCTTGGATCGGATAGAGGCGAAACGTTAATTCGGTAATCGTCGCCAAACTGCCATGGGAACCTGTGAGGAGCTTCATCAAATCATAGCCCGCCACATTTTTAACCACTTTTCCCCCGGCTTTTGCCAAGGTGCCATCGGCCCGGAGCATCGTAATTCCCAGGAGTAAATCCCGCACACCACCGTAACGTTGACGTAAGCTGCCGGTATCCGCTGTGGCCACAATTCCCCCTAGGGTTGCTTGGTTGGGGAAACTGGGATCGAGGGGGAGATACTGTTTATGGGGCCTGAGATGGTTTTGTAGTTCAGCAAAGGTAATCCCTGCTTCCACCGTAATGGTTAGATCATTAACGGCGTGATCCACGATGCGATTTAGCTGCCGGGTGCTCACCAACCAATCTACTTTCGGAGTGAGTCCACCCCAGGCGAGCTTTGTGCCGTTACCACAGGGGATAATCGTAATTTTTTCCCGGTGGGCTGTGCGGAAGATTTCCGTTAGGGCCGCGCGAGAGTGGGGCACAAGCAGGGCTTCGGGGCTTTGACGGCTGATCCGTTCCATCTGCCGATGCCAATGGGGATGACAATATTGCCACGCTTTTAGATCGATATTCTGGGTACCGGGATCAACCACCAAAGCCATGATTTTAGTCTTCTGGAGTTAAGGCGATCGCCTCAACTTTTGCCGTATTTTCTTCAACTTCAGTAATTGCCCACCGGAGCACATCACCCCGCTTTTCGAGCTCTGCTTCAATTTCCTTGGGCAAATCTGCCGGATTTTCCTGGAGATCAATTTCTGCGGTAATGAAGTGGGTTGTCATCGGCCCGTTCCTTAGTGAAAATTCTGTGTCCATTATCATACCAAGCAAAGGAAACGCCCCGTCTAGTCTCCCAACATATGCAAACGATAGAGGCTGGCATACAACCCATTTTGGGCGAGGAGTTGATCGTGGTTCCCCGTTTCGAGGATTTCTCCCTGCTTTAGGACAATGATTTTATCCACATCCCGGATGGTTGAGAGACGGTGGGCAATGATGATCGCCGTGCGGTCTTCGAGGAGTTGTTCTAGGGCCGACTGAATTAGCGCCTCTGTACCCACATCCAGACTTGCCGTCGCTTCATCGAGTACCAGAATTTTTGGATCCCGGATTGCAACCCGGGCAAAGGCCAACAGTTGTTTTTGGCCCCCAGAAAGATTTGTACCCCGCTCCCGGAGAGCTGTGCGATACCCCTGGGGCAGTTCCTCAATGAGTTGATCGACGTTGGTCAGTACTGCGGCCTGCTTCACCGCCTCAAAGGGATACTCCTCCCCCAGGGTAATGTTGCGTTGAACATCTCCAGCAAAAAGAAAGCTTTCTTGGAGGATGACGCCAATGTGCCGCCGCAGATCTTCTTGGGGCAGATCACGAATATCAATGCCATCAACGAGGATCCGTCCTTCACTAGGGTCATACAGGCGACAGAGTAAACGGATGATCGAGCTTTTTCCGGCCCCCGTTGGCCCCACAAGGGCGATTTTTTCACCGGGTTTGATCTTAAAATTCAGGTTTTTCAGGACATATTCCCCAGGCTTGTAACCGAAGGAAACATTATCAAAAATAATTTCACCGGAGGCAGAATCCGAGAGATTTAAAGAAGTCGTTAAATGCTGTTGTTTATCTTGGATCTCGATGGGCTCCGACATCAATTCTGTCACCCGTTCGATGGCCGTTAGTCCCGACTGGAACATGGTGAATTTGTCGGCAAATTGGCGCAGGGGATTAAATAACCGCTGGGAATAGAGAATAAAGGCAGACAACACCCCAAAGCTCAGGGCATCCTGGAAAATCAGCCAGCCCCCCAACCAGAGCACTCCGGCGATCGCCACCAACGAAATCCATTCCAGGGTGGCAGAAACAGCCGAATCATGGAAGATTGTTTTGTTAACGGACAGACGATAGCGGTCATTAACCGTCCGGAATAACTCGGCATTCAGGGCTTCCCGGCGGAATAATTGCACAATATTAATCCCCGCAACGTTTTCCTGGAGCATCGCGTTTAGTTGGGAGAGTTCTTCCCGGGCTTGGTAGTTGGCTTTGCGGTATTGCCCCTGAAAATAAATGATCAAAAAGGTGACGGGCAACAACATCAAAATGAGGAGCGTCGCTAGCTGCCATTGCAACAAAAAAATCGACACAATAATCACGGCCAGGGAAATGACATCATTAATGATGCCGATCGCCCCACTGGCAAAAACATCACCCAGGGCTTCCACGTCATTGGTTAAACGGGTGACGAGCTTCCCGACGGGCATCCGGTCAAAGAAGCGAGAAGAAAGGGATGTGACGTGATCGAATAAATCCTGGCGGATGCCTGCGGTAATTTCCTGGCCCACTTTTTGAACGAGGTACCCTTGGATCGAGGTGAAGGCCAAGCGAATCACAATGGTGGCTAACAGAATCCAGATTAAACGGTTAATCCCTGCTGGAATGCTGAGATCAGCGAGGATGCCCCACACGGTTTCGCCCCGCAATAGGGAAACCGCCTGACCGACAACGAGGGGCTGAACCGCACCGGCGATCGCCAAGGGGATCAGCAAAACAATCGACACAACAAGGGTAATGAGATTTTTCTTGGCGTAGGGAAGGAGCTTCCCGGCCAGTTGCCAATCATTTTTCGGAACAGAAGAGGATGCGATCGCCATGGAAATTTTTCAAGAAATGCAGACATCTAGTATATCGATTGCTCACCATAGAGGTGGTTGATTTGGGCCTCACTGACCGTTGTGGTGGGTTGATCAAACAGAATTTTGCCGCCCTTGAGACCAATTAGGCGATCGCAGTGGCTCCGGGCAAATTCTAGGGAGTGGAGGCTGACGACGAGGGTTTTTCCTTGGGTTTCACAAAGCTGCACCAGCAAATCCATCATTTCCCGACTCAGTTGAGGATCAAGGCTAGAAATCGGTTCGTCTGCGAGGATCACCGCCGGATTTTGCACCAAGACCCGCGCCAAGGCAACCCGTTGTTTTTGTCCCCCCGATAGGTCACTGGTTTTAGCAAAGAGTTTTTCGGGAATGCCCACCTGTTTCAAGACAGCTTCGGCCAAGGGACGCTCCTGGGGAAAGATCAGGGAAAACATTGCCTGGAGGAACGACCAACGCCCCAGATGACCCGCGTTGACATTGTGAATGACGGTCAGACTTTCGACCAAATGCAGTTGTTGGTAAATGGTACCAAGCTGCCGTTGGATGCGTCGCCGTCCCCTTGGGGAGAGGGTTGCGATCGCTTCCCCCCAGATGAGCAATTCCCCCTGGGTTGGTTGTTGTTGACCATTGAGGAGACTAAGGAGCGTACTTTTACCTGCGCCACTGGCCCCAATCAGGCCCACCTTCTCGCCGGGATAAATTGCAAAATTGAGTTCCGTCAGGGCCGCAACACCCCGGAAGTGACAAGAGAGCGATCGCCCCACAAAAATTGGTTCTGTCATCTGTTTTAATCACCCGTGGCAGAGGGCACGGTGAGCTTCGAGCCAGATAATGCCCTGCTGGATCGTGGCTGGGCTCACAGCGGCTAGATTATGGTGGTCGGCCCCAGGCACAGCTTGAAATTGCTTGGGTTCATTGGCGATCGCCCACAGTTGCGCCCCCATGGTACTGGGGACTGTTTCATCCAATTCCCCGTGGCAAAAGAAAATCGGTAGCTGGAGTTGGGTAATTTTAGCTGCTGAATTAAACCGCTGGTGTAGAAGGAAAGAGACGGGAAAAATCCGATAGAGGGGTTTGGTGGTAGACATGGCTAACATCGAGGTGAAGGTACCCTCTAAAAATAAGCCGCCCACCGGGTACCGCTGGGCCAATTCAATGGCGATCGCCCCGCCGAGGGAATGGCCGTGGATCGTCAACTGCTGGGCTGGGATCCCCTTAGTCTGGGTGAGAAAGGTATAGGCCGCCGCTGCATCTTCGTACACCTGGGATTCTTGGGGAAAGCCAGGACTGCTCTGGCCATAGCCCCGATAGTTAAAGGCCAAGACCGAATAGCCCGCTTGGTACCAGAGGGCGATCGCCTGGAAATTGTAAGCCGTTAACCCGCCATTCCCATGGAGAAATAGTAGCGTTTTGTCCCCCTTGTTCTGGGGTAGCCACCAGCCCGTTAATTGTTGCGTTGAAGTGACGGGGATCGTGATCGTTTCGTAGGGTAGAGCAAAATCCGATGGCACTGGATGCAAGGGTTGGGCTTGGGGTTCAAAAATAATCCGCCGCTGCCCAAAAAAGAGATAACCACAGCCCCCCAGATAGAGTAATACCAGTCCAATTAATAGCCAGCCAACCATTATTCTCCTTGCCATACGCCACCTTTAAATCATAGGCAGATTCCCTGGGGGAGCCAAGGATTTAAGGACAGTTTTTCAATTGTCTGGGCACCTGATCAGGAAGCAGCGGCCCCTATGCCACAATGGAAAAGGAATTGTTTAACTTTATCCCTTAACCCAATCACAGGCGATCGCCCCTTTTCCTTGCAACCCATGCCCCAAGACGTACTCCTCGGCAAAAGTCTCCCGGAACTGACCCACTGGATCGAAACCACTGGTCAACCCGCCTACCGTGGCAAACAGCTCTACAATTGGCTCTACCAAAAAGGGATCCATGACCTGAGTGAAATCACCGTCTTTCCGAAGGCTTGGCGCGAACAAATGGGCACCTATCCCGTGGGGCGATCGCAGATCCACCACCAACGTACCGCCCCCGATGGCACCCGCAAATATCTCCTCCAACTCCACGATGGCTTAATTATTGAAACGGTCGGTATCCCCACCGAAAAACGCCTCACCGTCTGTGTTTCTTCCCAGGTGGGCTGTGCCATGGCCTGTGATTTTTGTGCCACTGGCAAAAGTGGTTTTACCCGGCATCTCCAGGCCCATGAAATCGTTGATCAAGTGCTCACTGTCCAAGAAGATTTCCAGCAACGGGTCAGCCATGTGGTGTTTATGGGTATGGGGGAACCCCTCGCCAACCTCGAACAGGTGCTTAAATCGATCCAAAGCCTAAACCAAGACATCGGCATTGGCCAGCGATCGCTAACAGTTTCTACCGTGGGGGTACCCGATCAGATCCGCACCCTGGCCCAGCAGAATCTGCAAATCACCCTAGCAGTAAGCCTCCACGCCCCGAACCAAGCCCTCCGGGAATCGATTATTCCCACCGCTGTCCATTATCCCATTGAGGAGCTGTTGGACGAATGCCGCGAGTACGTCGCCATCACCCGTCGCCGCCTCAGTTTTGAATACATTTTGCTGGCGGGGGTGAATGATCTGCCCGACCATGCCGCCGAATTAGCTAAAAAACTAAAAGGGTTCCAAAGCCATGTGAATTTAATTCCCTACAATCCCATTACCGAAGTGCCTTTCCAGCGTCCGGGGAAAAAACGGATCAATGTCTTTAAGCAAATCCTCCAGGATCACAAGATCGCGGTGAGCGTGCGTTATTCTAAGGGCTTGGAGGCGGATGCGGCCTGCGGTCAACTGCGATCAAACCTCCGACGATCTGCCCCGGCAACGGTAAAATAAAACAGCAAAAATCCACCCTTAACCCCCAGAATCTATGAATATTTTCGGGATTGGCCTGCCAGAAATGGCCCTCATTTTTATTATTGCTCTGTTAATCTTTGGCCCGAAAAAGTTGCCAGAGATTGGCCGGAGCCTTGGGAAAACAATCCGCAGTTTCCAGGATGCCTCCAACGAGTTCCAGGAAGAATTTAAGAAAGAAGCCGAAAAAATTGAAAAAACTGTTTCGATGCAGGCCCGCCTAGAGGAAGGGAACGGCGAAAAAGTCGAGGCTTCGGAACCGAAACCGGAAACCTCTGATCAGGAAACAAAAGCTGATACCCCATCTAGTTAGGGATTAACTGGGTTTGTCCTTGGTGTCTTGTTTAAGCCCACTGACTGCCTGGGGTTTGACGGGGGCGATCGCCTAATAATTGTTGTTGAACGGCCTGTTGCAGATCCTGGCGGCGAATTTCAAGGCTCCCCTGGGCTTCGGTGAGGATCAAGCTATCAACGGCAGCCAGCGAAAATAGCTGAAACAACAGGTGGGTGACGGGCAGAGGCACAGCAATTAGGGACGGATCGGCATTGCTGCCCTGGTGCTGTTGGGCGAGGGCGAGGCTTGAGAAGCCGTAGATAACGGTTTTGGTCTGCTGGGGATCGCTCTGTTGGGCAAGGGTCGTAATGAGCCAGTCCCCCTCTAAAGATTGGCAAACATAGTATTCGAGGGATTGTAGGTTTTGGGCGAAGGCTTTGAGGACTGGGGCGATCGCCTGGGCCATCACCTGGGGCATCTTGCCATCCTGGGGGGCTTGGTCAATGAGGATTTGCAGTTGTTGGTCTAAATCCATAGAAAAATATCAAGGCGATCGCCAAAAAATACATTGGTCTCCCCATGATAAACCTTGGCCCATGGTAAGTCCTTTAGGGAAAACTTTGCACTGGAGCCGGATGGGGGGCAGACGCCGCCGTGGGACACAGTTCTTGGTAAGTTTGTTCGAGCTGACTAATATTGTTCTGCAAGGTGTAACGTTCTAACACCCGCTGCCTCGCTTTGTGACCCAGGATTGTAACTAATTCTGGTTGTTCGCGGAATAAGGGTAAAAGGGTTTTCAATTGTCCGGTGACCCCCTGGGTATCGAGGACAACCCCGGCTCCTTGGTTGAGTACTTCCCCATCGGCGCCGGCATCCGTGGCAATGCAGGCCAAACCGCAGGCCATTGCTTCGAGGAGTGATAAAGACAATCCTTCCACCAAAGAGGGCAACACAAACACATCCGCCGCCCGGAGGAGGTCAATCCGCTGGGTTTCATCGCCGACGAACCCAAGCCAGCGGACCCCTTGATCTTCGGTGTAAAGCAATTCCAGGGAAGCCTTGAGGGGGCCATCACCGACCATTAACAGCACACAATCTTCCCCCATATTGGCCAGTCGCCAAGCCTTGAGGAGGGCTTCTACATTTTTTTCGGGGGCAATGCGGCCTTGGTAAATGAATACCCGTTTCGCTTGGAAGGTATGGCGGTAGGCACTGAGGGCCGGGGCATATTTTTGTTCATCGACGCCATTGGGAATGATGCGCACCGTATCCCGTGGTACTCCCAGTTTGACGAGCATTTCTTTTTGGATTTCTGAGAAGACGATCACCCGGTCATAGTTGGCTAGACAGGGGGCATAGAGCTGGTAGGTGAGGTATTGGGTGCTGGATTTGAGGTTGCGTAGTTTGCTGTCAAAGGGAGGGTGAAAGGTAGCCACTAGGGGCAAATCGAGTTCGCGGCAGATGTCGGGCAGCCGAAAATCTAGGGGCGAGAGGGTCAGGGAGGCATGGACGAGGTCTGGCTGAAATTTTTGGAGCGATCGCATCAGCACTTGACTCGATTTCGGACTGGGGATCGTGTAAATTTGCGACTTGTAGAGGAAGGGTAAAAAAACCTCTGGGCAGTCCCGCCATTTTTGGTCACATTCTTCTTGCTGGGCAAAGTGGAGAAAGCTCACTTGATAGCCCCGATCAAGGAGATGATTGGTCACTTCACGGCCATAGGTGACATTGCCACAAAAAGGAGATTTTTTACCGAGCCAAGCAACATGCATTGAGGGGGATCCTGTGGTGTGCGTTAGGATTTGATTGAAATATACCAGTTCAATACCCCTCCGGCGATCGCCAATCCCGAAAGACCTAGAAGCACTGGTTGCAGGCCAAAAAAGGTTTCTGCCACCCCAGCCAGGGCCAGAGGTAAAGATAGAGCAATATTAACAGCATTATTCTGTAAACCGAAAACCTTCCCCCGGAGGACTGCCGGAGTTTCGCGCTGGATCGTCGTCTGCATCGGCACTCCCACCAGGGCCGCAAAAAAGCCAAGACAGGTGGTACTCAAGAGGGCAAAAACCAAATTGTGAATCGAAAAAGAAAGGGCAATTAAGGCGATCGCCGTGCCGATAGAACCCCAAAGGCTGAGGGTACGGTAGGGTAACTGATTCCCCCAGTGCCCCAAAAAGAAAGCACCAATCCCCAAACCAACGCCGCCTGCGGCCAACAAAAAGCCAAACTGCTCCGCCTTTAACCCCGGAATTTGAGCCGCCAAACTCACCGCCAACACCGCCAGGGCCGCAAACACAGAAAACAAAATCACCAATTGGATCAACGCATTGCGCACCCGGTGATTTTGATTCAAATAACTTAGACCGTCTTTAATATCCTCCCAAACATGGGGTTGTTCCCGTTGGCGATCCGTTTCCGTTTCATTGGTCTTCAGGGCCAACAAAATCAAACCGGCGATCGCATAGCCTCCCCCAACTACAAATTCTTTCCCCCAAGTCCCCGTAATCCCGAAAGATTCAACTAGCTGATCCGCCAGGCCCAACAAGGGTTCTCCCACCGCAAAGCCCACAATTAACAGGGCCATCATCGTGGTGGTGTAGAGGGAATTGGCCGCCAATAAATGTTTATTCTTCACAATGAGCGGTAAAGTCGCCTGTTCCGCTGGCGCAAAAAATTGTGTCAAGGTAGAAACAGCAAAGGTGATCCCCAATAAAAAGACAAATCCAGGGGGAAGCTCCCACCAATTGGGTTGATCTTGCACGAGCCAGAGTAAGAGGGGGATGCAAAAAACAAAGACGCCCCGCAACAAATTCGAAATAATCAGCACCCCTTTTTTAGACCAGCGATCCACATAAACCCCCGCAACGGAACCAAACAAAATCGCAGGCACCGTAAAGGCAATCATGATCGCCGAGACCCAAGCACTAATGCTCTGAGCCGCCGTTTGAAAGTGACTGGCAATCAAAGCAATCATCAGCACGAGATAAATCTTGTCGGCCAGTTGTGAAAAGATTTGACCAAGCCAAAGGACGAGGAATTTCGGGTTGCGCAACACAGGTCCAAAACCATCTACACTCTGGGATGGGGCCACGCCCATCTCGGTTTGGGAAGTATCTTTAGGGGAGAGGGTCGGTAGATCCGTTTCCGTTGACATGGGTGCTCGGCAACCAAAAAGTTGATAAGGGAATCACTCTTAAGTATAAATCCTGCGATCGCCTTATGTTGGGGAGTTACCGCCCAGGATTCGCCCAGATTGTGTGCTTAGTGATGATGGCCATAGGCCCCATCTTCCGGAAAAAAGGGCAACATTTCCTGTTTAAGTTGCAACCCCAGTCGGGTGAGCATATCTTCGAGTACGTGGTCAGGGGAGAAGCGGAGATACTGGGGATGCACCTCTAGGGGTACATGGCGGTTGCCAAGGTGATAGGCAGCCCTGAGTAGCTCCAAAGGGGTCGAGGCCGTGACGGTAACCACGGGTTCAGGTTTTGCCTTAACCTGTACGAGGGTAGAGCCAGTCGCGTCTTGAAAGTAGTCATCGGGATGGATATGGCTGCCACGGGATAAGTTGAAGTGAATCGCTTGGCCATTGTCTAACTCTAGGCGTTGGCGGCTCTTTTGACGTTCGGCAGCGGTGAGGAACAACTCCAGATCTACTTGGATCGGTGCCTGGGGTTGATATTTTTGGGTCAAGATTAAGTCAGCGTTAGCCATCGTCTTTAGCGATATGGAAGTACAAGAAAACCGGCAATCCTCAAGGAATAAGCATTAGTTTAGTCTAAATCGCTTCATAAAGTTCTATGGGAAAGTAACAAAAAGAATGTTACGAGAAAAGTATTCGTATAATAGTCACAAAAAGGTAATCAATGAAAATTTGGGATCAAGATAAATATCAAAAAGCATGGAATTTCGCTTCAAATGCACACAATGGTCAGAAATTACCAGGCAGTGATATTCCTTACATCAATCATCTTGGACTGGTTGCCATGGAAGCAACAGCAACGGTAGCCCATGAGAGGATTGACAATCCAAACATTCTTGTTTTGTGTGCATTGTTGCATGATGTCATTGAAGATACTTCTACTACATTTGAGGATGTAAAACGTGATTTTGGGATTGAAATTGCCGACGGGGTTTTAGCACTGACTAAAAATACAGAGCTGCCTTCAAAATTTGAGCAAATGAAAGATAGTATCAACAGAATTCAATTGCAACCTAAGGAAGTATGGATGGTTAAATTATGCGATCGCATTACTAACTTACAACCACCGCCAATGCATTGGAATAAAGTCAAAATAGCTGCATACCAGAGTGAAGCACGGTTTATCTTAGAACAACTCGGTGAGGCCAGTCCGTTTCTTGCACACCGATTAATCGTAAAAATATCCGATTACGACCAATATCTATAGGAAATATGCCTCAATTATTAATTTACGAAAACTTTGAGATTTTTAGCGATTTTTAGCGATCGCCAACCGGGAAGGTTAGCCTGGAGGGGTCTAGTCGTAAACCCGATCAAACCGATGAATACTAAGACCCTTACACCAGTCGCTCAACCGACCAAAAATGTAGGACTTTTATTTGGGCGGCTGCCTCGAAAAGATATTTCCCCAAACCACCCTGTAAACGGCAAAGGAAAATGCACCCATAGCGGTTGTAGTTGCCCCTCATTCGTTGATCCACCCGGAGGTTTTGACTGCGCCCGCTGCGGCCACCCAATGTCCGAACATTGGTAGAACGTTCATCACCGACAAAAATCTGAGTTCCCCAAAACTGTAAAGCTGATTTTGGTCAGTCCACTACCTCCACAGCCCCCAGAAATCGGGTGTTGTGAAGGTAGTGGTGTCAATTCCCCTTTGTCATTTCTGAGAATCCTGAAGCCTGTATAAAGATTAGAGTGTTGCCAAATCGAGGACGCAATAATGGGATCAGTATTCGGGGAGTCTCAAGAATGCCCAAGCGATTCAAGCCATGGCAGCCAAAGGAAAAAATTAACAAGGGGTGGACAATGGGGGCGATCGCCTTGCCAGTTGTGCTCTGGATGACGGGGTGGTTATGGTGGCTCCCTGGCCAAAGACAGCAAACCAATTATCCTCATCTATCCCAAAACGAAAACGTTACCTTAGTTGACTCCCATCGCGATCGCGAAATTTTAGCCAGCGACCTCCGGGCGATCGCCGCAATTGTTGGCGGCATTTTCCTATTCCTCAGTTTCCGCAGGGCCACAAAAAAGACGAAAACCACTGACTTCTGCGGTGCGGATCTCAATGATGTTAATTTCTGTGGTGCGGATCTCAATGGCGTTGACTTTTGCGGTGCGAGCCTAATTGAGACCAACTTTAGTGGTGCCAATCTCAGCGGTGCTAATTTTAACGGAGCTAACCTCAGCCGCGCCAATCTCAACGGGGCTAACCTCAGTGGTGCGGCGCTCCAGTATGCGAATCTCAGCCGCGTGAATCTTAGATACGCCAACCTCAGCGGCGCTGACCTCAGGTATGCCAATCTCAGTGATGCTGATCTCAACTGTACCCTCCTGAGTGATGCCAACCTCAGCGAGGCGAATCTCAGTGGTGCCCTGCTCTTTTTTATCAATTCACGGGACGTGCTTAACCTTGAACCCATTCAACTCAAGGCAGAGCCCTCGCCCTTTCTTTGTAACGTTGCTCTCCCTACCTATGCCCAGCATCCAAAAATGAATCCCAACCGTGACTGCAACCGTATTCCGCGATTATTGAGCGATCGCTATGATATTTCCCTTGAAGAAGCTCAGGGGATCGTCGAAGAAGCGCGACAACATCACTGGGATTAATTATCTAAGGATTTCTAACAGGCGATCGCCAACCCGGAGGGCATTGGCAATGACCGTCAACATCGGGCTAGTGGCACTGCTAGACGGGAAAAAGCTACTGTCTACCACGTAGAGATTTTCCAGATCATGCATTTTGCAATGGAGATCGAGGACGGAAGTGGCGGGATCTTCCCCAAAGCGACAGGTGCCGCACTGGTGGGCGACGACGGAGATGGGCATCCGGGCGTAGGGATGGGTGCCTTTAAATTCCTTATCCACCGCCTTAAGAATCTGCTGCCAACGGTATAACAGGCGGTCGTGGGCTTCGAGGTTATTCTCGGTGTAGTTGAGGTGAACTTTATTATTTTTGAGCCACACGCGATTTTCGGGATTCGGTAAATCCTCCGTTTGTAGCCACCAACCCAGGGAGCGGGTCGCCAACTGTTTCAGCCCAAATTTTGGTAAGAACTTCGCTGCCACGGATATTAAAGGGGGCGATTCGGAGAAAATAACATCCTGCAAAATGCCGCCGGAATCCTGCACATGACCCATAGGATAGGGGAAATCTTGGTCACCCCAATAGAAATCATTCACATAGAGCGATCGCTGGAAAAGACCATCTTTAAGGGTGGGTTCCTGCTCCACGATGACCGTCATCAACTGCTTCATGAGGTTGCGACCGACCAGCCCGGAACTATTGCCTAAACCGTTTTCATGTTTGGCGTTCGCTGATTTGAGGAGTAATGCCGCTGAGTTAATCGCGCCGCACGCTAAAACCACGATGTCCCCCACAAACAAAAAAGCTTGGTTTTGGATGACCGCCTGCACCCCCTTCACGATTTTGCCGGAGGGATCGGTGTGGATCGAGGTGACCTGCGCTCCCGTTTTCAAGGTCAGGCGATCGCCGACGCGGATGGCGGGACTAAGGCCTGTATCTTCTGAGTCCGTGCGTCCTTCCTGCCCGATGCCGATGGGGAGATAGTTCGGGTGCAAACCATAGTCCCTAAAACGCTGATCAATGGCATCGAGTTGGGGCAATCTTTCAACAGGGGGAAAGCCATAATCCTCACTCCGGGAGGGTTCCGTGGAGTCATCCCCGCCTTGCCCATGCACCTGGTATAACTTTTCCGCTTCGGTGTAATAGGGTTCAAAATCGGCGTACTTTAACGCCCACTCTGGGGAAATGCCATCTTTGTGTTCCACCGCTTCAAAATCCTTTTCCCGGAGCCGCATCAACACCCCGCTATAGATTTTTGTGTTGCCGCCGACGCAATAACTGGTTTGGGGATGGAATGGCTCACCGTGCTGGTCGTACCACTGTTCCGGGGCGTGGTATTGCTCTTTTTTAAAAACTTCGACTTCGGTTAATTCGGAGCTTTCCTTCTCGGAAAATTGCCCCTGTTCTAGCACCAATACTTTCTTGCCTGCATCCGCCAATTTCCGGGCGATCGTGCCACCACCTGCCCCAGTTCCAACAACGATTACGTCATAAATTTGGTCATCAATAATCATTACTTACACACCACTATGTCTAAAAATGTTTGTAGGGCAAAAACTCGTCAATTTTTTGTCAAGAAAAAGATCGGCGATCGCCCCAATTATTGCCAGAGATAAATTAGCCCGAAAAGAATCATCCAAATCACATCCACAAAGTGCCAAAACCATGACGTTGCCTCTACGCCATACTGTCCACCCGCATAATTATTCGGCAGAAAAGAACGTCCCAGCATTACCCCTTGTAGCAAGACCCCCGTTAGGACGTGCAAGCCGTGAAACCCCGTCAGCAGATAGAAAATTCCGCCATAGACCCCAGACGTAAACCCAAACTCTAAACTCTGCCATTCCACCGCCTGACCATAGAGAAAATAACTCCCCATTGCCATTGTGAGTAGCCAGAAAAAACGGAAGCCCCAGAGATTTTCTTTATGCAGAAACCGCTCCGCCAGATAGATCACACCGCTACTCGAAACCAGCACCACCGTATTAACCGCCGGATCATGGATTTCTAAACCCTCCACCCCCGGCGGTAACCAATCCGTTGCCGAGAGTTTGTAGACGATATAACCCACAAAAAAGCTGATAAAAATCACACTTTCCGACATGAGGAAAACGATAAAACCAAACAGACGATGATCCTCTTCTCCATGTCCGTGGCTTGTTGCCGAGATCGGGGTTTCATTGATGGCAGTCATAACAATAATCGCAGTGTTAAATTTCTAGGTAGGAGGGGTGCTCGGCAGGGACGGTAAGGGCGGTTCGCGAACCGCCCCTACGAATGGTGATGGGGCAACAACAAAAAAATCATGGGTTTAACCCCCCAGATTTTCCGTGAGGGGTTCCGATTTGCCGTAGCCATAGGGTTCCGCGATGACGATGGGCAACTCCTCGAAATTTTCATGTTCCGGGGGAGAAGGTACTAGCCATTCCAAACCGATCGCCCGCCAGGGATTTGCGGGAGCGCGATCGCCGTTAATCCAGGACGCAATCATATTGAGCAAAAAAGGAATCGTGGACATGCCGAGGATAAAACCGCCGATACTGGCAATCACATTCCAGAAGGCAAACTCCGGATCATAGGACGCAACCCGACGCGGCATCCCCATTAACCCCACTGGGTGCATCGGTAGAAAGTTCAAGGTTGTGCCGATCATCGTTAACCAAAAATGCAGTTTGCCGAGACCCTCGTAGTACATCTTGCCCGTCATTTTCGGGAACCAGTGGTAGACCGCCCCATAGATCCCAAAGACAATCGCCCCGTAGATCACATAGTGGAAATGCCCCACCACAAAGTAGGTATTGTTCACATGGATATCCACCGGAACCGATGCCAACATAATCCCCGTGATTCCTGCAAAAACGAAGTTAATCAAACCCCCCATCGCAAAGAGCATCGGCGTATCCAGGCGTAATTTTCCACCCCAGAGGGTCGCCACCCAGGCGAAAACTTTGATCCCCGTCGGCACAGAGATGAGCATCGTTGAAAACATAAACAACATCCGCATCCAGGGGGGCGTACCACTCGCGAACATATGGTGTACCCAGACCACCGCACTAAGGACAACAATAATCATCGAGGAAACGACGACCACCTTGTAGCCAAACAAGGGCTTGCGGGCATAGACAGGGAACAGTTCCGAGAAAAAGCCAAAGACGGGCAACACCATCACATACACCGCCGGGTGGGAATAGAACCAGAAAAAGTGCTGGTACAGAACTGGACTTCCCCCCTGGGAGGCATCGAAGAAGGTTGTGCCCACTGTCAGATCGAAGAGTAACATCACCGCCCCAGCAGTTAAAGCGGGTAACCCAAAAAGCTGAATAATTTGTGCCGCTAGCACCGTCCAGACAAATGCCGGCGTTTTAAACCAGCCCATCCCTGGACACCGCATCCGCACAATGGTCGTAACAATATTCACCGCCCCCAGGATCGAGGAAACTCCCGACAGGGCAACGGAAACCAACCAGAGAAATTCACCATTGAGTAAAACCCCTGCTGGATTCTGGATACTCACCGGCGGATAAGACCACCATCCCGATTGGGCGGGTCCCCCCGGAGCCAGGAAACTGAGGATTAACAGCGACCCAAACACCGGAACCATCCAAAAGGCGATCGCATTCAGTCGGGGGAATGCCATATCCCGCGCCCCGATCATTAGGGGAACGAGGTAATTCGCGAAGCCCGCCAACACCGGAAATGTCCAGCCGAAGAGCATGATGCTGCCGTGCATCGTAAACAGGGCATTGTAAACGGTGCGATCCACGAGATCCGGTTCTGGGGTAATCAATTCTCCCCGCATGATCATCGCGAAAATTCCGGCGACGAGGAAAAAGAAAAAGGACGTGACAATGTATTGCAGTCCGATGACTTTGTGGTCGGTACTAAAGGAAAAGAAGGTACGCCAGTTGGGCAGGTTGGTGAGGGGTTGTCCCTCGTTGGTCAGGGCTTCTGGGGGAGCTTGGGTCATGGTTTGTGAGCGATTACGGAATTACAGAAAATTTATGGAAGACTGACAAAAAAATTCAGAGGAAAAAGGTCAATAAACAAAATCAGGGATGATAATTCACCACGGGCGGCGGCGCAGGGGGCACGGTTTTCCAGGCGGCGCGGTCTTCTTTCTGTTGACGGCGGGCGTATTCACTGACGGCTTGGTTTGGCGCTGGGGTCGGGGTTTGGCGGGCGGCTTGGTTTAACCAGGTTTGGTAGTCTTCCTGGGATTCCACCACCACATCTGCTTGCATCGCTGCGAAATAAGTGCCACTAAATTGGGAATCACGGATGCGGTATTTCCCTGTTTTGATCGGTGTAAATTCAAAATCGGTGTCTTCAAAGGGGATCACGTCCTGCTTCACCCGAAAGGCAGGGATAAAAAAGCCATGGATCACATCGGGCGATCGCAGAATGAAGTGGGCGCGTTGATTTACCGGGAGATGGAGTTCGGTGCTGGTAATATTTTTTTCGGGGTAATGGAAAATCCAGGCCCATTGCTTGGCAGTGACTTCCACATTGGTGACGGGCATCTCCATGGTGGTTTTCCCTGTAGAAACATTGGTCACTAAAGCCTCTTGGTGCATATGTCCCGGAGGTTGGATATTCATCTCGCGGTAGGTTTGATAGCTGAAATAGGCGAGATAAATGACAATCAAAAAGGGGATCGTTGTCCAGATAATTTCTAATTTGACGTTGCCTTCGATGGGGGGACCGTCGCTGGTGTCATAGCGTCCTGCCCGGTGGAAGAGGATCGAATAGGTCATCGTGCCGGCAACGCCGAACAGGATAAATGTCCCGATCGCCACCAGGGTGCTAAAGAGCCGATCCACCAGTTGGGATTCCACGGAAGCCTGGGGCGGCAACCAACTGTAAGACCATTGCCCGACGTTGTAGCTAAATATCCCTAAAATTAGGGCGATCGCCGAAAGTGAAATAATTGTTTTTAATTTCATAGCCTAATGTTCCTCACCCCTACCGCAACAGCACATTGGGATCTTCGCCGAGCCGGAGCAGATGACCTGCTGTATTGTGCGCGCCAAATTCTGCGGCTAACTGAGCGCCCAAAGTGCCGTGGACATACATCACAAACATAATCACCAGTCCCGCCAACAGATACCACCATTGCACCTGGCGACTGCGATCGCTGCGCCACACATAGCGCTGAAAGCCTCGCCAAACCGTCATGCCAACGATTAACGCCAGTAACAGCACGCCGCCGATGCCGTGCCAAATCATCGTATCTATCGCATTAAAATTCCAGGCACTTTTTACCTCAGACGGGGCATCCATCAACAGCATTTCGTAGAAACCCGCCGCCACCGTAAAAAAGGTAATGATTGACGCCGCCACCATGTTGTACCAGCCCACATCAAAGAAATTAGAACGGGTGGCCGGGATCGCCAGATATTTAAAAATGGGACGCTCAAAAGTAAAAAATACACCGACAATATCGAAAGCAATACCAATGATGAACAGCCCCAGGGTCAGATGCACCAGATTTGGGTGGATGGGAATGCTGTAGGGTAAGCCGTTTGCCCCCAAATCGAGTTGATGGATCAGATCAGAATACATCACTTATAAAAGTCCCTCTTTCGCTGCTTGGACAATCTCTGTGGTGTGGAGCCCGTAAACCCAGACCAATTTATCGCCGAGATAAACCTGGAAAAAGACAATTCCCGTCAAAATTGCTCCCATACCCAGATAGGACATCGGCAAGGTTTCCGGGTTTTTAGAGCGAATCACGTAGCGCCAACCAGTCAAGGCCGCGATAATCCCCGACAAAGACCAACCAATGATCGTGTGGAGATTCAGCACGGGTTCAACGGCATCGTAGGCGATCGCCAAACCTGCTTCGATTTGTCCGAAGATAATGGCAATAAAAATCGAAACCGTGGCGACGAACATATTCCACCAGCTCACTTCATAGAGTTTGCTGTTGCGGCTGAAATAGCCAAGCACATCACAGAAAAAAGCAAATAACACCATCGCAATCACAAAATGCACCACAATCGGGTGAATTGTGTCGGGATAGGGCAGATTATGCTCGTTGAGGGGGGGAAGAAGATTATCAAACATGAAAATTGCATGGAGAGGATGCGACCCAGTCCCCAAGAATTCTGAAGCCTTAGCAACTTTTAAGTTACTAATTTTCCAAAAAGAGAGTCCTTTGGGTTTGGTAGGTTTGGGTCATAGTAGATCAACACCAGAACCAGAAAATAAACTAAAAATCTGAGTTGAGTGAGTCCGGAAACTAGAACAAGAGACGGCAATGAGGAATACTGATACCCAAAATTTTTTAGGTATTTTGACTTGCAAACCATACTAGCTCAGATCAAAAAAGGAGGGGTGGCGATCGCCTCTAAATGTCAACTCTCCCGCATCGGAAAATGGGTCAAAAAATCTACACCATCCCCGCAGAGTTAGAGTCACAGGGTTGCCACAGGTAAAGGCACAGAGGGATAAGGCGATCGCCGCAACAGACCATACTCAATACCCTCGACCACAGCCCGATAGGATGCCTCAAGAATATTGGCTGATACGCCCACCGTCGTCCACCGTTCCAGGCCATCACTTGATTCCACCAAAACCCTGGTTTTTGCACCAGTGCCCGCTGCCCCATCCAAAATTCGTACTTTATAATCCGTCAATTGGAACTCGGCAATCTCTGGGTAAAATTTCGTCAACACCTTCCGCAACGCCTGATCCAAGGCCGAAACGGGGCCATTGCCCTCTGCTGCCTCGAGCAAATTTTTCCCGTTCACTTCTAACTTGATCGTGGCGATCGCCGTACTTTGAGTTTCTCCCACATCACAATTCACATGGAATCCCCGCAGCTTGAAAAATTCCTGCCGATGCCCCAATGCCGAGCGGATTAACAACTGAAAACTCGCCTCTGCCGCTTCAAATTGGTAGCCTTCATGCTCCAAATCCTTTAATTTCTGCAGGATCGTCCGACTGGCCAGATCCGTTTTCTCTAAGGCAATGCCGAAGCTTTTCGCCTTAGCCAAAATATTGCTTAATCCCGCCTGTTCTGACACAACAATACGCCGCTCATTGCCCACCGTTTGCGGATCAATATGTTCATAGGTGAGGGCATTTTTTTGCACTGCTGAGACATGAATTCCTCCCTTATGGGCAAAAGCCGAACGACCCACATAGGGCGCATGGTCATCGGGAGCTAGATTGACAATTTCGCTGATTAAGCGGCTTGTACTGGTGAGCTGTTGTAGTTTTTCCGGTGCGAGACAAGGCTGATTTAACTTCAGCTGCAAGGTAGGAATTAACGTACATAAATTGGCATTACCACACCGTTCGCCATAGCCATTGATGGTGCCCTGGACCATGGTGGCTCCGGCTTGCACGGCCATCACTGCATTGGCCACCGCCATCCCCGAATCGTTGTGGGTGTGGATGCCGAGGGGAATCTTGAGATCCGGAAATGCCCGTTGAATATCCTGGAGACTGGTCATAATTCCTTGGGGCAATGTGCCGCCGTTGGTATCGCACAAAACTAGATATTCAGCTCCCCCTTGAATCGCTGCTTCGAGGGTTTTGAGGGCATATTCGGGGTTTTGTTGGTAGCCATCAAACCAATGTTCGGCATCATAGATTACCCGCCGATTTTGGGATTTTAGATAGGCGAGACTCTCCCGGATCATCGCGCAATTTTCTGTCAAAGTAGTGCCTAAACCGAGGGTGACATGGAGATCCCAGGATTTGCCAAAAAGAGTAATCCAGTGGGTTTGCGCCCGGAGGGATGCCTGGAGTAGAGCGTCTGTTTCGACGGCGGAATGGGGACGTCGTGTTGAACAAAAAGCAACAATTTTCGCTTGCTGGAGTGGATATTCCCGGAGATGTAGAAAAAATTGTTCATCCTTGGGATTTGCCCCTGGCCAGCCCCCTTCAATAAAAGGAATGCCGAGGCGGTCGAGGTGTTGGGCGATGCGGACTTTATCTTCGAGGGAGAGGGCAAGCCCTTCTCGCTGACAACCATCGCGGAGGGTGGTGTCGTAGATCTGAACTGGGTTTTGGGGAGAAACCATAGGGGAACCGTCGACTAGAAATGCTGCTTTTGATCCTAGCAAGGGAGTTTCTGGCTAAGGCGGGCCTCGATACGATTCCACAAACTTAGACAATCTTGTTGATATTTCGGGGTCAGCACATCGCTAAATTTTCTAGACATTTCTTTGGAAACATTGATCACTGGCCCCAAGATTTTTGAAGCTTCTGGGGAATCGAGTACACTGGAGATACTTTTTTGATTTTGTGATGCGTTTATAAGCTTGTGTTGTCTATGGCGATCGCCTTCAAAGTTAGTCGGTGGTGTCTTAGCGGCTTCATCGCAGTAAATTTAATCGGCTGTACTCCTTGGACAGTTTTATCTCAACAGGAAAACCTGGGTACAACCAGGCAGCCCATCGCCAGTCTTGGGGCTGTGTCACCAGGGGCTGAGGTCTATGTCCAGGGAACTGTAACCCAGCGGGTGCCTCTCCTCGATCAAGGTGCTTACGAATTGCAGGACAGCACCGGGCGCATCTGGGTGATTACGGAAACTCCGCTGCCGGAGCCTGGGGCAGAATTGGCGATCGCCGGGCAATTACAATTTCATGAGTTACAACTCCAGCAACAAGATTTCGGAGAATTTTTTATTCAAGAACAGGCGATTATCGACACCGTAGAAGAGGGAACGATTTCACCGCCACAATTACCCATTAAAGAACACCTTGATCTGCAGTTTTTGCCCCACAAAGGCAATCAAAAGTCCTGAGGATCAAGGTGTTAGTAAATAACATTTAAGAATCAAGGTTGCGCACAAGTCATCCTAAGCATCGGAGCCGGATTCACTGGTTTCTTTTTGTTCGTCTTGTTCGTCGTTGGTTTCAGTCGCTACGGTGGCTTCTGCTGCTTTAGCCTTCGCCTCTGCTTCTGCCTTTTCTCGACGTTGCCGTTCTACGGCGAGGGCATCTTCTAAAACCTCTAGGACTTGATTCATTTTTTCGAGATTGCTGCGATAAAGATCTAAGTCTTTTTTCATTTTCTCCTCAGGGAGATTCAGACCTGCGGTGACCGTGGTCAGCATTTCGTCGCGCTTCTCGGTGTCTTCGAGGAGTTGCGGCTCTGATTCACCCAAAAAAGTATAGACGCCAATGGCAAACAACCGACTATATTTGAAGTGATCATTTTTGGCGATCGCCTCAATTTTTTCCCATAATTCCTGGGCACCTTCGGGGGGCACATCTTGCCGGAAGCACTCAATCAGTTGCGTCCCAGAACAACGTTTTGCCAGTTCAACCAGGGCCATTGCATCTTCTTTGTAACGGTTGGCGTCGCCCCCAATCGCTTGGCACATGCTTTGGAAAATAGAAACTTTATCCGCCTCTGGGCGATAGCCTTGCATAAAGCGCTCAAAGGAAGTGACGACGCCCAGCGCATAGAAAGGATCGTAGCGAAAATCGGCGTTCACCGACAGTAAATGCATTTCAACCAAAAGTTCTTCGACGACGCGCCGAAAAATCGAATTAATTGGCCGAGTATGATGTGTATAAAAATCACGCTTCGTATCGGAAACGGTGCGAACTTGACTCACAAATGGAACCCACAATTGACATTTCAATATTCTATTTTGACGTTTCCAGAGGCGTTTGCCAAGGTGATGGGTCTGGGGCAGATTATTAACAGCGCGATATTTCAATTAAAATTCACTCCAAAAAATCTCCTTTGGTCGGTAAATTGATCCCCTCTAAAAACTCCTTAAAACTCTTTGGCGATCGCTTTCCTAGGCCACTATAAAAAAAGAGTGACATGGTTATGCCACCCTTTCATGTTATTAAAGCCGTCCTCAAGTAACCGTTGGCGTTAGTGACGGCAATGGGAATGACTTGTTCGTCTTTTAGAGTGCATTTGCACCGGCAACCACTTCCAATAGCTCCTGGGTAATCGCTGCCTGACGAGCCTTGTTATAGGACAACGTCAAGGTTTTCATCAGTTCAGAAGCATTGTCACTGGCATTGTTCATCGCCGTCATCCGTGCTGCCAACTCACTGGCTGCCCCTTCCTGGAGCGCCCGCAGCAGTTGGTTGCTGAGATATAGCGGCAACAAGGCATTCAAAATGTCCTTCGGATCCTGCTCGAAGATCATATCTGCGGGCAGTTCTTTAACTTCAGTCGCCACCTTTTCCCGTTCAACTTGGAACTTACCGCCCCGGGTAATCAGGTTGAAAGTTTCGTCGTCAGGGTTGGTGAGCGCTTCAGGCACCAAAGGCAACAGCGTTTGCACAACGGGTTGAGAACTAATCAAAGACACAAAGCGTGTGTAAATTAGTTCAATTTTGTCCACTTCTTCCGAGAGGAACAAAGAAAGCAGTTCATCGGCAATGTCCGACGCTTCTGCTGCCGAAGGAATTTGTTCTAAACCAGCATAGGTTTTAGCAACGGGAGCTTGGCGATTCTGGAAATATTGCACCGCTTTACGGCCCACTAGCACAAACTTGTAGCTGATACCAGCCGCTGCTAATTCTTTTGCTCTTTGTTCGGCTTTGCGGATGATGTTGGCGTTGTAGCCCCCACAAAGGCCGCGATCGCCAGTGATAACTAACAGACCGACACACTTTACTTCCCGTTGCTTGAGGAGGGGCAAATCTGCTTCTTCAAGGCGGAGACGACTCTTGAGGCTATAGAGTACCTGCAAGAGGGTGTTAGCAAAGGGACGGGTGGAAGTCACCTGTTCTTGGGCACGACGTACTTTTGCCGCGGCCACCAGACGCATCGCTTCGGTAATTTTCTTGGTATTTTTGACGGATTGAATCCGGTCGCGAATCCCCTTTAGGTTTGGCATGAGTAATATCCCTTAGTTCGATTCTGGGTCGCCTGCAACCCCTGGTGATGCTAGCCATAGGCCACAGGCGACATGATCATCTGCTTAGGCCGCAGCGGCGAAACTTTGCTTGTGCTCGGCGATCGCCTCTTTGAGGAGATTCTCCGCTTCTTCAGAAAGCACTTTATCGTTGGCAATGATTTCACCGTACCGGGCTTTGCTGGTGGCGAGATACTGACGGAGACCAGCAGCAAACTCAACCACTTTATCTACAGGAACATCATCAAGATAGCCATTCAAGCCAGCGTAAACAATCGCCACCTGCTCAGCAACGGAGAGGGGAGAGTTTTGGGGCTGTTTGAGGATCTGACGCAGGCGCTGACCCCGGGCCAACTGGTTTTGGGTTGCTGCATCCAAGTCAGACGCAAACTGGGCAAAGGCTTCGAGTTCTGCGAACTGGGCCAATTCCAACTTCAGCTTACCGGCAACTTTTTTCATCGCTTTGGTTTGAGCCGCAGAACCAACCCGGGATACGGAAATACCCGCGTTGATCGCCGGACGGAAGCCCGCGTTGAATAGGTCAGAGGACAAGAAGATCTGACCGTCGGTAATGGAAATAACGTTGGTGGGAATGTAAGCAGAAACGTCACCGGCTTGGGTTTCAATGATCGGTAGAGCGGTCATACTACCGCCGCCGAGTTCGTCGCTAAGTTTCGCTGCCCGTTCTAACAGACGAGAGTGCAAGTAGAAAACGTCACCGGGATAAGCTTCACGTCCGGGGGGACGACGGAGCAGCAGGGACATTTGGCGGTAGGCCTGGGCTTGCTTGGAAAGGTCATCGTAGACAACGAGGGTCGCCTTACCTTGGTACATGAAGTGCTCGGCGATCGCCGCACCAGTGTAGGGAGCAAGGTACTGAAGAGTTGCCGGATCGTTAGCATTCGCAGCAACAACGACGGTGTAATCTAAAGCGCCCTTAGATTCGAGGGTCGAAACAACTTGAGCAACGGTGGACGCCTTTTGACCAACGGCCACGTACACACAAATTACATCTTCACCCTTCTGGTTGATGATTGTGTCAACCGCAACGGCAGTTTTACCAGTTTGACGGTCACCAATGATCAATTCCCGCTGACCCCGACCGACGGGAATCATCGCGTCAATTGCGGTAATCCCAGTCTGCATCGGTTCATGGACAGAGCGACGGGCAATAATCCCAGGGGCCATGAATTCGATGAGGCGGGTATCGGTAGCGTCAATGTCGCCTTTCCCATCAATGGGACGGGCAAGGGCATCAACAACACGGCCAACGGTCGCGTCGCCAACGGGGATTTCTGCAATCCGGCCAGTGGACTTCACACTACTGCCTTCTTGAATGTCACGACCGTCGCCCATCAATACGGCACCGACGTTGTCTTCTTCAAGGTTGAGGGCGATCCCTACGGTGCCATCTTCAAACTCAAGCAATTCACCGGCCATGGCCTGCTCAAGACCATAGATCCGAGCAATCCCATCACCGACTTGAAGTACGGTGCCGACGTTATCGACTTGAACTTTTTGGTCGTAGGACTCAATTTGTTGACGAATAATGCTACTAATTTCGTCGGGTCTGATACTAATCATGTCTGTACTGTTAAATAAGGTTAATTCTAGGGACAGTCTATTGAGACACTTTTAAAGTTAAGTGGCCGGTGTTAAAACAGGTCCAAAAAATTGGCACCAGCTTAGTTTGAGCCTAATAGATCCATGCTGATCCGCCGGAGTTGGCCCCGCAAGCTAGCGTCAAAGACCTTGGAACCGACTTTGATCACGACACCACCAATCAAATCGGCATCGGTGCTAATGTTCAATTCGATGGCATTGGCCCCGGTCATTTGTTTGACTTGATCGGCGATCGCCGCTTCTTGGTCAGTGGTCAACGGTTGCGCACTCGTGACATCAGCGAGAACAATATTGTTCAGTTTTCGCTGGAGGGCGACGAATTCCTGACAAATGCCTTCGAGGAAAACAATACGCCGACGATCCACAAGCAAAAACAAAAAGTTGAGGAAGTAGGTATCTACATCCTGGCCACAAACCCCTTGGAGAACACCTTTTTTATCCTCTGCTTTGACCAAAGGATTCATCACAAAAGACCGGAACTCCGCAGACTCTTGGAAGAGTGACAGTAAAGCCCGACAATTTTCTGCAAATGCCTCGACTTTATTGGTCTCTTGCGCAAGGGTCATCAGGGCACCAGCATAGGGCTCAACGACCTGAGCAATCATTGTGTTGCCTTTCATGCGCCACCTCCCAGTTGTGCAATGCTGCGATCAACTAACTTGGCTTGAGCAGACTCATCCAAATCAGACCGCAATTGAGCTTCCACTTTTGCCAGAGCAAGTTCTGCAACCCGTCGCTTCAGCTCGGTGATTACTTTCGCTTGTTCTGTGCTTAATTCTTTAACCGCAGAGGCCTTGAGTTTTTCAACTTCATCGCGACCTTTGGCCAAGATGTCTTGTTTGGTTTTTTCTGCGGCAACCTTAGCGTCTTCCCGAATCTTGGCAGCCTGGGCCTGGGCCTGTTCGAGATCTTTCTGGGCTTTTGTCAGTGCTTCTTGGGCTTTTTTCGCGCGGTTTTCAGCGTCTTCTAGATCGGCGACAATTTTGCTTTTGCGCGTCTCTAAAATATTGCCAATAAACTTGCTCCCATAGACGTACAGAACCCCAATGATGATCGCAAGGTTGATAATGTTTGTTTCTAAAATGTCGAAGTTTAAATGAAAACCACCCTCCGATGCGGTGGCAAGGTAGGAAATAATTCCCATGATATCGATCTACCCCAGCGCTATTTGCTTATGGTGTATACATCTAAAAATGGATAACTCTTTTTCTTAAAGATATAAAAGCTTGAAATCTTCAAGAGTTCCCATCTAGGCAGCGAAAACCGCACTACCCTAAAGCTTTGCCCCAACTAATTTAGAGGCGATCGCCTGGCTTAGAGAATCAACTTGTTGTTCAAGGGATTTGAACGCAGATTCCCGTTGTGCCTCGATTTCCAGAGCTGCTTTTTCCCGCTCCGCCAAAGCCTCAGCCTGGGCAGACTTCACTTCATCTGCTACGACCTTTTGAGCTTCAGCCTGAGCTTTTGCAATTACATCCTGGGCTTCACGACGCACATCACGGAGTTCTTGCTCATATTGAGCGGCTAAGTCCTCCGCCTTTTGCTGACGTTCTTTCGCGTCCACTAAGTTAGTGCGAATGTAATCGGAACGGTCGTCAATCGCTTGACCAATAGGCTTATAAAAAAGCTTATTTAACAACGCCGCCAAGACCAAAAACTGAATGGCCATCACGGGGAGCGTTGCGTCAAAATCAAAAAGACCACCCTCAGCGGTTTTCTCGACTGCTTCAGTTGCTAAAACAATTGTCCAGTGTGTCATTTATCAATTGACCCCACCGTGTTTGGGTCTTATAGAGTTTATACATCTAGGGGGTTACCCCATTGTCCCATGGAAAAACGGGGCCTAGGTCATCCAGGTGAGCTGCTTTTAAATCAGCCTCGAATGACCTAAACCCAGTCCAGTGTCTTTTTATGCAAAGGGGTTTGCAAACAAAAGAACGAGGGCAACAACAAGACCGTAGATGGTTAAAGCTTCCATAAAAGCCAAGCTGAGGAGGAGAGTACCGCGGATTTTGCCTTCCGCTTCGGGTTGACGGGCAATCCCTTCGGCTGCACTACCCGCAGCATTACCTTGACCAATACCAGGGCCGATCGCCGCAAGACCAACAGCAAGAGCAGCAGCAATAACAGAAGCAGCAGCAGTTAAAGAATCCATAATTTTTTCCTTTCGATGTTATTGAAGTGGGTATAAACAGGTCTCTAAAACAGATCCCCGTCAAAAAAATTAACAGAAAAAGTGACCAGAAACACAAATCAAGTTGAAATTTCTAGCTAGCCTTCGGGCTTTTATCAATAATCCTGAAGTCAAACCTTCCCTTAGTGATGACCTTCCATCGCTTCAGCAATGTAGGCTGCGGCGAGGGTCGCAAAAATCAACGCTTGGATCGCACTGGCGAATAAACCAAGTGCCATCAAGGGTAAAGGAATAATCAGGGGAACCAAGAAAACCAGTACACCAACCACCAGTTCGTCCGCGAGGATGTTTCCGAAAAGACGGAAGCTCAGGGAGAGGGGCTTGGTGAAATCTTCCAGAATGTTAATTGGAAGCAGGATAGGGGTTGGTTCCAAATATTTTTTCAGGTAACCAATTCCACGCTTTTTGAACCCAGCATAAAAGTATGCCAAGGAAGTCAACAGAGCTAGGGCTACGGTGGTGTTAATGTCGTTAGTGGGAGCGGCCAATTCACCTTCGGGTAAACCAATGATTTTCCAAGGCACAAGGGCACCGGACCAGTTGGCAATGAAGATGAAGAGGAACAATGTTCCAATGAAGGGCACCCAAGGACGATATTCTTTTTCGCCTAGCTGGTTTTTAGCCAGATCCCGAATAAATTCGAGGGCGTATTCCATGAAGTTTTGAAAACCACCAGGGACACGCTGAACATTACGGGTTGCTAGGATCGAAGCAAGCACGAGTACAGCAATAACGAACCAAGAGGTCATTAGTACCTGTCCGTGAACTTTTAAGCCACCGAGTTCCCAATAAAAATGTTTGCCGACTTCGAGTTCAGCAAGGGGAAATAAACTAAATGTAGTTAAACTATTAAGCATTTCCATTTGATGATCTTTCCCCGGTTCTTTCTCTCGACAATCAAGGGCTAGGGCGGAATTCTAATGTGTTTTGTCTGCGGTAAGTAAACTATTCGGCAGCACATAAACAATGATGGCAAGTTTATAGGTAATGAACCCTAAAAAAGCGGGGAGAATTTCCAGTTGCTCCAGTTGGGTTGCGATGACGATCAAGCCGATAAAAAGGGCTAGGCGACCGGAACCGGTTCTGGGATTAGTGCTACTGATTTTTTCTACGCTTTTTGCCAACTGTCTCAAATAAATTATTCCAACGCCAGCACCAATGAGATAACTCACTGCTGTTTGGGCAGAATAGAAGTACCAGACCAACAGGGCGATCGCCCCACTGATGGCAAGAGTCACAAAAAAAATGGACTGTTTGAGCTGATAGTACTCGTCCATTGGGGTGTTACTTGCCGAATCCCCATTGTTTTCTAAGGTTGAGTTAGAAGAGTTGGGAATGTCTGATTGGCTTTGAGACTCAGATGAATTCACGCTCAGCAGGTTTAGAAGATCAAGGGTTTTGATCAGTTTATTTGACTGTCTATATTGCTTTGTACAAGGGAAACAGTACAAACCACGTGCAATCATATCACGCCATTGTCACAATCCTTAAAAAGTTCCCCATGACCCAGGGCGAAGGCTGTAAAAGGGCTAAAGATGGGGATTTGTGGGTTGTGTTTGGGGAGATTCAAGTTATTTTTATAGGGCGCAAACCTGCTTTGGTGGGAGAATGAATCGTTCTAGGAGGATTATGGCGATGGAGACTGCGGTGTTAGATTGGGTGGCGATCGCCGGTTATTTTGGCGTTACCCTACTGGTTTGCTGGCAAATTTTCAGTCGGCGCTAATCAGCTTTTCCTGACTTTTTCTCAGTATTTCACTCCATTCAAACTGATGTTATGCGCGAGCAACTTATTCTCCCCACCATGGGCTGTGGCACCTGGGCCTGGGGCAATCGCCTGCTGTGGGGGTACCAACCCAGCATGGATCAAGAACTACAACAGGTGTTTGATTTCTGTGTGACCAGCGGCATTACCCTCTTTGATACGGGAGATTCCTATGGAACCGGACGTTTAAGCGGTCGTAGTGAAAGCCTTTTGGGGCAATTTTCCCAAGCCTACACTGGCCGTCACCAACAGGAAATCGTTCTGGCGACTAAACTGGCTCCTTATCCTTGGCGGCTCACCGCTGGCTCCATGAAGCGGGCTGGGGCCGCCTCCGCGAAACGTTTACAGCGGCCAATTGATTTAGTGCAAATGCATTGGTCAACGGCAAATTATGCCCCTTGGCAAGAAAAACGATTATTGCGGGGTTTGGCAGAACTGTACGAAACGGGTCAGGTGAAAGGCGTAGGGTTATCCAACTATGGTGGTCAGCGACTCCGGGAAATGCACCGTTGGTTTCAGGATTGGGGCGTACCGATTCGGACATTGCAGGTGCAGTATTCTTTGCTTTCAACGGATCCAGTGCTGAAATATGACGTCAAAGCCGTATGCGATGAATTGGGGATTCAGTTAATCGCCTATAGTCCCCTGGCCCTTGGTCTGTTGACCGGAAAATATAGCTTGGATCAACCGCTGCCCAAAGGTTTACGACGGCGGGTTTTCAAGCAAGTTTTGCCGAACATGGCCCCGTTGCAGAGCTGTTTACGGGAGCTGATGGCGCTGCACCAAAAAACCATGGCCCAGGTCGCTTTAAACTGGTGTATTTGTAAAGGGACAATGCCGATTCCGGGGGCAAAAAATCTCACCCAAGCCCAGGAAAATGCTGGGGCATTGGGTTGGCACCTAAGCGCCGCTGAAGTAGAAGCCCTCGATCAAGCGGCAGCCCAAGTCACAAAAACCATGGTGCAAAATCCGTTCCAGTCCCGTTAAATTTTGAAGATTGCCATGACCACTGCTCCTCATCCTATCCCTGTGCTTGAATCTCCCGAACAGTTGGCGGAATGTCTCACCCAAGCCCAAACCTGGGCAGAAATTGAACTGCTCACCCAAGCCTACCCCGACTTTAAGGCGATCGCCTGGAAACAATTATCGGCAGATCAGCAAGGCCGCATTCTCAAGCTCAGGGATTTGAAAGATAAGGCGATCGCCCAAGAATTTCCCCTTGGTTGCCTTGTGCAACGCCGGGCAGATCCAGAGCAAAAACAGGGCAAAGTAGTGGACTATTGGGACGCCTACGGGGTTGATTACGTCGTGTTTACCGTTGATGGCTTTACCGATTGGTGCCCCGGTTCTATGCTCGAACGACTCAAGTAAAACAGTAAGCATTTTCCTTGAAAATCAACATATATTGCCGCGCCTTAACTCCGACAGAAGAGCATGCTATGAAAAAAGATATGCCCTTTTAGACTCGATCAACCTTCGGCCCATGCGTGATACCTCCGAAATTCGTTTTCAGCTGCACCACGAGCTTAACCAGTGTTACCAAAAGCTCTTTGATTCCCTTGCTTCCATGCAGATCAAAGAAGGGGATGCAGCCACCGTTGCTCAACTCCTGCTTAATTCTCGTCTGGATGCCCTAAAACACCTCGTCAGTGAAGCAGAACGTCCTGCCTACGATGCCCGTTACCCTGAGGACGCTGAAGATTAGTCGGCGATCGCCATAGAAAATCCCTGCCATTAACAGTTTGAATATTCAGGGTTTCACTGCTGCATTAATCGGTTTATTGATCGGATACGAGAAAAAACCCAGGGGATAAATTGATATCGCCTGGGTGACAAATGATTGAGAGAATTTCTGTCAAAAACTATTGGGGCGGATCAACCCAGCGACCATCAGCTTTGATTAGGTTAATCAGTTCTTCAACCCCTTGGGCTTCGGGGACTTTGCGGATTTCTTCCCGACCACGGTATAGGGAAATTACACCGGGCGTTTTCCCCACATAGCCATAGTCCGCATCGGCCATTTCACCGGGGCCATTCACGATACAACCCATTACGGCAATATCTAGACCCGTGAGGTGATTTGTCGCTTCGCGCACCTTGTGGAGCACTTCTTCAAGGTTAAAGAGCGTCCGGCCACAGGAAGGGCAGGCGACGTATTCCACCATGGTTTTCCGTAGGCCTAGGGCTTGGAGGATGCTATAGCAGACAGGGATTTCCTTTTCCGGTGCTTCCGTGAGGGAAACACGGATTGTGTCGCCAATGCCTTCCGCAAGGAGCGTCCCAATGCCTGCGGTAGATTTAATGCGGCCATATTCTCCATCTCCAGCTTCGGTCACACCCAGGTGGAGGGGATAGTCCATGCCGAGTTCATCCATTCGTTTAGCCATGAGGCGATAGGCAGCCAACATCACCGGGACACGGGATGCCTTCATGGAAATGATCAGGTTATGGAAATCGAGGGACTGACAAATCCGAATAAATTCTAGGGCTGATTCGACCATGCCTTCGGGAGTATCCCCGTAGGTGAAGAGCATCCGCTCAGCGAGGGAACCATGGTTGACGCCGATGCGCATGGCTTTGCCTTGATCCCGCAGGGAAACCACTAAGGGTTCGAGGGTTTCACGAATCTTTTCACCAATGGCCGCAAATTCTGCTTCGGTATAACCGGTGCGATCGCCACTGGCCTGTTCAAAAACATAAAGACCGGGATTGATGCGCACTTTATCCACGTGTTTGGCAACTTCCAGAGCAATTTTCATGCCGTTATGGTGGACATCCGCCACAATTGGCACTGCCTGGTAGGTCTCGGCGAGCTTCGCTTTGATCTGAGCCAGGGAACGGGCGTGGGCCATACTCGGAACAGTTACCCGGACGATTTCACAGCCAATTTCATGAAGTCGGCGGATTGCCGCGACGGAGCCCTCTATGTCAAGGGTATCTTCGTTGATCATCGACTGGACAACCACAGGATAATCACTGCCGATGGTGACATTGCCCACCTTGACAGCTCTGGTTTTCCGGCGATGGATAGTGGTATCCACAAGGGAATCGGTCGTTTGCACAGGACGCTCTACAGCTTGCATGGAACTTGAGGATAGGAAATTACAAAAAGTCGCTGGTATCTAGGATCTAAGCATAAGCGTTGGCAAAGGTTCTAGGCAACGGGAAAGGGCATCTGGGCTAAGAAACGCTCGAAGTCAAAATGCTTTTGGAATAGGGTCTGGGCAACTTCTACTTTAATCGGTTCCTGGAGGCGCACATGGTTAAAGGCTTGGTCGATGATTTCGACGGTGGTCAGGGTGTCATAGTCCACCGACAGAATTGGGATTTCTAGGTCTTCGGCGCGGTTGAGAATAATTTCTTGGGGGGCGACATGGCCTGTCAGGATCAGACATTGGGTTGAGGTTTCTAGGGCTGCCAGTTGCAGATCCGTGCGATCGCCCCCAGTGACCACCGCCATATTTTGCCGTTGCCGGAAATATTTCAAAGCAGAGTTAACGTTCATCGCGCCAATGGTGAGACTTTCGACCATCAGATCCAGGCGATTAGCCCGACAAAGAACTTCCGCATTGAGGCGCTTCACCAATTCCCGCACCGTTACACTCCGGAGGATCCGGTCGGCGGGGACGAGGCCATAGACATCAATGCCCCGCTGAGCCAAGAAGGGCTTAATTTGGATTTCGGCGGTTTCGAGGGCTTCGGGGGGAATTTTGTTAATCACCACTCCCATGAGGCGATCGCCCAGGAACCGATAAATTGTCAACAAACTATCAACTAAAAGCTTGTGGTGGTAGGGGATGACCAAGAGGATTTTGGCCCCTAGGGTCGCCGCAATTTCCCCGGCAGAGAGGTTAAATAAACTCCCTTCCCAGAGGCTTTTGGGGGCTTCGATAAAGGTAATATCACTGGCGATCGCCCCTAGATCATCCTTTAATTTTTGGGGATAATCGGTTTGGTCTTGACCCGTAAGTCGCTGGGCCACCGTTGCCTCATCCAGAAAAAGTACCGGCGATCGCACTTCCGTTTCCTTAAGACCAAAGGCTTCCCCAAGGAACCGGAGATCATCTTCGATGCGGGTGAAACGCCCATTCTGCTCGTCATGCCAAACTGTACCGATGGGCTTACTGTAGGCCACAGAGATGCCTTTTTGCTTAAGGCTCTGTACCAACCCAAGTAGCACAGCAGATTTCCCACTGTAGGGTTCGGTAGAAGCAACGACGATATGTTGGGTTGAATTGGTCACACCCACTACTCCTTTAGAAGCTCACATTCTTTAGCCTCCACAATAACGGAATTTCGCGACTGAGCAAACCAGGACGCTATTCTTTTTTTAGGCCCAGAAGCTCCCGATAAAAATCCTTAGGAAAGTCAATGGCCCCGTCACGGCCGAAGCCAATTAAGAGATCAATGAGGTAATCTACAAACTGGTGGTTTGGTAATGTCACGCTGTAACTGAGATCCGCCTGGGCCGCAAATTGAAGGCGACAACTGGTCATTTCCGACGGTAATTTAGAGACATACCAACTGGCCACAAAGGGGATACTTTCTCCTTTTTCAATCACCCGTTTCCCCTCAACGGAGCCGATCTGGTATAGTCCGAGGGCTTTGGGCAGTGTTTTTTGTTTATTTTTTGGATAGTAGGGAGCATAAACCATCACTTCTCCCTTTCCTGCAGATTGGATATCGTCAAAAACAGCCATGGGGCATTGCTCTAAAGAAATCAGTTAGCGTTGAGAATACATCGCATTGTAGCCTGTTGGCTGGTTTCTGTTTTGTTCTAGGATTGGCTGAAATTTCCGTTGAACATTTCTTCATCCGTTTTGGTTTATGTCGCAGAGGATCAATGCCGTGGTTTGTCCCCATTTGTTAAGTGTAGCGCCGATGATGGATCGCACCGATCGCCATTTTCGTTACTTGATGCGCCAGATTACCCGACGGACATTACTCTACACAGAGATGATTACCACCCAGGCGATTATCCATGGCGATCGCCCCAAGCTTTTAGACTTCGATGCCGCAGAACATCCCATTTCCCTCCAATTGGGAGGCGATAATCCCAAGGAATTAGCTGAATGTGCCAAGGTGGGCGAAGACTGGGGTTATGACGAAATTAATCTCAATGTGGGCTGTCCCAGTCCGAGGGTGCAACAGGGCAATTTTGGGGCTTGTTTGATGACCCAGCCGGAGTTGGTGGCCGATTGTGTAGCGGCGATGCAGGGGGCAGTCAATATTCCCGTTACGGTAAAACATCGCATTGGCGTCGATGAACAAGATAGTTACGCAGACCTCTGCCGCTTTATCGAGATTGTCTCGGCAACCGGATGCGATCGCTTTTCTGTCCATGCCCGCAAAGCCTGGCTACAGGGTTTAAGCCCAAAGGAAAATCGCACGGTACCACCTTTACGTTATGCAGATGTTTATCGGTTAAAACAAGACTTTCCTCACCTCTGGATCGAGATCAATGGCGGCATTACGACGCTAGAACAAATTCAAACCCATTTAACCCAAGTGGATGCAGTAATGGTGGGGCGGGCAGCCTATGACAACCCCTATCTGTTTGCGACGGTGGACCGCGATATCTACGGGGAAGCGGTACAGCCCAAAAGCCGCCATGAAATTGTTGAGGAGATGTTGCCTTACATTGAACGTGCCACAAAAGCCGGGGTGAAACTCCACAGCATTAGTCGTCACATGTTGTCGCTGTTTTTAGGCCAGCCCGGCACCAAAGCCTGGAAACGGTTTATCACGGAGGAGGGTCGAGGAACGACGGTGGGACGAGAAATTATTGAGCAAGCCTTGGCCCTGGTGCCCCAGACAAACGAGATCGCCGATCCGGTCTCCATGGTTTCTGGGAGAAAGTGACCATGACAGCAAAAATTATTGTGCTTGATGATGACCCGACGGGCTCCCAAACGGTGCATAGTTGTCCATTATTATTGCGTTGGGATGTGGACACGCTGCGGTTGGGTTTACGGAATACTGCCCCCATTATTTTTATTTTGGCGAATACCCGCGCTTTGACAGAACCAGAGGCGATCGCCACCACCACAGCAGTTTGTCGGAATCTCAAAATTGCCCTGACCCAGGAAAATATCCAGGAATATCTGATCGTCAGTCGCTCGGATTCCACCTTGAGGGGCCATTTCCCGGCAGAAACTGAGGCGATCGCCAACGTATTAGGGCCGTTTGATGCTTGTTTTTTTGCCCCAGCATTTTTTGAGGGGGGCCGCATTACCCGCAACGGCATTCACTATGTCCAGGAAAATGAACGCTTGATCCCCGTGGCTGAGACAGAATTTGCGGGCGATCGCCTCTTTGGTTTTCAGGACAGTTTTTTACCTGATTTTATTGCGACGAAAACCCAGGGCGCAGTGACAGCGAATCAAGTGGCTTGCCTCAGTCCAGGGAATTTACCCGAAAATCTCCAGGGCTATTTTTGCGGACTTCAGCAGGGAAAATACGTTGTCCTCGACGGTGAAAAACAAGCTGATTTTGATCGTTTAGTCCCCGACCTCTTCCGAGCGATTCACCAGGGTAAAAAGTTTCTCTTTCGCAGTGCCGCCAGTTTGCTGACTTCCCTCGCGGCTCTTGGCCCCCAACCGATTCCCCCAGAAGAAAGTTTTACCGTGCGGCGATCGCCCCAACCCGGCCTGATTATCGTCGGCTCCCATACGCAAAAAACCACTGTACAACTCGCGGAATTGCTGCAATTAGCAGGCGTTGTCGGCGTTGAAATCGACGTAGAGCTGTGCCAAACATCCCCAGGTCGTGATCAACTAGCAGTGACAATTCTGGAGCAGATCCAAAAAATTCGTCAGGCCGGACAAACCCCCGTACTCTTTACCAGTCGGCAAGTGCCAGCCAGCGACCAAGCCCAACATAACCTTGAATTTGGTAAAAATATCACGGCTCTATTCCTTGAAATTTTTGCCCAGTTGCCCGCAGATCTCGGCTTTGTGATTAGTAAAGGCGGTAACACCACCAATGCGCTGCTCCAAAAAGGTTTGTGGGTTCCGGCAATTCAGTTGCTCGGCCAAATTATCCCTGGTTGTTGCCTCGTGCAAACGGAGCATGATCACCCGCAATTTCCCCAGTTACCTGTGGTACTGTTTCCTGGCAATGTGGGCGATCGCCACAGTCTCGTCACCGCTTACCAACGCCTCCAAATTCCTCGTTGATCCCAATCTAGGCTTTATTTTTTCTTGAAACCATGAACGACATCGAAGCCCTATTTCGCGACCTATGCCAGCGCTATGCCGATCCTCACCTTTGGCAACCCGATTCTTCCCACTATCCGGCTCTTGCTGCCCTTTACCACGGCATTTGCGACGGCAACCAGCGGCTGAATCTGACCCGAATCACGTCTCCGGAAGACTTTTGGGAAAAGCATTTGTGGGATTCCTATGCCGCTTTGAAACTAGACGTACTGGGGGAACGTTTAACCCAACCCCAAAAAGTAATCGATGTGGGCACCGGGGGCGGCTTTCCCGGCATTCCCTTGGCGATCGCCTTTCCTGAGTGGCAAATTACCCTGCTCGATGCCACCCGCAAAAAAATTAATTTCCTCGTTGAACTGAGCCAAACCCTCCAACTGAACACCCTTGGCATCGCTGACCGAGCCGAAACCCTGGGCCAAGACCCAAAATACCGGGAAAGCTATGACATCGCGACGATCCGCGCCGTGGGTAAAGCCTCCCTCTGTGTGGAATATCTCTTGCCCCTACTCAAAATTGGCGGCCTCGCGATCCTCTATCGGGGTCAATGGTCTGAGGCCGAAACAGAACAACTCCAAGGGGCGATCGCCCAATGTGGTGGTCAACTCCTAGCCGTACAGCAATTTACAACCCCGATTACTCAAGGCCAGCGCACCTGTCTCTACATCGAGAAAAACCAGACCACAGCCCCCCAATTCCCCAGGGCGATCGGCCTGCCGAAACAATCCCCCCTCGCCCCGGTTTAAGCCTTATAGATCAAGCTCCCTGGCCCTCTGTCGAATCTTGTTTACTTGATCCCAAGAGATGGTACCCTGAGTATGGCAAATTTTTACATTTGGTTAAAACTTTAGGAACAAAGCCAGCATTTGGCCTAGAGCGAAACCAATCGATAATAGAGAAGCATGGTAGCTACACAAGAAAAAACTTTAGGTAAAATCACTCAGATCATTGGCCCTGTCATTGACGCAGAGTTCCCCAGTGGCAAAATGCCTCGGATTTATAACGCTTTAAAAATCCAAGGAAAAAACCCCTACGGCCAAGAAATTAACCTCACCTGTGAAGTTCAACAGTTGCTCGGCGACAACCAAGTCCGGGCCGTTGCCATGAGCTCCACCGACGGTCTCGTTCGCGGCATGGATATCCTCGACACTGGTGCCCCCATCAGCGTTCCTGTAGGGAAGAAAACCCTCGGTCGGATTTTCAACGTCCTCGGTGAACCCGTAGACGAAAAAGGCGAAGTTGGTGCAGAAGAAACCTCCCCAATCCACCGCCCTGCTCCTAAGCTGACCGAACTCGACACGGCTCCTTCTGTGTTTGAAACGGGCATTAAAGTTGTTGACCTTCTTACTCCCTACCGTCGTGGTGGGAAAATTGGTCTCTTTGGTGGTGCCGGTGTTGGTAAAACCGTCATCATGATGGAGCTGATCAACAACATCGCCACTAACCACGGTGGTGTGTCTGTATTCGCTGGTGTAGGGGAACGGACCCGTGAAGGGAATGACCTCTACAACGAAATGATCGAATCTGGCGTTATCAACCCCGATAACCTCAACGATTCCAAGATCGCCCTCGTGTACGGTCAGATGAACGAGCCCCCCGGAGCCCGGATGCGGGTTGGTCTGTCTGGTTTGACCATGGCGGAATATTTCCGTGATGTAAACAAGCAGGACGTACTTCTCTTCGTTGACAACATTTTCCGCTTTGTCCAGGCTGGTTCTGAAGTATCGGCACTGCTCGGTCGGATGCCTTCTGCGGTAGGTTATCAGCCCACCCTCGGTACTGACGTTGGGGATCTCCAGGAGCGCATTACCTCCACCAAGGAAGGTTCTATCACCTCGATCCAGGCAGTTTATGTCCCTGCGGATGACTTGACTGACCCTGCTCCGGCAACCACCTTCGCTCACCTCGACGGTACTACTGTACTTTCCCGTGCTTTGGCGTCTAAAGGGATTTATCCTGCTGTGGACCCCCTCGATTCCACCAGTACAATGCTTCAGCCCAGCATCGTGGGTGAAGACCACTACAACACGGCGCGTGCGGTACAGTCTACTCTCCAGCGCTATAAGGAACTCCAGGATATCATCGCAATTCTTGGTTTGGACGAACTTTCTGAAGAAGACCGTCTGACCGTAGACCGGGCTCGGAAGATTGAGCGTTTCTTGTCTCAGCCTTTCTTCGTGGCAGAGGTATTTACCGGTTCTCCTGGTAAGTATGTGACCCTTGAAGAAACCATTGAAGGCTTCAAGCGCATCCTCTCTGGTGAATTAGATGATCTACCTGAGCAGGCGTTCTACCTCGTTGGCAACATCGAAGAGGCGATCGCCAAAGGTAAGAAGCTCAAAGAGCAAGGCTAAACCCTGCCTCGCCTAAGACATCAGGTCAGTGCTACCGTTCTGCGGGGTGCTGACCTTGAACGTCAGAATTTTCCTTATTTTTTGAATTAGATTTAAGCAAATGGCTTTAAAAGTACGAGTGATCACCCCAGACCGGACGGTACTGGATGACAGTGTCGAAGAAGTCATCCTCCCCAGTAGTTCTGGTCAAATCGGTATTTTGTCGGGCCACGCGCCCCTCCTCACAGCCCTCGAATCCGGCGTCATTCGCGTCCGGACCAGTGGTTGGGAGAACATCGCAATTACCGATGGCTTTGCTGAGGTAGAAGCCAATGAAGTAAAGGTGCTGGTTAACACTGCAGCCAAGGGTCAAGACATCGATCTTGAGGAAGCCCGCAAGGCCTTTGAAAGTGCAAAGGCACAACTTGATCAAGTCAATGCGGCAGATCGTAAAGCAATCCTTGATGCCCGCAAAGAACTCAAGCGGACCCGGGCCCGCTACATGGCGGCTGGTGGCATGGCATAGGCAATGTGTCGCCCTAGAGCCAAAAGAAAAATTTTGCAATAAAAAGGCAGCCCTAGAGCTGCCCATTTTTTTATAGAAATTAATTACAAAATAACAATCGTAAAAACTTAGATAGTGATTACATTTAAGACAAGTACAGGGGCAATTGACTTTAGTTACTGCCGCTAAAGGCCACTTCAGGGAATTTTGCCTGGGCTTCAGCCATACTGGTCTTTTTGCCATGTTCTTGCCAGTAATTGATAACTTCTGTGGCTTGGTTGAGCACTTCGATGCGCTCTGCCTCAGAAATCCAGTGCTTCGCTTCTAGTTCGTCTTTTAATTGTTGCCAAGCGTCGTTACGGGGCCAAAAGAAATAGGCAGTCAAAGGACTGGTGCCTTTCCCAACAACTTGATCCACGGCGATCGCCACGTCTTTATCTAACCAAAGTACCTTTAAAAGAAATCTTTCTACCAAAGAAGCCTCCAAACCCAAATTTACACAAGTGGTTTCAAAAATTTACAGTCTATTATTTTACATTGAAGCGGGAGATTTGGATGCCCCCTAGAAAATCTCCTGACGAATTGGGGTAACAAATCCAGAGAAATAAACACTTGTTACCGGGGGCGATCGCCCCAAGCTATGTCATTGTGACGGGCGAATGTTAGACTATTTGCAGATGGATAAAATATTTTTTATCCATACCACCCCGATCAAGAAATCCTGAAGTGGGCCTGACCCGCTTTTTTTGTTGTCTAGATTTCCCCATGGCTCATCCCCTCATCCCCCGAATCGTAACCTGTGCCGAACCCATTGCTGCAGAGTTGGGTTTAGAAGTGGTGGACGTGGTGTTCCAGACGAATAAAAAACCACCAGTCCTCAGAATTGATGTCCGGAATCTCTCCCAAGACACTGGCCTGGAGGATTGCGAGCGCTTCAGTCGCCTACTCGATCCTCAACTGGAAGCCCAAGAGATCATTCCTGGGGCCTATGTGCTGGAAGTCTCTAGCCCTGGCACCGACCGCAACCTCACCACGGATCGAGAGTTTATCGCCTTCCGGGGCTTTCCTGTCCGGGTGAAAACCTATGCTCCCTACAAAGATCAAAAAGAGTGGTGTGGCACCCTCCGGGAACGGGATGAAGCGGCAATCCATCTCAATCTCAAGGGCAAGGCGATCGCCATTCCCCGGGAACTGGTCGCCAAAGTACAGCTAGATGGCCAACCCTAGTTGCCCCAAACTGCCCCAAGCTTTGTTCATTTATCGATTTTTTCTATCCGTAAATTTCTATGTCCCTTGTTAGTCTCACTGGTTTAAGCGCCCTCGTTGAAGAAATCAGCGATCGCCACAATTTACCCCAAAGTGCCGTCCATGAAGCCCTCCGGGAAGCCCTGCTCAAAGGTTATGAGCGCTATCGCCGTTCCCTAACGCTCAACCAAGCCACCCCCTTCGCCGAAGATTACTTTGATAACTTTGAAGTCGAACTAGACCTCGAAGACGAAGGCTTTCGGGTATTGGCCACCAAGGTGATTGTCGAAGAAGTGGAAAACTCCGATCATCAAATTGCCCTACAAGAAGTCCAAGAAGTTGCCAATGAAGCCCAACTCGGTGATTCCGTAATCCTAGACGTCACCCCCGAACAGAGTGATTTTGGGCGGATGGCCGCGATTCAAACCAAGCAAGTGCTGCTTCAGAAATTACGGGATCAGCAACGCAAACTCGTCCAAGAAGAATTCCAAGAACTAGAAGGAGAAGTCCTCCAGGCCCGTGTCCTCCGTTTTGAGCGGAACTTTGTGGTGATGGCGGTTACCAGCGCCTTTGGTCAACCAGAAACCGAAGCCGAATTACCCAGACGGGAGCAGCTCCCCAACGACAATTACCGCGCCAATACCACCTACAAAGTTTATTTAAAACACGTTAAAGAAGGCTCCCACCGTGGCCCCCAGTTAGTCGTTTCCCGCGCCGCCGCAGATTTAGTCGTTTACCTGTTTGCCAACGAAGTCCCAGAAATCGAAGAAGAAATCGTGCGGATTGTGGCCGTTGCCCGGGAAGCGAATCCCCCCGGCCGTTATGTTGGCCCCCGCACAAAAATTGCGGTGGATACCCTAGAGCGGGATGTTGATCCTGTCGGTGCTTGTATTGGGGCACGGGGATCACGGATCCAAGCCGTGGTGAATGAACTGCGGGGCGAAAAAATTGATGTGATCCGTTGGTCGCCAGATCCAGCGACTTACATTGCCAATGCCCTGAGCCCAGCACGGGTCGATGGGGTAATCTTGGTTGATGCGGAAGAGCGACAGGCCACGGTATTAGTCCCCGAAAACCAACTGAGCCTTGCCATTGGTAAGGAGGGACAAAATGTGCGTTTGGCCGCACGCTTGACGGGCTGGAAAATTGATATTAAAGATAGTGCTAAGTACGAGGCAGAACAGGCTGCCCTCGCTGAACAAGAGACAGCCCCCCCCCATGAAATGGCATCGGAAACTGCTGTGCTGCCGGATCAAGCTGAAACGGAACCTTTAGAAGAAGAGGCCACGCCAACGGACGCTTAGATTCCGGGGGGAATTTTGATGTAAAAGGCGATCGCCATTTCAACCATTGCCATGGAACCAAATCTACGCCGCTGTGTTGCCTGCCGCAAACTTGCCCCAAAACAATCTCTTTGGCGGGTGGTTCGAGTCTATCCATCCCAGCAGGTACAATTGGATCGGGGCATGGGGCGTTCCGCCTATCTCTGTCAATGTCACCATTGTCTAGAAATGGCCCAGCGCAAAGATCGGCTCGGGCGATCGCTCAAAAAGAACGTCTCCCCTGAGATTTATCAAACCCTAAAAGAACGCTTAAATTCTCTCAATTAAAGCTCTAACAATCGCCACTCCTCAAGCCATTATGGACGCGCGATGCTATTTAAAATCATCCCTGAAATTACTCAGATTAAACCTTCTTTTTATTGTTGAACTCTAGCAAGCCCGGAGGCCTTTCCATTCATCATTGCCGCTAATCCCCGTTGGATTTAGATCCCACAATCCACATTAAACCCACCTATCCCTCACTCACCCTCAATTTGTACGACTAGTAGTTAAGGACATTATTGGATGAATAACGAAAAAGTTAGAATTTACGAACTTTCAAAGGAACTAGATCTCGAAAACAAAGACATTTTAGAATTCTGTGGCCAGCTCTCCATTGATGTGAAGAGTCACAGTAGCACCATCACGACAGAAGAAGCTGATAAAATCCGGGCGATCGCCACACAAAAGCGCCCCCAAGCCCCCAAGGCCCAGCGGCCCCAGAGAAAGAAAAAACAAGAAATTCTCTCCGTCCAGCACCAGCCCCAGGGCGCAAAACCCCAGGCTAGTAAATCAGAATCAGCCGACGCAAATCAACCAACCTCAACAGCCAAAAAGCTTGAACGTCCGAAATTGCAGTCTCCTCCGAGTCGAGGAAAAGAGGCACCTGCACAACCAGAAGAGTCTCCGACCAACAATGGAGCCAAAGCTGAGCCAGTGGCCAAGACAACTTCCCCCAAAGCAGAACCAGCAGCCCCCGCTGCCCCGAAACCCAAGCTCATGGGGCCGCCGCCTCGGCCAACCCCCAAATCATCTGCTTCCAAGACACCCGATGCCAGTCCTGCAACGGCAGAAACAAGCAGTGGAGCAACCCAAGCCGATGTGAGGGCCAAATCCCTCTCGAAAAATACCGCCGAAGCCCCGGCTAAAGCACCAAAATTACGGCCAAAACCGCAAATTGTTGGCACCGTCAGTAAAAAGCCCGCCCCCGTTCAAGCGATTGAACCCGAGCTTGACGAAGAACCCGATACCAACAATGTCGAAGGGGATGATGATGCGACCCCAGAAGTCCTTCTCGCTCCCCCCAAGCGTCCCGCCGCAAAACCCAAAAAAGCCATTGGCCCGAAACCCAGCAAACGTAAAGTCTGGGAAGATGAGGAAGAGGACGAATCCGAAAGCAAGAAGACAAAAACCAGCAAACTCAAGCGTCGCCCCGTTGTCATTGATGACGATGACGATGACTTTGGCACAACCACAAACAACAATGCCGAAGTGCCTTCTGTCAGCTTGTCCATTGCCCGTCCCCCCAAACCAAAGAGTGCTTCATCATCTCCTTCCCCAAGCAAGCCATCACCTTCAAAACCGAAGAAACCAGCGGCGAAACGATCTGGCAGTGGTGGCAGTGGTCAATCTCAGAAAGAACAACGGCGCGATCGCCCTGATGTGAAAACACCACCAGCGGAGATCACCCTCACAGAAACCATGACCCTCCGGGAAATGGCGGATATCCTCTGCATCGCTGAAACAGACATTATCCGTCGCCTCTTTAGTAAGGGGATCGCGATCAACATCACCCAAACCCTAGACTACGACACCGCCCAGATGGTAGCCGAGGAATTTGACGTGAAAGTCATTGCCCCAGAGGTGAAATCAGCGGCTGAAAAATCCACAGAAATGCTGGATGTGGCCGACCTCGAACACCTCCAACATCGTCCTCCAGTCGTCACCATCATGGGTCACGTTGACCACGGTAAAACCACCCTCCTGGACTCTATCCGCGAGACTAAGGTGGCCCAAGGGGAAGCCGGGGGAATTACCCAGCACATCGGTGCTTACCACGTAGACATCGAACACAACGGGAAACCCGGTCAAATTGTTTTCCTCGATACTCCTGGCCACGAAGCCTTTACGGCCATGCGGGCCCGGGGCGCAAAGGTGACAGATATTGCTATCCTCGTTGTCGCCGCCGATGACGGTGTCCGTCCCCAGACCCTAGAGGCAATCCGCCACGCCCAAGCGGCCAAAGTGCCCATCGTTGTGGCGATCAACAAAATGGATAAACTCGGCGCAGAACCGGATCGCGTCAAGCAGGAACTCTCAGAACAGGGCTTAGTGCCTGAGGAGTGGGGCGGCGAAACCATTATGGTGCCCGTCAGTGCCCTGAAGGGAGAAAACCTAGATACTCTCCTGGAAATGATTCTGCTCGTCTCTGAGATTGAAGAACTCTCGGCGAACCCAGATCGTCTGGCGAGAGGCACAATCATTGAAGCCCACTTGGATCGCGCTCGCGGCCCGGTAGCGACTCTGTTAGTACAGAACGGAACCCTACGGGTTGGTGACATCATTGTGGCGGGATCGGTGATGGGTAAAATCCGGGCCATGATTAGCGATCGCGGTGAAAAAGTCACGGATGCAACACCGTCTTTTGCAGTGGAAATCCTTGGTTTAAGTGAGGTACCAGCGGCTGGGGATGAATTTGAAGTCTACTCCAGTGAAAAAGAAGCCCGGGCGATCGCCGACGAACGGGCTGAAGGGAAGCGTCAATCTCGGCTCCAACAGGCCATGTCTTCCCGACGGGTCAGCCTCAGCAGTCTCTCGGCCCAAGCCCAAGAAGGGGAACTCAAGGAACTCAACTTGGTACTCAAGGCTGATGTCCAGGGTTCCGTCGAGGCGATTCTTGGCTCCCTCCAACAACTGCCCCAGGACGAAGTCCAAATTCGTGTCTTGCTGTCTGCTCCCGGTGAAATCAGCGAAACAGATGTTGATCTTGCCGCCGCCAGTGGGGCGATCATTATCGGCTTTAACACGACCTTGGCTCCCGGTGCGCGACAGGCCGCCGAACAAGAAGGGGTTGATATCCGCGAATATAACGTGATCTACCGTTTCCTCGAAGAAATCCAAGGGGCGATGGAAGGTCTCCTGGATCCAGAGGAAGTCGAAGAACCCCTAGGTCGGGCCGAAGTGCGGGCCGTCTTCCCCGTCGGTCGTGGCTCCGTTGCGGGCTGTTATGTCCAGTCGGGTAAGGTCGTTCGTAACCGGATGATCCGCGTGCGTCGGGGTGATGTCGTCGTCTATGACGGTTCCCTCGATTCCCTCAAGCGTGTCCGCGAGGATGTCCGGGAAGTCAATTCTGGCTATGAATGTGGGATTGGCGTCGATAAATTTAGCACCTGGAAAGAAGGGGACATTATCGAAGCCTACGAAATGGTCTTCAAACGCCGCACCTTGGCGGGCCGCACCAGTTAAGTGACGCACGTTGTTTAACTGGCGATAATCCTTTAATCCAAAACCTCCTGGGCAACTGGGAGGTTTTTTTGGTGATCGCCAATTTCGCTTTCAATTTCCCCCTGGGGATTCAGGGAGTCACGTTTCGGTAGGTTTCAAGACAGGATAAGATATGGGATGATCACTCTTTAGTAATTTCAAGGCGTTATTAAAAATGGATGTTCTTTCTCTAGGTTGGGGCGCGCTATTGGCCCTGTTCACTTGGTCGATCGCCATGGTTGTTTGGGCACGTAACGGTTTCTAGGATCGTGGAAACAATTTTTTTAAATTCTCTTTTTTTGGGAGCCCTTGCCTTGCTGCTATTGGTCAGCGGTGGGATCTCCTACCTCACCTTTGTGGAATGGCGCGATCGCCGTCGTCAAGACCGAGATAAACGGGGCAAGTAACCCTCAAACGAACTTGCGCGGCCTTGGTGCCTTTCCCGAACTATCTTGCTTGATTAATCTCCTGTGATGGCAGGAGATTTTTTTGTGGATGTTGTGCCTAGACAATTTCTACAGACGCCCCAGAAGCCGAACAATTTCTGCCACAATCAAAGGAAGTACCATTTCCAAAAACCATGGCGATTCCCGCAAACGAAATTGATTTAGCCCGGTATCTCGAACATTCCCTGTTGCACCCAGCCGCCACCGCAGCCCAGGTCAAAGAATGCTGTGAGGCGGCAGTCCAATTTGATTTTCCGGCGGTCTGCCTCTACCCAACGGCGATAAAAACAGCCCGGGATTATTTACACCAGCGACCGATTCAGATTTGTTCTGTCGTCGGTTTTCCGGCCGGGGCCCATACGACCGCAACCAAACTCTACGAAGCCCAGGAAGCAGTAGAAAATGGCGCAACGGAATTAGATGTGATGCTTAATTTGGCCTTGGTGAAAATGGGGGAATCGGAGAAGCTCTATCAGGAAGTGGCGCAAATCGTCGAACTAACTAAGGTTCCCATCAAAGGCATTTTAGAAACGGCTCTCCTAACCGATACCGAAAAACGCCTTGCCGCAGAAATTTGCCTCGATGCAGGGGTGAGTTATCTCAAAACCTCAACGGGCTGGTTCGGGGGGGCAACGGTGGCCGATGTAAAGTTGCTCCATGGGATCACCAAAGGGCGCATTGGGATCAAGGCAGCAGGAGGGATCAAAACGGTTGACCAGGCGATCGCCTTAATCCAGGCTGGTGCGACTCGCCTTGGCACCTCCCGGAGTATCAAGATTATGCAGGAAAGGGAACAAGCGAGCGACAACCCAACTTGGTAAATACGGCATGTCTTTTAAAATCACAGGCATCATTCTCAAAGGCAGCCCCCTCGGTGAAGCGGATCGGCTGGTAACGATCCTATCGCCGGAACAAGGGTTGGTAAAAGCCGTAGCCCCAGGGGCGCGTCAACACCGTTCTGCCCTGCGGGGACGCACCGAATTACTGGTGGTCAATGAATTTGTTTTGACCAGGGGGCGATCGCTAGACCGGATTCAGCAGGCGGATATGCTCACCTCCTATTCTGGCCTCAGACATGATTTTGCCAAATTAGCCGTGGGTCAATACCTCGCAGAAGTAACCCATTACCTCGCAGTGAGCCACACCCCCCAGCCGGAACTATATGAATTGCTCCGGGAACATCTGCGCCGCATCGAAGCTTTAGAATTTCAGCCCAGCGCCAGGGTGACCCAGATCATCGCCCACCTAACCCAAGCTCTATTTCATCTGTTGGCGATCGCCGGTTTTGCCCCTCAAGTTCAACATTGCCAGGGCAGTCAAACCCTTATTTCTCCCAACTTTGTTGATCCCCGGTGGCGCATTGGCTTTAGTCACGATCTGGGGGGGATTATGGTGCTGGGCCAGGGAAACATTCGTCCCGATCAACGGCTGACGGCTTTGGAACTAGATATTTTACAAATGCTGCCCAACCGCACCCTGCCGGAGCTGCAGCGGTGGTCCCAAGCAGAACAAATGGTATTTTCCTTAGAAACGGCTTGGCTCCGGGTTGAACATCTGTTACGGCAGTACCTTGAGCATCACATTGGCAAAACCCTCAAAGCGGCCCCGCTCATTGATACCCTTGCCCCCTTAGCTTTTTAAGGGGCGATCGTTAATTGCTGGCTGCAGCCGGGGCTGAGGATTCTTGGGCCTGGAGTTGTTGTACCCGTTGTTCCACAGCCGCTAGATTTTGTTGGTAACTGGCCCGTTTTGCCTGGGCAAAATCGTAATAAAAATCCTCTGCTGGAATTGCGTCTAAGGTGGCGATCGCCGTTTGCCACTGTTCAATAATCTCTTGCCATTGGGCCACAGAAGAGGGCGGATTTTCAGCCATTTGGGCTGCCGTTGCTCCCTGGGATAAGCCTGTGATTAGATTGCCAAGACTGCCATTGAGGGACTGGTAATCGGCGATTTGGGTCTGCATTTCTCCGTACCGAGGCGACCAACGGGGCACGGTTTCTAGGGTGGCGATCGCCTCTTCTAAATTGGCTTGGGCCTGGAGAATCGCTTGGCCAGAGGGATTTTCGCCAGCAGCAAACAGCGATCGAGCCGGATCAGCCAGTTGTGTGGCGGTGGTCAGAGGCGCACAGGCACCAATCACACAGGGACGACTCAAACCATAGCCCGCTACCCCCACAAGGACTAACAACAAACCCGCACCGAGGATTAGGGGGCCTTTTTTGCGAGGGCGATTAGAGGATTCGGTAAACTCTTCTAGCCCCCCGTCAGCAGTGGTAAACCCTTCAAAATCGCCGCTGGAATCCGTCGGCTCTTCTTCTGGGGCGGCGGTGTCAAACGAGTCTTCTTCTAACTCATTGCCCACGGGCGGAAAGGGATCATCCGTGGCTTCGAGGTCAATATCTTCCGGAAATTCAGATTGTTCAGGGGAGTCCGGTTCACTTTCTGGAGGTTTTCCATCGGAAACCGGCTCGACTTCAGACTGGGTGAGGGCGTGGAAAGCATAGGGTTCGTTGGCCCCGGTGATTCGCAAATAAATGAGAGTTTGATGCCCTTGGACGCGGGGATCACCCTGGAGGCGATCGCGGATCAGCCGGAAAAGGGGCGGGAGCTCTGCCGGGGCCGGAGCTTGATGTTGCACCAGGACAAGCAACAGACCTTCCTTAAAGAGACAACGCACCTGAATCGGGTCTGTGGGGAAATATTCTGCTTCAAGTTGAGTTTGGAGATCCGCTTGCAGATCCTGGAGATTTAACGGGGCAACATCGGACATAACCGCAAGAACAGCCTATGGACTTGAAATGTCATTGTAAGTAAAGCTCAAAAAAAAAGTCTTGTCAAAAGACCCCGGCGATCGCCAAAGCTCAGTTTATTTAGCGGGGCTGTTGTCGTAAAAATCCACTAAAACTATCAACTCCCCAAGTAAGCAAGAGGAAACAAAGCAAGGTCAGACTGACGCCACCATAATTAAAACTGCTCAATTGTTCCATCAAAAGCCGTCCGAGGCCGCCCGCCCCCACGAGGCCGACAATGACCGTTTCCCGCAGACAGACTTCCCAACGATAAAAACTGTAGGCAATAAAATTAGGCAGCGTTAAAGGCACCGTACCGTAGAGCCAAACATTGCCTTCGCTACTGCCTAGGTTCCGGAGAGCATTGAGGGGCGCAGGGGGAACATTTTCAATTACTTCGCCCATTAATCTGCCTAAAATGCCCAGGTTATGAATCCCCAGGGCGATCGCCCCCGGCAAAGTCCCCGGAAACATCACGAATACCACTACCAATGCCCAGATGGGAGCCGGAATACTGCGACAGACCAAAAGCACTAAATGACTTAAGAGCCGTTGTCCCCAGAAAATGGGCCGCTGATTTTTCGCTGCCAAAAAGGCCAGAAAGAATCCGCCCACCCCCGCTAAGGCGATCGCCAAAATAGACATCTCCAGAGTTTGTAGACTCAGGATCGCTAACTGTTTTCCCTGGGCGAAATCGAAACTGACGGTCTGGAGTTGAGTCATAACTTCCTCCAAAAAGTCTTGGCCCCGGCCAGACCAGAGTCGCGACCAATCGGGCTGAATATACCCAAATCCCCAAGCCACTAAACCACTACCGAAAAGCATCGTACCGAGGAGCCAATCCCGTCGCTGTCCCCCCAATTTGTAACGGTGGCTGTTGAGGTCAAAGCGACTGGTGCAATCTAGCCGTTGCCGCAAAAAATGACTCCCCCAATCCACCATCCCATTCAACGCAATCAGGGCATAAAACAACGTCCAAAGCTGTTCGTAGCGGAGGGATTGTAGGCTTAAATAAATCTCATAGCCCAGGCCCCCAGCACCAATAATGCCCAACACAGCCGCCGAACGCAGGGAACATTCAAAGCGATAAAAACTGTAGGACAACAAATTAAACAAAGCCTGGGGCAAAATCCCATAGAGAAAAGCTTGGGCCGTGGGGACACCGCTATAAATTAAGGCTTCAAAGGCGGCCCGGGGAGTCTCATCAATGATTTCAGCAAAAATTTTCGCCACAATCGCCCCAAAGGGAATGGTGATCGCCCCCAAGGCCACCACCGGATCTAGGCCCCAAACATTAATCAAAATCAGACCCCACACCACCTCATGGATCGAACGGGGTACAGCTAAAAGCAACCGGATGCCGCTTCCTAACCGCTTGCCTTGGGGAAATATCGTCTCCCAGAGTAACCTGGCACTGAGTAGCCCGCCGATAGTACCCACCACCAAACTCAAAAAGGTGCCGCAGATCGCATAGGCAAAGGTGGTCAGGCTTGCCTGGCAGGTCAGGAGGAGAAAGTCTACTGTTAAATTTGGCTGAAAAGCGGCCCCCACAAATCGCCCAAGGGTGCCTAAACCCTGGCCATTAAATAGGGCTCCACCCCGAACGGTAACGTCGATCAAACTGCAGGCGATCGCCAGGCCAAAAAGACCAAATCCCCAAGCCTTGGGCTGAACATTTCGGGGCAGCGGCAGGGAGATTCTAAACATCAATGGCAAGATTCGGCGGAGAGTATGGCAAAATTATCAACAAATAATTATTAAACACATTAAGGAAACCCTCATTATGACTCCCTCTTTGGCAAACTTTTTCTATAGCCTCTTGGCTGGCACCTTAGTTGTGGTCATTCCTGCCACCGCATTTTTGATTTTCATCAGTCAGCAGGACAAAATTAAGCGCTAGATATTCCCTTCCAAAACACGAAACTGCGAGGTGGGCATTTTGTAACATTGCCCACCTCTGTTTTCATCTGAGATATCTTATAGTCTGGAAACGGAAGTCGTTAGCTAAATCATGAGGAAGCCCGACGCTGAATTAAAATTACAGCGTCGGGATAAGAAGCGGTAAGTCATAGCAACGCGGAGACAAACAACAAATCTTAGGGAAATCAACAAGCTCCCTAGAACCTGATAGAATAACCTGATGCTTAACCTCACTTACGAGTACAGAGCCTATCCAACGGCCAATCAATCTTCCACAATGGAGGAGTGGCTGGCAACGTGCAAACGCGTCTATAACTACGCCTTGGCGGAGCGTCGTGACTGGATTCAGTCCCGTAAGTGCCCAGTTAATGCTTGCAGTATTCAGCGGGAATTTATTTACCCAATGGATTCAGAAAAGCCGACCTATTACAGTCAAAAGCGCAATTTGACCGCCGCAAGGAAAACTAATTCTTTTCTGCAAGCGGTGCATTCTCAAGTGCTTCAGGATGTGATGGGCAGGCTGGAAAAGGCGTTTAATGCATTGTGGAATAGTGGGTTCGGATTCCCACGGTTTAAGAAGCGTTTTCGCAGCTTTAACTTCCCGCAGTTGGGCAAAAACCCAATTGGTGACAATCAAATCAAGTTGCCTGTATTTGGCTGGGTGAAGACCGTGATGCACCGTCCTATCCCTGATGGGTTTGAGGCGAAGCAAGCACGGGTGGTTAAACGCGCTTCTGGCTGGTATATCCAGTTGGTAATCCAAAGCGACGTCAAAATACCAGAACCCCCAATTAAAGGCCACGCCATTGGTATTGATGTGGGGTTAAGTCATTTTGTTGCTACATCAGACAACGAGTTGATAGCAAGACCTCAATTCTTTGTGGAGGCACAACACAGGCTGAAAGTGCTGAACCGTGCCGTTGCCAGAAAGCAGAAAGGTTCAAAGAACCAGCAAAAAGCTTGTCAACGAGTCGCCAGATTCTATGAACGAATTGCGAACCGACGCAAAGATTTTCACCGTAAGTTAGCCCATCATCTCTGCGACCAAGCAGGGATGATATTTGCGGAGGAGTTGAACCTAAAAGGACTGGCAAAAGGAATGCTGGGGAAGCATTGCCTGGATGCGGGTTGGGGGCAGTTCCTGGATACATTGAAATGGGTTTGCTTTAAGCGTGGGGTGTATTTCCAAAAAGTTAAAGCCGCTGGTACAAGCCAGGAATGCCCAGAGTGTGGGGTAGCGGTGAAAAAAGATTTGTCCATGCGTCGGCATGAATGTCCAGAATGTGGCTACACAACCAATCGAGATGTAGCCAGTGGGCAAGTAATTCGCAATCGTGGACTAGCTAGCACTGAGCATGTTGCTGAGCTTGTCGAAGCATGTCGAAGTGTAGCGGTTGGACAGACCGTTCAATCCTGTGGAGCTACGCCCAGTGGGGAGGCTTTGAAGCAGGAATTTCTTGAGGCGACTTAAGAAGCCCGCGCTGTCTCCTAGAGCAGAGTCGGGAGTATGTCACTATAGAAGGTAGAGTCAAGGGAGATCAACAATGGTTAATTTTGGGCTAAATTCCGCCAGTATCTTGGGGATTGCGCTGGCCGCAGCGGGTGCATCCCTCTATTTTTTACGGTCGGTACGCCCAGAACTTTCCCGCGACCACGATATTTTCTTTGCGGCGGTTGGGCTATTGTGCGGCTTCATTCTCCTGTTCCAAGGGTGGCGTTTAGACCCGATTTTGCAATTTGGTCAATTTCTCTTGTCTGGCTCAGCAGTATTTTTCGCCATTGAATCAATTCGCCTCCGGGGTTTGGCCACAGAGCAGGCCCGCCGCAATACGCCCATTGTGGACGATGAACGGCCCGTCAGTCGGGTTTATCGGGCGGAGCTGGATCAGATTGAGCCTTACCAAGGGGAAGAACGCTATGAACGTCGGTTGCGGGGCTATCCTGAACCCCGTTCGAGTCGGAGCCGGGGTTACGAAGATGAAGCCCCTCGGGGAACGAGTACCCGACCCAGTAGCCGCCCCACCAATCGTCCTCCCACGGATTATGGCGATCGCCCCAGTGGCCGCCCCACCAGTCGTCGTCCCAGTCGCCCCACACCCCCTAGCCGCCGCCCCCGTCCGGATCGCTATGACAATGGCGGCTACGATGCCTATGGCCCCAGCAGCGGTAATGTCACTGATGTCTGGTCAGAAGATGCCTGGGAGCAAGGCGATCGCCCCGTCGATGAAGCGCCCCGTCGACCCCGCCGCCCCCGACCCGATGATGAGCCACCAGCCCCCCGTCGTCCCCGTCGGCCTCGCCCCGATAACTATGGTGCCTCCGATGAGGAAGTGGCCACCGTTGACTATCAACCCATTGATGGGGCCTCCTTTGGTGAGGATCAAGATTGGGATGATCCGGCCCCCGACAATCCAGAAATGCCAGAAGGCGATCGCCCCAACAACCCCGTCAATTTCGACTACTAATTGCCCGAATTTTCTGCCCATTAACGAACGTGCTTAGGCAAACCCCTCGCTTTCTCTGGTTGTTGATGATATTGGTGGGATTGGGAGGCTGCTCCTTTGGCAACACCCCCTTAACCCCCGTTTCCCTCAATAGCCGCTTCCACGATGAACAGCCTGCGTTGAGTGGGGACGGTCGCTGGTTAGCCTTCATTTCCAATCGCCATGGCACCAGTGAACTGCTTTTTTATGACTTAAACCAAAAGCAGTTTGTGGAATTGCCGAATCTCAATCAAAAAAATGCAATTTATGAAAGCCCTAGCCTAAGCCGTACCGGGCGTTACCTTGTTTATCTTTCTAGTCCCCTGGGGAAGCCGGATATTATCCTCTACGATCGGGCGACCAAGCAGTCTGATATTTTGACCCAGGGCTACCGTCATTGGGTGCGCAACCCCCAAATTAGCCCCGATGGCCGCTATGTAGTGTTTGAATCAGCTCGGCGGGGCCAGTGGGACATTGAGGTTTTAGACCGTGGCCCGAATATTGAATTTGATTTACCCCAGGAAGTGATTGTAAATCCGTCAGGTTAACCGCGCCGCTGTAGGTAAGTTGGCGATTGCTTCAGCGGAAAATGTTGAGCCCCATTGCTGTGGGCAATTGTTAACAATGTGAGAAAAAGTCGTCTTGCTCTACCTTGACAGATGAGTAGATCGGAGTATCATGTCATATATCTTAACTTTTATTGACTGTGCGCTCCCTAACCGCCCCACCATGACAGCTAGGGAAGTAAAAATCCGCACCAACGCCATTCGGGCGATCGCCTTTTGCAGCAGAAATAGTATTGAATAATGATTAACCCATCGATTTTGAGTCTCGGAGTTGCTGCTTGTGCAACTTGTTTGAGTGTCACCACAAAGGAAGAAATTGTCAAAGTTGCCACGGGATGCGTGGCTATCCTCGCCGGATTTCTGGCCTTGTGTTACGCCCCCTGGGTCGTTAAGGTACTCGTCATTGCATTACCAATCATCATCGAGCGCCTCAAAGCCCGTTCTTCTGATCTTTGAATTTCTGTGCGACTTTCTGACTATTGTTCTATTGTTGCGCTGTCGTGACAGAACGAGTCCGGTGGTGCTGACTTAACTGTTGGTCAAACCAAGAAAGAATTCTTTGCCATGCCCACCAGGGATCACTGTCTCCCCAATGGTTTTGACAGTGGCGATCGCTAATGTAACCCACATGGCCCCCAAACTTTGTAATTTGGGTATTTAGGTGAGTATTCCGTTGATCGACATAGCGGAGATCTTCAACAAGATCCGGCGCAAAGAGGGGATCATCCGCTGCATACAAAATAAAAGTCGGCCTGTGTAAATCCTGGAGAAAATAAAGGGGGCTACTGGCCTCGTAATAAGCTTGGGTTGTGGTGAAACCCAGCTTGGGAATCACGAGATACTGATCAAACTCTCGGATTGTCGTCGCCTTTTCAATGGTTTCAGTCTGGAAAGCGTGGGGATGGTAGCTTTGTAACTGCCAAGCCAGCTTCTGTAGATTTTTGGCGATCGCCTGCTCAAAATAGCATTTGAACGGATGTTTTTCGAGATAACTGAGGGAACGGTGGGATTCTAAACTGGGGCAAATGACAGCACCCGCAAGAATATCTTCTGGTTGCAACCCTAAAGCCTTTAAATCCAATTCCTGGGCTTTTTTTAATCCCCATAAAGCTAATTGTCCCCCCAGAGAATAACCAGCAAAGAAAAAAGGCGGCTTTAACCCCAGTTGTTGTTTGCCCTGGGCCGCTAGACGCACAAAATCTTCGCCTTCGAGGAGACCATCGCTAGTCAAATCAGGGGAGAGGGCTGCTGTTTTGCCATGGGCACGCCAATCGAACAACAAAACACCATAGCCTGCCTGGAAAGCCTTATGGGCGAGAATTTCTAAAAACCATTGGTCTTCTAAACTGCCGGTAATGCCATAGGTAGCAACGATCGTTCCTTTTGAATCACTGGGTTGCGCATATTGGCAAAAAATAGGCGTTTGATTCGCCCCCGTCAGGATCACCTCCCGATACTTTAAAGGAGATGTTTTTGGTTGACTGTGCCACTGTTTCGCAGCACCAAAGGCCGCATAGATTGTCATGGCAATGCCAGACCGTAACCAGAGGGGCGGTTGATAAAACATAAAACTACATCTTGCTATTATTTTTTAGTCGCTTTCTTGGCCAATTGCTTGGCTTTTTTTGCTGCTTTTTTCGCCGCTTCTTGCTCTGCTTTTAGACGTCGTCGTGCTGCTTCTTTTTCTTGTTCGATTTTTTCAAGATAGTAATGATAATCGCCGTTGTAAACAATAAATTCTCCGTCGCGAATTTCGACAATTTTATTGGCGACTTGGGAAATAAAGAAACGGTCGTGGGAGACAATCGCCACGGTGCCGTCATATTCCTTGAGGGCGTTTTCCAACATTTCCTTCGCTGGAATATCAAGGTGATTGGTCGGCTCATCGAGGATTAGAAAATTTGCGGGCCGCAGCAACATTTTTGCCAGGGCTAACCGGGCTTTTTCACCACCACTAAGGGCACCTACTTTTTTGAAAACGGTGTCGCCACTAAAGAGGAATTGCCCTAGGAGCGTCCGGACTTCGCCATTTTTCCAATCGGGTACTTCATCGTGGATCGTATCCATTACCGTTTTTTCAAGGTCGAGAGCTTCAGCTTGGTTCTGCTCAAAATAACCGGGAATGATGTTGTGGGTGCCAATTTTAACGTTGCCTTCGTCGTAGCTTTCCATGCCCATGATCATGCGTAGAGTTGTGGACTTGCCACAGCCATTCGGCCCTAGAAAAGCAATGCGATCGCCGCGTTCGATGGCCAGATTCGCACCGAGAAACAGAATTTTGTCGTCGTAGGTGTGGGTCAAATCCTGAATCGTCACCACCTCCTGGCCACCCCGGGGCGCTGAGGGAAACTGGAACTTGAGGGTGCGCACATCACTAATGGGTGCTTCGATGCGTTCGACCTTATCTAATAGTTTTTCGCGACTTTTTGCCTGGGTGCTGCGGGTGGCACTCGCCCGGAATTTTTCAATGAATTCCTGTTGTTTGGCCAAGTCTTTTTGTTGGCGCTCAAAGGCAGATTGCTGGGCGTCTTTATTTTCTGCTTTTTGTTGCAAATACTGGGAATAGTTACCGAGGTAAGTGGTCGAAATTCCCCGCTCTGTTTCAACGATTTTCGTACAAAGGCGGTCTAGAAATTCTCGGTCATGGGAAATAATTACCATCGGCGTCTTTAAACCCCGGAGATAATTTTCCAACCATTCAATAGTTTCTAGATCTAAATGGTTAGTTGGCTCGTCTAGGAGGAGAATATCTGGTTCCTGAAGGAGAATTTTGCCCAAACTGATCCGCATCTGCCAGCCGCCACTAAAGGAACTCACCAGGCGATCGCCATCTTCGATCTCAAAGCCCACTTCCGGGAGAATTTTTTCAATTTGGGACTCTAAACGATAACCATCAAGGGCTTCAAATTTTCGTTGGGCCCGGTCAAGTTGGTGGATCAGATCATCTAAATCGGCATCCGGCTCGGCCATTTCATGCTGAATGCGGTGAATTTCATCCTGCACAGCATTGGCTTCTGTGAAGACTGTCCATAGTTCTTCTCGGACAGTGCGCGTCGGCACCACGTCAAATTCTTGGGTTAAATGGGCAATGCGCAGATCAGCCGGACGAATAATTTCACCATCCGTCGGCTCCACTTCCCCCATAATGATCTTCATCTGGGTGGATTTTCCCGCACCATTGACCCCCACAAGGCCAACCCGTTCACCCGTTTTCACTTCCCAGTTAATATCCTTGAGAACTTCGCCGGTGGGATAAATTTTGCGGATGTGCTCAAGTCTTAACATCGGGAAAAACTCCTGGGTGGGATTAGCATCAGTCTATAACAAATTGTAAACTTTTTTCGTTCACTCCTTTGCCATGACCCGTAGTAGCCTCTCCCTGGACGCCCCTTTATATGATTACCTCCTCCACATTTCCCTCAAAGAGCATCCCGTCCTCAAAGAATTACGGGAAATCACGGCCCAACACCCAGCGGCCCGGATGCAGATCGCCCCGGAACAGGGTCAATTGATGGCCTGGCTCGTGCAACTGCTGGGGGCGCGGAAAACTCTAGATATCGGCGTTTTTACGGGTTACAGTGCTCTTGTTGTCGCCTTAGCGCTGCCGAAAAATGGAAAAGTCATTGCTTGCGATCGCGACCCAAGGCCAACGGCGATCGCCCAAACCTATTGGGAAAAAGCAGGGGTCGCCGAAAAAATTGAACTCCGCCTTGCCCCAGCCCTCGAAACGTTAGATTTTCTTCTGCTAGCGGATGGCCAAGCGGGTACCTTTGATTTTGCCTTCATTGACGCGGATAAAGGAAATTATCTAAATTATTTTGAGCGGTCTCTCAAACTATTGCGGGTCGGCGGTGTCATTGTCATTGATAATGTGTTGTGGTCGGGACGCGTGGCCGATCCAGCGGATCAAGACAAACGTACGGAAAAAATTCGCGCTTTCAATGAAGCTTTGTACAACGACCCACGCATTAGTTTGACGGTATTGCCTGTAGCTGATGGTCTGACCCTCGCCCGCAAACTTTAGAAAAATCTGGCTTAAAGTACTTCGTCAAAGCCTGCCGCTTTTTTAACGGTGTAGAGGGGGCGCTGTTTCACCTCGTCGTAAATGCGGCCAATGTATTCACCGAGAATGCCAAGACAAATAAGTTGCACAGCTCCCAAAAAGAAAATGGCAATGGTGATCAAGGTATAGCCAATTAACTGGGCCGGGGCATTGTAGATCCGCCAAAATAACACCAAAATCATCATGGCGATCGCCACTAGGGCCGTCACCAAACCCAAATAAGTGGCAATCTTTAAGGGTTTACGGGACAGGGAAATAATCCCATCAATGGCAAGCTTCAGGGATTTACGAAAGGTGTATTTGACATCGCCGGCAAAACGCGGCTCCCGGTTGAACCGTACCGCCGTTTGCGGAAACCCCACCCAGGCCCGGAGACCCCGAATGTAGCGATGTTTTTCGGGCATACTGTTGAGAATATCCACCACCTGACGGGACATCAAGCAAAAATCCCCCGTATCCGTGGGAATGGTGACATCGGTGAATCGATTTAAAATTCGGTAAAAGCCATAGGCCATGAGCTTCTTAAACCGGCTTTCTTTGGCCCGACTTACCCGTTGAGCATAAACCACATGGTAGCCCGCCCGCCATTTTTCAATTAATTGAGGAACCAGTTCGGGGGGATCCTGGAGATCGGCATCCATGATAATGACCGCCTCCCCTTGGGCATATTGCAAACCAGCTGTAACCGCGATTTGATGGCCGAAATTTCTCGCCAAACTTAAGTAGTGGACCCTGGGATCCCTTTGGTGCAATTCGTCCAAAATGGCGAGGGAGCGATCCTGGCTGCCATCGTCGATTAAAACCAACTCTGCGGGGCCATCTAACTCTTCAATGACCTGGACAACGCGCCGATACATTTCCGGAAGATTCGCTTCTTCGTTGTACACCGGGATGATGATGGAGTAAGTAATCATCGAAAGAAGGGGGGGCAGGTTGAGAAAATAGTTCTAGAGAATTTTGCCGAGGTGGTTCAGGGGCCAAAATTTAAAAATGGCATGGCCAATAACATTATCGGCAGGGACAAAGCCCCAGATATGGGAATCATTGCTGTTGTTGCGATTATCACCAAGGACAAAAAAACTGTGGGGCGGCACCGTTAGGGTCGGCAATTCATAGTCAGGCGACGCAGCAATGAAGGGTTCCGTTAAGGGCGTTTGGTCAACATACACGGTGCCATTGTGAACGGATACAGTTTCACCGGGGGTGGCAATAATTCTTTTGATAAACGCTTGTTGGGGATCGTAACCGAGGAGTTCTAATTGAGGGGGCGTCCGGAAAACCACCACATCACCCCGATGCACGGGCTGGAATCGATAGGATAGTTTCTCGACAACAATGCGATCGCCTAAATCGAGGGTCGGCAGCATCGAACCGGAGGGGATATACCGGGGTTCCGCGATAAACCAGCGCACCACCAAGGCGATCGCCAGGGCAATGACTAGAATGCGAATATTTTCCCAGAGGGCGGCCCATGGTTTCGGTTGTTGATTTGTGCTGAGGTGTTCGCCCTGATCGCCCATGGGTCTCCGTGAAATTTGATACGACGGCTCTATATTGTGGCACGTTCGCTTCGTTTCAGTACAGTTCCCCACAGCCAAAACAGGAAACGGCGCAGGGATGCGGGCGCTTGGGTTCCCCAGAGATTAATCGCGACACAAACTGCCCCAAAAGCAGGCAGGAGGAAGGTGGGCACCATTACAACGCCGACCAGGAACCACGTGCTGACATGGAGCACCATCAGGGTTACGCCCCCATAAACGGCGATCGCATTTCTTTGGATCAAACTGGGGGAAGCTTGGCGCACCACGTACACCAAGGTCAAAAAACTCAAAATCAGGTTAAAGGGAACCAAACCGCCACAGATGGCAATACAATGGCACCGGGAAAATTCACACAACTGCTCAAAAACGCTACTCAATTCGAACACGGCAATATTCAAAGGCTCTTAAAAAAAGATGATGTTATTGATCTGAGCCTAACGAATTCTTAGGAACTTTTACCTAACGTTTTATGAAGTCTCAGTCCGTAAAAACCTTACCCATTGGCGATCGCCCCGCAACCCTTGCCCTAGAAATATTTCACATTGCGCTCAAAATTTTCCCCAAGGTAATACTGCCGCACAAGGGGATTGCTATAAAGCTCTTCTGTCGTTCCCGCCGCAAGAATTTCCCCGTCCCGCATGATGTAAGCACGGTCAGTAATCGCAAGGGTTTCGCGGACGTTGTGGTCGGTGATCAAAATTCCCATGCCCCGTTCCCGCAGTTGGGCCACAATTTGTTGAATTTCAGCGACGGCAATGGGATCAACCCCAGCAAAGGGTTCATCAAGTAGGAGAAACTTCGGCCCTTGACCGCCGACGGCTAAGGCGCGGGCCAGTTCGGTACGCCGTCGTTCGCCCCCTGACACCAGACGACCATGGGTATTCACAATGCGGTGCAGCCGAAATTCGCTCACCAGTTCCTTGAGGCGATGTTGCTGTTGGCGGTGGGACAAAGGGGACTGTTCGAGAACCAGTTGAATATTTTCCTTGACCGTTAAATTCCGAAAAATGCTGGGTTGCTGGGTGAGATAACCAATGCCGAGTTTGGCCCGCTCATCTAGACTTAGGGGCGTAATGTTCTGCCGTTGGAGCCAGACGCGCCCTTCATTGGGTTTAATCAGACCCGTTGTAATGTAAAAGGTAGTGGTTTTCCCAGCACCATTTGGCCCCAGGAGGCCGACAATTTCCCCTTGATTTACTTTTAAATTGACACGGTTAACAATGACGCGTTTGCCATAGGTTTTACGGATGTTTTCGAGAACGATGGTCACGGTTTATTCGTCTTCGGGGAGGGTAATGGGAGCAGGGGTGCGGGATTGACTTGTCGGGGGCTGTTCGGGAATGAGATAGCTGGCTTCTACTTGTTCGCTGCGGCCTGGGGTGGCGACAAAGCGTCCTTCGTCGATGGAATAAGTCATTTGTTCTGCCCGGAGACTATTGCCATCCTGGAGGACATAGACGTTGCCGCTGAGCACTAGTGTACGTTCTTCTGAAAAATATTGGGCCTGGGCAGCAGTAGCCTGGAGATTGCGGGCGGGATAATTGATCCGTACATTGCCCCGGGCAGTGATAATCCCCGTTTCGGTATTCGCCTCTTGGATATCAGAACGCACCGTGAGGGCATTGGCATTTTGGGCTTGGGCGGCCTGCTGGGGGGGAAGCTGACTGACCGTGGCGGCGATCGCCAAGGAGAGTCCCCCAAATCCATAAATCATTCGATTACCAAAGCCCTTGACCGTCATAATTGTTGTACCTGCTAAAAAGACTATGCGCGCTGGGTGCGGCTATTTACCCTAAAGACGCAACGATGGCCGATTGAGTTGCGGAATTATCTTCCTATAGTAAGCCTGGGATTTCCCTTTTCAACAAAAATTCTCCTAGGTTTGGAGACGCATCACCCGGAGGCGATCGCCTGCTGGGATTTCACCAGTCCCCTGGGGGACAATGGCGAGGGCATTGGTTTGGGCAAGATTCACTAAATTCGCAGAACTGTGGCCGCCCCCAGCCAAATGAAAAAGATAATCTGTCGCCGTGGCTACCAAGGTTCCCCACAGGTAAGTATCCCGCTTTCCAGCGCCCTTGAGGGGCTGATCACAGGTGGCCCAGACAAATTCTGGTGCCCAAGGCCCAGCATCGCCGGACAACTTTTTCAACGCAGGTTGCACGAACCGCCAACAACCCACCAGGGCCGATACCGGATTGCCGGGCAACCCAAAATAGAGTTTATTTCCAGGAAATTTCGCCACTGTCAGGGGTTTACCGGGACGGATGGCCACACTACGGATGAAAATTTCGCCCCCTAATTCTTCGAGGAGTTTTTCAACATAATCAAACTCGCCCACGGAAACGCCCCCCGTCGAGAGGATGAGATCTCCGGCGGCGATCGCCTTTTCCATGGTTGCTTTCAGTTGGGCCAGATCATCGGGGACAATGCCAAAATTTTTCGGAATCGCCCGTTGCCCCTGGACAAAGGCCGTCAAACCATAGCGATTCGAATCAACAATCTGGCCGACTTCTAAATTCTCCTGGGGCGATCGCAATTCATCTCCCGTGGAAAAAATTGCGACCCTCGGTTGCCGATAGACCGGAAATTCCACACATTGGCAGGCCGCAAGAACGGCTAAATCCGCTGCGCCCAACCGTTGCCCCGGTTTTAAAAGGGGTTTCCCGGCGCGATAATAGTCACCCCGCTGGCGCACGAACTGCCGCAAAGAGGGATTTTGTAAAATTTTGACCCGATCACCCCATTGCTCTGCATGCTCCTGCATCACCACCGTATCCGCTCCGGTTGGTAACATTGCCCCGGTAAAAATGCGCGCGGCTTGACCAGATGCTAGGGATTTTTGGGGCGCTTGACCTGCTGGAATCGTTTCAACAACTTCTAGTTCGACGGGCTCTTCTTCCAGGTCTGCAAACCGGATCGCATAGCCATCCATGGCGGAATTATCCCAGTGGGGAATATCTAATTTTCCGGTCGCCGTCGTCGCCAAAATCCGCCCCAGAGCCGTTTCTAGGGTGCTGGGTTCAGTCTCGCCCAGGGGGGCGATCGCCTGGAGAATTAAAGCTTGGGCTTGATCAACGGAAATCATACTTCGTCACGCATTTTGACACCCAATATAGTAGGTCAGTTTGCCAAACAAGTTAGTCTGGCCCTGAAGCATCACCTTGGGGCTGGCGATTCTCTTCGTAATAGCGTTTCCATTCTGTGGAACTGCGCACCGCTAACCACAGCAAAATCATCGCGATAATGCCGCCCTGCTCCGGCGATTGAAAGGCAAACAACACCAGCACCACACATAAAAAATCTTCCGTAAAAGACCACCACAGGGGCAGACCCCGCAACCGGAAAAACCACCCCGTCAAAGTCAGCTTCAGCACAAAAGCGACCAGCCCCCCCATTACCCCCACCAGCCAGAGCGGTTCAAATTCTAAACGGATCACCTGGGCCACGGTCAGGCTCAAAATAGCCCCCACAATCGGACTAAATAAGAGGGCGATCGCCTGGAGAATGCGTTGACCCAGGAGTTGCTTCGAGCCAAACAGCTCAAATACGGCCCACATCGTAAAAATAGCGATCAAAACCCGGGGCGGCAACCAACCGATCCCAGGCAAATTTGCCACCAATTCATCACTGTGGAGCAGCAAAATAATCAGCAACGGTAAACCGATGCGCATTCCCGCCGCCGCCGCTGCTGACAATACCGCCAAAAATCCGATGATCATGTCTGCATAAAAAATTCTGTGCCACAATCCCGTGGACAGAAGACCTTACCCTTCAGTGTATCGTTCCATTTTTAGGGATGGCCTTTTTTCCAATCCCGAATGATTTCACACCAGCAGATGTAACGATTTCCCCGTGATTCATGTTCCCAACCTCACAAGCCAAAGTCACCGTGATTTAATACCCCTTATTCGGCTTAAACCATGAACCATGACGGTAAATTCTCTCCTGAGCGATGCTAGCCTACGCCTCGAAAAAGCGCTCCACCACGTCAACATCTCTGAAGATGCCAGCGAACGCTTGAAATATCCCAAAATGAGCCTGAGCGTTTCTATTCCCGTGCGCCTCGATGATGGTTCTTTGAAAATCTTCCGGGGGTATCGGGTGCGGTATGACGACACTAGGGGGCCGGGTAAAGGAGGCGTGCGGTATCATCCCAGCGTTTCCTTAGACGAAGTACAATCCCTGGCCTTTTGGATGACCTTCAAATGTGCCTTGCTAGATCTCCCCTTTGGGGGAGCCAAGGGGGGCATTACTGTTGATGCCAAAAGCCTTTCTAAAGCCGAACTAGAACGTTTGAGCCGGGGTTACATCGAGGCGATCGCCGATGCCATTGGCCCCGACACGGACATTTTGGCACCAGATGCCTATACCAATGCCATGGTGATGGGTTGGATGATGGATCATTACAGCATTATTCAACGGAAAATTTTGCCGGGGGTCGTAACGGGCAAGCCCTTGGGCATGGGGGGAAGCCAAGGACGCAATACCGCGACGGCCAGTGGTGCCTTTGATGTGATTAAAACCATCTGCAAAAAACTAGAATATGTCCCCGAAAAAACCACCGTTGCGGTGCAAGGGTTTGGCAATGCCGGAGCAGAACTGGCCCAACAACTAGCCTGCGCTGGCTACCGTGTTGTCGCCGTTAGTGATTCCCGTGGGGGGATCTATGCAGAACAGGGCTTAGATATTCCGAGCATCCGCCAGTACAAGTCAGAAAGTCGGAATATGGCTGCTGTTTATTGTGAAAAATCCGTTTGTAATATTGTTGAACACCAAACAATCACCAATGAACAACTCTTGACCTTAGATGTTGATATTTTGATTCCGGCAGCCCTTGAAAATCAAATTACGGCGGACAATGCCCATCAAGTGCAAGCCAAATTAATTTTTGAAGTGGCCAACGGCCCCATTAGCTCGGCTGCGGATGTCATCCTAGAAGAAAAGGGAATTATGGTGGTGCCGGATATTCTCACCAATGCTGGGGGGGTCACGGTGAGTTATTTTGAGTGGGTGCAAAATCGCAGTGGCTTTTATTGGCCAGCGACGGACATTCGTGATCAGCTGAAGACACGTATGGTTACAGCCACAAACCAGGTGTGGCACATTGCCCAAACGCGACAGATTTCGATGCGGACTGCGGCCTATGTCCAGGCTCTGATGCGCCTCGGTGAGGCCCTAGATGCGAAGGGGACACGCACTTATTTTTCAGGCAGTTCGGCCTAGGGGAGAATTCTTTCGATTTACGCTCTAGAGACGGCAAAATCAGCAGGGTTCAACCAACGGCAGATCTCTGTTTTCAGTCCCTTTAGATCCTTTGATAGGCCTTGTTTTAACCATTGGCCAAAGGTATCGAGGGGAGAAAAGCCTTCGGTAAATTGCCAGTCTAGATCTTGACCTAAGGGGGTGAGGTGATTCCCCGTGAGGTTGAGGGTGGCCACCATATTGGGAAAGCGCTCGATGAGGATGGGGGTTAGATCTGGGGTTTGGTCAATGGTGTCGTTGTTGAACTGAATCAGGAGATTGCGCCGGATCTGGTAGCTGGTTTGGATAATTTCATTGGTCTCAAGAGGAGAAGGGGTAAATTCAAAATTAATCGTGTTATCCGGGTCAAACTGCTCGAAGAAAGGAATAGATTTTTTCACGGGAAAGTTGTTGTAGGACATCAAAACATTGCCTGCCCGTTGCACATTGAATAAGCTGCCAATCAACAGGTGAATTTTGCAGCCCATGCTGTGGCCCACACCATAGACAGGGAGGTAACGGTAGCCCAGTTGGTTTGAGTTTTGCAGTCGTTCGAGGATATTTTCAAAGCGGTTAAGCACCTGCCGGGCGATCGCCAAATGATCAAAACCATTCACAAAAGGAGTGGTGATAATCGCATACCCTTCGGCAGCAAGCTGTTCTAGGAGCCATTTGTAGGTGAGTTGCGGCGCAGTGCCCACAAAAGCACCCCCCAAAAAATGAATCACCCCCACCGGTTGTACTGGGATTAAAATCCAACTGCCACCAGACTCTTGCCAAATCATTATTTGCCGTTTGTTGCTTACTAAAAGTGGCTTTTATTGTAAAAGTTTTTCGGGGTTGGTGTGGCTCATCAGGTACAGGTCAGCTTCAGAAATGCCCGCCGCCGCCAACTGTTCTAAAAATCGCTGGTAGCCTTCAATGGGCGATGGATCAAGGGCTCGTCCGAGGTCGGTGCTCAGGACAAAGTGGGTTGCGCCGATGGTTTGGATCGCCTTCGCCATTGTTTCAATGCTCACATTCTCCCAGGCTTGGTGGTCGGCTTCGGTGGCATTTTCCCCCATCAATGTATTCACGTAGGTTAATTCTAAAAAAGCCCCTTGGTCGGCGATCGCCTGCATTTGTGCGAGGTTTAATCCTGGTACGGTGGCCATGGCATGGGTTACGAGGATTTTTTCAACGCCCAATTGTTTCGCCACAGGGACAACGGTGAGAATTTCTGCTGGGGAAATGTGGCCCGTACCTAAAACCAGATTATGGGCAGCAATGTACTGCAAAATGTCCGGCATTTCTGGCACCAGATGGCCATAACGGGCAACCCGCAATCCCCCAAAGCGGTGGTTTAGGGTCTGACGATGGTGGGCCGCATCAATGGTGGGTAGCCAAACGACTTTTCCCCGCCCTTCTCCCAGGCGATCCATGGTTTCCACAGCCCGGAGATTTAAGCCGCCCACCGTTTCATTGAGCACAACGCCGCCATATACTTCCATGTCCGGCACAACTTTGTGGGCCAACACCGCCCGATCCGCCGTTGGGGTGACGTGGTTTTTGAGCACGAGGGCTTGCATCCCTGCCTGGGCCGCTTTTTCAACCAGTTCTAAGTCGTCGTATAACCTAGCCGTGATATCCGGAGCAGAATGGACATGGAAATCGATACTGCCTTTAAAATCCGTGGCGATCGCCCCCAGCATCCCAACCCCCCAAATCCAGAGGCCCAAACCGATCCCGACTACCAACCGCAACAGGCAAGGATTTTTAAGGAAATAAAGGGGACGTTCCATGGCAGAGAATGATAGCTTTTGCGCTAGCGAATACGGTTTAAGGATTCCTTTCGTTTACGGAAGCGAGGATATCAACGTATGATATGTTACGTTAATTAAAATATCCTCATAAAACCAATTGCATCCGTTGGTTTTGTGTTCACAGGAGACCTATAAATATGCTTACCCTTAAGATTGCTGTTTACATCACAGTCATTTTCTTTGTATCTCTGTTTATCTTCGGTTTTCTATCTAGCGACCCAACCCGCAACCCCGGTAGAAAGGATTTCGAATAAAGTATTTTGGGCTGTTTATCGCAGCAAACTTGATTTACAGCATCAAAAATGGTGGGGATCTGTCCTAGGGCAACCCCACTTTTTCATGGGTATGGGTTTTAGATTCGCTACATTGAAAAGAAAGGCCATTGAGTCCCCCGCAACTGTCCCCTAAATGTCACCATGCTAAGACGACCTGCTTTTCCCATAACCGCCGTTGTTTTGCTCCTGACAACGCCCCTCTCGATCGCCTTGCCGCCCCCAGAGGATTTACCGGAGGAGGTGTTGCGCACAGAAATGATTACCGAAGGGCGATCGCCCATTGATGGAGAACCCGTCACTGCCCAAGAATACGCCGAAATCCAACAGGAACAGGCGGAACGAAATCTTCCCCCCACCGTCAATGCAGACATCCAGCACACCATTTTTCTTCTCCGGTTGCGGAAACTGCTGCAAACAATTTCTCCCTTTTAAACTGTGTCGGCACACGGAACTATAAATTTTTGTTGACTGATGGCCGGATAGGGGATGGGAGAGGCAAAAGTCCGGTGCTAAAATGCTGGCAATTCTGAGCTTTCCCCCAGGGGAAAACCCAGGCCCATTGTTCATTTTGGTGATGAGGATCAGATGAATATTCGCGCAGGTCTCACGGCGTTGGGGGTGAGTATGGCTACCCTAGGGCCCATTAGCTTTGCACCCATAGCCCAAGCTAATAGCGGTTTGTTTGGCACCCAGGATTTGACTCCTGGAGATGTGGTGGCGATCGCCGTCCCCCTTGCTGGTGGTGAAGCCTATAATCTTGTGATCCTTGAACAACTTGATCAAAACCGGGCCTGTTGGCGAGAACAGGCAGGCTCTCCCACGGTCATTGATCCGCTACTGTTGCAATTTGACTTTACGGGGATTTGTGGCCGCAGCACCGATTCCAACGGCTATTCTCTGCGCCTAGGGGAGCAAGATATGGCTTGGCGCTATCGCCTCCAACTGGTTCAGGAAAGGGGAGCGGTTGTCCTCAAGGCTTTTGATGTGGAAAATCCGGGGCGATCGCCCATCGAAGTGGGAGATACGGGAGGGCTGGCCCAGGGGATGCTGAAGATTAACCTTAATCCGGGTTGGCGCATGGCGAAACGCACCTATGAAGGAAAAACCCTGGGTCACATTTACCTCGCCAATGAACGGCCCCGTGATCAACTGGTTGCTGCCGCTCCCCGACAGGAATGGGTTGCAACTGCGCCCACCACCTATACCAGTAGCAAAATCACCGAAAAATCGGTCTCTGGCAGCGAAACAATTCAGATTTTTGTGCCTCCCTACCAAGAAACCACCAGTCGCCCGAACGAAACTCTCGTGGCAGCAATTACAGTTCCTGCGGCCCCTGAACCCATCGTGAGTCTACCGAGCAATCCCAGCAATCCCAACGTTCTCCCTGTCCCCCAACGCTCTATCCCCACCTACAGTTCTAGCAATACCGGGGTCATTCGCCTCGAAGAACCAGGCAAACAACCACCGCCACCGCCCAATAGTGCTTCCCTAGCCCAGAGTTTAGGCTTGCGTTACCGGGTAGTGGTTGATGCCCAAACCCCAGAACAAAAAGAACGGTTAAAGGCTGTTATCCCGGATGCGTTTCATACGTGGGTTGGCGATCGCCGGATGATGCAAGCCGGAGCCTTCGCCGCAGAATTTGAAGCCCAAGATCTGCAAATGCGCTTGCGAGAAACGGGTCTAGCCGTGCAAATTGTCCCTGTGCAGTAAGTGATGGCAAATTTTTCAGAAATCTTTGTGGCGATCGCCGCTGACCCTTGGCAGGAGGTGGTTGACTTTTACCGTGGCCTCCTGAATGACGAACCCGCAAGCTACAGCCAAGATCGTTACGCGGAGTTTCGGATTCTGGGTCTGAAAATCGGCATTTTTCAACCCAGTCCCCAACACCAAGCAGAATTTACCGGAACCTCAGGGGCTTTGAGTTTTTGCCTAGAAGTTGATGATCTCGAAGAGGCGATCGCCACCGTGCAAGCCTTAGGGGGAGCGATAAATGGTGAAATCATAACAGCCTCTCATGGACGTGAATGTTACGCCTACGATCCTGCCCAAAACCGCTTAATTCTGCACCAAAGTAATGCTATTCAACCCAATCCCTAGGGTTGGCTCCCTGATTCCTGTTCCATTTCTTCTACGGCCTTTTCCGTCCGCTCATGGGGATCTTGAAATCCCTCCCGTGGCAAAATACCCAGGACAAGATTGTTTACGGTTGTCTTTATTTGTTTACTCGCCCCCTTGAGAGGTTCCGGTAAAAAGACATCTCCCACCGCCACAAATGCCAGCAACAGAAAAATAACTAACTTCACCGAATTGCCTGCACTCATGAACTTAACTTTCATGGATCTATCCTTCCTCGTAAACGGCCACGGAAATATTTCTCTCAATTTTTATACTATGGCAACACCTGGCCCAGTGGCATCGGTACTAAATATTGGCTTAAATCTTGATCTTGGCACTCCTAGAAAATTTCCTTGCCCAAACCCCAAAGGCGTAAAATATCAACCATGTCCCCTGGCCTGTAATTTGTAGTTTCTACTATTTAACAAATCGAGACGATGAGCGAAGAAACCCCCGACCTAAAACCAGACGAAACCTTACCCAGTCCTTTGCGGTGTTGGTACGGTACTGCCGTTGCTGGTTCCATGTCCTTTGCAGCCTACCTTTTAACCAATAAAGTCATTGCGGGCTTTGCTAGTAAACCACCTACGGGGAATGGCCTTGCCATCCAAATTGGGATTACAGTACGCACCCTCATTATGGGCTTATTTACCATGGCGACCGGGGTATTTGGCCTCATTGCTGTAGGTCTATTTATTTTGGGTCTCCAGTCTCTCTTAAGCGGTAAGCAAACAACTTCCCCTGGTGATTCATAAAAAAACCCCTAGAATTGCTTCCAGGGTCAGGTCATTATTTTTCAGCATTTTCAGTTAAACAGCTTCACTTGCTGCCAGCTCCTCTAGAACGAGAAGGTTGTCCGAATCGTGCCAATAATGATGTCTTCGTTATCCTCATTTTGATTTGGGTTAATCAACCAAATCACACCAGGGGTAATGGAAATATTCTTGCTCAACTGATACTTATAAAGCCCTTCAATGTGCAAAGGCATATCATCGGTAAAGCCTTGGGGTGTGCCATTATTGACCTCTAGATTAGTTGCATAGGGTTCTGAGCCAACGATGATTGCCCCCATATTGCCAGGCTTACCAAGGTCAGGCAATGCCAAAATACCAGCCCAAGTCCAGATATCCGCTTCACCTTCATCGAACTTGGCATCGGTATAGCCGACCCAACCCCGGAGGCTGATTTTATCGGTAACATCCCATTGAACCTGGCCACCAAACGAATTAGTTTCAATATTTTTAATATTATTGAGACCAGGCATCATTTCAGGATCGTTAATATTAAGATTGTTAGCCCAGCCAGTTCCAGTACCACCATAGGCAAAATCACTTCTGTCAGTGGCATAGCCGCGAACATAGTTCACCCCAAATTTAAACTTGTCGCTGGGCTTGATTGCCAATTGCGCCATTGCGGAGTAGGTGCCGTTAAATAGTCCTTCTCCTTCGCTCGGATCACTGCCATTTGTTGCGAGATATCCCGCCGAAAGCTGGAAGACATCATTAAAGTCATGTTTAATCCCAATCCCGGTAGTGGAAGTACCAATCCCCAGGCGATAAATTGGGTTGCGCTCACCGAAACGAGAGAGGGCACCATTTGAACCACCACCAGCTTCTAGACCTGTATTGAAGGTATCTGCATAGAAGTGGTGAGCACCGAGAATCGCCATCGCCGTGACAGTTGTGCTATCACCAACTGGAAAGGCATAGTGCAGTCGATCGATTGTGACGTCGTTGTCACGCTCACCATCATAGGAAAAACGTCCTTCTGCAGTTCTGGGAGTAGAAGGAGACCCTAAAGTATCGTATTGTCCTGTAAATGAAGGGCCAGAATTTCCGGCACTTAAACGTGTATAGAGCCGATCTTTGCCAGTAAAGCTGGTGACCAGCATTAAGCGAACTTTGTCTTGAAAAACGGTTTGGGCATCATTGACGCCATCGCCAAAAGCATCAGAAACATTAAAAGAAACTTCCCCCACTAGCTTGGTCGTCGTTGAGAACTGATGATCTTCGAGGAATTCAACGCGGCCTTCGAGGTCATCAACGCGGGCACCGAGGGTTGCGAGTTCTGCTTCAAATTCATTCACGAGGCGACGTAGCGCAGCGAGATCTTCTGCCGTAACTTCAGAACTGCCACTGGTAATCAGCCGCTCAATTTGCTGTAAACAGGCATTTAAACCAGCAGCAAATTCATAACGACTGAGGGGACGGTTGCCACGATAGGTACCATCGGGATAGCCAACAATACAGTTGTAGTTTTCGACTAAATTTCGCAGCGCATCAAAGGCCCAGTCCGAAGGGGACACATCACTGAGCTGGAAAATGCTATTGACTTGAGCGGTAGAACTGTTCGCACTGTACTGATTAATTTGTTCGAGCAATGCTTGATTATCTGCGGCGATCGCCTGGCCGGTCATCGTCACAAAAGCGGTTGCAGCTAAGGATACAGTTTTCAAAGAAGTCATAGTTTGGTGTTTGTCCTCACACCCGAAGCTTTGATTTTGGCAAGGTTAATCAAAGTTGAAGTCGGGGTTAAAAAATGAATGGCTTAGTTTTGCCATGACTTATGGTGGAAGTTTTGTAGTATTTCCTACGAAATTGTGGCGGTGATGCAAATTTAGCGGGTACTACATGGAAGTTCTGGATGTAACCCCCTTGGGGAAGGCTTGTATCCTAGAAAAAGAAAAATATTTTTTGAGGTTAGTGAAATTATGGTTTCTGTAGCCGCGCAATTTGTTCGACGTGTGGGAATGATTTTTCTGTTGGCGATCGCCGTGATAATTTTGGTGACCCCAGAGGCGATCGCCGCCAGTAAACTGAACTACACCTATTCCGAACTGCCGAACCATGACTTTGCCCACGAAAATCTCCAGGCAGCGAGCTTTGCCCGGGCCGATGTGCGGGGGAGTGACTTTACTGGCAGTGACCTAAGCCGAGCCATCCTCACCGAAGGCAAATTTATGGAGGCCAATCTCACCGAAGCCAACCTTTCCGAAGCCTTTATGGATCAAGTCAACATGGAAGGGGCAAACCTCACCAACGCCATTTTTGTTGATGCCGTTGCACCGGGGACAAACTTTGCCGAAGCGATTATCGACGGGGCTGATTTTTCTGGTGCGCTCCTCGACCGCTATCAACTGTCTGAACTCTGCAAACGAGCCAGCGGCACCAATACTATTACCGGCACCGACACCCGCTACAGTCTCAACTGTAAAAATTAGTCCCCCTGGGAATTAGCAAAATATCCAGGAGATCTTTGGTCGCGATTTTTCAAAAAATCGGGATGATAGGATTTGAACCTACGACCCCCTCGTCCCGAACGAGGTGCGCTACCAAGCTGCGCTACATCCCGAAAAACAGAACCTATACTAACACAGGTAAACCTTGCTACGATAAAAACTTGTCCGTTAAGTCCAAAATTCTCAAAAAGTAAGGAGCGATCGCCGTGGCGGTAAAACCAGATTGGCTCAGAGTAAAGGCCCCCCAATGGCAACGGGTTGGCAGCGTCAAAGAAATTTTACGGGACCTCAGCCTCAACACCGTCTGCGAAGAAGCCTCCTGTCCCAACATTGGCGAATGTTTCAATGCAGGCACCGCCACCTTTTTGATTATGGGGCCAGCCTGCACCCGTGCTTGCCCCTACTGCGACATTGACTTTGACAAAGTGCCCCGGGGTTTAGATCCCACAGAACCCGACAATCTTGCCGAAGCCGTCCGCCGTCTGAATCTCAATCATGTCGTGATCACTTCCGTCAACCGTGACGATCTCCCCGATGGTGGCGCAAGCCAATTTGTAAAATGTATCGAACGCACCCGCGAACTGTCACCCAAAACCACCATTGAAGTCTTGATTCCTGACCTCTGCGGTAATTGGGACGCCCTCAAAACGATCCTTGATGCGGCCCCCGAAGTGTTGAACCACAACACCGAGACCGTCCCCCGTCTTTATAAAAAAACGCGTCCCCAAGGGGATTATCAACGTTCCCTGGAGTTACTCCAGCGCACCCGCGAGCTAACCCCCTGGGTTTACACCAAATCGGGGATTATGGTTGGCCTTGGAGAAACCGATGCCGAAGTGCGTGAAGTAATGCGTGATCTGCGAGCCGTAGACTGTGACATTCTCACCATTGGTCAATACCTCCAGCCCACCCAAAAGCATTTAGGGGTGCAAGATTTTATTACCCCAGCACAATTTGACGCTTGGCGCGAATATGGTGAATCCCTCGGCTTTTTGCAAGTAGTATCTAGCCCCCTCACCCGCAGTTCCTACCATGCCGAACAGGTGCGACATTTAATGGAGACTCACCCTAGATCTAAACCTGTCGTTGTTATGTGATGAAGCGCCCCATTTATCTCGATAACCATGCGACAACTCCCGTTGATCCGCAGGTACTAGAAGCGATGTTGCCCTACTTTACGGAGCAGTTTGGCAATCCTGCGAGTGCTGGCCATGTTTATGGGTGGGAAGCAGCGGCAGCGGTAGAACAATCCAGAGAAATAATCGCCAGCAGCATTGGGGCAGAGCCAGAGGAAATTGTGTTTACTAGCGGGGCAACGGAGGCAAATAATCTAGCGATTAAAGGGGTAGCTGAGGCTTATTTTGACAAGGGCAGGCATATTGTTACGGTGCAAACGGAACATCGAGCGGTGCTTGACCCCTGTGCCTATTTAGAAACTTTGGGGTTTGAGGTAACTTATCTGCCCGTGCAAGCCAATGGCTTATTGGATTTATCCTTGTTGGAAAAAGCACTCCGTCAAGATACGGTGCTGGTCTCGGTAATGGCGGCCAATAACGAGATTGGCGTACTCCAACCTGTCGCCGAGATTGGCGACCTTTGTCATAACCGGGGAATTTTATTTCACTGTGATGCGGCCCAGGCGATCGCCAAAATCCCCCTAAATGTCCAAACCCAAAACATTGACCTGCTGTCCCTGACAGCCCACAAAGTCTATGGCCCCAAGGGAATCGGTGCGTTGTATGTGCGCCGAAAAAATCCCCGTGTCAATCTTGCGCCCCAACTCCACGGCGGTGGCCAAGAACGGGGACGGCGATCGGGCACTCTCTACACGCCGCAAATTGTTGGCTTTGGTAAGGCCATCACAATCGGTCTGGCCCAGATGGACGAAGAAAATACCAGGCTTAAACTATTACGCGATCGCCTCTGGCAGCAACTCCAACCCCTAGAAGGCATTTATCTCAACGGCGACCTCGACCAACGGCTCCCCCATAACCTCAACATCAGTATCGAAAATATTGACGGCACCGCCCTCCTTTTGGCACTGCGCAATACCGTCGCCCTTTCCGCTGGTTCCGCCTGTAGTTCCGGTAAACCCTCCCATGTCCTCACGGCCCTGGGGCGATCGCCAGCCCTTTGTCGCGCCTCCCTGCGCTTTGGTTTAGGCCGTTTCACCACCGCTACCGATATCGATCACGTCGCCCACACCCTACAGCACACCCTCCACAGCCTCCGAAAAATGCCCACCAAGACCCCATGAAAGTGATCCAAAGTGAACACTTGGCTTTAGAATGGGATCTGAGGCGATTGCAAATATGCCGCTAAACCTTCCTGTATTTAGCCGTAACCGTCTTCTCCCTTTACACAGCGTGTGAAGAAAGAATTTGCTCCGGTCTTTGTTTGTTGTTGCGGTAATCCTAACCTTTTCCTCAACGACACAAGATCCGGCGATCGCCTACCATTTCATCTCACCCAGCCATACATAGACTCATGTCTGCGGTGAAGTCTGCACGAAACAAGAAATATCCAGCCTAGTTTCAAAGCATTTATTTCAGACAACAGAACTTGCATAGAACAGTTTTTTCAGCATTAAGCGAAAAAAATCGAGGAATTTGAATGCCTAAGCAAATTATTATTGCAGAGCAGCATCAGATTGCTGCCGTTTTTTGGGAAGACCAAATCCAAGAAATTGTCGTATCCACCGGTGCCCAACAGGTCGGTGACATCTATCTCGGTATCGTCGAAAACGTCATTCCTGGCATTGACGCGGCCTTTGTCAACATCGGTGACACCGAAAAAAACGGTTTCATCCACGTCAGCGATCTCGGCCCCATTCGACTCAGAAAAAATTCCAGCTCAATCACCGAACTCCTCGAACCCCAACAAAAAGCCCTGGTTCAGGTGATGAAAGAACCCACGGGGAACAAAGGGCCACGGCTCACAGGCAATATTACCCTCCCCGGTCGCTACGTCGTCCTGATGCCCTACAGCAAAGGAGTTAACCTTTCCCGCCGCATTAGTAGTGATAGCGAACGTAACCGTCTGCGGGCCCTCGCCGTGCTGATGAAACCCCCCGGCATGGGACTTTTGGTGCGGACTGAGGCTGAAGGTACCGACGAAGAAGCGATCATCGAAGATTTAGAACTGCTCCAAAAACAGTGGGAAGCGATCCAGCAGCAGGCAAACTACGGCCGTCCTCCGACCCTGATCAACCGCGATGACGACTTTATTCAGCGGGTGCTGCGGGACATGTACAGCGATGAAGTGAACCGCATCGTGGTGGATTCTGCCAGCGGCATGAAACGGGTGAAAAGCCAGCTCATGAACTGGGAAGGGGGGAAAGCGCCCGACGGTTTGTTAATTGATCATCACCGCGAAAAGCAATCGATTCTGGACTATTTCCGGGTGAATGCGGCCATTCGTGAAGCCCTCAAGCCCAGGGTTGAGTTGCCTTCTGGGGGTTACATCATCATTGAACCCACCGAAGCTTTAACTGTTATTGATGTAAACTCTGGTTCTTTTACTAAATCCGCCACCGCACGGGAAACGGTGCTCTGGACGAACTATGAGGCGGCCACAGAAATTGCGCGGCAACTGCGGTTACGCAACATTGGTGGGGTAATCGTGGTGGATTTCATCGACATGGATTCTCGCCATGATCAGTTGAAGTTGCTGGAGCATTTTACAAGTATTCTCAAGGCAGATAAGGCCCGGCCCCAGATCGCCCAGTTGTCTGAATTGGGTTTGGTAGAACTGACTCGCAAACGGCAGGGTCAAAATATTTATGAACTGTTCGGTAAGCCCTGCGCCCACTGTAATGGCCTCGGTCACTTGGTACATTTACCCGGTGAAGAGGAACCTGTACCACTCCAGCTCAATATTCTGTCTTCTCTCTCGCTCCAGGGCGGGGCGCGGACACCGGGAGAAAGTCGGCCTGTACTGTCTGGGGGACGGCGCGGCACCACCAGCCACGGACGACGGATTACATCACGGGTTGCTCGGAGCAAGCTGATTAATGCAGGGAATACACCTGCGGCAGAGCCGTTAAATCTGGTGCATCATCCCGATTATCAGGAACAAAGCAGCAATAATAATAATCGTCGTCGTCGCCGGCGATCGCCGGAGGTTTCGAGTAAGCCGGTGCTCCGGGACGAAAAAGAGACCCAAGATAATGGTGGCGATCGCCCCTCTGCTGAGACGCCAACAAAAGAAAAAAAAGAAACAAAAACGTCTTCGTCCCAAGACAACAGCAATACGTCTTCCCGCTATGACCGTCGCGAACGGAGTCGTTACCGCCGTGACGAGCCCAAAGAAACCGTCCAGGTGGAAATGACGGAGCAGGAAAAAAATGTCTATGCCCTGATTGGGGTATCACCCCTGGTGCGTTTAGACGCTGCTGGGAAAAAAGACCCCCGCTCAACGATTATCGAAATTGTGCGACCGGGAAGCGCCAAAGAAACCGATGCCACTTCGGAAAAAGTAACACCAGTCGAAAATTTAGAGCCGCAACAACTCAAGATTGAGACCCCTGAAACTGGAGAGGCCGCCCCCGAAGCAGACGACACAGCTCCCCAAACTGCTCAACCCGTAGAAACAAAAGTTTCACCCCAGGCGGAACCGGAAGCAGCAGAAAAAGACGCTGAAGAAAAGACCAATGGCCGCCGCCGTCGCCGTCGCCGTTCTTCCGCCAGTAGTTAAAACCCAATTACCGTTAACCTAAGGCAGTGGCAACACTGCTTTTTTCTTTTGGGGGTGTTTTCGCGCCCTCACTCTGACCCCAAAATTCCCCCTTAAAAAGCTATGGCACCGAAACAAACGACCGACGCAATCCTCACGGCTCTACAACATTTAATTGAGGTTGTCGCCCAATTGCGATCGCCCGATGGCGGTTGTCCCTGGGATTTAGAACAGACCCCCCAAACGTTAATTCCCTATGTGATCGAAGAAGCCTATGAAGTTGTCCATGCCCTCCGTCAGGATGACCAACAGGCGATCGCCGAAGAATTAGGGGACTTACTGCTTCAGGTGGTATTGCAAGCCCAAATTGCTCAAGAATACGGTCACTTCAGCCTCCAGGAAGTCGCCGAAGGCATTAGCGAAAAATTGATTCGACGTCACCCCCATGTATTTGGCGAAACCAATGCCAGCACCGTCGCTGAAGTTCGTCAAAATTGGGAGACCATTAAGGCCAAAGAAAAAGGTGAATCTCCACAGAACTTGCCCCAGCTCAGTCGGAAATTAGACCGCTATAACAGCACCCTCCCTCCATTGCTGGCGAGCCTGAAAATGTCAGAAAAAGCATCAGCGGCCGGCTTTGAATGGGAAAACATCGAAGAAGTGTGGGCAAAATTTGAGGAGGAACTCCAAGAATTTCACGAGGCGCTTCAAACCGAGGACAAAGCCCATCAACAGGCTGAACTCGGAGATCTGCTATTCACCATTGTCAATTTAGCCCGGTGGTATGACCTCGATCCCAATGCGGCGCTTCACGGCACCAACGACCGCATGGTGCAACGCATTTCTCTGATGGAAAAGTTTGCAGATAAGTCCCTGACAGATTACTCCCTCGCTGAGCTCGAAACCTTATGGCAAAAAGCTAAAACTGTTCTCAGTGAGAAGAATTTATTTCAAAAATAAGTATTATCTAATATATTCAGCATTTTTTGACCAATAAAACTTGTTCTACCGACAAGAAGTCTTTGATGCTTCTCTATACTTAGAAATATGCTTTTAATATGTATATTAGTCCTTTGAAACAAAAGATTAGAGTCTTCTGGAAAAAAATTCTCCATTTTTTATTTCCCAAAAAAATCCCAGATAATATTCTTCGTGCTTATCACCGAGATCTTAGGGAGATCAGATCGAAAGCCTGGCATCTCTATCGTATAGATTTAGATAAATTTAATAATGAAGAGTTCATTCAATATACTCAGATCAAATTATCAGTTGACCGTAACCTTGGTAACTATGAAGGTCTTGCAAAAATCATTGAACTCTTAGAAGTATGTTTTGATGCGACAGAGAGTTATCTTTTAATTTCTGATACTGAGGTTCGTTTTCGCAGCCCCATGCAAAAAACAATCTATCGATTTATTACAGAGACCCTAAATAAAGAAGATAACGAAAAAGCCTTAAAGGTAATTGATGGTAAAATCCGACCTCTCACAGGCAAAATTAAGACTGACCATGGACGTCTTGTTTTAACAGACTATCTAGATGCAATCGATACCGTTTCTCAGTACCCTCTCGGTTTTGATCTTTTAAGAACATTTAGGACAATCAGTGATACCACTGAATTATATGGTATCCTGCGTACAATTTATGATTTAGCGAGAACATTCAAAAAATCTGAAGTTCAATCTATTCAGCAGATTGAGTTCGTTGTCCAGGAAAATATTGAGGTTTTTAAAAAGCTCAATGGTCTTTTAAGCGTTCCAAAAGAGCATCGAAATATTGCCTCTTATGCTCGAATATTGCAGTATATTGGCTTAAAAAATAGATATCAAAAGGAAGCAAAAGAATTTGAGGATCTACTCAAATATCTAAAGGATTGGCAGAGGATTTACAAAAAGATTAAATTTACTCAGAGCAAATTCAGTCCCTATGAGTACAAGCTCCCTCCGGACTTCAAAAATCCTATACCGGCTTTTGAAATTTATAAAAAGTACAAAAAACATTTGTGATCTAGCGTGTATGACTTCTAATTGGATTATTCAGGCATGAAGTCAGGATTTTTGTTCCATTAAGGCTTACATATTTTAAATGTAATAAGTAACGATAGAAAGTGCGCTGCTCGTTGAGTTTTAAGGGATTAACTCGATTGTATTTTTCTATAAAATATTCCTTCCAAATTCAATCCGTTTCAAAGGTCTGTTTGAGTAACCTTAGGGAAGTTTTACTAATATAGTTTTTACAGAGAATAATCTGGGGTTGATGAATCAATCTGGGATAAAGTTTTTCTAATTGCTTTTTGATAATTTTATAGCTAAGACTGTCACATAAAATGGTCTCGCTACGCTGAATTAAGTAGCACAACCGTGGTGAATCCTCAGGAGTGCTCACAATCAAATTAATATCACTACCTTTAAGGCTTTGGATAATTGTAGAGGCTGCATGAAGTATCCCGGGACTAAAGCTCACTAAACCAAGATGATGGTTCGGGGGTAATGCCTTGATTTGGGCGAGTTCGGGGCCGTAGTCATGGAGTGTGACCGGAATAATTTGGATATTCGGAGGGGCGATCGCCGCCACGGCTTGGACAAAATAGGGAGTAGTGACAAGGGTTGCTGCAGTGATCCGTTCTAAGCGTTCAGCCAGTGCTTCTAGGGGAACTAGTTGGAGGGGAATGGTGATCGCCTGACTAATTTCTTGCAAAATCCACTGGCCAGCCCCCAATTCCCGTTGAGGGACAGTGATAATCACCTGGGCAGCACAGGCAAAACGCCAATCAATCGCCTTAATGAACAGTTGTCGAATTTGGGGCAAACTATACCCCGCCTCTAACAGTTGGTGAATCGCGTCATCAAAAATGGTCTGGAGTTGAGGTGACGGTTCCTTGATGGCCTGGGGTGGTGTCGCTGGGGACTGGCGCTGATCTTGGACGTAAACCCCTGAGCCTGGGACTAACTTTACGAGGCCGAGGGCTTCGAGTTCTCGGTAGATCTTACTGATGGTGTTGCGGTGAAGTCCGGTAATCATCTCCAATTGTCGCAGACTTGGCAGCCGTTGATCGCTAGCAAACTGATGGGAGGCGATCGCAAATTGTAATTGATCCAGAAGCTGTTGGGACGCGGGAATTTCACTATCGGACTGAATATGAAAAGAAAACGCCATGGGGACCCTCGCAGAGATCATTGCTTCTATTATCAAAGCCAAAAAACCCAAGGCGATCGCCCTGGGTTATCAAAAAATTTTCATTATGGAGGGAATCTCAATTCTGCGACATTAAGTGGCCAAACAGCCGAAACGTGCTTACTTTAAGCCTAGACAATATTCTCTTCCCATTTGCGGGGGGGAGCCGCTCGACGAGTATTGCGCCAAATCTGCGTTGCCGCCAAAGTGCCATCTGCCACCGCCACAGATACTTGGTTAAGACCTTTTTTGAGATCACCAAGGGCAAAGATTCGTTCATGGCTTGTTTGACACATATCATTGGTCACGAGATTTTCGCCATCCCACTCCAAACCATCAATCCCTTTCAAGTATTCGTTGTAGTAGGTCGAACCCATATTTACCAAACCCGTAGTGGCTTCGACAATGGTGCCATCCTCTAGTTCAACGCCGCTCATCTTGTGCTTTTCGCCGTGGAACTTCACAATTTTTTGTTCGTAGAGGGGATAGCCGTGTTCAGCGAGCTTTTCTTTCATTTCATCGCTCACTTCCACGAGGCCATGGGTCAGCACGGAGATGTAGGGGGTGAACCAATTTAAGACAAAAGCCGCGTTGATCTGTCCTTCGGTGCCCGCAATGACGACCGCCTTTTGATCCCACATATCGAAGCCATCGCAGATCATACAGACATGAAGAGTATAGCCAGCATAGTCATAGACGTTTTGCATATCATCGGTTTCGGGGAGATTGTCGATGATGCCAGAGGCGGCGACTACATATTTACTGCGAAAAACAGGATAAGTACTATTTTTTTTGCCAACTTTTACTTTGACAGCGAGGGTTTCACCTTCATCGGTGACTTCTTCGACGTAACCCCGCAGGTGATCGGCGCCCCAATCAATGGCCTGCTTAGTGCTCTGGAGAATAATATCTCGTCCGGGGGTTTCAGGATCTAAGCCAACGTAGTTGCGGAGATCTTGCATCCAGAAGGAGCGGCCCCTGCCTTTTTCAACGATGAGGCACTTAAGACCGTAGCGGGCAAGGTAGATTGCAGCGGATAGTCCTCCCATCCCGCCCCCCACAATAATGGCATCATAGACGGTATCTAAACGGGTTTCGAGGTTTTTACTAGAAAGCTTCATGGCAGGGTCCCCCAATGGTTTGGCGGTGGTACGAGAAATAAAAAAAGCAAAGAAGGCGATCGCCGCCCCCCTTGCCTTAGTCTAAAAAAATTATTTGGTGAGCGTCAGTGATAGAAACTTAGCCAACAAATTCTTTGCGGGGTTCAGAAACACCAGGAGCAGATTCGCCCTTGATGTAAGCCAGCATGGTATCTGCATCAGATACTTCAAAAGGATCGGTGGGGCAGTTATCAGAGAAGTCAGGCTCTACAAACATTTTCTTGATTTCGCCATCTTCGACGAGCATGGAGTAGCGCCAAGAACGCATCCCAAAACCGAGGTTAGACTTCTCAACGAGCATCCCCATTTTGCGGGTAAATTCACCGTTACCATCGGGAAGGAGGAAGACTTTGTCAGCACCGATTTCCTTACCCCACTTGAACATTACGAAAGCATCGTTTACAGACAGACAGATGATTTCATCAACGCCCTGGGCCTGGAATTCGCTATAAAGCTCTTCGTAACGGGGTAAGTGGTTGGAGGAACAGGTGGGCGTGAAAGCACCAGGCAGGGAGAAAAGAACAACTTTCTTGCCACCGAAAATGTCAGCGGTGGTTTTGTCTTCCCAACGGTAGGGGTTGGGGCCTTCTACGGATTCATCGCGGACGCGGGTTTTGAAGACAACGTCAGGTACTCTAGCCATGTGGACCTCTTGGATAGTGTGATAACAGAAAATTTTAGGAAAGGTCTCAACCTTTCTTAATAAGCCAGAATAATTCTTATTTAGGAATAAGTCAAGATTCTTTTAGGGGTAAAAGGGAAAGGCGAAGGGAATCAGAACACAGGACACGGCCCAAAACAGGAGATTTAACGGAATCCCGACCCGAAAATAATCGGTGAATTTGTAGCCCCCTGGCCCGTAGACCATCAAATTAGTTTGGTAGCCGATGGGAGTCGAAAAACTCGCCGAAGCGCCGATCATGATCGCAATCACAAAAGGCATCACATCCACACCGAGGGTATTGGCTAAAGATACTGAAATGGGGAACATTAACGCCGCTGCGGCATTGTTGGTAATTAATTCTGTGAGGAGGGTTGTAATTCCGTAGACAACAACCAGGGTGGGCCAGGGATTGTCTCCGGCCAGTTGCAGAAGATTGGCGGCGATCGCCCCAGCAGCCCCGGTCGTTTCTAAGGCTTTCCCCAAACCAAAGGCGGCCCCAATGACGAGCAACACAGACCATTCAATACTTTTGAGGGAACGACTGGGGGAACAGCAACCGAAAACAATCATGGCGATCGCCGCTAGGGTTGCCGCCTTTAACATCGAGAGCCAACCGAACACCACACAAACCACCATCACCAGCAGAATTCCCAGGGCGAGGGGAGCACGGTCATGGCGCATCGGCTCCGAATCAGGAATTTCACTGACTAAATAGAAGTCCCGGGAACCCCGTTGCTGCTCCAAAAAGGTGGGATGGGTTTCGAGTAATAAGGTATCCCCTGCCAACAGGCGCATTTCCCCGATTTTTCCCTTGAGACGTTCCCCATTCCGGGCCACGGCTAAAACGACGGCATTATAGCGACTGCGAAACTTTCCTTCCCGGATCGTTTGTCGGATTAGCGGACAGGTATTGGAAACAACCGCCTCAATTAGGCAACGTTCAGAGCGGGGAGTATCTAATTTAAAAACTTGATCCGTGGCTGGCTGTAACCCCCGGAGTCGATTGAGGTCGAGGATCGAATCCACTGCCCCGACAAAAACTAACTGATCCTTTTCCTGCAAAACTTCGCGCGGGCTGACTGCTGGCAACACCAAGGAATCCCGCACCACTTCAATCAGGTACAGGTTTGGCAAATTTCGTAGCCCAGCTTCTTCAATACTTTTGCCAATGAGGGGACTGTTTTCGTGGACAACCATTTCCACGGTGTATTGCCGCAGATCGTCTTGGTCACTAATGGCTGGTTTGCGCTCTGGTAGTAGCCAACTGTGACTCAGCATTAGAAAGGTCACACCGGCGATCGCACAGGGTAATCCCACCAAGGCAATATCAAAGAGGCCGAGACCGGCATGGTCTGTTTCCGCAATCAAGAGGCCATTGACCACCAGGTTTGTACTGGTACCAATTAAAGTACAGACGCCCCCAAAGGAAGCGGAATAGCTTAGGGGCAACATTAATTTTGAGGGGCTAATGCGCAGCTTGCGGCACCACTCGTTCACTACCGGGATAAACATCGCCACCACAGGGGTGTTGTTTAGAAAAGCACTCAGGCCCATCACGGGCACCATCAACCGCATCAAGGCCGCAGACTCTCCTTTCGGCAGTCCTAAAACCCGCTGGGAAATCCAACTGAGAGAGCCGGTTTGTTGCAAGCCAGTCACCACGAGATAAAGCACCGCAATGGTCGCCAAACCTTCGTTACTAAACCCGGCGAGGGTAGTACTCGTATCAAGCACCCCCGTCAGCAGCAAGGCTCCCAAGGCACCAAGAAAAATCACCTCGGCAGGGAGAGGCGTCAGGGCATTTAAAAGAAAGGCCACCAGGGTCAGACCGAGGGTCAACCAACCTTGCCAACCCAAACCGAAGAAAGCCGCCTCCCCCAAAGAAGGCAACTGCGCAAACATTGCCATCGAAAATCCTCCAGCACATAGAACGCCTAGCATGGGCGCCGTTGAAAAGAATTTAGTCGTTTTTATGACATTAAAGGGCAGAATCGCGTTCCAAGTTCGGGGCGATCGCCACTGACGTTGCAAAATTCGCGGCCACCAGGGAGGTTGTTTTGCCATAGGACAGGGGCACTAAGAAAAAAAGATTAAGTAACCTTGAAGTATATCCCAACGAAAAATAATTTCAAATAAAATTTAAGATGTATTTCAATTCATTTAGAATTCATGTCTTGGTTTGGAAGACATTGGGCGACAATCCTCCGTTAAAATGACCAAAGACCCGTCCCAAGACCGAACCAAGATCCAACAAAACCCCATGGCCAAGCCTGTCCAAGCTCCCAAAGTGCCAGAAATCATCACTGAGTTGACCGAAAACAATTTTTTCTTTCGGGGAATGGATCCAGATGCACTGCAAAATTGGCTTGATCCAGCGGAACTGATCACCGAGAAACTCTATTCCAGTCGGCCGATCTATACAGCTTTTCGCCCGAACCACAATTTGGAATTTCTCTACGTGTTACTGGCGGGGGGGCCAGTGATTGTGCGGAGTACGCCCCTCGACCGCATCTTAGCGATTACCTACATGGGCAGTTGTTTTGGGATGCGCAATCTTCCCGTTGGGTTTGGGCAGGTGAGTCGGAGTTTTCCCAGTTTGGTGGAAGCCTACAAAACTACCGATGTGCTGAAAATTCCGGTAGCAACGGTACAACGGATCTATGACCAGAGTGCTGATTTTCGCGATCGCTATAACTTGAGTTTCGAGTTGCGAGAAAAATTCCAGTACCATCTGCTGAACTGTAGTACCTACCCACCCCAGGCCGTCGCTTCCCTGCTGCGGGCTTTGATTTACCAAGAGCGATCGCTGGCCAATCAACCCCAGCGTGATGGCGTTTTTAGCTTTGATCTCCCCGTAGATATCATTGCCCATGCCTGCCAACTCAACCACCGCACTGTGGAACAGGTGTTGAAGGGGATGACGAAGGTGGAACTGATTAAGACAGAAAAATCCGCTGAGGGACAAGGGGATCTGATCCATGTGTTGAATCCAGAAGGCCTCAAGGAAGTCTATAGTGCGACCCGCGATAAGGTGGCTTGGTGGCCATTGCGCTAGGCAAGGGAGTCAACCATTGGGGCGATCGCCTAACCACCATTGAAAATCATCTATTTAGCCACCTGAAAATGAAAGGAATCTTACGATTTGCGGCGGCAAGCTACCCTCCCATTGTCGAGATTTGTTAAACTGCTGTAAACACAAATGTGCTGGAAAGTTAAGGGCAAAATTCTGTATATTGTCCCCCGCCAAATCGGTCAACTTTCCCACCATGCCAATGAGGAAGCGCACCCATGAACATGGAGACATTAGAATTCATCATTTACCCTGATGGCCGTGTCCAAGAAAAGGTCACAGGCATTGTCGGGTCTTCATGCCAAGAAGTGACCGCTGCGATCGAAGAGCAACTGGGCGTTGTTCTCTCCCAAGAACAAACCTCGGAATATTTTGCCCAACCGGTAAGCCAAACTGCAACGACGACGAACCCCGTCCAAAGCAATTGGTGATTTTTTCTGCAAACCTCTATAAATAGCCCCGTTAAATCCTATGTCTCATTTCAGCAATATCAAAACCAAAATCCGTAATTTGACTTCCCTCAAGTCTGCCCTCAAGGACATGGACATTGAGTGGAAAGAAGGCCCCAGTGCTGTGCGGGGTTATAAAGGCGATCGCCGCACCGCTGAAGTTGTCATCCAACAGAACAATGACTACGACATCGGCTTTAGCTGGAATGGCCATGAATATGAACTCGTCGCGGATTTGCAATATTGGCAGCAACCCCTAACCGTTGATGGCTTCCTCCAACGTCTCACCCAGGGCTATGCCTACCACACGATCCTCAACGAAACCAACAAACAAGGCTTTCAAGTCAGTGAACAGCAGAAAAACGAAGATGGCTCGATTCGCCTCGTCGTCCAGCGCTGGAGCTAATGTATGACTTTTGAAAATTCCCCCCAGCGGTCTGGTTTTGAGCCGGAGTTGGGGGGCTTTTTAAGAAATGACACGGAACGGTCTGGGTTTGAACCGGAACTAGGTGGCCTGCTGCGCCAAAAAGGGGTGTATGTGGATGAAACCACCTGTATCGGCTGCAAACATTGCGCCCACACGGCTCCCAACACTTTTTATATCGAAGAAGAACATGGTCGGGCCCGGGCCTATCGCCAGGATGGAGATGCTGAGGAAGTTGTCCAAGAGGCGATTGATACCTGTCCGGTAGACTGCATCCATTGGCTAGATTACACGGAACTAAAGGCTAAGGAAGCAGCCAGGAAAAACCAGGTGATTCGGCCCCTCGGTTGTCCCCAGGATGGGGCAGGTCAGGCGATCGCCCGCAAACCTAAACCCTCCCGGAAACCCTAAGCATTTTAAATTTTGCTTGGCTTATGGGTCTTCTGTAGCGGTGACAGCTTGATATTTGGCTTGGCAATAATCATTAAGGGCTTGGCCGATGGTTTGTTCTTCGGTGCCTGCGGTCTGGCTCAGGGACTGGGCAGTTTGGGCCGCTTCTAGGTCTTTGTCCTGGCGCGCTTTTACCATGGCATAGGTGGCTTCGGCCTGACGTTGATAAATGTCGCTAATTTGCGTTTGGTAGGTTTTCATCTGGCTATCCCGTAAACGCAGTTGGGCGATCGCCTCGGCCCCCATTTTTAGGGCATCGGCCGCCTGGAGCCAACGCTCAAAATTAAAAGTTTGCGGAGCTTCTGCCGTTGGTTCGTTCTGGACAAGGGTCTGGGCTTCCGTGACAGTGCTTTGGATTTGCGCCAAAAGTTTTTGACAGTCGTAGAGGGCCGGGTCAATCCTTTGGCAAGCGCCAAGGCTCAAAAGACTGGTGCAACCGATGAGAGAAATCAGACGAAAGGGCGAGAGCAAGGACATTACAGACGAACACTCAATATCGGCAGTGTAGCGAATTTTTTAGAACATTAGACAATCAGAATCAATTCGGAGATATTTTTTCAGGAATAAACGAAAGATGGCGCTAACAAGAATTTTAGAACCGGAAGTGATGGACGATCCCGCCGAGGCGATCGCCTACGATGCGATGGACTTTCGGGCGGTGAATCAAGATTTTGCGGATCTCGTGGTTACAACTTACCCCCAAGAAACCGCTTTCGTTTTAGATTTGGGCACAGGGACAGCACAAATTCCGATTTTGTTAGGGCAACAGCGCCCCCAATGGCAGATTAAAGGCACCGATTTAGCGCAGTCGATGCTCGCCCTGGGACAAAAAAACGTTGTGGCCGCAGGTTTAACAGCACAAATCGAGTTGGTTTATGCCGATGCGAAAAATTTGCCCTGGCCCGACCAAAGCTTTGATGTGATTATTTCTAATAGCCTGATTCACCATTTACCTGATCCGTTGCCCTGTTTTCAGGAAATGGGCCGTCTCCTCAAACCCCAGGGAAACATTATCGTGCGGGATTTGTTTCGTCCCGATAGCACCGCCACCATTGACCAGATCGTTGCTGCTGCCGAGGGGCCAGGTTTTGATGCGCGTCAACGTCAATTATTCTGGGATTCGCTCCATGCGGCGTTTACGGTGCCTGAAATTGAGGCGATCGCCACTGAAGCGGGCTTAACCAAGGCCCAAGTTTATCAATCTTCAGAACGTCATTGGACGCTGATTTTTCCCCAGCCTTAACGCCATGCAACAAGGAATAAATTTTTTAGCCTCAGTTCTGAAGTCATGCGTATTCGAGAGAAAAACTGTGATTATTGCCAAACCATTGCGGCAGTTCGTTACCGAATTCAATATGATGCGAGTGAGCAGTGGGTGTTAGTTTGCCCTGATTGTCGGCGCGAGTTAGCAACCAATAATCCTAACTATCGCTACGGCGGCACCTGGAAGGCGAAGAAACGTAAATAAACCTTTTCGCGGTCGGGAATTTTCGATCCTCCCAGCACAATGGGATAATGAATGCCGTGCGTTTCTAGGCAGCCCATGAAATCTCGTTCCTTTTTTGTGTATCTCGGTCTTCTGGTGGTGCTTCTGCTCTCGGTGGGGCTAGGCAGTTGGTTCGCTATTTTTAAACAGAGTCCCTTACCTTGGTTGCAGGGTGGGGTAGCGCGCAATCCGGCAGCAGCCTTGTTTGTTCCCCGGCAAGCGCCATTGATGCTTTCGCTAGTGGTGAATCCAGAGAAATTAGCCGCCCTGGGCCTCGTGCAAACCCCTTGGGGTAAACGGCGGGCGACGCTCACGGAATTACAACAGGTGAAAACAAGTTTACTCAGTGCGACGGGACTGGATTACAGCAAGCAGATTGAACCGTGGCTGGGGGACGAGTTGAGCTTGGCGGTGACTACTTTAGATGTGGATCGCGATCCGAGTAATGGGGTGCAGCCGGGTTATTTATTGGTGGTAGAAGCACGGGATCAGGCCTTAGCCAAGGAATTTCTACAGCTTTCTTATACGGAACAGGCGATCGCCCCAGAAGCGGGTTTGACGTTTGATCAATATAAGGGGGTCAATTTAGTCATTCCCCAGGCGGACAGCCATCGGTTTGCCAGTGCGATTGTGGGTAATTATGTACTGTTTGCCAACGAAGCAAAGGTGCTACGCAGTGCGATTAATACGGTGCAGGTGCCAGATTTGAATTTGAGCCATGACCCGCAATATACAGAAGCCCTAGAAACCATTGACCGGAAACACATTGGCGTGATGGTGGCGAATTTACCCGCCCTCAGCGCTTGGATTGCCAACGATCCGACCCCAGAGGAACCGACCCTCGAACAACGTTTGGCGATCGCCATCGGTCTTCATCCAGAGGGGTTAGTGGCGGAAACGGCTTTGATTGGGGACACGGAACCTAGCCTGATGCCAGGGGCGACCACGGCACCGACCCATGTCCTCAACTACATTCCCCAGGAGGCGATGTTTGCCGTGGCTGGGCGAGATTTAAACGCTCTCTGGGGTGAAGCGACTACAGGGTTAAATCCGAAAAGTCCCTTATCCCAGATCTTGCAACAGGCGGTCGCCGCAATTCAAGATCCCCTGGGCATTGACCTCCCCGAAGATATTTTTGCGTGGATTTCTGGGGAATATGCCCTGGCCCTCGTCCCCGATGCCGAACGCAATGATGTGGAATGGCTCTTTGTGGCGGAACGACAACCGGAGGTCAACCTCGATCCCGTCATTGAACATTTTGATAGCTTGGCCCAGGAAAAAGGCTTAAGTGTGGGGCGTTTACCCTTGGGCGATCGCCGCGTCACTGCCTGGACAGCCATCGATACCCAAGACCAAGATGAGCTGGTACAACTCAATGCCGATGTCCGGGGGGCGCACCTCAGCGTTGACGAGTACGAACTCTTTGCCACTTCTGTAAAAACCCTCAGCCGGGCGATCCAAGCTAATACCGGGCGATCGCTCCTGAAAAACAAAGATTTCCAGACCAGCATTGCCCAACTGCCTCCCGAAAACAGCGGCTATCTTTTTGCCGATTGGCGTCAAGGTTCCCAACTGTTCAAAACCCAAGTGCCGATCCTGCGGGTGGTCGATTATGTGGCCAAACCCTTCTTTAACCATCTCCGCGCCTTTACCCTCACCAGTGCCGGCAGTACCCAAGATATTCGGCGATCAACCCTATTTTTCAACCTCTCCCCCAATCGTTTACAAAATTGAGACGGTCCCCGATTTGTGAAAGTCCCGATTACTATGGAACAAGGTGATCTTTTTGAAAATTTTGTCCTCCGGTAATCCTTGCCCCTGCGATTTTAATCTGTTGCTTTTATTTCCCCGCTGCCGATGACTGCTTCCCTATTGGCCCCCGGACACACCCTGCGCGGACGTTATCATATTCTCCGGTCTCTGGCCCAGGGAGGATTTGGGGCGACTTTTTTGGCAGAAGACCGCGATCGCCCAAAGCGGCCCATCTGTGTAGTGAAGCTCCTCAAGCCCCAAACCACCGATGCAGAAACCTTGGCAACGGCCCGGCGTTTGTTTGAAACCGAGGCAAAAATTCTCGATGAATTGGGTCAGCACCCGCAAATTCCTCAGTTGCTGGCTTATTTTGAAGAAGGCCAAGAATTTTATTTAGTTGAAGAATATATTGAAGGACAAAGTCTCTGGGAAGAACTACAGCAGCTTTCTCCTTGTCCTCCGGCAGGGGCGATCGCCCTTGTGCAAGAAATCCTGGAATTGTTGGTTTTTGTCCACGAGCACCAGGTAATTCACCGGGATCTCAACCCCAGTAACCTCATTCGCCGCCAAGCCGATCAAAAACTCTGCCTCATTGATTTTGGTGCGGTTAAACAGGTCACCCACCAATTTGCGACTACTTCCGGTCGGCCCACCATCGCCATCGGCACCCAAGGCTATATGCCCCTAGAGCAGATTCAGGGCTATCCCCGTTACTGTAGCGACCTTTATGCGGCGGGGATGATTGCGATTACGGCCCTGACGGGTACCGCCCCCGACAAAATTCCCCTCGATGCCCAAACCGGGGAAGTGCAATGGCAGGATCAAGTGGAAATTTCAGCAGAAGTCAGGCATTTTCTCTCTAAGATGGTGCACCATAATTGGCGCGATCGCTTTGGGACAGCCACAGAAGCCCAACAAGCCTTGCTGCCATTGGCGGCCCAGGGGACACAGTCACCGCAAACGAGCACTCGTGTTTTGTCACCCGTAACGGGCAGCATTCAACACATTAAACAAACGGCGATCGCCCCCCTCAATTACCTCTCAACGGTCGTTTCCCAGCAATACCAGCGTTTGAGCGTTAATCACCAGGCGATCAAGGCCGCACTCCTCGGTGTTGGCTTAGCGGCGTTGGTGGGCACTGGTCTAGGTGTTCATGCGGGGTGGCGGTGGTGGTCAGAGCGCCAAGCCCTGATGGCCCAATACGAACAGGCCCAACTATCCCAATCTCAAAATCAACTGGAGCAGGCCCTCGCCCAATACCAAGAAATTTTACAGACCGTCCCAGACCATGAAGGAGCGCTTTTGGGAAAGGCCCAAGTCCTCCAAGCCCTCGAACGATTTGACGCGGCTTTAGGGGCCTATGATCAGCTATTGGAGGTCAATCCCCGCCGTTGGGAAGCTTGGTGGAGCAAAGGTAAAATCGCCAGCGATCGCCAACAGGACGACCAAGCCCTAACCTTTCTCGACCGCGCTATTCAAGAAGATGCCCGGCAAGCGGTGGTTTGGGAGACAAAGGCGCGACTTCATCTCCGTCGCGAAGAAACCGATGCCGCCCTTAGTAGTCTTGATGCGTTTCTCAGGTTGGATTCCCAGCAGGTCTGGGCCTGGTTTGAGAAGGGCTGGATCCACCATAATCGCGCCGAATATAATGCGGCGATCGCCGCCTACCAGCAGGCCCTCAAACTTGACGACCGGAACGCCGATATTTGGTACCAGCAGGGCAACAGCTATAGCAAACTGCAACGGTACCGGGACGCCAAAAATGCCTATGTCCGGGTAGTAGAACTGGAGCCAGACCGCGCTCCCGCCTGGTATAGCCTCGGCATGGCCCAGGAAAATCTCCGCAATTACACCGAAGCCCAGGATGCCTTTGCCAATGTCACTCGCCTCGAACCTAACAACGACCGGGCCTGGTATCACCTCGCCTGGAACGCAGAACAAAATGGCGATCGCCCCACGGCCATCGATGCCTACCAACGTGTCGTTGCCCTAAATAGCGATGATCGTCCCAGTTGGCGCAGTCTAGGAAATTTACTCTATGACTCTGAAAATTACACCGAGGCGATCGCCGCCTACGAAAATACCCTCCGCCTAGACGATGCCGATGGAGATATTTGGGCGCGTTTGGGGAATGCCTACAAAGCGACCGGTCAGTACCAAACTGCCATCAATGCCTACGACGAAGCGCTCCAGTACAAGCCCAATGACCCAGATATTTTAGGCGATCGCCAGGATGCCCAGGAGCGTCTCCAGTGGGAACAAGCCCAAGATGATTTTAAAGAAGGAGCCGATAGCCTGAAAAAAGTGCTCCGGGATACCCTGCGGGAAATTGTGCCCTGGTTGTAAGTGACTAACCACAAAAAATCCGGGTAGACCCGGATCTCAGCAGAAAAATGGCTTCAAAAATGGTGATTGGTAAATCCTTAGAAACCAAGGGCAGTCCAATCCACTTCAAAACCTTCGAGAATCAGAGAAGAATTGTAGATCTGGAGAATAATAAGCAGGAATACTAAAAACAACGCCATGAAGACGCCCATGAGCGGTGTGGTGCCCCAACCGGGAGCGACTTTACCGTATTCAGAATTCAAAGGCTTGAGAATATCTCCCAACCGAGTACGCTGTGCCATAGGATTCGTGTATCGTAAAGGATTTTTGTAATGTTCCGTAATATTATAGAGGAAGAGTCATCATAAACTGAGATACACCTATGGATTCTGCAACAGTTCTTAGCATCGGCATTGCGGTGGTTGTGATCGCCGTAACAGGGTTTTCGATTTACACAGCCTTCGGGCCTCCTTCGGTAGAACTTGAGGATCCCTTTGAAGATCATGAAGATTAAGCGGGCAGCGATCCTTTAACATCAAGCCCCATGGCTCTTATGCCTGGGTTGTTTTTCTCCCCAGTCTCGCTGTCATCATAAAACCCTTTTTGAGATGTCTTTTTATACCGTCACAATCTGACGCACTTCAACTAGCTCACTTGAAATAAGTTGATCAGGCAGCCTCCGGGCTGTTTTTTCTTGGGGGATTACTCGAAATTCTGGGTTTTAAAAACGTCAAAATAGTTGTAATAAAACCTCAGGTAAGAGCTCTTGCACTCCTGGGAGAACAATATTGGCCCCGACATCCTGCAAGTTAGAGGCATACATATACTCCTTGTCGTCACCAGTCTGGGCGTGGGGTGGGATCACCCCAATGGCTCGCCATCGTCGTTGGGGCTGCTGGCTGATGGCATTGGTAATGGTGCGCATATCGGCAGCGGTATCTCCCACGTAGGCGACGGGGGTCTTGGCTGATGCGGCTTCGAGTTGGGTGATCGCCGCGAGTAATCCCTTGGGATCAGGTTTTTCGGGGGCATCTTCCATGGCAATGAGCACAGGATTTTCTAAGCCCAAACGCCCTTTTAGTACGTGTTCAGCAGAACCCCGCATGGCACCACTAAAAAAGCCCCAGGCAATATCGGCAGCGGTGAGGGCCTCAAAATAGGCTTTGGTGACGAGTAACGGTTCATCGTTGATATACCCATCAAAATTGTGACCCCGGTATTTGCGCTGGAAAAAAGCGACGAGCTCTTTAAAATTGACAGGAATCGTCTCATCCCAACGGCGGATCAGCTCCTGGGAGGCTTTCCAATCGTTATTCCAAATGGCCTCGGCCTTAAGACTATCGATTTCACCATTGCTGGGGCGATATTCCCCTTGGGTGTAATGTTCAACGGTATCGGCGATCGCCCGCCGGTAGGACTGACTCACATCGCGAATCACCCCGTCGATATCAAAAATCACAATCCCCTTCGCCATGGTCACCACCTCTGTTGCAAAACCTATCGCTATACTTATCGTCTCGTTTGCTATTTTCCCAAGTCTTTGACTGAAAACAAAATCAGATTTTTTCTGTTCCTTTGGGGGCTTGGGCAAAGGCTCAATACCCCATAACAAAATTACCGCCCCTTAATATCAGTCCAAACAAAACGAGGTTGCTCAAACTAAGATTAAAGACGGTAATTCAATTTTTTAGAACAAAACAATAACACCCCATGGGGTGCTAGAAGCTGTCCGTCTTAGTTGCGGTAAGGCACTGCGGCAAGGCTGATGTCTGCGGTGGAAACCCGAACGTTGACTTTGGGAATCTGAGCAGAACGCGCCATGTTGAGGAAGAGAGCGGGATCGCCAGCTTGGGGCACCCGGTCGGGAGTCCGGAAACGACGGACTGCATTTTGCCAAACCACTTGGGGGAAGCCCAACTGGGAGCGGTAGTAAGCATCGTAACGGGGAGACTTGATGTTAAAGGGTGTCTCACCTTGCTCACGGCTAGCGAGGCTACGGCGGCGCTGGTAGGGCACCGTGTCATAGCCGAAGTTTTCCATATACTCATCAGTGTTGAGGAGTTGGTCAACAAAGGCCGCTAGACCCTTGGTGCAGATCACGATTGACCAGGCAATTTTTTCCTGTTCGCTGAAGGGATCGCGACCGAGTACCCGTTGGATACACTGCTCAACAAAGCGATAGTTACTGTTTTTGTTATAGAAGCTATCGATGAAGGTTTCCGACAGCAACAGACCCCGAATGAAGTCACGGACAGTGATTTGACCGTTGCGCAACTGGGATTCGAGTAGCTGTTGGCGATCGCACTTAAAAGCGTGGAAGAAAATTTGACGATAGGCAGCGTTGATGAGAACGTCAAAGTCAGAATCGCTAATGACGTTATCGGTTGTAAAAACAAAAGGCTGCTCGTCGCCACCGACGGTATACCCTGCTACCCGAGTGTTTTGGCTCGAGGGGGCGTATTGTAATAAAGGAATTGTCAAACCAGACCTCCGTTATATCAGAAGACTTTAAAAAATAAAATTTCTTACTGATTAGCATAAGGGAGTCAGGGGCTATCCCTCGGAAAGATTAAAAAATATTACAGAAGTTAACGTTTATTTCCCGCGCCCTAGGGCCGCAGTAGCTTGCTTTTTCGGCAAAACTTGATCAAACAAGGGTCTATTCTGGGGCGATCGCCGGGGCCATTTCCTTAAGATAAAAGGAAAAAAGATCCGGCCCTAAAAGGTCAATTTAGAACAATTGACGGTGCCCGAAAAAAATGCAGTATTTTAGAGAAAGTTGAGTCTCTCAACCCCTTAGTTTGACAGCGGGGTTACTGAGCCGCGATCGCCTTCCCCATCCCATTGATTGTTCTCCGTTGAGAGTGTAGGAGTTTTCGGATGAATCAAGCCCCCCCTAACGCCGCAAATGCCAGCTTTCAGGCTGCTTTAGACAATTTAGACCTAGATCTAGACCGAGAATTGCAACGTTATCGACAACAGCGGCCACCATCCGAGCGATTCACACCGCCTCCGAGTCCAGAACCGCCTCTCGATGGGGGATCTGCAGCTCTCGATCAGGGTGATGATGGCGAATTAATGGCCCAACAACCAGCACAGGCTTCTGAAACAGACACTACCGAGACCATCACTGCCGTTGCTGGCCCCCTTTCCCCCTGGGAGCAGCCCACGCCCCCCCCGGAAGATTACCTGCAATCGTCGGAAGAACTCCTCAAAAGTTTAGATGCCAGCAGCCAACCTGTTACCCCGCCCACGCCACGTTGGAAATTAGGTCTTGCTTTTTTGGGAGCAGCCATTTTAGGGGGTGGATTGGTGGCCTTAGCGATCGCCGTTCCCGATTTATTTACCCCGACCCCAGCCCCGGAAACAGCCGCAGAATCCTCCCCGGCCCAGACCACGGCAACAACGCCAGAGACCACTGCGTCGGCGACCTCTAGCACCGTTAATTTAGCCTCCCAAGAATTTATCGAGTTGCGCCTAGACAATCTCAGCATCATTGATCCCAGCGTACCCACGGACACCGAAAATACCGAAGCCGATGCCACTGCTTCTACCAGTGCCACAACGCCTCCCCCGACTCCAGATCAAGCAATAGCAACCCCCCTTGCGCCAGTGCCGGGCTTTCCGGGGACACCTTTGGCCACCCCCGATGGTTTGAAGTTGGGATATTACTACGTGATTTTCCGAAATACGAGTCCCAGCGCCCTGGATCGGGCTCAGGCAGTGGTTGATGGGGCTTTTGTGCGACAGTTCCCCGTGGGCCAAGCCATTCAGATGGCAGAAGTCGATTCAGCCACCAAAGCCGATGATCTGATGCGTCAATTTAAGGCCCAAAAAATTGCAGCGGAGGTTTATTACCATCAACTGTCGCCAGCTTCCTAAACGAGGCGATCGCCCCCTGGGCTAGATTAGTAGTTGAAACGCGTCAGTAAGCGGGACACTGGGCACGATGAATTTTTTCCGGCGCACCTGGGATGGCATTCAACAATGGTGGCAACCTGCCGCTGATCCAGAGCACCTCCTGGAGCAGACCCTCTGGGACATGGAAAAAAAATTGATCCAAATGCGGCGGGCCGTGGCCCAGGCGGTGGCGAGTGCTAAACGGGGAGAACGACACCGAAAAACCATGGCGGCAATGGTACAGCGATGGCAGCAGTGGGTAAAATTGGCCCTGGATTGTGGCGATGAAACCTTAGCAAAAGCAGCGATCGCCCGACGACAAACCTATGGGGAAATGTTGGCGAAACTGGAGGCGCAACGGGAAGAACAACAAGCCTTTATCCGAGGCGTACGCCACGATCTTGAGGCCCTCGAAGACAAAATCAACCACATTAAACTGCAAAAAGATTGGTATGTGACGCGGTTGCGGACGGCGATCGCCCAACAGCAGTTACAAACCCTCCAGCAAGAATTAATGGGGGGAAGTTTGGATACGGCGATCGCCGATTTGGAATTGTCCCTGTGGCAAGTGGAAGCAGAAACCGATCTCATCGATCCCCTCGAAGCACAATTCCGTCAGCTAGAAAAAAGTCAGCGCCATCACCCAAAAAATTCTTAGAAAAATAAAGGCGATCGCCCACTCCATTTTAGGCGCAACGAAGGGTAAAACTTATGTTACGCTGGCCTGTGGTTTTGTATATGTCCAAAGGAGAATTCTGTGGAACGCACATTTGTAATGGTTAAACCGGACGGTGTTCAGCGCGGTTTGGTCGGCGATGTTATCCGTCGTTTTGAAGCAAAAGGCTTTAAGCTTGTCGGTCTAAAATTGGTTTCTGTTTCCCGCGAATTAGCAGAGCAGCACTACGGCGTTCACAGAGAAAGACCGTTCTTCGGTAGCCTCGTAGAATTCATTATTTCTGCCCCCGTCGTCGCCATGGTTTGGGAAGGTAAAGGGGCGATCGCCGCCGCCCGGAAAATCATCGGTGCCACCAACCCCCTCGAAGCAGAACCCGGCACAATCCGGGGTGACTTCGGTGTGGACATTGGCCGTAACCTGATCCACGGTTCCGATGGCCCCGACACCGCCGCCAGTGAAATTGCCCTCTGGTTCTCCGAATCTGAATTGGCCAACTGGGAACCCGCCACCAAAGCTTGGCTCTACGAATAAATCCAATCTGTTTGGTTTCCAAGCAAATTTCGGCAATTTAATTTTTTCAAGACCTCGTTCAACCCCAACGAGGTTTTTTCGTGGCTATTCCTCTTCATCCCAGAGCCGTTCTAATTGGTGCTGCCAAGCCAATAAAGCCCGCTGTTGTTCCCTGGGTTCTTGGTCGAGGCCCCCCATAATCCCTTCTTGGTAAAACCGGGTAATCGTTTGCATCGTCTTTTCGATACTTTGCCCCTGAGACTTGGCGGCACGGATAATTTCTCGCACTTTATCTTCGGCCAGTTGATTAAAAAAGGGACTGAGATTTTGTTGGTGTAAGGCCACCATTTCCGTTAACACCTGTTGGAAAATGGTGGTGTCAAGTTGTTCTAGGGGATATTTAAATACGCCCCAGAGTAAACCCTGGTTGAGGGCGTAGCGGACGAGTTTATTTTCATTAAAGTTACTCTCGAGCAACTGGCCATAATAGGGTTCTGCATCATCCTGGGACGCAACAGGCACGAAGATCCGCAGCATTTGACCATCACTAGACAGGCTCACCAGCAGGTGAAACCGGGCTTGGGATTTGTGTACTTTCCAAGTTTTGTTGTCTGTGTGGTTAATTTTGGCGTCAGGAAAAAATTCAGTGAGGGTAGCGAAGATGGCGTCTGGGGTCATTGTTGCAACTTGAATCGGAAAAATTGAATATTCGCCTTGTACTCGATCAACAGCGGAGGTTATGGCTGGGTCGTGGAACAGGAGTGCCAATCATGGACAGCGACGACAACATCATCAATGGCTTGACGGGTAATTCGAGCCGATTGGCCAGTTTGGTTCGCCAAAATACTGACCAATAAGGTGCTGTCATCGGGTAGATCGAGGTAGCCAGAGAGGCCAGAAACGTGGGTCATGGTGCCTGTTTTCCCAAAGAATTGGTTTTCGACTGGGGTATCTTGAAAGCGGTTTTGGAGAGTGCCTGTGCGACCGGCGATCGCCAAAGAGTTGCGGTAAGTTTCCCCCTGGGGATGGGTCAGCATACCGTCTAGGGTTTGGATTAAGGCCATGGGAGTGACAAGGTTATGGCGAGAAAGACCAGAGCCGTCCCGCAATCGGTAGGTGGCAGGATTTACCCCAATAGATTCTAGGATTGTTTCTGGGTCTCGGTCAGCGGCAGTAAGGGTTTTTAGGAGACTTTCGGCAAAGAGATTATTGCTGTCTTGGTTGGTAGTTTTGAGGATTTCAGCCAAGGGGTCAGAGGCGATCACCGTGAGTGGTTCAATTTTGTAGAGGAGGCTTTCTTTATTAAGGGGATCAGGGAGTAGGGATTGGATATCGGTATTGATGACCCGTCCCCCTTTGAAGCTAATGTTTTGACTGCGCAGGATGGTTTGTACCGTTTCGAGGGCATAGCGGCCAGGATTTGGAATCGATAAAAACCATTGCCTTGGTGGTGCATCGGGAGCCAGTTCTCCCCGGAGGGTTAGGCTATTCGTCCCGTAGGTTTGGCGAGGTTCTGGGGGAATAGTTGCGCCTTCTGGGGTTGTAAAAAGTTGGTGATCCAGTTGCCATTGGCGGGCGGCGATCGCATCCGACCAAGTGACACGGGCGCGACTCCCCACGGCTCCGGGCGTCACAGTGGCAGTGACAACATTTTCATTGAGAATAAGCTGATTTACAGCCGTTGCATAATACCAAGGTAAATCAGACCATTCCCAGGTGGGGGACAGGGTTGCGGACGGTGGACTATCAATAATAATGACCTCCCCCACATCCGTAATCCCTTGGTTTTTAAGTTCTTCGAGGGCAGTGCGGAGCTTTGCCGTGGTTAGGGTCGGGTCTCCTTGGCCTTCAATTACCAAATAGCGAACTTCTCCGTGGATATGCCGAACGAGGGAAATGGGCGTCTGATATTGGTAGTCTGCGCCTAAGTCGGTGAGGGCAGCGGCAGTGGTGAGGAGTTTTTGGTTAGAAGCTGGCACAAAAAGAGTGTCGGCTTGGTGCTCAAATAAGAAACTATCGGTCTGGGGATCTTGGATCGCAATGCCCCACTGGGTTTGTTGCTGTTCTGGACGCTCCAGGATCTGAGAAATAGTGCCAGAGAGATCGCAGGTCTTTTGGGATTGGGCCAGACTTTGGGAGCTAAAAGCCAGGGTTGCTAAACTTGCCAGGGCGAGGATCTGGCTTACCGGTTGAAATTGTGTTTTCCCCATTTTTTCTCCTCGTCAACGGTCAGGGCGCATTTGTCCTACTATACTGCCGTTTTTGGTGGGCTTCGGTACACTGCGAAAAGGATCTTTGTGGTTTTCTTGGGCTAAATCTCCATGAGCGAACAATTTTTTCAACGGAAGCAGACTTTTTTTGACCGCTGGGCGAGAAATTACGATATTTTATTGACCACGCCCTTTTACCAGGCTGTCCATAAGCGGTTACTCACCGATGCTGATTTCCCCAGAGATGGCCATGTGCTTGACCTGGGTTGTGGAACGGGCAAATTATTTAAACGACTCGGCAAGCTTTATCCAGAATTAACGGGGGTGGGGTTGGATCTGTCTCCAGAAATGTTAACCCAGGCCCAACGGAAAAATATCCATGGCGATCGCCTTTCTTTTGTCCAGGGGAATGCCGAGGCGCAACCTTTTCCGGAAAATACCTTTGATGCGGCGTTTAATACGATTAGCTTTTTGCACTATCTCCACCCCGAAACGGTTTTAGGGGAAGTGCAGCGGGTGCTCAAGCCGGGTGGCCAATTTTATCTGGCAGATTACGGCAAGGGAGAATTGTGCCAAGGGGATGGTTTTCCCTTTTCGCCTGGGGGATTGCGTTTCTATTCCCGGGCAGAACGAACCGCCATGGGGGAACAGGTTGGCCTGGAAACCGTGGCGCACCATTATTTGATGTTCGGCGTTTTACTGACGATTTTCCAGAAAAGCGAGGAAATCCCAGCGGCGATCGCCCCTTAAGTCGTCCCCACGAAGCCCCGATTATGAGATGATTGTCTGCAACAAACGGGTTCACGCAAACAAGTATCATGACCAACGCTAAAGCCATCTCTATCCTTGGTTCCACCGGATCAATCGGGACGCAAACCCTCGACATTGTGCGATCGCACCCCGATAAATTCCGCGTTGTGGGGATGGCCGCTGGGCGTAATATTCAACTCCTAGCCGAACAGGTGCGGGAGTTTCACCCGGAAATTGTCGCCACCAGCCAGGAAAGCCTTTTACCTGAACTCAAAGCATTCCTCAAAGATTTAAATTACCAACCCCAAATCATCGCTGGCAAAGCGGCGATCGCCGAAGTGGCCCGTTATGGTGATGCAGAAAGCGTGGTGACGGGAATTGTTGGCTGTGCTGGACTTTTACCCACCATTGCCGCCATCGAAGCCGGAAAAGATATTGCCCTCGCGAATAAGGAAACCCTGATTGCCGGGGGGCCAGTAGTTTTGCCCTTAATCGAAAAACATGGCGTGAAACTACTGCCTGCTGACTCCGAACATTCCGCGATTTTCCAATGTCTCCAGGGGGTGCCGGAAGGAGGTTTAAAGCGGATTATTCTGACGGCTTCCGGGGGCGCTTTCCGGGATCTCCCCGTGGAAAAATTGGCCACTGTCACCGTCAAAGATGCTTTGAAACACCCCAACTGGTCGATGGGCCAGAAAATCACCATTGATTCTGCCACCCTAATGAATAAAGGTTTAGAGGTGATCGAAGCCCATTATCTCTTTGGTAAAGATTACGACGACATCGACATTGTGGTGCATCCCCAGAGCATCATCCACTCCCTGATCGAGCTGCAAGATACCTCGGTTTTAGCCCAGTTGGGTTGGCCGGATATGCGCTTGCCTTTGCTCTATGCCCTCTCCTATCCTGAGCGCATCTACACCGATTGGGAGCAATTTGACCTCGTGAAGGCGGGTGATCTTACCTTCCGGGAACCGGATCACCATAAATATCCCTGCATGAATTTGGCCTATGCTGCGGGACGGGCCGGGGGATCGATGCCAGCAGTTTTAAATGCAGCGAATGAGCAAGCTGTGGCCCTTTTCCTCGAAGAAAAAATTGAATTCCTCGATATCCCTCGTTTGATTGAAAAGGTTTGCGATCGCCACCAAAACGACAACAAGACAAACCCGACCCTAGACGACATTTTGCAGGCAGATCAATGGGCCAGACAAGCTGTTCTTAAATTACAACCACAATTGGCCTAGCTAACCGTTGTCACGAATTAATAAGACGCTCGTACTCAGCATGGTTGCCAATCCAAAACCAATAGTAATCATCCCCTTTTTTTAGGGCTAAAGCTCGATAATTATTGGTAATCCGAATTGACCATAGGTTTTTGCCTACTTTCTTAAAGTGAAGGGAGGGATAATCTTGGTTGGCTTGCCACAAATGATAGGTATTGTTTGCCTTCTGCTGAAGTTCTGGTGGCAGTTTTTTATAGGCTTTCCAGAACTCAGAGGTTACGAAGGACTGCATGTAAATCTTTGACCTGATTGTTCGTAATGTCTGCCTCGGCTTTGGCAATCAGTTGATCTAGCTTGCCTGTATTGAAATCCATCTCAAGCTGCTGATCCCACTGCTCAGCAAGATAAGTTTGAATCCATTCCGAGAGATGGCGAATTTCATTTTCAGACAGATTTTTGATGGCGGCTTCAATTTCTACTAGGGAAGTCATTTTGGGCAACATCTCCATATTTTTTCAAAAATATAAAAGTCAAAAAGAACGACTAAAACCCAAACCCAAGGAAGTTAAACTGCTAGACGTGCTCCGGTTTGGACTTGCCAGAGGCTGTAGTATAAACCCTGCCGATCAAGGAGTTGTTCATGGGTGCCTTGTTCAACAATTTTGCCTTGATCCATCACATAAATGCAGTCGGAATGGCGGATCGTGGAAAGGCGGTGGGCGATCGCAATCGTAGTGCGGTGCTGGGTGATTTTTTCGAGAGATTTGGCGATCGCCGCTTCGGTTTCATTGTCCACAGCAGAAGTAGCCTCGTCCAAAATCAAGATGGGCGGATCTTTTAAAATGGCGCGGGCGATCGCCAAGCGTTGCCGTTGACCACCGGAGAGTTTTTGTCCCCGTTCCCCGACGATGGTGTCGTACTGTTGGGGCAGGGTTTCGATAAAGTCGTGGGCTTCGGCAAGTTTTGCGGCTTGGATAATTTCCGGGAGAGTTGCATCGGGGTTCCCGTAGGCAATGTTTTCGGCCACGGTGCCATGGAAGAGGAACACATCCTGACTCACTAGACCAATGGCGCGCCGCAGATCCTTGAGATAGATATCGCGAATATCAAGGCCATCGACGGTAATTTGTCCCTGGTTAATTTCGTAGAAACGCAGGAGCAATTTCACAATCGTACTTTTCCCAGAACCTGTCGCCCCCACAATCGCAATGGTTTGACCCGCAGGAATGTGGAGGGAAAAATCTTGCAAAACCGGTGCCCGCTCAAAGTAGGCAAAGGAAATATTGTCGAGTTTGATTTCTCCTTTGACGGTATGGGTGGGCAGGGCTACTTCCCCAGAACGAATTTGCACTTCCGTGTCGAGGAGATTAAAGACCCGGTTACTCGAAGCCATCGCCCGTTGATAAAGATCCATCGTTTGTCCCAGGCGGGTCAGGGGCCATAGCAACCGCTGGGTCATAAACACCAACACACTGTAGGTACCCACAGCCAAGGCTCCTTGTTCCACCTGCAATCCACCGAAAAAGAGAATCGCCGTAAACCCAGCCAAAATCGCAATCCGGATTAAGGGGATAAAGGCGGCACTTAAGGCGATCGCCCGCTCATTACTTTGAAGATAAGCATCACTATCAAAGCGGAGCCGTTCTAGCTCGTAATGCTCCGTCGTAAAGCTTTTAATGGTCGTGATGCCACTGAGGTTATTGGATAGGCGCGAGCTGAGTACCCCTACCTTTTCGCGCACATCGGCATAGCGGGGAGCCAATTTTTTCTGAAATGCCACCGAACCCCAAATGATGATCGGAATCGGCGCCATCGCCATCCAGGCCGCTGAGGGGGTCGCGTAGAAGAATAAGCCTCCAATCAAAATCACTGTCGTGATCACCTGCAAGATTTCGTTGGCGCCCACATCGAGAAAGCGTTCCAACTGGTTCACATCATCATTGAGCAGGGCTAATAGTTCCCCGGTGCTGCGTTCTTCAAAGTAGCCCAACTCCAGTTCCTGCAAATGGCCGTAGCCATCGAGACGGAGGTTGTGTTGCATTTTTTGGGCTAAATTGCGCCACAGACGTTGGTAGAAATATTCAAAAATGGACTCGGCACTCCAGATCAGGAAAGACAAAATGCCGATGACGACCAATTGACCGATGATGCTGGTGACACCAAACTGGGCCACAAAGGAGTTGTCCCGCTGTACCACGGTATCCACTGCCACCCCAATTAGCACCGGAGGCGCCAGATCAAAGAGTTTATTCAGAACGGAACAGGCGATCGCCAAATTGATCTGTTTGCGGTAGCGACTACCATAGCGAAATAAACGGGTTAGCGGATGGGACATACTCAAAGAAAATCAAGCCAATACCCAAGAGATCATAACCTGTTCTGTTTAATCTTCGCCCGGCTCTAGCACCTGCACATCCACCGTTTTAGCGTCGGCGTTATCCGTCCCTTTCGGCCCGTCCACTTCCACAGCGGCCACCTCTACCGTCCCCTCAGGGGTCTGGCGCTGGAATTTCTTTTCTGTAATTTGCACCACTTCACCACAACTAGGACAGCGGGCCATGGAATTGTTTAAACCCGTAAATTCATAGCCACAGACCGGACAATCTGCCTCTACCAAATTGCGCTTGAGCCACCACTGGAAGCCCACCACCCCCAAGGCGATCGCCACGGGAATGAGCAGAATGAGAATAATAAACCCGTTGACAACCCAGCCGAGGCCCACCGAAGTCAGTAACGCCGCGATCAGAATAAAGGTCAAAAAACAGCCGATGCCCGAAGAAGAGAATTGAATATTACGAGAGAAAGGATCGTTCACAATATTTCTTAATAATTGTTAACTGCTTACGATAGTGCCTCAAGTTTATTTCACAAACCGAGATGATAAGCTTACAAATGCACAAAAATTATTTTAATAAATCATGTCGGAAAGCAATAATACACCTCTTTTATTGAGGGCTGCACGGGGGGAAAAAGTTGAGCGGACACCGGTTTGGATGATGCGTCAAGCCGGACGTTACATGAAAATTTATCGCGACCTGCGGGAGAAGTACCCGAGCTTCCGGGAACGTTCTGAAAATCCTGATCTCGCCATCGAAATTTCGCTCCAACCTTGGCATGCATTCCAGCCTGACGGTGTAATTATGTTTTCGGATATTCTCACTCCCCTACCAGGGATGGGGATTCCCTTCGACATCATCGAAAGCAAAGGGCCAATCATTGAAAACCCGATCCGCACCCAGGCCCAGGTCGATGCTATGACCCCCTTTGATCCGGCAGAATCCTTGCCTTTTATCAAAACAATCCTTGGCACCCTCCGCCAGGAAGTGGGCAATGCCTCGACGGTACTGGGATTTGTCGGTGCCCCCTGGACGCTAGCTGCCTATGCCATTGAAGGTAAGAGTTCAAAGAACTACGCCATCATCAAAAATATGGCCTTTTCTGAGCCGGCTGTGTTGCACAGTTTCCTTGGAAAAATTGCCGATGCGATCGCCGATTATGTTTGCTACCAGATCGAATGTGGAGCCCAGGTGATCCAAATGTTCGACTCTTGGGCGGGCCAACTCAGTCCCCAAGACTACGATATGTTTGCCCTGCCGTATCAAAAACGGGTCGTGGACAAAGTCAAAGCAAAATACCCAGACTTTCCGCTGATTCTGTACATCAGTGGCAGTGCCGGTGTCCTAGAACGCATGGGTAAATCCGGTGTCGATATCGTCAGCGTCGATTGGACGGTGGATATGGCCGATGCCCGCCAGCGCCTTGGTAAAGACATGAAAGTCCAAGGCAATATCGATCCTGGTGTGCTGTTTGGTTCCCAGGACTTCATCAAAGCGCGGATCATTGACACCGTGCGTAAAGCCGGCAATTGGGGACATATTCTCAATCTCGGCCATGGCGTGCTCGTCGGTACCCCCGAAGATAATGTCCGCTTCTTCTTTGAAACCTGTAAGAACGTCCAGAGTTTCCTCTAGGTTTTAAAGCCATTCCTTCATTCAGAAAAAGCGTTTTAGGAGAGTCGAATCCTAGGGCGCTTTTTTTGGGGAATTGGGCTGATACCATAGGCAGGGCCGACATTTCTCGATAGAATTTCCTAGCGTTTGCTTTTAGTTAAAAATTCTGGGGAATCAGCGGGATGACAGTGCAACCAAAACTCATTATTCACGGTGGGGCCGGCAGTTCCCTCAAGGGCAAAGGGGGCTTAATCGCCGTACGGAAGTCGCTCCACAGGATTATCCAAGAGGTTTATGACTTCTTAGAACAGGGCGGCAGTGCTGTGGAAGCCGTTATCCTAGGGGCAAAATTATTGGAAGATGAGCCGCGTTTCAATGCAGGGACAGGGTCGGTGCTCCAGTCCGATGGTCAAATTCGCATGAGCGCTTCCCTGATGGATGGTACGGTCCAACGGTTTAGCGGCGTGATTAATGTGGGCCGCATTAAAAATCCCATCGAAGTGGCCCAGGCGTTGCAAACGGAAGATGATCGAGTGTTGTCCGATGTTGGTGCGGCGGAAATGGTGCGGGTACTACAGCTCCCCATTCATGATCCTCTGACCGATTTGCGCCTCGAAGAATGGCTGGAAGAACGTAAGGGAAATTTTCGCAGTAGTATGGCCGGGGTTGTTGCGGAGGATGAAATGGCGCGGCGCGGCACCATTGGGGTGGTGGCTTTGGACCAAAATGGTCGGGTTGCAGCGGCTACCTCTACGGGCGGAAAAGGTTTAGAGCGGATTGGTCGGGTGAGTGATTCGGCGATGCCTGCGGGAAATTATGCAACCCAGGTGGCTGGGGTTAGTTGCACGGGCATTGGGGAAGACATTATTGACGAATGCCTTGCGGCGAAGGTGGTTATTCGGGTCACCGATGGTTTAAGTTTGCCAACCGCCATGGAAAAATCAATCCAGGAAGCAACGGTAAATAAACGGGATCTGGGGGCGATCGCCTTGGATGCCGGGGGCAATATTGTCTGGGGAAAAACCAGCGAAGTGCTTTTGGCGGCCTACCACGACGGCACCGCTGTGGGGGATACCCTGGAATGGCAACTGGAACCGGGGGTCGGTTGTCTCTAGGGAAGAGGGGAGGCCGATGGTGATGCGCACTCTTCTAAAACGTTTGGCGATCGCCCTGGGGACATTGCTCGCCATTAGTTTTGTGATTTTCACAATTTTGGCCTTAGCGCCGGGGGATCCCCTGAGTGAATTTGCGAATAACCCGGCAATTACGGCAGAGGTGCGGGAAAATATTCGGCGATCGCTGGGTCTGGATCAGCCCTTTTATCTTCGTTATGTCAAATGGCTCTGGGCGCTGTGCCAGGGGAATTTGGGCTATTCTTTTACGAGTAAAAGTCCTGTGCTGGGTCTGATTTGGCAACGCCTGCCGACGACCCTCTGGGTGGTGGGTCTTGCCTACGGTTTGAGTGTGGCGATCGCCTTACCCCTGGGGATTATCTCTGCCCTGCGCCGCAACTCTCTTTTGGATCAACTGGCCACCACCTTTGCTTTTTTGGGGTATTCCCTACCCACTTTTTTCACGGGTTTGCTGGCGATCATTGTCTTTAGCGTGAAATTGCAGTGGCTCCCCTCGCTGTACAACAGCACCCTGGTGGTCAATGACTTTCAGAGTTTTTGGCAGCAGATCCAGCAATCAATCCTGCCAATCACCGTCCTCGCGTTGTACCAAACGGCGATTTTGACCCGGTTTGTGCGCAATGCAATCCTCGAAGAGTTGCCCCAGGATTATGTGCGGACGGCCTATGCCAAGGGCTTGGGGGAATTTGCCGTGCTCCGCAAACATATTTTGCGCAATGCTTTGATTCCCGTTGTTACCCTAATTGCCATTGATGTGCCGAGCATTGTGACGGGGGCCTTGGTGACAGAGCAAATTTTTCGGGTGCCAGGGATCGGTGCGCTGCTTATTGAATCCATTAACCGCAACGATACACCTGTAATTATGGGGATTACGATTATCTATGCGGCCTTGGTGGTGATTTTTAATGCGATCGCCGATCTGAGTTACCGTTTCCTCGATCCTCGCATTAAGTAACAAAAAAATCCTCCCTTGAGGGAGGTGGCTGAAAGCCGGAGGGTGTGTTATCCCTTAAGGGAGGTGCCGTAGGCGGAGGGTGTTTTCCCTTGGGAGAGGTTATTCTTCCTCAGCTGTGACCTCCACCATGTCTAAATTGTCTTCCTCGGCGGCAATATCCACAGTTTCTAAACCGTCTTCTTCTGCTGGGGGCGGTACTAGGGCCACTGCCACAATCGCATCATCCCCATCCAGGCGTTGTACTCTGACCCCCGTAGCACTGCGGGATTGGAGCGAAATCGACTCCACAGCCTGACGGATCATAATGCCGCGCCCCGTGACGAGCATCAGTTCATCTTCGGGATTGACAATTCTCAGGGAAGCCAACCGATCTGCCTTAGATTTGAATTTAATCGCCCGGAGGCCGACCCCCGCACGGTTTTGCAGGCGGAATCGTCCCACGGGCACCCGCTTGCCGAAGCCTTTTGTGGTTACGGCGATGACCCAAGGCCCCTGGTCAACATTTTCGGTGACTTCTTCGTTATCGTCTTCGTCTTCTGCTGTATCCGCAGCGGCGATCGCCGCCGTAATTTGAGACGACACAATATCCATGCTCACCAATTTGTCATCGTCGGATTTGAGTTTCATCGCCCGCACGCCTCTCGTAGAACGGCCCAAGGGACGCAGCTGATTATGGTCAGCCTGGAAGTGGATCGCCATTCCTTCACTACTGGCCACAATGATGCTGTCCTCCTGTCGCGCGAGGCGTACCCAACGGAGTTCATCCCCATCTTCGAGGGAAATGGCAATTAGACCGTTCGAGCGAATTTTGGCAAAGGCAGACAGGGCGGTTTTTTTGATGTAGCCGTTCTGGGTGAGCATGACGAGGTATTCATCCTCGGTAAACTCACTCACTGCCAGCATTGCTGTAATTTTTTCATCCTTCGGGATGGGGAGCAGTTGAATCGCCGGTAAACCTCTGGCCGTGCGGGAACTCTGGGGGATTTGGTAAGCATTTAGAGAATAAACGACGCCGCGCTCCGTAAAGAACAGCACATGGTCGTGATCGCAGCAGGTGAGGAAGTGGTCGACGCCATCGTCTTCCTTCATTTTGGTGGCGGCTTTGCCACGAGTGGCGCGGTTTTGGGCGTCAAAGGTGGCCACGGGCATGCGTTTGATATAGCCCTGTTCGGTGAGCAAAATAGCCGCTTGCTCATTGGCAATTAGGTCAATATCCTGGAGATCGCCGTCATCCAAGACCAATTCTGTGCGGCGATCGCTCTGGTGGATAGTCTTAATTTCGGTGAGCTCTGCTTCGATAATCGCGTAGACCCGTTCCCGACGCGCGAGGATATCTTCGAGATCCGTAATCTTCAGCAAGAGATCCTGGTGTTCTGCTTCGATCTTGTCCGCTTCTAGGGCCGTGAGGCGACGCAATTGCATTTGTAAAATGGCATCGGCCTGGGCTTGGCTGAGGTTGTAGCCGTCCATTAACCCTTGACGGGCGATCGCCGTATCCGCTGCCTGGCGAATCAAGTGAATCACCGCATCGAGATTATCGAGGGCAATGAGTAATCCCTGGAGAATGTGATCCCGTTCCTGGGCCTTGCGCAGTTCGTAGCGGGTGCGCCGGGTAATTACTTCCACCCGGAAATCCAGGAACACCTGGAGGAATTGCTTCAGGTTGAGCAGTTGGGGTTCGCCGTTCACCAGGGCCAGCATATTCGCGCCAAAATTGGCCTGGAGGGGCGTATGTTTATACAGATTATTTAAAACAACACGGGGATAAGCATCGCGCTTGAGTTCGATGACAATCCGCATTCCTTGGCGATCGCTTTCATCGCGGATATCAGAGATGCCATCAATTTTCTTATCGTTGACCATATCGGCAATGCGTTCGATCAGCGCCGCCTTGTTGGTCTGGTAGGGCAGTTGGGTGACGATAATTGCTTCTTTTTCCCGACCATTTTGACGGAGTGTTTCAATTTCGGCGACTCCCCGCATCGTGATCGAACCCCGACCCGTCATGTAAGCATCTTTAATCCCCGAACGACCGAGAATTTGTGCCCCCGTCGGAAAATCAGGGGCCGGGACAAATTGCATTAGTTCTTTGATTGTGATCTCAGGATTGTGGATCAGCGCCGTCACCCCATCAATAATTTCCCCAAGATTATGGGGCGGGATATTGGTCGCCATCCCCACCGCAATCCCCGAAGAACCATTCACCAAAAGCTGGGGAATCCGAGAAGGGAGAACAACGGGTTCCTGTTGGGAGCCATCGAAGTTATCCGCAAAGTCAACGGTTTCTGATTCGATATCCCGCAGCAGGGCATTGGTCGCCAAGGACTGGAGCCGACATTCGGTGTAACGCATGGCCGCCGCTGGGTCGTTATCAATGGAGCCAAAATTACCGTGGCCATTGATCAGCGGGTCTCGCATGGAGAAATCCTGGGCCATGCGCACCAGGGCATCATAGACCGCTGTATCCCCGTGGGGGTGATATTTACCGAGGACTTCCCCCACGACCCGGGCACATTTCCGGAAAGGGCGATCTGGGGTCAAACCCAATTCATACATCGCATACAAAATACGACGGTGTACGGGTTTTAAGCCATCCCGTGCATCGGGTAACGCCCGCCCCACAATCACACTCATGGCGTACTCTAGGTACGAGCGTGACATTTCATTGCTTAAATCGGTGGGAATAATGCGCTCCTGGGGGGAGGTCATAGGATTTCGGCTCCGCTAGGTCAAAAAAGGTTAAAAACCAGAGAAAAAGACGTTAAGGAAGATTATTTTGCGTTTTTTAACTGGATTTTTTCGGTCAAATAGACTCCTATTTTACCACAGTCTTTGGGGCATAAACTGGCTCAGGAAAAGGCTTTGGGCCTAGGGGAGATTGGGCGCAAGGCTGCTGAGACCCTGGCGGGGCGTCCATTGAATCGTGCCGTCGGTTTCGCTCCAGTAAACGATGCGGTTGGGCGCTAAAAAATGACCCTGGGGAGAACCAATGGCGACCGCCTTTTGGGGTTTGAGGGTCTGCCAGATTTTGAAATCGAGATCAGCGGCCTTTGCAATGAGAATGGCCGGATTCCACTGGGCGATAAAGTCGGCGTCGGCGGTTTGTTTACTGAGCAAATAAAAGGCTTGGCCCTGGAGACGAATTTCTAAAATATGCAAATCTTCCTGGAGGAGTTGCAAGCGGATCGGACCGAGGCGTTTCGGTTCGAGGGGGCGGAGGATTGTAACCTTATCGGTTGGAGATTGGGGGAGTGAAAAACGCTGTTTGATAGGCAGTTCACCGGAAAAATCAACGGTTTGGGCGGCGGGGTCGGGGGGCGTCAGGGAAAGCAAGCCATCAATTTGATTGAGGCCGCTGCGACGTAAAAAAGGTTCGAGGGTATATTCCCAAAATCCAGGGGAACCGACATTAATTACCAGGGTTTTACCGCCCGCTTGAGCGACAATTACAGGGGTTTGGCGATCGCCAAAGATCGTCACTTGAGTGGTATTGAAGTGACGATAAACCAGCACTGTAATGAAAAAGATTAACAAACCGCTGATCAGGGGCTTGGCCCGTTTTTGGGCCCAGGGAGAGCGCCAAATCAACAGCATCACTCCATAGAAAACAAGCAGTTGCGGCAAAGGTAGCGCGGCGACACTCGCTTGGCTCCCAGGCAACGCCACAACCTGTTCCACGAGCCAAATCATCCCTCGCAAAGGCCAACCCAGCCCATAGGCGATCGCCCCACCGAGTTCTGGGCTGAATAGACCGACAGCACCGCTGACCATACCGCCCAAACTGACCAGGCCAATAATGGGTGACAGCACGACGCTAGTGGGGATCGAGTAGGTGGCGATCACATTAAATTTGTAGGCCAGTAAGGGTAATGTCCAAATACTGGCGGCAATAGGAATGGCGATCGCCGTTGCCACCGTTGGGGGAAGAAAATCTAGCTTTTTTTGAAGCGGCTCTAGGGTCGTAAACAGGCCAAAGGTTGCCAAAAAACTGAGTTGAAAGCCCAAGTCCCAAAGCCATAGCGGTTTAATCAGGAGCAACACCGTTGCCGTCATTAGCAAAAGACCAATGGGCTTGACCTTACGATCAAGCACTAGGGCCACTAAACCCCCCATCCCCATTAAGGCCGCCCGGAGAATCGAAGCCTGGAAACCCGTCAGCAGCACGTAACCGAGTAAAGTTCCTGCCGCGCCATAGAATTGTGTTTTCTCTTCTTGATCACGCAGGAGCCACAGCACGACCCCCAACAACAGCGACACATGAAACCCAGACGCGGCGACGGTGTAGGCCAAGCCCGCTTTGACCCACAAATCATAAATTTCGGGGTCTAAATTGGTGGTCTGACGTCCCAACACCATGGAACTGAGCAAGCTAGCAGGTTTGTCTGGTAAAAATTCCCGATGGCTCCGTTGAATCCGTTGGCGCAGTATTTCTGTGAGCGACTCTTCTCGCCGAATTAATACCGCTTCCCAAGCACTAAAACCCAGAAAAGTATTGTTTTGGCGTAGGTAATCTGGAAAACTGAAGGCAAATTTATTTTGAGGCGGTCGGGGTTTGTATAAACGCCCTGTCAACTGGAGGCGATCGCCAAGCTTAAATTGAGAAAAATCTCCGCTTAACGTGACATATAAATTTTCTTTTTGGGGAGCAACATTTTGCCCTAGGTTTACATTTTGCACCCGAAACCAAAACCGTTGTTTGTCTGGCTCTTGTGTGGTGATGGAGCGGTAAATTTTCCCTTGGATTTCTACGGGACTTTGTAATAAACTGGGCTGACTTTGGGTGAGGCTATAGAGACCATTGGTCGCCGGACGGGGTAGACGCCCTTGACTATAAACTACAGCCAGCAGCATCACCAATCCCAGCATCGGCCAGAAGCGGCGCGGCACTTGCCAGAGATAACGGGGAAGAAAAATTGTTGCGAGGATTGTCCCCAAGGCGATCGCCCCAACCAATAACCCCCACTGCAGCAAAGAAGGTTGCGGGTTCAGTGGCCCCCAAAATCCCGTTAAACCAAGACCAATGAGATATCCAAGACAGAGGACGATACCACGCTGAAAAACCATAGGTAAAGAAAGCAAAGGTACAAAAACTTGCCCACAAGCTTAGCTCGACTTTATCCATGGGAATTGGGGAGGAAACGGTAGAAGGACTCAGAGTAGAAAATTTGTGTGAATCAATGACTATGCCATTGAGCACCAAGAATGGGCCATCCTCTATATTGCCGTCGATTTTCGCGAGCCATCCCCAAATGAGCGCCATAAAAATCCGCATTGACATTGCTAAAGACCTCCAAGGCAGAACCCTATGCGCGTCATAGTGTTGTTTCCTTCACTCGTGACCAGGGTTGTCCGTTGACTCCCTAAAAAGGCGATCATCAAAATCAGGAAAAAAATTCTTTTGAAATTAACGCTCTCATCCTATTGCTAGATCATTTTTATTGCCTATAAATATTGTCATAATGTAGATAAATGAAAATTGTATTTGCTATTATTGACGCACTTCATAAGATCCATAAATAGATTTTCAAATATCTAAAGTTTTATTCCTAACTCTCTCGCAAAAATCATCATATTCGTCATCTAAAACCATTCTTATTTCATCATAATTATCCAAAGTAAAACCACAGGAACAATCTAAAAGCACAGGAAAAACAAAGATATCAACACCCATGATAGTTCCCTCTCTATGGTCAACGTCTACATCCCATTCCACGTCAGAGTAAATAGTAGCTTGACTTTTACATACTGGACATTCAATAGATTCAGCTTCTTGGTTATTTCTATAAGATATTTGAGGACATAAAAGTGATTCTCCTATTTTAAGCAGTTGTTGATAGTGCTTGATTCTTTCTTCTAATTCCAAAAAAGATGCTTTTTTATACTCATTATGGTTATTTAGCAAACTTGACCAAATAGAATCACCAAGAACAATCTTAGGGTCTTCTTGCATGCACTCACGACATATTGCTTCAGTAAAGTTGGCAACTTTAATTTGAATTTTCCTCTTTAAGTCTTGAATATCTAAGTAACCAAAATTGTGAACCAAAAGATTCCTGTAAAGAATAATTGATTCAATATCTTTCTTGTAGATGTTTAAAGTGGGATAAAGCTGAAGTAATCTCTTTAAGGCTTCACTAAATGAAATGGTATCGTGATTTGCGAAATCACAGCCTTTATTATACAGCGTTTTTCGGTCTTATGAGGCGGAGTAGCAACAATGGGTAAACCAATTCTGCAAGTCTTGGCTTGATACTTGTGAGAAGGCGGCCTCAATCCCTTGTGCGAGCTCTGGATAAGTACGGGCTCCCCACGAACGTAAAATACTTTTGACTTTGGAGAAACAATTCTCAATCGGTGAAAAGTCTGGCGAGTATGGAGGAAGAAATATCAGTCTTGCACCAACTGCTTCAATACAGTCCCTAATGGCTTTCCCCTTGTGGATAGAGCAGTTGTCCATAATCACACAGGCTCCTTGCCATAACTGAGGTACTAACTGGCGATGTATGAAAGCTTCAAAAGTGAGACCATCACTACTGCCCAGTAGATTTACATTGGTCAGTACCTTCTCAAGACTAATGGCACTAATCATGGATACTCGTTTCCCCCTTTTGCTGGGACGTTTCCCATGGGCACGTTTTCCCCTGGGTGCTCGACCCCGTAATCGAGTCAGCGCTAAATCAACCCCTGATTCATCAATAAAGATCAAGTCTTTTACTAAAATCTCCCGCACCAGTTGCCAAAATTCATATCGTTGCTGCTGTACTCGTTCTGTTTCTTTCTCATCGGGATGCAGTGTTTTTTTTGAGGGTTATCTTGAGTTTTTGGAGCATCCGAAACATTGTGGTCACACTAATCCTGACGCCAACGGTTTCTTCGAGAAGGTCACAGAGTTCGGCTAAGGTTGCATCATTATGCTGCTTTACTAGCTGTTGCAGGGTGATGAGTTGAGTCTCATTGAGTTTAGTGGGGGTTTGTTTGAGGCGCTGCTTGGGTTGAATATCTCCTGTTTCACGATATTGCTTAGTTAGTTTACGCACGAAACTGTAGGCAACCCGGAATTGCTCAGCAATTTGGCGCTGTGATAGTTTGCCTTCGAGATAGGTGTCAATAATTTTTTGGCGTAAATCAACAGAGTAGGGTCGCACTGCAAATTTTGATTGGGTAGATTACAGCTTTATCTTACTCGCTATCGCTTTACTAGCCCGAAAAATGCTGTATTTAAATAGAATCTGGAAATCTAGCTTTTGATATAAAATCATCAAAGGACTTACTTGATAAATCACATTTTTTACTAACTTTTCTAAAGCGACTATCAGTAAAATACTTCCAGAAATTACAGAAAAATCATCACTTTGACTTGGCTCAAGTAATGTTAAAGACCTTAAGAATATTCCCTTTGCACAGGCTAAAAAATCCAAAAAGATGGTGTCTTTTTGTTGCTCGGTCATATCATCGGTGTTTTTTACTATAAATACATAACGATTTTTATGAATTGCATTTTATTGACATAATAAAAAATGCGACTTGTCTTCACAAAACTCATTCCTGTATGCTTTTTTCTACGAAGAAACTAGCATTTTTGGCATGATAGTTTCAAAGGAAAAAGCATTTAAATTTGTGAGGTTTTGAGCATGCTCAATAGTGATTGCGCAAACTTTGCCATCTTGATCTAAATCAACAAGAGTATTTTCGTTAATATCTTTCGTTTCTACAATCGGATTTTGATTGAATTCTAAATATAGAGTATCTGTATCTTGAAAATATTGAATCTTCATTTTTTAAAACTCCGATCAAAAAAGGCATTGTGAATCGTTTCTCCATCCTGAAGTAAAATAACCCTCAATGCCCGGTTATCCATTTCATGAATTCTTGCCCATCTCTTGATACGTCCATCTTCCTGGATTTGCTCTTTTTCGGGATTTAGAATCACGAACTCAATCCATTCTAATTTTATTAAGCTTCGATCCGAACGTTGTCTCGTTGTTAAAAAATATTGTGTGAATTTCATGCAGGAAATGTGAGTATAGGGTGCATTATTTTGCAATAACACACCCCATAAATAAGGCTTAAGCTTTGGCGAGTTCTTCCTTGGCGGCAGTACTAGCTAAATACTTTTCCAGTTCCGTTAACGCATCCGCATCAACTTTGGTCTGCATCGGGCAGAACTTTGGCCCACACATGGAACAGAATTCCGCAGTTTTGTAGATGTCTGCTGGAAGAGTTTCATCGTGATACTCACGGGCGCGTTCCGGATCGAGAGACAACTCAAACTGCTTCTCCCAATCGAAGTTATAGCGAGCATGGGACAACTCATCATCGCGATCGCGTGCCCCAGGACGATGACGGGCAATATCTGCCGCATGGGCCGCAATCTTATAGGCGATGAGGCCATTCCGTACATCCTCTGCATCAGGTAGGCCGAGGTGCTCTTTGGGGGTGACATAGCAGAGCATCGCCGTGCCATACCAGCCAGCCATTGCTGCCCCGATCGCCGAGGTGATGTGGTCATAGCCAGGCGCAATATCAGTCACCAAGGGGCCGAGCACATAGAAAGGCGCTTCAGAACACTCTTCCATCTGCTTTTTCACGTTGAACTCGATCTGATCCATGGGGACGTGGCCAGGGCCTTCTACCATCACTTGGACATCGTGTTCCCAAGCGCGACGGGTCAGTTGACCGAGGGTTTTCAGTTCAGCGAGTTGCGCCTCATCAGAAGCATCGTGGGTACAGCCAGGGCGCAGAGAATCCCCAAGGCTGAAGGACACATCGTAACGCTTAAAGATTTCGATAATGTCGTCAAAGTGGGTATAGAGGGGATTTTGCTTATGGTGATGCAACATCCAACGGGCAAGAATCCCACCACCACGGGACACAATCCCCGTAATCCGGTTTTTCACGAGGGGCAGATGCTCGATCAAGATCCCAGCGTGGATGGTCATGTAGTCCACCCCTTGCTGGGCGTGCTTTTCAATGATGTGCAGAAAATCATTGGCCGTGAGGTTTTCCATGTTGCCATGGACACTTTCTAGGGCTTGGTAAATGGGCACAGTCCCGATGGGCACCGGTGAGGCTTTGATAATGGCGGTACGAATTTCGTCCAGGTTGCCGCCCCCAGTGGAGAGATCCATCACAGTATCCGCACCATATTTAACGGCCTGTTGTAGCTTGGCTAATTCCTCATTAATTTCGGAGGAGTTGGGGGACGCACCGATATTTGCATTGACTTTGCACTTTGAAGCAATGCCGATACACATCGGTTCGAGGTTGGTGTGATTGATATTAGCCGGGATAATCATACGGCCCCGGGCTACTTCGTCGCGAATCAAGTCAACGGGCAGATTCTCACGCTTTGCCACGTAGTCCATTTCTTCGGTGATAACGCCTTGGCGTGCGTAGTGCATTTGGGAGACGTTACTTTGACCTTGCCGTTTGGCGACCCAATCAGCTCTCATATTGTTTTAATCCTCTATTAACAGCTTCCCTACGCTGGTATTACCCAGTCTCAGGTTCTAAGGGACTATCTCAGTCTGATTCCTATGACAGACACCCCTAGCTATGGCAATAAATTCTAACATCACTCCTTAGCAAAGTCTTGGGAAGTATGGCGGGGCTGGGATCAGGGTCTGACGGGATTTGGGCAGATTTAAGGATTTTTGGACAGCAGTCTGGAAAATCGCTATTTTCTGGGGAAAAAGCTAAAAATCAACAATTCATCACCGGATGTATGGCGGAACTGGTTACAATGATGGACAAATTTTTCAGGTTAAGATTGCTAATGGGTTAATTAGAATGGGTGGCTTTTTTAGCTATTGTTCTTTTGCACTCGCGATCCGCCTGTCCTAGAACATTCCCGTGGGACAAGGAAAGGGTTGCCCTGGGTGTTTTTGTTTTATTCCCTCTGCGTCTAAAAGGCTATGAATAAAATTTCGGATTGCAGCAATATTTTGTTTTCTGTGGATAAAGCCAGGGTTGATCTGGTGCAGTTGCAGGCGTTGTTTAACGCGACGGCCTTTTGGGCGAGGGAACGCTCTTTGGCGGATCTAGAAACGGCGATCGCCTACAGTGATCCGGTGGTGACGGTGTGGGATGGCGATCGCCTGATTGGGTTTACCAGGGGAACCTCAGACGGCGTCTTTCGGGCGACGGTGTGGGATGTGGTGATCCACCCGGATTATCAAGGGTTGGGCCTAGGCCGTAAGTTGGTTGAAACCCTGATTAGCCACCCACGGATGTGCCGAGTCGAGCGGGTTTATTTGATGACCACCCACCAACAGACGTTTTATGAGCGCATTGGTTTTAAAGAAAATGCGACGACTACCATGGTGCTCCACAACCACGAGCATCCGATCAGCGTGATTACCTGTGCGGTTGAGGAAACTGCCCCATTACCTGCATAGTTTGGTCTTGGTAATGGCGGGTCAGGGTCCCCCCGTAGCTCGCCAACAGCTTTTTGCACAGTTGCCACTTTAGGGCCGGAGAAAATTCAAGGGCTTGGGCTAATTGTTGGACTTCTTCGAGGCTTGGGCGATCGCCTAAGGTTAAATCCGGCACGTGGGTTTCACGCCAAAAGTCCGTGGTCTGGGTTGAGGTCAGTTGAAACATGATTTTATTGGGCTGCTGTAGCCCGTAACTGAGGTGAATTGTGCCTTGTTCAGCCCGTTGTAGGGTGGTGTCGATGAGGGTGAGGAAAAATTGGTGTAGGTGGTGGCGATCTCCAAAAATATCCAGGGTAGCGCCGACCGGATGGGCAATGGTCAAGCGCAAATTATTATTCTGAGCTTTTACGCTGAGCAGGCTTTCTAGTTCTGCGAGGAGCATTTCGAGATCAAACCACTCCGCCTGTTTCGAACTTTGACCATAATCTAACTTTGAAACAGCGATCGCCAAATCAAGTAACCCCAGTAATTTTTGGCTGGCGGCATAACTTTCGGCAATAAAGGCCCGTTCTTCAGCAGGACTTTCGCACAAATCACTCAAAATGAGCTGCTGCAGCCCCATGATCGTGCTCAAGGGCGATCGCAATTCGTGGGCCACTTGGCCAAAAAACCGCGCCTGGAATTGTCCCCACTGGAGGGCGATCGCCAAATCCGTATTCAAAGCAGAAAGACCATTAGACATAACAAAACATAACTATTTTCACAGACTACGAAACGAGCAACGATAAGATGAACCTACATCCTCCAAGATCCTAAGGTTTGGCTGAAATGTTGCGCTATGCTTATTTTCCCGGTTGTGTCGCCCAAGGAGCCTGTCGGGAACTGTACCTCTCCACGGCGGCCCTCACCCAAGCCCTCGACATTGAATTAATCGAACTCAAGCAAGCTGCCTGTTGTGGCTCTGGCACCTACAAAGAAGAATCCCAACTCCTAGAAGATAGCGTCAATGCCCGCAACATCGCGTTGGCTGAATCGCTTAATTTACCCTTACTAACCCACTGCAGCACTTGCCAAGGGGTAATCGGCCATGTCGATGAACGCCTCAAAGCAGCCAAAGACAATAATCCAGATTATTTTTCTCAGGTCAATCATCTCCTGAGTGAATCCCACTGTTCACCCTACAGAGGCACTAGCGAAGTCAAACATCTGCTCTGGGCGCTCGTGGGAGATTATGGCCTTGATAAGCTCACCCAAAAAGTAATTAAGCCTCTCCGAGGACTCAAATGTGCCGCCTTTTATGGCTGTTATCTCCTCCGGGTTCAAAATAGTCTTCCCTTTGATGACCCTGTCCAGCCCCATTCTCTGGAGTCTGTTTTCTCGGCGGTTGGGGCAACGCCAATTATCTATGATGGTCGCACCCAATGCTGTGGTTGGCCCCTCTCTAGTTATGCCACAGAACAAGCGTTTCGTCTCGCAGGGAAACATCTACAAGCGGCGATCGCCGCCGGGGCAGATTGCCTTGTGACCCCCTGTCCCCTCTGTCATCTCAATTTAGACTCGCGCCAACCAGAAGTCGAAAAAGTTATTGGCCAGAAATTAGGGATTCCTGTGCTCCATTTGCCCCAATTAGTGGCTCTCGCATTGGGTATTTCTCCTAAGGAACTCGGCCTCGGCAAACATATTGTTTCTACGAAGCCGCTCCTTGAAAAATTGGGTTTTTAAGAAAAGAGTCAAATGCTCATTCGTAGTGACTCCACATCCGCAAAATTTTAATCATTCTCTCGGATTCTAAAACTTGGTAAATCAGACGATGTTGAATGTTGATGCGGCGTGAATAATAGTCTTTTAAATCGCCCACTAATTTTTCGTAGGGAGGTTGATAGGGGTTTTCTTGGAGAATTCCCAGAAGTTTTTGAACTTTTGGTTTCAAACCAGCAGATGCAACTTTTTTGGCGTCTTTAGCTGCTTGCTTTGACAAGATTATTTTCCAGCTCACCAGTCCAGATTCTCCAAGGCAATGCATTCTTCTAGAGGTTCTCTGGCTGCCTCTTGAATGGATGCCTTCATGCCTGGAATATTGACTAAATAAAGGGTTTCTTGGATCGCGTCCCAATCAGCTTGTGAAATCATCACAGCTTTATTGTGTTCACTAGAAATCACAATCGGTTGATGGCTATCAGCAATTTCATCAATGAGTCGCTGGAGTTTATTTTGCGCTTCTTGAACTGTGAGCAAATCCATCGCTTTTTTCGTGGGCTTTAAAATTATTCCTAGTATATCTTTTTTGCTAGATAAACCAGTGATCAAAAAATCGGCCTCAGAAAATATTTTGTTTCCACTAAGCCGATCCTCGAAAAATTGGGTTTTTAAGCAGTAATCAAGGTGGCGATCGCCTGATTTAAAGTTTCACTAGGACGCATGGCCTGACTCGCTTTTTCAGAATTAGCAAAATAGTACCCATCAATATCAACCGATTGACCTTGAGCCGCATTTAACTCCGCCACGATCTTGTCTTGGTTTTCCGTTAAAGCTTGGGCTAAGGGGGCAAATTTCGCCTTCAATTCGAGGTTTTTGTCCTGTTCCGCTAAGGCTTGGGCCCAATACATCGCCAGATAAAAATGGCTGCCCCGGTTATCAATTTCGCCCACCTTGCGGGAGGGAGATTTGTCATTGTTGAGGTACTGACTGTTGGCTTTGTTTAGGGCCTCTGCCAAAACTAGGGCGTTGTCATTGCCTGTTTTCTGGGCGAGGTCTTCAAGGGCAACGGCGATCGCCAAAAATTCTCCCAGGGAATCCCACCGTAAGTGGCCTTCTTCGAGGAACTGTTGGACGTGCTTCGGTGCAGAACCGCCTGCGCCCGTTTCAAACAGACCACCCCCAGCCAGTAACGGCACAATCGAGAGCATCTTTGCACTGGTACCCAGTTCGAGAATGGGGAATAAATCCGTTAGATAGTCCCGCAGCACATTCCCTGTCACCGAAATGACGTCCTGACCAGTTTTAATTTGGGCGCAGGTAAATTTCATCGCATCCACTGGCGGGAGAATGTGAATATCCAAACCACTCGGATCATGCTGGGGTAAATACCCTTTAACCTTGGCGATAATTTTGGCATCGTGGGCGCGGTTCTCATCTAACCAAAATACGGTGGGATTCCCTGTGAGGCGGGCGCGATTAACGGCCAATTTCACCCAATCTTGGATCGCCACATCCTTGGTCTGACACATCCGCCAGATATCTCCTTTTTCCACGGGATGCGCCATTAGAATATTGCCCTGCCCATCAATGACGCGCACTTGACCAGCGGCGGCAATTTCAAAGGTTTTATCGTGGGAACCGTATTCTTCGGCTTTTTTCGCCATTAGTCCCACGTTGGCGACACTGCCCATGGTTTTGACGTCAAAAGCGCCATTTTCTTGACAGAATTCAATGCAGGCCTGGTACATGGTGGCGTAACAACGGTCGGGAATCATCGCTTTGGTATCGTAGGGTTTTCCGTCGGCTCCCCACATTTTCCCGGAGGTGCGAATCGCTGCCGCCATCGACGCATCAATGATCACATCACTGGGCACATGGAGGTTGGTAATGCCCTTGTCGGAATTGACCATTGCCAACCGGGGTTGCTTGTCATAAACCGCTTGGAGATCCGCGGCGATCGCCGCTTTCTCTGCGGTTGGAAGATTGGCAATTTTGGCGTAAACATCCCCTAAACCGTTATTGGGGCTAACACCTAAGGCTTGGAAAGTATCGGCATATTTCGCAAAAACGTCCTTGTAGTAAACGGTGACGGCGTGACCGAAAAGAATCGGGTCAGACACCTTCATCATCGTCGCTTTGACGTGCAGGGACAATAAAATATCCTCGGCTTTAGCGGCGGCAATTTCTTTTTCATAGAAAGCACGCAGAGCCTTGACGCTCATCACCGCAGCATCGACCACCTCACCCGCAAGCACGGGAATGGCTTCTTTGAGAATGGTCACGGTGCCATCGGTGCCTTGATGTTCAATTTTCAGGGTGCCCGCTTGTTCAATGACGACCGATTGTTCACTGCCATAGAAATCTCCTTCATCCATGTGGGCGACGTGGGATTTGGAGTCTTTTGTCCATTCCCCGACCTTGTGGGGATTGTGCCGGGCATATTCTTTGACGGCAGCGGCGACCCGGCGATCGCTATTGCCTTCCCGCAGCACTGGGTTTACGGCACTACCGAGAACTTTCGCATATTTCGCTTTAATCTCCCTTTCTGCCTCGGTCTTGGGGTCTGCGGGATAATCCGGCACGTTGTAGCCTTTGGTTTGTAATTCTTTGATCGCCGCTGTCAATTGGGGAATAGAGGCACTAATATTGGGCAGCTTGATGATGTAGGCGTCGGGAGTTTTGGCGAGAGCACCCAATTCAGCGAGGGCATCGGGGCGGCGTTGGTCGGCGGTGAGATATTCCGGAAAATTTGCAATGATCCGCCCAGCGAGGGAAATATCCTTAGTTTCCACCTCAATATTGGCCGCAGTCGTAAAGGCCTCCACAATGGGGAGTAGGGAGTAGGTCGCCAGTGCGGGGGCTTCGTCGGTAAAAGTGTAGGTAATTTTCGAGGTCTGGTTGCTCATATCGCTTAGGCGTCGTGTCACGGAATGTTTCTCAGCCTAAATGATACATGGCACAGGGTCTAGCCTTGACGCTTCTCCGTCTGGAAATGCTGATAGGGGTCACGCAAAAGGCGATCGCCATCGTTTAGCCGGAGCCAAAGGGGGCGATCGCCAATCTGTTTAGAAATGAAAAATAAAATTAGTCCAAAAAATTAGGCGTGGGTTTTAGAACAGGCCCAAAGTCAAAGACTCATCAATAGGGAAACAAGCACCCGCACCGAGCCAGAGAGTGACCGCAGTCCCAAAGAGGAAAACAGCCATCGCCACCGGACGACGGAAGGGGTTTTGGAATTTGTTGACGCTTTCAATGAAAGGCACCATCATCAAACCCAACGGAATCGCCCCTTGACAAGCAATACCCAGCAGTTTGTTGGGTAGTACCCGGAGGATTTGGAAGACGGGGTAGAGGTACCACTCCGGCAAAATTTCCAGGGGTGTTGCGAAAGGATTACCCGGTTCACCGATCATCGCTGGATCGAGAATCGCCAAGCCGGTAATTAAACCGATGGTTCCCGCAATACAGATGGGGAAGGTAAAGAGAATGTCATTGGGCCAAGCCGGCTCACCATAGTAATTGTGTCCCATGTTTTGAGCCAGTTTTGCCCGGAGTTTTGGATCGCTAAGATCCGGCTTTTTCATGATAGACATGAGTAAAAGTTCTCCTCAACAAGAACGTTGTTTTGAGCAAACGGAAAACCTGATCCTTACAAAGGACCAGAAATACCTTGCTTACGGATCATGAGGAAGTGGGCCAACATGAAAACCGCAATCAACCAAGGTAAAACAAAAGTATGAAGACTGTAGAAACGGGTTAAGGTTGCTTGGCCAACGCTTGCGCCACCCCGGAGCAACTCAACCATTTGGTCGCCCACGACAGGAATCGCCGCAGGTACACCAGACACAATCTTGACTGCCCAGTAACCAACTTGGTCCCAAGGCAAGGAGTAACCAGTTACACCGAAGGAAACGGTGATCGTCGCCATGATGACCCCAGTAATCCAAGTCAGCTCACGGGGACGCTTAAAGCCACCGGTGAGGTACACCCGGAAAATGTGGAGAATCATCATTAAGACCATCATGCTGGCAGACCAACGGTGGATCGAACGGATCAACCACCCGAAGTTCACTTCATTCATGATGTATTGAACGGAAGTAAATGCCTCTGCTACGGTGGGTTTGTAGTAGAAGGTCATTGCGAATCCAGTGGCGAACTGGATAATGAAACAGGTAAGGGTAATACCACCCAGACAATAGAAGATATTGACGTGGGGGGGAACGTATTTACTAGAAATGTCGTCAGAGATCGCTTGGATTTCTAGTCGTTCGTTAAACCACTTATATAATTTGGAGTCGGTAACTTCTTTTGTAAACATGAAGCCTGATTAGAAACGAAAAATCTCTTTACAAAAATGTAACACAGCTTGCTCTGTCAAGTGGTGAAGTAACAGGATTATCGGGCTTTTTGGCGGATATGACGCTAATGGCGTCAGGGCAAATTTTTGTTGATGGCGATCGCCTCAGGATAACCTCAAAAACCGTCAAAGGGCTGTTAATTTCGCTATAGTGTTAAAAATAATCAAGTATTTTTCATAAAACTCGACGGATGCTGAGAAAACGTTTACAGGCTGGTCTTTGCAGTCTTTTGCTGGTGTTGGTATTGGTCTTTGGGCCTATGGAGCGGGCGATCGCCTTTACCGACGAACAAGATTTACTGCTCCAGGCCTGGCGTTACGTCAGTCAAGCCTACGTCGATGAAACCTTTAACCACCAAAATTGGTGGCTCATCCGGCAAAAATTCCTGAAGCGGCCCCTCAAAACCCGCGACGAAGCCTATGAAGCTGTGGGTGAAATGTTGGCCCTCCTCGATGATCCCTACACGCGTCTATTGCGCCCAGAGCAGTACCGCAGCCTAAAAGTCAGTACCTCTGGCGAACTGTCGGGGGTCGGTTTACAGATCAATGTCAATCCAGAAGTCGATGTTTTAGAAGTGATTTTGCCCTTGCCTGGCTCCCCAGCAGAAGCGGCGGGCATTGAAGCCAAGGATCAAATCTTAGCCATTGATGGCATTGACACCCGCAATATTGGCCTTGAGGAGGCGGCGGCAAGAATGCGTGGCAAAAAAGGCAGCACCGTTTCCCTCACCGTAAAATCTCCGAAAACAGACACGGTACGCACCGTCAAAGTGACCCGCGACACCATTGCCTTAAATCCTGTCTATGACAAATTAGACGAAAAAAATGGCGAAAAAGTGGGTTACATTCGCCTCAATCAATTCAGTGCCAACGCCAAAACAGAAATTATCAAATCCCTGAATCAGTTGCAAAAACAGGGGGCTGACCGCTATGTCCTCGATCTGCGCAATAATCCCGGTGGTTTACTCCAGGCGGGCATCGAAATTGCGCGCCTCTGGCTTGATCAAGAAACCATTGTGTACACGGTCAACCGCCAAGGGATTTTTGAAAGTTACAGTGCTGTTGGCCAACCCCTCACCGATGCGCCCCTGGTTGTCCTCGTGAATCAATCGACCGCTAGCGCCAGTGAAATTTTAGCCGGGGCACTCCAGGACAATGGCCGGGCGGTGCTCGTGGGCGAAAAAACCTTTGGGAAAGGGCTGATTCAATCTTTGTTTGAATTGCCGGATGGGGCGGGTATGGCCGTCACCGTCGCGAAATACGAGACGCCTCTCCACCACGACATTAACAAGTTGGGGATTATGCCCGATGAGGTGGTGCCCCAAGAGCCGATCGGCTATGCAATGATGGGGAGTGAGACGGATCTGCAATATCAAGCCGCCCTCGATCTATTGACCCAAGACCAGGCGATCGCCCAAATTTCCCAAGCTTCCTAAACCGTTGAATCGACCACCGAAGGCTCTGCCATTTTCTGTGGTGATGTTTGTAGACCCGCTAATTGTTTTGCCTCCGTCGGCACAAATAACATCAAAGCTGCTGCAATCACAAGAAAACTCCCCCCCAAGACCACGGCAGTCAGTCGATTATCCTGGAGCCAATGTTCCATGATCCAGCCAAAGCCCAGGGAAACAGCGATTTCTGGTAACACAATAAAAAAGTTAAAAATGCCCTGGTAAATGCCCCGTCTCTGGGTCGGTAAAGCGTAGGTCAAAATGGCATAGGGGATCGCTTGGGCACTGGCCCAGGCCAAGCCAAAACCAACCATCGAAGGCAAAAGCAGCCAGGGTTGCTGAATTTTTAAGAGGGCAATCAGACTAAAGCCACCACACAAAAGACAAATGATGTGGATCACTTTGCGACCAACGCGACGGGTTAACCAGGGTAACAGGAACGAGAAAGGAATACAGACGGCATTAAACACCGCAAAACAAAGCCCTGCCCATTCAATGCCTTGGTTATAGAGGGTTGACTGAATATCCACAGCCCCAAAAATATTCCGGGCCACCGCTGGCGGGAAGTAAATAAAAAAACAAAAAATTCCTAACCAGGTAAAAATTTGCACCCAAGCAAGTCGATACATCGTCGGTGGCATTTGTCCCAACACTTGCCAGGTTTCACTGAAACTCTGGCGGATACCACCCCGTTTTTCCTTGAGTTGGTCGAAGCGGTCTAAATCCGGAGGGGGAGATTCTGAGGTGGTCAGCACCGTCCACAGTACAGTGGTGAGAAAAAGCCCGGCACCAATATAAAAAGACCAGGTGACAGATTGGGGAATTTGCTGATCTGGGCCAGTGGTGGAATTGACAGCAAATAAGTGACTCAGGAGCCAAGGCAACATCGAAGCGGCGATCGCCCCTAGGCCAACCATCACGCTCTGCATGGCAAACCCTTTTGTCCGTTGCTGCTGGGGCAGTAAATCGCCAACGAAAGCCCGAAACGGCACCATACTCGTATTGGCACTGGTATCTAAGATCCACAGGAGTCCCGCCGCCATCCAAAGGCTGCCACATTGGGGCATAAGGACTAACGCCATGGACGCTAAGATGGCCCCCACGAGAATGTAAGGGCGACGGCGTCCCAGGGGAGTCCAAGTGTAATCACTTAAATTGCCAATGACCGGTTGTACCAAAAGACCCGTTAGGGGGGCCGCCAACCAAAGAATCGGAATACTGTGGGCACTAGCGCCGAGATGTTCAAAAATAGAGCTCATATTGGCCATCTGCAGGCCCCAACCAAACTGAATCCCCAGGAAGCCAATGCTCATGTTCCACAGTTGCCAGGCATTAAACTCTTGTTTTTGTTGCGGGGAATTGTCCGTTGAGGGGGTTGCGATGGTTGGATTTTGGGAAGATTTTTCTTCCCCAGTAAAAGCCATATAAAATTCTCCAGTTGCCGAGCGATCGCCCTATGGATGAAGTTGAGGACTAGAGGACTATCGCCCATTGGTTGTCATAATTTCATTCTAGCGGCCCAACTTGGTCGCCCCAGGGAAATCGCTTTAATGCTTAGGAGTGAAATGCTTGATCAATATGGGGCTGGGCGAAAACGCTGATCGTTGTCGGGAGCATCTCCACCATCGGCGCGGGTTTCATTTCGCCGCGAAAATCTAGAATTTGGACGAGCAGTAAATAGGCGATCGCCAACAAAAGAGAAATCGCTCCGGTAATAATAGCGGTCAGTTTTCCGCGTTGCATGAATTTGGCCTCGCTTCGTTAATGCATTATGATTGTAGATTGGATTACTTATTATAAAAATTGCTAGGAGATCTTTCGTATGTCCCGTAAGTGCCAGATTACCGGCAAGAAAGCCAATAATGCGATGGCGGTGTCCCACTCCCACCGTCGGACGAAAAAGCTACAAGAAGTTAATTTGCAGTGGAAAAGAGTCTGGTGGCCCGAAGGCAATCGCTTTGTCCGCCTACGTCTTTCCACCAAAGCCATCAAAACCCTTGAAAAGAAAGGCATCGATGCCATGGCTAGAGAAGCTGGTATCAACCTTAACAAACTCTAAGGTCAAAAACGCCAGTTCTTTATTACTTTCACCAGACTTCCATGGGTTGCTATGGAGGTCTTCTTTATTTATTTCTAAATTTTAAAAAATTCAGTTCTTTTTCGCACCTCACCACTTCGCCACTGTACTAGCCAACAATTCAGTCAAAACAAAAAAGAGGGGCGATCGCCCCCCATTACGCCAAATATTTAATTAAACCTATCTAGACCTTTGCATGAACTTTCAGGGGTTCTGAGGTCGTACTTTGGTTCCACTTAGAAGTACAGAGGATTCGGGAGCGATCGCAGCGATCCACATATTTCTTCGCGATTTCTGTGACCTCTAACATCAATCCCTTATCGAGCTTGGTCGGTTCTAGGCCCATATCGAGGAAACACTGATTATCCACATACAGTTCGTTTTCTGCTGCTTCATTCCGGGGATTTTCTAAATATTGAATTTCTGCCCCAGCGATATTCGCCACCATCTGCGCCAGATCCCGGACGCGGTGGGTTTCCGTCATCTGGTTGAGAATTTTGACTCGTTCCCCTTTCGCTGGAGGATTACTGATCGCCAGTTCAACACAACGCACCGTATCTTGAATATGAATAAAAGCACGGGTTTGGCCGCCAGTACCATGGACAGTCAACGGATGGCCTACAGCTGCCTGCATCAAAAAGCGATTCAGCACGGTGCCATAGTCGCCGTCATAGTCAAAGCGATTGATGAGCCGCTCGTCCATTGCTGTTTCTGCGGTGTTCGTACCCCAAACAATCCCTTGGTGCAAGTCAGTGACGCGGACTTGGTCGTTTTTGTTGTAGTAGGCAAAAAATAGTTGATCCTGGGTTTTGGTCATGTGATAGATGCTGCCAGGATTTGCCGGGTGCAGAATTTGCTTCTCGATCACTTTGCCTTCTTCGGTGACCACCTGAACATCGAGGTAGCCTTCGGGGATCTTCATCCCGGCGGTACCGTAACCATAAACCCCCATGGTGCCGAGGTGTACCACGTGGATATCAAGGCCGGATTCCACAATGGCACAAAGTACGTTATTGGTTCCGTTTAGATTGTTATCGACGGTATAACGCTTGTGCTTGGGAGACTTCATGGAATAAGGAGCGGCCCGCTGTTCGGCGAAGTGAACGACCACATCCGGTTGATAGTCAACGAATAGCTTGAGAAGCTGGTCATATTCGTGGGCAATATCGAAGTTGAAGAACTGAATTGTTTTGCCAGTGAGTTCTTTCCATGCTCTGAGCCTGACCGACATTGGGCTAATCGGCGTCAGTGATGTTACTTCCAGTTCGTTATCAATGTTTCTTCTGGAAAGGTTATCAACAATAACAACATCATGACCTGTTTTCGACAGATGCAATGCTGTGGGCCAGCCGCAAAACCCATCTCCACCCAGAACAATAATTTTCATGGATTCAACTCCTTAGGTTTTTTATTTTGGTGCTTTAAAAAGTAATGTGCATGGTGTGTACTCCCGGAAAATTTTTTGGGGTTCATGGTACGCCATACATATATTCCCGAGTTTGTAGAAAAGGATGACTTCAAAGGGGATGTCGGGTATTTGGATCAAAACAAAATGCTCGAAATTAAAGCAAATCGTTGAAATCATCCCACATTATAGACGGTTGGGTCGTTCCCTGAGATCATCTTGCACGGGGTTAATGGACTTTTAATCCAGGCTAGCGTAGGGATAAATCGCTGTTAATCTGGGCTTAAAACCTAGGGACTAACAGATCATGGGCAAGGCGATCGCCACCTAATGCCCTTGGCCTAGGGCAAATGGGGAAACTCAGACTCCCCGGCGACAACAATGCGATTGCGCCCCTGTTGTTTGGCTAAATAGAGAGCTTGGTCAGCTTTTTTCACAAACGTTAGGGGTTTTTCCTGGCCCTGGGGAATACCACTAACAACACCAAGGCTGACGGTAACAATTGCCTCATTTATCTCCGTTGCATTGTGGGCAATCTGAAGCTCTAAAACAGTTCGTCGAATCCGCTTGGCGACAATAGTTGCGCCTTCCTGAGTCGTATTCGGTAAGACAACCACAAACTCCTCTCCCCCATAGCGAGCCACCAAATCTGCCGGTCGTTTGAGGAGGTGTTTCACTGCTTGGGCAATTTGAATCAGACATTCATCTCCCTGTTGGTGACCATAGAAATCGTTGTAGCGCTTGAAGTAGTCCACATCAAAGAGAATTAAAGCGAGGGGTTTTTGCTCGCGGTAGAGACGATGCCACTCCGCCGTGAGCCGTTGATTGAAACAACGTCGGTTGGCAATTTGAGTTAAACCGTCTAAATGGACTAATTTTTGTAATTCTTGGTTGGTCTGCCGGAGGAGTGCTTCACTGCGACGTAATTCTTTTGTTCTTTCTAAAATGAGCTTTGTGGAATTATCCAGAGCTTTCTTTAGGGAAGTTTGGGCGCGGCTCCGTTCTTCCACGACCGCTGAGAGGAGCAGAGAACTGAGGGCAAATACCCCCATAAATGACTGTAAAAACAATAAAGATTGATTTTGGGACTCTAAAACAAAGACACCCAAACCATGGGCAGTTGTATAAATAGCCAAGATAGAAACAATGCTGACCAATAGGCTTGACACAAAAGCACCGTAGCGAAACACTGTCCAATTTAAAATCAGCAGCAATAGGTAAGCAACGGGATAACTTTGAATAAAAATACTCCAGCTCACACTGATGAAAACAGCTAAAATCAGCAACATCTCGATGACATGGTAGGGGATTTTTCGGCTAAAAAAGTCCTTCCCTAGGAGAATTACCGGGGTGAAAATCAAGTGAGCCAAAGTGCTCGCCAGCCACCAAGTAAACCAATTTAAGCCATACTGTCCCCATTCCATACGTTCTGCAAACACAATACTGGTGACACCAATAAATGCAGAGGCCATTGGCGAAAGGGTTGCAGCCGTGATGTAGGTTAAAACGCCCCGAACTTGATTAAAAAAATGTCGGCTCTGGGAATATTTTTTCAGGATAAAACGGGCTAACAGAGGTTGTACTAAATTGCCAGCAATGCAACCAAAGTTGACCCAAAAGAAAGCCTGAATACTAATATTTGGATCCCGTTCGATCAAATCAAAAGAAATAACCCAAAGGGAACCTAGGGCAATGCTCGGTAAGATTTTATTGCCAAAAAGAAGAATTAAACCCAATGTTAATCCCGAAGGAAGCCATACTGAAGCGACGGTTCCCGGCAGGGTGGTGAAAACTAGACTGATTTCCGCGGTCCAGGCATAGGCGATCGCCAAGCAGATATTGAGGCCGAACCATCGCAGCCATCGACTGTGCAGCAGTCGGAGAGAATCCATAGTACCAGTAATTGGGGAGAAGCGTTAACAAGAATTAAACAGCAAAAAGAGACTGGTTTCTACCAGCTCAAAATTGGTCTTGTAATAGGTTATCGGGGCTTAAAAAGATAGTCTGCTAAATAGAAATATAGTTATCATAGGTGAGAAATTGGGTTTCAAAAAATATAATTTTTATGAGTTTTTAAGGTGGAGAAAGACGGCGACGGCGTGGCACTAAATGTCGCGGAATTTCCCAATATTGACTAGCTTGCCCAAGGGGATACCATAAAGCATCAGTTTGGGTAATATGAATTGTTTTTTGGGGGAGCAAATCCGGCTGAATGTCTAAGGTGTGAATAATTTCTTGGGCAATTTTTTGGGCCAAGAGCGGCAGCACGGCATTACCAATTTCCCGGAAGCCATGCCAAACCTTGCGATGAAACTGAAACCAATCGGGGAAGGTATGTAGGCGGGCGGCTTCGCGAATCGAAATGCAGCGGGGCAGTTGGTAATGAATCGGCCTGGGAGCCGTAAAGGAGCCCTTTTCAGTGGGAGTGCCGGCCCGCAGAGTATTACTGAGGCCCTGGGCATCCAGCTTAAAGAGGCGACTAATGGCTTCTTTTTTGCCAGGGGGAGTGGCTCGGAAACGGGCTTGGATTTCGGGTTGATGCTGAGAACCAAGGTGGCCCCAAAGAAAATTAGGTTCTAGGTGGCGGGAATGGCAATGGCGAAACTGCTCATGGAGCGATCGCCCAAAGGTTCCCAAAGGTTCGGGGGGGACAATGCCCCGGTCAACGTCCGTAAAAACAGGGATAGTTTCTAAATCGGCGATCGCCTCGTGGACAGTAACATAGGGTGCTAGGCCGGGGCCATGGCTCGGCGTTGGATAGGCCACTGGGGGAACATCCCGACGATATCCCAAGAGAATTAAGCGTTTACGTCGTTGGGGAGCGCCGTAGTCAGCACCATTGAGCACCTGGGGCGACAAAACATGGTAACCAGCCTCCCCTAAAGATTGGCAAAGCTGTTTTAGCATCCCTTGGTGGCGTTGCCCAGTCAGGCCCTGGACATTTTCAAAAATGAAATATTTAGGTTGAATATCCCGCAACAGACGGACATATTCAAAGATCAATTGATTGCGCGGGTCACCCAATTGTCGTTTGCCCATCACCGAAAATCCCTGGCAGGGAGGGCCACCCGTGAGTAAATCGATGTCTGCCGTTGGATAGCCGCGCCGTTCGATGGCTTGGCGCATTTCTGGCCATTGCAGGTGACGAATATCCCGGCAAAAGGTGACGCCATAGGGAAAATTGACTTCGTGAACGAGGGCATGGACGGGATCAATCTCTACCGCTGCGACCACATCAAAGCCCGCCGCTTCTAGCCCCAGGGACATTCCGCCGCATCCGGCAAACAAATCAATGGCTAGGGGCCTTTGGTTCACAGTGCGCTCCCAGTAAGTGCTTGCAATTCTCTTTAATGCTAAAGGGTTTTGGCCCTATAGAGCTTGGCAAAGGTGACGAAAATGATCGCCCCGGTGCTCGAAACTGCGGTATTGATCGAAGCTGGCACAGGCGGGAGAGAGGAGCACTGTTTTCGGTTGATAGGTCGGAATTAAGGCAACACTGCGGGCGATCGCCTTTTCTAGGGTTTCAACGATTTCGTACTGGATGTAATCGCTCTCTTGGAGTAACTGGGCAAACTGGGGGGCTGCCTCACCAATTAAAAGCACCGTCGCTGCCTTTTCTTTAATTTTTTCGATCCAGGCCTCGGCATTGCCAGCTTTGGGTTCGCCCCCAGCAATGAGAATCACTGGGCCAGGGGCCGCATTTAAGCCCACCTCAGCAGCATCATAGTTCGTTGCTTTACTGTCGTTGATAAAATCAACCCCCTGGTGCTGGCAAATGAACTCGAGACGATGGGGCACCCCAGGAAAAGTAGCAATAGCCTCGGCGATCGCCCCTTTGTCAATATTCGCTAATCGGGCAGCGGCGATCGCCAAGAGTAAATTCTGGAGATTATGGTCGCCGACCATTTTGAGTAGAGAAACCGGAATTACCAATTCCCCAAAGGCTTTCACCCAAGCATCCTGGATAAATACCCCCCGTTTAGGGTCGCACGGTAAATGTTCTGCTCCCTTGATGCTTGTCCAGTAGGCGTCGGGCCATTGCTCTGCCTGCGATCGCAAAAACGGATCATCCCCATTTAAGACTTGGCGACGACTGCGCTCAATGAGGGACGCTTTAATGCTGTGATAATTGTCGAGGGTGTAGTGGCGGGCGAGGTGGTCTGGTGTGAAGGTCGTCCACACGCCAATTTGAGGACAGAGGGTCGGCGCAGATTCGATCTGATAGCTACTAATTTCGGCCACAATCCACTCTGGGGTAGCTTCTCCCAACGCAAGCTCACAGGCGGCATGGCCAATATTCCCGCAGGCAGGGCCACCACGACCCGCTACCTGAAAAATTGCTTCGACCAGGGCCGTAGTGGTGGTTTTACCATTTGTGCCCGTAATGCCGACCCAGGGTTTTTGGTCTAAATTGCGCCAGGCTAGTTCCATCTCGCCGATGGTGTCAATGCCTTGATCCCGCGCCTCTTTCAGAAAAGAAATATCCCAGGGCACCCCCGGACTGACGACGATTAAATCCGGGCGATCGCCTTCTTTCAAACTGGGGGTATGGCCGAGTTTGACCGTAATCCCTTGGGCCGACAGCTCCTGTTGCACTGCGACGAGGGATTCATCCGTTTGGCGATCGCCTAAGACCACCTCCCAACCTTGTCGCTTTAAAAGCCGTGCTGCCGCAATTCCTGAACGACCAATGCCAATGACGAGCGCCTGAGCCATACCATCTCTGTCGAAATAATGTGATCGCTGATTGTACCGAATTATGGCCGCTTTCCCCTAACCAAATCGATAGCCAAAGCCCCGCACTGTGATTAAATATTCTGGCTGACTCGGATCTAACTCTAACTTTTCCCGTAACCAGCGGATATGCACATCTACCGTTTTTGTATCCCCTAGAAAATCAGCACCCCAAACCTGTTCAATTAACTGATCCCGTGACCAGACCCGGCGCGGATAGCTCATAAACAATTCCAATAAACGATATTCCTTGGGCGATAAACTCACTTCCTCGCCCCGCACCGTCACCCGACACTCCTCCGGGAACAAAGAAATATCCTTAAACTGACGTACCGAATTTTTAGGCGTGCTCCGGATAAACTGCTGACGCCGCAACAGCGCACGGCACCGGGCCACCAACTCCCGCAGACTAAACGGTTTGGTTAAATAATCATCTGCGCCCACCTCTAGGCCCAATACCCGGTCTGTTTCACTCGCCTTGGCACTTAGAACTAAAATCGGAATTGTGTTTCCCTGATATCTCAAAAAACGACATAGATCTAAGCCATTCACTTCCGGCAGCATAATATCTAGGATCACCAAATCCAGAGGCATATCCGGGGCATTGAATTCTGGATTTTGCAGCATATTCAAGCCTGTGCGGCCATTATCCGCAAAAAAGACCTCATAGCCTTCTTCCTCTAAACCCATCACAATCATGTCACGAATGACTGCCTCGTCCTCCACTACTAGGATCCGTGCTTTCGTCGATAGCTCAGCATCTAGGGTATGTGACATCAAATCAAGGGAGAGCATAAAAATAAATTATTTACAGGGTTACGCCAACATATACATCAAAAGGCAGAGATTTGGCTAGTACATTGTGATTTCCTATACATTCACACTGCCAAGTTTAGCCAGGGTCAGGATTTAGTCCATGAGTTGTAAATCACCAGCTAGGGTTTGCGCCTGTTGTCGCACAAACTCCACCTCCTCCGCTAGCCAAGTCCGGACTTCATGGTGATGAGCCGCTAACAGTCCCCACAAACGTTGATCGACGATGATTGGCGCAACCAGATCGGCCCGCACCCGAATTGATCGTAAAAAGTCCAGGTGACAAGGGTCAAAATCACTTGCCTCAATATCTGTAATTTGTAGGATTCTGCCTTGGAGATACCGTTGGGCATAATCACCATTAAAACAATCATCGGCCCCCGTCGAGCCTAAAATCGAAAATTCACTCTGGCTCAGGGATTCAATGATCACCTGCCCTTTCCATTCCCGGTAGAAATAATAAATGACAACCCGACTCACCCGGAGTTGCCAGCGTGTTTGATCAGTGGCCTGTTGTAGCAATTGATTACGAGTCAGGGTGCGATTTAATCGCTCGTTCACTCGATTAAGACTTCGATCAAACATATTCGACTGCTAGTTTTATTACCTTCGATTTTATAAAGATCTCCTTCACTTTGGGAATTAATGATGAATTTCCTCGGAGGGCGCTCCAGTTTTAACCTGCTTTGGCAAGGGATCTGTCTTGAACAAAAAAGCCCTGACAAACCGTAGTGGCTCCCAGGGCAGAGATTAACAACTTGCTGAAATTGCACGATAGTGTGACTAGCAGAAGCTCACAGCAATGTTTTTAGTAAACTTCCACATGCCAACGGTGTTCTTTTTTCATGGAGCGGCGCATTTCTTCCCAATTGAGACCACGCTTCTCTGCTTCGGCGGTAAAGGTTTCGTCAATGGGGGGTTGCATGCCCTTGAGACCACACATATAAACATGGGTATTGGGTTTTTGAATCATCTCAAAGAGTTCATCAGCATATTCGCTAACGCGGCTTTGAACGTAAACCTTGCCACCATCGGCGGTCTTTTGTTCGCGGCTAATGGCGTAGGTTAGGCGGAAGTTGTCAGGATTTTCCGCGGCCATTTTTTCGAAGTCGTCTTTATAAAGGATATTGGCAGTGTAGGGGACACCGAAGATGAGCCATGCCTTGCCTTTAAATTTGTAGTCTTCGTGCTGCTCTTTGAACATCCGCCAGAGGAAAGCCCGGAAAGGTGCAATCCCAGTGCCGGTAGCGAGCATGACGACAGTTGCATCTTCGTCATCGGGCAGCAGCATTTCTTTGCCAACAGGGCCAGTGATCTTGACGTCATCTGTGCCGACAGGAAGATTACAGAGATAGGTGGAGCACACACCATAAACTGTTTCGCCAGATTCGGGATCTTGGTATTCGAGTTGACGAACACAGAGGGAGACGGTCTTGTTGTCTTCCATATCGCCATGACGGGTAGAGGCGATGGAATAGAGTCTGAGCTTGTGGGGTTTCCCGTTTTTGTCTTCACCGGGAGGAATAATCCCAATACTTTGACCTTCTAGGTAGCGCAGATCGCCTTCGGAAATATCGAAGGTTACGTGACGCACGGTGCCGCTGCCGCCTTCGTCAACAAGCTCGTAGTTTTCGATACATTTGCCGAGGAAGGGAGTCTTCGGGCGATAAATATTAACTGGAACTGAGGTGTCAGTGGTTTTGGGGTGAACGATTTTTGTTGAAGAAGCCATAGGAGATTGTGCAGATGCTTGGGCGGAGGACTGGCCTTCACTCACAATCTGGGCTGCATCTTCTGCGGGACGGATACTAACGATTTTGCCTCCCAGTTTGGTAATGCGTTGCATTTCCTGGTTCATTCTGGCATAGGGCACAGTAATAAATGTGGTGCCACTTTTACGAACGAGGGAGTTTTCGTTACGACCGTCGCCACCCAGACCAACAACTTCGTAGATAAACAGACGATTGGCGTAGGATTGATTTCCAGTAGAGTTTGCTGTGCTAGTGATACCGTACATTATGTGCAGTTTCCCAATTATTTTGATTTATCAGTTTTTTTGATCTTAAAGGGGGTGGATCGTCGGTACAAACCGCTTTTTCCCGCTTTAGAGTCAAGATTATAAGGGCTTTACTCCATTTAGACTATCATTGTGCTGCCCATGCTTTACTGAATGGGGCGGGAAGTGCGACTGATTTTGATGTATCAGAATTGGGATGGCAAGGTCACTGGAAACACGATCTTAGCCGAGCTCGGTTCCTTGGAGTTAGTTAGTGCAAGATTGTGAGTCAAGGAAGTTTAGAAAAGCATTTTAGGGATGTTTCTCTAGGGGTTTTGTGATGGCTGTTGCATTCTTCTTGGGGCTTTGTAAGGGGATCTTCATAGAGGTAATCTTTTTAGATTTTCTTTAGATTTTTTTGAAATGGATTAGAACAGGGCGATCGCCTTTGCTGGGGAATTGTGATAGCAAAATATAATCAAACGGCGGTAATCCGTTGAAGATTTAGGGGGATATGTCACAATGAGGGGCGAAACTCTTTGACCATTGGTGTCTATTTAGAACAGCCCAAACAGAGCAACTCGCCCCAAGCAATTCCGAAAAATGCCCTTGGTCAACTGTGCGCTGTCACCCAAAATTTGTTGGGAAATTTGACATCAATGGATGTGTAACTTAGAAAGCAAGAATCCTAGGCATTCGTAATGGAACCGCTTTATCAATATGCATGGTTGATTCCGGTGCTGCCTCTGTTGGGGGCAATGGTTATCGGGATCGGCTTAATCTCCTTAAACAAATTCACGAACAAGCTACGGCAACTCAATGCGGTATTTGTTCTGTCGCTCATCGGTACTTCGATGGCCCTCTCTTTTGGGCTACTCTGGAGTCAAATTCAGGGTCATGAAGCCTTTACCTACACCCTAGAATGGGCGGCGGCAGGCGATTTTCATCTGCAGATGGGCTATACCGTGGATCACCTGAGTGCCTTGATGTCGGTGATCGTAACCACGGTGGCCTTGCTGGTGATGATCTATACCGATGGTTACATGGCCCACGATCCGGGTTATGTCCGTTTTTATTCTTATTTGAGCATTTTTAGCTCGTCGATGTTGGGCTTGGTGTTTAGCCCAAACCTTGTGCAGGTTTACATTTTCTGGGAATTGGTGGGGATGTGTTCCTACCTCCTGATTGGCTTCTGGTATGACCGCAAGGCGGCGGCCGATGCTTGCCAAAAGGCTTTTGTCACAAACCGTGTCGGCGATTTTGGTCTCTTGCTAGGGATGCTCGGTCTCTATTGGGCCACGGGCAGTTTTGAGTTTGATCTGATGGGCGATCGCCTGGTGGATCTCGTCTCGACGGGGCAAATCAGCTCCCTCCTGGCCATTGTCTTTGCTGTACTCGTTTTCCTTGGCCCTGTGGCTAAATCCGCCCAATTTCCGCTCCATGTGTGGCTCCCCGATGCCATGGAAGGGCCAACCCCCATTTCCGCTTTGATCCACGCGGCGACCATGGTTGCTGCTGGAGTGTTCCTCGTGGCGCGGATGTATCCCGTATTTGAGCCGATCCCAGAGGCGATGAATGTCATTGCCTGGACGGGGGCAACCACCGCTTTTCTAGGGGCGACCATTGCCTTAACCCAAAACGACATCAAAAAAGGTCTTGCCTATTCCACCATGTCCCAGTTGGGCTATATGGTGATGGCCATGGGGATCGGTGGCTACACCGCTGGGTTGTTTCACCTGATGACCCATGCCTACTTCAAAGCGATGCTCTTCTTGGGTTCTGGTTCTGTCATCCATGGTATGGAAGAGGTCGTCGGCCATAATGCTGTGCTGGCCCAGGATATGCGGCTGATGGGCGGCCTGCGAAAATATATGCCCATCACTGCCACAACGTTTCTCATTGGCACCCTCGCTATCTGTGGGATCCCGCCTTTTGCTGGTTTCTGGTCGAAGGACGAAATTTTAGGCTTGGCGTTTGAGGCCAATCCTGTGCTCTGGTTCATTGGTTGGGCCACCGCTGGCATGACCGCTTTTTATATGTTCCGGATGTACTTCCTGACCTTTGAAGGGGAGTTTCGCGGCACGGATCAGCAACTGCAAGAAAAGCTCCTGACGGCGGCAGGTCAAGCCCCCGAAGAAGGCCACCATGGCTCTAAGCCCCACGAGTCTCCTTTGACGATGACTTTCCCGTTGATGGCTTTGGCGGTTCCGTCGGTATTGATTGGTTTGCTGGGGGTTCCCTGGGGCAATCGGTTTGAAGCTTTTGTCTTTTCTCCCAACGAAGCAGCAGAGGCCGCTGAGCATGGTTTTGAATTGACAGAATTTTTGATCATGGGTGGTAATTCTGTGGGGATCGCCCTCATTGGGATTACCATCGCCTCGCTGATGTATCTCCAGCAGAAAATTGATCCGGCTCGTTTGGCCGAAAAATTCCCGGTGTTGTATCAGTTGTCTTTAAACAAATGGTACTTCGACGATATCTACAACAATGTTTTTGTGATGGGCACCCGGCGCTTAGCCCGACAAATCCTTGAGGTGGACTATCGCGTCGTCGATGGGGCCGTAAACCTCACGGGGATCGCCACCCTTCTGAGTGGTGAGGGCTTGAAATACATTGAAAATGGCCGCGTCCAGTTCTATGCGCTCATTGTGTTTGGGGCGGTGCTAGGCTTCGTCATTTTCTTTAGTGTGGCCTAGCCGTCACTGTATTCCGAAAGTTGAGAAGATAAAATTCCCCCTTGCCTGAGTGGTGAGGGGTTTTGTTTTTCCTGATAAGATTTGCAGTGGCGTTGTTACAGGGGTTAGCAGAAAAATTATGGCTGGATTTAAACAAGGAACCCAGGTGAAGCTGACACAGTTGCCCCCCTATCTCAAGACCGCAGACCCGATGCCGATGTTGCGTCCGGCAGATTTGTTGACGGTAGGGGCGGTTGGCACCCTAGGCGATCGCCGCCCTGGTGGTTATTGGGCGGTTAAGTTCGAGCGGGGCTCTTTTTTGCTTGAAGAAACCTATCTGGCAGTCGCCACTGGGACGGCCTAAACCTAGGAATTGGGCAGATCGACAGCTGGACTCAGGGGGACAAAATCGCCGTGAATAGTGAGGCCGAGGCACATGGTTTCGCCGGTTTGGATGCGTTTCCCCGTGAGGGCGCAGGTTTCATCCTTTTGGGCGATCGCCTCAAGGGTCGCCCGAATATCTGCTTCGCTAAACTGGGGTCGATAATCCCCTGAGTTGTGATTGACATAGTTCCAGAGAATATCGCGGATTAGGGCCTGGTATCCTTGGTTTCCAGCGAGTTCCTTGAGTTTATCTTTCAGTTTGCGCTCTAGGCGAATACTGGTGACTTCCATTTCTGTCGTGCTAGTTGCCCGAGTCATAATCTTCACTAATCCCCTTACATTTAAGACTTTACTAAATATCTGTCCTCGGAATGAGGCAAAATATCAAAAGTTGTAGTGTCAGTGTAGTGAAAATGTTTTAGAAAAAAAAGCGCGATTTGGCTGAATTGTTACTCATTGACAATATCTAAGGCGATCGCCTCCGCGACCTTGACCCCATCAATGGCTGCCGAAAGAATGCCCCCTGCATAGCCTGCTCCCTCCCCCGCAGGATAAAGGCCCTGGGTGTTGATGCTTTGGTAATCTTTGCCTCGTTTAATGCGAATTGGCGAAGAGGTGCGCGTTTCCACCCCCGTTAACATCGCCTCAGCCATGGCAAACCCCTTAATTTGTTTGTCAAAGGCAGGAAGGGCTTCCCGAATTGCTTCAATGGCGTAGTCCGGCAGCGCGGTGCTGAGATCCGTTAGCTTAACTCCCGGTGCGTAGGAAGGCTTAACTTTGCCCAACAACTCAGAAGAACGACCTGCGAGAAAATCTCCCACCAGTTGACCCGGCGCACTGTAATCGCCGCCACCCAGTTCAAAGGCTCTGGCTTCCAATTCTCGTTGGAGATCAATGCCTGCGAGGGGATGTCCTGGAAAATCTTCTTCTGGAGTAATGCCAACAACAATCCCTGCATTGGCATTGCGTTCGTTGCGGGAATATTGGCTCATGCCGTTGGTGACGACTTTGCCTGCCTCGGAGGTGGCTCCAATCACCAATCCCCCCGGACACATACAAAAACTATAGACCGAGCGCCCATTTTGACAGTGGTGGACGAGCTTATAATCGGCGGCACCGAGAATCTTATTGCCAGCAAATTCCCCGTAGCGACATTCATCGATCAGGGGTTGGGGATGTTCAATGCGAAAGCCAATGGAAAAGGGCTTGGGCTCAATGTAAACGCCCTGGTCATGGAGCATCTGGAATGTATCCCGCGCACTGTGGCCCATAGCCAGCACCACGTGGGAACTGGGAATAAATTCGCCATTTTCGAGGGTGACGCCCTTGACCTGATGGTTTTCTAGTTCGAGGGTTTTGACCTTGCTTTGGAAACGAATTTCGCCGCCGAGGGATTCGATGGTTTTGCGGATGCTTTGGACAATACCGACGAGCTTAAAGGTGCCAATGTGGGGTTTGGCGATGTAGAGGATTTCGGGATTGGCCCCGGCGGCGACAAATTCTTCGAGGACTTTGCGTTTGTAATGGTGGCGATCGCGCACTTGACTGTAGAGCTTCCCATCGGAGAATGTCCCTGCGCCCCCTTCTCCAAATTGGGCATTAGATTCGGGGTTAAATTCTCCCTTCTTTTTCCAGAAATTAAAGGTGTCTTTGGTGCGCTCATTGACGGTTTTTCCCCGTTCTAACACAATCGGCCGAAAGCCCATTTTGGCTAGCATTAATCCCGCAAACATCCCACAAGGCCCCATGCCAATGACGATGGGCCGCGTCGCACAATTTGCCGGTGCTTGGGCCACCATTTTGTAACTCATGTCTGGGGTGGGGAGCACGTGGGGATCTTTTTTGAAGCGTTTTAGCAAAGCTTGATCCTTCGTGGTGTGCACATCAAAGATGTAGACGAGGTAAATATTGCTCTTTTTACGGGCATCGTAGCTGCGTTTGAAAATCTGATATTCCAGCAAGTCATCCGGCTGAATTTTCAACTTCTGGCAAATGGCCTGGGCGATCGCCTCCGGGCTGTGGTCGAGGGGCAGTTTGATTTCCGTAAGACGAAGCATGGCAGTTACTGACAAAAATAGCGATGATAATCCCTGGGGCCGGGGATTCTTATTAAAAACGAAAAAAATCTTCCCCACAATGGCGAGGAAGACCCGGACTCAATAAATAAAGAATTAGTCAGCGGCCTTAGATCAACCCCAACCAGCTCAGGACGCCTTCTTTGGTGAATAATTCGATGGCGATCGCAATGATGATCCCGATCATCGCCGCCCGGCCATTGAGCTTCTCGGAATAGAGATTGAAGCCAAACTTCGGATCTTCAAGATTGGGCTTAACGGTGGGTTCTGGAGCTGCCATGGTAAAAACCTCGTCTTATCGAAATTAATGTAATAATTCTTAATATGTAGTGTAGCGCACAAAAGCCACGGTCGTACATTTCGCTATTTCATAGCTCAATCGTTTTATTTATCTATCGCCATAGACTTTTATACTTAGTTGTTGCCAAGTTTATTCGCCTTAGAAATAGATGGCGATCGCCATTGAGGTTATCCAAAATGCTAGGGCATCTTTACTCTAATTGTTACACGACCAAACTGCGATCGCCTGCTGATTAGAGGAGCGAAGGGCGAACGGTCACACAACACCTTGGGACTTAATTCGACAATATTTTTCCAAGTTGATCATTGCGATCGCCCCTATTTTGTATAGCGGGATACATCAGGCTGACCATAATTAAAGGCTAATAAAGCTTAAGTTGAGTGCAGTGATTACATCTAAGCAAGAACACAATATCAATTTGCTCTTTAAGCCCTAGGGTATAGGGGGCTTTACTTGGCAGCATAAATGATCAATTTTTGGAAACAAGAAAGCAATGACGAAAATTTTGATTATTGAGGATGAAGCAGAAACCCGTAATGTTTTCCTTAAGTGCCTAGAATTTGAAGGCTTTAAAACCTGTGCTGCAAGTAATGCTTTAGATGGTATCGAACTGGCATTAAACGAACAACCAAATTTGATCGTGTGTGACATTCTCATGCCCGACATGGATGGTTACTTCGTGTTGTCAAAAATACGCCGCTCACCTAAAACAACCGCAATTCCTTTTATCTTTCTCACCGCCAAAGTTACAATGGCCGAGCTTCGCTATGGTATGCAGCTCGGAGCGGACGATTACCTGACCAAGCCTTGCACGGTTGAACAATTTCTAGGCGCGATTAATGTCCGACTAAAGCGACAACAAGACACGATTGAAAATCACCATCTAGATTCGACAAAAAATAAAACAGTTGTTTCTTCTGGTGCCGAAATCGACTTTCCATTAACAGATATCGATCGTGATTTTTCTTTTCCCTACTCCAGCAATTTAAATCGAGCGTTTGATTTTATTGAAGATCATTACCATCAACCCATTAAAATCAAGGCGATCGCCGAGGAAGTTGGCTATTCTACGTCTTACCTGAGTAACTTAGTCCAAAAAGAAACTGGCTACACAGTCAAACAGTGGATTATCGCAAGGCGTATGCTGCAGGCTCGCAAACTATTGAAAAATACAAACAAGCCAATCCATAAAATTGCAGAATTATGTGGCTACCATGATGCTGGCTACTTTACCAACCAATTCCGGCGATTCCATGGAAAAACACCATTAAATTGGCGTTCTGAGCAAATATAGCCTGTCTTCTTGTGGGTTGCCAGGACAGTTTTTCACAAAAACCAACTGAGAATAACATCTTCGGAAAAGACTTTTCTGTAATTGATTTAACAAAAAAAGCAGGATATCAAGGGAGTTAAAAAAACAGCCTAAAAAAATGACATTTTTTCAAAAAAAAATCTAATGTTTATTGCGAAAGTGGCTGCTACTATAGACCGCAACTCTTAATAAATAAAAGTACTTTTCTGAGTTTTAGGGCTCTTTCAAAATTCTGCGGTTTTGAAAGTTTAAGTTGTTATTTTTGGGTAGATATAAATTATGACTCTGATTTCAGCACAGCAGGCTTTACAGGGACTAGGGGGTTCCGACTCTTTCGGTGGCAGGCGCTCGAGCTTACAGTCTTTGTGTCATGTTTGTGGAAAATACCATGGCGCGAGTGATCACTGGCAGTTTATGCAGACGATGCCCCAAGATCCTGTAGAAATGGTTGATGACCTCGTAAAAATGGGGATTTATAAAGAGAATCAGTTGCGGGCTGCAGAAGGAGTAAATGCCTACGAACTGAGAAAAACTTTATTTTTGAAGCGCATTGGTCGCAGTGATCCAAAGCGAGAGAAGCTGATCTTGGCCCTCTGTAAGCAGGCTGGCGGGATGGAAAATGCTTTTGCGGCAGCCTTTGGGCCCCAAGCTGGTCTATTTTTTGCAGACTCAATTCGTAGTAGTCAACAGACCCGTCGAGAATTTCTGCGGAATATGGCCGTCGGTGCTGCTCTTGTGAGTTTAGCGAGTTGTGGGCAGGATACAACGCCCCCTGCGGCAGACGCTCCGGCAGATGCGCCAGTGGGTAATTTGGAGAAAACTGATTTACAGATTGGTTTTATTCCCATCACTTGTGCGACGCCCATTATTATGTCTGAGCCTTTGGGCTTTTATGAAAAGTATGGTTTTAATGCCAAGGTCGTCAAAATGCCGAGCTGGGGGGCCGTCAGAGATTCGGCGATCGCCGGCGAATTGGATGCCTATCACATGCTGGCTCCGATGCCCATTGCGATGACTTTAGGTCTTGGTTCCGAGGCATTTGGCGTGAAGCTTGCGAGTATCGAAAATATCAATGGTCAAGCGATCACAGTTGCCGAAAAATATAAGGGGCAGGTAAATGGACCTGCCGACTTTAGGGGCTTTACCATTGGGGTTCCCTTCCCTTACTCAATGCACAATCTCCTGTTGCGTTACTACCTGGCGACGGGCGGCATTGATCCTGATGTGGATGTTCAAATTCGTCCTGTTCCCCCGCCAGATAGTATTGCTCAGTTGGTAGCGGGTGATATCGACGCATACTTGATGCCTGATCCGTTTAACCAGCGGGCAGTGTACGAAGGTGCAGGCTTTATCCACATGTTGACTAAAGAAATTTGGCCAGGTCATCCTTGTTGCGCTTTTGCCGCGAGTGATCAGTGGATTGACGCCAACCCCAATACCTTCCGTGCCCTTAACAAGTCCATTATCGAAGCGGCTGCTTACGCTCAAGTCCCTGAAAATCGTCCAGAAATTGCCAGAGCGATTTCCGAGCGGGCCTTCCTTAACCAGCCTGTGGAAGTTGTCGAAGCAGTTCTCACTGGCAAATTTGACGATGGTAATGGCAATAGCCTTGATATTCCTGACCGAATCGGCTTTGATCCCTATCCTTGGCAGAGTTTTGCAAACTGGATTTCTTCCCAGCTTGTGCGTTGGGATCTCCAAGGTGACGGATTGGCTCCCACAATTATTCCTGAGACTGGCTATGACACCGTTGGTACGGATGTCTTCCTCACTGATTTAGCAAGAGAACTGGCAACTGAGCTTGGTCAGACACCGCCCACTGAGATCTATCGCGAGGAGACCCTCAAATTTGACACCTTCGATCCGGCTGATCCTGCGGCTTATGTGCAACAGCAAATCGATGAATATGGCGTGTAATTTTTAGGAGGTTTTTTATTATGGCAGTCACAAGTAAACGACTACCAACATCAGCTTACGCTAGGCCGAAAGAGTCCCTTTGGCAAAATGAGAATTTTCTCGCATTTGCACTATTTGTTGCTTCCCTTATTGTCTTTTTAGGAGGATGGGAAATCAGTGCTCGCATAGGAATCCTTGCGAATATGCCTACTGCTTCTTTGACTCTCAAGGAGTTGTGGTGGTGGACGACTAATCCTTTTTTCGACAATGGGCCTAACGACCTCGGCATTGGCTGGAATTTGTTAATCAGTTTGCGACGGGTGGCGATCGGCTATCTTGCGGCTTCTTGTGTCGCTGTTCCCCTCGGAATCTTGATTGGTATTTCACCAATCGCCAGAAAAGGTTTTAACCCATTCATTCAGTTGTTAAAACCTGTATCTCCTCTAGCGTGGTTACCTCTTGGTTTATATGTCTTGCGCGATTCTGAGCAAACTGGCGTTTTTATTATTTTCATTTCCAGTATTTGGCCAACTTTGATCAACACGTCTTTCGGTGTGGCAAATGTTAGTAAAGAATATTTGGATGTGGCAAAAACCCTGGGGGCTTCAAGTTTTCGCACTATTTTCAAAGTGATTATTCCTGCTGCTCTACCCAACATCTTGTCGGGTTTAAGGATCAGTATGGGGATTGCTTGGCTGGTCATTGTGGCGGCAGAAATGTTGCTGGGTACTGGGTTAGGCTACTTCATCTGGAATGAGTGGAATAACCTTTATATTCCGAACATTTTGGTGGCGATTCTGATCATCGGTTTAGTTGGTCTCATTCTGGATAGTTGCTTTGCGGCTGTCGAAAAATTTGTTGCATTTGGTCGAAAATAATGAGTGTTACTCCTGTGAATTACGCAACTCCCCTAACGCCGGAAGATACTTTTTCGGATACGGCTCAACTTTCAATTCGTAATTTAACCAAAGTCTTCCACGGTAAACAAAGTTTATTGGGTAAGGTTACTGGTAAAAAATCGAGAGATTATGTGGCGATCGAGGATATTAGCCTCGATATTGAGCCGAACACTTTTGTGTCGATTATTGGGCCTTCGGGCTGTGGTAAGTCCACGTTACTGGATATGATCGCGGGTTTGTCGCCTGTCACTTCTGGTGAGATTCGTCTCAATGGCGTACCGATTACTGGGCCAGGGCCTGATCGCGGCATGGTGTTTCAAAGTTATGCGCTGATGCCTTGGATGACAGTGGAGGAAAATCTCTACTTTGCGGTGGAAACGGTTTATCCGGATATGCCGAAAAAGCAAATTAAGCGCACGATTAAAGAGCATATTCAGCTTGTGGGTCTAACGGGTGCGGAGAAAAAGCATCCCCATCAGATTTCTGGTGGCATGAAACAGCGGGTCGGTATTGCCCGTGCTCTGGCGATTAATCCCCAAATTTTATTGATGGATGAGCCGTTCGGAGCATTGGATGCGCTAACGCGTGGGTTCTTGCAGGATGAGATTGAACGCATCTGGGAGCGGGAACGGAAAACGGTAATCATGATTACCCACAGTATTGATGAGGCTTTATTGCTTTCTGATCGCATCATTATGATGACCCGTGGCCCGGCTGCTGGTGTGGACGAAATCTTGGATGTGCCTTTCCCTCGTCCTCGTAATCGTGAGGAGCTGGATCAGTATCCGGAATATCATGATCTGAAGGTTGAGATGGAGAGTCATCTTTCTCGCGAAACCCGTGCGGTTGAGGCGGCAAGAATCAGCCGTTAATCGACTAACGAAGATTTTTTACGTTGTAATTTTTTTGATTTTTTAGAGGATTTAAACAATGGCAATTTCTGATGTTACAGAAAAGCTTTTAGCGGCTAAGAAGGCTGCTGGTATTTCTTTTGCAGAGCTGGAAGCGAAAGTCGGTTGTGATGAAGTGTGGATCGCGTCTGTGGTCTATCGTCAGGCGAGTGCTTCTCCTGAGGAGGCAAAAAAGATTGTTGAGGCGATCGGTGCGGATGAGTCTTTAATTGAGCCTTTGACTGAATGCCCGGTGAAGGGGGGTTTGGATCCGGTGGTTCCTACTGATCCGTTCATTTATCGTTTTTACGAAATCATGCAAGTTTATGGTATGCCGGTGAAAGCGGTTGTTCATGAGCAGTTTGGCGATGGCATTATGAGTGCGATTGATTTTTCGATTGATGTTGAGCGTGAAGAAGATCCGAAAGGCGATCGCGTCAAGATTATTATGTGTGGTAAGTTCTTGCCCTACAAGAAATGGTAGGTAATGCTTCGACAAATAATTAGGTTTGTTTGAATGGGATGGGGCTGTTAGTGATTGGCTGGCAGCCTCTTTTTCGAAAGAATTTGTGTTGAGACTTGAGAATATGACATCGACTCCAAAAAAGTTAGTCCCTCCTTTTGATCGAGAAACGGCGATCGCCAAAGTGCGGATGGCAGAAAATGCGTGGAATGGTCGCGATCCAGATAAAGTGTGCATGGCCTATACAGAAGATAGTTTTTGGCGCAACCGTGCTGAAATTTTTCAAGGTCGGGAAAATATCCGTGAATTTCTGCGCCGCAAGTGGGATAAAGAGCTAAATTATCGTCTCGTCAAAGAAATGTGGGCCTTCGACGAAAACCGGATTGCGGTACGCTTTCAATACGAATGGCAAGATGATGCAGGGCAATGGTATCGCGCCTATGGCAATGAAAATTGGGAGTTTGACGAAAATGGTTTAATGCGTCGTCGAGAAGCCAGTATTAACGACAAACCCATTGCCGAATCTGAGCGCCGCTTTTTTTGGGATGCCCCTGGCGATCGCCCCCTCGATCATCCCGGATTGATTAATTCCCCTGAATAAATACAAAATTTTCAGCGTTCCCATCATCTGCAAGCGGTAATCAGCCCATTGATTCACATCAGCCTGAGTTGACTCAATGGGTAACGGCAGCCGAGTGATAGAGTCAGTCATAATACTTTCTACTGTACTGATGTCGAGGATAATAACGTTTCTTGTCTAAACCATTTGCCCAAGAATTAAAACAGCTCCGTCGCCAGCACCAACTCATTTTAAATGCCGTTGGCGAAGGGGTTTATGGCCTTGATTTAGATGGCAATGTGACCTTTATTAATCCCGCTGCCGCCAAGATGATTGACTGGCCAGTGACAGAGTTGGTCGGCAAGTCAATGCATACGGTATTGCACCATTCCCATGTGGATGGTTCGCCCTATCCCCGTGAAGATTGCCCAATTTATGCCGCCCTCAAAGATGGTAGTACCCATCGCGTGATTTCCGATGTATTTTGGCGCAAAGATGGCACCAGTTTTCCGGTGGAATATATCAGCACCCCCATGAAAGATGAAGATGGCACTTTAATTGGGGCGGTTGTCACATTTCAAGATATTAGTCAGCGGCGTTGGGCAGAAAAAATTCTTGAACAGGCCAATGAAGATTTAGAGCAAAAAATTCAAGAGCGGACCCAAAAGTTGCAACGGGCTAATCAACAGCTAAGGGAACTTAGCGAAATGCGTTCACGCTTCATCACCATGGTTTGTCATGAATTTCGTAATCCCCTTAATAACATCACCCTGTCTGTTTCTTCCCTGAAACGTTATGACACCCATCTTTCTTTAGCAGAAAAAGCAGGTTATCTTTCTAGTATTAATGCGAATGTTGAGCGCATGACTCAAATCATTGACGATATTTTAGTGATTGGTAGGATTGAAGCCAAAGTTTTAGAAGTTAACCGAACAAAAGTTGATGTAGTGGCATTTTGCCGTCGGTTATTAGAGGAAGGAGAGTTTATTCGTCAGTCTGATCCCATTAAATTGATTTGCCCCAGCCATTCGATTATCACTGAGCTTGACGAACGCTTACTCTACTCAATTTTAGGAAATTTACTTGCCAATGCGATTCGTTACACCCACGCGAGTGGCGCAATCACTTTGAGCTTAAGAAAGTGGAAACAAATACTAATTATCAAAGTCCAAGATGAAGGGATTGGCATTGCCTTAAAAGATCGAAAATATCTTTTTGAACCGTTTCATCGGGGTTGTAATACCAGTAATATTCCTGGTACAGGACTAGGGCTAAGTATCGTTAAACAGTTTGTGGATCTCCTTGGAGGCAATATTCATGTGTCCAGTCGAATCAATAAAGGAACGACTTTTACTGTGAGATTACCAATGTTTAATAACAGTAAAAACAATATTTCGGCTTCCACCAGTTAATTAAAATCAAAAAATATCATCTTGATCATCTTGAGTCCATTAAAAAATATTTCTTGTCAACTCAAGGATTCAAGCTAATGATTAGATGTGATTGGGATTAAAGTTTGGCAAAAGCGAAGAATGTGTTCGGCGACGAGGGTTGTTTGCTCCACATGGGGGAGGTGGCCACAATTGGGAATCCAGTGGAGGGTGCTATTGGGTAAGCCTTGTTGAAAGCGGCGGGCTGCTTTTGTGCCAAGGATTCGGTCTTGTTCACCCCAGAGAATTAAGGTAGATTGCTGGATCTGCTTCAATTTGGGATAAAAAGAGCCATAGCCACCGCCTTTTGTAAATTGAATCAAAGCTTCCTGCCAGCGATCGCACTGGACATGCATCGCGCCACAGAGCACCGCATCTGTTGTGACTTTTGTTTTATCAAAATAGGCACTCTGGCAAATCTTTCGGCGGATATTCATGCTCCCTAAAAATTGTGTAGCCCACCGATCCAAAGGCGGTACCATCGCAAAGCGACTGAGGGGTTTTGGGGCCAGACCAGCACTATCTAAGAGGACAATTTGCTTGACCGCGTCGGGGTAGCTCAGGGCAAAATCGAGGGCCACCGCCCCACCCATGGAGGCACCAACAATCACTACCGGGCGATTAATTTGCTGTTGCCAAAACTGGTAGAGGTGGGTTTTGATGGTTTCTGGGGTAAAGGGAAGCTGTTCTGGTCGCTCTGTAAAACCGAAACTGAGCAAATCCACGGCCCAAACAGGATGCCGCTGGGCTAATTTGGGTAAAAGATAGCGGTATTCTAAAACTGAGCTATCAAAGCCATGGATGAGGAGAATGTCTTGGTCGCCGCTGCCCTGTTGGACAAAGCTCGTCAAGATGGGATTTGTCTGAAGCGGAGTGGCGATCGCCACCTGTTGGAGCTGCTGGGCGAGGCGAATCGCATCAAGTTCCGTAAGCTGATTAACCAGAGGCGGTAAAAAAGAAGGATACATAGGGGATTTCAACAAATGCAGCCAAATTACCTACTTATTGTTACAGGTTTGCCCCTGGCCTACAAGCAAACGGTGTCCGAGAAAATTTAGGGAGCTAGGGCACGCTAAAGCAAAATTGTATGCTTGGGTAGTTGTGGTTTTTCGACAATAATAGAATAGTAGGACTTAGTTCCTTAGAGCTCTTTGTGCCAGTTGACATTTCCCAATTTAAATTACAGCTATCCATTGTGATTCACCTGCCAAAATCTGTCCAAGCTCCATCAGGATCGTCATGTTCCATTTCCCGCAACCGCCCTTGAAACTATCCCGACGGTTTATCCTCATTATTTTGCTTGCCTTAGTCTATTACGGGACCGCAGAAATTTCTCGCCAGGTTGCTTCGACTCCCCAATCCGTTACCCCTATATGGCCCCCCGATGGCATTGCCCTGGCAGCAACATTTATCTATGGCTATCAAGTATTGCCAGGGGTATTTCTTGGCTCTTTTTTAGCGAATATTTGGGCTTTTTTTCAGGGGGGAAATCTCAATCAAGCCCTCACTTCAATCGTGCAGGTATTGGCGATCGCCCTAGGCACCACAAGCGGTATGGGCTTGGGGAAATACTTACTAGATACCAAAATTCAGCGCAAAAATCCCCTCAAAAAGCTTGACGATCTCTGCAAGTTTCTTCTATTGATCGGTATTTTAACCCCGGCAATCAATGCCACAGCCGGAGTTTTTGCCCTTGCCATCGGCAATACAGTCACTTGGGCAAACTTTGGAGCATCTTGGTTAACTTGGTGGATTTCTAACGTTTCTGGAATCTACATTTTTACCCCGGCCCTAATTAGTTGGTATGAGCTATTTCAACCACAAACCTTAAATCGTCTCATTCAAAAAGCAATTTTCACTTTTAACAAACATTCTAAAAAGCCCGCTAAACTTGCCTGGAAATTATTGCTTGAAACAAGATTTGTTGAGGCCCTGAGCCTACTTACAATTATTTTGTTGATTAGTTATATTTCCTTTTCTCAAGATCTCCATTTGGAATATATGCTCATTCCCTGTCTGGTGTGGGCCGTGATTCGTTTTGGTCAATTTGGCGCGACAAATCTTATTTCCCTCGTGACAATGTTAGCGGCACTCGGCACTGTGCGGGGACTGGGTTCCTTTGCCAGTGAAGATATTAACGAATCTTTACTACGCTTGCAGTTATTCACCGTGGTCATCGTGGTGACTAATTTGAGCTTAATGGCGACTTTAAGAGAAAAAAAAGAAGCCTTTAACAATTTGCGCCAATCTAAACTCCACCTCCAAGAAAAATCATCACAACTTGAACAAAGCAAAATAATCCTGAAAGAAAATGCCTTTTTATTAGAGCAACAAAACTTAGAGCTCATCGAAGCCAAACAAGCAGCAGAAAATGCGAATCGCACCAAAACGCGGTTTCTGTCTAGTATGAGCCATGAGTTGCGCACCCCTTTAAACGCCATTTTAGGGTTAGTGGAACTGCTCAAAGATTCTGATAATTTAGACGAATATGAACGGGGAGATTTACAAACCATCAGTGACTCAGGGATTCACCTACTCCATCTCATTGAAGACATTTTAGATATTTCTCGCATTGAAGCGGGAAGAGTCGAACTTCATTTTCAAGAAGTAGATTTTCCCAAATTTCTCCAAGGGATTAAGGGCATTATTCAAGCGCAAATCAATACCGATGCCATTGAATTTATTTGTGAATTTCCCCCCAAGTTGCCAGCAGTGGTGAGCATTGATGAAAAAAAGCTTAAGCAAGTATTGTTAAATCTCTTGCATAATGCGGCGAAATTTACAGAAAAAGGCCAGATTATTTTTCGCTTAAAACTTCATTCTTTTCCCGATTTGAGTGAGACCTATACATTGCTCAATTTTGAAGTTGAAGACTCTGGGATTGGTATCGAGCCTGATAAACTCAACTTAATTTTTCTGCCTTTTGAACAAACTGGTAAAGCCAAATTTAAAACCCAAGGGACTGGTTTGGGTCTCGCCATTAGTCAAGAAATTGTCCGGATGATGGGCGGCAAAATTTCGGTGACGAGTCAGCCGGGCGTCGGTAGTAAATTTGAGTTTATGATCTGTACTCAAATTGTCAATAAACCTAGTGACTCCCTTGAAAAAAAGCAAAATCCTTTGTTTGTTTTTGATCGAGAGTTAGCGACGAAACTGCCCCTGAAGATCCTCTTGGCGGAAGATAATTTAACGAATCAAAAGGTTGTCGCAAAAATCCTAAAGAATTTAGGTTATCAGGTGGACATTGTGAGTAATGGTTTAGAAGTCCTAGAGGCAGTTGAAAAGCAAATTTATGATGTGATTTTGATGGATATTCAGATGCCTGAAATGGACGGCTTAGACGCCACCAAAGCATTACTTAAACTAAATTTGGAGCCACATCCCTATGTTATTGCGCTGACGGCCAATGCTATGCAGCATGATCGCTTGGCTTGTTTGGAGGTTGGGATGGATGATTATATTACCAAGCCTGTGCGGTTAGATTTGTTGGTGCAGGCCCTGTGGCGATCGCAATGTTGTCGCCTCGTATTTTAAAAGCCTTATGTTTGCCGATGAACCCTAGATTTAGCAAAAATCTGTCCCCCCGGTATTTGTCTTTAGAATAGTAACGACTAAAACCAAAATTTAAGGATTGACCCCATGGATGTGAAAGCGGCGATCGCCTATGCAGCAAAAGAACCCCTCAAGGTAGAAACTGTCCAACTCGAACCCCCCAAAGCTGGAGAAGTGCTGGTAGAAATCAAGGCGACGGGGGTTTGTCATACCGATGCCTACACTTTATCTGGGGCTGATCCAGAGGGGCTATTCCCGGCGATCCTGGGCCATGAGGGGGCTGGGGTTGTGGTTGAAGTGGGGCCTGGGGTCAAAAGCCTAAAGCCGGGCGATCACGTTATTCCCCTCTATGTGCCAGAATGCCGCGAGTGCGAATATTGCCTCAGTTTTAAAACAAATCTCTGTCAGGCAATCCGACTTACCCAAGGCCGGGGTGTGATGCCCGATGGTACCGGACGTTTTTCGATTAATGGTGAGCCGCTGTTTCACTACATGGGCACCTCCACCTTTGCTAACTACACCGTGGTGCCAGAAATTTCCCTGGCAAAAATCCGCGAAGATGCCCCTTTTGATAAGGTTTGCTACATCGGCTGCGGTGTCACCACGGGGATCGGGGCGGTGATCAATACGGCGAAAGTTGAAGTGGGGTCAAAGGTAATTGTCTTCGGTCTGGGGGGCATTGGCCTGAACGTGATCCAAGGCTGTCGCATGGTGGGGGCAGATATGATTGTCGGGGTCGATATTAATGACGACAAAAAGGCGATCGCCGAAAAATTTGGCATGACCCATTTCGTCAATCCCAAGGAAGTCGAGGGTGATCTCGTTCCCTACTTAGTGGATTTAACAAAAGGCGGTGCGGACTACACCTTTGAATGTATTGGCAATGTCAACGTGATGCGCCAGGCGTTGGAAAGCTGCCATAAAGGTTGGGGGGTTTCTACTATTGTTGGGGTAGCAGGCGCAGGCCAAGAAATTAGTACCCGACCCTTCCAGTTGGTGACGGGGCGTGTCTGGAAAGGAACAGCCTTCGGGGGCGCGAGGGGCCGCACCGATGTGCCGAAAATTGTCGATTGGTACATGGAAGGCAAGATCAACATCGACGATCTGATTACCCACACCATGCCCCTTGAAAGAATTAACGAAGCCTTTGACCTGATGCACGCCGGAGAATCTATCCGCAGCGTGGTCACCTTTTAGATCCTCAAAATTGGTAGGGGTTTACCATAGTAAGCCCCCACAGCACGATCAAATTAATGATGACAAACCTTGTTTTAACGAAAGAAACCCTCTGTTTTGGCGGCAAAGTGCAGTATTACCAGCACAATTCCGAGGTGTGCGGTTTGCCGATGAATTTTGCGGTATTTGTGCCGCCCCAAGCCGAAACTCGACCCATACCAACCCTCTATTACTTATCAGGTTTGACCTGTACTGAGGAAAATTTCACCACGAAGGCGGGCGCCCAAAAATATGCCGCAGACTATGGCTTAATGCTCGTGGCCCCCGATACTAGCCCTCGCAATACGGGCATCGCCGACGAGGATAAAGATTGGGATCTTGGCAGTGGCGCCGGTTTCTATGTGGATGCAACCCAACAGCCCTGGGCAAACCATTACCAAATGTACAGTTACATCATCGAGGAACTGCCCCAACTCATCGAAGCGAACTTTTCCGTGACGGCGAAACGGGGAATTTTTGGCCATTCCATGGGAGGTCACGGGGCGCTCGTTTGTGCCCTCCGGCAGCCTAATTTCTACCAGTCGGTGTCTGCCTTTGCGCCGATTGTTGCGCCGAGCCAGTGCCCCTGGGGAGAAAAAGCGTTTACTGCTTATTTAGGTACGGATAAAACCCTCTGGGAAAATTATGATGCGACGGCTCTCTTACAAAAAAATGGCCCTTTAAAGTACCCAATCCTGGTGGATCAAGGCAGCGCCGATGGTTTTTTGGAGAAACAATTACTGACAGAAAAATTGGCGATCGCCTGTGAAAAAGTCGGTCAACCCCTCACCCTCCGCTACCAAGACGGCTATGACCACAGCTATTTTTTCATTGCCACTTTTATGCTTGACCATGTCCGGCACCACGCCCAATTCCTGATTGGCTAAATGTTTTCGCCGAACCTGTTCCATAATGGGAACATCAGTTTAGGTGTGAGCCAAGCATTACAGAAATTATGATTGGGCAGTTACTCGATGGCCGCTATCGCATCGTCAAATCCTTGGCGGCGGGAGGCTTTGGGCAAACCTTTATCGCCGAGGACATCAAACAGCAACTCACTGTTCATATACCCTGATTAAGCCAAAACTTTATAAGATTGGTGTAAGTGTTCTCCCGTTGTTATGACCATTTGTCAGCCCCCAACAAGTCCTCAAAAACCGTTATCGTATCGATGCAAGCTTGACCCCCAGCGGCTGTGGGCTGACCTACCGCGCCTTTAATCTCGAAAAGAATCAACCCGTCGCGATTAAAACTCTCAACCGTCATCTCCACGGCGATCGCCTAAAATGATCGCATTTTTTTGTTTAAAATTGTCAGAATACACCACGAAAATTCTGTAAGTTTCACTGTTTTCCAATCCCAGCAAGTTCTTACACCATGACCTACCACCAAAGTCAGTGTCTAGCTCCCGATTGTCAAACTATCAATCCCTATGATCATAAATTTTGCCAGCGTTGCGGTAAAAGGTTGACCCTAAGAAATCGCTATCGTTCGGTGCAGTTTTTAGGGGAAGGTGGTTTTGGAAGAGCATTTTTGGCGATCGACTCGGATACCTGGGACACACCCTGCGTGATTAAGCAGTTTTTGCCGAACTTGGGAGGAGCATCTGGCAGTGCGGTGCTCGAAAAAGCGAAAGAATTGTTTAAACGGGAATCGAAGCAGTTGAAAGAGTTGGGCAAACATCCCCAAATTCCTGATCTGTTGGCATTTTTTGAAGAAGAGAGCAAGCTTTATATCGTTCAAGAATATATAGAAGGCAAAAATCTACTAGATCTAGTACTGTCTCAAGGGCGTTTTCCTGAGGCAAAGATCCGGGAATTTTTGGCTAGTCTGCTCAAGGTTTTAGAATTTGTCCATGAACAAAAGGTGATTCACCGAGACATTAAGCCGGAAAATATTATTTATCAAACGGAAAAACAGCAATATGTACTAATTGATTTTGGGGTGTCGAAGCAGGTAGGCAGTATTTTAACTCAGGTAGGGACGAGTGCGGGAACTACGGGGTATGCGCCACCAGAACAAATGCGAGGGTATGTGGATTATTCTTCTGATCTCTATGCTTTAGCGGCGACAACAGTTCGGTTATTAACGGGGAGGTTTGCGCAAGAGGTCAATGGCTTGATCGAAGATGAAGTCTATGACATTCCTAATTGTGAATGGGTCTTTGGGGATTGGTGTCGGCGCAATCGGATTTCTCTAAGCAAAGAACTAGAGCAGATACTTTTGAAAATGTTGAGCCTGCGTCCAAAGGAGCGCTTTGCTGCAGCAACGGAAGTTTTATCAGTCTTAAACACAAACAAGAATCAACCACAGCAGATTACTATGCCACAGGTATCCTCTGCTAGAAATCAGCCCTCAATGCCATCTTCTTTCACGGAGGACTTGGGTAATGGGGTCAAGCTAGAAATGATATTGATCCCAGCGGGAAGCTTCATGATGGGGACACCGTATGATGAAATCACTAAACTGTGCAAGGAATATAGTTCTGATGGGATTAGGAGGGAAAGTCCACAACATCGAGTCACAATCCCAAAACCCTTTTACATGGGGAAATTCTTGGTCACCCAAGGGCAATGGCAAGCAGTAATGGGTGAAAACCCTTCGTATTTTAAGAATGGTGATAACTACCCTGTGGATTCTGTGTCGTGGAATGACTGTCAAAAGTTCATCAAGAAACTTAACAAAAAGACGAAGAAGAGATATCGATTACTGAGTGAAGCGGAATGGGAATATGCTTGTCGGGCAGGAAGCAGCACAAAATATTGTTTTGGTAATGAAGACAGAGAGCTAAGGGATTACGCTTGGTTTGGAGACAATAGTGGCGATCAAATACTTGATAGTTTAGGAATTTGGCAAAAGCACACAGAGGGGAGTCTTTATTGGGACGAAATTAACTCGAACAATTGTCGAAGTCATCCAGTAGGACGAAAGAAGCCGAATCAATTTGGGCTATATGACATGCACGGGAACCTATGGGAGTGGTGTGCCGATGCTTGGCACGAGAGCTATAAGGACAAACCGAAGGAAGCAAAAGAGAATGACAGCATTACATGGTCGTCTAGCGATAAAAAACTTCGTGTACTGCGGGGCGGTTCTTGGGACTTCATTCCGGGGGGCTGCCGCTCGGCGACTCGCCTCAATGATTTCCCTGGTAGCTCTTACAGGTACTGGGGTTTTCGGGTGGCTTGCGTCGGCTCCAGTGCTCCCAAGATTTGCCAAAATCAATAGATGTATAAATGTATTGAGCGTGCCTAGTGGGGAGTCCAGCCTAAATCCAGCGATGAGAGCAATCCCATCCAAAAATTACCTTGGGGCCGCGTGGTAGAGTAGCTTGGTTGACAAGCTATGCTGTCTCTATTAGTGGCAGGATTCAAATTTTGTGCTGATGAACAACCTCAAATACCAACCAGAGTAAAATTGTGGAAGTTGCACGCTCCTAATCCTTCTCCTAGAAATACGATGAGTATTCTCCAACAACAAATCCAAGAATTAAGTCTTGCTGAAAAAATTCAACTCGTACAAGACCTGTGGGACGACATTGCCACCACAACAGATGACCTTCCCCTCACTCAACTTCAAATAGCAGATCTCGATCGCCGTCAAAAGCAATACCAAGCCCATCCGACAGACGTTTCCCCTTGGGCAGAAGTACAGCAGCGCATTTTAGACCGATGAAACGACCTGTTGTTCTAACTCCTCAAACAGAACAAGACTTAGAAACAATCTATGATTGGTATGAACAGCGGAGCAAAGGACTTGGGTCAGAATTTATCCGGATCATCGATGCGAACCTCGCCCAAATTCAACGTTATCCCGAAGCTCACCCTGTCGTTAGAAAAGACATCCACCGCAAAATTATCCGCCGCTTTCCCTACGCTCTGTTTTACATCATCGCAGAAACGCAAATAGTTATTATTGCTTGTCTTCACCTCAAACAAGATCCCCAACAGCAATCCCGTTTACAGTAATTTAGTTTTCCTTTTGCCCTTTGTCCCATGCCCACCAGCATCACCCTCCGCTACCAAGACGGCTATGACCATAGCTATTTTTTCATTGCCACTTTTATGCTTGACCATGTCCGGCACCACGCCCAATTCCTGATTGGCTAAATGTTTTCGCCGAACCTGTTCCATAATGGGAACATCAGTTTAGGTGTGAGCCAAGCATTACAGAGATTATGATTGGGCAGTTACTCGATGGCCGCTATCGCATCGTCAAATCCTTGGCGGCGGGGGGCTTTGGGCAAACTTTTATCGCCGAGGACATCAAACAATTCAACAAGCCCTGTGTCGTTAAGCAGTTTAAACCCAGTTTTTCTGATCCCGAAGCCCTGAAGGTAGCGCGGCGGCTTTTTGAAGCGGAAGCCCAACTGCTCAATCGCCTGGGCGATCATGATCAAATTCCCCACTTGCTCGCCTATTTTGAAATCAATCAAGAATTTTTCCTGGTTCAGGATTTTGTTGAAGGCCACAGCCTAGAGCGGGAAATCACCGTCGGCAAAAAACTCAGTGAAGCCTATGCGATCGCCCTGTTAAAAAGTATCCTCGAACCCCTCAGTTTTATCCATAGCCAGAACGTGATTCACCGGGATATTAAACCCGCAAACCTGATTCGGCGGAAACAGGACGGCAAAATTGTTCTGATCGATTTCGGCGCTGTGAAAGAACTGGCAGGCACCCAAATCAATGCTCCGGGTCAAACCCGTGTCGGCACCATCATTGGCACCCCTGGCTATATGGCCAATGAGCAAGGCCGGGGCAAACCTAAACTCAGTAGTGATATTTACGCCACAGGCTTGATTATTATCCAGGCCCTGACTGGGAAGCTGCCCCCCATGGGTTATCGTAGTGGCGACGAGCTCTACGAAGATCCCCAAACTGCAGAGATTCTTTGGCGTCAAGATGCCCAGGTGAGCCCAGAATTTGCGGCGATCCTAGACCGAATGATTTGTTTCGATTTCCGCAGTCGTTATCCATCGGCCATGGCCGTAAAAGCCGCTCTCCAATCCCTGACGGGGGCTGCCCAACCCGTCGCCAAGCCAGCCATTAATCTCCAAAAAACGAATTTGCAGGAAGCAGCAGTGCCCGCAACGGTGGTGAGTGGTGGCTTGGGTCAAAACATTCAAGGACAAGCGCCCCTCGCCGCTCCCCCCAAAACCCACTGGGCGAAGTTTCTGTTCCGTGCTGTGCAACGGTTTATCGGGGTGTCTTTGCTAATTATGGGGCTGCCGATTGCGATCTATGGTCTTGTGGAAGGGGTCAATGAAAATGTCTCCCAGGAGGACCGCGAAGGGGCGATCGCCGCCTTTATTATTTTCGGGGTTCCCTTTACTGGAACAGGCTCATTTATGCTGTGGCGGTTAAATCGCCAAGTGCGGAAAGAAAAGTTTGACTCCGACTGGCTGCGACAAAATTTCTACCAAACCCTCAGTGAGACCAATGGCGAAGTGACGGTGCTTCGTTTCGCCCAAAGTACCCAACTTTCCGGCAAAGAAGCGCAAAAATATCTCGACGCCAGGGCCAAGGAATTTAACGGCACGACCCGGCGATCGCCTGACGGGGAAATTCTTTATTCTTTTAAGCTCTAGCCCAAATTTTTAGGACGCAGCAAATACTTGGGGGGTTGCCGATTGGATCTTAATTTTGACCCGCGACCCGACGGGAACCAATTGGTTGACTCCCATGCGGGCATGGAGACATTTCCCCGAATCTGTCTGGAGACAATAGCGGTATTCCCGGCCCAAAAATTGCCGCTCCTTCACAATTACTGGGGATTCTGGCTGGGGAATCAATTCCAATTCCTCCTCCCGCACCATTAATTCTCCCTCGGCGGCCTGTTCTGGGGGGGCGATCGCCACTTTAAATTCACCGATCTCCGTGCGCCAAACCCCACCAATCCACTGGGCTGGTAGAAAATTCGCATGGGTGACAAATTCCGCCACAAACCGAGAGGCCGGGCAGGTATAAATTTCCTCCGGTGTGCCCAACTGCTCCAAATTTCCCTGGCGCATCACCGCAATCCGATCCGAAATGGCCAGTGCTTCTTCTTGGTCGTGGGTGACAAAAATCGCTGAAATTCCCGCCGCTTTAATAATTTGGCGAATCTCATGGCGGAGGTGATGGCGCACCTGCACATCCAAATTACTCAGGGGTTCATCTAACAAAATCAACGAAGGACGGGGTGCCAGGGCGCGGGCGAGGGCGATCCGTTGCTGTTGCCCCCCAGATAGCTCGTGGGGATAGCGCTTTTCTAGACCCGCAAGTCCCACTAAATGCAAAATTTCTTGGATTCGTTGGCGAATTTCCTGGCGGGAAAATTTGCGTTCACGGTGGCGCAACCCAAAGGCAATGTTATCGGCGATGGTGAGGTGGGGGAACAGGGCATAGTCTTGGAAAACCATCCCGGTATTCCGTCGCTCTGGGGGAAGGCAATTTTCTGGGGTACTAACGGGTACGCCGTTGAGAATAATTTGTCCTGCGCTGGGCTGTTCAAACCCAGCAATTAAGCGCAGTAACGTCGTTTTACCGCAACCAGAAGGCCCTAAAAGTCCGAGAATTTCCCCCTGTTTGAGTTGAAACTGAATATCTTTGACCGCTGGTAGATCTTGGGCACTGAAACGTTTACAAAGACTTTCGACGCGTAGGATGGGGGAATCATTCATGGGGGTTTAACGGTGACTCTAATGGCAGGGCCTTGAGACAATTCCCAGAGGCGATCGCCAATCAATTAAGAACTATTCTCAACTGCTGCATCATAACATAGGAATATTTAGTTTGATCGATCAACGGCAAGATATTTTGCACAATCGAGGGAAAGTGCCTTTGTTCTCCCTGGGGTGCTGTGGGGGAGATTCCACGGTAAGCTAGAAGAACAATTATTTTTGCTCTATTGATATTCACAACAGAACCGTTAATGACTCTACCGAAAACCCTTGAAGCCCATGAAAATGGACGTTTAGTCTGGGATATCGCGGCTGCGGCCGATGACCGGAAAGCCGAAGATATTACGATTTTGAAGGTAGATCAAATTTCCTATCTGGCGGATTTTTTCGTTGTGGTGACAGGATTCTCGCGGACTCAGGTGCGGGCGATCGCCGATGCCATCGAAGAAAGATTAGAAACAAAATATGGCAAAGTGCCCCTACGGATGGAGGGCAAAAGCGAAGGGATGTGGATTCTCCAAGATTATGGCGAAGTGATTGTACACATCTTCCTGCCCCAGGAACGGGAATTTTATAACCTCGAAGCCTTCTGGGGCCATGCCGAACGCATTGAATTTGAGCCTGCCCTTCCTTAGATTTTTTGAGATGAAGCGTCAAGGGTATCTTTTTAAAAGCCTGGACTCTTTCTCGTAATTAATTAAATTAGTTCTGATCAGGATCGCAATGGTGCGTTAGTCGCCGTTGCGATATATTACGCTTGCCATTTATTTTCTCAGAAAAATGCTGCGTGACGTTCCGATGGAGGGGCGATTAATTCTCCTCCCAGAAATCACAAAAGGCTTTATCTCTTTACAGTTAAACCCAGCTAAAAAACGATTTTTCAAGGCTTGTTGATGACTTTTGCTTAGTGAAAAATCAATATTTCTTTAAGAAGAAATGTAACAGTAGATCTCAGTTTTTAAGGCATTTCCAACCCCAGAGAAAGTTATTAAGTTTCCCAAAATCTTCGTGAATTTTTTTGGCGATCGCCCCGGAGATTCCCTTTTAAGAATTTTTTAAGATATAGAATAAACGTGAATTGAAATAGCAGCCCATCACCGTGATTCTGTCCAGTCATGGCATGGAATTAGCGCTATTTTTTTGTTTTGTGGGTCGAAATCCATGAATGTTCAACAATTACTACGCGCCTACGAACATGGGGAACGAAACTTTGCCGGGATTAATCTGCAGGGAGCCGATCTCCGGGGTGAGGCATTAATTGGCGTCAACTTTCAAGGGGCTAACCTCATGGGTGCGAATCTGAGTCGAACATTTTTACTAAAAGCAGATTTGTCTGGGGCGGCATTAAATTGGGCAAACCTCGCCCATGCCAAACTAAACGATGCCCAGCTTGTTGGTGCAGATTTAACGAAAGCGACCTTAGACGGGGCTTTTATGGTCAACGCTCAATTGGTCGAAGCGCGTTTGTGTGGAGCCAGCCTAGACCATACCAATCTACGGGGTGGGAATCTCCGGCGGGCTAATCTGTGCGGCGCGAATCTCGCCCGGGTGAACCTACGCCAGGCAAACTTAAATCAGGCAAATTTAGCTTGGGTCAATGCCCAGGAAGCACGCCTCGGCCATGCGGATCTCCAGCACGCTAATTTACACCATGGCAATTTTAGCCGCGCTTTTTTACGGGATGTGAATTTGCTGGGCATGGATTTAGCAGGGCTAAATTTTTCAGGGGCGAAACTTTATGGCGCTAATCTCCGGCAGGCGAATCTCCAGGGGAGTAATCTCGTCGAAGCCAATCTAAAGCTCGCCTGTCTAGTCGAGGCAGATCTACGGGGAGCAAAGCTCGTCGGGGCAAAATTAGAAGGGGCAGACCTGCGGAATGTGTTGCTCGAGCCAGAAAATTTAGCGTATTTACCGGGAATCGATCGTCCGGTGCTGGCTAATTTGACCTATCACTCACCGGATGCCCATGGGGGCTGGCAAGGGTTACCCCAGGCGGTTGGTTAGTTGTCATTCAGACCTCGCCCAGAGATAGGCAGGGACTGCAAGTTCTGTTATGTTTAAGGACTTAGACAGTCTGGGAGACAGCCGAAGGGAATGGCTATTTTGCGCAGTATACGGTTGGCGATCGCCTGTGGTTTAGGCAAAACAATTACAGCGGTGGTACGGGGCCTCAAGCTTAGTGCGGGCAGTGTCTTACCGGGGGCGATCGCCCGACGCATTTTTCCAGAGATTCTGCCGGATCTGTTCCAACAGGCGAAAAAAGGCGTCATTTTAGTGGTGGGCACAAATGGCAAAACCACGACTTCACTCTTAATCAAAGCAATCCTCACGGCCCAGGGCTATAAGCTCGCCCACAATGCTACCGGGGCAAATTTGATCAATGGTTTAACGACGGCCCTCCTGGAACACGCGAATCTTTTCGGCCAGCTCGACATTGACTACGCGATCCTAGAAGTGGATGAAAATATTATTCCGATCCTCCTCAAAACCTGCTCCCCGACCCATATCCTCGCCCTCAATTTATTCCGTGACCAACTCGACCGTTACGGCGAAGTCGATACCATTAGTCAGCGTTGGCAACAGGCGATCGCCCCCCTCCCGCCGGAAACCACGATTATCGTCAATGGCGACGACCCGACCCTCAATGATCTGGGGCAAAACCTCAGCCAGACGGTGAAATTTTTTGGCCTTAACGAGCCAGACCTATACCTAGAGGCCATCCCCCACGCTGTCGATTCCATTTATTGTCCCCGCTGCGGTGCGCCTCTCACCTACAAAGGCGTTTACCTCTCTCACCTCGGCGATTACCACTGCGATAGTTGTGGCTTTACCAAAAATCCCTTAGATATCCATAGCCCCGACTGGGGTCAAATCCTCATCGGCGTTTATAACAAATACAATACCCTTGCTGCCGCTCTCTTGGCGGAAACCCTGGGCATTCACCGGGACATCATCAACGAACAGATTCAGTCGTTTAAAGCGGCCTTTGGTCGGGCGGAAGAATTAACCGTCCAAGGAAAATCGGTGCGAATTCTGTTGTCAAAAAATCCCGTGGGCATGAACGAAACAGTCCGCGCTATCACTGATTTACAGCAGCAAGGGAAAACGAGCACCGTCCTCGTCGTGCTCAATGACCGCACCCCCGACGGCACCGATGTGTCCTGGATTTGGGATGTGGATCTCGAAAAGCTCACCCAATCCCCCGGCAAAATTATCATCAGCGGCGATCGCACCTACGACATGGCCCTGCGGCTGCGCTATTGCGAAGGGGCTGCCGAATTAATTGTGGAACCGGATTTAACAAAAGCCCTCGACCAGGCGATCGCCCTTAGTCCAGCCGAGCAAACCCTCCATATCCTGCCCACCTATTCAGCGATGTTAGAGGTGCGCCAAATGTTGACGGGCCGCAAAATTTTGTAGGCTAGCAAAAATAAATTCTGCTCTCCAGCGCCACCGTTTTTTTTGATGGATACCACGACGCAAATTTTGTTTGAAACTGGCAAGGATGCTTTTCTTCAGGGGGAATATCGCCAAAGCATCGACTATTTCCAGCGCACCGTTGCAAATCTACCTCCCTATTCCCGCGAATCTGGGGAAGTGCAACTCTGGCTTGTCAGTGCGTACCAGGCGAACAATCAAGGGGAAAAGGCGATCGCCCTCTGCCGTGAACTAATGACCCATCCCTTTGCCAGCACCAGTCAACGGGCCCAGCGACAACTGTACATCCTTGAAGCTCCCAAACTTGAACGGCCCAAGGAGTGGCTCACGGAAATCCCCAGCTTAGATAATCTTGATCCGGCAAAATCGCTCTACGTCGAAGGCAAGAAAAAAGTGGAAACCAAAGAACTTGCCATCGAAGATTTTGAAGATCTATCCCAAATCGAAACCCAGGATAATCAGTTTCTCTGGTGGGCTTTGGGCTTGGGTCTCATTGGCTTGACCAGTTGGGGCATTTGGGGCGGTTAGAATCTCCAGCAATCCAAGAAGGGTGGGGTGGTGCGGTAGGATTTGAAAGCTGTGGCTCCCTTCCCCTCGGTATGATCAAACATTCGTCAGCCTCAACTTTAGAATATTTACCACCCCTAACAGAACTGGGGATGATTCTCCTGCCGATCGCCCCTGGCTGGGGGGTCGCTTGTCTGGGGATTCAAATGATTATGTTGTTAAAACAGGCTGGACGGCAGTTATGGCAGCAACCGTTAACCTGGATTTTTGGGGCCATTTCAATTTGGCTATTTGGAGTAACGGCGATCGCCCCCTATCCTTTGGAATCGTTGTTGGGGGTTGCTAACTTTGTCCCGTTTTTCCTAGTTTTTCTCGCTTTCTCGACCCTCTTCAATACCCTGGAACGTTTGGAGCGCTTGGCGTGGCTGATTGTGGCCCCTTCTTTGGCGATCGCCGTTTTAGGTTTAGGGGAGCTTTGGTTTGGCTGGCGGACGCCCCCTCTGATTTGGCAACTGTTTGGCTGGGGTTTGACAGGGGAAGGAAATCCCCCCACGCGGTTGTCCTCCACGTTTATGTATGCCAACATTTGCGCCGCCTATCTGTTGATGGCTTTTTTATTGGGGGTGGGGCTATGGTTGCGGGATTTCGCTTGGGGAAAGTTACGGCAGTCCCGAATTTTTCTTTATCTCACTGTGACCCTACTCCTGGATGGCATTGCCCTGATTTTGACAAATTCCCGGAATGTCTGGGCGATCGCCTTTTTAGGGCTGTTTATCTATGCCATTTATGTGGGCTGGTGGTGGATTTGTGGCTTTGCAACGGGTTTAGGCACGGCAATTTTAGGGGCTTCCTTTGGTCAGACCCCTTGGCGGGATCCCCTGCGCCAGATTGTGCCTTACTATTTTTGGGGACGTTTATCGGATCAAATGCACCGTGGCCGTGCCATCGAAGATCTCCGTATTACCCAGTGGCAGTTTGTCCTGGACATGATTCGTCAGCGACCTTTGACGGGGTGGGGCATCCGCAGTTTTACCCCCAGCTACGAAGTGGCGATGAACCGTTGGCTGGGCCACCCCCACAATTTTTATCTGATGCTCACTTCTGAAATTGGCATTCCCTTCGCGGCTTTATTGATCGGTACTATTGGCTGGCTCTACGCCCAGGGAGTGTTGGCCTGGCACAAGTTAACGAACCAGGGCGATCGCCTGTTGTTGTTTAGTTATCTGATGGCTTTTGGCGGTTATGTTTTGTTCAATACCCTTGATGTGACGGTGCTCGATTTGCGTTTAAATTTATTTACTTGGCTCCTCCTGAGCGCGATCTGGGGTTTGGGGCAGCAAGTAAATCAGGCCGGAAATCAAAGTCAAAGCGACAGCCAGCCAGAATAAACCGAAAGCCAATATTTCCCCTTGGGCGGTAATTGGGTAAATTAACAAGGCGATCGCCGCAATTTGGGTCACTGTCTTTGCCTTTCCCCAGAGATTTGCCCCCTGAATTTTCTTTTCCCCGGTGACGCGCCAGCCAGCAATGGTCAGTTCCCGCGCCAAAATCAAGAAAACACCCCAAGCAGGAATTTGTTGTAGATGAACCAAAGATAATAGCGGCGCTGTGACTAGCAGTTTATCCACGAGGGGATCGAGAAATTTGCCTAAATCTGTCACTTGATCCAGTTTGCGGGCTAAATAGCCATCCAGCCAATCGGTCAGGGCCACGACGAGAAAAATAATTAGGGCAATGAGGCGTAGTCGCGGCGTCGGATTTTCTAACAGAAATAAGAGGAAAGGCACACCCGCCAATCGAGAAACCGTGATCCAAGTGGGTAAATTCATATAAACTTCTCAGAACAACCTAACCTCCCATCATGTCACACCAATGTCTGTTTCCATGACACGCGTTGCCCTCTTTGGTACCAGTGCTGATCCACCTACAGTGGGCCACCAAGCGATCCTCCGCTGGCTCAGTGAACATTACGATCAAGTGGCGGTTTGGGCTGCCGATAATCCCTTTAAAAAACATGGGGCATCCTTGGCTCAACGGTCGGCGATGTTGCAGTTGGTGATCGAAGATTTGGGTTGTGACAATGTTCTGGTGGATGAACGTCTCAGCGATCGCCGCAGTTTACATACCCTCCAGCGCGCCCAGACTATTTGGGGTCAAGAAACAGCATTTTTTCTGGTAATTGGCTCTGATCTAGTCAGTCAAATTCCCCGTTGGTACCGGGCCAAGGATCTCCTCCGACAAGTTACTCTCCTCATCTTTCCCCGCCGGGGCTACCCTCTCCAACCAGAAGCACTCCAACAACTAGAAGCCCTCAAGGGTTCCTGGGAAACGGCTACCTATGTGCCGCCTTCGGTTTCTTCCAGTGAATATCGCAGTGAAGGCAAACAAAAGACAGTTATTCCCGCTGTTACTGAATATATCCAGACCCACAATCTATACCAAGAGCTTTCTTGAGTCGTTTAAAAATTACGCATCAGTCGGGGCGATCGCCGTTTTGGATAGGGTCTTGGGGGAGGATTATTGGGATTTTTGCTGTAGCGTACCCGCAGTTGTTCCCGCACATCCCAAAACACATCCCGTCGCAAATAGGGATATAGCCCCACCCAAAGATTCAGTCGAGGTACATAGGCATCCGTCACCTTTAGTTTGGGGCCGAGATTGCGCTGATTCGATAACACCAACAGTTCAACGGCTTGGCCTGGTTTGAGGTTGCGATGGATGGGGGCGACTGGGGCTTGAATGCGGGCCAAATAGCCTTCTTTGTCACCGACTTCTAAGTTAATGCGGCGTTCTCGATTTTCGACCCGCAACAAACGGCCAAGTTTATCGACTTCTTCCTGGGTACGGACAATTTCTTCGGTGAGGTAAACATCGAGAATCTTGCCCCGCCAAAAAAAACAGTAGGCTTGCCGCCGATATTCCGCATTTTTCAGACTGGCTGAGTAAATGGGCGACCAAAACCAATACAAACCACCAATGATTTGGGTCAAGAGCCGCAGGGAATCGGTTTCTCGCAGCAAGAGGCCCAGTAAATAAAACAAGACCACCAAAATAAAGGAGATTAGGGCGCGTCGTAAAAAATCTTCGGTTTTCCCCCAGTAGTATTGGTATTGCTCGGCGCTGGCGACCAGGGGAATCAGTTGTTCAAATTTCTCTTGGGTAATGGGAATGAGCATTGGTTAATCTTGGGTGCCCTCTTGTGGCGATCGCCCTTGATGATCCTGAATGATTTTGGTCACCGCTTCAACAGAATCATCGACAATCTCGGCAATTTCCTCCACCGAAAAATTCCTTTGTAAAAGACGAAGTACAACTGAAATTTCTTTTTCTCGCTGACCTCGACGCTGACCTCGACTAAGAATTTCGTTATACCAAGGCGATTCCCGAAGTACAGTCATATCCCACCTCATAATTTGTTGCACAAGGGGCAGTTCCAATACAAAGCTAGCAAAAAAGGCTAACAGCGGCTCCAATTCATCGAGTCGTTCTTCTTGACGGAGTTGGTGAACCGCCTCTCGAATTAAGCTTTCATCATTCCCCCCGGCAAGAATCGGAACAAAGGGCAACAATGAGGTTAGGGATTGGGCCAAAACCAAATTAGCTTCCACCTCCCAAAGATTAATCACCTGATAGTCCTGCCTCGTTTGTAACCCTTTAAACACCGCTTGGTAGGAAGTCGGGATCTGGGGTTTGCTTGCCGGGGGCAGAATATTGATTAGCACTGGGTAAACGGGCAAGTTGAATTTTTCCCGCGCTAGGGCTGCATAGGCCGTCATCCGCCGGGGCATCTGGGCGGTATAACGCAACTGCAATTCGTTGAGCAGCAGAAAATCGCCATCTTGGGGACAGGTCACGCGCAACAGCACATCGCTATCCCGGCTGACCCACTGGAATTGGGGATCGATAAGTTCCTGGGCCTGGAGCGTTTGATCCCCCATGACCCACTGCACCCAGGCATCAGGGTTAAGACTAATGAGACGTTTACTGCCAATATCGGCGGATTTAGCCATAATTTTGGCAAGTACTACAGGATATTTTCTAAGCCGTAAACAAGGGTATTTAACTCAGTCACTTTACGAATCGAGAGCAGTACACCGGGCATATAACAGGAGCGATCGCTGGTGTCATGGCGTAGGGTATAGATTTGACCAGGAGCACCGAAAATCATTTCCTGGTGGGCGATTAAACCAGGTAACCGAACGCTATGGATGCGGATATTATCTTCGGTGACAGCTCCCTTTGCACCGGGCATCTCTTCTTTTTCTTCTACTTCAGCGGGATTGAATTGCTTGCCGAGTTCCGCCAACATCTGCGCCGTTTTAATCGCAGTGCCACTGGGGGCATCGGCTTTTTGGTTGTGGTGTAGCTCGATGATTTCGACGTGATCAAAATATTTAGCGGCCTGTAATGAAGCCTGTTGCATGAGGACGACGCCAATGGAAAAGTTGGGAATAATCAATGCTCCGGTGCTGGCTTTTTCGGCAAATTCCTTGAGGTCATTGATTTGTTCTGCGCTTAATCCTGTGGTTCCCACAACAGGACGCACCCCATAGGCGATCGCCGCGCGCGTATTCGCATAAACCCCACTGGGATGGGTAAAGTCCACCATCACCCCTTGGATTTTGCTCTGGGTCGCCATGACCAGGGAAGCCTCTAAATCATTCACAATGGGCACTTCAATCGCACCACAGCCCGCAACTTCCCCTGCATCCTGACCGAGGAGCGCCGGATTTTTATCCACAGCAGCGACAATTTCTAGATCCGCTGCCCCAGCCACTGCTTTGACCACTTCCCGGCCCATTTTGCCACCGGCACCGTTGATCACCACTGGGATTTTGTTGATACTTTCCATGACTTCCCTTAGAAAACTTTTTTAAAAAGCTTGACACAAGATCGCCAAAGTCACAATAATTGAAGTTTGTGTGAATTAGAGTAGACAAACCCTTGGCTAACGTAGTTGTCATTGGTGCCCAATGGGGTGACGAAGGAAAAGGAAAGATCACGGATTTACTGAGCAAATCCGCCGATGTTGTCGTGCGCTCCCAAGGGGGCGTGAATGCAGGACACACCGTCGTTGTGCAGGGACAAACTTTTAAGCTTCATCTAATCCCTTCCGGCATTTTATATCCAGATACCGAATGTATCATCGGCTCAGGGACGGTCATTGACCCGAAAGTCCTCCTCGAAGAAATTGATCAGCTCCACCGTCTGAATGTTTCGACGGAAAATCTGTTTATCTCCCAAACCGCCCACGTGACGATGCCCTACCACCGTTTAATCGATGGGGCCTCCGAAGAAATGCGCGGCGATCGCAAAATTGGCACCACCGGACGGGGAATCGGCCCGACCTATGCCGATAAGTCCGAACGGACGGGAGTACGAGTTCTAGACCTCATGGATCTTGATAACTCCCAAGACAAATTTGTTTGGGCGATCAAATACAAAAACGTTATTCTCGAAAAACTCTACGATCTGCCTCCCCTAGATCCCCAGGAAGTCATCGAAGAATATCGCGCCTATGCCGATGCGCTACGTCCCCACGTCGTAGACAGTTCCCTGAAGGTTTTTGAAGGCGTCAACGCGAAGAAAAATATCCTCTTTGAAGGCGCCCAGGGCACACTCCTCGATATTGACCACGGAACCTATCCTTACGTCACCTCCTCTAACCCCATTGCGGGGGGGGCTTGTGTTGGTGCTGGCATTGGCCCCACCATCATTGACCGCGTGATTGGCGTCGCTAAAGCCTACACCACACGGGTCGGCGAAGGGCCGTTCCCCACAGAACTCGACGACGAGATCGGTGAACTCCTTGGCCATGTGGGCGCAGAATTTGGGACAACCACGGGGCGGCGGCGGCGCTGCGGCTGGTTTGATGCCGTTATCGGACGTTACGCGGCACGGATCAATGGCCTAGATTGTCTAGCGATTACTAAATTAGATGTGCTCGATTCCCTCGACGAAATCAAGGTCTGTGTGGCCTACGAAATCGACGGGGAAGCTTGTGAACACTTCCCGAGTAATGCTAATCTGTTTGCTCGTTGCCAGCCGATTTACAAGACAATGCCCGGCTGGAAACAGCCCACGAGTGATTGTCGTTCCCTCGATGAGTTGCCCAAGGAAGCGCTTGCCTACTTGAAATTCCTAGCAGAACTAATGGACGTGCCGATCGCCATTGTTTCTCTAGGAGCAGGTCGAGAACAAACGATCATCGTCGAAGACCCAATCCATGGCCCCAAACGGGCTTTGTTGGATCGTAACGGTGAACCCATCGGCTAAGCCTGCTATTTTTTAACTTTTTATTTTCTAACGCTATTTATTTAGGTTATTTCCCATGTCTTTAACGATTGAATGTCAAGCTCGCCCTGAAGGGGTTAACCCCCGTGCACTCCGCCGTGACGGCCTCCTACCCGTCAACCTCTATGGCCATAAGGGTGCTGATTCTGATGTTTTTGTGGTGAACTACAAAGATGCCCTAACGTTGCTGAAAAAAGTGACCCCCAACGAAACCGTAGTTGAAGTCAAAACCCCCGATTGGTCTGGCACTGCGGTTGTGCGAGAAATCCAGTCCCACCCCTGGAAGCGGAACTTGCTACACCTCAGCTTTTTCCACACGGATGCTGCGTAAGGACACCTAATTTGATTGGTTAAGATGGGGAGGGCGTCACAGAAAGTGCCCTCTTTTTTTGTGGCTTGATAGTGAATGGGAACAGTTATGACAACGGCAACGGCCATCTGGACAAGGCGACATATTCTGTCACTGATGGATTTTTCGGTGACGGAACTGGATGCGGTACTGCAGACGACCACTAGCTTACGGGATGTCTTATTTCGTCGCATGAAGAAGGTGCCTGCGCTGCAAGGGCAGGTGGTCACAAATATGTTTTTTGAGCCATCGACCCGTACCCGGAGTAGTTTTGAGTTGGCGGCGAAACGGCTTTCGGCGGATGTGATGAATTTTGCGCCAGGATCTTCGTCCCTGAGTAAGGGGGAAACGATTTTGGATACAGCGAAGACTTATCTGGCCATGGGGGCAGACATTATGGTGATTCGCCACCAGCAATCGGGTGTTCCCCAGGCGATCGCCGCCGAGATGGATCGGATAAATTCAGGCGTCAGTATTCTCAATGCGGGGGATGGCCTCCACGCCCACCCGTCCCAAGCCCTATTGGATCTGTTTACCATTTGCCGGGGACTCGATCCCGAAGATCCCCGGTGTGAACTTTTGCGGGGCAAAAAAATTGCCATTGTCGGGGATATTATGCACTCCCGGGTGGCCCGCTCGAATATTTGGAGTTTGACCACCGCTGGGGCCAATGTCCACTTAGCCGCGCCGCCCACCTTACTCCCAGAAGGGTTTCGAGAATTTGCCACGGACGCCGCGGGAAGCCTCAAGCTCCACTGGGACATTGAACCCGCCCTAAAAGATGCCGATTTTGTGATGACCCTCCGCCTGCAACATGAACGGATGACCGCCCATCTCCTACCCAGTTTGCGGGAATATCATCAACGGTTTGGCATTACAGGCGATCGCCTTAAATTTTGTCAACCAGATGTTAAAGTGCTCCATCCGGGGCCTGTGAATCGTGGCGTGGAACTCGCCTCCGATGTGATGGATCATCCCGCCCTCAGTCTTGTTTCTGAGCAGGTGACCAATGGCGTTGCTGTGCGGATGGCATTGCTTTATCTCATCGGTAGCAGTAAAGCCAATGGTTCTCTCAATTAAACATTGGCGCAATAACCTATAGCAAAGTTGTGGTCAGACTCGGCTGCATTTTACTCAACCAATAAAACTGGAACGGTGCCAGCACAAGTTGTTTTTCAAAAATTTCCGGTGCATTTTGACTGTATAAATCAATCAATAAATCCTGGTCATGGCAGTCAAAAGGATGACAAGCTAAGTGACTGAGATCTAAATTTTGGTATTCCGGTGAAAAATTTCCAATGACTAAAATATGATCCCGTTTATTGGGACTAATGCGCACAAACCCAAATAGGTGCGAATTATCAATGGATAACAGTTGACGATTATTGAAATCAGCAAAGGCAGGAATTGCTTTACGTACCGCGATCATGTGTTGTAAAGCAGAAAAAATACGGTGTTCAATGGTGCCTTTAATGTGTCGTAGTTCTGCTTTTTTCCAATTGATTTTCGGTCGATGGGCCCAGCGGGTATCATTGGCTTTACTCAAATTTCCCACGTAGGAATAGTCATTTAAAGTGCCAATTTCATCGCCATAATAAATCAGCGGAATGCCTCCAAAGGAAAAAATAATACTGTAGAGCAATAAAATATGTTTGATAATAATCGCGATTTTTTGCTGGTCGTTGGCTTCAATGGCCGTTTCTAAACCCATTAAAGACGTTAGGGTGCCGGAAATACGGGCATCGTCATTTTTAGAATTTTGACCAAATAGTAAACCCCTCGCGTCGGTGCCTTCAAATTGGCCACAAAAATAGTCAATGAGAAACCGTCGGTGGGATTTTGGGTCATAGCCCGCCTGGGCAATATCTGCATCGGTAAACCCCAGGCCAATGTCATCATGGCAGCGGATATAATTGAGCCAGGTGGCGCGGTCTAGCTTTGCCGGAATATTTTTGAGTCCTTGGATTAAAAGTTTGGCATTCTTGGTGGCGGCGGCATCCCACAGGAGGGCCATGAGCGTGGCATTGTAGGCAATTTCACATTCTTTGGCGTTGATCGCATCTTCTCCGAAATACCGCACAATTTCTACGGGGGCAACAATCGCCTCGGCAATGAAAATGACCCCTGGGGCGGTAATTTGGCAGCAGTCTTTGAAGATCTGCAAAATCATGTGGGCTTCTTTTTCGTTTTGACTCTGGCTGCCGATCTTTTTCCATAGAAAAGCGACCGCATCGAGCCGCAGCACATCAACGCCTTGGTTGGCCCAAAAAAGAATAATATCGACCATTTCAATGAGCACCGCTGGGTTTTGATAATTAAGATCCCATTGGTAGTTATTAAAAACAGTCATCACCCATTTTTGTAATTCTTCATCCCAGGTAAAATTACCCGGAGCTGTTTCTGGAAAAATTTCTGGGAGATTTTTTTCGAACATGTCGGGAATATCCCGTGTGTCGAACATATAATAATATTTCTGATATTTTTTATCGCCTTTACGTGCTTTTTGCGCCCATTCATGTTCGTTTGAAGTGTGATTAATCACAATGTCAAGGGCCAATAAAATTTCTTTTTGGCGAAAGATTTCAACGAGGTGTTGTAGATCCTGGAGGGTGCCAATTTTGGGGTTAATTTGTCGATAATTACTGATAGCATAGCCACCGTCGCTGGCATGGCGAGGGCACTCTAATATCGGCATAATGTGGATGAAATTAACTCCTAATTCGCTGAAATAGGCAACGCGATCGCCTAGGTCTTGGAGATCGTCGGCAAAGCCATCGGCATATAAAGTCATACCGACCCATTGGGATTCAAGAAACCAGTTAAAGTTTTTTTCCCGTACTAAATCGGTCTGCTTAAATTCTGGCGATCGCCCAATATATTGATAGGCCATTACTTCGACCAGTCTCAGCAGTTGCGCCTTAAAGTCTGAGCGGCGACCATAGAGTTTATAAAAGAGGGAAAAAAGACTGTAAAAATTGGCACCTAGACGAGTATAAAAATGACTTAATTCTTGTTCTTTGAGTTCGGGCCTTAATTGATCTAAAATCTCATTTAAAATCGAGTGAGAAAACTGTTCGTACATAGCCCGAAACCTAAAGTTTAGAAAATTGAACCGTATTTATAGTAAAGCAAAGGTGCTTGCAAAAAACCGTTTGCAGAAAATTAAATGAGTGCTGGGTTAACTCCAAGCAATTATAACCGCCAGGCCTGAATAAAAGGTTGATAAAATCGGGGATCTTCACTTACCGCACCACGAATCCCCACAATAGCGCTGGCAAAGGCTTGCGCCCGTTCTAGGGTTAGGACAGATGGCCAATCATTCATAAGCCCCAATAAGCAAATACTACAAAAAGCATCCCCAGCTCCAACCGTATCAACCACGGTGGTATTTTTTGGAGGAGAAATCTGTTGGCGATCGCCTTGTGTGTAGAGACTCGCACCGGCTTCTCCCGCTGTTAGGATAATATGCCGTAGCGAATTCTGATTCAATAAATGATCGATGGCAAGGTTAGTTGAGGAAAACTCAGGTGTTAATAACGTTAATTCTTCGGTATTTAATTTCACATATTGACTAGCAGCTAGGGCAGAAGCAATAGTTTCTAATGTCCACCAGGGTTGACGTAAATTCACATCAAAAAAAATCTGGTCTGCTCGTTGCTGCAGTGCCCTAAAACTGGCTTGAGAAACAGCATTTCTGAGGGCTAGGCTACCATGGTAAAGCCAAAATTTATCTTCTAATATAGGGAACTGTTGGCTATCAATAAAATCATAGGCGCAGTCGGCGGTGATTTCATATTGGGGTTGACCCTTTTCCAGGGTGACTTTAACGGTTCCGGTGGGATGAATTTTATCTATTTGAAGACCAGCAAGGGTCATCTGCCAAGTCTGCATTTTGGTTTGAATTGCCGCCCCAAGGTCATCGGTTCCAATCCGAGAAATTAACAAAGGATTGGCCCCAAACGCCTTTAGATGCCAGGCCACATTGAAGGGAGCGCCCCCCAGCTTTCGATCATTATCGGGAAAAATATCCCACAACACTTCACCAAAAATTACAATATTTTTTGCCATAGTCAAACGTTTCCTTAGGTGGAATTAAGCCATTGTTGATACTTAGGAAAGTAATAAAAAATGCCCTCTAAAATTCCAGCACTATAATTGCCATTCATACCTAAACAATTACCCTGAGCAAAATAAAGTGAGGCTTGATCATGGGCATTTTGAAGTTTTTTTCTTAATTCTTGGGGAGCATTGGCCACAAGCACCGCAGGAATGGGACTGCTTAAAACTGCCTCATCATTGCCGCTATCCCCAGCAAAAATAGTTTGGGTTAAAGAAAATTTTTGGGTAGCCATCAAAAAAGAAATAGCTTGATATTTATTCGCTTGGGAAGGCAAGATATCTAATAAGCCTATTTGCTTTTCTTCATCAACGCTCCAGATTAAATGGGTGGAAAAATCATGTTTTTCTAAAAGTGCTTGGATCTCAATTAATAATTGTTGACTATCTGCTTGAAGATCGACGTAATAACTCAGTTTATAGTGGCTTTGTTTGGCTGATTCCTGGAGTTGAAGAGCCGGGTGATTAGCAAGGCGGTGATGGATGGCGATCGCCCCCTGTTTCGGCCAGTCCGTCGCGAGGTGTTCATCCCAGGTTTGCCAGCGGTGCCATTGGGAATTTTGCCAAGTATAAATACTGCTACCCACATCGGCGATCGCAAATTGGGGGTGAGGCAGTTGATAGTCTAAAATCGCCTGATCAATTAAAGCTAAATGGCGTCCCGTGACATAGGCTAAAGTTACCTGGGGCTGGGCAACAAATTGACGGAAATAAGCCCTTGCCTGGGGAGATTCTGGGGCGGCACCATTGGGAATCAAAGTGCGATCTAGATCAGTACATAACAGCAAGCGATCAGTCATGATTTTGTCCCGTCGCACGACACAATTCTAAGAAATTGTAGTGGGCTAAACCATCTAAAATGCCAGCCGCAAATTCTTTTTCAGAAAAATAAATTGGTTGAATATTGTTTAAATCCGAAAGCTCTTCCCGGTGGCGATTTTTAACGACCACAGACAAACTATTGCCTAACATCATGTCTTCATCGGCCCCAGAACCACCCACCGTTAGGATACGATTGAGAGGAATTTCCCACTGTTCTGCAAACCAGCGTAACCCGTAACCTTTTGAGGCGCGAATCGGCACAACATCAAGGTATTGACCAAAGGAAAACATGACATTTACGGTCTGATCATTTTTAAATAAAATGCGTTTTAATTCCTCAACACTAGGGGCGATCGCCGGGTCGTAAAAATAGCTAATTTTAAAGGTGCTTTGGAATAATTTAGGTTGAAGCTCTAACCCAGGTAAATCCCCTAAAAGATCCACCACCCGTTGACGATTCCAAAGATAATTAATGTGATTTGACCAAGCTCGATCTGGCGTCAATTGAGGGGCGTAGTAAATTTCTGTGCCGAGGCTCGTCATCAACACATCCGGTTGGGGGATATTGTGTTCCCGCAAAACTTTGAGGGCCGCATCCAAACGCCGGCCAGTGGCAATACAAAAGGCAATTTCCTTACGGTGCTGATTGAGCAAATCCACCAATGCTTGCAGGGCAAGCGGATCTCCCACCAAATTCTGATCGATGGTCGAAACAATCGCTCCCTGGTGATATAGGGCCGGGCGACGGGCGATCGCCAATTCCTGTCGGGACTCCGTGCGGTTCAAAATCGACTGCACCACTTCCATATACCGCTCCACATGGGACTGCCAAGTATATACCCGGCGCACATTGCGAATCCCCTGTTGCGAAAACGTTTGCCACCGTTGGGCGTCCCCTAAAATTTTGCTAATCTTCGCCGCAATATCCTGGGGTTCAAGGGGATTGACCAAATAACCATTTTGACAATTTTTCAAAATATCCACTGGCCCCCCATCCTCAGTAGCCACAATGGGTAAACCGCTGGCCGCCGCCTCGATCAACGTCAAACCAAAGGGCTCCGTTAACGCTGGATTTACAAATACCCCTTGGGAAAGACTAGCCAGCCGATACAGTTCCCCAATTTCCTGGGCAGACAAAAATTTAGGATAGGCCACTTTGCCATATAAGTTATACCGATCAATCGCCCACAACAATTCCGTAAAGATCGCCTGGGCATTGCTGCTTAAATCCCGTGGATCGTCTCGCGTACCCGAAAAAACAATCAAATTAGCCTGCTGTTGCAACGATGGTGATGTCCCAAAAGCTCGAATTAGGCCCAGAATATTTTTGCGCTGATCCAAACGGGACAAAGCTAAAATCATCGGCTTACGGGGTTCCTGCAAAAACACCGCCAATTTCTGCCAAACTGAACCTTGCCATTCATCACCCGTGGGGGGATAAAAACATTGCAGATCCGTCCCTGGTGGAATCACCCGCATATTTTCCGGATGGTAAAAATCGTACTGGGCATACTGACCCTGGATTTCCTGTTGGGTACTGGTAATCACCCTGGTCGCCGAGGCAAGGGTTTCTTCCTCCGCATTAATTCGCCGGGTCAAACGGTAACGACTCTCGATCAGTTCCCCTTTAACTCCACTGGCAAGCAAGCGCTTGCGTTTGCTGCGACCGAGGGAATGGCCCGTGTGAAATAAAGGAATTCCCAGATGATTCGCTAGACGGATGCCCACATAACCCGCATCGGCGTAATGACTGTGGATCAGATCCGGGAGTCTGGGTTGATGGTTGAGATAGGTTAAAGTATTGTCTGCGAAATTATCGAGGTAATCCCACAGTTCTTCTTTGGGAATATAGTCATCGATCCCGGCCGAGATGCGAATAATATTGGCTTTTTCGCTAATGGGTTCGCAGGACTGACCATAATCGGCACTCACTTTTGGGTCAATAATCTGCTTGGTAATCAAATCGACCTGTTCAATGTCTGGGTGCTGGGCCAGGGCAGCCGCAAGTTCGACCACATATTTCGTCTGACCACCCGTATCAGCATCACGACCCAATTCTAAATTTTGACTACGGATAAGACCGTGAATACTAATTAAAACGATGTATCGAGGGGATTGGGGACGCATCATCGTTGCTCTGGGGGCATACCCAATATCAACCGTCGCAAGGGGTTTGGTTCTCGTTGAAAAATGAATCGCAAAACGCAACCAAAAGGTAACTGCTGTTGTGATGTTAGCGTACCCTTTAGCCCAGTAAGGATCCTTGAAAAATATCTTCATTAATCAAAAATTGGCCAAAGTAGGTCAATTTCTCTGGGCAATTTCCCTGGCTGAAGACCATAAAAAAACTCCCCCCAGGAGGAGAGAGAATTTCATACAAATCTGTACCTAAAAATAAATGCTTATTTCGCCTTAGCTTGGTAACTGTTGAAGGTATTTTGTAAGAGCATCGCTACAGTCATGGGGCCGATGCCACCGGGGACGGGCGTAATCTGGGCGGCGACTTGGGCGGCCTCTGTGTAGGCGACATCTCCCACCAGGCGCGATTTACCCGTTGCCGTATCAACGATGCGATTGATGCCCACATCGATCACCACAGCACCGGGCTTGATCATGTCAGCGGTAATAAATTCGGGTCTGCCAATGGCGGCTACGAGAATATCTGCTTCCCTGGTCACCGCAGCGAGGTCTTGGGTGCGAGAATGGGCGATCGCCACCGTGGCATTTGCTTCTAAAAGCATCAAGGCAATGGGTTTCCCGACCAAAATACTCCGGCCCACCACCACGGCTTTTTTCCCTTCGAGGGGGATGTGATATTCCTTGAGCAGTTCCATCACGCCGTAGGGGGTACAACTGCGCAGGCCCGGTTCGGAGCGCACAAGATGGCCTAGGTTCAAGGGGTGCAGCCCATCGGCATCCTTTTCCGGAGCAATGGTCAACAGCAAACCCACAGCATCTAGGTGGGGCGGTAATGGCAATTGCACTAAAATCCCGTCAACCCGCTCATCTTGATTCAGGTCTTGGATCACGGCTTCAAGTTCGCCCTGGGTGGTGTCAGCGGGAAAATGCTTACCAAAAGAGGCCATGCCAATCCGTTCACAGGCGCGTTCTTTGTTACGGACATAGGCAGCGCTAGCAGGATTATCCCCAACCATCAGCACGGCGAGACCGGGGGGACGACCCATTTTTGGGGTGAGGGCCGCGATTTGGGTTTTGAGGTTTGCTTGGATTTTTTGGGCAAAGCTTTTGCCGTCAAGGATTTGTGCCATGGATGTCGGGGATGCTGAGCATTTCGGTTGCCAAGTTTATCTTAGATCTGATGCTGAGGATAGGGTTTGAATCAGGCAAATTTAAGGAGTTGTAGGAGAATTTTTGGGGCGACGGCTGCGACTGCGTGGGGGTTGGAGGGCTTTTTTGATCAGGGTCGGAATTTCTTTAAGGCTCCGGCCAAAGGCGAGTTTTTCTCGTTTGAAGGCGCTGTGCATTTCCGCTGGGGTATAGGTATCGCTGATGCAGTAGGAAAGTTGGTTGGCGATGATGGTTCCGGCATCATAGCAACTGCGCTGGATGGGAGCGTGACTGCCACAGAGGTAAGTGACCACGGGGGTTTGGATCTGGTCGCGGATCAGAGGAATCAGATCGATTTCTTCTTGGGAACCATAACGACCCAAAAGGGCGATCGCCTTGGTTTGGGGATCTTGATCGAGGTAGTGGAGCCACTGGGCAAAATGGGAACCCGGCAGATCGGCGTTGCCCACATCCACCACATAGGATTGGCCTAAACCCGCTTGATTGAGCAAAATTGCCACTTCCTGGGAGAGGCTACTAAACCGACTGAGAAGCGCAACCTCACCAGGTTGAAAATGATTAACGAAGCTTGTCCCCAGCCACAGTTGCCCCGGAATCACGAGTCCACTGCTCCCTGGCCCTAGGATCTGAACCTCTTCTTGTTGGGCTTGGCAGAGCAGGCGTACCATATCCAGGGGCGGTACTCCCGCAGAAACGATGATTAGTTGTTTAATCCCGGCGGCGATCGCCTCAAAGGCCGCATCCAAAACCTCAAAGGGTTCGACAAAGATCAAACTGGTGGTAATCTCGCCGACCTGGGCCTTGGCTTCCATGACCAAATCAAAAATGGGAATGCCGTCAAGGGTCTCGCCACCGCCCCCAGCACTGACGCCCCCAATAATCTCGGTGCCATAGGCGACCATCCGGGGGAGATAATATTGGGCGAGGGGCGTATGGATCCCTTGAATCAGAATATTGTGATTTGTGTGCCAAGCCATTGCCGTTCTGTCTAAGTCCTGTGTGTGAGAAAAGTTGAAAGGCGTTTTAGGTTCCGGGTTTACTGAGGGCGATCGCCTGTTTGACGGCGGCCTCTAAATCTTCTTCCCAATGGCAACCAGGCGCGATCGCCGGGTCAAGGGAAGGTAAACAGCGCACGATAATGTGTTGGGGCAACTCAGGTAGCTCTGGATCGGGGTCAGCATCCGGGGCGATCGCCAATTGGGGTAAACGTGCCGTTAAAGTTGCCAAAATGCGTTGGTTAATTTCTGCTTCCGCCACCAAGTTCAACAAAACCACCTTGATCTGCGGTAGTGCGGCCAATTGTTCAAGAATGATCTCGATCTGTTCATCTAGGTCGTAGGGTGAAAACACTCGACCCTGGGCGCGGGGGCCAAGGAGCCAACAGCAGGCTGGATGACCCTTGAGATCATGGAGCATATCCCAAATCACCGCCGCTGCCCCCACCCCATAACAAACAACGCCCACCGCGCCCCCCTGGACATCATGTTGCCAAGAGAGGGGGGCCGCCTCTGGGGTAAAGCTGAGTTGATTTTGGTGCTCGTAAAATAGGGCGATTTCAGGGTGCTTACGGAGGGCTGTATCGTGAACCGTGACCTTACCATCAAGGGCCATTAATTCCCCTGCTTGGTTAATGCCCAGGGGATTGATTTCCACCAATTCCAAGTCCTTGGCAAGGAGCAGATCGTACATTTTTTTGATGATGTCGCTCAAGGCGGGCACCAATGCCCCCCGGATACCCATTTTGTTGAGGAGATGGCGCGCTTGGAACGGGGAGAAAAAGTCTTTGATCACCACTTGATGGAGGTTCGCCAAAAGTTGATCGATTTCCATGCCGCCGTGGGCCGACCCCAAAAGCACAGGCCGCTGCAATTCGTAGTCTAAAACCACCGCCAAGAAAATTTCCTGCTTGCGTTCGTAGTGGGCCTCGGCCAATAAAACATCAGGGTATTGTCCGGCGATCGCCAAATTAAAAATATTCCGCGCGGCGGCGATCGCATCGATGGTATTTTGTACCCGTTTAATGCCCCCAGCTTTACCCCGTCCCCCAGCCCGCACCTGGGACTTCAGCACAATGGGATAGGGAATTTGCAACTGTTTCAGTTCCCGGGGATCCGCAATAATCTGGGACGGCAACGTGGGTATCCCCACCTGTTCAAAAAGTTGTTTTGCTTGGTATTCGAGCAATTCCATTAGCGCAGAGGCAACCTCTATATTTCTCAACTCAAGCCTAACTTAAAACCTGAACCCTAGTCATCAAGGCCAGAGGTTCCAGTGCCGAGGCGCAATGATTTGGCTTTATCTTTTTTCACGTATTTGGGTAATTAGGCGAACAAGGGAAAAAAGTTAATTGCAGTTAAAGAAATGGTGTTTTTTAGATTAAGTTTTATCTGGGATCTCAACGGATTATTTAGGGTTGTTTGCACCCAATAAATTCTGAGCCATTCGCCCCCAGGACAAGCCATGGATCGCGGCGGTCTAGCCGGGAAAATACAAATCTAGTTTTTGTTTTAGGCGGATTTGAGCTTCAAACAGATTTGGGTAAGCTTCCCCCCGGTGGGTACGGTGATCATAAAGGAGATTCTCGCCCGCAAAATGATCTGGATCGCAAACATAGCTGATTAGATTTAACCCCAAAGCTCGATTTTCAAAGATCAAGACCGGGAGCAAGAACGGGTCGGGCACGGCATAGCCAAACCGGGCGATCGCCTTTTCCGCCACCGTAATTCCAATGATCGTTTCATCGCCCCAGAGAATCTCACTATCGGGAATCGTCAAAGCATAAAACCACAGGCGATCAAGAGCTTGCCAGTCCGTTGCCGTGGCCCGTTTGGTCAAATTTTCCCAGCGACTGGGGTCAGGTTTTAACAAGGTCGCAAAGGCTGCCACCAAACCATGACTCGGTTGATAGCCAGCGGCGGTACGGTGCAGTAACACCTCAACATAATACCCCCGGCGCTGTTCTCGACAAATGACCTTGAGGCTCCCCTGGGCATCCGCAATTTCCCACCAAAGTAGTTGCAGAGGCTCCCCGTAGGCTTGGGTACAAACCCGTTGGAGCTGGACTTCAGGATCTTGGCCCGTGGCGTGGGTCGTTGGGGACATGGACAAAAATTGGGTGGTGACAGAGCGAAATCTAGCTTAACTCCTAGGCCGATAAAAGAGAAAAGTCACCCCAGAGTTGAACCGTTGGGGTGACCGAACTGTAACGCCAAATCCTCACTAAATCATCAAAGTGCTATGAGCCAACGATGCCGCCATCTTTACGGGTGATGACCACAGTGCTATCCCGGGGCACCATCCCACTCCCCTGGGGAGCCGGGAAATTGGTGGTGGCTGGGTTGCCGTTGCCTGGGTGCTGCACGTTAATAAACATCGTGCGACGCTCTGGGGTCACCGTAATCCCCGTTACTTCGCAATCAGTCACCCCAGTAAAGAGACGCCGAATTTCCTTGGTATTGGTATCCGCTACGAGCAGTTGGTCATTCAAGCCGTCCTTCTGGGCACCGTCGGTTTGGATAAAGAGGCGGCCATCGGGGTCAGCCCATAGTCCATCGGGGGAGGCAAAAGATTCTTCGGTGCCATGGGTATCTTGGGCGATCGCAAAAATATCCCAGGTGAAGGTTGTCCCCACGTGGTGATCGCTATCCTGCCAGCGAATAATGTGACCATCGGGATTCGGTGCCAGGGGGTTCGCCGCATCAGCTTCCGTGCGACGGCTATTGTTAGTGAGAGCACAATAAACGTTTTCCTCGGTGCCGACAGTGATCCATTCCGGACGATCCATCGGCGTTGCCCCAGCCGCATCTGCCGCTAAGCGAGCATACACAAGGATTTCAGCCTGGTCTTGGAATTTTCCTTGTAAGGCTGGGTTATCCATGCTGAGGGGTAACCACTCTCCAGAGCCATCATCGTTGAACTTTGCGACGTACAACTGGCCTTCATCGAAGGGACTGATCCCCCGCGCCCGCATTGACTGCCAATTGTTCGCTGAAACAAACTTGTAAATGTAGTCAAACCGTTCATCGTCGCCCATGTAGCAGACCACACGGCCACCCCGACCGACGACGACTTCCGCTCCCTCATGCTTAAAGCGACCGAGGGCTGTGCGCTTAACAGGGGTCTGGTTGGGATCCATCGGGTCAATTTCGACGACCCAGCCGAAGCGGTTTTCTTCATTTTTGTAGGCCGCCTTTGACAAATCGAATCGCTCGTCATAATTTGCCCAGCCATAGCGAGAACTGCTGGCGAGTCCGTAGCGGGTCTGGGCTTCGGTGGGCGTCCATTCTCCGGTTGCCCCGAAGTAGGTATTGAAATTTTCCTCGCAGGTAAGGTAGGTGCCCCAGGGAGTGTGACCGTTAGAACAGTTATTGATAGTGCCTTTGGGGGTATTGCCCGCTGCTGTTGTTAGGAGGGGGTGATTTGCCGCAGGGCCACTGAAGGCCATGGGGGTATTGGCATGGATGCGGCGGGCATAGTTACTGCGCACCACTTCCCAAACGCCGCGATTATTTTTCTTGATTTCGACGACAGAGGCACCATGGGCATGTTGAGACAATCGCACATCCTCAAGGCTGGCCGGATCTGCTTTACCCAGGACATGTTCGTTGATGCCAAATTCGTGGTTAATCGCCAACAAACCATGGTCATTGTTTTTGCCGAGGGGGAAAAACCACATCCCATCATGGCCGATGCCGATCTGTTGGGCCTGTTCGTCGGCAGTGGGTCGGGTGTTGGGGTCGCCATTGTATTCGGGGCCACCGGGTTGGATGGGGGTGCCCCAGGGGATCAACACTTGGTATTGGTAATCACTGGAGATACTGGGGACAGGGCCATTACCTTGGGCTAAGGTTACAGCATTGAATCCCAAAAGGGGACTGGTGCGCCGTTGGGCAACTTGGGTGGCGGCGGTGCTGGGTTTGAGGACGCTATTGCCGGCGATCGCCCCGATAAAACCAGCGGCGGAGAGCATCATGCTTTTTTGGAGCATACTCCGGCGGGAGAATCGCGCCTTGAAAATATCTTGGAAAGGACGATTATTTGAATAATTACTTCTGCCGTCGTCGTGAATCATGATTATAGGGTGCTTAGTTTACAGCGTCTCAAAGATGTTTTAAGGAAGAAATATTTTAATTTGCCCCTGATTTTGGTTTTGAATATTGAGTGTTTACCATAAAGAATTATGCCATTATTTTTTTATGGCGAATCAATTCCTGAAATACACTTTTATCCAAATGAATGTCCTTAAACAGAAAGTGGTTAGAGCCTTTTAAATATTGTTTTAAACAAAGGCTTTAGCCGTGGTTAGAAAACATCTAATCAGTTAAATGGGCAGACATAGAGGATGCCGATTACAATTATCGCCATGGGAATTAAGTAGAAATTAAGATTGACCAGTTAAAACTTTAAATTTTCTTTCAATCCGTTTAAGAAAGAAGCCGATCTATTGAATTTAAAATCGATAATTACGGTATATTTTTGGGCTGTTCGTTTTGCGAACAGGCACCCGTCACTACCCCAAGGCGATCGCCCCGCTGCGGATTTTCCCTATAATGAGAGTTAACTTATGTAACAACGCCTGCTCATTTTCACCATGACTCAGCGCCTCCTCTACGTCCGCCTCCCTTGCAACCCCATCTTTCCCATTGGCGTGGTGTACCTAGCAGATCATGTCCATAAGCTCTTCCCAAACCTCGAACAAAAGATTTTCGACCTGGGGGCCGTACCGCCCCTGGATTACAAAAAAGCCCTCGATGACTGTATCGCCGCTTTTAAGCCGACGCTGCTGGTCTTTTCCTGGCGTGATATCCAGATCTATGCCCCTGTGGGTGGTCGGGGTGGTAACCCTTTACAAAACTCTTTTGAGATTTTCTACGCAAAAAATCCCTTCATTAAGCTGAGGGGAGCCTTCGGGGGCCTGAAGGTAATGGCTGCCTACTACGGCGAACTGTGGCGCAACCTGGGACTCATTAAGCGCGGTCTTCAAAAAGCCCAACAGTATAATCCTGAAGCCCAGATGGTCGTTGGCGGTGGGGCAGTCAGTGTCTTCTATGAACAACTAAAAACCGCATTACCGAAAGGGGCGATCGTCTCCATCGGCGAAGGAGAGACCCTACTAGAACGCCTACTCCGGGGCCAAGACTTTAGCGATCAACGTTGCTATGTTGTGGGCCAGGCAGAGCTACGCCCCGGCATGATCCACGAAGAACCCACCCCCATCGAAAAAACCGCTTGCAATTACCAGTACATTGCTGAAATTTGGCCGGAGTTTGATTATTATCTCCAGGAAAATGATTTTTACATCGGTGTCCAGACGAAACGGGGCTGCCCCCACAACTGTTGCTATTGTGTCTACACCGTCGTCGAGGGGAAACAAGTCAGGGTCAATCCAGCGACCGAAGTGGTGGCGGAAATGCGTCAACTCTACAATCGAGGCATTCGCAATTTTTGGTTTACCGATGCCCAGTTTATCCCGGCGAAAAAGTACATGGATGATGTGGTGGAGTTGCTCCAGGCGATCCGCGATTCGGGTATGGACGATATTCACTGGGCTTCCTATATCCGCGCCGATAATTTGACCCCAGAGATCTGCGATCTGATGGTAGAAACGGGGATGAATTATTTCGAGATTGGCATCACCAGCGGCTCCCAGGAGCTCGTGCGGAAAATGCGCATGGGCTACAACCTGCGGCGGGTATTGCAAAACTGCCGGGATCTCAAAGCGGCGGGCTTTAATGATGTGGTCTCGGTGAATTATTCCTTTAACGTCATTGATGAGACCTTTGATACGATCCGCCAAACCATCGCCTACCACCGGGAACTCGAAAAAATCTTCGGGGTCGATAAGGTAGAACCCGCCATTTTCTTCATTGGCCTTCAGCCCCACACCCATCTTGAACAATATGCCTTTGATCAAGAAGTGCTAAAGCCGGACTATAACCCCATGAGTTTGATGCCCTGGACGGCGAAAAAACTCCTGTGGAACCCGGAACCCCTCGGTTCTTTCTTTGGGGAAGTGTGTCTCCAGGCGTGGCGGCAAAACCCCAATGATTTTGGTCGGGAAGTGATGGCAATTCTAGAGGCTCGTTTAGGGCGATCGCCTCTGGAAGAAGCCCTAACGGCAAAAATTGTGTCCCAAAAGCCAACTCTGATCCCTGCTTAAATGTTTAATCTCAGTGGGTCATGGGTTCAGAATTTTTAGGACTGGGGGGTGGGCATTTGCGTTTGGCCAAATCTTTAATAAGATTGTCAAAAAAGCCTATTTACCCCGTCTGTTTACGGAGGAAAAAATCGGTGTTGAAGTCTTGCCCTAATCTGTGTCCCCTATTGGCTGTTCTTGGGGGATTTGTGCTACTTTCCCCTGGGGCGATCGCCCAAGAAGTTTTCACCTTTGAGCCATTACCCCCTGTCCCCCCAGTGATCCCCCTCTGGGAAGAAGCTCCCGCCTCCGAGCCCGTCTTCTACGATGGCTTTGAAACGACGGTAGCCCCTGGCCAAGAATACATTTTTGAGGCCCCGGCTCCCACTATGTCCCCCCCGGCATTTGTCCCCCCAGCGCCGCGGTCAAGCGCCCGCTACCGGGTTGAAGTAGTCGGGTCTAGTCCCTTGATGTTGGCAACGGTGCGCCAGGTGGAACCAACTGCTTTTGTGAAAGGCGATCGCATCCAGGCTGGTTTGTTTTCTGAGCGCGAAAATGCAGAAACCCTCCGAGCCAACCTCCAAGCCAGTGGCATTGCTGCCCAAATTACAGACATGGGTTCCGGGGATTCATTCGCTGCCAATAGCACCACAGCAGCCAGTAGCCATGGTGGTTACTTTGTGGCGATTCCCAGCCGTGGCCAAGGCCAAGATATTCAAGACCAACTGCGGCGCATGGGCATTCAACAGGATTTGATTGAAGCGAAAAGTGCTCCCCGGGGGCCTCACATCGCCATCGGCCCCTTTGCCCAACGGGAAGAGGCGGAGTTAATGAATGTGCGAGTCCGACTGATGGATCTTGATGGTCGCCTGTATTTCCGCAACTAGCTTTCATTGGCTTTCCCTTACAATCGAAACGCACTTGATTTGTCGTTTTTTTCAGAAAAACCATGGTCACAACAAACCAGCAAGCCATTCAGATTGAACGTCAACCCAGCCCGGAACGATTAGCAGCACTGGGGGTTAAAACTTGGAGCATTTGGACGAAGGAAGCCTCCACCTTTCCCTGGTCTTACGACGAAGCGGAAACCTGCTATTTCCTTGAGGGGGAAGTAACTGTAACCCCAGAGGGAGGCACCCCGGTCACCATGGGTAAAGGAGATTTAGTGACCTTTGCGGCGGGCCTGACCTGTACCTGGGAGATTACCCAATCTGTGAAAAAGCACTATTCCTTTGGGTAATCATTGAGGCGATCGCTCAGGGCAATCCATTGTAAGAGATCCACTTCTTCCCCCCTCGCCTGGGGACTAATGTCGAGATCCGCAAAAATCGGGTCAAGAATTTCCGGGTTATAAAGGCTTTTGAGGTTATTACGCAGCATCTTGCGTTTGCTGGCAAAGCCCACCTTAATCAGGGTTGCGAGTAGTTTGGGGTTCTGGGCTGGCTGGGCGAGGGGCCGGGGCCGTAGGCGCACCACCACGGATTCGACCTTTGGTTTCGGGTAAAAGGCCTTCGGCGGGACGACACAAACCGTTTCACAATCGGCGAGATATTGCACCCGCAGAGTCAAGGCCCCAAAGGCTTTAGTACAAGGATGAGCCACCAGGCGATCGCCTACTTCCTTTTGAATCAGCAGCACAATCGACTCAAAGGGATTCGAGTTCGGTCGGTCAATGGTGCCCAGGAGCTTCTCTAAAATCGGCCCGGTGATGTTGTAGGGAATATTTGCCACCACCTTGCGGGGGTTCTGAAATTGGGGAAAATCCCCTAAAAATTCATTAATATCTGCCTGGAGATAGTCCGCTTCGAGGAGTAAAAAGTTCGGGCGATCGCCATAATTCTTGACCATGTACTTGCATAGATCCCGGTCAATTTCTACCGAGAGCAAGGCTTCTACTTGAGGCAATAAACGGCTGGTTAACGCCCCTTTCCCTGGGCCAATTTCCAAGACCCGGTCTGTCGGTTGCAGGTTTGCCGCCGCAACAATCTCATCTAAAATCCGTTGATCCGTCAGCCAATGTTGACCAAACCGTTTTCGGGGGCGCATCGTTTTGTCTCTCTCCATCCAGGGGCAGGGGTTTATTTTACAAGCATTTTCTACCCCTAGATTTTTTCCCCACTCAAGATAAACATCGGGTCTACCGCCGCAAACACCTGGCGCATTCCCTGGGTTTCTAAACGGTTAATTGCCGCCTGAACCACTTCCACATTCCGGGCCTGCAGTTCTGAAAAACCCTCCGAAAGCTGATAAAGCTGCTCCAAGTTAGTCGCCATCGCCACCGCTCGGCCCCCTTGCCGTAAGCATTGCCAAGCCTCACTCAACAGAACTTTGATCGGTTTGCCACCCCCAAGACAAATCCGATCCGGCTTCGTGGCAATCTGGGCAAAACATTCCGGTGCATTCCCCTCAATCACCGTAATATTGTCGGTTTGAAAATGTGCACAATTGCGACGCACTAAATCCGCGACCTCCTCATCCCGTTCAACGGCGATCACCTGGGCTTGGGGGCATAAAAGGGCGATCTCAACGGAAATTGTCCCCGTCCCGGCCCCAATATCCCAGAGTACAGAATCCGCCTCCATCCGTAGGGCCGAGATAATCAAAAGCCGCGCTTCTCGTTTCGTCAGGGGAATGCCCGGTAAACGTTTAAATAGGTGATCCGGAATGCCAGGGGTCTGGTAATGCCAAGCCATAAGTGCTGCTAAAAAATAAAAACTACAGGGTTGCAAACGCATCCGTTGCGTTCAATAATTCCGTTTGAATGCCCGGTTCAAAGGCCGAGTGACCTGCCTCCGGGACAAGGACAAACTTTGCCTCCGGCCAGGCTTGATGGAGTTCCCAGGCACTGGTCATCGGACAAACCACATCATAGCGACCCTGGACAATGACTGCCGGTAAATGACGGATGCGATCAATGTTTTCGAGGAGTTGATTTTCCGTGGCAAAAAAACCTTTATTCACGAAGTAATGGCATTCAATCCGGGCAAAGGCTTCGGCAAATTCTGGGCGTGCAAAACTCACTTTACTGGCCGCCGAAGGAATTAACCGACTGGTGCTACCTTCCCACACAGACCAGGCCTGGGCTGCTTCTAGGCGAATGTGGGGATCGGGACTGGTTAAACGTTTGTAATAGGCACTGACGAGATCGTGACGTTCTTCGGGGGGAATCGGTTTGAGGTAACTTTCCCAGGCATCGGGGAAAATTTCGCTGGCCCCGTACTGATAGAACCACTGAATTTCCTTTTGACGGAGCATAAAAATTCCCCGCAGGATCAGACCAAGGCAACGGTCTGGGTGGGTTTGGCTATAGGTGAGGGCGAGGGTACTGCCCCAACTGCCGCCAAAGATAAACCATTGGTCAATGGCAAGATGGTCACGGATTTTTTCGATATCTGCAACGAGATCCCAGGTGGTATTTTCCCGTAATTCTGCCCTGGGGGTACTCTGGCCTGCGCCCCGCTGGTCAAACAGAATAATGCGCCATTGTTGCGGATCAAAAAATTGACGATAGATCGGGGGACAGCCGCCTCCTGGGCCACCGTGGATGAAGACGACGGGTTTACCATCTGGATTGCCGGATTCTTCGTAATAGAGGGTGTGGAGCTCAGAAACAGGGAGTTTGTCGCTGTGGTAGGGCTGGAGAGGGGGATAGAGGTTGCGCATGGCCGAGGTGAAGGGGTGGGCGTAGTTGAATCGTGCCAGAAACAGCGGGCGATCGCCAATGGGTTGGCTGTCCTAGAGGGTGCTGGCGAGATAGTGACGGGTGACGTAATGGTTCACCATATCAATTAGTTTTTCACTGTGGATCGGCTTGGGTAGGTAATCTTGGAAACCATGTTTTTGGAGTTTTTGCCACTGGTCATCGCTGAGGCGATCGCCCGTCAAAAGCGTGGGAATTTGTTGGGTTTGGGGAGCCATTTTGAGGCTATCGATAATGTCTTCAATTTGAATTTTATGTTGGTGGGCATCGAGAATCACTAAAATCGGCTGGAGAGCACTAATCTGACGGCTAGCAATTTCGCTATCGATCAGCCAAATCACTTGGTAGTTCGTCGCCGTTAACAACTCACAAATCAAGGTCGCCATTTCTTCATCCTGGGAAACCAGCACAATGGTGCCGCCCTGGTTACCGCCCACACTCCCCTTACCCACGGGGTGAAGATTGCGGGGCACTTGGTTGGGGATGCGGACGGTGAAGATGGAGCCTTTTTTTGGGGTGGAGGTGACGTGAATTTGTCCCTGGTGAATTTCGACGAGCTGTTTGACGAGGGCTAAACCAAACCCCGCCCCATCGTAGCGACGACTCATGGAAGGTTCGAGTTGCTGGAACTGCTCAAACAGGAGGGGAATTTGCTGGGGGGGGATGCCAATGCCCGTGTCTTTGACCTGGAAGCTGACATCTTTTTGTTTTTCGCGCCAAATGCTGAAGGTGACTTCGCCACCGTGGGAGGTAAATTTAATCGCATTGGACAGGAGGTGACTGAGGATTTTTTCCAGGCGGATCGGGTCGGCGTAAAAGGAATCTTGTTCTGGTTCTAGTTGATTGATGAATTTAAGGCTGATCCCTTGGCGATCGCCTAATTCTTGGAACCCATTGAGGACGCGATAACACAATTGTTTGAGGGAAAATTTCTGTAAATCCAACACGGAACGGGCCGCTTCTGTTTGGGAAAAATCAAGAATATCCTGGAGCAAATTGCGCAGGCGAGTGCCGCTTTCATGGATGGTTTGGAGATAGACGCGCTGTTTTTCGGGGGAGAGCTTTTTCGGATTGTCGTCGGCTGTCCAATAGCTGAGGGTATTCGAGAGGCCAATGATCGACGTGAGCGGGGTCAAAAGCTCGTGGCTCATGATGTGGATAAATTCTTTTTTCGATTGGCTGGCCACTTGGGCAGAAAGGAGGGCATCTTCTAGTTCCCGGGCGCGGCGTTGGGCGAGGGTTTCAAGGCTGGTTTTTTGTTCTTGCAATTGCTGGTAAGAACGGGCTTGGAGGATGGCGATCGCCAAATATTCCGCCACGTGGGTCAGAAAGGTAATTTCATTTTTGCGCCAACGGCGGGGGCCATGGCATTGGTGGGCGATGAGTAAACCCCAGAGGCGCTGCTCGACGATGAGGGGCACTACCAACTTTGCCTTGACCTGCATCCCTTGGAGTTGTTGTTTAAAACAGGGACTGAGGTTCGGTTGGGTCTCAATATCATTTACCGCCAAGTGCTTCCCATTCAGATAGGCATCTTTGATCAGTTGATTATTCGTCAAGCATTCATCTTGGTCAAAATGCAGGAGGGAAGTGACTTTGTCTGAGGACACCACTTCAAAGGTGACCCGATTGACGAATTTCTCTGGATTCGCCGTCGGTAAATCGAGCTGATAAACTAGCAGCCGATCAACCCGCAAGAGGCGCTGGGCTTGTTCGAGGGCCATGCGTACCGTCACCATCAAATCTTGGTTTTGGTAGATGCGATGGGTGACATTATTGAGGATTTTTTCCTGTTCTAGGCGCTGGCTCAGCAACATATTCAGGGGTTGGTTTGGCACCACCGCCTCGTCAGGTGCAGTTTCTTGAATAGACGGCGATCGCACAATCTCCAAGAGGCCCACCATCAGATCCGGCGGAATCGCAGAGCGTTGGGGCAAAATCTTTTTTCGCAGGGCCTTCAATTGGGGAAAGTCCACATGACTACCGAGGAGAGTCGCAATCAGGGGGGCGATCGCCTGGGGATCAAACGCCATAGAAATTTCATACTGTTCCCCTGGGGCTGACGGCGTATCCGGAGTAACTGCGGCGGGATCAATAGCCTTCGCCCACAGCAGAGCCGTAAAATCCGTTTCGATGAGGAGGTGAAAAACGTCGTAGTCGAGGGCCAACCCTGCCTCTTGTAACTGGGCACCACTGATGTATAGGCGATCCTGGGGGTCGATGCCAATGCCAAACCGCCGCCAAAGATGACACAGCTGTTGCAGCACATTCCAGGGGGCAGTCCAAGCAATATCGGGGGTAATGGCGTTAAGAATCATGAATTACGTCAAGAGACCAATCAGACAGACCTCGTTGCTGTCTAGCATGGCCCTAATTTTTGGCGGGAGCTTTAGATCTAAGCTTTTCTAAAGAAAGTTTATGGCAAGCTGAGGGGTTGCCGAAAGAATCTTCTTGTCTTGAGGGAACCTCGAAAAATTCAAAATTTCGCCAGATCGGCAACGTATCCTCGTTGTTTCAGGCTCAAAAAATCGTCAAAAAAGCAATTAATCGAGGTTCCCTTGAAACGAAACGTGTCAAGGGCAGAGGATGATCAAGCCTGACTTGGCGACAGGTATTTTTTCGGTAGGATGATATCATACAAGGCTTTTGCCTTCCTTTCGCGCTCCTATTGTAGGTTTCGCCGATGTTCTATAGTTTTCAAAACCGCATCTCTGTCCTAGGGATTTCCCCATTGGCCCTGGGTTTCGCCTCTAGATCTTGTTTGGGTCTGGTGGGCTTAGTTGGACTATTAAGCTTGACGCTCCCCCAGGCGATCGCCCAAGCACCGCCCCAACTGACCTGTGATTATGCCGAGCCTCCCCAAGACCCAGCGATCACCCCAGAAATGTCTTGTATGCTCCGTTTTGATGCCATTGAAATTAATGGCCTAGAACCCTTAAGTTCCGGTCAACCCCCCAGCCGCTATTCCTGGTTTATGCGCCAGGCCGAAGACCGCACCGAATTGCTAATTCCTTTGTTATTTAGGCAAAGTCCCACCCCCAGCACTTTGGATCTTTTGGTACTTGGTCAAAATGATGTGGCGGTAGCCCCTCTATTTAATCTGCGTATTTCCCAACAGGATTGGCAACGGAACCCCAATATCAAACAGTGGGCCAGTTATTATCCCGAAGTAGATGTCCTCCTGAACCTCAGTCAGCCCGTAGCGAGTAACGAAGCTGCAACATCGCCAGCATCGCCAACCCCAGAGACAATCACGCCACCCCCAAGCTTAGATACGACCCCAACCCCAAGCGAAGGGTTAGTTCCCGATGCGGGGATTCCTGCTTTACCTAGCATTCCTACCCTACCAGACGTGGAAAATGTGAGCCCCCCAGCAACCACAGCACCATAAAAAAGTTCCCATGACCCTTGGAAAAGCCATAGGAAACTATTTTTTATTTCTAAGTTACTAATCAGGCAACATTCAAGGTTTGGGGCCTAGGCTGAAGCTGAAACTTCTGGCTTAACGGCTTGGTTCAAAAGTTCCTGGAGTTCATCGCCTTCAATGACCTCTGTATCGAGGATTTTTTGGGAGATGGTTTCGAGTAAATCTCGGTTGGCCCGCAAAATGGCGATCGCCTGATCATGGGCAGTCTCGACAATTTCTTTCACCTCTGCATCAATGGCCTGGGCTGTCTCATCGCTGACCATGCGCCGAGGATTCATCATACTTTCACCGAGGAAATTATTTTGGGAACCCCGTTCATAGGCGAGGGGGCCGAGGACTTTGCTCATGCCGTAGGTGGTGACCATCCGTTCGGCGAGATCCGTGGCCCGTTGCAGATCGTTGGCGGCACCTGTGGTGATCGAACCAAAGACAATTTCTTCTGCGGAACGGCCTCCGAGTAGGGTGGCAATCTGGTCGCGCATTTCCCGCTCATCCATTAAAAATCGGTCTTCCGTAGGCATTTGTAGGGTATAACCCAAGGCTGCCATTCCACGTGGCACAATGGAAATCTTCGCAACTCGGCCTCCTCCAGGCAACAAGGCACCAACAAGGGCATGACCCACTTCATGATAGGCGACAATTTTCTTTTCTTTGTCCGACAAAACCCGGCTTTTTTTCTCCAGGCCAGCGACAACCCGCTCAATTGCTTCTGAAAAATCCGCTTGGGTCACCTTATCGCGCTTATTACGAGCCGCTAGCAAAGCTGCTTCGTTAACAAGGTTTGCCAAGTCAGCCCCCGCAAATCCAGGGGTGCGAGTCGCAATTTCTTTTAAATTGACTTCGTTATCGAGTTGGACTTTGTTGGCGTAGATTTCGAGGATCTTCAGACGTCCGCCGAGATCCGGGCGATCCACTAAGACTTGACGGTCAAACCGTCCTGGGCGGAGCAGGGCAGGATCAAGGGTTTCGGGGCGATTCGTTGCAGCTAGGACAATCACGGTGGCATCGCCCGCCGAAAAACCGTCCATTTCAGTTAAAAGCTGGTTGAGGGTTTGCTCCCGTTCGTCATTGCCCCCCATCATGCCGCCACTGGCCCGGGATTTGCCGATGGCATCTAATTCATCGATAAAGATAATACAAGGGGCTTTTTTCTTCGCTTGTTCAAAGAGATCCCGTACCCGGGCGGCACCGGCACCGACAAAGAGTTCAACAAATTCCGAACCAGAAATACTAAAGAAAGGCACGCCAGCTTCGCCAGCAACGGCCTTCGCCATGAGGGTTTTTCCGGTTCCCGGAGGGCCAACCAGTAATACCCCTTTGGGAATTTTGGCACCGATCGCCGTGTAGCGTTGGGGGGTTTTGAGAAATTCAACAATTTCCGTGAGTTCGGTTTTGGCTTCCTCGACACCAGCTACGTCATCAAAGGTGATTTTTGTCGCTTCTTCCTCAACGTAGACTTTTGCTTTGCTGCGGGTAAAGGAGAGCGCTCCACCGGCTCCACCGGCACCGCCAGCACTGCGCCCAATGAAAAATTGCCAGATTAGGACAAAAATAATCGGCGGGATCACCCAACCCAAGATATTGCCAAAGAAATTATTTTTTGGGGGAGGTGCGGCAAATTCAACGCCACTGGCTTCGAGACGCTTGGGCAAATCTAGGTCAAAAATAGGGGTGGTGCGGAGGATTGTGCCCTGTTGTTCTTCGCCTTCGGCTTTGAGTTGGTAACGGATTTCGCGATCGCCAACGGAAGCACGGGCCACCTGACCATCTTCTACCTGATTGATGAAGAGACTGTAGGGCACCTGGGGGGTCGGATTACCAAACAAATTGGGGAAAAAGGCATTCACCAGGAAAAAAAGTCCCGTCAGCCACAACAAAATGGAGCCAATTTGCCTCGTCCGAGAGGGGGGTTTATCTTTGATGCTCATAGCAATGTTGTCCGCAGAAAGCTTTGTATTTCCCCATTGTAAAGATCGTCACATTTTTGAGACAACGCGGTTAACCGAAATCAACGGTTCGGCTTCAGACGGGATCATTTGTGTTAGTGGGCTAGGGCTTGGCTAAGGTATTTAGGCGCTCTAGGGGCGATCGCCAAGGCATCTGTTACGCGCTACTTTCTTCTTTTTTATGCAAAAGAAAACGGTAGACCGGTTCGCCTTTGTTGGCCGTGGCGACTTCCCGCTCCGTCGGCACTGGAAAAATATTTTCCTTTAGCCAAAACGAATTGTGGGCGAGGACAAATTTTTCATGCTCCAGAAATTTTTCTCTCATTTCTAAAGCAACTTCTTCAACATCCGATTGACAAAACAAAACCAGCTTTTGGGGTGTATGTTTCGCCAGAATGTCAACTAAATCTGGTTGCACAACCCGGCGTTTGTGGTGCTTTTTCTTAAACCAAGGATCAGGAAATTGAATCGTGATCCAAGTCAAAGTTTCCGTCGGCAAGGAGTCCAACAGCACCTGGAGAGAAGTATTAATATTCGCAAAAACGTAGTGAAGATTTTTTAGCCCCAGTTGATCTCGGATTTCGTTGGCATCGTCTACGAGGGGTTCACGAATTTCTACCCCAACAAAATTACGCTCTGGAAACTGTTGGGCCATCTCTAAAATAAACCGCCCCCGCGCACAGCCAATATCGAGGTGTAAAGGAGCCGTTAGATCAGCAAAAAGATCTGACCAATCTGGCATCTGAAACACCTGTTGATACTTATCGGTTAAGGGATTGACATGCTGTCGAACGCGCGATCGCCCCACGAACTCACTCCTTAAAAAATGTCCAACGAAAAAATTTGCCATCCCATTGTGCCACGTCCCCCACGCTAAACTTGGATATGCTTAAATGAAAAAGAGCAAAAACCCTTTGCCCTTCGTGAACCCCCTAAACTTTTCGGCAGACTATGGCAGAAACCACCGATCCCAAATCCAAAGCAGCCCCCGCCGCGAAAAAAAAGGAAAAGCCCCCCGCAGTAGAAGACAAACCCTTTGCGGAGTTTATTGAGAATCACTTCCTCCCGGATCTACAAACTGCCCTCAAGGAAAATGGCATTGGGGACATGGGTCTCAAATTTATCGAAACGAATATTCCCATTAAAGGTTTAGAATCCCAAGTCTGCTGGCAGGTTCAAGGCAGTTGGCTCAATAACAAACGGCAATTTATCCTTTATTTCATTGATGCAGACATCAAAGGCCAGAAGGCTTGGTCTTTTGCGACGGATGGCTCCCCCCACAGCACCCTAGAGTCTTTCATGATCGATGAACGTCGGGTGAATCTTCCCTTGATGGTCGGCTATGTGCTCCAGCGGCTCAATGGCCAAAAATGGTTAGTTCTCAATTAAGGCGCGGCGCAATCTGTACCGACAAGGTTATCCATGAGCGATCCTGAGGCCCTCAAACAGTTACTCGAAGCGGTGGCCCAGGGGGTAGTTAGTCCCCAAAATGCGCTGACAGAGCTGAAGCATTTGACCTTTGAAGCTGTGGGTGACTTTGCCAAAATTGACCACCACCGCCAACTGCGCACGGGCTTTCCGGAAGTGATCTGGGGGCCAGGGAAAACGCCGGATCATATTGCCCAAATTATGCAAACGATGGGCGATCGCCACCCGGTTGTCATGGCTACCCGCATTGATGTGGAGACCTACCACCAACTGCAGCCCAAGGTACATAACCTCACCTATTTCCCCGAAGCCCGCATTTGTGCCCTCATCCAGGCACCGCCCCAGGTACGCCATCGGGGGACGATTTCGATCTTGACCGCTGGCACTGCCGATCTCCCCGTAGCCGAAGAAGCGGCTGTCACTGCAGAGTTATCGGGTTTTGTGGTAAATCGCCTTTGGGATGTGGGGGTGGCCGGAATTCATCGTCTTTTAAGTCATCGCCATGTGATCGAACAAGCGGACGTTCTGATTACGGTGGCGGGCATGGAGGGCGCTTTGCCTAGCGTGGTGGCAGGTCTGGCCGATTGCCCTGTGATTGCGGTGCCCACCAGTGTTGGCTATGGAGTGAGTTTTGGCGGCGTTTCCGCTCTCCTGACCATGCTTAATTCCTGTGCGGCGGGCATTGGTGTGATGAATATTGATAATGGCTTTGGGGCGGCGATCTTGGCGGGACAAATTTTGCGGACGGCGGCAAGGTTACGCTAGAGGGTCAAACGCAACAGTGAAAAATCGTCTTCGAGGTGATTTTGGTGCAGGCGATCGCCAATGCTTTTGACCAGAGGCTGGAGAGAAGTGCCTTGGAACCGCTGTAGAAAGTTCAAAAACAGATTCCATTGCTGTTTGTGGTTTAGGGCCGCCGTATTTTCATAGACCCCATCACTAAACAAATACAAGCGGGAATTAAACGGCAGATAAAGGCTATGTTCTTCGTAGATGCTGAGGTCGGGTGGCAACATCCCAATCGGGAACCCCTGGGCCTTTAATAATTGCGGCGGTTCACCAGTATTGGGCTTCACCAGAACCGCCGGGGGATGGCCCGCACAGGCATAGGTAACAATCCGGTCATCCACGTCATAAATCCCATACCACATGGTGAAGTATTGCCCTTGCTGTTCGAGAAATTGGCAAGTGCGGTTGAGGTGATTCAGAACAGCCTGGGGGCTGCGGTAGTCAAGACCTTTAGTTTTGTTGCGCGATCGCAGGAGGTTCAAAATACTAATGGAAGGAAGTGCGGCTTTGAGGCCATGGCCCGACACATCCAAAAGATAAAACACCAGTTCCTGGGGACTGAGCCAAAAATAATCAAAGCCATCGCCCCCCAATTGGGAAGACGGAATAAAGCAGCTATCGATCTGTAAGTGATCTTGATAGAGGGGGTCTGGTAAAAGGGATTTAACGTATTGGGCCGCCTCGGTCAGTTCCGACTCTAAAGCGCGTTTCTGGGCAGTCAGATCCTGGGTGAGACGACAGATTCGCAGGCCAGATCTAACCCTGGCTTCTAGTTCGTGGCTGCTAATGGGTTTACAGAGAAAATCATCGGCTCCCGCATCTAAACCCATCACCTTATCTTCGACGGCATCTAGGGCACTCAACAAAATAAAAAAGGTAGTCGAGAGATCGGGGTGTTGTTTCACTGCTTGACAGACTTCAATGCCATTCATTTCCGGCATCATCCAATCGGAAATGATGAGATCGGGCCGGGTGGCGATCGCCAAGTCCAATCCCGTTTTGCCATCACTCGCAGTGGTGACTTGATAACCCTTACGTTTGAGGGTCCGTTCCAAGAGAACCCGCATGGCAAGGTCATCATCAATGACAAGAATCTGAGGCATTACTTAAGCTAAACTACCAAGGGAGACTATCCCTTTTTATGGCTGTACTTTGGCTATCTTAGACCAATTTCAATTCCAAATTCCCAGTGATACGGCTCAGTTAGACCAAGTCCTCCAGCACTGTGAGGCTTTTCAACTGCGTCATCACCTGGCCAGCCAAGATTGGCTCCAGTGCAAAATCGTGATCGCTGAGGGATTTACCAATGCCGTTCGCCATGCCCACGGCGAAGATCTCAAGCAGTACCAGATCACCGTTGAACTCTGCCTCAGTCACCACAGCCTCGAAATTCGCATTTGGGATCATAGCCCCACTGTCTTTGACCTAGAGCAATATTACGCAACCCAACAACACCAACAAACCACCCTAGAAGATGCGGGGGGGCGTGGCATGATGATTTTGCAAAAAGTGGCCAATCACCTCACCTATCGCCGTGATCCCCAGCGGCAACAGAATTATTTACATATCGTTAAACATCTGATGCCCCGTTTATCTTCCCATTTCATCACCGTTGATCAATTGGGCGATCGCCTAGCTGATCCCAACCTTGTCATTGTCGATTGTCGCTTTCGGCTCAATGATCCGACCTGGGGGGAAACGCAATACCAACAAGGCCATATTCCTGGGGCCTATTACCTGCATTTGGATCGGGATCTCTCTGGCCCTGTGCAACAACATGGGGGGCGTCATCCTTTGCCTGACCCAGAAGCTTTTGTTTCGTTACTTTCTCGCCTCGGCATTGAGCGCAATCGCACCGAAGTGATTATCTATGACGACTTTTACTGTGCTTTTGGGGCGCGGTTTTGGTGGTTGCTCAAATACTATGGCCACGACAAAGCCCGCCTGTTAGATGGCGGGTTTCCGGCCTGGCAGACTGCCCAAGCGCCAATTGACACTGATATTCCTGGGTTTAAACCCGGCCAATTTGAGCCAAATCCCCAACCTCAATTGGTGGTTAATCGTCAGGATTTACTGATTGCGACGGACAATCAACGGCTGGCGATCGATGCCCGGGATGGCGATCGCTATTTGGGCAAACTTGAACCCATCGATCCAATTGCTGGCCATATTCCTGGGGCGCTCAATGTCCCCTGGAAACAAGTTACCGATGCCCAAGGGTTCGCTCAACCGCCGGAAGTGCAACAAACCCTCTGGGAAAACCTATCCCCTAATCAAGAGATCGTGCTGTATTGTGGCTCCGGGGTCACGGCCTGCGTCAATTGGCTGTCTTTGGAGCTGACGGGCCACCATAATTTGAAACTGTACCCTGGGGGCTGGAGTGATTGGTGTTCCTACGTAGCCCCCTCGTTCGATACAAAGTCTCCTTAGGAAATTTCAGGCAATATTACCGGAGGCGAACCGCTTCCAACAAACGGGAATAATAAAAACGGGTACTGGTCATTTCGGTGCGGGCGATCGCAAAACCATTATCAATTAAGATTTGGCGGATATCCTGTTCCTTGTGTTGGTAGGCGCGGGTAGTCTTGCTGGGGCCAGGGAAGAATTCACCAATTTTCTTGAGGATCGTCAACCAAAACGTTTTCGGCGCAAAGCTCAAGATCAAGCGATCTTCACTGAGGGATGCCAAGTGGGCAATCATCTTTGCTGCATCCTCGGTAGGGTAGTGGATCAGCACATCTAAGCAAATCACTGTATTGTATTTGCCGCTGATGCTTTCGAGATCTTTGGTTTCAAACTTTAGATTAGGGGTGTTGCCAAAGATTTTTACGGCCCGTTCCTGGGCTTCACCGACCATTTTTTCAGAAATATCGCTGGCATAGATTGAGCGGGCATCGGCCTCCATGAGGGGAATACTGAGGCTACCGACCCCACAGCCAGCATCACAAATGCTTCTGAGGTTGAGATTTTGATCGGCCTTGAGCCAAGCCACCACCTTATCAATGGTCTGTTGGTGCCCGACGCGGATATCAGCCTGGACTTTGTTGACATCCCCGTCACCATAGATGCGCCGCCAACGGTCAAAGCCCTTGGCATTGAAATAATCTTTGACGATGGTTTTGTCATTGAGGGAGGAGGTCATGGCGCTTTGGATTTAGAAAAAAATTAAAGGATTTTGTTATCGATCCAATAATGTAGCAGCTTTGGGAAACCCTAGGGTGATTGTTCTGTGGAAGACCATTGACAGTAGGGATAGCTAACGAGGTTGGCGTTGTAATAGCGGGGCTCGTGGCTCACTTCAGGGCCAATCCAATTGGGTTTTGGGAAGGGTTGATCAGCATCTGTCAGTTCAATTTCTGCCAGGATTAAGCCTTGGTTCTCGCCGAGAAATTCATCGACTTCCCAGAGGAAATTATCGAGGGGAATGCGGTAGCGGATTTTTTCGATCTGGGGGCGATCGCCAAGATGTTCTAGCATTTCTAGGGCTTCGATCAAGGGAATTGGGTATTCAAATTCCAAGCGCCCAATCCCCTCGGTTTTACCTTTAATGGTCAAAAAAGCCTGCTCCCCGGCAATGCGCACCCGCACCGTTTTTTCGGGCGTCCGTTGGAGATAGCCTTGGCGATAGGGAATTCCTGGGGCCAGATCCCGCCAGCGATCGCCGATGACGAGAAATTTCCGTTCAATTTCTTGGGGCATAGCGTAAAAACCTCCACAGCGGCAGACCCCAAAGATTGTGGCCTAGAATGAAGATCAACTGTGCGATCGCCAACAAAAATCAATGATCGAAATTCATAATCTCTCCAAGATTTACGGCCAAGGGGACACCCAAATCTATGCCCTCAAACAGGTAAAACTCAGCATCCAAGCGGGAGAATATTGCGCCATTATGGGAGCGTCGGGTTCCGGCAAATCAACCCTGATGAACATCATTGGTTGCCTCGATCAGCCCACCAGTGGCGATTATTTCCTCGATGGCCAAAATGTCGCCACCCTCAGCGATCGCCAACTGGCCACCATCCGGAATCGCAATATTGGCTTTGTTTTCCAGCAATTTCATCTCTTGCCCCAGATGAGCGCCCTTGAAAATGTGATTTTGCCGATGGTTTATGGCAATGTTCCTCCCCATGAACGGCGGGACCGGGCCGTCGCCGCTTTAACCAAAGTCGGTTTGGGCAGTCGTCTCTATAATCGTCCGAACCAACTCTCTGGGGGACAACAACAACGGGTGGCGATCGCCAGGGCGATTGTAAATAAACCCTTGCTACTGCTAGCGGACGAACCCACCGGGGCTTTAGATTCCCGAACCACCCAAGAAATCTTAGCGTTATTTCAGACCCTCCACGACGACGGCATGAGCGTGGTGATGGTCACCCACGAAACGGAAGTGGCCCGGCAAACCAAGCGGATTATCTGGCTCCGGGATGGCAGTATTACCCACCCAAACCTCAGTCCTGCGGAAATGATCCAAGTGGCCCTGGCCCCAAGCCCCTAAGAATCCTACGGGAGTGGTATGCAATTTGGCGATCGCCATGGTTCAATTCAGATACACTTGGGACAAGACTTTGGGGAGCCCTATCCCACCACCATGATTCCTTGGGGATAAGTCCATTAAAAAAACGATAAAATTCGCAAATTTTGTCAAAGTCGGCCAAATCCCTTGTTACACTGCAGAGCAAAACCCCATTGCCTCTCCTGTTTTCCTTTCGCGTCCCGTCTACATCAGCACAACTATGAGCAACTTTAACTTCCCCTCGCCAGAGCCCACGCCCCCCGAGACCGAAGCGAACCTCAATCAGTCTCCGCCCCAGGCCCCCGAGACCGAAGCGACCAGTGCCGTAGATCCGGGTCATTCTGAAAAACAACAACCAGAGTCTGTGAGTCCTAGCCCGACGATTCCGAAACCGAATCCCAACGCCGATGGCTATGTCATTGCCCACAAACTAAGGCAGCACAACCGCGAACTGGTCAAAACCGTTGTTCAACTCGAAGAAGCTTTGGCCGAATCCCAAGAAAAACTCCAGGCACACATTATCCGTTCCCGCAGCGCCGACAGCCTCATTACCCAGCAGAGTGACGAACTGAATACGAGCCAGCAACAGCTCAGTCAGTTGGGGCAAGAACTCGAACAAGCCAAACAAAATGCCCGCCAATACCAAGAGATGCTCGCAGAACTAGAATACAAATTCCAAACTAGCCAAACACAGTTGGCGAAAATCGAACGCGAATGTGCCCTCCTCCAGGAAGCCTATAACGAGCAGCAGCAAAAACTATTCGCCGCCGAACAGGAAATTAAGGATCTCCAGGTGCGACTCCAGCGGCAACAACGCTACACCTTACAGTACAAATCAGCCCTAGATGAATGTGCGGATATTCCCGTCGAAAACGATTTGGCGACCGGGGAAGCTTCCATGCCCAAGGCGTCGAATATTCAACCCTGGTCTGAGCCGGAAACAGCGGCAACCGAGCCAACAAGGCCGGCGATCGCCAAAGCAGATCCAAATACCGAAGCTGACCTGGATCGTCAGTTAGCGGCCCTCGAAGAAGAAATTGAAGAAATGGAAGAATCCGCCGGGGCCGCTTCAATCCTGAAGCCCACCATGAGCCTAAAGGCCGCCCTACGGATTACCCCCCCAGTGACAAAACGACGGGTCAGTGCGCCCATGGGCACCCCGGCCAAAGCAGAAACCAACCACAACTGGCCAGCGCCGACCCTCAACAGTCCCCGGAGCCAGAAGCGGCCGATGTCTGCGGCAGTGGTGGATCTACCAGCCTTTTTACGGAACTAATTGCTGTCCTAAAATATTGGGTCTCCCTAAGACCCCGTTGGTGATTGACCCAGTGGCGATCGCCAATCTTTTTTTGTCACAATATTTAACAATAGAAGTTGCAAATTTTATCGACGTTTATTTTTAAGTGATTATGCCTAGAACGTTACCTGCAAACCTCGAAAAGATCGTCAGTCGGTTTAAGCGAAAAACAGATCCCAAACAAAAATATCAACAGCTTTTGTGGTACGCCAACAAGCTCGAGCCCATGGCCGACAGTGAGAAAAACGCCAACAATAAAGTCCATGGTTGCGTTTCCCAGGTCTTTATCACAGCAGACTACGAAGCGGGCAAAGTGACTTACCACGGGGATTCTGACGCCCAGCTCGTGAAAGGATTGGTGGGCCTACTGATTACAGGTTTAAATGGTTTATCGCCTGCCGAGATCCTAGCGGTCACCCCAGACTTCATCGCAGAAACGGGATTGAATGTGAGCCTAACGCCGTCTAGGGCCAACGGTTTTTACAACATTTTTAAAATGATGCAAAAAAAAGCAAGGGGCTTTGAAGTGGGGTTAGAAGCGAGTTCCAACTCATAAATGAGAAAATTTTGATATCATTTACAACAAGTAATGTTGTTTGTTAAAAAAAGAAAATTTAAATCCTATGGCACTTTTTGGCTTATTTGGCGGCAAGAAAAAGAACGAAGCTCCTAAGAGTGATTACTTCCTCGACTTTGAAGAAGCTCAGACCCTTGGTGACACCGAATTGATGAAGAAATCCGTAACCATTAAGCGGACTTTCCCGAAACTTAAGGGTCAAGGGGGCGCGACCGTCGTCACCCAAGTCTCCTCGGAGGTCGCCCGTAAATTGAACAAAAATCAACAAGCTGTATCCCAGACAACGGAAGCAACCAAGGCTTCTTCTGAAACCGCCAGCACTCCCATTACCCCGGCAGCACCTCGTCCTAACCTGAAGGTCGACAGCAGCATGGACATGTTCCGTAACATGGCGAAGAAAATCAACCGCTAATCTTTAAGCATTATTGCGATTTTCGACGGTGATTTTCAGAAATATTCACTAAAAAACCGGGGGCATTGGCCCCCTTTTTTTATGCCGATCAGTTGGATGATTTAGGGGTTCAATTTAAGCGAGGGCCGCCACAGAAACTTTCGCGGCGATCGCCTTAGCGATGGAGACCAGAGCCTTAGCCGAAGCAGATTCTGGTTGGGCGACCACAATCGGTGTACCAGTGTCGCCCCCTTCCCGGAGCGCAATTTCTAGGGGAATGCAGCCGAGGAGAGGCACATCCAATTCGTTCGCGGTTTTTTCGCCGCCCCCAGAGCCAAACAGGTCATATTGGCGATCTGGCAGATCCGGCGGGATAAAGTAGCTCATATTTTCAACAATTCCCAGCACATTCACTCCCATTTGCTGGAACATTTTGAGGCCCCGGCGCGAGTCTAGGAGAGAAACGGTTTGGGGGGTGGTGACAATGACAGCACCGGCCATGGGCACCGCCTGGGCCATCGTTAGTTGGGCATCACCCGTACCAGGGGGCATATCAACGATGAGATAGTCCAGTTCGCCCCAGTTCACCTGGTAGAGAAACTGACGAATGATGCCGTTGAGCATCGGCCCTCGCCAAATCACTGGTTGGTCTGGGTCAATCAGGAACGCCATGGAAACGAGTTTGACCCCGTGGTTAAATTCTGGCTGGAGAATATCTTGGCCGCCTGTTTTATCGACCTTAATCTCTACTTCACCAATGCCCATCATGTTCGGCACATTTGGCCCGTAGATATCTGCATCCAAGAGGCCGACTTTTGCACCAGTTTGGGCGAGGGCGATCGCCACATTCACCGCAACGCTACTTTTACCAACGCCCCCTTTGCCGCTGGAGATAGCAATGATATTTTTGACGTTATCAATGCCCTGTTGGTTGGGCAGTGCTTTCTGTTGAGGCGTTTCGGCGGTGACTTCCACATCCACAGCGTTTACCCCAGGTAAAGGCAGCACAGCATTTTTGCACTCCTCGACGATAAATTCCTTGAGGGGACAAGCGGGCGTTGTGAGCACCAGGGTGAATTTCACCGTACCATTCTCCACAGAAACATTGCGGATCATATTGAGATCCACCAGGCTTTTTTGAAGCTCAGGATCTTGAACGGGACGGAGGGCAGCCAGAATTGCTTGGGTATCAGCCATAACTTCAGGAAAATTTAGGATTTGGGTTTGTGGTGCAGGCGAATGCCCACAAAAATATCGTAGAGGAAACTGAGAAAATCTTTTCCCTGGAGCAGTCCTAATGATTGGGGAGAACCTTTTTGATCTAACAGGGGCTTGATGTAGTAATAGGCGGGTTGATACTTATACCAAGGAATCGAGGGCCACAGGTGATGAACCAGGTGGTAATTTTGCCCAAGGATCAAAAGATTGAGAAGCTTGCTTGGGTAAACCCTGGCATTTTTCCAGCGATCGCGTTCTTCAAAGGGACGATGGGGTAAATAATCAAAGAACAAACCCAGGGCAATACCAACCACCAGGGCCGGGACAAACCAAAAATTCATGATGTAGCCAATAAAACCATACTGGATGCCCAGGTAGACAATGACCCCTAAAAAAGCACGGCTAAGGAACCACTCCAGTAACTCGTAATTTTTCCACAGACGACGCTTAAAGAAAAAGATTTCGTGGTAGAAAAAACGGGCTGCAATCATCCAGAGGGGGCCGCCAGTCGAAACGAAATGATCCGGATCATTTTCAGGATCATTGACATGGGCGTGGTGCTGCAGATGGACTCGGGTAAAGACCGGAAAAGCAAATCCCAGCATTAGGGCACTGGCATGGCCCAAGATGGTATTGACCGCACGGTTGCTATGGGCGGCACGGTGGGACGCATCGTGGATCACCGTTCCCGCAAGGTGCAGCGCTAAAACGTTTTCTAGGAAGCAAATCCAGTCATACCAACCCCAAAACCAATAGCCTCCCACGGAGGTGGCGATCAATCCTACTGCGATGATGACCATCCACACATTGGGGTTCATCCCACCAGGGGGACGCAAATACTCCCTTGACATTACCAATGATGACGCTGCCGCCGCCGTCATAAGCTCCTGTTCTCCTCGATGTCTGTGAAATTTGGTTAATCCTTGGGTAGTTTACAATACTTAAGGCTAATTCATAAACCTTGATGTGCCATAAACACTGTTTAGAAAAAAACAAAAAATGCTTGTAATTCAACGTTTCTAGGCTAATTTCAAGCTAGCCATTTGCTGCTTCGCTGCGTTTGTAAAATACCAAGTCCACGGTTACTTTCTGAAGTTTATCGTCTTCTTCCGTGGCGATCGCCTCGTGGAGTTTGACAATTAAGAGGATTAATGTTCCGTGACGTGATTGATAAACAATCGATTTTCCTGCATTGGGAAGAATTTAAGAGAGTGTCATGTCCTCGGTTCCTAGTCACTGGCTGGGGGATTTAGCTTTGGCAACAGGCGATCGCACACAAACAAAGTCCCAGAGGCAACGCAGAGGGGAATTGTCACGAGATTGAGAAAAGGTAGGCTGATCAACCCTAGACAAACCAGCCCAAACCCCGCACTACCCGGCAAGGCCCGGTAAACTTGCCGTAACTTTTGACGAAATGTAAAGCGCCTTCTCTCAAGGGTGGCATCGAAAAAATCAAGGCAAATGATCGTTAAAGTCACCGCCAAGCCTCCCAGGGAGGACAGTACGCTACCAATCCCCGGCAAAAAGTTGATCCCAAACAACAAAGGGGCGATCGCCAAAACCAAGGCTAATTTTTTTAGTTCAAAGAGAATGGCGCGGCCAATATCGCGGAGAATACCCACTTCAATAATTTCCAGGCGACTGGTGCGGAGTTTTTCAATCTGTTCTGAGAGTTGGCCATACCAAGGGGCACCAAGAATAACGCCAAACTGCACCAGCAGCAGTCCCACAGCAATAAACACTGCCGCAATGAAAATCAGGCCTAACAACCCTCCCAGAAAATTTGCGCCGTAATCTAACCACTGCAACCAAGGAGGTAAGCGATCAATTAAACCAATCAGACTGGTGCTAATCCAAGTGTAGCCAGCCCCCGCCGTCCGCCAAGCCCAGCGCAAAGAAAAAGTATAGAGCAATCCCCCCAGCACGACATTAACGCCAAGGGGAATCGCTAAATATTGGAGAAGCTTCGGGTGACGGGAAAAAAATCTCGCGGCGCGGAACGGGTAACTGGCCCCCCGAATGAAGTCAATGGGCATATTTTTCGGGTCAACTCTACCTTGGGTCGTAATGCTCTGTCTTTCAATCTAAACTTCAATGGTCGGATGGCGGAATGTAAACCCTAAATTTTTTAATTTTTGGTTAGATACACGCACATTTAAGGGGCGATCAGAGGGTTGGCTCGCATCCCAACGTACTGGGGCCAGGGCATATTTTTCGGCCAAACGAGAGAGTAATTCCCGCCGGGGCAGTGGTTCATCACAAACCAGATTGAATAAACCGTTCAGATTATGGATCTGGGCAAACTCGATCGCTGCCACAATATCTGCTAAATGAATCCAGTTACCATATTCGCTGCCGTCACCAGGTCGAACCTGGCCCATGGCCCGTTGGAAAATTTTTTTAATTTCCCGCCCTTCACCATAGATTCCCCCCAAACGCAAAATGCAAACTTGCCGCGCCTCTGTGGCGATCGCCTTTAGGGTTTGTTCCGTTGCCAAAAGAATTTCTGCAAAAACATGAGGTGGTTTGTCGGGGGTCTTTTCATCAACCCAAGCACCGTGGTGATTGCCGACGATGGCGTAGCTGCTGGTATAAATCACCTGTTTAACGGTGTCGTTATGGGTGAGGGCCTGGGCGAGGTTTTGGGCCGTTTTGAGATAAGCCTGCCGATAATTTGCTTCGGTGCGCCCCTTTGAACCCACGGCCAAAAGAATGACATCTTGGCCTTCACAAAGCTCCTGGAGGGCTTCTGGTTGATCGCCGCTGAGGACTTTCACCTGGTGAGCAATCCCTTGTAACTGGGAGACTTTTTCGGGGGTCGTTGTTGTCACGGTCACTTGATGACCCGCCGTTGTCCACTGCTTGGCGATCGCCTGGCCCACATAGCCACAGCCAATAATTGCAATTTTCACCAAGGGAATTCCTCCTTAACAAACCGTGCCATAATTTTAAGCATTGTAAAGTCTTGTTTTGTCGCTATTATGCCCCTTTTTCCGCCATTTCCGCCCCTGGATCCGCCTTTGGATGGCTGGTCTCTTGAGGGGCGTGACCCAGAAACTATCCGGCGTTTGCTGCCCCTCTGGGAGTGGCTCTACAAATTTTATTTTCGGGTAGAAACCAGTGGCTGGGAAAATTTACCGACGGCTGAGCCGGTGTTAGGGGTTGGTTCCCACAATGGCGGCCTTGCGGCGCCGGATATGTGGATGATGATGTATGACTGGTTTCGGCGGTATGGAGTTGAAAGGCCCACCTATGGTCTGATGCATCGCAATATTTGGCTCGCTTTCCCAGAATTAGCGAAAATTGCGGTCAAAACAGGGGCAGTGCAGGCCCACCCGAAAATGGCGATCGCCGCTTTGAAATCCGGGGCCAATGTCCTTGTCTATCCCGGAGGTGGCCAAGATGTCTTCCGGCCCCATGCCCAAAGAAATCAGATTTATTTTGCCGAGCGGCGGGGATTTATTAAACTGGCCCTGCGCCAGGGGGTGCCCATTGTGCCGCTGATTTCCTGGGGCGCCCACGACAGTATTTTTGTCATTGAAGATATCTACGAACCCCTTAAAGGATTTTTAAAAGCGTTTAACCTGCCGTGGCTATTTAACATCGACCCAGAAGTCTTTCCTATTTATCTCGGTTTACCCTGGGGTGTCGCCTTTGGCCCCCTACCCAACTTTCCCTTGCCGACAAAAATGTATACGCGGGTTTGTCCACCAATTCGCTTTGAAAAATATGGCCGGGCCGCGGCGGGCGATCGCCCCTATGTTGAAGCCTGCTATCAGCGGGTTTTAGGGGAAATGCAACGGGAATTAGACCAATTAATCGCTGAGGTCGAATCTCGCCCTAAAAGTTGTCCCTAGCGGCGGTTCGCAGGATTTAGCCAGGTGTTTAAGCCTTCCCCCAGCAAAGATAAACCCATCACCATCAGGGTCATCGTTAATCCCGGAAACAGCGCCGTCCACCAAATCCCCGTTGGCAAAGCATCGAGGGCGAGGCGCAAATCATGGCCCCATTCCGGCGTGCCATCGGGCAAACCTAAACCCAAAAAACCTAATCCCCCCAGGATTAAAATCGCATCGGCAGCATTGAGGGTAAACAGTACCGGTACACTCTGGATTACATTGAGAAACAAATATTTCGACAAAATTCGCCTCGGCGTTGCGCCCATGGCCTGGGCTGCTTCGATAAACAGTTCTGTTTTGGCGCTGGTAGTGCGGTTGCGGACAAGACGAAAATATTGGGGCACATAGGAAATGCTCAAGGCGATCGCCGCATTAATGACCCCTTTGCCCACCACAAAGGCGAGGGTAACGGACAACAGCAATCCCGGTAGGGTATAAATCGTATCCATTAAAAACAGCAGCACCCGGTCTACCTTGCCACCAAAATATCCACTCACCATCCCCAGGGGAACGCCGATTATTAAACTGAGACTCGTGGCTAGCAGCACTACCTTAAGGGCTGCCTGGGTACCAAAGAGAGTGCGGGACAAAACATCGTAACCCTGGCGACTGGTGCCAAACCAATGGTTCCAACTAGGAGGACTATGGATCGGGAAACTAAGGGAATCGAGGGGGTCTTTCAGCCAGCCGACATTTTCTAATAAGGGTGCGCCGATGGCGATCGCCACAAATAGCCCGGTAAGCGTCACCCCCACCAAGGCCAGGCGACGCGAAAGTTTTGCCTCAGGATTTTCCCCTGCCATAACAGCCCACATTAAAACAGAACGTCTGTCAGTATAGCGGTTGGGCGGTCTCTCCCCATGGCTTTTACCAAATATCTAAACCAATCAGAATACTTTCTCGATCGGATAAATCGCCGATAAACTTTCGCAAGGGGGGCGGCAATTTTTTGATCAGAGTCGGGGTCGCAACAATCCGTTCTGATTCAGCGAGATCGGGGTGCTCGTAAATATCAATGATCCGGATTTCGTGGCGTCCGGGCAGATATTCGCTGCAAATGCTTTCTAGTTCGTTGATCGCCCAGCGGGAATGGCTATTACTGCCAGCAACGTAGAGATAAAGCACATAGAATTCATTTTGTTTGTGGTGGATGGGAGGGCTTGGATCTAGCCGCGGGGAGGGATCCTTAGAGAAGTCAGAAGCCATGTATTTGGGTCAGGTTATGCCAGAAGCACGGTAGGTTGTCGCTGCAAAATTTGTTCGAGGGCGATCGCCGTCCATTCTATATCTTCCATTTGAGTTTGTGTACCTAGGGTTAAGCGAATCCCGGAGAGAGCCTCTTGATCGCTATAGCCCATCGCCTTGAGGGTTATGCTGGGATTGAGTTTACCGCTATGGCAGGCAGACCCCGCACTAATACCGATGCCAGCGAGGTTCATTTGACGCACGAGGGTTTTCCCGGTTAGGCCCAGGAGGGACGAATCTTGGCGCAAGGCAAAACTGACATGGTGGGGTAAGCGGGCATGGCGATCGCCTGTAATTTGCAGGTGTTGGCTACTGCTCCCTCGGTTTAACAAAAAATTGCGGAGGCGACTCAAGCGCTCAATTTCTTGGGCCATGGTTTCCTCGGCGAGTTCAGCGGCCATGCCCAAAGCAACGATGCCGGGTAAATTTTGAGTGCCGGAACGTAAATTGTGTTCTTGGCCGCCGCCATAGAGTCGGGGCTGAAGTTTAATACCGTCGCGCACATACAACGCACCAGCTCCCTGGAGGCCATAGATTTTGTGCCCAGACAGGGAAAGCAAATCCACGGGAAGCTGGCGGAGATCAATGGGAATGCGTCCTACGGCCTGAACGGCGTCGGTGTGAAAGGTAATGTGATGTTTTTTGGCGATCGCCCCCAGTTCCGCAATGGGTTGAATGGTGCCCACTTCGCTCTGGCCATAGATCACCGAAATTAAAACCGTGTTGGCTTGAATCGCCTTTTCTAGATCCTGAGGATCTACTTGGCCACGACGATTAACTCCGAGGCGTGTCACTTGCCAGCCTTGGGTTGTGAGGAAATCTGCGGCCTTGGCGATCGCCGGATGTTCCACCTGGGAAATAATCAAATGTTGCGGCTCTCGGTACTGATCGGTAATGCCAAAAATCGCCAGGTTATCGGCTTCGGTACCCCCCGCCGTAAAAATAATTTCATCGGGGTTCGCTGCACCAATGAGGCTCGCCACTTGCATCCGCGCCATTTCCAGGAGAGTAGCGGCTCGATTGCCCCAACCATGTAAGCTTGAGGGGTTGCCCCAGGTTTGGCCACAGACTTCTTGCACCCGCTGGATCACCAAGGGATGGGGGGGCGTTGTTGCGCTGTAATCAAGGTAAATTTGCATGGTGGGCGATCGCTCAATGGTTCCCTTAACGTGAGTTCGGGATAAGGGAAGAGGGGTAGAGTAGTCTGGAAGTGTCCAAACTAAACCAATCTACTCACCCCATGTCTAGTCTAGAAGAACTTTTCTGTAATGTGGATGACTTCTGTCAAATCTTTGAGCCTCTCTGGCATCAAGAGTTAATTCAAGGCGGTACAGTGACTCGACTTCGCTCCCGTCGTTTATGCCTCAGCGAAATTCTGACAATCTTGATCTCCTTTCATCGCGAATCCTACCGTAATTTCAAACATTTCTACGAAAAGTATGTTTGTCAACATTGGCGAGAAGCCTTTCCACACCTCGTCAGCTATCAGCGTTTTATCGAGTGGATACCTTCGACGATTGTGCCTTTATGTGTGTATTTAAAGCATTGTTTCGGGAGCTGCACAGGTATCAGTTTCATTGATGCGACAAGCCTAAAAGTCTGTCACAGTAGGCGTATTCACAGTCACAAGGTCTTTGATGGTCTTGTGGCTCTCGGCAAAACTTCCGTGGGTTGGTTCTATGGTTTTAAGCTTCATTTAGTGGTCAATGAACTGGGAGAGTTGCTCAATGTTCAAATCACCGCAGGTAATGTAGATGACAGAAAACCCGTAGAGGAGTTAGTGCAGCAATTATTTGGCAAAGTCTTTGCAGACAGAGGCTACGTTTCTCAACCGTTAACGGAGAAGTTACGGGAAACCTATGGGATTGAGTTTTTTGCGAAGCCAAAACGCAACATGAAGAACAGATTAATGCGTTTGACAGATAAATTATTATCGAGAAAGCGCTTCATTATTGAGACAGTGATTGACCAGTTAAAGAATATTTCACAAATTGAGCATTCCCGCCATCGTAGTCCGGTGAATTGCTTTGTGAATATACTTTGTGGCTTAATCGCCTACTGCCATCAGCCGAAAAAGCCCTCGCTACAGTTAGACTGGGCATTACAGCCTTCGGCTTAACCCGAACTCACGTTTCCCTTAGCATACGCAAATTAAGGCCAACCCGTCAGCCCGTGCGACCAAGGGAGTATCCCAGCATAAGCCAAAGTCGCAACAAGAAAAAACTCCCCCAGTCCAAGACCAGAAGAGTTTCGCCATCACATCACTCTAGTACAAACCCTAAGCCAAACTTGCAAGCCCATCACTGTAGAGCTTCCGGGCGTAGTCCGTCCAAGTGCCCTGGCCCCAATAGCGGAAACAACTGGTTTCCACCAACAGCAAATACAACAGAGATCGTTGATAAGCTTCTGTTTGCGTTACGCTGGGATCTTCGGCCACGAGGCGGTCATATTTTTCGTGGAATTTAGCGCTCAGTTCGTTCATCGGCTCCAGGACATTTTCATAACCCTTGACCCAACTGAGATCATTTGTCCAGGAAGCGCCATCCACATGGAATTGGTGGTCATGTTCATTTAAATAGGCGATCGCCTGATTGACAGTTTCCGGCGTAACATCTTGATTTTCGGCCTCTAGTCTTGCCCAAATCTTCGCCTGGCCCACCGCCTGACACACTGGATAATCGGCTTCGGTAATACCCTTCGCTTCTAGGAGTTCAAGATATTCCGTGCCATTAAAACCGACAACACTACCGTCATTTTTAATGTCATGCCAAGCCGGGAGATAACCTCCAGGAAACTCATTCATCATCACGCCGCCATTTTCCCCATCGGCGATCTGGGAAACTAAACAGGGCACTGATTGACCCGCTAATTCTTGGCGATCGCGACTCTTGGCTTCGTAATAAGGTTGCATCTGGGCCACCAGCTTCGTATCAGACCCCTGGGTTTTAATCAGTGCCGTAATGCTGATTTCTTCGCCCCGGGAATTTTTCACCACCAGACGATTGGGGAGATATTTATCATCATGGTGTAAACCAGAACCGTCCAAACGCTCCACGGAATGTTCTTGCACTAACAACCAACGATAACCACATTCCTTGAGGGCTTTAATGTATTCAAATAGCGTATCCGGATGATTGGGGAGGTGCATTTCTGGGGGCGAAAATCCCTTAACCCGCTTCAGGGCTTCGACCCCAAAAATTTCTGCAAAATAATGCTGCCAGGCCTGAATTTGCAATTTTAAATCAGGAATAGGCGTCGAAGGGGCTACCGCATGGCTCCACATAGTCCCTAGCCATTCCACATAGGGCTGATAACGGGCATCTGTGGTGATTTTCTTAAGGTTATCGAGGACATCTTCCCGGCCCATTTGCCGTAGACCCCAGAGCAGGTTGCCAGAATAATCCAACATAATCCGGGGGCTACAGCCTGCAGCTACTAGCTCAGGGATAAACTCTCCCATGCGGCTGTAGCACCAAGCAAACACTGTGGCATTGTGGTTATCACCATCATGGGGATTTTCCATCATGTGCTGCAAGTTGCAAATGAGTGCGCCATCGGTTCCGGCGGGAATGGTGGGTTGGTGCATATGAAGGGCGCAGGCAAACCCAGCCTTGACTTGATCAAGATTGAGATCACTCCGATCGAGAAAGATTTTTTCGTGATGATTGACAATCTCTGAAATTTCCTGCTCCTGACCGCAAATATTGGGTAATTGGGTTGCTTGAGGAGAAAGTGTCGAAACCATGTATTTTTCCTTATATATCTTTATCGCAATCACGGGACGATGCTTGAAGATCGCTACGGTCAATCCCACAAGGTCGTTTGTGCTGTCGTGGTCTTAATGTTATCTCAATCCTTTGGGAGTTAAGTTTAAGTTTTAGTTTATCTTGTTATTATTTGATAACCTTATGTTTTGTGAAGAAAAAAAGAGAGACCAGTGGACTGATCCCTCTCAAAAAGATGAAGTTTATTAACTTTGCTTGGTTTTTAAAGGGCTACCATTTCAGCAAATTAAACTGTTCCATATCGATGGTGTTGCGGTTGCGGTAAATGGCAAGGATAATCGCTAAACCCACGGCGGCTTCGGCAGCAGCAACAGTCAGAACAAAGACGGTAAAGACTTGTCCTTTGATTTCGCCGGGATCGAGGAAGTTAGAAAAGCCCATAAAGTTGAGATTGACGGAGTTTAGCAATAGCTCAATGGACATCAACACGCGGACGGCATTGCGACTGGTCACTAAACCGTAAATGCCGATGCAAAATAGGGCGGCAGCGAGAACCAGGATGTATTCGAGTTGAATTTGCATGGGTGTCAAGAAAAGCTTAGTTTTGTTTGGATTTGGGGCTATTTGCGCCAGCGAGCTCCCGGGGACGCTCTGGGAGTTGGAGGCCAGTACTCCCTTCTTCTGTGGTTGTAATCTCAGGAATAATATCGCGACGGGCCAGGATAATCGCGCCCACCATAGCAATGAGGAGGAGCACTGAAGCTAGTTCAAAAGGCAGGAGGAAATCGCTAAAGAAATGTTTGGCGATCGCCACCACAGAATTGCCCACTGCTGCCGGAGAAATCGCTGACAATTCCCAAGGAGTTACCAAAACCATCGTGCCAAGGAGGGCGAAAAGACCCAAGCAGACCAGAGCCGTTGCCCCCTGACGAAGGAGACGACCAGGCATCTGACTGAAGTCTTCTTTTTTATTCACCAACATGATGGCGAATAAGATCAAAACATTAATCGCCCCGACATAAATCAAGACCTGGGCTGCCGCGACGAAATCCGCATTTAACAGAATATAGAACCCAGAAATACTGATAAACACGCCCCCCAGCAGGAACGCTGAGTAGACAATATTTTCAAAGAGCACAACCCCAAGGGCTGACCCCAGCATCATCACCATGAGGATGACGAACGAAACAATTTGAACACCTTCTGCTAAATTCACAGTTTTTTTAAAACTCCTGCTAAATTCACACCTGCACTAATCTTGCTTAGCCTATCTTGGCTTTATTGATCTGCTGTTTCTTGTTGCTTTTTGGCCTGTAAGCGTTCGAGAATATCCTCTGGATGCTCGCCAGCCCGCTGACTGCCTTGGGGAAGATCATGGGGGTCAATGACACCTTGGGGCAAGTAGGCCAACTCCCGGAGGGGGGTCACCATCGGATCTTGGGTGACTTTGTAGGGCAGACGACCCAGGGCCACATTATCGTAGTTCAATTCATGGCGATCGTAGGTGGCCAGCTCATATTCTTCTGTCATCGATAGACAATTGGTGGGGCAGTATTCGACACAGTTACCGCAGAAGATACAAACCCCAAAGTCGATGCTGTAATGCTTGAGGGTTTTCTTTTTGATACTTTTATCAAATTCCCAATCCACGACGGGGAGATTGATCGGACAAACTCTTACACAGACTTCACAGGCAATACATTTATCGAATTCAAAGTGAATTCTGCCGCGGAACCGTTCTGAGGGAATCAGCTTCTCGTAGGGATATTGCACTGTCACGGGGCGTCGCCGCATGTGATCAAAAGTTACCGAGAGACCCTGGCCAATATACTTCGCTGCCTGGGCTGCATCCTTGGCATAGTCACCGACTTGTTTGAGGATTTTAAACATAGGACATAGGGTGGGAAGATCAACAAAAAAGGAGAAAGAAACGGCGAAGCTTTAGCCCCCAAAAGCAATGGGGAAAGCAAGTTTTAGGGCCGCCGTGAGCAATAGGTTAACGAGGGCAACGGGGAGGAGAAACTTCCAGCCAAAGTTCAAGAGTTGGTCAATGCGTACCCGCGGTAAAGTCCAGCGTAGGAGGACAGCGATAAAGACCAGGGCATAGGTTTTCACGAGGGTCATAATAATCCCCAAGGAGGCGGTGATCACCTGAAGCCAAGGGGTGCTGGGGGCAACATTTAACCAACCGGCAAGCTTATCGAGGGGAATGGGAAACTCCCAACCGCCTAGGTAGAGAATCGAAACAATCAGGGCCGAAAGTACGAGGTTGACATAGGAGCCAACGTAGAATAGACCAAATTTCATCCCAGCATATTCGGTTTGGTAGCCAGCGACGAGTTCTTCTTCTGCTTCGGGTAGGTCAAAGGGGAGTCGTTCACATTCGGCAAGGGCAGCAATCCAGAAAATGAGGAAGCCAATGGGTTGTCGCCAAATATTCCAGCCTAAAATGCCGTAACCGGATTGCTGTTCAACAATGTCAATGGTGCTCAGGCTATTGGACATCATGGCGATCGCCAATACAGCCAGGGCCAGGGGAATTTCGTAGCTGATTGATTGGGCAGCAGCACGCAGTCCCCCTAGTAACGCATACTTGTTATTGGAAGAGTAGCCTGACATCAAAAGGCCAATGGGAGCGATGCTTGAGAGGGAAATCCACAGAAAAATCCCCACGTTCAAATCCGTAATCACCAGGTTTTGCCCGAAGGGAACGATGAGATAGGACAAAAAGACTGGAATGACCACAAGAGCAGGCCCGAGGGTAAAGAGCCAGGGATCTGTTTTAGCGGGGACCACATCTTCTTTAAAAACCAGCTTTAAACCATCGGCCACCGGCTGTAAAACCCCTAGGGGGCCTGCATATTCCGGGCCAACCCGTTGTTGGGCTGCCGCTGAAATTTTTCGCTCTAACCACACCACGACTAAAACACCCACTGTCGCGCCAATAATCATCAGTAACAACGGTAGGGGTAGCCAAATAGTCTTGGCAATTTCATGGGACAACCCAAAGGATTGGAGGGTTTCGATAAAACTACCTTGAAGATCGATTCCTGAGTTCATAGGGGTTCTTTGGCCTGCACGATGGATTGTTAAGGGAATGTATCGAGGCAGGGATTTCCAACAAAAGTGACATCACTGAATTAGTATATCGTTGTTCCGGGAAACTCCGTTATCAGAACCTCTTAGGGAATTTTAGGGGCTATTGATAAGTTTTTCTAAACCAAGGTACGTCAATAGCCACTGCAAAACGCCAGGATTGGAAAATCGCCCTTAACTGATTTGGAAAATAAACGTCACCTTATCGCCTTTGCCTAAACCAATGCGATCGCCGGCCCGGAGTCGATGTCGGTTACCGACGGGGAGGGGCACATGGTTGATATAGGTGCCATTGGAACTACCGGTGTCTTCGATATAGTAGAGGCCCGCTTCTTGGCGCAGGTCAGCGTGTACCCGTGATACCACTTCAGAACTCGGAAAACCAGAAACATCAATATCTGGTGGGACGGTCTCATTCGGTTTGCCGATGTGAATCACATCGAGGTGTTCAGGAATTTCTAAGGCCACCTGGGTTTGCACATGGAGCAAGCTGGCGGTCTGCACTTGAATTTGGGTTGCCTGCATTGACCCCTGGACAGTGGTTGGGGCAGGAGCAGGGGTAGGCGTTGGCGGCACCTCTGGGGCAGGGCTTGGTTCTTCAAAATCGAAAGTGAAAGGATCAGGCAATTCTGGAGATTCGGCAACGGCAGGGGCAGCGGCTTCTTCTTCCTCGAAAAAATCAGGAAAATCAGGGAAATCTGCTTCGGGAATCTCTGGGAAATCCAGGGTGGGCTCAGGGGGAGCTGTGGGGGGGGCGCTGGCACTGGGGGCATTGGGAACCACAGTTTTGGGTAACTCCTCTGTTACTGCCATGGGAGCGGCCTGTTGCAGGTTAAAACCACATTGACCACAGAAGGCGGCATTACTTTGGACACTAGCGCCACATTGGGGGCAAGCCGATGCTTGGGGGAGGGGGGTATAACAGGCTTCGCATTGGACAGCGCCGTCAGGATTTTGGTGGTTACAGTTGGGACAACTAATCATGACAGTGGGTGGTCAAAGGGAAAAGAATGGTTTTATTTTAAGGCTCTGGGCGAGATTTCGTTTGATAGATTGCTTGATCGGGGGCGAGGCGATCGCCAGCAGCAGCATCCAGGAGCCACCAGAGGACACCGTGGTCTGGGTTGATCAGTTTACTGGGATAGGCAAACCCATCGGCATCGCTATGGAAAATTTTCTGGAGCGCCTCCTGTTTATTTTCCCCAGCGACTAGGAAAAGAATGTTCTGGGCAGCATTAATCAGGGGCACGGTAAAGGTCAGCCTGGGTTCTCCCTGTTTCTCGCCGACGGTGATGAGGCGATCGCCAACGGTTAGGGCCGCCGTTTGGGGAAATAACGAAGCAGTATGGCCATCATCCCCCATACCCAACAGCACAATATCAAAACTAGGCCAGGGGCGATCGCCAAAAAAATTTCTCAACGTTGCGTCATAGGCCGCTGCATCTTGCTGGGGGTCTGCGGCTGCGGTCGGCATCGGGTGAATATTGCCCTCCGGAATCGGCACCTGATCCAGCCAGGCGAGCCGGGCCATCCGTTGATTACTATCGGGGTGATCGGCGGGCACATAGCGTTCATCTCCCCAGAAAATGTTGAGTTGCGCCCAGGGGAGGGATTGTTCTGCTAATTTTTCGTATAAAGGTTTGGGGGTACTGCCGCCGGCAAGGGCAATGGTACAGACACCACGACGGGCGATCGCCTCCTCAATCCGGCCCATGACAATACGCAGCGCCCGTTTAATGAGTTCCGGTTTATCATCCAGGATTTCCAGGTATTTTGTCATAAACTTTACAGAGGACGAACCATGCCCCCTAAAATAGCGTTACTCGTCATTCTAGTGGTGACACCCATAAACGCCCATTGACTGATACATAAAGTATGAATAATGTTCGCCTTGCTTCTTTTACGTCCCTGAGCCTCAAGATTTTGGGGGGCGTACTGTTAATTTCTTCTTTCGTTGATTACGTCATTGCCGCCTTCCCGTGGCTGCCCCTGGACAATGCTTGGCAAATTAATTTCACAAATCAGGTAGTCGGTAGAGGGCTTAACCCTTTGATTGGGATTGTGGCTCTGCTTCTGGGCAGTTGGCTAGATGACAATGCCGGAAAACCAGCAAAACTGCGCGCCTCCATTACAGATGGTCGTTTTTTAAGTTTTCTTTTTTCTCTCGTCCTTGGAGTGATCTTCTTGATTCTCATCCCTATCCACCTCGATAATATGCAGGGCATTCGGGAACAGGCGATCGCCCAAATTGAACAAGAAACCCAACAACGGGAACAACAAGTCCAGCAGCAATATAGCCAACTCCAAGCCCTTGCCCAAAACCCCGAAGCCAAACAACAACTAGAGCAACAGATCCAAGAAATTGAAACAGCCCTCAACTCTGGTCAAGTTCCCCCCCAGCAGATCGCCGAAGTCGAAGCTCAAAGACAAGAATTCCTCAACTACCAAACATTCGTCAATGACCCCGAAGCCCTGAATGCGCGGCTAGAAGAATTACAACAAAGCGTTGTTGAACTCCAGACACAACAGCGCCAAGAAGCCAACCGCAGTGTCCTCCAGGAAATTATCCCAACCACTATCCGCAGTCTCTTGTTAGGAATTGCTTATCTGATTGTGGGTTGGCTTGGCGTTCGCAATGCTTGGTTCAATAAAACAAGCCCATCCCAAGCCCCCAAACCTGAAGCACCTGCCGATTCCGAATAATACTTTTCCCGCTTGGGGTGACCTCGACGGGTACTTGTCACCCCACTTTTTCCAACACAGTAGCACCCAGACACGTTGGCAACCCCAAAGAATTCAGTAAAATAGATTACGTCGTCTTTTTTCTTAACATTTCACTTATTTTTCTACCCTAGTCCCCAAAATTTCCCTGATTTCCTAAACCGACAAAAACGACTACCCACTGTACATATTCCCGCCATTTCGTCCACCATCTCCCTACCAGGAAACCTCGCCCTACCGTGTTAGAACGTCTGAAACAAGATTTAAAAAACGATCTGATTGCCGGGTTGCTCGTTGTTATCCCCCTAGCGACCACCATTTGGTTGACGATCACGATTGCGACTTGGGTGATTAATTTTTTGACGCAAATCCCTAAGCAGATTAATCCGTTCGATGGCCTGGACCCAATCCTGACCAATGCCTTAAATATTGGCGTTGGGATCACCGTTCCCCTGACATTTATTCTGGTGATCGGTCTGATGGCACGAAATTTTGTCGGACGTTGGCTGTTGGATGTGGGGGAACAAATTCTCCAAGGGATTCCCCTAGCAGGCGCAATTTATAAAACCCTCAAGCAACTATTAGAAACTCTCTTGCGGGATTCCCAGAGTCGTTTCCGACGGGTAGTGATGGTGGAATATCCGCGACCTGGTGTTTGGACGCTAGGTTTTGTCACAGGAACAGTCAGTCCCCAATTACAGGCCCAGGTGGCCGATCCTCTCTTGAGTGTGTTTATTCCGACGACTCCAAACCCCACCTCTGGTTGGTACGCAATGGTGCCAGAAGATGATGTGATCAACCTCTCAATGTCCATTGAGGATGCCTTTAAAGTCTTAATTTCTGGGGGCATTGTCAGCCCGGATGCAGAGACCGAACGAAAATCAGTGCGGGGCACAATTCCTCTCAATCTGACCCGCCGTAAAAAGTCCCGTGAATTGGAGCGTCCCCTTGAAGAATTGAATAGTCCCCAGGCGGATATGCTTTCTCTAGAGGAAGAAGTGTAGTTTAATGGTGCCTCTGAGTGACGTTGATTTTCCTTATTGTTTATCCCTAGTTAGACTATGCCCGCCCGTAAACAGCCCCGTAGTGTTGCCCGTGAAATTGCTCTATTGAGCTTGAGTCAGATCAAAGGCAAGCCCGATAAGTTAGAAGCCGTAGAGCTTGATGAATTGATGTTGGCAGCGGTTCGGACCCTGAGTAGCGAAATCCATGACATTTTAGAGGATGCGGCGAGTGAGGTTTCCCGGGCAGAGGAGCAATTACTCAGAAGTGAAACGTTAGCGGTTAATGTCAAGAGTGCGCGCACAATGGCCGCAGATGCCCTGGAATTGACCCGTGCGGCAATTAATCGTTTGGGTCATGTGGTGGAATTGCCAGAATTTTTGCAGTTGACCCGCCAACATGAGGTGCGCAATTTTGCGTTAGAGATTCTCACAACCCTCCGCCGTCGCAATGATCAGATCAAAGAGGTCATTGACGGGTCTTTAGTGGATTGGCAATACCATCGTCTGCCCCGCTTAGACCGGGATATTCTGCGCATCGCTGTGGCTGAAATTTTGTTTTTAGAAACGCCCTATAAAGTGGCCATCAATGAGGCCGTAGAACTGGCAAAACGCTATTCTGACGAAGACGGCCATCGTTTTATTAATGGTGTTCTGCGCCGGGTTAGCGATCGCCTCCGGGCTGAGGACAGCCTCAAATAGATGCCCTTCAGGTCGTTATTATCATTATCTTAAGAAACTCGTCCCTAAGCCAAAAACAATACTGGTGAGCACTAATAGGAGATGTTCGGGGGCGATCGCCACTGTGACACCAGTGCTATTGAGGAGGGCATTCACACCACTACCGAGGGCAATCCCTGCGACCAGGGCAACAATCCCAATCAGAGCGGCTCGCCCAAAGCGCTGTTCTTTACGGTAGAGCAAATAAATATTCGCGATCAATGCCACAGTCAAAAGGGTTGAGGTGAGATCCGTTGCGAGGAATATTCCGGCAATGGCGATCACCCCATTGACACCGAGGGCGGTATATAAGGTGTTGGTTTCTGGTGTATCCCGTAAATTGACCAACCACTGGGGCAGTTCGGGAGACTTCACCAACGGTTGAGACGCCTGCGCCTTCTTCTGAGAAGTTTCTGCAAAGCGAATTTTATCTGGAACATCGAGGGTGCCCTGTTGCCGTTGTCTAAGGCGGTCCATAATAATCGCATCGTAGGCCGCTTCGAGTTTGTCTACTACGGCGCGATCGCCTTCGTATTGGGCGCTTAGTTTTTGTTTGGCTGCTTGGATCTCTTCAAATGAAGCCGTTTTTGCAAGCCCAAGGGTTTCGTAGGGATTTTGTTCGCTCATTCTCCTCCTCCTGTGAGCATGCCACTGGGTTATTGGAACATCCTTAGATTCTTAATGTAACCCAATCATCATACAGTTTATTATTATGAGCGTTTTCCGGTGCGCTTTCCATAGAGCAAAATTTTTTCTGGTGATGATAGCCGGGGCGATCGCCTCAAGACTTGCCCAGACCAGAGAGCATACATCCCCATACCTAACGCTAGCTGATCAACGGAGTAGGTACTCGAACCACTCAGGCTCCCTAACCCGCTGCAATGTACAAAAGGGCTATTGTCAAATCTGGTGTATGAGAAAGAATTAAGCGGCATCCTGTTGTTGAGATGATGGGGGTGTTTTTTGAACTTTCAATCCATCTTTAAATGGAACTCCTTCAATGACATCGGCAAGATATTTGAAGCCTCGAATGCGCAACCACCGTTTCTGAGCACTCTGCATTAGTTTGAATACCAAGGCCAGAATCGTTACCTTGGAAACACATCCTCTGGTTTTATCGGTTCTCAATCTCACGGTCGCAAAAGTCGATTCAATGGGATTGGTACTGCGAATATGCTGCCAATGGGGTGCTGGAAAATCAAAGAAGGTAAACAGACTATCGCGGTCTTTTTCCAGACATTTTGTCGCTTCTGGATATTTGGCTTCATAGGTTTGGATAAAACGCTCATAGGCTTGTAGAGCATCGGCTTTAGTCCCAGCGCGATAAATCTGCCAAATGCCCTCCTTCGCTTCCATTTGTTGTTTCTTGGGTAATTTATCGAGGATATTTGCCGTTTTGTGTACCCAACATCGTTGTTTGCGGGTCTCGGGATAAACCTGAGCCAAGGCATTCCAGAATCCCAGAGAACCATCGCCAATGGCCAGTTCTGGAGCGATGGCCAAGCCGCGCTGTTTGAGGCTCAGCAGCAGGGGTTTCCAGCTCAATGCCGATTCACGATATCCTGCCGCTAGGGCTAGCAATTCTTTCTCGCCGTTTTCCGTCACACCGATGAGCACCAGAATGCATTGTCTTTCTTCGGCGCGGATGTTGAAATAAATCCCATCTGCCCACACATACACATAGCGCTTTTGTTGCAAGGAACGCTGTTGCCAGGCTTGATGCTCCCCGACCCATTTCTGCTTCAGGCGACTAATCGTTGCTGGAGACAATCCACTTGCTTCCTCTCCCAGTAATGACCCTAGGGCTTCTTGGAAATCTCCTGTTGAGATGCCCTTTAGGGAACCTCGAAATTTTCAAAAAATGGATAGGCTTTGAGAAAAACTATCAGTCACAGCATAAAAGCAAAAATATTTGCTCATATGATGTTGTCAATTCACCCTATTTGCCTCCATTTTTTTTGATTTTAGGCACAAGATTGCTGCAAGTAGACGTACCGTCGGAAGTTGTAGGCTAAGTTCTTCAGGGCAATTTGTGTCTCAATACGAGCATGACCAATCACCCTTTCCATCTTGCCCCCCATAGAGGTCACAAAAGTACCAAAGATATGCTCCACTCTCGAACGGACATGAGAGCGTTCTTTATTTCTGGCTTTTTGTGTCTCACTTAGGGGATGATTACGGTTCCCCTTCTCATGAATATGACTGTCCATACCCATCAGTGCTAATACTCTTTCCCGTACTTGGATTTGGTAAGCACTGTCTGCCCAGATGCCATCCCCTCTATTACTGCCATCCAAGACTGCCGCAAACATTTGACTGTCATGCACTGAAGCTGCTGTCACTGCATATTTTCTGATGAGTTTATATTTCACATCGACATTGATGTGGTTCTTGTAGCCAAAGTGATTCTCCTGATTTTTCTTTGTCCAGCGAGCATCACAATCCTTCTGTCGCTTTTTCCTGGGCTTATCTTTCCAGTCTTCGGGAATTTTGCCTGATTTCACTACTTCATTCTCTTCCCGACGATTGCGCTGTCTCGGTACTGGGATGAGTGTTGCATCAATTATTTGTCCTTCTTCTGCTTGATATCCTTGTTTTTGCAAATAGCCTTCAAATTTCTCAAACAGTGCTGCCGCTAGCTTTTGCTCTACTAGCTTTTGTCTAAATAGCCAGACTGTTGTCGCATCTGGTACTTTATCTTCGATGCCCAAACCGACAAACTTCATGAATGATAGCCTGTCATTGACTTGATATTCTAGAGCTTCATCACTAATACCGTAGAGCCTTTGCAGTATCAGCAATTTGAACATTCGTACGGGATCTATTGCTTTCCTGCCCGCCTTACTTTTTCTCTCTTTTGGTTGAACCTGATTGAGAATCTCTCTAAATTCTTCCCAAGGAATCCATTCATTGAGCTTGACGAGGATATCTTGTTTCTCCTCCAAATACTGATGTCGTTTTTCCCAATCCCAGAATCCTAATTGACTCATCTTGAGACACTGCTTTGGCGATACTTTGGTATCTATGATCTCATATTCTTGCTTCGCTTCAAGCTATTTTTCGAGATCCCCTTCCGTTGATTATTATTTATCTCAAGAAAATCATATCCTTTGGATGTCAATCGATAAACAATAACTGAGAAATAACCATCAGATGTTCTCTCAAATTCTTTTGCTTCTATTAACCCATCATCACGTATCATCAAAGCATGTTGATATAAATCGTGAATATTATATTTGCCGACATCTATCATTTTACATGCACCTCCATATTGAGTCCCTTTACTAATGAATACTGGAAGGTTTTCTTCACAATTTTTGACTTGATTTAATATCCAAATTATTAAGTCCCGATTACGTTCCATAAGACTTTACTTGCAAAGCTTTAAGGTGATTTTTTCAATTTTATAGTAAGTTCAAAACTATAATTCTCTCTCACAAGTGCTAAAACCGTTAAGCTATATTACGTACTCATTTTCAGACGGCAGACATGGCACGGGATTTACGCGCATTTATCAAATTGGTAGAAGAACGGGGGCAACTGCGCCGCATTAAAGCTCTGGTGGATTCGGATCTAGAAATTGCCGAGATTGCAAACCGGATGCTCCAGGTGGGTGGCCCAGCGTTGTTGTTTGAGAATGTGCGGGGGACTTCCGTTCCGGTGGTGGTAAATCTGCTGGGGACAGTGGAACGCATCTGTTGGGCGATGAAAATGGAAAAGCCCGAAGAATTAGAAGATCTAGGCCGAAAATTGGCGATGCTCCAGCAGCCGAAGCCACCGAAAAAGATTTCCCAGGCGATTGATTTTGGCAAGGTGCTGTTTGATGTCCTGAAGGCGAAACCCGGTGGGAGTTTTTTCCCTCCTTGTCAGCAGGTTGTTGTTGAGCAGGAAGAACTGGATTTGGGTTTGATCCCGATGTTGCGGCCCTACCCGAAGGATGCGGGGAAAAATATTACCCTCGGCTTGGTGATTACAAAAGACTGTGAAACGGGTGTGCCCAATGTAGGGGTTTATCGCCTGCAATTGCAATCAAAAAATACGATGACGGTGCATTGGCTCTCGGTGCGGGGGGGCGCGCGTCACCTGCGCAAGGCGGCAGAAAATGGCAAAAAATTAGAGGTGGCGATCGCCATTGGTATCGATCCGATCCTGATCATGGCGGCGGCAACACCGATCCCTGTGGACTTGTCAGAGTGGCTGTTTGCAGGGCTATATGGCGGTTCTGGGGTGGCATTGACCAAATGTAAAACCGTCGATCTCGAAGTGCCCGCCGATGCGGAATTTATCCTCGAAGGGACGATTACCCCTGGGGAAATGCTCCCCGATGGGCCATTTGGCGATCACATGGGTTATTACGGCGGTGTGGAGGATTCCCCCTTAGTGCGCTTCCATTGTCTGACCCACCGCAAAGATCCGATTTATCTGGCTACCTTTAGCGGTCGCCCTCCCAAAGAAGAAGCGATGATGGCGATCGCCTTGAACCGGATTTATACACCGATCCTGCGGCAACAGGTTTCCGAGATTGTCGATTTTTTCCTGCCGATGGAGGCCCTCAGTTACAAGGCCGCGATTATTTCCATCGACAAAGCCTATCCTGGCCAAGCTAGACGGGCGGCCCTCGCTTTCTGGAGTGCCCTGCCCCAATTTACCTATACGAAATTTGTGATTGTGGTGGATAAAGATGTAAATATCCGCGATCCCCGTCAAGTTGTCTGGGCGATCAGTTCTAAAGTTGATCCCGTGCGGGATGTGTTTATCCTGCCGGATACCCCCTTTGATACCCTCGATTTTGCCAGCGAAAAAATTGGCATGGGCGGCCGCATGGGCATTGACGCGACGACAAAAATTCCCCCCGAAACTGACCACGAGTGGGGTGAAGTCCTTGAGTCCGATCCCAAGATTGCCGAAAGATGCGATCGCCGTTGGGCAGAATATGGCCTCGCTGATATCGATTTAACCGCCGTTGATCCCAACAAATTTGGCTACGAAATGTAGAAAACAATCTCAATCAAATCAAAAAAATATTCCCAAAATTGCAGGAGCTAAACTCGCATTTGGCCCAACGAACAATCTGCCTCGCCTTGATAGAATATTGAATCCCTAGTCCTAACCCACCATTCCCCAAAACAAAACAATGCTGCGAACCCCCGTTGATTTTCAAGATGAGTTTGATGTCATTGTCATTGGCGCTGGCCATTCCGGTTGTGAAGCGGCCTTAGCTTCGGCCCGTTTAGGTTGCCGCACGCTGATGTTGACCCTCAACCTCGACAAAATTGCCTGGCAACCTTGTAACCCGGCTGTCGGTGGCCCCGCAAAATCCCAGTTAACCCACGAAGTGGATGCCCTAGGAGGGGAAATCGGTAAGATGGCAGACCGCACCTATCTCCAAAAGCGGGTGCTCAATGCGTCCCGGGGGCCAGCCGTCTGGGCCTTACGCGCCCAAACCGACAAACGCGAGTATGCCGCGGTAATGAAAAATATCGTTGAAAACCAAGATAATCTTGTGATTCGCGAGGGGATGGCGACGGATCTTGTGCTAGGCGACAACGATGAAATTTGTGGGATTCAAACCTATTTTGGGACTTGTTTTGGGGCCAAGGCTGTTGTCCTAACAACGGGGACTTTCCTTGGGGGCACGATCTGGATTGGGAACAAATCGATGCCTGCGGGCCGGGCCGGAGAATTTGCCGCAGTGGGCATGACGGAAACCTTGAACGAGTTAGGGTTTGAGACGGGGCGCTTAAAAACAGGCACCCCCGCCCGGGTGGATCGCCGTTCGGTCGATTACAGCAAAATGGAAATTCAACCGGCAGACGCAGAAATACGGTGGTTTAGCTTTGATCCTGAAGCCTGGGTAGAGCGTGAACAAATGCCCTGTTACCTGACTCGAACAACCCCAAAGACCCATCAATTGATTAAAGATAATCTGCACCTGTCTCCCATCTATGGTGGCTTCATTGATTCCAAAGGCCCCCGTTATTGTCCGAGCATTGAAGACAAAATTGTCCGGTTTGCTGATAAGGATTCCCACCAAATTTTTATTGAACCGGAAGGGCGCACGATTCCAGAGCTTTATATCCAAGGTTTTTCGACGGGACTGCCCGAAAGTCTCCAGTTACAAATGCTCCAAAGTCTGCCGGGGATGGAAGATTGTGTGATGCTCCGCCCAGCCTATGCGGTGGAATATGACTACTTACCCGCAACCCAGTGTTACCCCACCCTGATGACCAAGCGGGTCGAAGGTTTATTTTCAGCGGGACAAATCAATGGCACCACGGGCTACGAAGAAGCAGCAGCCCAAGGAATCGTGGCAGGCATCAACGCGGCGAAATTTGCCCAGGGTCAGGACATGGTTGTTTTCCCCCGGGAACAAAGCTATCTAGGCACTTTGATTGATGATCTGTGTACAAAGGATTTGCGGGAACCCTACCGGATGTTGACTTCCCGTTCGGAATATCGCTTGATTCTCCGTTCTGATAATGCCGATCAGCGGTTAACACCCCTGGGCCGGGAAATTGGTTTAATTGGCGATCGCCGTTGGGCCTTGTACCAAACGAAGCAGGAAAATATTGCTGCCGAAAAAGAACGACTCCACACGGAGCGGGTCAAAGAATTGGATCCCTTGGGTCAGAAAATTGCGGCGGATACGGGCCAAAAAATTAAAAGTTCTGTGACCTTAGCGGATTTATTGCGGCGACCCAAGTTCCACTATGCCGATCTCGCCAGTTATGGCTTGGGGAATGAGGCGCTCACCCAGGCAGAGCAAGCAGGGGCAGAAATTGATATTAAATATTCTGGTTATATCAAGCGGCAACAAAACCAAATTGACCAAATTAGCCGCCATGCGAATCGGAAGTTGCCGGAAGGTTTGGATTACTTGACGGTGGAAACCCTGTCGATGGAAGCCCGGGAAAAATTAAATAAGGTGCGCCCCCTCACTATTGGTCAGGCCACACGCATTGGCGGCGTCAACCCGGCAGATATTAATGCCTTGCTGGTTTATTTGGAGGTACAACATCGTCAAAAAAACGCCCAGGAAGCCGTTACCTCCTAAATCAACGACCCTGGGGGATGAATTCTGGGGTTAAGTTTTGCTCGCACGGGGTTAGCGATATTTCGATGCCCTAGGGGATCACCTTGGTGGAGTGCGGCACAAATATGGGGCACATCGGCAGGAGTTACCTGGCAATACCACACCTCTGTGGGTACCAGGCGCACGGTCACACCCAAGTGGCATTGGCCTTGGCAGGGACTGGCGATCGCCAAGACCCGCGGCGGTAGGGATGCCCGCTGAAAAGCCTGAAGAATTAACGCACTTCCCCGCTCACGACAGCTCCGGTGCTGGCAAACCAAAAGATGGCGATCGCCGGGCTGACCGGGCGGAATAATGGTCAAACTTGTTTGGGACATGGCGAAACAGGACACAGCAGGGGGCAGCGGGCAATTTTTAAATTAGGCGCGACAATGGGGATGAGCACTGATCTATCGCAACCGGGCCAATGACCTATCTTCCGCTGGCACAAGCATCAACCCTGACAAAGTCATTACTCCATATTTTGATTGTAGGGGAAGATTTAGGGCGATCGCCCCTGGAGGATTGCCTAGAGCAAATTTCTCGGTGGGATCTGAGTTGGCGATCGCAACCCTTTGTGACCCCCCTAGAACCCGCCGATTTGATCATTCTCTTTTGTCCTGAGGCACTAACCGAAATATGGCTTGATCAAAGCTTGGCCCTGGCACTCCCGGTGGTGGTCGTTACCGCAGCTCCGCTCCCCAAGCAACCTGGCTTGATCGCAATTCCCCCCGGAGAACTATCGCCGTTGACCCTAGAACTCGGTTTTCGGGCTGTGCTCCAGGAAAAAGCCTCTGACTTGGTGCTTCAGCCAGCCCCCCGTCCCCTAGAAACCCATCTCCAGCTCACCACCATTCTGGTCAAATTTTCCCAGGCTCTTTTCCGTCCTGAAGCCACCCTAGATAAGGCCTTGGGAATCCTGGGACGCCACCTCCAGATGGAGCGGATCACTATTTTTCAATGGCATTGGGATGGGGCAGGTCAGATTAATTCGCCCCCCAACATTGTTGAACAATGGTCCTATGACGGTTCTCCTCCTTGCCAAAAAAAGGTCGCAGAATTTCCCCTCCACTGGTGGCAACAACTCCTAGAGCTTGGTGATGTCGTGGCGATCGCCCACCAGCACCAAGACCCCAAATTAGTCCCCCTGTTGGAGTTCTTAGATGTCAAGGCATTTTTGGGACTACCGATTTTTGACCACCAAGGCCACCACTGGGGTCATTTAATTTTTACCAGTGAAGTGGCCCGCGCCCATCCCTGGTCAGCCCTAGAGATTCAAGCCCTAAAGATGGCGGCGGAACTGCTCCACCACAATTTGATCCGTACCGCTACCCAACGGGAACTAGAAGCCTCCGAAGCACTCTACGCCGGAATTGTGACCCATTCTGCGGAGGCCATTTTTTTGATCCGTGTCCACCGGGCGATCGCTATTACTGCTGCGGCTCCCGTTGACCTGACCGAATTGGTGACTGAGTTTACCTTTGAAATGGTCAACCCCACCTACTGCGAAAAAATGGGGGTTTATCCCCGGCAAATTATCGGGAAATCGCCCCAAGCCGTCTTTCCCGAAAAGCTGGCGCAACAACTGTGTGATTCTTTCCAGGGTTGCCTCGAAATTGGTGAAACGCTGTTGTTTGAAGAAGTGATCGAACTTCCCGACTGCACCCAAATTTGGCGGACTTGTCTGATCCCGATCCGCGATCGCCAGGGCACCATCCAACAGATCCAAGGCAGCGCCCGGGACGTCACCGAAGAACGTCAACTGGAACTGACCAAAATGCGCTACAGTCGCCATCAACACATGTTGGCCTCCTTGACGGTTAAAATTTTGCGCTCCTGGGACATGGACAAAATGTTAACCACGACGGTGCAGGAACTCCGCAAAACCCTCCAAGCCGACCGGGTGATTTTTTGGGAGATCTTAAATGAAACTGAAGGTAAAGTGACGGCGGAGGCGACTCACCCCAATGTCCGCTCGATGCTCCACCATCGGTTTCCCCTGGCGGCCTTTAACCGGGGCGATTTTGATCTATTTCGCCAGGGAGAACTCCAGACCTGCATCGACGTAGAAGCCGCAAAGTTTCCCCCGGCCCACGATGCTATGCTCCGGGAATATGGCGTTGTCGCCTACGCTGTTTTACCCGTCCTCGTGAGCGCCATGGATGATCCCGAAGGAGAACCGCGGCTAAAGGGTTTGATTTGTGTCCAGCAGTGCCATTTTCCTCAAATTTGGAATGCCGATGAATTGCATCTTCTGCGCCAGCTCATTAATCAAATTTGCATTGCCCTCAACCAGGCGGAACTACTGCAACGCCAACGCCATTACACCAATGAACTGGCCCGTTCTAACCAAGAACTCGAACAGTTTGCCTATGTGGCGTCCCATGACCTCCAGGAACCGTTGCAACTGGTGGCCAATTATGCCCAACTGCTAGCCCGTCGCAATGGCGATCGCCTGGATGAGCGTTCTCAACGTTATCTCCAGCACATCACTGCAGGCACCCGCACGATGCAAACGCAAATTCAAGACTTGCTGCGTTATTCCCGCCTGAATACCCGTCAAAGTAAACCGGAACTGGTGTCCATGGAGGATTGTCTCCAACGGGCGATCGCCAACCTCAAGCTCAAACTCAAGCGCACCCACACCCAACTCCACTGTCCCAAAACCCTCCCAGAAGTCCTGGGTGATGGGAGTCAACTCCAGAGCCTCTGGCAAAATCTCCTCAGTAATGCGATTAAATACCGGGGCGATCGCCAACCCAAAATCACGATCAACGTCACCGAGACCGAACACCACTGGCAGTTTATGGTCGCAGATAACGGCATTGGGATCGATCCCAAACATCAGCAGCGCATTTTTCAAATTTTTCAGCGGCTCCACACCCAGGAAGAATATCCCGGCACTGGAATTGGTCTCGCCATTTGTCACCGCATTGTCAAAATCCATGGGGGTGATATTTGGGTCACCTCCCAACCCCAGGCAGGGGCAACTTTTTACTTCACGCTGCCCATTTATCACCATTGAGTGATTAATTAACAGCAAGTTGAGGGGCGATCGCCTTTAGCCGCAAAATAACAGAAAAATTTAAGGCATCCGCAGGGTCATGCCCCTAGGTAGGTTCGATACCATTGAGATCGGTAGTATATTTTGAAAAATTTAGAGTCATCGTAGCCTAGACCCTTTCTTTGGCTTCTAACCCCAACGCCCTTGACCCAAACGCCCAACGCCCCCATTTATTCTGCTTGTTCCTTGACCGCCATCCAACGCTCCATTCTGATGGTGGATGATCAACCTGGCTATCTAGAGTTGATGGCAGAAGTCGTCGAAGAATACTTTCCAGAATTGCACCTCCAAACAGCCCCCAATGGTGAACAGGCCTGGCAGTTTCTCAATCAAGGACAAGCCCTCGCGCCGTCGGCAGCCGAGAACCAGAGCCATTGGATTTATCCCTCCCTAATCATTTCAGACTTAAATTTACCCAAAATATCCGGCGTGGATCTCCTCCATCGCATCAAACAAGATCCTTATCTCCAGGCGATCCCGGTGATTATTTTTAGCACCTCCCAGGCCGAACAAGATATCCTCCGTTGCTACCAAGCCCAGGCCAATTGCTTTATCACCAAGCCTAGTAATGTAGATGATTTTTTTACCGTGGTGCAGCAAATCATTGCTTTTTGGTTGAATTTGGTGACTTTACCCCATTTTCCCCCGCAAGAGATCCCTTGAGACCGTTTTGACGTATAGTTTTAGGTCTATTTTTCGGTTATCGCGGTTAGGGAATATCTATGTCTCAATTTGTCTTACAAGATTTCATTGGTTCTGAAGTGGAACGGAGCTATGCAGAATCTCCGGTGGTGATTTTGCCCATTCCCTACGAAGCGACAACCACCTATCGCAAAGGTTGTGAATGGGGGCCGGATGCACTGTTAGAAGCGTCCCATCAGCTGGAATGTTATGACGATGAGTTGCGCCGGGAAACTTGTTTTGATGTGGGGATTTTTACCCATGGGGCGATCGCCGATACGCGCCAGAATCCTGGACTGTCCGCCGAGGAAATGTTAGCGGTCACCAGCGAAACCACCCAAAATCTCTTGCAAGATGGCAAATTTGTAATTGCCCTGGGGGGAGAACACGCCATTACTACAGGGGTCGTGAAAGGTCATCTGGAGTTTTACCAAGAACCCTTTACGGTGATACAAATTGATGCCCATGCGGATCTGCGCCAGAGCTACGAAGGTTCTGAACATAACCATGCTTGCATTATGCGACGGGTGATGGATTTGGGGTTGCCGAGTTTGCCTGTGGCGATCCGGAGCCTCTGTCGAGAAGAAGCAGATTTGTTGGCGGCGAAGGAAATTCCGGTGATTTGGGCGTGGGAGATGCAAAATGACCCCAACTGGATCGAAACGGCGATCGCCAATATTAAAACGGAAAAAGTTTTCCTTACCATTGACCTCGACGGCATTGACCCGACCCTCATCGCTGGCGTCGGCACCCCTGAACCCGGTGGCATGGATTGGTACAGCACCCTGCGCTTTTTGCGTCGCCTGTTTCGGGAAAAACAAGTGATCGGCTGCGACATCATGGAACTGGCACCCTTAGATGACTCTGTGGTTTCTGAGTACACCGCCGCCAAGCTGGTGTATAAACTCATCGGCTACTGGTACGAAAATCGCTAGACTTTTCCCAAGGATTGGGTCGTCTGGAAAAATCTTGAGACAATGCAAGGCTTTGCTCAAAGCTCACTCTAGAGATCTGCTTTGGCCTAAGGAATAATACAGTTATAAATTTTCAAGTGAACGCCTAATTCCATGACGACCCTGACGATTGGCCAAGCAGCCCCTGATTTTGCCCTCACCAATGCCCAAGGTGAAGCCCGTACCCTGGCGGACTACGGCGGCAAATGGCTCGTTTTTTATTTTTACCCCAAGGACAATACTCCCGGTTGCACCACCGAAGCCCTAGACTTTACGGCCCTTGTCCCCGAATTTACCGCCTTAGATGCCGTGATCGTGGGCGTGAGTCCCGATTCGGAAAAATCCCATGGCCGCTTCATTGAAAAAAAAGAGTTAGCCATCGAACTGTTGAGCGATCCCGACCATCAAACCGCTGAAGACTATGGGGTCTGGCAACTGAAAAAATTTATGGGCAAAGAATATATGGGGATTGTTCGCAGTACGTTTTTAATCGATCCCCAGGGTCAAGTGGCGGCAATTTGGTCAAAGGTGAAGGTTAAAGGCCATGCTCAAACGGTACTGGAGACGCTCCAAACCCAACTGTCGGGAAATTAGGGAAGAGTTTGGTGATCCCGCTGGCGACGGGCCTCGTAGAGCATTAAGGCACAGGCGATCGCCACATTGAGAGATTCTACCCCCGGCCCCATGGGAATCTGTACCGTTTCGTTGGCGAGGCTGGCGATCGCTGGGGACAAACCCGCCCCTTCATTGCCTAATAAAATCAAACTCGGTTGCCGCCAATCCACATCCCAGTAGGTTTTAGTTGCCTGGGGGAGCGTTGCCACAATCTGTACCCCCTGGGCGCGGTACCGTTGTAGTTGTTCAGCAAAGGTGGATATAACCACGGGCGTCGTCTGGAACCAAGCCCCCACCGAGGCCCGCAGCACCTTCGGGTTACTGGGATTGACGCTGTCAGGACTCAGCAACAGGCCATCGACCGCCGTCGCCGTCGCCGTGCGAATGATTGTCCCCAGGTTGCCCGGATCCTGGAGTCGCTCCACGGCTACCCCCAATTGGAGGGTTTGGGGCGGCGTCTGGGAAATGAGTGCCTGGTCGAGGGTGGCCACAATGCCATCAGGATTCACCGTGGTTGCCACCTTTTGCAGCACCTCTTCTGAAACCAGGGTTTGGCGATCGCCTTTGAGTTGACTAGCCAGTGCTGGATATTTTGTCTGCCAAGCTGCCGTAAACAGTACCGTCTGGAAAGAAAATCCCTTGGCGATCGCCGCCTCGATTAGATTGGTTCCCTCCAGTAACAAACGACCCTGTTTCTGCCGCTCCCGCCCTTGGTGCAGCTTACGAATCTCCTTGACCAGTGGATTTTGTAAACTTGTGAGCATCTTTGCCCCCATCGACCTTACCGTTCTCGTCAAAAGGCTTCAGGCAAGGCAAATAATTTTTGCCGGGTAGATGCGGAACGCGAGACTTGAACTCGCAAGGGATAAAACTCCCACTAGAACCTGAATCTAGCGCGTCTACCAATTCCGCCAGTTCCGCAGGTAAATATGTAATTACACAATCAACAATTATTACTTGAAGAACGAAAAGCGTCAAGCCAATTGCCAAAAGATTATCTATTACCAAGGAACCTATTCTAAACCGTGAACAAAAAAGTGTAATTCTGAGCAACATAGACCAAGACTTTCCGGTAGAATCAAGACGAAAATTTGACAAAATTTCCCCCATCTTCTTTCCATTTGTGGAGGATCGACCCATTAAAACTTCTGCCCCCCTCACCCCCACCCGTGCGACCGCTGAAACCATCCTCAAAATTGAAGGGCGACATCCCCTCAGTGGCGAAGTTAAAATCAGTGGCGCGAAAAATTCTGCCCTGGCGATCATGGCGGGAACCCTACTCTGTAGCGATCAATGCCGTCTGACAAATATCCCGGATTTAGCGGACATTAAACGGATGGCCGAAGTCATTGCCGCCCTTGGGGTACAAATCGTCGCTACCCCTGGCAGTCTTGATTTCGATGCTCGCCACCTTAGGACAGCAGAAGCGCCCTACGAATTGGTTTCCAAGCTGCGGGCGAGCTTTTTTGTCATTGGCCCACTCCTGGCCCGCCTTGGGGAAGCAAAAGTGCCGATGCCGGGGGGCTGTGCCATTGGTGCTAGGCCCGTAGATCTCCATGTGCGAGGTCTCCAGGCGATGGGGGCCGAGGTAATTATTGAACATGGGGTTGTCCAAGCGACAGTCAAGGGAAATCGACGACGGCTCCAGGGGGCCAAAATCTACTTAGATTATCCAAGCGTTGGGGCGACCGAAACCCTGATGATGGCGGCAACCCTCGCTGAAGGGGAAACAATTATTGAAAATGCCGCCCAGGAACCAGAAATCGTTGATCTGGCAAACTTCTGTCGGTCTATGGGGGCACACATTAGCGGAGATGGCAGCAACAAAATTGTGATTCAAGGGTGCGATCGCCTCCACGCTACCGACTACCCGATTATTCCCGACCGCATTGAAGCCGGGACGTTTCTCGTGGCTGGGGCCATTACCCAGTCAGAATTTAGCGTCTTTCCCGTCGTCCCAGACCATCTTTTACCGGTGATTGCCAAGCTCGAAGCAACGGGGACAAAGGTGATTGCCGAAGGGCCGAACCGTCTGCGGATCAAACCCCAAGGGATTCTCCGGGCGACGGATATCGAAACCCTGCCCTATCCTGGTTTCCCCACGGATATGCAAGCCCAGTTCATGGCGTTGCTCACCCTCTGTGAAGGGAGCAGTGTCGTCACGGAAACGGTTTTTGAAAACCGGATGCACCACGTCGCAGAATTTAAGCGCATGGGGGCGGATGTCAAAGTTAAGGGCAATAACGCCATCATTAAAGGGGTACCTTTCTTGTCTGGGGCTCCCGTAATGGCGACCGATCTCCGGGCTTCAGCAGCGTTGGTTCTGGTTGGTTTAGCGGCTGAGGGCACAACCATCATGCGCGAGGTACACCACATGGATCGGGGCTATGATGACCTTGAAGGGAAGTTTAAAGCTCTAGGGGCAAGAATTGAGCGTCTGACTGCGACCCTCTAACCAATCTTTCAATTTCACTCAGTTTAAAAAAAGCAAGGAGGTTCAGCCCCAGGGTTGGGCCTCTTTTGTTGTGATTATCTACCAACATTGATATAGGCATTTCAAGCATTAAGAGACTGACCATTCACTACCCAGGGGGAGATCGCCATAGTGATTTTCGTGATTCGGGTGCAGTTCGGAAACTTGGCCGAATACTAAGCGCGATGTTTCAGGGCCTGGACCAATTGGGCCAGTTGGGCTTCGCTAAAGGCACTGTTCAAGATTTGGGCGGCCTCCTTGGGTTCTGTGGGAATCAGAATGTAGGGGAGTTGGGCGATCGCCAAATTTTTTAAATCCGTTGGCAGACTAATGCGTTCCGGTTCGTTGCGTTCCAGATGGTCAGCGGCTTCTTTGATGCTTTTAAGCACAATGGGGGCAAGGGTCGAAAAGCGATGGGCCGGATTGGCGATCGCCTTATGACTTGCTTTGAGTAATTTTTGCCAAGGTTTCGCTTTTTTATTCAGTTTAGCCAGTTCAATACAGAGCTTTTGGAGTTGCTGGCGGCATTCTGGGGTGGCATCCTGGCGAAATAGTCCCAACATTTGCTGCAACAAGCCACGAACTTGCGGCCCAAAGGAAAACCCCGTCGCCGTTGGTGATCCCGTGGGGGCAGGCGTTAGCGGCGGCGGCGCAACCTCTGGAGAAGCGACAGGATTACGGTTATCGCTGACAGCGAGACGATCCAAATACTTTTGTAATTCGCTGAATTGAGGGTCAGCCTCCGCCATGATTTTCTCAATTTCTTCTTCCTGGAGGCCAAAGGGACTTTGCAGCTTTTCGAGGAGCTCTTGGAGCACATCGTAGGCATTGAGAAAAAGAGACTTGAGGGTTTCATCGACGGTAATCGTATTGTCCTTAAAGACCTTGAACGCATCTTCGAGGCGGTGGGCCGTTTTTTGGATGCTCGTGTAGCCCAACATCGCTGCCCCCCCTTTTACTGAGTGGGCGGCCCGGAAAAGTTCATTGACCCGTTCGGTATCATCCACCACCTCCGACAGCTCCAGGATGCCCTGTTCTAAGGTTTCAAGGTGTTCTTTGGCTTCTTCAATGAAATAACCGAGAATTTTTTGTTGACTGGCGGCATCCACAGTAGATTCTCCTCACACTTTAGGGCTGGGGTAGAAGGGATTGAGAGGCGTCTTAATCACCCTGTTTTAACGTTATCAAGGAACGGTGATTTCAGCTTAGATCGATGGTTGGTTTGGGGGAATTTTTATTTTTGCCAATATTCTAAGGATGATAAATCATATCGAGGAGGTTGTTCTGCACTTCGTACTGCATTGCGTCTGTGAGTTGCTGCAGGGTGCCCTGGCGATCGCCTTTATATTGGGCCACATAATCCTGGAGATTAATCGGTGTGCCTACCCGGAGCCAGCCTTCGTGGAGTCCCTTGGGCGCGGGAATTTCCACCCGAAACACCTCCCGTTCTAGGCGAGTGAGGGTATCAATAAACCGTTCAGGGCTTGGATGATCCCCCACATAGCCATCGTAGATCGCATCGAAGTTCAGCAAACGCACCGTTGTTTGGTAGAGGCTTTCGTAGGTGTCGAGGTCGAGGGCCATCTCTCCATCGGCTTTTTCGATGAGGAGCGCCTGCATTTTATAAACCCGTTCCCGGAGCGGGAAATCCTCTGGAAAATTTAGGCCCAATTCCGTTTCACAGAGACTGAGGGCTCGGTTCCGAATGCGCTCAATCCGGTCATTCCAATCATCATCGGCCGCCGGAGTCAGGTGATATTCTGCTTCGAGTTGCTGCATCACCACCTGGGCGACCCCCCGCAGACGGCCATAGGGTTCGGGGTCACTGGGGGTAATTTCTAGTTTCTGCTCTAGGGTTTTGAGGCTCTGCTGAATAATCAGTTCAGGGGCCTTGAGGTAGCGATATTTGATACTAATGGGCACCAGATAACAGGGGGGAAACTGACCCTCTTGTTTGGCGATCGCCAACATCGCTTGCATAGGCAACTGAATCGCTCCGGTGCGAAAGGGCATGATCGCATCATTTTGAAAGGAGCAACCCCCCTCCGGAAAAATCACCATCCGGGAGCGTTCCTGTTTCAACAGATCTAACGTGTGGGCAATACTGCGGCGATCGCCAAGGCCCCGACGAATGGAATAACAGCCCATCTTTTGCAAAAACCCGGCGAGTTGCGCCGTAAAATTTTCGTAGGCCACCAGGTAATGGAAGATTTCTCCCAACTGGGCCGAGAGCAAAAACAGCACCAAGCCATCGTCAAAGGTGGGGTGATTGGGCATAAAAATCACACGCGCGTCCCCCAAATCCCGAATTTTTCCGAGATCTGCCTCGCTCACCCGCAATTTCAGTTGATATTTAAAACGCCCCACCCAATAGGCAATACTTTGCACTAAACGCACGAGCATCGGCTCAGTTTGGGTCGGGAAAAAATCAGGTTTAGACATAGAGACAGAATTATTTTCAGGCAAGCGCTTCCCATTATTTTGCCTAAATCCATCGCCCCGGCGCAGGAAAATATCCCAAAAATTTTATTTATTCACAAATAGAGGAACCGGCAATTGGGGCGACGACAGTCCGCTATTTGAAAAAATGAATTAAAAAAATCTGTACGGAGAGGGGGGGATTCGAACCCCCGTCCGAGTTGCCCCGAAACCTGATTTCAAGTCAGGCGCATTCAACCGCTCTGCCACCTCTCCAAAAGTGATGAGCAAGAATATCATAGCGTGAATCTCGACTGCTGATCGGAAAAATTCTAAGAAAACCTGTGCGGCCAAGGCTGGCGACTAGAACGATAAAAAGGGTGTAACGGCGATCGCATCTAGGGGGAGTTGGCGTTTTTCGGCGGTGTGGCTATTGACTTGATAGATTTGGCGCTGGTCAATATCAAAGGCCGTTAACCAGCCGCTTTTGGTGTGGTAGACCCCGGTGTCAATGTCCAACCAGCCCGGCCCCTGCACCACCTGTCCCGGTTGTACCCCCGGAAAGGTGAAGGTGATCGTATGGCCGACAATAATTAGCTTATTGGCAAAGTAGGGCTGGGTCATGGAATGGAACTCACTGCGCACCCAACAGAATTGTTCCGCCCCCTGTTGCTCGATGGGTAGGTGGGGGGAAAGGCCCGCATGGACTAACCAAACATCCCCTAGATCGAGGTGGGTGGGCCGCTGGCGCAACCATTGTAAATGTTCGGCCGGGATGCGGTGGTTATAGCTTTGGAGGGTATTCGCACCGCCGCTATGGTACCAGGCGATAAAGGTTTCTTGCTGGACGCTGCCATCGTTGGCGATCGCCTCTAGCATCATCATTTCATGGTTACCGAGGAGAGACTGATAGGAACTACGGCGCACAAACTCAATAATGTCTGCACTTTTGGGGCCTCGGTCAATCAAATCACCGAGGAAGTAAACCGCATCTTCTGTTCCGGGCGCAACCAGCTCCAGCAGGGCCATCAACGTATCGTAATGACCATGCACATCTCCTATACAGATTCGTCGCTGACCCATGTGTCCCCTATCCCCGTCACTTGGTAGCCACTAGTACACCCATCATATCGCCGACGATGCCGTAGTGAATTGCGTTCCGAAAGCCCGCTTCTTTAGCCAGTTTTTCTTGGGTTTTTCCGGTGGGAAACCGTTCGATACTGGGTTGAATGTAGGCGTATTCGGGGGTGAGCTGAAATCGTTCTGCGAGGGGCACCACAAAGCGATCCAGATACCATTGTTGAAACACTTGTTTCCCAGGATTATCCGGACGGTGAAAATCTAAAATAGCCACTTTTTTACCTGGTTTTAACACCCGCTGTAATTCCCGGAGTGCCTGGGGAATATCGGTAACGTTCCGCAGCCCGTAGCCCATAGTCGCCCCATCAAAATGATTGTCAGGGTAGGGTAAAGCCAGAGCATCTCCTTCCTGCCACTGGATATCGAGGTGAGGACAAAGACGGTTTTGTTTTTGGGCGGCGATCGCCAATTGTTGGCTCGCAAAATCAATGCCAACGGTTTTACCGTAAACGCCGACGGTTTTCGCCAGCAGTAAAGTTAAATCGCCACTGCCGCAACACACATCCAGGGCAAGATCGCCTCCGGTAACGCCACTCCATTTCACCGCCATTTTTTTCCAAATGCGATGCTGACCGAGGCTAATCCATTCATTGAGCGCGTCATACTGGGGCGCAATGCGATTAAAAATTCCTTGGATTTCAGTGGCAGCGTTCGGTTTGGACATGGTTTGGGGGCGATGGCTCTCCCTGGGAGCAACAATGGGGGATGTTCAGGGGATTCAGTTGAAAATTTTTAAGCTAATGTAGCAGGCGTTAAAGACATTCAGCCATTGTAAAGAAAGACGGGTAGAGATGTCTTGTTCTAGCGCTGGGATTTGCGAAAAAAATGAGGCGATCGCCTTAAACTGGGGAACTAGATTATCAATTTTTCCCACCCTGATTATTCAATCATTGAACTTGTCCCTGGAACTGCCAATGTCCCAAACCACGACAGAACCCTTTAAACCCCAGCAGATTGTTTGCTTAGCCGCTGACGATCGCCGCTTATATGGTGCTGTTATTCAATTTATTGAAGCCCAGGCTAGCTATTGGCTACGACCGCTTTGTTTGTTGAGCGCAACCGCCGAGGCCCCGACCCCCCTCCACCGCAGCGCCGATATCATTATTGCCGCCCCCAAAATTCGTGCCGCCTTGGATACTGAAATTCTCGATTGCTGGTCAGTGCTCTATGATGACTCCGGGGACTATGGCGACAATGTGGCTGGTCGCAAACTGGTGCAAGATTTTCTGCGTAGTCTGGATTGGGGTAAGGCCACCCAAGGATAGCTGGCTCAAAAAATTAATCCGCTTTTGCGGTGTTGACGACAATACCATCGCGCCAAAAAAGTATGTCAAAATCCTAGGGAGTTTTCCTTGGGGTTGAATGTATGTGGCATTGGCGATCGCAACCGTTAGCACAACGCACTGGTGCAGAAATTTTCACAAAACTATACGGCCAAGCCAAGATTGCCACCCTCCTCGAAAGCCCCTACCCTACCCCCAAGGACTATCCCCAGCTCTCCCGCTACTCTATCTGTGCCGGGGCACCAAGGGCCAAACAGCTATTTACGCCCGCCCTAGGGGAAATTACTGCTTGTTTAAAGCAGCTTCTCGCCACAAAAATAGATCCCCCGGCGGCGATCGCCCATTTGCCCTTTACGGGAGGATATCTAGGCTGGCTCGGTTATGACTTTGCCTGGGAGATTGAAACGCTCCCCTACGAAAATCCAGATCCCCTGCCTTTTCCCGTGGCCTATTGGTACCAGCCTGATTCCTTTGCGGTGCTTGACCACCACCAACAGGTGCTTTGGCTGGCAGCGGCCACCGTTGCGGATCTCGATCGTTTAACAACTCAACTCAGTCAACCGAGTGTATCCTCCGACCTTGATCAATCCCAAGTCGGCTCTGAAGCTCCTTCCCTTGAATTCCTCAGCGATCGCCAAGCCTACACCGACGCTGTACGCCAGGCGAAACAGTACATCCAAGCGGGCGATATTTTTCAGACTAATCTTTCCCTGCGCTTCCGTACCCAAACGTCCCATAGCAGTTGGGCCATTTATCAGCACCTCCAGCAGATCAATCCGTCCCCCTTTGCCAGCTATTGGCGATCGCCCTGGGGGGAGATGATCAGTTGCTCACCAGAACGTCTGATCCAAAAACAGGGACGCTTTGCCCAGACCCGTCCCATCGGCGGCACCAGACCCAGGGGACAAACCCCCAGCGAAGACCAAGCCCTCGGCGAAGAACTGTTGCGGAACACCAAGGAACGGGCCGAACACACCATGTTGGTGGACTTAGAACGGAATGATCTTGGCCGGGCCTGTACCTGGGGCAGCGTCGTGGTGGATGAGCAATTTGTCCTAGAACGCTATAGCCATGTTATTCACCTCGTTAGTAATGTGGTGGGGGAACTGGCCGCCGATAAGGATGCAGTGGATCTAATTCGGGGCATGTTTCCGGGAGGCACGATCACCGGTTGTCCGAAGGTTCGTTGTATGGAGATTATCGAAGCCCTAGAACCGGTGCGGCGCAGTTTATTTTATGGTTCCTGTGGTTACCTAGATCAACGGGGAAATTTAGATCTCAATATTTTGATTCGCACCTTACTTTATGTGCCGAATGCCCAGGGGCCAGCCACCGTCTACGGGCAGGTGGGGGCCGGTATTGTTGCGGACAGTGATCCAGAGCAAGAATGGGCCGAGTCGTTACAGAAAGCGAAAGCTCAACGCCAAGCCCTCAATTGCTAAGGGGTTTTTCCGGGGCGATCGCCTATCGCAATCCCCATCTCCGCCATTTTCACGAAATCTCCATTAATCCGAAAAACGCCGTTTAAATTCGTTATAACAGTCAAGACATCATTTTCGACATCCCTTGAGAAACAATTATGGAACGCCGTCAATTTGTAGGTTTATTCGGTTTAGGTTTACTTGCGAGTTCTTTCCCGACGATTTTAGCCGCCTGTTCTGGTGGCTCGGAGTCAACAGCAGTCAGTGAAGCAGAAGATGCCGCAGCCAACGATGGGGCGATCGCCGAAGCAGAAGATGCCGCGAATCTTGTGGCTGATTTCACCGCCGTGGGGAGTCTCGATGCCAATGGTGAACTTTCCACAGAGGTCAATGGGCAAAAAGTCTATGTTTTCCGTAATCCCAGTGACCAGAGCCTTGTGGCCGTTGACCCCACCTGTAACCATCGGGGCTGTCCCGTAAAACTCGCCGATGCTGACCTGGTTTGCGATTGCCATGGTTCGCGGTTTGCCTTAGATGGGGAACTGATCCAGGGGCCAGCTACCGCCGGATTACCCCGCTACGAAGTCCGCGAAGAAGGCGAGAATATTTTCGTGAAAGTGGCCTAAATTTCCATTTTCTGACCCGGCACATAATACTGCACTTGATGGGTTGTCATTGTTTGGAGGGGGCGGGCGTTCGGTGCATACAGAGCTTGGTAATGTTTGATTTGCGTGGCCCCCAGGAAAATAGGTTGTGCCACAACCAACCAAGAAATCCCTTCCGTGCAAGGGGGAGTCGTCAAGGAGCCAACATAGCGAAAATAAGGGCGATCGCCTTGGGGGAGTAACGCTGCCGGGTCGAAATGAATCACCTGACTAGGATGGGTCTGGGTTGGCCACCGTTGCAAAATGTGGGCAAACGTCGGATTCATTGTTCCGGACTCAACCAGCACCGCCAAAACCGCGACTCCTTGGGGGGCGCGCCGATGGACAAAGTGAACTTCCATGGCATATTGTTTTCCCTGGACATGGTGCTCACTGGGATAATGAAAATGAATTTGCTCAAGCTTGTAGCGGTCAGCGCCGAGCTGTAGGGTATTATTCCCCGTCACTTGGATTTGTAAAGTGGTACTGGTCGCCCGGATAAGCCCGAAACTTGGTTGATACTGCCAAGGCAGCGACGCCCCCGAAACTGGAGTAGACGATTCAGGAAAAAGCGCCAAGGGTGATTGGGTTTCGCCAACGGCACAGGTCTGAAACTCTGGTTGCAACTCGCCCCACCGCTGGGGGCCAAGATCTGCGTAATTCCAAGGGGTTGCGACGGTTTTTGCGATTGTCAAAAACTGCGATTGAGGTGCCGCCCAAATAACCCATAGACCCCACCATAAGGCGATGGCGATCGCCAAAATCACTCGCCCTAACATGATTCCAAATCCTTTCCCTGAAACCTCTAAACAATAAAAAAGAGCCATGGTGACCACAGCTCCCATCGAAACTAGCCAAAAATAGCTTTAAAAATTAAGCAACAGATTACCCGGAATCTCTACCTGTGATTTGTGCATCAACCGTAGAATTTTGTCGGAGAGAATCCATTTAAGGCAGTTGATTTCTTCTAAATATCAACCCGTAGATTTAGCAAACCCCAGGAATGAAATCAGGCGTGTCAAGGAGGGACGCTAAAAACTTGCCGAAAGGCTTGACTATTGTTGCCTTTTTAGCCTTCGTTGATCTGTTTTAGGTGAATGTGCTTGTAGCCAATTTTAATTTCAAATTCATCCCCTGGTTTCAGGTTCATTTGATTCGTGTAAGTTGAACCAATGACAATTTGGCCATTTTTGTGAACACTCACCCGATAGGTCGGCTCTCTCCCACGGCCATCTTGACTGCCACCGGGGTCTAGGGGGAGTCCTTTTGCTTCAAGGACAGCATCATAAAAACCCGTCAAATTGACACGAGTCGAGCCATTTTTCGTACTGCTATATCCACAAAGCTTTGCTGTTTCTCGCCGGGGCAAATGGGATAATTCCTTTACTTTACTCAGCAGAGCCTTTCCTTTCAAAGGAGTTGTCGGGATGTCACTCATATTTCTAAAACGCTTGTTTTTTGAGTCTAAATTTTTGTCGGCAATAAACTTACCACATTTGTAAATATAACTGCAAAAATTCTGTTTTGCGCAGTTTTTTTAAAAAGTTTTTTAAAAGAGGCCCTGGAATTTTTTAAAGTTTTCGGAGTGGTGCTGATTATTTGTTAACTTTATCGACAATGATTTTAACTGCCGAATTCATCCCGATAGACTAGGAAGGGAAGAAATTTGTGGCAAAAAGAGGTTGGCCATGGACATCGCCTTCAATATTTTGCGCCAACGGCAACGAAACGTCGCACCAGAATTTTTCACTTATCAGCTTTCTGTGCCAGAAAGTACAACAATTTTAGATTGTCTAAATCAGATCAAATGGCAGCAGGATGGCAGTTTAGCTTTTCGCAAAAATTGTCGCAATACCATCTGTGGGAGTTGTGCCATGGGGATTAATGGCCGGGCAGCCTTGGCCTGTAAAGAAAATGTGCGCCAAGAAATTACCCGTCTGCAAGGCACCGATTCTGATCCTGGAGCCATTCCCAAAATTACGATTACTCCCCTGAATAATTTTCCGGTGATTAAGGATTTGGTGGTGGATATGACTGCCTTTTGGCAACAGCTAGAAGCGGTAGTTCCCTATGTCCAAAGGCGATCGCCCCAGGTTCCCGAAACAGAATTTTGTCAGTCTCCCCAGGAGCGGGAAGCCCTAAACAAAGCCGGCAACTGCATCCTGTGTGGCGCTTGCTACGCCGAATGTAATGCCGTCACTGTCAACCCCAACTTTTTAGGCCCCCACGCCCTCGCCAAGGGAGAACGGCTGATCAAGGATTCCCGGGACGATACGACTTCCGCCAGGCTAGATCACTACCACCAACCCGAAGCCGGTGCCTGGGCCTGTACCCGCTGTTATCAATGCAACTATGTCTGTCCCCAAGAAGTTGACCCCCTCGACCGCATTACCCAAATCAAAAGCACCCTCCTCCAGCAAAAAGATCCCGCTGAAAGTCGCGCGGTACGCCACCGGAAAACCCTCCTTCACCTGGTGCAAGCAGGGGGATGGATCGATGAACGGCGTTTTGCTTTGATGGTGATCGGACTCCAGAGCGTTGGTGAGATTTTTCCGTTGGGTTGGCGGATGTTGTGGCATGGCAAATTTCCCGTGACCTTCGAAGCTTCAGAAGGCACCAGCGCCGTGGCAGATCTGATGGCCCAGGTAATGGCTTCCAAGCAGGGAAGTCAAGATTATCCAGTAAAATGAGGGGGCTTAAATTAAATAAATTTTCTACAAAAAACGTTTATGGCAGCACAGGTGACAACTTCAACGGATAAAGTTTTACGGCAGCCGATCCTCGGCTCCCGTCGTTTTAGTAATATGCTTTGGGCCAGTGTTTCTGCCATTGGTGGCATTGGTTTTCTGTTAGCTGGTCTTTCGAGTTATTTTCACAAAAATCTGCTGGGGGTGAGTGACCCTAGTAATATCCAATTCATTCCCCAAGGGGCTGCCTTAACGTTCTATGGCGTTGCCGGAACGCTATTGTCTGCCTATCTCTGGTTTGTATTTTTTCTTGATGTGGGCGGTGGTTACAACGAATTTAATAAAGAAACGGGCAAGGTGACTATTTTCCGGAATGGCTTTGTGGGCAAAAACCGGATTATTAATTTCCAGTATCCCCTCAAGGATATTTTGTCGATTCGAGCAGAGATCAAAGAAGGCTTAAACCCCCGGCGAGTGCTTTATCTCCGGGTAAAAAATCGGGGTGATATTCCCCTCAACCGAGTCGGAGAGCCGATTCCCCTCGCGGAACTGGAGAATCAAGGGGCAGAGTTGGCCCGCTTTTTAACCATTCCCCTGGAAGGTCTCTAGATCTTTCTAAGCACCTGAGACGAAAAAAAGACAGTGGGCGATCGCCTTCGCTGCTTCCTATAATTTTCCCAGGTTTTATCTAAAACAAAAGTACAACTAAATTTCTATGGAACGACCTTGGCAGCTATTATGTCTCGCATTCTTGGTGGGCAGCCTCAGCTTGAGTGGCTGTGCGCCGACAACGGAAACATCTTCCAATAATCCAACGGCTACCCCAACCAGTGCCGAAAATTATAAGCCCCGTTTAAATTGCCCGAATCCAGCTTCTACCGAGGCCACCCCAGAAGATAGCTGTACAGCGGTGGTCGAAATGGTACTCCAGAGCCAATCTGAAGCAGTGGATGGCCAAACGATCCGCATTGAACTCAATGGTGCCGATGCGCCAGTGACGGCGGGTAATTTTGTGGATTTAGTCAGCCGTGGCGTCTATGATGGCACCGCTTTCCACCGGGTAATTCGGACGCCAGAACCCTTTGTTGTCCAAGGGGGAGACCCCCTCAGCAAGGACAGCCAAGTGCCCCTCAATGCCCTGGGACGTGGTGGTTTTACGGATCCGGAGACGGGCATTCGTCGGGATGTCCCCCTAGAAATTAAGCTCCAGGGTGAGGAACAGCCGGTTTATGGCAAGGCAGAACTTGATCCGAATCAGGTGGTGCTTAAGCATGACAAAGGGGCGATCGCCATGGCCCGTTCCCAACTGCCGAACTCCGCCTCGTCTCAGTTTTATTTTTCCTTGGGGCCGAATGATTTCCTCAATGGAAACTATGCAGTGTTTGGCCAAATTACCGAGGGTCTTGCGGTGATCGACAAAATTGAAATGGGCGATCGCATTCAATCGGCGCGGGTGATTGAAGGAGAAGATCTCCTCGTGAAATAAAAAGGGACTAGGTCGCGTTTGAGCATTACCACGTCCCGTAACAGTTCAAAACATTGCCAGTGATCCAAATCTATCTGGGTCACTTTTTTGTTGGCAAATACAAAGGCGATCGCTCCCTGCCCCCCCCCAGAAAAAAACGATACACTGTTGGGCATAGGTTTTCTCTGTCCCGTCGCCATCCATGAACAATTCTCCCACTACCTTTTGTCCCGTCCCGGAAGAGCAACAGCCCCTCAACGAATATGACCAACTCAAGGAATCCTGGTTTTTTAGTTGGGGCAACATGGAAATGGTCTGCTACATCCGCAAGGTAGCCTGGGTCTGGTTTTGGGCGACCCTCATCTTTACCCCTATTGCTTGGGCGAGTTTTCCCTTCGACCGCTATCCGATTAAATTGGTCTTGAGTGCCAATCTCGGCGGGATGTTTTTATTGAGTTTGGTTTTACTGCGCCTTTACTTGGGGTGGCGCTACATCCGCGATCGCCTCCAGACCGAGAAACTCACCTACGAAGAATCCGGCTGGTACGATGGCCAAATTTGGCGTAAACCCGAAGCCGTCCTCCAACGCGATCGCCTGATTGTGTCCTACCAAATCGCCCCAATCCTCGCCCGTATCCAACAAACCAGCTTGATTGTCGTGGCGATCGCCATCGGTTTGATCAGCGGTCTGTGGCTGCTATAAACCCTTAAATCTTCACAATCATTCCCGCCACCCCCGTACTTTTCCCCTATCCTTTTACTGCTGAACTTTTACCCCCAATCGTTATGTCCAGAGGCAAACGCGTCCAAGCCCCCCCCCTTGAAATCAACCTCCTCCGGGAAGGTCTCAAAGAATCCACCCACATTGCCGAAGCCGTGGTGTGTGACACCAAAGGCCGTGTCCTGTCCATGGCTGGGGATGCCGAAAGCTCTGCCTTTATCCGGTCAGCCCTTAAACCCTTCCAAGCCCTCGCCGTGATTGGCACCGGGGCCTTAGATCATTACAAACTTTCCGATAAAGATTTAGCCGTCATTTGTAGTTCCCACCAAGGCACCAAGGAACACGCCCGTCAGGTGTTTCGCATCCTCTGGCAGGCGGATCTAGAATCTGACGTTTTGCAATGTCCGATTCCCCACGGCAAAGACAGCGCCCTCGAGCACAATTGTTCCGGAAAACACGCAGGGATGCTGTTGACCTGTAAGCATTGCAACTGGGGCCTCGGTAGCTATATGGAAAAGTCCCACCCCGTCCAGGCTCTGATCCTCAATAAAATTGCTGAATTACTCCAGATGCCCGCCCAGGAATTTATCGGCGCGCGGGATGATTGCGGTGTCCCCACCTATTTAATGCAGCTTAGCCAAATGGCTACCCTTTATGCTCACCTCGCGTCTGGCGATCGCCTAGATGTTGAGCGGGTTGTGCGGGCGATGACCTACCACCCCACCATGGTGTCTGGCCGGGGCGGCTTCGACACAGAATTAATGCGCCTCTCGGAGGGAGAAATCGTCAGTAAATCGGGTGCCGAGGGGATTCAATGCATTGGTCGCGTCGGTGAAGGGTTAGGCTTGGCAATCAAGGTCAAAGACGGCGCGAAACGGGCTAAATATGCCGTCGCCCTCTATCTTTTGACCCGTTTGGGCTGGATCACTCCCGCAGTCTCTGATACTTTGGCGGAACAATTTTTATCCCTCAGTCCCTATAAGCGTTTAGATGTGGTGGGTGAATTATCCCTGGTTTAGGCGGAAGATACCTTTGCCGTTGCCCCCAGGAAACCCGATACAATAGCAAACAGTCTTTGGGCACGGCACCATGTGGGAAAATTTCAGTCTGCAACTGTATCACCTCCAGCAATTTAGTGACAGCCTGGTCAATGAGCAGCTGAGCCATTGGAGTTTGTTGAGTATCTTTTTGGTGTTTGGGGCGGGCCTCCTCACCAGCTTGACCCCCTGCACTCTCTCCATGTTGCCCATCACCATTGGTTACATCGGCGGCACCCAGGATAACGATCGCCTCCAAGCCTTTTTCCAATCCCTGTGGTTTTGTTTGGGGCTCGCGACGACCCTGGCGGGCCTGGGAATCGTGGCGGCGGGCTTTGGCCAGATATACGGTCAAATTGGTGTTGGCTTACCGATCATTGTCAGTGCGATCGCCATTTTGATGGGTTTAAATCTGCTCGAAATTGTCCCTTTGCGTTTTCCTTCCCTGGGAGCGACCGACTGGATTAAGCCGGATTTTCCAAAAGCTGTACGGGCCTATCTCGTGGGCTTAACCTTTGGTTTGGTGGCTTCCCCCTGTAGTACCCCGGTGCTGGCTACCCTTTTAGCCTGGGTTAGTACCACCCAAAACCTCGCGTTGGGGGCGGTATTGCTCCTTGCTTATACCCTTGGTTATGTGGTGCCTGTCTTGATTGCCGGAATTTTTACCGCTTCCCTGAAGCGCTTGCTGTCCCTGCGGCAGTGGTCGGGCTGGATTAACCCCGTGAGTGGTGCTTTGCTCCTGGGATTTGGGCTGTTTTCGCTCCTCATTCGTCTGCCCATTGGCCTCGCCTAGATTTTCCCTAACCCTGAACGGGCTTTTTTCTTGTTAATTTGTCTTTTCTCATCCCCTAAACCATGACAGTTTCTGATTCTTCTCCTAATTCTCCGTGGCACAGTTTTCCCCGCAAGGTCTGGCGCACGAGTTTAAAGTGGATTGCGGATCTCCGGGTGGCGATCGCCCTGCTGTTGCTCATTGCGGTATTTAGCATTTTAGGAACCGTCATCGAACAGGGCAGTACCATCCAGTTTTACCAAGAGAACTACCCTGAAGATCCGGCGTTGTTGGGGTTTTTGTCTTGGAAAGTTCTATTAGGGTTGGGACTGGATCATGTTTATACAACTTGGTGGTACTTGGTTTTGCTCCTGGCCTTTGGGGTGAGTTTGATCGCCTGTACCTTTCGGCGGCAACTGCCTGCCCTGAAAACAGCCCGAAATTGGAATTACTACAGCCAAGCCCGGCAATTTAATAAATTAGCCCTCAGTACGGAATTGGATCATGGTTCGCTCCAGAGCCTAAAACCCCAACTCGAAAAAAAGCGCTACAAAATTTTTCAGGACGGCGAAAAGCTCTATGCCCGGAAAGGGATTGTGGGGCGTATTGGGCCGATTATTGTCCACATCGGCATGATCGTCACCTTGGTGGGTTCTATTTGGGGAGCCTTTGGGGGGTTCATGGCCCAGGAGATGATTCCCAGCGGCGTGAATTTTAAGGTCAATAATGTGTTTAAGGCGGGGATTTTTTCCGAGAGCGATCGCCCTTGGTCGGTGAATGTGAATCGTTTTTGGATCGACTACACCCCCACGGGTGACATTGATCAATTCTATTCAGATCTATCGGTGGTCGATGAACAGGGCCAGGAGCTTGAGCGCAAAACAATTTCGGTAAACCACCCCCTCCGCTACGATGGCATCACCTTTTATCAAACCAGTTGGTCTATTGGTGGTGTCCAAGTTCAACTGAATAATAGCCCGATTTTTCAATTACCCGCCGCCCAAATCCCCACGGAGAATGGGGCGAAACTCTGGGGCAGTTGGGTCCCCATTAGGCCAGATATGAGTGCTGGGGTCTCGATCTTGATGCAGGATCTCCAGGGCAGTGCCATTGTCTATAACGAGCAGGGAGACTTGGTCGGGGCGGTACGGGTTGGCGATCGCCTAGATGTGGGGGACATTAGCTTGAAATTAGTTGATCTTGTTGGTAGCACTGGTCTCCAGATTAAGGCTGATCCCGGTGTTCCTGTGGTGTATACAGGCTTTTTGTTGGTGATGGTTGGGGTGGTGATGAGCTACGTTTCCTATTCCCAAGTGTGGGCCCTGGCCGCTGGCGATCGCTTTTATCTGGGAGGGAAAACCAATCGCGCCCAGGTGGCCTTTGAGCGGGAACTCCTGGAGATCATTAACACCCTCGAAACATCATCTGCCCAAGCAACCCCAGAAAATACCTTGACATCAATTGAGCAATAAAATAACCGATTGGGCTACACCAACGAGGAAGCCCAGTACTCCCCCCAAATTAACGATGGCTTGGAGTTCATTTTTGACAATGCCCTGGATGGCGCGTTCTAGTTCCCTGGGGCTGGTATTGTTCACCCGCTCAATGATTACTTGATCAATGGCGAGGATCGGGATCACCTGACTGATAATTTTTTCGAGGTCTTTTTCTAAATAGCGATCCAAAAGCAAAGATAATTCTTGGCTAACGACACCCAGGGAACTGTCTAAGACTTGAGACGCTTGGAGCCGCCGTAAAATCACCACCGACAAATTATCCCAATCCACCGACTCACCAATGTATTCCATCAAGCCCGCCCCTTTATCTTGGAAATATTGGCGGATTGTTTGGTGAAAACTTTTACGGAGTTGCCGCACCGTAGACACAGGCAAATTTTGGAGGGACAAACCCTGGAGCCAGAGGCGCAATTTAAGGCGAATTTCGAGGGTGAGGATTAACTCCTGGAGACGAGCATTGGCAATTTCTCGCTCTTCTAAACAGAAGGCCCGGAGGCGGGTCAGGCTATTTTTAACGCCAAATAGGTTCGCAACGACCCAATAGGTACCGCTGGTTTTTTCCCGGAGGCTAGTGTCGATAATTTCAATATTTTTGTCGGTAAGAAAATCAATGGTCGCCTGACGGAGAATATCGGGAGTTAGAACGGTACGCAACAGCCAATCGGTAAGCTGGCGGGCTTGGGCCTCCGTAAGTTTAAAATCCAGCAGCAGTTGATCAAACAGTTGGTAAACCTGGGCTTCTAAAAAGGTATCTTCCCGAGACCAAACTTTAATGAGGCGGGGCAAAGATTCGCTGGCTAAGTCTCGTAGAATTGCCGCCAGAATCCCAGCGGTTTTTTGTTCTTGTTCGCCCTGGATTTGTGCAAAGGCCAATTGCAGCAGCCACCGGATCGCGGCTTCGATGCGTTCGGTTTGGAGCAGTTTTTGGGCGAGCTTTTGGATTTCTTCGGGGGTGAGCAGCGACCCCATAATAATCCGGGAAATGTTGCGGGCGAGGCGGTCTTGGTTGGCGGGGATCAGGCCCGGGGTGAAGGGTAAACGGCGATCGCCAAGGTAGATGGCCTTGTAGGGACGAAACAGCATATTGATCGCAATGTCATTGGTGAAATACCCAATCACAGTGCCAGCAACAGGGGGTAACAGTAACGTCCAAAAATTCAAAGCTGTGGGTCATTTTGTACTCAACATCTCTGATTTTAGGGCTTTTAGTTGGGCGATCGCCTGGATTGAGATGTAACTTTATTGATTGCTAGGGCACAAAGGCTTCGCTTCCTTGGACTGACGGAAAGGGGTTAAAGGTCACTTCTGAATTGCTGGGTTCCTTACGCCACAGCTTTTGGAGACCATTGGCGGCGATGGTGATATAGAGCACGTCCTGGGGTTGCAGTTGCCGTTGCAGGAGGGGCCAACCGTGCACCGCTTCCCCCTGGGATTCGAGGTAGAGGGGGACAAAATTTTGGGCGATCGCCGCATCTTGAACCCGCTGTCCACAGAAAGGATGGTTTGGGGTGATCAAGGTTGCCAGGGCAATCCACAGCAGATCGTCGGTCATGCCGTTGCCGAGGATACGTCCCCCTAGGGCGGCGGCAGCAAAAGAATGGGTTGCGAGTTCCGTCGGGGAAAGCACCAGATCAAAGGAAAAGACTTCCTGGGCCGACTGGGCAAAATTCGTATCTTGGATGCGGACAATCACATTGACCTTGGGGGCGATCGCCTTGGCGCTTAGGGCAATTTCAACGTTGGTCATGTCCTGGCTGGTGGCGGCAATCAGGGCCGTTGCTTTGGCAATCCGTGCATCCCGTAAACTGCTGGTCACGCTAGCATCGGCGAGAATGACCGGAATCCCCAAGGTTCTGGCAGTGCGTAAAAAGCGGTTGTTGTGGTCAGTTTCGAGAACAACAACGTCATAACCCTGGTGGTGCAGTTGGCGGGCGATCGCCATGCCCATCCCTCCCAAGCCACAGATTACGTAATGGTTTTGGTGGGGAATTTTTGTCGCATCCCAAAACTGACGAATTCGACTACCGAGGATGAAATCATTGATCAACGCATAACAGATCCCCACAACCCCGGCGCCGACCACCATCATCACCGCCGTGAAAACCTTGACCCAATCGGGGGCGAGTTCCGCGACTTCTTCTTTACCCCCAGCCCCAGTGATCATCCCCACCGAAAAATAGAGGGCATCCACCAGGGACAAATTAAAATTCACACAAACATAGGTAAAGGTGGCAATACAGATAGTCACCAACAACGCCATCGTCACCAGGGTCATCGGCCGCACGTGGTGTTGGTATTGCCGCAGATTTGCGATCGCCTTCCGAAATTTTTGCCAGAGGGAATAACGTTGACTTTTAACCTGGGGCGGCGTCCCCAAGATTAAATGATCCCCCACCTGGAGGGTTTGGTCGGCCACCACCGCCGACACCAAATCCATTTCCCCCTGGGCTGGTAGGTAGTGGATAAACATCCGCTCCGGATTTTCCCAAAGCTCACTGAGGGGTTGGCCTAACCAGGGATGATCCGTGGTGATCACTTCCTCATAGATCGGCCAGGTTTTTTCGTAGAGACGCAGTTGGCCGATGGCTTTATTGCCCAGGGCGGCAAAGGCAAAAATGGGGGCGGCCAGGGCCGAAACACTCATGGTCACATGATCCGGCAGGGTTTGATCGAGGCGATCGCCCAGGGCTTGGTTATAGATACGATTGACAATGCGAATATTTGGATTTAGCACCCGCGCTTGGGTCAGCACCGCAAGATTGAGAGCATCATCATTACTGGCGAGGACGAGGGTTTGGGCTGCATGAATGCCCGCCCGCACAAGGAGTTGTCCCTGCCTGGGGTCGCCCACAATAATGCCCGCTGCCCGCTGATGACTGGGGCGATCGCTAATGCCGATCACCTCAGCCCCTTGATTTTGCAGTAGACGAAAAATCTTATATCCCGTTCGTCCTAAACCACAGACAATAATTTTTGGTTGCATGGAAACTGGGCCTGGGTTGATCAGGACTTATCTCAACAGATCAATTACCCTTCCTGTTTTAAACCCAAACGTTCCCGGCGAGTGTAATGAACCACACAGAGCAAAACAACTTCACATTTAGAGGCCAGAATTAGCACCCCTCTGCAAGCAACCCAGGATGATTCCCCCAGACTTGCCCCCAAAGCCCTGTAGAATATTCTTGAAAAAATCAACAGTTTTCCAAACGTAGCTATGGTAGTTGCAGACGCTCACACCCAGGGCTTTTCCCTCGCGCAATATCTCCAAGAACAAAAGACCATCGTCGAAACCGCCCTTGACCAATCCTTAGTTATCACTGAGCCTGTCACCATCTACGAAGCCATGCGCTATTCCCTCCTGGCTGGGGGGAAACGGCTACGCCCGATTCTTTGTCTTGCTGCCTGTGAAATGTTGGGGGGCACCGCCGCCATGGCGATGAATACGGCCTGCGCCCTGGAGATGATCCACACCATGTCTTTAATCCATGATGATCTGCCCGCCATGGACAATGACGATCTCCGTCGAGGCAAACCCACGAACCATAAAGTTTATGGGGAAGATATTGCCATTTTGGCAGGGGATGCCCTGCTCTCCTACGCCTTTGAATATGTGGCCCGCACCCCGGATGTTCCGGCAGAACGTCTGTTGCAGGTGATCGTGCGCCTCGGCCAAGCGGTGGGGGCAGAAGGCCTCGTCGGTGGCCAAGTGGTGGATCTCGAATCGGAAGGGAAAACCGATGTTTCCGTAGAAACTTTGAACTTTATCCACACCCATAAAACAGGGGCATTGCTGGAAGTTTGCGTCACGGCGGGGGCAATTTTGGCCGGAGCGAAACCCGAAGAGGTGCAACTACTCTCCCGTTATGCCCAAAATATTGGTCTGGCTTTTCAGATTGTCGATGATATTCTCGATATCACTGCCACCGCTGAAGAATTGGGCAAAACAGCGGGCAAAGACCTCGAAGCCCAGAAAGTGACTTATCCGAGCCTATGGGGTATTGAAAAATCCCAGGCTGAGGCCCGCAAGCTGGTGGCAGAGGCGATCGCCTCCCTCGAACCCTATGGTGAAAAGGCCAATCCCCTTAAAGCCCTGGCGGAATACATCGTTAACCGTAAAAACTAACCCGCGTCACGGCCAAGCACCATGGATAATTTCAGCGCAGTTTTCCAAAATCACATCCTGATTGTGGCATTAGTGGCCTGCATTACGGCACAGTTGCTCAAAATTCCCATTGATTTGATTCGTTATCAAAAAACCAGCCTCCGTTCCCTCTTCAGTGCTGGGGGGATGCCCAGTGCTCACTCTGCTCTAGTGGGGGCTTTAGCGACAGGGGTTGGTCAGGCGAAGGGATGGGATAGTTCTGAGTTTGCGATCGCCTGTTTGTTTGCAGTGATTGTAATGTACGATGCCGCCGGAGTACGCCAAGCTGCGGGTAAGCAAGCGCGTATTCTCAACCAGATCATTGATGATATGTTCCAGGAAAAAGAATTTAGCGAAGAACGGCTCAAGGAATTGCTCGGTCACACACCCGTGCAAGTATTTGTGGGGCTTTCCCTGGGCATTGCGATCGCCTTTTTTGCCAATAGCCAACTGGCCTAGACCCAGATCCTGACCTTCATCCCTAAACGAATTTCTTCTTATTTCTAAGCTTCATGATGCAATCTACGACTTATTTTTTCGGGGCGATCGCCCTGGCTTTTTCCCTGGGCGCCTGTACCCAAAACAGCACCACCCCAGAATCTAACGCCACTGGAGGCGGAACTGTTGCGATCCCAGAAGCAGCACCGGAAACCCCAGCGTCGCCCCCAACCCTCCAATTCACTACCCTGGAATGGGAAGCCAGCCCCGTTAGCCTCGAAATCCAAGACCAGGTAGGACAGACCTTCGAGTTTTCCTGTCCGCCGGGGGATCCCAACCAAAGAATTTGGGGTACGGGTGTTTACACCAGCGATTCGTCTATTTGTGCCGCCGCCGTCCATGCAGGTCTATTCGCCGCAGAGACCGGGGGGAATTTAACTTTAGAAATCCTCGCGGGCCAAGACTTCTACACCGGTAGTCAACAAAATGCAGTGACCAGTCGTGATTACGGCGCTTGGGGTGGGAGCTTCCGTTTTCCGGAGGCCAGTGGTAACGCTGCAACAACGCCAAATATCCAGTGGGATTCGACCCCAGGCTCCTTCGGGATTGCCGAAAATGTTGGCGATCGCTACAGTTTCAATTGCCCACCCAACGGTGAACTAGGGGCCTCGGTCTGGGGGACAGATATTTACACCAACGATTCCGCAATCTGTGTGGCGGCAGTCCATGCCGGAGAAATTGACCTAGCTACGGGCGGCCCGATCACCATCGAAATTGCCCCCGGTCAGGACAGCTACACCGGCGGCGATCGCAATGGCGTGGTTACTGCCGACTATGGCTCCTGGGGCGGCAGCTTCATCTTTTTAGACGAATAAAAAAGCAACCAAAGACAGTTCCCTAGGGTTCGGGGTAAGCATGGGTCACATAGGGAACCGCGACAACTTTTCCAGTCACTTCTCCTGCTGCCACTTCTAACCCTTCTCCACCCACTTTCGTACGGATATAACCAAGGGCAAAGGTGTTATCCGGGTCAATACTGGTGATGATGCCAGCCCGTTCTTCACCCACAAAAATTTTGCAAGGGACTGCTACGGGGGCAGAAAGTTGAATCCCAAAGAGGCGCTGTTTAACGCCTTTGTAGGTATTGAGGCGGGCAATGGTTTCCTGGCCAATGTAGCAGCCTTTATCAAAGGAAATACAATCCCAAAGCCCTGCTTCCAGAGGGTTATAGTCTTCGGTGAGTTCTTGGTCGGGGGCGGGTCTGCCTTGGTGAATGCGCAGTTTCTCCCAGGCTGCTTCGCCACAGGGGATCATTCCTAAATTCATCAGAGCTTGCCAAATTTCGACACCAGCCTCGGCGGGAATATACAGGGTATAGCCCGGTAATTTCAAACTGTTCCCCGTCGCACAGAGAATGTTTTGTCCCTGGATTTCTAGAAATTGATGACCACCAGCCGGAAAGTCAGCTAAGGTTACGCCAGTGAGTTTTTCGAGAATTTCTTTGGCCTGAACACCCATCAAAGACAGGATATTGAACTGCCCAGAAAGATCACTAATTTCTACTTTGTCCATTGGAAAGAGAAACCGATCAAACCATTCCAGGAGAAAGGTCTTTTTCTGGGGTGAGACCTGCACCCAGAGGGCATCATTTAGAATATGCACCGTGGCGAGATCGATGGTGCGGGCCGTGGAATTAACGAGGACAGTGTCACAGCTTTGGCCCGGTTGAAGCTGCTGGATTTGATTGGTGCTTTGGTTATGGAGGTAGCGTTGACGGTCAGCGCCCGTAAAGTTGAGGAGACCCCAATGGCTTTGGTCATAGAGCAAACAGCCATTGCTGAAATCTTGGGAAATGTCGGCGTCGTTCCCAAAGGTTACAACGGCCTCACCGGAAGCTGTTAAAGGAAAGCCTTGGTGCTGGTGGTATTGCAAAAGGGGGGTCATGGCAATGGTCATGGATACTCAATTTGGCACAGATTCCATTATGCCAAGGGGAGAGGTTACACTGACAGAGATATTTTCTATGTGTTGTTTGGGATCGCCACCTATGGACTTATTTCGTCAACAGATTCTGCCGTTCTTAATTTTGCTGGTCTTCCTCTTGGCTTTAGGGATTGTCAGCGCCCGGATTTTTCTCCCCACCGATATGCTCGCCCCAGCACCCATTAGTTTTTTGGGCTAGGTCATGCTACCAGCGGGCTTTTCTCTGAGACGGGGTGCGATGATCGACCGACCGTTATTGTTAAAGTTTTTGCACCGCAGTTACCAGGAACTTTATCCGGAAACGGGTTTCGATCATCTCCGTACAACCTTGAACCATTACTTCACAGTGGATACGCCCCTCTGGTGGGTACGGACAGAAACGGAGCAAGTGGTGGGTTGTCTCTGGCTGGGCAATAGTGTTGATCAAATTAGCGGCGATCGCCACAGTCATATTTTTCTGTTGTATGTGATGCCGGAGTATCGCCGTCAGGGGCTGGGTTCGGCGCTTATGGCCACAGCGGAACGGTACGCGAAAACCAAAGGCGATCGCCAAATTACCCTCCAGGTTTTTACGAATAATCAGACGGCCCAGAGCTTTTACCAGACCCTCACCTACCAGCCCCATGCAATCTTGATGCGAAAAATCCTCCCCTAAAGGATCTATGGCTCAATCTCGACTCCAAGTTTTTTGCGATCGCCTCGAACAGGAACTCCGACCCCACCTCGATCTCACCAGCGAGCATCCCCACCATCCTGTGATCGTGCGCCATTGTCCCAGCCCTTGGTATTGCGTGGGCACCGGGAACTATGCTGCGGTTGTCGCCCACCCTGATTTTCCGGCGTGGGTGGTAAAGGTCTATGCCCCCCACCGGGAAGGATTTGCCGCAGAAGTGGAAGTTTATCGTCGCCTAGGGACCCACGCTGCATTTTCGGAATGTTATTACGCCAAGGATGGCATTTTAGTGCTGCGGCGTTTGCATGGCACGACCCTCTACGACTGTGCCCACCGGGGGATTCCGATTCCGAAACAAGTCATTGAAGATATTGATCAAGCCTTGGATTATGTCTATGCCCAGGGCCTTAATCCCCATGATGTCCACGGGAAAAATGTGATGTTGGGGGTCGATGGTCGGGGACTTGTGGTAGATATTTCCGACTTCCTCAAACCAGAGCCCTGTTATGCCTGGAAAGATCTTAAACGGGCCTATTATTGCCTTTATCGACCCCTGATTGCTGGTCTCAAATTAAAAATACCCTATGCTTTTTTAGACCAAGTACGCACGGTCTATCGCGTTTATCGTCGGCTTGGCGATCGCCTTTTTTTGAAACCTTGAAACCTTAGAGGCCATGGCGTAACTGACGTAAAATCTGTTGGGTTTTCGGATCAAGACTATTTAAGAGTTGCCCCCGTCGCTGCTGGCGTTGGCGTTTGCGATGATCCCGGGAACGTCGATTGGCGGCGGCCACATCCGATTGCAACTTTAAAGAAGACATCCATTCCGCCCCATAACCCACCACCGTATGCCGTTGGGCCTGGTCAGAGGTCACCACAATTACCCGTCGGGGCGTATTATAGTCGTGCCGAAAAGCGGCGCAGGCTTTTTCGATGTAAGTATCGGCAGTTTCCGAGAAAGCGGTGTAGTAAGCGGAAACAAATTGCGTATGTTCTTCTTCTTGGCTAGGGGTCTGCTGGTAATGGGCGTCAAAAACGACTTTTGTCCGGTAGCAGTTGTGGGAGGCGTAGTTAATTAAAACTTCAATTAATTCGTCCCGTGCCATCTCAAGGCCGTGGCGATCGCGGGTTGCCTTAAGCTCCTGCCAAGCACCAATGACGTTATAACCATCCACTAATAGTAACGCTTCGGGGGATTGGGACTTCATGACTCACTCGTAACCTCCATGGTGAAAAAAACAAAAGGATTTTAATGGATAAAAACCACATCCTAACAAGTTTTGTCACGCTTCTGCCATCGTCGAAATTATCGCTGCGGTCTGCTAATATCGTTCACCATTAATAGTAACGCTTCGGGGGATTGGGACTTCATGACTCACTCGTAACCTCCATGGTGAAAAAAACAAAAGGATTTTAATGGATAAAAACCACATCCTAACAAGTTTTGTCACGCTTCTGCCATCGTCGAAATTATCGCTGCGGTCTGCTAATATCGTTCACCATTGCGAGAAGACAAAGACTCCCCTGGGGTTGCATCCCCTTGCCGTTCATTTTAGTTAAGGCTTCATTTTAAAGTTGCAATTCTTTTTAAATACCTCCCCAAAAAATATTATTTCAAGCAAAACGTTACCCGTTTTTTTATTATGGTTTTGGGTGATTTTAGGCGGGATTATTCGCCTGACAAACCTTGGTGCAAAACCCCCCTGGACCGATGAATTTGCGACCCTCCTCTACAGTCGCGCCGAAAATTATAATCAACTGCCCTACGACGAAATTCTCACGGGGAAAGAGCTTTTAGCGCCACTGCTCGGCTACCCAGACCAAGGTGTCACTGAAGCGGCCCATTTTTTGATCCATTACGATAACCACCCGCCGTTATATTTCATGGTGGTTAACCTCTGGCAGCGCCTATTTCCCCTAGAGATGGGGGGTTACATTTCCATTGATGGGGTGCGTCTCCTCTCGGTGCTGCTTAGTTTGTTAGGCATTGGAGCGCTTTATGGTTTGGCAAAGTGGCTCTTTCAGTCGGAAAAAATTGCCCAACTTACGGCGGCTTTGATGGCTTTTTCGCCCTTTGATATTTACCTGGCCCAGGAAGCTCGTCACTATACATTAATTGGTCTGTTTGTGATCGCTTCCTTGGGATTTAGTTTCCTAGTGCTGCGCCAAATTAAGACCCGGCAGGCGTTGTCCTGGGGGCAAGTTTTTGTGGGGATTGTCCTCTGTGGGGCGGGGCTGTTAGTGCATTACTTTTTTGTTCTGACGCTTCTGGCCGAGGCGATCGCCCTGGGGTGGTGGATGGTGGCCCACCGCAAATATCCGATTCCGAAGCAATGGTGGCGTTTAGGCACAATTATTCTGACAGTGGGGCTTTTGGGGCTGATCTGGAAAACCCAGGTACTCCCCGACAGCTATGGCACGAGTATGACTAGCTGGATTCGCCTCGATCGCAGTGATTGGCTGGCATGGCTCAGTCCGGTCTTTCAGTTGTTGGCCACCGTTGTCACGATGGTGATGCTTTTGCCCATTGAGGTGGATTTTTTGCCGACGGTAATTGTCTGTGGTGCGGTGATGATCGTGGTGGGTATTCGTTTTTTAACCCTGTGGCGACAAGGCATCAAGGCCCAGAGCACGGTTTCTCAGTTTCAGGATGAGTTATTTTTTCTCTGTCGTTTTGTGGGGGCTGCCTGGGGACTTTTTGGGGTGCTCAGTTTTGGCCTCGGCATCGATATTACCCGTGGGGCCCGTTACAGTTTTGTGTATTTTCCGGCGGTAATTCTCTTGGGGGCCGTTGGCCTGAGCTATTTTTGGCAGCGGGAGAATATTCGCTGTCTAGGGGTTGAAACGATGGGGACTCGGTTTCCCCAGGTGAAATCTGGGACAAAGGCGATCGCCTTTATGGTGCTGATTAGTTTTTGTAGTGCCTTAACTGTCGTCCATGATTGGGGCTACCAAAAGTACTACCACCCCGACAAAATCGTTGACCGACTCGCAACAGCAACCCAACCTGTACTGATGGTGCTCCCCAGGGAAAGCACCGTGCAAATTGGCGAAATGATGGGGATTGCCTGGGAACAGCAACGACGTGCCCTAGAACGTCCTGTATTTTTTGCTTTTGTACCAAAACAAGATGCGCCAGCAGCTTACACTGACGATTTAGACAGAATCAGCGCTCAATTTTCCCAAACGCCCTTTGAATTATGGTCGATCAACATCTTTGAACCGATTCCTCTGTCAAACTGCCGCGCTTCTGAACAAGTTTGGGTTTCTGGCTACTACAGCGATGTTTACCAATGTACCCCTGATCTGCCATTTCCCAGGGGATAAATTTGAGCGGCTTTTCCCAATGAATCTTCTCAGCGGGATTCAACCGCAAGGCACTTTTGTTAACAACCGTCCCTAACCCTGGGCCTCTAGCTTTTGGTTCGTGCGACTTAAACGCTCGGCTAAGGTTTTCATGATTTCGATGGCAAAGTAGGGATTTTGCTGGATGAGAAACGTAAATCGCTTTTGGTCAATCACCACGAGGCGACAATCCGTTTTGGCGATCGCCGTCGCACTGCGGGGGGAACCCGGCTCAATGACGGCCATTTCTCCTAAAGCTTCCCCTTCACCGAGGATACTCAAGGGTTGCCCTTGAAACTGAATTTCCACTTCCCCGGTTTGGATAATGTAGAGCAGATCGCCTGGGGTGCCTGCGCTAAAAATTACAGTGCCCGCCGCGAAATCCTGGGTGTCGTGGTCATGTCTAAATAAGTCAAAATGCGCCATCATGATTTAGTTCCTTCTGAACTCTCGAAATAAATTTCTAAAAACGAGCCAATGCCCGCCTATTCACGATCATAGTGGAGCTAAGGCCGCTTTTTTGCGTATTTCTTTGGGCTTATCGCGAATTTAACTTCCCCTTTACCAAGGCTGTTTTTAGCGGGGCGCTTCGGTAAAAGCCTGGACACGACCATCGGGATTTAACACTAGGCGAAATGTCCGACTTTCAGCAGGAAAAGAAGCGCCAACATTGCGACCCACAGAGAGAAAAGAAAGTTGGGGTTGATACAGTTCGGCAGCTTTACCAATGGGAAAGACCGTTTCAATGGCCCCTTGTTCACTGAGCTTTAAACGATATTCCAACACTTCACCGAGGTCGGCGGGACTCTGCCACTGGGTTTGAAAATGACGTTCAACTCGCTGTTCGGGGTTTAGCCTTGGGGCATTGGCGGGAGACAGGGCGATCGCCTCTTGCTGGGGCGCATCGGCAAATTGTTCTGCTTGATCGGCAGCGGTGGTTCTGGCCATTTGTCCCCCAAAGCTGGGAGCGACGCTCAGACTGGTATTCTCCCTGGGGGCAGTAGCCGTGATCGGGGCCGGATCATTACTAGGGGGACTGGGGGGGGATGCGGTTGGGGGAGCCGGATTCGCAGTCGTGGTTTCCCCTGGCGTCGGTTGAGTCAGATCAACGGTTTGGGGGGCAACCCGTGGGTCATCTAGGGGCGCATCGGCTGCGGATGGCACTGGCGAGAAGGTATAGGAAGCGTGGGGATCCGGAGGGATAAGCTCTACTTGGTTGCCCGCTTCATCCGTAGCTTCAAGGTTTAGGGCACTACTGGTTTCCGGGATTTGTTGCTGTTGCCAAACGGCGTTACTAATCCCCACCACGAGGAGAAAAGACGCGGCGATCGCCCCCCAGCGAGTGACAGTCCGGCGTTGTTGGCTAGCAGTGAGGCTGGGTAAAGCCACCATGTCCGTCTGGTAGGTTTCGAGGGCCTCCGCCAGGTCATGGAGCTGGGTGGCGTTGAGTTTGAGGGTCGGGCCAGATTCCTTGGTTGCTAGGCGACCCAGGTGGAGGGTATGGGACAAAAGTCCCTGGGTGACAAGCTGGGGTTGGGGCAGGGTGGCGACGGTCTGACCAGGGGTGTTGTGGTAGCCATAGACAGAGGCGGCTTGGGGCAGCCATTCTAGGTCTGGACTGAGGTCTTGGAGAAACCCTTGGACATAGTCATTGACGGCGGTGGCGAGGGCATCCAATTGGGGGCGATCGCCTTTGATGACGATGCGCTGGTCGGGGCCAAGGCGCGGATCATCAAAACTCAACTCAAAATTCAATTCTTTAATCAGCGGCTTCCCTGTCCACTGGGAGAGGGCCGAGGTTTTCGCTGCCACTTCCAGGCTACAGGTGGGGGGAGTATAGCGACGGGTGAGGGTGGGAGAGAGCATAGGAACCATCTAAGAACGAAAACAAACTACGGGGGAATTGAGTAAAAAAGAGAAAAAATCAAGGGTGGAGTTTAGGTCAAGTCTCTAGGTTTTGCCTTGATCGATTAATGCTAACCAGAGGCGTCGATGTCCATTTTTGGCCCCATAGAACAGCAAATCAATCAGTAATTTCAGGGCGAGTCCCACTAAAGAGGCTGAGGCGATCGCCTCCCCTTCCTCCATGCGTTCTTGGTAGGTGTTGCTAAAGTTATCGAGGTAATCCCCTAAAAGGGCGGCTCGGTGGGGTTCCTGGCCTTGTTCGGTCATCTGTTCCAGGAGAGCGCAGGCGCGGCGAATGTCATCCTGCTGCTGGCGGGCTAAATGGCAAATGATCAACACCAAAGAGCGGGCTTCTTCGACGTCTAATTTTTTGCGGCCCCCACTACTTTTCCGGAGGGGGTTGGACTGTCGCAGTCGCCATAAGGTAACGCGATCGCCGATGACTGCCTCTAAATTTAGCTCTTTGGCCGCCTGTAACATCGCCTCTGAACTCAGGCCCGCTAAGGACTCCAACGCCAATAAGACCAAGTCCAGATGACTTTTAATATTCTCTAGCTGCTGACCATCGGGGGGCTGGGCCAGGGGCAAATCCGCAAAAGACGCAGGGGTAGGAACGGCTTGGAGACTAGGGCGCATAGTTACAGCTTAGGTGAGAAAAATAGAGACCAGCGTTGGGTTACAGATTTTGCAACTCCCTTGTGGCAACCCCGTGATGGGCAACATATCCCCAATATTATGCCCCACCCCTAGGACACGACTCGGTCGTGCTCAAGATGTAATGGTGAGAAAGTGGAGTTTTTTGGTCGCCAAACCCCATACCTGTCGGTCTTAACTGCGCATTTTCCCACACGGTCAAAAATGGTCATATTCACAAGGGAAAACAACGTTCAAATGTTGCCGATATGGATGACCGTCCATTGAACACTCCAGTAAAAAGTTGACATATTTTCCCGCCGTAAACGGTCGAAGATTTCTTGATACTTAGCTGGGTTGCAACACAATTAGCCTTACCATCTCTCCATGTCCGTTTAGGGTCTCCCAATGCTCTTTACCAGAAAGCTGTCCTAAAAGGTGACTGAACTTGCTGAAGTTAAGACGGGGCTTTAGAGCCATTCTTCCGGTTATTAATCAACGCCTTCAATAGGAGCAAAGCCTTGACGCTGAACCTTCTCAGTCACATGACGCGGCTCTAGGAATTGCAGGAGATAGTCAGGGCCTCCCGCCTTAGAACCCACACCAGACATCTTGAACGCTAAAAGCTCACGATATAATTTTAGCCAGAGTTCAACTCATTGAATTGAGTAGTCAAAATTTATGAGCACTCGCATTACGATTGAGTTACCAGATGACGTATATCAAAGAGTTGAGCAATTTGCCTATCTCGCCAATCGTGACTTGTCCAGTGTTGTGGCGGAGAGTATTCAGCTTCTCATTCCTGCTTCCCATCCCAATAGCACAGCAACTCCTGCGATTACAGCTTTAGATGATGAAGAGATTTTAGGTCTAACCGAGCTACAGATGGAGCCAGAACAAGATGCCCGCCTTAGCCAGCTACTGGATTTACAACAAGCAGGGCAACTGTCCAATCCCGATTCCTCCGAACTTCAGACTCTGATGCAAGTTTATCAAGAAGGACTTCTGCGTAAAGCGACAGCATTAAACGAAGCTGTGAAACGTCGATTAATTCAACCTCTCAGCGAATGAGCTACATCCCAGAAGAGCTGCGCCAACAGGTGAGAGAAACCGCCAATAATCAATGTGGTTACTGCAAAAGCCTTCAGAAATATGTTTTAGGTATCTTAGAAATCGATCACATTATCCCAAAAGCAGCAGGCGGTTCGGACGAAGAAAATAATTTGTGGCTAGCTTGCCGTCTCTGTAATTCCTACAAAGGCACGAAAACCCATGGCATCGATCCAGTGACGAATACCACCGTTGCTTTGTTTAATCCCCGTACTCAAAAGTGGTCAGAGCATTTCATCTGGGAAAGAGAAGGTGCTTTGATTCGTGGTTTAACTGCTTGTGGTCGTGCGACAGTGCTTGCTCTTCAACTGAATAATCCCTATGCAGTCATGGTACGACAAGCTTGGATTTCGGCAGGATGGCACCCACCCGATTAAAGTAATTGAGGCGATCGCCCTCCCATACTTCTACAGAAAGGCGATCGCCACTATTTCATCAATTAATCAACGCCTTCAATGGGCGCAAACCCTTGACGCTGGACATTTTCCGTCACATGACGTGGCTCTAGGAATTGCAGGAGATAATCAGGGCCGCCCGCCTTAGAACCTACACCGGACATCTTAAAGCCCCCAAACGGTTGACGGGCCACGATCGCCCCCGTAATCCCCCGGTTGATATAGAGATTGCCCACTTCAAATTCCTCCGTTGCTCGCTCGATGTGTTGCGGTGTCCGGGAATAAAGGCCCCCGGTCAATGCGTAGTCTGTGCCATTGGCAACCGCTAAGGCTTCATCAAAAGAACTGACTTTAATCACCGCTAATACTGGCCCAAAAATCTCCTCCTGGGCGATCGCCTGATCCGCTTGTACATCAGTGAAAATAGTTGGGGACACATAATAACCATTGTTGGGAACTGCCGTTTCAAAGGCGACTTTTGATTGTTCCTTGCCCTTCAGGATGTAGTCCTTGATCTTCGCTTGGGCTGCCCCGTCAATCACCGGCCCCATCTTGACGCTCGGATTATCCGTTTCGCCGACCTGGATTGATTTCACCGCCTCCACCAAACGTTCCACAAAAATATCGTGGATTGCTTCCATCACAATGGCACGGGAACAAGCCGAACATTTCTGACCGCTATAGCCAAAGGCCGAATGGAGCACACCCGTCACCGCTTGGTCGAGGTCGGCACTGTCATCGACGATAATCGCATTCTTGCCGCCCATCTCGGCAATGACCCGCTTCAAGTGCTTTTGGCCCGGTTGGACGATCGCCGCATTGGCATAGATATTACAACCCACTTCACGGGAACCCGTAAAAGCAATCAGATGCACATCGGGATGTTTAACCATCGCTGCGCCTACGGTGGAGCCACGTCCTGGCACAAACTGAAAGACACCCTTGGGGATCCCCGCTTCAATGAGGATTTCCGCGATTTTTGCACCGATCACGCTGGAGGTTTCAGCGGGTTTTAGGAGGGTACAGTTGCCTGTCACCAAGGCTGCAACGGTCATCCCTGTGGCGATCGCAAAGGGGAAATTCCACGGAGAAATTACCACCGCAAGGCCGCGCGGTTGGTAATGGTAGCGGTTAGTTTCGCCACAAACATCGTATTTTTTGAAGCCCTGTACCTGGGATAAATCATCGGGTTTAACGGTATAACCCTGGTGCAAACGCTCCATTTCATCGGCGTAGTAGCGACAAAAATCAATGGCTTCGGAGACTTCTGGATCTGCTTCCTTAAGGATTTTGCCCGTTTCTAGACAAATCCACGCATTCAACTCGTGGCGACGGGCTTCCATGATGTCGGCAGCTTTGTGGAGAATGTTGGCCCGTTCCGAGACGGGGGTTTTTTTCCAGGCGGGAAAAGCGGCTTTGGCGGCGGCGATCGCCCCTTGGGCTTGCTCTAGGGAAATTTGACCAACTTTACCAATGAGTTCTGTGGAACGGGAGGGATTCACCGAGTCCACAAAATTTTCGGTTTGTACATATTCACCGTTGATGTAGGGCAGATAACGTTTGCCAAGCTGTTTTTTTACCTCGGCGATCGCAAATTGGGACTTATCCCGCAGTTCTGGCTCGGCATAATCAACGTTGGCAGCCCCGGCAAATTGCAGATGACGACTATCAAGGTCGTGAATCGTTGCCTTGAGATCACCAGTGGGGGGCGCGATTAATTCTTCAACGGGACGCTCTTCTAGGTTCTGGCGGAGGAAAGAACTGTTGGCGGTATTCTCCAACAAACGCCGGATTAGGTAGGCCATGCCCGGCAAAATTTTGCCGTAGGGACAATACACTCGCACCCGATAACCTTCTTTTATCAACGCCTTCGCAATTTGGTCGCCCATGCCGTACAGCACTTGACATTCAAAATTACGCCGGGGAATGTTGAGTTCTTTTGCAATCGCACAGGCAACCGCCTGGGAACGCACATTATGGCTGGCGATCGCCCCGTAGAGAAATTGATGATTTTCTAGCAGCAGCCGGGTCATGCGTTCGTAATTAATATCCGTCGCGCCCTTTTCGTTGAAAACCGGCTGTTCCCAGTGGTTTTGCAGCGCCGTAATCGTTTCTTGATCCCAGTAAGCCCCTTTCACTAAACGGACAGTGACAGGGGTACCCCGTTCCTTGGCCCACTCAACTAAACTTTCTAAATCGGCGTAAGAATCCCGCAAGTAGCCCTGCAATGTCACGCCAATGTCACTGCGATCACGGAACTCCTCCTCCAGCAAAACCTCTTTCAAAATTTGCAGTGTCAGCGTTTTATATTCGTAATGCTCCATGTCAAAGTGCACCGCAACCCCCAATTCCTGGGCATGGCGTAACAATAGCCGCACCCGTTCCGCCACATTTTCTTTGCTGCCCGCCGGATCGAGGGGATCAAACTGGGAATAAAACGCTGTCAATTTTACGGATACTTGCACCTTGGCGAGATCCTCACCGTCCGCCGCATCAATGGCATCGACCTTAGGCCAATGTTTTGCCGCTGTCGCCAAATCCGCCATTAAATCGAGGTAAGTTTGCTGATATTTCTGGGCTTCTGATTCGGTGATCACTGCCTCGCCCAAGAGATCAATGGTGAACGCCATTTTGTCTCGACGCAGACGTTCAACGGTTTTTAGCACTTGCTTGACGTTTTCCCCCGAAATATATTTAAACGCGAGGGTTTCCACGGATTTACTAATGGTTGCGGCCGCAATCTGGGCCGGAGGAGAATGGGGTTCAGTAAAATTGAGGATTTTTTTTAAAGCTCCAGGTAACTCCACCGACTCATCCCCTAGATACTGTTGGAGATGCTGGGCGATCGCCGTATTGTCCTTGAGGGCTGGCAACACATCAATGAAGCGAAACAGTTGCACCCGCAAATGGGGATTTTCCATGGCCCAGCCCAGCAATTTATCGTCTAGGCGCATCTGGTCTTGGATTTTCGAGAAAAATGACCGTTTTTCCCTGGTGGCAGCGATTAACTCCCTAGCAATTTGTTGGGTACGCGCTTCGTAACGATCCTGAGCATCGATGACCACGGCTAACAATTCTCCGAAAAGACCTATGGTTTAATTTTCCCGGAAAAAGGCAGGCTCAGGGGTAGAGGCTTTGTCAGTGTTTCAGGACTTGGTGAATTTATATTTTCAATCGTTCCAATCTGCGGCAACTGGCTGATTTTCTCCAGAGGCAACGTTGGTAGCCTGCACTTGTGTTAAAAATTGCCCAAAGCTGGTGGCGGCGATCGCCATGTGGGTAATTTCGGCCATGGTCAGCGCCGAGGGCAAATCGGGTAATTGTCCTTGATAGGTGAGGCTCGGTTCCCCAAACCGCTGCTGGAAAATTTCTCCGAGCACGGCCTTTAGGGTCGTTTGTTGTTGCTGCTGTAGTTGTTCGAGGGCCGCTGTTTGTTGGTTAATCGTCTGGAGCAACTGTTGGAGGGAGCGGCCTAAAATGCCCAATTCATCGGGGCGATCGCCAAAACTGGCAAACAAATCTGGGTCAAAATTTTGGTGCTCAATGGCGGCCACGGCCATCGCGGTGATTGTATAAAGTTCCTCTAGGGATTCGGCATTTTCCCGGTGGTTTTGTTCGAGGGCGTCGATCACTTGGTTGTAACGGGTGGCAATGTGGCCAATTTCCGTAAAGGGTTCTACGGGTACCCGCAGGGTCAAGTCTTGGGTCGCGGCCTGGTGATCCATCACCTGAAACAGTTCGTAGGCATCGGTTTTGGCCCCATGTTCAGAAATATTCAAACCCAGGGCTTCGGCTTCCGGGGAAACCCGCAAAGGATACCACCGCTGCAACAGTTGCAAAATTAGCCAAGTCAGCCCCGTCCCCCAGGCAAGGGCGATCGCCACCCCCAAGAGTTGTACTAGCAGTTGACTATGGCGGGCTTCGACATTGCCAAATAAACCGACACAGAGGGTTCCCCACAGTCCCGCGCCCCCATGGACGGCGATCGCATCCACCGCATCATCAATTTTGTAGCGCTTTAAAAGACTCGACACCCATCGGGCTACCCCCGCCGCCGTTATCCCCACCACCACCGCCAAAGGGCTCGACACCAGATCGCAACAGGCCGTAATCGCCACCAGTCCCGCCAGGGAACCATTGATAATTTCCTCGACCTCTGAGCGCTTGAGATACCATTGGCTGAGGAGCATCGCCGTCACCATCCCCGCAGTTCCTGCCAGCACTGTATTGGTAATAATTTGGGGCACCTGGTCATTAAAAACGAAGGTACTTCCCCCGTTAAATCCCAGCCAGCCCACCCACAACAGCAACGCCCCCAAAACGGCAAAGGGCAAGTTCGATCCTTGGATTTTTTGGGTTCCTGTGGGGGTAAATCGCCCTTCCCTAGCCCCGACTAAAAGCAAGGTACCCAGGCTCACCCAAGCCCCCATGCTATGCACCACCGTACTACCCGCAAAATCCAGAAACCCCAGTTGTCGCAACCAACCCGCTTCGTTCCAGGCCCAATGTCCAAAAACCGGATAGATAAACCCCGACACCAGGATCACAATGATGATATAAGCTTCAAACTTGAGGCGTTCGGCGATCGCCCCCGAAATAATCGTTGTGGCCGTACCGCAAAACATCGCTTGAAATAGGAAAAAAGCGGCCTCTTCGGGGTTACCAGTCGTGCCCAAAAAGAAATTGCTCCCACCGATCCCCCCCCATTGGGATAGCCCAAACATCAGACCATAGCCAATTGCCCAGAACAGTATCACCGACAAACCAAAATCGGAGAGATTTTTAACGGCCACATTAATGTTATTTTTTGTGCGGGTCAGGCCAGATTCGAGGCACATAAAGCCAGCTTGCATCAACAGCACCAAACCAGCACAAATTAGCAACCACAATTGATCAATCATAAAGTAATGGGTTTCCTTAGGAACGGATAATTCATCGGGATTAAATTAATTTTGCTGAGGGGGGAAAAGCTTATTTGGGTTGAAATAATTGATAAAACCGGGCAAATTTAGGAATGTCTTCTTCGTGACCCAAAACCACTAAAATATCCCCAGAAGTCAACATTAAAGTTGGACTCGGATGGGTGATAAAATCGCCTTGAAATCGCCGTAAAGCCACCACAATAAAAGCTCCTTTGCCGCGAATTTCTAGTTCCCGGACTGTTTTCCCCACGAGGGATGATTGGGGGGCGATCGCCAACTCAATCATCTGCACATTAATTTGTTGCAAAAGATCATTCAGTTGTTCCTGCTGAGAGGACTGACTAAAGAAATCCGTCGCGGGTGGTGTCGTAATCAAATTAGCCATCCGCGCCCCACTGACACTGGCAGGTAAAATGACGTGGTTTGCCCCTGCTAACCGGAGCTTTTTTTCGGTACTGGGCACTTCCCCCCGCGCCAAAATCATTAACTCTGGGTTCAATTCCCGGGCAGTCAAAGTAATAAATACATTGCTGGCATCGCTATCAAGCACCGTCGCTAAAGCCTTGGCCCGCCGAATGCCTAACCCCTGCAAAATCAGCTCATCTGCCGGATCTCCCTCCTTAGTCAGATAACCCCGCTGTTCGGCGATCGCCAATTGTTCTGGATCAATACTGAGCACCACAAAAGCTTGTCCCGAATCTTCAAGTTTTTGGGCTAAAATTTGGCCAATATAACCAAAACCACAAATAATAATGTGACTTTCTAAATTAGAGATGCTTTTGCGCTGTCTTTCTGCCTCAAACGCCCGATTAATCTCTCCTTCCGTCACCATTTGCACAAATCCTCCCACCCCATAGATGGCCGCTGATGTCCCCGCTAAGATGACAAAAATCGTAAATAGTTTTTCCGGCGTCGTCTCCAGGGGTTTTACTTCTCCATATCCCACTCCAAACACCGTGATCACGACCATATAAAACGATTCTAGGGCCGTCCAACCAAACAACATATAGCCACAGATCGCAATCACAATGGTGATTAAAAAAAAGATCGACCCAGTTGTCACCCGTTGAAAAGGGGTTTGAGAAAATTGAGGTGCAGCGTGGGGACGATCCATACCCTGAATAACTTTAAAGCGATCGCGATGGTTACCCTAGAGTATGGCAGTTTCCCTCAATCTAGCTTGTATCTAATTTAGCTTCCCTGAAAATCGTAGTTTTCTGGAATTTAGCCTTAACCTTTTGCTTGAAATTTCTTACTCCGGAGAAAATTGATTAATTTATTCTTCTGGTGATTTTACAGGGATAGATAATGGTATTAAATAAGAAAAATTCCCAGGCCGCTTGAGGATTTTGTGTTGAGTAAAAACCCTGAAAAATAACGATGTTACTCCTAAATTCTGAAGCTAAACTGAGGGGATAAAATGTAGGAAATTGGGCTCAGTTTTGGCAGCAGGTAGACGAGGCTGCCAGAAACAATTCCTTTAACTCAAAATGAATGACATCAGTCATTTTTTTAGAAGTATAGAGACGATTTCATCAGACATGTTTAATCACTTCTACCACCACCTAGTAACCACATTAAATTAAAACCAACGCTCACATCATCATCAGATTGACGAATTAGGCTACCAATATTTCCTTTGCCTGAGGTGTTGGTACCATAAACTCCTAAACCAAAATTGGATTTGGGAAATAGATAACGCGCAGCAGCTGCCCAAACAAAGGGATCATCACTAAGCATAGGAGTTACTTCACCAATTAGCTGTAGTCCGGGAGACAGCTGTAAATTAACACCTAAACCTGCACCAACAATGCTCTCGTCAGAAAATAACGCTACTTTCGGATTTAACGTAAAACTGATCGTATCATTGGGAGAATAAGCAAAAGATAAATCTCCTAAAAAGGAATCGGTACCATCTTGAAATACAAGTGCAATTCTCGAACCTAAGGAAAAGGGATCACCTTGGGCCTGATTCAAAAAATTAAGTTTAGTCGCAACACCAGATTTAAAATTATTTTGTAATGGCTGATCATTATCTGCTAATTGCGAAGCTAGAAATTCTATTTGAGCGGTATCACTGAGACCAAAACTAAGCTGTGCGCCACCACTGTCCCCATCAGTAGTAATTCCACCATCCAAAAGAATCATGCCTTTACGAACAGTGGTGGGACTACTAAGAAGAATGCCATCAAATAGTAATTGCTTCTCTCGATACGTCATAGGAGGAAAAGGGTTATCTCCAAAGTTCCCCCGATAGGTTTGAGCAAGATCAGGTGTATATCTAAGCTTAAATAAAGCTCCTACTTCATCACCATTGGGCAGAAAAGTTAGTAACTTAGTTGCTGGTGTGGTGCCTAGCCGGTTGGTCACTGAAAAATCCAAGGCGAGGTTCGGACTATGCAAATAACTAAAACCAGCATTCCAAACCACCTTTTCGCTAATACTACCGTCTGTATTGACGCTATTGCCGCCAGAAGAGCCAATCGGAAAATTAATGTCCGCTAGCAAACCAAATCTTTCACTTAATTGAAGAGTTATCCCTGTACCAACATTAAAGAAAGTACCGTAGAAATCTCCCCCATTAACGGTCTCAGGGAAAATCGTCGCTCCAGCCACTGCATGCCACTGAGCATTTTCGGAGATATTATATATCACTGGTAATTGAATGGTACCAGCCAGAACATTATCTTTTTGGCGGGCAGAAGTACCTTGTTCACTGAATAAACCATTTTCGGAACGGACTTGTATCCATTCAAGTGAACCAACAATTCCAAGACTATAGGAAGGCTCTTCGATCAGTTTGTACTTAACATTTGGTGCTACAGATGAAAAAGTTAGATTAGTTCTTTCTCCATTAAATCTATCACCTAAAACATCATCAAAAAATGAGACATCCGCACCTATTTGTAATCTGTCCGTAACACCATATTCAATAGAACCATAATATACTTGTAACCCCACACCAGTGGATTCTGAATTAGTAGGATAGACAATAAATCCAGAACTAAGATCAAGAACGCCTGAAGGCAATGTAGTTGCTGATTCTATAGTTGCAGGCTCTAAAAAATTAGCCTCGAAAGGACTGGTCGAATATTCAATGACTCGATTTCCTGTGACTGTTTCTTCTTGAGTATCGGCATCTTCCTGCTCAACAATATCTGAAATCAGCATCTGAGCACTATTTTCTAAGTCGAAAGCATTGGTATCTGTAGAATTTCCTATCAGAGATTCGTTGACTTCATCTGCTGCAGCCACAGCAAAAAAACTAGTCACTAAATTGATAGAGAAAAGATATAGGCTTAGTTTTTTTACATTCATGGCAACAGCTAATTGATTAATCCACACAATGATAACGCCTTAAATCATATCCAGATCTTTTTTTGAAGTCAATGATGGCCGCTGATGTCCCCGCTAAGATGACAAAAATTGTAAAGAGCTTCTCTGGTGTTGTCTCCAGGGGTTTGACTTCTCCATATCCCACCCCAAACACTGTGATCACCACCATATAAAAGGATTCTAGGGTAGTCCAGCCAAACAACATATAGCCACAAATCGCAATCACTATAGTGATTAGAAAAAAGATTGACCCAGTTGTCACCCGTTGAAAAGGGGTTTGAGAAAATTGAGGTGCAGCGTGGGGACGATCCACACCCTGAATAACTTTAAAGCGATCGCGATGGTTACCCTAGAGTGTGGCAGTTTCTAGCAAACCAGCTTGTATCTAATTTAGCTTCCCTGAAAATTACACTTTCTTAAAGTCTAATCTTAACCTTTTGTTGAAAATTTCTTACCTTGAAACAATTTGATCGGTTAGTCTATTCTTCCGACCATTTGACAACGATAAATTCTGGTGCCAAACAAAAAAAATCCCCCAAGTCACTTGAGGGAAATTACATTAAATTACAACACCGAAAAATAGTGATGTTTTATATTTTTATTGAGCAGCAACCCGAGCGGCGGCCGCTTCATCAGGATGGATCCCTAGGCGGGTGAGATTAATGCGTCCTTTGTTATCAATTTCGCGCACTTTAACCACCACTTCATCACCGACAGCAACTTCATCTTCGACTTTGCCCACACGACCTTCTGCCAGTTGCGAAATGTGGATCATGCCCTCTTTCCCCGGCATAATTTCCACAAAGGCACCAATTTGAATAATGCGGGTGACTTTACCGAAATACACATCCCCTTCGTTGAGCTTGCGAGTCATGTTTACGATTAGGCGCTTGGCTTTCTCGGCATTTTCCGATTCAGAGGAGGCGATCGTTACGGTACCGTCATCGGCAATATCCACCTTGGCACGGGTTTGCTCGGTAATCCCTTTAATGGTTTTGCCACCAGGGCCAATGACCATCCCAATTAAATCAGGATCAATCTTGATGGTGAGCAGACGGGGAGCGGCTGGGGACAATTCCTTCGGCTCGGCAATGACATCGGTCATTTTTTCGAGGATATGGAGACGAGCAGGCAGCGCTTGCTTAATCGCTTCTGCCACCACTTCAACGGCTAGGCCAGTGATCTTCATGTCCATCTGGAGGGCCGTAATCCCGTCCGCTGTCCCGGCAACCTTAAAGTCCATGTCGCCGAGGAAGTCTTCAATCCCCTGGATATCGGTGAGGATGCGGACTTCTTTGCCTTCTTTGATCAGCCCCATCGCGGCACCACTCACGGGCTTGGCAATGGGCACCCCAGCATCCATCAATGCGAGGGTAGAGCCACAAACAGAACCCATGGAGGTGGATCCGTTGGAAGATAAGACTTCAGAAACGACCCGAATGACATAGGGAAATTCATCCTTCGGCGGCAATACGGGTAAAAGGGCGCGTTCGGCCAAGGCCCCGTGACCAATCTCTCGACGGCCAGGCGATCGCATTGGGCGAGTTTCACCCACGGAGTAGGGGGGGAAATTGTAATGGTGCAAGTAGCGCTTTTCGTCGGAGGGATGTAAATCGTCCATCTCTTGGGCATCACCGGGCGTTCCGAGGGTGGCAATGGATAAAACTTGGGTCAGACCTCGGTTAAATAAACCGCTACCATGGACGGCTCTCGGTAATACAGCAGTGCGACAGGAAATGGGGCGCACTTGATCCAATTTACGACCATCAACCCGAACCCCATCTTCGACGATTTGGCTCCGCATCAGCTTTTTCGTCAGCGCCTTGAAGGTGTTATCAATGAGCTTCGGTTCTTCTGTGGTTTTCAGCCGCAGTGGTGCATCTTCCGGCAGAGCTTCGATGGCCTCAATAATTTCTGTTGCTTTGATTTCATCGAGGGCGGCATCGCGACCATTTTTATCGAGGTCAAATTGACTCAAGACTTTTTTGATCTTGTCCGTGGCGCGATCGCCAATGAATTTTTCGAGTTCCTCATCCTTAGCAGGTGGCTCAGCGCTGACCATCTCAACGCCAAGTTCCTTCATCAACGCGCGTTGGGCTTCGATCAACTCTTGGATCGCCTCGTAGGCGAAATCAATCGCCTCGATCATGTCCGCTTCTGGCAACTGATTGGCTCCGGCCTCAACCATGATCACACCGTCGGGGGTGCCAGCAACTACGAGGTCTAAATCCCCATTCATCATTTCTCGGTAGGTGGGATTGAGGATAAAATCATCCCCCACCAGACCAACTCGGACGGCGGCCATCGGCCCGTAGAAAGGTAAACCCGCGAGCAATGTAGCCACAGAAGCCCCCGTCACAGCGAGGACATCCGGCGGCACCTCTTCATCGAGGGAGAGCGTTGTGGCGACAATCTGAATATCGTCCCGCAACCACTGGGGAAATAGCGGGCGCATCGGTCGGTCAATGAGGCGCGAAATGAGCGTTGCCCGTTCTGGGGGGCGGCCTTCTCTTCTTAGATAACCACCGGGAATTCGTCCTGCTGCGTATAATCGTTCTTCGTAATCTACCAGCAAAGGTAGAAAGTCAATTCCTTGTCTGCCAGGGGCTGTCGTTGCACTGACTAAAACCGCTGTATCTCCTGATTCAATTAAAACTGACCCGCCGGCCTGAGGCGCAAACAAACCTGTTTTTAGTCGAATTTCTCGCCCATCGAAAGAAATCGACTGAATATGTTCTTGCATTATTGCGTGTTGTCCTTTTGTTTATGATCACTTTTCTTCGTTCTGTGGCAATCGTAACACTTTATGCTGGCCCCGATCCTAGACAGCATTGGCGATCGCCCCTGGTTCCTTGAACTCCCCAAAATCTCCTTCAAAGCGTCAATCTCTGTCTCAAGAATTAAGAACTGTCATGTTTTTCTGATACGCCCCTTGCCAAGGCTCACTTTCTCCGCTTATAATGCTCGCTTGTGGCTAAATGTAACCAGTTATACGAAGTTTACTGACGAAGCATAGAACCCCTGCCCCCTTGTTCGTCGCATCGGTTCAACCCAGAAACAGGCTTCCCTCAGGCTGCATTTTTCGGTCACAATTTTTAGGCGATCGCCCCAAGCGACAGCCCCCCCTCCTGCAGTTACAGCAAGATACTGAAGCAAGCGCTTTAAGTCTTGGGTAAAACGTAGCACACCTACCTGTAGGCAAAAACCTTTCAGAGCCATAAAACACTCTGAATATCCAAGAGTAGAAGACAAGAACCACAACTCCTTCGGGAGCGGTTCATATTATTTCTACTCACCTTTTAATGTTGTCTATTAGTAGATAGAGGTCTCTGTTCCGTGTCACTCGGTATCCTCGGTACTAAACTCGGTATGACCCAAATCTTTGATAACGAAACTGGAACTGCGATTCCTGTTACCGTTGTCCAAGCAGGGCCCTGTACCGTCACCCAAATCAAAACCTCCGAAACAGATGGCTACACCTCCGTGCAAATCGGCTACGGAGACGTTAAGGAAAAGAACTTAACGAAGCCTCAACTGGGACATCTCAAAAAAGCAGATGCTGCCCCCCTCCGCCACCTCAAGGAATATCGCCTCGACGACGTTTCTGGCTATGAACTTGGCCAAGCGATCACTGCGAATATTTTTGAGGCCGGCCAAGTTGTCGATGTTTCTGGAAATACCATTGGTCGTGGTTTCGCTGGTTATCAAAAACGCCATAACTTTAAGCGAGGCAACATGACCCACGGTTCTAAGAACCACCGTCTCCCCGGTTCTACCGGTGCAGGGACGACTCCCGGTCGCGTTTATCCCGGTAAGCGCATGGCGGGTCGTTATGGTGGAACCAAGATCACCGTCCGTAAACTCGAAGTCGTTCGCGTTGACGAAGAAAAGAATTTATTGCTGATCAAAGGTGCAATTCCTGGCAAAGCCGGCAATTTATTAAGTATTGCTCCGAGCAATATTGTGGGCCAAAAGTAATTGGGCTTGCGTGGCGATCGCCATTTGCAACCCCTTTACGAAAAACCACAGCTTTATTTATTTCATTAGCTGATAACCGATAATCCGATACTTCATCACTATGGTTAACTGCGCAGTAAAAAATTGGCAAGGAGAAGAAGTTGGCCAAGCCAACCTCGACTTCAAAGTCGCCAAAGAAGAAAATGCCGCACATATTGTCCACCGCGCCCTTGTACGTCAGCTAAATAACGCACGTCAGGGAACTTCTTCCACGAAAACCCGTGCAGAAGTCCGTGGGGGTGGACGCAAACCTTGGCGTCAAAAAGGAACTGGCCGGGCAAGAGCTGGTTCAATCCGTTCCCCATTATGGAAAGGTGGCGGTGTCATCTTTGGCCCCAAACCCAAAGAGTACAACCTTAAAATGAACCGCAAAGAGCGTCGTTTAGCACTTCGTACCGCTTTCCACAGCCGGAACGAAGATCTCATCGTCGTTGAAAACTTTGCCGAGCAATTTGCCGCTCCCAAAACCAAAGAGTTGGTCAATGCCATGACCCGCTGGGGCGTCGCATCCGGGGAAAAAGTACTCCTTGTACTTGCTGAGATGACTGACAACGTATATCTCTCTGCCCGCAACATTGCTTCTGTGAAAATGGTTCCTGCCGATGGTTTGAATATTTTTGATATTCTTAACGCTGGCAAAATCGTAGTCACCTCCGAAGCACTGGCTAAAATCCAGGAGGTTTACAATGACTAGTAGAATGCCTACCGCGAGCCGGGTTCCAACCCGTGACCTCGCCGATCTAATTCTCAAGCCCATTGTTAGTGAAAAGGCGACAATTCTGCTTGAAGACAACAAATATGTGTTTGATGTTGCTCTCAAAGCAACAAAAACCGACATCAAAGCAGCCATTGAAACTCTGTTTGAAGTCAAAGTTGTTAAGGTCAACACCAGTCGGCCACCCCGCAAGAAAAAGCGCGTCGGTCGCTTTATGGGCTTCAAACCCCAGTACAAGCGGGCAGTCATCACCTTGGCAGAAGGGGATACAATCACATTGTTCCCAGAAGTATAGTCGTCATTCACTTGAATAAATCATGGGTATTCGTTCATTTAGACCATATACTCCGGGAACTCGTCAGGCTACGGTCTCTGACTTTTCGGAGATTACCAAATCCAAACCGGAAAAATCTCTTACCAAATACAAACACCGCAAAAAAGGCCGTAACAACCGTGGTGTGATCACTTGTCGTCACCGGGGTGGTGGCCACAAGCGCCTTTATCGTCTGATCGATTTTCGCCGCGACAAGCGGGATATGACCGCCCAGGTGATTGCGATTGAGTACGATCCAAACCGGAATGCTCGCATCGCCCTGGTGCAGTACGAAGATGGCGAAAAACGCTATATCCTGCAACCAGCTGGCCTTGGCGTCGGTGACACGATTATCGCTGGGGAAGAAGCGCCCTACGAAATCGGCAATGCTTTACCGCTCTACAAAATCCCCCTTGGTACTGAAATCCACAATATTGAGCTTTATGCCGGTCGTGGTGGCCAAATGGTTCGTTCTGCGGGTGCTTTTGCCCAATTGGTCGCTAAAGAAGGTGATTATGTCACCATCAAGCTGCCTTCCAAGGAAGTCCGGATGGTTCGCAAAGAGTGCTACGCCACCATTGGCAAAGTGGGCAACGCCGAAGCTCGGAACTTGAAGCTTGGGAAAGCAGGGAGAACCCGTCACCTGGGACGTCGGCCCCAAGTCCGCGGTAGTGTTATGAACCCGGTAGATCACCCCCATGGTGGTGGTGAGGGTAGAGCACCCATTGGTCGCAGTGGTCCTGTGACGCCTTGGGGTAAACCTGCCCTCGGTAAGAAGACTCGCAAGAAGAAGAAGCAAAGTAGCTCTTTGATTGTGCGCCGTCGCCGTTAATTATCTATTTTTGTTCATTACACGCTGTAAGAAACTATGGGTCGTTCACTGAAAAAGGGTCCGTTCATCGCGGACAGCCTCCTAAAAAAAATCGAGAAGCTCAATGCTTCCGGTGATAAACAAGTGATTAAAACTTGGTCACGGGCATCGACAATTTTGCCTCAGATGGTGGGTCACACGATCGCCGTTCACAACGGTCGCCAACATGTGCCTGTTTTTGTGTCTGAGCAAATGGTAGGTCACAAGCTGGGAGAATTTGCCCCCACACGGACCTTCAAGGGCCATGCCAAGAGTGATAAGAAAGCACGTCGATAAGGGTTAAAGAAAACAATGACTATCGATACTCAAACTGAAGTCAAGGCGATCGCCCGCTATATTCGGATGTCTCCGATCAAGGTCAGACGAGTCCTCGATCAGATTCGTGGCCGTAGCTACCGCGAAGCCTTGATCATTCTCGAATTTATGCCCTATCGCGCTTGTGAACCTGTACTGAAGGTTTTACGATCTGCCGTTGCTAATGCGGAACATAACGAAGGGTTAGACCCCGCCGATCTCGTTGTCAGTGCAGCCTTTGCTGATGCTGGCCCCGTGTTGAAGCGGTTCCGCCCCCGGGCCCAAGGACGTGCTTATCAAATTCGTAAGCCCACCTGTCACATCACCGTTGCTGTGGCCCCTGGTGCTGCCGAATAGTACTCCTAACCTGTCGTAGATCGTAAACATCAAAAGGAACAAACCGTGGGACAGAAAATTCATCCAGTTGGTTTCCGTTTGGGGATTACAAAAGAGCACCTCTCCCGTTGGTACGCCGACCCCAAACAATACCCTGCCCTCGTGCAGGAAGACTACAAAATCCGCCAGCACATTGATGCAAACCTCAATAACGCTGGTATCTCCAAAGTTTTGATCGAGCGTAAAGCCGATCAAGTTGACCTAGAGATTCACACTGCCCGGCCCGGTGTTGTCGTTGGCCGTGGTGGTTCTGGCATCGAAGCCCTCAGAACGGGTCTCCAGGATGTCCTTGGCGATCAGCGCCAAATCCGCATCAACGTTGTCGAAGTTAACCGCGTTGACGCCGATGCTGCCCTCATCGCTGAATATATTGTTCAGCAACTTGAGCGACGGGTATCCTTCCGTCGGGTTGTTCGTCAAGCCGTTCAACGGGCCCAAAGAGCGGAAGTTCAAGGGATCAAAATCCAAGTAAGTGGTCGCTTAAACGGTGCAGAAATTGCCCGGACAGAGTGGGTACGTGAAGGACGTGTTCCCCTACACACACTCCGCGCTGACATCGACTACTCTTACAAAACTGCCCAAACCATTTACGGAATTCTTGGGATTAAAGTTTGGATCTTCAAAGGCGAAATTATTCCGGGTCAAGAAGAAACTTCTGCCGCTAATGCTGCCCCTCTGCCCCGTCGCAAATCTCGACGTCAGCAGTTTGAAGACCGTAGCGAACAATAAATTGCCCAACTACTGGCAATTTAATTTTCTACCCTCACTGTTTACCCTTTAGGAAACAATGCTAAGTCCAAAACGTACAAAATTCCGGAAGCAGCATCGCGGTCGCATGCGGGGAATGGCGTATCGCGGCAACAACATTCAATTTGGTGACTACGCGCTCCAAGCCGTGGAACCCAGTTGGATTACCGCCCGTCAAATTGAAGCCGCCCGTCGTGCGATGACCCGTTACATCAAGCGGGGTGGTAAGATTTGGATCCGAATTTTCCCCGATAAGCCCATCACCATGCGTCCGGCAGAAACCCGTATGGGTTCTGGTAAAGGTAACCCTGAATTCTGGGTTGCTGTGGTTAAGCCTGGCCGGATCATGTTTGAGATGAATGGTGTCGCTGAGCCGATCGCCCGTGAAGCCATGCGCCTTGCGGCCCAAAAGCTGCCGATTAAAACCAAGTTCATCACCCGCAACGAGGAGTATATCTAAATCATGCCTTTACCCAAGATTGAAGATGCTCGCAAACTCAATGACCAAGAGCTTGCTGACGAAATCGTTGCCGTCAAGAAACAATTGTTTGACCTCCGTCTCCAACAAGGTACTGGTCGCCTGGAGAAAACCCATGAGATCAAGCATGCTCGTCACCGTCTCGCCCAGTTGATGACAGTCGAGCGCCAAAGACAACTCCAAGCTCAGTAAAAGTAGGAGACAGAATCTCGTATGGCTACGAAAGAAAGAGTGGGAATGGTCGTCAGCGACAAGATGGATAAAACCGTGATTGTGGCTGTGGAAAACCGCTCTCCCCACCCGAAATACAAAAAAATCGTGGTTAAGACCAAGCGTTTTAAAGCCCACGACGAGGAAAATAAGTGCAAAGTTGGCGATCGCGTTCGTATTCGCGAAACCCCGCCGACCAGCAAAACCAAGCGCTGGACTATTGCCGAAATCCTCAACCAATAGTTTTCACTAACTGTTGACCCTAATCTATTTTCTTTACCCTTACCGTAAAGCCGTGATTCAACAACAAACCTATCTTAATGTTGCCGATAATAGCGGTGCTCGTAAACTGATGTGCTTACGGGTTCTGAGTACAGGGAATTGTCGTTATGGTGGCATCGGCGATCAGATTATCGCTGTTGTTAAAGAAGCAATTCCCAACATGGGTGTCAAAAAATCTGATGTCGTTCGAGCCGTTATCGTGCGGACGCGTCAACCACTCCGCCGTGCTAGCGGTATGAGTATTCGTTTCGATGACAATGCTGCTGTCATTATCAATGCAGAAGGCAATCCGAAAGGCACCCGTGTTTTTGGTCCCGTCGCCCGTGAGTTACGGGATAAAAACTTCACCAAAATTGTTTCCCTTGCACCGGAGGTCATCTAACCATGGCAGGACGCAAAAGTTCCACCCCCACACGTCACAAAATGCATGTGAAAACGGGTGATACGGTTCAAGTCATTTCTGGTCGCGACAAAGGCAAAGTAGGCGAAGTCATTAAGACTCTGCCCAAATCCAGCAAAGTCGTAGTCAAGGATGTCAATATCCGCACCAAGCATGTCAAGCCTCAACAGGAAGGTGAGTCGGGTCAGATTCAAACCTTTGAAGCACCGATCCACAGCTCCAATGTGATGCACTATTCCGAGAAGGAAAAAGTCGCTAGTCGCATTGGCTACCAGCTAACTGAAGATGGCCGTAAAGTGCGTGTATTAAAGAAAACCGGTGAAGTGATCGACTAATCGGCTTTTCTTGAAATTTTTATCTACATTTAGTTTTTCCCTGACCAAGCCCAGGGAGGTTAAACGTAAAATCTATGTCTCAAAGACTCAAAACCCTTTATCAAGACAATATTGTTCCTAAATTAACGGAGCAGTTTGGGTACAGCAATGTCCATGAAGTGCCCAAGCTTGTCAAAATTTCAGTGAACCGGGGTCTCGGGGAAGCTTCTTCTAATGCCAAGGCAATGGAGTCTTCCATTAAGGAACTGTCAACCATCACTGGTCAACGCCCCGTAATCACCCGTGCGAAAAAGGCGATCGCCGGCTTCAAGATTCGGGAAGGGATGCCCGTCGGCGTGATGGTGACGCTGCGCTCCGAAAAAATGTATTCCTTTTTGGATCGTCTCATCAGCTTAGCCCTGCCCCGCATCCGCGACTTCCGTGGCATCAGCCCTAAAAGTTTCGATGGACGTGGCAACTACAGCTTAGGGATTCGTGAGCAACTGATTTTCCCTGAAATTGACTACGATTCCATTGATCAAATCCGAGGAATGGACATTTCCATCATCACCACCGCGAGAACCGATGAAGAAGGTCGTGCGCTGCTGAGAGAAATGGGTATGCCCTTCCGTGAAAGCTAAATCTTAGGAGAGATTAAAGGTAATAATGGCGGCTAACGATACCATTTCCGATATGCTCACCCGCATCCGTAATGCGTGCATGGTGCAGCATGACAACACAAAAGTCCCGATGACTCGCATGACCCGGAGCATTGCTGAAGTGCTGAAGGACGAGGGTTTCATTGACAACTACACCGAAGCAGGTGAAGGGATTGAAAAACACCTTGTTATTTCCCTGAAGTACAAAGGTCGTAATCGTCAACCGATTATCCAAAAACTTCAACGGGTAAGTAAGCCGGGGCTTCGGGTATACAGTAACTACAAAGACTTGCCTCGCGTGCTCGGTGGGATTGGAATTGCGATTATTTCAACTTCCAAAGGCGTGATGACAGATCGCCAAGCCCGTAAAGAAGGTATTGGTGGTGAAATTCTTTGCTACGTCTGGTAATCGTGGCTGAAGTTGATATCAGGAGAAAAACGAATGTCTCGTATTGGTAAAAAACCAATTCCCGTCCCCGACAAAGTGACCGTTACCCTCAATGGTGCCAATGTTGCGGTTAAGGGCCCGAAAGGTTCCCTTGAGCGGACATTACCCGAAAAAGTAACTGTCACCCAAGAAGACAACACCGTTGTTGTCTCCCCCGTGGATAACTCTCGGACGGCCCGCGAACGTCATGGCTTGTGCCGCACCCTCGTGGCTAACATGATTGAAGGCGTTTCCCAGGGTTACTCAAAACAACTCGAAATTATCGGTGTTGGTTATCGGGCCCAGGTACAGGGAAATAAGCTCACCCTTAATGTGGGCTACAGTAAGCCTGTAGAAATGCAAATGCCTGAAGGCGTGACTGCGGCTATGGGTGAAAAAAATACTCAAGTGATCATCTCTGGTATTGATAAAGAGGTTGTGGGTAACACGGCTGCTAAAGTTCGTGCTGTCAGACCTCCTGAACCCTACAAAGGCAAAGGGATCCGTTACCAAGGTGAATACATCAGACGTAAAGCTGGTAAGGCAGGTAAGAAGTAGAGATGAAAGCAACTCGCAAACAACTCACGCAGCGTCGTCATTTCCGTATTCGCCGTCGTGTCGAAGGGACTGGCGATCGCCCCCGTTTAGCAGTATTCCGCTCCCACAAGCATATCTATGCCCAGGTGATTGACGATGAGAAGCAACATACCCTAGTCGCTGCTTCTACCCTAGACAAAGATCTCAAGGGCGAACTCGCATCCGGTGGTAACATCTCAGCTTCCACTGCAGTCGGTAATCTCATTGCCAAGCGCGCCCTCGAAAAAGGCATTACCAAAGTCGTCTTTGATCGCGGCGGTAACCTTTATCATGGTCGTGTCAAAGCCTTAGCAGATGCCGCTAGAGAAGCCGGTCTGGACTTTTAAGCTGTTGATGAAATCATTAGGAAAATAATTATGGCAAAGCGTCGTAAATCATCAAAGAACAAAGAAAAAGAAACAAACTGGCAAGAGCGTGTGATCCAAATCCGTCGCGTCAGCAAAGTTGTCAAGGGTGGTAAGAAACTCAGTTTTCGCGCCATTGTTGTCATTGGCAATGAGACCGGAAAGGTCGGCGTTGGCGTCGGTAAAGCAGGAGATGTCATTGGTGCTGTTCGCAAAGGTGTCTCCGATGCGAAAAAACACGTTGTCGATGTTCCTTTAACAAAAACCAACACCATTACCCACCGGATCAATGGCGTTGCGGGTGGCGCAAAAGTAATGATGCGTCCCGCTGCTCCCGGTACCGGTGTAATTGCTGGTGGTGCTGTGCGGACTGTACTCGAACTCGCTGGTGTGAAAAATATTCTCGCCAAACAATTGGGTTCTAGTAGCCCCCTGAACAATGCTCGGGCGGCCGTTGATGCATTGGGTAACCTCCGGAGTTTCTCTTCCGTTGCCCAAGAGCGTGGCGTTTCTATCGAACGGATCTATGCCTAACCCTAATTTGGCGGGCGAAGGACATTAGTAAAACGTTTACTCAAAAAAACCATGAAGTTATCCAATCTATCCCCTAAAGCGGGGTCAAAGAAGCGTCGTCGTCGTGTCGGCCGTGGCATTGCTGCTGGTCAAGGCGCAAGCTGTGGCTTCGGCATGCGGGGTCAAAAATCCCGTTCTGGTACTGGTACAAAAGCTGGATTTGAAGGCGGACAAATGCCCCTTTACCGCCGTGTACCGAAGCTAAAGCACTTCACCATCGTGAATCCGAAAAACTTCACCATTGTGAATGTTGGTCAATTAGCTGATCTGCCAGCCAACACAGAAGTTACCCTTGAAAGCTTAATGGCAGCAGGCATTGTCACCACTAACGATGGCCCCCTCAAGGTTCTTGGTGATGGTGAATTGTCCGTTGCTCTCAAAGTAACTGCGGCGGCGTTTTCTAACGGCGCTAAAGCAAAAATTGAGGCGGCTGGCGGCAGTTGTGAAGCCTAGAAAAATTCGGGAACAAAGCACTAAGTTAGAATTTATCAAGGTTGCTTAATACTTCTTAGAACTGTTCATTACGTAAACTCCCGAAGAGAACATCACTATGGTTGTCAGTCGCGAAAAAACACCAACCGCCCAGGAAACCTTTATGCAAATGGCACAAGCCGCTGGCCTTCGGGGTCGTCTGCTTGTCACCCTTGGTCTTCTGGTTCTTGTTCGGTTTGGCGTTTTTATTCCAATCCCCGGCATTGACCGGGTGGCCCTAAGTGAGGGGATCCAAAATTCTCCTCTCTTGGGCTTTCTAGATGTATTTGCCGGTGGTGGTCTTTCCGCTGTCGGCATTTTTGCCCTAGGGATCCTTCCCTACATCAATGCCTCAATTATTATGCAGCTCATGACGGCAGCAATTCCTGCCCTTGAAGACATGCAAAAGAATGATGGTGAGGCTGGGCGTCGTAAAATTTCCCAGATTATCCGTTATGTGACGGTGGGCTGGGCGGCTTTACAAAGTTTTGGGATTACGCTGCAAATTCTGCGCCCCTATGCTTTAGATCCTGGTTTTACTTTCGTGTTGGAAACCACATTAGCACTGACGGCAGGTTCTGTCTTTGTGATGTGGATTTCTGAGCTGATTACTGAAAAAGGTTTGGGTAATGGGGCTTCTCTGTTGATTTTCGTCAACATTGTGGCCGTATTACCAAGAACTTTAGGCAATACTATTGAATTTGCCCAGACTGGTGGTCGAGCAGTGATTGCTAAAGTCATCTTGCTGCTGGTCGTTTTTCTGATCATGATTGTCGGGATTGTGTTTGTGCAGGAAGGAACACGCCGGATTCCGATTGTTTCTGCCCGTCGTCAGGTGGGTCGTAAGCTCTATCGGGAACGCACAAGCTATCTGCCTCTACGACTGAATCAGGGTGGGGTGATGCCGATTATTTTTGCCTCGGCTGTTCTGGTGCTGCCTTCTTCTTTGGCGGGTCTGGCTGGCTCAGGGGAAGGGTTCTTTGGTCAAGCGATCGCCACAATTTCGACACTGCTACAACCGGGCAGAATTCCCTATGTGTTGGTCTATCTCGCTTTGATTCTCTTTTTCAGCTATTTCTACGCGTCTTTGATCGTGAATCCGGTAGACATGGCCCAGAACTTGAAAAAGATGGGGTCTAGTATTCCTGGCATTCGTCCTGGTCGGGCCACGAGTGAATACCTCGAAAAAGTGATCAATCGTTTGACCCTATTGGGGGCAATTTTCCTTGGTTTAGTCGCAACGGTTCCTACTTTTGTGGAAGGGGCAACAGGGGTCACGACCCTACGGGGTTTTGGGGCCACTTCCCTACTCATCTTGGTGGGGGTTGCGATTGACACAGCCAAGCAAATTCAAACCTATGTTATTTCCCAGCGTTATGAAGGCATGGTTAAACAATAGTGTTTTTAGCAGGGTTTAGATATTAGCTGGAATATCTAAACTCTTTGTTGATTTAGTAAGCAATTTGGATGGGAATAGAGGCGTTATGGCTCAGGGAGTAAGGTTAATTTTTTTGGGGCCCCCAGGGGCTGGCAAGGGCACTCAAGCTCAGGTTTTGGCAGAATCTTGTGGAATCCCCCACATTTCTACTGGCGAAATTCTCCGGGCGGCGATCGCCAACCAAACAGAACTTGGCCAACAGGCCCAGGGGTTTGTGGATCGTGGTGAATTAGTGCCCGATAGTCTAATTCTGAATTTAATTCGCGAAAGACTACAGGAGCAGGATGCCCAGCAGGGTTGGATTTTGGATGGTTTCCCGCGCAATGTGAGCCAAGCCGAGTTCCTCAACACCTTACTCACTGAGCTGAAGCAGCAATGTGACGTTGCCCTTAACTTGGAAGTTCCCGATGCCACATTGGTAGAACGCTTACTAAGTCGTGGCAGAAAAGATGACAACCAGGAGACCATTCGGCGTCGTTTAGAAGTTTACCGGGAGCAAACAGCCCCAGTGATTGACTTCTACCAAAAACAGGGTTCTCTGAAATCCGTCGATGGTGATCGCTCCCTCGAAGAAGTTACCGCCGCCCTAGAGCAGGCGATCGCTTCATAACTCCTGGTTAGAACTCGATGCCGATTGATGAAATTTATTAGGAGATCTATTTGTTTTGTCTAAACAAGATCTAATTGAAATGGAAGGTACCGTCACCGAGTCCCTTCCCAACGCTATGTTCCGGGTTGACTTGGACAATGGCTTTAATGTGCTTGCCCACATCTCTGGCAAAATTCGCCGGAATTACATCAAAATTTTACCGGGCGATCGCGTCAAAGTAGAACTGACCCCCTACGACTTAACCAAAGGGCGGATCACCTACCGACTCCGAAAAAAATAAGCCAATCCCATCCGTTTCTTATATTCAATAGCAAAAAAACTTGCTATGATGATAAGCTTGCGGAGTTTTGTGCTAATCGCCAATCGGTTCATAGCAGAATCAATATATAGAAAATTGCTAAATCTAACCTGAAAACCTATGAAAGTTCGAGCATCCGTCAAAAAAATGTGTGATAAATGTCGCGTGATACGCCGTCGCGGTCGTGTCATGGTGATCTGCGCCAATCCCAAGCACAAGCAACGTCAAGGGTAAACCGTAGAAGTCGCTGAGGCATTTATTCCGTAACTTATAAATTATTGAAATTGTTCATTTAGGGAGAAAAAATCGTGGCACGAATTGCAGGTGTTGATCTTCCCCGCGATAAACGCATTGAAATTGCCCTGACCTATGTGTATGGCATTGGTTTATCAAGAGCCCAGGAGATCATCGCAAACACCGGGGTAAACCCCGACACCAGAGTAAGGGATCTATCTGACGAAGATGCTCTTAAGCTCCGGTCTTACGTTACCGACAACTACCAAGTTGAAGGGGATCTCAGACGTCTGGAGTCCATGAATATCAAGCGTCTGGTGGACATCGGCACCTACCGGGGCCGTCGTCATCGCCAAGGTTTGCCCGTACGTGGTCAAAGAACCCGGACCAATGCCCGCACCCGCCGTGGTCGTCGCGTCACTGTTGCCGGTAAGAAGAAAGCACCGCGTTAATCCCTTGAGTTTTACCTCACAAAGCTACGCATTTATCCTATCTTCTACAGATTAAAATTATGGCACGACAAAAGAAAGGCAGCCCTAAGAAGGTTAAAAAGAATATCCCCAACGGTGTTGCCCACATTCAATCCACCTTTAACAACACAATCGTCACCATCTCCGATACCAAAGGCGATGCCGTGTCCTGGTCTTCTGCCGGTGCAAGTGGTTTTAAAGGGGCGAAAAAAGGGACTCCCTTTGCTGCCCAAACTGCCGCTGATAACGCAGCTCGCCGCGCAATGGAACAAGGAATGCGCCAAATCGAAGTGATGGTGAGTGGCCCCGGTGCGGGTCGTGAAACTGCGATTCGTGCTCTACAAGCCGCTGGTTTGGAGATTACCTTGATTCGCGATGTTACCCCCATTCCCCACAATGGTTGTCGTCCGCCCAAGCGTAGACGGGTATAAATCCTCTGCGACTGAATTCTTGACAACAGGAAAATCAGTCCAAGTAAATATCCATCTTGTCTGAAGGCTTGGTGCCTGGCTCAGATCGCGAAAAACGGGAGATCAGAAAAAGCGTGACACAGTTTCAAATCGAGTGTGTAGAAAGCAAAACACACAAAAATCAAAGTCAATATAGCAAGTTTGTCTTTGAACCCCTAGAGCGGGGTCAAGGAACAACCCTCGGCAATTCCCTCAGACGAATTCTACTGTCTAACTTAGAAGGAACCGCCGTAACAGCGCTGCGGATTGGTGGCGTGAACCATGAGTTCGCGACAATCCCTGGTGTGCGGGAAGATGCCCTTGAGATTATCCTCAATATGAAGGAAATCATTCTCAAGAGCTACACCCATCAGCCCCAGATTGGCCGCTTAACAGCCACTGGCCCTGGTCAAGTGACTGCGGCTCAGTTTGATCTGCCTTCTGAGGTGGAGGTCGTAGACCCGACCCAGTATATTGCGACCCTCGCTGATGGTGCAAAGCTGGAAATGGAGTTTCGGATCGAGAAGGGGAAAAGCTATCGCGCCGTTCAGCGGAATCGGGACGAGGCCACTGCTTTAGATTTTCTACAGATTGATGCGGTGTTCATGCCAGTCACTAAGGTGAACTATAGCGTCGATAGTATCCATAGTGAGGGAGACGCGGTTCGCGATCGCCTAACTCTCGAAATCTGGACAAACGGCAGTATTAAGCCAGAGGAAGCATTATCCCAGGCAGCGGCGATCGCCGCTGAACTGTTTAATCCCCTCAAGGATCTCACCCTCGAAGCCATCCAAGATGAGTTGCAAGAGGACGAAGACCCCACTAGCCAAATTCCCATCGAAGAATTACAGCTATCGGTACGGGCTTACAACTGTCTCAAGCGGGCGCAAATCAACTCTGTCGCTGATCTTTTAGACTATAGCCAAGAAGATTTGCTAGAAATCAAAAACTTTGGTCAAAAATCAGCTGAAGAAGTGATCGACGCCCTCAAAACCCGTTTAGGCATTACTTTACCGGAAGAAAAAACGGCGAAGTAAGTTTAAATTTATTTGATTTTTCATTGACTGTACTGTTTACATCCTAGGGAGGAAGAAAAAATGCGTCACGGTTGTCGCGTTCCCGAATTGGGGAGACCGGCGGATCAACGGAAGGCCCTCTTACGTGCCCTCACCACTCAACTGATTCGCCATGGCCAAGTAAAAACCACCAAAGCGCGGGCTAAGGCGGTTCGTTCTGAAGTGGATCGCATGATCACCTTGGCAAAAGATGGTTCCTTGGCTGCCCGTCGTCGGGCTTTGGGCTATATGTACGACAAAGATCTTGTCCATGCCCTGTTCGCCCAAGCAAAAGATCGCTATGGCGATCGCCAAGGGGGTTATAGCCGCGTTGTGCGCACCGTTCGTCGTCGCGGTGACAACGCAGAAATGGCAATTATCGAATTAGTCTAACCCAGACTAATCTGCCAACTGTCCATGCCCATGTCCCAAGCCAACCCCAGAAAACGCATCGCGTTGGTCATCCAATATATCGGCACTCACTTTTGTGGTTGGCAACGGCAAACAGCAGAAAGAACAGTGCAAGCCGTCATTGAAGAGACAATCTCCACCGTTGTCGGCCAAAAAATCACAATTCATGGTGCCGGCCGAACCGATAGTGGTGTCCATGCCGCCGGACAATTCGCCCACTTTGAATGTGAGAGCCTAATCCCTGGTTATAAATGGGCCAAAATCCTCAACGATCGCCTGCCACCCGATATCAATATCCGTGGTGCTTGCGAAGTTCCCCAGGATTGGCACGCACAATTTTCTGCCCAATGGCGACGGTATCGATACACCATCTATACCCACCCAACCCCAAACCTGTTCATTCAGCCCTATGCTTGGCATTATTACCAAGCTTCCCTCGATGAGACTCTCATCCAAGCAGCCCTGACGCCCCTATTGGGTGAACATCACCTCGCTGCTTTTCAACGGACTGGTTCCAAGCGATCCCATGCATGGGTCAATGTACAGGCAGCAGAATGTTCCCGTCGAGGCTCCTTTATTCATATAGAAATTCAAGCCAATGGGTTTTTGTATGGGATGGTTCGCCTACTGGTCGGGATGCTAGTGGACATTGGACAAGGTAAACTTTCTTTAGCGCAATTCCAAGATATTTGGAAAAATGAGAAGCGACACCTTGTAAAATATTCAGCCCCAGCAAAAGGCTTATGTTTACTTAGGGTTGGTTATCCTGAGCCTTTGTTTCCACCCCATATTTGGTTTGATACCCAGCCAACTTTTCTACTAACTCATTAGTTGAATTCCTTATGCGTCATCTAGCGCAAAAATTTTATGATTAAGACACCTTTACCGAAACAAGAAACCCTCGACCAGAAATGGTACGTGGTCGATGCTGCTGACCAACGCTTGGGTCGTTTAGCCAGCGAAGTTGCCAAAGTACTCCGGGGCAAAAACAAAGCAGAATACACTCCCCACATGGATACTGGGGATTTTGTGATTGTCGTGAATGCCGAAAAAGTGGTTGTGACGGGTCGCAAGCCTGAGCAAAAGCTTTACCGTCGTCACTCCGGTCGTCCTGGTGGGATGAAAGTTGAAACCTTTAATCAGCTGCAAGACCGGATTCCTGAGCGCATTATCGAAAAAGCAGTGAAAGGAATGCTGCCGAAAAATGCCCTCGGTCGTCGTTTGTTCACCAAGCTAAAGGTCTATGCTGGGACTGAACATCCCCATGCCGCCCAACAACCCGAAGTTCTGACCATCAATACTATTCCCGGAGGAGATAACTAATGAACGCAACCGCTACTCAAGATCGCCCTATTTACTGGGGAACAGGTCGTCGTAAGGCATCCATTGCCCGGGTACGCCTTGTACCTGGTTCTGGCAAAGTTGTTGTTAACAACCGCTCCGGGGAAGATTATTTCAACCGGATTCCTGGTTACCTTGCGGTGCTAAAGTCTCCCCTGGAAACCCTGGGCCTAGAAAGCGAGTATGACATTCTTGTGAATGCCCATGGTGGTGGCTTGACTGGTCAAGCAGATGCCGTGAAGCTGGGTGTTGCTCGTGCGCTGTGTGAATTGGATCCAGACAACCGCCAGCCTCTAAAAATTGAAGGCTATTTGACCCGTGACCCCCGCTGTAAGGAACGGAAAAAGTACGGTTTACACAAGGCCCGCAAAGCGCCTCAGTTCTCCAAGCGTTAATTTATTTGGTCTGGCGTTCGTTATGGCTACTGTGGCGATCGCCTTTATGCATTTTATTAAACTAAATTGATTAGAGAATAATTCCCATGCCCAAAGCTGATATTCATCCCGAATGGTACCCAGACGCCAAAGTCATCTGTAACGGTGAAGTTGTGATGACGATTGGTTCTACCCAACCTGAAATCAACGTTGAAATTTGGTCTGGTAACCACCCCTTCTACACCGGAACTCAAAAGATTATCGATACCGAAGGTCGTGTAGACCGTTTCCTCCGGAAGTACGGTATGCTCAGCAACAATTCCGACGACCAGAAATAGGTATTTCCTTGAGTTTTCCCAACCCGGCAGCCCCCTGCTGGGTTCCTTTGTTTTTTAGGGATCTCTTTCCTTCCCCTAGCGTAAAAACGTTCTGTGCATTATGGCTGAAGCATACTTACTCGATAAACTAAAGTCCGTCGAACAAACCTTCCAGGAAATGACCCGACGCCTGGCCGATCCCGACATCGCGACGAACCCCGATGAGCTACAACGGGTGGCAAAAATTCGCTCCTCCCTCGAAGAAACAGTAAATACCTTCAATCAGTGGAAAGAAGCACAAGAAGAACTCCGGGGAGCAAAGGAAATCCTCAAAGAATCCGCCGGAGATCCTGAAATGAAGGAAATGGCGGCTTTAGAAGTCGAGGAACTCGAAAATACCATTGATACCCTCGAAAATCGTCTGAAGATTCTGCTGTTACCCAAGGATCCTAACGACGAAAAGAACATCATGTTAGAAATTCGCGCCGGAACAGGGGGCGATGAAGCGAGCATTTGGGCTGGGGATCTGCTCCGTATGTATTCTCGCTATGCCGAAGGTCAAAACTGGCGGGTGAAACTCCTGAGTGAATCGGCCGCCGATATGGGGGGCTTTAAGGCCGTTATCCTAGAAATTCAAGGGGAACAGGTTTACAGCAAATTAAAGTATGAAGCTGGCGTCCACCGAGTCCAGCGGGTACCTGTTACCGAAGCTGGGGGGCGGGTTCACACCTCTACAGCAACCATTGCTGTGATGCCAGAAGTTGATGATGTCGAAGTCGAAATTGATCCTAAGGACATTGAGATGACCACCGCCCGTTCTGGTGGCGCTGGGGGCCAGAACGTCAACAAAGTAGAAACAGCGGTTGATCTGTTCCACAAACCGACGGGGATCCGCGTCTTTTGTACAGAAGAGCGATCGCAATTACAGAACCGAGAGCGGGCAATGCAAATTCTCCGGGCAAAGCTCTATGAAATGGAACTCCAGCGGCAGCAAGAGGAAGTCAGTTCCATGCGTAAATCCCAGGTGGGTACCGGCGCCCGTTCCGAAAAAATTCGCACCTACAATTACAAAGATAATCGCGTCACAGATCACCGCCTAGGTCAAAACTTTTCCTTAGCCCCGGCCCTAGAAGGAGATATTGAGGATATGCTCCAGGCTTGTATCTCCCAAGACCAACAGGCTCAACTCGAACAACTCGCCGCCGAAAGCTAATACATCCTTCCTTGGGGAAGGTGGCCGCAGGCCGGAAGGGGTTCTGCCCTGGGAAAGGCGATCGCCGCTCGGCAGAAGTTCCTTCCCTATGGTTGAACCTCACTGCAAACCTGGTAAAAATCTGTTTCTGGCGGTTCTGCAAAGAGAGGATTCATTTCCGCCATAATTTTTTGGCTAAGCTCCGTCTGATTTTTATCCATATCCTCGATGTTGTCCCAAAGGATCATCGCAATGCCTTGATCACTGTTTGGCCCCATTTTTTGCAGCAAAAAAGCCCCTTGGAATCCCTCTGAATAGCTGGACACAATTTTTTCATAAAGGGTTTGGGCCTGGGCAAACCGTCCAGGTTTAAATTCACCGATCGCCACATACGCAACCTTATGGCGGAGACAGTCGTTAAGTCCTTGCATAGTTGAATTTCCCATTGTCTAAAATTACGTGGCCTGGGGCGATCGCCTGTCGCCTCTGCCAATAATTTCACTGTAGCGAGAGAATCCCCCTAGAAAGCCTCTTTACGCATTTTCTTAACCGCTTTTGTGTTTATGTCAACTTTTTCGTCACATTTCCAACACACCACCGTCCGTCCATTTTGAATCTTTAACCTGCCATTAATCCAACATCAAGGCGATATTAATCCTCCTTTGGTTCACTAGAGGTGCATCAAACCATAAACTAGCCCGTATCCAACTTTACAGATATTGAAAGTTGTGAATTTCTGGTGCTATACTGCTAAGCGGCGTTTTGAAAATGATTTGCAGTAATAAAACATGCTTATCAATAACATAAATGCCCAAGCTCAAAGTCAAAAAATATCTCAGGTGTGAGGTTCAACCGAATATGTCTAAAACAGTGAGAACTTTTCTCAGTGGTGCTTCCGTTGCCCTAGGTGCAACCGTAGCTTTTTCCGGCACTGCCCAAGCAAACACTGAACTTCTCGATCAAATCAACAGCTATAGCCAAGACGACATAGCTCAGGTTAATAGCGTTTTCCAACTCAGCGATGTTTCTCCTTCTGACTGGGCCTTTGACGCACTGCGTAACCTAGTCGAAAACTACAACTGTATCGTTGGTTATCCCGATGGCACTTTCCGTGGTAGCCGTCCCCTCAGCCGTTATGAATTTGCTGCTGGTCTAAACGCTTGTTTACAGCAGATCGAGCGGATGATTCAAAGTGGTACTGGCGAAGTCACCGCTGAAGATCTCGCTGCACTCCGTCGTCTCGTGAACGAATTTGAGGCCGAACTTGCGACTCTCGGTGCTCGTGTTGATGACCTTGAAGGCCGCGTTGAATTCCTCGAAGACAACCAATTCTCTACCACCACCAAACTTAATGGGGAAGTAATCTTCAACATTGGTGCTGCTTTTGGTGAAGATGATATTGATGATCAAGTTACTTTCAGCGATCGCGTTCGTTTAAATCTTGACACCAGCTTTACTGGCAGAGACCGTCTTCGTACTCGCCTTGAAGCCGGTAATATTACAGCTTTTGACGATGCCACTGGTGTAGAGACTGCTCGTCTTGGCTTTGATACTTTCACTGGTGAAGATGGCAACGACGTCGAAATTGGCAAGTTGTTCTATCGCTTTCCTGTTGGGGACAATGTCCGTGCCTATGTTGGTGCCGTAGGTTTAGGGCTTGATGATATGTTCGATGTCACCAATCCTTACTTTGATAGCAGTGGCTCCGGTGCTCTTTCTCGCTTTGGCCGCTTTAACCCCATCTACCGTGGCCCCGATGGTGCAGGTGCAGGTTTTAATTTTAACCTCGGTGATAAGTTCACAGTTTCTGCAGCTTACCTAGCTGGTGATGGTGACGTAAACAATCCCGCCGAAAAGAATGGTCTATTCAATGGTAGCTACACTGCCGCAGCTCAGCTTGATTTTGCCCCTTCTGATCGCATCATGTTGTCTGCTGTTTATGCTAACCGCTATCAGAAATCTGGTGATATCAATCTTAGCGGTAGTACTGGGAGTGATTGGGCAAAAAGACCATTCATGAACTCTGTGCCTATGACCTCTGACAACTTTGGTTTACAAGCCAGCTGGATGGTAAGTAACAAACTCAATTTAGCTGGTTGGGTAGGCTATACTTCTGCTGATGTAGAGCTTTCTGGCGATAATCGCAGCGCAGATATTTGGAACTGGGCCGTTAATGCTGCTTTACTTGATGTTGGTGGCGACGGGAACGTTCTTGGTTTCATCTTTGGTCAAGCTCCTAAATTAACTGGTGTCGAGAACTCCAGCATTTGTGATGGAAGCTCTTGTGACGATACAACCTATCTCGCTGAACTTCAGTACCGTTACAAGCTCAACGACAACATCACCATTACTCCGGGTGCTTATGTCGTGTTCAACCCCAACCAAAATGACGATAATGACACCGTTGTCGTGGGTTCTGTACGTACTACCTTTAGCTTCTAAGACTGAAAGAAACCAAGTCTAATTCCTCACACATATTGCTTCTGGGAGCAAAAAATTAGTATTGAAAGTGAGTCAATTTCGGCTCACTTTTTTCTTTGAAGCTAGCAAGTTTTAGAAATTAGGTTTTACTTTGACTTTAAGTTGTATTGTACATATACTGATAAATTGTGAGTTTTTTGAAAAACCATGAACGCTGAAGCAATCATTCGCTCCATCGAAGCGGAACAGCTCAAGGATGATCTCCCGACCATCCACGTGGGCGACACCGTTCGAGTCGGAGTCAAAATCAAGGAAGGTACCAAAGAACGGGTTCAGCCCTACGAAGGTACCGTTATTGCCATGCGCAATGGTGGGATTAACGAAACCATCACTGTGCGTAAAATCTTCCAAGGGATTGGTGTTGAACGGGTCTTCCTGTTGCACTCTCCCCTCGTTGATAACATCAAAGTTATCCGTCGTGGTAAAGTCCGCCGGGCTAAACTGTATTACTTGCGCGATCGCGTTGGTAAGGCAACTCGGATCAAGCAACGTTTCGATCGCCCGATCTAGGCTTTTTGTAATCCATTTGATTCGCTCAAAATGTTTTGCACAAAGCCTGCCACCTGTGCTAAGATTGCTAAGGCTTGTTAAGAGCAAGTACCCAAGCGTCCTTAGTTCAGTTGGTAGAACGCAGGTCTCCAAAACCTGATGTCGGGGGTTCGAGTCCTCCAGGGCGCGTTTCAATTTACATTAAACTTTAGTTGAAGTATTGCAGTGGCTCTGGGAGGAGTTTCTGATTGTGGCCAAAACAAAGAAGACCGTCGAGACTGAAGCCAATAAGCCCGAAGGTTTCGATGTTACGAAATACGCCAATGAAACAAAAGAAGAACTAGCTAAGGTTGTTTGGCCCTCTCGCCAGCAGCTCATTAGTGAATCTGCCGCTGTCATTTTGATGGTGATTCTTGTTGCGACTGTTATCTACGTCGTGGACAATCTCTTCATTTTCGTTTCAGGTGCTGTATTTTAAAAGACTCTTTAACTTTCTATGGAACATTCAGAAGAATACACAGGAACGCAAGCTGGACCCAAACCGCGTTGGTATGCCGTCCAAGTTGCATCTGGGTGCGAACAAAGAGTCAAAGCAAACCTTGAACAACGGATTCATACTCTCGATGTGGCGGATCGGATCTTTCAGGTTCAGATTCCCCAAACCCCAACCGTCAAAATCCGTAAGGATGGCAGTCGGCAACATGGAGAAGAAAAGGTTTTTCCTGGTTATGTCTTGATTCAGATGACCCTAGATGATGAAGCTTGGCAGGTTATCAAAAATACGCCCCATGTGATTAATTTTGTTGGGGCCGAACAGAAGCGTAGCTACGGTCGGGGACGGGGCCATGTCAAACCCGTGCCTCTCAGTAAGTCTGAAGTAGAGCGCATCTTTAAACAAGCTCAGGTTGTTGAACCGACTGTTAAAGTCGATATGGCCATTGGCGACAAAATTCTTGTGCTTTCTGGTCCTTTTAAGGATTTTGAAGGCGAGATCATTGAAGTCAGCCCTGAGCGCAGCAAACTGAAAGCTCTATTGTCGATCTTTGGTCGAGATACGCCAGTAGAACTTGAATTTACTCAAGTGGAAAAACAGAGCTAGCGATGGCAAAAAAAGTTGTTACGGTAATTAAATTAGCCTTGCCTGCGGGTAAGGCCAACCCTGCACCTCCTGTTGGGCCAGCCCTGGGTCAACATGGGGTCAACATCATGGCCTTCTGTAAGGAGTACAACGCAAAGACTTCTGACCAGGCAGGCATGATTATTCCGGTAGAAATTTCGGTATATGAAGACCGGAGTTTCACCTTTATCCTGAAAACGCCCCCCGCTTCTGTCTTGATTCGTAAGGCAGCCGGGGTTGAGAAAGGTTCTGCCCAGCCTAATAAGCAGAAGGCGGGTTCTATCTCCCGGGCACAACTCCAGGAAATCGCCCAAACTAAAATGCCTGATTTGAATGCGAACGATATCGAAGCAGCAATGAACATTGTTGCCGGTACAGCGCGGAATATGGGCATTACAGTTACGGATTAGTAACTGCTTGGAAACTGGATACAACAGTTAAGTTTTTAATCTTTATGTTTGGGGAGAGGCGTGTGTCTCGTTATGTACCCAAGGAGTAAGTATGGCAAAAAAATTATCTCGTCGGCTTCGTGAGGCGCTTGAAAAGGTTGAAGATAGAGCCTATGAGCCTCTAGAAGCTTTGACCCTTTTGAAAGAAACTGCCACAGCTAAGTTTGATGAAACGGCTGAGGCCCACATTCGTTTAGGGATTGATCCGAAGTACACGGATCAGCAGTTGAGAACGACTGTTGCTTTTCCGAAAGGTACTGGCCAGTCTGTGCGGGTCGCCGTCATTACTAGCGGTGAACAGGTAAAGGTTGCAGAGGAGTCCGGTGCAGACCTCGTTGGTTCTGAAGAACTCATCGAAGATATCCAGAAGGGCATGATGGACTTTGAAGTCTTGATCGCAACGCCGGATATGATGCCGAAGGTGGCTCGTTTGGGTCGTCAGCTTGGCCCCCGTGGTTTGATGCCTTCACCTAAAGGTGGCACTGTGACTACGGATGTCGCCACGGCGATCGCCGCATTTAAGGCTGGTAAACAAGAGTTCCGGGCTGACCGTGCAGGGATTGTCCACGTGCTTTTTGGTAAATCCTCTTTCGCTGCGGAAGATCTTCTGGTAAACTTAAAGGCTCTTCAGGAAACCATCGACCGGAATCGTCCTTCTGGGGCCAAAGGTCGTTACTGGCGGAGCATTTATGTGTCTGCTTCCATGGGACCTTCGATCCAGGTGGATATCAACGCCCTCCGGGATCTTTCCATTGAAGAAAAAGCCTAGGCCCTCTTAGGCAAAACAATTAAATAGATTTGTATTCATGCCAGAGACAGCAGGGGCGATCGCTTAATATCCTGCCGAGGTAAAACGCTACAAGACTAAACAAGTTTTTTTCCAAGTTTGCTTGGAAGAAGAGCGTGACCCTGGCATTGTCGCTGGGGTCTATTTTTTTGTCCCTACTTTAATAACCTTTCCCCAAAAAGGAGGTGAGAACAGAATGGGAAAATCGCTAGCAGATAAGCAAGAATTGGTTGCTGAGATCAAGGATCTGCTCAAGGATGCACAACTTACTTTTGTGATTGATTACAAGGGTTTAACCGTTGCGGAAATCACTGATTTACGTAACCGCCTTCGTCCTGCCGGGGCATATTGCAAAATTGCGAAAAACACGCTGATGCATATTGCCGTTGATGGTGACGAAACGTGGCAACCCGTGCAATCTCTTTTAAAAGATTCCTCCGCATTTTTAATTGCTGGAGAAGATGTTGCTTCCGCCGTTAAAGCTTACAAAGAATTCCGCAAAGCAACGAAGAAAACCGAACTTCGTGGCGGCGTTATGGAAGGTCAAGCTTTAACCAGTGACCAAATCGAAGCCCTCGGTGATCTGCCCACCAAAGACCAACTTTACGGTCAGATTGCAGGTGCGATCAATGCAGTTACTGCAAAAATCGCCATCGGCATCAACGAAGTACCGGGTTCTTTGGCCAGAGCCATCAAAGCTGTTTCCGAAAAAGAAGCAGCCTAACCCTCAACGTCGCGTGATCTATATCATGGCGGCTTAATTTTCTCGTTGTTCTAAACGTAATTTTTATTCACTAAGGAGATAGATTAAATGTCTGCTACTACCGATGAAATTTTGGAGAAGTTGCAATCTCTAACCCTGCTTGAAGCAGCTGAATTAGTTAAGCAAATCGAAGAAACCTTTGGCGTTAGCGCTGCTGCTCCCGTTGGTGGCATGGTAATGGCTGCCCCTGGTGCTGCTGCTGCTGAGGAAGTTGAAGAGAAGACTGAATTTGACGTTATTCTCGATGAAGTTCCCGCTGACAAGAAAATCGCTGTTCTTAAGGTTGTTCGTGGCATCACTGGCCTCGGTCTTAAGGAAGCCAAAGAAATGGTTGAATCTGCGCCCAAGCCTATCAAAGAAGGTACTGGCAAAGAAGATGCTGAAGCCATCAAGAAGCAGCTTGAAGATGCTGGTGCAAAAGCAAGCGTTAAGTAATTTATATCAACTTGCCTATTGCTAAATAGGTATAGCTTCAATTTATGTTTAGTTGATTGATTAGCGGACAGATTACCTGTTCGCTTTTTTTTGATCTTGAGATCTTGATGATTAAGGCTCTGGTAGGGCATTTATGTATGGCATAAAAAAATCCCCCTGAAGTGATTGAGGGGGACTGATAAGTTGAATTTGTTAAATTTGTTTTGTGTAAAGGCTTTTTAGAGTTTGGGTTCTTTCTGGTGCCAAGCTGTTGCCTGTTCATAGACATGGGCCACCTGAAGTAAGAGATCCTCTCGAAGAACATTGCCGATCAGTTGCATCCCGATGGGGAGTCCCTGGGCATCAAAACCACAGGGCAGACTCAGAGCCGGCAGACCGGCCAAATTGACGGGAATAGTCATCAAGTCAGAAAGATACATGCTGAGGGGATCGTCGGTTTTTTCGCCAGCTTTAAAAGCGGTGCTGGGGGAAGTGGGACAAATGAGCACATCCACTTTGGCAAAGGCTTGATCGAAGTCTTCTTTAATTAAAGTGCGTACTTTCTGGGCTTTGAGGTAGTAGGCATCATAGTAACCAGCGGAGAGGGTATAGGTGCCGAGCATAATCCGGCGCTTTACCTCGGGGCCAAAACCAGCGGCCCGGGTTTGGGTGTACATATCAACAAGGTTGTCAGCTGCAGCATTACGGGTGCCATATTTGACGGCATCGTAACGGGCCAAATTTGCAGAGGCTTCGGACGGGGCAATGATGTAGTAGGCGGGTAAGCCGTAACGGAAGCGGGGACAGGAAATGGTTTCGACTTCGGCACCAAGCTCTTGGAGTTGGGCGATCGCCTTTTGAACCGCTTCAGCCACTTCTGGATCGAGCCCTTCCCCAAAAGTTTCTTGGATGATGCCAATTTTCAGGGGCTTATCCTTGGGGAGTTCCGGCTGGAGTAACTGACTATATTGGGGAATATCCACATCTAAACTGGTGGAATCTTTGGGATCGTGGCCGGCGATCGCCTCTAACAGAATCGCTGTATCCTCTACTGTCCGCGCAAAGGGGCCAATTTGATCCAGAGAAGACGCATAGGCCACCAAGCCAAAACGAGACACCAGACCATAGGTCGGTTTAAGGCCCACAACCCCGCATAGAGACGCCGGTTGTCGAATCGAGCCACCAGTATCTGAACCCAGGGCGATCGGCGCTTCTCCCGCTGCCACTGCCGCCGCTGACCCCCCAGAGGATCCCCCCGGTACCCGCGTTATATCCCAAGGGTTGCCCGTCACTTGATAGCCAGAATTTTCCGTCGAACTCCCCATGGCAAACTCATCCAAATTGGTTTTGCCCACCATGATCGCTCCAGCTTCCTGCAACTTCTGGGTGACTGTCGATTCGTAGGTCGGCACAAAGCCTTCGAGGATGCGCGAAGCACAGGTCGTCTGAATGCCTTTTGTACAGAGATTATCCTTAATCGCAATGGGAATGCCTTCTAGGAGGCCAATGGTTTCCCCCGCTGCAATTTTTGCATCCACTTGTGCCGCCTGGGCCAAGGCCTGCTCCTTAGTCAGGGTCAAAAACGCTTTAACCTTGGGTTCCACCGCTTCGATATGGGCAAACGTTTCCGTCAAAATTTCGACAGCAGAACGTTCCTTTGAAATGAGTTGTTGGTGTAGCGTGCGGATGGCTGACATGCTTTATATATTCTCTGAAATACCCCAATCAGTTTATCCACTTGCCTTCCTCCCTGACAATCATCTCTAAAAAATTATTTTTGCGGCGATCGCCTCGGAAGGGAACCAGCATCCGATACAATAAACTCCAGCTTATGTTAATTTAATAAGTCTATTTTTAGTCAGCACAACAAAATGCTAAATTTATGAGCGCTCATATTCTTTAACAAAGTATGGGAACCGCTCAGGTAGATTTTTAGGAATCATCAATGAACCAGGAAATTTTTGACAAAATTAAAAATATTATCGTTGATCAGCTGGATGTCGATGCTGACTCCGTAAGCCCCGAATCAAACTTCATCAGTGACCTTGATGCAGACTCCCTCGACACAGTCGAGCTGGTCATGGCCTTCGAAGAAGAATTTGATATCGATATTCCCGACGATGTTGCTGAAAAAATCACTACGGTGGGAGAAGCAGTTAACATCATCGCTGAAAAAACTGGCGCCAACTAAGCCATTTAGTCTAGTCAGTTTAACCTCAACTTCCAGAGCTGCGAACTTCCAAAAGTTATCGCGGCTTTCTCGCTAGTTTTTATGATTGATTGTCGCTTCCTTTGGATGCACAAGCCTTTTTTCCCACTGCAAAACCACTCAAATCAGCCATGGCACACTCATCTCCGTATCGCGTTGTAATCACCGGTTTAGGTGCGATCACCCCGATTGGTAATACCCTAGAGGAGTATTGGGAAGGACTCATGACCGGTCGCAATGGCATTGACCTCGTGACCGCATTTGACGCTTCCCAACATGCCTGTCGCATTGCAGGTGAAGTAAAAGGCTTTGATCCCCTCGCATTCATCCCGAAAAAAGAAGCGAAACGCATGGATCGGTTCTCCCAGTTTGCCGTGGCTGCCAGTAAACAAGCCCTCGCCGATGCTGGCCTAGAGATCAATGCTGACAATGCCCCTGATATTGGCGTAATGATCGGCACTGGCGTCGGCGGGATTAAGGTGATGGAAGACCAGCAGGAAATTTACCTGGAGAAAGGCCCCAGCCGCTGTAGCCCTTTCATGATTCCGATGATGATTGCCAATATGGCGGCGGGATTGACGGCGATCCATACCGGTGCCCAAGGCCCCAACAGCTGTACTGTGACGGCCTGTGCCGCAGGTTCCAATGCGGTTGGGGAAGCTTTCCGACTCGTCCAACAGGGTTACGCGAAAGCGATGATTTCTGGGGGCACCGAGGCAGCTGTAACCCCCCTCAGTTTTGCGGGATTTGCCTCGGCCCGGGCGTTATCGACCCGTAATGATGATCCGAAACACGCTTGTCGTCCCTTTGATCAAGATCGCGATGGCTTTGTGATGGGTGAAGGGGCTGGCATTTTAATCCTGGAAGAGCTAGAGCATGCCCTGGCACGGGGGGCAAAAATCTACGGGGAAATCGTTGGTTATGGCATGACCTGCGATGCTTACCACATGACGGCACCGACCCCCGACGGCGCTGGGGCAACCCGGGCGATTGAATTGGCGCTCAAGGATGGCGGCTTGGCTCCGAACCAAGTGAACTACGTAAATGCCCACGGCACCAGCACTCCAGCCAATGACATCACAGAAACGAAAGCCATTAAAAAAGCCCTCGGTGACCAGGCTTACAAAATTTTAGTGAGTTCGACAAAATCTATGACCGGTCACCTTTTGGGTGGCTCTGGGGGCATTGAGGCGGTGGCCACAGTGATGGCGATCGCCAATGATCGCGTTCCGCCGACGATCAACCTCGAAAATCCCCAGGAAGGTTGCGATTTAGATTACGTTCCCAACGAAAGCCGTGAACACCCAGTTGAAGTTGCCCTTTCTAACTCTTTTGGATTTGGCGGCCATAACGTTACCCTTGCGTTTAAGAAATATCGCCCGGAATAAATTTAGTCCGAGTAAATGTTAGCGATTTGACAGAATCATTCTTGCCCAGTGATCCTAACAGTGGGATGATGGGGGGGATTTTGAGGAGGGCAATTTGCGCTTCTTGATGGTCTAACAACTCCCTATAGTTTTTCTTTATTTGTCGTTTACTGTCAGAAATTTTCACTATGACCGTTGCAACCCAATCTATAGATCAGCTTTGTATTAATGCAATTCGCTTTTTAGCAATTGATGGCGTCGAGAAGGCAAAATCTGGTCACCCCGGTTTACCGATGGGCGCCGCTCCCATGGCCTACACCCTCTGGGACAAATTTATGCGGTTCAACCCCAAAAATCCGAAATGGGTTAACCGCGATCGCTTTGTTTTGTCAGCGGGTCACGGTTCGATGCTGCAGTATGCCTTGATGTACTTGGCTGGCTATGACAGTGTTTCCCTCGAAGACATCAAGCAATTTCGTCAATGGAAATCGAAGACCCCTGGTCACCCTGAGAACTTCGAGACCCCTGGTGTAGAAGTTACGACTGGCCCCCTCGGCCAAGGGATCGCCAATGCCGTCGGCCTTGCCCTCGCGGAAGCGCACCTCGCAGCCCGCTACAATAAGCCCGATGCCAAAATTTTTGACCATTACACCTATGTGATCATGGGTGATGGTTGCAACATGGAAGGAATCTCCGGGGAAGCGGCATCCATTGCGGGTCACTGGGGTCTTGGCAAATTAATTGCCCTCTACGACGACAACCATATTTCCATCGACGGCTCCACAGACATTGCTTTCACTGAAGATGTGTGTAAGCGTTATGAGTCCTACGGTTGGCACGTGCTCCATGTCGAAGATGGCAACAATGACATTGAGGCGATCGCCAAAGCCATTGAAGCGGCTAAGGCAGTGACTGACAAGCCCTCTTTGATCAAAATCACAACGACTATTGGTTACGGTTCCCCCAACAAAGCAGATACTGCTGGTGTACACGGGGCAGCCCTTGGTGCCGACGAAATTGAACTGACCCGTAAATCCCTCGAATGGAACTATGGGCCTTTTGAAGTGCCTGAAGATGCCCTCAACCATTTCCGGAAAGCCGTTGAACGGGGTGCCAGCGCCGAAGCAGAGTGGAACCAAGTATGGGCCACTTACAAAACAAAATATGCCGAGGAGGCTGCAGAATTAGAGCGGATTCTTTCTGGGAAGCCCCCCGCAAACTGGGCTGACGCTTTACCCACCGCAACGCCCGCCGATAAAGGTCTTGCGACCCGTAAGCACTCCGAAGTAACCCTGAATGCGATCGCCCCGGTATTGCCAGAATTGATCGGTGGTTCTGCGGACTTGACTCACTCTAACCTGACAGAAATCCACGTTTCTGGCGATTTCCAAAAAGGTGCCTACGAAAACCGCAACGTCCACTTCGGCGTCCGGGAACACGCCATGGGCGCGATCTGTAATGGCATCGCCCTCCACGGTACAGGTTTAATCCCCTACGGAGCCACTTTCCTTGTGTTCTCCGACTACATGCGGAATTCCATCCGTTTATCGGCCTTGTCCGAAGCACGGGTCATTTGGGTAATGACCCACGACTCCATTGCCCTTGGAGAAGACGGCCCCACCCACCAACCGATCGAGCATGTTGCTTCTCTGCGGGCGATGCCGAACCTCTATGTTTATCGTCCGGCAGATACCAACGAAACCTCTGGTGCCTATAAAGTTGCTGTGGAAAGTGCGACAACGCCGACCCTCTTAGCCCTCACCCGCCAAGGCCTCCCCAACCTCGAAGGCAGTTCCATCGAAAATGCGGAAAAAGGTGGCTACATCCTTTCCGATAGCGAAGGCACCCCTGATCTGATTTTGATTGGTACAGGGAGTGAAGTGCAGCTTTGTGTCGAAGCAGCAAAAGCACTCCGGGCAAACGGAAAAAATGTCCGTGTTGTTTCCATGCCCTGTGTGGAACGCTTTGAAGAGCAAGATGCCGCTTACCAAGAGTCCGTCCTACCGAAAGCTGTAACCAAACGGGTTGCCGTGGAGGCTGGTGCCACCATGAGCTGGTACAAGTACGTTGGCTTTGAAGGCGCTGTCATCGGCATTGACACCTACGGTGCTTCCGCTCCTGGTGGTGTGGTCATGGAGAAATTTGGTTTCACCGTGGACAACGTTGTTAAAACCGCTGAGACAGTACTAGGTTAAAACCTTGGGTCTGGTCATAGACTGATTCTTTTCAGTAAAACGTTTTGGAGGTAGGTTTATCCCCTACCTCTTTTTTGTTTGTGACAATATTGCCTAGCCTGTCCGCCAGAGAATTGTCCCTGCGGCCACTAACCCCAGGAGATTGGGAAACCACGTCCCCATAAACGGCGTAATCGTTCCCCAGACGCCCATGGAACTGGAAATCACAGAAATGAGATAGTAGGCAAAAACGATGGCCACCGATAGGCCAACACTGGTCGCTCGGCTTGAGTTTTGCGGGCGCAGGCCAATGGCCGAGCCGACCATCGCAAAAACAATACAGACGAAGGGGACGGAAAATTTTTCTTGTTTTCTCACCTGGAGCGTCCGGATCCGCCTTTCATTACGACTTAACTTGAGGCTCTCTAAACAAACATCAATGACTTGGAGGGTCATTTCATTGGGGCGTTGACAGCGGGTGGCGAGGATCAAAGGGGCATCAGACAGATTTAAAAAGTTAGTTTCAAACTGCTCGATGTCACTAAAGGAACCATTGGCCCCAATTTGATAAATACTGCCATCCTGCACCAGCCAACCCTGTTCATTGGCATTCCACTGGGCGGCGGCGGCCGTGATAATTCTTTGGGTATCGACGGCAGCTCGATCGAGGATGGTGAGGTTGTTCATTTGGGTGCCATCGAAGGTCTCGGCATAAAAGAGGGTTTTGAGGATTTCGCGGTTACCAGTGGCCGTTTTTACCCGTTGATATTCGGGGTAGATGATATTTTTTTCTTGGTAGTCAATGGTTGCTTCGCCCTGAGCAATGTTGGCAATGGTGCTGGCTTGTTTCGTGGTCTGGGGGACAATCCAATCGTTGAGGCCAAAGGTGATACCCGTAATCAGTAACCCCAAGAGAAGACCGGGCAACATCAGCCGCAAGGGGGGCAAACCAACGCTCCGTAAGGCGATAATTTCACTAAAGGAAGATAGGCTGCTGTAGGCGGTGAGGGTGCCCAGTAGGGTTGCCATGGGGAGGCCGAGGACGAGAAATTCTGGGAGACGGAGAGCGAGAATTTGGAAGGCGATCGCCCAGGTGATTTCATTGGCGACCACGTTGCGCATTACCTCAAAGAGAACGCCGATGGTGAGGCCCAAACTCGTGAAAATTCCTAACCCAAACAGGAAAGGCCCCACAAGTTGCGCCATAATGTAGCGATCTAATAGTGAAAATACCCTTAAAATTCTCAACATTGTGGTCTAGTCTGATTAAAGTGGAGAGTTTTAGCAACTATTTAGCAATTAAAATCCCTAGCCCATCATGCCAAAGAAGTTACGGTTTTGTCTGAAATTGTGCCCCTTGACCACTGATTGATCACCGCGCGTCGGGAACTTAGAGCCGCGATAATGATTCAGTGCCACTGCACTTTGGTTTATTCTAAATTTACTTTTTTTGATAGAGTCCATGTTTGACCTGTTTGCTTCTTTGCTCATTGCCCAGGAATCTGCCCCTTTATTGGTGGCCCAAGAGAACAGGTCGAAGGAAGAGTTACTCCCCCACCAAGTACCACAACCAGGGGAAGATCAGGGGTCTTCTGTGGGGCGATCGCCGGCGGCCATCGTGACGGAACCCCAAGAGGTGCGCCCTTTGCCGGGGAGTCTCAATGAAATTCCGGTCTTTAACAGCAACAGCCCTGAAGTCATTGCCCAGGAAGGCATTCTATTATCGACCTTCCCAAAGGCAGGAAAAAGCCAGGCGATCGCCCACCTCGAAACCCCCCTTGAAGGACGCTTTGATATTTTTACCCACCACATTTCCCGTCCTGCCACGGAGCAGCGCACCCTGTACCAAGGCTTGTTGGTTAACAATCCAACCGGAAGCCCCCGCACCCTCAAAATTCTCCAAGGCATTAGTTACCTCAATAGTAAAGATGCCCCCTTCCGCGAGCTATTACCCTTCGTTGAAGATCCCCAGGGTCATGTCTATTCCGGCCCTGGCTCCCGACTGGTGAGCGATACCCTCCGGGGCAAAAGCCAAACGCAATTCCCAGAGATTCTACGCATTCCCCCCTACAGCACCGTGGTTTTGGCGAATCTCCCCATCCCGGTTAGCGGTGCTCGCTCTACCTACTTACAAGTAGAAACGGATGGTAGTGTTTACTTGGCAAATTTAGCGAAATATGAAGTCCGTGAAGAAATTGCCACCAGCAGTATTAGCAATAATGGCAGTATTGTCGAAGGAAAAGCTGTCCGCTCTCGTCCCCCCAGCCTCAATGAATGGCGATCGCTCCTCACCCAAGGCCAACTCGTCGAACCCCGGGATCTGCCCCCAGTGCCCAGTAAAGATCCTGGTCGCATCATTTATGGCCGGGTTGCAGGTATTTCCGTCGGTAGTCAGTGGGAAGCCACCGTCACCGATCCAGACGCAGAGAGTTTAGCAATCCCCGCCCCCGGCGAAGCGATTTCTTTCCCCATTAGCACCACCAGCACTGGCACCTTTGGCACCGACCAAGTCCAAAGCGCCCCCATGCTCACCCGTTATCCTGATACCGCGCTCCAGGGCCATGGTAACTATTTAGTGCATTACAAACTGACTTTCCCCCTTGAAAATACGAGCGATGAATATCAGTGGACGTCGCTAACGTTTCAAACGCCGATTAAAGATGATCTCCATAGCGATCGCCTTTCCTTTTTTGAATCGCCCCCCAACCGTGTTTTCTATCGAGGCACTGTCCGCATCAACTATCCCAACGAATATCGACGCCAGATTACCCGCTATGTCCACCTAGTACAACATCGGGGCCAACGCTCAGAACCCCTTGCCACCCTGGAAATTCCCCCTGGCACAAGTCGCACCGCCGAAATTGACTTTTTTTATCCCCCCGACGCAACGCCTCCCCAGGTGATTACCGTGAGAACTCTCGCCCCAGAGGAACGTTAAAGATTGTTGAATATTCTCAAAAGAATGTAGCGATCGCCCTAGGCACGTTTCGGGGGAAACAGTTGCCCCAACGGTAAGCCCCAACAGGCAAAATCGCGCCGGATACTCACGGTGGGGTGGGGATCAATGGCCTGGGCCGTTGTTTCAGAAATAAAGAGTGTCGGCAAAAGGGTCAAGGGAATTTGTAACAGAATATTTCCCAAGAAGAACATCAGGATTGCGGCGAATAAGCCCAAAATATGCCATTGGGGGAGACCCGCTGTCAGTCCCACCGCAAGGGGCGCATAGTGAGCTACTTGCCACAACAAAATCACCATGGCGATCGCCCCCAGCACATTTAAAATTGGCTGCCGGGTTCCCTGCACGAGCCGTAAAATTTGCCGTTGCCGTTCATCAAGGCGTTCTGGCGGAATTTGAAACACAAAGAGACTGAAGGGTTGCCAAGGCCGCAGGATTTGCAGGAGCCACACCGGAACTCCCCCCAGGAGCACAATTAAGCCCAATTCAATATTGGCCACGGGAAACGGGATGCCAATCGCCAAGGCGATCGCCAACAAAGACCAGATCAAAGGCAGCAAAGCCAAGCCCGCAACATGCAACCAAAAATAAGGCTCAAACAACATTTTTCCGTCGCTCCAAGACTTGAACGAAAAACAGCACAATGCCCTGAATATCCCACGGTGCCCCCTGAAAGTAAAGCGGCCCGATGCGCCAGGTGGACGACAAATCAGCTTTTCTCCAATGGGCACTACAAATGTCAAGGAATATGACAAAAAATTAAGTTTGGTTTATCAAATTGTGTCAGAATGGCCAGCCTTTCCTAGGCCAACCAGCATTTTTTGCTAAAACTCTTTAAGTGCCTTCAGCTTGCTCACTATCAGAACAGCAGCTTCTGCTCCATATAATGTGATGATGAGCAGGGGAATAGTTATAAATTTTTAATATCCATCTACTTGTCCAAGTAAAGGAGACTCACCATTTATGTTCACTAACGTCAAGTCCGCCATTCGCCACATCAAACCAGATGACATCAATAATCGCACGTTAGTGAAGGTGGTCTATGTCGTGTTGGAGTCCCAGTACCAGAGTGCCCTCTCTGCTGCGGTAAAAGCGATTAACGCGAACCACCCAAAGATTGCGGTTGAAATTAGTGGTTATCTGATTGAAGAACTGCGTGACCCCGATAACTACGAAGAGTTCAAACGGGAAGTCGCCCAAGCCAATTTATTTATTGCCTCCTTGATCTTCATCGAAGACCTCGCCCAAAAGGTGGTTGAAGCTGTGACGCCCCACCGGGATAACCTTGATGCGGCGATTGTTTTCCCTTCCATGCCGGAAGTGATGCGCCTCAACAAAATGGGCACTTTTTCCATGGCACAGTTGGGACAATCCAAGAGTGCTATTGGCGAATTTATGAAAAAGCGGAAGGAAAAATCCGGTGCTTCCTTCCAAGATGCCATGCTCAAGCTGCTCCGGACATTGCCGAAGGTTTTAAAATATTTGCCCGTTGAAAAAGCCCAGGATGCCCGCAACTTCATGTTGTCTTTCCAATACTGGTTGGGTGGTTCCCCCGATAACTTGGAAAACTTCCTGTTGATGATGACCGACAAGTACATCCTCAAGGGGGCTGAGAAGCTCGATAAGGCCGATTATGCCGAGCCGGTAGTCTACCCCGATATGGGCATTTGGCATCCCCTCGCCCCGCAAATGTTTGAAGACACCAAGGAATATCTCCAGTGGTACAACGGCCGCGACGATATTAGTGACGAACTGAAGGATCCCCTCGCCCCTTGCATTGGCCTCGTGCTGCAACGGACACACCTCGTCACCGGAGATGATGCCCACTACGTCGCCATGCTCCAGGAGTTGGAATATCGCGGCGCAAAGGTGATCCCCATCTTTGCGGGGGGTCTCGATTTCTCGAAGCCTGTGGATGAATTTTTCTGGGATAACACGGTCGCCGGGGTCGAAAAATTACCTCTGGTGGATACAGTGGTTTCCCTAACTGGTTTTGCCCTTGTGGGTGGCCCGGCGCGTCAGGATCACCCCAAAGCCATTGATTCTCTCAAGCGGTTGAACCGTCCCTACATGGTGGCGCTGCCGTTGGTCTTCCAAACCACAGAGGAGTGGGAAGAGAGTGATCTCGGTCTGCACCCAATCCAAGTGGCGCTCCAAATTGCAATTCCAGAACTCGATGGAGCAATTGAGCCGATTATTCTCTCTGGTCGTGACGGGGCCACAGGTCGGGCGATTACGCTACAAGATCGCGTCGAGGCGATCGCCACCCGTGCTTTGAAATGGACAAACCTCCGGAAGAAGCCCAAGCTAGAGAAAAAACTCGCCATTACAATTTTTAGCTTCCCCCCCGACAAAGGCAATATCGGCACCGCCGCTTACCTCGATGTCTTTGGCTCGATCCATGAAGTAATGAAGGGTCTCCGGGACAACGGCTACGACATTCAAGATATCCCTGAAACCCCCAAAGAGCTGTTAGAGCTAATCATCCATGATGCCCAGGCGCAATATGCTTCCCCTGAGCTAAACATCGCCTATCGCATGGGTGTGCCGGAATATGAAGAACTGACCCCCTATTCCAAACGCCTGGAAGAAAATTGGGGTACGCCTCCCGGTGAACTCAACAGCGACGGTCAAAACCTGCTGATCTATGGGAAGCATTTCGGCAATCTGTTTATTGGTGTACAGCCGACCTTTGGTTATGAAGGCGACCCGATGCGCTTGCTGTTCTCCCGTTCCGCTAGTCCTCACCATGGCTTTGCTGCCTACTACACTTACCTTGAGCGAGTTTGGGGCGCAGATGCGGTGCTGCACTTCGGTACCCATGGCTCCCTCGAATTCATGCCTGGTAAGCAAATGGGGATGTCTGGCGACTGTTACCCCGATAATCTGATCGGTAATATTCCCAACATCTATTACTACGCCGCCAATAACCCTTCGGAAGCGACGATCGCCAAACGCCGCAGTTATGCGAATACCATTTCCTACCTGACTCCCCCGGCAGAAAATGCGGGTCTGTACAAGGGCTTAAAAGAACTCAGCGAATTGATCGGCTCCTACCAAACCCTCAAAGATGGGGCGCGGGGCGTGCAGATTGTGAATACGATCATGGATCAAGCGCGGATCTGCAACCTCGATAAGGATATCGAGATTCCCGAAACAGATGCCGCCCAAATGTCTCAGGATGAACGGGACAACATGGTGGGCATTGTCTACCGGAAGCTGATGGAGATTGAATCTCGTCTGCTCCCCTGTGGTCTCCACGTTATCGGTAAGCCTCCCACCGCCGAAGAGGCGATCGCCACCCTGGTGAACATTGCCAGCCTCGACCGCGAAGAAGAAGGTATTTGGAGCCTCCCCACGATCATCGCCAAGAGTATCGGGCGCAACATGGAGGAAATCTACCGCAACAGCGATCAGGGTATCCTCGAAGATGTGAACCTGCTTCAAGACATCACCGAAGCGACCCGTGCTGCCGTCCGTGCCCTCGTGATGGAACAAGTCAACGCCGAAGGTCGTGTGTCTCTGGTTTCTAAGCTCAACTTCTTCAACATGGGTAAAAAAGCCCCTTGGGTCGAAGCTCTCCACGAAGCAGGTTACAAAAACGTCGATCAGGAACTCCTCAAACCCCTCTTCGATTACCTTGAATTCTGCCTCGAACAGGTTTGTGCCGACAAAGAACTTGGCGGTTTACTCAAAGCCCTCGAAGGTGAGTACGTCCTTCCCGGCCCTGGTGGCGACCCGATCCGCAACCCCAATGTCCTCCCCACAGGCAAAAATATTCACGCCCTCGACCCCCAATCAATCCCGACCCTTGCGGCAGTCCAATCCGCAAAAGTTGTGGTGGATCGCCTGATTGAACGGCAAAAGCTCGATAATGGCGGCGAATATCCCGAAACGATCGCCTGCGTCCTCTGGGGAACCGACAACATCAAAACCTACGGTGAATCCTTAGCGCAAATCATGTGGATGGTCGGTGCAAGACCCGTTCCCGATGCCCTTGGTCGTGTTAACAAGTTGGAATTAATTCCCCTCGAAGAACTCGGTCGTCCCCGCATCGATGTCGTCGTCAACTGTTCCGGCGTCTTCCGTGACCTGTTCATCAACCAAATGAACCTCTTGGATCAAGCGGTCAAGATGGCAGCGGAAGCCAACGAACCCCTCGAAATGAACTATGTGCGCAAACACGCCCTAGAACAAGCCGAGGAAATGGGGATTAACATTCGCCAAGCCGCGACCCGTATTTTCTCCAACGCATCTGGTTCCTACTCCTCCAACGTGAACCTCGCCGTTGAAAATAGCTCTTGGGAAGAGGAAAAAGAACTCCAGGATATGTACCTGAACCGGAAATCCTTCGCCTTCAACTCCGATAATCCCGGTGTGATGGACGAAAACCGTAAGGTGTTTGAATCTTCCCTAAAGAAAGCGGATGTCACTTTCCAAAACCTGGATTCTTCGGAAATCAGTTTGACGGACGTTTCCCACTATTTCGACTCCGATCCGACCAAGGTCGTTGCTTCTCTGCGGGATGATGGTAAGAAACCCTCTGCTTACATTGCCGATACCACCACTGCCAACGCTCAGGTACGGACACTGTCTGAAACGGTACGTCTTGATGCGCGGACAAAACTGCTTAATCCTAAATGGTACGAAGGCATGCTCTCCCACGGTTATGAAGGGGTGCGGGAATTGTCTAAGCGTCTGGTGAATACGATGGGTTGGTCGGCAACGGCTGATGCGGTAGATAACTGGGTCTATGAAGATACCAATGAAACCTTCATTAAGGACGAGGAAATGTGTAAGCGTCTGATGGATTTGAACCCCAACTCCTTCCGTCGGATGGTCAGCACGTTACTGGAAGTGAATGGACGTGGGTACTGGGAGACCAGCGATGAAAACCTTGAGCGTTTACAACAGCTTTATCAGGAAGTTGAAGACCGTATTGAAGGGATTGATGGCTAAAAGCTAATGATTCATTAATCAATAGGGGTGGGCTAGTCCCACCTTTTTTCATGTCAAAATTACCGCGTTAAAATAAATATACGCTTTTGGGTATAGGTCAGATGAATAAACCGATTACTGTCGAGGTCAATATTGAGCCGAATTTACAGCAGGATGTGGAGCAAATTTTGGCGAGTTTAGGGCTTTCCGCTAATCAAGCGATCGCCTTGTTTTATGAGCAGATTGCCAAGCATCATGGTTTGCCTTTCCAGATTGATGATTGTAATGAGGAGACTCTAGCAACTTTTGCGGCAACAGATCGGGACGAAGATTTAGTCGTTTGTGAAGATGTTGAGGATATGTTTAGTAAATTAGGAATTTAGTAAATGTATCAAGCTGTTTATACTAAGCGTTTTGAAAAGGACATTAAAAAAGTCAAAAAGAGGGAAAAGATTTAGAAAAGTTCAAGCAAGTTGCTAGGGTATTAATTTTAGGTCAAACTTTAGAGGCAAAGCATCGAAATCATAAATTGATTGTCAATTATCAAAATCGTCGAGAATGTCATATTGAGCCTGATTGGTTATTGATCTATAAAATTGAACAAGAGCAAATTGTTTTTGAGCGAACAGGTAGTTATTCAGACTTATTTGATTAGGGAATAAAATATAAACATCTAAAAAAATGGGTTGATATCTATGGCCATTTTCACGGAATTTCCATGCGATTGGAATTATCATGGACAAGCTAAATTTATAGTTGCGGATCAATCAATAGAAGTTTCCGTTGCAATCAATTTAGTTTTCCAGCAACAAACAGAAGTTAATATTCGAATTTATTGGCATACTTTACAAGAAAATATGCGTTTGGAAATTGCTAGTAAATTTTTGGGACAGAATTTTCAGTTTCTTGTCGTTGGCAATGAGCAATTAGTAATTCGTGGTAGAACTCGACCACCTTTTTATGAACGTTCAGAAGAATTTCAAGCTTTTAACTTAATCACTAATCAAAAAATTCGTAAAAAAGATTTTCCAGGAATTATAGGGAACCTCGAAAAATTCAAAATTTCGCCAGATCGGCAACGTATCCTCGTTGTTTCAGGCTCAAAAAATCGTCAAAAAAGCAATTAATCGAGGTTCCCTATATTTGCTGATGCTCCTTTGGTTCAACTGAAAACCTGTTTAAACGACTCAATTTCATATGATGATCAATTTTTTGGAAAAGAGCTAAAAGGAATTCCTAATGATCGAGACATCGGTTATATTAAAGACTATGAAGATGAATATAACCAAAGTCATACAGGATATAAATTCCGTTGTGGAAAAAGATATTCCTTACATAAAGATAGTCGCATATTTCTTATGCAAAACCCTAAGGTCATGTATGATTTTTCTTTCTTTGAAATAAGAAAAGATAAATCCATGAATCTTATTCTCAAACGGGAGATTTTGGATGAAATCATACAAGAATTCATGATAATTTCAGATGATATTTCTGCATTTTTAAGTATTCGAGCTGGATATGAAGTCATACCAATTTTTTACGAGTACGAGATTGTCACCGATGATTATTCAAGTAAAGGTTTTCTAATACCATTATCACATTCAAGACGACTGAGAAATATTTCATATTCATTAACCAATACTTTAATCAATTTCAAGGCTCTTATTCTTTCTATTCTTGAATGTGTTCCACTTGATAGTAAATTGAGCCGGAGTTTACAGCATTTAAAGCTCACAACTTATGATACTCCTGCTGAGCTTAAGTTGATGGCTGCTTGCTCATCCCTTGAATACCTGTATTCTTATTGGTTTAGAAATTTGAATGGATATCAAAAATTAGTTCAATTTAAACAATCAGAAGATTTCAAAAGTAAGCCTCGAAATTTCCGAAAAAATATCGATAAGATAAAACTAGAGAACTTCGATCCAAAAATAGCAAAAAATACTCCTTCTCTCACAACGTTAATTGCCTTTTTTCTCTATGACTTAGAGATTAATTCATCTAAATACTCTATCTCTTGGGGGGATTCACCTCAGTTTATTACTGTAAGAAATAACTTACTCCATGGTGGTCATTTTGTAGATGAAATTGAGATATCTATCGCACAAGATAATGTCTGTCTATTAGCTATGGAAGTATTATTGACGATTTTAGAAAAATTATCTCTGTCAGAAAATAAGCAAATTTATTCAAGGGATAAAATACGAAATCAGGAGAACGAATTTTATCTGATTCCAATGATAGATGAAAAGATTTTGAAATTCATATTTTAGGGGTAGGTTTAGAAACAGATAACTCTCCTGAGTGTGGAAATCAAGAACAAAAAATCGCCGAAAAATTATTACTGGAATGAGAGACGGGCGATCGCCTTAATAATCTTTTATTCACGACTGTGAACCGTCGCCAAATAGGGTGCTACGATGGGCAACAAAACCCTCTGCCATCCTGGAGAAGCTGAGCGTCATGGCCAAATCCATTGTCACCCTTGTTGATAATCTGCCGGAAAACAACATCACCACAAAAGTTTTGACGGCTCTCGATACCCTATTTCCAGGGGAATGGATAAATTTTCGGGGATTTGACGATGCAATCCGCCAAATTACCCAAGAGACCAATCCAGAGGTATTGCAACGAATTCGAGACAAGGCGATCGCCCTCTATGATGACCCAAAAAACGGTTACCAGAGTGCGGTGTTTCTGTACCAAACCGTCGATCGAGCTGACACGGCCCTGGGGACTGCCGCCCTCGCCGACAAAATTGGCGAAAAAATTGGTCTTTTGGGCTTTCTCAGTAAATTGACCCCCAAGGCCGACACCAGCCAAACCATCGATCTCGTGCTGAAAATTTCCGTTGAGGCGATCGCCTACTGCAAACTAAACGGTCTCCCCCAGGCAAACCCCCAGGTTCTCGCCCAGGCCCTCCAAGAAAACTATCGGGGTGCCGCCCTGGTGCGCATGGGAACCCTTGTTTGTGTTGATGGCCTTTTACCCCTGGGGCCGGATTTCCTCGAAAAAGTCCACAGCATCATTGGCCAGGTCGATCAAACCGAAGTGCAAAATAATAGCGGTTATACGGTACTTGGTTCGGCTCTGCCAGGGGAAGATACCGCTTCCAAGCTGGGCTTTTTAAGCGAAAATTTCGAGGCTGTGCGGGGCTGGATGCAAAACTGGATCGCGAAAACCGGTGTGTCCCGTAGTTCTGTATTTAGTCAGTTGGGGCGATTTATTGAATTTGCCGACGACAATCTCGATTTAGTGGCTGCTTTTTTGGATCAAACCACCAATTACTTTACCCATACCGGCATTCAAACGGTGGCGACCCACCTGATTAAACGGGCTTACCAGGACGTACAAACAGAGATGGGTTTACTCCCTGGGACGGTCACACCACCAGAGCCAGTGCCCACCGATGCCGGGGCGACGACCCTACAGCTACCCCAACCCCAATTTCGCCATGTGCAAACGGATATGGTGCTGGCGATCCCCAAAGTTTCCATTGTTCATATTGGCAAACCGAATCCCCAATATCCGCCGGAAGTTGATTTATCGCCGTTGCCCAATAGCGATGTTGTTTCCCGGCTCCACGCAAATTTGTGGAGTGATAATGGTTTTGAGTATTACATCCTAGATGTGGGGAGTTCCAACGGCACTTACCTCAATGGCGTTTTGTTGGAACCCAAGGAAAAACATCTGCTGCAAAACGGCGATCGCCTCGATTTTGGCCGGGGCGAAAAGGTCAGCCTCATCTTTGAAATGGGCTAATTGAGAGGCTAATTAAAGATCAAAGTCCGTTGTGAAAATGTCGCGGGTCATGGGCTGGGCAATTTCTAGCCCCTCGCCCCCCAGCACTTCCAAAGGTTCCCCTTCGATTTGGAACCAGACTCCGGCGGTGGGATCAAGGCTAGTGGCCGTATAGAGCACCTGGGCAACGCGACCAATCATCGAGGCACTGCCGCCGCCAAACTGGAATTCTTCGGACAGATTCACCACGATACCATCCCCTTGGATAATCAGGCTTAACAGTTCGGTACCGGGGGGAATTGTGCTACTGAGGCCATCCCCTGGGGTTTCTGTGAGCAATTGGGTAAAGAGGCTTTCGAGTTGGCCTGTGGGCGTTTCTGCGGTGGGGGTCACTTCGACGGGAGCCAAAGCCAGGCGATCGCCTTCATCTTTAAGCCAATAAACCGTCGGCTGGGGCGTTGTTTCCCCAGGATTTGAATCTGGATTATTGTCGGTGGGATCTTCGCCGTCTGGGGGCTGATTATTCTCAGTGGGAGGCTGTTCATTCATCACCGGGGGCTGATTATCTCCATTGGGAACCTCGGTGCAAGCGGTCGTGAAGGCGATCGCCAAGGCCACTGTACCCAACCCTTGCCAAACGCGTTGTGTCCAGATCATTTGTTTTACCATTGCAAACTTACAGAGCAAAATCCTATACCTCATCCTTTGACAGTCGGTGACCCAATAAAGATTCACTCAGGTAAGTCACCAAAATATACAAAATCGGCACCACAAACAAACTCAACAAAGTCGCCACTAGCATTCCCCCAAAGACAGTCGTCCCCAAAGACTGACGACTGGCGGCCCCGGCCCCCGTTGCCAATGTTAAGGGAAAGATCCCCGATAAGGTTGAAATTGCTGTCATCAAAATTGGTCGGAGTCGTTCCCGGGCGGCCTCAATGGCGGCTTTGGTAATCGATAGCCCTTCGCCACGTAAATGGTTTGCAAATTCCACAATCAAGATCGCATTTTTACTCGCCAAACCAATCAACATCACCAGCCCCACCTGGCAATACACATCATTAGGGAAGCCCCTAAGTACCAATGCCGTCAAAGCACCACAGATCGCTAACGGTACCGAAAGTAAAATAATCGCCGGATCCAAAAAATTTTCGTATTGCGCAGCTAGAACCAAAAAGACAAAGACCAGCCCTAAACCAAAGATAATCGGTGCTTGGCCACCAGACTCAATTTCCTCTAAGGCTGTACCCGCCCACTCATAACCAAAACTGCGGGGTAACGTTTGCTGGGCGATGCGTTCCATCGTTTGTAAGGCTTCACCAGAACTGACCCCCGGAGCCGCAGACCCATTAATTTCAATGGAACGCAACAGATTGTAGTGGTTAATGGTTTGCGCCCCAGATCCGGGTGTGACGGTGAATAACTGCCCTAGGGAAACCATTTCGCCTGTGTCGGAGCGGGTATAAACCTGACCAATATCCGCTGGATTATCCCGAAATAGGCCATCCATTTGAACATAGACCCGATAATTGTCCTGACCCAAATCAAAGTCATTGACATAGGTAGACCCAAAGGCCGTTTGTAAGGTGCCATAGACCTGGGCAATATTGATATTTTTCGCCTTTGCAAAATCCCGTTTAATCTCAAGGTCATACTTGGGATTATTGGCGGCATAGGTACTAAATACTCCTTGGAGGGCGGGGTCTTGGTTCGCAGCACCTAGCAGTTGTCCCATGGCTCCCACCAAATCCTGGATGGCAGCGCGTCCACTGCGGTCTTGGAGTTGGAACTGGAAACCACCAAAGTTACTGAGACCTTGAATCGGCGGCGGATTCACAGGAAAGACACGGGCTTCAGTAATTTGCGCAAAGGTCGGAAATAGGCGACTGATGATCCCTTGGGCTGTTTGTTCGGGTCGAGTCCGCTCTGACCAAGGTTTCAGGGGACAAAAAATAACACCAGAATTGGCTTGACTACCGCCCCCAAAACTAAAGCCACTAATGGCAAAGGTGCCGTCAATTTCGGGGATTTTGAGGAGTTCTGCTTCGACCTGCGCCATCACAGCATCAGTGAACTGCATTGAAACCCCCTGGGGGGCCTGGACAAGGGTGATGATGTAGCCCTGGTCTTCTTCGGGCACAAAGGCGCCGGGGACAATTTGGTAAAGCCAGGCGGTTATCACCAGCAGAACAGTAAAAAGACTCACCACGGCATATTTCATGCGGGTCAGTTGGAAAAGAATTTTTTGGTAGCGGCGACGGAGCCAATTTTGAAAGCGATTGAATTGGTTAAAGACTTTTCCCAAAGCACTGGTGGGTTCGGGGCGATCGCGCAACAAAACCCCAGCGAGGGAAGGCGTTAAGCTCAGGGCAATAAAGGTCGAAATCGCGATAGAGAAGGCAATGGTGAGGGCAAACTGCTGATACAAAGCCCCCGTCGTCCCTGGGAAAAAAGCCACCGGAATAAATACAGCCATCAGGACTAAGGAAGTGGCAATAACGGCTCCGGTCAACTCTTGCATCGCGGCGATCGCCGCCTGTTTTGGGGCCATGCCTTTCTCGTGGATGAGCCGGGCAATGTCTTCGACGACCACAATCGCATCATCGACCACTAGACCCGTCGCGAGGGTCAAACCAAAGAGGGTCAGACTGTTAATCGAAAAATTGAAGAGTTTAATGAAAATAAACGTCCCAATCAACGCAATGGGAATCGTCAAGGTCGGCACGAGGGTTGTGCGCCAATCTTGGAGAAAAAGGAAAATCACAAAAATCACTAAGGCGATCGCCGTGATGAGGGTGATCACCACTTCCCGCATCGATGCCGCCACATAATCGGTCGTATTAAAAGCAATCCGATAATCCAACCCAGGCGGAAACTGTTCCGAAAGGACTTCCATCTCCGCAATGACGCGATTTGCCACATCCAGGGCATTACTCCCCGGCCGCTGGAAGATCCCAATCCCGACAGCCTGGTTGCCCCGGTAGCGGACAGTGGTGTTGTAGCTCTCCGCTCCCAGCTCAACGCGGCCCACATCCCGCAGTTTAATAATCTGACCCTGCTCATCAACCTTGAGAACCAGTTCTTCAAACTCTGACACTGTTCCCAGGCGTCCCCCTTGAATTTCTAAGTCAAACTGATACTGTTGTCCGGCGGGGGCAGGGGATTGGCCCAACTGTCCAGCCCCCACCAGGCGATTTTGTTCTTGGATTGCGGCGACTACGTCCTGGGGGATGAGGCGACGGGCCGCCAGACGATTGGGATCAAGCCAGACCCGCATCGCATAGCGACGTTCCCCAAAAATTTGGACATTACCGACCCCCTCTAATTTGCGGAGGGCATCGAGTAGATAATTATCGGCATAGTTACTGAGAAAGACATCGTCATATTCGCCCGCCTCGGAGTACAAACCGACCCCAAGGACAATGTTATTGCTGCTTTTCGCCACCCTGACTCCGTTTCGCTGGACTTCTGCGGGCAGTTGTGAGGTGACGGCGGCAAGTCGGTTTTGGATATCAACGGCGGCCAGGTCTTCATTACGGCTCGCATCAAAGGTGGCCACAATGGTGCTCAGACCGTCGTTACTACTGGTGGAGGACAGATATCTGAGACCTTCGATCCCGTTGAGTTCTGCTTCAAGGATATTGGTAACGGTTTGCTCTACCACTTCAGCACTGGCCCCGGTGTAGCTGGCGGTGATGCTGATTTGGGTGGGACTAATTTGGGGAAACTGGGCAACTGGGAGGCTGGGAATCGTAATGAGACCGACCAGTAAAATGATCACACCACAAACCAGGGCAAAAATAGGCTTCTTGATGAAGAGCTTAGAAAACATTGGGAGAATCTGAGAAAAGCATCTCCCTATCGTAAGAGTTTTTTTCCAGAAAGGCCGGTAATTTTCTGGGTTTCGCGTCAAATTCTTTGTTTTTGTGCTTCAAATCAGAAAATCTTTAATGGGGAAAGGCTTGGCGTTAAAATTGGAATTCCCCCCTGCTCACCCTAAAACCCCCACAGCAATGACTTCTGCTTCTCCGTCACCTCAGCTCAGCGATCAACTGCCGCCAACGGTGGAATTACGGCCTAGCTATAACATTCCCCTGGTGCTGATTATTAGTGGGATTCCCCTGGCCCTCTGGCAAATTTGGGTGGGGGCGATCGCCTCTTTATTTGGTCTATTTTTACTTTTTCAAGCAGTAACCCTGCGACTAGAATTCACCGCCACGGATTTAGATGTTTATCGCAGCGGCGATCGCATTCGGCGTTTCCCCTATCGCGAATGGCAAAATTGGCGCATCTTTTGGACAAGGGTTCCCATCCTGTTTTACTTTAAAGAAATCAATAGCATTCATTTTTTACCGATTATTTTTGACCCCCGCACCCTCCAGCAGGTTCTCGAAGCGCGCTGCCCCCGCCAAGACTAACACCCTTCATTAATGACGCTTTCCCCTGCGTTGTCACCCGTTGCCCCTAAGGACAAACTTTTATGAGTTCAGACCCCCAACAAGACCGACCCAAATTAGATCTGCAACCCACTCCTAAAGAACCATTAAATTTGCCCTCTGAAGCGAGTGGTACCGAGACTGATGCCAGTGCTTCAACTCCTGCGCCAGACCAGACCCCAGAGACCACGACAGACAGCACGGACTTAGAAAAATTACAGGCAGAGAAAGCAGCGCTTCTGGCAGAGATTGCCGCGCTGAAGGCAGAAAAAGCGGCCCTCTTACAAACGGAAACGGGAGATCTCCAAGCTCAACTAGAACGGTTGATGGCCACAGGACTCCAAACCCTCGAAGACAGACAAGCAAGCCTGCAAAAATCTGTTGCCCAATTGGAGCGACGTCGGGACAAAATCCGTGAGGAAATGCGCACCACCTTTGCGGGTACGTCCCAGGAAATTGCCGTGCGGGTACAAGGGTTTAAGGACTATCTCATCGGGAGCTTGCAGGATTTGGCGATCGCCGCCGAGCAGTTAGACTTACCCAGCTTTGATCAAGATTGGTCTGCGGCTCCCTCCCAGGTGCCGCCTCCAGAGCCTCCTCCTCAAAAATTAACCCCGCCCCAGTTTTCGGAGCAAAGTTTTGCAGCTAAGGCGCGTCGAATCCAGGAAATGCTGGATCAATACCGGATGTCGCCGGACTACTATGGCCCCCCTTGGCAACTGCGCCGCACCTTCGAGCCGATCCATAGTGAACGGGTGAAAAAATGGTTCTTTGACCAAGGCGGACGGGGCGCGATCCGGAGTATGGGCAGCCGTCTGCAAAATATTCTTGTGGCTTCGGCCAGTTTATCGGTGCTCTACAGTCTCTATGGCGATCGCCTCCGGGCCTTGATTTTGGCTAATACCCCAGAACGACTCGGCGAATGGCGGCGGGGCTTACAGGACTGTTTAGGCATCTCCCGCAGTGACTTCGGGCCAAACTCTGGGGTCATTTTATTTGAAAGTCCCGATGCCCTCGTCCAAAAGGCGGATCGACTCGTAGAAGATGATAGACTACCGCTAATCATTATTGATGAGGCTGAGGACAATATTAATCTGTCGTTGCTGCAATACCCGTTGTGGCTTGCATTTGCGCCGGAACCCCAGTCCGATTCTTCTTACTTTTTCTAAGTTTTCGCACGTGTTTCCTGCATCGGAGTAATGGGTTATGAATCTTTCGTTGGCGATCGCCCCCTTTTGCATCGGAGTGGCCTATTTATTGGGCGCTATTCCCACGGGCTACCTAGCTGGCAAGTGGCTCAAGGGAATTGATATCCGCGATTATGGTTCCCGTTCCACAGGGGCGACCAACGTCCTCAGAACCCTCGGTAAAAAAGCGGGGATCACGGTGTTGCTCTTCGATGCGCTCAAGGGCGTTGCGGCGATCTTATTTTTTAAGCTGCTTTATACCCACCCCGAATGGATTGCCTTTCCTGCCAACTATGACCAATACTGGCTCACCATGGCCGTGGCGATCGCCGCTGTCTTGGGCCACAGCAAATCGATTTTCATTGGCTTTAACGGCGGCAAATCCGTTGCTACCAGTATCGGTGTTCTTTTGATTATGGCTCCTTGGGTTGCCCTGGGCACTATCGTTACCTTTGCAGCGGCAATTACTTTAACCCAAATCGTTTCCCTGAGTTCGATCAGTGGGGCGATCGCCGTGATGCTTTTGATGATTGTTTTACAGCAGCCCCTCCCCTACATCCTCTTTGGGGCGATCGCTGGTATTTATGTCATTGTGCGCCATCGCAGTAATATCCAAAGAATCATCGCTGGTACCGAACCTAAAATCGGGGCTAAAGCGACAAACTAAATTTTGAAATTAATGCCCAAAAAATCAAACTCTGTTTGCGGAGATCGGAAAAAGGTTATCTGCGTTTTTGATTGACTTTTCCAGTCTAATTTGTGAAGGTGTCGCTTTATTGAAGAGCCAGAATATTTGATGATTTCAAGGTTTTGTAGTCTTTGTTTATGGGCATAATCTTTTCACAAAAGAGTCAAAATGACGGCTTTTTCCTGATCCGATTCGGGGTCAATTTCCTTGATTGCCTTTCTGCCGCTACAAAGTCAAAAAAAATCAAGTCGAACCAATTAAAAAAGCACTGAGACTATTCCCAGTGCTGTTGTTTTATTAGATTATTAAAACCAAAATCCCAGTGATGTTTTATTTAAACCTACGGGTGGAATAAAAGATCAGGGAAGAAACGGTTGAACTCAATTAATAGTCCAGCCGTAAAAACCATCATTGCGGTCAACAACACCGGCGCAGAAGATAAGAACTTATCCATTTATTTACTCCAAAAAGAATGATAAATACTTAAAAATGAAAACCTAGCGAGGAGAGATGGGGACATCCGCATCCTTCACGACTAGCTCACCGGAAGTAAATTCTTTCAGAGCAGCCAAAGGCCAAGCAAAACCAGCCAACATCAAACTAAACGCCCGGGGGACATTGATGATGACTTCTTGCATTGCCGCATCTTTTTCATCACGGACTGCGATCAGATAAGCGCGACCAGCCCAGCCGATCCAACCAGCAATGTAGAGAAAGAGAATACTTGGAATTAAAAATTCACCGGCATGATCAAGACGGCCGTCCACGATGAGGTGGGGCAAACCTTCTGGGCCACAGAGGGCTTCAGAGTAAGCAGCGGCACGGTTTTGACCGGAGTTCGGGTCTGCGGTGGTGTTGCGGAAGTTCTTTGCTCTTTGTTTATAAGCGGCGGACTCACTACAGGGGGTTAAGTGAGACAAAGAATCTGCTTTCACGGGGGAAGCAAAACCCAGCCACAAAGTTAAAGAGAGAGCAAAGGCGCAAACAACAGCTACGAAACGTTGCATAAGTTTGTTTCCTTTTGTTACAAAATAATTAAGTTTTTTGTACAAAAGATACGCCAATCCATTTGTACTTTGGAAGCAATATTACTGTGACCAGCGTATCGAGTAAAGGCAAAAAAGGTTAAAGTTGTTAACTTAAATCTAAGTTATACCGATATATGAGCATTGTTTTAGCAATCGAAACAAGTTGTGATGAAACTGCCGTTGCAATTGTTAATAATCGTAAAGTTCTTGGCAATGTGGTTGCTTCACAAATCGACATTCATCGGGAATTTGGCGGCGTTGTGCCAGAGGTAGCATCACGGCACCATTTAGAAAGTATCAATGCTTGTATTGACACGGCCTTTGAGCAGTCGGGGTTGGACTGGTCTGAAATTGAGGCGATCGCCACGACCTGTGCGCCGGGCTTAGTGGGGGCTTTGTTGGTGGGGGCCGCCGCCGGAAAAACGTTAGCGATGGTGCATAACAAGCCTTTTATTGGCGTTCATCACCTAGAGGGACACATTTATGCCAGCTACCTCAGTCAACCGGAGTTAGAACCGCCTTTTCTCTGTCTCTTGGTTTCTGGGGGGCACACGAGCTTTATTGAGGTGCGCGGTTGTGGGGAATATGAACTGTTGGGGGAAACCCGCGATGATGCTGCCGGAGAAGCCTTTGATAAGGTGGCGCGGTTGCTGAAGGTGGGTTATCCAGGGGGGCCAGTGATTGATCGTCTGGCCAAAACAGGTGATCCCCAGGCCTTTAAGTTGCCAGAGGGGAGAATTTCCTTACCCGGCGGGGGTTACCATCCCTACGATTGCAGTTTTAGTGGTCTAAAAACGGCGGTGCTGCGTTTGGTGCAGCAATTTGAAACCGAAGGGAAAGCCGTGCCTGTAGCAGATATTGCGGCCAGTTTTCAATACACTGTTGCCCAGGCTTTAACGAAACGAGCTGTGCGGTGTGCAGGCGATCGCCAACTGCAAACCATTGTGGTCGGTGGTGGTGTGGCAGCAAACAGTGGTTTACGAGAAATTTTGACGGCGGCGGCAGCGGCAGCAGGGATTCAGGTTTATTTCCCGCCCCTCAAATTCTGTACGGACAATGCGGCGATGATCGCCTGTGCGGCGGCGGAACATTTCCAGAAAGGCGATCGCTCCCGGCTAGATTTGCCTGTGGCCTCCCGGTTGCCGATTACCCAGGTGCAAACTCTATACGCCCCTCTAGTTCCCCTCAAGGGGAAATCTTAAGCTGCGCCACCTCTCTCAAGGGACATACACCCTCCGTTCTATCGACCACCTCCCTTAAGGGAGGATTTTTAGGCGAAGACGGCGGTGCGGTTGCCGTAAACCAAAACGCGATTTTGTAGATGGAGGCGGACGGCGCGGGACAAAACAATACGTTCTAAATCTTTGCCTTTGCGAATTAGATCTTTCACGTCATCTCGGTGACTGACCCGCACCACATCCTGTTCGATAATCGGCCCTTCGTCGAGATCCTGGGTGACGTAGTGGGCCGTGGCACCAATGATCTTTACGCCTCGGTCGTAGGCGCGGTGGTAGGGTTTCGCCCCCGCAAAGGCTGGTAAAAAGGAATGGTGGATATTGATCACCCGGTTAAACTTGCCAAGAAAATCTGGACTGAGCACCTGCATATATTTAGCGAGGATCACCAGATCGATGTTGTATTCCTGTAATAGGGCCAGTTGTTTCGCTTCTTGCTCCGCCTTGGTAGCTTTGGTGATCGGGATATGGTGAAAATCAATCTTAAATTGTTGGGCGATCGCCGCTAGTTCCTGGTGATTGCTAATAATGAGGGGGATTTCTGCCTTGAGTTCTTTGGCCTGTTGTCGCCAGAGCAGATCCAGCAAACAGTGATCCTGTTTTGTGACCCAAATGGCCAGCCGGGGAACCTGGTCAGAAAAATGTAGGCTGTAGGTTGCCCCCAACGGTTTGGCGATCGCCCCGAAAGCAGGTTCAATGACCTCCCGTGGCAGGTTGAATCCGTCTAGCTCCCACTCGATGCGCGTCAGAAATAAACCAACGCTAAGATCCGTATGTTGATCGGCGTGGATAATATTGCCGCCGTTGGCATAGATAAAGTTGGCAATTTTCGCAACCAGACCTTGTTGATCCGGACAGGACACTAGCAGAGTAGCAGTGGGCATTGCTTTTTTAGATTCTTAAAGGTTCGCAAAACTCCATTATTGTACGGGTTTCGCCTTGAAAATAAACGGTGTAGCGAGAAACTCACGAAAAAATGACACAGACTTGGGCGCAGGTACAGCACACCTTCCAACAAATTTGGGGCTATGACGATTTTCGGCCACCCCAGGATCAGATTATCCGCAGTTTACTCGCCGGACAGGATGCTTTGATTATCATGCCCACCGGTGGCGGCAAATCCATTTGTTTTCAACTACCGGCTATTTTACAAACGGGCCTGACCCTGGTGGTTTCTCCTCTGGTGGCCCTCATGGAAAATCAGGTGCAAACTCTCCAGGCAAAACGCCTCTCGGCCCGACTCCTCCACAGTCAGTTATCAAAATTAGAGCGGCGGCAAACCCTGCAGGCGGTGGCAAAAAATCAGTTGCGCTTGCTCTATCTATCGCCAGAAACCCTTTTAAGTCCCCCGGTTTGGGAAATACTGATTCAACCCCAGCTAAAGGTGAATGGTTTAATCCTCGATGAAGCCCATTGTCTGGTGCAGTGGGGAGATACCTTTCGTCCGGCCTATCGCCGCTTAGGGGCTGTCCGTCCCGCCTTACTACGCCACAAACCCAAGGGCACAAAAATGGCGATCGCCGCTTTTACGGCCACCGCTGATCCCCAAGCTCAAAAGAGTATCAGCCAAACCCTGCAGCTCAAGAGTCCCAAAAAATTTGTCGAGAGTCCCTATCGCCCCAATTTACAGTTAGCGAGCCGCACCGTTTGGAGTCCCAAGGGCAAACGAGACCAGTTGCACCGATTGCTACAAACCAATGCCAAGGCGTCGGGGTTGATTTATGTCCGGTCGCGGCGGGAAGCGGAAACCCTAGCCATGACCCTGGGGCAACAAAATTATCAGACAGCGGCCTACCATGCAGGTCTTAGTCCAGGCGATCGCCGCCAACAGGAAAAAGATTGGCAAACGGGGCGCTTACAATTTGTCGTTTGTACTAATGCCTTTGGGATGGGCATTGATAAAGCTGATGTGCGCTGGATTCTTCACTACCATCCCCCTAGTCTTCTGGCGGAATATCTCCAGGAAATTGGTCGCGCCGGCCGCGACGGTAAAAAAAGCACAGCCCTAAGTTTGGTCAGTGAACCCACGGGCCTTTTAAACCCGGAGGATAAAAATCGCACGCGCTTTTTTCAACAAAATCTCCAAAAGCAGATCCGCCACGCCGCAAAATTGGCCCAGACCCTTCCTCTCCAGGGCAGCATTTTAGAACTCGATCACCAGGCAGAATTAAGCCTAGGGATTTTACACAGCACCGGGCAACTCTGCTGGCGGGATCCGTTTACCTACGAACGTCAGCCAACCTTAGATCCGAAAGCCTTCACGATTCTGAGACAGCAACAAATCCACGCTGTTCGCCAGCTACAAACCTTTTGGCAACAAAAAACCTGCCGCTGGCAATTTTTAATCGACAGTTTTGGTTTCCATGACCAGGCCAAAGACTTCCGCTGTGGCCATTGCGATCGCTGTCAGAACTCTTCATGATCAAAGCGAAAGGCGATCGCCTTTTTTCCAGTTACCAAGGAGAAACCCCATGTACGTTTTAATCGGTGGTGCCGGGATGATGGGACGAGATCTCGCCAAAACCCTCCAACGAATGAACCACACCGTCGCGATCATTGATACCGATCCCGCCGCCTGCCAGGATGCCCGCGAAAAAATTGGTGTCATGGCCTTTGAAGGAAGTGCCGTCAAAACCAGTGTCCTTATCGAAGCTGGCATCCGCAAAGCTAACGCCGTGATTGCCACGCTCCGGGACGATGCCCTGAATCTGGCCTTGGTAACTCTCTGCAAACACTATGGTGTCCCGCAAATCATTGTTCGGATGCGCGATCGCGACTTTATCGAGCCCTATAAACTCGCGGGAGCAACCCACATTATCAGCACCACAGAACTGGCCCTCAATCGTGTGGTTAATGCCATTGAATATCCTGAAGTCGATGCGATGATGCACTTTGAACAGGGACAAATCGAAGTTTTAAAGCTCTCGATTCCTGAAAATTGCGCCATTGTTGGCCGGAGCGTCGCAGAATTAGCCCAGGATCATCGGTTTCCTGCTGGAACATTGGTAATTGGCTACCAAGCGCACCCCCACGAAGAATTACAAATTCCCAACGGCAGCACCCTCCTAGAGAGTGGTTCGACAATTTTGGCTGTCACCAAACCAGAACTGGTACACCAGTTGGTGGACTTTATGGGGTTGTGTGTTGTTTAGGGATCCCGGAGCGCCAGAATTTTTTGGTTTAACTCCTGTAAATAGGGCCGGGCCGTCTCATCACTGATTAAACCCTTGAGAATCGCTTCGTTAATGGCACTTTTTTCCGCGAGAAAGAGGCGATGGCGCAACCCTTCTAGATAAGCTTGGTTTTCAAACTGGCTCAGTTTTTGGGTGAGGCGCTGATTATAAAGTCCCCGCAACTCTTCCTCGGCGTTGGCAATGCGGGCCTGGTAGCTGGCAAAGAGTTCTTCATAGAGAAATTTTGGTAGACTGCCACTCTGTAACAGTTCCTTCAGTTCCTCCTGGGCAGATTTGGCGGCGATTAGATTAAGTTGCAAATTTTCGAGGTGTTGGCGGACGGGGGAAGGCTTGGCAAGTTGCAGCTTTTTCACGAACCAAGGTAAGCTCAAACCTTGACCAATCAGGGAAACCAAGACGGTACTAAACACGAGGGTAATCACCTGCGATCGCCCCTGGAGGGTTAAAGGCAAACCGAGGGCGAGGGCCATGGACAAAGAGCCTTTCACATTACCGAAAATGAGTACGTGCTGCCAGCGGAGGGGCAAGGGGCGGTCGAAAAATTTCAGCACCGACAGCAGAGGATAAATCGAACAAATCCGCCCTACTTGATAGGCCAGTACCGCCAGTAAAGCCGCCGGAATTGTCTGTAACAACGATAAAGGGGCGACTTCAATCCCCACAAACAGAAAAATGAAGGTATTCACCCCAAATCCCGCATATTCCCAGAAATTCAGGAGCGTAATTGTCACGGAGCCGGAGCATTCTCGCAGCGCCACGTTGCCGATCAAAAGTCCCGCGATCAACACGGCGATCGCACTAGAAACCCCCAAGGCCTGACCAATTTGAAACGTACCCAGAGAGACCGCCACCGTCAACAAAATATTACTGAGGGGATCATCCAATTGCCGGAACAGGCCAATGCACAAATAACCCAGACCCAGGCCCAGCAAGCCACCCCCCACAAAGGCAATTAAAATTTGTTCAACCCCTTCCCCGACGCTAAACGAACCTTGCAGATGAATGGTGGTCACAATATTCAGTAGAACAAGGGCAATCCCATCGTTAAACAAACTTTCCCCTTCCACAATGGTCGCCAGTCGCCCCGGTACTGGCACCGTCCGAAACGCCGCAATCACCGACACTGTATCTGTAATCGTGAGAATAACGCCCACCGCACAGGCCGTTAGCCAAGCTAAATCTAAGCTGACCTTCAGGAAAAAAGCGGTGATTGTCGCCGCCAAAAGCACCCCTGGCCCCGCTAAAAGGGCAATCGGTTTAATGGTGCTCCGCAAACGACTGATATCGGTATTGATCGCCGCCTCAAAAATTAGAATCGGCAAGAATAAATTGAGAATGACCTCAGGATTCAAGCCGATGGCATCGGAGAGAATTTGTTTGGGGATCAACAACCCTGCCAGCACCAGACCAATCACGTAGGGAATCCTCAGCCAGCGGGTCACCAGTGCCACGACCGTCGCCACCAACAGCAACAAAATTAAAGTATTCACCAATCCGGTAAAGGCATTGGCCGGCAAAGAAACCGCTTGTCCGAACAGGAAGATGTGGCGCACAATGATCAGGGGAGGATTGGGCACGGTGGTAAGTTTCCTTGGTGAGAATAATCGGTTGCAACATCCTACGGTAACGGCGATCGCCAGAAATCGACAGGCTGACGCAAAATTTTTGATGCTTAGTGACGGGATATTGATATGGTGCGGGTAGTGATAACAGGCCTGGGTTTACGCTGTGCCCTGGGCGATCGCCACCAGGCTTGGCAAAAATTACAACGGGGAGAAAGCGCGATCCAATTGCGGCAACCGTTTCGGGATTTATCTGTTATTCCGGTGGCGATGTTGGGGAAAGCGCCTGTAGATTTAGAAACACTCCGGCGATCGCTCGTTGAGGCGACCCTCGTAGATGCTGGCCTAGAACCCCCTTTAGAACATTGCGGGATTGTGATCGGCTCCAGTCGGGGCTTTCAGGGGCAGTGGGAAAAGCTGCGGTATAACGACCAACAAGGACATCAGAGAGGATTAGAGAATTGGTTAACTTATTTACCCAACCAATTGGCGATCGCCACGGCCCAGCAAGTTGGCTCCCAAGGGCCAGTTTTAGCACCGATGGGGGCTTGTACCACCGGATTATGGGCGATCGCCCAGGGCTTTGAACTTTTGCAACGGGGCGATCGCCCACAAGTCCTAGCCGGAGCAGTGGAATCTCCCGTCACACCTTTAAGCATTACAGGGTTCCAGAAAATGGCGGCGTTGGCGACGACGGGCTGTTTTCCCTTTGACCAGCGGCGGGAAGGCTTGGTTTTAGGGGAAGGGGGGGCGATCTTTCTGCTTGAAACCCTAGAATCGGCCCAGCAACGAAACGCCAAAATTTACGGGGAAATCCTCAGTTGGAGTTTTACCTGTGATGCCCACCACATGAACGCGCCCCAAGGTAATTATCAGGTCGCAATGAAGGCGATCGCCCAATGTTTAGAGCGGGCTGGCCTGGAACCCGAAAATATAGATCACATTCACCCCCACGGCACCAGTACCCGTTTAAATGATCAAGCCGAAGCAACGATGATCGAAACGCTATTTCCCCACCGTCCTTTTGTCAGCGGTAGTAAAGGGGCAACGGGCCACACCCTCGGCGCATCGGGAGCTTTGGGGGTGGCGTTCTCGCTGTTAATGTTGCGGGATCAACGGCTTTTTCCCTGTGTAGGCTTAGAACAATCAGAATTTGACTTGAATTTTGTTACAAAAGCCCAAAATACTCCACTCCAGAATACCCTCTGTTTCAGCTTTGGGTTTGGTGGCCAAAATGGGGCGATCGCCCTACAACGCTTTCATGAATTAAAACACAGCTAAAAGCCACTAAAAACCACTACATTCAAACTCAATAATTTCTCATTTTAGACAGTTTACAATCAGAAAAAGAATAAACATAATCACTTGATTTATCCTCAAGATTTTTTGCTATAGGAATAAGTTAAAAAAATAAAGCGCTAATCTATGGAAGAGGACACTCAAAATCTGAAACGAGATTTTTTTTCGCGCGGCAAGAACAAAATTTAGACCAACTATAACTTGCTTCTCATTTCGCTAACTGAAACAAAGTTTTCATCTTTTCAGGAGACAATTAATAAGATGTCAGCACAACCTAACAAATCACAAAACAAAACGCCTAGTAGCATTAAGAGGGTGTTTATAAAGTAAAGATAAAGAGAACAGGATTTTTGCCCGTGAAGTCGTTAAGGTCAAGCATAAGCGTAACGACACAGGAGAATAGCACCAATGTCTCAAGCTTCTTACCCCAGTGACCTGACCGATGCAGAATGGGCTTTACTAGAACCCTTGATTCCTGCTCCAAAGTCCGGCGGTCATCCACGTACTACTGATATGCGACAGGTCTGCAATGGGATTTTCTATCTCCTCAAAACCGGTTGTCAATGGGCCTATCTGCCCAAGGACTTTCCTCCCTCCTCCACGGTGTACTACTACTATCGCAAATGGCAGAGGCAGGGAGTTTGGGAAAACATCAACCATGCTTTGCGGACTCGCTGCCGTCAAGCAGTGGGGAAAACCCCAGAACCTAGCGTCCTGATTGCCGATAGCCAATCGGTCAAGACGACAGAAAAAAGGGCGATGTCTATGGCTTCGATGGCGGGAAACAGGTCAAAGGAAGACGGAGAAACTTGCTAGTCGACAGTTTAGGGTTACTTTACAAAGTGATGGTCTCCGAGGGAAATAGCTCAGAACGAACCTTTGCCCTTGCTGCAGTGATGGAGCTAAGGGAGCAGCAACAGCAGATGTTGAAGCGATTGCGGTTGATGTGGGTAGATGCTGGATATCGAGGAGGACGCTTTGCCTTAAGTCTCTGGTTAATGGTGCAAGCCAAGGTGGAAGTGATTAGCAGAAACAGTAAAGAATTCATGGTACTCCCGAAGCGTTGGATTGTTGAACGTACATTTGGTTGGTTGAATTATTATCGTCGCCTTAGTAAAGACTATGAGCAATTATCAGAAGTGTCGGAGGCAGGGATTTATGCTTCCATGAGTCGTCTGATGTTGCGTCGGCTAGTTTCCTAAAGATTTACTTTATAAATGGTCTCTAAGAAACAAAACCGGACTCCAAAGTACGGAGACAACTATAATCGAGGGTACATTGGTTTTACCTACAACGACTCAAACTTCGTTTCCAGAGGCATTGCCTACTTTACAGGCCTTGGCAGGATGAGTGATATTATCACGACCCATACCTTGATTGTGACGGGAGCCGATGAGTGCATTGAAGCCCATGCACAATCAGGAGTACAAAGATCGAATTTAAGTAAATATTTTGACGATGAACAGTGCGACATTTTCTTCAGAAAACCAAGAGGTCTCAGTGAAGATATTGCAACGAACTTGATTAACCGTGCGGAACAAGAACTCAATAGTGAATATGATCTGCGTTTAATTGCGGCCCATGCGGCGGCTGGCACAATGCTCGGTCATTTTCTCAATCGATTATCTCAGGGTCAGTTGGAAAAGCAAATTGCTCAACTTTTAAATAAAGCAGATGCTTGGATTTGTAGCGAATTAATTGCCTATTGTTTAGATCAAGATCCCTACAAAGATCAGGGTATTTTAAAAGAGCCTTGGGAAACAATTTCTCCCCAGGAACTGTCTGAAGATTCTTTAGGGCAGATTTTCGAACCATGGCGTGATTTCCAGCAGCAGAATTAAATAAAATTAGTGAACTAAAACATGGATGAATTTCTAGCTCTTGAACTAGATTTTAGTAAACCATTCAGCATCAACATCGACTGACTCAATCAAATTTATTTTGACCCCTAGGCCAAGTTCTTTAAGTCGTTGAACTAACTGCTCACCATCTATTAAATCAATGGGCGGTGCACCATCACGAGTTGCTTCTTTGATTGCATCTCGCGTAAAAGTTCCTGTTGTGATCATCAAGCCTTTATCAGTTCTCCCTTGCATTGCGCCTCGGAAATCTCGAATTTGACTTGCCGTCACTGAGCCTTGATAGCGCTTGCATTGAAAGAGTACATGAAAACTCAGAAATCCATTAATTCTTGCAATGCCGACCCCATCAATTCCCCCATCCCCTGATTTACCTGTAACTTGTACCTGAATAAAACCAGACTCACGCAGCAACCGTTGAGCTAATCGCTCGAAGGCGGCGGGGTCTAATGACAAAAGAATTTCGTGAAGCTGTTGATGCCAAGTGCTTTCATCTAAATTTTCCGTAGTTTCAGTTGATTGGTTTGGTAAATCTATCGAGGCTTTATTCTTCTTGTCTAACTCTCGAACAAACCTAACAACTTCCCTAGGATCGAGATCGTCGGGGGTGATCGTCGTTGAGGTTAAAGACCAAACGCCCCGTGCTGAATTTTCTAAAAGACCATATTTTTTTAGATAAGTCCGACTCCATGCCAGTCTATATTCGACTTCACTCTGGGATGTGTTTCCATGAATAATTTCAAGAATCTGATCTGGCAGATTTAATAACTGGATGACCTGTTCATAAATTTCTTCAATGGTGCCAGAGCCTCCTAATGTTTGCAGAGCTTGAACAGTAGGAACCAGCAAAGCATCAAAAGTAGGTACTGGGGGAGCTGAATGATTCATAAAAAGCGTGTGCTAATTTCTATATCCATGATCAACACCCTAAATCTTAAGGGATTAAGCTTCTTACAAATCTTTGAAATCTTGTCTCAATTAAGTTGTAATTCCTTCTAAAACATCGTCCGTAAGGTCATAAAGATCACTTAGTTTTTGCAATTTTTCATCGGAAGCTTCCCAGAAACCGCGCCCATGGGCTTCCAACATTCGCCCGACAATATTCCGGAAAGCTTCGGGGTTGGCCTCTCGCAATTTTTGCGCCATGGCTGCATCAAGGGCATAGGTCTCTGCGGCTTGGTCATAGACCCATTGATCCTGGAAATCGACTGTACCGCCCCAACCGATTAAAGCTGTCATTCGCTGGGAAATTTCATAGGCTCCCCCAGACCCCTGATCGGCCATTGCCTCAGCCCACTTGGGGTTGAGCAGCTTAGAGCGATATTCCATGCGCAGCACCGATTCTAATTTTCGGGGCGTTGTGTCCTTCGAGAAACTTTCCACAAAGCTGGCCGTAACGGTTTTACCGCTGGCATTTTCCGCCGCTTTTTTCAGCCCCCCGGTATTGGCGTAGTATTCCTGGATATCTGTCAGGCCATATTCCACGGAGTCAATTTCTTGCACGAGGCGATCGCCTGTTTGGAGTAATTTTTTCAAGACCTCCGGGCGTGCCTGACCCTTATCATTGCGGCCATAGCTGTATTGATTGCGGCCTTCCCAGGTTTTCGCCAGTTCATCGCTGTTGTCCCAGTTGCCTTCGACGATTTGATCATTCACCAGGGAGCCAAAATCCCCGGCAGGATTGGAGAAGAGGCGGGCGGTGGTATTTTCGACTCCTTCGGCCTGGAGTTCGAGACTGTGTTTGCGGATAAAATTTTGGGCAGGATCTTCGTCTACGGTGGCGGCCCGGTGGAATAGATCATCGAGTAGTTCAATAATGTTGACAAAGCTATCCCGAAAAATGCCCGATAGGTTCGCCAAAATATCGATGCGGGGATGGCCGACAACTTCCAATGGCAATAATTCATAACGAACAATGCGCCCCGTCCCTTCCTTGATTGGTTCTGCCCCCACCAATTCCAGCAGAATCCCCAAGGATTCTCCCTTTGTTTTAATGGCATCCAAACCCCAGAGCATTACCGCCACCGTTTCTGGATAATTGCCCGTTTCCTCGAGGTGTTGCTGGATGATTTTTTTACCAATTTCCCGACCGCGAGCATAGGCCGCCGGGGAAGGCATCCGGTAGGGATCGAGGGCATGGATATTGCGTCCTGTGGGCAAAACTCCCAGGCCATCTCGCAATAAATCGCCCCCAGGGGCAGGGGGAATATATTCGCCGTTTAAACCCTTGAGCAGGTTCGTGATTTCGTCGTCCGTTTGCAAAAGGCGATCGCCAATTTCCCGCGCTTCTGCCAGGAGTTCCGGTTGGTCGCAGGTAATTTCAGGCTCTCCCTGGGCAACCTTGGTAAGGATATTTTCCGAAAGGCGATCGCCAAAATAGGCTGCGAGGTAACTTTGGATAATTGCGGGGCTAGGTTTTTCCCCCAGGACATGGAGACCAGAGGAAAAGAGACGTTGCTCTAGGGTTTGTAGGTATTCATAAATTTGGACGAAATAATTTTGGAGGGCGGTTTTGCTGAATAAGGGAGCATTTGTAACAGTAAATTCGATCCCCTGCTCCTGGCCTACTGTAAATGGGCAATCTTCCGGCAGGCCCAGATCAATAATTTTTTGAATAATATCCGGGTGGAGAGCGTCATTTTTCTCTGGATCTTCGCGATATTCCCCGATCAAATCCCGCAGCACCAACAGTTTTTTGTATAAACCAGCCCGACCATAGGGGGGCACATTGTGGGAAATCAGGGTGCCGTAACCGCGCCGCTTCGCCAAAATCGACTCTGAAGGATTATTCGCCGCGTAAATGTACAAATTCGGCAGATTTCCCAACAAAATATCCGGCCAAGAATAACTGGTATTCCCCAGGGGCGAACCGGGCAACCATTCCACTGTGCCATGCATGCCGAAGTGAATCAGGGCATCGGCGCGGAACTCATTTTGAAGCCATTTATAAAAAGCAGCATATTGGGGATGGGGCGTTAAATCTTTCTCGAACATCAACCGCATCGGGTCACCAGAAATGCCTAGGGGCGGCTGCACGCCGATCCACACCTTCCCGAACTGGACGCCTCCCACCTGACATTTGCCCCCAAAGGTTTTCAGACCCGTATTCGTTAAACTTTGCCACTGCTTTTCAATTTTCTGGGTCAGAAGATAACCCAACCAACGATCCATGATTTTGAGATCGATATTTTCCAGGGTCTGCTGGGGCGCCAAGGCGGGATCAAGGCGGTAGGCTTCATCAGCCGCTTTCACCAAACGAATAATTTCCTCGCCATCTTCTGGAAAATTCCCCACGTCGTAACCCTGAGCCTGGAGCGTTTTGAGAAGATTGACCAAACTTTTGGGGACGTTTAATAATGCCGCTGTGCCCGTCGCCCCGTAGCCTGGCGGAAAGCCGTAGAGCAAAATGGCCAATTGGCGATCGCCTGGGGCGGTATTTTTCAGGCGAATCCAATTTTTTAGTCGTCCCGTGAGCCGTTTCACCCGTTCAGGGATCAGGTAAATATCCTCGCCCACCAGTCCTCCGAGGGGAATCGTATCAATCGCCCCATCCAGTTCTGGCAGAGCATAGAGCACCACGCTTTGGAGGCCGCCAATCCCTTGTCTCGTCCAGGAGTGGAGGTCTTGGATTAACAAGGGAGCCGCAACGAGATAGGGAATATTTTTCGCGCTCAAGATACTTTTGGCCACCTCCACTTGCCGCCCCGCTTCCATGGAACCGGCAGGGCCACCCACCAGGGGAAACCCAATCGTCGAAACAATGCCTTCAACCCTAACCGCATCGGCTTTGAGAGATTTAATGGCCACCTGGCCATGGAGCCTTTGATGCTGTTCATAGTCCGTGGTCAGCCAATCCCGAACGATCACATGGGCCTCGACACCATTGATGAAAATCGGCAGGGGCACTAACCCGTCGGCTTCAAATTTACGGATCAGTTGGGGAATGTAGGGCTGCTCAGTGACAACGTGCTTGCGGTAGAGGAGGACGGCAACGACGGGGTTTAATTTTTGCTCTGGAAAGGTGTGGCGATGCCAATCGAGATAAGCCTGGGGACTGAGAAAATAGCCATCATGGTCGGGATGGAGCAGGCCCAGATTCGGCGTTTCCACCACAGCGGGCAATTCTCCAATATTGAGACCCAAGTAATTTTCGGCGATCGCCCAACACATGGCCGCCACATTATCCGTCCCGCCGGCGTTCCAGTAACCGTAGATAATCAGCCAATTGCGCAGATCCTGAACTTTTTTCGCGGGAATATATTTCAGCAGCTTCGGCCCGGTCTTGAGGAAACTTAGGTAGCCAGCGAGCTTATCTTCTTCCTTGCTGTTGGTAAATTTGCTCAGGATAAATTTAATCGGTTTCGGCATTCCCTTGGGTTGCTCGCCAATGACAAACTTGCCCAACCGAGTCAAGGCCATCAGCTCCAGGGCCGACTCAAAAACTAAGCGTACCGGAATATTTTCGACCCGTTCCCGCAGCCAAATCACCTGGTCATAGTCAAAAATCAGACTGGCGAAAAAAACATCGGCCCCCTGTAAAGCTTGGGCCACGGCCTCCGGTTGACTGACCAAATCCCGATCATTAAAGGTCAATACTTCCAGGTCGGGACAACGGGCGATCGCCTTTTGGGCAGCATCCCGATACAAGCTGGCATTAAACGCTTCAAACCCGGTGATGATCACAATGCGCTTCATGGGAGCGGCCTTTACTTTCCGTTACACTGCGATCTTAGCAACTTTTTCTGGGCCTATTTCCTGGTCTTTATCTCAAAAATAAGTCAAAATGAAATAAAAAGTAGGATAATTTTATGAAAATTACGACTCCTCCTTCAGAAAAAGAGCAAAGAAAGCTACTTCACGAGTTTTTAAAAAAATCACCACATAAAATTGAACAATACTTAGAATTAAATTCTCCAGTTGATTCTAAGGGAAGATACTTATCATTTGATGAGCTTCAGTACAGAGTCGATAAATCAGTTAATGCAAAATTAGCTTGGCAGTTTGTTAAAAGAGCACGGCAAAATCAACTCAAGCCAGTCATAGCTCTCGGATCACCTCCAATAGAGTGCGAATTTTTCTTGACACACATTATCCAAAAAGCCTGTTCCGAAGTGGATAGACACACTACAAATGCTGCCCTAGAATTAATGTGTAGCAAGATAGGAGAGCAGAAGAACTTTGAATATTTAATTAACGACTTAATCGAAGATGAGGCTATTGGAAGTAGTCAGTTAGAAGGCGCTGCGACAACAACACGGGTTGCAAAAACTCTTCTAAAAAGACAAAGAAAACCAAGAACTCCTGACGAGAAAATGATTCTTGGTAACTTTAATATGATGCATTTTGCATGGGAGCATCGAGATGAACTTCTCTCATTAGATTTAATCAAAGAACTTCATATTGCTGGAGTCAAAGGAATTCAGGACAATAAATATTATCCTGGCAGAATTCGTGATACAGATGATGTTGAAATAGTTGATGAAATAGGAAATGTCATATATACTCCTCCATCATCACAAGGATTAAAAGAAAGACTAGAAAAGTTATCAAACTGGGCAAATATTCAACATCATGAGGTTGACAGTTCTAATTATTTACATCCTTTAATCAAGGCAATTACTCTGCATTTCGCCATTGGTTATGAGCATCCTTTTTATGATGGCAATGGAAGAGTCGCAAGATCTCTCTTTTACTGGTATATGTTCAAAAATAGATTTGCAGCATTTCGCTATATCACTATTAGTTCACTATTGAAAAAAGCTCCTGCCCAGTATGCTAAAAGTTACCTATATACTGAAACTGATAATATGGACTTGACATATTTTTTGAACTATCAGTGTGATATCATCACTAGAGCCATTAAAAGATTCAGAACAACATACGAAAAAAACCTCAAAAATATGGAGGATTTTAATCAATGGCTTTGGGAGTCTGGATTATACGAACAACTAAATCATAGGCAGCGTATCATATTACAAGTTGCCAAAAATGGTGTAGTGAGTTATTTTACTACGAATGAAGTTAAAAATAATTTGAGTTGCTCCTACAACACCGCAGCAAATATTTTAAATAAATTAGTTGATTTAAAATTATTTAGAAAAGAAAAGAAAGGACGTGAGTGGGTCTTTTCTATGCTTGATAAAAAAGAAATTATTCGTGATTGGGAAATAAATTAGTGGCATTAATTTTAGATCTTAAAAGTTAAAATCGTACTCTAGTATAAGCTGGCATTAAGTTTATCGGTAGAGTACAGGTTTTAAGAGCCATATCACGTCAAGGCTTCCAAAAGGGAGGTCAATTTTAACTGGACTTCGGCATATTCCCGTTCCGGCTGGGAACCGGCGACAATTCCGGCCCCACCGTAGAGTCGCGCATGGTTACCCCGAATCAAGGCCGACCGAATCGCCACGATAAATTCACTATTGCCCTGACTATCGAGCCAACCGATAGGAGCGGCATAAAGGGTACGGTCAAAGGTTTCTGCTTGGCGAATTTCCGCACAGGCGATCGCTCTGGGGACGCCGGCCACTGCTGGTGTTGGATGTAAGTGGGCCACTACCTCTAGGGGATGAATTTGCGGCGGTAGGATTGCATGAATCGGTGTCCAGAGGTGCTGAATATTAGAAAGTTTAAGGAGCTTACGGGGAGCCGCCTGGGGATCGAGACCAAGGCTCTGGAGTTGTCCTAGTAGGAAATCTGCCACGGCCTGGTGTTCCCGTTGTTCCTTTTCACTGTGGAGTAGGCTTTTGGCGAGACGCTGATCTGTGAGCAAAGATTCCCCCCGGGGGGCAGATCCGGCGAGGGCATCGGTCACCAATTGTCCCTGCTGTACCGCTAACAGCCGTTCTGGACTTGCGCCGGTAAATGTGTCACCCCGCTGATTACGGAGGGAAAAAACACAACAGTCCGGGTGGCGATCGCGCAAATTATCCAGGGCATGCACCACATCAAAGGCTTGATTGGCCGTGACATCGAGGGCATGGGCCAGGACAATTTTACTGAGTTTACCTTGGTCAATGAGTCGGAGGGCTCGCCGGACAGCCTGGGTAAATCCCGTTGAGGCGGTGCAGACAGTGCCCCGAATCCCTAGGGAAGGGACGAGTTCCTGGGGCAGAGTCGCGAGAAATTGTCGCAATTGTTGGGCGATTTGATGTAAAAGAGTACGCTGTTGGCGATCGCCATTGAGCACTAAAAAATAATCCCGTTGGTGTTGCACCAGTTGCAGTCTAGGAATGGTGACTAAACCAGGCGGAAAAGGCGCTTCGGGGGTTTGGGCACTAAAAAACGTGAACCCACAGGAAAAGTAAGGAATCGGAATGTTGATATTGCGCTGAATTCTCGGTTGCCAATGGGTGATAAATTGCTGGGCTTGGCGAAAACGATCCTCTCCCTGGGGAACTAATTCGCTTAGGGTGCCAAAGTTGAGGATCGCCCGTTGCTGTTGGCGATTTTCCCAATAGAAGTGATTGAGGGGACTGGGCAGAATTTGTTCAATGGCCCGGAGCACCACCAGACTATCCACCGCTGAAATTTTAGTGATTTCGCTGACAATCTCCCCAGATGGTGCGGGGGTTCTTTGGGTGAGCCATTGTTGCCAGGTTGATGGGGACAGTTGACGCCGTTGGCAGGAAGTTCCCATTCCCTCCCCCAATGCCGAACCGTGACTTTGATCCGGCTCTAGGCGATCGCGCCAAAGCGTTTTTCCCACAATTCAGATCCCTCTAGGACGATGGACAACGAAAAACAAAGATGTGCAATCAGTCGATGGTGCAGTCACTCAGGCCAGCAATGATGTCTTCCCAGTGACCATTCGGCTGTAGCGGGCTACCACTCCAGAATTTTACAATCAAGACCTCAAGCTTATTTTATGTATGGTAACGAAACGCAGACTAACTTCATAGGTTCCGGGCTTGATTTGGTCGTGCTTTCCGGAAAAAGTCCCCTATTTTAGACATTTTTTACTTTTTCTTAAGTTTTTTCTTGATTTATTGGGCATTCTTTCATTTTGTGCTTTCTAAATAGACCTTTAGAATGAGATTAGGCGATCGCCTTATGAGTCTTCGAGTTCAGTCACGATTTTATTAATGTTGATCAAAAGATCAGCGATATCGTGAGAAACAACCACCCAAAGAATATCTAAGTCAACATCAAAATACCCATGGATTAAGCGATTTCTCATACCAATCATCTGTCGCCAAGGCACTTCCGGATGAGAGTCCCGTACATCAAAGGAGATATGGTTCGCTGCCTCACCGATAATTTCCACAAGGCGAACGAGGGCGAGGGAAAGCATTTCATCAGACGCCAAGTCATCACGGGTACGACCTGCTGTAAATAGCAGCACAAGGCGGGCTGAATCCTGAATGTGCTTTAGGCGGGTAAAATCATCAATCTTGCTCATAGAGCGTAACAGCCTCTTGAACAACCTCATCGCGGAAGTAACGACTCAAGTCTCCAAGAGTACGCAAATCGACGGTTCGGCAAAAAATAGCACTAAGTTCATCGGCCATGGTGACAATTTCCCAACCAGGAGTTTTTCCTGCTTGAAATTCGACAAGAATATCAACATCACTTTCTTGGGAAAAGTCTTCACGAAGTACAGAGCCAAATAAAGCCATTTTGCGAACATTGTATTTACGACATGTTTGGTCTAAATTCTGGCGATTTAGCTTAATGGGAAGTGTTTCAAAGAAGTCGGCCATAGTGCTGCGCCATAACATCAAATTACAGGGAAATAACCAGATATTGATTTTGGAATTTTGCCCCCTTTACAGGAGCACCTTTGAGGGGAGGCGGCAGCAGAATATTACGCCGTTGATCCCCTGCTTCGATGGTGATTTCGGGGCCATATTGGGTGAGCTTAACCTGTTTTTTGTCAAAGGTGGGGAGGAATACTTTCACCTGACGGGCAGCGGTATCGATGATTAGGGGCCGAGGAGCCTGGGCCGCTTGGCTAAAGTCAGGCAGATGGGAAATGAGGTCTTCCCAATGATCAGCCTCTACTGTGGGTAGGGCGGTATTCGTCAGGGGTTCAAATTCAGGGCCAACATCTGCATCGCTACGATTGACGATGACACCACCGACAGTCACATTCACCTGCTGGGCACTGCCCCAGAGATATTTCGCTTTGGCGATCGCCCCAGCACTGGCATCGGTGACGAGGTATGCGGCGAAACGGTTGGGGTCAGCCATCGCTTTTTTGCCTTCATCGAGGACTTGGTTTGCCTCTTGGGTGGGTTCAGCGGCAAAGTTATCAAACGTCCAGGAAACATTTAAAATGGCGCTGGTCACGGGCTGAATAAAGGGGGAAATGGCACGACCCAGGTCAGAGGCTTGGAACACTTCCCGGAAGCGGCGGATGTACCAGCTTAAAATTTCGGGAGTGCCTAACAGTCGTAGGGTATTGAGGTCGCCATCACCGTCAAAGATAATCACATCGTACTGGCCGCTTTTGTCGTAGTCCCAAATTTCCTTGAGGATTACAGCGCTATCCATCCCCGGCAAAATCCCTAATTCCTGGCCATAAACGTTTTTCAGGGTGGGCGATCGCAGATATTTTGCTTCTAATGCTTTGACCTGCTCCCAGCCGGATTCGAGGGCAGCAGTGGCCATGATCTGCACGGCATCGAGGTTATTTTCAAGGTTAACGGGACTAAAACTCGGTGACATCCCCAGGGCGATCCCCCAGGCAGGACTTGGATCTTGGCCAATGAGTAAAACCCGCTTACCTGCTTGGGCATATTTTTTCGCGGCGGCGATCGCCACAGTGGAACGACCGACCCCACCTTTACCAAGGAATGTCAAAATAAAAGCCATAGTTCTCCATTGCACAAAACGATGATCTAACAGAAATTGTAGCGATTCTGCTGGATTATCTTGCGAGACTATTTTGAATTAGTGCTAGGACTCCACCTAAGCCATTAATTGGGTCAGTTTAAGGGTTAGGGCAGCGGCGATCGCCTGATAGTCTTGCCCTAGCTGCTGTAAGAGAGTTGCCACGAGAGGCCAATCTTGGGCATGGGCTGCCCCCTCTAGGGCCTGGCATTGGCAAGCAAATTGCTCCATCTGAAATAGCCGACTACTGGATTTGAGGGTGTGGGCATTGCGCACAAGCTCCGCCTGATTGTGTTGTTCGTAACCCGTCTGCATCGCCGCAATCAGCAGGGGAGTATCTTCTAGAAAAGTTTCAACGAGGTCTTGTAATGTTGCTAAGTCATAGCTGACCATCTCAGCTAGTTGCTCTAAATTGACTTCGTCGGCAGCAGATGAAGAGGCCATAGACTTTAATCAGAAGAAGACTGGGTAGTGGAGAGGGACTGGTGGTAATGGTAGGCGACCTTCAGGGCATGGAGGAGCTTTTTTACTTGAATCGGTTTACTCAGGTAATCGTCCATCCCCGCATCTAGACAAACTTGGCGATCGCCCTGCATCGCATTGGCGGTCATAGCAATAATCCAGGGACGCTTCCCCTGGGACTGGGGCGACCGGGCATCACGCTGGCGAATTTGTCTAGTGGCTTCGAGGCCATCCATCGCAGGCATTTGTACATCCATCAAAATGACATCATAGTTATCGCTTTGTAAACGACTCAGGACTTCGAGGCCATTGGTCGCCACCTCTACACCATAGCCGAGGCGGGCCAAAATATTGAGGGCAACTTTTTGGTTCACAATATTATCTTCTGCCAACAGAATCTTGAGGGGGTAGGCTTGCCCCAAGGTTGCATCAAAGGGAGAGGCAGGCTCCATGGCCGTTGTGGGTAGGGCCTCGGCGATCGCCAAGGATAGGCAATGGTAAAGGGCTTCCTGCTTGATGGGCTGACGTAATTGGAGCTGCTGGGAGATGGCTGGATAATGAGTCGATTCGGCAGTACTGAGGGGCGGGGCGATCGCCACAATTGCCAGGTCAGGATTTTGACTAGATTGCTTAATTTGTCGGAAAAAATCTGCGGAAACAAGATCCGTTTTCATCTCCATCATCAACAGATCAATGGAACGTTGATGCAAGATATCCAAAGCACCGGAGGCCATGGTTGTATGGGAAACTGCTGCTCCAGTTGCTGTCAATAAATGGGAAATGCTGCGGGCAAATAAAGGACTCGGATGGAGGATCAGGAAGTTTTTCTCCTGGAGTTGGGGCGGGAGTTCATGGAGGGTGATTTCTTTTGCGGAAATCGGGGCAATGGTAAAGGGAATTTGCGCATAAAATACCGTTTGCCGCGCCACGGATTGGAAGATTTTTGGCGGATCAGGGGACATTTCCTGGGGAAATTGACCAGCCATGATCCCACCACTTTCGACCCAAAGTTTCCCCCCCATCAACTCCACCAGTCGTTTGCTAATTACGAGACCCAACCCCGTCCCACCATAGCGGCGCGAAGTGGAAGCATCCCCCTGGCTAAAGGGTTGGAACAACCGGGTCATCTGCTGCGCCGGAATGCCGATGCCTGTATCTAGGATCGCAAATCGCAGACAGACTTGATCCCCGTCACCCGTCGCTGTGGGGACTTTTTGTACCCAGAGGGAAACGTCACCACGATTGGTAAATTTGACGGCATTGCCCAAGAGATTGAGCATAATCTGTTGAAAGCGCGTCACATCTCCCATTAAGTAGTGGGGCACATCGGGATCAAGGATATAGCTCAGGTAAATGGGCTTGGCGATCGCCCGGGTCGACATCAAATCTAAACAGTTTTCTAAACAGTTTTCTAAACAGGTTTGCAGGTTAAAGGGCTGCAACTCTAACTCAAATTTTCCCGATTCAATTTTCGAAAAATCCAGAATATCGTTAATGATCGCGAGGAGGTTACTGCCACTATTGCGAATAATGTCGATAAATTCCTGTTGTTGGGCCGTGAGGTCTGTATCCCTGAGAAGTTCCGCCATCCCAATCACGGCATTCATCGGCGTCCGGATCTCGTGGCTCATGGTCGCCAGAAACTCGCTTTTGGCACGGTTGGCTTGTTCTGCGTCTTCCTTGGCAAGCTTCAGTTGGATTTCGGCTTCCACTTTGTCTGTAATGTCGGTGATTGTGCCGACGATGCGGTAAGGGTTGTCCTGTTCATCTTTGAGGCACTTCGCTTTACTCAAAATCCACCGGTATTGGCCATCACAATGGCGTAGACGATGGACGTTTTGATAACTTGCGGTCAATCCCTGGAGATGATTTGTCATGGCAGCCTGGGCCTGGGCTAAATCATCGGGGTGAACGAGATCGGCCCACATTTGGCGACCTGTAATCTGAGGCCGTAGGTTGGATTCTTTGTAGCCCAGAAGACGAAACCAAGACCGGGAGCGATAAACCTGATCTGAACGGAGATCCCAATCCCAGATACCGTCATTGGTAGCGGCGATCGCCAACTCGTAGCGTTCTTCACTCTGCCGTAATTGCTGTTCAATCAGTTCTCGCTGTCGTACTTCTTCTGAGAGGGCTTTCGTTCTTGTTTCTACCTGTTCTTCGAGGTTGAGGGTTGTCGCCTGGATCGCCTGGAATTGTTGTCGTAGGGTATTGAGCATCACCTCAAAGTTTTGGCTCAGACGATTAAATTCACTGATATAGCTCTTGAGAGGAAGAATCGGTTCCTGCTGCTGCAGCTCCTCTTGAATATCGGCGGTCATCGCACTCAGTTGATTCAGCGGTGCTGTCAGCCAACGACTCATTTTTTCCGCCGTCACCACTGCCAACAACAGCAAAATCAGGACGATCGCCAGACTCCGAATGTAGTAACGTTCTAAGGCATCCATGTCCTCCGCCAGTCCGAGGGTCAGCCATAACTGAGCCGGAAATCGCGTTCCTTCTAGGGGTTGAACAATAACTCCAAAGGCTTCTTGCCAGCGGGCGATCGCCGATTTACCAATAACGGTCTTTGGTAAAGAAACCAGCGTTTGATCTAGTAAGGGTTGGTTGTCCCGTTCGTCGTACCAAACCCAGGGCTCCCCCGCAGCGATCTGTTTGGCAGAATCTGCAATCACTAAATCGTTTGCTTGGGTTGTGGCGATCGCCCGGAGCGGATATTGTCGTACCGCTTGTAGTTTTCGTTGCAAAAAATCCGCTAAAAAATCAACATCAACATCAAGATAAAATGAACCCAAATCACCCGGAATTTGCAAGAGGTAATCGATATGTAAATGTTCTTGGTCTTTGTGAATTGTCGCAACAATGCCGTTTTGTAAAAACTGGCTACTTTGGCGATAAGTTTGGATCGACTGGTTTATTTCTCCATTCACTTCCTGGAACACCAAATTAGAGCGATCATTAAGGGCAAGCACCGAATTATTCGCCGCATCAAACACTTCGATATAAGCTAATTCCGGATAAACTCTTTGGAGACCTCTGAGAACGTTCTCAAGTCTCTCCACTGGCAAACCATCCTTGGCAATACTATTGATCGCATATTGGCTTGCCTCTAGATAAGAGGCTTCCCAAAGTTTTAATTCTGTTGTTAGGGATTGACTAGACGTAACCAAAACGTCCTGGATTTCCTGTTTGATCGCCTGAAATCTTGCCTGGGCATTTAAAATCATCAACGTCAAAATGGGAAACACCACAAAGGCCAGGAGGACATCAAAGGCAATCTTTTGGAGTGAATTTTCACGTCGGTAGCGTTGGGGGATTATCCGCTGTAAAAAAGGGAGATAGTTGACAATTAAACTAGCAATTTCAGCATTGAAAATTCCATTCACAAATTGCTTCAGGGCAACTGTAGTTACGGCTTGGACATCCATTTTTAAAACTAAAAAATAAATGCTAAAAATTAGAATGCTACCAATCGTCAACCAGTAAATCGCGTCATAGAAAGGAATATTGATATTGCGGCGTTTTTTTTGCCAAAAAAAGCTCACAAAAAGCACTTCACTGACAAAAATCACCACGGCATAGGGATGGTGCCAGATAAAAAATGTATGCACACTGGCGATCGCCCCAGCGATGATCGCCCAAAAAGGCCCATAGAAAAATAAAATTATCCAAACTGCAATAGAACCAAATAAAAAGTCAATACCAAAAAATAAGCTTAATTTAAAGTAATTACCCAGGTAGCTAGTGATGATCAAAGCTAGTAATAACCAAGGGTACTCCACCTTTAAATTAAGGAGCTTGGATACAACTTTATTGAGTGTTTTTTGGAACTGAAACAGCATCACACTCAGAAAATTTTGTTAAAAACTCTATACTCATTAATCGTAATAACACTTGTCATCTAATATCAATCAAACGATATGATTCTTGACTAAGACAACGAAGGCATCCGGATTCTTTTTTACTTTTTGACTAATTTGTCCGGCGATCGCCCTATCTACCTTAAAGGCCGTTTCTCCTAAACTGGCGACTAAGGGAGGCTTGTCAGATATTAATTAATTAACCTTTTGAAGATTGCCCGCTTTTACCCAAGCTTCTGTACCGTTCGCTAGACGAATTTGCTGCCACACTTGATCGTCACTCATGCCGAGCACCGTTACCTCGGCGTTATAATCAACACCCCCCAAGCGAGCGGAGTCTTGGGAAGGCTCTGCCCGTAAACTTAAGCCACTCGACCAAGTGACCGTCGCTTTATAGCTATCCGTCGATGTTTTAGCCGCCTCTGGTTCTGGGGCTTCCTCTTCCTCTGCTTCGGCCTCGGTTGCCTCTGGATCATTATTGGCAGCGGTGGCAGTGGGTTCAGGCTCGGTTTCCTGGGATTGAGGCGATGTCGGGGTGGTTTCTGGGGGATCAGCGACGGTCTCAGAAAACACCGGTTTAGGCGGGGCAGCGGCCATGCGGTTAAAGAAATAATAAGCAGCCCCAACACTGCCTACCGCCAACAAAAATACCCCAAGGATAAAACCAAGAATAAATTGAAAAAGATTAGAAATATTCATAAAATCTGCTCTCTGACCGAGACACCAACAACATCAAAGGAACGGCCCATAGAAAGCATTATAGTTGACCGCTCCCTGGGTCTTAGGGGTTCAAAAAATTTTGTTGTCGCGAGGCGAGGCGGGCCTTTCCAGAGGTCGCCCAATGTTGCAAAAACTCGATTTGCTCTTTCGCGGTGCGCGCTAGGGGAATGATTTGGCTCGCGGCTTCTAAAATGTCGTCGGTGGTGAAGTCTCGATTTTGGCTAAAGCCCAGGTGCATGGCCTCGATCAAGGTTTGTTCAATTTCAGCCCCAGAAAAATCAGGCGTCTCGTAGGCCAAACGCTTTACATCGTAGTTTTTGAGGTTATGGGGCCGCAGGCGGGAAAGATGGACATTGAAAATTGCTTCCCGTTCGGCCTGGCTGGGTAAACCTACAAAAAAGATTTCATCAAAACGACCCTTCCGCAGCATTTCAGGGGGCAAAGTATGGATTTTGTTAGCCGTAGCGACCACAAAAACAGGGCTTTGTTTTTCTGCTAACCAGGTGATGAAAGTGCCAAAGACACGGCTGGTTGTCCCCCCATCGCCTCCCCCATCAGCCCCAGCAAAAGCCTTATCAATTTCATCAATCCAGAGGATGCAAGGGGCAAGGGCTTCTGCGAGCTGGATCATCTGCCGGGTGCGGGATTCGGATTCACCCACTAAGCCTGCAAAGAGACGTCCTACATCAAGGCGCAGCAGGGGTAAATGCCAGTGGTGGGCGATCGCCTTAGCGGTGAGGGATTTACCTGTACCTTGGATGCCGACGAGCAACAGTCCCCGTGGGTGGGGCAGACCATATTCCCGTGCTTTTTCACTGAAAGCTCCCCCCCGACGCAATAACCATTCTTTTAATCGATCGAGGCCGCCAATGTCAGAAATTTGCTCGGTGGCCGGATAGAAGTCCAAAATTTGCGTTTGACGAATAGACTGGCGCTTTTCAGCGAGGATAAGTTCTACGTCTTCTGCTTGGATTTGACCATGGTTCGCCAGACTGAGGGTAAGCACACGGCGAATCCGTTCTAGGGAAAGTCCCTGGGCGGCCCGGACTAATTCATTGAGTAGTTGGGCTTCGGGGGTTTGGCCGACGCCCTGGAGGAGGCGTTCAATTTCGGTGCGGATTTCATTCGCGGTGGGCAGGGGAAATTTCACGATGGTGAGTACCTCCGCTAGATCTGCCGGAATTTTTACCTCTGGGGCCACAATCACAATATTTTTCGGTTCTGCCTTGAGGCGACGGGCAAGGTTGCGCAATTTCCGGGCGATCGCAATGTCTTCGAGGAATCGCTGGAAATCTCGCAGGATAAAAATGCCACCGATATTGGGGGGGAGTTTTTCGATAAATTCGAGGGCTTGGAGTGGATTCCGTTTCCCAAAGCCGGTGTTATTGGGGTTGTCCTGGTAGCCATCCACAAAATCCCAGGTGTAGACCGTCCGCTGTCCTAGGTTCGCGGCACATTGGGCGATCGCCCCTTCAACCCGCTCTTCTTCGAGGGTGGGGATATATAGCAGCGGATAACAGGCACGGAGAAGGAGGCTAAATTCTTCGCGGAAGGTCATAGGTAAAGCGCTTTCAGCACAGGGCAACTCAATTAATGTTTAAGCTTAGGGGGAAATTTCCCTAAAACCAAGGGTCATCATCCTTGTGCGACTGCCTCTTTTGCTAGGAAGAGAGCTGTTGTTTGAGGTCAGCCAGCTTGGCCCAACGGGCATCAATTTGGGGCGTCGCATCGTCTGGGTTCGTTTCTGCTCCAGGACAACGTTGGGGATCGCAGACTTTTCGCAGGGGCATTTCTAAACAAAATTGTTCATAGAGCCAGGTTTCTGGTTCAAAGTAGCCATGGGGATCTAAAGACTCATCCAAATCTTCCAGGCTGACTTCCCGTTCTGCGGGGAGATCTTCGCCAAGGTTACTCTGGAGCCAAATCAGTTCGGTGCGGTCTATGGTGAGGCGGGTATTGTAATGCTGGAGGCAGCGATCGCAGGTGAGGGTCACAATCGTTTCGGCCTGGGCCGTGACTTCGAGGTAAGTTTGACGGTGGGCGATCGCCATTTCACCGCGTACCGGGGTCAAGGTCTCCAAATCCACGAGGGTTTCCGCAAAAGCAAATTGCTCCTGTTGCTGGGGGGCCTTTAATAGTCGGGGAATAAAAATCCGATCCATCACCTCAAACCTCCGATGACGCGGCATTTATCAGCCCCATCCTACCGTAAAACTCCCACAAAAAAGACGGGACAAAGCCCGTCTCTTGGGAAATATTCAGGGTGAAGCCCCGTTATTGAGCCAATTGCACAATGAGTTGGCGGTGGGGTTCTTGACCTTGGCTTTCGGTTTTTAGGAGCGGAAATTCCTTAAAAAAGCCGTGCATTTGTCGCCGTTCCGCCGAGGATAAATCGCCAATCGCTTCTGCTTCTCCGGTGGCTTGCACCCGGAGGGCAATTTCAGTGGCGATCGCCTTAAGTTCATTGAGGCGGTTCTCGCGGTAGCCCCCTAGATCCACTGTGAGGGGATATTGCTCCTCCTTCGGCAGATCATGGTTCAGGGTGATGTTGGCTAAATATTGCATCGCATCGATTAAGTGACCGCGATCGCCAATTAATTTTTCCCGTTGGGCCTCAGATAGTGCTTGGTGATCAATGGTCAACCAGAGAGAATCTTCCCCATCAAGGCCTTGTTTCACCGCCGCAGTGACCGGAGCCGGAAGCGCCATCAACTCAAGCAGTGTCGCCAGCCAGGTTTCACCCCGTTGGATTTTGGTCTCGTTCATCTGCTCTTAACCTGAAGTTTTCTCTTTTTTCTTGCTACCTTTGCGCTCAAAGGGAAGCTTGTCGCGCCCTTTCTCCGACTTCTCCTGTTCATCCACCAGTTTCTGGAGATTTTCTGGTAAAGGTTCCTTCGTGAGGATGAACGTCTGTACCGTTTGGAACGCGTTGGCGATCGTCATATACATCAACACCCCAGCCGGTAGTGGGAAAAACAAGAACATCCCTGAGAAAATCAACGGCGTAATTTTGTTCACCGTTTGTTGGGCCTGCTGCTGTTGATCGCCGCCGCTGTTGTTATTGCTGCTAGGAGCGCCCCCAGAAATAGTCTGGTTAATGTAAAGGCTCACCCCAAAAAACAGCACCATGCCGAGAATATCCCAGTGGATACCATCGTCACCATTAACCCCAATGCGGCCTAGGGCTTCAATGAAGAGAAATCCTTTATCAGCGGCGATCCCCGGCACAGTTACCTGGATGCTGACATCCCCAGGCGCAAGGGCCACGAGGGAACCATCGGGTTGAATCTCTACCCGTTCTTGACCTTTGGTAACTTCAAAGCTGGGCTTGATGTTACTGTCTGGATATTCGGCAGCCAGGGCCGCAAAGTCCTTCCCGGAGTCACTCTGAAGAACAAATTGGGTAGTTTCCCCGACACCGACTTTATTCCCAGCGGGTAAAGACAAGGTGATTGGGTAATGGATACCGCTATCAAAATAAACATTTTGGGTTTTAACATCGACCGCCTGGGGCTGTACCTGCTCCATTTTCTCGCTGGGGAGAATTTGCAGATTAGCGGTGTAGTTGATGTTGGCAAATGGCGATCCCCGCAGGGTGGCGAAGAGGGCAAAGAGGATGGGCATCTGCAACAGAATCGGTAAACAACCGGCGAGGGGATTCCCAAATTCTTTGTAGACCTCTGACATCGCAGCTTGTTGCTTTGCCGGGTCATTTTTGTAGCGCTCTTGGATTTCCTTGACCCGTTTTTGCATTAGGGGTTGGGTAATCTTTGTGCGTCTCATGCTGCGGATCGATTTGGCGCTTAGGGGATAAACGGCAAATCGAATCACAAGGGTCAGGGCGATGATTGCAAAGCCGTAGCTCGGCACAATGCCATAGAAAAAATCTAGGATTGGCAACATCACGTTGTTTGATAAAAATCCGATCCCAAAATCCATGCGTCTGAAGTTCGTCTAGCTATGAGTTGTTTAAGGGTTAGTTTATCGGGTTTAGTTCTTATTTTTAATGGTTTCTTTTAAAAAAGCGATGGGAGAAATGAGATTAGGGGTCGCGTTTCTCCCGACTAACCACTGGGATTTCACCCAGAAAATAATCGATAAATAATTTTTATTGGCGCTTAGGCGGCGATCGCCTCTAGGGGAACCCCGGTGCGGTCGGCTGCCTTTTCGGCAATGTGACTGTAGATATCACGGAAGTTGGGCATGGAGCGCAACTCTAGGCGGCTACCATCCTGGAGGGTCACAACTAGATCCCCCCAAAGGCCAAATCCCCGGGGAATCTTGACGATTTTTCTAACTTCGCTGTAAATAATATCGGTGCGATCGCGCCCCTGCCAGCCCCCAGTAATCGAGATACGCCGACTGGTAATGCGATAGCGGAGCCACAACGCTCGGACAATCGCCCCGACGGTCAGCGGCAGACAGATCACCGTGAACCCCAGCAAGATATTGAGGATCAGATCCCCAATGTGGGGGCCGCCCTCATAAATCACGTCTTCTTTAATGCCCATGGAATACCTCGGCTTGTATGAGTAATCTTTTTAATTCTTGCAAAAAATGCTCATATTCGCATTCTCTGGCGTTGTACCGCACAGCAATGACGATGTGCCAACCGGGTTGAATCTGGGGCAGTAGCGTGCGACAGGCGTGGCGAATACGGCGTTTGATTAAATTCCGAACCACTGCTTTTTTACTGACTTTGCGGCTGATGCTGATGCCAATTTTGGTTGGGGCCGCTGGCTGGGGTAAGAGAATGATTGCTAGGGCATCTCCCCGGAAGCGTTTCCCTTGACTGTAGATCGTTTTAAAATCTCGCCAGTGTTTTAGACGGTGTTCTTTTGGCAGTCCCACAAAGAAAATGAGAGTGAGGTAGACGGCAAGTCCCCTCACCAAAATAATGGTTTGCGCGCTGGATTAGACAGTAAGGCGATGACGGCCTTTTTTTCTGCGGGCGCGGATAACATTCTGGCCAGTGTGGCTGCGCATACGAGCCCGAAAACCAGAAGTACGTTTTTGCTTGCGGACGGTGCCGCCTAGGGTCCGTTTAGTCATGGAAGTCCTCCTTATATTCCTTTGAAAATAGGTGCTCTCTCCGGAGGCGATCGCCGCCTTGCCGAAAAAATTAGAAAACGACAGTCTCTAATTATACCGTGTCCGTCAAGTTAACCAAGGACTCCGGCGAAATTGATCGCATTTACCCCGGTCAGTACCCAAGCAGTAAAGAAACTGGCAATCCCTAAAAATCCACATCCAATAACCAAGAGCCCAAACGGCTGGGGAGAGGCGCCCCTTGGCTACGGGCAAAGGCCGTTATCAAGTACATTCCCCCCCGAGAAGGATTGTTGACACTATCGAGAATAATCTCGACGTCGCTTTCGGGACTGAGGGGTTCAGCGAGGGTAATCACTAGGGAACGACTACGGGGGCCTTCATCTTCTGGTTCTTCGACAACCTCTGGTTCCGGAGCAGGACTATTGTTGTTGGTGTTGTTACTTTGGTTGGCCTGTTGGGCGGCGAGGGTTTCTGAATCGAGGAACACCAATTCGCCGTTGACCAGGACTAATTCGCCCCCACGATCCGGTGTGGTTGTACTGGCGGCAATGTTACCGAGGATGGTTTGGCTCTGTTGGGCTGGATCGGTGGGTAAGCTATCGGGATCCCAGGCGGTAGCGGCTTCGTTGAGGGCAACTTCTCGGCCATTGACTCGGACCCGAATTTTTGCGTCATCGACCCGACCGTCAAAGTCTTCCGGGAAGCTCAGTTCAAAGGTCTGGAAGCGGTCAACGATTTTACTTTTTTTGATTTCTAAGTAGTAGCGATCGCGGCGGCGGGCACCGGAATTATATTCAACGGCACACTTGAGAATGTCCCCTTGGGGAATCGTTCCCCCCCAGTTGATCGTAAAAGACCCACAGGGTTGGCGGGCTTCAGCCATTTGGGGCATGAAAGTCAGGCTACTGCTTAACAGGGTGGTGGCGATCGCCAAACGGGAAAGGGGAGAACGGAAGAGTTGCATATTCACAGGCGCCTTCAAAGTCTGTAACCGATTGTGACTAAAGTTTGCGTTTTCAGCAACTCCCCTGACGAAATCCTGACGAAGAAGTGCCAACGCAACAGAGATTTACAAAAACTGATAAGACACATTACAGAGGGTGTCCGCCAAGGAAAAGATAGCACTACACTGCGAAAAGACGCCGTAACAGCCTTATGGGGATGGCCGACGGCCCTGGGTTCTCAAGGTTTTGCCACTGAATTGCTCTACATCTACCGTTCAGTCTGTTGCTATTGTTTCGTTAAGGAGTTTCTATGAAAATTGCTGTTGCTCGGGAAACCGTTGCCGGAGAACGTCGGGTAGCCCTGACACCGGATCAGGTTTCTCGTCTTGTTAAAAAAGGCTGGGAAATCCATGTGGAGGCCGGGGCCGGTGAGGCATCTCTCCTTCCCGATGCTGCCTACGAGGAAGCTGGAGCAAAAGTCGTTGGCGATCGCCAATCCCTCTGGCAAGAGGCTGATCTCCTCGTCAAGGTGGCTGTACCCACAGAAGAAGAGGTTACCCTCCTGCCGGAAGGGTCAATGGTGGCGAGTTTGCTGAATCCCCTGGGACAACCAGAGATTATTCAAAAATTAGCAGATAAAAAGATCACCGCCTTGGGCATGGAGTTGATCCCCCGCACCAGTCGCGCCCAAAGTATGGATGTGTTGTCTTCTCAGGCTGGGGTGGCTGGCTACAAAGCGGTTTTACTTGCCGCCGCTGCCCTACCCAAGTTTTTCCCAATGTTAACCACAGCCGCTGGCACCATTCGTCCAGCTAAGGTGTTTGTAATTGGGGCTGGGGTAGCGGGTCTCCAGGCGATCGCCACAGCCAGAAGACTCGGCGCGGTAGTCGAGGCCTTTGACATCCGGCCCGCCGTCAAAGAAGAAGTCCAAAGTCTCGGCGCTAAATTTGTCGAAGTGCAACTAGAAGAAGAAACCGCCACGGCTGGGGGCTACGCCAAGGAAGTTTCCGAAGACTCGAAAAAGAAAAGCCAAGCCCTCATTTCAGACCATGTGGCCACCGCCGATGTGGTGATCACCACCGCCCAAGTTCCTGGTCGCCGTGCGCCCCTGCTCGTGACCGATGACATGATCGCCCGGATGCAAACCGGATCGGTTTTGATCGATCTCGCCGGCGAACAAGGGGGTAACTGTGAAGGCTGTGAGGCAGGCCGCGAAGTCCAAGTCCACGGGGCCACGATCATTGCTCCCATTAATCTTCCTTCCACGGTGCCTGTCCATGCGAGCCAAATGTTTGCCAAGAATATGGCGACATTGCTACAACTGCTCATTCCCGAAGGCGCGATTAATCTCGATTTTGCCGACGACATCCTGGATTCTGTTTGTGTGACCCACCAAGGGGAAATTCGCAATCAACGGGTCAAAGACGCCCTGCAACAAATGGCTGTCACTGCCTAAGAAACAGACATTTTCTCAGTTTTGAACCTAAATTTATTCATCTTATCTAAAGGAGTTTTGACTGTTCATGACAACAGCAACACTGCTCAGTAGCCTATTCGTATTTGTATTGGCTTCCTTTGTGGGCTTTGAAGTAATTAATAAAGTCCCACCCACGCTACACACACCGCTCATGTCTGGGGCCAACGCCATCTCTGGCATCGCCCTAATTGGTGCCCTTTTAGTTTCTGGCGAAGAACACTGGAATTTAACGGTCATCCTCGGTCTCATCGCGGTGGTCTGCGCCACGATCAATGTTGTCGGCGGTTTTTTGGTCACAGACCGGATGCTGCAAATGTTTAAGAAGAAGGAGGCCTAAGTGATGGATAGCTTACTTACCAATGGCATCGAACTGAGTTATCTCGTGGCAGCCTGTCTGTTTATTCTGGGCTTAAAGAAATTGGGTTCCCCTGCAACAGCCCGTCAAGGCAACTCCATTGCAGCGGTGGGCATGTTACTGGCAGTGGTGGCCACTCTGCTCAATCAACAGGTTTTAAACTATGGTCTGATCGCTGGGGGGATCGTCATCGGCAGTATCATCGGTGTGATCACCGCGAAAAAAGTCGAAATGACCGATATGCCTCAATTGGTCGGCCTCTTTAATGGTCTGGGGGGGGCTGCTTCGGCCCTGGTGGCGATCGCCGAATTTTGGCGACTCCTATCCCTCGGAGAAACCCTCTCCATCACCACTAGCCTCACGATTATTTTGGGGGTACTCATTGGCGGCGTCACCCTAACAGGAAGCCTCATTGCCTTTGGCAAATTACAAGGGATCATGCCCGGTCGCCCGGTCATTTTCCCGGCCCAACAGATCATTAATTTCGCCATTCTGGCAGGATTCCTCAGCGGCAGTATCTATTTGTTCGTGAATCCTGATCCGAATATTTTTCTCGGCTTAGTGGGGATCTCCCTTGTGCTGGGTGTTCTCTTTGTGATCCCCATCGGTGGCGGCGATATGCCCGTGGTGATCTCTCTTCTCAATTCCTACTCTGGTCTAGCTGCCAGTGCCGCCGGGTTCGTGGTGGGCAACAATATGCTCATTATTGCCGGAGCTTTGGTGGGCGCATCGGGGATTATCCTCACCCAGATCATGTGTAAAGCCATGAACCGCTCCATTACTAACGTCTTGTTTGCGGGCTTTGGCAGTGATGGCGGTGCCCCAGAAGGAGACGGTGGTGCGGCCATTGATGGCGCCATTAAAAGCGTAGATCCTGAAGAAAGCGCCATGATGCTTGGCTATGCCCGCAGTGTTGTCATTATTCCGGGTTATGGGATGGCTGTAGCCCAGGCGCAACATTCCGTCAAAGAGCTGGCCGATATGCTGGAGAAAAAAGGCGTAGAAGTCAAATACGCGATTCACCCTGTGGCTGGTCGAATGCCGGGGCATATGAATGTGCTCCTCGCGGAGGCCAATGTCCCTTACACCCAGCTTTATGACATGGACGATATCAATCCCCAGTTTGATAATACGGATGTGGCCCTAGTGATTGGTGCCAACGATGTGGTTAATCCAGCGGCGCGCCACGACAAAGGTAGCCCCATTTATGGAATGCCAATTTTGGAAGTAGATAAAGCCAAAACCACCATTGTGATCAAACGGAGTATGAGTACAGGCTTTTCTGGGGTACAAAATGAGCTGTTCTTCAAAGACAAAACAATGATGCTGTTTGGTAGTGCCAAAGACATGGTGGAAAAAATTTCTTCTGAAGTAAAAGAGCTTTAGGAAACTAACAGTATTTTTTGAAGTTGTTAGTGAATTAAAGATTGTATTTATGATTGGGCCCTAATTGTTAAGCGATTAGGGCTTTTGATTGATTTGGCTTTGTCTTTTTTTACATATACAGGAGTATTTACTTTTTTCGACTTTCAGAACCCTAACGCAATTTCAAGAATCGCAACTAAGTGATCCCCCAAGGGGACTGACCCCTAATAATAGTCATATAGAGCTGAATGACAAATCTCAGCGATAGACAAGCTTAAAGTGCAGTGGTAAACCCGGTTTGTTTCGTGGTTCTAACCATTGTATTTCAATTGATTAGACGTGACGAGGCACAGCAACCATGAAAACGTTAGAAAAGCTTTTTCAGTATGTTTTACAGGGCATCAATCGGATTTTTTCACCGAATGAAGAACCTGTGCCAGAGGTAGGGGTACAACCCTTTGATGGGGATCCCTATGATGGATCATCAGATTTAGATTAGTTAGTTGGCAACTTGGTTTTAGGTTGTGGGCATCAACAACTAAACAGTATTGCAAGTATCGATGGGTACCAGAGTCCTTGGGCTGGTACTCTTTCTTTTTGGGCAAGTCTTGTTTCGTCCCTGAGAAACTTGCTCCAAGGATGGGGATCAACAGTCTTTTTCGGGAAAGGAAAACCGTTTACAGTCCAACATTCACGACCTTGGCAACATAGCGCTCCATTTCTGGGCTTTCGTCGCCATAGATGCTATCGATGTGCTCGAGGCAGCAATCAATGGCAAATTGTTGTAACTCTTCGGCGGGCACATCAAACATTTCGGTAAACGTTTCTGGGAGAACACGGCAAAAGCGGGGACGTTCGGTGTAGATCGTGCATTTGCGATGGGCTTGGTCATAGTTGATGCACCAGCCGTCGGGGCCGACCATAGCGAGATATTGCTCCAGTTGAGCGGGGGTGAGGTAGTCCTCAAGGTCGGGGCGATCGCCGGGTTCGAGGTGGCAGCAGGCACCACAATTTTCAATACATTGCCAAGTGGGCATCGGGATCCGTCTCCGGGGCGTTACAAAACTTCATTGATTTTTGCCTATTCTCAGCAAAGCAAGGCAGGCCTGACGGGGTATGATAGACATTGATTTTTAGGAAAAAAAAATTTACCCTGTTTTTTGCATTAACTCAGGAATAGGAGAAATATGGATTTTATCACAGGTTTTTTTGGTAGCCTCAACTTTGAAGTGATTTTTCAGTTGACTTTTGTCTCTTTGATCCTCATTTCGGGGCCTGTTGTTATCTTTTTGTTGGCCATTCGTGGCGGCGATATGTAATTTTTTCTCAAAAACAAATTGTGCGCAGGGGCAACAAACCGACGGGGGAGTTGTCCTTTTTTGTGTTGATTTAGTTGGCTTGTTCGAGGGTGGCGATCGCCGTTTTGATCATCTGAAAAAATGGGGGTTGGGTAACATCAACGGTTTGCTCACCGAGTTTGCCCTGCCGTTGACCTTTTTTGATCGCCAATAACTTACCTTGATCATTGCGAATTCTGAGGGTCAATCCCTGATCCGCGAGGGTACAGAAATATGTCCGGTCATTAAACAGAAAAGTCTTTTCTGAGTGCTGAGGTTGAGCTTGGGGAGACATTTCCTGGTCTGGAACCACAGGACGAGGGGCTTCACTGGGACGCGCCCCGACCAATTCTAGTTCTAGGTTCACCTCACCATTCCAGCGATTTTCTTTGAGTTTGTAGGCAATGTCCAGGGTTGGGGGAAGTGGCAAATAGTCTCCCCATTGCCAGGCGATCGCCTTAATGGTGAATGTTTGACCGGCGATGGTTTGGCCGAGGCTGAATTTTAGGTGATTTTTGCCAATGGTACGTTGCTCTAGAATTTGTACATTTTTTGTCCAGAAAATCGGTTCTGGATTGCCAATGCCCCAGGGATGGAGTTGATCAATCTGTTGGTAAAACTCTGGGGTTAAATCCGTGAAATTTACCGCCCCGTCAATTTTCACTAAGGGTTTTAGATGTTCGGGTTTGAGCAATTGGTGGGCAAATTCACTGAGCTTTTCGGTAAACGCGGCTAGGTTATCTCTGGCGAGGGAAAATCCCCCGGCAGCTTTGTGGCCCCCAAATTTACCCAGGAGATCTTGGCAATAGTTCAGCGCCTCAAACACATTAAATTCTTCGATGCCCCGGGCGGAGCCGCGAATTTTGCCATCTTCCTCAGCAGTACAGATAAAAACGGGCACGCCATAGCGTTCGACCAACCGGGAAGCGACAATGCCGATCACGCCATGGTGCCATTCTTCTTTGCAAACCACCAACACCCGCTGTCCTTGGTAATCGATGGGGGTTTCTTCTACTAGGGCGATCGCCTCTGCTTCGATCTGGGTGCACATTTCCTGGCGCTGCTTATTGATCTGCTCACATTGCATCGCTCGCTCTAGGGCCAAACCAGGTTCGTCGGTAGTGAGCAATTCAATTACTTTTTGGGGATCATCAATGCGACCAACGGCGTTAATGCGGGGGCCAAGGCGAAAGCCAATATCATCGGGCTTGAGTTGTTTCTTTTGGTCATCGACCCCGGCAATTTGCATGAGGGCCTGCACCCCTGCCAACTCCGACTGGGGTAAAAGCTTGAGGCCACGCTTCAACCAGCGACGATTCACCCCGGTTAAGGGCGCCAGATCAGCGATGGTCCCCAGGGTAAATAATTCTAAAATTTGGCTGGTAAGCCCTTCTAGCTTGTCTACCGCCTGGGCCAGGGACACCGCCAGCACATAAGCTACCCCAACCCCGGCCAAACCAGCATAAGGAGACATGGTCGGCAATAACTTTGGATTCAGAATCGCATTGGCGGGCGGCAATTGATCCGGCAAGTCATGGTGGTCAGTGATAATCACATCCAGGCCTAGATCCCGCGCCAAATTGATCGGCTCGTAGGCGGAAATGCCGTTGTCTACCGTGAGAATTAAGCCTACCCCTTCCTCGGCGAGCTCGGTGACGATACGCTCATTGATCCCGTAGCCATCTTTCATGCGACTGGGAATCGCGTAGGTTACCTTTGCTCCCACATGGCCCAAGGCCCGCAACAACAAAGCAGTGCTGGTCATGCCATCGGCATCATAATCGCCACAAATGGCAATGAGAGTTTCTTCGGCGATCGCCTCCTGGAGAAGTTCCACACTCAGGGCCAGATCCTCAAATTCCACCAAGGGCGCAGGTAATCGCTGGGATTCCGGCTGGATGTAGATCTTCGCCTGCTCTGGCGTGCGAATATTGCGATTCACTAAAACCTGGGCCACAAGCGGATTAAGGCCCATCGCCTCAACCAATGATTGGGTGATGTCCGGTTGGCGATCGGCAATGTGCCAGCGCTGTTGGGGGAGGCGAAAATTCATGGCAAAGGAGATAGTTTGCAGCAAAAAAGTTAGTGGGTATAGAAGACGGTTCGTCGTTTAGAGACCTTGCGTCAGATCTAGCATCCCCAGTCAAAATTTAAGACCACGGTCAAACATTCATCCCAACCATGATCTTAAAAGTTTATCCGTACAATTCTTGGGGTTATTCATCACCCGGTTCGAGGATCCGCTGAAACAGATAACCTGTACCTCTGGCTGTCAAAATAAGTTCGGGATTGCTGGGATCATCTTCTAGTTTGGCGCGCAGCCGGGAAATATGCACATCCACAACGCGGGTATCCACATGGCGCTCTGGGGTGTAGCCCCAAACTTCTTGGAGGATTTCTGAACGAGAAAAAGGTTCCCCAGAGCGGCTGACCAGTAATTCCAACAGGCTAAACTCCATCCCTGTGAGTCGAATGCGTTCATCGCCTTTGTAGACCTGGCGCTTATTGGTATCAATGCGGATCGAACCCACATGGATAACCCCGGAGCTAGGAATGCCCGTACCACCATTTTTTTCAACACGCCGCAGGACAGAACGGATGCGCGCTTCTAGTTCTTTGGGGGAGAATGGTTTTACAACGTAGTCATCGGCCCCAAGCTCCAAACCTGTGATGCGGTCCGCCACATCCCCAAGGGCCGTGAGCATAATAATCGGCACATCGGATTCTTTGCGGAGTTCTTGGCAAACGCCATAGCCATCGAGCTTGGGCATCATCACATCAAGAACCACAAGATCGGGGTCTGCTTCATCAAATGTGGCGAGGGCTTCTTCACCATCAGCGGCGGTCACAACCTCGTAACCAATCATGGAAAGGCGGGTTTCGAGGATGCGGCGGATGCTGGCTTCGTCGTCAACGACAAGAATTCTTTCTTTATGATTTTCCAAGTTCCTTCACGCTCCTGTTGACTTTCGGTAAGTGTTGTTGAAGTTTATTAAGTAGGGTTATCTAGATATAAGAATATCGCTTTCCTGAAATCTGATGGGAGTCTGAGGTCGGGTTTTCGGGAAAATGAGAAGTTTTTTAAGATTTATTTTGGAAAGTGTGCGGTTTTTCGGGGTGATGCTGCCACCGAGGGCAATTCATTGTGATGGGGAGATGACAAGTCATGGCTAAGGCAAAAACGGTTTATGTGTGTCGTGAATGTGGGGCAGAGGCGCGGCAATGGCTCGGTAAATGCCCAGATTGTGGGGTCTATGGGTCGCTGCAAGAAGAGATCCGCGAAAAGGAAAGCAGTACTGGTGTGAGCCGTACCTGGCACCATAAGCCGAAAACAACCAGAAAAGCCGCCAGCCCAGTCTCCCGCACTGCGGTGAAATTTACAGATATTGATACTCGCCAACGGATGCGCTTTGGGTCTGGGTTTGGGGAGTTAGACCGGGTGCTTGGCGGAGGGTTAGTCCCAGGTTCCTTGGTGCTGATTGGGGGCGATCCGGGCATTGGGAAATCGACATTATTACTCCAGGTGGCCTATCAACTCAGCACAAGTTTACCAAGAATTTTGTATGTGTCGGCGGAGGAATCGGGCCAGCAAATCAAACTCCGGGGCGATCGCCTCCGGGATGCAGCCCACCCCCCAGAAGAAAATTTATATGTACTAACGGAAACGGGCCTCGAAACGATTTTGGCTGAATTGGAAACTCTCCAGCCCCAGGTGGCAGTGATTGATAGTATTCAGACCTTGTATTATTCCGCCTTGGGTTCCGCCCCCGGTTCAGTGTCCCAGGTGCGGGAATGTACCTCGGCTTTGATGCAAGTGGCGAAGCGGGAAAACATTACGCTGTTTATCGTCGGTCATGTCACCAAGGAAGGGGCGATCGCCGGGCCACGGGTTTTGGAACACCTCGTTGATACGGTGCTGTATTTCGAGGGAGATAGATATGCCTCCCATCGGTTGTTGCGGTCGGTGAAAAATCGCTTTGGGGCCACCCATGAAGTCGGCATTTTTGAAATGGGTGAACAGGGTTTAGAGGAAGTGCTCAATCCTTCAGAACTTTTCCTCGGTAACCGCGAAGAGGCCACCCCCGGTACCGCCACCGTTGTTGCCTGCGAAGGCACCCGACCCCTTTTAGTAGAATTGCAAGCCCTAGTCAGTCCCACCAGCTATTCTTCCCCTCGACGTTCCACCACAGGCGTTGATTATTCCCGTCTCCAGCAAATTTTGGCGGTGCTAGAAAAGCGGGTCGGCATTCCCCTCTCAAAGCTAGATGCCTATGTTGCTTCGGCGGGGGGCTTGACGGTTTCTGAGCCGGCGGTGGATTTGGGGATTGCCATTGCTTTGGTGGCCAGCTTCCGCGATCGCCTTGTTTCACCCCAGACTGTGCTGATCGGAGAAGTGGGTTTGGGGGGACAAATTCGACCTGTTTCTCACTTGGAAACTCGCCTGAAGGAAGCAATGAAATTAGGCTTTACCCGTGCCATTGTGCCCAAAGGCCAAAAGTTACCAGACGGTTTAGACCTCGATATTATTCCCGTGGCTCGCGTGCTGGATGCAATCGTCGCTGCCCTGCCTGCCGATGGGAAAGAATAGACCCCGTTAAGGCAATTGGAGTTTGAGCAATTTAACGGACTTATTCTTTATCGTTCATCGCTGTAGTGCCTTTGATCAGCATGAATAAACCGCTGGCGACGATCAAAAACGCCAAGATGCCCATCACAATATCTAAAGTTTGGGTTTCCATAATTTAAAAAAAGTAGGCGATCGCCTTCAAAATGTATCGCTAATCTGGCACTGACAAACCCTTGCTGGCAAGCCATTCTGGGTTAAAGAGGCGAGATTGATAACGGGCGCCACTGTCACACAACACCGTCACAATCGTATGACCCGGCCCCATTTCCTTCGCGAGGGCATAGGCAGCACCGACATTAATTCCTACGGAGCCCCCCATAAACAGGCCATCTTTTTTGAGAAGTTGATACACAACCCGTACTGCTTCCTGGTCATCAACCCGAATGGCGTCGTCCATGGGCACTCCTTCCATATTGGCGGTAATGCGTCCTTGACCAATGCCTTCCGTAATTGAACCGCCTTCCCGGTCGAGTTTGCCTGTTTTCACATAGCTATAGAGCACACTGCCCATGGGATCGGCCACGACACATTTGACGTTAGGATTTTTTTCCTTGAGGTAGAGGGCAGTGCCAGCATAGGTGCCCCCAGTGCCCGTAGCAGCCGTCCAAGCATCAATTTTGCCGTCGGTTTGGGCCCAAATTTCCGGGCCAGTGGTTTCGTAGTGGGCGCGGCGGTTGGCCAAATTATCAAACTGATTCGCCCAGATCGCGTTTTCTGTTTCTGCGGCGAGCCGTTGGGAATATTTCACGTAATTGTTAGGGTCGGCATAGGGCACCGCCGGAACCGTAATCACTTCGGCCCCCAGAGTGCGGAGCAGATCAATTTTTTCCTGGGATTGAGTTTCGGGGATCACAATGATGCATTTGTAACCCTTGGCATTGCAGATATGAACCAGACCAATGCCTGTGTTGCCTGCGGTGCCTTCAACAACGGTGCCACCAGGTTTAAGCAAGCCCCGTTCTTCGGCGTCTTTGATGATGTAGAGGGCGGCCCGGTCTTTGACGGAACCACCGGGATTGAGAAATTCTGCTTTGCCTAAAATTTCACAGCCCGTTGCTTCACTAAAACTGTTTAGGCGAATGAGGGGGGTGTTGCCAACTGCACCAACAAAACCGTCTTTGATATCCATAGGTTGATTCTGTTTCTTCTGTCTTTTGCACTGTGGGTCGCAATCCCCCTATTGTGACATGGGCTGGTTCGATTCCTGTGGTGAATTATGGAGGCGATCGCCTTTTCTTCGGGGAAACAAAATTTTGGGGAGGCCTGCCCCTGATATACTAATTTACGCCCTATCCCAAGCCTGCAAAGGTGACGAGGCATCGCTCCTGTGGGAGTGACCCTGTACAAACGAACGTAAAGAAAATCAGTGGATCTCAAACATCTTTTCCAGACCGAAAATCCCATCCTTGGCGTTGTTCACCTGTTGCCTTTGCCCACCTCTGCCCGTTGGGGAGGTGACTTTCGTCAGGTGATGGACCGCGCGGAACAGGAGGCAACGGCCCTCGCTGCGGGGGGGATTGACGGCATTATTATCGAAAACTTCTTTGATGCCCCCTTCACAAAAGACCGGGTTGATCCCGCCACCATTAGTGCCATGACCCTAATCATGGATCGTCTTGCGGGGTTGGTGACTGTCCCCCTGGGGCTTAATGTCCTCCGCAATGATGCTAAAAGTGCGATGGCGATCGCCGCCTGTACTGGCGCCCAGTTTATTCGTGTGAATGTACTCACCGGGGTAATGGCCACCGACCAAGGCTTAATTGAAGGCAATGCTTACGAACTGCTGAAATACCGCCGCGAACTCGATGCAGACGTAGCAATCTTGGCAGATGTCTTAGTAAAACACGCCCACCCCATCAGTACGCCTAACCTCACCGCCGCCATCCACGACACCGTAGAGCGGGGTTTAGCCGATGCGGTAATTCTCTCTGGTTGGGCGACGGGTCAAGTGCCGAAAATGGACGACTTGAAAGATGCCCGTGCCAATGCAGGGGATACGCCGATTTTGATTGGTAGTGGTGCAACCTGGGAGAATATCGGCAACCTCCTCCAGGTGGCAGACGGGGCCATTGTCGCCAGTTCCCTCAAACGTCATGGCAAGCTCAGTGAGCCGATTGATCCGTTGCGGGTGTCGCAGTTTATGGAATCGGCCCAGCAGGGGATTAAAATTCGCCAGATGCGCCAGAAACAATTTGCCTAATCCTGTGTGCGGGCACGGGTGCTGTATTTTTTAAAAGTTCTGGCTTGATGCTGATGCTTTGCGGACAGTGCGGTGCTTGCTGTTTTTGACCTGAAAAATATTGTCCAATCCCCAGGGCTTAGTAGGGTCGCTGGCCGCGGTAATTACCGGGGGGATCATAGTTGCAGACCCAAACTTCCCAACCATTATCCTTACGCACCATGCCACAACCGACTTTCTCCGTATCACGCCACACGATTTGGGTATAGTGGCCACACACTTTACCTGGTTGGCAGCGGTTAGTGCCGTAGTCATAGTTTTGAATTTCGTTGCCCCAAAGATTCACCACCGCCGTTGGCGAGAGCACTAAATTATTAGACTTTGCGATATTTTCACCGTAGTCATCGCTGGTATTGTGTTCTACCCTTTCCTGGGCGGCTAAACGTTCGGCCCAAGTTTGAGCATGGTTGGCGAGGGTTTCTGACCAAACGAGATCCGGTAAATTGTGGGGCGATCGCCACTCATTATGGGCCGCTAACATCTGTTCAATGCCAGCCTGGGTGGAGAGATCAAATTCACTCACTTCAATCCCGGCGGCTTTTGCCTCTGCCACTGAACGCACCCGTTGGGCCACAACATCTGTTTCAAGGCGGCCATTGTCGCGATATCGCACCGTAAAGCGATTTCCCGTGCGGGAGCTGTAGCTATAACTCCGAATACTGGCTTCGACCCAAACGCCATCCCGTTCGACATAAATGGGTTCACTGACGCTATTGATTTGGGGTAAGCGGCCCGCTACAGGTTGAGTAGCGACGGTTGGCCGTAATCTTTCTGGGCTGACATTGTCCTCCACGAATCCCACGTCCAAATACCGCACTTGATAACGCACGGCTGCTTCGGGAGCACTTTGGATAGCAAGGATTTCACCGGGACGCCAACTCCCTTGCCGCTCAATGTCAACTTTATCGCCCACTTCAAAGGTCGTTGCCTGAGCCAGGAGAATTGGGGTTGGCCCCTGGGGAACTGGATGACTGTGACTAGCTGCCCCCTGGAACCAAAAGAGGCCCAATAAGGCGATCGCCGTTACATTGCGGATAAACATGGTGTGACCGAGGAAATAAGCTGCCTACACCATCACATTTCCTGTTTAATCTCTGTGAGGAGTCCTTGGCAGGCATCGAGGAGCAAATCAATCACATAGTCAAAACCCGATTGGCCGCCGTAGTAGGGATCTGGCACTTCGCTGTCGGGAAAATTCGTGGCGTAGTCACACATCATTTTAACTTTTTCGCCATAGATATCCGCCCGGTCTAGGGACAAAATGTCACGATAATTAGCGCGATCCATTGCCAGGATCAGGTCAAATGCTTCAAAATCAGCGCGGGAAAATTGCCGGGCGCTACCCACCAGACGAATATCGCGCTTTTGGGCCGCTGCCTGCATCCGTCGGTCTGGGGCGGCTCCTATGTGATAGCTAGAAGTCCCGGCCGAATCGCAGAGAATTTTATTGCTTAAACCTTCTTGTTCCAGGAGATGCCGCATAATATTTTCGGCGGAGGGGGAACGGCAGATGTTACCGAGGCAAACGAATAATAATTTATAGGCCATCTCAATTTTTTTCAGCTAAGGGGCGATCGCAACTTTGCAGTGTACCCCAAATTCCTCCCCGGAAAAGCACAAATTCCCCATGACAAATGGGCCATCTCCCTTGAAAATAGTTGGAAATTCTCTCGTAAAAGGAAAGCGTACATGTTTAGTCGCGGTCGCCGTCGTTACTCGTCCCTCGGTCGAAGAAAAAAGAAAAAATCCGTTTCTCCCTGGACGATCCTGGTGGCTGTACCGGTGGTATTGCTCGGCCTCGAAGTCGTGGCTCGGCTTGGGTCTGGCTATTTTGAAGGGCAGGATGATCAGCTCTCCCAGGAGGCGATCGCCTACAGCCTAAAATTTGTCGATGACGATCAAAACGTCTACCAAGGGTTAGACAATCGCGGCGAACTTCTCGCCCAGAAAGCCATTGCCACAGGCTACGAACTGGTCGGCAGCCAAGAGAGTGAATTTTTTAGCCTCAACGAACAAGGTTTCCGGGACGAAGAACCGCTGCCTGTCGCCAAACCCCAAGATGAAATTCGTGTGTTTATCCTTGGCAATTCCACCGCCTTTGGTCGGGGTGCCCAGACAAACCAAGAGACGATCGCCGCTTTCCTCGAACAACGCCTCCAAAACCGTGTCCAAGACCAACGACAATCCCCCGGCACCTATCGCCCGGACGTTTTTCCTTTCTTTCCGCCGACCCGCAATCGCTTGGCCCAACTGCCCGCCAAAATTCGAGAGGGAAACTACCGTGTGGTGAATGTGGCCGTACCTGGCTATAGCTCTGGCAATGAGTTGGCCCAGCTTGCCCTGAAGATTTTGCCCTACCAGCCGGATTTGATTGTTCTTCTCAACGGCTATGAAGATCTTCTCCTCCCCAGTGACCAAGCGGCGACGGAGATTCCGAAATTAGCAGAATTTGCCAAAAATCCCGATGCCTACTTCCACCAATACCTCAAGGAATCCTTCCGAAATAAGGCCGAACAAAGTGCTTTAATGCGGGCCGTTTTTGCCTTGACTTCCCCCCGCAAAGCGAACCAGGGGGGCGAAGTGTTTAGCATTCGTGAACGCAACACAACGGGCTTGGCGCAACAACTCCCTAACTCCGACGCAGAATTTCAGGAACGCCTAGGGCGCTACCAGGACAATCTGGCGCAGATGGTGGGGCTGTGTGGTGCGGCCCAAATTCCGTTGTTGGTGGCCCTCCAACCAGAAATCACTGGACGCCCTGAAGCTCAACTTGATCCGACGGAAGCAGCGATCCGCCAGCAGCTTGGGGACAACTACACAGAAAAAATGACCACCTATTACCCCCAGTTTGCTGAGACACTGCAACAACTGGCCCAGGACTTTCCGAATAATCTGGAGTTTATTGATTTTTATCGCCTCGATAATCAGTTCCCCACGCCGACTTTTATTGACCCGATCCATATTAATGCTGCTGCAAATGAGGTGATGGCCGAGCAACTCTATGGGGCGATCGCCAATTTACCAAAGATGCAGATTATCCCGGAAAATTTCTTCCTCGATTAAGGACGACGTCGGGGGGGAATGCCAGCGCTGGTGAGGACATCACTCAGTTTTGGGCAGGCGGATTCTAAACCGAAGCTGCGGGGATTGTAGGTTTTGCCGTAGGTGAAATGGCGGTAGTCGATGCAAAAGCGATCCCAGGCCGCCAACTGAATCCGAAAAACTTTAATAATGAAATTCGCCAACCACAGGGACAGGGGAATTTTAAAGTAAATTTTTTGGCCCATGTGCTCACACAATTCGGCGATCGCCCTGTCGGCAGTTAACGGTTCATTGCCCAGTACAAATTGGCGATCGGGGTCTAATTCTCCGGGGGGCAGATCAAAGCGGATGGTTGGTGGATTTTCTGCCAGATGGCGTACCACCCGCGCAATATCTTCACCATGGATAAAGTGAAAACTGCCGTCAGCACTGAGAAACTTGGCGATGGATAGCCATTTAATGTGATCCCGCAGGCCCCCCGACAGGTGGGAAAAGGGTTTATTTTCACCGCCCCCTGCCACCAGGGTGGGGAAAACCACGGAAATTTTCGGCGCTAATTTCAACGTGCCCAGTTTTTGGTAACACTCGTATTTCGTGCGGATGTAGTCGGTGCCAAAGTCCCGGGCCTCCGTGAGCACTTCATTGTTGCGCCCCAGAATACTCGCCGTGGAAAAATAAATCACCTGTTCGCAAATTTCTGGATCGAGCAGATCAATAAGCTGGGCGGTTTTTACCACATTGGTTTCAAAGGATTCCTGGGCACCACCCCAGGCTGTGGCCGCCAAGATCGCCACGTTGATCGTTTTTAGGAGATCTGTCTGCTGCTCAATATCTAATAAATCCCCCTGCACCACATGAATGCCGCCCCGGGCCTCGGTGTTGAAGCGTAATTTTTCGGGCGATCGCACCAACAGATAAAGCTCATAATCGGTGTGGTAAATAAACGTTTCAGCGAGATAATGGCCAATGCAGCCACTAGCGCCAGTGATAAAGACCTTTTTCGTCATGGGTGGGCGGGATGCGCGATGGAAAGTTGCCCCTTAGTTTAGTATGTGGGGGCCTGTCCCGAAAAATTTTGACCGAGCCTACCCCTGCTCCCCGTCGATCCCCGATAATGGGAACTGTCGTAATAATTCGTAATCATCACCATGGCTTTACCCACAGCGTTAAAAACCCTAGACGGCGCGCCCCTCAGCCCGGAAACCCTCGAAAATAAAGTCGTTTTATTCGTGAATGTAGCGAGCAAATGCGGCTTGACGCCCCAGTACAGTGGCCTGGTTGCCCTCGATCAAGAATATGGCGATCGCGGTTTGGTGATTGTCGGCGTTCCTTGTAATCAGTTCGGCGCCCAGGAACCCGGCACCCCTGACGAAATCAAAGATTTCACCAAGACCAAATATGACGTAGATTTTACGCTCCTCGAAAAGCAGGATGTCAACGGCGCCAACCGCAGCCCTCTGTACCAGTTTCTCGTGGGGGATGGCCCCGACATCGCCTGGAACTTCGGCAAATTCCTCGTCGGCCGTAACGGTGAAGTCATCGAACGCTTTGAGCCCCAGACAGCCCCCGATGATGCAAACCTGAAAGCGGCCATTGAAAAAGCTTTGGGTTAGAACATCCCCCTAAATCCCCCTTCGGAAGGGGGATTCAAAGGCGATCGCCCCCGCCAACTCTTCTTTTTTCTTGAGAGGAAGTTGCGAGAATTGTGGGGGCGATTTTCCTTGTTTTTTCCTCTATTCTCCACAACTTTTTTGACCATGAGCCACGATTTTGACCTGCTTTTTGAGCAAATTTCTACCTTAGTCATGCACCATTCCCCCAGTGGCCAAGAAACAGAAATTGACCATTATCTCCTCGCTCTATTCGCCAAACTTGGGGTGAACCATTGGCAAGACCGCGCTGGCAATATCATCGTGAAAATTCCTGGTCAGAATCCGGAAGCAGGGGCGATCGCCATTACCGCCCACAAAGATGAAATCGGGGCGATCGTGAAACAGGTAGATGAACGCACGGGTCGCGTGGAAATTCGAGCTTTAGGTGGGGCTTATCCCTGGATCTACGGCGAAGGGGTGATGGATATCCTCGGTGATAACACAACGATTTCCGGGATTTTGAGCTTTGGGTCGCGCCACGTTTCCCACGAATCTCCCCAGAAACTACTGCAAACGGAAAAACCCGTCCAGTGGCACCAGGCTTGGCTGGAAACGAAGTGTCATAGTAGTGAACTGCTTGCCGCTGGGGTGCGTCCGGGGAGTCGGGTCGTAGTCGGGAAACACCGCAAAAAACCGTTCCGCCTGAAAAATTACATCGCCAGCTACACCCTCGATAACAAAGCTTCCCTCGTCATTCTGATTGAACTGGCCCAACGGCTCAAAAATCCCCCCCAAGATGTTTATCTGGTCGCCTCAGCAAAGGAGGAAGTGGGGGCTGTGGGAGCGCTCTACTTCAGTCAAAATACTCAACTGGATGCTTTGGTTGCCCTAGAAATTTGTCCCCTGGCGCGGGAATATGCGATCGCCGCTGGGGATCGGCCCGTGTTACTGTCCCAGGATGGTTACGGGATCTACGATGAAGGTCTCAACCAAGAAATTATCACTGCCGCCGCTGGCATTCACCGACCGCTCCAACAGGCGATTATCCAAGGATTCGGTAGTGATGCTTCCATTGCGATGAAATTTGGCCATGTGTGCCGGGGCGCTTGCCTCAGTTTCCCCACGGAAAATACCCATGGTTACGAGATTGCTCACCTTGGGGCGATCGCCCACTGCATTGATATTTTGTTCGCCTATTGTCAGCATCCGAAAAGTCGAGCTTAACGAAAGACCTGATCAATGGCGATCGTAAAATCGGGTAATAAAGGTGAAGTGAGGGCATCATCACCCAGTAAAGTGCAGACCAACTCCAACTGCGCCTGATTTCGCCGATAGACCTCAATGGTTTTCAGTCGCCAATCCACCACCCAATATTCCTGCACCCCATAGAGCGAATATAATTTACGCTTTGCCTCTTTATCCCGCTGCTCATTTAATTTGCCCGCCGAGAGAATTTCGATCATCAGTTCCGGCGCAACGGTAAAATGCCCCGACTCATCCACACCCGTTTCGAGACGCGCATTACTCACCCACACCACATCTGGAATCACCCCATCATTCGGAGAGAAGACCACCCCTGGAGCCTCAAAAACACGACCAAGACCTGATTGGTCTGACCAATTACCTAGGGCGATGTGAAGCCGACTCGCAGCACTTTGATGAAAAATATGGGGCGCGCGGGTCACGATTAATTCTCCATCAATAATTTCATAGCGTTTCCAGCCGCCATCGTCGGGCATGGCTTCGAGATCCTGTACTGTCCAGCGAACTGCATTGGCAACCATGGTTTTCCTGGGAGTATTGATATTTTTAGTGTAGTCGATGTCTTCTGGAGCGATCGCCCATTGCCAGCCCCCCAAAACGCAATAGGGCCAATAATCTCTAAATCAAGATTTGCGATGTCGCCAGCCTCCCATCTAAAAAACTCGCTTTTCTCAAGATCTATCACTGCCTGAATTTCTTGTTAGCCTATGGAAATGACCCCAAACATTGATGGAAAGCGATCGCCGATGACGACCACAGCTGAGTTACCAAGCATTTTGCAAACAGGCCAAGGTACGACCCAGGAAGCCCTTGAACTCTTTGACCGCCTCGAAACCGTTGATCTGGACTTTATGTGGGGACTGTGGCGAGGCCGGGGAATTTATACAGGGCACCCGATGGATGGTCTGTTGGAGTTAGGTAACTGGTACGGCAAAGAATTTATCGACCCGGAAACTGTACATCCCCTACTTTTTTCTGGTCGTCAGGGAGAAATTTTTAAAGTAGCTCCCAACCTCAAAACCATGAAGATGGTCTTGAAATTACCCACGCCCCAAAACCCGGTCTTTAAACCGTTTCTGAGGTTGCTCAATAGCCTATTTAAAACCGAAAAAAGTCAAGCCAGACTCCGAATGATGGAATATTGCGGCAAAGTCAGCGCCACCATGATCTATGACTGCCTGCCCATCAACGATTCCTTTAGGAAAATTGACGAAAATCAAGTGTTTGGCGTGATGGATTTCAAGCAATCTACCCAGCCATTTTTCTTTATCCTGGAGCGCGTGACAGGTCAGCCATAGCTTGAATGTGAGACATTCTGAGCTTAGAGACGACTAATCTTTAGCGCACTGGGTTGAGCCGGATTGCCCTCTAATTTCAAGGCGCGACCATTGGCAGCCAGATGACGGACAATTTTGTAAATCACCTCAATTTGTTCAACCGCCCCGACTTTAATCGCTAGGCTATCGAGGGTCAGAGGGGACTCACTCGTCGTTACCGCATCCACCACTTTTTTCTGGAGATCGAGCACTGATGCTGCTGCTTTTTTCCCAGCTTCGACGCCAGGTTGGTGGTAAGCGTTGATATTGACCAAAGACGCATAGATCGTGACAGCCCGTTCATAGAGGGCAATCAGGGCACCGACAGTACGGGCATCAACATCGGGAACGGTAATGGTAATCGAGTCCCTGCCATTGTCATAGAGAGCTTCGCGAGTGCCGAGCAAAAAGCCGGAGAGAAAATCACCGCTAGTTGCGCCATTTTCGATATCGATAGAGTCACCTTGGCGATCGCCTAACACTTCGATAAAGGTCGCGAAGAAATTGGGAACTCCTTCCCGCAGTTGTTGCACATAGGCGTGCTGGTCAGTGGAACCTTTATTCCCGTAGACGGCGATCCCTTGGTAGACCTTATTGCCATCGAGATCTTCTTCCTTGCCGAGGGATTCCATGATCAGTTGTTGCAAATAGCGGCTAAAGAGCAACAAACGGTCTTTATAGGGCAAAATTACCATATCCTTCTCACCCCTGCCATTGCCGGAGTAATACCAAGCCAGAGCCAATAATGCCGCCGGATTTTGTTTCAGTTCAGGAATGCGGGTGGCATCGTCCATTATTTTTGCGCCGTCGAGCATTGCCCGAATATTAATCCCTTGTAACGCGGCGGCAACTAAACCCACGGCTGACAATTCGGAAGTCCGGCCGCCCACCCAGTCATGCATCGGGAAGGTGGTGAGCCAATGCTCGGATTTCGCGACATTTTCGAGTTTGGAGCCAATTCCGGTAATCGCTACTGCATGGGAAGAGAAATCAATTTTGTGGGCTTTGTAGAAATTTTTCACCTCAACCATGCCGTTCCGGGTTTCGGGCGTGCCGCCGGATTTGGAAATAACGATCGCCAAGGTGGTATTCAGTCGATCTTTGACCTGGGCGAGGGTGCGGTCAATGCCGTCGGGATCGGTGTTATCGATGAAATGGATCTTTAACGGCGCATCCACATCGGCGAGAGCTTCGGCGACAAATTGGGGGCCGAGGGCAGACCCGCCAATGCCAATGGAGAAAATATCTGTAAACGGCACACCACCGGGAGCCGTAATTTCTCCCGCATGAACTGCCTTGGCAAATTTTTCGACTTTTTCGAGGGTGTCAACAATATCTGCTTTTAGTTCCGCATTGGGGGCGAGATCAGGGTTACGTAACCAATAGTGACCCACCATTCTGCCTTCATCGGGGTTGGCGATCGCCCCGGCTTCGATCGCTTTTAAATCTTGAAATGCCTTTGCAAACTTCGGTTGTAAACTTTGTACAAACGCCTCATCAAAGCCCATCCGACTGATATCGACGTAAAATTCGAGTTCCGGATGGTAGTAGAGCCAAGCTTGGTAACGTTGCCAGAGTGCGGCGGTATCCATATATAAACTTCTCAACCTGTTTTTTGATGATTTACGTTAAGTTTAACTAGAGGCTGGCGCCGATTTATGTAGCAATTCACATTGTTTAGTATTCAGTTTTGGGTTAAGAGCGGGGGATCATGGGGAGATTTAGGCAAAAACGGTCGCTTTTTGGGATATTCACCCTCGGTTTGACGGTTTTTGGGGGATTTGAAGGGGCGATCGCCCAGGACTTTAATACCTCTATCGGCGACAACGGAATCCAAGCCACCACCCTCCACAGCGAACCCTATGATCTGCGCGGTCGCAAAATCGCCATTGGCCAAGTAGAAATTGGTCGCCCCGGCAAATTTGGCCTCGATAAACGGGCCGTCTGGCAACCCCAACTGGGACTTTCCCAACTGTTTTTCCTCAACGAAAAGGCAACCCCCGACGATCATGTCGATGACCACGCGGGTATGGTAGCGGGAATTATGGTCGGACAAGACAAACGCCAACTGGGAGTCGCCCCAGAAGCCCGTCTGTTTTCCTCGGCGATCGGTTCCACTGACGATTCGGCCCAACCAGAGGAATGTCTCGCGACCCAACACATTGCCCGACAAAATGGCGGCGACGTGCGGGCGATCAATTTCAGTTTTGGGGAATCCCTCAGTCGCGATCCCCGGCCGAATCCAGCTTTAGATGGCAATGCCCTTTTGACCCAATGTTTAGACTGGACAGCGCGGGTTTATGATGTCCTCCATGTGGTAGCCGGAAACCAAGGCACTGGTGGTATCCCGATTCCGACGGATCATTACAACGGCATTACTACCGCCTACACCACCCGGTTTCAAGGGGATGCGTTTAATAAAATCGATTTTGCTAATCTCAGTTCCCTGCCTGTGGGCAGTGGCAGTCGTTTGATTCGCCAGGAAATTAATACGGGTTCCCGCCGGGCCATTAGCCTCAGTGCCCCCGGTAGTCAGCTCAATCTGATCACCACCTTTAATAAAATCGACCGAGTGAGTGGTACGAGTTTCGCGGCCCCCCACATCACTGGCACCGTTGCCTTGTTACAGGAATTTGGCGATCGCCAACTAAAAACCCAGGCCGACCAATGGAGCCTCGCTGCCCGTCACCATGAAGTAATGAAGGCGGTATTGCTCAACAGCGCCGATAAAATTGCCGATACTGGGGACGGGAAATCTCTGGAGATGACCCGCACGGTTCTCAGTAAACAAAATCGCACCTGGCTCGAAGGGGACGCTTACAAAAATCCCGATATTCCTCTGGATATCGAAATGGGTACCGGTCAACTCAACGCCCAGCGCGCCTACCAACAATTGGCCGCCGGACAATGGTCAACGACAGCGCCTGTACCGAGTCGGGGTTGGAATTATGACAAAATTAGCGCCCAAGAGTTTCAGGACTATCATTTCGCCATGCCCCTGCAACGGGATTCTTTTGTAGCCCTGACCCTCACTTGGGATCGTTGGGTGGACTTGAATGACCAGAACAATAATGGTCTATATGATGTGGGAGAAAGTTTTACGGATCGCGGCCTGAATGATCTTAATCTTTATCTCTTGCCAGCGGATGCTGACAACTTAGGCGAGGCGGTATGTCGCTCTACCAGTCCCGTTGATAGCGTTGAACATATTTTTTGCCCCATTCCAAAAACAGGAAAGTATAAAGTGCGGGTTGTCTATGCTGAGCAAGCCAATCAAGCTAGCCAAGATTATGCGATCGCCTGGTGGACAGCGACAACGCCCTAATTTTTTCTCATGTGGCGATCGCCCAACCAAATTTTCAACATCGACGTTGAGCAGAGGGAGCTTTGGAATTTTGCGCTCGAACTCGTTGTTAGAAGTTTGATTTTTTCAAATTACGATAGAAATTTTCGTGGACGCCAAGTGCAATAAGAATTCTTTTTTCCGCATCCCACTTATAAGCAAGCAGATTTTCCTGTTTTGCCATTTTAAATTTGTAGACCCACACATCAGCTAAATCGCCTTTTTTTTGAACACCAATTTCTGGATTTTCAATAATCGCTTTAACAGCATTATCTAGGTCTGCAATTTCATTTTTACGAAGCTTCTTTTTTTTCTTGGTAAAGGAGGGAGTTTGATATACTTCGATTTTCTTTTTATTGGAACTCATAAGGTGTTAATTCAGAGTTCTCAGCCTCTTCTTTACCGATGAGGATTTCTTGTACAAAAGCAAAAGACAAATCAGGGTTATCTTCGAGAATTTCACCCATTTTCGCCCAATACTCGATTTGGCCAGCAACTGAACGATGCATGGCTTTTGAACGAATTTTAGCCTTTGTCGCCAAAGAGTTAGAGATACGAACGGCAACAGACATATTATTTTCCTAACTAGATGATTGCATTATGCGTCATAAAGTTGCGTTTTGCAACAAGAATTCCAATAAGCGCCTGGTGGACAGCGACAATGCCCTAATTTTTTTCGTCAAATACTGTATTTCAGGATGGTGAAGTTAGCGTGCTTTGAATTGTCATGTGATGGTCGCTCAACTTGGCAACCCCTTGAATTTTGGCAGTTCCCCTAACGCTCTGTCCCAGACAGCTTTGCTCGATGTAAAGATGTGGGCAGTTGGCGACATAGAAACTTCTGTGTCCAAACACCCTGCGGGAATGACGAGAAAATCTGCGATCTGAGTGCTTGGCAACGCTGAACCACACAACTTACAGAAGCTTTTGCTATGGCGAGTACCTGGAAGCGTAAATGTAGTCACTGCATCCACACCAGCCAGCCAAATCAATTTAGCAGACCGCGAAAATAAATTTGCCGAGTGAGCCGACCCTGTATCTTTTTGGCAATGCTGACAATGACACAGGTAAAAGCTGTCGAACTCCCCTTGTACTTGAAATTTCGTTGTTCCACACAGACAAGAACCAAAGTAATCAGTCATCTTTCCTTTTCCTATGACCTCTAGGTAACACACACATAGACTATGTATGATGCGGATGATTTTTGTATAGTGCCCTCTCTGTTACTTTTATATAAAAAATCTCTGCATAAATAGCTAGATATAGAGTGTTATGTTATGCAGAAAAAATTTGTCCAAAATTCGGCGATCGCCAAAATCCATCAACACAGGATTATGCGATTACATATCGCCTGGTGGACAGCGACAATTCCTAATTTTTACTGTTTGCACTTCACTTGATTTACAAACGTAAAAAATTTTACAAATAAATTATTCAGGTTGATAGTTAAGTATTTTTCGAGAACGTAATCCAGGTATTTCAGGATAGAAGCAGTACAGCCCCTCAGCAATTCTGTCTCCATTGGGTGTGAATCTCATATTCCCAGTAGAACTTCCCAGCCAAAAAGCACAAGTCTCATTTTTCATTTTAAGTTCTAAAGGATAAAGATGAACTCCAATAAATCCTTGTAATTTGCATTTCTTCATTGGCAAAAGAACATTTAGTTTCATCACACAATGAGTGGGATGCCAATTAAGGATAAATCTGTTTCCATCAGTATCAGTCTGAATAAATCTACGCCTGTTTGAGGGGAAATAATATGCTTCTAAAACATAACCATTTGCCTCTTCATCGGGAGGTAGAAGATTATCATGAAAAATGCAAGTATCTCCTTTCACTTTCTCAACAGTACAGAATTCTTCAAGCCCAAGTAGAGTTATTCCAAATGCAGGTCCAGGAATGGGGTCATTCAATGCCCAAGAATATATGCCGATACCTCTTGGTTTACCTTCTTCATCTTTTCCCGAAATGATACCTTGGCCCGAAAACTGTATAAAGCCATCTGGATGGTGAGAAAGTTTCAACCGTTTTTCCTCATCATCAAGAGAGCCAGAATCTACCATGTTCTCGAAAGGAACAGTGTGCTCTTCAGCAAAAGTTCCATACTTCACAGTAAGCATAGCTAAGTTTGCTTTGTTAAGTGGATGATAGGGTGATGTCACATAATACGATCCATCCGATCCGAAGAAAATTCTACAAATTTTATGTAAGATATTATTTTTTTCGTAAACAATTAAATAATTTCCTTGTCCCACTTTTTACACCATTATTGAACATCTTTGGAAATCGAAAACTGGACGCTTAATTCCATATTATGCGGATGAGTTCCGTGTCATGCCTCCTTTGTTACCCCTATATAGAAATTTTTTCCATAAACAGGTAAATATGGAGTGTTATGCAGAAAAACAAAATTTGGCGATCGCCTTTTGACTGGTGGACTGCTGGGTACACTAGAAACTAGAGAGGTTTCTAGCCCGTCACGGAGTGATATCCGGGCGGATAAATCAGGGGTCAAACGCGATGAAGTGGCACCATTGGGTGGGAATTGGCAGCGTTGTGGTCGGGGTAATTATGCTCGGGGCGATCGCCCCTGGGGTTTCCCAGCATTATCCCTATTACAACAACTCCTTCTCGTGGGGACAGACGGGTCGCGATGGTCGTCCTGGCCGCGATGGTCGCTCCGGCAGCAGTGTCCAAGATCAAACAATCATTATCGATGGCACCGCCCGCACGTTTGACCTAAAGGGTGGCGACGGCGAACCAGGCACCGACGGCGAATATGGCGAAGCGGCCCGCTGTTCTAGCTATTGGCGACGACCAGAACACAATATTCGGGGCGCTGATGGGGGCGATGGCGGTCGAGGCGGCAACGGTGGTAATGGGGGCGATGGCGCGGATGTGACAATTTTCTATCAACAGCCCCAGGATCTCCGCCTAATTTTTATCGACAATCGCGGTGGCGAAGGTGGACTAGAGGGGCGAGGCGGTTACGGGGGGCGCGGCTGTGGTTGTCCCTATTCCTCTTGGGTCGTCGAAACTTGCCATCTGGAGGAAGTGGCCAGCAATAATCCCGAAGAAAAACCCAGAAAAGAAGAGCGATGTACTCAACAACGCTATTACTGCACCCCCGGTCGCAATGGTCGTAACGCTCCCGATGGTAACCCTGGCAGAAATGGAACTCCTGGCACCGTGACCCTCATTCAAAATTTAACCGCTATCCCCACCGACAATCCCAACACCGCCATTTCTCTCGCCGCATTGGAACGATCGGGGACGACCCTCAGTAAAAATATTTGGCGATCGCCCACGGGATTGCGCAGCAAATTAGCCAGCGGTTCCCAAGTCCCCGATACCTATCGCGAATATGTCGAACTTTTCACTGCGCCGATCCAATTGGTTTGGGCCGCTGATCAACCCCAAACTGCTTTTAACCAAGCACAATTTAGCCTCAGCCTGGGAGACAATCGGCAGTTAGCAGTACAACAATCGGGGACAGCTTGGTTAGATTACACCGTTCAATCCCAGGGTAACGGTTTCCAAATCCAAGTTAACCGGGCAATGCAGGCGGATGAGGCTACCCAATTGATCCGCCAGGGTTTGCGGGGAACTGGCCGCGATCTAACTTTCAGCATCCTCGATCTCGGCCCCCGGAGCGATTGGTTAGACACGCAATTTATGGTCACCTACCGCACCCGTAATCCCACACCCCAATTTCGGGAGGGCTACACCTACGAAACCCGTTATAGCGGACGCCTCTCCCCAGAAGCAGTGCAGCAAATTGGTTCAGAATATCAACTGCGCTTAGGCGATCTCCCCTTGGATCAAGAGTATCTCCAGAGCGGAATGGTGGTGGATTTAGAAATTACAGCCGAGAGGCGTTTCGGAGAACATCAGACTCAGCAGGTAATCCAATGGCGCGGTGGCTTACCTTAAATCATTAGGGGAAAAGTGAAGGTGATTGTTATTTGCGCCTAGAGTTTTTTTGCAGCCAAATAGTCTTATTTCTGCAATATGCCTTTCAGTCCAGAGAAATTATGTGCTGCTAAGAGGGTGTTTATAAAGTAAAGATAAAGAGAACAGGATTTTTGCCCGTGAAGTCGTTAAGGTCAAGCATAAGCGTAACGACACAGGAGAATAGCACCAATGTCTCAAGCTTCTTACCCCAGTGACCTGACCGATGCAGAATGGGCTTTACTAGAACCCTTGATTCCTGCTCCAAAGTCCGGCGGTCATCCACGTACTACTGATATGCGACAGGTCTGCAATGGGATTTTCTATCTCCTCAAAACCGGTTGTCAATGGGCCTATCTGCCCAAGGACTTTCCTCCCTCCTCCACGGTGTACTACTACTATCGCAAATGGCAGAGGCAGGGAGTTTGGGAAAACATCAACCATGCTTTGCGGACTCGCTGCCGTCAAGCAGTGGGGAAAACCCCAGAACCTAGCGTCCTGATTGCCGATAGCCAATCGGTCAAGACGACAGAAAAAAGGGCGATGTCTATGGCTTCGATGGCGGGAAACAGGTCAAAGGAAGACGGAGAAACTTGCTAGTCGACAGTTTAGGGTTACTTTACAAAGTGATGGTCTCCGAGGGAAATAGCTCAGAACGAACCTTTGCCCTTGCTGCAGTGATGGAGCTAAGGGAGCAGCAACAGCAGATGTTGAAGCGATTGCGGTTGATGTGGGTAGATGCTGGATATCGAGGAGGACGCTTTGCCTTAAGTCTCTGGTTAATGGTGCAAGCCAAGGTGGAAGTGATTAGCAGAAACAGTAAAGAATTCATGGTACTCCCGAAGCGTTGGATTGTTGAACGTACATTTGGTTGGTTGAATTATTATCGTCGCCTTAGTAAAGACTATGAGCAATTATCAGAAGTGTCGGAGGCAGGGATTTATGCTTCCATGAGTCGTCTGATGTTGCGTCGGCTAGTTTCCTAAAGATTTACTTTATAAATGGTCTCTAATAATGTCCCACTTGTATACGAATAAGAAGCTGCTACATAGAGCTTGAGCTTGCGTCTCCCATAATGCTTGCATTGTGTTTGATATCCTTGCCAAGCCAGCTCCTTGTTGGTATACCGCTTCTCACTGACTTTCCCTGACTGATGATAAATCTCTAAAATGTAGATACCATCTTGCTCGTGACTCATTCCCATTGGTCTTACTTTCCCCGATTTCTCCGTAATTACTCTCATATGCTTGAAAGTTTTGATCTATTTACAACTGAAGGCAATATTTCTCTCAAATCCAAGAAAACTCAGTTCATAAAAACTACATCTTAATCCTGATCTTAGGTACAGAATAAGTATTTTGCCCACTTGAACGACCTAATGTCGTTGCCGCAAAAACCGCAATAACTTTTCAAATTCTGGAGGTAAAGGGGCGATCGCCTCGATCGTTTCTCCGGTCACTGGATGTTCGACCATGAGCTTGCGGGCATGGAGTGCTTGGCCCGTGAGTTTGACCTTATCAAATTTATTGCTGGTATAGAGGGGATCCCCGATAATTGGATTGCCCATGTGGGCACTGTGAACGCGGATTTGGTGGGTGCGCCCCGTTTCTAGTTTGTAATAGAGCAGGGAATAATTACCCAGGCGTTCCATGATCTCCCAGTGGGTCACCGCCGGACGCCCCGTTTCATCAACGGCCATTTTTTTGCGATCGCCTTTATGCCGCGCAATCGGTGCCTCAATTGTCCCAGCATCGTTCCGGGGGCAACCGTAGACAATCCCCATATATTCCCGTCTCGCTGTTTTGGTCTTGATTTGCGCCTGTAGATGTTGGTGGGCTTGGTCTGTTTTTGCAATGGCGATCGCCCCGGTCGTGTCCTTATCCAAGCGGTGCACAATGCCAGGCCGCTGTACCCCACCAATACCTGCTAAATTCTCGCCGCAGTGGGCCAACAAACCATGGACAAGGGTGCCGGTATAGTTTCCCGGTGCCGGATGTACCACCATCCCAGCGGGTTTATTAACGATTAAAAAATGCTCATCTTCAAACAAAATATCCAGATCCATTGCCTCCGGTGCGAGGGCCATGGTTGCTGGGGCGGGAATCTTGAGTATTAGGCGATCGCCCACTTTTAATTTTGTCTTTTTCGATTGGCAAGGGGCTTCATTGAGCTGCACTTGACCCTGCTCAATCAACCGTTGCAAACGAGACCGTGATAATTCTGGGAGCTGCTGGGCCAACCATTGATCCAGGCGTTCCCCTGCTCCTTCAACTTTTAATTCTAAAATTTGTTCCGTCATCCCCTAGCTGTGCCTCGAATAGTCTGCAAAAATCTTTTCCCCAAGTCCCCAAGACCCCATATTTTTCCCAAACGGGGCAGAAAACGTTAAAAAACTTAAAATCTCAATTATCAACAAAACCCCAACTGAGGATCCGAACAAAAAAATGTTAAAGTGAAGCAAAAGTTCAAAACCCAAGGATTTTTTAAAAACATGGATAGTGTTGCTTACATTATTGTGCTAGCGATGGCGTTATCGGTTCTCTTTTTCGCGATCGCCTTCCGCGAACCCCCCCGTATCGAAAAATAAACTTTGATTTTCTCATACCAACCTTTGAAGATCATCCCTGAACTAAAGCGAAAAGTTTGTCTTTTGGGGCAGATTTTTTCTTGGTTCAGGCTTTCTCCATTTTCCCCCAATCATTAGGATGCACCGATCAGCGGCTGCCATATTTCGCTCAGATCGGCCAACTTTTTTCTGTTCCAATCGTTATGCAATGCCCCTATTGTCAACATACTGATAGTCGCGTTTTAGAGTCAAGATCCACTGGCGCTGGACGGAGTATCCGTCGTCGTCGGGAATGCCTCAGTTGCAAACACCGTTTCACTACCTACGAGCGGATCGAATTTGTGCCCATCTCTGTGATCAAGCGCAATGGTCAAAGTGAAGCCTTTGATCGCTCTAAAATTTTGCGGGGTATGGTGCGGGCTTGCGAAAAAACAACTGTTTTACCCTCGACCCTAGAGGCGATCGCCGAAGAAATCGAAGCCCAACTCCAACAGAAACCCAAGCGCAGCATTACCACAGCCCAAATTGGGGATTTGGTATTGCATCGGCTCCGCCAAGAAAGTGAAGTCGCCTACGTGCGTTTTGCTTCCGTGTACCGTCAGTTCCAAGGAGTTGATGACTTTATCGAAACCCTCAGTCATCTCCAGGACAACGCCGAGCAAGCCAACCTCTGGATTCAAACCCTCAATGAAGACGAAGAATCAGAAGATCTGACTTCTCCCTCAGTCCTAACGCCCTCTGCAAACTAAATTAAACGAGATTTATTTTGTTGATCCCGTTCCCCTGCAGTGACAGCCGAAAAAATAAGCCTGGGAACTTATGGATCTGCGCCATTTTTTGAGATACTATTGATATCCTGTATCTTAATATATTTAACTTTTACATTTTAAGATATGTACCCTGCCATACTGCCTTGATCGTAGTACGGTTTTTCTTGCTGCTGTAAATTACTTATCAAGATGTCATCAAGCATTCAAATTTGAAGACATCCAAGGCTCCCGTAATTTACCCAAAGCTAGTCGAGGCGATGCTTTCCCATCCCTAGACTATTTCTCCCACCAAACATATGTTATGAAAAAGCCATTTTGGGTTGTGCCTTAAATCCCAAAGGTCGGTCGCGTATCGAGGTTGGAGGTCAGCAACAAAAGTTCAGGAGATTAAACACTAGGAATAGAAACACACATGGTCAGTCAGAACACAGCTACAGTAGATATTGGTTTTACCCATGACGATTTTGCCGCTCTCTTAGACAAATACGATTATCACTTCAGCCCTGGAGATATCGTTCCCGGCACCGTATTTAGTATGGAGCCAAGAGGTGCATTGATCGACATCGGCGCGAAAACCGCAGCATATATTCCCATCCAGGAGATGTCCATTAACCGTGTGGATACTCCCGATGAGGTTCTTCAATCTGACGAAACCCGTGAGTTTTTCATTCTCACCGATGAGAACGAAGATGGTCAGCTTACCCTCTCCATCCGCCGCATTGAATACATGAGAGCGTGGGAACGTGTCCGTCAACTCCAAGCAGAAGATGCGACGGTTCGCTCTTTGGTGTTTGCCACCAACCGTGGTGGTGCTTTGGTGCGTATTGAAGGGTTGCGCGGTTTTATTCCCGGTTCTCACATCAGCACTCGCCAAGCGAAAGAAGATCTCGTCGGCCAGGAACTGCCCCTCAAATTCCTCGAAGTCGATGAAGACCGCAATCGCCTCGTCCTCAGCCACCGTCGGGCGCTGGTTGAGCGGAAGATGAATGGCCTAGAAGTCGGCGAAGTCGTTGTGGGTTCTGTCCGTGGGATCAAACCCTATGGTGCGTTTATTGATATCGGCGGTGTCAGCGGCCTGCTCCACATTTCTGAAATCTCCCACGACCACATTGATACCCCCCACAGCGTCTTCCAGGTGAACGACGAACTGAAGGTAATGATCATTGATCTTGATGCGGAACGGGGTCGGATCTCCTTGTCGACGAAGCAGCTTGAACCCGAACCGGGCGATATGCTCAAGAACCGTGACCTTGTGTTTGAAAAGGCCGAGGAGATGGCAGAGAAGTACCGCGAAAAGCTCCGGGCTGAAGCGGCTGGTCTGACCGTTGAAGATCAAGTGGACGAGAGCGAAGATCTCGATACTGATGATGAATACATGAGTGCAACAGAGTAAGCAGAATAGTTGCGGAAACCAAGTATTTTCTTCTGGGTTCCACAAGCTTTTTCTATAAACTGCACAATTGATTGCAAATTTTAATGATGAAGGGAGGTACTGCAAAGGCCTCTCTTTTTTTATCGAAACTTTCGCTTGGGGTTAGCGGGAGACAATTCCTGACCATTGCACGTTTTTTTGGTTGCTGCGGCGATAGGAAAAGAAATGTTCAGGCTGTTGGTAGGTGCAGTGGGGGGCGATCGCCATTTGCCCAAGATCTAGACCCAACTGCTCAAGCTGTAATTGATTGACGCGACGGACATCAAGGCGCACTTTTTCATGTTCATCATCGGGCAGGATCGGTGAATCCAGGAGATTTTCCAAGGCGAGGAGCATCCCATCGAGATCATCTGCAAGATCCTGCAAGCCTAAACTGACTCCCATCTCGACGGCAACATCGGTGGAGACTTGGTAAACTTCGCCACTGATGGCCGGGCCAAGGGCAACTAGTAAATCTTTTATTTCAGAACCCGCATCGAGAAACTTTTGAATCGCTTCGGGGATAATTCGTTTTGCTGTACCCCGCCAGCCCGCATGGATGGCTGCCACTTGTCCGGTGCGGCGATCGCCAATGAGTGCTGGCGTACAATCTGCTGTGGCGACAAAAACCGCCTGTTGGGAAGCCGTTGAAACAATCCCATCCGCTGGCGAAAAATGCTCCCCTTCCCAATTAATTTCGTGGGGTGTGAGGACGGTATTGCCGTGGACTTGCTTAACGCGATAGGCCGACAGCTCAGGGTGAAAGATTTTCACAAGATTTTCTGGCAGTTCCGGGGCAAAAGCTTGGGTAAAAAAGCCATGGTGCCAAGGCTCTAACAGCTCACAGGTTAAATAGGGCCGCCCTTCCCATTCTTGCCAATGCCATTGATCTGCGGCGGTGACTGTGCCCATTGCCGTTGCTCCAGTGATAATTTTTGATTTAGATTCACTTTAATAATCTAAATGGTAATAAAAAATAAAATACTTTTTCAGGGCGCAAAGTTTTCTTGGGTCGGGCCGCAATTTCCGAAAAGCTGCTATTTTAATGGAGGCAAAACGCGAGTTAGATAGGAACGGGACAACCGATGGCGTACCAACGTGTTCTTTTAAAGCTGAGTGGTGAGGCTCTGATGGGGGATCTCGGTTACGGGATTGACCCGCAAATCGTATCAGACATCGCCAAAGAAATTGCGGAAGTTGTCTCCAGCGGTGTGCAAATTGTGATCGTGGTTGGCGGTGGCAATATTTTCCGTGGGGTACAGGCTTCGGCTAAAGGGATGGATCGGGCCACGGCAGATTATATCGGCATGATCGCGACGGTGATGAATGCGATGACCCTCCAGGATGCCCTCGAACAAATCGATATTCCGACCCGAGTCCAAACGGCGATCGCCATGCAGGAGGTCGCAGAACCCTATATCCGGCGACGGGCCATCCGGCATTTAGAAAAAGGTCGGGTAGTGATTTTTGGCGCAGGCTCCGGGAATCCCTTCTTTACCACCGATACCACCGCTGCCCTGAGGGCCGCCGAAATTGACGCCGAAGTGATCTTCAAAGCCACCAAAGTTGATGGGGTTTACGACAGCGATCCAGCGAAAAATCCCGCAGCAAAACGCTATGAAAGCTTGACCTATGCCCACGTTCTCGCCAATGATTTAAGGGTAATGGATGGGACGGCGATCGCCCTTTGCAAAGAAAACGACATCCCGATTATGGTGTTTAATCTATTTGAGAAAGGTAACATCGTCCGTGCCGTTAAAGGTGAACCAGTTGGAACAATCGTGGGAGGTTCCTGTGCAGTTAAGTGAACTTAGAGAAAATATGCAAAAGACCATTGAGGCAACCCAGCGGTCTTTTAATACGCTCCGGACAGGGAGAGCCAGCGCCTCCCTCCTCGACCGGATTACGGTGGAATATTACGGTGCAGAAACTCCCCTAAAATCGTTGGCGAGTATTTCGACACCCGACTCCAGCACTATCATGATCCAACCCTTTGATCGGGGTAGTTTGAGTGATGTGGAGCGGGCCATTTCCATGTCCGATTTGGGTCTGACCCCCAACAATGATGGGACAAATATCCGCTTAAATATTCCCCCGTTAACGAAGGAGCGCCGTCAAGAATTGGTCAAAACGGCGGGAAAATTAGCTGAAGAAGGAAAAGTGGCCCTCCGCAATATTCGTCGTGATGCCATTGATGATGTGCGCAAACAGGAGAAAAATAGCGACATTTCCGAGGATGAATCTCGTAGCTTACAGGACGATATCCAGAAGGTGACGGACGAGTTTACGACAAAAATCGATGACCTGCTCAAGATCAAAGAAAAAGACATTATGACGGTCTAGGGTATCGGGGTTTACCATGGTAAACCCCGACATTTTTATATATTCGCAATTAATGGGTTTTTGTGATGGGTAATGTTTTAACGTCTGATTTAACGCAAATCGATAGCCTTGAATTGGCACAGGCCCTCGCTGCAAAGTTGGCGATCGCCCCTAATGATTGGCACAGATTAAAAGGCAACCGTAAAGTCCAAGCCCAACAACATTTATCTGCGGCTCTGGTTTTTTTGTTGAATGACAATCCCGCCGCCGCCCTGCAACATCTAGAACAGGCCCAAGGATGGTTAGACCGGACAATCTCCGCGCCCCCTTGTCCCGACCATGGTCGTAAAACCGCGTCCTAAAATTCCGGCATATCGCCGTTTTGTTCCCGTTCGATGAAGCTCTGCACTTTGTGGCGATAATCCCGCAAGGATTCTTCGACCCATTCCCGGCTTTCACTGTTGACGTAAATATGTACTAATGGTTCCCCAGCGTCGGGCAGCACCAGCACCCAGTTATCCGAAACCGGATCAATAATTTTGACGCCATCGATCAACACCAGGCGATCGCTCTCATGGATTTCGACCAAGTGCCGCATTAAAGCCCCCTTTACCCGCCAGGGACAACGCATCGTGTAAGACTTGTGGAAAACGATTGGTAATTCTGCCCGAATTTGACCGAGCGATCGCTCTTGGATGGTCAACATCTCAATTAATTTGGCGATCGTAAACATCGCATCAAAGCCAGGGTGCAGCTCCGGGAAAATAAAACCCATGTCTCCACTTCCCCCTAACACCACATGGGGATTATTCCGGCAGGCTTCCATGAGGGCTGTGGGGTTGGCCTTGGTGCGGATCACATGGCCATCATGGCGGCGGGCAATTTGTTCTACAGCACTCGACGCATAGATGGGCACCACGACGGAACTGCGTGGACTGGCCGTGAAGAGAATGCTTGTCAGCAAAGCCGTGAGGCGTTCCCCATAAATAGATAGTCCCGATTCATCGACGAGGGTGAGTTGTTCCCCGTTGGCGGCAACCTGTACTCCCATGCTGGCGCGTAGGGCTTCTACCACATGGCCCAACTGCAACAGTAGGGATTCTTTCTCTTGGCCCACGGGGGAATTTTGCTTGAGACTAGCGTTGAGGACAACGGCATCACAGCTAAATTTATTCAAAATAGTCGGCAAAACAGCACCAGACACAGCATAGGCATAATCAATGACCACCTTCGAGCCGCTATTCATCAAGGCACCAATATTGAGGTGATCTTCAAAGCGCTGACTATATTGCTCAATAATTTGCGCCGGACAGGACATTTCGCCAATTTCGGCGATCGCCACCCGTCTTAAATCCTCTTTAAAATAAACCCCCTCAATTTTCTTTTCCTTCGCCTTAGAAATATTGATTCCTTGGCTGTCGAGAAATTCAATTAGCAGATGATCCGACCGTTCCGGGTGGAGCCGCACATGAATTCCCCCTTCCACATCTAGAATATTCGCCATGGTCCGGGCGATGGGAATTGCTGTGGCCTGGAGATTTTGCACGCCAATCCCCGCCGACATTAACCCCGCAATCAAGGAACGACTCACCATCCGCGAGACACTGCGCTGATCCCGCGACACTAGCACCATCGAGCCGATTTTTAAGGTCGAACCGTAGGCTGCCCCCAGCTTGACGGCAAATTCGGGGGTGATATCAATATTGGCGAGGCCAGAAACCCCCCGCTGACCAAACAGATTCCGCTGGGCTGTGCTGCCCCAGATGAGGTTGATATTCACAATCGCCCCCGCCTCAATCCGTTTATTGGGCCAGATCCGCACGCCGGTACCAATGTGGGCTTCTTCTTCCACGGTGGATAATGCCCCCACCACAGCCCCTTCTAAAATGTGGGCGCGGCGATCGACTCGGCTTCCCCGCACCACCGTACAGGCCCGCAACTGCACTTCATCGCCCAAGACCACGCCGTTCCAGAGAATAGGACGTTTGAGGTCAGAATCGGCACCGACGGTCACGTTATCGCCAATGACCGTACCGGGTTCAATGTGAACTCTAGCCCCAATGCGGCAGTTATCACCAATCATCGCCGGGGGGGAGATCGTCGCACTGTCGTCAATAAAGGTATTGTGGCCAATCCAAATCCCAGGCGATCGCTCTTCATAGGAATATTCCACATGGACTTTTCGGGCGAGGGCATCGTATTGGGCTTTACGGTAGGCATCAAGGTGTCCAACATCGCACCAATAGCCATCGGCAATGTAGCCATACATCGGTTCTCCCCGGTCGAGGAGCAGTGGAAAGAGATCCTTCGAGAAGTCGCATTCTTCGTTTTCCGGGAGATATTTCAGCACCTCTGGTTCGAGGATGTAAGTGCCTGTGTTGACGGTATCGGAAAAAATTTCACTGGTGGAGGGTTTTTCAAGGAAGCGACTAATTTGTCCGTTTTCTTCGGTGATGACGACACCAAACTCAACGGGATTGGGAACACGGGTAAGAACCAGGGTCGCCTTGGAACCTTTTTCACGGTGGAAGGCGATCGCCGCCGCGAGATCAAAATCCGTAATGCTATCCCCACTAATCACCACAAAGGTTTCGGTAAGCAGTTCTTCGACATTTTTGACGCAGCCCGCCGTCCCTAAAGGTTGCTCTTCTTCTACGGCATAATGCATTTTGACACCAAACTCGTGGCCATCCTGAAAATAGTCCCGCATGATGTCCGGTACATAGTGCAGCGTGGCAATCACTTCGGTAATGCGGTGGCGTTTGAGTAGATTAATAATATGCTCGGCAATGGGGCGATTGAGCACTGGCACCATCGGCTTCGGTAAATCACAAGTCAGGGGACGCAACCTTGTCCCAGCACCACCTGCCATTAAAACTGCACGCATAAAAAATCTCCGCTGTACCGCAATATCAAAATACGCGGCGGACTCAGCCAAAAAATTCCCTGGGCGATGTCGCGATCAAAGAAGTTCTCTGGTTGTCCCGCTGCCTCTCTTACTTTGGCATTGTATTGTGGAGTTCTCGGTTTGACGGCAATGGTTCGCTAACAAGAGACAATCTTTAAAATTAGAATGCTCAATACTGCCTAAAACAACAAAACCCCACCCGGAGGTGAGGCATTGCTTTCTGATTCGATTTGGTGGCGGGAGGCGGATTTGAACCACCGACCTTCGGGTTATGAGCCCGACGAGCTACCAGACTGCTCTATCCCGCGGCGCTTTTACTAGCATAAACCCCCTAAAGAAAAATGGCAACCCCCCAGGAAAGATTCTTGGGGATCTGGAGAAATCTTCACCAGTGAAACGAGCAAGAACCAGCTTTTGGCAAAACAATCAACGGGGGAAGGCGATCGCCTAAAATGGGGACGCAGATTTTCTGCTGCTGTGTGATGTTTTGTAATTTTTTGGCGTAACCCATGAGCCAAGCTGATCCCCAAGCTTCCCTGAGCCGTCTCAAACAAACCCTAGCCCAACTGCAACAGGTAGTCGCCGACCTGGAAACAGGGACTAGCCAAATTCCAACGGCGGCCCTCGATACCCTGAGCACCGACACAGAAAATTTGATTCGGCAACTACAGCAGCAACCGGAAGCGGCGATTAATCCTGTGGTAGAAGTCCCTGCGAATACCCCTGGAGTTGAAGTACCGACTACCCCCGTCCCAAAAGTTAAGCCCCGGCGTGTTGAACCAGTTCCCCAACGTCCCCGACGTAAGCCCTGGTGGCAACAACAGAAACTTTGGCTGGGTGCCGCCACAGCGGCGATCGCCTTTATTTTTCTCTGGAAATTCACGACCCAAACGCCCCAACTCAGCGAAGATATTGCCCAATCCCCCCCCACTGAACCCACCGAAGAAGTAGCCCCAGAGACCCCCCAACCGGAAACACCAACCCAAGCGCCCAAAGTTTCAGAGCCAGCCCCAGCCGCCAGCGCAGAACCCCCCAAACCCCTGACCCCAGAACAGCGCCTGATCGCGGCAATCCAGGCCCAGTTAGATGAAGTTACCCAACCCTATGGGGACAACATTGTGCGCACGATCCAGGCGGATTTTGACACCAATACCCTGCGGATTACGGTGGGTGATGCTTGGTATCTCTTGCGAGAAGGACTTCAGGATCGCCTCGGTATGGAGGTTTTAGACCTAGCCCAGTTGCTCGATTTTAAAAAGATGGTTGTGGAAGATTTAGCAGGAAATTTCGTGGCGCGGAATCCGGTCGTGGGCGATCGCCTTGTGATTGTGCGGCGCTATCAAGATTTCCAGGGGGAAAGCTGAAGCTAAGTCTGAGTCGGTGCATTCAGCCCATAAACCCGTTAAGATAGGGGCAACAGCGGACTGAATTGGGGACAATACTGACCATGACAGCGGGAATGAGCAAACAAGGCAAAGTATCCATCCGGCCAGTACAGTATCGAGATCTCACGGCGATCGCCAATTTTGCCAGCGAAGCGGATCTAGATGGGCCTTCTCCCCTCGATATGCCCCTTGAGGATCACCTCGAAAATACCAAGAATTTCTACGGCCTCGTTAAGTTACTGAGTTTCTTTCCAAATCCTAATCAGTACAGTTTCCACGGCTATGTGATTGAAGTCGATGGCCAGCTTGTGGGCTTTGTGAAGATTTCCCCCTTCAATTCCTCCCAAAGTACCTGGCGCGTTGAACAGGTAATCATTGATCCCCATTTTCCCAAATTGCAATACCACGGCTCCGCCAGAGACCCCGGTTCAGCCCTGCTCCGTTATTGCTTTGACCATGTTGTCGAAGCCCGCAACTGGGTCTTAGAGGTGAATGTTAATGCCCAACAGACCCTCAGCCTTTACCGTCAAAATGGGTTCCAGCCCCTCGCAAAACTGACCTACTGGGCGATCGCCCCGGAAATTCTCAGTGAATTGGCCCTCCAGGAACCCGCCCTACCCAATTTGATGCCCGTGGGCAATGCCGATGCCCGCTTGCTCTACCAACTCGATACCGCTTCCATGCCGCCAATGCTCAGACAGGTCTTTGATCGCCACGTCCAAGACTTTAAGAGTGCGCCCCTCAGCAATTTAATCTGCCGCGTTAAAAATTGGACGCAGCACGTGGATGTGGTCGAAGGATACGTTTTCGAGCCCCAACGAAAAGCCGCCATCGGTTATTTCGCCGTGCAATTAGCCCACCAAGACCACAAACCCCACCATGGTCGCCTCACGGTACACCCGGCCTACACCTGGCTCTATCCGGAACTGATGATCAAAATGGCCCAGATTGCCCAGATCCGACCAGAACAACCGCTTTTGACCACCTCTACGGATTATCAGCCGGAACGGGAAGAATTTTTTGAAACGGTAGGCGCAACCCCCAGGGAGCATACACTCCTCATGTCTCGCTCAGTGTGGCACAAAGTGCGGGAATCCCAGCCCCTCGAAGCGTTGCAATTATCAGGGGTACTCCAGGGTTTACAGCCGATGCGATCGCCAATTCCCAGTCGCATCCATTGGTTTAAAAATCATCCCAGCCTAAAATTGCCAAAGGAATCACCGCAGCGGGATTTCTTCCCGGAAAATTAGGCACAGCAGATGAAACCAGTGGCAGCATTGGGCCTGGATATTGGCCGTAAACGTATTGGGGTGGCTGGCTGTGATGGTCTGGGGCTGTTGGCGACGGCTTTGACCACCATTCAACGCACCACTTTAGAGGCAGATTTAGCGGCGATCGCCCATTGGATCGAACAGCGCCACATTCAAGTTTTGGTGGTGGGTTTGCCCTATGCCATGGATGGTACCTTGGGAAAACAGGCGAAACAAACCCAAAAATTTGCCCGCAAATTGGCAGAAGCCTTTGGGCTCCCTATTGAGTATGTGGACGAACGGTTAACCTCCGTTGAAGCAGAAAATCAACTCAAGGCTGAAAAACAATATGACCGTCAACAAAAGGGCCTCGTCGATCAGCGGGCGGCCCAAATTATTCTGCAACAGTGGCTAGAAACGAGACAGTGTACCCCGACTTCCTAGGTGACCGTTTATCAAGCCCCCCGGCCCCCAGTTTGGGGGAGATTTTTAGGCAAATCAGTGGGCCAAAGTCCCCCAGTTTGGGGGATTTAGGGGGCCGATCTAGGGATTTATTAATTTTATAAATGATTTCTTAGGTGACAGTATCAGAATTTCCTGAAGCGAACAGTTCAAAGGCTTTTTGGGAAAATCGTTGGAGGCGATCGCACACATCTTGAGCGGGTTGATAGTCGCCGACCAGTTGCCACTGGGCAATGGTTGAGAGCCGCCACGCTTCCCCCTGGTGATTAAAACCCGCCGTTTCAATGCCGATAAAGGTTTGCACTTGATCTAGGGGGTCTGTAAAAAAGCGAATTTGCACCAGCATACTCCGACTTTGGAAACGGGGACTCCAGCCCGGCAGGTGAAAGCCAATATCAATAGAATCAGGATCCATCCATTCACGGGTTTCGGGGTCATTGCGCCAGGGTTTGAGGTCGGCCCTTGCATCGGGGAATTCGGCCCGGAATAAATTTACCACCGAGGCAATTTTCGTCGCCAGCTCAACGCCTAAGGCCCGTTCTGATGCATTCACGTTTAACCTCCTCGGAATCTAGTAGACATATCTCAAGCTTAACGAGTCATGTTCTACGCTAAGGGAGAAATTCGCAGTTTTTTGACAATTGGTTTACAATCTCGCGAAAATTTGTCTCTTTATAGTTGTTTTAGCATCTGGGCAAGCCGTTGCCGCAGCGTTTCAAAACCGAGGCGATCGCCCGCAGAAATATAAACAGCGTGTGGATGGCGCAACTTCGCCTCCTGGAGTGCTTCACTAGAAACTTGATCCAGCTTATTAAAAACCAATAGGGCTTGGGCTGGCATAATCGGCATTTCCCCTAGAATTTTTTCGACGGATTCTAACTGATGCTGCCAGGCAGGATGAGACAGATCCACCACATGAATCAACGCATCGGCTTCGGTGACTTCTTCGAGGGTCGCCCGAAACGCATCCACCAGGGCCGGAGGCAATTCGTGAATAAAACCAACGGTATCCGTTAGTAGAATCGTCTGGGTTTGAAAGGCTTCATCGGTGAGGGTCAAGCGCCGAGTCGTAGGATCGAGGGTCGCGAACAGTTGATCCGCCGCATACACTTCAGCATTGGTGAGGGCGTTAATTAGCGTTGATTTGCCCGCATTGGTATAACCGACAATCGCAAAGGTGGGCACATCCTGCCGTTGCCGCTGACTGCGCATCCGCGAACGGTGGGCTTGCAGTTGATCCACTTCCTTTTGCAAGCGGCTGAGGCGACTTTGGATTGTGCGCCGCTCCGTTTCTAGTTTCGTTTCCCCAGGGCCACGGGTGCCGATACCACCCCCCAAACGGGACATAGCCTGACCCCGACCCACCAAGCGCGGCAACAAATATTCCAATTGCGCCAATTCCACCTGGAGTTTTCCGGCGCGAGACTGGGCCCGCTGGGCAAAAATATCAAGAATCACTTCCGTGCGATCGCAAACCTTTACCCCCAGTTGTCGTTCCAGGTTGCGCCCCTGGGCAGGGGACAGATCCCGGTCAAAGACCACAAGATTCGCGCCGAGGGTTTGTACCTGGAGGGCAATTTCTTCGACTTTCCCGGTACCAACCACGGTTTGGGGATGGGGTGTACTGCGTTTTTGCTCCAGGGTGAGCAGCACTTCCCCCCCGGCGGTATCCACCAAGCGGGCCAGTTCCGTCAGTCGATCCTGGAAAGGGCGATCGCCAATGTCTGATGTTTGTAGACCCACAAGGATCACCCGGTCATGGCTTTGATCCACTTGTTGGGCGGTAAATTCCCGGCGAAATTCCGCCTCTAGCCCTTCAACCAGATCCAAAAAATCCTGTTGAGAAACCTCTTCTAGGGCTTGAGACTCAGAAACAAGCCAATAGGCATGGCTCGGATGGGTCTGGGGCAAGAGGTGAGCCACATAGACATTTTTCACATAGCCAGCGGCACCCCGGCCCCGTTTCGTCGTCCCCGTCCCCGTTAACGTAAAACTCACGAGGGCGTCTAACCGTTGCAGTACCATCGCCGTTAAACTCGATTCCTTGGGCGGTTCATCCTTCGGGCTGGCGGTCAAGCAGCGGATACCCGATAAACGCTCGGCACCATAACGGGGCAATTCTAGGGGGGGAATTTGGGTTTGTCGGGGCGAACCAACCCCCACCCGGATCACCTTGCCGCGTCGGTTGAGATAGACACAAACCGCTTGGTTTAGCTCTGTGCTGAGGGCCGCGATCCGTTGGGCTAATTCTGGAGTTGTGAGGCGATCGCCAGGCACAGCCTGTTGATACAGTCGTTGCAACTGCTTGAGTTGACTACTTTTAAGACCTTTGAGATTACCGTGGATAGTATCGATGGGCAGCTTCCTAGAACGAAATGAATGCTAAATAACCATTAGAATATCGTGTCGAAATGTTTTCTATTCGTCAAGGCGAGGAGCCGTTGCTGTATCGGTGCGACCATTGCCGCAAACAAAGTCTAGGAGGCTAGCTCCCGTCGAACCGGGGGAAACCGTATTCACTTCCCCTTGATCGCCGTAGTTTTTGTAAAAATCAGTGTTTTCGCCGTTGAGGATAAACACCGAAATTTCCCGTAGACGGGTGACCCGCCGGGAGCAGTCCCCAGAATAATAGGCCCGGGCATGGTAGCGCAATTCCTTCGACGTGCTATCGCGGTTGACCGCTTCTACTTCCCACCAAGCAAACGGCCCCTGCCGTCTGATGGTTGTGGGGTTGACGTATAGTTCTTTTTCCATGTACTGGCCGTAGTCTTCGTCGTAGCTGCGACTGGCTACCACCTGTACCAGTTCTGCCTGGGCGACCAGGGGAACCATTAAAATCCCCGTGGTGATCGCCAACGTGCGCCAAAATTTTGAAAAATTACCCATTGCCCGTCCTCCGCAAGGCATCAGCATCAAAGATTGGGGAAGGATTTTGAGGCGATTTTTAATATGCGATCGCCATCTATTCTAATAGCTGGGAACTTCCCCGAATTCCTCAACCAGCAAGCCAAAACACTATTGATAGCGATCGAGCAGCGTTTGTAGGCCCCCTTGGTAACCATCACCCACTGCGTTGAGGCGCCATTCACCCCCTTCGTTAACGACCTCTGCCATAATCAGGGCCGTCTCACTGGAGAAATGTTCCTGGAGCGAGTAGCGTAGTACTTCCGCTTTCGTTTCCACGTTCACCAAGCGCACATAGGCATTTTGCACCTGGCCAAAGTTTTGCCGCCGCGCCTCCCCGTCATAGATCGAAATCGCGACCACAATTGTGGCGACATTTTCCGGCACTTTCCGAAAATCAATGATCATCACCTCATCGTCACCTTCACCGGCCCCCGTGCGATTGTCTCCCATTAATTTGACGGCTTGTTCAGGATCGGGACTCGTCAAGTTATTGTAAAAAATGAAGTGCTGGTCTGAAATGAGCTTGCCATTATTCCCCAGCATAAAAATAGAAGCATCAAGGTCAAAGTCTGCCCCTGTGCCCTGTTGCTTTATATCCCAACCTAAACCAATAAAAGCGGCGGTGAGGCTTGGTGCAGCTTTCTTGAGGGAAATGCCTTGGCCCTTGTTTAGATTAATCGTCATTTTCTATAGCTAAAATTCGATGAACGTTTCTGAATTAATTCAAGTTTTAAAGTCTGATCTCATTATCGATCATTCCCTCGGAAGTGACCCGGAGATTACGGGGGTCGCCGCCATTGATGCCGCAAAATCCCAGGAAATCAGCTACATCGAAGGGGGGAAATTTGCCGCAAGGGTCGATACAACGGCAGCTTCGGCGTTAATCTTGCCAGCGGATGAAGATTTGCAACAACGGGCGACGGCTCGCGGTTTGGCTTGGCTTAGTACTAAGGAACCGCGTTTATTGTTCGCGGCGGCAATCAAGGTCTTTTATCAACCCTTCCGTCCGGCACCGGGGATTCATCCCACCGCCGTTATTGATCCGTCGGTGCAGTTGGGCGAGGCTGTCTCGGTGGGTGCCCATGTGGTGCTTTATCCGGGGGTAAAAATTGGCGATCGCACTTGCATTATGGCCAATGCGGTGATTTATCCCGATGTGGAAATTGGTGCGGATACCTTACTCCATGCCAATTGCACGATCCACGAGCGGGTCAAGATTGGCAATCATTGTGTGATCCACAGCGGCGCAGTGATTGGGGCAGAAGGATTCGGCTTTGTACCCACGGCCCAGGGCTGGTTCAAGATGGAACAGTCGGGAATTGTTGTCCTCGAAGATGGCGTTGAAATTGGCTGTAACAGTGCGGTGGATCGGCCCGCCGTCGGGGAAACGCGCATTAAAACCCAAACCAAACTGGATAATCTCGTCCATGTAGCCCATGGGGGAACCATCGGCTCGAACTGTGCCCTCGCGGCCCAGGTGGGTTTAGCAGGGGGCGTCACCGTCGGGAATAATGTACTCCTTGGGGGTCAGGTGGGGGTCGCGAACCAAGCAGTGATCGGTGATGGGGCGATCGCCACGGCCCAAACCGGGATTAATAATCGGGTCGCCCCTGGGGAAATTGTCTCTGGTAGTCCAGCAGTCCCCAATGCGGTTTACCGGAAAGTCTCGGCCATCTACAAGCGTTTACCGGAAATGTACGAGGTATTTCGTAAACTCAAGAGGGGTTAAATCACCGCCAGTTGGGGCGTTTTGACGGCGGGAATACTGGCTTGGTTTTGTACCTGCTCAATGGCTTCATCCAGGAGGGCCTGACCCTCGGCGACGGTGTTGATTTTGTTAAGGCGATCGCGAAAATCTGCGGCCCCCGGAAAATCGCGGCAATACCAGGTCAAATGTTTACGGGATTGGTAAATGCCCTTTTGTCCTTTGTAGGCCCAAAGTCCATCTAAATGTTCCTTGGCGCACTGGAGCAATTCCACCACGGTTGGTTGGGGCCGCCGTTGTCCCGTTTTAAGGAAATGATCAATTTCGCCGACTAAAAACGGATAACCCAAGGTACCCCGGGAACACATTACCCCATCGGCCCCGGTTTCTTTCAGGCAGGCGATCGCCGCATCCACTGAAAAAATATCGCCGTTGGCAATCACCGGAATCGAGAGGACTTCTTTGACTTTTTTAATCCACTGCCACTGGGCTTTCCCGGTGTAACCCTGGGCCCGGGTGCGACCGTGCACCGTCAGCATTTGCGCTCCGGCATCTTCTAACCGGCGGGCAAAGTCAACAATCACGATTTCAGCATCCCCCCAGCCAATGCGGGTTTTAACGGTCACAGGCACATCGACGGCTTCCACCACTGCCTTAACGATCGCCACCGCAACCTCTGGTTGCCGCAGGAGAGAGCTACCACCTCCTTTGCGGGTAATTTTATTCACCGGACAACCCATGTTGATGTCGATGGTTTGGGCGCCCTCAGCCACGGCTTTTTTCGCTGCTTCCCCCATAAAATCAGGGCGACAGTCAAACAGTTGAATGCTGATCGGCTGCTCCCCTGGGTCAATCTCCATGAGCCTCGGTAAGGTCTGGAGGTGGTGGACTTCCTGGGCGCGCACCATTTCGGTGTACATCATTGAACTGGGGGCGTAGCGACGTACCAGGCGACGAAATACTAGATCCGTGACCCCCGATAGGGGCGCTTGGAGGACACGGCTCTGGAGGGCAACGTTACCAATTTTTAAGGGGCTATCTGGCAGGGAGATTTGGGGCGATCGCCTTGGGTCAGAATTCACTGAATTTACTGGGGCCGTGGTGTTAGGGGTCAGGGGCATCAAAGATTACCGAATCATGGGGAAATATTGTCTTGGACAAGAGTAGCTGTTCTAGTTCTGGGACGCTCATCGGATAGCCCAACAAAAAACCCTGGGCGCGATCGCAGTTGAGTTGCTGCAAACACTCTAATTCTGTCTCGTTTTCAACCCCCTCCGCAATCACTAAGCGTTTCTGTTGGTGGGCCGTGTTAATTAGCGATCGCACCACTGTCTGTTGTGCCGATTTTTGATGGATGTTACGGATTAAGCTGGGGTCTAGTTTGAGGAAATCAAAGGGAAATTTTTTGAGGTAAGTCAAAGAGCTATAACCGAGACCAAAATCATCCAGAACAATTTTGACCCCGAGGGTTTTGATTGCCTTGAGGCGGCGAATGGTTAACGGGGCATTGTCTAAGAGGGTTGACTCCGTGAGTTCTAACACGAGGTTTGCCGGGTTTAAGCCATTTTCAATCAGTAAGTGGCTCAGATCTTGGTGGAAGTGGGGTTGATTAAATTGAGTCACCGAGAGGTTGACCGCCATTTGGAACGTTTGATGGTCTTGGTTTGCCCAGCGGCGGAGCTGACGACAGGCTTGGGTCAGCACAAATTGATCGAGAAGTTCGAGTAAACCGATGGGGTTGGCGATCGCCAAAATTTCCTCAGTCAGAATAGAACCCCTCAGGGGATGTTCCCACCGCAGCAGGGCCTCTGCTCCCACCAGCTCTTTCTCCGTGAGTTGGAATTGGGGCTGATAATGAACCGTTAACTGATGCTGGTAATAGGCATCCCGCAGATCATCGGCTAAATCAATACCCTTAGGGTAACTTTGCGGCGTCATTGCGTTGGCAAATTGATAGCGCGGCTCTCCTAAATTTTGGGCCTGGCGTTGGGCGGCCTGGGCTTTGGCAACCAAATCCCTGAGATTGTTGGCATCCTGGGGATACTCAGCAATCCCTAGGCTCACGGACAGGAAAAACTCCTCGGTGGCAGTGGTTAAAAATTGCTCGAAAGCAGCAAGGATTTCCTGGGCGATCGCCCCGGTATCGGCCTGGACATAGGCGCGATTTAAAACGAGGCAAAATTCCCCAGCCGCCAAACAAATAACTCTTCCTCGCCCTTGGAGCCCTTGATTTAGACGATTGATGATCGCCTGGTTGAGCTGGTCAATTTCCTGGGGTTCGAGGTCAGCACAGATCTGGGCAAACCGTTCAAAGCCAACGACAAATAGCGGTAAAAATGCAGCATCATCCTGCTGGAGGGTCAGGGCGATCGCCTCGAAGGTTTCCTGGAGACTAAAGCGATCGCCGCAATCATTTCTCAGTGCTGGGGGCGTTGTCTGGGGCGCTGCCTTTGGCGATGCATCTGGGGGGCTATAGTGCTGTTGCAAAGAAGATAACTTACTCAACCGGATGGCGATCGCCGACAATAATTCTTCTTTTGTAAATGGTTTTGTTAAATAATCATCCGCTCCCAAACGCATTCCCTGGCGAATGTCCTGTTTTTCCGCCCGGGCCGTTAAAAACACAAAGGGAATCATCGCCGTTGCCGCTTCGGCCTGGAGCTTTTGCAAGACCCCATAACCATCTATCCCCGGCATCATCACATCACAAACAATCAAATCCGGTTGGTGCGCCAGGGCTAACTGCACACCCTGATGTCCCCCGGCGGCTTCTAGGACTGCATATTGCTGCTGCGTTAGGATTTTGCGGATTAGCTTCCGCACAATATCATCATCTTCAATGACTAGAATTGTCGTCATAACAAAATAGGTGATTAGGGTATGGCCCCCTTGCTACCCTCCTTTCGTTTGTCCCAAAGGCCGCCGTTTTTGGCTGGTCGTACCATGGCTCTCAAATCGATCATAGGCGCTAACGATTCTCTGGACGAGGGGGTGACGCACAACATCAGCATCCGTCAGATAACAAAAGCCAATCCCTTCTACAGACTGGAGAATCTTACTCGCCATAATCAATCCCGAAGACTGATGACTCGGCAAATCCGTTTGGGTGATGTCCCCGGTGATCACCATCTTAGAACCGAAACCCAACCGTGTCAGCACCATTTTGAGCTGGGCTGGGGTCGTATTTTGGGCCTCATCGACGATCACAAAGGAATTGCTGAGGGTGCGTCCCCGCATATAGGCTAATGGTGCGATTTCAATGCGCCCTTTCTCCATTAGTTCAGGCAGTTTCAGCGGATCGATAAATTGGTAGAGGGCGTCATATAAAGGACGCAGGAAAGGATCAACTTTTTGTTGCAAGTCCCCCGGCAGAAAGCCTAGTTTTTCCCCAGCTTCCACCGCTGGCCGGGTTAGAATCAAACGCTCAACCTCATCCCGGAGCAGGGCTTGGACGGCTAAGACTGAAGCGAGAAAGGTTTTCCCGGTACCCGCCGGCCCAATGCCAAAGGTGATGTCATGTTTTTGAATGAGTTGGATGTATTGGCGCTGTCGAAATGTTTTGGCGCGGATATATTCGCCACGCCTGGTTTTTCCTAGGGTCTGCTTTTGGAGGTCTTGGTATTCTTCGACTTGATGGGTATCGATGGCATGGAAGGCCGTCAGGAGATCTGGTTGGGAGATGTGTTGGGCTGTTTCCCAAAAAGGTTGCAGAAAATAGAGCGCTTTAATGCAACGATTAACGGCCTTTTCGCGACCTCGCACCAGTAGCTCTTGTCCCCGTAAGACCACAGTTGTGCCGGTGTGCTGGGATAGAAATTTGAGGTTTTCTTCCTTGACGCCAGAGAGGGCGATCGCACTTTCTAGGCTGGGGAGTTGAATGGTTTGCGAGGTTTCACTCATGGGCAAAGCAAAAAAATAGACCAGCCTTAATTATAGGCAGCAGAGGGAAGAGAAAAGACCAAGATAGGGTTTCGGCCCCTCACTTTTGGGGGGTCTTTTCCTGTCAGATGACGCTACAGACTGGGCACTGATCAGCGGGTTTCGCTAAAGGAGTTTAATGTTGTTTCAAACATATAGCCCACACCCCGCACAGTTTTGATGGGGTTTTCTTGCTGCATGAGGTTGTCAAGTTTGCGACGAATTTGTCCGATATGGACATCTACGACCCGTTGATCGCCTAGGTAATCGTAGCCCCACACTGCTTGAATCAGTTCTGAGCGCCGCCAAACTTTGTTCGCATTTTTCGCGAGGAAGTGGAGCAGGTTGAATTCTAGGGCCGTTAGGTTGACGGGTTCTCCCTTGACAGCGACCACATGGCGCATCGGGTCAATGTTTAAATCGGCAAAATCTAGGCTTTGGTCTTGGGCTGGGGGGGCAACGGGCGATCGCTGACGGCGGAGGATCGCATGGACACGATGTTCAAGCTCAATAATGTCAAAGGGTTTAGTCAGGTAATCATCTGCCCCTTGGGTAAAGCCTCGTACTTTATCGGTCGCATCGGTGCGACTGGTCAGAATCAACACGTAAGTATCCTTCGACTCCTGCATTTGCTCACAAAGGGCATAGCCGAGGGTATCTGGCAGATTAATGTCGAGGATTACCAGGTCAGGACTAAAGGATTGAAATGTTTCTTTAGCGGATTGTCCATCCGTCGCTGCTGCCACTGCATAACCTTTCTGCCCGAGAAATCGAACAATTAGTGTGCGAATTGCTGGATCATCATCAACAACTAAAATTTTGGCACCGGCCATAGACTCTTCAAGATACTTTCGGCGAATAGTAAATCAAGGCTTCAAACTAAAGCTTGTTTGATTAGTGTGCGATCATATTCCTCCCTAACACATTATTTTAGTGTAATTCTGCGAAAAGTCTATGGCGATCGCCCTGAGCCGCCCCAGAGTTTTTTTTAAATTCAATTTGACCAGTGGGCAAGCCCTAAAAACGGCCTGAAGGGAGCCAGAACATAAAAAGCAACTTTTGCTGCTTCCCCAATCCCCACGATGACTTTCCGAAGTAGAAAATTTTTCCTTCTTCTTTTTTTGGGGAACCTCGATTAATTGCTTTTTTGACGATTTTTTGAGCCTGAAACAACGAGGATACGTTGCCGATCTGGCGAAATTTTGAATTTTTCGAGGTTCCCTTTGATAATTTTAGACAACCTTTGCCTATCAAATTAATTGTGTTAGAAAAAAGATGCATCACTAAGCTTTCAAAATTGAGACTTCAATTTATCCCAAGAAGTTAGAGGCAGACTAGATTCAGACTACTAAACGAAGGTCGTCAATACCCCTTTTGTTTATGCAATACTTATTCACTATTTTTGAGTATTGAAACATATCTTGAACTTTTATTTAAACTACGTAGTCATGCTTTCTCAAATATTGTTATCATTTAGGGGAGAGCATCAATATTTCAATCACTCAACCTCGAATTTTTCTCATCGTAAACATAAATAATTCATAACCAAAAGCATTGAGTACAACATTAAGCACCAACAAACCTAAGAGATGTGCTTTCAGCAAAAGTTCTTTTACAAAAAATTTTACTCAAACTGATCGCTCCAATATTGATCAATTAAGTCAAGGGATGGAGAAAGCAAAATGAATAAACTGTTTATAGCAGCCCTTAGTGGTCTATCATTTATCGTTGTTCAACAGGCAAAAAGTGAACCTGTATTCATTGATTTTGATTACCAGTATCGGTATGGTTATGAATATAATTACGACTATGATGACTATACCTATTACTACCACGCCAATGTCTACACCTATAGCGATGATTCGGTTGTATTCCCAGTCAAAGTACTCGTTAATGCTGCATGTCAACAACCACAATACCCCATTGTATTAGGCTCTGAAGCAGATATAAGCAACGGTACAGATGTCTTGATCGAAGAATCTAATGTCATTATTGATAATGATTTCAGTACAAATTGCTCTGCTTTTACAGAAAAAAATGTCCTGCTACTCTGGGAAGAAAACGAGATAAAATAGGCGTCCCTTCTGGTTTTTCTTTCTGTAAAGCTGTATTGTTTAAAAATAGATCTTAGGGGATCTCGAAAAATAGCTTGAAGCGAAGCAAGAATATGAGATCATAGATACCAAAGTATCGCCAAAGCAGTGTCTCAAGATGAGTCAATTAGGATTCTGGGATTGGGAAAAACGACATCAGTATTTGGAGGAGAAACAAGATATCCTCGTCAAGCTCAATGAATGGATTCCTTGGGAAGAATTTAGAGAGATTCTCAATCAGGTTCAACCAAAAGAGAGAAAAAGTAAGGCGGGCAGGAAAGCAATAGATCCCGTACGAATGTTCAAATTGCTGATACTGCAAAGGCTCTACGGTATTAGTGATGAAGCTCTAGAATATCAAGTCAATGACAGGCTATCATTCATGAAGTTTGTCGGTTTGGGCATCGAAGATAAAGTACCAGATGCGACAACAGTCTGGCTATTTAGACAAAAGCTAGTAGAGCAAAAGCTAGCGGCAGCACTGTTTGAGAAATTTGAAGGCTATTTGCAAAAACAAGGATATCAAGCAGAAGAAGGACAAATAATTGATGCAACACTCATCCCAGTACCGAGACAGCGCAATCGTCGGGAAGAGAATGAAGTAGTGAAATCAGGCAAAATTCCCGAAGACTGGAAAGATAAGCCCAGGAAAAAGCGACAGAAGGATTGTGATGCTCGCTGGACAAAGAAAAATCAGGAGAATCACTTTGGCTACAAGAACCACATCAATGTCGATGTGAAATATAAACTCATCAGAAAATATGCAGTGACAGCAGCTTCAGTGCATGACAGTCAAATGTTTGCGGCAGTCTTGGATGGCAGTAATAGAGGGGATGGCATCTGGGCAGACAGTGCTTACCAAATCCAAGTACGGGAAAGAGTATTAGCACTGATGGGTATGGACAGTCATATTCATGAGAAGGGGAACCGTAATCATCCCCTAAGTGAGACACAAAAAGCCAGAAATAAAGAACGCTCTCATGTCCGTTCGAGAGTGGAGCATATCTTTGGTACTTTTGTGACCTCTATGGGGGGCAAGATGGAAAGGGTGATTGGTCATGCTCGTATTGAGACACAAATTGCCCTGAAGAACTTAGCCTACAACTTCCGACGGTACGTCTACTTGCAGCAATCTTGTGCCTAAAATCAAAAAAAATGGAGGCAAATAGGGTGAATTGACAACATCATATGAGCAAATATTTTTGCTTTTATGCTGTGACTGATAGTTTTTCTCAAAGCCTATCCATTTTTTGAAAATTTCGAGGTTCCCGGAAGAGGCTAACGAATTTTATTGATAAAAAAAATATAGTTGCATTAGTAATTGTAGGAGTTTTAGTTCAAGTTATTTTTTTGTTGATAAACGTGAGTTCGGGTTAAGCCGAAGGCTGTAATGCCCAGTCTAACTGTAGCGAGGGCTTTTTCGGCTGATGGCAGTAGGCGATTAAGCCACAAAGTATATTCACAAAGCAATTCACCGGACTACGATGGCGGGAATGCTCAATTTGTGAAATATTCTTTAACTGGTCAATCACTGTCTCAATAATGAAGCGCTTTCTCGATAATAATTTATCTGTCAAACGCATTAATCTGTTCTTCATGTTGCGTTTTGGCTTCGCAAAAAACTCAATCCCATAGGTTTCCCGTAACTTCTCCGTTAACGGTTGAGAAACGTAGCCTCTGTCTGCAAAGACTTTGCCAAATAATTGCTGCACTAACTCCTCTACGGGTTTTCTGTCATCTACATTACCTGCGGTGATTTGAACATTGAGCAACTCTCCCAGTTCATTGACCACTAAATGAAGCTTAAAACCATAGAACCAACCCACGGAAGTTTTGCCGAGAGCCACAAGACCATCAAAGACCTTGTGACTGTGAATACGCCTACTGTGACAGACTTTTAGGCTTGTCGCATCAATGAAACTGATACCTGTGCAGCTCCCGAAACAATGCTTTAAATACACACATAAAGGCACAATCGTCGAAGGTATCCACTCGATAAAACGCTGATAGCTGACGAGGTGTGGAAAGGCTTCTCGCCAATGTTGACAAACATACTTTTCGTAGAAATGTTTGAAATTACGGTAGGATTCGCGATGAAAGGAGATCAAGATTGTCAGAATTTCGCTGAGGCATAAACGACGGGAGCGAAGTCGAGTCACTGTACCGCCTTGAATTAACTCTTGATGCCAGAGAGGCTCAAAGATTTGACAGAAGTCATCCACATTACAGAAAAGTTCTTCTAGACTAGACATGGGGTGAGTAGATTGGTTTAGTTTGGACACTTCCAGACTACTCTACCCCTCTTCCCTTATCCCGAACTCACGTTTGATAAAGAGATTATTTAAACTTTCATGATCTTAGAAGTACAGTTTCTATAAATAGATTCGTAGAGTGCATTAATGAAATGCAATGCGTTTTTTTGATGCTTGCATTTTTAGATTATGCTGCATCGCAAACCAAGAAAAGACAAAGGCTAATTAACTCTAAAAAGAGGATTCTAAATTAGATCATTTTTAGCCAATGAAAAATCTGATCGACACTGAGCTTGATATCTAAACTCTGGTAAGACAGGAACCTCTTGATCCCCTTGGAATAAGATGGGTTGTTGCTGGGGTTCTAAAAACAAAATACTAAGATCATCTGGGTCAATAAACCATCCCAAACGACTGCCATGTTCCAGGCAATAGAGAATATTACCAAGAACCTTATTCGCTCTTTGGTCTGGGGAAAGAATTTCGATCGTCCAATCTGGTGCGAGATCAAAATTATCGGGAACGCTGCCAGTTGCGGTAAAGGGAATTCGATCCCACCGAAAAACTGCAATATCAGGCACGATGGAGCGTGTACCAAAGCTACATCTTAATTCAGGAAAAGCATAGGCAATTTTTTGGTCTTCTGCAACCTGATTAATCACAGCACAAAGCTTTCCTTGTAAACGGCTATGCCTTCCTTTTGGCATCGGCTTCTGAATGACTTCTCCATCAATATATTCGCTGGCAGGTGTTGTTTCTGGTTGCTGTAAAAAAGCTTGGAGGGTTAGTCTTTGGGCGAGGGTGTCTACCATACCAAGCACCTTGATTCGTTGATGATGTTTCTTTAATCCTACTCAATTCTGCAGATGTTGCTTTTGACTTCAAGCATTTGAATTGACTAAGACCACAAAGCACGCCAAACAAATTGCGGTAACGCCAACATCCGTCGCCAGCGCCAGGGTTCCTGATAAAGACGATAAAGCCACTCTAAATGGAGTTTTTGCCAAAGTTTTGGTGCCCGCTGTTTTACCCCAGCCCACACATCAAAACTTCCCCCTAGACCAATCCAAGTGCTGTGGGGACAGAGGTGACGATGCTCTTCGATCCAAAATTCCTGTTTCGGGACACCGAGGCAAGTGAAAATAAGTTGGGGTTGTAACTGTTTAAGTTGACCTTGCCAGTCCGCTGCCATTTCTGGGGTGAGATAGCCGTGCTGGGTCGTGATATCTAAATCAGGATAACGTTTGAGCCAATTTTCCTTTGCTTGGTCGGCAATCCCAGGGGAGCCACCAAAAAAGATGACGCGCCAATCATGGGCCGCAGCCTGGGCTAACAGTTGTTCTGCGAGTTCGATGCCGGGTACTCGGTGTTGTTTTTTACCCTTGAGCTTGAGGTAGAGGACGATCCCTGCGCCGTCGGGAATAATCAAATCTGCCTGCTTAATCACCTTGGCGATCGCCTTGCTTTTTTCAGTCATCATCGCAATTTCGGCGTTGAGGGTGACCACGTGCGTTCCCTGATGGTGCTGGATCCGCTCAGTCAGCCATTGGCAATAGTTGGGGTGTAGATGTACCAACACCTGAAATACAGGGACACTCGGCAGAAAAGATTCAGCAGTCAACATAGACGAACGTCAACACCTTAGTGAAATAGACAAAAAATTAGGCGTCAAGATATAGCATCCACTCTAGCAGGCTATTGATCGCGCTTGTCTAAAGTTCTCAGGAAGATTTGGCGATCGCCACCGATAAAACACTTTGCCTGGGCAGTTAGACGCTAAAATTCTAACTCAACCTCTGTTTTGTCCCCCGTCCGGCGCTGATGGTACACATCAAGCAAATCGAGCTTTCCCACTTCAAATCCTTCGGTGGTACCGTCGCCGTGCCCCTACGTCCTGGTTTTACGGTGGTTTCTGGGCCAAATGGTTCGGGAAAATCGAATATCCTCGACGGCATTTTGTTTTGCTTGGGCCTCGCCAGTTCTAAGGGAATGCGGGCGGAACGATTACCAGATTTGATCAATCACAAACACAGCCAAGGGAAAGGTGCTGCCGAAACGGTGGTGTCGGTCACCTTTGATCTCAGTGATCTCGCCCAGCAATATCAAACGGAAGCCACAGAAGCCTCGGAATTAAAGGAATTTTTAGCGCAATTCCAGAGCCACGATTGGACGGTGACGCGCAAACTCCGGGTTACCAAAAGCGGCAGTTATGCCTCGACCTATTACATTAATGACCAGCCCTGCACTGCTACGGAACTCCACGAACAACTGAATCGCCTGCGTATTTACCCCGAAGGCTATAACGTCGTGCTCCAAGGGGACGTGACGCGAATTATTACGATGAACGGGCGGGAGCGGCGGGAAATCATCGATGAACTGGCGGGCGTGGCAGAATTTGACCGCAAAATTACCCAGACCAGAGAAACCCTCAATGCAGTCAAAGAACGGGAAGAAAAGTGCCACATCATTCGCCAGGAGCTAGAACGCAATTTAGAAAAACTGGCCGACGATCGCCTCAAGGCCGAACAATACCAACGGCTTAAAATTGACCTGGCCCGCCAGCAGCAGGAAGAAGTTCTTTTAACCTGGCGATCGCTCCAACTCCAGGAAGAAAAACTGCAACGGGATCTCGCCAGCAGCGCCCAGGAACGCACCCAGTTAACTCAAACTCTGAATGCTTTGGATGGGGAAATTTTTCAGACTGGTCAAATCCTAGAAAGTTTAAACGCGAAGGTAAAAGCCCTGGGGGAAGATGAACAACTTTCGGTTGCGTCCAAACTCGCCACCCAAAAAGCCAAACGGCACCAATGGGGCCAACGGCAAACGGAATTAGAGGAAGACCAACGGCGATCGCTCCAGCTCCACCGCCAACTTTTAGCAACGGTGCAAGTCAACCAACAACAACTGCTGCGCCTCGAAGAAGAAAAACTCACCCTCCAGGAAGAAACCCTCCCCCAACACCAGGCTGCCCAAGCCGCTGCCGCAAAGATCCTCCAGGACAGTCGCCAACGGGCCGATGAGTTAGCCAGTTCTTCGGAAGCTTGGGTACAGGAACAGGCGGCGATCGCCAAGGAAATTCAAGGCATCCAGGATCAACTCAATCCCCAACGCACCGAACAGGCCCTCCTGCAAGAACGCCTTAGCCAGCTTCAGCAAACGATTACCAGCCAAACTGAGCAAATTACCCAACTCAGCGCCGATATTACTCAACAGGAAACGGAATTAGCCACGGCCCAAACGGAAATTACCCGTCAGCAGGAAACCATCCAAACCCTTGCGACACAATTCGCCCAACTGGAAGAAAGTCGCAAACTCGACCAGGAAACCGGCGATCGCCTCCAGCGAGAACAACGGGACAAACAACGGCAACTCGATCAACTCGAAGCCCGTTCCCAGGCTCAACAGGAAGCCCAGGGCACCTACGCGACGAAGGTGATTTTGAACGCCAATTTACCCGGTGTCCATGGTTTAGTCGCCCAACTGGGCCAGGTGAAAAAAAATTACCAACGGGCCTTGGAAATTGCCGCTGGGGGTCGCCTCGGTTATCTTGTCGTTGAAGATGACGAAACGGCGGCGACGGGGATCAAACTTCTGAAAAATCAACGGGCAGGCCGGGCCACCTTTTTACCTTTGAATAAAATTCGCGCCCCGAAATTGCCCACGAACACCATTCCCCGCTACGCCCAGGGCTTTGTTGATTTCGCCGTTAACCTGATCCAATGCGATCGCCGTTATCTAGATATTTTTCGCTACGTCTTCGGCAGCACCGCCGTCTTTGAAAGCCTTGATCTCGCCCGGAATTTCATGGGGCAAACCCGCATCGTCACCCTTGATGGCGAACTCCTCGAAACCACAGGGGCGATGACCGGGGGCAGTCTCTCTCAAAAATCGACCCTCCATTTCGGCAGCATGGCCACGGGGGATTCAGCAGAAATTATTGCTCTGCGGGAACGACTCGAAGAAATTGAGCACCTACTGCGCTACACCGAAAATGCCCTCCTCGACAAAGGCGATCGCCTCCAGGATCTCAGCCAACAACTGACCCAAGCCCGCCAACGGGAACGGGAAGCCCAACTGCACCAGGCGCAACTCACGAAATCCCTCGAAAAATTACGCCCCCAACTGGAGCAAACCCAACAACAGCAACAGCAGTCTCAAAACGAATTGGCGATCGCCGAAACCCACCTCGAAGATCTCACCCAGACAATTCCGCAACTCGAACAACAATTAGCGGCTCAACAACAACATCTAGCCCGGCTCGAAGCCCAGCAAACTCACCGGGAGTGGCAAGAAATCCAACAGGAAATCAAAGCCCAGGAAGTGACCCTCCAAGCGGCTGCCCAGACCCTCAACGGCACCCAACAAACGATCCAAGACCGCGACGCCCAGCTAATTCGTCTCAGTGAAAAATTAACCAACGACGAACAACGACTCCAGGAAACCCAAACCCAACTAGAAGATCTCCAAGGGCAAATCGCTGTTATCCAAACCCAACTCGATCAAATTGATACCGAAATTCAAACCACTGAAACCCTGCTGGCGGAACTCTCTGCCCAGATGGGCGATGTAAAAAAACAACGGGATCAGGCGGAAATTCAGCTCAAAAATCTCCAAAAACAGCACCAAGATAGCCAATGGCGTCTAGAAAAACTCCAAACCCAGCAACAGGAACGGGCGCAACAGCTCGAAAAACTGCAACAACACCTCCAAGCCCAAGAAGCCGAACTGCCGCCAGATCTTGATCCCGCCCATCTGATCCTGGAAGTAGTACCCGAAAAACTCGACCAAGCCCTCCAGGAGATTACAGAACAGATTGAGAAACTGCAGCGGGCCAGCCGTCGCACCCAAAAGAAAATCGAAGATCTCGAACCCGTGAATATGCTCGCCCTCAAGGAATATGAACAAACCCAAATTCGTCTGGGGGAGCTATCTGAAAAATTATCCACCCTCGAACAAGAACGCCTCGAAGTCTTGGCTCGCATTGAACGCTTTACCACGCGCCGTTTCCAGGAATTCAAAAAAGCCTTTGACGCCGTCAACGAAAATTTCCAAAAAATCTTTGCCACCCTTTCCGACGGTGATGGCTACTTACAACTTGATGACCCAACGGATCCCTTCGCCGGGGGCCTAAATTTGGTGGCTCACCCCAAGGGTAAACCTGTGCAGCGCCTCAGTTCCATGTCGGGGGGGGAAAAATCCCTCACGGCCCTATCGTTTATTTTTTCGCTTCAACGTTATCGTCCCTCTCCCTTCTATGCCTTCGATGAGGTGGATATGTTTTTGGACGGGGCGAATGTGGAGCGTCTTTCCAAGATGATTAAGCAGCAGGCGGCCCAGGCGCAATTTTTGGTGGTCAGTCTACGGCGGCCGATGATCGAAGCTTCCCAGCGCACCATTGGTGTCACCCAGGCCCGGGGTGCCTATACCCAGGTTTTAGGGATTCAATTGTGATGCTTTTTGGAACTTTGTCAGGGCTATTTTTAGTGCCCATTTAATAGACAATCACCCATCATTAGAAGGTAAAAATCAAGAAATCTGGATTGCGGAATAGGTATTTAAACTTAGTTGGTGAAATAAGTCTATCTTTAGCTAGTTGCGCTTTTTGGAATATTGATAAATGTTTTCTTTGGTTTCAGTCTGTAACGATTTTCGCTGAAAACCAGAAGAAACGTTGTTATTCTACCCAAAACAGACAAAAAATCGATCCCCTGAGGAATCGACCCGAACGAAACAAGTTGAAAAGAATTTTAGTAGTTTATTATGTTGGGATCTATATATATCAGGTGATCCCTTGTTATATTTTCTGTAAAAGATTATGCCTGATGATTGCCAATCTCAACAGATTCGTAACATTTTTTTTATATTTATCGAGGTTTACTTTTGTGGCCTTTTGTAAAGGTTTGTTTCATGTCATCAAAGGAGGCCCCAAGGAATTTTGAAATCCAGACTTCGATATTCCGCACTGGGTTTTGGCGTGTCGCCACGAGGGGATCAATCATCGGCTCCACCAAAATCGTAAATAAACCCAAGCGATTGCCAGCGAGGACATCTGTAAAAAGGCGATCGCCAACCATCGCCACTTCTTGGGGGCGCAGATCCATGGCATCCATCGCTTTACGGAGCTTTTTCCGAGATGGTTTTTTCGCCCCGAACAAATAAGGTAACTCCAGGGACTCGGCAATCCGCCCAATGCGTTTTTGGCTGAGGTTATTGCTCACGAGCCAAATATCCGCCACTCGTCTGACTTGGGTCACCCACTCCAGCACATCATCTGAGGCATAGCTCTGGCGCATCGAGACCAACGTGTCATCCACATCGAGGATCAAACCCTTTAAACGGTGATGACGGATAATCTCTGGACTGAGATGCAAGATGGTTTTCCCTAAAATTAAGTTTGGCTCCAGTAAATTGGAATTAAATAGCGCCATAACACCTCAGTTGCTGTTGATTTCCAAGCTTTTATTTTAGCGGCTCACTTCCCGGTTTTCGGCTCTGGATCATCTGCAAACTTCCGCCTGCATACTGTTCTTGTTTATGGATTTCAAAGCCTGTGGCGGTGAGTTTTTCGGCTAAATCAGTTTTGATCAGCTGCCAGGCGGTCTCGGTTTCAAAGAGAAACATGAACGTATAGAGACTGGGAACGAAAAAAGGGTTGGTCGGCTGGTGTAAATCGATAAAGGTAAAAATGCCGCCGGGCTTAAGAACACGGTACACTTCCTGGAAAATTTGGCTCAGTTGCGTCGGGGTCATTTCATGGAGGGCGGCACTGGTATGAACCAGGTCAAACTGCTGATCCGGCAGGGGCATTTTTTCGGCAGGGGCAACGACGTAATTCGCCTGGGGGACATTTTTTTTCGCCCGTTCAATGGCGAGGGGGGAAATATCAAGCCCGGTGACGTCGTCGCTATATTGGGTGAGAAATTGGGTGGTTTGGCCAGCACCGCAACATAAATCGAGGATTTTTAGGTTTTTGTCTCCGGTTAAGCCCTGGAGAGCAAGGTTCCGAAAACGGGTCTCACCACCGACAGTTAGGGCCGCGAGGCGGGAAATGGTGTCGTAAAGCCATTGATAACGGTAGCTGAGAGTCCGGAGAAAGGTAGCCATGGCGATCGCCTCGGAAAAATATCGTCAAAAAATGCATAGAGTCCAGAACATAAGCTAACAAAGAATCCCCGACGCTGCCGCGCTATTGCTGGATGCCTCCCTGGTGATAGAGGGCTGTGATTTCTCGCAAAAAATTAAGGCTCTGGGGGCCGGTCATCGAAACGGGCGAAAAGGTCTCTGAATGGGAATATTTCAGGATAATCTGCCGCACTTCGTCTTGATTATTCAGTTGCAACACCTTCATCGACCAGATCCCAAAGTCGCGCTGGTCAATTTCTGAAAACTCGATTAATTCGGCGTTGGTGTGGCGCGAATCTAGCAAAATGCGATTGTAAGTTTCACTAATAGCCCGCCGACTCCCTTCCAAAATTTGTAAAAACATCAAATCGCCAAAGGCTAACATCCCCGTAATTCCAGCTCGACGATTGTTAAACTCCGATTTTTGCAAAATTTCGATGAGATCGCGGTACTCTAGCTCGGCGATCGCCTGGCTAACGTAAATAAGTCGATAAAGCGCCATGGTTTTGTGTTTCCACCCCGAAATAACGTGTATAAGACTACCAAAAAAAATTCATCTCCGGCGGTGATCAAGAAGGCGATCGCCTGGTTACTCCCCAGCTCAAGGACGGCTCTTGGGGAAAATGCAACCCCTGGAATTGAATAAAGCAAGGTCAATGGGGCAAAATCAGTAATGGTTTAGTTGTGTAGTTGAGATTTACCGTGACTATTTGGGAACTTGATTTTTATTCGCGCCCGCTTTTGGATGACAACGACAAAAAACTGTGGGAAATCCTCATCTGCGAAACCCCCACCCGCATCCAGCAGGATCCGACGACCCTTTTCCGTTACAGTGAATTTTGCAGCAACACCGATGTAAATTCGATCACCCTCAAGACGGCCATCGAAAAGGCGATCGCCACCTCCGGCCAAAGCCCCACCAAGATCCGCTTCTTTCGCCGCCAGATGAATAACATGATCACCAAAGGTTGCGAAGATGCAGGCATTCCCGCCGCCCCCTCCCGTCGCACCTATACCCTAATGACCTGGATCACCCAGCGGGAACAGGAAGTCTATCCCCAGGAAGCCAACTACGACGAGAAATCCGCCAAATCTAGCTCCGTCCAATATCCCGCCCTTAATGCGATCGCCCTCCCCGATGCCGTCCGGGGGGATAAAGGAGACAAATGGGCGATCGTTTCCCTCGAAGCTAGCGCCTTTAGTGATTTTGACGAATGGGACATTGCCTTTGGCGAACCCTTTCCCCTGACCCACCTCGACCCCACGACAAAGATCCCCGGTCTTTTGATTTTTTCTCCTAGGGCTGTCCCCCTCGCTGGTTGGATGTCTGGCCTTGAACTCGGATTTCTTCATCTCCAAAAAAATCCCCGCAGTAGCCTCGTCCTCGAAACAGGGGTGAGCGACAGTTGGATCGTCGCCGACCTACCCAACGCCCAAACCCTCAAAGAAGCAGAATCATTTGAAGCCGCCAAAAAAGCCGCAGCAGGAATTCATTTCCTTGCTATCCAAAAAAGCCCCGACGAAGAACAATTTGCCGGGTTTTGGATGCTCCAGGCATAATCCTTAAAATTCTTCCTTAGAAAACTTTCCCTAGAAAGCCTTCTCTAATGGGCATCAGCCTTTAATTCCTCAACCAAGCGACTCAGGTGATCCACATCAGCATGGTACACCTCGTTGCAGAAATTGCAGGTGGCCTCTGCCCCGTTATCTTTTTCGATCATATCCAGCAACTCATCCTGGCCCAACATTTTCAGGGCACCCATCATCCGCTCAAAGGTACAGCCGCAGTCAAAGCGCACCATTTGTGTCTCTGGGAAAATGTTGAGGTCTTCATCGCCGAGGAGATCCTGAAAAATATCATGGAGAGACTTGCCCTGCTGCAATAATGGCGTAAAGCCCGATAATTGTCCCAGACGACTTTCTAGTTTGGCGACTAAACTCTCGTCACGGGCTGCTTTCGGTAAGATCTGCAGCAAAATTCCCCCAGCGGCGGTTACCCCCTCTGCACCGACAAAGACTCCCACTAACAACGCCGAAGGGGTTTGTTCCGAGGTTGCTAAATAATGGGTAACATCATCGCCAATCTCCCCAGAAACCAACTCTACCGTACTGGAGTAAGGATAGCCCCGGCCAAAATCTTTTACCGCATAAAGAAACCCTTTGCCCACAGCGCCGCCCACGTCTAACTTTCCCTTTGCATTCGGGGGTAACTCCACGCCTGGATTTTGTACATAGCCCCGCACGGTACCATCTGGGCCAGCATCCACCAATAATCCCCCCAGGGGGCCATCGCCTTTGATGCGCAGATTGAGGCGCGCTTCCTGTTTTTTCATACTTGAAGAAATCAACAGGGCCGAAGCCATGGTGCGACCTAGGGCAGCCGTCGCCACATAGGATAATTTATGGCGTTGTCGGGCTTCCTCAGTGAGGTTCGTGGAAATAACGCCCACTACCCGAATGCCATTGTCTGCTGCGGTACCACGAATGAGTTGATCTGCCATAGGTCTAGGAAAAGTGAATTTTTGTAAATTCTATTATGGCAACTCCTCCGTCACAAAATCGTGGTGGGGGTCGGAGATTCTCGTTTTAGATTTAGGCAAAACTATTTCGCAATGCGGGTGGCAAAATTTTCTGCGCGGGTAGGAGAAAGGGCACGGGCCTTGAGGATTGCCGCAGCAAGGAAAGCATAGGAGAAAACCCCCACCACCGCCAACAGGATACTACTGAAGGAGCCGACGGTATTCCAAAGGGCATGGAGTAACGAGGAGGTAAGGCAACCAATAATTAGGATCTGTACAGACTTTGAAGGTTTGAGGACACTGAGACCGATGAAATAACCGAAATAACCGCTGTAGGCCATGTGCCCAGCAACGGAACCGAGGATTCTGGGAATGAGCAGTTGTAAACCGAGTAATTCCCCTGTGCCGGGATCGACTTGAAGGGAAACTTCGTTAATGATGTTGGGGACGTACTGACCGAGGGTTTCAATCAGGGTAAAACCGACGGCGGAGGCTGCTCCAAGCAAAATACCATCGAGGGGTTCGGTGACGCCAATTTTTTCGCGACGTTTCGGGCCAAATAGGTTGCCAATGCCCATGGCGACGAAAATAGGAATTGCCTTCAAAATTTCTTCCATCAGGCCAGCACCAAAAAACATGCCGACGAAGAGCCGACCCACGCCATCAGCATCACTGATATTGCCCGGCAGAATGACTCGAAATACAAAAATGAATAAATCAACAACCGGGGTAACTAACATGAGGGCTGTAAGGAAGCCGGAACCAAGTATAACGATCCAAGCTTTACGCTTACCACAGAGTTGATAAATGTAGTAAAAAGCGGCCCCAGCAATATAGGTTCCCAGTAAAAAATTAAAGAGGCCAGGTGCGCCAATGGTGGCGAACATGAGGACGACAAAAATAACGGTGAGGATCCCCGGCACGAGATAGGCTTTGCTGGAGAGGTCTTTCCCGGTGGCGGCGATGGGAAAAAGTTGGGTCAGGGTGAGGTTGGAGTTGGGACTGACAATGGGGCCGGGGACAGGGATATGGGAACCGGGATCGAGGGGAGCCTGGGGATTGTGGCCTTGGCTCTGGAACTCGAAACTAAAGCTGGGGCCATTGTCTCCGAGGGTGAGGCGATCGCCTGCTTGCAGGATTCGTGAACCTTGTAACCGTTGACCATTGATAAAGGTGCCATTCGCACTGCCGAGATCAACGGCTTCCCAACCTTGACCCTGGGGGCGAATCAGAACGTGGCGACGAGAGACAACGGTGTAAAGATTGGGGTTGAGGGCAATCTGGCAACTGGGTTCGCGGCCAATGAGAATTTCTTGACGATGATCAAGGGAAAAATCGGGCAGCAGTGGGGCTTGAACACCGCCAGTAGAAATTTGGCGCAAAATACCAGAAGCTTGCATCGTAATAATTTTTTTCTAAAACGCAAAAGACGGAGGAGCGCCCCGCCTCAACTTTAGTTATAACGATAGATTGCCGGATCTTAAAGATATTTTTGTAAATTGATACGGGCTGTTGAATGCCTAGTCTTGGTTGGCACGGGTATCTTGGACGGCCCACAAAAAAGAGGCAATGGTCAGGGGAATACTGAGGGCCAGGATAATGGTGGTATTGGTCGCACCGAGATCGGGTTCGCCGGAACTGAGTTCAAACACGCAACCCACAGCGGCGATCGCAAAGACGCAGCATAGTAATAATAAAACACCACTTTTGGGGGTCATCGAAACCATGGTTTTATGCCTCAAAGATTTGGTTTAGGGGATTATAAAAAAGAGTGAGATAAGGGTAAAACAGAGGTTTTCCTTGAATCTATTCAGCGAACAACCCCTGTTTTGATGCCAAATTCTAACGTAATTTACGCGGTGACTTTCGCTCGCTTGTAGGCTTCGTCGAGAACTTCCGAGAGGGTCGGGTGGGCGTGGACGTTAAACGCCAATTCTTGGACGGGTTTTTTCTCGGCGATCGCATTGGCGGCCTCTTGGATCAGATCCGAAGCATGGATCCCCATAATGTGAACCCCCAACAATTCCCCGGTGTCCTTACGGTAGATAATCTTGGCGATGCCGTCGGTTTCTTTTTCAGCGAGGGCTTTAGAATTTCCTTTGAAATAGGTTTTTGCCGTGGCAATTTCAAAACCACCCGCAGCGGCGGCTTCCTTCGCTTGGGGTTCGCTCATCCCCACATAGCTAATTTCTGGGTGGGTAAACGCTGCTGCCGGAATCGCGGCATAGTCAACGGTCATGGCATTGCCGATCATATTTTCGACGGCCACAACCCCTTGACCAGAGGCGGCATGGGCCAGCATCATTTTCCCGGTGGCATCGCCCACGGCCCAGAGGTGGGGCACAGGTTGGCCGTCTTTGGTCACCTGCATTTTGTCGTTTACCCCAATGAAACCCCGGCGGTCTGTTTCTACACCAACGGCATCTAAGCCGAGGTTTTTTGTGGCGGGGACGCGCCCGGTGGCGACCAGGCAAGCATCCACCTCCAGGTTTTCGACGACTTCCTTGGTTTTTGCGTCGGTGAGTTCGATCTTAACCGGGGAACCAGGGATAACTTTCGTGGCAAAGACGCCAGTATAGGTTTCGATGTCACGGCTATCAATTAAGGCGCGTTTTGCTAGTTTCGCAATCTCTGGGTCAAAGCCAGGCATCAGATCATCGAGGGCTTCGATCATCGTAATTTCGCAACCGAGAGCGGTGTAAACATCAGAAAATTCGAGGCCGATGTAACCGCTTCCAATAATCGCCACCCACTGGGGCAGGGTTTCTAAACGGACGGCATCGTCGCTAGTGAAAACGGTTTTGCCATCGACTTGGATGCCGGGGGGGACAAAGGGTTTCGAGCCAGTGCAAATCATAATTTCTTTGGCGGTGATGTTTTTCACACCGTCTTCGCCAATGACACAGACTTTCTGGACGCCGTCAATTTTTCCCCAACCGCGAATAATATCGACATTCAAACGCTTGAGGCTATTGGTGAGGTCGCTTTGGATTTTGTTCACCAAATCGGTAGCATGGGCGGCGATCGCCTCACGACTAAAATCAACCGCACCAACATTAATACCCATCTCGCTGAGGTGCTTCTGGTCGCGCATTTCCCGGACTTTCCCGGAGGCAGCCAACAGCGCTTTAGACGGAATGCAACCACGATTGACGCAGGTACCGCCCATGTCTGCGGCTTCAACGATGGCCGTTTTTAGACCACATTTCACGGCATGGAGCGCGGCACCGTGGCCACCGACCCCCGCGCCGATAATCACCAAATCATAATCAAACTGTGTTTCACTCATGAAGTTTTAATGCTCTTACTCAGCCAATTTGCTTGTGTTAGCTTATCGTGACGTTTTCCCGATGCTGAATCAAGATTACAGCACGGGCTTCTCGCCTCATGGGTGAACTCTTGCGCACCCCGGCTACTGAGAAGTTCCTGCTTCGTTGCCATCCCTACGGATTCGGCTCCACAGGCTTAATCGATGCGTCCCACCGATTTGCTTGGAGGTATTCAATTGCTTAATACGTTTCACGTAGGTCGCACTGTTCACCAATCAAGCATTTTGTCTTGAGAGTACGTTTGTGTCGATACGCAAGGTCGCCACCAGTTTTGGCTCGATAACGGGATTCACCCCATTGCCACTATGTATGATCGTATCATTAACGATTCCACGTTGTTCCGTCGTTGTGTTCCCTATCCCGACCTCACCTCAGCCATTTCCCCCTAAAGCCCTACAGGGTGATCGCCCCCCTCGAATTCCGGTAGTTGTACAATCACAGCTTTCTCATTTCCCATTCCCTAAAATAATGTTGCTTTCTCCCTCGAAAAAATTTTTAATCCTTGTTCTGGCCTCGTTATTGCTCCTCCCTATGCCAGCGGCGATCGCTACGCCCATTGATCCCTGCCTGCTGCGGGAAGAAAGTTTTGGCTTTACCATCGATGACTATGCCATTGAGCACCAAGATTGGGCAATTCTCAATATCGCTGTCGATTTTCGCTACGTTGACCAACCCACAGCCCAGCGGTCAAACTACATTAATTTTGTGCCCCTCGCCGCTGAAATCGAACGTTTTCTACGGGAATACCCCAACGAAACAGATTACTGGGAAATTATGAACCGGAATTTAGCCGAATCTATTTTTGCAGATCATCCCCAGATGAGCGCTTTGAAAGTCAAATTAGACATTGCTAAAAGTTCTGGAGAAGAACCCTATTCTCGCCATAGTGTTGTTTCCCTCACCCGTGATCAGGGTTGCCCCTTGACGCAATAAATCCAAAAGTGAGTATTTAACTTGTGGGATCTATTACTTCCGGTGTGATGTCAATACCTAATACTTAAACAGCACTATCCACAATTCTTGATCGCTATATTTTTCGCAGTTGTAGCCGCCATTATTTCAGGTCTAGGAGCCCCTGTTCCTTGAGCTTGGGCTGAAAGCGGAGGTCAATTTTGAGGCCCCGCCCGATTAGGTATTCTTTGATGGTTGCTTCCCGCTGGCGAGCATAGTTTTTCAGGTGTTTGACCATCTCTAATTCGGTGCTTTGCTGGAGGGCTTCCCGTTCTGCTGGGTTCAAGTTTTCTTTAATGTCGATGGGTTGCGTCCAGAGGGATTCCGTCTCGCCGTTGCCAGTGGGCACGGTGCCATTTTCTGTTAACCAAGCAGCCCGCATTTCCTCTAGAAGAGTCCGGCTGGGGCGATCGCACTGGAAAATTTTCACCCAATGGCATTGTTCCGGACAACGAATAAGGTGCTGCTGCAAGCTTTTGGACACATCACGGGAATAACCGACATAGCAGAGGGTCTGGCTCCCATCGAAGATCCCATAGAGGCCAATCTTGCCCCCTAGGGTCGGGGCGATCGCCCCATCAGCATCAATATAGGGCAGAAAGTCTAACTCAGCGAGTTTGGGCAAAGACATAGACAATTGGGAACAATGGAAAGGGGCATTACTATTGATCCTAGGTAAGGCCGTCCCCCGGCGAGGGGCGATCGTAAACATCCTTAATGGTTTTCTCTTCAACCTATGGCACAACCGCAGCATAATTTTTACCTCAGCCTCGAACGACGTTGGGTCGCTCCCGCCTATGGGGGTGGCATTTTATTTGTCATTGCCCTCTGTTTTTTCGGGGCCGCCACAAATACGATGGCGGGCTGGCTGTATGTTCTCAGCGGTACGATCCTCGCCATTTTATGTTTAGGGGCAATCCTGCCAGTGCGAGCCTTGAGGCAACTTGAAATTCGGCGATCGCCCACGGCCCCGGTTAGCGTTGGGGAAGTTTTAAGCATTCATCTAACCTTGACCAATGACAGTAAAAACGCCAAAACCCTCATTGCTGTCACAGATCAAATTTCGTCTGGCTTGGGGGCACCCCGGCGGACAGTCCTAGAAACCCTCTCACCCCAGGAAAGTTTAGATTGGGTCTACGAGCTAGATGCCCAAAAACGCGGTGTATTTCAGTGGGAGGGAGTCGAGTTGCGCACCGCAAACCCCTTGGGCTTGTTTTGGTGTCGGCGGCGGCGTTCAGTACCGGGCCGGGTTGTGGTTTATCCGCAAATTTTTCCCCTGAGTAGTTGCCCGATCATTGACCACATCGGCAGCGAAGACAGCACCAAATTTCAGAGTGAAAATCTCTATCAAAACGCCACCGAAGGGATGACGAAGGCGATTCGGAACTACCGGATGGGCGACCCAATGCGGCTGATCCACTGGCGCAGCAGTGCCCGTTTTGGGGAATTTAAGGTACGAGAACTAGAAATTACCACGGGCGGCGAAGAACTGATTATTTGCCTGGATTATCATTTTGCTTGGGAGGCTGATAGTTTTGAACAGGCAGCCAGTGCAGCAGCGTCTCTCTATTTTTATGCCCGGCGATCGCAACTGAATGTAAAATTTTGGACAGCCCAGAGTGGCCTACTCAACAGCCGCGCGACGATTCTCGAAGCCCTTGCCCGGATTAATCCTGAGCCATTGGGAGAAAATACGTCTCTATCCCGTCCGGAAGGTTCATTATTGTGGTTAACCCAAAACCCCCAAACGCTCCTGGAGCTAAACCCTGGCAACCGCTGGATCTTTTTCCAAGGAGCGCCTGAACAGACGGTGACCGGGGGCCATTGTCCGGGTCTCATCGTTAATCCCATCGATCCTCTACCCCAGCAGCTACAACGGCAAAGCGATCGCCTTTTGTCCTAGGGCAATCCCAAGCAAACCAGGGCAGCGTGAGCAATTCTCCACAATTGCCGCGAAAAATCCCGGAGGCCCCCTGTATAATGGCTTGCAACCCATCTAGCGTTGACGAAAACCATGGCAAATTGGCACAAAATTTCTGGCAGTGTGACGGCTCCCAAGGGCTTCCGGGCCGCAGGGATCACCGCCGGACTCAAACCTTCGGGGGCACCAGACCTGGCGCTGATTGTTTCTGACACCGAAGCGATTACCGCCGGGGTGTTTACCCAGTCAGAAGTGCGCGCCGCCTGTGTTGATTATTGCCGTCAACGCCTCCAGGAAAAACCCAGCAGTCGGGCGATTTTGTGTAATTCTGGTCAAGCCAATGCCGCCACTGGAGAAGCCGGTTGGCAAGATGCGATCCAGTCGGCCCAGTGGTTAGGGGAAGCCCTCAATGTCCCTCCAGAAAGTATTTTGCTGGCCTCCACAGGGGTGATCGGTCAACGGATCAAGATGGCTGCCCTAGAAACGGGAATCCCCCAGGTGGTATTTGCCCTTTCCCCAGAGGGAGGCGATGCAGCAGCCCAGGCGATTATGACCACGGATCTTGTGCCAAAGGCGATCGCCCTAGAAACAGAAATTGAAGGGCGGCCTGTGCGGATCGGCGGCATTTGTAAAGGCTCCGGGATGATCCACCCCGACATGGCGACAATGCTAGGCTTTATCACCTGTGATGCGGCGGTTTCGACACCACTGTGGCAAGGGATGTTGAGCCGGGCCGTGGCCAAAAGTTTTAATCAAATCACCGTCGATGGCGACACCAGCACCAACGATTGCGTCATTGCCCTGGCCAACGGTCAGTCCCGCACCACGGCGATCACCGATCCCCAGTCCAAAAGTGCCCAACAACTAGAGGCGATGCTCACGGAAGTGTGCCAGTATCTCGCCAAGTGCATCGCCAGAGATGGGGAAGGGGCCACCTGTTTAATGGAAATTCAAGTGTCTGGCACCGTAGATGATCAAGCGGCCCGGAAAATTGCCCGTACCATTGCCGGATCATCTTTGGTGAAATCAGCGATTTTTGGGCGAGATCCTAACTGGGGCCGCATCGCCGCCGCTGCTGGCCGGGCTGGGGTGACCTTTAACCAAGAAGATCTGCAAATTTCCCTGGGGGATTTTCAGCTTATGGACCAGGGACAACCTCTTTCTTTTGATCGGGCAGCAGCCAGTCAATACCTCGTGGATCGTGCTGCCGGAGCCTATCTCACAGACGATACGGTGTTGATTGCTGTTTGTGTGGGCAATGGCTCAGGTAAAGGTACGGCCTGGGGCTGTGACCTCAGCTATGACTATGTGCGCATTAACGCCGAATATACGACCTAATCGATCTGGGGTTGCCAGGGCATGAGGGCATAGACCTGCTTGGGATCATTGAGCGATCGCCATAGTTTGATGCTGGCCTGGAGCCGGAGCCATTCTTGGGAGAGGGGATCGCTCGCTTCGATCTGAGCCCCAAATAGATTACTAAAAATTTCCTCTTCCCAGGTTTGGGGCCGGGGATATTCCTTAACGGTAAAATCTTCCCCTAATTCTGCGGTGTCCACGGCATAGGCGATCGCCGCCGATAGCCCCCCCAACTCATCCACGAGCCGAATCGCCTGGGCATCTTCCCCAGACCAGACCCGTCCCTGGGCAATTTGGCGCACCTCAGCTTCCGTAAGACCCCGCGCCGCACTGACCCGGTCTAAAAATTTGCCGTAAATATCATTGACAAAGTTCTGAAAGATCGCCATTTCCGCTTCGGTTTTCGGGCGAGATGCCGTGCCTAAATTCGCCAATTCCCCCGTTTGGACGCTATCCCAGGTGAGGCCATTATTATTCCCGATGGTTTGGATATTGGGCAAAATACCAAACACCCCAATCGAGCCAGTAATGGTATTGGGCTGGGCAAAAATGCGATCGCTTTCGGTGGCAATCCAATAGCCCCCAGAGGCTGCCAGATCCCCCATGGAGACAATCACAGGCTTGTCTGCCTCGCGGATCAGTTTCAATTCCCGCAGGATAATTTCTGAGGCGATCGCACTACCCCCAGGACTATTGATGCGCAGCACGACGGCTTTGACCTCAGGGTCCTGGCGCAACTCCCGCAGTTGTCGCGAGAGGGAATCCCCGCCAATGGTGTCCGGCGTCCCTTCCCCACCGACGATATTACCCTCGGCATAGACCACCGCCACGGTATTTTCTGAGGTGACTCCGATCTGGGCTAAATCCTGTTCCAGGCTATAATCGGCCAGATCCACCTGGGGTAAATCTTCATCAAGTTCTGTGCCCGTAAAGGTCTTGAGCTCCGCCAAGATTTCATCAAAATAGGCCAGGCGCGTCACCAATTGCTCCTGTTGGGCCACCTCTGGCAGAAGAATCCCTTGGGTGTCGGCCAGGCTCTGGGGTAGGGTCGCGGCAAAGGGGCGATCGCCAGCTACCGTATCTTTAAAATCTGTCCAGAGATCACTGAGCAGGGCCTCGGTTTGTTGGCGATTTTCAGGACTGAATTCTTCTTGGGTAAAGGGTTCTACAGCACTTTTATAATCACCGACCCGCACCACCTGCACCCCGATCCCATATTGATCCAGGGCTCCCTTAAGGAAAAGCTGCTCACTACCCAAGCCGTTCATTTCCAAAACCCCCAGGGGATTGAGCCAAATTTCATCGGCCAAGGAACTCAGGTAATATTCCCGCTCCGTCATTTCCACATCGTAGGCATAGATTTTCTTCCCGGCGGCTTTAAAGTCCTGGAGGGCTTGGCGCACTTCCCGCAGCGTGGCATAACCGTTCAAGCTATTTTGGCGACCATCGAGAAAGAGGCCCGTAATTTTGTCATCCTCGGCGGCGGCGCGGATACTTTCAGTGACATCCCGCAAACTGAGGGTTTCGGGAAAATCTCCGGCAATGACATTCCCAATGGAACTAGAGGGATCCCGGTCTTGGATGATCGTGCCCATGTTGAAGATCAAAATACTGTTTTCCTTGGGCCTGCCGCCACCTTCTTGGGCAGAAAAGAGGGCAATCAGGGCAATAAACGCCGATAAAGAGAGGGTCGATAAAAGGCTGAGGGCAATCAGGGTACCGAGGCAACTGCTAAAAACCTGTTTAAAAAAATCTTTCATGGTTGAGGCATTCGGGAGAGAGGTCTTAGTTTTTACCTTAGAACTTGTGCAGGCAATTCGCCCGTTGCAGTTGCTGAAAATTAGCATTGCCCGTACAAAACAGCACTGTCCGCAATTCCAGTAGCAGCAGTTCGACCCACTCGGCCAAAGCCTCTGGGGATTCACTCGCCGCCTTGAGAAAGGGTTGGGCATAGCCAACAAGATCAGCCCCCAGGGCGATCGCCTTGGCCCCATCTAAACCGTTCCGCAGGCCCCCGGAAGCAATGAGGGGAATTTCAGGATCGTAATGGGCGATCGCCGCGAGACAGTCCGCCGTAGGAATTCCCCAGTCCCCGAAGGTTTGCCCTAGATTGCGCAAAAGTTGGTTTGGCGATCGTGCCGCTTCTACTTTTGCCCAGGAGGTGCCACCTGCCCCAGCCACATCAATGACCTGCACCCCCACGTCCCAGAGACGCTGCACCATTTTAACGGAGATCCCATTGCCCACCTCCTTCGCGATTACAGGTACGGGCAGTTGGTGACAGACCTGTTCAATTTTGCCCAATAGCCCCTTAAAATTCGTGTCCCCCTGGGGTTGGATGCATTCCTGGAGGGGATTGAGATGGAGAATTAGCGCATCAGCTTCGAGCAAATCAACAATTTTGCGGCATTCCTCTACGCCATACCCGTAATTGAGCTGCACTGCCCCGATATTCGCAAATAGGAGAGCATCGGGGGCTTTTTGACGGACTGCAAAAGTAGCCGCCACCTCTGGTTTTTCGAGGGCGACCCGTTGGGAACCGACTCCCATTGCGAGCCGATGGGTTTGGGCAACTTCTGCCAAGCGAAAGTTAATTTGTTGAGCCTGGGCTGTGCCGCCGGTCATCGAAGAAATCAGAATCGGTGCACCGAGGCTTTTCCCTAAAAAGGAGGTATTCAAATCAATGTCGGCGCAGTCTAATTCAGGCAGACAGCAGTGCTCAAAACGGTACCGTTCAAAACCGGCGCGATTGTGGTGAAATTGGACATCTTCTTCGAGACAAATGCGGATGTGGTCGGCTTTACGAACTTGGGTGCTGTCAGTCATGGGTTAGGCAAGGTTTAAGCTCCCCAAATTGTACAGAATCCCTTCTGGGTTCTCGGCGTTAGGCAATGGATTGCAATATTTTTAAGCTGCCAGGGCGATGGGTCTGGCTTCACTGATGCGTCAAAGACTCCAGATTTATCTCCTAGAACAGGGGTAAGATCAGCCTAAAATTTCGAGTATTCCTTCGCCAAAGACCAATAACGATTCCAGATGAATGCCAATTTTCTGACTGCGGTGCTGCTCCCCCTAGCTCTTTTCGTGATTATGCTGGGCATGGGTCTGGGTTTGACCCCCACGGATTTTAAACGGGTCTTGGTTGAACCTAGGGGGGTGATTGTCGGGGCGATCGCCCAATTGTTACTGCTGCCCTTGGTGGGCTTTGGCCTCGCAAATTTGTTTCCCCTCACCCCGGAATTGGCCGTGGGGGTAATGGTACTAGCGGCCTGTCCTGGGGGATCAACGTCTAATCTAATTACCTATCTCGTGCGGGGGAATGTGGCCCTTTCGATTACCCTGACGGCGGTCAGCAGCTTGATCACAGTTTTTACCATTCCCCTGGTGATTAATGGGGCAATGCAATATTTTCTGGGGGCCAGCGCCACCCTCCAATTGCCATTCCTCAAAACGGTGATCCAAATTGCGGTGATTACCCTGATTCCCATTGGGATTGGCATGGTGCTCCATCGTTACGCCCCGAAATTTGCGGCCACGGTCGAGGGCTGTGTGAAATGGTTATCGCTTTTTTTCTTGGGTTTGGTCATTGCGGGTTTGCTGTTGGCAGAACGGGCCAATGTGGTGAGTTTCTTCCTCCAGGTGGGCTGGGTAATGTTGGCGCTCAATGTGACCATGATGTTTCTGGGTTATGCGATCGCCCTCGGCACGAAGCTGGATGGCCCCAGTGCGAAGTCTATTAGTGTAGAAGTGGGGATTCAAAATGGCACCTTGGCGATCGCCATTGCCAGTACCCCGACCCTTTTAAATGCGCCAACAATGGCGATCCCGGCCGCAATTTATTCTTTGCTGATGTTTATTACCAGTGCGGCCTTTGGTTGGTTGATCTCTCGTCAAACAACATTACCAAGGCCGACTAGCAGGGATTCTCGTCCCTAAAAAATATTTTGTTACAAGAACATAGAGCCAAGGCAACCAATCAATACAATGGTTCAAGTCTGCTTGGCTCCTCCGTCATGGGGCTGACTAACGAATTGTGAGGTGTAACAACAATGGGTGTAATTGACTGGGCGATTGTGGCGATCTATGGCTTGATTGTCATTGCCATCGGCGTCATCGCCAGCCGCAAACAAACCAACACGGACGAGTATTTTCGGGGCGCCCGGCAAATCCCCTGGTGGGCGATCGCCTTTTCGATCATCGCCACCTCCTTTTCTGCCGCCTCACTCTTGGGGGGGCCAGGGGAAGGCTATACCAATGGCTTTCTATACCTCCAACTCCAACTGGGCGATCTCCTTGGTTATGGTCTTGTGATCGCCCTGCTTCTCCCCTTTTTTGTGCGGCTGAATCTCACCACCGCCTACGAGTACCTCGAAAAACGCTTCGATGCCAAAACCCGTTCCCTCGGCTCCCTCTGCTTCTTGCTGTTTGTCATTGCCCGGCTAGGGGGATTGCTCTATGCCGCTTCCCTCGTGGTCGCCACGGTGACAGGGATGCCCACCGGCATCGCCATTCTCTTGGTGGGGCTCGTCTCGATTGTCTACACCGTCGCTGGGGGAATTACCGCCGTCGTTTGGACAGATGTGTTGCAGTTTGCGATGATTTTTGTCGGGATTGGTGCAGGGATCTGGACTGCCGTGAATGGGGTTCCTGGCGGTTTTGGGGAGCTATGGCAAGTGGCGGCGGCCAATGATAAGCTTGCAGTCTTTAATTTTTCCTGGGATCCAGGCTCGATCCGGTCTTTCCCAACAGCTCTCTTTGCCTACGGGATTCTTGCCTTTGCCGTAGCTGGCACCAATCAGCAATCCGTACAGCGTTATGTTTCCTGCGCCGACGAAACTTCAGCCCGCAAAGCGATTTTACTCGGTTGGTTTTCCGGTCTTGTGGGGGTAGCGGCGACGCTTTTACTAGGGGTGCTGCTATTTGGGTTTTACAGCATTAATGGGGGTTTACCTGCTGAGGTGCCCGCCGACGGTATTTTGTCCCACTTCATTATCAATCAAGTACCCCCAGGGGCTTCTGGCTTTCTGGTAGCCGCGATCTTTGCAGCAGCGATGTCTTCCATTGACTCGGCCCTCCATTCCCTCGCGACTTGCATTACTGTCGATTTCTATGACCGCTATCGTCAACCCAAAGCCAGCGAAAAACAATCTCTACGCATTGCGCAAATTCTAATTGTGATTTGGGGCCTAGTGGGCATTGGGGCGGCGTTTTATGTGGCCTCAACGGGGAAAGATTTACTGGAATTTCTGGTGAGCTATACCACCATGTTCCTGGGGCCATTGCTTGGTATTTTCTTGATGGGGGTTTTGTGTCCTCGGGTCAACGGTACGGGCGCTTTTTATGGGACGGTGGCCGCAGTCATTTTGGTGATTATTGGCTCGAATGCGGGGTGGCTGACCTTCCCTGGTATTTGGCGATCGGCGATCACGGCTCCCCTGGGGATTTTGCTGGGCTATGGGATCTCCCTGCTGGGTCAAATTCCGCCCCGGCGATCGCTACAGGGGCTCACCCTCTGGAGCCAAACCCAAGGGACTAAACCCCTAGGAAGACCGGGCCTAGAGGAAGATGTTTCTCGCTATGAGGATTATTAGGCATTTGTATCGATAGGCCGAGAGTAGGGTCAAATGGCACGTTGCAACACGGATCCGCCCAAAAGTTTAACGACAGGGGCCAGGGGAATCCGATATAATTTTTTGGCAAGTTCAATCCATCTCAAGATCGTAAAACCATGGCACTTCTGACCACCGGCAAAAGCTTCATTCGCACCGTAGAAAAGTCTGGCGCAGTTGCAGTCTATGCTCCCCTTGAGGGTGGTTTTGAAGGCCGCTATGTGCGTCGTTTGCGCTGCTCTGGTTATTCAGTGGTCAATTTGACGGCGCGGGGTTTGGGAGATGTGGCGGCTTATCTAACGCAATACCACGGGATTCGCCCCCCCCACCTGGGTAAAAAGGATATTGCTGGCAGCGGCGCGGCGGTGGGCCTCCGGTATTATGTGCCGGGGATTGCGAGCTACCAATTGGAAAATCTTCCCCAAAAGAGCAAAGGGATTATTCTCTGGATCATTGAAGGGTTTGTGCTTTCTCGCCAGGAACAGGAATACCTTGTGAGCCTGACCCAAGACAATCCTCAGATTAAAGTTGTTGTAGAAATGGGTGGCGATCGCCAATTTTCCTTTAAGCCCCTGGCTGACCTCTTGGTTTAGTTATAAAGCTGGGCGTAATTGTAAGTAACCGTACAAAGCAGTTACGCCCACCACAATACCGACGACGATCAAGCTACCATTAAGACCCCACAGCCACGTTGCGCCATTGGCGATCGCCGCCAGCCCGATAAACAGCAACCGAAACGCAAAGCTATTCAGGGAAATCAGGGTCGCCCGTAGGTTCGAGGGAATTCGTTCATTGAGATAGCTCAAGACCAACGGAGTGTTGCAGCCCCGCACAAGATAAATAACGACAATTAATAGAATCCCCCAGAGGTTTTCAATCAGGCCCATCGCAATGTAGGCGATCGCCATACATCCCGGCAACAGCGCAAATAAGCGTCGATAGGAAAACCAACGGACGAGGGTGTGAATACGCCAAGAAATAAGGGCCATTGCCCCGTGAAACAATAGCCAAGCCCAGCCCAGTTGGGTCACATCCAGACCCCGTTCTACGAGATATTCTTGGGAAACCCACACCACCAAAAAAGAACCACAACTCAAGGACGCCGAAAAGAGCAGGAGCCACCGGAGCGATGGCCTTTCCTGAAAAATTGCCCGAATCTGCGGCAACAAAGTACGCCAGCCCGGTGTTTTCTCAGAGTGCTGTTGGGGCGGTTCCCGGAGTGTCAATGCCAAGGCTAGATAAGCGCCAATGCAGAGGGTTTGTAAATAAAATGGATAGCGTAGATCCCACTGGGCGACCCAAGCACCACCGAGACCACAGATCGCTTCTGTGATGCCCATGATTGCTACCCCTTTTCCTTCCCAGGCGGCATATTTTTCGGTGCGACCGAGGGACAGCAAACTATCGTAGGCGATCGCACTATCGGCCCCAGAGATTAAACTGCCACCAAGCCCCGCTAAAATTTCGGCCCAGGCAAACCAACTAAAACTACCCTGGGTACAATAAATCAGCCAACCCACCAACCACAAACTCGCCCCCAGTAACAAACTATTTTTGCGGCCAAATTGATCGGCAAAATAACCCGACGGAATTTCCCCCACAAAGATCGCCGCCGACAAAATCGCCTTAAGAAGTATCGCCTGGGCAATGGACAATCCCTGGGATTCGTAAAACAGCACAATTACCGGAATGGGAAACCAGGCAGATTCAAGGCCCTTGAGCAGCCAGAGGGTTGTTAAATTTTTAGCGGTTAGTTCTGCTGGTCTTAAATACGCCATGTTTTGTTAAATACACCACTGGTTTTACCGGGTGTTGCGAAACTCTGATTTTCATTGCTCGCCTGAATCGCCCAGCCCTTGTATCCACTGGCGATTAAGAAACAATAAGCAACGACTGTCAAGCATAAATCGTCACTACAATGACAAATATTTCAAGGTGCTGCAAAAGACCTCAAAAAATTCAAATCTTACCCTAAGCAAACGTTTTTCGATCGGTTGAGACCGCCCCAAAAAAGGCAGTTTATTTGAGGTTGCTTTAAGATTCGCCCTTCTTTATTGTCGATTTTTTAACTGATTGATCATGGTTCGTTTCACAAATTCTTTTTTACAACCGATACTACGGGCCGTTGCTCCCCTCACGGTGCTGACCCTCGCTGGCTGTTCTTTTTCCGTCGAAGGCTTATCCTTTGGTTTCGGCAACAGAACCCTCGATGCTGAAAAACTCGAAACAGAAATCTCCCAGGGACTTACCACCCAAACGGGATTGGCGACGACGGCGGTGACTTGCCCTGAAGATCAAGCCATCGAAGCGGGCAATGTGTTTAGCTGTGAGGCCGCTTTGGAAGGAGGCCAAACCCTAGCCATTCAAGTCACCCAAAATGATGATGAGGGCAATGTTAACTGGAGTGCTGATGAGGGCCTCGCAAATCTCCGGGGATTAATCTCCAGTGAGACTTTGGAAACACAAATCGCCCAGGGTATCGCTGAACAGCTAAACATCGAAGCGACCATCGATTGCGGCGCTCCCTATCGGATCTTGCTCACCGGTGAAAGTTTTAACTGCACGGCGACGGATAATTCTGGTAATTCGGCTTCTGTGGCAGTAACCGCCGAGGATGATGCGGGCAATGTGGTGTGGCGACTGCAATAAATTGGGCTTCGGGATTCCCGGAGTGCCCCAAAAGGCGATCGCCACCTTGTAAAATACCCACTTAACCATTGAGTTTTTTAGCAGCAAGCACCTCAAAGCATTATGGACGCAACAACGCGGGTAGAACTAGGAGAAAATAGCTACGATATTGCGATCGCCAAAGGAAGCCTCCAACAAATCGGGACTTTTCTCCGTCCCCTCGACTTGGGTCAGAAGGTCTTAATCGTCTCCAACCCGGAAATCTACGGTCACTACGGCGAAACGGTGGTGAATTCTCTCCAGGCCGCTGGCTTTAGCGTTGATACCCACCTAATCCCTGCCGGAGAACAGTATAAAAATCTGGCCTCCATCGAAAAAATTTACGACACAGCCTTTAAAAATCGCCTTGAACGCTCCTCGACGCTGCTCGCCCTTGGGGGTGGTGTGATCGGCGATATGACTGGATTTGCGGCGGCCACCTGGCTCCGGGGCATTAACTTTGTGCAGGTGCCCACAACTCTATTGGCGATGGTCGATGCGTCCGTTGGCGGTAAAACAGGGGTGAATCATCCCCAAGGCAAGAATTTAATCGGGGCATTCTACCAGCCGAAATTTGTCCTCATCGACCCGATGGTACTTAAGACTTTGCCAGTGCGGGAATTTCGGGCGGGCATGGCGGAAGTGATTAAATACGGTGTGATTTGGGACGCCGATCTCTTTACGAAACTCGAAGCCGCTGAGCAGATTGATAGCTACGAAACCATTGACCCCGATTTGCTGGATTTGATCCTCGAACGTTCCTGTCGAGCAAAGGCGGAAGTCGTCAGTCAAGATGAGCGGGAATCGGGTTTGCGAGCCATTTTGAACTACGGCCACACCCTCGGTCATGCCGTCGAAAGTTTGACCCACTATGAGACTTTTGTCCACGGGGAAGGGGTTGCCATTGGGATGGCTCTGGCAGGGGCGATCGCCACCCGGATGAATCTCTGGACAACGGCTGAGACCCAACGCCAGGATGCTTTGATTAAAAAAGCAGGTCTTCCCACCGAATGCCCCAATCATTTAGCGATTGAAGCCATCCTGGAAACCCTCCAGAGCGATAAAAAGGTGAAGTCGGGGAAAGTCCGGTTTGTCCTCCCGACCAAAATTGGGGAGGTCTTAATCACCGATCAAGTAAGCGCCGACCTGATCACCGATGTTTTAGCGCCCGCCCTTTGCTAAAAATTTAGGGAGATGTCTGTTCCGCAACCCATTCGATTACCTGCCTGCCGATGGAGACCCCATCGAGGCGATCAGCTTCCCGGACGCCCGTGGGACTGGTAACATTCACCTCTGTCACATAGCCGCCAATAATATCGAGGCCGACAAAATATAACCCATCGGCCCTGAGTTGGGGGGCTAAGGTTGCGGCAATTTCCCGGTCGCGCTCCGTAATATCCACCTGGGCGATGCGACCACCAACGGCCATATTCCCCCGAAAATCGTCCCCCGTCGGAATTCGGTTCACGGCCCCAATCGGGTCTCCATCCAAGACGATCAGACGCTTATCCCCTTCCTGAGCGGCGGGCAAAAATTCCTGCACCATCACCGGCTCTTTCCCCTGTTTGGTGCTAATTTCCACGAGGGAATTAAAATTGCGATCGCCTTTTTCGATTAACAAAATTCCTTCCCCTGCTTTCCCACCGAGGGGCTTTAAAACGGCCTTGCCTTTGGCTTCGATAAATTGTCGTGCTACTGCCTTTTCCGTGGTGATAATGCTGGCGGGAATTACTGTGGGAAACCGGAGGGCGTAGAGTTTTTCGTTGGCGGCGCGGATCCCCTGGGGATTATTCAACACCAGGGTTCTGGTGGGGATGAGCAAATCCAAAATGTAGGTGGCATAGAGATAGGCAGCAGTCACAGGCGGATCGGTGCGCATAAAGACCGCATTCATTTCCGTGAGGGGCAATAATTGCCGTTCTCCGAGGCGAAACCAATGTTCCTCAGCAACCCAGAGACCATTTTCCAAACGCACTGGCTCTAATTGCACTGCCTGCAGCGTTGCCCAGGCCTGGTGGTCGACCACGCTCAACTGCTCCATGGTCGTAATCCAAACCTCATGGCCGAGGAGTTGGGCCGCTTCCATAAAAGCCACCGTCGTATCATGGCAGGGGTCAAGGTTGGCAATGGGATCGAGGATAAAAGCCAGTTTCACAGGGGGTTGCTTCCTAAACACAATGGAACCCACTGATCATAATCAATCGCCAATTGAAAAGGCAAAGGATTAGTTTTACCCAAGGGAGGCGATCGCCGTGGCAATATCCAAAACTAAAAACCGATCCAGGGCTTGATACATCCAGTGGATAGAGCCTAAATCCCCTTGCTGGGTCGGCTGAAAACCCAGGGCTGTGGCTAGTTGAGCATAGCTCGGATGGATGATTAGAGTATGCAGATCACACAGATTGGGAAAATCCCCTTGCATTTTCCGTAAGGTTTGCTGGGCATCCACCAGAAAGGTCAGTCGATAAGCCGTTAAATATGTTGGATCAATCACCCAACTGCGAATGAATACCGATACACAGGTTTCGTCACCCACAGTGGCCAGGGTAAATGGATCGACGGCGGCCATCGTACTGAGGTGCAATGCCTTTTTTGCAGGCCGAAAAAAATTCACATCGGAGCGGGGGGCGGTCGGATAGAGCAGATAAAAGCCCACCGGATTTTGATTATCCACACGCCTTAACACCCGCATTCCCCTGGGATATTGTTGCCCCCACTGGCGCAACAGTCTGGCAATCCGGTGGGGCACGGCATCGTTATTTTTGTTCATCCAGTTGTAATTTACCGCGAGCAAATTCGCTACGGGAATCGCATCACAACGGGGATTAAACTCCGCCAAGGTTAGGGAAACAACCTCGTCGGTTTCAGCACTCAAAACCTGTTGCGGTAACGGCAAAATTTCAATGCAGGTGGTGTTGCCGTCGAAATATTTGCGAATTAACCCCAAGGCTGCCAGCTTATCTAACATCATGCCTGCGGCGCGATCGCCCCCTTTTTCCTGATCACCATAGAACAATTCTGCCGCCTCCCGGTGGGTACAAATAATCGCCCCAAATTGAGTTTGCAGTTCCGTTAAGGGGGGCCGTAGTTGAGGCTGTTGCGTTAGTTTCGCCTTCACCAGGAGATAGATCCAAAGACGCAAAAAATATTCAGCCCGCACCCGCGTGAGGCCCACCACCTGCTTTAACTGGGTCAGCAAGGCCTGTTTTTGGGTAGCAGGGAACCAGTGCTCAAGCTCCTGGAGGGTGATCATGGCTTTCTCTGGAAGTCTAATTACTTCATCCTACTTCACCTTACTTCTACGGGCTTGGGTTTGCTCATTGCGACTACAGAAAATCTTTCCCGACAATGAGAGTAAGCAACGACAAGTCTTCATTGAGGTTCCAGATCATGGCCACTCCTAAATTTGATGCCCCAGCCACCCACACCAACGCTTGGATTTTTCAAACCTGGTTAGCGTTTATTCTGTCCCTCAGTGCCATGGGGATCGGCATTTATCTGTTGCCCCTCAACGGTTGGATGAAAAGCTACCTGGGCATGGGGTTTGTTTTTTCGATTAGCTCTACCATTAGCCTGGCAAAGACGACTAGGGACTTGGAAGAATCAAAACGCATCTTCAATCGGGTTGACGAGGCCAAACTCGAAAAACTATTGGCAGAATATGATCCGTTTAATAAATAGGCCTTGGTTCCCAAAAAATTGGGGAGAACATTATTGCTCTCCCCGGACTGGAGATATGGGGCGATCGCCTTTATTTTTTCCTTTATTCCACCGTGACAGATTTGGCGAGGTTGCGTGGTTGATCCACATCTAAGCCCCGTCGTGCGGCGATGTGATAGGAAAGGAGCTGGAGAGGAATCACCGCCAATAGGGGTGACAAAATTTCGTCCACCGCCGCTACAGGCAACACTTCATCAAAGGTTTGGGTCGCTTCCGTATCATCCAGGGCCGTCACACCAATTAAAAGGGCATCCCGTGCCTTCGCTTCCTGGGCATTGGAAATCACCTTTTCGTAAATGTCCCCTGGCATGGCGATCGCCACCACGGGCACCTTCGCATCCAGGAGGGCAATGGGGCCATGTTTCATCTCCCCGGCAGGATAACCCTCGGCGTGGATGTAGCTGATTTCCTTGAGTTTGAGGGCGCCTTCTAGGGCAATGGGAAAATTAATCCCCCGACCAATAAAGATGAAGTCCTGGGTATCAGTGAAATTGTGGGCCAATTCTTCGATGCTCTTTTCTTGATCCGCCAGGATCGACTCAATTTGGGTCGGAATCTGCTGTAATCCGGTGACAATGTGCTGGAGTTTTTCAGGGGCGAGGGTTTGACGTCGGGCCGCCAACTCCAGAGCCAGGAAATAAAAGCTCATCAGTTGCGCCGTAAAGGTTTTGGTGGCCGCAACACCGATTTCAATGCCGGCATGGGTATAGAGCACTTGGTCAACGATGTGGGTGATCGTGCTTTCCGAACGATTGGTAATACCTAGGAGGCGAGCCTTGAGGTGGTCGTTGTGGTGGAGGCGACGCTCTTTTTCCATTTCTAGGGCGGCGATCGTATCGGCGGTTTCACCGGACTGGGTCACGCCAATGGTCAGGGTATTGGGCATGATCGGTGAAGGAGAATAGCGAAACTCCGAGGCATAGTGCACAAAGGTGGGAATGCCGGCGAGTTGTTCGAGTAAATATTTCCCCACGAGGCTGGCGTGCCAACTGGTACCGCAGGCCACAATTTGGATATGGTCGATGTCGTCGAGAAATGTGGGGTCATTAATACCGAGGTTGATCGGCTGGGCTGCTTCCGGATTGAGATAGACTTCGAGGTTGGTGCGCACCACCGCCGGCTGCTCATAGATTTCCTTGAGCATATAGTGCCGGAAGCCTTGTTTTTCCACTTGACCGGGGTTCCAGTCGAGGGTGCGGGGGGCTTTTTTGAGGCGATCGCCCGCAAAATTATAAATTTCCATGCCCAGGGGCGTCATCCGGGCCATTTCACCGTTTTCGAGGGTTAGAACTGCCCGGGTGTGGGGAATTAAGGCCGTAATATCCGAGGCACAGAAAAATTCCCCCTGGCCAAACCCCAGGGTCAAGGGCGCTTGCTGCCGGGCAACGATCAATTCATCGGGATAGTCCACACAAATAACGGCGATCGCAAAGGCTCCTTCTAACCGTTGCACAGCCTTTTGTACCGCAGCGAGGAGGGGTTCCGGTTCAGATTTCGTCGTTTGGAGCAGATCCGCAATCAGATGGGGGATGACTTCCGTATCCGTTTCCGACAGGAAAGTATAGCCTTTGCCCTGGAGTTCTTCCCGCAACTCCCGGTAATTTTCCACGATGCCATTTTGCACCACGGCCACCCGTTGCGCCATGTCCAAATGGGGGTGAGCATTATGCTCCTCTGGTTTCCCATGGGTCGCCCAGCGGGTGTGACCAATGCCAATGGTGGCGGGAGTACTGTTCCCTTCTAATTTTTCCCGGAGACGATATAGTTTGCCCTTGGCCCGTACCGAGTGGAGTTTTTCTTGCCAGATCGTCGCAATGCCCGCCGAATCATAACCCCGGTACTCTAGCCGTTCTAAGCCTGAGACCAGAATATCTGTTGCCGCTTGCGTGCCTAAATATCCCACAATGCCACACATAAAATCAGGTCTCCCTACACGAAAAATGAGCCGTTACTATCCTATAGTCTTTAACCTTGAATTTTTGTTTTTGTTCCCTAGAAGCGGTCAGATTCTGGGACTGAGGTCGTTCCAGGTTGATTAAGGAAAAGATTCCCTGCCGCATCATTTTGATAGATACAGTTAATACTCGGTGATCCTTGCAGACTACCGGTATAGCCGAAGGTATTCATGCGCCGTTTGCAGTCGTTGACCTGTTCTGATGTGACCAGGTTCTGCCGTTCGAGGATTGCCCAGTTATTTTGCCGAATCACACAGCCTGGTTCCATCTGCGGCTGAGTGACAAAAACGTTGAAGGGGTTGAGGGTCACAAAGATTTTCATGTCCGTCACAATGGCACTCGCACCAAATTGTTGGCAAAGTTCAGCATCCGGAGCCTGACGGTCAATTTCCAGGCGAGAATCAATGCTTGTCGGGTTAAGATTGGTACTGGAGCTAAAGCCGATGCCCACCGTCACCCCTAGGACAAAAATTCCCCCAAACAATGCCAGAGTTGCATAGTTGAAGTTAAAGAGGGACTTTTTGGGTTCCCGTTCGGGATACCTCGGACGGTCGTAGGGAGGGCGATCGTAACGTGAACGAGTTTGACGTTTCATCAGCGGATATCTATGGGGAACAGCGGCTCCATCAAGTCGATACGATACTTTGTTAAGTGATCATTCTATCCACTATAGCGATTTACTACTCCACCCGGAGCTTATCTCGAGGTTTTCCATGGCGGATCGGCACACATTAGTTTTATTGGATATTCTCATTTCGGCGCGGCTCGCGATTAATTATTTAGCGGATCTGAGTTGGACGGAATTCCTCGGCAATATTGTGGTTCAGGATGCGGTGATTCGGCGGATCGAAATTATGGGTCTGGCGGCGCGAAATATTCCCAAGGTGATGCACCCAGAACTCCCCCAAGTGCCTTGGTTTGAACTAGAGGCGATCGCCAAAACCATGAGTGAAGATTACGAGGCGGTCAATATTGCCTTTGTCTGGGATCTGGTGCGTAATGATCTCCCGGTTTGGGCAGAGGCATTGGAAGTGATCTTGCCAGAAAATCTCCACGTCTAGGGATGCTGTTTAAGCCTGTTTCCCATAGCGCCTGGGGCCGACAGTTGTGGTTTGTGCGTCACGGAAATCGCTTGGATTTTGTGCAACCGGCTTGGTTTACCACGGCCCTCTATCCCTATGATCCGCCCCTTTGTCCCGCTGGCCACCACCAAGCTCAGGAGTTAGGCGATCGCCTCGCCCCAGAAACAATCCACCATATTTTCACTTCTCCTTTCCTGCGCACGATCCAAACGGGTCACTATTGCGCCCAACGTTTAAACCTCCCTCTGAAGCTAGAGCCGGGCCTGGGAGAATGGCAAAATCCCCATTGGATGACTCGCCCGCCGCTGACCCACCCCAAAGCTTTTTTACGCCAAAACTTTATCCATATCGACTGGCGCTACCAGGAAAAGTATTTACCCGACTACCCCGAAAATGCCGCCCAGGTGCAGCGACGGACGATTAAGACCCTCAAGCGATTACTAAAATCCTATTCCGGCAACTTGCTTTTCATCGGCCACAAAATTCCCCTGGGCATTTGTCTGAATTATCTACTGGGAACAAACCAAACCATTAGCCCCGATGTGTGTGCCCTCAATCAACTGGTTAACCTTGGCGATCGCTGGCTCTGGCAACGACAAAATGAGACCGATTTTCTGACCGACCCAGGCATCAAGGTGGCCCCCTAAACCATCAATCCGCCCAGTCGCCATCGAGGAAATTCCCGGAAATATTGTAAGATTGCTCCCATTACCGGGCAAAAATCACCATGAAAAACGAAGCGAACGGCCAATCTTCCCCTTGCTTTCCTGTCAGCCTCAGCGAACAGACCATGAGCTATGACATTGTGCAAGAAGCCGTGTTATCCCTCTGGCAAGTGGTCAATGGCCTGAGTAGTATTCAGCCGCCCCGCCGCGATCGCTATCGCGTGACAATTTTTGGTTCAGCCCGGATTACCCGCGACTCGCCCCTCTACCAAGACGTGCGCCGCTTAGCCAGTGAGTTGACGACCCTCGGCTGTGACATTGTGACAGGGGGTGGCCCTGGTTTGATGGAAGCAGCGAACGAAGGCAGTGTTTTAGCAGATCCCCATGACCGGACAAAATCCATTGGTATTCGCGTGGATTTGGGGTTTGAACAGGAGGTTAATCCCTTTGTCGAGGAGGTATTTCAGCACCAGACTTTTTTCTCACGCCTGCACCATTTTGTTTTGGTCTCTGATGCGTTTGTGGTGATGCCGGGGGGGATCGGGACAACCCTCGAAGCGTTGATGATTTGGCAATTGCTCCAGGTGCGCTCGATCCATAATATGCCGTTTATTTTGGTGGGCGACATGTGGACAGAATTAGTCCAGTGGGCCGAACAAACCATGGTGCCCCAGATGGCCGATGCGGTGGATTTTGAAATTCCTGTGTGTGTTGGGTCGGTGGATGAGGCGATCGCCCGTTTGAAACTCTCCCATCAGGCCTGGGCGCAATGCTCCCCCTAGCTTTTTTCTGCTCGGTAGGTGTAGAACTGCCGAAAAATCCCCACCGTCTCAAAGGAGTACCGTGGAAAGGGCTCCGGCAAAACAATATCCGTTTGGTAGATGCTAAAGAAAAAATAATTATTGACGCTGGTTTGCCGACTGACGATTTCGCCCAATTGGGCCTGGCTCGCGTCCACCAGGGTTTTGCAGTAGTTGCGCAGCAAATCGCTTTGGAGATTGCCTAAACCGAGGGGCAGATCCTCGCCCGAATTTTGGCAGACATTATCCTTAAGATAGATGGCAATCTGTTCGCCCGCATAATTGCGATATTGGCTCAGGGGAGGATTGGTTAAGTAGGCGATCGCCCCAAGGACAACAACGCCGAAGCCGCTGACCACACCGCTAATTTGAGAAAATTTCATAAAAAACCTGGACAAAATAAAATCAATTCGATAACATTATTAATCGTGATTATGGCGAGCGTAGCCAAGTGGTTAAGGCAGCGGATTGTGGTTCCGCCATTCGGGGGTTCGAGTCCCCTCGTTCGCCCTCTCAAATCTAACCAATTTTATAACCGAAGTCAGGGTTCCCTCACAGCCTGTCCCAGGGGATATTTTTTCAGTCAGTACCGGATTTTTATCCTCTCGTAGACCAAGCACAGGGTAACTCAGATAGTGGCTTAAGCTTGCAAAAAGTAGACCTTCGTTGAGAGCCTTGGCGTAAAAAACCTTAGCAACAGCTTGCACCTGCATTAAATCCAGGGAAAACGACCAGAAAATTGATTCCCTAGAGTCGATATTGTCTTACTGCGGACGATTCCCCACCCGACTGTACCGGACGTTGCTGGAGTTGTTGGTTGAACCAAAGGGCGATCGCCAAACTCGAAAAGAACAGCAGAATCGGTAACCAACGGGACGCTTGGGTTGAACGCTGGGTTTTGCGTTGGGGCGCTTGGCCACGAACCCGTCTAATTTTTTCGGGCCATTCGGCAAATTCCCGCTCGGTGGTCATGGTGAAATTCTCTAAAACTTGAATGCAGCAATAATTTGTACTTGTGTTTTTTATTATACAAAGTGGCAATCCGGCCTTGGGGTTTGGGTCGTTGCTGGGATAGGGGAACTCTTCTATGCTTTAGGGACAACCATTTTGACCGAAACAATGCAGGACATTCGCCTACTGGTGTTGGATATTGACGGCACGATTTCCGGGAAAATAAACCAAGTGAGTCCCCAGGTTTTAGAGGCGATCCAAGCGGCCCAACGGAAAGGGATCAAAGTGGCGATCGCCACCGGGCGTATGTTTTGTTCGGCCAAGCGATTTTACGAAGCCATTGCCTCCGATGTTCCTTTGATTGCCTATAACGGCGCTTGGATTCAAGACCCGCTACAAACTCTCCCCCATCAGCAGCTTTCAGTGCCAGCCGATATTGCCCTTGATATTCTCGATTTTCTTAGCACTAAGAATTGGCGATCGCAGCTCCATTTGCACGTTTATCACAACGACGAATTATATGTCGATGACTTCAATGAGCGGACTGCGGCCTACCAAGAGAGAACGGGTTGCAAGGCAAATTTGCTCACCGATTTGCGGGATATTGTGGCCCAGGCTCCCACAAAAATTCTTGCGGTTTGCCACACAGAAACAGTACCGAAAACCCTCTTGCCCCTCGTGCAAAAACGCTACACCCAGCAGGAAATTTACTGTACCCAGTCCACGGCTGTGTATGTAGAATTCACCTCACCGACGGCGACGAAAGGCCAAGCGGTGAAATTTCTCACTGAAGAAATTCTGGGGTTGCAGGCCGCTAACGTGATGGCCATTGGCGACAATTTTAATGACCGAGAAATGCTTGAATATGCGGGGATTGGGGTTGCCATGGGGGATGCTCCTACTGCCCTCAAAGCCGTTGCGGATGCTGTGACAACTTCCGTTGAAGAGGATGGGGTTGCCGAGGCGATCGCCAAATTTTTGCTTTAGGTTAATCAATCACACGAATCGTTTTTAAGCTGGGATCACTAGCCCCGGTAATCACTCCCCCCAGTTGTAACGTCTGGCGCAAGCTGGCGAGGGTGGCTACCGTAATTTTTTCGCCGGGCATAATCGCCGGAATCCCAGGGGGATAAGGACAAATCAACTCCGCGCAAATTTGATTGAGACTGGCTTCAAGGGAAACGGCTCTACTGGTGGCAAAGAAAGCTTGGCGCGGCGAGAGTTGTGGCAGCCCATAGCAGGTTTCAGGCTGATCGGTTGAAATGTTTGGCTTGTTTAAAGGTTGTTGTGCTTGATTGTTTTCGCTGAGGGTTTGAAACGCATCGATTAACCGCTGAATATCCTGGTTTGTATTGCCAAAGGTGAGGATAAAAGTGAGCGATCGCCCTAGGGGGAGTTCTGCAATCACCCCCAGAGTTTCCGTTAAGATTTCATCCGCGGCATAACCCGTCAACCCTAAACCCGAAACATCAATGGTGAGGCGGGTGGGATCAAAATATTCAATGCCTGCCTGGGGTTGGGGATCAAAAATTTTTAATCCTGGAATCGAAGTCAAGGTCTGCCGTGCTCGTTGCGCTAAAGTGAGTGTTTCTGACCAAAGGGTTTCGCCCTGTGTTGCCATTTGGGCGCGGGCCGCATCCAGGGAAGCCAGAAGTAAATAGCTGGGACTGGTGGATTCGACGAGTTGTAAAGCGCGGTTGATTTTCTGGGGATCAACCCTGGCTCCTTGTCGATGGAGCATCGAGGCTTGGGTCATCGCCCCTAGGGTTTTGTGGGTTGATTGGATTACCAGATCAGCGCCGAGTTCGAGGGCCGGGGGCGGGAAATTAGGATGAAATTTAAAGTGGCTACCGTGGGCTTCGTCAACGATGAGCGGAATATTGTGGCGCTGGGTGATGGCGGTGATCGCCTTTAAATCTGGACAAACCCCTTGATAGGTGGGAGAAAGAACAAAAACCGTTTTAATATCAGGATGAATTTGCAAGGCTTGCTCAATAGACTCTGGCGTTAAACCATAACTCAAATCCCATTGGGGATCGTAGGGCGGATTCACAAAAACTGGCATCGCCCCAGACAAAATCAAGCCGGAAATGGCCGATTGATGAACATTGCGGGGTAAGAGAATTTTTTCCCCTTCCCCCACCGTCGCTAAAATGGCGGCGATAATCCCACAGGTGGAACCATTGACCAAAAACCAGGTTTGATCAGCTCCAAAGGTTTCGGCAGCTAGGGTTTGAGCCTCTAAAATCACCCCTTCTGGCGCAAACAAATTATCAAGACCAGGGAGTTCCGGTAAATCTGCCCGAAAAACCGCCGTTCCCCAGGCCTGTGCCAACCCAGGAAAAACCCCCTGACTACCTTTGTGACCGGGGGCATAGAAGGCTGCATGGTTATCGTGGGCGAGGGCGAGCAGGCGCGAAAACAGGGGCGTCATTAATTTAAGTCAGGGAAGCTAAGGTTGTGGTCACCAGGGCAGTGACATCATGCACCGCAGGTAAACTATCCACCACCATCGCCGTACAAAGCAACATCATATAAAGAATCGAATATTTAAACATTGACTTTGCTAGGGGCTGATCAAAGGGATTTTGCTTCAATTCCCAGGCTTTTTGGATAAAAATGGCTCCCAGCACTAAGGCGGCGATCGCATAAAACAGCCCAGATGCGTGGAACGGGAACACCAGCAACAGACTAAAGGGCACAACGATTAATGTGTAAATCCAAATTTGATCGACGGTTATTTTTTCGCCCTTGACCACGGGCAGCATCGGCACCTCAACTTCTGCATAATCTTCTTTGATCATCAAGGCCAAGGCCCAGAAATGGGGCGGCGTCCAGAGGAAAATCAGTGCAAACAAAATCCAGGCCGACCAATCCAACTGACCCGTAACCGCCGCCCAACCGACCAGGGGCGGAATCGAGCCTGCGGCCCCACCGATCACAATATTTTGTACGTGGTGCCGTTTCAGCCAGTGGGTATAAACCAGCATATAAAACACAATGCCCGATAACGCTAAACAGGCGCTAAGCAGGTTCACAAATACCGTTAACAGGGAAAAAGACAAACTCCCCAAAATCAGCGCAAAAATTAAAGCATGGCGTGGTTGAACGCGACCGGAAGGAATGGGCCGCTTACGGGTGCGCTGCATCGAAAAATCGATGTCCTGGTCATAGATGCAGTTGAGGGTTTGGGCAGAGGCGGCGGCGAGAGTTCCCCCCAGCAACGTAATCAGTAACTTTACCGGGTCAATGTGACCATGGGAGGCAATCCACATCGAAGCAGCGGTGGTAATCAGCAGCAGGGGAATAATGCGGGGTTTGGTGAGTTGGTAATAGCTTTTGATAACCGCCCAAAAGTTTTCATGGTGCGGAGAAAGGCTGGTGCCGAGCATAAAAATACCTGAATTTAATTAAAGACGCAGAGGAATGGAGAGATAGGGTTTGACTTAACTGGTGTGGGGCTGGCGATCGCGGAACGCAAAAACAGAAAACATCGCCAAAGTCCCAAGGAGGCTCGCCCCAACGGCCTGGTGGGTCACAGTGAGGGGTTCCACTTGCAGATGTAATTTAAAGGTGGCCACCCCAATCAAAATTTGTAAGCACACCAGTAACATGGCGACATTGGCCAGGCTGCGGAGAGTAGGGTGGAGCGCTGGCGTCCGCCAAGCCATGATCACAGTGACGAGCGTTGCGAGAGTAGCAGGGACAACACCGACGATGTGACTGTCCATCACCACACACATATCTCCTTGGAAAAAGCACTGGTGCAAGGCCCACTGGGAGGCGACTAAACCTCCGGACAGGCTTTGGAGATAAATAAAAATGGCTGCCGTCAAACCAAACCAAGGTAATTTTCCGGCGGTGCCGTTGCCGCGATAGTCACTCAAACAACTCCCAATGGTTAGCAGGGTAACAAAAAAGAAGAGGGCCGTACCTAGGTGGGCTGTGACGATATCAAAGCGTAGCAGTTCGGTGACGGTTAATCCTCCTAGGATCCCTTGAAACACAATCAAAAACAGGGCAAAGCTCGCAGCCCATGGCAGCCAACGGGGTAGTGCCGTCCGGAACCAGAGGGTGAGTCCCACCAAGGCGATCGCCGAGAGACCGATCAACATCGCGTCTAAACGGTGGAACCACTCCAAGAAAACCTGTAAATTCATCTGTTGGGTCGGCACCAGTTGCCCGTAGCACAGGGGCCAATCCGGACAAGCCAGTCCCGCATTCATCACCCGTGTTGCACTGCCAATCGCCATTAACAACAAGGTGGCGATCGCCATTTTCCAAACCAAACGACGAACCCATGTTTTCACCTGATCACTCGCTGGCGAAAAAGAATTTGGAGATGAAATGGAATGAGCCATGAAGCCTCCTCACAAAACGCTTAACAATCTACGGAGTCAGAACTGCCACAGATGTAAATAGCTACACAAATTAGATTTTAGGCTAAGAAAAATAGCTAAATCTCGTTAATTAACACTGTAGTGAACCCATTTAGACGCTGCTGTTCAGCGACCTATCCTGTACAAATTCTTTACATTTAAGCAACGAATAACCGAGGAAATCTAAATATAATCTTAAGTTTTTGGCCAGATAGATTACATAATTGAGTTTTAAATAACCTTGATACAAAATCATCAAGATTTGTCATCAGTCAACCATGAAGATTGTGACAAACCAAAGGCATTTCCAAACAGTTTGTTTTAACGTGGTAACCAGCAGTTATTCCAAAAAAGCTCCAAAATTTCCCGTGAATATTCCCAATAGCATCACGACCTTGATCGCTGGAATTGCCATTACCCTCATCAGTCTCTGGTACGGTCAAAACCATGGTTTACTACCCGTTGCCGCCTCCGCCGACGCCAATGATGTCGATGAATTGTTTAATCTGATGATGACCATTGCCACTGGTCTTTTTATCTTGATTGAAGGGGTTTTGGTGATTTGTCTGATTCGATTTCGCCGCAAGCAGGGGGATTTGACCGACGGCCCGGCGATCGAAGGCAATGTTCCCCTAGAGATTGTCTGGACAGCGATCCCCACCGTCATCGTCTTTATTTTGGCGATCTATAGCTTTGAAATCTACAACAAAATGGGCGGCCTCGACCCGATGGTCTCTGGGGGCGGTATGACCATGGCCCACCATCATCAACACAACCCCAATACCATGGACAACATGGTGGCAATGGAACCAGATTCTAAAATTGCCATTGGCATTGGTAAATCCATGTCGGCCAACGATGAAGACCCTTTAGTGGTTGACGTGAATGGCCTACAATATGCCTGGATTTTCACTTACCCCGATACGGGGATTGTCTCCGGGGATCTCCATGTGCCTGTGGATCGTCCAATTCAACTCAACATGAAAGCAGCAGACGTGATCCATGCTTTCTGGCTCCCAGAATTTCGCATTAAACAAGATGTGATGCCCGGCCAGGTTTCACAATTGAGCTTTGTGGCCAACCGAGAAGGCACCTACCCAGTTATTTGCGCAGAATTGTGCGGCTCTTACCATGGCGGCATGAAAACCACGATGACCGTTGAAACGGCAGAGGGTTATGACCAATGGGTGCAATCGCGCACAGTGGCGCTGCAAGATGGCGAGGGTCAACCGCTACCCGTCGATTCTACGGCCTTAACCGATGCAGCATTTCTCCAGGCCTACGCCGAGGAGATGGGGATTATTGAAAATACCCTAGAGCAGATTCCCCATAATCCTTTGGGAATGATGTCGATGGCCCAGTAAGGTCAGGCTTTTTCAAACAATTAAACCAACTAAACCTGTAACTAATTTTTTAGTAAACGCACGATAACTAATCAACGATCAACCATGAGTGACGCGACAATACACCATGCGGGCGATCGCAAATGGACGGACTACTTCACCTTTTGTACTGACCACAAAGTCATCGGGATTCAATATCTCGTTACGGCTTTCTTGTTTTACTTCATTGGTGGTGCATTAGCAGAGATTGTCCGCACAGAACTTGCGACCCCAGACCCAGACTTTGTTTCCCCCGAAGTCTATAACCAAATGTTTACGATGCACGGCACGATCATGATCTTCTTGTGGATTGTGCCCGCCGGAGCCGCCTTTGCCAATTACTTAATCCCGCTGATGATCGGTGCGGATGATATGGCTTTCCCTCGGTTAAATGCCGTGGCCTTTTGGATGCAGCCCGTCGGCGGTATTCTCCTGATTCTGAGTTTCTTTGTGGGCGCCCCCCAGGCGGGTTGGACGTCCTATCCGCCCTTGAGTTTGATCTCTGGGAAGTGGGGCGAAGAACTCTGGATTTTATGTCTGCTGATTTTGGGGACGGCTTCGATTTTGGGGGCGATTAATTTTGTCACCACAATTTTTAAGATGCGCGCCCCGGATATGGACATCCACAGTATGCCGCTGTTTTGTTGGGCGATGTTGGCGACTTCGGCGTTAATTTTGCTCTCGACTCCGGTCTTGGCTGCAGCTTTGATTTTGCTGTCCTTTGACCTAATGGCGGGTACGGCCTTTTTTAACCCCACGGGCGGTGGCGATCCGATTGTGTATCAGCACCTCTTTTGGTTCTATTCCCACCCGGCGGTGTACATTATGGTGCTTCCCTTCTTTGGAGTCATTTCAGAAATTCTCCCAGTCCATTCCCGCAAACCAATCTTTGGCTATCGGGCGATCGCCTATTCCGGTCTGGCGATCAGTTTTCTGGGTTTAATCGTCTGGGCGCACCACATGTTTACCAGTGGCACCCCTGGCTGGCTGCGGATGTTCTTTATGGCAACCACCATGCTCGTGGCAGTACCGACGGGGATCAAGATCTTTAGCTGGTGTGCGACCCTCTGGGGTGGCAAATTACAACTCAACTCCGCGTTACTCTTCGCCATTGGCTTTCTTTCGTCCTTCCTGATTGGCGGTTTAACAGGGGTGATGTTGGCAGCAGCTCCCTTTGATATCCATGTCCATGACACCTATTTCGTGGTGGGTCACTTCCACTATGTCCTCTTCGGTGGCTCTGTCTTTGCCCTCTTTGGGGCGGTATACCATTGGTTCCCGAAAATGACGGGCAAAATGTACAACGAAACCTGGGGCAAAATTCACTTTGCGATGACCTTTATCGGCTTTAACATGACCTTTTTGCCGATGCACTATCTGGGTCTCCAGGGGATGAACCGCCGCATTGCCCTTTATGATCCCCAGTTCCAGCCCCTAAACCAAGTTTGTACCCTAGGGTCTTACATTTTGGCGTTATCAACGTTGCCCTTCTTGGTGTCAATCGTCTTGGGGTTAGTCAATGGGAAAGCAGCCGGACGGAATCCGTGGCGTGCTCTCACCCTGGAATGGCAAACCACCTCTCCGCCGAGTATCGAAAACTTTGATGAGCCACCCGTCCTTTGGGCTGGCCCCTATGAGTATGGCATTGATGGAGAACCCAGAGATGAGGATTCCATTGAAGAGATGCTCGCTGAAGTGGCAGAAATGAGTTAGAGGAGTCGCAAAAATGCAAAGTTCAACCACCAATACGGCGATCGCCAGCGATTATCAAGCGCCCCCGACGGAACACCATGGTCATCCTGACTACCGGATGTTTGGCCTCGTGATGTTTCTAGTCGCAGAAAGTATGATTTTCCTGGGGCTGTTCGCCGCTTTTTTGATTTATAAGGCGACGATGCCTGGTTTCACAAAGGAATTAGAATTGCTCGTGCCCACGGTGAATACGATCATCCTGGTCAGCAGTAGTTTTGTGATGCACAAGGGCCAAAGTGCAATCAAAAACGACGATGTTAAAGGTTTGCAGCTATGGTTCGGGATTACGGCACTGATGGGGGCGGTCTTCCTCGGCGGCCAGGTCTATGAATATGCCCACATGGAGTTTGGCCTCACGGAGCATCTGTTTGGCAGTTGTTTCTATGTGCTGACGGGGTTCCACGGTCTCCACGTGACGGCAGGGCTGTTATTTACCTTGGCAGTGTTGTGGCGATCGCGCGAAGCCGATCATTACAGTGGCCAAGCCCATTTTGGTGTCGAAGCAGCGGAACTCTACTGGCACTTTGTGGATGTAGTCTGGATTATCCTGTTCGGCCTTGTCTATCTGCTGTAATAGCTTCATTTCTTAAATCAATCCTTAAAAAGAGGAGACATTATTGGCCTCCTCTTTTTTGTTGCTGCATTTATTTTTCACGCTGCAATTTCAACATAGGCAGAAGAAACAGAAGGCTGTGGAATTTCTAAGCCTTCTAATTGCAATCCTTCAAGGTGAAAGGCGATCGCCTCTTGCATATTTTGCGTCACTTCAACTTCTGTTGCCCCTGTTGCGACACAACCAGATAAATCTGGAGAATAAGCGGAATAACCCGTATCGGTTTTTTCGATGACGATTAGATAGCGCATCATTTCTACTTTGTTACTTTAAACCAGCTTGTTTGAGAATACTATTTTGGGTTCCAGGAGCTAGTTCGTCACTGAATTTTCCTGCAACTGTTACTCATCCTAGTTTAGTTGGATGCCTGTACTGACGGTGACTTCCGCGAGTTCTAGTGAGAATCCAACCATCTTGTTCTATGAGTTTGATAATTTCTTTAACTTTCATTATCCATGACTCATACTTGCACTAACAGGGCGACAGCATGGACACAAATTCCCTTTTCCTCACCCATGGCATCTAGTTTTTCATTGGTTGTGGCCTTAACCCCCACCTGATCCGGATCAACTCCCAGGGCTTCAGCAAGACATTGAGTCATGGCTTGGATGTGCGGTTTCAGTTTCGGGCGTTCAGCGACAATTACAGAGTCAATATTGCCAATTTGCCAGCCTCGTTCTTGGATGAGTTGATGTACCTGCTTGAGCAATTCAATGCTGTCAGCCCCTTTCCACTGGGGATCCGTAGGCGGAAAATAATGGCCAATATCCCCCAAACTGAGGGCACCCAACATCGCATCCATGATTGCATGGGTCAAAACATCTGCGTCGCTATGGCCATCTAAGCCGAGGTGGTGTTCTAGCTGAATGCCTCCCAAAATGAGGGGACGACCAGGCACGAGACGGTGGACATCGTAACCGTTACCAATGCGGATTTTCATAGGAGTTAGGGGCGGGCATAAAGTCACTGGTTAGGGTAGCATATCTCTTTTTATTTTCTGGGTGTGACGGCGATGAATTTCTGGGGCTAAGCTAATTTCTGGGGGAAAGCTGCCTTAGAATCACCTTAAGGAAGTTCACACATTCTGAGCACAATTTTTGGGGTTCAAGAATCCTATCGCAGGAAAAGAGTATGGCAATGAGGCAAGGCTGGCACAGTTTAATCCTGGGGAGTTTACTGCTGGGCACAGGCGGATCGGCACTGCTCTCACCTGTCCTAATACCTCCAACCTTTGCCCAAGAAGCTACCTCCACTACCCAAGGGCGTTCATTCCTTGCGGAGTTGTGGTTATTGAACCAGGGTTTTGTTGGTCTCCGGCCTGACCTAGAAGAGTTCCCTGACAATTTGGCGGCGCTCAACACTGGGACAGCGGCCTTCGATGCAGAAATTTTTCGGAATGATCGGGCTGGCCTGCAACAACTCCAGGAACAGATCCGGTTGCTGGAAGGGCAACTGGCAACGATTCAAAACCCAGCCCAACGGGAAGCTTTAACAACGGCGATCGCCAACCTTGATCAGCAGCTCAATAATCTCACCAACCTGATTGAACCCTTTACGGATGGCTTTAATCCAGAAACGATCCGGCGGCTCCAGGAATTTTTAGACTTTTTTGAACGGCGCAACCTCAGTGAAGCAGACTATGGTTTCTACGGTAGCGTCACCCAAACAGAGCTCGAAGAATATCTTGCACAACAGTTAAGTGACCTCAGCGAAACCCTCAAAACCCTGAATGAAACCGCAACCCAAGGGGCGATCGCCCCGGATCTGGCCACCTCGATTGATTATCTCTACACGAGCCTAAGTCTGGAAAATACCGTTGTGGATGATGGCACGACTTTTTCGGCAATGATCCAAACCCTCCAGCGGGATAATCAGCGCCTGCGACAACGCCTGCGTACCACCAATTTTCTCCTGGGGCTGCTCCTTCTGTTAGGCACCGCGACCCTTGCCCTGTTTTATCTACGGAAACCGACCCCAGCGCCTTCGCCTGTAAATCGCTATTTCCCGGATGCGGAACCGGATTCCTTGGATCTTGATCAGCTAGAAGCAAAGCTTATCAAGCGACTCCAAAACACCTACGATCTTTCGCCCAAGGAAAATTTTGCGGCGATCGCCCCGCCGCCAGTAACAACCCAACCCACCACTATTCCCTTCAGCGAAACACCGCCTTCACAGCCCCTAGCCGCGAACACCCTAGACGACCCAGAGGCATTCAATCCAGCTTCACAAACGCTCGATCACCTAGATCCGAACCCCGTAGAAACAGAAATTGATACAGACACAGACGCTGATTTTCCGGTGCAATTTCTCAATGCTTACGATGCCCTAGTGGAAACCTATAACGCCGATGCCATGGGCCTGGCCCCAGAGGCGATCGCCTTGGCTGTCCAACCGCCTGTGACCTCAGCCCTCGAAACTGACGGAGAAACCGAAAATTTCCTGAGCGGGTTATTATTCCAAACCGATGACCAAGGGGACTATTGGGCGATTCAAGTGCAAAATCAGTATTACCTTGTGCCCCGCGCCCAGCTTAAAATCACCCCCGATAATTATGCTTTTTTCCAGCAAACTTTTATCTGCTACGGTAACCAAAAGCCGGATTTACAGACAATTAAATTACTCAAACCCGCTCGCATTGCTGCTACAGATCAAGATAATCTTTGGGAATTGGTTCAACCGGGCATTGTTGTTTTAGAAAACGTTGAATCTCTAGCCTAAATTTTGGACGAAATCATTTGGACAAATAATATTTACTCAACCTAGTAACGGCCCTTAATAAGTCCTTTGCGCCCCCGAAACTCTGTGGTAGAAAGCTAAAATTTACCTTAAAATAGCAGCAATTCTGGACAATTTCCGTCCCCTGGTTTTGAGGAGTATAAACATGAGCCTTGCTTGCATCGGCCGACAGCATTTAAGTCACCTGGCGATCGCCACGACTTTACTAACAGGACTCACTGGCGCGATTTACCAATCCACAGCCCAGGCCCAGGCCGCCTATGGTAGCTATGTGGGTGCTGGGGCGAGCGTTGGCGTTTCCTCCGACTGGAACGGTGAGGGACAGCAATTGAGTGCCGTGCTTGCTGCCCGTTATAAGTTTCTAAAATTACCTATTTCCCTGCGGACCCAAGCCTTTATCGGTTCTGGTAGTACCGCCATTGTGCCGACCATTTCCTATGATGTGCCCCTAACCTGGCAACTCGATGCCTATGTGGGTGCTGGCTATTCCTTCGCAACCGGGAGCAACCCTTCCCCCGTCGGCGATCGAAACACCTTGGTGATTCAACCGGGACTTGATTATGCACTACCCAATGGTAACACTGTGCTCTTTACCAATGCGGTGTTTGCCTTTGATGCCTATGAAGGTAAAAATGAAAAGGCCGTTGCGCTCCAAGGAGGGTTAGGTCTCCGCTTCTAAACGGCAACCCGTGGCTTTAAAAAAGTACAATTGAACCATATGTTAGGCGATCGCCAACCGAGACGATATGAATAGTTGTGTATTAATGGCGCGCATCCTAGGGGAACCAGAACTGCGCTATACCCCCGACAATACCCCCCTGGCTCAGATCACCATCGAATTTCCGGCGCTCCGGGAGGGAGACCCCGCTTGCCGACTCAAGGCTGTAGGTTGGGGCGATAACCTCAGCCAAGACATCCAGCAAAATTACCACGACGGTGATCAAGTGATCTTGACGGGACGACTGACGATGAACACCATAGAACGACCCGAAGGCTTTAAGGAAAAGAAGGCAGAGTTAGTGATTTCGCAAATCCAAGCTATTGGTGCTGGTCTAGGCCCCACCTCTCCTGGAACGACCATGGCCCCTTCTGCTTCGACTTCACCCGTCACCCCCAGTAATGTGGTGCCCATTAACCCCATGGCTCCCGCTCCTAGTCCTGCCCCGGCTCCCAGTGAACCGGAACCGAACCTCGATGACATCCCGTTTTAGACCGTGAACCTAGGCGATACCATTGTGGCGATCGCCAGTGCCGTCGTCCCAAACCAAGGCAGCATTGGCATTGTCCGTCTATCTGGCGCAGCGGCTCTCCCCATTGCCCGTCAACTCTTTCAAGCCCCTGGTCAGCAGACCTGGGAGAGTCACCGCATTCTGTACGGCTATGTTCGTCATCCCCAAACCCAAGCCATCGTCGATGAAGCGCTGCTCCTGCTGATGCTAGCCCCCCGTTCCTTCACCGCTGAAGATGTGGTGGAGTTCCACTGCCATGGGGGCATTATTCCCGTGCAGCAGGTGCTACAGCTTTGTTTAGGGGCTGGGGCGCGGTTGGCGACGCCAGGAGAATTTACCCTGCGCGCCTTTTTAAATGGTCGCATTGATCTTACCCAGGCCGAAAGTGTCGCGGAATTGGTGGGGGCAAAATCACCCCAATCGGCCCAGATGGCTCTGGCAGGCATTCAAGGGAAACTGGCCCAGCCGATCCAACGACTCCGGGGTCAATGTTTAGATATTTTGGCGGAAGTGGAAGCCCGCATTGATTTTGAAGACGATTTACCTCCCCTGGATGAGCCGCAAATTCAGCGGGATCTGACCCAGGTGCTCGAAAAAGTGGCACAAATTCTCCAGACCTCTGACCGGGGCGAACTATTGCGCACGGGGTTAAAGGTAGCGATTGTGGGCCGTCCCAATGTGGGGAAATCGAGTCTGTTAAATGCCTGGAGTCGCAGCGATCGCGCCATTGTCACAGATTTGCCAGGGACAACGCGGGATGTGGTAGAGTCCCAGCTTGTGGTGCAGGGTATCCCGGTACAGGTATTGGATACGGCGGGCATCCGGGATACAGAGGATGCCGTGGAAAAAATTGGTGTTGCCCGTTCCCTCGCCGCTTCCCAGCAGGCGGATTTGATTTTGTTTACCATCGATGCGGCGGTGGGATGGACAGCAGCGGATCAAGAAATTTTTCAGCGAATTGTGGCGGCAAAAGCCAATCAACCCTTAATTTTGATCCTTAATAAAATTGATATTGGCCAACCAGAAGCCATTGAAATTCCGCCCCAAGTGCAAGGGGTCGTCAAAACAGCGGCAGCCCAGCACCAGGGTGTGGATGAATTGGAAACGGCGATCGCCAATTTGGTGCAAGCGGGAAAAGTGGGAGCCGCCGATCTCGATTTTGCAATTAATCAACGGCAAGCCGCGGCTTTGACCCAGGCCCAACAAGCTCTCCTTCAAGTGCAAAGCACCATTGCCCAAGGGTTGCCCCTGGACTTTTGGACGATCGATCTACGCAGCGCGATCCAAGCCCTGGGTGAAATCACCGGCGAAGGGGTGACCGAATCAGTTTTGGATCGGATCTTTAGCCGTTTTTGTATCGGGAAATAGGGTCAGGTGCGGATTTTAAACTGGTTAAGATAACTGGCCACTTGGTTCGGTAAAAAAGCCCGTTGGTCAATGAAGTGAATCTCCGACTTAAAAGACTCAGGCGGTAAACGCAACCCAAATCCCTGGGCGATCGCCCCGTAGGGTTCCGGGGGATAAGCTGCTGCCACCAATTCACGGGCATTTTGGGGATATTGCCGCAGCTCAAAATGTCGCCAGCGAACCATCTGGGTGAGAAGCCACAGGCCATGGGATTGCCAGCAATAATTAGCCTGGTCGGGGGCCGTAATCCGTCGCCCTTGGTCAAACCAAATGGGACTATCCCGTCGGGCAATGGGGCGATCGCCGTCTCCCCCGTAGAAATATTGGCCACTAAAGAGGGCGGTGAGGGCAGCGGGATCAAGGTCAAGGTTACTGGCCAAAAGCGGGCCAATGGTGGCCGCGTTGGTGGGATCTTGGCAATATTGGCAACCCTGGAGGGTGGCGGCAATGAGAGCTTTAGCTGTATTTGGGTTTTCTTCTCGCCAGCCTGCACTGGTGGTAATCACCGGCCCCGGGTGGCCCTGCCAAATATCCCCTGAGAGATATTGGATAAAACCAGAATCGTTGGCGATCGCCTCTTGTCCCCAAGGTTCTTGGCTGCAGTAGCCTTGGATCAACCCTGCCTGCAATTTATGACGCAACTCCGTGGGCGCAAAAGTCACCAATTCTAAATCTCGATCTGGATGGAAACCCAGGGCCGCCCACCAATAGCGATAAAGATAAGCTGTTGTGCTGTAGTCGTGGTCTACCCCAAAGGTTTTTTCCGGTAAAGCCCGCACATAGTCCCGGTAGGCCGCCGCAAATTCTGCAAAATTCGCATAGTCGATGCCAGAACGAATATTATCAGCCCAGGTCTGTTGGCGGCCACAAAAAACACCGCCGTGGCGATGGATCTGCATCAGCGCGACCAGATCAACCCTAGGACTTTTGAGCTGATAAATCAGTGGTGTCGAAAAAGAGGTAATCGCCGCATCAAAACGCGATTCTAGTAGCCCCTGCTCCACGGCCTGTTGATCCACCTGGGGATACAGCTCAACTTCCAGGCCATACTGCTCAAAAAAGCCTTGGGTGAGGGCCATCAGCCAGGGGGCGATCGCCAAGTCCGGCACATAACCCAGGGTAAGGGTTTGTTTTTCCGGAGCACTCAGATCTAATACCGGCGGAGTTGATTCTAAATTAGCTTGCTTCGCAGATCTTCCTGGCAGACGAACGGTATCTGGGAGTCGATTGCAAGCAGTGAGACCATAACCCCAGGCAGCAAAGGTTCCGTATTTGAGCAGGTGGCGGCGTTTCATAGGCAAAAATACAGGGAGGCTCCCAAATTTTACGGGTTCGGTTTGGCGATCGCAATTTTCTGTGACGGTTCCACCATCAAAAAATCCCCAGGGCAGCGACGAGGAGCACTGGGGATCAAAGTTAAAGCACAGTCAATTTTGCTTAAACGGTGGTGGTTGTCTTGGCGGCGTCTTTCTGGAAAAATGCCGCCCGAATGGATTCGGCCATCTGGGCTGGGGTCAACCCGTGGGCCGCTTTTGATTCCGCTGGAGTTGCATGATCCACAAGCACATCTCCAATGCCAAAGCGTTTTACGGGAACCAGTACATCATGATCCTGGAGCGCTTCACAGACCGCAGACCCAAAACCACCCATTAAGCAACCCTCTTCAAAGGTGGCCACTTTACCAATTTGCTTGGCGAGGGGCGCAATGAGTTCAGAGTCCAGGGGTTTCACAAAACGGGCGTTGATCACCGTGGCGCTAATGCCGTGTTCACTGAGAATTTCGGCCACCTGGAGGGTCGAGTGCACCATGGCACCATAGCCGATCAGGAGAATGTCGTCACCATTGCGCAGGATTTCTCCTTTACCGATGGGCAGGGGTTCCCAGCCGTCTTCCATTAACGGGGCGCCAATGCCACTCCCCCTGGGATAACGCATGGCGATCGCCCCGTCTGTGTATTCAATCCCCGTGACGAGCATCCGTTGTAGTTCAGCTTCATCCTTGGGTGCCATCACCACAATATTGGGAATCAGGCGGAGATAGGCAATGTCATACATTCCCTGGTGGGTCGGCCCGTCGGCACCGACGATGCCCGCCCGGTCAAGGCAGAAAAAGACCGGTAATTTTTGAATACAAACATCATGGATGATTTGGTCATAGGCCCGTTGTAGGAAGGTCGAATAAATCGCCACCACTGGCCGCATTCCTTCACAAGCGAGACCTGCCGCGAGGGTAACGGCGTGTTGTTCGGCAATGCCGACGTCGATGTACTGTTTTGGTAATTTCTGTTGGAGCTTATCTAACCCGGTGCCAGTGGCCATTGCCGCTGTAATCCCGACAATTTTGGGATTGTTTTCTGCGAGGGTGGTCAGGGCATGGGCAAAGACCTTGGAATAGCTCGGTGGGGTTGGTTTCTTCGAGGGGAATGCCTTGCCTGTGGCCAAGTCAAAGGGTTTCTGGGCATGGTAGCCCACTTGATCTTTTTCGGCGATCGCATAACCTTTGCCTTTAACTGTGGCGACGTGGACGAGGGTCGGGCCTTTAGCCTTGTGGGCCTGTTTAAAGGTGCGGATCAGCTCTTCGAGGTTGTGGCCATCCACGGGGCCAAAATATTTAAAGCCTAATTCTTCGATGACGGCGCCAACCTTCGAGACCGCCAAGCGTTTCATGCTGTCCTTGAGCCGTTCCATCTCTGGGGTGAGGGAGTCCCCAAGGAACGGGAGGTGCTTGACCTGTTCTTCGAGGTTATCGGTTAAAAACTGGACGGGATCACTGAGGCGGACTTTGTTGAGGTACCGCGAGATGGCTCCTACATTCGGAGAAATAGACATTTCATTGTCATTGAGAACCACCATCAAGTTGGTGTCGGGTAAATGACCTGCATGGTTGATGGCTTCGAGGGCCATGCCGCCGGTCAAGGCACCATCACCAATGACTGCCACACATTTAAAATCTTCTCCCTTGGCATCCCGTGCCAATGCCATCCCTAGCGCTGCGGAAATACTGGTCGAGGCGTGGCCAGCACCAAAATGATCAAACACATTTTCACTGCGCTTAAGGTAGCCAGCTACCCCATCTTTTTGCCGGAGGGTGTGGAATTCGTTGTAGCGTCCGGTGATCAACTTATGGGGATAAGCCTGATGACCGACATCCCACACCACCTTGTCGCGATCGAGATCAAGGGTTTGGTAGAGGGCGAGGGTTAGTTCAACCACCCCTAAACCAGGGCCGAGGTGGCCACCACTTGCGGCAATCGTCTGGAGGTGTTTTTCGCGAATTTGCCGGGCAATCTCTTCCAACTGACGGACGGTCAAGCCGTGGAGTTGGTTCGGATGGGTAATTTCACTCAGGTGCATGGGTGTTTCTAGAGAGCGATCTTATAAAGGGGTCTAGTTCTCAGGATATCAGGTCTAACAATTTTAATCAGAAGATCCCGGTTAGTCTGGATGATCCCGTGGGGTTGTGTGGGAATCTTGGTCAAGGTTCCACAGATGTTTAGGATCTAATATTTACGGGTTTTCGGACTGCACTTTGCAATATTTTTTATTGTGTTTTGGGTACAGGAGTCTGGAGTTGTTGATAAACAATTTGGGCGATCGCCTGGGGATTCTCAAAATGGAGATTATGGCCGCCAGCAACCGTCAAACGTTGGGCCTGGGGGAGAGCCGCTTGGATCGCCTGGAGATCAGCGGGACGGTTAAATTCACTCTGATCGCCATAGATGAGGGTGATCGGCGCTTGGATATCTTTGAGGAGAGCGAGGTAACGTCGTCGGCTAATGCCATTAAATTCGATGCCCGCCCGGGTACGGAGGAAAGCATCCCAACGCCACTGCACCCCTTTTTCAACGGTGCTGGTGCTGCGCTGGGTGAGGAACGCCGAGAGGTCTTTGGGGAGTTGGGGCGTGGCTTGGCGGAGGCGACGGGCGGCCACTTCTAAGCTGGGGAAGGTTGGGTGCTGGGGGGGCGCGGCGAGGTAATCGAGATGGGTCGTCAGGTGATTACCGGTTTCAGCGTCGTCAATGTCGTTGGGAACAATGGTTTCAACGAGGATCAACTTTTCTACCTGGGTTTGGCGAATGCCTGCATACATGGCACCAATGATGGAACCCATGGAGTGGCCCACCAAGGTAAAGGGGCGATCGCCTAATTGTTTGGCAAGGGCATCTACGTCAGCCAAAAAATCGAGCATGCTGTAGGACTGGGTATGGGCGGATTTGCCGTGACCACGCAGGTCTGGGGCCACAACCCAATAGCCCTGGGCCGCCAACTGGGGCGCGATGAGTTGCCAGGAGGCCCCTTGTTCGAGGATGCCGTGGAGAAGTAGCACCAATGGTTGGTGGCGATCGCCCCACTCACAGAGACAGGTTTCTAAACCGCGCACTGTCACGAACCGCTCCACCATCGAGGGCAAGGATTGGCTCTGGGTCGTTAGCTGGGGTTCCTGGGGGAGATCGTAAGCAAACGTTTCGGCCAACTGGATCGTATCCGGCTGGAGAGCAGCGGGCAGGGTAATCGAGCGCCATTTGTCGGCAAGGGCCGGATCAATGGTTTTGTGCTGGAGGAAATTGGGATCCCCGACGCCCATGGATTGTTGGTGGAGCCCATCGGTGAGGCGATCGCCGCTGTAGGGATTGAGGAGCGCTTCGTTAAAGTCCACCCCCAGGAAATCACAAATATTTGTCAAAACTTGGCGGGGGTCACGGACGAGATCTTCGTAAATCACCTGGAGATATCGATCCGGAGCGACCATGTGACCTAGCTCTAAAATATTGCGGTTGCTGGTGCGCCAAATGGACTCCGCGAGGGCGTAGGGGTTCTGCTGCTCGGCCCCCAGCAGTTTATCCATCCGCAGTCGGGTAAAGGATTCAATCACCGCGTAGGGATGGCGTACCAAGTGAATATATTTGGCCTGGTCAAAAAGGATTTCGCTGTGGTCTAGGATGTGGCGATCGCTGCCGTAGCTGGGAGATTTGTCGATGAGTAAACGTTGTCCCGCCTGCCGTTGGAGATAGGCATAGATTTCGGCAATGGGCGTATTCGCTTCGACCCATTGGTTGACCTTCGCCTGGCTTGCCTCTGGGGTGAGGTTTTCTAGATCCATTAAGGCCCGTTGTAACCCTTCGCCGAGGTGGGATAGACCCAATTCCTGGTGGCGATCGCCCATGGTTTCAAAGGGGAGCAAATGCAGCTCCGGCGGCGAATATAGCCCCGGATGTCCGGCCAACATCACCCGCAGCAACGTCGAACCCGACCGGGGGCTAGAGAGGATAAAGGTAATGGGATTCGGGTTTTTGTGGTCAGGTTTTTGCCACTGTTTTTTTGTTTTGACCGAAAGGCTTTGGGAGGGAGTCGCTGCTGCTGCCGTTGCTGCTTCAGAATCATGGGCCTTGGTGAATTCCGCCGCTAGATAGGCCGTCAACACATCCAGTCTGGGCCGTTCGTAGATTTCCCTGGGGTACAACATCAGTTGCAAATCCTGCTTGAGGCTGGCGATCGCCTCCATGATCATCAGCGAATCCATACCCAGATCCAACAAACTATCGTGCCTGTGAATTTGGTCAATTTCTAACTTGAGGATTTGCGCCACAGACCGCCGTAGATAATCCAGCAGATAGTCAGCCCGCTGAGAAGCTTCTAGGTTGATTAATTTGTCAAAAATTGAAGCCGTTGGGGACGCAGCCTCAGCAGAGGGAATAACAGCGGCAAAGTAATGGGTTTTGGCAAATTCGGGGAACTGTTTGGCCAGGTTTTGCCAGTCCGGTTTAAAGACCCCCATTTCCCCCTGGGCGCCTAAGACCTTTTCGAGGATTGTTAGTCCCTGGGGCGGCGGCAGCCACGCTAAATTTTGGTTGCTGAGGGAGTTGGCCATTCCCCCTTCGGCCCAAGGCCCCCAATGGATCGCCAGGGCGGGTAAACCTTGGGCTTGTCGATATTGGGCGATCGCCGTCATGCCCCGGTTTGCGGCAGCATAATTCCCTTGTCCCGGTGAACCGAGCACCCCTGCCACAGAGGAAAACAACACAAAAAAATCAAGATCGAGTTTTTGACTATGGCGGTGGAGATGCCATGTCCCTTTCATTTTGGCGGCGGCGACGGTCTGGAAATTTTGCCAAGTTTGTTGTTGCAGTAAACCATCGGCTAAGGTGCCCGCCGCATGGAAAATTCCTTTGATGTGGGGATAGGTTTGAAACAGCTTTGCTACTTGGGCTGCGTCGGCTAAATCGCAGGGATAAACCACCGCATTAGCAGGTAACGTCTGCTGATCCGCCGCCGGAGCGCGCCGGCTGACGAGAATTATTTTTTCTACTCCCGCAGCGGCTAACCATTGGGCAACTTTGCGGCCAATGGCCCCCAGTCCCCCAGTCACTAGATAGGTCTGTTGGGGTTGAATCTGGAGATTTTTCTGGGGCAGTGGCGGTTGCTTTTTGAGCTGTGCCCCGTAGAGTTTTTGCTGCCGCACGGCCAACTGCTGCACCTGTCTTTGTTGGCAAATCTGGGCAAAATTTGGCAGAGTTTCATCGACATCAATAATTCCCCCCCACAACTCTGGATGTTCGAGGGCGATCGCCTGGGCGAGTCCCCATAATCCCCCTTGGGCAAATCCGGCGACCGCATCGGTTTCAAGCACCCGTTGGCTCTGGTGGGTCACGAACCAGCAGGGAACCGCAATCTTTTGTTGATACAGGGTTTGGATCAGTTGGAGGGCGAAGCCACTGGTTTGCTTTTGAATTTCATCTAGGTTTTCTGGGTCTTCCCCTGGGGGACACAGGTAAAGGATGCCTGCTAAATTTTGGGAGCCGACATGAGTAAATAAATTATCCAAGGCAGCGGCAGATACTTCCCAGGGAGCAGCCGTCGGAAAATGATTGCTTTGGCCGAGATACACTCGTTTAGCGTTTTTAAATTGGCCTTCAATGGGCTCGCTATAGTGGTGGCGATCGCCCAAGATTAACCACAGCTTAGCCGACGGTTCAGGGGCCGGGGGCAAAGTGTCCAGGGGCGTCCAGGCCACCTGATACAACCAATCATTGAGATCGTCAGGGGTTGGGTTCACAGATTCGGTCTCAACAGTTTGCCAAGAGCCTTGATTAAACCAATACCGCTGCCGTTGGAAGGGATAGGTGGGCAGAATCAGTTTCCGGCGGCGATCGCCAGCTTCCACGGTCTGCCAGTCAATGTTTAGCCCTTGCTCATACAGTTTGCCGAGACTGGTTAAGATTTCCGGCCAAGGCTCACTATGGGGACGTAAACTGGGCAACCAAACCGCTTCTTGTTCAGCTAAGCAATGGCGTCCCATACTCAGGAGCACTGGTTTTACGCCGATTTCGAGATAAACATTGACACCCGCTTGGGCCAGGGTTTGGATGCTCTGGACAAATTTGACGGGTTGCGAAACGTGCTTAACCCAATAGTCGGCCTGGGCAATTTCCGCTTCAATCTGGCCGCCCGTGACATTGGAAATGAGCGGGATACGCGGCGGGTGGAAGGTAATTTGTTCAGCAATTTCCCGAAACTCTGCCAGCATGGGGGCCATCAAAGGGGAGTGGAAAGCATGGGACACCTTAAGGGGTTTGGTTTTGATTCCTTGGCTTTGGAGTTTGTGAATACTGGCTTCGAGGCAGGGGGTCTTTCCTGATAGCACCAAATGGGAACCGTTTTCGGCTCCGACGGTTAAATGCTCCGATAGGTAGGGTTTGATGACCGTTTTATCGGCAAAGACCGCCGCCATACTGCCATTGCTGGGTAGGGCGTGCATCAGTTTGCCCCGGGCCGTAATTAATTTCATGCCGTCTGCCAGGGAAAATACCCCCGCCAGACAAGCCGCGACATATTCGCCGACGCTATGGCCCATGCAATAGTCTGGCGTCACGCCCCAGCTTAACCATAGTTGGGCGATCGCATATTCAACGGCAAAGAGTAGGGGCTGGGTATAGACGGTTTCGTGGACGAGGTCAGGGTTATGGTCGCCGTATAACAGGTCGGTGAGGGCAGGGGCTTCGGGGGAATAGGTCTGCCAGAGGCGATCGCACTCATCCAGCACCTGCCGAAACAGTGAGCTGGTTTGGTACAGTTGTTGCCCCATGCCGTAGTATTGGGAACCTTGGCCCGTGAACAAAAAGGCAATTTTTGCGGGGGAACTGAGGCGGGGTTGGGCCAGAAAATCTTGATTTAAGGTTTGTTGTAAATCGGCGACTTGTTTGAAGACAAAAAAACGACGTTCTTTGAGGGGCGATCGCCCGGTATTAGCAGACAAACAAAGATCGCGTGGGTCAACGCCGGGATGTTGGGCCAGATAGTCTCCATAACTTTTTTGGAGGGCTTTCAAAGCTTGGGCATTTTTGGCAGACAGAGTTAGCAGATGCCAAGGGCGGTCTTGGGTAACCGGGGGAGCAATGGAAGACTTTTGTTGAGCATAGTCCCCCACAATCACGTGGGCATTGGTGCCACCAAACCCAAAGGAACTTACCCCAGCAAACCGTTTTTGTGACCCGCCTGACCAAGGCTGATCTTTGCTTGCAATGGTCACTAAACCGTCTAGATCAATGCGGGGATTAAGCTGCTTAAAATGCAAATGTTGGGGAATCATCCCATGCTCTAGGGACAAAATCACCTTGATTAAGCCCGCGATGCCCGCCGCTGCCTCGAGGTGACCAATGTTTGTTTTCACGGAACCCACCACACAGGGCTGTTCCCGCTGCGCCGTTTGTAAAACTGCTTTCAGGGAATTAATTTCAATGGGATCACCCAGGGGCGTGCCGGTGCCGTGGGCCTCTAGGTAAGCTAAATCGGCGGCGGTAATACCGGCTTGGGCCAGGGCTTGGCGAATAACGGCCTGTTGCGATCGCCCGTTGGGAGCCGTCAAACCGTTACTGCGTCCATCTTGATTCACCGCCGAACCGTGGATCACCGCGAGAATATTATCTCCGTCCCGTTCTGCCTGGGCTAGGGGTTTGAGGAGAACGACCCCACAACCTTCGCCCCGCACATAGCCATCGGCTCCGGCATCAAAAGTTTGACAGCGGCCCGTTTTACTCATCATGCCCGCCTGGGTAAAAGTCTGGGTCACATCGGGGGTCAAAATCAAATTCACCCCGGCGGCGATCGCCAACTCCGATTCGCCGTTGATTAAACTTTGACAGGCCAGATGTACCGCCACCAGAGAAGAGGAACAGGCCGTATCGATGCTCAGAGAAACGCCCCGGAGATCGAGGAAATAAGACAGACGATTCGCAGCAATACTGTGGGCGTTGCCCGTCCCCATGTAGGGATTGATCGGATTGTTTTCCCGCACCTGCAACTGGGCATAATCACTATTACTAATGCCGACAAAAACCCCCGTTTGGGAATGGCGTAAACTTTCTGCCGGAATATTTGCCCGTTCCAAGGCTTCCCAGGTCACTTCTAACAGTAAGCGTTGCTGGGGATCCATTTGTTCCGCTTCCCGGGGGGAAATGCCAAAAAATTGCGGCTCAAACTGGTCAATATCTTCTAAAAAACCACCCCATTCTCCCGTGGCCCAGCGAGTTTTAAGGGGGCGAACTCCATCTCTACCATTACGTAATAATTCCCAAAAAGCTTCGAGGTTGTCGGCTTGGGGAAAACGACAACTGAGACCCACCACAGCAATTTCTTTGCCCTGAATTTTCGGCACCTGTGGTATTTTCTCTAGCGCTTGATTACCCTGGACCAAAAACTGAGCCAGGGTGCGAATGGTCGGATAATCATAGGCCAGGGTGGGGTCTAATTTTCGACCTAGCCAATCCTCTAAGTCGGCTGTGACCTGTACTGCTTGTACTGAATCCAGCCCATAACTGGCAAAGGGTTCCGTTTCGTCTAATTGTTGGGGCGTAATGCCGAGGCGATGGGCAATATTATCCTTAAGCCAGGCTTCAATTTGTTGTTGGTGCTGGTCAGGCAGGGGAAAATTCGTTGATGTTGTCGTAGAAGGGGTAACGGCTTGTGTCCCAATTCCTTTTCCTTCTTTTTGGTGGCTGGGTTGCCACTCCCCAACCACAGCCAAGCTTCCGTCTAGAAAACCAGCTTTGCAGGCATGGCGACGAATCTTCCCGCTGGATGTTTTGGGAATGCTACCGGGTTTAATAAAACAAATGGCCTGGGGTTGCAGTTGATGTTCGGCGGCGATCGCCCCACGAATAGCTTGGGCTACTGCTGCGACATTTAATTTGCGGGCATATTTACGCTCCACTTCCTGGACAATGACTAGCTGTTCTTCCCCGTTAACGTCTACTGATACTGCGGCTCCGGCCCCCTGTCTTAAAGCGGGATGGGCTACTTCGACGGTTAATTCGATGTCCTGGGGATAGTGGTTGCGCCCCCGGATAATCAGGAGATCCTTTAAACGGCCCGTAATATACAGTTCGCCACCTTGCAAAAAACCCAGATCGCCCGTGCGTAAAAAGCCCGTTTCTGCACCAACGTTTCCCTGAAATTGTTGCTGGGTGAGGTCTGGTTTTTGCCAATAGCCCTGGGCAACACTTTCGCCCTTAACCCATACTTCGCCAATTTCACCGACGGCACATTTCGTTAAAGTCTGGGGGTCAACAATTTTGACAATTTGATCGCCAATCACCTCACCACTGCCGACTAAGGTTACCGTTGTTTCTGTCCCTTGGGCAGGGCGGACTTGGTTAGCTTCGATACCTTGTTTGCTGACGGTGATTTCCTGGGGAAGCTGGGCACGACCATTGCCACCGGAGACAATTAGGGTGGTTTCAGCCATACCATAGCAGGGATAAAATGCTGATTTTTGAAAGCCTGCTGTAGCGAAGGTTTTCGCAAAATTTTCGAGGGTCACAGCGCGGATCGGTTCGGCCCCGGAAAAAGCTAGTCGCCAACAACTCAAATCGAGTTCTCTGATTTGTTCCGGGGTAATTTGGCTGGCACAGAGATCATAGGCAAAATTCGGCGCACCGCTGGTGGAAACCCGATAATCGTTGATCGCCTTTAGCCACCGAAAAGGTCGCTGCAAAAAGGCCACGGGAGGCATTAAAATCTGCGTTGCCCCCACATAGATGGGCTGCAAAATCCCACCAATCAAGCCCATATCATGGTAGGGCGGCAACCAGGAAACGCCCATACTCGCCTCTGTATCCTGGAATCCTTGGTTAATCAAGCCGGAGTTGTGGATCAAATTGTGGTGGGAAACCATCACTCCTTTAGGATCGCCCGTGGAGCCACTGGTGTATTGCAAAAAAGCGAGATCTGTGCCGGAAATGTTCGGTTTTTGCCAGTTTTTTCCTGAACTTAATTCAATTTGATCTGTAGCCAAACAATGAAAGTCTGTGCCTTCTAAAGCTTCGAGGCGATCGGCAATTTTATCTTTAAGTTCTGTTGTGGTGAGGGCAAATTTTGCCTGGGCATCTTGGATAATGCTATGGAGGCGGTCAAAGGATTTATTCGGCCGTGGTGGGTAAGCTGGCACCGCAACAACACCAGCATACAAACATCCCAGAAAAGCACCGATAAACTCTAAACCCGGTGGATAAAGCAATAATGCCCGTTGCCCTTGGGCCTGGTTAGCTTGCAAAAAAGCGGCGATCGCCTGGGCTTTTTGGTCTAATTCTCCGTAGGTCAGGGACGCAGATTCCGTTTCGCCATCAGCCAGAAAACTAAACACGGTTTTCCGCGCCTGGAGTTTAGCTCTGTACTGGAGCAGATCGACGAAATTTGCAAATTGACCAACCATGTATGCCTTAGCAACTCCTGTGAATGGAAATTCTGGACTCCGTATCCTAGCAATTTTTACGAATACCCACGGGCCATAGCCTAGTTAACCATATTAAACCGTGAGTTCCCTCCCCACGGTAAATCCTCCCAAAATCCGCCGTTCCTTCGATTATGGAGGGCCTGGTTTCAACTGATTTGAGTGTAAAAGCCCTAGGCTACGCTGACTGTTGTCGCCCTAACCAATCGAGTAAATAGCCGTTGACTAATGCCGGAGCTTCATCCTGGGGACAATGGCCGACATTATCGAGGGGAATAAACTCAATCTGAGGATATTGGGCGACAAGGGCACGGCCCAGATCAACCGGTTCCCATGGATCGGCTGTTCCCCATAAAACTGCCGTGGGACAATGCAACTGGGGCAGCAGGTCGTCCGGGAGTGGCCCCTGGGAATAACTCGTAAAGGCCAGGAAAACCGCTGCCGCCCCTGGGTCCTGGGCGGGGGTCAGGATCAGCTCCACCAACTCATCGGTAATCGCCGTTTTGTCTCGGTAGGCCTGGGCTAAAATTCTGCGGATTGTTTTCGGCTGGGCCAATTGCTTAAAAAACAAGGAACCGAGGGGGGTTTGGGTCAAGAGTTTTTGGAAGAGGGGAACGCCCCAGCGTTGATAAAAAGGTGCTTTTAAAAGATTGCGCTCATGGAACAGCCGCAGGGAAAAATTGAGTGCCACAACTCCCCGCACCCAGTGGGGATAGGACACAGCCGCCTGCATGACAACGACACAACCAATGGAATTACCAACTAGAAAAGCCGGTTCACCAATGATTTCAGCGCAGAACGCCTTAATCTGGGTGGCCCAAGTTTCAAAAGTGTAGTCCGCTTCAACTTCCGGTTGGGGTTTTGCCGATTTCCCAAAGCCCAGTAAGTCGATGGCATAGCAGCGGTAATGTTCCCCTAAAACCGGAAGATTTTTGCGCCAATGACCGGCCGAGGCTCCAAATCCATGGACGAAAAGAACGGGCGGCCCCTGGGTGCCCCACTGACGATAGTTAATATTGAAGCCGTGCCATTGCCAGCTGTAATCGGTATGGGGATGAGCGGGGGAAGTAATGGTCATGGTGAGCGATGGATAAAACCGAAATGAGGAACAAATGTCCTAGGGCGTGTTGTCTAAATCGTGATGGCAAAGATGGGGCACCGGATCATAACCCCCAGGGTGAAACGGGTGACAGCGGCCAAGGCGCTTCAGGGCGAGCCAACTGCCCCGGAGTACACCAAAGCGTTCCACGGCTTCGAGGGCATATTGGGAACAGGTGGGCTGAAAGCGACAACTGGGGGGGAATAGGGGGGAAATCCAGCGACGGTAGCCTTTGATGCTCCAGAGGATTAAGCTTTTCATGGCATTTAGGCAACGGAAGCGGTTTTTTGGAGGTTGATGGTTTGACCAAGGGCTTCGTTGACGAGACGACTAAAGTCTTCGCCTTCGATGGTTTCTTCTTCGATGAGACGATCCACCAGACGATCGACAAGTTGACGATTGTCCCGAATGATTTGCTTGGCAGTTTCGTAGCACTCGTTGATAATTTCGCGCACCTTGAGGTCAATGCGCTGGGCGATCGCCTCGGAATATTCAGGCCGCTCCCCAAACCAGTCATTTCTGAGGAAAACCTCTCCCCGATTGGTTTCTAGGGCAAAGTGGCCCAGTTCTGACATCCCAAATTTTGTCACCATTTGACGGGCAATGTTCGTGAGCATTTGGATATCCTGGGAGGCCCCAGAAGTGATTTCATCGTAGCCAAAGACAATATCCTCGGCGGCGCGTCCCCCCAGGGCCACGGCGATTTGGGCGCGGAATTGGGCTTTGGTGGTCAGACCCTGTTCTTCGTTGGGGGTAAACCAGGTTAGGCCTTGGGCGCGGCCCCGGGGAATAATAGTGACTTTCTGGAGGGGATCGTGGTCTTTGAGGATGGTGCCAACAATGGCATGGCCCACTTCGTGGTAGGCAATGAGACGTTTACTTTTGCCATCGGTGAGGGCTGTCCCCTCCATCCCTGCTACGACCCGATCAATGGCGTCATTGATTTCGCTAGTAGTAATTGCTTCCTTGCGACGGCGGGCGGTGAAAATGGCGGCTTCGTTAAGTAAATTCGCTAAATCTGCCCCCGAAAAACCAGGGGTGCGCCGGGCGATCGCCTCTAGATCAACATCCTCAGCGACTTTTTTATCTTGGGCATGGACTTCGAGGATTGCTAAACGCCCCAAACGGTCTGGATAATCTACAGTCACCTGGCGATCAAAGCGGCCGGGGCGCAGGAGAGCTTGATCTAAGACATCAGGGCGGTTAGTTGCGGCGATGACAATAATTCCAGAATTTCCTTCAAAACCATCCATTTCTGTGAGCAATTGGTTTAGGGTCTGCTCCCGCTCATCGTTCCCTCCACCAATGCCTGCACCCCGTTGGCGACCGACCGCATCAATTTCATCGATAAACACAAGACAGGGAGCATTTTCCTGGGCCTTGCGGAAGAGATCCCGCACCCGTGACGCGCCGACCCCCACAAACATTTCCACAAATTCCGAGCCGGAAATACTGAAGAACGGTACGCCCGCTTCTCCGGCGATCGCCTTTGCTAGGAGCGTTTTACCCGTCCCCGGTGGGCCAATGAGGAGCATTCCTCTGGGGATCTTCGCACCAATCGCCGTAAATTTATTCGGTTCTTTTAAGAAAGTGACTACTTCAGCGAGTTCTTCCTTAGCTTCCTCGACCCCAGCCACATCCTTAAACATGATCCCCGTTTCCGCTTCCATCTGAAAGCGTGCCTTAGAGCGACCAAAGTTCATGGCGTTATTCTGCATACTGGCCGAGCGGCGGATAATCAGCACTAGCCCCCCGATCAGAATCCCAAAAAGCAGGAGATTGGTAAAAATGGCGATCGCCACCGAATGATCCTGGGAAGGCACCACTTCAAAGTCAACGTTATTTTCCCGGAGAGCGGCGAGGAGTTCTTGGTTATTGTTAAGGAGCTGGATGGTCTGGGCTTCTTCCTCAGTTTGCCCCCGGAGTGTGACCTGGGCCGTATTGGTTTCTGGGTCAAGGACGAAGCGATCCACCTGGTTTTGCCGGATATCCTGGAGCAGCTCTCCGTAGTTCAAGGTCTCTGTTGACTCCGTTGGTGCTGTCGATTCTGTCTGGGCGATCGCCGCCACTCCCCCTCCCCACAGTAAGGCTTGGCTCAAAAGAAAATTAGCCATCCCAGCCCGCCACTTAAAACGAGGTTTGGCCTGAGGCTTCTGCTTGCTCGGAAGGAGGTGACGATAGTGCTTCATATTTCGGAGGGACAACGACAGAGAAACTGTTCTTATTCTAGAGTTTTCCTTTCCTAATCGGGGTGCTTCCCTTGGTTTTACGCCAAAATCTCCCTCTGTTTCCCGCAAATTTCCTCGCCCAAAAGCCGTTAACAATAGCCACTTAATCACCATGGCAAGGAGTAAATTGAATCTTGATCACAAAAAACAACTCCGACTCTATCCACAGTGATTTTTTGGCTGAACTTTCACCACCCCAAAAAAGTTTAGATCGTGACTCGAATTGCGATCCCAGGCGATGGTTTAGCCTGATCTTTGGAGCGTTAAGGAAAAAACGATGGTTTCTGCCCGTTGATAAATACAGTAGGTTAATTTTTTTTGTAATTTATTTTTGGGCTGCGGTATGGGATGGTGTTTTTGCTAAGTTGAAGCCGAGATTGTTAAAAAAAGAACTAACCGCAATCTCGAATTTCAGTCAAAAACGGCGCAAAGACAGAAAACATGAATGGGATATTCCTCGATCTTGGTGTGGTGATCGCCGAGATTATTCTCTTTTTAATCGCGATCACAGTGGGGCAATTTTTAATTATTTTGACCCTGAAACGTCTAGCCCAATGGGTGCCAGAAAAACAAGGACAAAATCCCCTAAATTTAACCCAAAAAATCCTTAATAAATCCCTCTTCGTTATTAAGATCACCGGGGCCATAATCATTGCTGCCTTAAATGGTTATTTATTCTTTCAACAAAAATCCCCTTACCTTTATCTCCTTGATTTAATTAACGGCATCTCTCCGGAACAGTGGCAAAGGCTCGCCCTCGGTTTATTAAAAAGTGTTTTACTTCTGTTGCTCGTGAGTTTAATGATCGCTTCTCTGCGCCCACGCTTGAAACGGGCTGGTGATCGCCTCAAAGCTTGGAAAAATATCGAAGGCAATAACCACAGCTTAGATACGCTCTTTAAGGCCATTGATTTGGCGATCGCCAATGGTCTTTGGATTTTGGCCCTGGTGGTGTGCCTCAATTTTTTATTTGTCCCCCCGAGCATTACCCAATATTTTTATCTCGCAATCAAAGTTTATTTTTTGCTTTGCTTTGGGATCATTGCTGTACGGGCATCGTTCTCTTTGCTGGATACTTTAGATGGTTTATCAACGGAATTTATTGCCAAACATCCCCGGTCTCCCCTGCGTTTTTATCCCCGGTTTCGTTATTTATTGGGCCTCACAAAACGCTGTTTAGAAACGGGCATTTATCTGGCGATCGCCGGAGTGATTTGTGCCCAATTTCCCCTCCTCGATCATATTGCCCCCTATGCAATTCCGGCGAATCAAATCATCCTGATTATTTTTATTGCGGCCCTGGTGATCGAACTGAGCAATATCATTGTCGAAAAATTATTGTTGCGATCGCCAAACCTTAGTCCTGTCCAACAACGCCGTCGTTTAACTTTTATCCCCCTGGTGCAAAACACCGTACGCTACTGCATTTATTTTGTGAGTGGCGTTTCAATTCTCTATGTCTTTGACATTGACCCGACACCGATCCTCGCCGGGGCCGGGATCTTGGGTTTGGCAGTGGGGCTTGGGGCGCAAAATTTAATCAATGACCTCGTCAATGGCTTTTCCATTTTGTTGCAAAATTACTACCTTGTCGGTGATTTTGTCGAAACGGATAATGCCACAGGCCTTGTCGAAGAAATGGATCTGCGGGTCACACGCATCCGCGATACAGGGGGACGGCTACATATCATCCGCAATGGCGACATCAAGACCATTGTGAATTACTCCAAAGATTATGTGTATGCGGTGGTTTATGTTGGGGTCGCTTACGATTCAGATTTAGACCATGTGTATCAGATTCTAGGGGATGTGGGCCACCAAATTCAAGGTTTACACCCTGATGTGCTCGAACCGACCCGCATTGATGGCCTCGATAACTTTGCCGAATCTGAACTCACCATCCGCACGGTTACCAAGGTGAAACCAGGAAAACATCTACCGGTGCAGCGTCTCCTGCGGAAGTTAATTAAAGAAGCCTTCGACCGCGAACAGATCGAAATTCCCTTTGCCCGCCGTGTACTCATCTTCAAGAATGAAGCCCCTGACCTCGATTCACTTCGAGATTCGGAAAATATGTAAGACTTTTGTAATAGCTGGGCTCAAAATAGGCGAAATTCAGTCTAATGGGAGCAGTAGTTGTCTAAAATCCAAGATTATTTGTCATGTCTAAAGCTGCCTTATCCGGAAAAATGTTGGCGATCGCCCTTGCAACCCTCAGTAGTGTTGTACCCTTGGGACGCGCCCAAGCCCAAACTGTTTTTGGAGAAGCAGAGATCAACCCCGAATCCATGGCGGCGATCGCCGTCCCCCTCAGTAACGGTGGCTATAACCTCCTCGTGGTCGAACAGCTCGAACGGGAAGACCGCAAAGAATGTTGGGCCGAAAGCGGCGCAAATCCGACCAGCATTGATCCCCTGCTGCTGAACTTTGACTTTACTGGCTATTGTCGCCGCAGCACCGATAGTAATGGCTACTCCATGCGGATCAATGGGCAAGATTTTGGCCAGAGCCACCTATTGCGCATCACTTCCTTCGAAAATGAAATTTTGTTGGTCGCCACTCCCAAAGATAACAACCAAGAAGAAATTGTCATTGGCCGCAGTAATGGCCTCACCGAAGGCTTCCTCAAATTCAATCTCCTCCCCGGCTGGGAATTTACCCGCCGTACCTTTGAAGAGCGACCCCTGGGCCACTTTTACTTTTCTAACGAGGGTCGCCAGTTCGCCATCCTTAAAAAACCTACCATTGATGACTTAGTTGCGGGCATTACGCAAAGTTCAATTGTGACGGTCGATAGTCTCCCCGGTCTGGCAATCTCCCCACCAGAAATTACAAATCCCTCTGAAACGCCTGATCCCGGCAGTACAGTGGCCCAATTTACTGATATCAGTGGTGATATTTACCGTAACGAAATTGCCCAAGCGGTGAATGTCGGTTTTATCGCTGGTTTTAACGACAATACCTTCCGCCCCACCGATGTCCTGACCCGCGAACAGTTGGTTTCCATGGCCATTGAAGGTCTCCAAGCTCTTCCCAATGCTTCCCTGGCTGTGCCCACCCAAGTTGCGAATGCCCCCTATCCTGATGTGGCTGCCGACCGTTGGAGTGCGGCGAAAATTACCTGGGCCCAGGCAAACAATATTGTCAGTGGCTATCCCGATGGGACTTTCCAACCTACTCAACCCGTCACCCGGGCCGAACTGTTAGCTGTTCTCCGTCGCACCGCAGAATATGCCAAGGCCGCCCAAGGTCAACCGATGACCCTCGTGGCCACCAATAGCCCCATTGCTTTTAGTGATACGGCGGGTCACTGGGCCAATGATTTGGCTGCCCAGATGTCTACTTACTGTCGCGTCGCTTCTCCTTTGAATGAAAGTGGCGATCACTTTTTCCCCGATACTGCCTCCCAACGGAACTACGCCGCCGCTGCCACCCTCCGGACACTCCAATGCAGCGTGCGATAAATTTTCCCTTTAAATTTTGGCCATAAAAAGACCATAAAAAAATAGCCCTGGTGTTGATTCATCGGGGCTATTGCTATATCAGGCTTTTACCAATCGAAAAGTTTAGATAGGCGTAATATTGACGGAATTAAAAAATGCGTTGGCCTCTGGACTATCCACGCGATCGCCTTCCGTCACCATCAAAATCTGGTGGAGGGTGGGACCGTTGGGATCGATGTAGATTTCAGCGCGGGTGGTATAAACTTCGCCATTATCCTGGGCGGCGTTCATCACCAATTTTTTCCCCGGAATCCCAAACTTATCACTTGGCTCATCGGAAACAATCGTTGAACCTGAGTTGCTGGCCGCCCCTTCCTTGGCCGCTTCAAGTCCCTGGGCCGCATCATATTGATCAGGAGAAACCGGATACGTAACACTACTCACCATAAAAAATTGTGTGTTGGCGTCGTCCGCGTAGGAAGTCATCGTGAACTGTAGTTCACCCAGATCAGAGGGAGTTGTTTGACTTTCCGTTTGGGGCGTGCCTGGAAATTTAACTGCGAGTTTGCCATTTTCCGTTTGGAAATCAACCCAATCTGCCGTGACGTTGGTGGACTCATTCGTCGCGGTTGATTCACTGGTTGTTTCTTCTGTACCTGAAGTATTTTGCTCACCGGACGTATTATTGCCAACGAGTCCGCAGCCGAATAGAGCAGCCTGAAGCGTTGCGACACTCAAAAAAAGTAAAAATTTAGATTTCATAAAATTTTAGACCAACATTTTAAATTGAGCCCGTGACCTCCTCCATGCCAAAAATAATGAGGCACAAAACGATGGGCCGCTTTCTGCAATCCTAAACATTTAGACTAAGGAGATGCACTTCTTTTAATGTTACTTAATTGAGTCTCGCTGCTGAAATATTCATCTACCCTCAGACCCCAGCACAAGACCCAATGAAAAAGGGCCGATCTCTGCGATGAGACCAACCCTAGCTCTTCGTGGGAACGCATTTAGTCGTTACTTTTGCAATACCAGTTTGACGTTCGCATTGTTGAGACCACGTTGCTTAACTTCAGCGAGGGTCTTGTTGATGGCGTACTTCTGGTTGATGGAATTGATCAGTTCAGTTTGGTTGTGCTTCTTCGCGACACCCCATAGGTCAGCGATGAGGTCAAAGCTGCCGTCGGCATTGCGAGTCCAGCCGAGGTCATAATCGCCTTCGAGGGTAGCCACGATGTCTGCTTGAATCTGTTGGCCGTTGTAGCCACGAACTGCAGCATCGGTATTCACAGAAATTCCGAGGTCTTGCAGGGAAGTCTTGAGAACTGCGGCATCGGTGATTTTAGTGCGGAGAGTGCTAAAGTGGGACATTGGAATAATTCTCCAAAAACAACAACATTTGAGTTTTTTTGTGTAAAGACCACTAATAAAGTGGTTTTTTAAATGCCAACAAGCTGGGAATCTTGTTGACCTTAATCCGGGACAGATTAAGCCTGTTAGAACTCCAATCGCTGGTATTCGGCGACGGAGGCTGAAGCAGGTCGGGCGCGCTGTCTGGCCCAATCGCGGAGACTATTGACCTGTTCAGTCATGGTGCGGGAAAGGGGCAAAGTTGCCTTGATCGCGGCGATAATGTCGAGTTGGGTGAACTCGCGACCTTGGGCAAAGGCCTCGTACATGGCGGCAATGATCGCCTGTTCGATTTCCGCACCGGAAAAACCTTCTGAAATTTTTGCCAGTTGTTCTGTGTCGAAGCGATCGCCGACTGGCCGACGTTTGTGGAGATGGATATTAAAGATCGCTTCTCGTTCGCTGGGGTTGGGGAGATCCACGAAAAAGATTTCGTCGAATCGTCCTTTTCGGAGAAATTCCCCTGGTAGCCGATCCACTCGGTTCGCGGTGGCCATTACAAAAACGGGGGATTCTTTTTCTTGCATCCAGGTGAGAAACGAGCCAAAGATACGGCTAGAGGTGCCTCCATCGGAATCCGCAGATCCAGAGGAACCTGCAAAGGCCTTGTCCAATTCGTCAATAAAGAGAATCGCTGGAGAAATAGACTCAGCGGTTTTTAGGGCACTGCGGAGGTTAGCTTCGGATTTACCCACGGTGGAGCCATCATATACTCGCCCCATATCGAGACGCAGGAGGGGAAGACCCCATAACCGAGAAGTGGTTTTAGCCAGGAGTGATTTACCACAACCCGGTACACCGAGAATCAACATTCCCTTGGGTTGGGGTAGGCCATATTCCCGCGCGGCTTCGGTAAAGGCATTGGAGCGTTGTTTGAGCCAGCGCTTGAGCTCCTCTAAGCCGCCGATGGCGTCAATGGTTTCGTCTTCTTCGATAAATTCGAGAATACCGTTACGGCGAATCAGTTGCTTTTTCTCGGAGAGGACAATTTCTACTTCCGAAGCAGTCAGTTTCTTCGCCTTGACCTGGGCCTTGCGATAGACTTTTTCCGCTTCGTCCTTGGTCAACCCCAGGGCTGCCTTGAGGAGTTTTTCTCGCACGACGGGGGAGATGGGGTGCCGGGGATTAAGGTATTGGGCGAGCACTTGATCGAGTTCGTCAAGGGTCGGGAAAGGAAAATCGAGGACAACAATGTCTTTTTCGAGTTCGAGGGGCACCTTTTGGTAAGGGGACATTAAAATGATGTGCTTCTGTTGACCCTTAAAGCTGGCGATCGCATCCCGTAACCAACGGACGGTGCTGGGATCATCTAAAAATGGATGCAGATCTTTAAAGATAAAAATGCCAGAGTCGTTGTGGTGAATGACTTCACGAATGGCCGCTTCTGCTGAGAGGGTGCGAGTTTGGGGCTTTCGGTCGGAACCGTATTCCACCAAGCCATGGGTCATCGTCCAGACGAAAACATTTTGGTATTCGCACAGTTGCGCAATGTGGGCGATCGCCGCCTCGGCCCGTTCCTCCTCGGGGGTGATGAGGTAGATCAGGGGGTATTGAGCTTGAATGAGGGTATTGAGCTCTTCTTTCATGGGTTTAGTCCTGACGTTCTAAAAGGGGGAATTAGGCGGCACCACATCGACCAGAGTGGAGGTAAATCGGGAGAAAAATAAACGGCGATCGCCAATCGGACAGCTAGCAAGTGACTAGTTCTGCCCCATCCGCAGCACCCTTTGCACTTTGCAGATCCTGTGCAATCTCTTCATCAAGGAGTACCGTTGGCTGCCTCTTGAGGGAAACCAGTTGTCCATCCCGGAGTACCACCGCCCCTTCGCAATCGGGACAAATGTGGACACGGTGGGTCTGGCCATAGGTTTCTTGTACTTCTTCTACCACTTCAGGGTGTTGTAGATAGAAGGCCACGGCTTTTTCCACTAAAGCAGACATGGAATCTGCATCGAGGGCTGCCTTGATTTTGAGCTGACGATGGATCGCCGCAGGCAGATAGAGGGTGACTTTTTGCTTATCTTGCATACAACTAATGGAAGCTTTACCCGATGGGGTATACCGCCCTACTGTACCCAGCCCACCGGAGACCGTCAAGCTGCTATAGCGTTATGCCGTCTTTTTTGTAATATTCCGTTACAAAATTCAGGCGATCGCCACTGTGAGGAAATTGCCATCTGTCTGGGGATAGACCCTGGTTTTCTCTGGCCTTTTCCCTGTAAGCTAAAGACTTTGGGAGAATCTCAAAAACCGCAACCGATTCAAGATGTGTCAGTATGCTTAAGGCATTGTGGAAAAAATTAGGAATCACTGGGGCACAACCCGCAGTCGATACCCATCCTTTTCAGTGGCTAAATGCCCTCTCGACCCAAGCGTCCCTAGAAGGAGCCATTGATGAAGCCGTTGCCCAAATCCAAGAAAATCTCTCTGGTAGTGCAGATCTGGCCATTCTCTTCATTTCAGCCGCGTTTGCCAGCGAATATGCCCGGATCTTGCCGCTATTGACTGAAAAATTAGCCTGCAAAGTGGTGATTGGTTGTGGTGGCGTGAGTATTATTGGCACCGACGCAACCGGAGAAACCCAAGAATGTGAAGGACAACCCGCCCTTAGTTTAACGGTGGCCCATTTGCCAGATGTGGAAGTCGTGCCTTTCCATGTCACCGAGAAAGATTTACCCGATTTAGATAGCGCCCCAGACCCTTGGATCGACATTTTTGGGGTTAGTCCCGAGGCGGAACCGAATTTTATTTTGCTGGCGGATCCCTTTTCGTCGAGTATTACGGATCTGTTGGCGGGCCTTGATTTTGCCTATCCGAATGCGGCAAAGGTAGGGGGACTAACAAGCTCCGGTGGCAGAACAGCCAGCGGTTTGTTTTACTACGAAGCAGACCAAGAACCAACCCTGTTGCGGTCTGGCACAGTGGGGGTGGCTTTGGCTGGAAATATCCAGATGGAGACTGTTGTCGCCCAGGGATGTCGGCCCATCGGTGAGGTGTATCAAATTACCCAATGCGATCGCAATATCATCACGGAATTATCGGTGGCCGAGGGTGAACAGCTCCGCCATGGCTCTCCCCTACGATTTTTGCAGGAATTAATCGCCGAGTTGGATGAAGAAGACCAAGCCCTCGCTCAGGATTCTCTTTTTATCGGCATTGCGATGGATGCCTTTAAACAAAAGCTTATCCACGGGGACTTTCTCATTCGCAATTTGCTTGGGGTGGATCCCAGGGCTGGGGCGATCGCCGTGGGCGATCGCATTCGGGCGGGCCAAAGAGTACAGTTTCACCTGCGGGATGCAGAGACTTCAGCGGAAGATCTCTCGGTGCTGTTACAACAGTTCCAAGCAAATGATCCGCTGGAACCTCCTTTTGGAGCCTTGATGTTTGCCTGTCTCGGTCGCGGTAAGGGACTCTATGGGGAACCAAATTTTGATTCGACCCTCTTTTCTACGGCCTTGCCAACACCCAATTTAGGGGGATTTTTCTGCAATGGAGAAATTGGCCCCGTCGGCGATCGCACCTTTTTGCATGGCTACACCTCCGTGTTTGGGATTTTGCACCCGAAAGCATAAATTGAATCATCCCTAAATAATGGGGCTGACCTTCGCAACAACAAATTTTAAATAGCGTCCCTCTGGAAAAGCGGCTGGCACCGGATGATCGCGGGGTTGTCCGGCTTCGTGGATGATTTGTAGGTAATAATTAGCTGAGGCAGCGGCACTGGCGAGCATTTCTCGGAAGGCTTCGGGGCTGACTTGGCTGGTGCAACTGGCAGAAACCAGTAACCCGTCGGGGGCGACGCATTGGAGGGCGAGGGCATTGAGTTTGGTATAGGCACGGATGGCGGCAAACCGATTTTTCTTGCTTTTAGCGAAACTGGGTGGATCGAGAATTACAAGATCGAAGGTTTGTTTTGCTTGGGCATAGCGGTTGAGAACATCAAAGCAGTCGGCGGTGACAAAGGTGTGTTTACCTGGGTCAAAATGATTGAGGCGTACATTGGTATTGGCGACTTCCGCTAATTGCTTGCCCACATCGACATTGGTCACCTGGCTAGCACCACCGCGCAGGGCGTAGAGAGAAAAGGCTCCGGTGTAAGAAAAACAGTTGAGAACGGTTTTATCGTGGCTAATTTCGCCAATAAATTTGCGATTTTCCCGGTGATCAAGGAATAGGCCTGTTTTTTGGCCCGTTTGCAAATTCACCTGGAAGACTAGACCATGTTCAGTAACGGTAATATCGCCCTTGGGTTCCTTGCCCCAGAGCACTTGGGTTTTGCTGTCTGTATCGCGATCTTCTAAATTTTCTAAATGTTTGGTGCGCCATAAAATTCCCTGTAGTGGGGCGACTTCCCGCAGCGATCGCACGAGCCAATCGAGCAGTACATTGGCCGCTTCCATATAGGTTTGCACGACGGCGTATTCCCCATACAGATCCACCGTAATTCCCGGCAGGCGATCGCCTTCCCCAAAGAGCCAGCGGTAGGCGGTGCAATTGCTTTGGCGCAGGGGTTCCCGTAAATCCCAGGCTGTTTGTACCTGCTGTTGTAACCAGCGACGGTCAGGCAGATGCCGTTGGGAAAAAATCCGGACAGCAATGGGACTTTTGTTATCCCAAAGGCCGAATCCCGTCCAATTGCCACATTTAACTCGCAACCATTCCCCTGTTTCAAAGCGGAGACTCTTCGGCAATTTATCGCGATAGATCCAAGGATGGCCTTGCACGAGATGCTTTTTCAGTTGGGGGGAAACGGTGATTTCGCGGAGTTTTGCCATGGGAATCGTAGAATGGACAGCCTTCTATTATTGATCGTTCCCGTCGGCGATCGCCCACCATCAAGATGTAGATAAAAGTCGCTTATCAAAGGTTTGGCATAATTGTGGGTATATCTTTTTAGAGCTATCTTTTATGAATCAACGCACGATTGAAGGAACTTGGGAAGAGATCTTACAGCATGCATCTGAGTTGACTGGACAGCAAGTAAGGTTAACGGTTTTATCTCCTAAAGCATTACAGCCTCAGCAGCCAATGACCTTAGAACAGACACTACAAGATAGAATTGGCCGAGTTCAGTTTCAGCCCTCTGATCTATCTGCACGGACAAAGGACGCTTTTGCGGATATGTTGGCAGATAAAAATCAGTCATGGGGTCATCCTTCATGACTCTATGCGATGCTTCGGCTTTGATTGCCCTGATTAACCGGAACGATAACAATCAAAGTCGTTGTGCGGCTGTACTTTCAAGACTTCAAGCTCCATTGGTCACAACTTGGTCTTGTTTTACTGAGGCGATGCATTTGCTAGGTCGGTATGGTGGATGGCTCGCGCAGCAGGAGTTATGGAGTTATGTCGCCGACGAGCTTCTTGTATTGCACGTATCTAACGAGGCAGAACAGAGACGAATGCAACAGCTAATGGAACAGTATCGGGATGTGCCGATGGATTTGGCGGATGCTTCCTTAGCCACTGCGGCTGAAGTTTTGAATCAAAAGACAATTTTTACCCTTGACCGAGATTTTTACATTTATCGCCTTCCCGGAAATCAACCTTTTGATGTTGTCCCTTGAAATCTTCTTGAATTCTTTACTCCGGCGGGCAATTGGGTCAGGGCGATCGCCTTCTGAAACAGGCGAAATTGTGCCGCCATCTGATCGCAACTCCCTACGACTCAGAGCCAGACCAAGGGAGTTGTTCCTCGCCAGTAACGGCAATGTATAAAACACTGCACATCAGATAAGCGGTTCTGTAGAGTTCTGTAACTCTAATTACTCCGTGATTCCAAACTTTCCTTATGATGCAAGTCAATCCTATTCAGGTCAGTGAAACAGTAAGTTAGCGCACAACTCATCCATGAAATTAAGGAAAAACAGGATGAATTTTGTTGTACTCATGCCTGTTGCACAGTCTATTACTTTCCTGTCCAGGATATTTATTTAGTGGACGAAACGGGGTCATGTTTACTCTCAGAGATGTTTTTTTTGCCTTTATCCTAATTGCATTACTGGTTTTAGCGGGGCGGTACGTCAAACAAAAAGTGCGCTGGATCCAGAGGCTTTATTTACCTGAATCCATTGTGGCTGGTGTGTTGGCACTGCTTCTGGGGCCTCAAGTTTTGGGGGCGATCGCCACTGCTATCTCTGGAGGAACCTCGATCCTGTCAGAGGGGCTTTTTTCAGAACCGATTCGCGCTGTTTGGTCACAATCGCCAGGGATCTTTATCAATATCGTTTTTGCGGCCTTATTCCTTGGAGAAGCTATTCCACGACCAAAAGATATTTGGACAAAAACAGCCCCTCAAGTCGTCTTTGGTCAAACATTGGCCTGGGGTCAATATGTGGTGGGAATCTTGGTAACCCTGCTGATTTTGACGCCGCTATTTGGCGTAAATCCCATTGCTGCTTGCTTGATCGAGATTGGCTTTGAAGGAGGGCATGGCACCGCTGGCGGGATGGCTGAGACGTTTGCAGAGCTGGGCTTTGAGGCGGGTGCAGATCTGGCCTTGGGCATTGCCACGGTGGGCATTGTTGGCGGAATTGTTGCGGGTACGGCGCTAGCAGATTGGGGCCGGCGTAAGGGCCATGTGACATCTTTTCAGAAAGCTGTAGAAGATTTAGATGGTATACCGGAACTGACAGAAACGGAATCTCCTGAGGTGCGCCGTCGTCGTGCCCAACTCATGCGTAATCTACTGATTGATCCTCTGTCGATCAATTTTGGCATTGTCGGTGCGGCGATTGTGATTGGTTGGCTTATGTTAGAAGCACTGGTTTGGGTGGAGTCGGTTACCTGGGGACAAACGGGATTTGAAGTCATCTCCTATGTGCCGTTATTCCCGATGGCTCTGATTGGCGGCATCATTGTGCAGTTGGTAATGGAACGTCTGGGGTTAGCGCCTTTAATTATTCGCTCGCTGATGAGTAACATTGCGGGTTTAGCCCTGGACGTGGTCGTGGTGACGGCACTGGCCTCTATCTCCCTGAGTGTAATTGGTTCCAACTTGGGTGTATTTACCATTTTGAGTGTCGTAGGCATCACTTGGAATGTGGTGATGTTTCTTTATTTCGCCCCACGCATTTTTCCGAGTCATTGGTTTGAAAAAGGAATCGGCGATATGGGTCAGTCGATGGGAGTGACGGCCACGGGAATTTTACTCTTAAGAATGGTGGATCCGGAGAACCGCACCGGCGCGTTTGAGAGTTTTGCTTATAAACAATTGTTCTTTGAACCGATTGTCGGTGGTGGATTATTCACAGCGGCAGCTCCGGCGCTTGTTGTTCGCTTTGGCCTGGTACCAGTGCTATTACTCACGGGCGGGCTGTTGATTTTTTGGTTGGCGATGGGATTCTTGATTATCCGCCAAAACAAGCAGCAAAGACGGCGATCGCCTTCCCTTTGAGATTGTGTTTATTGAGGCGATCGCCCTTTCCACCATTTCACTAAGACTGCATAAAGAGCACGATCGGTCCGGTCATCGGTATGTCCATGGTTGGAATACCCCAGATCTACGATGCGACCTTCTAGGGTGAGCCAGTGCTTTTTCCCTTTGGCAGAAACATAGCAGATGCGCGTTCGATTCACCCAATAGGATCGTTTTGCTCCTTCTTCGCGCATTCGGTGCCAGGCAATATCGGCGATCGCCTGGCGCGGTAGCCACAGACAGTTATGTCGCCCTAGATTATCAATCAAGCGGCCCACCAGCCCATGGGACAAAAGCACAATCCCGTAGCCTTCTTCTTTCTGTTTGCGTAATCGGGAGCAGTGCCAGGTGCGGTAGAACGATTGGGCCATATCCCAGGCCATATAGGTGCAATAGCCGATCAAAACCGCCAAGATTAGGAACAATAGAAGCGTAAACCCCAATTCCGGTAAGCTCTGTTGGGTCAGGGTTTGCCAAAGTCGCCCATAGCTGGCGGGTTTACGAATGGCCTGGGAAATTAAAGCTGGCACCAGTCCCAGAATGGGCAATGCATACATAACCATAAAGGGCAGTAAGCAAATTTGGATAAACCAATCTGTTTGTGCGGGTAAAAACTGACCTGGCAGATGGTGAGCGCTCCCCAAGCGAAAAGCGGTTTGATAGGGTTCTGGCAGTGCGATCAGGGGATATAGCCCTGCCGGGGGAAATGAATTGGATGAAGACCTTAGTTGCTGCACAAGTCAGGCTCTGTCGCTATGGTTAGAGGAGCAGATAGCATTGAGTGTACTGTACCGGAATAGCTTACCTACCGTTATCCCATCTGCAATATCCATAAAAGGCGATCGCCTACCCTTCGAGAGACTTGATCCACTCAAGGTAGTATTGTCCTGATCCCTAAGAGATAATCTTTAGGTGAGCTGTACAATAACACAAAATTCATAATGGAAAAAAAACTGATAAGCCTATTTGCCGGAGCTGGTGGCATGGACATCGGCTTTCACGCTGCTGGCTTCAGTACGGCGGTAGCTGTGGAACAAGATCCGTCTTGCTGCAATACTCTAAGGCTTAATATGCCGGACACTCCAGTCATTGAAGGCGACATCACCTCAATTACAACACAGGCTATCTTAGAAGCGGCAAAGGTCAATCCTCTTGAAATTGACCTAGTTATTGGTGGCCCCCCTTGCCAAAGTTTCAGCCTAGCAGGTAGACGTATGGGAATGGATGATCCGAGAGGAATGCTGGTACTTGAGTTTCTACGTGTAGTCAGGGAGGCATTGCCAAAGTGTTTTGTTATGGAGAATGTCAAAGGAATGATCAATTGGTCAAAGGGAAAGGCTCTTGAGGCTATCATGACAGAAGCATCGCAGCCTATAAAATACGCTGGAAAAGAATATAAATACGCTGTTTCGTATCATGTCCTAAATGCTGCTGATTTTGGTGTTCCGCAATTTAGAGAAAGAGTATTCATCGTAGGTAATCGTTTGGGCAAAACATTCCAATTTCCTGAACCAACTCATGGGCCTAGCAACCAAGCGAGACAGATAGATCTTTTTGGCAAGCAGCTAAAACCTTACAAAACTGTTCAAGATGCAATTAGCACTCTCCCCCCTGCAACCCCTCCTTCAGCGATGGCACTAAGAGTTTCGCAGACTATAAAAGATAGGATAAAGAATCATGGATATTAAAAACGTTCATATCAAAAATCACGAACAAACAGCTCATGCACCTTCCACTCTAGAAAAAATTCGTAAAGTCAAACAAGGGGGTAAACTCTCAGAACAGACAAAGACATTTGGTTCAACCTACCGCAGGTTAGATCCGAACCAGCCATCTCCTACAGTGACCCGTAGTGGTTATCGAGATTTTATTCATCCTTTTGAAGATCGAATGCTCACAGTTCGTGAACTGGCTTGTTTGCAAACCTTTCCCCTTGATTGGGAGTTTACCGGAACTCGACTTGATTCTTATAGTAGTAAACGTAAAGTGGCGATGACTCAGTTTGGACAAGTGGGTAATGCAGTACCACCGTTACTTGCTGAAGCTGTTGCTAAAGCGGTTAGCGAACAGCTTCTGGATGTCATTGATGAAAAATAATCAGTTTGTAAACAATTTCAGTGACCTTGTGACGACAAAAGATGCTCGCAGAAGTGGTTTTCTTGAATATGCTCTTCGTCGCAATAAAGAGTCTATTCCATTTATCGATAAGGCGAAAGCTCTACAAGTATCTCTTCAGAAGAATACAAAGTGTGCAGAGGATATTCTCAAACTCTATGACATCCGAGAAACACTCATTGAGGCAGCGGGTGTATCTGTCAAGGCGAAGGCTCACCTCGATGACATGGACAAAAATGAAATTCTTGCAGGCTTTGTTAAGGAGGTTCTTGCACCTTGTGGCAAAAAGTATATCGATGAGATTGTCTATCGTTACTTGCTCACACTTGGAGATGCTCTTGGTGGTAAAATGCGCAACATTGTTGGTTCTATCGCAGAAGAGAAATTCGTCAGATTTATCGTTGCCCAGTTACAGGTGCATGATATTGAATTTGAACTATTTCCAAAACGTTCGCAATGGATTTCAAACAAAAACTATAGAGCTGAGATGGCTGCACGAACGAAAGCCTTAAGATGGAAAAATAAAACAACTTATCGATCTCTAATTTTCAACATTAATGTTCCACAGGTCAAAAAGAATATTGATATCGTGCTGCTAAATGACAAGATTGAAGGAGTAACCTCGTCTATTTTGGCTAATATCCTTAACGATAAGAATAAGTATCTTGCCATCGGTGAGTTAAAGGGCGGAATTGATCCAGCCGGGGCAGATGAACATTGGAAAACGGCAAATACAGCTCTTAGTAGAGTAAGAGATTCTTTCAAGAACAAAATCCACTTATTTTTCATTGGGGCTGCGATAGAAACCAGTATGTCGGCAGAGATTTACGAACAATGCCAGACAGGTGAACTTAGTAACGCAGCAAATCTCACTGTTGATAATCAATTATCTGCATTGTGTGAGTGGCTAATAACGCAATAACTTTACAAAATCAAACCCGATCGCCTCTCTATTTTGATAAATCTATGTCTACTCCCTCTGTTACCCCTGTAGAATCTAGCACCCTAATCAAAACCCCTGAACTGCTGGCTCCAGCGGGAAATTGGGACTGTGCGATCGCCGCCGTAGAAAATGGAGCCGATGCGATTTATTTTGGGCTGGATAAATTTAATGCCCGGATGCGATCGCAAAACTTTGTCGAGTCAGATTTGCCGGAGTTAATGGCATACTTACATCGGCGTGGCGTGAAGGGCTATGTGACGTTAAATACGCTGATTTTCACCTCGGAATTGGCGGCAGTCGAACAATATTTGCGGTCGATTATTGCGGCAGGAGTCGATGCGGCGATTGTCCAGGATGTGGGGCTATGTCAGTTAATTCGGCAATTGTCCCCCGATTTTCCGATCCATGGTTCCACCCAGATGACCGTCACCAGCGCCGCAGGGGTCGAGTTCGCGCAAAACTTGGGTTGTGATTTGGTGGTATTGGCGCGGGAATGTTCGATCAAGGAAATCAATAAAATCCAGCAGGAATTGGGTCAACAAAAGATCTCGATGCCGCTGGAGGTGTTTGTTCATGGAGCGTTGTGTGTCGCCTATTCCGGGCAATGTTTAACCAGTGAATCCCTCGGTGGACGGTCGGCCAATCGCGGGGAATGCGCCCAGGCTTGCCGGATGCCCTACGAAATGATTGTCGATGGTAAGCCATTTGATCTGGGTGACAGACGTTACCTACTAAGCCCCCAAGATTTGGCGGGATTACCTGTTTTGCCGGACTTAATTAAAGCGGGCGTCGTGTCGCTAAAAATCGAAGGACGCTTAAAACAACCGGAATATGTGGCCAGTGTCACCCAAGTGTATCGCCAGGCCATTGATCGGGCGGTGCAGGGCATTGAGCAAGAGGTTTCAGACCAGGAAAAATATCAATTGGAAATGGCCTTTTCGCGTGGGTTGTACACGGGTTGGCTTGACGGCATCGATAATCAAAGCCTTGTCCATGGTCGCTTTGGCAAGAAAAGAGGCGTATTTCTTGGTGAAATCAAGCAAATTCGTGATGGTCGCGATAAACAAGTGATTTTGCACTTAGAAGCGCCTCTAAAGGCTGGGGATGGGGTGGTCTTTGATCAAGGAAAACCCGCAGATCATGAACAAGGGGGGCGAGTTTACGCCGTTGAAACCCACGGTAAAGAGACCTTAGTCACCTTTGGGCGGCGGGATGTGGACTTGCGCAGGGTGCGGGTGGGCGATCGCCTCTGGAAAACCAGCGATCCAGAACTGGATAAAAAATTACGTCAAACCTTTACCAGTGAAAAAATTCAGTTCCAGCGGCCGATTACAATAGAAATTCACGGAGAAATTGGTGAAAAATTGACGGCGATCGCCCGTGATGGGCAGGGCAATATTGTCCAAGTCACATCAGAAATTCTTCTCGACACCGCAATCAAGAAACCCCTAACAACGGAACGTTTAACGGAACAATTTGGCCGCTTAGGAAATACCCCTTTTTATCTCCAGCATTTAGAGAATAATCTGCTTGGTGAGGCCATTCTCCCTGTGAGTGAACTAAATCGAATGCGGCGGGAAATAGTAGCGCAATTGGAAGCTTTACGCGGTCAGCCAAAACGTTGGCAGCTAAATGGTAACGCATCCCATCAAAATCTTTTACCTCATTTAGAAAAAGCAGCGAACCAATCAACGCAAATCATTGTTTTAGTGCGCAATTTATCACAACTCAAAGCTGTTTTAGGGACAAATATCCAGACCATTTATTGTGAGTTTGAAAATCCGATTAACTACCGTGAAGCAGTGAAACTGACGAAACAAACTGAGCAGCAACCAGAAATTTGGGTGGCACCGCCCCGAATCACCAAACCCAAGGAACAATACATTCTCAAGCAAGTGCTGTCTAGTCAAGCAGATGGCTATTTGATTCGGAACTATGACCAGCTAAACTTTTTTAAAAATGAACGGATTACCGCTGATTTTTCTTTAAATATTTCCAACCCAATCAGTGCCAATTATTTTAAACAAACTTTTCCCCTAGAACGTCTCACGGCCTCCTATGACCTCAATATTCACCAGTTAGAATCGCTCCTTAAAAAAGCTCCCCCCAATTGGTTTGAAATCACGATCCACCAACATATGCCGATGTTTCACATGGAACATTGTGTTTTCTGCGCGTTTCTCTCCGATGGAACCGATTTCACTAATTGTGGTCGCCCCTGCGAAAGTCATGAAGTGAAATTAGGCGATCGCACGGGTATTGAGCATGTTTTAGTTGCTGATGCGGGCTGTCGGAATACGGTGTTTAATGGCACCGCCCAGACTGGCGCAGAATATATGCAGCATTTTATGGATTTGGGAGTGCAGCACTTCCGCGTTGAATTTGTGGATGAATCTCCCGCAGAGATTACCAAAACCATTGATCTTTACCAAAAATTACTCACAGGAAAAATTTCTGGGGCACAGCTTTGGCAAACCCTCAAGCTCCAAAATCAATTAGGGGTGACCCGTGGTTCGCTAGAATAAAAAGGCGATCGCCCTGCTTCATTCAATCAGAACTGTCACAGATCATCGTCAGTAATGGGCTGCACCAAAATTATGGGTCGTTAAGTAGACTTATCGTAGTCGCCAACCCTAAGACGCCACAACCAATCACATCAACGTTCCAGATAAACTTCTATGACTTTACCCTTCGATGCGGCCCCCACCGAAGCACGGGTTAAACAATTTTGGCAACTCGCCGCCAGTTTTGGGATGGAGCGTAATGCCTACCATAATTACCTGAACGAAATCGTCAGCGATCGCTATGCCCTGATCAGCGGCCTCCAGATTTTGCGGGATGAATTGCAATTTGTTGCCTCCGATTCAACGGATATTAAAGCTTGCGGGGCTGATATGAGTTTGCCCAGTGTGGTGACTACCCTCGCCTACACCAACTGCGGCGATCGCATTCACCAGGGGGAAGCCACAAAACGTTATCGAGATGTCGTTGCTTCCCGTTTTGCCACCCTCTCGGAAATTGGCGAATTAAAATTAGAGGCGTTTTTCCCGGCGGGTGGGGGCACCGATGACGGCGAAACCTTAGCCCATGTCACCGTGGCCCACGAGCTAGATGAATCTTTAAAGCGGCGTGTGTACGCAGGCAATCCCCAATCCATTTCCCTTGTGGCCATTGATCTCAAAACCCATGTGGGACGGTTGCGTCAGGATGGCAAGCAGGTCTATGGCAAAACCCGTGAATCGCCATGGCGTGAACCCCGCAACGCCTGTGGTGCAATTGTCGGTACCTTGAAAAATTACAACGCCCACAATCCAATCCATCGCCGCATTCGCAATGATTTAGGGGAAGAAAATTTTCATTTTTTAGCCCACAATGCCGTCCTGACGGATACCAAAAAAATTGACATTACGATGGCGGTGGCGGCCAATATTGTGGCGATTCGCGGCATTCGCAATACAGCGGTGGCGATCGCCCAAGAATTAGACGAACGGGGTTTAGCCCACCTCACTGCCAGTACCACGGTCAATCGCCCTTCCCGCGACGATTTGGTGATTTATCTCGCCCGGGCCACGGTCTTTAACGGCAGCATCAAAATCCAAAGCCTCGGCACCGATGCCCGTTTATATGGCGGCAAAATCGTTGAATATGCTGGCGAAAAACGCCTCCAATTGCATTACGCCGACTGGAATTTAGACAATCTCCCCATCGAAGAAATCCCCTATCAAGTCCGCTCTTCGGGATTGTGAATTATATGTAATGGGCCAGAATGGCATCCCGTAAGCCTTCTAGGGTGTAAACCTCGGCTTCGAGATCAACCCGCTGGAAAAGCTCGAAGCAAGTCTGGGAAGTTTGGGGGCCAATGGAGGCAATTTTCAGCGGTTTTAATAACGCTAAATCCCCCCCCTGCTGCTGAATTAGCTGCCAAAAGTTGCGCACTGTTTTAGAGCTCGCAAAGGTTACTAGATCAATGGTTTGTGCTTCGAGAGCTTGCCAAACCGCCGCCGGAATTTGCCGTGGACAACCCGATTCATAGGCGGGCACTTCAACCACCTGGGCACCCTGTTGGGCGAGTTCTTGCACCAGGATTTTTCGCCCGCCTGTTTCGACTCGGGGAAAAAGGATTTTTTGATTTTGCAGCGGATCGGGAAAGTTTTCCACCAAAGAATCCGCAATGAAATCAAGGGGAATATAGTCTGCTTTTAGGCCGTGTTGGCGCAAGAATTTTTCTGTTTTTTTACCGACGACGGCAATTTTGAGCTTACCTAAGGCGCGGACATCTTTGCCCAAGGTTGCGAGTCGCTGGAAAAAATATTCAACGCCATTGGCCGAGGTGAGAATCAGCCAGTCAAAGGTTTCTAGGGTGGCGATCGCCTGGTCGAGGGGTTCCCAGGTGGAGGGCTCACGAATCTCTAAAGCGGGCATTTCCAAGACCTTTGCGCCAGTTTCCGCCAAAAGTTTGGTAAATTCGCTGGATTGCGACGCAGCGCGGGTAATCAGAATTGTTTTGCCACCCAATGGAGCCCGATCCATGTAATCCTCCCGGAGACTAACCACCTGACCCACAATGATCACACAGGGCGAAAGTTTTTGAGCCGTCGCCGTTTGCTTCGTAATGGTCTGTAACGTTTCCGTCCAGACCTGCTGCTCTGGCAATCCCGCCGCCCGCACAATGGCCACCGGGAAATGAGGCGATCGCCCTGCTTCAATTAGTCGCCGACAAATGTCCTCTAAATTGCGTCCCCCCATCAAAAAAACCAAAGTTTCCAATTGGGCTAGGGCTGTCCAATCAAAGGCCTCTAGATCATGGGCTGTCCCCACAAAAAAGCCGCGACCCAAATCCTTATGAGTCAAGGGAATACCTGCTAGTAATGGTGCCGCTAACGCCGATGAAATGCCAGGGATCACCTCAAAATCACAGCCCGCCCCTTGGAGTGCCAAAATCTCCGGGTGCGATCGCCCAAAAATATACGGATCTCCCCCCTTCAGGCGCACCACCCGTTTTGGCGATTGTCCATGCTCAACCAAAAGACGATTAATTTCTTCTTGGGGCGTACTCTTTTGGCCGCCTCGCTTACCGACGAATAACCGTAAACAGTCCTGGGGCAGCAGATCCAACAGTTCTTGGGAACCCAGGGCATCGTAAATCACCACTTCTGCCCGTTGGAGGATCTCCCAACCCCGCACCGTTAAATAGTCCTTTGTCCCTAAACCCGCTCCCAGCAAAAATACTTTTCCCATGTGCGATCGCCCTAAACCACCGTCAAACCTTGCGTTAAAATTAGATGCTAAGACAAAATCAGACAAAAACACCCCGCAACCGTAACGCCAACACGTTACCCAACGCATTAAAAGATCTATGAACTCACCGATTCAGGCTGTACAAGCACCCTACAGAGGTGGCGGCTCCACCTACAGGACGCCACCGCCAGATCTCCCTTCCCTACTGCTAAAAGAACGCATCGTTTATCTCGGCCTTCCCCTGGTCTCTCCCGATGAGTATAAAGATCAAATTGGCGTCGATGTGACCGAACTGATCATCGCCCAACTGTTATTTTTACAGTTTGATGATCCCGATAAACCGATTTATATGTACATCAACTCCACCGGGACTTCTTGGTACGGTGGTGATTCCATTGGGTTTGAAACAGAAGCCTTTGCCATCTGCGATACCCTCAACTACATCACGCCGCCAGTGCACACCATTTGCCTCGGTCAAGCGATGGGAACAGCGGCCATGATCCTTGCTGCTGGCACGAAGGGCTGCCGCGCGAGCCTACCCCACTCGACGATTATTCTCCACCAAGCGCGCCAAGGAGCCCAGGGCCAAGCTTCCGATATTCAAATTCGGGCGAAGGAAGTGATCGAAAACAAACGGACAATCCTGCAAATGATGTCTAAATATACAGGTCAACCCCTCGAAAAACTCGAAAAGGACACTGACCGGATGTTTTACATGACACCCCAGCAGGCCCTCGAATACGGCATTATCGATAAAGTGCTCGAAAGTTCGAAGGATTTGCCGTCCCCCGTACCGGCTCTGTAGCCTTCGTGATTGCTTAAAATCACCCCATTTTTTCCCGTTGTTCAGATCAAGGTAAACAAAATCCATGCCCATCGGTGTACCCAAAGTTCCCTATCAAATGCCCGGTCAGCCCTATTCTGACTGGATCAATATCTATGACCGTTTGTACCGTGAACGGATTATTTTCCTCGGTCGGGGTGTCAATGATGCTTTGGCAAACCAAATTATTGCCATCATGCTTTACCTCGATTCTGAAGATCCCAGCAAGCCGATCTATCTCTACATCAACTCCCCCGGTGGCTCGGTGACGGCGGGTCTGGCGATTTACGACACGATGAAACACATCAAGTCGGAAGTAGTCACCATTTGTGTGGGCTTAGCGGCTTCTATGGGGGCGTTTTTGTTGTCTGCGGGCACGAAAGGGAAGCGCCTGGCCCTGCCCCACTCCCGGATTATGATCCACCAACCCCTCGGTGGGATCCAAGGTCGTCGTCAAGCGACAGATATTGACATTGAAGCCAAGGAAATTATCCGCATTAAGCATCAACTCAATGAATTGATGGCAGCCCACACAGGTCAATCCATCGAAAAAATTGAGAAGGATACGGATCGGGATTACTTTATGTCAGCCCAGGAAGCGTTGGAATATGGCCTGATCGATAAGGTAATTGAAGAACGTCCTTAATGTTTGTCTGATTTTTCAACCTTAAATTCGTTGAAGCATTCTTTCTCGCGAAAGGGTGCTTTTTTATGTGGAAAATCTTTCAAATCTCTATTGTTGAGTAATGAGATTAAGGGCTTGCTCAAGGAGATCTGGGGCAGTGTTATCGAGCCAGTGAATATCTGGGTTGGCGCGGAACCAGGTGCGTTGGCGTTTGGCAAATTGGCGGGTGTGGAGGACGGTGTTGGCGATCGCCTCTTCTAATGTCCCTTGACCGCGTACATAATCCCGAAATTCTGCATAACCCAGGGTATTCAGGAGGGGCAGATCCCAACCGTATTTTTTACCCAAGCGTTCAACCTCAGCAACAAAGCCTTGGTCAATCATCTGCTGGGTACGTTGGCGAATCCGTTGATCGAGGTGGTCGGGATCACAATCGAGACCAATTTCGAGGATCGGATAAGTCGGCGGATTTTCTCCCTGTTGGCGACTAATCGGTTCCCCGGTGACATAAAACACCTCTAGGGCCCGGAGGGTACGCACTTGGTCATTGGGGTGAATTTTCTGACAAGCTTCTGGGTCAACCTGCTGGAGCAGTTGATAGCTATAGGCTTGGCCCAGGTCGGTAAATTGTTGGCGCAGATCCGGTTGAGGCGCAACCCGGGGAATTTTTAAACCTTTGGTAATCGCTTTAATGTAAAGGCCAGTGCCGCCGACGAGTAAAACAGATTTCTGTTCGGCGTGAAATTGCGCGATTAGTGCTTGGGCCTGGGCTTGGTATTCTGCCAAGGTAAGTGTTTCTGTCGGTTCACAAATATCGATCAGGTAATGGGGAATTTTCTGCTGCTCTTCAGGGGTTGGTTTCGCTGTACCGATGTCGAATTCTTTGTAAATTTGGCGCGAATCGGCGCTAAGAATTACCGTGTCCAGTTTTTCGGCAAGTTTTAGGGCCAAACCGGACTTACCCGTCGCGGTGGCACCACAGATGACGATGAGGGGGGCAGTCATAGAAAATTTAGGGGATCACCACGCCCTGGAGGAGTTGTTCGAGCTGGGCATTAAGGCGATCTCGGTTTTGGAACTTATCGATGCGCTCGACGATCGTGCCATCGTTGAACAAAATCAAAGTCGGGAGGGTTTTGAGGCGATAGGTATTGGCGAGCTTTAGGTTATCGTCGGCATTAACATCGACCAAAAGAAATTGTCCTTCCCATTCCTTTTGCAACTTCACCAAAAAGGGATGGAGCAAATGACACAAACCACACCAGGGTGCCCAAAAGTTCACCAAAACAGGTTGATTGGCTTCTAAAACAGTCTGGGTAAAATCCGCTTCGGTGATTGATAGAACCATAATTGCCTGTTCTTTTCGCTCACATACTCAATATTATCTGTGGTCTCTTATCTTACCTGTATCGGTCCTGGGGATCATCTTTTTTTCCGTTACCAGGGCACTTTAGCCGTCATCACCATCAACCAGGGGTGTCCCCACCAGAGCAGGGCAATAAAGGCTGTAACACCGACATAGGCAGGCTTGAGGAATTCTTCTAGTTTAAGCTGTTGACGTCCCTGGAGAATCGCCAGAAAGGGAATGATCGAGGTGCGTTCTTTCACCGCCAGAAACGTCTGCCCATAACGGGATCTCAGACGGCGATCGCCATGCCAAACCGCAAAAATATGGTGGGCCATCAAGCCAATGGAGGTGAGCAGCGTGAAAGAACTGCCGATCCAGAGGGTGTGAGCCACGCACCAAATCAACTGACCGACCATCTGGGGGTGACGGGTGATGCGAATGATCCCTTTTTCGTAGAGATGCACCTGGGGCTGCTTGACCGCCGCAATTTCGAGCAAGTTAAATGTCGAAGGATACAAAAAGAAAAACGAAATCGCCGACAACCACCACACCGTCGGTTTCACCCAAGCGTCCCCCTGGATTTGCCACAACACTAGGCCATCGTAGCGGTGGTTAAAGAAGTAAATAATCAAACCAGTGGCGAAGGGAATACTCACCAAAGCAAAGAGCACCCGGTATAGGCGAGAACCGATTCTTTGTTCGCCCCAGGGACGCAACGCCGCCAAACCACTATGGGCGATCGCAAAACCAAGCAAAAGACCCGCCATAATCCAGTGACTTGTCGAAAACCAGCTCAAATCCGTCATAATTCCGTCGATCGAAGTATTTTGCTTAAAATTAGTACAGGCTATATTATCCATGAAAAGAGATACGATCCCCTTATTATGGTACTGTCAATCATAAAACCAGCCGTGATCCCTCTTTGTCGTCCCTTTTTGCCGAGGCTATATGTCTGACATTCCATTTACCCTGGATCAACTCCGTATCCTCAAAGCCATCTCCACCGAAGGAAGCTTTAAACGGGCAGCAGATAGTCTCTACGTCTCCCAACCTGCCGTCAGCCTCCAGGTACAAAATCTCGAAAAACAGCTCAATGTCCCCCTCTTTGACCGGGGTGGACGGCGCGCCCAACTCACCGAAGCCGGCTATCTTCTCCTCGATTACGGCGAAAAAATTATTACCCTCTGCCAAGAAACTTGTCGGGCCATCGAAGATTTACAAAATCTCCAGGGGGGCACCCTGATTGTCGGTGCCTCCCAAACCACGGGTACCTACCTCATTCCCCGGATGATTGGTTGCTTTCGGCAGAAATACCCCGATGTGGCAGTCCAGTTACAAGTACATTCGACGCGACGCACCTCCTGGGGAGTGGCTAACGGTCAAGTGGATCTCGCAATCATTGGCGGCGAAGTTCCTTCGGAGTTGCAAGATACGTTGAAAATCGTGCCCTATGCCGAGGATGAACTGTCCCTGATTTTGCCCGTGAGTCATCCCCTCGCCAAGGCAGAAACTATTTATCGAGATGATTTGTACAAACTGAAATTCATCGCCCTCGATTCCCAATCGACGATCCGCAAGGTTATTGATCAGGTCTTAACCCGCTGCGATATCGATACCAAACGGCTCAAGATTGAAATGGAACTTAATTCCATCGAGGCGATTAAAAATGCTGTGCAATCGGGTCTAGGGGCTTCCTTTGTCTCAGTGACGGCCATTGAGAAAGAACTGCGGATGGGTGTGCTGCACCGGGCGCGCATTGAAGATGTGGAAGTGCGGCGTATTTTAAGTGTGATCGTCAATCCAAACCGTTATCGCTCCAAGGCAGCGGAAGCCTTTTGTCTCGAAATTTTGCCCCAATTTGCCAATCAGTTGAAAAAGTTTGATTTGAGTGAGCTGATGCCTCAGGGTCTAGAATCCGGTCAAAAATAAGGGTTTGATGGGGATTATTCTCGGCTCAGGTAATGGTAGGGATAACGCCGGGGGGAGCCGGGTTCGGTTTCAAGCTCGAAGTTGACAATCTGCCAGCGGTCTTGGCGATCGCCAGCATCATGAAAAAACACGGGGAGGCCGTATAGGTGGGGCACTAAAGGGGTGGCCGCATAGTCCGTTGGGGTTATGTCTCCCCGTCCAGGGGTCGATTTAAAATCGAGGGTGCGCCGCATTAAGGTTTGGTAGCGTTGGGCGATGGTAATTTTTGTGGCTCGTAACCCCTGGGTGTAAAGGCGATCGAGGGCTTCATGGATCTCAAAGCGAATGCCGTCAGGATGGGTATGTTGACGGTACCATTTTTCTTCCCAGCGTTTCCATTGGCGACTGGACTGGAGATGGACTAAGGTTTCTGTTTCTGGATCTGCTTCAAAAGCACCATGGCGATCGCAGAGATAACTATCCGTCAAAGTTAAAGCTGGAATCATTTGACGACAATGGGGACAGGGAATTTCAGCACCAAAAATAGGGTAATGTAAGCTAGATTCAACCATTGCACTTGTGTCGGTATAGTTGGAATAAAAAAATTTTGCTGTGCCGTCCTCAAAGTTGTGTTCATTATCGGAAAGTCGGCGTAAAACCCTGCCTCTTTTAGAGCGGGGATATAAGCCGAGCGACGACTCGACTGAGCTCGCCGAAGTCTGACCAAAGGAAAGAAGCAAGCCACACCTTCTGTTTTATTCTAAAATATCCAGTATAAACACCAGAACATTTGAACCAATGCTGATTCTTGAGTTTAAAGTCAAAGGTAAACCTGCTCAATACAGCGCCATTGACGAGGCTATTCGGACAACTCAGTTCATCCGGAATAAGTCGATCCGCTATTGGATGGATAATCCCAATGTCACGAAGTACGACCTCAATAAACAATGCGCAGTATTGGCCAAGGAGTTTCCTTTTGCCAATGACTTAAACTCTCAGGCTAGACAATCTGCTGCTGAACGGGCTTGGTCAGCCATTAGTCGTTTCTACGAAGACGTTCGGCTGAGCGCTCACGTCGAAGCCTGCAAGAAGAAAGTTTTAGGCAAAAAGGGTTATCCCAAATTCCAAAAGAACTGTCGCTCTGTGGAATACAAAACCACGGGGTGGAAACTGGAGGACAATCGTAAATACATCGTCTTCACTGACAAAAATAAGATTGGTCGATTGAAACTCTTGGGAAGCCGTGACCTGAACTTTTACCAACCAGAGCAAATTAAGCGGGTGCGATTAGTGCGCCGTGCCGATGGCTACTATGCTCAGTTTCCGGTAAGTGTAGACCGTCAGGAATCAGTAATGCCATCAGGAAAAGCGATTGGGTTAGATGTAGGCTTAAAAGAGTTCTACACCGACTCCAATGGCTTTGCCGTGGAAAATCCTCGCTTTTTGCGCAAAGGGGAGCAGCGTCTCAAACGAGCGCATCGTCTTGTTTCTCGCAAGCAGAAGGGGGGTCATAATCGACGCAAGGCAATCAATAAACTAGGAAGAGTCCACCTGAAGATAAGTAGGCAGCGTAAAGACCATGCTGTGAATTTGGCACGGTGCGTAATCTCATCTAACGATGTAGTGGCCTATGAAGACTTACGGGTGAAAAATCTAGTGAAAAACCATTGCCTAGCGAAATCGATTAACGATGCAAGTTGGTATCAGTTTCGGGTGTGGCTAGAGTATTTCGGCAAGGTGTTTGGGAAGATTACCATTGCTGTGCCACCCCACTACACCAGCCAGAACTGTAGCGCCTGTGGTCAAACGGTGCAGAAGTCTCTTTCAGTACGGACTCATGTTTGTGAGTGTGGCTGTGAGCTAGACCGTGACCACAATGCGGCGATAAACATCTTGCGTTTAGGATTGAGTACGGTGGGGCACACCGGAATGTACGCTTTGGGAGATTTGACCACTACTCTGGCTGAATCCGTTCTGTCAGGGCAAGTTGAGTCGTTGAGCAAAGAATCCCCTCGCCTTTAGGCAGGGGAGTGTCAAATCGGAGATTTTTATTCGCTTCAGTGAGCTATGAACCCAGACCAAAGCCTCTCAAGTTATGACTACGACCTGCCGCCGGAACGCATTGCCCAAACCCCTATCACTCCCCGTGATCGTTCCCGTCTGTTAGTGCTTGATTCTGCCGATAGCATCCAGCATCAGCATTTTTACCACCTGGTTGATTGGCTACAGCCCAATGACTTGTTGGTGATGAACAATACGAAAGTGATCCCGGCACGGCTCCATGGCCGTAAGACAACGGGCGCTCCGGTAGAAGTCCTCCTCTTGGAAGAACGTTCAGCGGATACTTGGCTGGCTTTAGTGAAACCGGGGAAACGTTTTACCCTAGGGTCAGAAATTTTATTCACTGCGCCCCATGATTTGAGCCAAACCCTGAAAGCAACGGTGGTTGATCGAGACCCAGAGACAGGGGGGCGCTTACTCGAATTTCAGTTGCGGCCAAACCAAACCCTTTGGTCTGTGTTAGACGATTTTGGAGAAATACCTTTTCCTCCCTATGTGACAGATTCTGAGGCGAAACCCGACCAGTACCAAACGATTTATGCTGATACCCCTGGAGCTGTGGCGGCACCGACAGCAGGGCTACATTTTACGCCGGAGGTATTTGCAGCACTAGAAGCAAAAGGCATTGAAAAAACCTTTGTGACCCTCCATGTGGGGGTTGGCACATTCCGCCCGGTGGAAGTAGAAGATATCACCGCCCATGATATGCACTATGAGTGGATTGACGTGCCGGAGGAAACAGTGAAAAAAATCCGGGAAACGAAAGCAAAGGGTGGTCGGGTCATTGCGGTCGGGACAACGGTTGTGCGATCGCTAGAGGGAATGGCCGCCGCTTCTCCTAGGGAATTACAGTCTTTCCAGGGACAAACCAATTTATTTATCTATCCGGGTTACGAGTGGCAGGTGGTGGATGGGCTGATCACAAATTTCCATTTACCAAAATCGAGCTTGCTGATGCTAGTTAGTGCGTTGATTGGGCGCGAAAGATTGCTCGACGTTTACCAGGCGGCGATCGCCCAGGAATATCGTTTCTATTCCTTTGGAGATGCGATGCTCATTTTGCCTGAGGCGAAAGTCTTTTAGGGACATTAGGATTGAATCGAAAGTTTCCGCTAAGTGGCGTTATTTACAGTTTGTAGGGTATCGGTAGGAAAATTTTATGAGCGATTTTGCCCAGCAGCTCCTGGATCTGGCGCGCCAGCAAGGAGCCGAGTTTGCGGAAGTTTACCAGGGAAGTTCCGTTTCCCACCCCGTCACCTTTGAGGCGAATCGTCTCAAACAATTAGAAACGGCTGAATCCATCGGTACGGCACTGCGGCTTTGGTACCAAGGGCGGCCTGGGCTCGCGGTGGCCTATGGTCATGTCGCACCACAACTATTAGTAGAAAAGGCGATCGCCTTGAGCCAACTCCAGGAACCGACGCCCCTAGAAGTCTGTGAGCCGCGCCGCGATATCAATCCTCCCATTGGCTCTGCCATGGCCGTGGAGACTCTAGTCGAGAAAGGCAAAGCGGCGATCGCCCAACTGCGCGATCACTATCCCGATATTCTCTGTAGCGGTGTGTTCGACTGCGAATCGAACCATACGCTCCTGGTCAATTCCGAAGGTCTCTATTGCACTGCCGCCGATATTTCCCTCAGCTATGGCCTAGAGGTGGAGTGGGTGCGGGGGGATGACTTTTTGGGCATTTATGATGGAGATATTACCCAGGATTCCCTCGATCCAGAGGCAACGGTACAAAGGATTCTGGAGCGTCTCCACTGGGCGAAGCAAAATAGTCCGGCCACCACAGGCAAAATACCAGTAATTTTCACCAGTAATGCTGCGCCCCTACTGTGGTCAACGGTTGCCGCCGCCCTCAATGGGAAAAATATCCTCGAAAAGTCTTCTCCTTGGAGCCAAGCCCTTGGCCAATGGGTCGTCTCATCCCAGATCAGCCTCTACCAAGACCCCACCGCCAAACCCTACATTTGCCACTTTGATGACGAAGGCACCCTGACCCGCTCTTTGTCCCTGGTGCGGGAAGGTTCTGCCCAAGACATCTACGGCGATCGCCAAACAAGTCGGAGCCTTGGGATTCGACCGACAGGCAACGGATTTCGGGCCAGCCTCGGGCGCTATCCAACCCCACAGCTCGTTAATTTGATTGTTGCCCCTGGCGTAGGCAGTCTTAACACAACTATTTCGCAATTAGATACAGCAATTGTCGTCGATCAAATCTTGGGAGGAGACGCAGACCTTTCAGGAGACTTTTCCGTCAATATTGACCTGGGCTACCAGGTACGACAAGGGCAGATCACCGGACGGATTAAGGATACGATGGTCACTGGCAACGTCTATGAGGCCCTCAAACAAGTTATTCAAGTGGGAGGCGATCGCCGCTGGCAGGGTTCTTGTTATACCCCCTGCATTGCCCTCGAATCTTTGTCTATTGTTGCCTAGAAAATCATCCATTGCCTTTGCAAGCGTGCCTACCAGTGCTGTGTGCTGGCATTTTTGGCAATAAAAAAGGTGGGACCACCCACCCTGTACATCCTTGAGAGAAAAACACCATCTTTAGAATACCCTTAGTTGATAAATTAAGTCAACAATATTAAAAATCTTTTTTATTAGCCGTCCAGATGGACAAAAAAAAGATGGGGAGAATGCCCCATCTCAGAATGCCTAAGTCATGGTGAAAAGTTGAAAAATTTAGCTGGCAACCAGATATTCACGAATTTGCGATCGCCGGCGCCGCAGATGATTCAAAGCCTGGCGTTCTAGCTGACGTACCCGTTCCCGACTGAGATTCATTCGCTTGCCAATTTTTGCCAGGGATAGTTCTTTGCCATCGTTCAGGCCAAAGCGCAGAATAATCACTTCCTGTTGCTGGGGGGTCAAATCCGCGATTAGGTCACGCAAATCCTGTTTGAGCAACTCATAGGTGACGTTGTTGTCGGGGGATTCGCCGCTGTCTTCAAGTAAATCCATTAACTCGGTATCTTGATTATCGCCAACCCGGACATCGAGGGAGATTGGGTGCCGGGAAACACGGAAATATTCACGGATTTGGGCCGGCTCTAATTCGAGGGCTTCGGCGATTTCAGCGATGGTGGCCGCCCGGCCTAGGTCTTGGGCCAGTTGCCGCTGGGTTTTCTTAATTTTGTTGAGCTTTTCGGTAATGTGGATCGGGAGTCGAATCGTGCGACCCTGTTGGGCGATCGCCCGGGTGATCGCCTGGCGAATCCACCAGTAGGCATAGGTGGAGAACTTATAGCCTTTTGTGGGGTCAAACTTCTCGACCCCCCGCTCTAAACCAAGGCTGCCTTCTTGGATCAAATCTAAGAATTCTAGGTTGCGCTTTTGATATTTCTTGGCGATCGCCACCACAAGCCGGAGATTTGCCTCAATCATCTTGCGCTTTGCCCGTTCCCCGATTTGGAGATCCCGTTGGAGTTGCTTCGGTGTCAGTTGAGCGGCCTCGGCCCATTCTTCACGGGTTGCTTCGCGATCAAGGGATTCTTCTAGGGTTTGGCGTTTTTCCTGGAGGGCCATCAGGCGCTGGACCTGTTTCCCATAGACAATTTCTTCTTCGTGGGTTAACAAGGGCACCCGACCGATTTCCCGGAGATAGGTACGCACCATATCCGCAGAACTTTTGCCGTTATTGGGGGCTTGTTGAAGATTTACTTTAGGCATTTACGCTTTAACTCCTTAAATCTAAAGAACGAAGAACTATATGGTGCGGCCCAGGGGGGCAGATACTTTACAAAACAATCATCATGTAGGTCACAATCTAGAACACAAAGAATTTTTCTAAAAAATAAACGACATACCCCTTAACTTTCTTACGCTTTATAATTTTTAATTGAGCCCTCACTACTTTAGACGGGCAACAATCGAAAAAGGTTCAACGATTCATTAAAATCTCAGGGATGGTGAATTCATCGGCGTTTTATACTTAATTCTCCTTGATTGACCAAGAGATTGAAAAGGGGAAAAGATGCGGGATTACCGAACTTGGAATATCGACAGACTCAATTAAAAATATAGTGTCGTTGCAATATGTTATTCAATGCGATAAGGGTGGCCCTTGCGGGGAAAACATCTCTCAAAAATAAGACCTCTATTGCAGTAGAGGTACAGGGAGACGCCCATCAGTTAAGACTTTTCACTTTCTATAGTGTATCTTTTCGCGCGAATAAAATCAAGTTCGGTGGGGTTAACTCCACCCAGGGATAGACGTTTTTGCCCATGGCAGCAGTATCTCTTGTGATGATCACTACCGTTTAAAAGATTGAAAAAGAATATTTTTTTGACCAATAAGTCCAGTTTATTCAAAAAAAGGCGCTTTGTATACCTTTAACAAAAAGATAATCTCAGCAAAATTAAGGGCATTTAGGCCAGAAACGAAGAACGTAGAAGTATTTTGGCAAGTCAGGGATTTCACCTAAAAATCAACGGTTGATAATCCTTCTCAAAAATAACAGAATGTCCTTGTTAGTCCAGGAAACCGAGGTGGCGATCGCCTTTGGATCAAGATCTATCCCTAGGGTTGCAGAATTTGTGCCGTGATGGGATGGCGTTTCGATTTTTGTAACCCGGTGCGATGGATTAGCCAGGTGAGTAGCGATGGATAATTTTTCCGGCCTCTTCACCCCAAAAAGATCTAGCGGCTTCCCTGGGGCATGGGATGATAGGTTAAGCTGTCTTACGGTCTTTTGCCCCTGATTTTTCTATGGTTAGAATTAACGAAAATTACCTCAAACTTAAAGCAGGTTATCTCTTTCCCGAAATTGCCCGGCGAGTGAATGGGTTTCTAGCAGAAAACCCCAATGCGCCCATTATCAAACTAGGGATTGGTGATGTCACCGAACCATTACCCGCTGCCTGTCGAGAAGCGATGGCAAAGGCCATTGACGACATGGGCGATCGCGCCAACTTTAAAGGCTATGGCCCTGAACAAGGCTATGCTTGGCTACGGGAAAAAATCGCTGCCCACGACTTCCAGGCCCGCGGTTGTGACATTGACGCCTCTGAAATTTTTGTGTCTGATGGTGCCAAATGCGATACCGGGAACATCCTTGATATCTTTGGCAAAGACAACACTATTGCCGTCACTGACCCCGTTTATCCCGTTTACGTTGATACTAACGTGATGGCAGGACATACCGGGGAAGCCGACGAGTCCGGTAAATATGGTGGCCTGACCTACATCCCCATCACCGCTGACAATGACTTTGTCGCCCAAATCCCCACAGAAAAAGTCGATCTGATTTATCTCTGTTTTCCCAATAATCCCACCGGGGCAACGGCGACGAAAGAACAGCTCCAAGCTTGGGTGGATTATGCCAAGGCCAATGGTTCAATTATTTTCTTTGACGCTGCCTATGAAGCGTTCATTACCGACGAAAGCCTACCCCACTCGATCTACGAACTAGAAGGAGCGAAGGATTGCGCCATCGAATTCCGTTCTTTCTCTAAAAATGCAGGCTTTACGGGGACTCGGTGTGCCTTTACCGTTGTGCCGAAAAATCTGACCGTTACTGCGAGCAATGGCCAAGCCGTGCAACTCTGGAGCCTCTGGAACCGCCGTCAGTCCACCAAATTTAACGGCGTTTCTTACATCGTCCAACGGGGGGCAGAGGCCGTTTATTCCGAAGCGGGTCAAGCCCAAATCAAAACACTGATCGATTTTTACTTGGAAAATGCGGCCATTATTCGCCGGGAACTCCAAGCGGTTGGTTTTGATGTCTATGGCGGCGTGAATGCGCCCTATGTCTGGGTTAAAACCCCTGCTGGTTTATCGAGTTGGGACTTTTTTGACAAGCTCTTGATCAACTGCAATGTGGTCGGCACCCCAGGATCTGGTTTTGGGGCCGCTGGGGAAGGCTATTTCCGGATCTCTGCTTTCAATAGTCGCGAAAATGTGCTCGAAGCGATGAAACGGATCACGACAGCATTCCAATAATGATTCAGTCATTTCTAAACATTGGGTTTAAAAATTGACTGTTAATCTTCTGAGGCGCACCGGAGTGCGTCTTTTTTTATGACCTTTACCAGAACATGGGAGAGTGTGGGCGCAAAATATCGCGGACTGTCCGCTGGAGAGACAGGTGATTCATCATAAAAGTGTGCAGTACTGGTAATTGGATCACAGGATCTGCTGGAGAAAGGCGTGTTTCTTCTAGGGCAACAATGCCATCATTAAATTCTTCGCCAAAGGGACTTAAGCTCCCCCTGGGGCCACCGACGCCAGCAATTACCGTGTAGGGTGCATCTAAATTGGGGAGAGCCTTGTAAAAAGCCGGATCTGTTAAATTAAACCCACATTGGCCTGTCCACCAGCGAAAAGGAGGCAATTGCCAAGCCCAAGCCGCTAAACGAGGTGGTTGGTTCGGGGTGCCCAACATCACTACATGTTCTGGGTCTGGGGTTTTCGGGCAAGTGAGGGCAGCCCGCGTCAGGACTCCTCCCAAGGAATGGGCCACGATACTGTATTTTCCGGTTTTGGCGATCGCCTGAATTTTTTGGCGGAGCCGCACGACAATCTGCTCAAAACTTTCCGTAGCCGCAAAATAGCCAAACTGCTCCGTTGCCCAACCATGGCGCTCCAAATATTGAGCCAACCCCAGGAGAGAAAAGGGCGTCCGGCTGAGGCCGTGAATACATAAAATTTTCATTGATTACACTGCACAATCGCCGCTCACAACACAAAAACCCTAGGCGGCAGGAATTGTTTTTCTGATCCGATGGTAACGTTTTTGGAGCCACTGGTACGACACCAAATTCAATAAAAGACCAATTCCTAAGAGTAACGTCATCAACACAAGCTGATACCAGGGAGCTTGCACCACAATGTCTGCGATCAAATGGCCCACATTTAGCACTGAATATAATACAGTCACCAAAAAGTGTAGTCGCCGAAACCCTTTACTGTTGGTGAAAGTCGTCAAAATGATCAACACCATGGGGATGGTGAAGAAAAAAAGCATAAACCCGAAAACGAGATCTAGGTTGCCTCCAGCATGGGAATGCTCCACCGCCTGGTCATGGAACAGAGGCATCAATCCCAAGTCCGTATGAAACAAGGTTCCCAAAAGAAAAGCGATCCAAAGGGCGTTGATCTGTGTCGGGTAGCGATTCGCCATTATCCTAAGCTCCACCATGGCCACTTGCCTCAGTCATAGCACTGCCGCACCAACCTAGCCAAGGGAGCATTTACCAAACATTACGCAGGGGCTAATTCCGAAAGTCCCCACCAGATTGAGTGAGGACTTTGATTAGATTCAATGTCTGGGACTAAGCATTTAAAGCGCGGTAGGCGGCTTGTACTTCGGTGATCGTAAACAAGCTAGAAAATTTGAGATTTTGGCTAGCGTAAAATTCGGCCCCTCCCTGCTGACGGTCAACAAGGGCAATAATTTCTTCTACTTGGTAACCGGCATCCCGGAGACGCTCAACGGCTTGGGCGGCGGACTGTCCCGTGGTCACAACATCTTCAAGGACAACCACTTTCGCGCCTGGGGTAAGGGATGGCCCTTCGATATAGGCTTGGGTGCCGTGGCCCTTTGCTTTTTTGCGAATAATCAGAGCCGGAATGGGACAATTTTCGTAGGCTGACACAACACTGACGGCGCTAACAATCGGGTCAGCCCCTAGGGTTAAACCAGCGACAGCAGCAACGTCTTGATCGAGCTGGGCAAGGATCAGACGACCGATAAGGAGCGCTCCCATTGGGGTGAGGGTGACTAATTTACCGTTGATATAGTAGGTGCTTTTTTGTCCAGAAGAGAGGGTGAAGTCGCCTTCTTTATACGCATCTGTGGCGATTTGATTGAGGAGTGTTGGTCTGAGGGTGGCTTGATCAGCGGTCAGGAGGTCAGAAAGGGCAGGCATGGTTGTATATGAAGTTCAGTACAGAGAAAACTTGACCAATTGGGTTTTGTGAGCAAAGATGCTGGTAAAGATTTGACTTATGGATGTAATGCCATGAAAAAATGGTTTCATCATTTAACCACAGTTTTTGTGGTAGGTGCGGCGGTACAGGGAATTGGCCAAGGGGCGATCGCCCAAACGTATCTAGAGGGAAGATACCCCACTTACCCAGAACATACAAATGATGTATTTACCCGCGCCCTCTACTACGAGTTGCAGGATACCTTTGCGAGCTTTAGCACGGGCCAAGTACTCAATGATTATTTTGGTGTTTCTCCCTTTGGCTTGAATGGGGCAGGCTATCCTGAACAACGGGCAAAACGAGATATCAAGAAAATCGATATTCTTTACCGGGATATTTTGTTGCAACAGGTAGACAGTGACCCGGTGCTGCGCACCCAAGATTTGCCGAATCCGTTTAACTCTTCCCTGCAAACGGAAGCTGCCTTCGACTACAACATGGGTTATTAGGGCGCAATAACATTCACCCAAGCGGCAATGCTCCCAAACGAAAGGCGATCGCCTCTGGGGCGTTTTTTTCGCAACCTTAAATTTGCAAATTTGAAGCTCGAAAACTTATCTGAAAGTCCAGGGTGCAGGAGTTGAACCTGCCTGGGACGAATTATGAGTTCGTTGCCTAAACCGCTCGGCCAACCCTGGCAAATTTGTTGGGGCGATTTTGCCCACAGGCTATCATAGTACAATTTCTTCTTTTCCTTAACTGTTCCCTCGGCGATCGCCCATGAAGTTTCAAACGACCCTGGCTTTTACTTTCCTGCTCCTACTGGCGATGTTTGGTGCTGGAACCGTGAGTGCCCTCTATGGCTTTACCGTCGGTTACGAAGCCCTAAAAGGTGTCAAGCAGCCCGAAGGAAATCCGAGTCAGCAACTGATTCGTAGCCGTCAGCCAGACAATAGCGAAGCAGATCCCGCCGAAAATTTAGAATTTGTGTCCGAGCGATCAATTATTGTGTCTGTTTATGATCAGATCCAGGCCCAAGAAAAGGAACTCCAAAAGGCCACCCCGGCAGCAACACCGCAAAAGGACGCCTTTATTGAGGAACAACCTGCAGATCCCGCCGACCAAAAAACCTTTCCCCTCAGCACCAGTGCAGACGATGTCACTTTAGAAATTGTAAGCGGCCAACTTTCTGGTAACGATTGGCTTATGGAAATAAATCTGCAAAATAATGGCCAGGAAGCGGTGAATTTTTTGTATAACTTCCTTGAAATTAAAACCGAAACGGGACGATTGTTAAGTACCCAAATGGACGGTCTCCCCAACGAAATCCCTGCAAATCGGCAAAAGTATGCTGGCACCATTCGGATTCCGGCGGTGATCCTGGATGAGACGCAAACCCTGTCGCTCCAACTTCAGGACTATCCAGACCGGGAAATTTCCCTAGAACTTTCTCAGATTCCAGTGATACGTTAGGTAGAAACAGTACGCCTGCAAGGGTTATAGCGCAATTCCATGTTATCGAGCGGTGAAATTTTAGTCCGATTATTGTCTGTGTTGTTGCTGATCGCAATTAATGCTTTTTTTGTGACCGCAGAATTTTCGATTGTCTCGGTGCGGCGATCGCGCATTAGTCAACTAATTGCGGAGGGGGATCTCCAGGCCAAGATGGTGCAAGCCCTCCAGTCCCGTTTGGAACGCCTCCTCTCGACGACCCAGTTGGGGATTACCCTCTCTAGTTTGGCCCTGGGCTGGATTGGGGAAGATACCATGGCGACAGTTATTGCTCAATTTTTGGTGGGATTGCCTCTCCCCGACGACTGGATTCAACCCTTTGCTGTTTCTATTTCGATCCCTTTTGCTTTTTTCTTAATTGCTTATTTGCAGATCGTCTTGGGGGAACTCTGTCCTAAATCCTTGGCCCTCTCCCATGCCGAAGAAATGGCCCGCTGGTTGGCCCCTCCCAGTTTGGCGATCGCCCGAATTTTTAAACCGTTTATTTGGATCTTGAATCAATCTAACCGTCTCCTGTTGCGCCTTGGGGGCATTGCGCCGATTCAGCAGGGGCTTTGGTATGACCGACTGACACCAGAGGAACTCCAACTAATTATCACCACCGAACAAGAATCCATGGGCCTAGAGGCGGAGGAACGGGAGCTTTTAAGTAATGTTATTGAATTTGGTGATGTGGTTGCCGAAGAAATCATGACGCCCCGCACCAAAATCCATGCGATCGCCAACGGCGCGACCCTCGGCAAACTGTTGCAAAAAGTCAGCCAGACCAATCACTCCGCCTATCCTGTTTATGGAGAATCCATCGATGACATTGTCGGTTTTGTGCGCTTCCGGGATTTTGCCAAACCCCTAGCTGCCGGGGGGATGAATCTCAATACGGCCATTAATCGCTGGGTAAAGCCTATTCCCTTCGTCGCAGAGGGTACCCCGATCGCCGACCTCTTGCCGAAAATGCAGCGCACCAAACAACCGATGGTCATGGTAGTAGACGAATTTGGGGGTACCGCTGGGCTTGTCACCCTCAAAGATATTATTAATGAAATTATTGGCGATGAACTCGACAGTCATCCCAATGCGCCGCTCCATTTCAAAGCTTTAGATCGACAGACTTTCCTGGTCGATGCCCAAATTGATCTCGAAGAACTCAATGATCTGCTAAGTATCGAATTGCCCTACACCGACGATTACCAAACCCTCAGTGGCTTTTTGCTCTACCAATGGCAAAAAATCCCAGAAACGGGTGAAGTCTTTCACTTTGAAGACCTGAAATTTCAAGTGATGGGTATTGATGGCCCCCGCCTCCAACAGGTCAAGATCACCCGCGACCCCTCTGACATTGAGGCGATCGCCGAATTTGATTTTCCTCCAGAGCCAGAGGACCATCCAGACATGGAAGAAATCCTTGGCCCCGACTTTAAACCCAGCGGCGGAACCGACTAAGACTGATCCTGGGACTCTTTTTTCTGCAAATCTGGAATCAGATCCGGGCGTTTGGCATCTTCCCAACCCGAAGGCCGCTTGGAATTAAAAAAGGCGATCAGACCAATGGATACTGCTGCCACAAAGCCCACCACGTAAACGAGGGTAAAGTATAAAGGAAAGGGTTGGCCAGCAACCGCCAAAAAGAGGGAATGAGAATCGGACATAACTTCTTGATCGTTACAATTCGTTACAAGCTTACCAAGAAACGGGTCTCTGCCTAGATCCGTCCCCGGAGCATCATCGCCATTTCGTTGGGCGTCGGCGATTTTTCTAGGGCGATTTCCTCTGTAATCCGACCTTCTTGGTAGAGGTTAAACAACGACTGATTCATGGTGACCATGCCATCAAATTCGCCATTTTGCATCAGTTCAAGCATTTTGTCGTACTGACCGCTAACGATGTAATCTTTCATGGTTTCGGTATTCACCAAAATGTCATGGTAAGCCGCCCGCTTTCCATCGGTGGTACGGCATAGCCCTTGGGCGATAACAGAAACCAAGGATTCGGCGATCGCCACCTTCATCGCATTCTGCTCATCTGCACTGTAGAGATTAAGAATCCGTTCAATGGTTTTAATCGCACTGTTGGTATGGAGCGTTCCCATGACAAGGTGCCCCGTTTGCGCTGCTTTGAGGGCCGTATTAACCGTTTCTTTATCCCGCATTTCCCCAACCAGGATGATGTCTGGATCTTCCCGGAGGGCCGCTTTGAGCGCATTATCAAACTTTAGGGTGTGCATCCCCACTTCCCGGTGCTTGATTAGAGATTTTCGACTTTGGTGGACAAATTCAATCGGATCTTCAATGGTGATGATGTTCTTTGGGTGGGTTTTGTTGATGTAGTCCACCATTGCCGCCATGGTTGTGGATTTACCCGAACCCGTTGGCCCTGTAACCAGAACGAGGCCTTTTTCTGCATCAGAAATATTCTTAAAGATGGGTGGTAGGCGCAACTGTTCCATGGTCAAGATTTTGAGCGGAATCAAACGCAAGACCAACGAGGGGCCATTTAGAGAATCAAAAATATTGATCCGCACCCGCGCGAATTCGTATTGGGTTGCACCATCAAAATCAAGGGTGTCCTTAAAGCGTTGGATTTCCTGTGGCTTAAGCACTTCATGCAGCCAAGCATAAAACGTATCTTGGTCAGTCACCGGATATTCAGTGATCACCATTTCCCCCCGATCACGATACCGAGGCACCTCCCCGACCCCAAGGTGCACATCAGAAAATCCTTCTTTGTGAGCCCTGGTAACCAGTTCCTTTAAACTCGGTTGCCCTGGCCCCCGTTGGGGAATTCGTTCGGCATTGGCCCCTAAATATTGTCGAGGTGGCGTAGGTAAAGGCGGTGGGGGCGGCATCCGTTGCAGCGGCGGTGGCGGAGGTGGGGAGGCCGGGCGACGTTGTTGGGGTTGGGCCGTGGGCTGGGGACGCCGCTGTTGGGGCATCACAATTTGTGTTTCATCCACCGAAACAGCAGGTTGGGGCCGTGCAGAGATAATTTGGGTTGCCTCGCTGGCAGGGGGAACGGGAGGACGGGAGCCCGCAGAACGGTTCGGAGGCATGGAATCACTCATAGGTATCTTTCCGCAATGGAGGGGACTGAAAATGAGGGGACACCCTGGTGTTGTGTGGGTTTAACCGGGGAATTTTGCCTAAATTTATTGGCTGACTTTCCCTATGGTAACTTGAAATCTTCGCTCTGCTAAAGGGGAAATGCTGCAGGCGATCGCCTTTATCCTGACCCAAAAATCAAAGATCGCGCCCTTCATCTTTAACGATTTGCCACCAACACAATCTCCAGCTCTATCTAGGGATCTTTTGTCACAACATTTCTACTGTTTTCTGGGGCAGTCCCCAAGGAGGAAACAATCTCTTTTAAACCGAGCATAAATACCCATGACTTGATGTGAATTAATGTAACAGAATCTCAGGTGCTAGGGCAAAGTTTTGACGACAAAAAAGCGTTTAATAGCAGCCCAGAAACGGCTTTTTATTACCTGAGTATAAATAACTATTTCTAATGACCTAGAGGGAGCAAAAGACTTGAATAATCAGTGGTTTCGATATTTTTCCTTGAATTTCTACCATAAAAAAAAGCTTTAGAAATTAATTTATGTAAAGGGATTCTCATTTTTACCCAATTCCTGTTTATACTATTTACTATCGAAGGGCATCAACACCCAGAAATATTGATGCTTCCATTTAAGTTTTTTGACAACTAAACATATCCCTGGGAGGGGACAGATTATGGACTACTCATCGACGCGCAGTTGGGATTCAGCTTACCTATCTGTACTATTAAAAAGCTTTTTGATCTGGAGTTTTACGCTACTGGTTTGCCTTTTGGTTGTCGGTTTTCCAATCGTTGTTTTAATGATGACCATTGGTTCGCTCATGGCCATTGTGCTCCAGTCTATTTTGCCGGTTAGTGCAGTGCTCGTTGTTGCCGGAACGATTATTGGCGGCACCTTGATGGGCATTTTGGTCGCAGCGGCAATGCTAACCGCCAAGGGAGTTCACCCCCAAGAGGTGACTTGGTTAACTTGGCTCCATGGAAATGCAGAGGTCGCATCGGATTCTATTTTTGCAGCCTGCCCTTTAACCTGTGAAGTTAGTTAGAGGCACACCTGTACACTGCCTCGTTGATTAGAGTTTTCCAAAGTTCATAGTGATCTAAAAAAAGATGCTTGTATCTACCCGGTAATTTGCCGGGTTTTTTCGTGACTGGCAAGGGAATCTGTAGAATGGATAAGATCTTTTGGTGAGTGTTTTATGCCCTCAGTTTGTATCACTCTTGGTACCCGCCCGGAAGCGATTAAGCTCGCGCCTGTGATCCGGCAATTTCGCCAGCAGTCTGATTTTAAAACCCATGTGATTTTGACGGGGCAGCACCGGGAAATGGTTGATCAGGTGATGCAGTGGTTTGATCTACGGGCCGATGATGATCTCGAAATTATGCAACCGGGACAAACCTTATCAGACATTACCTGCCGGAGCTTGGCGGGTTTACAGGCGATTTACCAAAAGTTATCCCCGGATATGGTGCTGGTGCAAGGGGACACAACAACAGCGTTTGCGGCAGCTTTAGCGGCGTTTTATCAGCAGATTCCGGTGGGCCATGTGGAAGCGGGCTTACGAACGGATAATTTAATGAATCCTTTCCCAGAGGAAGCCAACCGACGCCTAATTTCTCAGATTGCCCAGTTGCATTTTGCACCGACTCCCCAGGCGATCGCCAACCTGAAAAAAGCAGACATTTTAGGGGGCACCTATTGCACAGGAAATACGGTGATTGATGCCCTTTTAGCCGTCGCGGCGGCAAATCCCCCCTGTGAGATTCCTGGTTTAGATTGGGAGCGGCAACGGGTGATTCTTTCGACGGTGCACCGTCGGGAAAATTGGGGTGAACCGCTCCAGGACATTTTGCAGGGGTTACATAAAATTGTTACGGCGTTTCCAGATGTGGCGATTTTATTACCGATGCACCGCAACCCCACCGTCCGGGAGCCAATTCAGCAAATCCTGGGCCAACATCCCCAAATTTTTCTCACCGAACCCCTAGATTACCCGCAGTTAGTCGGGGCGATGCAACGGAGTTATCTGGTACTCACGGATTCTGGGGGGCTCCAGGAGGAAGCACCGAGCTTGGGTAAGCCGGTGTTAGTTTTGCGAGAAAATACCGAACGGCCAGAGGCGATCACCGCCGGTACGGCCCAATTGATTGGTACCGCCCAGGACAATATTTTCCAAGCGACCCAACTCTTGCTCACAAACCAAGAAAAGTATGAGCAAATGGCCAATGCGGTAAATCCCTTTGGAGATGGCACCAGTTCCGCGCAAATCTTGCAAATTGTGCGTGATTTTCTGCAAGCTAGGGCAGTGTAAGATCCCGGGCCGGAGCGGAGTTCACAAAATCCCGGAGATTGACAGAGCTTGGGGCTTGGATCGTGTCTTGGCCCTGGAAATTAGGATTCTCCTGGGCGGACGTTGCCGGGTCAGGCTGAAAAGAGTCTGGGGGTGTTTGCGAGTCGAGGGTCGGTACGCTGGCGACATTGCTAAGAGGGCGATCGCCTGCTGTTTGTCCACTGGGTTGACCCGCACTGGGATTGGGGTTTAGGGGCGGACTGGCGAAGTTTGGAATTCTGATATTCGCCCAATAGTTGGGATAGGGCGGCACAGAAGGCTGGTTGGTGGCGTACTGGGGAATCGCCGTCGGAATGTTGCGGAGTGCTTCGGGGGAGACCGTTTCGTAATCTTTGAGGATCTGTTCGCGACTGTCGTTTTCGGCAAAGGTGGCCGTGGTTGGTTCGTCGGTCATAAAACTTGGCTCGGAGTCGCCATTGCCAAAGGTTTCATTAGCGGCTGTTTCCGTTGTTTCAGCGGGGCGATCGCCTTGACCGAATAAACCAACTGCCGCTGGCGTCAAAATCGCCCCAGCCAAGAATAAACCACCATATAAAAAATATTCTTTCTTTGCCATCTTGTTCAGATATAGTGCGAACTCATCTTCCTTCTAGCACATTGTTCCGTGTTTCGGTGTCGCGCCAAATTTGCCGATTAACATCCTAGGCGATCGCTGTCCCCAAACAAATTTGAGGAGAACTAACCCAGCATGGCACAATCTAGGGCGAAGATCGATTTACAATGAAGCAGCTCTCAAGTTTTTTTATTTCCCCAAGACGGCCCAATGACTACCGATATCCCCAATCTTCCCAGTCAGTACGATCCCCACAACACCGAGAATAAGTGGCAACAGACTTGGTTTGAACGGTCAGTGTTTCGGGCCGACCCCCAGAAAAAAGGCGATCCCTTTTGCATCGTGATTCCGCCCCCCAACGTTACGGGCAAGTTACACATGGGCCACGCCTTCAATACCTCCCTGATCGATACTGTCGTTCGTTACCACCGCATGAAGGGGGAAAATGTTCTCTGTCTCCCCGGCACAGACCATGCCAGCATCGCCGTCCAAACCCTCGTCGAAAAACAGATTAAAGCTGAGGGCAAAACCCGTTACGATCTCGGTCGCGAAAAATTCCTCGAAAAAGCCTGGGAATGGAAAGCCGAATCCGGTGGGGCGATCGTCAACCAACTTAAACGCCTGGGACTCTCCGCCGACTGGACGCGGGAACGTTTTACCCTTGACGAAAATCTCTGCGAAGCCGTTAAAAAAGCCTTTATTACCCTCTACGAAGAAGGTTTAATTTATCGCGGCAATTATTTGGTGAACTGGTGCCCCGAATCTCAATCCGCCGTCTCCGATCTCGAAGTGGAAAACAAAGAAGTAGACGGACATCTGTGGCATTTCCGCTATCCATTGAGCGATGGCAGTGGCTATGTGGAAGTAGCAACGACTCGCCCAGAAACGATGCTCGGTGATACGGGCGTTGCCGTTAATCCCAACGATGAACGCTACAAAGATCTAATTGGCAAAACGTTAACGCTGCCCATTGTCGGGCGGGAAATTCCAGTGTTTGCCGATGAGCATGTAGACCCTGAATTTGGGACAGGTTGTGTGAAGGTTACGCCCGCCCATGATCCGAATGATTTTGAGATGGGGAAACGCCACAACCTCGAATTTATTAACATCATGAACCGCGATGGCACGTTAAATGAAAATGCGGGGATGTTTGCAGGACAGGATCGCTTTGAGGCGCGGAAAAATCTCGTTGCCAAATTAAAAGGGGATGGTGTACTGGTCAGAACGGAGGATTATCGCCACAGTGTTCCCCACAGCGATCGCGGGAAGGTTCCGGTAGAGCCACTCCTTTCCACCCAGTGGTTTGTCAAAATTGATCCGCTGGCACAGAAAACCCTCGCCTTTTTAGACGAAGAAAATCAACCGAACTATGTGCCGGAACGGTGGCGTAAGGTGTATCGGGATTGGTTAGTGAAGCTGAATGATTGGTGTATTTCGCGGCAGTTGTGGTGGGGACATCAGATTCCGGCGTGGTATGTGGTTAGTGAAACCAATGGCGAAATTCAGGATCACACGCCCTTTATCGTTGCCCATGATGAAATCGAAGCGAAACAAAAGGCGATCGCCAAATACGGCGAAGATTGCCAGCTAGAACAGGATCCCGATGTGTTGGATACGTGGTTTTCCTCTGGCTTGTGGCCCTTCTCGACCTTGGGTTGGCCCGACAATAGCGAAGATTTCCAGAAATATTTCCCCAATAGCGTGCTGGTGACGGGGTTTGACATTATCTTTTTCTGGGTCGCGCGGATGACGATGATGTCCAGCCATTTCACCGGAAAAATTCCCTTTAAGGATGTTTACATTCACGGGCTAGTCCGAGACGAAAATGGCAAAAAAATGTCGAAATCTGCCAATAACGGCATCGATCCCCTGCTGATGTGCGATCGCTACGGGACGGATGCGTTGCGTTATACCCTGATCCGTGAGGTCGCTGGGGCAGGTCAGGATATCAGTTTGCAATACGACCGCAAAACCGATGAATCCCAGTCTGTAGAAGCCTCCCGGAATTTCGCCAATAAGCTTTGGAATGCGGCGCGGTTTGTGATGATGAACCTCGATGGGAAAACCCCCACCGATTTGGGTCGTCCTGAAATGCAGGATCTCGAATTAGGCGATCGCTGGATTCTCTCCCGTCTGCACCAAGTGATTGCCGATACCCACAAAAACCTCGAAGGGTATGGCTTAGGGGAAGCCGCCAAAGCCCTCTATGAATTTATCTGGGGCGATTTCTGCGACTGGTATATCGAACTGGTCAAACCCCGTCTCTATGCCAAGGAAGCGCAAGATCAAGCTTCTCGCACCGTTGCCCAACAGATTTTGGCGTGGGTCTTAGAGGACATTTTGAAATTACTCCATCCCTTTATGCCCCACATCACCGAGGAAATTTGGCAGACCCTCACCCAAGCGGACGGCCAAACATTCCTCGCGACGCAGCTTTTCCCCGCCGAAAATGACCAGTTAGTTGATCCCTCCCTAGAGGATGAATTTGCCCTGCTCATCGAAGCCATCCGCACGATCCGCAATCTCCGTGCAGAAGCGGGCATTAAACCGGGGGCAACGGTCACCGTGATCCTCCAAAGTGAAACGGAAACGGAACTCAACACCTTGGCGAAAGGGGAAGCCTATATTCTCAAATTAGCCAAGGTGGAAACCTTAAACCTGACCAACACCGTGGATAATACGCTCAAACAGGCGATCGCCGGGGTTGTTGGTACAATTCAGGTCTTAATTCCCCTCGAAGGCCTTGTCGATATTCCTGCACTGCGGTCAAAATTAGAGAAGAATCTCGTAAAAGTGAATAAGGAAATTCAATCCCTCAGTGGACGTTTGAATAACCCTGGCTTTGTTAACAAAGCCCCAGCAGAGGTAATCGAAGGTGCCCGGTCTGCCCTTACCGAAGCTGAAGCACAACAATCTATCTTGACGGAACGTTTACAACGACTTCAGTAATGCGCTTTCCTTACCTGTGATGCGTCACCTTGCTCAAATTCAACGTCATTCCCAATCTACCCAGCTTCAACTTGTGTTTGTGGCGCAAGAGCAACCTGACGGGAGTTGGCTAATCCATGACCAAGGCGATCGCCCCTCCATGGTTTATTCCCAAACGGAATTTGCTGTGGGGGCACTGGTTCTAATTCAACTTGACAAACAGCGAAAATTGGCCAGCATTCAAGATGCGACGGACTGGCTCTTGAATGTGGTGCACCATTATTTTGTTCCGGGAAAAATCACCCCGGAGTTTGTCCAGCAAGAGCAAAAAAAAATAGAAACTTGGCGTCAAGAGATGACGGCCCAAAGCCAAGACTTTACCCGTCGTCAACTCGAACTAGAGGTACGCCGAGAGCAGCTAGAAGCCCTAGAACAGAAATTATCTGACCCCTGAGTTGTTAAATGTTGAGCAATTTTACGTTGGATTTTCTTGTCGCTGTTGCCGCCGTTCTGCGAGGGAAATGACTGTTGCTTCGCCGTTTTCCCTGGCGATCCGCACCAAAAGTCCCGTCAGCATCAGGCTCGAAATGATTGAACTGCCACCGTAGCTAAAGAGGGGCAAGGGTAAACCCGTCGTCGGTAAAGCCCCCGTTGCTACGCCAATGTTGAGCAAAGATTGACCAATGAGAATAAAGGTGGCCCCAATGGCAATGAGTCGGTGGCGGAGCACAGGCGATCGCCAAGCCACATAACTCCCCAAAGAAGCATAGGCGAAGAGTAACCCCAATAGCCCCAAAGAGCCAATTAAACCAAATTCCTCTGCAAAAATCGCGAAAATAAAATCTGTGTGTTGAATAGGCAGAAAGAATAACTTTTGCTGGGATTCGCCAAAGCCTAAGCCCCAACCACCACCGGAGGAAACCGCCAGCAAACTTTGTACCAACTGGTAACCTTCATCCCGTGCAGCGCGGAAAGGATCAAGGAAAAACGTCAATCGCTCCCGTTGATAACTATTAACACTAATACTCGCTAAGGCCGCCAATCCCCCGACACCAGCGGCTCCCCCCAGCAGTAGCCAAGGAATACCTGCGGCCAAGGCAATAAACCAGATCGTCATACCACAAAGGGCGGTGGTACTTAGGTTGGGTTGCTTCAAAATTGCCAATAAAATCCCAGCAAATAAGCTCAACCAAACAGCTCGGTGCCAAATTTTCAACTGACGCCAACGGCTAAAGACATTGGCGGCTTCTAAGACCAAAAAAGGCTTTGCAAACTCCGAGGGTTGTAGGGCAAATCCGGCAATCCCAATCCAACGGGAAGCGCCCCATTCTTCACTGCCCCGACCAAAACCGACAATCGTCAGCAGAATTAGTACAAAAGAAATGATTAAACCACCAAACGAAATCAGGCGAATTTTTTTCAGGGGGACGCGGGCGATCGCCCCAGCACAGATCAAACCGGCGATCGCCCAAACGATTTGCCGCTTGACATAGTACCAACCATCACCATTTTCGACGGCTGCCACCGGATAAGAAGCGGAAAAGAGGGTGACTAATCCAAGTCCAAGCCACAACAAAGTCAACCATCGCAACAACCTTGCCTCCAAGGCCCAATGCTTGACCTCAGTAAAATACGTCAAAAAATGGTGGAGGAGATCTTTGTTAGCCAACACGTTTTAAGGGTAAAAAATGCTTCCCTATTATCGCAAAGGATGCTCGATCCTAGGGGTGCTTCTCCTGGACTTTTTTGCAAACTTATTGATGAATTTTTGATATTGCTTACCGTAGGCTATTGGGTGACAAATACCGATTCAAGAGAAATGACTCTTTTTTCTCCTAAGCCGTTGCCGGAATTTCAACCTCTAAACGTGCCGCTGTGACAGCACTAAAGGCAAAGGCCATCACCAACGGTAAAGGGCAATGCCAATAATAAGTAAAAATACCTGAAACTAAGGTCACCCCAGCGGCCAAAGCCAGCCAACGTTTTTCATCTTGGGTAAAACCTTTTTCCGATTTAATGAGGCGGAGAATTTCTCCAGGAATGGGTTCGGGCATCACGCCATTTGGCGGAAAAGCCCAATAAAAATTGGTACTGACTAACGTTGGATCTGTCCAGCCATTGCCATCACACCACTCTTGAATCCACTCGTCGCAATAATGCCTCATACTCATTTATTCCTGCTGATTAATTCTGTAATGTCTATTGATCTGGCAAACAATAAACAATTATTTAAGATTTGATGTTGTTTTATCTGTCCATTCCCAAAGAAAATTCCAAACACAGAACGCCTTGAAGAATGGAATTTCATCCTATCAACTGAAAAACCAAAGGCGATCGCCAAAGAAAGAAAAGTTTAGATAAAATAATTGGGTATAATTACTTATTCTTTAGAGCTTAAATATCTGTTCTCACATCAAAAATACAACAACTCATCTTTAAGAGAATCGATTTCTCCGTGATTAATCTTGCTGGCGATCGCCAGATCTGAAATCAAGGCCTGGACAAAAAATTACGCCATCTGTAAAGAAATATTGCAAAGATCGACGGTGCTTGTTACAATTTTTAACAAAGCTCACTCCAAGATTTTACAGATTTCCATTCCAGTGGATCTGTCGGCAAAGTACCATGCGCCGTCTTGACATTGAGTTTCTCCTCTCATACAGCAAGCTCAAACTGACCAGCCCTAAAGCTTAGGCTGGTTTTTTTATGTGTTGGCGTAATTGGTTGTTAGCCTAGCGGTGTTCAGAGCCATCGGGCATCATCGCCCCAGTCAGAATGACCCCAGCAAGATTTGTACTGCTAATTTCAGCACGGATCAAGTTCGCCCGGGTTAAATCTGCTCCCATCAGATTGGCGCGGGCAAGGTAAGTATCAATCATTTCAGCATCGATTAATTTGGCCTGGGAGAGGTTGGTGCGACTGAGATCCGCCCGGTTGAGACGGGCATTGGTCAAATTGGCTTTATTGAGTTTGGCGCGATTGAGGCGGGCACCAGGAAGATTAGCCCAGGTAAGATTGGCTAGGCGAAGATCAGCATCCTCCATTAACGCCCGCTCAAATTTCGCATTTTTGAGATTAGCTTTAACGAGGTTGGCCCCAATCAAATTCGCTTCGGTCAAAATCGCGTTTTCTAAGTTGGCCCCACTGAGATCGGCTTCATGGAGATCGGCCCGTCGGAAATTCACACCCTTGAGGTTGGCACCACTTAATTCGCCCCGGGCGAGGTCGGCACCTTGGAGGTTTGCCCCCTGTAGATCGGCTTTCCGGAGGATGGTGCCCCGCAGACTGGAATTATAAACTCGCTTTTCTTCCCGAAGATTGGCTTCCCGCAAACAGACCCCAGAAAGATTCGCCCCGCTTAGGTCTGCCCCCCGGAGATCTGCTCCCATCAGGTTGGCGTCGAGTAAATTTGCCAGAGTCAGGTCGGCGTTGGTTAAGTTAGCACCAATTAAAACAGCACCATGGAGATCAGCGTTATGAAGTTCTGCCAAGGTTAAATTGGCTTGGTTGAGGTTAGCGCCGCTGAGGTTGGCATTAATGAAATTGGCTTGTTTTAGATTGGCCCGGCTGAGATAGGCAAAAATCAAAATTGCGTTGTGGAGGTCAGCCTCCTGGAGATTAATGCCGATGAGATCTGCCCCCCAAAAGTTCGCGCCATCGAGTTGGGCTTCTGGGAAATGGGTTTCTCCAAGCGCATATTTAGCAATGAGTTCTTGGGGGGTCATAGGTCATGGACGGGGGGATTGGTGAAAGTCGTCACGGCTTGAACAATGGCTCCGGCGGCCTGGAGATGTTCGTTGGCGTCAAAGAGTGACCGGGCGATCGCCGAAAGTTTAATTTCCAGAGCCTTAAGACTAGAGGCATCCCGCAGCACTTCGGATAATAACTCATCAAAATCACAGGTACGCAACATTGACCAGTCTTTGCCACTGAGGTCAAAGGGATGATGGACGACGGAAAACAGCAAAATTTTCGTGCGGAGGGGATTCGCATATTTCATCACCTCCAGCTTAAGTTCGTAGATGTTGAGAGCCGCCGCAAAATGCTTTTTTTTCGGTACCGGAGCAGGCGCAGGGGCCGGCATTGGTCGAGGGGGGCCGGTGTTGAGCAACATCGTCTGGGTCGTCTGGGTCTCTGGATCTAGCGCCAGGGTTTGATTTTCGCTGAAATCAAGATCCATCGACTTGGCAGGCTTGGGAATGGGGAGCTCGTCAATATTAAAAGCCATGGTCTGCTTATAGTTCACAGACTCTGGTGCTGGACTTGGGGCAGGGGGAGGGGGCGGCACCACTGGGGTGGGAACTGGCGCTGGAGGGTCAGCGGTGGGTTGGGTTAAACCCGTGGCAGAATCACCAGATTTGTATAGGGGGGCGATCGCCCCAAGGATCACATCAGCCAATTGGCCATAGATTTGTTGGCGATTAAGCAGAGACACTAATTTGCGCAGGATCGTCTCAAATTGGTTACGGGTGGGGTAGTTAACGACGACTTGGCGTAACAGGTTCGCCAAACTGTATTCTTCTAAAACCTGAAAACTATTTTCCCAACGCTTAAAACAAAGGGCATAGAGCAATTTTTTGATGCGAATATTCTCGCGGTGTTCTTCGAGGGTTTGCACCGCAACTTCTAGGTGAATCTCTGTAATGCTTTGGTGGCTATTCTGGCCAGCAGCAACAATACCCGTCGAAGGATCTTGATCTTCGTTTTCGTAGAGGGGGCTTAACTGGGTCAAGATGTCGTTGGCAAGGCGACCATAGGTAGCAGGCCGGCTGAGGGTACTGACGGAGGTACTAAAGGCCCGCTGGAGTTCTTTAAAGCTTAAAAACTGGTCAAGATTTTTTTTGACAATGCGCTCCAGGGAGAGACGTTGGAGTAACTGGGGATTACTTTCCCACCGATTGACAGCAGTATAAATTAACAACTTTTTGATGCGTTGGGCATCTGGGTGTTGTTCTAACTCTCGAATGATGGCTTGGAGAGAGACAGGGGGAGTCATAGGTTGAGAAACAATTCCCACGGGAAACCAGCGTTTAAGGGGACAGGATTAAGGCAGCCAAAGTATTTATGCTTTCGATCTTACTTGTTTATGCTAAATATCTAACCGGATACCCCGCAATTCTTTGCCACGGGTGGCCAGTTGTTGGTTACTGTGACGCTGCACAGGTAATAATTTGGTTAACGGCTTGGCGATCGCCAATGACATTGATCACAGTTTGCAAATTTTCTGCGGTAAAACCCTGGGGACAATGGATTAGACAATAGGGGAGCCCTGTTTCCTGGAGCGCTTCCTGGGGGGCGGTGGTTTGACTCAGGGCAATAATTTGGGGGAAAGGTTCACCGCCATAAACGGCGATCGCCTCGATGGCCAGTTGGAATAACCCCGGCTGAAAACTGGGATTGAGTTGCCCATCATATTCAAACTTACTGAGCATCAACTGCAACGCATAGACCCGGTCAGCTTGAAATTGCCCCATTTGCGGTACGGATTTGGCCCGAAAAACAGGCACAAGCTCGCTAAACGGAATATCCACGCTCAGCCACTGGTCTGCGGTGGTCTCAAAGGAATAACTATAGCCAATGCCATCCCAACGGTTTTCGCAGCGGGCAATAAATTTGTAGCGTTGGCCATCGCCCTTTACCCGGAGCCGGAACCCCGCATATTTGGATAGATCCCAGGGATTCGCCAAACTTTTGGTGCGTACCGACGCAAAACCGCCATTGTTATCGGTGGAGACATTACCTGTAAATAGCGCCCCAGCCGGGGTTAACCGCAATTGACTTTGGCTAACACCTCCCATCACCACATCGTCCACGGCTCCCCACAGTTGGGCGAGGGCAGGGGTCGCTTGGCGAAAATTAAACAGTTCCCACTGGGGCGATCGCCATTGGGGATCTTGGCTCACCTGGGTGAGGAGGGAGTCTCTGGTTGTGGCAGCGAGATCAGCACAAAGAATAAGCATGGCCGCCCCATCTAAAGATTCATCAGCATCTTGTGTCCAATGGGTTTGATAGCCGCGAGCCGAAAGGGCCTGCACAAGGGTTTGATTTTCTGGGCGATCGCCACCCACCACTAAAATTTTTCCCATCTGGGCGCTGCCTCCAAATGTTTCATTATCCGCTGCCACGTTTTCTTGACCCAACCAAGGCTTAATCAGTTGACTCCCCGGCATAACATCGAACTGAATGAGGGTCTGCATAAAGCGACCGAAATCCCAAATTGCCATTGTGTTTCCCTCGGTTGCCGATCCGTTAGCCAAAGTGTAACGGGTTTCCCTGGGCGATCGCCAAAACGAGGCAATGATTTCCTTTCGTTAATGGCTCGGATGAATATAAGCTCTGAGTTGCGGCCAATGCTCCGGATACAGTTCTTGGAGCACTGACCCCTGGGCAACTTCCAAATCTTGGTAATCAAATCCTGGGGCCACCGCTTCCCCCAAAAGACCAAATTCGCCCGCTTCTAAAATGGCCGTTTTCCAGTAGCCCCCTGGTACCAGGAGTTGGGGCACTTCTCCTGCCGCTAAGTCAAAGCCGAGCTTTGTGGTCTGCCACTGGCCTTCCGGAGAAAGGGTATGGTAGGTGATCGCCGCACCGCCGTGGAAATAGTGCATGATCGGCGATTGGTTGCGGTGCAGATAGTCCATGGGCCGCGATTGACTGAGCAGATAGTAAATCGAGGTTAACAATTGGCGATCGCCTCCCGGTCTTTCGGTGGCCATAGAGAGTGTTGAGCGGTAAGTTTCCCGAAAATAGCCCCCTTCCAGATGGGGTTCTAGGCCCAAATATTCAATTACGGCTGCCGCTGTCAAAGTCATAAATTTAAAATCCCCTAGTGAAAACGAACGTGAAAATTAGCTCGAATTTTGTTTGACTTCAAGATAGCGCCCGATCACAGAGATCAAACAAGCTAAAAATATTTTTCATTGATCATTTCAGCCAGTAAGACAAAATACCTAAAAATAAACTCTGATTTCGATGCAACTCTCAGCAAATCGCAATATTTTTTTAGAAAATTAGTTACAAAACCACAGGCAAGTTAAAAAAAGCAAAATTCATTAAGTTTGCTTCTGGGAAACCTTAAATGTTCATTAGGGTTTATTTTTTCCAGGCAAGGTCGCCTCTATGATCATTAGCGTAAGCAAGTTAGGTCAACGCTGCAAAACACTTTTTCTGCCGTAGCTGTTTCTGCCAAATTTCTCTTGAGCAATCATATTTTTTCTCAGCCAGACCGACCTATTACAACTTTTATTGACTATTGAGATCCGTCGTATTTTTTCCTGATTTAGGCTCACTAAAGAGTCTTAAATTTTCTCCTCAAAAATCATTGTTTCCCTTGGTGACACATCATGATTCCGAAAATTTTAGTGATCGAAGATGAATCTGATCTGCGAGGTAGCTTGGTGATTTCTTTAATCGTTGAAGGCTATGCAGTGACGGGCGTAGGAAATGGTGCCCTGGGGGTTAGTTTAGCGCGGCGACTAACACCAGACGTGATTATTTGTGATTTTCGCCTGCCCTGTCTCGATGGCCAAGAAATTTTTGGTCAATTGCGCCATGATCAATCCACCGAAAAAATTCCGTTTATTTTGATTAGTGCCGATGCTTTACCAGAATATTCTGTGCCACAGCCCGATTCTTTTCTCCGTAAACCCTTTGGTCGCCCCGAATTAATGGCTGCTGTACTGCAGGCGATCGCCAAGCCCCTAGCGTCCTGAAAGTTTCACAATGCCAATGCCACCAAAATATAAGCCCAGGACGGCCCCAGCCAAGAGCGATTGGGTCATCGGATCTGTCGAGGGCGTAATCACCGCGCCGAGCACCACTGCCCCCAGAACGACAAAGCGCCAACCCTTGAGCATCAGGCTCGAAGAAACAATCCCCAGCCAAGACAAGATCATTTGCACCACAGGCACCTGAAACGCTAGCCCCGTAAAAAACATCAGACCCAGCACCAACTCAAAATATCGTTCAATAGACCAGGCCGCCTCTACGACATCAGCACCATAGGTAATGAAAAAATTCAAAGCCGCTGGAATCAAAGCAACGTAGGCAAAGGCCAAGCCCGCAAAAAATAACACTCCAGACCCCAAGACAACGGGAGCGAGGAGACGCCGTTCTCCCCTGGTTAGCCCCGGCAAAACAAACTGAATAATTTGGTACAGGATAAAAGGGCTTGCCAGTAAAGCGCCGGTGTAGCCCGCCACCTTAAACGAGAGAAAGAAAAATTCGCCGGGGGCTACCTGGATAAATTTCACCCCAGCAGCCGGCGCTTCTAAGATCTGGACGATGGGTTTGACAAAAAAGAAACAACCAACCCAACCGACAACAACGGAAATCAGCGAATAAAAAATGCGCCAGCGGAGTTCTTCGAGGTGATCGAAAAAGGACATTTCTGCTTCATCGGGGATCTCCCGCATGGGATCTGGGGACTCGGTTGGGGGCATTTTACTTTGGGTCGAGGTCATGGTGAAGAAAGGTGCACAGCAGAGTTTTATTTTAACGGAGGTTTTTGGGGAAGTTAGGGGAAATCACCCTTTCAGTTGGTGCACCCGCAGCCATTGTTCGGGGGTAATTTTGAAATTGGTACTGCTGGGCGTGTGGATAACATCGAGATCGCGCAGGATGCCATCAAATCGCAATTCTATCTTGCGTAGGGGTTGACCGAGGAGCTTGCGAATAAAGCGGATTTGGCTGCGGGGTTTATCGGCCCGGAGTCGCTTGGGATCCGTCCAATAGTCGAGGTCTTGAATATTTTTGGACGAAATAACTGTGGGGAGACTAATGATTTCGGCGATCGCATAAATGCCGGCAGCTTCACCGGCCATCCAAATTAAAACGCCATCACCGACTTGAATTTTATTTTTGTAGCGGGTCACAAGCCAGGGCATTTCCGTTTGTTCACGGATGGCATCAAGTACACGATGATAGCGGGGGTTCCCTTGAAAAAGCCAATATGCCATCTGATCCAGATTGAGAAAATGTAAAGGATGCTGAGGAATACAATACCGCCATTTCCCCAATGCGGTAAATTCTTAGCAGAATAGTATCGCACCAGTAATACGGTTCATCTGGATTTTTTAAGCCCATTACATCGGCAGATATTTTTATGGTTGCTCCCGCTTCAAACACAATTTCCACCAGGCTACTTTATCCGCAAATTGCATCTTTACTGATTTTTCAGGGGGTGTTTGCGGATCCAGTTGGTCAGACCTTTTTGGCGTTGTTAGAAAGCTTATATTCAGATCAAGCAGCCCAATCCTCCGGGTCAACGGCCAGTATTCAGTGTTTGCGACGCTATGGGCGCTGGTTTCAAGCTTTGGCGATCGCCGATGTGAGTTGGCAAGATTGGCTTGTGGGGCGCATTCTCCAGGATGATAATCCCTTTAGTCGCCAGGCCCAGGTGAAATCCCTAGGGGAAATGAGCCGTTCCCTCCAGGAAGCGGTACGCCATGACCTGACAATTTTGCACCAAGTGTATTCGTGCGAACCCGAAACCGTCCGCTATTGGGTCACCGTTGCGACCCAAGTCGCCACAACCCTCACCCCTTGGCGGCGATCGCCCATCAAAGATTCTGCTTTTCTCCATTCCCACGACGCTTGGCCCGACTCCCTAGAGCAGTTGGCTGGTTATTACCATCGCCATGGCGCAGGCCAGTTTAGCCAATATGGTGCGTTCCGCTGGGCTGAAGGAAGTTTGCAACCTGTCCTTGATCCCGAATGGCTCCCCCTCGCCGATATTGTGGGCTACCCTGAGCCAAAAACTGCCTTGATCCGTAATACCGAAGCTTTACTTCAAGGTTTACCGGCGTTGAATGTGCTTTTGTACGGGAGTCGCGGCTCTGGTAAATCTTCCCTGGTAAAAGCTTTGTTAGGGGCCTACTATGACCAGGGCCTCAGACTAATTGAAGTGGACAAAACAGGTCTGGGAGATTTACCGCAAATTGTGGAGATCCTCCGGCAACAACCCCAAAAATTCATTATTTTCGTTGATGATCTGTCCTTTGAAGAGGATGATGAAGTGTTTAAGTCCCTCAAGGTGGTGCTCGAAGGCAGTATCCGGGCCAAGGCGAGTAATGTTGTGGTTTATGCCACTTCCAATCGCCGTCACCTGGTGCGGGAATTCTTTGAGGAGCGGCCCCGACCCAGCCAAGCAGAAGAAATTCACCACTGGGATACGGTTCAAGAGAAATTATCCTTTAGCGATCGCTTTGGGTTGACCCTGACCTTTGCCCCGGCTAATCAGGCCACCTATTTAGAAATCGTCCACCATTTAGCCCAAAGAGCTGACTTAAACTTGGCTCCGGCTGAGTTGGATTTTCAAGCGAAGCAATGGGCCACCCGCCACAATGGTCGTTCCGGCCGAACCGCCCGCCAATTTGTTGATTTTTTGGTGGCAGAACAAGCCTTGAATTCGTCCCAATAGCCTGTGATGGAAAGACCCCAACGATTAAAGAAATCTTAAGGGTAGCGAAAATCGTCAAACCCAACACAGTTCTGGGCCAATTCTTAGTTAGAATAACAGCACCTTCTTTAACCACTTAATTTTTTAGTTTTTTAAAAACATTGGCTTCCTAACAATTGTGTTAGCAGGCCCTGACACCTATGGACTCCAGTGGCTCTCCCGGCAAACCTGCCGACCCTTCCCCCCGATGGTCTGATCTGCTTGGTACAGCGATCGCCCTTTTGACCTTGACCATTCCCCTACTGGTTATTGGGTATTACTCCGACCGACCTGTCCAGAACCTCGCACCGGATCTCACCTCCTCTGTGTTATTGGAATAATCCTGCGGGCAAAGGAACCGCTTCTGTGTAGAATGCTTGAGGGCGATCGCCTTGCACTTTTTTAGAGTGTTTTAGGGCCGCCTCAACCCTTTGTTCTGGATATATTTGGAGAAATTACCCGTGGATTTATCTCGGATTCCTGCCCAACCGAAAGCTGGTTTGATTAATGTTTTGATCGAAATCCCCGGCGGCAGCAAAAACAAGTATGAGTTCGATAAGGATATGAATGCCTTTGCCCTCGACCGGGTGCTCTTTTCTTCGGTGAAATATCCCTACGACTATGGCTTCGTGCCCAATACCCTCGCCGATGATGGCGATCCCCTCGATGGGATGGTGATTATGGACGAGCCGACCTTCCCCGGTTGTGTCATCGCGGCCCGCCCCATTGGGATGCTGGAAATGATCGACGGTGGCGATCGCGACGAAAAAATTCTCTGTGTCCCCGCCGAAGATCCCCGTTATAACGACATTAAATCCATCAAACAGATCTCCCAGCACCGCCTAGATGAAATTGCCGAATTCTTTGCCTCCTACAAGAACCTGGAGAAAAAAGAAGTGGAAATTTTAGGCTGGAAAGACATCGATGCAGTTGCGCCCCTCGTGGAAGAGTGCGTCAAGGCTTATAAGTAAGCTCAAAATTGCCTACTGACTAGATTTGCCGCTAAGTCTTGTTCTTAATTTGTATGAACTTGCTTCAGCGGCTTTACTATATCAATAGATTTCGATTGCTCATCAGAAAAACAGAATGGCTCAAATACTAACGACATTACCAGACGGTAAGATCTGCGATTTTATTGATCAAAAAATTCGGAAAGATACTCCGGAAGAGTATGTTCGTCAGAATATTGAGCGTCGCCTTGTACTGGAGTTAGGTTATGCTCCAGAGCAGATCGAGGTTGAATATAGCTTAAAGCTAGGTGGGAAAACAGTTAGAGCTGATCTCGTCATTTTTAAAGAAGGACAGCCTCATAATCAAGAAAATGTTTGGATTGTCATCGAATGCAAAAAAGATTCTATTCCGCCAACTGCTCGTAAAGACGGCGTAGAACAGCTTCGTTCTTACATGGCAGCCTGTGATAATTCAGAGTGGGGGATGTGGACAAATGGAAAGAAAAAGACTGTCTTGAGACGGATTCGTACAAAAGAAGGGATCGAATACGAAGAGCCAAATGACATTCCAACAAAAGATGGAAGCATTGATGAAGTAGATCGCCCGAGCCGTGAGTCATTGAAAAATGCAGTAGGTGACAATTTACTTTTCTCATTTAAAATCTGTCACGACCATATATATGTGACTGATGGTTTACAAAAACAGCCTGCGTTCTTTGAATTGCTTAAAGTTATTTTTTGCAAGATTCATGATGAAAGAAATTTCCCGAATCCCTTAGAATTTTATGCAACAGCACAGGAAAAAAAGAGTAATGATGGTCGTTTAACTGTTTTTAATCGTGTTAGCAAAATTTTCAATCAAGTCAAAAAACAATACTCTGCTATTTTTGATGAGAATGATGAAATTAAACTTCAACCTCGGTCTTTAGCTTATATTGTAGGTGAGTTACAAAGATATAGTTTTCTAAGTACAAATATTGATGTCAAAGGGAAAGCCTATGAAGAGCTTGTTGGTGCTAATTTAAGGGGTGATCGTGGAGAATTTTTCACACCTCGCAATGTACAAAAGATGACTATTAGAATGCTTGATCCTAAAATTACGGATCGAATTCTAGATCAATCCTGTGGCACTGGTGGTTTTTTGGTCATTGCTATGAATGAGGTGATCGAAAAGTTAAAAAAAGAAGCTGGAGTGACGGATAATTCTGAACCTTGGATGCAAAACGCTCTTAATACCAGAATTCAAGAAACGGCAAAAAATAATTTTTTTGGGATTGATATTAATCCAGATCTTGTAAAAGCCACCAAAATGAATATGGTGATGAATAATGATGGATCTGGAAATATTTTTAGGCAGGATTCTCTCTTACATCCTTTCCAATGGCAAAGTAGTTTTCGTGAAGAGTTTGCTAAGGCTTTAGGTGTTAAACCTGAAAGTATTCGTAATGAAAAGGATCTGGCACATTTCGATGTGATCGCAACTAATCCTCCGTTTGGTTCTAAGCTACCCATTAAAGATCAGGAAACATTAGGGCAGTATCAACTGGGTCATGTCTGGCAGCCAACGGAAACAGGGGAATGGGAACCGACGGATCGACTCCAAACTTCTGCGCCACCAGAAATTTTATTTATTGAGCGGTGTTGGCAACTATTAAAATCGGGGGGGCGTATGGGCATTGTCCTACCGGATGCGATTTTGGGAGCGCCGGGTTTGTTATATGTGCGTCATTGGATGATTCGTCATTGCCGAATTGTCGCTTCTATCGATCTCCACCCTGATACTTTTCAACCAAGAAACGGAACTCAAACGTCTGTTCTGATTCTTCAGAAGAAAACAGAAGCGGAGATTAATCGCTCTACTATGGCTGATTATGAAATTTTCATGGCGGAAGTGAAGGCAATCGGTCATGATAAAAGAGGCAAGACAACTTATCGCCGTAATGAAGATGGAGAGGAAATTCTAGTTCCTACGGATCCTGAGACTGTTCCATTAATTGAAAGAACTGCCACGGGAGAAGGAGTCAAGAGACCATTGCCCCAGCAAAAGGTAGAGGATGATGATACTGGGCTTGTTGCAGATGAGTTTTTAGTGTGGAAAAAGGAGGTAGTCTTGGGATGGTAAATGCTGCTTTTCAACCAGATTTTATACCTCAAAAAAATACGGATAAAGCAGAGAAACTCTCAACCACCGTTAAATTGAGTGAAGTTTTAAATGCAGGAGTGCGTTTTGAAGCTTCTGCTTTTAATATTGATGCCCATAATGCAATCCAAATCTTACAAAGTAGTCCTTTTCCCTTAATTCCTCTATATGGAGAAAATGGCTTATCTCAAGAAGCACATAATGCTTTTCGCTTCAGGCGAGTTTACGTTTCCTCTACCTATGGCATTCCATTTTTATCTAGTTCAGAAATAATTAGTCTAAAACCCGATACTGATAGGTATTTAAGTAAGAAAAATACTAAAAAACTAAATTCATTGAAAATCCAAAAGTGGGATGTTTTGGTGTCACGTTCGGGGACAATTGGCAATGTTGGTTTTGCAACAGATAGTTTAAAAAATAAAGCTGTTTCAGAAGATGTCATTCGTATTAGGGTGAAAAATCCAGAAGCTGCTGGTTTTCTTGCTGCATTTCTAATATGTAAATATGGTCGTTTACAACTTACACAGGCTACATATGGATCTGTTATTGTCCATATTGAACTTGAGCATCTTCGTAGAATATTAGTACCTGATTTGCCAGTAATTCGACGTATTGAGATTGGTCGATTAATGTGTGAAGCTGGGGAACTGAGAGATCAAGCAAATCAGCTATTGAATGAGGCGGATAAATTACTTCATGAAAAATTAAATCTTCCCTATCTTAAAGAAATTATTCCGACTGACAAGAAATCCTCTGTCACTAAAATTAAAGCATCTCAATTAGCGGGTCGATTAGAAGCAAGCTACCATAATTCAACGGCGATCGCCGCCGAACAGCAACTAGCAAAACTCCCTTGGGAGATTACAACAGTTGGTGATCCGAGGGTAACAAAAGAAGTTCGAGCAATCACTAAATTCAGAAAAAGAACTTATGTGGAAAAAGGTGGTATCCCATTACTAAGTAGTAAGCAACTTTTTCAAATTGCTCCCATTGATGTAAAACGATTAGCAAAAGGCGCACATGCTAAAGACTTGCCAGAAATACAGCTAGAAGCAAATATGATTGCAGTAACTTGTTCTGGCACAATTGGACGAGTACAGATAATTCCAAAATATATGTCTAAATGGGCAGCAAACCAACATGCGAATCGTTTATTGGCTGCTGAACAGATGAATCCAGGATTCTTATATGCTTGGCTAGCTTCAGACTATGGCTATACTCTAATCACTCGTCATTCTTATGGATCAGTAATCCTCGAATTTGATAGATTCATGTTGGCATCTGTACAAATACCATTAGTTGAACCTTCTATTAGAAATGAAATTGGTGATTTAGTATTAAAAGCCAATCAATTAAGAGATGACGCTTGGAACAAAGAGCAAAAGGCGATTACAAAACTAGAAAATCTTATCTCACAAAAACCTAGAACCATGATAAATAATACTAACCAATCTCAAAGTTTAGCGCCTCCTCAAGATTTTCAATTTGATCCTAATGCAGAATCGATCTGGGAATTAGCAGCCCGCTTATCTGCCCAAGTTCCAGAATCTGAGTGGGAAAAACTACCGACAGACCTCGCCCGTAATTTTGATACTTACCAAGAATAGGATAGTTAGTGAGAATCGTTTTTGCTGATACTGGATATTGGGTTGCGTTACTAAATCCCCATGATGACCTGCATGAAAAAGCTGTTGAACTCTCGAAAAAATTACACCCTGTTTATATTGTCACGAGTGAAGCCGTTCTCATAGAAGTGCTCAATGACTTTTCTAAGAGAGGCGAACATTTCCGAAAACTTGCCTTGTCACTTACGAGGGAACTACGCAAAAATCCCAACGTAGAGATTATCAATCAGTCCAGCGAGCAATTTGAACAAGGTTTGGAGCTTTATGAACAGAGAAAAGATAAGGATTGGAGTCACACTGATTGTGTATCCTTCATAATTATGAAAGAACGCTCAATTAGTGAAGCACTTGCTTATGATAAGCATTTTCTCCAAGCTGGCTTTCAACCTTTATTGCGTGACTAGGCCAAAACACCATGGAGAAAAATGTCGGCGATGCCTTCTGCCATTTCCCGGAGTGACTCTGGGGTGGCGTGGGGGTCAGCGATGGTCACGTCAGAAAAGCCGGCGATCGCAAACATCCCCAAAAAGACCTGGGCGACAATGTGGGGGTTCATTTTTCGGTAAATGCCCTTTTCCATGGCCGACTCGAAAAACGCCTCTGCAATCCCAGTCATTTTATCGATCACTTCTGCCTGGATTTTTTCCTGGAGTTCTGGGTGGGCTTGGGTTTCAATGAAACAAACCTTGAGCAGATTTTTATTTTTGTGCATATTCAGCATCCGGTGGCGCATCACCTGGGCGATCGCCTTGTAGCTGCCCATCTCACTCATTTCCGTTAAAAAATCCGTGAGGAGATCCATCCAGCCGAGGGTCGCCACTTCCACAAGGATGGTTTTTTTGTTGCTAAAGTGACGGAACAAAGTTCCCTCTGCCACCTGGGCCTTGGCGGCTAATTCCTTCGTTGTTGTTTTTTCGTATCCCTTTTGGGCGAATAACTGTAGTGCCGCCTTTAAAATTCGGTCCCGGGGCTGGTCTGCCGCGCAGTTCTCTGCTAATCCTGTCTTTGGCGATCGCTGCTGAAACATGACCATCTTTCCTACGTCCCATATACAGTATCTAACTACTTTTATTGTGTCTTAGGAGACGAAATCCCCTCCCTTAGCCTTCATAAAACTTGAGGTGCTCCCCCAGAAAATATTGAGAAACATTTAGTGACAGAAAAACAAACTAAGCGGGCAATTCATTATGGAAAATACAGCGAACTATTTTTGTGCCTATTGCGGCGAAGAAAGCATTACTTTTGTGGATCTCAGTGGTGGTTTTTCCCAAAGTTATATCGAAGATTGTCAAGTCTGTTGTCAGCCGAACCGCCTGTTTATTACGGTCGATGAAGAGACCCTAGAGGTGACCATTGAAACTGACATTACCTATTGATCCCCCGTATTTCTAAGCAAATCGACGGCCAATTAAGTATTAAATTTCCAGTTCTTAGCGATTAATACTGTTTAATTGAAATTTGTCTCCTTTGACCACAAAAAATATTTCAACAACAGCAAAAATACCGCTAACTATTACTATTGTTATTTTCTGAGTTTTGGCGGATGGTAGTGGCGAATTATTTCACTATACTGAAGTAGTGTGCCCGTCTTATTGCCACCATGGATGTCCCAACCAAAAACCAAAGTTTGATACCATCATCTGTCAAGATCTGCCTCAGCAGTGCCTTATTTTTGAGCCTTCCCCTCGCCGTTTCCGTGAAAGCCGAAGTTTACCAAGGGATTGATTTTCCCCAGGGGGCCAGCTCCTTTGCAGATCGAGTCGTGAGCTTGGAATACAACGGGGCCACCAATGTCAGTGGTGAATATCGTGACGGCTCCCGCGTCCTAGGCATTCCAGATGGTAACCACGTCTCCCTCGGTAATGCCTCAGATGAAATGAATTCTTCTGCGTTGATTGTGGAGTTTGTCAATAATCGCCTGGTGGACGTGCCAGGGCCAGATCTTTACATTTTTGAAGTGGGGCCAGCGGTAGAGGCCACCAACGTGGCGGTTTCTACAGATGGACAGCAATGGTACGAGTTGGGGCGTATTCAAGGCGCTACCCGTTCTGTGGATTTAGCGAGGTTTAATGATTTGCCGACTGATGCCCAATATCGCTTCGTGCGCTTACGTGATTATCCCGACTGGCGAACGAGTGGTAGTCCCTACGGTGGCCCAGATATTGATGCCATTGGCGCCATTGGATCTGTGGCGGCATCACCGGAACCGGTGCGTGTACCTCCTGGTAATCGGCCTGATTTGTTTAACCCTGAGCCTGGGGATACGCTTCAACTGGGTAACAATGCCCAAGCTTGTCGCAACGGCAATGTGACCTTTCAAGCCATTGGCAATCCCCAAGTGTCATTGCGCTTTGAGCCAGCCCAAGGCTTTGTGACTGTTCCCTACATTGGCGTTATTAACCATCAGCAGCGGGGAGAGGTGGCTCGCTTTGAATATTCGATTTCGGTGGGCTATCCCAGAGCTAATCTCATTTTGCAAAACAGTACAACGCCGACAGATCCCCCTAGCTTTCCCATTTACTTTTTTGATGCTCGTTTAATGCCGACCTATGGGGACGTGAAATCAGAGTATGCGGTAATCTCAGGGTTTGGCTCCTATGATCATTACTTCAATGTGGAGGGTGGTTCCCGCACGGGAGGCGGAGAAATTGGTGATGTGATGTGGCGTCAACAATGTTCAGGTTAGAGTAAGTCGCTAGAGTCGAGGCAGGGGGAGACGATCGCCTTGGGGATTATCTAATAACAAAATGTGGCGATCGCCATCAATTTTTAGCCAGCCTTGCTGTTGAAATTCCTTAAAAAGTCGGGTGACAGTGACGCGGGTCGTCCCAATAGTATCGGCGAGGTGCTGGTGCGTGAAACGGTAACGGAGTCGGGTGATGGTTGCCTCTGATTTGCCCATTTCGTCCTTGAGGAGCAGCAGCAAAGAAATTAAGCGGTCTTCAATGCGTTTGAGACCGGCGATCGCCAAGAGATATTCGGCTTGACGGAGGCGCTGGAGGGTTTGTTGGAGTAATTCCTGCTGGAGGCTGGGAGACTGTTTTACGGCTTTGGCGGAGTGGCGCACCAGACGACTATCCACAAGGGCGATCGCTTCAATCCCTTCCAGTTTGGTCATAAATGATCCCCAAAAACTGCCCTTTTGCAGCCAACCCAATACCGTCACCGTTCCTTCGGGGGTATGGCTCCGGAGCTGCAACACGCCCCGTTCCACCTGCCAAATATCCTGGGAATAGCGGGGAATTACCTGACCCCGGAGGAAAGAATGGCAAATTTTTTCCGCAGCGTCCATGGGCTTACACAAGTCAAACGTTGGGCCAATAATAATTGCTGAAAAAGATAATTTTGGTTAAGAAATTATTGAAACTTCGCCCAGGATAAAGGAGGTAGTTAAATAAAATGTAATCGTGAGTTTAAGGTTAATCTTCTGCAAAGCACCAAACCACGAAGAGAACCCCGACCCAAAATATGACTTGTTGACTAAATTGAACGAGGAAGTTGAACCCCCAGTAGCCATAAATCACAGCAAATTGAGTTGTGACATAGGTTGTAACCAAAAAGAAAGCACTTAGTCCCAATAATAATCCAATCATTTTTCTCGAATTTCTATTTTAAGAAAACCATGGTCATTATTTAGAATGTAGCATCGCCTTGGTGAAAATAGCTGCATTGGAACACCCATCATTCTCTTTAGGGGATCTCGAAAAATAGCTTGAAGCGAAGCAAGAATATGAGATCATAGATACCAAAGTATCGCCAAAGCAGTGTCTCAAGATGAGTCAATTAGGATTCTGGGATTGGGAAAAACGACATCAGTATTTGGAGGAGAAACAAGATATCCTCGTCAAGCTCAATGAATGGATTCCTTGGGAAGAATTTAGAGAGATTCTCAATCAGGTTCAACCAAAAGAGAGAAAAAGTAAGGCGGGCAGGAAAGCAATAGATCCCGTACGAATGTTCAAATTGCTGATACTGCAAAGGCTCTACGGTATTAGTGATGAAGCTCTAGAATATCAAGTCAATGACAGGCTATCATTCATGAAGTTTGTCGGTTTGGGCATCGAAGATAAAGTACCAGATGCGACAACAGTCTGGCTATTTAGACAAAAGCTAGTAGAGCAAAAGCTAGCGGCAGCACTGTTTGAGAAATTTGAAGGCTATTTGCAAAAACAAGGATATCAAGCAGAAGAAGGACAAATAATTGATGCAACACTCATCCCAGTACCGAGACAGCGCAATCGTCGGGAAGAGAATGAAGTAGTGAAATCAGGCAAAATTCCCGAAGACTGGAAAGATAAGCCCAGGAAAAAGCGACAGAAGGATTGTGATGCTCGCTGGACAAAGAAAAATCAGGAGAATCACTTTGGCTACAAGAACCACATCAATGTCGATGTGAAATATAAACTCATCAGAAAATATGCAGTGACAGCAGCTTCAGTGCATGACAGTCAAATGTTTGCGGCAGTCTTGGATGGCAGTAATAGAGGGGATGGCATCTGGGCAGACAGTGCTTACCAAATCCAAGTACGGGAAAGAGTATTAGCACTGATGGGTATGGACAGTCATATTCATGAGAAGGGGAACCGTAATCATCCCCTAAGTGAGACACAAAAAGCCAGAAATAAAGAACGCTCTCATGTCCGTTCGAGAGTGGAGCATATCTTTGGTACTTTTGTGACCTCTATGGGGGGCAAGATGGAAAGGGTGATTGGTCATGCTCGTATTGAGACACAAATTGCCCTGAAGAACTTAGCCTACAACTTCCGACGGTACGTCTACTTGCAGCAATCTTGTGCCTAAAATCAAAAAAAATGGAGGCAAATAGGGTGAATTGACAACATCATATGAGCAAATATTTTTGCTTTTATGCTGTGACTGATAGTTTTTCTCAAAGCCTATCCATTTTTTGAAAATTTCGAGGTTCCCTTTAAATTCACGATCAAAATATTGGTAATATCAGAGACAATTTGAGAGACTCGCATCATTTTACCCAGAGCCATTAACATTTTTTGCAAAACCCGAAACAGCACTGGCTCTTGATCTTAATTTCTGGGCTTCGGGGCTGGTGGAAATAAGTAGTTTTACTTATCAATAGTTGTTGTTGAGAATTAATAGCAAAAACTCGGATTCAATTCACCAAAACATTTGTTAAAGCTTTAGCTTAGGTTAGTTCAAAAGATCATGATCCTTTAGGCGGAAAAAACCAGAAAAGCAATAGTGTTTTGATTAGCCTTTCTGATGATCGGCTTTATTTTTGTTCAAACCTTTATGGTTCTTGACTTGACGACTACTCAAGGACAATTTTCCGTCGCTATAATTAGTAGCTGTTTTAACTTGGTCTTAATTTAGATTAAGGAGTATTTATATTATGTACATCAAACGTTTTCTCTTGGTGGCGATCGCCTCTGTTATGAGCCTTGGCTTCTTAGGTGCTTGCGGCCCTGAGACCACTGCACCCACCGATGAAACCACCACGGAAGAAGTTCCCGCTGAAGGTGAAGTTACCGAAGAAGCTCCCGTTGACGGTGAAGTAACTGAAGAAGAAGTTCCCGCTGAAGGTGAAGCGACTGAAGAAGCACCTGCTGAAGGCGAAGAAACCGCTAACTAATCATTTGGCGATCGCCTAGCACTTGGCTCCTCAATCCCTAGCTGGTTGGGGGGCTTTTTAATGGGTTCGCAAAAGTCAGGGGTGAAAAACCTTAACAGCGTTTATTTAACTGCGGGGAGCATACATCATGACCAAAACCCCGGCGATCGCCAAACTACAGCCCAGCCAATCGTAGTTATCGGGACGAACTTGGTCGATACGCCAGCCCCACAGCAAAGACAAGACAATAAAAATACCGCTGTAAGCCGCATAGACCCGACCAAAGTGAGCCGGTTGCAGGGTCGGAATCACGCCGTAAACCATCAGCAGTAGCCAGCCCAAAAGGGCGACGGGTAAACTTTTTCCTTCCCTAAGCCAGAGCCAGACGAGATAACCGCCACCAATTTCAAACAGCCCTGCCAGCACAAAATACAGCAAAGATTTGAGGATGACGCTGGTCATTGGGAAAGCTCCTGGGCAATTTTAATCAGTCGTTTTTCTGTACAAACATAGTCTAAGGGCACGTCCCAGGGATCGTTGGGCAGGGTTGGCACAAAGCAACATTCAAACACAATGCCCACTGTGATGACGGGTTGGGGTAGGGTGGCAAAAAATCGATCATAAAATCCAGCGCCGTAGCCGAGGCGATCGCCCGTTTGACTACAAGCAAGGGCTGGTACTAGCACTAGATCAATGGTTGTCAGATCAATTAAAGGAGCCGTGGCTTCCGGTTCGCGGATGCCAAATTTGCCCGGTATCAGGCGATCGCCCATTTGGTAATGGTGCCAAGCGAGATCGACCCCGACACAACGGGGTAATCCCCAGGTTTTAGGAGCACTCAGTAAGGCTTGTAAACAGGGCTCGCGGTGGTGGGATAGGTAGCCCAAAACTGTTGTGGAATTTTGCCAGAGCAGGCTGTCCTGGAGCTGTTGACAGATGGCGGCATTGGCCTGTTGCCAAGTTGATTCAAGCAGCGATCGCCGCCGTTGTTTAAAGGTTTGTCGTAAGTGGGTTTTTTGATCCATATCCATGGATATACCAGACCCATCACTACCGCTGCAATAGGGTTCTGATAGGCTAGAAAGCGTTTTTGCGGGGGGATCAATTCTTGCTTAGGAAATTCTGGGTCGTTGTGTTAATGGGAAAAGTGACGCCATGATGGAAGCACAGGTACACCAAATCCTGGTGGCGATCGCCCGTGAGCAAAATATTAGCCCCTGGCCCCACCATTTAACCCTGGCCCGGTTAGTGGCGCGGGGATTACGCTTAGGTCGCTCTGCTCTGATTCAAACCAGAACGGGTATCGAAGACTATGCCCTCAGCTATCTGACCCCTGCTCTCTTGAGTTCGGAGCCTGTCACCATCGTTGTTCCCCAGCTATTGTTAACTTGGCTCCAGGCAGAGGAAATCCCTCGCCTACAGCGTTTACTGGGAACCGAGCGCCCCATTTCCATCCTTGAAACCGGAGACCAAACCCAGCCCAGCGCCATTACGCTTTTAACCCCTTCCCAATGGTTTGGAAGAATGACTGGCGATCGCCCCCCGGCCCCCGTGACAACGATTCTTAATCCCGTCGATGAGCTATGGCAGTGGGCCCAAGATTTTTACCGTTGCCAACTGCAACTTGCCGACTGGGAAATGCTCAAGCAACAAAACCCCGGCCAGCAGGATTTTATTCAGGGCCAATATGACCAATTAAAGGCACAACTACTGCGGCGATCGCCGAATCCCTACCATTGCTATCCCCTCGACCCAGACAATCAACGCCGTTTGGCCACCTGTTTTCAACTCCCCCACCTCCCCGCAGCTTGGCGTACCTTTGCGGCTACCTGGCAACACCGTCACCAGTCCCCCCTTTGTTGGGCGCACCTCCACCAACGGGACGGCCGATTTTCTCTCCAAGTAGCTCCCCAGACCCTTAACCAAAGCCTTGCACCCCTCTGGCAACGGCAGCCGACTTTATTGATTGGAAGCTTTCTCGAACCCCAACGAGAAGCCCCCAGCTTTTGTACACAAATTGGCCTCAACCCAGACCAGCTTACTTGCGTAGACTTTGCGCCCCCCCGTCAACAGGATCAAGTGCGCGTTTATCTGCCAGAACAGCGCCTTCCCTTACCCAATACCCCAGAATTCCAAGGGGAACTGTTGCACCAACTGCGCCATCTAATTCGCCGCCACCCTCACCAGAAGCGTCCCATTGTTTTATTGATTAACGACGTGCCCCTCCAGGCACAGATGGGGGCGGCCCTCGCCGCTGAGTTTGGGTCGCGGGTTAAGGTCGAAACAGCAAATCCCCAGGCCGATAGCATTTTGATCTGTGGTTGGGCTTTTTGGCGACGGCTTACGGATCCCTTGTTCTATGGTCAATCCGTGGGCTTCCCGTTACCTCAACTAATGGCGATCGCCACCCTCCCTCTCCCGTCCCTAGAAAATCCCCTAGTGGCAGCCCGCGTCGCCCAATACAAACAAAAACGCCAAGATTGGTTTCGCCTGTACCTACTCCCCACAGCCCTCCAGGAAATGCAACGGGCCACCTATCCCCTCCACCAAGAGCAAAGTGTGATCGCCATTCTCGACAACCGCATCAACCACCGCGCCTATGGTCAACAAATCCTCGATGCCCTCCAGCCCTGTTCTGTGTGTAATTACCTTGAACCCAACTGGTTGGGAAATTAATTTTTGAGTACTCAGGCAAAAGTCAATGCTTTTGTAACAATTTGCAATATTTCGTAAACTTATGTTAAGATTGTTAATGTAGACAAACAAAACAGGCAATTTTATGGTTACCAACTTTAATTACAAACCCGAAAATCTCTTCACCCCCGTTATTTTCCGTAAAGACTTCAGCAACGCCACCATTTCCGCGACCCAAGCTTGGTCTCTCTTCTTCTCGGCGGGTCAAGAAGAAAACCTCTTTGGCCAAGAAAAAGAAATTGGTTGGTTCTATAACAATGTGTTGTTAGCCGGTGGTGTCGCCTTTGCCCTCGCCGCAATCTTCTTTAGCGCGCCTCTGTCTCCTCTGTTCTAGATCTCCCTAGACTTGTGCTAAAACCTAAACCCCCAAGGCAGCCCCGTGGCTGTCTTTTTGTTATGGTGAAGGCTTGATTCACAACGTAAAGTTAGGTGGCGATGGCTCCTCCGATTCACAGCACGACAAATCCTTGGGATCAGAATTTTCAACCCTACACAGACATTATCGATGTGCGATCGCCAGCGGAATTTGCCGAAGATCATATTCCCGGTGCCGTCAACTTTCCGGTATTAAATAACGAAGAGCGGGCCTTGGTGGGCACCATCTACACCCAGCGATCGCCCTTTGAAGCCCGTAAAATTGGGGCCGCCCTCGTGTCTAAAAATATTGGCCATTATTTAGAAACGCATTTTTTAGAAAAACCCAAGGAATTTCACCCCCTCATTTACTGTTGGCGCGGTGGCCAGCGTTCCCACAGTTTCGCGACGGTACTCAGCCAAATCGGTTGGCAAACAACCCTCTTGACCGGGGGCTATAAAACCTATCGTCAGTATGTGCGCCAAGCCCTTGCCCATCTCGGAACGACCCTGTCTTTGCGGGTACTCTGCGGCTATACGGGCAGCGCCAAAACCAAATTACTCCAGGCATTACAGGCAGAACAGTTTCAGGTTTTAGATTTAGAAGCCCTCGCTGCCCACCGGGGATCTCTGTTGGGACAAATGTGGCAAGAAACGCCCCAGCAACAGCCTGCGCAAAAGTGGTTTGAGTCGCAACTGGTGGCCCAGCTCCAAGCCTTTGATCCCAGGCGACCGATTTGGGTGGAGTCAGAAAGTAAGACCATTGGCAAAATCCATGTACCGAAACCCCTCTGGGAAAATATGCGGCGATCGCCTGTGGTAGAAGTGGTTTTACCGATGGCCGAACGGGTTAAGTTACTCATCGCGGAATATCCCCACCTCATCGAACATCCAGCGACCCTGAAACAATTGCTCAGTCACCTCGTACCCAAATATGGCAAGGGCAAAATCCAAGCCTGGTACAACTTAATCGATGCTCAACAATGGCCAGAGTTTGTGGAGGCAATCCTCGAAGCGCATTATGACCCCACCTATCGGCGATCGCTGCCCCGCCATTTTCGCCAACCCCAACAAACCATTCACCTCAATGGGTTAAACGCCGCTGACATTCAAAGCTTTATCAAGACTCTTGGCTCAAGGTAATAGAGATTTAATACAGCTAATAAAAATCCCCTGCTGCGGGGATTTGTCACCTATCAAAACGATCTAGATCAAGTCCCACAAGTTAGGGAGTACGCTGTAACGTGGCATTTTCTTCTGGGATAATCGCCCCTTCGACAGGACAAACCTGAATACAAATGCCGCAATCAATGCACACATCAAAGTCAATCCAGTACCAATCGGTACCTTTGGCATTTTTACCGGGGCCATCATGGATACAAGCCACAGGGCAAGCTTCGACACAATCCGCGATGCCTTCGCAAACGTCAGTCACAATGGAATGGGGCAAGGGTTTTTCCTCAAAGATGTACTGCTTGTTGTTACTGTTTGTAACCGATTCCTTGCAAGAAGATCAACGTTTCGCTATTTCTCCCCAAAGGATGCTCCGGAATATGACTTCTTTCTGTAGGGACAGGTGATCGCCCCCAGCCCAAGCCTCAAATTTATCGACTATGCTTAAAACAGCACGCTTGATGACACAGGATTTTAGACTATGGCAGGCTTCAGTGATTTAGTACAAAAAGCTTTTTACCTTGGGGTCGGGGCTGCCTCCCTCGCTGCCGAAAAAGCAGGGGCAACGATCCATGATTTGCGCGAACAAGCCCAGGTCATCGCCGATGAGATGGTGCAAAAAGGGGAAATGAACGCCGAGGAGGCCAAAAAATTTGTCAATGAAATGGTCAAGCAGGCCCAACAGCGGGTACCCCAAAGCCCAGAAACGACAACAAGCTCCAACAGCGAGACCAAAGAGCCGCGCCGCATTGAAATCCTTGACGATGACGAACCTGAAAACACCGACGCCATGGACGAAGCGGAACGGCTCCGGCGGGAAGTGGAATCCCTCCAAGCAGAGCTAAATAATTTGAAACGGTAACTCACAGGAGGCAGTTCTGGGGTCATGGGAACGGCACGGGGGCCAAAGGTGGGATGACTTTAAGGGTTTCGAGGCGGGCGATCGCCAATTCTAATCGCTGTTTTTCTACCAGAAGGCGATCTCGATCCTGGGGGCGATCAGCAATGACCTGGTTAATTGCCACGGTATCTCCTTCTTTCACCTTGAGGTCGTCCAGTTCAGTGAGCTTGACCTTGAACGTATAGCGACTCGGGCTATTGCCGATTTCTTCAGTGACCTCCAGCTCGTCATCCTGTTGCTGTTGGGCGATGGAACCGAGGGGCAACAGAAAGGCACCGAAACTCATAAAAATCACTATCACTGAGAACAGGTAGCGGACGGGTTCACTGAGCTTTAGTTTTTGTGCGGCAAAATTTAGCATCATTTTCTGGTGTAAGACAAAAAATACCCTCTCCGGCTTTCAGCCACCTCCCCCAAGGGAGGATAATTGGTCGCAGAGTGTATCAAAAAAGATGCAATAGTCGATGTGGGTAATCTGGAGGCAACAAAATGACAAACAATCAGCATATCGGTTCTTCCTTGGATGACCTATTGGAAGAAGATGGCATTCTGGCTGAGGTTAATGCTTTAGCTCTCAAGCGGGTATTGGCTTGGCAACTAAGTCAGGAAATGGAACGACAAGAGTTAAGTCGTTCTCAGATGGCAGCCTCGATGAAGACAAGCCGTGCTTCTTTGCAGAGATTACTTGATCCTGAAAATACCTCGGTGACGCTGAAAACCATGGAAAAAGCGGCGGCGATCGTTAGGAAACCCTCACGAATTGAGCTGGATGATATTCAGGAGTCTGCAAATAGTCCATCTGTCACTTAATTGTCACTCTGTAGTGTAAATCTGCGCTAATGTAAGGAGAAAGACTGAGTGATAATGAGTGGATGAGCAAAGACGCACCATGACCTTCAAGGCTTTTAAGAAATCCAACTTTAACCGCAGCAGAACCTATGAAACCTATAAAAAGTAAATTGTCCTCATTCCATTGGACGGAAGGTCAAAAACAAGTTTTGGCAGGAACTGATAAATGGTTAGAGGATGATTCCACCGCGCTGGTAATCACTGGTATGGTGAACACGGGTAAAAAGGCTGTACTAGCAGAAGTCATTCGACAAGTAGAGCAACATGGACTGACGCCGATCCTGTTGATGCCCAACGAACGGATCGCTCAGCGTTATCGGTTGCAGGGTTTTGAAAAGTGTCACTCCGTTTACGCTTATCTCTACAGCAGTCAGCCAGACCGGCTTGAGAAAATCGGATCTGGCGCAGATGTGAGTGTACATGAGGTAAAGCTCACTCCGCAGGATGTTGATGGAAAGTGTCTCATATTTGTCGAGGCTCATCTCTTGGCTAATGGTCTTTTCGCTACTGAAACTACACGTTTTGGAACGGGTTACCTAGTTGATGACTTGCTAGAGGCTGTAGGCGATACGCCACCTAAAATGGTGCTTGTTGGTGATCCATACCAATTTTCACGGGACAAGCTCGAACTCAGCTTTATCCATAGCCATCTTTTTGAGGAAAAGAAGCTTAAATCAGTCCAGGTAGTTGTCGATGAACAGCTATGCCCCGATCCAGAGCAGCAAGGACTGCTCAATTTCCAGTTCGATTTAGCGAACCACTTAAAGCGTAAACACTATAACCGCCTTCCAAACCCAGACGGTAAGCAGGTCAGAGAGATCGACAAAGAGATCGATATCCTGAACAAGCTTTCTACTGGATGTCCTCACTCAGTCTATCTTTGTGCCCTGAACAAAGACGCGCATAGTATTAATTTGGCGGTCAAGAAAGAGTTGCGACCTCATGGGGTACCCGGTCTTGAGGTCGGTGATTGGGTCGATTTCCATAATCGCACACCAGTAGTGATGGATAGCTATGATTCGTTTGGATTGAACGGGCAAGAGGTATCTTACGTTAATGCCGGTGAGATCGGCGTTGTGGAATGGGTTGATGACCAGGAAGAGGTTCACCCTGTACAGTTAAAAGGGCGGGACAAACCAACTGACCTGCGCTTCAATCTGATGCGGTGCAAGGTGCCTGGTTTAGGTTCGGTAAAAGTCCGTTATCTGCCAGACTATTTGATCGCCGAAGAGCCAAAACTCTCTCCGGATCAACTCATTGCAATGAGCATCATCGCCCGCCAGCAGGCGGAGAGAGAGCTAGGTGATCTGAAAGATGAGCTTGCTCAATTGAAGGAATCAGAAAACGAGGCAGATAAATCAACATACAAGGCCAAGAAAAAACTCTTTGACCAGTCGGTCGATCATCACATGATGAGTAGTGGCTATTTTAATGCCGCACGAATCCGTTTTGCTTACGCGATGACGGTACACAAGGCACAAGGGCGTAAATGGAGTCATGTCATTCTTAACGCTGAACGAAGTCCAAGTTCAGACAGCAAGTCGCATGATAATGACGGATACTTTCGTTATCTCTATACCGCTGTGGCCTGTTCCTCTACAAAGCTTTCACTAGAAAAATACCCCGATCTGAACCCGCTAACGAAGTGCAGTTTCAAGGCAAACCCCAAGTGCAAAATTGGCCCTTTTGATTTTGACAAACCGCTCCGCTACAACCGAGATCGACAACCGAATGACAGAGAAGCAAAGTTACAGCTTGTTAGGGAGCTAACCGAAGCAAAGGAAAAGCCTGAACTGATTGCACTGTTTCTGACGATTAATGATCGCCTGGAGGGTTCCGGCTGGGAAATAAAGCCTCCTCCTGTACATCATCAATACCAAGAGTGTTACACATTCGTGAATGCTCAGGATCAAACTGTCGAGGCGAAAATTTATTACACGAAGGATTTCACAGTTTCGAAGGCTATCAACTGGGATGCCAAAGACATTGACCAAGCTGAGCTTCGTAAACTGGAAGATTATATTTATGGCGATGATACCTTTTGTTTTGACAACTGGAGCGTAAAGGAGGCTGTCCAAGAGTTAGATTCTCTTCTTATGTCAGCCGGTTTCAGCAGAGTTAGCGTAAAAGAAAAAAGTGCCTATCTAGCACAAGTGGATTTTAGCCACAGCCATGGCATGATCAAATTAGAGATCAATTTAAAAAAGACAGGATTAGCTAGCTCGATCAGCCCCTTGCAAGCCAGTGACGAAAAACTTATTGATGCTGTTCGGGAGCTTATCGACTCGCTATAAAAAAATGACTATATTTCAAACTATCAAAGAACTTAGGCACAGTGGCAAACCGGTAGATGCATGGAATATCGGATACCCTGCTTTGCAAGATGAGCCAGATAATCTTTTTTTAAAAAGGAGCCTATTTTGGGCGTGCTACGACGGCATAAAAGCGATCCAAGAACACATTGCTAATAGAAAAAATAAAGCTCCAACTCAACAAGAACAACAGCATATTGCGAGCTGGATTTCTTGCATCGAAAAGCTTGATTTACCCATTCCTTGTGAAGAGCTCAATTTCCGTTTCTTCAACCTTTTCAAGGAAAATGGTGAACACTATGAGGCCCTTGTTAAATTTGTACTCAACCACTATAAGAACCTATTTGTCTGGCCTGATGATTTCACACCCTATCAGGGAGAGAAGCACGAAAGCCCAAGCCAAGTGATAAAGCAGGCACGAGCGGCAGCAAAGGGATGGCTGACTTATCGGAAAGAGTGGGATATTGATTTTGATATCCTTATACAGCGTTTTTCGGTCTTATGAGGCGGAGTAGCAACAATGGGTAAACCAATTCTGCAAGTCTTGGCTTGATACTTGTGAGAAGGCGGCCTCAATCCCTTGTGCGAGCTCTGGATAAGTACGGGCTCCCCACGAACGTAAAATACTTTTGACTTTGGAGAAACAATTCTCAATCGGTGAAAAGTCTGGCGAGTATGGAGGAAGAAATATCAGTCTTGCACCAACTGCTTCAATACAGTCCCTAATGGCTTTCCCCTTGTGGATAGAGCAGTTGTCCATAATCACACAGGCTCCTTGCCATAACTGAGGTACTAACTGGCGATGTATGAAAGCTTCAAAAGTGAGACCATCACTACTGCCCAGTAGATTTACATTGGTCAGTACCTTCTCAAGACTAATGGCACTAATCATGGATACTCGTTTCCCCCTTTTGCTGGGACGTTTCCCATGGGCACGTTTTCCCCTGGGTGCTCGACCCCGTAATCGAGTCAGCGCTAAATCAACCCCTGATTCATCAATAAAGATCAAGTCTTTTACTAAAATCTCCCGCACCAGTTGCCAAAATTCATATCGTTGCTGCTGTACTCGTTCTGTTTCTTTCTCATCGGGATGCAGTGTTTTTTTTGAGGGTTATCTTGAGTTTTTGGAGCATCCGAAACATTGTGGTCACACTAATCCTGACGCCAACGGTTTCTTCGAGAAGGTCACAGAGTTCGGCTAAGGTTGCATCATTATGCTGCTTTACTAGCTGTTGCAGGGTGATGAGTTGAGTCTCATTGAGTTTAGTGGGGGTTTGTTTGAGGCGCTGCTTGGGTTGAATATCTCCTGTTTCACGATATTGCTTAGTTAGTTTACGCACGAAACTGTAGGCAACCCGGAATTGCTCAGCAATTTGGCGCTGTGATAGTTTGCCTTCGAGATAGGTGTCAATAATTTTTTGGCGTAAATCAACAGAGTAGGGTCGCACTGCAAATTTTGATTGGGTAGATTACAGCTTTATCTTACTCGCTATCGCTTTACTAGCCCGAAAAATGCTGTATCATTTTTGGATATGGCCGAGAGTAAGGCCAAAGATCATGACAAAACCTGGCTTCACTATGATTACGCTAAGTGTTTGATTGCTACCAGGAACTATGAGGCCGCCAGAGACCTCGTGCTACCAATTGTGCGAACCAAAGTATCGGAGTCTTGGGCGTGGGGCGCACTGGCCGCCACTTATATCGATTCGAACCCGTCTAAAGCTGTTGCTTGTTTTGCAAAAGGTTTAGGTGAATGCCGAGAAGCTAAGTTTTCCACCAAGATGCGCGGCGGCTTGGCGTCTTTGCTTGCGAGCCAAGGTGAGTTTGACAAAGCCTCTGCGCTCTTATGCTCTATTGCTGAAATCTATTCCGTTGAAGCCTGGACGCGGAAGTCTGAGTATGAGGCATTGATGGCACAGCCATGGTTTAATGCCTCTGCCACTGATTCAATTAATCTCGATCAATTCTTGAGTGCCACAGGGGCACAAGCAAACAATCTTTTATACGATGAAACCACCACTGAAACTGGCGTTGTGGCCTCAATACATAAATCTGGAAAGGGCTTTAATGTCTATCTCTCCGAAAGATTACGAATAGCTGTCAGGAAAGGTATTTATGCCACCAAAAAGCTCCCTTCGGTTGGTGATTGGATTTCAGTTACATATGCCGACGCTTCTGATAGTACAGATGTGTTAGAAGCTGCTCCAGCCGCTCCCATAAACCTTCCTGGTGTTGAAACCGAAGTTGGAGAGCTCAAAATTCATCCGAAAGGCTTTGGCTTTGTTGGCAACACTTTTGTCGCACCTTATTTGGTTGTCCCAGAAATGCATGGTGCTAAAGTCGAGGTACTGAAGATATGGGACATGAACCCAAAGAAAAAGAAAATGGCCTGGAGGGCAATTAAAGTTACGAAGTTAGGCATATAGAGAGAGCATTCCTGAAATGGCTATTTGGGACGGCATATCGCCACCAATGCTTTCATAAATATGCCCAAAATCTCATAGAGTATTAAACTACAGCAAAAGTCGCATGGAGATGATGATGAATATTTATGCGAATGTGCGGTGTCTTATTGAAGAATAAACGCATAATAAGGCGCTCATGCAGACGCTTCGCCGCACAGTTTGGTTTTAAACTAACTCTTTCCTAATTTATTCCATCTGGGTGCTGGGCTAAAAATCTTAAAATCAAGCTGACCGATCGCTCACTGGTCTTGGAGAGTTGAGAGCGCCTGATTCAAGTCAGCATAGGTGAGATTGACCCTGGTGCCATAAACCTGAACCTCTGGGGGTAAGGAACTGGGTAACTCATCAGGGAAATCAATGGTGACACTGCCGGAAACCAGAACGAGGCTATTGGAATAACGCTGGGCGATCGCCTCTAACCCTTCCCCTAACGGCTCATCATTAAAACCCTGGGTAAAGGTTTCGGTGGTCTGTTCATTACGAATATCTAGGCGTACAAGGGTGGGAATAATATCGCCATTCTCAGCTACCTTATAAACACCCTGGCCATCGGTGACGAGATAACCATTATCCTCTAGCCACGATAAAAAATGTTTGATTGACTGGTTTACGATAAACGTAGCTGTTTTGGAAATGGATGACTGGAAATAACGATGTCTGATGCCTCTTTATCACCCCAAACCCCGGAAGTTTACGCCGGTTACTACGGCGAATTTACGATCACCGCTGCCGATCGCCAGGAAGTTTTTCTTTATCGTCTGGGGTTGGCGATCGCCGCTGGTGCCTTTAGCTTTGGTACTGTTTTAGCTATTGCTTTAGGCGATCAGGGTTGGACGCAGGGATTAATTTCTGGACTATTCGTCGCCTTTTGTGGTGGTCTGGGTCTCAGTTTGGCAAAGATTCATATTTATCTCATTCCTCTACACCGACTGCTCCAGGGCTTTTGGCTTGTGGGCTGTGGCGCGGTGATCGCCTTCGGTCTCATTTTTCCAGAACCGCTATTCGTCACGGTTTTAGAAAAACCCCAAACCCTCTGGGGCATTGGCTTTCTTTTTGCCGCCTTAACGGGAATTTTCTTTAAGGAGGGTTTTTGTTTTCGGCGTTTGGAAACAATGCTTCTGACGCCTTTGGTGCCATTCCTGTTACTCGGTCATCTAACCCAGCTTTTACCTCTAGAAGTTGCCCAAATTGGGTTCAGTCTGTGGAGCGTTTTATTCATCATTTTTGCGGCCCGAAAATTTACACAAAAGCCCGCCGATGATATTGGTGATAAAAGTGTATTTGACCATCTCAAACAAACCCAATAATTAATGCCCCTCGTTACTGCTGCTGCCCTAGTTGACCAGGCAAATAATGGCCAAGTGGTGAGCTTCCCCACGGATACCGTGCCTGCCCTCGCGGCACAACCCGACGCCGCCCCCCTAATCTATCAATTGAAACGGCGATCGCCCGATAAACCGCTGATCCTGATGACGGCTTCCCTGCCGGAGATTTGGGACTATGTGGTGGGTAGTGAGACAGAAAAAGCACAATGGCAGGCGATCGCCCAAGAATATTGGCCAGGGGCATTGACCCTTGTCCTACCTGCTTCTGAAAAGGTTTCGGCGGCGATGAATCCGACCAATTCCGGTACCATTGGCGTGCGTGTCCCCGATTTGGCCTTAGCCCAAGGGATTTTGCGAGAAACAGGCCCCCTTGCCACCACCAGCGCCAACCGTTCCGGCAATGATCCCCTCGAATGGATGGGGGCGATCGCCAAAGAATTTCCCGAAATCCCGGTGCTCGATTGCACAACCCAGGAACAAACGGGCAAAATTGGCAGTGGACAGCCCTCGACGGTGGCCCAGTGGACAGGCTCCGGCTGGCGCATTCTCCGTCAAGGGGCAGTGAGCCTTAATTTGTAAATTTGTAAAAAATAATTTGTGTTTAAGCGCGGTCTTGGTTTTGGCGCATCCCAAAGACAAGGCCCAAGCCGACGATCCCCGCTAGGAACGAATAGGCAAAGTAATCATGGCTGTGTTCTGGTTGGGGCAGTTCGCTAATGGCGTTGGCGTCGATCCCCTCTGCTTGGACGGGCACAATGAGGCGATCCCAGTGACTATCGTCGGCGGAACCAATTTCCACGGCCCAATCCCCGGCCTTGGTGGTGTCGGCTTTGAAGCTAAATTTCCCGTTTTCATCGGTGCGGCCAATCATGATCGGCTGGTCAGGATTGTCAGGGGAATAAACCGTAACGGGAGCATTGGGGAAAACTTCGCCATCGCCAAAGGTGCTTTGGAGCTCGAAATTGTCGAAGCGCACTTGGAAGTTCGTTTCAATGGCGTGGGCAAGGGCTGCTTTGGGGGCGAGACAGCCGACTGACAAGCAAGTGATGGTGGTGAGGAGAGACTTAATATTCATAGGTACTTTACTGAAACAGGGCGTAACCTGAAACCTAGGGTATTTTAAAAAATCTGAGGCACCAGCGCGAACGGGCCAGGGCCTCAAAATTGGCTTCAATTATAGCCAACCTTTCTGGGAAAATTTGTGAGGCAAGTTTTTCGCCCCAAACCTAGGACTTAACCTGGGCGCCGTGGCTACGGGGATCACTCTGGCGGGGTTGTTGATTGGGGCGATCGAGTTTAGAAACTTGGCCTTGGTCGTAGGTGTAGGGTAAGTCGTTGTGGGCGAGGAGGGCATTGAGGTCGGCTTCTAAAATACTGCGGGGTTGTTCGCCAATGGTTTCGGCGATCGCCTCACCAGTTTCATTGAGGAAAACAAAGTGGGGAATGCCATCAACGCGGTATTTCAGCACTTCCGGGAGCCATTTGCCGTTATCGACATTAAGCATCACAAAATTGAGGCGATCGCCGTAGGTTTGTTTGATTTGGCGGAGATCCGGGGCCATGGCCTGACAACTGGTACACCAATCCGCATAAAATTCCATCAAAGTCGGGCGACCATTGTCGAGGGCGACGGTGAGGGGCACAGCTTCGGCGGCCTGGGCTTCGAGGGTAGCGGCAGGGGGCTGGAATTTGATCCCCAGGGCGAGGGATACCGCCAAGGCGATCGCCACCAAACCAATTACGAGACCTTTGAGTTTATTTTGTCCAGAATTTGTGTCAGTCATAGCTAAGGGCCAGATTCCAAGTAAAACTTATAAGTATTGTAAAGGGCGCGTTCCGTCAGAAAAATCCGATAAAGTAAGAAGCCTGAGTTTTTAACCCACATTTTTCACATTGCTCTAAAAAAAGGCATCGAGGCGCAACATGGCAGAACAGGATTGGATCATCATTGGCCAGGTGGTGGCCGCCCAGGGTCTTAAAGGAGAAGTGCGGATTAATCCCAGCACTGATTTTCCCGAACGCTTCGAAGTGCCCGGTCAACGGTGGTTACAATTACCCAACCAAGACCCCCAGTCGGTAGAACTCGAACGGGGCCGACAAATCCCTGGCAAAAATTTATTTGTCGTGAAATTTGAACATATCCAAGACCGCACCCAAGCAGAAAATATCCGAGGTGCCAAAGTTCTGGTGCGGGCAGGCGATCGCCCCGAACTTGAAGCCGACGAATACCATGTCAGCGACCTGATTGGCCTTGAGGTATTTGATTACAACACCCAAGCAAAACTAGGGATTGTCAGCGATCTCTACACGGCGGCCCAGGACGTCCTCGAAGTCACCGATGCCAACCAGAAAAAGCACCTTGTCCCCTTCGTGAAGGCCATTGTCCCCGTCGTTGATCTGGTAGAAAATCGCCTGGAAGTAGACGCGCCTCTCGGACTTTTCGAGATTTAAGTACCAAAACTCCGCCTGTAAATCTAGAAAAAAGGCGATCGCCCCCAGGGAAAAATCCGTCCAGGGTGAGCAGTCAGGATAGAATAATCCTTTGTTCTATACAAAAACTTAAGGATCTGTAGCCCTCGTGCCCACGGGAACTTCCCCCAAACCCCGCCCCCGGCGACACGACCCGCAGTATCCGACCCAAACGAAACATTTATATTTAATCGAATTGTTATGGCTAAAGTTCTTGTTTCCGACTCTATCGACCAAGCCGGAATCGATATCCTCTCCCAGGTCGCCCAAGTAGACGTTAAAGTCGGATTACCCCTCGAAGAACTCATCAGCATTATTCCCGAATACGATGCCCTGATGATTCGCTCCGGGACCAAAGTCACCAAAGAAGTGATCGAAGCCGGTAAAAACCTCAAAATCATTGGCCGTGCCGGAGTCGGTGTTGATAATGTCGATATTCCCGCCGCCACCCGCCAAGGGATCATCGTCGTCAACTCCCCCGAAGGAAACACCATTGCCGCCGCCGAACATGCCCTCGCGATGATGTTGTCCCTCTCTCGCCACATCCCCGATGCCAACCAGTCCGTCAAAGCCAAAGAATGGAACCGGAAAAAATTCATCGGCGCAGAAGTTTACAAAAAGACCCTCGGCGTTGTCGGTCTCGGCAAAATTGGTGCCCACGTAGCTAGCGTCGGTAAAGCCCTAGGCATGAAGCTCCTCGCCTACGATCCATTTATCTCCGAAGAACGGGCCGGACAATTGGGTTGTCGCCTCGTCGATCTCGATTACCTGTTCCGGGAAGCCGACTACATTACCCTCCACGTCCCCAAAACCCCCGAAACCACCCATTTAATTGGCGAAGAGTCCATCGCCAAAATGAAGCCCACCACCCGCATTGTGAACTGTGCTCGCGGTGGCGTTGTTGACGAAGCTGCCGTTGCTAAAGCGATCCAAGAAGGTCGCCTTGGTGGGGCCGCTTTGGATGTTTTTGAAGAAGAGCCCCTGGGTGAATCCGAACTCCGGGCCTTGGATAACGTTGTCCTTACGCCCCACTTGGGTGCTTCTACCGCTGAAGCCCAGGTGAATGTTGCCGTTGATGTTGCCGAGCAAATTCGGGATGTCATTTTAGGGTTGCCAGCACGCTCTGCGGTGAATATTCCTGGCCTCAATGCCAACGTCATGGAAAAACTGCGTCCCTATCTCCAGTTGGCGGAGACCCTAGGGAACATGGTCGGTCAGTTGGCCGGGGGCCGCATCGAAAAATTAAATGTGACCCTCCAAGGGGATTTAGCCGAAAAAGAAGCCAAGCCCTTGGTTGTGGCTGCTCTCAAAGGCTTACTTTCTCCAGCATTGCGGGAACGGGTCAACTATGTAAACGCAGAAATTGAAGCAAAGGAACGGGGCATCCGGATCATTGAAACCCGTGATGAATCGGTACGTGATTACACCGGGGCTATTCACCTAGAAGCCACTGGGGCCGATGGGGAGCACTCCGTCAATGGGGCGCTGTTGAGTGATGGGGATATCCGCATTACCAGTATCAATGGTTTCCCGATTAATGTGCCACCGACGGGCTATATGCTCTTTACGCTCCACCGGGATGTGCCGGGGATTATCGGGAAGATCGGTTCTCTGCTGGGCAGCTTTAATGTGAACATTGCCAGTATGCAGGTGGGCCGCAAGATTGTCCGGGGTGATGCCGTGATGGTACTGAGCTTGGATGATCCGCTGCCAGAAGGCGTTCTGAGTGAGATTACGAAGGTAACCGGCATCCGGGATGCCTATACGGTTAAGCTGTAAGGTTAAGCTACGGGGGAAAGGTCTCTGGATACTTTCCCCTGGCCAACGACAAGGGGAAAAAGATGACAACAACTTGGTGGGAATTACAGATCCTCTGCGACCCGAGTTTAGAAGAGACGATTTTCTGGCGCTTAGATGATTTTGGCTGTCGGGGAATGGCGGGGGAGCAGAAGGGGCAGTCCTACCTGATTCGTGCCTATAGTCCCCAGGCGGAGTTTGATCATTTAGATCTCGCGGCCTTAGCGCTGCTACTGAAACAGGATGCTTTACTTGCCCGTTTGCCTAAACCCGCGGTTAAGTGGCATCTGATCGATGAGGAAGATTGGTCAAGTAGCTGGAAGAGCCATTGGCAACCCCAAGAAATTGGCGATCGCCTGTTGATTTACCCAGCCTGGTTAGAAGTGCCCACCCATTCAGAACGCCTCCTATTGCGCCTCGATCCGGGTTCTGCCTTTGGGACTGGCGCTCACCAGACCACCCAACTGTGCCTCGAAGCCCTAGAAATGCGTTTAGGGCAGCAACCAGAAACCCAGGTAATCGCGGATATTGGCTGTGGTTCGGGGATTCTTTCCATCGGGTCTCTCCTTTTGGGGGCGAAGCAAACCTTTGGGGTGGATACGGATATTTTGGCGGTGACTGCCTCCAACAGTAATCGGGCGCTCAATAACATCGAACCAGAGCGCATGGTCGTCGCCCAGGGCAGCATCGATACCCTTCCCCAAATGTACCCGGAGCCCTTTGATGGGATTGTTTGTAATATCCTGGCGGAAATTATTATTGAGCTGATCCCCAAGATGTCGGCGATCGCCAAACCGGACACCTGGGGAATCCTCAGCGGCATTCTGATCGAACAGATTCAACCCATCGCCGATACCCTCGAGCAAAATGGCTGGGCGATCGCCGCCCTCTGGAAGAAAGACGAATGGTGTTGCTTCAATATCCGCCGAAACTAAGTCTTTTTGCGCAAATGTGACAAAGTGCCGAAGAAAACAACCCACCCCCAGCAAATCAGTTCATAATAATTGACACTAGATGTGCAATTAAACTGAATGGCATGAGTGACAACACTTCCCTTCCCCCCATTTCCCGCCGTAGCGCCCTCAAACTCCTTGGGGTGGGAGCCGCCGGAGCGATGGTCGGGTACACCCGCTTCGCCAAACCCCACCCGACGATCCACCAGCAAGAATCCTTGGATTTACCCCACTATCACACCCAGGGGAAAAAAGTCGTTGTCATTGGGGGCGGTTTAGCAGGGCTGGCCGCCGCCTACGAATTAAGCCAACGGGGTTTTCAGGTCACGCTGTTAGAAAAAGCCCCCCAGCTCGGTGGCAAGGTCGCCAGTTGGAAAATTAATGTCGGTGAAGACGAGTTCATGATGGAACACGGCTTCCACGGCTTTTTCCCCCAGTATTACAACCTCAAGAGCTTGGTCAGTGAACTGAGCATCAACGACAATTTTCAATCCTTAGATTTTTATTCCCTCGTTTTCAAAGATCCAGACCGCTATCGCCCGGAGGTATTTCGTCCCAGTAATACCGCCTTTCCTTGGAATATCGTGGATCTCGCCATTTCTTCGCCGAACCGACTCCGTTGGGGCATTAATCTCACAAAAATTAAGCATTTAGAGGTTTTTCACGCGATCACGGGCTTTAAAATCCCCCGCACCTACGACACCTACGACACTATTACCGTGGCGGATTGGGTCCGGGGTGAATTTCCCCAGGGCCTTTATGACCTCTACTTTTTACCCTTCGCTAAATCTAGCCTAAATGCCCCCGATACCTTGAGCACAGGGGAATTGCTGCAATTTTTCCACTTCTACTTTTTTGGGAACCCAGAGGGCCTAGCGTTTAACGGCACCGTGGATGACATGGGCACGAGCCTCGTTCAACCCATTGCCGACGCCATCCGCGCGAAAGGGGGCCAAATTTTGACCGATGTGTCCGTCAGCGAAATTCAATGTCAGGACAACAAAATCCAGGCGATCGCCTACCAACAGGGAGACGAACAAACGGATGTACCTTTCTGGACGAAGCAGAATGAATTGATTACCGATGACAGTCTGGAATATTACGGCGCTGGGGATGCAATGTATGCGGTCAATCCGGCAACGGAGGAGGGCTTGTCCTTAACCTGCACCCACCAGGGTTGTACCGTTGGTCGGCAAGCGGATGGCTCCTTCCTCTGTCCCTGCCATGGCGCTCGCTATGATGCCAATGGTAAACGCCTGAGTGGCCCCGCCCAACGGGATTTGACTCCCTTTAAAGTCCAGGCCCGTGAAGCTGATCAAGTACAGTTGGTAGCCGAAAATCCCAGTGATGAACTCCAGCAGGGCACCCTTGCCGCCGATTATGTGGTGCTGGCGACGGACGTGCCCGGAACTCGCCATTTGTTTACCCGCTTAGTGGGAGACCGGGATCCAGAGGCAGAACGTAAAGTTGATCAATTGGTGGTGTCTGATCCCTTTGCGGTGGGACGGTTCTGGTTGGATCGAGATTTCCCCTGGGAGCACAGTAAGTTTGCATCATTGTCGGGCTATGCCTTGACCGATAGCATTACCCTATATCACCAAATCCAGACCCAGTTTAAGGATTGGGCCGCCCGTACCGGGGGTAGTGTGGTGGAGCTCCATGCTTACTGTTATAAGGAAAAAGAATTTCCCACCCAAGAGGCGCTATTGGCCACCTTTGAGCAGGAACTATACGAAATTGTGCCGGAACTCAAGGGAGCGACGGTGCTCCATCGGCAACTGGTGAACCAAAAGAATTTCTCTGGCTATCCCCCCAATAGCTATGGCGATCGCCCCACCACCGAAAGCGAAATTAGCAACCTGATGTATGCGGGGGATTGGGTGAAAATGCCGTTCCCCTGTGGCTTGATGGAACGGGCCATCAGTAGCGGTTTGCTCGCTGCCAATAGCGTTCTCCAACGGGAAGGGATACAGCGGCGGCCGATTCTCTCGGTGAACCCAGAGGGGGTTTTTAAAATCTAAATTTATTCGGATTTGGTCTGTTTGAGTTTGGCGATCGCCCCGACAAAACCCAAGACCACCAGCACGTTGGAGAGGGTCAAAAAAGATTCAGCGCTGCCATGGAGCCAGTCCACATTGGCCAACTCCTCGCCGTATTGCACCTGGGCGTAAATGCCGGCGGGAATGGAGATCGCCACAAAAACGAGGAGGACATAAAAGCCGATCAGGGCCAGTTTTGGCGTTTTCCCGGATTTGGTCAGGAACCATAAAAAACCGAGGTAGGGAAACAGGGACAGGGCAAAAAAAGTTTCTTTGGAGAACATTATGGAATAATCAGCAACCAAGGGGCGTTTGTCTCCGTATTTTAAAGGATTCTGCTTATTTGCTTCGATGTCGTCGCTCCAAATTATTGATCAAAAAAATCCAGCCTTCTTTGCTGAAGCGTTTCAAAAGGCGATCGCCCGTCACGAATCCGTGTTGCTGGTCAATTCTACTTGGCAAACTTCAGAACGGACACAAATTAAATCACTCTTAGGGCAAGATCAAAGGCCAGAACTTCTAACAAAAAAATCCCACATTTTAATTCCCACTGGCGGCACATCAGGACAGCTAAAGTTAGCAATTCATACCCCTGAAACCCTGTCTGCTTCGGCCCAGGCTTTCCAACGTTTCTTCGCTTTAGAACGGGTAAATTGTTTTTGTATTTTACCCCTTTACCATGTCAGCGGCTTGATGCAATGGTGGCGATCGCATTTGAGTGGGGGGGACTTTAAATTCGGCGATTATCCAGCGTTAAAACGCGGCATTTTACCGGATTGGGATGTCAGTAATTTTTGTCTATCCCTAGTACCAACTCAATTACAAGTATTACTCCAAGTTTGTCCCCAATGGTTAGCCCAGTTCCGCTTAATCTTACTCGGTGGGGCTCCACCTTGGCGATCGCTCCTTGATCAAGCCCGGCAATTGCAGCTCCGGATTGCTCTGACCTACGGCATGACAGAAACCGCTTCCCAGGTGGTGGCCCTAAAACCCGCAGACTTTTTAGCTGGCAAAGATTGTGCGGGCCAAGTTTTGCCCCATGCCAATTTATCTTTATCAAAAACGGGTTTAATTTCCATTGCGGCCCAATCGCTATTTCTCGGTTATTACCCCAATTTTGATTATCCTAAAATCTTAGAAACCGATGATGTTGGTGCCTTTGATCAAGCGGGCTATTTACATTTATTGGGACGCCAAAGTCAGAAGATTATTAGTGGTGGTGAAAATATTTATCCAGCGGAAATTGAAGCAGCAATTCTAGGGACGAAATTCGTTAAAGATGCGGCGGTTTTGGGTTTGCTAGATCCTTACTGGGGAGAAGTTGTCATCGCTGTGCTGAGTTTGAAAAATCCGAGTGGTTTAGACAGGGTAAAAATGGCGATCGCCAAGCAATTAAGCCCTTATAAACAGCCAAAACATTGGTTGCTGGTTGAACAATTGCCGCGCAATGCCCAGGGAAAGTTAAACCGAATCAAACTCCGCCAAATGATTGAAAATCGCTATCAGTAAAGGGGGAAGTCGCATTTTTGATGTAGATTTATGAAGCAAGCTTAATTTTGCCAATACAGTCGCCATGACCGCCCTTAGTCCTACCCACATCAACCCCAGCTACGCCCAACGTCATCCGCTGCGGGTCGTCGCCTTCGGGGATAGTTTGGTGTATGGGTTTGGCGATCCAGTCCGGGGTGGTTGGGTCGAGCAATTACGGCTCCACTGGATGGGCAATCCCCAAGGTCACGTGCTCTATAACCTCGGTGTGCGGGGTGATACGGTGAAATTGGTGGGCGATCGCCTTGGAGCCGAGTACCAACAACGGGGTGAATTGCGTAATAAACAGCCGGATTTAATTTTATTGTCCGTCGGGGTCAATGATTCGCCGCGCCTGGGGCGTCCCGATGGGAAAAGTTTTACGGATTTTGACCTTTTCCAAAGCCAGTTAGACAATTTATTAGCACAGGCGCAACAATTTTGTCCGGTAATTTTTATCGGTCAAGTGCCCGTTAATGAAGCTAAAATGCCCTTTCTCGACTGCCTATATTACAGTCACAGCGAACAATATCGTTACAAAGAATTGACGAAAAAGCTGTGTGGCGATCGCCAAATTCCGTACCTGGATATTTTTGATTTGTGGCTCAGTCGCGGTACCCACTGGGTGAATGATCACCTCAGCGCCGACGGTCTCCACCCCAACAGTGAAGGCTATGCGATGCTCTTTCAAGATGTGATCAACTGGCAGGCGATCGCCCAACTCGATTCTGGTAACACTTGCTCAATTTCATCGAAAACGCCAGTATCCCTTGGGGTTTAAGATAAAAGTCAGTTCTCTGGCTGAAAATCTCCCATGGCATCCCCTGTTATCCAAGCGACCATCGAGCGCCTAAAAAGTTTTGTTGCATTGCCGACCCAAACAACATGGCAATTTTACCAAACGGAGACCGCTGTTCCGAAAACATTTCGGCCAGATTTAGCAACCTTTCAACCCACTCAGCTCGCAGCAATTCAACCAAATAATAATGGTTATCTCGTTTTTGAAAAGGGGTTAAAGCTCGCTTGGTTTTACCAAAAAATTACGCTCCCAAAAAGCATTAATGACTATTGTATCTCCGGATTAAATGCCCGCTTAAATCTTACTTGGTGGGCCGAAATTGCCGCAATTTTTGTCAACGGCAAATTAGTTTGTGAAGGCGATTTATTTGATTCTTCAACGCGGCTACTATTAACGGATCAGGCCCAAGCGAATCAGATTTTTGAGGTGGCGATCGCCCTTGTTAGTCCGGGCCATGATATCGGCGCATTAATGAAATCCGAATTGATTTTTGAATCCCCGACCTTAGAGATTTTAGAAGCGGGGAGTTTTGCCACAGAATTACAAATTTTGACCGACTATTTAGCGCGTTATGATCCGGAAAAAATAAATTTTGTAGAAGCGCACTTAAATCAGATCCCTTGGGCACAAGTCACAGATACACAAGCGTTTAATCAAGCGTTAGCAGAAATTCGGACAAACCTAATACCAGTTGCCAGTTGCCTTAAAACACGAAAATTTCATATTTTGGGTCACGCCCACTTAGATATGGCTTGGCTCTGGACAACTGCTGAAACCTGGGAAGTGGGACAACGCACATTTCAATCGGTTTTAAATCTCCAAGGGGAATTTCCTGAATTGATTTTTGGCCATAGCACCCCAGCCCTCTACGATTGGATTGAGAGAAATCGCCCTGATCTTTGGGAGAAAATTCAACAAGCTGTTAATCATAATTGTTGGGAATTATTAGGCGGAATGTGGGTCGAGCCCGATGTAAATTTGGTTTCTGGGGAATCTATTATCCGCCAATTTCTTTATGGTCAACAATATTTTTTAGAAAAATTTGGCCGACGTTCAACCCTTGCTTGGTTGCCAGATTCTTTTGGGTTTCCCAATCAATTTCCCCAATTGGCTCAGCATTGCGGTATTAAAGCGTTTGGCACCGGAAAGCTCCACTGGAATGATACGGCTCCTTTTCCCCATGGTTTATTTTGGTGGCGATCGCCCGACGGCACAGAACTGTTAACCTTTATGACGCCTCCCAATGTCACTGGAATCATGGATACCAATCCGCTGACGATGGCCAGTTATGCCCAAAAATGGGAAGCACAAACCCATTTAAAAGATATTTTTTGGTTGCCGGGCGTGGGTGATCATGGTGGTGGCCCCACAAAGGATATGTTGCAGGTGGCTCGCAAGTGGCAACAGTCACCATTGTTTCCTAAATTAGAATTTTCCACCGCAGAAAGTTACCTCAATCATGTTAAAGAAACCCCCAATTTACCAGTTTGGCAGGATGAACTTTATTTAGAATTGCATCGTGGGTACTATAGCGTGCACCGGGATCAAAAAATCTTTAATAATCGCTGTGAAACTCTACTACGCCAGGTCGAAAATTGGTCGGCGATCGCCAACAATTTACCTCACACAGATCCCTTTAGATCAGAAATATCTCAAAACCAATTAAAAGACCTCTGGAAAAAAGTTTTATTTAACCAATTTCACGATATTTTGCCCGGTACTTCGATTCCTGAAGTCTTTATAGAAGCCAACCAACAATGGCAAGAAGTGATTAATACTGGGGAAGCGATGTTATCCCAAAGCTTTAAGGCGATCGCCTCGCAAATCGCCTATGATTGCCCCTTAGCAAAGGCGGCTAAACCACTACTTCTTTTTAATGACCTCAACTGGGAGCGTACAGAGGTTGTTAGTTTAAGTATTCCAGATTTAGTGACGGTTTACGACTGGAACGGCCACAAAGTCGAGCCACAAATCATTGTTGAAGACTTACAGACAGATCACAACGACAAAAAATATTTATCTTTTCTCGCAACAGTGCCGTCCATCGGTTATTCCCTCTACTGGTTATGTCCCGATCCGCAAGCACAAACCCAAAGAGAAGACGATTTACAGAATGAACCAGACTTTATTTTAGAGAATGATTTTCTCCGTATTGAAATCAACCCGGAAACGGGAAATATTGCCCAATGTTTTGACAAAATAAATGAAAAAAATATCTTTTCTGATGCGGGCAATCAACTGCAAGCCTTTAAAGATAAAGGCCAATACTGGGACGCCTGGGATATTGCCCCTGATTATGAAAGCAAATCTCTCCATTCCCCTGAAGTAGTTTCAATTCACTGGCGAGAAAAAAATGCTGTGCGTTCAATTATCCGTGTGAAAAAGCAATTAAATCAATCCACTTTTAGCCAGAATTATCAACTCGATTGCCAGGGAAAAATGCTAAAGATTTACAGCACCGTAAATTGGCAGGAAGATCAAGTTGTCTTAAAAGTGGCATTTCCCTTAGCCATTGACGGGGCTACTTGTACCTATGAAACTCCCTGCGGTGCCATTGAACGAAAACCGGAAATTGATTCCGCAAAATGGGAAGTGCCAGCCTTACGCTGGGCTGACTTTCATAATGAGAAGTATGGCGTTAGTATTCTCACCAAAAATCACCATGGCTACGATGCAAAATCCGGTCAATTGCGCCTAACGTTACTCAAAAGTCCCCTTTGGCCTGACCCTCAAGCAGATCGAGGAACGCATTATCTAGCCTATGCTCTATATCCCCATAGTGGCCCATGGCAAAGGGCGAGAACCGTTAATTTAGCACGGGATTTCAATTCACCTTTACGGGCAGTAGTTCCTGACATTATTGCCAACCAGAACTGTTTGTTGCCCCACCATTCTTTTTTGACATTAGGCTCAGATAATTTGGTTTTATTGGCATTGAAACAGGCGGAATCAAATCAAGATTATATTCTCCGTTTCTATGAAGCTTGTGGCCAAACAACTAAATTGAATTATCGTAATACTTTGGGGTTAACCATCACAGAGCAAGTGAATGGTTTAGAAGATACGATTTCACAAATAATTGACATCCCGATTCAACCTTGGAAAGTCCAAAGTTATCGCTTAGAAAAACATCAAAACGCGAAAGACACTTAGTTCAAAGCTCGATCGTTTCATACATTTTGCTATTTTCTTCGACGCCACGGTATTGCCAGGCGACAGATTCGGGATCTTTGGCCTTCGACCACTGGGCAAAATGTTGGCCCCCTTTTTGATTGTGGCGACTCAGGGTCGAGGGATTGGAACGGAGGCGGCGGGCTAGATCAGCTTGTTTCAGGACAAGAGGACTTTTTTTTTCGGGGCTGGGCTGGGTTTCGGTGGTTTGGGCCGGGCCGTTTAATTCGGACTTGAGCTGGGCGATCGCCTGTTGAATTTCCGTTTGTACCCATTCCTGGGTTGGTACATTACTGGGGAGGGTTTTAGAGACAATGGCCTGGAGTTCATCTTTGTCTAAAACAGGGCTAGAGCTATTGCCATTAAGGTCAGCACTAAAAAAGATCCGCAGCACTTCGATAATGCCTGTGCCCAGGGCGGGCTTCTCTTTGCCGCTTTTTTTGCCTTGGCGGGACAGACCATTTTCCAAACAAAAAGCGGTCAGACGTGCTTCAATTTCCTCGGGGAGATAGGCGGTGACGGCTTTATTTTTGGTACCCATGTTGTCATAGTCCATTACTCTTTCCTCGATTTTACAGAACAAGTAATGGATTTAGTCAATTACTATACTTTTTCGAGGGGTAAACGGTTCATGATGGAGGGCTTGGCTAAAGAACCATGACAGAAATGAAATGTCTCAAGGATTTTGGGGAAGCGGAGATTCTCCAGCGGCTGCAGTGGTTTTGTCCAGCAGAAATTATCGGCGATGATGGAGCGGTTTTAGGGTTTCCCCCTGATCAGAATTTGGTCGTGACGACGGATGTGCTGGTGGATGGGGTGCACTTTGGCGATCGCACGATGCCTCCAGAGAAAGTGGGCTGGCGCGCAGTGGCGGCGAATTTATCGGATCTAGCGGCGATGGGAGCAACGCCAATCGGCATTACTGTGGGTTTATCTCTGCCGCCGGAAACACCGATTCTTTGGCTCGACCAGCTTTATCAAGGGTTGGCTGCTTGTTTGGGGCGCTACAGTACGCCTCTAGTCGGTGGAGATTTGACGCGATCGCCCATCAAAACCATTGGCATTACAGCCTTTGGGGTCGTGTCGCCGCATCGAGCGATTCAGCGCAGTACCGCAAAAGTGGGCGATGTGATTCTCGTCACAGGTTGCCACGGGGATTCCCGTGCGGGTCTGGAATTGCTGCTCCATGGTGATTCTCGCACCCAAACTCTATCGACAGGCGATCGCCAAGCTTTGATCCGCGCCCACCAAACGCCTCAACCCCGCCTGGATGTGCTGGCGTATTTAAACCCCTCAGATTCGCCCCCAGCAGGGATGGATAGTAGCGATGGCTTAGCCGATGCCGTGCTGCAAATTTGTCAACGCAGTGGTGTCGGTGCCGTAGTGGAAGCGGAGAAAATCCCCTTGTCCCCGGCCCTCCGGCGTTATCAAGATCTAGAAACGGCTTTGCGGTGGGCTTTGTATGGTGGCGAAGATTTCGAACTGGTGCTTTGTCTCCCCCCAACAGCGGCGGAACAGCTCCTGGCCAAGCTTTCAAGTCAAGGGGCGATTATCGGCCAGATTACCGCCGAGCAAACGGTGGCGATCGCCAATCATGCAGGCCAAACCACGCCCTTAAGCCAAACCCAAACTTTTCAACACTTTGCCTAACATTTTTCTTGCCGAGATTCCCAGCCGAATGTGACAAAATAAGGCTGCAATCTTCTCTGTCGGCCCTCCATGAATCGCCTGAAAACCGCTGCCACTTATCTCCTTCTGGGGGCGATCGCCCTAGTGATGCTTTTTCCCCTGCTCTGGTTGTTGAGCACCGCCCTCAAATCCTCCACCGAAAACGTCTTTAGCTTTCCACCCCAACTCATTCCCCAAGCGCCGACCCTGAGTAATTTCATCACAGTCTGGCAACAACATCCCTTTGGCCGCTACCTCTTCAATAGCACCCTCGTTGCGGTTCTCACCGTGGGCTTCAATCTTCTGTTTTGTGCCTTGGCAGCCTATCCCCTAGCGCGTCTGGACTTCCGGGGCCGGGATGCTATTTTTGCCACCATCGTCTCGACGATTATGATCCCCTTTCAGATCGTGATGATTCCCCTGTATGTCCTGACGGTACAGCTTGGTCTGCGTAATACCTACTTAGGAATTATTTTTCCCAGTCTGGCCTCTGCCTTTGGGATTTTCTTGCTGCGACAGGCGTTTCAAGGGGTGCCCAAGGAATTAGAAGAAGCGGGCCGCATTGATGGCTGTTCAGAACTGGGCATTTGGTGGCACATTATGGTGCCTGCCGTGCGTCCGGCTTTGATTACCCTGGCAATTTTTGTCTTTATCGGTGCCTGGAGCGATTTCCTCTGGCCGCTGATCGTCATTGATCGTCCGGAATTTTATACTTTGCCCTTGGGAGTAGCGACCTTGGCGGGCCAATTTTCCCTCGATTGGCGCTTGATCGCGGCGGGTTCGATTATCTCCATCTTGCCAGTGATGATCCTGTTTGTTTTCCTACAGCGCTACATCATCCCCAGTGACAGCAGCAGTGGTGTTAAGGGCTAGTTTGGCAAAATTCTAAGAAAAAAGTTTCCCACACGAGACGGGGCTGAACATAATTACGGAGGTATTTTCGGGTGGTTTCGAGGCTCTGGATCAGTTGATCATTGTGAAACCGTTGCCAGTACTGATATTGGAGGTAGTCAATGAGTTGCAATTGCACTTCTATGTCAAGGGCATTGTGAATTTCCTTCGCGAGGCTAAAAGCGCCAAGGGGGTTTTGGGGGAGTTGCTGGAGGCTTTGTAATAAATCCTGGGGGACATTACTCAGTAGCTCGTAAATTTGAATTGCGGCACCGGGACTCCCCTGGGCGATCGCCAAAATCGTTTCATCGGCCAAAATGTGTTGATAACCTTGGGCCGTTAAAATTTGCGCCACATTGTCCTGGGAAAGGCGATAAAAGGGGATCTTTTGGCAGCGGGAAATGAGGGTCGGCAACAAACTATCGCCGCTGGGGGCCAGTAAAATTAACGTCGCATTGCCGGGTTCCTCTAGGGTTTTTAAAAGGGCGTTGGCCGGGGCCTCTGCCATGGTCTGGGCGGCTTCGATCACCACCACACAACGGGGGGCTTCCAGGGCCGGACGACTGAGAAATTCCCCCAATTGGCGGATCTGTTCAATGCGAATTTGGGGCGGCGCCTTCCGTTTTAAGCCAGCTTCCTGGGCCTGGGCTGGGGTGTAGAGTTTGCCTTGGTGCTGGTAGGTGGGCTCTACCCACAGCAAATCGGGATGATTATTTTTCAGGAGCTTATAGCGAATCAGACGTTGGGCTGCTTCTGGTACTTCCTGGGTCATAAGGGCCGTCGTAAAACCCCTGGCTGTCAAACTGCGACCAATGCCCTCTGGCCCCGCAAATAGGTAGGCAGGAGCCAGACGATCCTGGGCGATCGCCTGACGCAAGAGTGAGACGGCTTGGGGTTGACCAAGAACCTGATCGAGAGAAATCATTCGGTTAGGGGCCTCCCGTTCGGTAATATAAAAAAGAATGCTTCAGCATGGTTGAAAGATATTTTTTATGGCGCGTTATACTTGCTCCTACTTCGTTGGACTCTCCGAACCAGAGATGCTCGCTTCCCTCAGGGATATCATCCAGGAATGCGACCTCAACCTCACCTATGAGACGGGAGGTTACATCATGGCCAAAGAAAAACCCGGCAATGTTTCTTTCACCAAACTTGTGGAGCTTGAAGTCCTATTTGACCGCAACAAAGTTCAAGATGGCAAACTGCAAGTGGATTTTGTGGCGAAAAATCAAGAACTCCCCCTCCATACCGATAACCATTGTCGGTCGATCTTTGAACAGATTTTGAAAACCGTGAACGCCCAACAGCCCTGGGAATTAGAAACAAATAACCTCGATTAATCCCTGATTTTCCCCCAGGCTTTTGTTAAAAAAGTCCCGCTTTTCCCGACCCAGGCCATCAACAAACCGATGGGAGTATGAGAAGATAGGGGCACAAATATATGAAGAAAAATTAAATTATTATGGCCGTTATTCAGTTTTCCCAAGGCGTTAATGAACCCGAAGTTCCCGGTATCCGCTTAACCCGTTCCCCCGATGGTAGTACCGGCACCGCTGTATTTTCCTTTGAAGATCCCGCCGCCCTCGCCCAAGAAAGTACCGATGAAATTACGGGTATGTACCTCATCGACGAAGAAGGCGAAATTGTCACCCGCGAAGTCAAAGCAAAATTTTATGATGGGAAACCACGCATTATTGAAGCGCGCTTGGTGATGCGCTCGACCGCTGAATGGGATCGTTTTATGCGGTTTATGGAACGTTATGCGGCGGAAAACGGCCTCGAATTTACTAAAGCCTAGGCCCGGCCAAACGTCTCTCCGTCCTTGGTATTCGGTTGCCTGCTCCAGGAATATTGCCTGTCACGGTTGCGCAAATTATGATGCGTCAGATTGTGGCCTGCTTTGGTGTTCATGAGCCAAATGCCAGGGGCGATCGCCTTTTGATCGCCGATAAAATTCTATGGCCTGGCGTATTTTCCCCACTCTCTCACCGAAAACGGGAGTGATACCATAATTAAAAAAAGTTATTAAATTAATATTTGCGATCGCCCAACGCCAGACCCAAAATTGGAGAAATGGCGTTTAGTCAGTGCCAGCGCAATGAGTATATTTTTCCCCTAATCCTCCGTTTGTAATCAAAATCCTATGTTTAAGAAGCTATTCGGTGACCCCAACGCCCGCAAACTCAAAAGGTTTCAGCCCCTCGTCGCTGAAATCAACCTGCTCGCAGAGGATTTTGCCAACCTTACAGACGAAGCCCTAGCCCAAAAAACCGTAGAATTTCGTGCCAAGCTCGACAAAGCCAATAGCGACGAAGAAACCGAAGAAATTTTAGACGAAATCCTCCCCGAAGCCTTTGCCGTCGTTCGCGAAGCCGCTTGGCGAGTGCTCCAGATGCGCCACTACGATGTCCAGCTTTTGGGGGGGATCGTCCTCCATAAAGGGCAAATCGCCGAGATGAGAACCGGGGAAGGTAAAACCCTCGTTGCCACCCTACCCGCCTATCTCAACGGTCTCACGGGGAAAGGGGTTCATGTGGTCACCGTGAACGATTACCTCGCCCGCCGGGACGCCGAATGGATGGGGCAGGTACACCGTTTCTTGGGCCTTACTGTGGGGCTAATCCAGTCCAGCATGGGGCCAGCCGAAAAGATTGAAAACTACCGCTGCGATATTACCTACACCACCAACTCCGAACTAGGGTTTGATTATTTGCGGGACAACATGGCCACCACGATCCAAGAAGTGGTGCAGCGTCCCTTTAACTACTGCATCATTGACGAAGTTGATTCGATCCTCGTTGATGAAGCCAGAACGCCTCTGATTATTTCCGGGCAGATCGAACGCCCCACCGAAAAATATCTCCAAGCGGCGGAAATTGCGAAACAGTTGGTGCCCCAAGTCGAGGAAGACGGCCCCGGCGACTACGAAGTCGATGAAAAAGCTCGCAACGTTTTAATGACCGACGAAGGGTTTGCCAAAGCAGAACAATTGCTAGGAGTGACGGATTTATACGACGAACAAAATCCTTGGGCCCACTATATTTTCAATGCCGTTAAAGCAAAGGAACTGTTTAAGAAAGATGTGAACTACATCGTACGCGGCGATGAAGTGGTGATCGTCGATGAATTTACGGGCCGGATTATGCCAGGACGACGCTGGAGCGACGGCCTCCACCAGGCGATCGAAGCCCAAGAAGGGGTCACGATCCAAAAAGAAACCCAGACCCTCGCCAACATTACCTACCAAAACTTTTTCTTGCTCTATCCCAAACTTTCTGGGATGACGGGGACAGCCAAAACCGAAGAAACAGAATTTGAAAAGGTCTATAACCTTGAGGTGACGATCATCCCCACCAATCGTCCCACCAAGCGGCAAGATCTGGCGGATGTGGTCTACAAAAATGAGAAAGCGAAGTGGCGCGCCGTTGCCGAAGAATGTGCCCAGATGCACGAAACAGGTCGGCCAGTGCTAGTCGGGACCACCAGTGTAGAAAAGTCGGAAATTATTTCGGCCTATCTCCATGAGTTGGGTATTCCCCATAACCTGTTGAATGCGCGACCTGAAAATGTCGAGAAGGAATCGGAAATTGTCGCCCAGGCGGGCCGTAAAGGGGCTGTAACGATCGCCACAAATATGGCGGGTCGTGGTACAGATATTATCCTCGGCGGGAACTCGGAATATATGGCTCGCCTGAAGATGCGTGAATATTTTATGCCCCAAATCGTTAAACCAGAGGATGAGGGCAATTTTGCGATCGCCGGTGGTGGTAAAAACAGCGGTGGCCAGGGTTTTGATACCAACAATAAACAGAAGAAAAAAACTTGGAAAACCACCCTCGATATTTACCCAACGGAACTGCCCACAGACCTCGAACAGCAGCTTAAGGAAGCGGTAAAGTTCGCCGTCGATCAATATGGCAACCAAAGTTTGACGGAACTAGAGGCCGAGGAAAAGTTGGCGATCGCCTCGGAAAATGCCCCCACCGCTGATCCTGTGGTGCAAAAATTGCGGACGATATACCATGCCATCGAAAAAACCTACCATGACCTCACCAGCGTTGAGCATGACGAGGTGATTCAAAACGGCGGTCTTCACGTCATTGGGACAGAACGCCACGAATCCCGCCGGATTGATAACCAACTGCGGGGCCGGGCCGGTCGTCAAGGGGACCCCGGTTCGACACGATTTTTCCTCAGTCTCGAAGATAACCTCCTGCGCATTTTCGGGGGCGATCGCGTGGCTGGTTTGATGAATGCCTTCCGGGTCGAAGAAGACATGCCCATCGAATCAAAAATGCTCACCAACTCCCTCGAAGGTGCCCAAAAGAAAGTCGAAACCTTCTACTACGACGCCCGGAAACAGGTATTTGAGTACGACGAAGTAATGAACAATCAACGGCGGGCCATTTATGCTGAACGCCGTCGGGTCTTAGAGGGGCAAGATCTCAAAGAGCAGGTCATCCAATACGCCGAAAAGACCATGAGCGAAATTGTCGAGGCCTACGTTAACCCCGAACTGCCCCCCGAAGAGTGGAAACTCGATAAGCTCCTCAATAAAGCAAAGGAATTTATCTACCTCCTCGAAGATCTAGAACCCAAAGATATTGAGGATATGACCGTCCCCGAAATTAAAACCTTCCTCCATGAAGAAGTGCGTAAAGCCTACGACCTCAAGGAAGCCCAGGTGGAGAAAAGTCAACCCGGTTTGATGCGCCAGGCAGAACGGTTCTTTATCCTCCAGCAGATCGATACCCTCTGGCGGGAACACCTCCAGGCCATCGATGCCCTACGGGAATCTGTCGGCTTACGGGGCTATGGTCAAAAAGATCCTTTGATTGAATACAAACAAGAGGGTTACGAAATGTTCCTGGAGATGATGATCGACATCCGCCGGAACGTGGTTTACTCCCTGTTCCAATTCCAGCCCCAACGGCAACCCCAACAACCCCAAGCGGTATAGATATCTCTTTAAATACCGAATGGCTCCCCCTCCTTGGGGGATTTTTTGTTTTATGTTTTTCCTTGGATCAATTTAAGTATGGGCAGCGATGTTGGAGTTTTCACAATTTGAGGCGGGCTATATTATTTCCCAAAAAGACCTGGAGCAGGCAGTGGGCTATCGGCAACGGGATCAGCCAGAGGCCTTTGACTATTTTTTAGCGGATGTCTATGGCCTTGTGTTGCAAGCCCTGGAGGAATGTTTACCCCATTTAAAGGTTTATCCGGCGTTAAATTTCCATGGGTTGATTATCCTGGATCCGACCCAGATGACCCCAGAGGAAACGAAGCTCTACCATAGCCGCCGCGATCGCCTTTTGAGAAAGCAAGCCGAGCAAGATATTCGCCGCTCAGAACTCTGAGATCAAGGGTTGTTCGGCCATCAGTCGGGGGATTCGAGGTAGGTCTGGATAAACTGGTGGGCTGCCTGGAAATGGGTTTCGATCTGCTGGGAAAGCGTCTGGATCGTGGCGTAGTTTTCGGTGGCGAGGGCGAATTCGATGGCAATGCACCAGTCTGGAATTTTACGAACACTCACGCTACTGGCGGCTCCCTTGAGGCGATGGGCTTCGTAGGAAATTTTTGCGGCATCCCGATTGGCGATCGCCCCTTGGAGTGCTTCGATGTAGCTGGCGGCAAAGTCTAAAAATTGCTTGAATACTTCCCGGTGGAAATTGGGATTATCGCCATAAAAATGCACCAACTGTGTTAAATCTACAGGCGCGTCAGGATCTGCGGCCATTTCTGGGTTTTCCTGGATCGTTGGCGCGGCGATCGCCCCTACGGATCGACTTTTTTCGGACTTTTGTAAACACTTATCGATGACCTGACGGAGGGTCTTAATGCTGGTGGGTTTGGCAATGTAGCCATCCATCCCTGCCGCTAGACATTTTTCGCGATCGCCTTTCATCGCATTGGCCGTCATCGCAATAATCAATTGGTGGGTATCCTCCTGTTCTTGTTGACGGATCATTTCCGTGGTCGTATAGCCATCTAGTTCCGGCATCAGACAATCCATCAAAATCAGGTCATAGGTCCGCTGTTGGAGCTGAGTGAGGGCTTCGCGACCATTACTCACACAATCGATGCTGCGAAAACCAATAATTTCAAGCTGATTGAGAATAACCGTTTGGTTAATGGGCGTATCTTCGACCACGAGGATTTGAATATCTGGCGATCGCTCCCCCTGATCACCCAAAATTTCTGCTAAAGTCCAATCAAAATCTGGGTCATCTGCCATTGTCTGATCCAGCCTTTTTTCCGCTTGGAGGCAACGTAGTAGCGCTTCCTGTTGGAGGGGGCGGAGAAGATAACGGAGTCCTTGGGGCTGCAGCCAATTTTTTAAGCGAGGATAATCCACCGCCGATAGCAGCAGCACTAAATTTTCCCGGGGGAGGAGCGTTTTTACTTTATCTAAAACCGTTTCGATGCCTGCCTGATTACCAATAATGGGTAAAGCCAAGAGCATCAGATCAAAACTATCCTGTTGTTCGAGGGCGAGGATTCCCCCCATAAAATCCCCATAGGCCGTGACACTGACCCCGTAGTGACTGAGCTGCCGACGCGTCGCTTCTAAAGACAAGGGCTGGGAGTCAATGAGGAGAACCCGGCAAGGGGCCAGTTGGGGCAGGGGAGAGGGCATTTCTAATCGTTGGAAACGGGCCGTAAACCAAAAGGTTGAACCTTGGCCAGGACTACTTTCTAAACCAATATCTCCGGCCATGAGACTGACCAAATGTTTGGCGATCGCCAAACCGAGACCTGTTCCCCCATATTCCCTTGTCGTAGACGGATCCACCTGGGAAAAAGACCGGAATAATTTTGCTTGATCTGCTTTGTCAATGCCAATCCCAGTATCAATGACCTCAAACTTCACCAAAACAGAAGCCTCATCTTCGGCCATGGGTAGAGCGCGGATCACCACAGAACCCCGATGGGTAAATTTAATCGCGTTACCAACTAAATTCGTCAATATCTGCCGCAACCGCATCGAATCTCCCGTAACTGTCCCTCCCAGTTGCGGATCAATAGTGGTGATCAATTCCACCTGTTTCGTTTGGGCCTGGATCGCCAGCAACTCCGCCACCGACTCCACACAGTCAATAATCTGTAGAGGCACGGATTCGAGGCGCATTTCCCCGGCTTCTAACTTAGAAAAGTCGAGAATATCGTTGATCACATAAAGTAAATGGTTCGCGCTTTGGCTGAGGGTTTTTATAAAATCCTGTTGCTGGGGATTCAGTTGAGTCGTTTGTAAAAGCTCCGCAATGCCGAGAATGCCGTTCATGGGAGTGCGAATTTCATGGCTCATATTCGCCAAAAAGCTCGATTTAAGGCGGGATGCAGCGAGGGCAGCCTCACGACCTTCCACAAGATCATTGATATTTTGGGTGACAATCACTACCCCACCCACTTGATTTTCCCTGTGATACCAGGGTTGGACTGTCCATTTGAGGTACTGTTTTTTGCCATCATGCTGGACGTAGCAATCTTCTTCGCAGGTAATCACCTGACCGCTTAGGGCTGTTTGGAGGTGCTGTTGGTAGTCTTCCTGGAGATTCACAAAAACTTCACGGTGCGATCGCCCCACGAGGGTTTCTTCCCCAAGTTGATAGTCAACAAGCCACTGATGGCTATGGGCCACGTAACATAGCTTTTTGTCTAACATCGCCATCGCCACGGGCATATTTTGGATCAGTTGCCGCAGTTGTCGCCGCTCTTGATCGAGGGCTTGGCTAGCCAGTTTGCGGTCAGTGACTTCGATCATCACCCCCTCTAGGCGAATTAAATGACCGGTTTCATCAAAAATTCCCCGTCCCTGTTCAAAGACCCAACAAATGTTTTGGTCAACGCGCACAAGACGGTATTCATCGGTATAGGTGGGATTATCGGGGGTGAGTGTGCCCAAAGAAGCAAGAACCCGTGGGTAATCTTCGGGGTGGATAATGTCTCCGAAGGCACGAATTTGATTATGTAAAAAATCCGTTGCCGGGTAGCCAGTAATTGGTTCAATACCATTGGAAAGAAACTGCATTGTCCATTGTGCGTCGGGGAGACAACGGTACACGGCCCCAGGGATATTGAGCACTAAACTGCGGTAACGGGCTTCACTGCTCCGGAGCGTTTCGTTCACTGTTTTGAGCGCTTGGGTGCGGGCGGCGACCTTTTCTTCGAGTTGGTTATTAATGGTTTCGAGTTGATTATTGGCCCAGGCAAGTTCGTCTAGGGCGCGTTTGCGCTCAATTTCTGCGGCGGCTCGGGCGGCAAAAATACGGGTTAATTTTGTGGCTAGCTCTTGGTCAATGGTGGGTTGATAGTGCTGCACATGGAGGGTGCCGATGGTGCGAGAATTGCGGTCTTGGATCGGGAACTGGAGTGTTTGACTGGTGTCGGATTCCGCAGCAGGGGAGGCGATCGCCACTGCTGGGATCGAGGGAAATTTAGGATTTTTCCAGGTGGCAAGGATTTGTGGCGAATGAGTGTCGTTGTCGAGAATTTCACGAATGGCGACATAACAAACATCAAGGGCGATCGCCAAATTTTCCGCTAGGGCCGAGAAAAAATCACGTCCTGTGACCGCAGCCGTGCCCGCCACAATACGACTCAAAATGCTTTCTGCTTTCTGTCGTTCCTGCACTTCGAGTTGTAATTTTTGGTTGATAATTGCCAACTCTTCCGGGCTTTTGAGCGCTAAAAATTTTGGTAAAAGAGTATACAATTCTATGGCGGTATAGCAGGAAATCAAAGCCGTAAAACTGCCTTCGATCCCATCAATCCAATAAATGGGAAACCAGAGGGTCAACATATCTAAAAAGTGACCAATTCCACAGGCAGTAATGAAAGTACTAAATAGGATAAACACTCGTGAAAAAGGCATATCCTGCCGCTTTTTGACAAAATAAACCAGCATAATCGGGATCGAAAAATAGGCGATCGCCGTAAGCAAATTCGCCATCAGATGTAGACCGACTAGAGGGGTTTGCCATAGATAGCAGCTTCCGTGGGGCATATACATCCGCCCCGTCAAAAAGCCCCGCAGACTTTCCCAGGTCAAAGCACCAGAAAAACTCACCATACACAACACCCCGAATTATTTTTGTAGCATTGTTGTCAGTTATTTTGGAGGGGAGAATTACCTTGATTGTTTCCCCTAAATTGGCTTGAGTATTTAAGCAAATTTTAACAGTCCTTTTACTGGCCTAAAGTGAAATTCAGCATAAAGCGATCATTTTTTAACCTGGATTTTTAAGCATGAAAGCTATTTTTTCTCACAAAAAGGCGATCGCCAAATTACTAAATCAATTTAGATTCTCCCCAAAGCTCAAAAATTTATCCTGATTGAAAAATAGGATACAAATTTAATTTAAATTGCCTTCTCCAAGGCGCAACACCATGATCTGTTCCTGCTTTTGGCTCAATGGCATTGCAGAGGCTGGCCATGATTCTCTGGGTTTTCCCTTAGGCTGCAGCGAGCTGACAAAATTTTGAGAAAGGGGGAGCGATCGCTAAAGTCTTCAGGCATAATGAAAAAAATCTATTTCAGTTACCCCAAAGTCAAGGTAGGAGTCGTCAGTGGTTGGTAAGTCCCGTCGTTCTAAACGCAGAAAATCCCCAGCGCCACGATCATTGAATGCTGCGACCAATACTAAGGTGATCGCCTTTGAAGCCCGTCACCGGCAAGGGAATTCCCCCCAGGCGATCGCGCTCCAGGCCCCCCCCAACTCCCCAAGGACAAATCGCCGTTCTCGCCGCCCAGTCCGCCAAGCACGCCTCAAATTACCCCGGCCCTTCCTGTATCCTCTCCGTTTACTCATCGTGGGTGTGGGCGTTAGTGCTTGTATTGGCACCATTCTCAGCGCGGCGAACCTACGCTCCGTCCCCACGGTTACTCCCCCCGACAACGTAACGAGCCAACAGCTCCTCTCTGAACAGGTTTCTCCTCCCCCGGCCCCGGCGCCACTCCCCCTAAAAAAGCCCCTCACCCAACTGGCAGAAACCACCCAAGCGGCGATCGCCGCTGACTCTACCCTCGATGCGTCTTTGCTCTTTGTGGATTTAGACACCGGGGAATATTTAGATGTGGCTGGCGATCGCCCCCTCTCCGCCGCCAGTACGATCAAAATTCCCATTCTTGTGGCCTTCTTTGAAGCCGTTGACAGTGGCAAAGTCAACCTCGATGATTCCCTCACCCTCACTCAAGAGGTCATCGGGGGCGGATCTGGCGGCATGCAATACAAAACCCCAGGCAGCACCTACACCGCCCTCTACACCGCCACGGAAATGAGCGTCAACAGTGACAACACCGCCACCAACATGATCACCGAATTGTTGGGGGGGAATGCCGTCCTCAACGCCAAATTTCAGCAGTGGGGTATGACCCAAACCCAATTAAACAACCCCCTGCCGGATCTCGAAGGCACAAACCTCACCAGCGCGAAGGATCTCGCCCATCTCCTGGCCCGCGTTAACCAAGGCGAAATTTTGTCTGTCCGCTCCCGCGATCGCCTGTTTCGGATCATGGGAGCCACGAGTAATGATCGCCTTTTACCCCAGAGCTTGGGCCAGGGAGCCGACATCGTCCATAAAACCGGAGACATTGGCAGTATCATCGGCGATGCGGGAATTGTTGATCTGCCCAATGGCAAGCGTTACGTTGCCGCAATTTTTGTCGAGCGTCCCTACAACGACCCCAAGGGTAAAGAGCTACTCCACAAAATTAGTCGTCAATTCTATGACCACATGGCTAAAAAAGAGATTATCCAAGCGCCTAGCCAACCAGCCGCCCCAGAGACAGCCCCAGCCCCAACACCTTAACTGCGGATCTGCACGGGCATAATCAGATAAGTCATTTGCACTGCACCCAGGGGCGTAAAAATGACTGGCTGGTTATTCTCATTCAACTGCATCTTGATCTCATTACTCGGTAAAGCCTTCAAACCATCGATGAGATACCTCACGTTAAAGGCGATCTCTAGGTCTGTCCCTGAAACCTGGGCGGGCAAGGCTTCTTCACCACTGCCCACATCCTGGGCTTCCACAGCGAGGTGAAGTTTTTGTTCGGCGCTGTTGAGGCGGAATTTGACAATATTATTTTTTTGATCGGCCAGAACCGCCACCCGTTCAATGCTGCTAATCAAAGCCCGTCGCTCTAGGGTGACATCACGGCTAAACTGCCGGGGGATTAACTGGTGGTAAGCGGGGTAGGCACCGTCTAGTTTACGGCTGGTGAGGCGCTGGTGATTGACTTCAAAAATAACTTGGCTATCGTCTAAATGCAGGGCAATTAAATCCGCTTCATTGGCGGTGGTCAACATTCGTTCTAGTTCTCGGAGCGCCCGGGCGGGGATGGTTAGGGCAAAATCTTCCAGGGTTGAGGTGGGAAGTTTACCAGTTTCGCTGGATTCTGGCTCTGGACTGACCTGATCACTGGTTTCGACGAGGGCAAGACGATGGCCATCGGTCGCGGCAAACTCAAGGCAATCCTGGTGATGGGTGAGATGGACGCCCGTGAGAACTTGCTTGGTTTCATCGGGGCTTGCGGCGAATAGTACACCTCCTAGGCCTTCACTCAAGGCGATCGCCGGCAACATTAATTTTTTACCATCCTGGATCGTTGGTAATTCTGGGAATTCCTCGGCCCCCATCCCTCGAATCTGAAACCGTCCCGTAGCAGCAGTTAGGGTCGCCTGGGCATCGCCTTTCATCAAAGTATCCGACGGGCAACTCAAGGTCACTTCCCCCTCAGGCAGACGCGACACAATATCATTGAGCAACTTCGCTGGCAGGGTTAGGGTGCCCCCTTCGATGACTTGGGCCGGAAAACTCGTGCGAATGCCGAGGCTGAGATCAAAAGCGGTGAGTTGAATCTGGTGGCGGTTCGCATCCGCAGTCAACAGCACATTTCCCAAAATAGGGTGGGTAGGCCGCGAGGGCACCGCCCGACCGACGAGGGACAGTTGGCTATTTAGATCACTTTGACTGCAAACAAACTTCATGGCTTTTTCTGGAGATCTCCAAGCAGAGCAGATAGATTCTACTACAACATCCCCTAGCCGGCGGGATTTTTTCTGGGGCGGCGATGGCGCAATACCCGATCTAAAATAAACCGACCCACCAGGTTTCCTACGGTACAATGGGGAGTAGTAGGGACTTTTTATTTTTCGAATTTAATCCTGCGCTGATCTCCATCGGTGAATGCCAATCACTGCCAAGAAAAGCAAAGAGTTTCGTTCCTACGCCAGTGGCTGTTGTCTTTTCTTTTTGCTGAGCTTAAGCAAACATTGCAACATTCGTCACTGGAGCCCTTAATTAAAAAAGATAGCAAGATAAAACGAGGATTCATGACAAATATTCATCAAAAAATTGAACAAGAACGTGATGCGGCTCGGGAAGCTTGTAGTACTGACTCCACTTCCGCTGAATGTGCAGCTGCTTGGGACGCCGTTGAAGAACTCCAGGCGGAAGCCGCTCACCAACGGGAAAAAGAGCCGGAAAAAAGTCCCCTAGAAAAGTTTTGTGATGATAACCCCGACGCGGATGAATGCCGTCTCTACGAAGACTAATTTTGTCGGCGATCGCCTTTATTTCGGTTAAAAAAATTAGTTGATGCGCTTTTAGTCATTGATCTTGGCTTCGGTAAGGTCAAAAAATGTGCTAGAGGCTAACCCCCAAAGCAGTGGTTTCTCTCCGTAGTGCCACTGCTTTGACTTGTGTATACTGTGAAAAATCAATCTTAATTTGTCTCAAACCCCACATAAACCATGGATGAAACGTTACTACAGCAATTGGCCTGGATGGACTACCGTTTGGCGGTCATTTTTACGGTGATGGTGCCGATTGCACTGTTGATCTGGAGTTTCGTCGCGAAGGTGGAATCGATGCAGCGGCTCCTGGGCATTTACTGGAAAGTGGCCAGCTTGTTAATGGTGACGGTGTATCTGTTGATTCCCAGTTGGTCAGTGGGCTATCTGACAGGGCTGTTGTCACGGATTTTGATCCCCATTGGGTTATGGTTTTGGATTGATCTCAATGAAGAAATTCGCGATCAGCCGGGTAGTCGTCTAAAACTCGCGTTTACGGCTTGGCGTTGGGCGGTGACAGTTTACTGTGCGCTCGGGGCGATCGCCAATCTACCATTTTTGGGCTGTGCCTTTTCGACGGCGATGCGCCAAGGAACCTATTGCCAAGTGTGGCTAGAAGCACCCAGCCGTTACCAACAAATTTTGCACGCCAACTCGACACCCGGTTTTCTCGGCTTCTTAGGAATTGTCGGCTTGGTGATTTATGTCGTGTATTTACTGACGTTTTTGGTGTTCCGTTTGGGACGTCAGGGCCGCATTGCCATCGAAGAATAATGAAAAAAACCCCGTAAAAAACTTTTTTTGAGAAAAATCTAGGCTTAGGGGTTGCCAATTTAAAATTGCTTTGCTAAATTAGAACTTGTGCGCAAAACGCCAGGATAGCTCAGTTGGTAGAGCAGAGGACTGAAAATCCTCGTGTCGGCGGTTCAATTCCGCCTCCCGGCACTGCATAAAGAGAGTTCACCTCGGTGGGCTCTTTTTTTGTTTGAAAAATATTTTTAGAATCAAGTTGTTTCCGCTAAAAAGAAACCCAACCGGGCTAGGCTGGGTTTAAATGCAGATTGTATTTTTAGGGAATTTGTATGGGCGTACTTATGATCCTGGGGCTTTTGCTCCTAATTCTCCTCGGCGGGCTAATCCTGGGTTTGGGCAATGATTAGGCGGGGACTTCCACCTTTGCTTCACCACCGAGGGCAAAGGCTTCATGGACGAGTTTCAGGGCGGCCTGGCCTTGGGTTTCTGGGACGACGCAACTAATTTTAATCTCAGAAGTGGTGATCATCTGAATGTTAATTTTTGCCGTGGCGAGGGCTTGGAAGAAACGAGCCGCAACCCCTGGTGCGCCAATCATCCCAGAACCGACAATACTAACTTTGGCGATCGCCGGATCTACTTCGATTTCCCCAAAGTTTAGCTGTTCCGCCATGCTAGAGAGGGCGAGGCGAGCCGCTTCAGCATCCCCCTGGGCGACGGTAAAGGCAATGTCACGGGTTTTGATTCCATTGAGGACACGGCACCGTTGGGATTGGATAATCATATCGACGCTGATGTTTTGGTGGGCCAACAGCGAAAAAATTTGGGCAGCCATACCAGGACTATCCGGCACGTGACGAATGGCCAGTTGCGCTTGTTTGAGGTCAAGGGCGACACCCCGGACGGGGGGGTGATCTTCGGGATTGAGAGCTGCCGGGGCCGTATTCATCGGGGAAGAGGCAATGTCAAAAACATCGCAGAGGGTGGCGATCGCCCGGTCACAATCCGTCTGCTGGATAACGCAACTCACCTTCACTTCCGAAGTGGAAATCATCTCGATATTAATCCCTGCATCGGCTAGGCTTTGGAACATGGTGGCGGCAATTCCGGGACGGCCAATCATCCCAGCCCCAGAGATGGTGATTTTGGCAATGTCATTGGCGCTCATCACCGCAACATCGCTTAAATCTTGGTCTGTGCCAGCGCAGAGGGTGGGGGCAATAGCTTCGGCGATCGCCTGGGCCTGGGTGGCGGCATTTTCGGTCACGGTAAAGGCAATATCATTACTGTTGCCATCGTGGATCGACTGGATAATTAAATCCACATCGACATTGTGGGTGGCGATTTCCCCAAATAATTTGGCGGCGACGCCGGGGCGATCAGGGATGTGCAGCATCGCAATACGGGCCTGGTTGGTATCAAACTCCACCGCATCGACGGCCTTGGCAATTTCGAGGTTAATCAAGGGGCGATCGCTCACCGGGGCAGAGGTCACCCAAGTCCCCGGATCCTCCGTCCAACTGGAACGCACCACCAAGGGCACCCCATAATTTTTCGCAATTTCGACAGCACGGGGATGGAGCACCTTCGCCCCTAAACTGGCAAGCTCTAGCATTTCATCGGATGTGACTTCGGCCATCAGTTGCGCTTCGGGGACGATACGCGGGTCGGTGGTTAAAATTCCTGGCACATCGGTATAAATTTCACAGCAGGAGGCCTTGAGGGCGGCGGCGATCGCCACCGCAGAAGTATCCGATCCGCCCCGACCCAGGGTAGTAATTTCTAGATCTTCGGTTTTGGAAATGCCCTGGAAACCCGCCACGACGATCACCTCTCCCTTTTGCAGGTGTCGTTGGAGGCGGTCGGTTTTAATTTCGAGGATGCGGGCACGGCTATGTTCCGCTTCAGTAACGATTCCCACCTGAGCACCAGTGAGAGAAATTGCCGGTTGTCCCAGTTCCTGGAGGGCCATACTGAGCAGAGAAATCGAGACCTGTTCCCCCGTGGAGAGGAGCATATCCATTTCCCGCCGGTTGGGATTGGTGCTGATTTCGTGGGCCAATTTCACCAAACCATCGGTGGTTTTTCCCATGGCAGAGACCACCACGACAATTTGATTGCCCGCCTGGGCCCGTTGCTGTACCCGTTTGGCCACCGCTTGGATTCTTTCTACCGAGCCGACGGAGGTACCGCCATATTTTTGAACGATCATTGCCATGGAACCTGCCTCACTCTCCCGAACTTAAAACACAATTCGCTTTCCATAGATGTTTTGGAAAATCGGTGATCCACTCTAGCAAATCCTACCGACTTTTCTGATCGATCTTTCACATTCCGTTGTGTGGTGCCGTCATCTCTGTTACGTTCAGGGGCAATTTTTTCCCCCAAGATTTACGATGGATTATTGTTCACCAAAGCCACGGCATCGAGAAAATTTCAGGCGATCGCCATAGCATAAATTCCCTGGGGAAAACGGAAAAAAACGTTAAGTGACTTGTCTTTCCGCACCATTTACCCCATAATGGGTCACTCGATGGTGCTATACATTCTGTAACGTTCACGGTAAAGTAAAAACTCCAGAGCAACCGCACGATGTGAAGTATGCCACCACTGCTCCTGTGACAGACAAACCGATCAGTTTTCACCGAAGGCCCTAGGGCACAACAACACTGGATGATCAGTCTTTTTACAGTTAAATTTTTTTGTATGCAAGGTCAAAGGCGATCGCCACATTATCAGCACTTGATCCCTGGACGAGTTTGTCCCCAAACCAGTTTTTCATCTAACCCAACCAACATCTAGGAGGTTCCCTATGTCCGTACGTTTGTATGTCGGCAATCTGCCCAAAGACGTCGTCGAAAAACAAGCCCTGGTTGATTTCTTTGCTGAAGCAGGCGAAAACGCAACCACCAAAGTGATCAAAGACCGGAAAACAGGCAAATGCCGTGGTTTTGCCTTCGTTACCGTCCCCACCGACGAAGAAGCCGATGCTTTCATCGAAAAGTACAATGGCCAATCCTTCATGGACAGTCCCCTCAAAATTGAGAAGGCTCTCCCCCGTAGCAAAGGCGATGACAAACCCGCCGAAACCAGTAACGCCAAAGGCGGCAAGCGCAAGCGCAGTGGTGGCAGCAGCAAGAAACAATCCAGCTACGGCGATGCAACTTCCGCTCAACCCGACCCCCGCTGGGCCAGCGAACTGGAGAAGCTCAAAGACATGCTCCAACAGCAAACCGCTAACGTTTAGGCCTTGGGTCATTGATTTTCCTGCTGCAGATCGTGTGGCAGGATTTGTTTTGTTTACGCCAAAAAATTTTTCAGTATTAATTTTTTTATTCAACTTTTTTCTCGGAGGGATACACAATGGATGCCGTCACGGTCATGAAACAGGAAGTGGGCAAAGCCGCCGCCGCCCTAGTCCAGTCCAACTCAGTGGTTGGTTTAGGCACTGGGTCAACAACGGCCTATGCAATTCAATACATTGGTGAGCGTTTAGCCGCAGGTGAACTGGAGAATATTGTCGGGATTCCCACCTCCTTCCAGGCAGAAGTTCTCGCAAAACAGTACAAAATTCCCCTAAGCAGTTTGGATGCCGTCGATCGCATTGATGTGGCCATTGATGGGGCCGATGAGGTCGATCCCCAGAAAAATTTAATTAAAGGGGGCGGTGCGGCCCACACCCGGGAAAAAGTTGTGGATGCCCTCGCCAATAAATTTGTCGTCGTGGTAGATAGCGGCAAGCTGGTTGATCGCTTGGGTTCAACCTTTTTATTACCCGTGGAAGTTATTCCCATGGCCATTACGCCAGTGATGCGTCAACTAGAAGCATTGGGTGGTAAGCCAGAACTCCGGATGGGGGTAAAAAAGGCTGGCCCCGTGGTGACCGATGAAGGGAATTTAGTCGTGGATCTTAAATTTGCTGGCATCGACGACCCAGCAACCCTAGAGCAAAAGATTAATAATATCCCTGGCGTCCTGGAAAACGGTCTGTTTGTTGGGGTGGCTGATGTGATTTTGGTCGGCGAAATTATTGACGGACAACCCCGCGTCCGGGAAATTCAATAGCGTTTTTTTGTTGAACAGGTGAGCCTGGGCCTCCTCATTGCAGGGGGTTTTTGTCTTGTTATGCCTGGCTTAGGAGGGTAATGGCCCGCCGGATCCATTCGTCGGCGTTGTCATTTTTTAACAAGAGGGGGTCTTGGCTGAGGGTGGCGATCGCCCCACGGATTTCGGTTTCTTGGTATCCCAAGGCCAATAAGGTTAACTCCAAATCTTCGTGGACGGCAGCATTGGGTTGAGCGGCTGTGTCGGGGAGCGAAAACTGATCCCGCCACTGGCTGAGTTTGCTGCGCAGTTCGAGGGCAAGTCGTTCGGCGGTTTTTTTGCCAATGCCCGGCGCTTTGGCTAGCTGGCGATGATCGGCGGTGACAATGGCCTGTACCAATTCCGGCAAGGTTAGGGTATCGAGGAGGGCGATCGCCCCTTGGGCACCAATGCCACTGACACTGATGAGCTGACGGAACAAATCCCGCGCGGCACCGCTGGCAAAGCCGTAGAGATAGGTGCCGTCCTCCCGTTGCTGACTGTGGACAAAAATATGTTGGGGTTGGCCGATTGCGGCTGCCAACTCCTGGGCGAGGCGTCCTGGCACTTGGATCTCGTAGCCAATATCCTTTACTTCGAGAATTAGAAAAAAACGCCCCTGCAAATTCCGGTGGATGGCGATCGCCTCTCCCTTAAGATAACTAAACATGAAATCCCCTCTGCCTAATGCCTGCGATCTTCCCATTGCCTCTGACATTCCAGCAAGTCCCAGTGGCGATCGCTATTTTCATTTTCAATCAGTACGTTTAGACTATTAAGAAAGCGTTTCCTTACGCCCCACTTCCTCCCCAACCATGGCCGATTCAACTCCCGCTTTTCCCGGTAACGCCCTTCCGCCCCAAAATATCGAAGCCGAAGAATTTATTCTGGGGGGGATTTTAATGGACCCAGAAGCCATGGGGCGGGTAGTGGATGTTCTGGTGATTAATGCCTTTTATGTCCAGGCCCACCGGGATATTTATCAGGGTTTGTTGGTGCTCCATAATCAGGGCAAACCGACGGATTTATTGGCCCTGAGTACCTGGCTCCAGGACAACGAACGTCTCGAAAAAGTCGGCGGTATTCCCAAGCTTTCCCAATTGGTGGATCGCACCGTCTCCGCTGTGAATATTGACCACTATGCGGAACTGGTCATGGATAAATACGTGCGGCGACAACTCATTGCCGGGGGCCATGAAATTATTGATCTAGGCTATGACACCGTTAAAACTCTACCCGATGTCCTCGATGAATCTGAGCAAAAAATCTTTCGGCTCACCCAGACCCGTCCCCAGGATGGCCTAACCGCCATTGCCGAAACCATTGCCGAAGCCTTTAGCAATATCGAAGAACGCCAGGCCAAGCAGCAGGAAAAAGAGATGCTGTCGGGGCTTTCGAGTGGGTTTTATGATCTCGATGCGATGACCAATGGCTTCCAACGCTCTGATCTGGTGATTATTGCCGGACGTCCCGCCATGGGAAAAACCAGTTTTTCGCTCAATGTGGCCACCAATATTGCCAAAAAAGAGCGGCTTCCCGTGGCCATTTTTAGTTTAGAAATGTCGAAGGAGCAATTGGTGCAGCGCCTCTTGGCTGGGGAGGCTCAGATTGAAAGTAATCGTCTCCGGGCCGGACGCCTCGATGAAGTTGATATGCGCCCCCTCCTCAAAGCGGTGGAATTTTTGTCGGATGTGCCTTTATTTATCGATGATACGGCGAATATCACGGTAGGTCAGATGCGATCGCAGGCCCGGAAACTTCAGGCAGAACAGGGGGGAAAGTTAGGGTTAATCCTCATTGACTATCTGCAACTCATGGAAGGCGGTGGAGACAATCGTGTCCAAGAACTCTCAAAAATTACGCGATCGCTCAAAGGGCTCGCCAGGGAATTAGATGTGCCCATTTTTGCCCTATCCCAGTTAAGTCGAGGGGTTGAGGCCCGCAACAGCAAACGCCCGATGATGTCTGACCTGCGGGAATCTGGTTCCATCGAGCAGGATGCCGACCTGGTTTTAATGCTCTACCGCGACAGTTATTACAACCCAGATACTCCGGAGCGAGATATTGCCGAGGTGATTATTGCGAAACACCGTAATGGCCCCACCGGGACGGTTAAGCTGATTTTCCAGCCGGAGCTAACAAAGTTTTTAAATCTGGCCCAGAGTCCCAGCCCCTATGCAGAAACCTATTAGAATTCAACAAAATCTGCGTGGCTATGATTTGTTTTATTTATCAATAGCGGTCATATTTGCCTGAATTTTGGGGATCAGAGCTTCTTTTTGAAGAGATTCTAATTTTTTAAAACGCAAATGCTAAGATGCTGCTAGCATCAAGGCCAAAGCTTGATCAAAATTCTCCAAAAAATTGTGATGAATTTCGGTCTTGAAATTTTTTACATCTTAATGATTTGGGCGATCGCCTCGATCCATTCTCAGCGCATCTACTGTCATTTAAACATCGGCAAAATTATCGATCATTTTTTCTAAAAAGGCTTGTTATAAGCATTATCAATCAAAGAAAAATGCTTCGATAACTTCAGGTTACGCGATTTCTTGTTTTTTTAGTGTTGGATCCTGTGTTCATGTACGGCTTCTCCCCTCCACAATCACCCCGGCAACAGACCCCCATTTCTCTCCAGAAACGTCGCCATAAGCAAGATCAAAAAAGCGCTGGCCCATTAACAGCAGCAAATAAGCAGCATCGGTTCGCCTGCTGGGAATTGGCGGCGCAGATTTCTGTAAATTGTCTCTTCGGTGGGGTGGCGATCGCCTCCATTGCCCAATTGTTACCAGCCCAACTATCCCAACAGCAACAGTTATCCGTTCTCAAGGGCGAAGTCACCGAAGCAGAACAACGGGTCGCCAAACTACGCCAAGAATTTAACCGTCACTTCGATGCCTACGGGAGCCATCGACTAATGCAGGAGTACACCATAAAAGTCGATCCCAAACAACAGCGCATTATCTGGGTAGATCCGGCCCAGGCTCAAAATAGCGAAAATTAATTTTTCTAAGAGCTTGGCTATCAGCTAAGCATTTTCTCGAATTTTTTTAATGCTCTGAATCCGTAAACAAAAAAGGGAGTCATTATGGCTCCCTTTTTTGTATTTCTCTGAATTTAAATGCTTACAAGAGACTTAGAGCAAATCCCAAATCCTTTTCCTGCATTAGGAAGCAAGGGATGCTGTGGGACGACGACGACGGCGCTGGGTTCTAACGGCAGTCTGTTCGCTGACCTGCATCAAAAAGACCACCAGGGGTTCCCCTTGTAATTCTCGACGGGCAAGGCGTTGCAGGGATGCTTCGATTTCTAGGCGAATATCAGTCCAGTCAATGTCTTCGTTGCTGCGCTTGCCATGCTCTTTATATTCTGCGAGGCGATCCTCCAACACATTTTCGACATTCCGCTGGATTAACTGGTGGAGTAACTTATTGTTCGCTGCGGTAACTACACCCCGGAGATGAATTTCTGGCGGCGCAATTAGATTACCGTCCTGGGCGATCGCCACGGCCACCGTAATCACCCCTTCCTCGGCCAACTGTTGGCGTTCCTGGAGTACCGAATCATGGACAATACCAGAACGGTCTACTAATTCAATTCCCGAAGGCACTTTCCCGGTAACACCAATGGAGTCTTCCGTGAGTTCGACAATGTCACCATTGTCAATAATCACAATATTTTCCTCAGGTACCCCCATCGATTGGGCCGTTTGGGCGTGCTTCACCAACATCCGGTGTTCCCCGTGGAAGGGAATGAAAAACTTTGGCTTCGTCAAGGCCAGCATCAACTTGTGATCATCTTGGGCGCCGTGGCCAGAAACGTGGATTCCTTCCCCTTTACCGTAGATGACCTTCGCGCCGCGCATCATCAAACGATCAATGGTATTGACCACGGCGATCGTATTGCCAGGGATTGGATTGGCCGAAAAGACCACCGTATCCCCTTCCTTAACTTTGATGTGGCGGTGGGCATCGTGGGAGATCCGTGTCATGGCCGATAGGGTTTCACCTTGGGAACCCGTTGTCAGGATCAAAACATCCTCATCCTTCATGCTTTTCAGCTGCCGCAGGGGAATAAACAGCTCATCCAAACATTTCATGTAGCCTAAATTGCGGGCATGGGAAATGACGTTTAGCATGGAACGGCCCACCACAGCCACCTTACGATTGTGTTTTTGCGCCAGTTCTAAAATAATGCTGACCCGGTGGACAGAAGAGGCAAAGGTCGTCACAAAGAGTCGTCCTTGGGCCTGACCAAAGATTCTGTCTAAATTCGGCTTCACTGAGGCTTCCGAAGGGGTGCGACCGGGAACTTCGGCGTTCGTCGAATCACTTAAAAGACAGAGAACACCTTTTTCGCCATGCTCAGCGAGCCGCTGAAAATCAAACTGTTCACCGTCAACAGGGGTAAAGTCTACTTTGAAGTCCCCTGTGTGAATAATCACGCCGATGGGGGTATGGATCGCCACGGTAAAGCTATCGGCAATGGAGTGGGTATTGCGAATGTATTCTACGAGGAAATTTTTACCAATGCGCACCATGTCCCGTGGCATGACGCTGTGGAGTTTGGTGCGATCGCTTACGCCTGCTTCATCTAGTTTGTCGGACAGCAGAGACATGGCTAGGCGGGGGCCATAGATGACGGGAATATCAAACTGCTTGAGGTGATGGGAAATACCACCAATGTGATCTTCGTGGCCGTGGGTGACAATCATCCCCTTAATTTTGTGGCGGTTTTCCCGGAGATAGGTTGTATCTGGCAGAACAATGTTGACCCCGTGCATCCCATCCGTCGGAAAGGCTAGTCCCGCATCAAGCAGCACGATTTCATCGTCATATTCAAAAACACAGGTGTTTTTACCAATTTCGTGGAGACCACCCAGGGGAATAATTTTAATACTGTCCTGGGGGTTGAGATTTTCTGGCTTGGTCGTTTGTTTTTGGCTGGTGCGGGTTCTTCTACGGGTTGTGGGTTGGGGTTTGCTCTTGTTCATAAAACTCCTTAGATTTGCTTGTGGTTAAAACTAGAGAAAAGGTTGAAATAGAAAACTTTTAGGCTGGTATTTAAAGACCAACGGCTAGATATGACCAGCGATCAATCGGGTGCTGGTAATTGGCGCAATACTGTTCAGTTGTCAAAAGCCATGGCAGTGGGCTGTTCGTCCCATGCTCTGTTTTAGAGGAGGGACAGATCCTTCAATACCTGGGTGAGTTGTTTTGTGCGATCAGGGCTGAGGGGACAGAGGGGCGGACGAAAGCTACCTAAACGCCATCCCTGAAGAATGAGAGCGGTTTTCACGGGGAGGGGGTTGGTATCACAGAATAGGACACGGAATAGGGGGAAAAGCTTCAGGTGGAGGGCGATCGCCTCCTGGGTACGGCCAGCAAGAAAGGCTTGGATCATCGCCTGCATCTGCGGCCCGACAAGGTGACTGGCCACGCTCACAACGCCCTGGGCTCCTACACTCATCAAAGGTAGGGTTAGACTATCATCCCCTGAGTAAATTTCAAAGGTAGAATCTACACCACAACGAATTTGGGCGGCCTGGTCGAGGTTACCGCTGGCTTCTTTGATGGCCACGATGTTGTCCACTGTGGCGAGGCGAATCACGGTTTCGGGTAACAGATTACAACTGGTGCGCCCTGGCACGTTGTAAAGCATCAACGGGATATCAGGGCAGGCCTCGGCGATCGCCTTGAAATGCTGATAAAGTCCTTCTTGGGGGGGCTTATTGTAATAAGGAACAACTTGCAGCGAACCGTCTAAGTTCAGTTTAGCGGCTTTTTGGGTGGCGGCGATCGCCTCACTGGTGGAATTAGAACCCGTACCCGCGATTACCTTAGCCCGTCCAGTGGCAGCATTTTGCACAGCCCGGAATAGCTCATACTCCTCATCCCAAGTCAGGGTGGGTGATTCTCCGGTGGTGCCGCAGACAACAAGGGCGTCACTCCCCTGGTCAATGAGATGGGCCGCTAATTTTTCCGCCATCGCGTAATCCACCTGCCCCTCTTCCGTAAAAGGGGTCACCATTGCGGTGATCACTCGACCAAATCTTGTACTTGTCATAAACGAATCGACACAACACACATAAATCTTACTGGACTAGACCGCCGTTGCGATCGCCGCTGGTTGGAGCCAATCTTTTTCCCAAAGCAGTTCCGCAATCTGGACGGCATTTAAGGCTGCTCCTTTCCGAATCTGATCGCCACAGAGCCACAATTCCAGGCCATTGTCTTGGGAAATATCCCGACGAATACGACCCACCAGCACCGGATCTTTCCCCGTTGCATCCATGGGCATCGGGAAATAATTGTTTTCCCAATCCTCTACTACGGTAACACCAGGGGCCGTGGTGAGGATGTCTTTGGCTTGGGCTGGCTCGAAGGGCTGCGCAAACTCTAGGTTAACCGCTTCAGAATGGGCCCGCAGCACCGGCACCCGAACACAGGTGGCACTAATCCGTAAATCGGGCGCCCCAAAGATTTTCCGGGTTTCGTTCACCATTTTCATCTCTTCTTCGCAATAGCCCGCTTCGTCAATGGGAGTATTGTGGGGGAAAAGATTGAAGGCGAGAGGATAGGGAAAGGATTCCGTCGGGGGTTCTTCCCCAGCCAAGATCGCTTGGGTTTGTTGTTTGACTTCTTCCATGGCCATCGCCCCGGCACCACTGGCAGATTGATAGGTGGAAACCACAATCCGCTGGATGGGTTGCACTTGATGGAGGGGATAGATCGCAACTCCCATGAGAATAGTTGTGCAGTTGGGATTAGCGATGATGCCCTGATGTTGTTGGGCTGCTTCTGGATTGATTTCTGGCACCACTAGGGGGACATCCGGATCCATACGAAAGGCGCTGGAGTTGTCGATCATCACGGCACCAGCTTCAACGATCGCCTTGGCCCATTTTTTCGAAGTGCTTCCCCCGGCGGAGGCGAGGACAATATCGATCCCTTCAAAGGCTTCTAGGCTGACGGCTTCGACGGTAATGGGTTGGCCTTTAAAGGTGAGGGTTTTCCCGGCAGAACGGGGCGAGGCCAAAAGTTTTAGGTTGTTGAGGGGAAAATCCCGCTCTTCTAACAACTGTAAGAGTTCTGCGCCAACGGCTCCGGTAGCACCAAGAATGGCGACATTGACTAATTTTGACAAAGAATAAACCTCCTAATGACTTTGGGTTAAGGGTAATGAAATTAAAAAGTAAAAATCTGGTTGGGGCGATCGCCTAGGGGGAATTTTTCACTGTGGCGGGGCTGACTTGATCACCCCAGAGGCGAGGATTTGGCGAGGATAAGCAGGGCCGCTTTTGTCGTTCTGTGCTGGGGCATCCCTTTCGCAAGACTTTGTATATCGAAGCTCTAATTATACTATTATCAGATAGGTTAACCCCTCGTAAAAACGCAATAGACCGACCCAAACATATTCTGGGTAATCCTGCGTTTGGGTTACTGACCTTAGGATATCATGGAGCGCTCAATTCAGACCCCTAAAGGGGCGATCGCCAACGAACAGAACTATCCTAAGACCCTTAGTTGTAACTTATATATTAGAACCTTTAAACATCGATGAAAGTTATCCAGGAAAAGCTTCCTGCCAGCCAAGTTGGGCTAGAAATCGAAGTCCCCGCTGACGTCACCCAAAAAGCCTACGATGACACAGTGCGGAAACTCGCCCGTACCGTGAACCTCCCTGGTTTCCGGAAAGGGAAAGTGCCTAAGCAGATTTTGATCCAACGGTTAGGCCCCAATCGCATTAAGGCGTCTGTCCTTGAGGATTTGATCGACGACAGCTTAAAAGCGGCGATCGCCCAAGAAAACATTGAGGCCCTAGGAAATTTCCAACTCAAATCTTCCTTCGATGACCTGATCAGCGCCTACAAACCCGGTGAAGCCTTCACGTTCAAGGCCGCCGTGGATGTCCCCGCCACCGTCAGCCTCAACAGCTACAAAGGCCTCAGCTTTAAGGCCGAAAAGAGCGAATATGATCCGGCGGATCTCGATGAATTTCTCACTCAAAAACAACGCGAACTGGCTACCCTTGTCCCCGTCGAAGACCGGGCCGCCCAAATGGGAGATGTGGCGATCGCCGATTACGAAGGTCGCTATGTAAACGACGCTGGTGAAGAAGAAGCAGACATTATCCCCGGCACCCAAGCCGAAGACTTTTCCCTCGACCTCGAAGAAGGCAAATTTATCCCAGGCTTTGTGGATGGTTTTGTCGGCATGAAACCCGAAGAAACCAAGAAATTCACCGTTACCTTCCCCGAAGACTACGGCAACGAAGAAATGGCGGGGAAACAAGTCTCCTTCACCGTCACCCTCAAGGAACTCAAGAGCCGCGAACTACCAGAACTCGATGATGAGTTTGCCAGCGAAGCCACCAACGAAGAATTTGAAACCCTCGCGGCTTGGCAAGAAAGTCTAGAAGCCCAGCTAAAAGAAAACGCTGAAATCAGCACCAAAAACAGCGTGCGTCGTTATCTGCTAGAACAACTCGCTGCCAATAACAGCGCCGAACTGCCAGAAGTGAGCGTCAACGAAGAAATTACCGCAGTCCTCACCCAGCAGATGATGGAATTCAGCCGCATGGGCATCGATGTGAATCGGATCTTTACTAAAGATATGATTCCTAAACTGCGAGAAACGGCTCGCCCAGAAGCAGAACAACGGCTCAGCAACTCCTTGATTCTCACGGAAATTGCCAAGGTCGAGAAGATCGAAATTGATACCGACAAATTTAACGAGCGCCTAGAGGAAGCCAAGGCAGAACTTCAGGAAGGCTTTGATGAAGAGCGTCTCCAGGAAGCCATCAAAGAAGAGTTGACCATTGATGCCACCCTCGATTGGCTCGAAGAACAGTCTGAGATCGAATTTGTCCCTGCCGGCACCCTCGAAGCAGAAGAGGCTGAAGCAGCAGACGGAGAAGAATAGAGCTTTAGACGCTTACGTTTAAACCCTAAAACTAATTGTGAAAAGACCCCAAGTGGGGTCTTTTTTGTTGGTATCTCAGGTTTTCAAGCTATCCCATCACACTCTTTATGCCGACAGGGTTAAAATTTCTGGCCCTTCTGGGGTGATCGCAATCGTATGTTCAAACTGAGCCGAAAGCTTACCGTCCTTGGTCACCGCTGTCCAACCATCACCGAGTAGCTGGCTCTCATAGGTGCCTTCATTGATCATTGGTTCAATGGTAAAAACCATCCCCGGACGAATTTTGGTGCCCTTGCCGCGTTTGCCATAGTGGGGAACCTGGGGCTCTGTGTGGAAGACATTACTAATGCCATGGCCGACAAAATCACGCACGACTGAATAGCCTTGGGATTCGGCATATTCTTGGATCGCCGCCCCAATATCACCGATGCGACCGTTGGGTTGAGCCGCTTCAATGCCGATGTACAGACATTTTTCTGTTACTTCGACTAATTTTTTAACCCTGGGTGCTGGGGTGCCCACAAAAAAAGTCCGGGACGTATCACCATGGTAGCCATCGAGAATGGGGGTCACATCGATATTGATGATGTCGCCGTCTTTGAGCACTTTTTTCTTACTGGGAATGCCGTGACAAATTACTTCATTGACACTGGTACAAATGGATTTTGGGTAAGGATTACTCTTGCCATAACCGAGGGGGGCACTTTTTGCACCGTGTTTTTGGGTCCATTCCTCCGCCGCATCGTTCAATTCGAGGGTCGTCACTCCCGGTTTAACCAGAGGCTCTAGGTAATCAAGGAGTTGCGCCGCTAGCCGTCCCGCATTGCGCATTTTTTCAATTTCTCGTTTTGATAGCAGAACGATGCCTTTACCCATGGGAGTTTATTGCTTGTAAGACCAACAGAATTATCAGAGGTTTATTGTAACAGCCCCAAAAGCCTTCGGCGAATCATTGTTGCGCCTGTCAAGTCCCTAGGGAGGGCAACTGAGATCCTCGGCGATCGCCAAAATTTCGACGCAATGATCAGCAGAGTTTGCCGAAATCAAAGATGTCGGTTGGCTGTTTTTCCTATAAGTTATTAAAAATTTCTGAGGAGCCTGCCCAGCAAAAGTTCAGTTGACAACAATCTCCTATAATACGAAGTCTGCAGTATGCATTAACACATATTCTTAACTTTGTAATTTCCGTCGGAGAATTGTCCTATGGCTCGCATGTATTATGATGCGGACGCAAACTTAGATCTGTTAAACGGCAAAACCGTTGCCATCATCGGCTATGGTTCCCAGGGCCATGCCCATGCCCTCAACCTCAAAGACAGTGGGATTAACGTCGTTATCGGCCTGTATGCCGGAAGTAAGTCCACAGCCAAAGCCGAAGCAGAAGGTCTAAAGGTTTTACCTGTTGCGGAAGCAGCAAAAGTGGCGGACTGGATCATGATTTTGTTACCCGACGATGTCCAAAAATCTGTCTACACCAAAGATATTCTCCCCAACCTCCAAGCGGGTAATGTACTTTCCTTCGCCCACGGCTTCAATATCAACTTCGGCCAAATCGTTCCCCCCGCTGATGTAGACGTTGTAATGGTTGCCCCTAAAGGCCCTGGTCACCTCGTGCGCCGTACCTACGAACAAGGCCAAGGGGTGCCAGCATTATTCGCAGTTTACCAAGACGCCACAGGTCAAGCCCGTGATTTGGCGATGGCCTACGCGAAAGGCATCGGCGGTACTCGCGGTGGCATCCTTGAAACCACGTTCCGAGAAGAAACTGAAACGGATCTATTCGGTGAACAGGCAGTTCTCTGTGGTGGTCTGAGCGCTCTGATTAAAGCTGGTTTTGAAACCCTCGTCGAAGCGGGTTACCAGCCGGAGTTGGCCTATTTTGAGTGCCTCCATGAAGTGAAGCTCATTGTTGACCTCGTTGTGGAAGGTGGTCTGGCGAAAATGCGGGATAGCATTTCTACCACCGCTGAGTATGGTGATTATGTCAGCGGGCCACGGGTGATCACTGCTGAAACGAAAGCAGCGATGAAGGAAATTCTGACGGAAATTCAAACGGGTGAGTTTGCACGGAATTTCATCCTCGAAAATCAGTCGGGTCAAGCGCAATTTACGGCAATTCGTCGCCGTGAAGCAGAACATCCCATTGAAGTTGTGGGTAAGGATCTGCGGGCAATGTTTAGCTGGTTGAAGGAAAGCTAATCGAGAAATTAAATTGATTTAATATTTAATAACAATATTAAGTTAAACCGATTAGGTGAGAGTCAGTGATTCTCACCTTTTTTCTTAATTGGGCGGTTTCACTTGGGCAATGTGGGCAGCGCAAATATATTGGGTGGGAATCGTCTGAATTTTTCGAGCTTGAAAAACAGCCTTTAGTTCATCGAAGAGTTGCCTGCGAACTGTGGGATCTAGGGCAATGTAGGGAGAAAGAGTTGTGAGTAATTTGAGGTAATCGTTGGGGGAATAATCTTTGGTTTCAATGACCTGGGTTAGTTCTAAGTTTTGAAAACAATTTGAATCAAGCAAACCCTGGCTGATGTTCTTGAGATTTTGTTCCTGGACAGCGATATTTTCAAAGCTGGCAAAGCTGGGCATATATTTTTCATAGAGAGGCAAGAGATCCTGAAAAATGCTGGGATCGGGTTGGGGCACGGTATTCCAAAGCAAGACTATTTTTCCCTGGGGCTTGAGTAAATTGGCGATCGCCTGACATCTGGTATCTGGTTGCAGCCAGTGAAAAGAAGTACTGGCAAGGATAGTATCGAATTTTTCTAGGGTCGGTTGCCATTCCTCAAAGGTGGTATTGATAATTTGAATTGGGTAATTTTGGAAGCGTTGGGCGGCAAATTCACAGGCTCGTGGGTTCGGCTCTAGACAGATTAATGGAAAACCCCGTTGGGCAAAATGTTGCGTTGCATTGCCTGGGCCGCTGCCAATTTCTAGAATGAACGTGAGTTCGGGATAAGGGAAGAGGGGTAGAGTAGTCTGGAAGTGTCCAAACTAAACCAATCTACTCACCCCATGTCTAGTCTAGAAGAACTTTTCTGTAATGTGGATGACTTCTGTCAAATCTTTGAGCCTCTCTGGCATCAAGAGTTAATTCAAGGCGGTACAGTGACTCGACTTCGCTCCCGTCGTTTATGCCTCAGCGAAATTCTGACAATCTTGATCTCCTTTCATCGCGAATCCTACCGTAATTTCAAACATTTCTACGAAAAGTATGTTTGTCAACATTGGCGAGAAGCCTTTCCACACCTCGTCAGCTATCAGCGTTTTATCGAGTGGATACCTTCGACGATTGTGCCTTTATGTGTGTATTTAAAGCATTGTTTCGGGAGCTGCACAGGTATCAGTTTCATTGATGCGACAAGCCTAAAAGTCTGTCACAGTAGGCGTATTCACAGTCACAAGGTCTTTGATGGTCTTGTGGCTCTCGGCAAAACTTCCGTGGGTTGGTTCTATGGTTTTAAGCTTCATTTAGTGGTCAATGAACTGGGAGAGTTGCTCAATGTTCAAATCACCGCAGGTAATGTAGATGACAGAAAACCCGTAGAGGAGTTAGTGCAGCAATTATTTGGCAAAGTCTTTGCAGACAGAGGCTACGTTTCTCAACCGTTAACGGAGAAGTTACGGGAAACCTATGGGATTGAGTTTTTTGCGAAGCCAAAACGCAACATGAAGAACAGATTAATGCGTTTGACAGATAAATTATTATCGAGAAAGCGCTTCATTATTGAGACAGTGATTGACCAGTTAAAGAATATTTCACAAATTGAGCATTCCCGCCATCGTAGTCCGGTGAATTGCTTTGTGAATATACTTTGTGGCTTAATCGCCTACTGCCATCAGCCGAAAAAGCCCTCGCTACAGTTAGACTGGGCATTACAGCCTTCGGCTTAACCCGAACTCACGTTAGAATGACACTTTCCAGCTTGATTTTTTCGCAGATTAAATCAATAATTTTCGGCACATAGGGGGCACGATATTGGTCATAGGCCTGGGTTGCCTCTGCATACCAATGTTGACGGGCTTCGATGGGTTGAGCATAAATTTTTTGAAAAAAGGCGTCAAAATTTTTCATATTTTAAAAGCTTAAAAGAACAGTATTTTCGGTTATTTAATATTAGTTATTTTCTTGATGATTAAAATTAAGGAAGTAAAAAACCAACCTCCTTTTTAGAATAAAACAAATCCCTGGGGTGATGAAATGGCGGGATTATGGGAAGATCATCATAGTCGATTGCTCCTTGAATTGTTCCGTAAGTATTAATGACAACGCCGCTGCTGCTCCTAATTGATGGTCACTCCCTCGCCTTTCGCTGCTACTACGCCTTTGCCAAGTCTAGACAAGGGGCGCTGCGGACTTCAACGGGAATTCCGACGAGTATTTGCTTTGGCTTTCTCAATGCCCTTGTGCAGGTGATCGAACGCCAAAAACCCGATGCGGTGGCGATCGCCTTTGACCGACCTGAACCCACCTTTCGCCACACCGCCGACGAGAACTACAAGGCCCAACGTAAGCCTGCCCCAGACGATTTCCGGCCCGATTTTGAAAATCTCCTCGACCTGCTCGATAGCTTAAATGTGTCCCGGGTGACTGCCGTGGGTTACGAAGCCGATGATGTGCTTGCGACCCTCGCCCGACAAGCCAGTGAAGCGGGCCAACAGGTAAAAATTTTGACCGGCGATCGCGATCTTTTTCAGTTGGTAGACCCTGACAAAAAAATCAGCATTCTTTACCTCGATACCAAGGGCGTCAAAAGCGGTAGCTATGAAGAATTCACCCCAGAGCTTGTCGAAGCAAAATTAGGTGTGAAACCAGAGCAAGTCGTAGACTTCAAAGCCCTTGCGGGTGATTCCTCCGATAATTACAAAGGTGTCCAGGGCATTGGTGAGAAAACTGCCATTAAGCTCATCCATGAATTTGGCAGTTTAGATAATATTTATGCCAACCTCGATAATATTAAAGGCGCCACTAAAAAACGCCTAGAAGCCGACAAAGACGCCGCCTATCATTGTCAAAAATTAGCAAAAATTGCCCAGGATGCGCCCCTTGATATTCTCTTAAATGAGCTTCATTTAACTGGCTTTAATCTAGAGCAAGCAATCGGGATTTTAACGAAATTAGAACTCAAAAAATTTATTCAAGATATTGGTAGAATCCAGCAAATTTTTGGCGCAGAAACGATTGAAATTCCCACCCTAGAATCTGTCCAGTCCAATAATACAATCGTTGACGAAGCAGGTAACGCACAATTATCTATTTTTGCCCCCTCAGATCCCGACCAAAATCAAGCCCAGACGCCCCCAACTGCGACTATCTCGCCGATCCAGCCCCTGATTATTGACACGACAGAAAAGCTCACCCAGTTGGTTGATCAACTCAAAACCCAAACCGATGTCAATCACCCCGTGGCCTGGGATACAGAAACTACTGGTTTAGATCCCCGAGAAGTCGATCTCGTGGGCATTGGGTGCTGTTGGGGGAGAGACCCAGGCAATATTGCCTATATTCCCATCGCTCACCATAACGGAAAGCAACTAGAAAAAACGCAAATTTTTCAGGTCCTAAAACCGATTTTGGAAACAAAAAAATATCCGAAAGTTTTTCAAAATGCGAAGTTTGACCGCGCCATTTTTGCCCACCAGGGAATCACCCTAGCTGGGGTAGTGTTCGATACGATGTTAGCAAGTTATGTTTTACATCCAGAGATGAAACATAATTTGACGGATCTAAGCCTACGTTATCTGGGGAATATCATTGCTAAAAGCTATAAAGATTTAGGGTTAACCAAAAAACAAACCATTGCAGATTTAGAGATTTCCGTTGCAGCAGAATACTGTGGCTTAGATGTTTATACAACTTATTTAGTCTGCCAAAAATTAAAAGTCGAGCTTAAAGATTACCCCGATTTAGAAAAACTTCTAGAAGAAGTTGAAACGCCCCTAGAACCAGTACTCTGTGCCATGGAGAATACAGGTATTCGCATTGATCAAGACTATCTTCAGCAATTAGCCGAAGAATTGGGGGCTGATTTAACAGACCTAGAAACCAAAGCTTACAACGCAGCAGATGAACGATTTAATCTCAATTCTACCAAGCAATTAGGAGAAATCCTTTTTGAAAAGTTGGGTTTAAACACAAAGAAAACACGAAAAACTAAAACAGGCTATTCAACAAACCATGCTGTCCTCGAAAAATTACAAGGGGATCACCCAATCATTGATTACATTCTTGAATATCGTACCCTTGCAAAATTAAAATCCACCTATATTGATGCTTTGCCGACCCTCGTTAGCCCAAAAACCAATAGAATTCATACAGATTTCAATCAAACTTTAACCAGTACAGGGCGACTTTCTTCATCGAACCCCAATTTGCAAAATATTCCGGTACGCACTGAATTTTCCCAACGGATTCGGCGGGCATTTATCCCTAAGGAAAACTGGGTACTTATCGCGGCAGATTATTCACAAATTGAACTCAGAATCCTGACCCACTTAAGTCAAGAACCCATTTTATTACAGGCCTACCAAGCCGGAGAAGATGTCCACCGGGTCACGGCACAGATGATCTTTGATCGGGACTCGCCCCAGGCCGTCACTGCCGCAGAACGACGGATTGGTAAGATTATCAATTTTGGGGTGATCTACGGAATGGGTGCCCAGCGGTTTGCCCGGGAAGCGGGCGTTTCTAAGGAAGAAGGACGGGCTTTTATTGACCGCTACCATGAACGTTATGCTAAGGTTTTTGAGTATTTAGAACTGGTTAAAAAGCAGGCGATCGCCCAGGGTTATGTGAGTACAATTTTGCAGCGACGGCGCAACTTTGACTTTATCAGTAACTGTTTAATTGAACTAAAAGGCAGCGACCCCAAAGCGATTGATTTAGATAGCCTCGATTATGCCTACAACGATGCCCAATTATTACGGGCGGCGGCTAATGCACCAATCCAGGGTTCCAGTGCTGATATTATCAAAGTGGCGATGATCCAAATTCACGAATTATTAAAGAATTATCAGGCTCGTTTGTTACTTCAAGTTCACGATGAATTAGTTTTTGAAATGCCCCCAGAAGAATGGGAAGAATTAGGCCCTAAAATCAAAACCACAATGGAGCAAGCGGTACTTTTATCTATTCCTTTAGTGGTTGATATTCACTGTGGTAAAAATTGGCTCGATGCGAAGTAACAATGGCGAATTCTGATCCTATTTATGGCTGGCTAGAGACCGTTTTGGCCACCATCAAAAAAGCAAATTGGTATCGACAACCGAAAACAATCACTAGTCAATCGGGGGCGACGGTCACCTTAAATGGTCAATCGGTGGTTAATTTTGCCAGCAATGACTATCTGGGTTTAGCGGGCGATCGCCGCTTAATTGATGCTGCCATAGCGGCCACCGAGACGCTGGGGACGGGGAGTACAGGCTCTCGGCTCACCAGTGGCCACCGACAACTTCACCGGGATTTGGAGCAGGCGATCGCCAATCTCAAACAAACCGAAGATGCCCTGGTATTTAGCTCCGGTTACCTAGCCAACCTCGGCACCATTAGCGCCATTACCAACAAAAAAGACCTGATTTTAGGGGATCAATACAACCATTCAAGTTTAAAAAATGGGGCAAAATTAAGCGGTGCGACGGTGTTGGAATATGACCACAATGATTTAGACGCATTACGTCAGCTTTTAGAAACCCATCGACAAAACTACCGTCGTTGCCTGATCACCACCGATAGCGTTTTTAGTATGGATGGCGATCTCTGTTTACTGCCCGAATTGTTGGCGATCGCCAAGGAATTTTCCGCCATGCTACTTGTGGATGAGGCCCACGGGACTGGGGTTTTGGGCCAAAAAGGTGCCGGAGTCGTAGAACATTTTCACTGTACCCAGCAACCGCTTATCCAAGTGGGCACCCTCAGCAAAGCCCTGGGCAGTCTCGGCGGCTATGTGGCGGGCAGCAAAGCCTTAATTGATTTTCTCCGTAACCGCGCCCCGACTTGGATTTACACCACCGGACTCTCCCCAGCGGATACGGCGGCCGCCCTCGCCGCGATTCATATTTTGCAGGAGGAGCCCCAACGACGCCAGCAACTCTGGGAAAACATTCATCAGTTAAAAAGCGCCCTTGGGAACCATGAATTAGTACCTTCTGAATCGGCGGTGCTTTGTTTTGGTCTCGCTAATCCCCAGCAAGCACTAGCCATGGGCGATCGCCTTTTAGCCGCAGGTTTCTTTGCCCCTGCCATTCGCCCGCCAACAGTTCCCACCAGCCGTATTCGCGTGTCGGTGATGGCGACCCACAGCCCCCAACAGATCCAAGGATTTATCGAAATATTCCAGCGGTGCTTTGCGGAATTTTCTGGGTCATGAAATCCTTAATTTTCCTCAATTTGGAGCGCTTCTTTTTCTGCCTCTAGGATCTCCGGCGGCACCTGAAAGCGGGGTCTGCCATTTTCATCAATGCGAACAATTACCCCCATCGCCTCTAGCTCGGCGATCGCCCGTCTCTGGGTTTCCACATCCCGCGCCTGCCCCAAAATCGACGACCAAGCCGTTACCCGCGCCATAATACTGCGGGGATCCCGTTCCAAAAAGGCAACACTGGCTTCAGAGCGTTGTTGGGCATTTTGACTTTCGGGGTCATCATAGTAGGCCGCCCAGGCCGCCGCCGTTTTGTAGGATTGAATGGCGGCGGGGATATCACCGAGGAAAAGATGCTCGTCAATGGCTTTCATGCGCCAGAGATAAAAACTTTGATCCGGGACAGTGGGGGTCATCTCGGCCAGGCCACGATTTAACAACTCGACGGTGCGGTCTGGGGTACCAGCGTAGAGGGAACTGCTCCCCGATAGATAGTAATAGCCTTCCTTAAACCAAGGATCGAGATCGACGATGACCTCAAAATAATCCGCACTGAGGCGATAATCACCTAATTTTCGCGCCTCATCATCCCCAAAGTATTGTAAAAATCGCAGAAAAATCCAATCAGAAATTAAATTGTCGTAACCGTAGGTGGGCAGTTGTTGCCACAGGTCTAAACTGGCCGCTTCCGTTTGTGCCTGACGCTCGACAATTTCTGGGGTTAAGTCGGTGGCTTGCTTCAAATTATTGAGACGGAACTGTTGCAGGGTAATAATTGCGGCTCCAGAAGCCAATGCTAACGCGCCTAGCCCTAGACTTTTTAGTCCTTTACCCACAAGTGCGATCGCCACCATAATCCGAGAGTGCTAAGGTTTTTGAAAACACTCCAATTTTAGCTTGCTGGGCTACCGATCCTGATGACATTTACTTGTCGCAGCGCTATTGACTGGTTTTGTTTATTTCCTAAGCTGATTTAGTTTTTTAAAGAGTTGACTGGCCGTATGTTCAACCCAAGCCAAAAGGTGATCCACCGCCTTTAAAAGCCGCTCCAAAAAATGTTGCTCGTAACCAACGCTGAGGGCCTCCGCTTCTATCCACTCCGGTTTCGCCTCGATCTCCGTCGCATTGGGGGGGGCATCCGGCTGGGTGAGGCTCTGGGTCTGGGATTCAACTGTGGCGATCGCCCCCGATTCAGGGCGAGAAATTGGTTGGTCTAAAGTTGTGATCAATGGCGGCAGTGGACTCAGTTGAGCCTGAGGCGAATTAAGATTAGCTTGATCAATGGCCGCGGCAGACTTTGTTTTGGCTTGGAAGAGGTCGGCCCAGGTTAGCCAGGGCTTGGGGGTGACAACGGGGTCAGGGGTCGTAATGGCACTGGTGGCGGGTTGAATCTTAAACCAGTTGCGAAAAAAACGTTGCAGGGGTGGTAAGGCTTCGGCGGGAACCGTGGGCGCCAGAACCCGCTGTTCTAACTGGGCTAGCCGTTGATCCAGGGGCTTAAGCACTGGGGCGAGGGGTAAAGGGGGTAAAAGCTGGGGCGAATAAATTTCGGGGGGAACCACCGCCGTGTGCCAATGGGATTCACCGAAGAGATCAATGGCGATCGCCACCGGACTTTGCTCAAGCCAACTTAAACCCTGCATCAACCAACGTACCGGAGCTAGCAGCCGGGGATTGTGGTGGTGCACGGGCGGGAGAATCCGAGGATTTGGGGTTTGGCTCGCGAGATCCTGCTGTCTTTTTTGATAGTTAACGCTGCCGAGGTGAAAACTGATTTGTCGCTGTAGCTCCGTTTGGGATTGCTGGGGTTCAACGGTGTGATTGTCTTGATCGACAAATAAAATGTCCTGGGTTTTGAGGTCGCAGGCAATGCCTTGGAGGGGGGGCTGAGTTGTACCGTCACCTCCAGAAATGCTGATGGGAAAATCCGATGTTTGGGTCGCTGCCTCCGCGAGGGCAAGGCGTTTGCGTTCTGTTTGGGCGGCGGCAATTTGACGCACCGCAACGCGGCTGGTTTGCACCAGTAGATACAGCGGATACAGAGCGATTTGGCTACCCCACTCCACCGTAATTTTGAGGCGGCGGGCGGCCTGGGTCAGTCGGCTTCCCCACTGGATCGATTGACGATTGAGAAAGTTAAAGAGTTTACTTTGGTAGGGGCCTGGAGCAGACATCGTCATTTTTGCGGCACAACGCTTTTATTGTCCCATAGAGATTTCGGAATCGAAGTTTATGGCTTACGCTTATCGACGAACCATCCATTTGGCGGATACCGATGCCGCCGGGGTGGTCTATTTTGCCCAGCTTCTCCATATTTGCCACGAGGCTTATGAAATATGTCTCACAGAAAACGGTATGGATTGGTCTGGGTTACTCCGGGAGGGAACCGTTGCCCTGCCCATTGTCCATAGTGCCATCGATTTTTTTCGGCCAATTACCTGGGGCGATCGCCTAGACATTCAGCTTTACCCAGAACTTGAAAATTCTCGCCAATTTAAGATTTCTTACCGGATTTTTAAGGAAAATCAAGACTCCCCCCCAGAATCGCCCCTGGCCACAGCCCTTACCCGCCACGTGGCGATCAATCCCATAACTCGTCAGCGTTGTAGCCTACCTCCGGTAGTCGAAACATGGTTAAGGAATGCACCGAAAATCGAGGACAGCAAAATTTAGCCTGTACAATTGTCTTGAATCTAACGATATCTTTTTACCTGTGATGCTAAAACAAGGTAGCTCACGCACTTAATTCATTATTTTTCATTATTTTCAGACTATTTAAGAGGAGTCATCACTTCAATGAAAAAAGTAGAAGCCATTATTCGCCCCTTCAAACTCGATGAAGTCAAAATCGCCCTCGTCAATGCAGGCATCGTCGGCATGACCGTTTCTGAAGTTCGCGGTTTCGGTCGCCAAAAAGGACAAACAGAAAGATATCGCGGTTCTGAGTACACCGTTGAATTCCTCCAAAAGCTCAAGATTGAGATCGTCATCGATGATGATCAAGTAGATGCAGTCGTTGACAAAATTGTTGCGGCGGCCCGGACTGGGGAAATCGGCGACGGGAAAATCTTTATTTCTCCTGTGGATCAAATTGTGCGGATCCGGACTGGCGAAAAAGACCTCGAAGCTGTCTAAAATCGCCCCTGGTGCTCAGTTAAGTTTTTTTAAAATTGTCCACAACTATCCCCCACAGCTCCCTCTTGATTTGAGGGAGTTTTTTTACGAATCAGCAATGACTTGAATGGTGCCAACCATCCCTGCTGCGGCATGGCCAGGGACAGAACAATGCAGTTCAAATTTGCCTGTCTTTTGGGGAATCAGGATCCATTCGGCGATCGCCCCTGGTTTGAGTTCGAGTTCGTGAATCGCTCCTTTTACTTCCACCTTGCCCGCTTCGACTTTTTGAGTCCAACTGGTATCGGCAAAATCCTTGGCCGTGAAATAGTGTTTCTGATTACTAGGGTTATCGAGGAGTAATTTGTAGCGTTGGCCGGCGACAAATTCTAACTGATCAGGGACAAATCGTAGGGCACCACTGGCTGTCCCTAGATGGATCTGCATTTCCTGGAGGGGCTGTTGGGCGGGGACTGGTAAGGCGATCGCCGCTGGGGTCAGACAAAACCAGATTAATCCGAGTAAAACCAGCGCTCTACAGCCATGGATGAAGCATTTATGAAATACCATTGATTTTCTCCATTTCGCTTGAAAATTTAGCTTTCTTCGATGGTTCTGTTATACCCTGGCTTCCTCTAACACCCCCTGCATTCTGCCGAGCCACTCGATAAGATTATCCAACTGTTGCTGAGGTTTCATCGCCCCTAAACCCCGCACCGTCACTTTTTTAGAGGTGTACACAAAGCGGGACTGGAGATGGGACGGTAACTTTTCGGCGAAGCGCTGCCAGGCGGGTTCCTCCATGGGCGTTTCTAGGACGATATTTTGTTTGCCTTCGGGTTTGATGCGCGCGAAACCAAGGGATTTGGCAATCATTTTTAGCTCAATGACCTGGAGCAGTTGTTCGACCGAGGGGGGTAATTTACCGTAGCGATCGCCCCAATCAGCAGCAATTTGCATCAGTTCCGGTTTGGAGTTGGCCTGGGTAATCAGACGATAGGCATCAAGTTTTTGGTCGGCATCGGTGATGTAGTTGCTCGGAATAAAAGCCGTGAGCCGTAGATCCACCTGACAGTCATCCACCTGGGGAATTTCCTGGCCGCGAATTTCACTGATGCAATCCTGGAGCATCTCCATGTACAGATCAAAGCCAATGGCCTCCATTTGCCCGGACTGCTCTGCCCCAAGGAGATTTCCCACGCCGCGAATTTCCATATCCCGCATCGCCAATTGATAACCAGAACCCAGTTGGCTAAATTCCTGCAAGGCGCGCAATCGTTTCCGGGCTTTTTCGGTCAGTTCCCCTTTGCTCGGATAAAGGAGCCACGCGTGGGCCTGGATCCCGGAGCGTCCCACCCGACCCCGCAGTTGATAGAGCTGGGAGAGGCCAAATTTTTGGGCATCTTCGACGATAATCGTGTTCACCCTGGGAATATCCAAGCCAGACTCCACAATGGTCGTACAGAGAAGAATATCCGCCTCGCCATTATTAAAGGTCAACATTGTCGTTTCGAGGTCGGCTTCGTTCATCTGACCGTGGGCGATCGCCACCCGCGCCGAGGGAATCATTTCTTGTAATTGGGTGGCAATGGTCTCAATCCCTTCAACGCGAGGCACCACATAGAAAATTTGTCCGCCCCGATCTAATTCATTGCGAATGGCAGTGCGAATAATTTCAGGGTTATGGCGGGACACATGGGTTTGGATCGGGCGACGGGAGGGCGGTGGCGTCGTGATCAAGCTCATTTCCCGAATGCCCGACAGGGACATATACAGGGTGCGCGGAATCGGGGTGGCGGACAACGTCAAAACATCGACCTTCGTTTTGAGGGCCTTAATTTTTTCCTTTTGATTCACCCCAAAGCGTTGTTCTTCATCGACCACAAGCAATCCCAAATCCTTAAATTGCACATCTTTGCCGAGGAGTTGTTGGGTGCCGACCACAATGTCTAATTCGCCCTTGTGGAGCCGTTCCAAAATGTCCTTGCGTTCGGAGGCGGTACGGAAGCGGTTTAAAAGGCCAATATTGATCGGGTAGGGAGAAAAGCGTTCTTTTAAAGTGTGGTAATGCTGTTGGGTCAAAATTGTGGTCGGTGCTAAGAGAGCCACCTGTTTATGGCCGCCAGTCACCACTTTAAAAATGGCCCGGATCGCCACCTCTGTTTTCCCAAATCCCACATCGCCACAGACGAGCCGATCCATTGGGCGATCGCTTTCGAGATCCCGCTTAATATCCTGGACGGCCTTCAGTTGGTCTGGGGTTGCTTGGTACGGGAAAGAATCCTCCATTTCCTGTTGCCAGGGGGCATCGCTTGGGTAGGTTGTTCCCTTCATTTCTGCCCGTTGGGCATAGATTTTCAACAGGTCAACGGCCAGCTTTTTAACAGACTTTCTGACCTTTGCCTTGGTTTTTTCCCAGGTTTTACCGCCCATGCGGTGGAGTTCCGGGCGTCCCTTGGCGGTGTGGCGATAGCGGGACAGGGTATCTAAAGAATCTGCGGGAATTCTCAAAATTCCATCGGCATATTTGAGAACTAAATATTCTCGACTTTGCAGGGTTTCAATTTTAATAAAGCGACCAATACCGTGGCTTTTATGGACAATATAATCACCGGGATTGAGCTTATTAACGTCAACGGTTTTTGAGGCGGCCCGGCGACGTTTTCTGATGTAACCAAAGGTGGTGAGGGCGTGTTGGCCATAGAATTCTCGGTCGGTAACAACGGCAATTCTAAAGGTGGGTAGAATAAAACCTTCGAGTTCTGCTTGGCCTTTGTACTTGAGGGCGATCGCCGTGCCTTGGCGTTGGTGCTTTTCGATGGCGGGATAATCTCTAGGGTTGGGGATGAACTGGGCGGCGCAGTCATGTTCCTGGAGTAGGGACACAGAGCGTGAGGGTTGGGCCGAGACCAGCCAAGCATTGTATTTATCGAGGGTAATGGTGCTGTAGATTTCCCGTTTACCCCGCAAAATTTCTGCTAATTTACCAAACTGGTGCGGTGTAATGGGCACCGGGCGACTGGACAAGTTAACACTGGTTTCACTGACATCATCAAGTTCTGCCAAAGTGATTTTTTGATACCGTTGGCTGACTTGGTCGAAATTTTCTTGCACCCTGCGGTGAATTTTCGGCAAGGGAAAGTCGCCATTGAGTAACTGCCACTGGGCCTCGCTGGTTTCGTAGGTGCGATCGCCATGGGCCAGACATTGGGAGAGTTCATCGATGGCCACCAAGGTATTTTCGGGTAAATATTCCAGAATCGAGGCCACCTGATCCGCAAAGGCGATCCCTAAAAAGCGTTGCATTCCCTCCGGGTAAATACGATCCGCCCATTGTTCTTTTTCCTCTGGGGTTAAAGGGAGATCCGCCGGATCAAGGATCTGTTGACCAATTAAAGGAGCCCAGGCCGTGGGGGTCAAAACCAGTTGGTCTACTTTATCGAGGGAACGCTGGCTGTTGGGGTCAAACTCCCGGATGCTTTCGAGCTGATCACCGAAAAAATCTAAGCGGATCGGTAACTCCCCCGACACCGGAAAAATATCAACAATATCCCCCCGACGAGTCCATTGGCCTTCGGTTTCGACGATGTTCACCCGCTCATAACCCAGGCGCGTTAACTGAGTGGCGATCGCCCCGGCGTGATCGAGTTCTTCTCCCGGCGTTAAGGTCAAACAATAATCTTGGAAAACCGTTTGGGGTGGCAGATGGGGCTGGAGAGCGCGCTCCGTTGTCACCACGACCATGCCCTTACCAACATTAGACGACTGACCCTGGGCGATCGCCCCTAGGGTTTGCATCTGCCCCCAGATCATTTCTGACTCTGGATCAAAGGCCTCGTAGGGGGACGCTTCCGAGGTGGGATAAAACAAGACCTGCCCCCAGCCCATGGCCTCTAATTGGGCCGCCCAACGTCCGGCTTCCTCTAGGGTGGCACAAACTACTAATAAATTTTTCTCCTGCAACTGCGCCAAACTTGAGGCCAGCAGCCCTTTGGGGAGTCTTGGCAGGCCACTTAATGCGAGTTCCCCTTGGGTCTGGAGCTTTTGGTTTAATTCTGCGGTGAGGGCAGCGCGGCTCAAAAAACGGACAACCGAGGAAAAAGTCATAGGTAATGGCGACGGTGACAGGAAGCGTTTAGGGGTTCATTCAATGTATTACAGTTCTTTACGGGGCCGCAAAATCAATAAAAAAATCAATAAAAGATTACGGCGATCACTTCGGCTTTTTGAGGCTTGTTTAGGATTGCGCTGCCTGCTGTTCAAAGAAGTCTGCTTGGGTCGCAAAAATTTCAAACACACGGTTCATATTGGTCAACTCAAACAGCATTTGTACCTGTTCATTGACGTTGCATAAAATCATTTTCGCCCCGTGGGAGCGCACCGTTTTTAATAATAGAACCAATGATCCGAGGCCGGCACTGTCCATAAATGTGATTCCAGCAAAATCAAGGACAACAACTTCTTTTTTTTCCTCGGTAATACTTTTGAGTAAATCATCTTTAAACTCAAGGGATTTAATATTATCAAAAATGCCCGTGGGGTGAAAGACTGCAATTTTGTTATCCATAATGAACGCAGAATCGTTAAAAAAGAATCAAAAACTAGGTAAAAATTTTAAATCAATATTGATGGTCAAGAAGGTGAGGCATTGTCCTCAAGCGCAGTGATCCAGGGGACTGTTTTAGCTTAGTCTACATTGTCGTCCTTTGAACCAGACCTATTCTTTTCAATCCATGGGCTTGGCAACAAATGGCGTTTCTACCTTAAATATTATCCGAGCCTAGGGGCAACCTGGCGGGGAAAATTGGATTTTTAGGCTCAGGCTTGCGGTGGTGTGGTGGGTCGTTGTCTACTGTCCCAGGGAGCGGCCTGATAAAATGCCCAGGGTGTGGCAGCCAGAGTACAGGATAGCGCCGATGGTAAAGAAAATTTTGATTTTGGGGGGCACAGGCCGCATCGGGCAACGGGTGGCAGCGGCGATCGCCCCTCTGGGTGCGGTGACGGTTACGGGACGTTCTGGGCAGACAGCAAAGGCGTTCCAGGGAACATTTCTACGCCTTGATTTAGAAAATTTAGCAGCTTTAGAAAAGGCGATCGCCAACCATGATCTGGTGATTCACTGTGCGGGGCCATTTCACCGCCGGGATGGGCGAGTCCTACAAACCTGCATCCGCCAAGGCAAAAATTACATTGACGTTAGTGATCACCGTTGCCTGTACCAAAGGCTCAGGCCCCTGACCCAAGCCGCTACGGAAGCCGGAATTATCGCGGTGTGCAATGCAGGAGTTTTTCCGGGGATTTCTAACAGTATGGTGCGCCTCGGTGTAGAGCAGCTCGACGAACCTCACCAAATTGAGCTTTATTATGGTGTCGCGGGTTCCGGGGGGGCCGGAGAAACGGTGCTGACCACGACTTTTTTGGGGTTGGGAGAACCTTTTCAGGTGTTCCAAGGGGGCACTTGGCAAGCCAAACAACCCTATTCCGAGCCGACGATTATCGATTTTCCGGCACCCATTGGCAAAACAACGGTGTATTGGTTTGATGTGGCAGAAACCTTTACCTTTGCTGAGTCTTTTCCGGTGAAAACGGTGGTCACAAAATTTGGTTCTCTGCCCAATTTTTATAATCAGCTAACGCGGGCCATGACCCTATTGCCTGAACCACTGCGTCAACATCCCCGCATCATTCAAGGTCTCAGCAAAATTGGCTACGGCATGACCAAGCTCACAGATCCCTTTACGGGGGTTGGGGTGGCGATGCGAGCGATTGTTAGCGGCATAAAAGATGCTACGCCCCAGCAGGTTACGGTGGATTTTGTCCATGAACACACGGCGATCGCTGCTGGCTTAGGGGTTGTTCTGGTGGCGGAGTTAGTTTTGAGTGAGCAAATTAACCAGCCCGGTCTCTATCCCGTCGAGCAGATTATTCCCAGTGATTTGTTTTTGGCCTGGGCACGCCAACATCGACTCCAACTTTCTTGGAACATTCAACCTTCTGAAAAGAATTAGGCGATCGCCAATTGAACATTCACTAGAAATCTGGTCACTATTTTTAAACTGTCGCTGTTAGGGCCGATTGCTTGAGTTGCAGGAAAGTCGAAATTTTATGGGCCACTTTTTCAGGATAAAAACAATGGAAAAAATACCGACCTTGGGGGCATTGCCACAGGGTATCCTCCGGCTTGAGCCAAGGCTGCCAATCTGTTTGAAGTTTCTGATCAATCACCACATCATCACTGCCCCCACAAACCAACAAAGGCATTGAGACCGAACGGGGTGGTAAAGATCGATTTCGACAAAGGGTGTGGAGAGGCAGGGCCGTTTTGAGGTCGCTTTCGAGCACATCCCGCAGTTGATAAACGGTGGCTGGCGGTTGAATCCCAAATAGGTTGTAAACGGTCTGCTTTAGGAGAATACTTCTCGGACAAGGTAACAGGCGCAACTGGGCATAATAATGGGCCTGCCAATCCACCGCCGGATAAGCCCCTACCGACAGCAAGGTCAGGGATTTCACCCGTTCTGGGTGGCGATCGCCGTAGAGCAAGGCCACTAATCCGCCAGTGCCATGGCCTAGTAAATGAACGGGGCGATCGCACTGCTTGAGGTAATCATGAAGCAAGACTAAAACATCATCAAGGGAACGGGCTTCGTCCATCGATTGCTGATATTCCCAATAGTGAACTGAGTGTTTTTTTGCTAATACCTTCAGGAGAGGTATATCAAAGGATTTAAAAGCGGGATTAACGTTTAACCACAGCACATCATTGGTTTGGTACATTTTTATTTTTAGAATAATTTTTTATTGTTGTTATTGATTAAAAAAATTTATTTGGAAAAATCCCTTTACCGAATTCCTTTTGATTCCACCAGAGGAAGAGTACAACAAGCTCCTCCCCTGAATGACATTAATCAAGCGTTCTACAGACCAAAGGCTGGTTTAAGTTGGGCAACCCAAGCTTGAATACGTTCTGCCGTCAATTCCGGTTGATTATCTTCATCGATCGCCAAACCGACAAATTTACCGTCCCGTTCCGCTTTGGATTCGCTGTGGTCATAACCAGCGGTGGGCCATTGGCCTACGGTTTTCCCGCCAAGGCTGGTAATTTTTTCTTCTAAAATGCCCATGGCATCCTGAAAATTGTCGGCATAGCCCACTTGATCCCCAGCCCCAAAATAGGCAATGGTTTTTCCTGAAAAGTCTACGTCATCGAGATCATCATAGAGGGCTTCCCAGTCTGACTGTAGTTCTCCCACATTCCAGGTTGGACAACCAATGATCAGCTGATCAAAATCCCGTAGTGCTTCGATATCAACCTCAGCCACATCAAAAAGTTCGACAATATCTGAACCACCAAAGGCCGCTTGGATCGCTTGGGCAAGTTCTTCTGTGTTGCCTGTTTGTGTGCCGAAAAATAAACCAATTTTTGACATGATTAAAACCGTGATTTTACTGTAGAGAGTCGTTTGAATTACAGAATCAATTGCCCCAGGGAGAGCTCCGTTATTAGAAAGAAAAAAGGTTCCAAATCACTGCATGGAACCCGATTGTCTATGAGAGGAAAACTTTTACTAAGTTGATGTGTAGCGGTTAAAAAAACCTAGGCATCCAGTGGATCGCTAAGGACTTTTTCGACTCGACGGAAATCAAAGCCCATGGCGCGGAGGGCGTGCCAGAGGTGCCCCTGGAGGAAGAAAAAGGCAAAGAAGAAATGGGCATTGGCTAACCAGGCACGGGAAGTGTGTTCGTTCATGGGGAGCTCGATGGTGTCGGCAAAGTAAGGCACAATGCTGAGTTTGACATCGAGAACAGGCCCATAAAATTCAACGGGATAGGCCGTGGTATTCACTGCGCAGAAGTAGGCGGCCACAAATCCCGCCAAGGCGATCGCCCCCAGGGAATAGGACAAAATCGCTTCCCCAGAGAACAGGAGCACCTTTTTTGCCCACTGGAGTGGCGGCATGAGAATGTGCCAAATTCCCCCAGCCAAAAGCAGTACACCCACATAAATATGGCCACCAACGATATCTTCGAGATTATCAACGGTGGCGAAGTGGGTTTGATACCCGTAGATCACCGCCGGATCGAGGGTCGGCTCTGTAACCAAGCGCACGGTTTGGGTCGCTGTGTCGTACAAACCGCCAAAGTACATCGCTTTCGCTACGAGCAAGAAAGCACCCAGTCCCAGCAACAGTAAGTGATGGCCCAAAATTAAACCCAATTGCTTCGGGTCTTCCCAATCAAAATGGAAACGACGGGCTGGGCCGGTGGCTGTTTTGAGATCTTGGGGGCCACGCAACACATGGAACAATCCCCCTGCCGCCAGTACCGCTGAAGAAATTAGGTGAATTGCACCAATGACAAAATAAGGCTCTGTATTGATCGCACCGTTTCCTTCGATGCCCAGGCCAAGGGTGGCTAAATGGGGCAAGAGGATTAAATTTTGCTCGCCCATGGGTAGGGTCGGGTCAAAGTAAGAAATTTCGAACAACGTGAAGGCCCCTGCCCAGAAAACAATTAAGGCAGCATGGGCTACGTGGGCACCAATAAACTGACCGGAAAGGTCAGCAAACCGGGCATTGCCTGCCCACCATTCGTATTTAACGTCTGGATTATCGTAGGTTTGCATCGTGATTTTAAAAAGAGTGGTCGTTAAAACTAATCAGGCTAATCACTTATCGCATATATTTAGCAATAAAGGATTGGCTTTATCCTACAATTATTCTCAGTAAAGTCAAGTTAACTTTTGTAAAAAGTTGCCCTGGCCAATCACCCCATGAGACCAAAAACCTTATCTTTGCAAAGAAAATAGGAGTTTTTACGAATTTCTCGCTCCACTTCTCGCCGCAACGATCACGTCTTTTTTGCTAATTAGTTTTGATATGAAGAAACCCAATAATTATTTCAGACAAGTTTTATCACTATTAATTATCAGTTGGCATTCATGCAATAAAAGGCGATCGCCTAGGTATCAGTCGGATTCCTGGCCGCAAACTACGCTAAATTAACTAAGTCCAATTCTCGAAGCCCATGGAAATCGCAACCTGGAACGTGAACTCGGTGCGTTCTCGCCAAACCCACATCTGCCAATGGTTAGAACAAACGGGGGTTGATCTCCTCTGTCTCCAAGAAACAAAGGTGGTAGATGAAGATTTTCCCCGGCAGCCCTTTGAAGCCCTGGGGTATCACACCTCGATCTCTGGCCAAAAATCCTACAATGGCGTTGCTCTCCTCAGTCGGGAACCGCTCCAGGATGTGATCATTGGTTTTACGCCTGTGGTCGGGGCGGCGATCGCCCAGGATTTTGACACGCAGAAACGGGTGATTTCTGGGGTGATTGGCGATGTACGGGTGGTGAATCTCTATGTGCCTAATGGCTCCGCTGTTGGGAGCGAAAAATATGACTACAAACTGTGCTGGTTCGAGGTTCTCAAGGCCTATTTAAAAGAATTATGCAAGGATAAACGAGAGATTTTAATGTGCGGTGATTTTAATATTGCCCTCGAAGACCGGGATATTTATATGCCCAAAAAACCCGATCACATTATGGCTTCCCCCGCAGAAAGAGAGACTTTAACGGCGATCCTGGACTTCGGTTTTCAGGATGTGTTCCGCAAATTTAACCAAGACGCAGATCAATTTAGCTGGTGGGATTATCGGACGCGGGGTTTTAGTCGAAATCGTGGCTGGCGCATTGACCACATTTATCTGACGGAAAAGCTTTACGGCCAGGCGAAACGCTGTTGGATCGACCGGGAGCCGCGCGGTTGGGAAAAACCCAGTGACCATACCCCTGTGATTGTGGAGCTTTAAACCGATGGAACCGCTTACCCTCCGGAATCAAACTTTTACCTGGGGCGATCGCACCTATGTGATGGGGATTCTCAATGTCACCCCCGATAGCTTTAGTGATGGGGGGCAGTTTAATTCCGTTGCTGCCGCCCTGGCCCAAGCGGACAAAATGGTCGCTGCTGGCATCGATATTCTCGATATTGGTGGTCAATCGACCCGACCCGGTGCGGCACAAATTTCCCTCGCGGAAGAGTTAGACCGGACAATTCCTGTGATTCGAGCGCTTCGAGAAAAATTTCAAACGGTGATTTCCATCGACACCACCCGTGCAACCGTGGCAAAAGAGGCGATCGCCGCTGGGGCCGATATTGTTAATGATATTTCTGGGGCGACCTTTGATGCGCAAATGCTGACGGTGGTGCGGGATTTAAACGTGCCGATTATTTTGATGCACATCCGGGGCACACCCGAAACCATGCAGAGCTTAACGGACTATCAAGATCTGATCGCCGATCTAAAAAATTTCTTCCAGGAACGCATCGCTGCCGCCTTAGCTTTGGGAATCCCGAAAAATCATCTGATCCTCGATCCGGGCATTGGTTTTGCGAAAACAGCCCTGCAAAATTACGATCTCATTCGCCAGCTCCAGGACTTTCGCGATCTGGGTTATCCGCTCCTGGTGGGGCCTTCCCGTAAAAGCTTTATTGGCCATATCCTCAACAAACCAGATCCCACGCAACGGGTGTGGGGGACAGCGGCGGCCTGTGCCGGGGCGATCGCCTTTGGAGCCGATATCCTCCGGGTGCATGATGGCCCAGAGATGATCGATGTGGCGAAAATTGCCGATGCGATTTGGCGGCCTACAAAGAGCGCAGAAACTTAAAGAATTCGGTCAAGAAATTTTGGAGTTTTTCGTTATCGGCGTATTTTTTCTTGGAGAGTAACAGCGCCGTTTTACTATTAATTTCGCTCAGGGTCGGGTAAACATGAATCCCCGTTAAGGCCGAAACCGGTAAGCGATAGGTCATCGCCAGAACAATTTCATGGATCAGCTCCCCTGCCATTGGCCCTACTAGATGTGCCCCCAGGATTTCGCCGTTATGACGCACAATCAACTTATTAAAGCCCACGGTAGAATCCTCCGCCTGGGCCCGATCCACTGACGCGAAAGGCACTTTCAAAATCAACACATCACCGTAGCGTTTTCGGGCTTGTTCCTCGGTCATGCCAACCCGTGCCACTTCCGGATCAGTAAAAGTTGCCCAGGGAATCACCCGATAATTGACGCTTTTGAGAAATAACTGCAGTGGATTCAGGGCATTTTGGAGCACCATAACGGCTTCGTAACCCGCCACATGGGTAAACTGATAGCCCCCAATCACATCGCCGCAAGCATAGATCCGACCATTGGTCGTTTGGAGTTTTTCGTTCACATGAATGCCTTGACTGTCGTAATCCACCCCAGCGGCTTCTAGGTTGAGGGATTTGACATTGGGGGTGCGGCCCGTGGCCAGGAGAATTTCATCGGCGATCGCCGCCACCTGGGAATCATCCTCGGTGTAGAGGTGTTTTTTGCCCTTGACCACTGCTACCCGTTTTAACCGGGCATTTTTCAGAATGATGATTCCTTCTTGGTTAAATTGTTGTTCCAGGACTGCGGCGGCATCGGGGTCTTCTTTGGGCAAAAGGCGATCGCGGCTTGCAAACAGAGTCACTTCCGTTCCCAAACGGTGGAAGGCTTGCCCCAACTCACAGCCAATCGGCCCCGACCCAATGACGGCTAAGGATTGTGGCTGCTCTGTGAGGGAAAACACCTGTTCATTGGTAATAAAGCCCGCTTCCTGGAGCCCTTCGACGGGGGGAACAGCAGGCCGTGATCCGGTGGCAATCACAAAGGCGCGGGCCGTTAGCTTGCGACCATTGACCAGAAAAGTTTTGCCGTCGAGAAACTGACCATCGCCAAAAATCACCTCGACCCCAAGCCCCTCAAATCGCTCTGGAGAATCATGGGGCTCAATGGTGGCGATCGCCTTTTGTACATGGCCCATTGCTTCTGAAAAATTAATTTCTGGCGCTTTCGTATGAACGCCGACCCGTCCTGCGTGGCGCACTTGGTGGGCAACTTTTGCCGCATGGAGAAAAGATTTACTGGGAACGCAACCATACCAGAGGCAATCTCCCCCAAGGCGATCCTTTTCGACCAGAGCCACCTTTGCCTTTAACTGGGCCGCTGCACTGGCCACCACGAGGCCTCCAGAACCACCGCCGATGATGACAATATCGTAATCCACAGCCACAGTTAAGTTTCTCCATTGGTGCAGTCAAGTGATTTTATTTTGCGCGAAAATTTCCCCTTTGTATCGCTAACGTTGGGATTTTCAGGAAATTTTTAACTCTTTTTCTGCTTAGCTTCAGTTTTGTCGCCCGCTTTCCCCAGGCCAAGGGGTGATTGTCTGAAACCACTACAATACGAGTTAATTAGTTGATTTACTCGATGGGAACTCCTTTGAAAATGTTACGAAAACTCTTGTTTGGCCTAACGCTCATGGTGGGTGCTGGCTTCAGTATGCCGGCCCAGGCGGATGTTGTTGCCTATCCTTTGGTTTATAACATCGATGACCAACCCTTTGAGGGGTATGTTGCCCGCAACGAAGGCTTTGGGGATGATCAGCCGATTGTTTTACTCGTGCACGACTGGGATGGCCTCAATCGCTACGAGAAAATGCGCGCGAATATGCTCTCGACCCAAGGTTATACGGTACTTGCCCTTGATCTGTATGGTCAGGGGGTACGACCCGAAAATGTCGCTGAATCCCAAGCAGAAAGTGGCAAACTCTATGGCGATCGCCAACTAATGCGCGAAAGATTACAAGCAGGCTTAAAAGTCGCCAAGCAACTCGAAGGGGTTGACCCAGAAAAAGTTGCCATCATGGGCTATTGCTTTGGGGGGTCAGCGGTACTAGAAATGGCCCGGTCAGGGGCAGATCTCGATGGTTTCATTTCCTTCCATGGCGGCTTAGCCCTACCAGAAGGCCAAGATTACAGTGAAACCACAGGTTCCGTTTTAGTGCTCCATGGCTCCGCTGATCCTGTCTCTCCCATCGCTGAGGTGGCCGCCCTCGCCACAGATTTAAACGAAGCAGGCGTGACCTACGACATGGAAATCTATGGGGGTGGCTTGCACTCTTTTACCAAGTGGGATTCTAGCGATTATGACCCCCAAGCGGATCTCAAATCCTGGGATGAATTGCTCGAATTTTTAAAAACAGTTTTTTAAACCAGATCAATTTTTCATTTCAGAAAAGTTACAGTTCATTATCGGCAAGTTTTGGAAAAATATCATTCCAGGCTTGCTTTTTTGATGTTTTTCGCCACGGTAAAACAGCAATTAGTACAAATTTTTACATCATTAATTTCACGCCCATTGGGAAACTTTTCCGTGGCTTAACCTGTCATGGACTTTTACACAAGGATTGAGTTAAGCAGGATATTTAGCACCATGAAACCCTTCACACGTCAATGGGTACTGCTGGGCCTTATTCCCCTCCTGACTTTGGGGTCACTACTGCCCACATTGCCCGCCGCCGCTGACCCCAGAAGAAACAACACCCCCGAAAATTCCTACGAATACTACAGATATCGTTGGGATTATGATGACGATGATGACTGGGATGATTATGACGATGACGACGATGATCGCTATCGATATCAATACCGTCGATACGACTGGCGAGATGAAATTTCTTCCTGGGATAGAATTTTTAATGACATTGATCGCAATTACAACAATCGTATTCCCCGCGAGCTTTTTTATTTCCTAAGACGCGACCAAAATCTGCGTCGGAGCCTGTTTCAAACCTTCGGTCTGCCTAGGGGAAATGACAGTTTGATCCGTGACATTATTCTCGGTGTTCTTTTCGATCGTAACTACTACAATAACTACCGTTATCAGCGCGGGTTTGACTACGGCATCGATGCTAGTTGCTTACCAGCCCGGTGGCGACAGGAATATTATCGCGGCAACCCAGTGCCTCCCTATTTGTTGCGGCAATGTGGTCGCGTGCGTTCGTATGATTACGATGATTAGCTAAAACGATTTACCTAGGGTTGTTTCACTGAGGGGACATCGGGTCTACGGAACAAACCGAGGCTATAAAGATAAAGTGTGCCCACGGAACTGAGAAAGAGCACATAGGCGATCGCCTGGGCCAGGTAAATTTTTTGGCGATAACCCAACAAAGATTTCAGCAAAATCCCCGGAAACTGTTTATCGGGTAAAGTTTCTGACAAATCCCAAAGCTGAATCCCTAGAACGCAGGCTGGGGCTGGAGAAATGCAGAGGGCTTGATATTGGGTTTGGATCTGGGCAAAAAGGGCGATCGCCGCATCGATGTGCTTTAAAACACCGACCACCAGCCCCGCAATAATCAGCAGCAGAAAGATTCCCATCACCTGAAAAAATAACTTGATATTCAGCCGTACCCCCAGGGCAAAGAGGAGAAACCCCAGCACCGTTGCCGCAGTTAAGCCAGCCATCGCCCCAAGACTCGGCGGCAGCCATCCCCCTTGGAATTGAGCCACAATAAAAATTACCGTTTCAAATCCCTCCCGGAGTACCGCAATAAAAATCAGGGAAAAGACAGCCCAAGCTGCCGTTTCTCTGTCCTGGAGTGCCGCTTGCAATGCCCCTTCGACATCGGACTTTAAAGATTTGGCCTGGCGGGTCATCCAAATGAGCATCCAACTCAACATGGCGATCGCCACAACCCCAAAACTCCCTTCGAGGATTTGTTTAAACACTGGCGCATAGGCTCCATCTGCCGTCGCCACCTGTAACAGCAGCCCCCACAGACCCCAGCCCACCAGGACACTCGCCCCCAACCCGGCACCAATGCCACCATAGACCCACTTTTGCAGGGACATCTGCTGCGCTTTCGCCAGACAAGCCAAGACAATGCCCACCACCAGGGCCGCTTCAAAGCCCTCCCGCAACGTAATCACAAAGGCGGGTAATGCTGCACTAATTTCCATAACTGATCCCATCAATTTCGGTGACGTTTTTCGCTTGCGCAATGCTTTTTTGATCCTAAAGGATTTTCCCTAAGAGGGTGTTTATAAAGTAAAGATAAAGAGAACAGGATTTTTGCCCGTGAAGTCGTTAAGGTCAAGCATAAGCGTAACGACACAGGAGAATAGCACCAATGTCTCAAGCTTCTTACCCCAGTGACCTGACCGATGCAGAATGGGCTTTACTAGAACCCTTGATTCCTGCTCCAAAGTCCGGCGGTCATCCACGTACTACTGATATGCGACAGGTCTGCAATGGGATTTTCTATCTCCTCAAAACCGGTTGTCAATGGGCCTATCTGCCCAAGGACTTTCCTCCCTCCTCCACGGTGTACTACTACTATCGCAAATGGCAGAGGCAGGGAGTTTGGGAAAACATCAACCATGCTTTGCGGACTCGCTGCCGTCAAGCAGTGGGGAAAACCCCAGAACCTAGCGTCCTGATTGCCGATAGCCAATCGGTCAAGACGACAGAAAAAAGGGCGATGTCTATGGCTTCGATGGCGGGAAACAGGTCAAAGGAAGACGGAGAAACTTGCTAGTCGACAGTTTAGGGTTACTTTACAAAGTGATGGTCTCCGAGGGAAATAGCTCAGAACGAACCTTTGCCCTTGCTGCAGTGATGGAGCTAAGGGAGCAGCAACAGCAGATGTTGAAGCGATTGCGGTTGATGTGGGTAGATGCTGGATATCGAGGAGGACGCTTTGCCTTAAGTCTCTGGTTAATGGTGCAAGCCAAGGTGGAAGTGATTAGCAGAAACAGTAAAGAATTCATGGTACTCCCGAAGCGTTGGATTGTTGAACGTACATTTGGTTGGTTGAATTATTATCGTCGCCTTAGTAAAGACTATGAGCAATTATCAGAAGTGTCGGAGGCAGGGATTTATGCTTCCATGAGTCGTCTGATGTTGCGTCGGCTAGTTTCCTAAAGATTTACTTTATAAATGGTCTCTAAGACCTAGGCGATCGCCAAAAGTCCCTTACTCTCACCATCGCTGCGATGAATATTTTGCATCCAAATTTTGCATAAAAGTGACGGCCAATCACGATTAATGCTTAACGGCTCTGACAAGGCATTTTTTATCTTGACCGAATGGTCAAAAATAAAGCAACTCAAAAATGCTCACAATGCATTTTCTGCAACATTTTGCTCTCTATTGGCAACTGCAGAAAGTCATTTTATTCACAAAGTCATATTATTCACAACTTTTGGTCAAGGACACCAGGAAGGAAAGGAATACAGATAAACTCTTAGATAGTTGCCTTAGTGTGTGGCAGAGCATTGTCCATTGCAGCCGTCACCTAACATTTCATCGAATAACGCCACATGACCAACCTTACGCTTCTTCAGCTTTGTATTTGGCTTAGTCACAAACACGGGGACCCCCTGGATGGACTGCGTCAAGAGCTATTATTACGGGCGTTAGAAGGGTACAAATTAAAAGATATTCAGATCGATGGCTATTCCCACAGCTATGTAAAACGGGTTATTGCTCCGGATCTTTGGAAACGCCTCGGACGTTATTGTAACCAACGGGTGGGGATTCGTTCACTCCAGTTGGCTTTGACCACTAAATATGAGCAGCTCTCGGAACAAGAAAAGGCAGCGGTCGATAAAATCGTGCCCAACGGTATGGCCGCAACGACGGAGTCCCAAGTGCCAGCCCCAACACCACCCCAGTACCAAGGGATTCCGAGAAACAAGAATCATTTTTATAACCAAGAGTCAACCCTGCGCACCCTAGGGCAACGGCTCCAACAAAGGGATATTTCATTAATCTTCGTGCTAGGGGGTGGCGGCCTGGGAAAGACCACCCTTGTCAGCGAAGTGCTCCGGCACCACCCACCACTCCAGGAAAACACGCTCTGGTGTAACCTCAGCGATCGCCTCATGTTTGATCACAATTGGGCTTTGATTCAGCAGGAATGGGCTTTAGCGGAACACCCTGACGGGGCGATCGCCCAACTCCAGGATCATTTGCAACAGCAGCCGAAGATCTTAGTTTTTGACCACTGGGAACTGCTCTTTGCCACCGCTTGTCTGTCGGGGAACTATCAACCGCAACACGTAATGTATGTGGAATTTTTAGAGGCGATCGCCCACCAGAGTCTAGCTGGCACCGTTGTCGTGATTTCCCGGGAACATTCCCCCGCCATCGAAGCCTTAGCCACGGACAACCCCAGGGTCACATTGATCACCGTCGAAGGCCTCAGTAATTTAGTCGCCCAGCAAATCCTCCAGGAATATAACCTCCAAGACCCAGAGCTTTGGGCTGATTTGGTCGAGACCTATCGCGGCAACCCCCTCAAGCTCCGGCTAATTGCCACGGGGATTCAAGAATGGTACGGCGGTTCTGTGGCGCAATTTCAAAACCAAGAAACAATTATCGGTGGCAATACCCTACGGGATATCCTCTACAATCTCACCTGCCGCATTAGCAACTCCGAACAGGAAGTGCTCTACTGGCTGATGTTGTGGGGCAAATCCATTACCCTCGAACAACTACAGGCTAACTTTCATGTAGAAATGCCCTTTGCCAGTGAAGTTTGGGATGCGGTGCGCTCCCTTGACCGACGTTTCCTCCTGGAGAAAAAAGAAAATCATCGTCCCTACTTTGGCCTGCAACCGTCTATCCAGCGTTACCTCGCCCAGGAATTTACCCGGGAATGTTGCCAAGAAATTATCCAGGCGATCGCCAACTTACCCCAAACCCACTTTAATCACCTCAAACATTTCCCCCTCATGCCCCAGGGAGCCGATCCAAATATCCTGACTTCCCCCGTTATTTGCCCGATCCTGAAGGGACTGCAAAATCGTTATCGGGATTTTTCACAAATCCAAGCAAATTTGCGGCGACTTGCCCAAAACACGCCCCCTGCAAACTCCCTCCAGCACGACTATCGCCAAACCAATCTCACCCTTCTATATGAAACCTTAACGACCTATTTTCTCTAGCCCATCCGGAGATATTTAAAGGAAAAACTTTTCTGGGAATCTTCTGAGGCGATCGCCCTTCTCTGATAGACTTTGGGGTGTTTACAAAAAAACTAAATGACTGGTGGTTTTGATCAACAGTCGCAGTCTGGAGGATAAAAAGCGTGGAAAGCACCCTCGGTTTAGAAATTATTGAAGTTGTCGAACAAGCGGCGATCGCCTCTGCCAAATGGATGGGGATGGGCGAAAAAGATACCGCCGACCAAGTGGCCGTTGAAGCCATGCGGGAACGGATGAATCAAATTCATATGCGCGGTCGCATCGTTATCGGTGAAGGGGAGCGGGATGATGCCCCCATGCTTTACATCGGTGAAGAAGTCGGTATCTGTACCCGTGAAGATGCCAAAGCCTATTGCAACCCCGATGAACTGATCGAAATTGACATTGCCGTTGACCCCTGTGAAGGCACCAACCTCGTTGCCAACGGTCAACCCGGTTCCATGGCAGTCCTCGCCATTTCCGAAAAAGGCGGTCTGTTCCATGCCCCCGACTACTACATGAAAAAATTGGCCGCGCCCCCAGCCGCCAAAGGGAAAGTTGACATTCGCAAGTCAGCCACCGAAAACATCAAAATTTTGTCTGAGTGCTTAAATCGTAGCCCAGAAGAATTAGTCATTATCGTGATGGATCGCCCCCGTCACAAAGATCTGATCAAAGAAATTCGAGCCACTGGCGCCCGGGTTCGTTTGATTAGCGATGGGGACGTTTCTGCGGCAATTTGTGCTGCCTTTGCTGGGACGAACATCCATGCGCTGATGGGAATCGGGGCCGCTCCGGAAGGGGTGATCAGTGCCGCCGCGATGCGTTGTTTGGGTGGTCACTTCCAAGGACAACTGATTTACGATCCCGCCGATGTGAATACCCCCGAAAGTGCGGACTGGAATCGCGAAGAAAATATCAAACGCCTCAAGTCCATGGGCGTTGAAGATCCGGACAAGGTTTACGAAGCAGAAGAATTGGCTTCCGGTGAAACGGTTCTGTTCGCGGCCTGTGGGATTACCCCCGGCACCCTCATGGAAGGGGTTCGTCTGTTCCATGGTGGCGCACGCACCCAGTCTCTGGTTATTTCTAGCCAATCCATGACAGCTCGCTTCGTGGATACCATTCACATGTGGGACAACCCCCAAAACATTCAACTCTAGGATCGGGCTTGACGGCGATCATTGGAGTTTAATCTGTCTGCAACAAAAGGGCGATCGCCAACAAGGGGTCGCCTTTTTTCGTGCGCTGTCAGCGATTAGGATGCCGTAAAGTTACATAAATTTTCTTTACAAAACCTTTTGTCCCTAAATGTTCGGAGACTACATTGCATAGGAAGTTAAAAAAATCCTTTAATAGAACTCTGCGCTTCCCTTGGATGTTGGAGCCCTAGAGAGATCAAACCTTTAGAGAAAACCCCATGAATATCGTTGTTGTTGGCCTGAGTCATAAAACAGCCCCCGTCGAAATCCGCGAAAAACTCAGTATTCAAGAAGCGAAAATGGACGAGGCGATCGCCCACCTCAAATCCTACCCCCACGTAGAAGAAGTCGCCGTTATCAGTACCTGTAACCGCCTTGAAATCTATGCCGTCGTGCAGGAAACAGAACAGGGCGTGCGGGAAATTTGCCAATTTCTCGCGGAAACAGGACAACTCCAACTCAACCGCCTGCGCCGTTACCTCTTCACCCTGCTGCACCAAGATGCCATTCGTCATTTATTGCGAGTCGCTGCGGGCCTAGAAAGCCTCGTTCTCGGCGAAGGCCAAATCCTCGCCCAGGTCAAAGCCGCCCACAAACTCGGTCAACAGCATAAAGGCCTAGGGCGCTTACTCGACCGGATGTTCAAACGGGCGATCACTGCCGGGAAACGCGTCCGCAGCGAAACCAACATTGGCACCGGGGCCGTTTCCATTAGCTCCGCCGCCGTGGAATTGGCCCAGATGAAGGTCAAGGATCTTTCCAATCAAAAAATTGCGATTATCGGTGCCGGGAAAATGTCGCGTCTGTTGGTGCAACACCTCGTTTCTAAAGGGGCTGAAGACATCACTATCGTCAACCGTTCCGAACGGGGGGCGCGGGATCTCGCGAAAAAATTCCCCGATGTGGATCTGCAATTAGAACTGTTACCAGAGATGCTCAATGTCGTTGAACAGGCGGACATTGTCTTTACCAGTACCGGGGCGACGGAACCGATTCTCGATCGGGCAAAACTGGAAAATCTCGATCTTCACACGTTAATTTTGATCGATATTTCTGTGCCCCTTAACGTTGCTGCCGATGTGGAAGAAATCGCCGGCGTGCGTTTATATAATGTGGACGCCCTCAAGGAAGTAGTCGCCCAAAACCAAGCATCCCGCCGCAAAATGGCCGAAGAAGCCGAAGCTCTTTTAGAAGAGGAAGTAGAAAACTATATCCAATGGTGGCAGTCCCTCGAAACCGTTCCGACCATTAGTTCCCTACGCAGCAAAGTCGAAAGCATTCGGGAGCAGGAGCTGGAAAAAGCCCTCTCTCGCCTCGGCGCAGAATTTGAAGAGAAGCACCAGGAAGTCATTGAAACCTTGACGCGGGGGATTGTTAATAAAATTCTCCATGATCCGATGGTGCAACTGCGGGCTCAACAGGACATCGAAGCCCGTCGAGTTTGTCTACAATCGCTGCAAATGCTGTTTAACCTCGAAACGGAAGAGGCGATTTAGCAAGAGCCTAAGGCATTATTAAACCCAATAAATTTCGGTTTGAGCCGGTGTTTTCGCTAGGATGATGAACGCGGAGACTCCGGCTCTGTAAGTTTATTTTTTAATTTCTTTTAAATTTCTGAGGTAAATAAATGCGCCAAAATCGATGGAAAAAGGCGATCGCCAGTTTGTTGATCGTGATTAGTTGTACGTTGGCTGCTTGTGGTGGCGTTGGTAGCCTCCAGGGCTATAGCAATGGCACCTATGGCTATCAGTTTCTCTATCCCAATGGTTGGATTCCCGTTGACGTCAGCAAGAGCGATACTGGCGTAGATGTGGTGTTTCGGGATTTGGTGGAATATTCCGAAAATTTGAGCGTCATTATCAGTGATGTTCCCGCCGATAAAGCCTTAAACGATCTCGGCACCCCCACCGACGTTGGCTATCGGTTCATGAAAGAAGCAAGCCAAAATAGCGATCGCCAACCTGAATTGATCCGGGCCGAAAGCCGCACCGACAAGGGCCAAACCTATTACACCCTCGAATATCGCGTCACCCTCCCTGAAGGTCAAATGCGCCATGACCTCGCCACCGTTGCCGTCAAGCTAGGGAAACTCTATACCTTTAATCTCTCGACCCGCGAAAGCCGTTGGCCCCAAGTGGAGAAACTCTTTAACGCGATGGTCAATTCCTTTAAGGTCTAATTGATGAGCCATATTGAAGCAATATTTTTGACACCTTGATCCGCCAGTGCATCCACCTGGGTATGCTGTAATTGCCTTTGTTTGCGCCGCCTTACCTCAAAACACCATGGAATTTGTCCTTGCGTCCGCTTCCCCAGCCCGTCGTCGTTTACTCCAAGGCATTGGGATCAACCCCATTGTCCACGTGAGTCACTTTGATGAATCCCAAATTCACCATGATGATCCGGCCCAGTTGGTCGAAGCCCTCGCTGCGGCCAAAGCAAAAACCGTGGCCCAACATCGTCAAGATGCTTTAATCCTCGGCTGCGATTCGGTGCTCCATGTCCGGGGCGAAATCCTGGGGAAACCGGCCTCCCCTACTGAGGCGATCGCCCGGTGGCAAACCATGCGGGGCCATTACGGTTTGCTCTATACAGGCCATGCCCTCGTGGATCAAACCCAAAACCAACTGCTCGTACGCCACGGAGTCACCAAAGTCTATTTCGCGGCCATTGACGATGACACCATTGCGGCCTATGTGCGCAGCGGTGAACCCCTACAATGTGCGGGGTGTTTTGCCCTTGAAGGAAAAGGGGGACTTTTTATCGAAAAAATTGAAGGCTGCCATAGTAATGTTATTGGCTTGAGCCTGCCGCTATTACGGGAAATGCTGACCCACCTCGGCTATACCGTTCAGCACCTGTGGCCCTAGGATCAGCGGCAATGTCAAACAAATAGGGCAATGTTACACTTACTGGCATTTTACCAACGACATTTTAGGGATGGGATATTCTGAGAAGAAATAACATCCGCCCAGCCACCATCCCCAGGCTTTTATCCATACCGCGCCCCCATTTTTGCGCCAACCCAGTGACCAAGGAGATTCCACCATGTCCTTAAGCGATGAATTTAAGCAAGCTCTCCGCAGCGGCGACCTTTCCAAAGCCTTTACGATGGTGGCGAGTAAGGCAGCAACCCTAAATATTACGACTCGCATTGTCCGTCATCCTGACCAGGGTGAGCCCTACCCTCCCGATACGAGTCTCCATACCCAAGTCGATCTCATTAATGGCACCGTCGAAAATGATGTCGGCGAGGCCGTACTCAATACTGCTCAGTACCAAAATCTCCAGCATTTTCACCAACAGCAGGTTGCCCTGGGTCACCGTAAAATTCAAGAAAATTTCCAGGGTTTGCAGCAGCTATTTCAGTTGCTCGTGACCCTGCAGCAATACGACCGCTTGATGAATGCCGAGGAACCCCTAGATTTGAAGTTCCTTGAAATTCCTAACCAAACGCTCATGGCTGCAACGGTGAAGGTTGTTGAGCCTTTTTCGGAAACGCCGCCGGAGAGTGACAAAATTCCCCCTCTGCCCCATAACTCCCTGCCAACGGTAGCCCCAGATGCCCCGACCGAATCAGCTGCGGAACCTCAGCCCAGCTTTGTCGCAGAAAAGAACGAGGCGAAGGATCTAGCGGATGCTGATTCTCTCAACTTTTTAGATAATTTTGCGGAAATTGCCCTGGATGAAACGCCAGAGGCATCTCTGACGATCCATGAGGCCCCAGAAATTGAAGATTGGGAAACCCCCGTTGATAGCACGGCGGCAGAACGGGCTAACGACGATCGCCCCGATGCCTATGTCCCCAATTTGGCAGATTTTGAAGTAGACAGCGATCCCTTCGGAGATGAGGCAGTAGACGCTTTAGAATTAGAAGATTTACTTGAAGACCCCGAAACTCCCGTAGCAGAGACAGCGACATCGTTAGAAACCACGGATCTAGATGCGGTCGATGATGAGACTTTATTTGCATTTTTGAATCAGGATTGGCACAATCACCCAGGCGTCACAGAGATCACGTCCCTCGATGGGCCGGAGACAGACCGATTGCCTTTACCTCCCCTTCCGGAAAATTGGTTGGAGCAGGAACTGGTCGCAGAAGCAGAGGCTTTACCTGATCTGGCAGAGTCCGAAGCTAATGATGGTGATAGTGAAGCAGACTTAGGGGACTTCAATGAAACCATCGCTGACTTTGGGGAGGATATTTTCATCGAGGATCTGGCCCTCGGCGAACTCCCGGAAGATGAACTTGGCGATCGCCTAAGCCAAGCCTTCCCGGATGTCACCACCGCCGATTTTGACAGTGACCCGGAAGCTTCATCAGAGTTGACGGCAGATGATGCCTTGCCCAGCGAGGAATTCAGCGAAGAAGAATTAGACTTTACGGACTCTGACTTAGAACGTTTAGAGACTTTGGCCGCCGCTGACTTGGACGATCTTCTGGGGAGTAATGAAGAAACGCTCATTGAAACCACCGAAGCAGATGCGGCGATCGCCCCCGAAGAAACCATTGCAGATCACCAAGACCTACCCACGGATCTAGAGGATTTGGACGCCTTTGATTTCAACCTCTTCCCCACAGATTTAGACGAAAATACCCTCGGCCCCTTAAATGCCCCAGACCTTGGCAGTTCAGACTTAGCCTTGGATCTAGAATTAGATGACAACGGAGACCTAGACCTCGATCCCGATGCTTTTGATGCCGATTTTGAGCTTGGGGCTGATCCCTTGGCAACGGCAGATCCCCTAGCCGAGGAAGACTTCGATCTGCCCAGTGATTTTGAGCTTGATCTCGAACCCATTGATCATTCCAACAATATTAGTGATGATTCTGGGTCAGATACCGATTCCCTAGAAGCTCCAGAAGCTCTATCTGAAGAAGATTTTGAGCAATTTGACGATTTTGAGTTTGACCTCGACCAGATGGATCTCTCTGGGGAAATGGCCCTTGATCCCCTCGATGCATCCTTTGATTTAGATCTAGAACAACAAGACTTCACCGAGGATATTCACATCGCCCCGGCTGATCCTGATGCCCCACCAGAATCCACGACGGATTCCGACGCTTGGCTGTCAGAGAGAGCCGACCCAGAGGAAGAAGATGCCGATATCTTTAACCTAGGGGAACTCGATGAGGCAGCACTGCTTGACTTTGATCTCGATCAAGACCATCTCTCCGAACTTGAAATCGAAGCCCTTGATCACCAGGAAAATTCCCACGACTTTGAGGCCAGTGAGTTCAGCAAAGAGACTGTGATTCAGGCAGATTTTCAACAGTCAGATGATCTTAGTCCGCAAGATGCTGCAGCCCTGGATTTTGACGACTTAGACCTTGACCTTGACCCCCAGACTTTACCACCGGAGGCCATGGCCCTTTGGGATGATGATCTTGACCTTACAGCCGATCTCCCTTCCCTAGGAGATGAAAGCAACGGCACCAGCGAGGCCAATCATCACCATGACGCAACAGCCGCTCCGACCAATGATTTCAGCGATGATAGTTGGTTAGAGGAACTTGATCTATCGGGTGAACTAGATCCTGATTTCGATCTTGCCCTTGATGACGAAAATTCAGCGATAGATATCACCAGCCTCGATAATCTGGATCAAGACAGTGCCATTGATCTATCCGCCAGCGATGCGGCGATCGCCCCCGATGGGGATCTAGATTTAGAAGAAGCGCTAGCAGATTTAGAAGAACTGAGTGCCTTTGATAGCAAGGACTTTGATGATTTTGATTTTGGAGACGAAGCGCCTCTTTTTCTAGAAGAAGAGTCCTAGGTGTTACTGCTAACGACGCTCCCAATTGTTTCATCCCACTTTTTTGGTCTCCCATGAATCGTTCTGCTCCCGAAGCCAAATCCCCTCAGCCCCAGCCTGCTGCTATGAACCCATTTATCCAGGCTCTAAATCAGGTTTTTCTGGATGCAACCACCCTAGAGGTCAGTACGATGGTGGTCGATGCCATTGATGGTCAGCGATTTATTCCCCAGGAGGTTTACCAAGATTTGTATTATCTCAGGGAGGATACGCTCAGCCAGCAGCATTATTCCCCCGATTTACAGGCGGCCTACGGCAATTTGCGATCGCAACTGGCGCGACAATACCACGCCCTCCTCAGGGAACCGACACACCCTTTGTATCATGGTGAAAACTCCGGCCCTCTACCCCCACTCCCCAATCCCACGGGCGATGCCCAAGATCAGCGGCAAATTCAAAATCTGCTTGGCGATCGCCAATTTCTCTGTTGCCTACGCAAACTAGGAGAACTAAAAATTGCCCTTGACCAACGCAAACGACAGCACCAACAAGCGAAACAGCCCCTCCCCGAAGGCATTATTTACGCGAAAACAATCCTGCAACTGGATGGCACCATTGCGAATACCTACACCGAAGCCCTGATGAGTCATCCCCACTGCACGACAATCCTCCAGGCCCACCAGCACAATATCCAAACCAGCGAACAGCAATGGCAGGGACTCTTAAGATTTTTTATCAGTCTCATTCAAGGCACGTTCAAACGACAACCCAAACCGAGTTCACAAACGTCCAAAGCCCGACCAAGCCTCCCCAGAGCGCCCCTTGTTAAGCCCCAATAGTTTTCTCTGTCATTTAAGCTTTTTGCCTTTCCTCCCGTGACTGTTTCCGCCCACCCCTACATCCAACTGGATCAAGAACAGCTAACGCCGCCACCGCAGTCCACACTCTGCCACGGGGTTTTATTTGTGTTGGATCACGATGACCTTTTGCAGCTCCTAGCGCTCAAAAACCAAGGGCAAACCCTAACGTTTACCGATGAGTTCAACCTCGCTTGGCGAAAATATGTGCTTTTTCGAGAAGGTGACTGGCCCCAGGCGTCCCTCTCTTTTCTGTTGCGTTACGAAGGGATCAACGTTTTAAAGACCCAAATTGGACTTGATGGCGGTGTGTTGCACCAAGTAGTAGCGGATCTACTGCCGTCGCCTTCCCTCTATCAACAGTTAGCAGAAATTCAAGGGTGGTTTATTGGGCAATTATTGACGCAATTACCCTGGCGACAACGAAAGTATGGTTTCAGTTATCTTGCCTGGCCCTTGGCGATCGCCTTTGTATTCATCTCTGTGATCTTGGGTTGGTCAACGCTGATGACGCAACCCCTACTGTGGATCCTCGTTCCCATCGTCTTGGGTCTGCTCGGCTGGGGATTGCAGACCTTATTACGACAATGGCGATATCCCCTAAAACGCTGGTTGTTTTCCCAGGTACTTTATGATCGCTTTGCCCAGCGCGATCGCCTGAGAAATTGGGGACTCCGCTGGCTCCATTACCTTTGATCGCTGATCAATTAACGCTAAAGCAAACTTGGGCCTAGGAGTTCATTGGCTCCGAGACCTGAGTTGTCTCCCCGTGGTTTACCCGCGACGGCAACTCCAGGCAGTAACCCGCCCCATAAACCGTTTTGATGTACTGGGGACGACGGGGCTCCGGTTCTAACTTCGTGCGCAGGTGGCGAACGTGTACCCGGATGGTCTCGATATCATCGGAAGGATCATAGCCCCACACTTCCTTGAGGATTTCGCTGGGAGAAATGGTCTGACCATGGCGTTGCAGGAGACAGTGGAGCAATTCAAATTCAAGGTGAGTCAATTTGATAGTCTGATCAAACCAAATCGCCTCGAATCGCTCTGGGATTAACGTTAACGGGCCGTAGTTCAAAATTTCTGTGTGTTTGGCGGCCTGGGGAATGCGATCGCTCCGTCGCAATAAAGCCCGCACCCGCACCAACATTATCTTCGACTTCAAAGGGCTTCGTGAGGTAATCATCGGCCCCGGCATTAAAGCCATCCACCTTATCTTGGGTCTGTCCCAGGGCGGTTAACATCAAAATGGGGATATCTGCTGTGCGTTCTTCCCGCCGGATCCGTTGACAAACGGTAAACCCGTCCACTTTCGGCAACATCAGATCCAGCATGACCAAATCGGGTTGTAGCTGCACCGCCAATGCCTGACCTTTAATACCGTCTTCGGCACGACTGACGTCATAACCCGCCATTTCAAGGTTTATCGCAACCAATTCGGCGATCGCCGGATCATCATCAATAATTAAAATTCGAGGCATCACAACCAAGCTAAAGCAACTGCTTCTATCTTAAAAGGAAAATTCAAAAGGATTAAGGAATTTTCACAAAATTCCCCGGTCATGACAATCAAAATTTATGGATAATCAGCCTTATTCTTTGATTTTCAAAGGTTTCACCTGCCCGATCTATTTAGAAAGAACATTACAGATTACCAAGCAATGTTAACTTTTGCGTAAATTTATCGGCACTCAGCCTCAAAAATCTAAAGAAAATCTTAAGGCGACAAGCGTGCTTTTTGGGCGCGATTCTTATGGTACCAAGCTGCAATTTCTGGACACCAAGTTTCAAAGTGAACAAATAATAATTCACAAAGTTGTTGGGCTTCTAGTTGGGCGTCTTTTTTCCAACGCAAATCTAACAAATGCATCAGCGATCGCACATTACAACTCATAACAAAGTGTTGCCGTGCATCAAAAGGAATCAAACTCCGAGCGTGCTCCTCTGCCAAGCCTTCTTCAATCCGTTGCCGATAGCGATCGCAGGCAGCCAGACACCATTCCTTATCCGCCTGGCGTTGTTCTTCTGAGTAAAAATATTTTTTCCCTTGACGATTGTCATACTTACCCACAGGCCGCAGGTAAAAGACCTCTTCTACGTCCCGCTTGCCTTCTGCAACGTCAATAATCCGCTGTCCTGTATAGCGGAAAGAATTGTGCACAACAACACCATTCGCCACAAAATTATGCCAAGGCCCTTGTACTTCCAGATCGTAGGTGGGCTGGATCCCAAGATATTCCACGGCAACCACCTTCACCGGATGCGCTTTTAAGCGGGGACCGCTATCTTTTGACTCGATCTGAAAACGAAGGAGCTTTTGTGAACATACTCGATCATTACGACGAGAATTATTAACGACAATCTCTAGATGCTGTCGATGACCCGCAGGAAGTTTTAATTGAAATTTCTTGGCCCAATGGCGAATCACGTCTGGGGAGCAGTCACAAATAATAGCAATTTGCTGAGCTGTTAACCCTTGTTTTACCTGTGCGGCTAACCAAGATTGCTGACTGTAGAGAGCATCGGGACGGACAACGCCGTTGGTCATGACTTCACAGGTTTTTGTCACTGCTAGGACTTGATGATCTTCATCGGTCATTAAACCCAGAGCTTCTCCCATACGTTGCCAGCCTTGGGTCGTGTAGAGACGATGATTAACGGTGCAGTCAAGGGTTTTTCCATCGGCTAAGGTCAGGCGATAAACGGGCTGCTCACCGCTACTCATTACATCTTGGAGATGGCCAATTTCAAAATTACCAGTGTCCTCATTCAGCACCCTTAGTGACATTTTTCGCAAGCGAGTTTTGCAGTCGCGGCGGTAAAAGCCCGGTTGTTCACCTTTGCGACCACGAATTTTGCGTTCCCGTATGGCTTTTTCTCCGTTGTGCCAGAGGTCATGGAGATCGCTAATTTTAATTTTGCGGAGAGATCCAGAGGCTTGAACAAAGGTGATTTCTGTATCTCCGGCGAGGCACTGTACATCAAAGGAGACGCCCACGCGATGAGTCCGGATTTGCTGCATCATCGAGTGGGGAAAGTAGCCCACATTAAAAACAATCTGGGGATGTTCCAGGGGGCCATAGTGACCGCGACCACCTGCCAAAAGATGTTTGACAATTAACTCCCCTGCTTTTTGTTCGTCTGGAAAATTACTCTGTTGTTCCCACACAAATTCCTCGCAGTAGTCCTGGTGCATGGCACTCCAGATGGTTTGTTGGGGGTTGGGGGTAGAGCGGAGCACTTCAACGCGAAATTTATCCATGACAATTCAAACTCAGGAGCAAATGGAGATGTAGGGAAAGAAAAGATTTGATTTCACCATAGACAAAAATAAGCGATGTCCATGGGGGTTGTAATAAAAATTGGGGCGATCGCCAAACACATTCAGAATCTATCTAGACCCTGGGCAAAGTGACTTTTCCGGCTTGGTTTTGGTATTTGCCCCCCCGATCAGAATAGGTGGTATTGCAAGGATCTCCTTCAAAGAAAAGTAGCTGCACAACCCCTTCATTGGCATAAATACGGCAGTCGGTACTAGAGGCATTGCTAAATTCAAGGGTGATTGCACCGCACCAGGAAGCCTCTAGGGGAGTTGTGTTCGCAATCAGACCGACACGGGCATAGGTGGACTTACCAAGACAGATCGCGGTGACGTTGGGGGGCATCTGAATTTTTTCGAGGGACACGCCCAAACCATAGGAATTAGCCGGAATAATAAAGTAGTCACCGTATTCATCGCGCTTGAGGTCAACCCGTTCAAGGTTTTCCGGGCTGAAAGCTTTGGGGTTTACAACGGTGCCAGGGATGTGGCGGAAAATAAGAAATTCTTCGGGGCTGAGGCGAATATCGTAGCCATAGCTAGACAGGCCGTAGCTGAGGGCTGGTACAGTCTGCTGGGGGGACAGTTGGATCTGGCGGATCAGTGAGGCTTCAAAGGGAGAAATCATCCCCTGTTGGGCTTGTTCGAGGATCCAAATATCGTTTTTCAGCATGTTCCCTACGGCAAAAATCAGACATTATATATTCCCACAACTGCTTACAAATTTATAGGCCTACGGCTAGGCGATCGCCCCTGGAATATCCCAACCGCGCCCCCGGAATCCCCCAACCGCCAAAAAATACTCCCTGCTTTAAAATACCGTTTGTAGCCAAATCGCTTTAAAATCAACCCATTACAACCAGACATAAGGAGTATTTCCATGAGCGCAGAAAGCATGATGTTCAACGGCTTTATCATTGCCATCACCGCAGTCCTCTTTGGTGTAGCTTGGGGATTTTTGATCCTCAAAATCCAAAATAAAGCAGGCAAAGCCGAATAGGTTCAGCGCGCGATTGTTAGGATAGGGGTATAGCCTTATATCCCTCCCTCACTGGCGATCGCCCCTCACAATCATGTTTAACTTTTTTAAAAATAAGCAAACCGAACCAGCCGCCCCGCCCCCACCGCAAGACCCAACACCACGGATCGAATTTTTCAACGGCATCAGCGAAGAACTCAGCAACGTTAGCCTGCAACGCAACCCCAAAACAGGCGTTAAATCCGTCTCCATGACCTTTGCCCAACTCAATGCCCTCGACCGTTTCCAGAGCTTTACCGCTGGTTCTAATGGCATTGTCCGACTGATCGACGAAGAAGGAGACATCGCCGTTACCCCCTCCAGTTGCCGCATCGTCTTTGGTGGCGAAGAAGGAGACGAACTGCGGGGTGTCATTTGTCGCTTTGAAATTGACAATGCTGACCACTGGGAAAGATTCATGCGTTTCATGCACCGCTACGCCGATGAACATGGCTTTGCCTATGGTGAAAGTGCTGAAACGTCCGATGAACCATCTCCATTAGCATCAGAAACAGATTCGGAAGCCTAGGATGCAGGATCAAGCCCCTTGTCATCCCAAAAGCGCATCGATCCCCATAAAGAGTATCAGCGGTTACGAATTTAGCGAAGAAAGAATGTGATTCTTTATCACAACTTCTTGCGGTGGCGAGAGATTTTTAGGCCATTCGAACTATCAGCAGGAAAATAAACAATTGTCGGAATCAAATAATATTGGTCTCCTCACAATGGGAAAGAATAATTTCCTCGTTTATTTTCTTGATATTCATAATTAATTGATTAGTTCGAACTCCCATAAGGTCGAAAATTGACAGTCTGACCTGCAGCTTGAGAATACTCTTTTTAGGATGGTAAACAATGCTTGGAGAAATGTGGTCATTTAATGGCAGGTATAAGATCCTGCACATGACCTGGTTTGCTTTTTTCCTGTCGTTCGTGGTGTGGTTTAATTTTCCACCTTTCGCAACCACCATCGCCCAGGACTTTGGCTTAGACAACGCTCAACTAGGCACAATCGGGTTGTGTAATGTTGCTTTGACGGTGCCCGCACGGATCATTATCGGCATGCTGTTAGATAAATACGGCCCCCGGTTAACCTACTCATTATTGTTGATCTACGCTGCGGTTCCCTGTTTAATTTTCGCGACGGCCCAGAGCTTTAATCAACTGGTATTAGGACGCCTCTTAATGGGGATTGTTGGGGCTGGTTTTGTGATCGGGATTCGGATGGTCGCAGAATGGTTTCCCCCCAAAGATGTGGGTACGGCAGAAGGCATTTACGGGGGCTGGGGTAACTTTGGCTCGGCATTTTCGGCCTTTACCATGGTGATTTTTGGGATCATTTTGGCCTTCCTCCCTGGTGCGTTTAATTTCGGCCAGCCGGAAAGTTTTAAGATTCTCTTTTTCCCGGAATTTAATACGGCTATTTTGAATTGGCGGGCGGCGATCGCCGGTACAGGGATTATCGCGGCTTTGTATGGGATGTTGTATTACTTCAGCGTGAGTGATACCCCCCCTGGGAAAACGTACCACCGCCCGAAGAGCGCCCGGGGCATGGAAGTCACCACCAAGAAGGATTTCTGGTTCCTGTTGGCCATGAATTTGCCTTTGACCCTGATTTTGATGGTGCTGGCTTGGCGTTTGCAAAAGGTGAATTTTTTAAATGGCACTGGCTTGGCGATCGCCATCCTGGCGCTAGTGGGCCTCTACCTGTTCCAGACCTACAACTGCTGGACTGTGAATAAGGACTTAATGACCGGGAAAAAACGCTATGCCCCGGAAGACCGCTATGACTTTAGCCAAGTGGCCATTTTAGAACTGACCTATATTGTGAATTTCGGTTCTGAGCTTGCGGTGGTGACCATGTTGCCGGCTTTCTTTGAAGGCACCTTTAGTTTAGACAAGGCAACGGCGGGGATTATTGCTTCTAGCTATGCGTTTATGAACTTGATGTCTCGCCCAGGGGGAGGCTTGATCTCCGATAAGATGGGCAGCCGGAAATGGACAATGGTTGTCCTCACGGTGGGTATGGGGATTGGTTATCTCCTGATGAGTTCGGTGGCGGGGACTTGGCCCTTGGCGATCGCCGTTTTGTTAACGATGGCCTGTTCTTTCTTTGTGCAAGCCGCAGAGGGTTCAACCTTTGCGATTGTTCCCCTCGTCAAACGACGCATTACCGGACAAATTGCAGGAAACGTTGGCGCCTACGGCAATGTGGGAGCAGTAGCCTATTTGACAGTGCTATTGTTGCTCACCGAAGCTTCGGCAGGGGCCAATGGGGGCGAACCCGTGATGGCAGCGGTGAATGCCGGTTTCTTCCAAGTGTTGGGGATTACGGGTTTAATTGTTGCTTTCCTCTGTGCTTTTTTCCTCAAAGAACCCAAGGGTTCCTTTGCTGAGTTCCATGAAGGCGAAACGGAAATGACAGCGACTCCTCCCGTTGAGGAAGAAGCAACCTATTAGGTTTTTGAGATTAGTTTAGGCACAACCTGTAAAACAAAAGTCATGGCAAGTAATGGCGTTTTACAGGTTTTTTCTATTACGCGCTTTGGGGCCATGGTAAGTCTCTCTTGATCATCGCCCCAGGGGATTTTTTCCTTAACTAATGCCATTTAATTTTCTGGCATTTTTTAACTCTATTATTGAAGTCTTAAAGTTAGCGGTTTAGCAATGGATCAACGCAAAACGAAAACCCTTTGTCCCTATTGTGGTGTTGGTTGTGGCCTCGAAGTTTCTGAGGTGATCAAAAATGAACAACCCACCCTCAAAGTCATGGGCGATCGCCAACATCCATCCAGCCTCGGTAAAGTCTGTGTTAAAGGCGCGACCATTGCCGAATCCCTCGATCAAGACCGCTTACTTTACCCCATGTATCGGCGATCGCTACAGGATCAATTCCAGCGCATTAGTTGGGATGACGCCTTTGAGCTAATCGTGGAACAGATCAAAACGGTAAAGGCAACCCTCGGCGTTGAAGGCATTGCCATGTATGGCTCCGGACAACTCCAAACCGAAGACTATTACACTGCCCAAAAACTCCTCAAGGGCTGCCTCGGTACCAACAATTTCGATGCCAACTCCCGCCTTTGTATGTCCTCCGCCGTGGCGGGCTATATCCAGAGCTTTGGGGCCGATGGGCCGCCCCCCTGCTACGAAGACCTAGAATTAACCGATTGCGCCTTTATTATCGGCAGCAATACCGCCGAATGTCACCCGATTGTGTTTAACCGCCTACGCGAACACCACAAACGCTCTAAAGCAAAATTAATTGTCGTTGATCCCCGCCGCACCAAAACCGCCGAAGTGGCCGATCTCCACCTGGCGATCAAACCCGGCACCGATATTGATTTACTCAACGGCATTGCGCATCTGTTACTGAAATGGGGCAAAATCGATACCCTCTTCATCGATGAATGTACCAAGGGCTTTTCTAAATATGCGATGCTCATCCAGAGCTATACTCCCGAAACGGTGGCCCGACGCTGTGGGATTCGCATTGATCACCTCGAACAAGCCGCAAAATATTGGGCCAATGCGGACAATGTTCTGTCCCTGTGGTCGATGGGGATGAACCAATCCGCCGAGGGTACAGCCAAGGTACGCACCCTAATTAATTTGCACCTAATGACCGGAGAAATTGGCAAGCCGGGGGCCGGGCCTTTTTCCCTCACGGGTCAACCCAATGCCATGGGGGGCAGAGAAGCGGGGGGACTGGCCCATTTACTGCCGGGATATCGCCTCGTCAAAAATCCAGAGCACCGCGCCACCTTAGAAAAAGCCTGGCAATTACCCCCAGGAACCATTTCTCCACTACCCGGAAAAGATGCCTGGGCAATGATCGAGGGGCTAGACAGGGGAACAGTGGGTTTGTTGTGGGTGGTGGCGACGAATCCAGCGGTGAGTATGCCCGACTTGGAACGCACCAAGGCCGCATTGTTAAAATCCCCTTTTACCATTTGCCAGGATGCCTATTACCCCACGGAAACATCGAACTACGCCCATCTCCTCTTGCCAGCGTTGCAGTGGGGCGAGAAAACAGGCGCAATGACCAATTCGGAGCGAGTTGTGACCTATTGTCCCCAGTTCCGCGATCGCCCCGGTGAAGCCTGGGCTGATTGGGAGATTTTCGCCGAGGTAGGACGCCGCCTCGGATTTCAGCAACAGTTCCGGGCGGTATCTTCAGCAGAGGTTTACGCCGAATTCGTGCAGCTCACGGGCGATCGCCCCTGTGATATGACGGGGCTAAGTCACCAACGTTTGGCCACCGAAGGGCCGATCCAATGGCCCTGTCCCGCTGGTGAGACCAAGAGCGATCCAGAAACAACAGCTGACAACCGGGGTTTATTGCAAAAATTATTCCACCAGGACGAACCCCTCAAGGGCAAACGGCTTTACACCGACCGACGGTTCCATACCCCCGATGGCCGGGCCAGATTTGCGGCGTACCACTCCCGGGGTCTGGCAGAGCCGCCAAACACCGACTATCCTTTTGTGCTGACCATTGGACGACTTTATGGCCATTGGCATACGATGACCCGCACGGGACGAATCAAAAAAATCCAAAAAATGCACCCAAATCCTTTCCTGGAAATTCACCCCCGCGATGCAGACCGTCTCAGCATTACCGATGGGGAAATGGTGGAAGTGCGATCGCCGCGCGGTATGGCCCGATTTCCAGCGCTGATCACGAAAAATATCACCCCTGGCACCGTTTTTGCGCCGATGCACTGGGGCGCTTTGTGGGGAGAAGATACCGAAGCTAATGCCCTGAGCCACGCCGAAGCCTGTCCCGATTCATTACAGCCGGAATTAAAAGCCTGTGCCGTGAATGTGCAAAAAATCACCGGCCCTGTTCCCCAGGAAAAAGCGACAGCCGAGCCTGTATTGCAGCAGCTTTAGGACGATCCGAAACCTGGGTTATGATATCCCTTTTGAACGTGATTGGGGTTGGTATGGCAGTGGACTACGACTTGGTGGTGATTGGGGCAACGGGGGCCGGCATCGCAACGGCAAAACGGGCGATCGCCTCTGGTAAAAAAGTTGCTTTAGTGCAGCAAACAGGGGAGCCACTCCAGGATCAACAGGTACTCGCCCTCGAAAAAACCTTGCTACACCTAGCCGAACAATCTCAACCAATGGATATTGCCGCTTGGGTCAAGGGGGCGATCGCCCCTGATGATTTCTATGAACCCTTGGCACGTCTGGCAGAAGCGGGCGTTGATGTGATTCCAGAAATGGGCAATTTTGTCTGGAAACCCAGCACCTGTTTTGTCACCGCAACCCGTCGCCTCCAAAGCAAACATTATGCGATCGCCACGGGCACCACTTGGGTTACCCCTCCCCAGGATGGCTTTTTAAGCCCCACTGACCTCTTAAATCCAGAAATTTGGCGCACCCTGCCAGAAAAAATTGTCCTTGTCGGTCACGATCCCTATTGCCTTACCCTTGCCTACTGCCTCGCAAAATTGGGAAAAACAGTCACGTTAACTAGCGAAAAAAGCCTATTGCCCACGGAAGATCCTGACTGCGTCCAACGGTTACAGACTTGCCTCGAAGTGGCGGGGGTAACGCTCCAGTTTGGGATCATCCCAGACCTTTTTAACCAGGAAAATAAAGCCGTCATTTGGGCCAAAGAGCGCCGGGGTTTAACGACGCAACTGAATTTGCCCCCCGATTTTTGTCAGCCGCCCCAGATGTGGCTACGGGTTGATCCTGAGCTTAGAACGCCCCGCAGCAATATTTATGGGGTCGGGCCAGTGCTTGGCGGTTATGCTTTGCCGGAATTGGCGATCGCCGAAGCGACAACCCTCGTGAACAATATGGCCCAGCGCCGGAAAATGCCCTGTGTCTACGGCGAAATTCCCTATCGTTTGTTTGAACCGCTACCTTTTGATCATGTGGGTGCCCAAGGTCAAAATCTGCCCCCCGACGCAAAAATCCTGAGTAAGACTCTAATGATCGATCGCGTTGATCAACTGCAATTTCCCCAAGACTTAACGCTCAAATTGTGGCTCGATGGCCAGGATCAACTGTTGGGGGCCACCATCCTCGGCGATCGCTCCGGCAAACTGATTTACCATTGCCGTGATTTGATTCAAACTAAAAAACCTTTCCAGACATGGGACAATCTCCTAGAAAATGCGGGCCTTTTGGCGGAGATGGTGTGGTGATGCAGCGTAAAACCCAGGCAAAATTTATCGTTTTTGAAGGGATTGACGGTTCCGGTAGTTCAACCCAAGCCGAGCTTTTGTACCAATATTTTCAGCGACAAAAGATCCCCGCCGTCCTCAGTCCCGAACCCTCCAATGGCATTATCGGCAACCTCGTTCGAGAAACTCTGCGGCAACGGCTGCGCTTTACCACCGATCCAACCCAACTAAATCGGCAACTGGCCTATCTCTTCGCTGGCGATCGCCATGATCACCTTTACAACGAAATTGACGGCGTCTTCAAACAACTTGCCGCTGGGATCCAGGTGATTACGACCCGCTATTATTTTTCTTCCCTCGCCTACAACGCCAGCAATGCCGCCGAATACGAATTTATTTACCGTCTCAATCAAGATTTTCCCAATCCCGATCTGGTGTTTTACTTCGATCTTCCCGTGGAGGTGGCCCTAGAGCGCGTCCAAAGGCGATCGCACCAAGAAATCTACGAAACCAAAACCAAACTTACCCAAGTGCGCCAAAACTATCAACAAATTTTTCAAACCTATCCAGGGAATTGGCAACAACTCGACGCCACCCAACCCCCTGAAACCATCCACCAGAAAATTCTTCAGACTATTGCTGATTATTTTGTAACTGCTCCTGAATCTGGGTCGGACTAGGTGGCGTCCCGAACTCCTCTAGGGGCTGCAACTCCAAATCAAACCCATTCCCATTGGGCGGCGGCAATGGCGTGCCACTGTCGAGGGGCTCAAGCTGAAAATCATTATTCGGATTGACTCCCGGCACCTGGGGAATTGTCGGCGTACCTGGATTCAAGCCCGGAGTTTGTTGGCCCTCAAAGAAAGAATCAAGGGCCTGTTCCCCCTGGATGCCTGCGCCTGTACCCAAGGCGACCCGTTCGCCACCAATGGATTTGAGCCAATCTAAAACCTGAATCACTTCCTGATAGGGCCGCTTTTCCGACGCATTGAGCACAACGACACCATTAGGATTGCGCCCTAAATAATCCTCAACAATTTGTGAAAATTGAGCCTGGGTCTCAATCAGTTGTTTTTCCACATAGATTTGCCCAAAGTCCGTCAAACTCACAATGACCATATCGGGCATTTGGGTCGTTGCGCTCTCCGCCACAGGCAAATTTAAGTTAATCGCTTGCTGTCGCGATAAATTCACTGCCGCCAGGATAAAAAAGGTCAGCACACAAAAAATCACATCGATCAGCGGAATAATTTCGATGCGCAGATCCGGCGCAGAATTTTCTTGCCAGAGTTGGAACGGCCTTAAACCCAAAGTTTCTGGCTTAATTGGCTCACGCTTCATTTTGGTCTCCTTCAATGAGCATTGCATCTACATTGTCAACAGAAGCAGGTAATCCTTCGAGATAATTTTGGCGATAGAGCATTTCTAGTTCACTGCCCGCTTGACGGAAAAGGCGCACCTGATTGCTCGAAAGCGCTTGGAACAAACGGTAAAAAGCCAAGGCCACAATCGCGACGATCAAACCCATCGCCGTTGAAAAGAGCGACTCACTGATCCCCAAGGTCACCCCCGTGGTCGAATCTGTACCTAAATCACTCAATTGGATTGATCCTAAGGAGTTGATTAAGCCCAAAACAGTTCCCAGGAGTCCCAACAAAGGCGAGAGGGCAATGACTGCTTCTAAGACCTTTTCACCGCGACGCATATTGGCCAATTCTTCGTCTGCCGCCGCTTCAAGGGCCAAGTGAAAAATTTCTGGGTCGGTAGCCTGTTGCTTCAAAGGAGCATAGAGAAAGCGACCAAGGGGATGTTTTTGGCAGGTGCGGGCAATTTCACTCACCGCTTGCCATTGGTAATGGGCCGCATCCAAAATTTTGTCCTGGACCCGCTGGCTTTGTTGGATCACTTTCCACCAAAACCAAAGCCGCTCAATAATCGTACTCAGAGCCATAATCGACAAGAGTACCAAGGGCCACATCGCTGGCCCCCCACGGTTTAGGATATCTAGAACATTCACCGAGGCACCTCACTCCGGTCACACCAAAAAAAAGACTGCTCCAATTCTAAGGTTTTTAATGGTGTTTTATTCGTCTGTTGGAGGGCAGAAATTTTTAGGGAAGTTTCTGGATTTTTTGATTATTGGATCGGATTGTGGATCGTTACCAGTTTTGTCCCGTCGGGAAAAGTCGCTTCTACCTGTACTTCATCCACCATTTCGGCGACCCCGGCCATGACATCATCACGGGTCAGCCAAGTCTGTCCTTCGCTCATCAGTTCGGCGACCAGTTTACCTTCCCTTGCCCCTTCGAGGATTAAGCCTGAAATGTAGGCCACCGCTTCAGGATAGTTGAGCTTGAGTCCTTTATTTTTCCGGCGTTCCGCCACTAAAAAGGCCGTGAAAATGAGCAGCTTGTCTTTTTCCTGGGGCGAGAGTTGCATGGTTTGGACTGATACGCAGATGAATGTGATTTTAGTCTACCTTGACTCCCCTAAATTCAAACCCACTACCCCAGTAATCAGGTCGAGAACTTTTTATTTTTTCTGAGCTAATCAGTAAAGTAATATGGATAAAAATGTGTAAAGCTATATGTACTCATCGTTTGAGTGGCATCATCAACGGAATATTAGTAACAAAGCAAAACATGGTGTTGATTTTGAAACGGCCCAATATGCTTTCTTTGATCCCCGTCGTTTAATTGTCCATGATGCTCAGCATAGCGAGGTGGAAGAGCGATAGTTCTGCATTGGTAAAGTAGAAGAGCGTATTTTGACGGTGCGGTTTACCTATCGCCATCAGGTTATTCGTATTTTTGGTGCTGCTGAATGGCGTCAATGGAGAAAATTTTATGAGCAATATCACGCCGGATCCCGCTAAACCGATTGGTGAAGTTACTGTGGTGAGAGATTTTTTACCGGCACCGGAGGAATTGATTCCCAAGAAAAACCATGTGCGGGTGACGATGGAATTTACCCAGGAAAGCATTGAATTTTTTAAACAAGAAGCAAAACGCCACAACGCTTCCTACCAAGCGATGATTCGTAATCTTGTGGATGCCTATGCGAGACAACACCAGTAAGGTTTTGAAACTATTGCGCCACGACAAAGGGGGCCAGTAACCCGATCGCCATTCCACCTAAGACCAGCCAGAGAGAATTGATTTTGTATTTGGTCAAGAGGAATAAAGCGGCGATCGCCACCCCAATGGTCAGAGGATCAACTAAAGAAGATTGCGCCAGAAACACGGTGACAACGGTCATGAGACTCAGCGCACCAATATTCACCCCATCGAGAAAGGCCCGGAATGATTTGGCCTGGAGCAGTTTCGGCAAAATTGGATTGAGAATCGCCACAAAGAGAAAAGAAGGGAGGAACATCCCCAAGGTGGCAACCCCGGCCCCTGGCACTCCGCCGAGCAAATAGCCGATAAACGTCGCCGTCGAAGATAAAGGCCCTGGGGTGATTTGACCAATGGCGATCGCATCGAGGAGTTGTTGATCCGTCAGCCAACCGAGGCGCTCCACAAAATCTGCCCGCAAAAAAGCCACGAGGACGTAGCCACTGCCATAGAGCACCGCCCCCACCTTAAGAAACATTAAAAAAAGCCAGCCCAAACTGAAATTTGCAGGGGTGCCATTTAATAGCAACAGAAACGGAGCGGGAACAATGCTACGGGTTTGTTTTGTTTTTAGCCATTGGCCTCCCAGTTTTTTCCCTAGGCCAATGAAGCCACTCAGAAACAACAACCACAGTTCATGGAGACCGACCAGGGATAGCACCACATTAAATACCGCTAAGCCGATCCCAAATCTATCTTTAATTGCCTTTTTCCCAAGCTTCCATAGGGCCTGGGCAATAATGGCGATCGCCACTGGTTTGACCCCATAGAGCAGCCATGTCCCCTGGGGTGTTGTGCCAAACTGCTGATAGGCGATCGCACAGAGCAGCATTAAACCCACCGCCGGAGCCGTAAAACTAAGGCCTCCCATGAGCAAACCCCACCAACCGGCGCGCTTAAAACTGAGGTGGATTGCCATTTCCGTAGAATTGGGGCCAGGAATTAAATTTGTTGCGCCGAGAATGTCGAGAAATTCCTGTTCCGTGAGCCAGTGGCGTTTTTTTACCACCTCGTCGTGCATCATCGCAATGTGAGCCACAGGGCCGCCAAACGCCGTAAAACCTAATCGCAAAAATAATCGAGAAATCTCCCGCAGTTCAGACCATTGCGCCATGATGAATGTTATCGAAATGTTTAATCATTTCCCCCTCTGCCTAGGCCACAACCCCTAATAAATTCGTGCCACAATAAGTGAAAGATGACTATTGCATCACAGTGTAGGAGGGTTACCTATGGTTGCTACGCCAATTAAAACCGAAAAGCGGTTAACGATCCAGACAGAAAAGGTTAACGACAACACCACAACGATTCGTTCACTGGACTGGGACCGTGATCGCTTTGACATCGAATTCGGCTTGCAAAATGGCACCACCTACAATTCCTACATCATCCGGGGCGAAAAAGTTGCCCTTGTGGATACTTCCCACGCGAAGTTTCGGCAGCGATACCTCGATGCGCTCACCGGCGAAATTGACCCGAAAACCATTGATTACCTGATCATTAGTCACACAGAGCCGGATCACAGTGGCCTCGTTAAAGATGTTTTGAAAATTGCCCCCCAAGCAGTGGTGGTCGGCGCAAAAATTGCGATTAAGTTCCTTAAGGATTTGGTACACGATCCCTTTGAATTTATCGAAGTGAAAAGTGGCGATCGCCTCGATTTAGGCAACGGTCACAACCTTGAATTTGTCAGTGCACCGAACCTCCACTGGCCCGACACGATTTTTACCTACGATCCGGCGAGCGAAATTCTGTTTACCTGCGATGCCTTTGGGATGCACTATTGTTCTGATGCTACCTACGACGAGGATCTCCAGGCGATCACACCGGATTACCGTTTTTACTACGAATGTTTGATGGCTCCCAACGCCCGCTCCGTTCTCAGTGCGATGAAACGGGTGGACAAGCTCGACGGGGAAATCTCCTTAGTTGCCAATGGCCATGGCCCCCTGCTGAAGCACAACACTAAGGAAATGATGGAATGGTATCGCCAGTGGAGTGAGGCCCAAACCAAGGGCGATAAGATGGCGGCGGTATTCTATGTCTCCGATTATGGCTACAGTGACCGTATTTCCCAGGCGATCGCCAAGGGGATTACCAAAGCCGGGGTTGCCGTAGAAATGGTCGATCTCAAAGTCGCAGATCCCCAGGATGTCCACGAAATTGTTGGTCGCGCCGCAGGGCTAGTGATCGGCATGCCCCCCATCGACAGCGCCTACAACGCCGAATTAAGCAAAGCCGTGGGCACCATTCTCGCCGCCTCAAAGGACAAACAAGTCGTCGGACTATTTGAATCCTACGGCGGCAACGACGAACCCATTGATCCGTTGCTGATGCGCTTCCGGGATGCTGGCTTGACCAAAGCTTTTGATTCGATCCGCGTCAAGGATGAACCCAGCGAAGGTCTTTATCAGCTCTGTGAAGAATCTGGTACTGACCTCGGCCAATTGCTCACCCAAAAAGAAAAGCTCAAACAACGGAAAAATATCGATACTGAACTCGATAAAGCGATGGGACGCATCAGTGGCGGCCTGTACATCATCACCGCCCAGAAAGGCGACATGAAAGGGGCAATGGTCGCCTCCTGGGTGACCCAAGCCAGTTTTGAACCCCCCGGTTTTACGGTAGCCGTAGCAAAAGACCGAGCGATTGAATCCCTGATGCAAGTGGGCGATCGCTTTGTGTTGAATATCCTCGAGGAAGGGAAATACCAACCTTTGATGAAACATTTCCTCAAGCGTTTTCCCCCCGGCGCAGACCGCTTTGAAGGGGTAAAAGTGCAAACCGCGAAAAACGGTTCCCCGATTTTGAATGATGCCCTGGCCTACCTCGAATGCGAAGTGGTCAGTCGGATGGAATGTAGCGATCACTGGATTGTGTATAGCAAAGTCGCTGCGGGTCGCGTCTCCAACCCCGATGGTTTAACTGCTGTTCACCACCGCAAAGTGGGTAATTATTACTAACTAACTTGAATTTCTAACTTTTACAGGGGAGTATTCGTTTTTGATTACTCCTTTTTTTCTTGGATTAAAATAAAACAGTAAACATTGCAGGCGATCGCCATGGTTCATCCCGATCTTAGTGCTATTCTTGAACGACTGCGAGACTCTCTCGAAAGAATCTATGGGCCAGAACTCAAAGACTTAATCCTATTCGGGTCACAGGCGAAAAATACGGCAAAAGAAGACTCAGACATTGACATTGCCATTGTTTTAAAACACAATTTTGATTTGGATCAAGAATTAGAAAAAACTAGCGCCATAATTGCCGATATCTGCTTAGAATATGACATCTTAATCAACCGTATTTTTATGGACAATGAATATTTTGAAAAACATCGGAGTGCTCTAATTCGGAATATTCAGCGAGAAGGTATTTATTTGTGAATTGCCAGCAGCAAAACTTAATGAGTAAGGCAGCTGAAAGTTTAGAAGCAGCCAAATTATTACGAGACAATCAATACTTTGATTATTCGGTTTCGCGAGCTTACTACACAATGTTTTACTTAGCCGAAGCTTTTTTAGAAGGAGAAGCAAAAACTTTTTCGAGTCATGCTGCTGTGATTTCTGCTTTTGGTCGGGATTTTGCTAAATTAGGTAAAGTGCCACGGGAATTTCATCGTTTTTTTATTGATGCCCAGTCTCTTCGACAGACAGGTGACTATGGAAAATTTCAGGCAATTTCTGAATATCAAGCGAATCAACAAATTGAAAATGCTACAAAATTTCTTACTTTTGCTAGGGATTATTTCAAAGAATTTTAAGAATTATGTTGCCTAGAAAGCGATCGCCAAAGGGACTTTTACACTGCAACTATCGTCTTTTAACAAAAGTGAGTTCCGTTCGCTGTGAAACCCCATTATTTTCTTTCTTCATTCCTGCTCTGTAGCTGTTTTTCTGTCTCCCCAGCGGCTCCAGCTGAATCAGAATCCAAAAATCAATATACCCAAACCGTCACTCGCACTGTTCTAGCTGAAGGGTTGCCGGAAGCAGCTCCCAATCAAATTTTGGAGTTGGTGCGTTATGAAATTCCCCCTTTTGCGACCCTGCCACCCCACATCCATCCTGGTTTGCAAATCGCCCGGGTGGAATTTGGCTTGTTGACCTATGCAGTGATCGAAGGCACGGCACTTATTACCCGCACGGATGGCACAAAAGAAACCTTAACAGCGGGACAAAAAACCCTCCTCAAACCTGGGGATGCGGTAACAGAATCCGAGGGAATGGTACATTTTGGCCAAAATGAAACCCCTGACCCAGTTATTTTGCTCGCCACTTCTCTGTTGACCGTCGGGGAACCAAAAGCAATCCTCATGGAAGAATAGTTAATTGAGAGGATAGTGGGTTTCTAAATAAGCTAAAGCAGAGGGGCGATCGCCAATGTTTTGGTCGAGGGTTTGTTTGAGGAGATCTGATAAAATATCGCGAAATTGTGGCCCTGGTTTATAGCCTAATTCTTTTAAATCAAAACCATTAAGGGGTGCTTGGATAAATTGCCAGCGGCGGAGATAATGCCATAAATCGTGACGCATTTTTTTCGGGCTGATAGCGGCTAGCAAGATAATTTCTGGCAAGGATAAATGCTTAAGGGCAAAGACTTTTTCACTCAGCTTTGTGGTCTGGAAAAGTTTGGGCAAAATTTGCGCTTCATGCTGGGAAATTGTCTCTAACCGTTGCAAACTATCCTTTGGTAATTGCAGGCGATCGCCCACTTTTAAGCGTTCTGCTGTGGTCAAATTTAACAACAAAGCTTCCAGGCGAAGACGCCAATGTTCCAATTCATAATCGGGGTCATGATAGCGTAACCAACGATCCACACAGCGAATTTGCCACCAAACCGCATCTGTTAAAGCCAGATTTTTATGGATACATTTCAAAGCACCCAGATCGTCCAACAATTGTAATGCGGGCTTCCAATATTTTGCTGTTAAAAGATATTTTAATTCCGCCCTTAATCGCGTCGTGAGTGCTGGGGCCTGGGGTTTTTCGTGGTGCAATTTGTCGTAAATGCCAGAGGCGATCGCATAGCGAATATATTCCTCCGTCTGCACTTCTAGCTGAAAATTTAACCGCACCGCAAACCGCACCGCCCGATAGATACGCGTCGGGTCTTCGATGAAACTGTTGGCATGGAGCACCCGAATTTGCCGTTTTTTGAGATCCCAAAGCCCCCCAAAAAAGTCCAGCAATTCCCCCGACCGGGGTTCCGTCAATCGTAAACAGAGGGCATTGATCGAAAAATCGCGCCGATACAAATCCTGTCGAATCGAACTCGCTTCCACTTCTGGATTCGCCGCTGGATAGGGATAAAACTCCGTCCGGGCCGTGGCAATGTCCAGCCATAGGGAACCCAACACCGGATCTTTATGCCACAAAATCGCCGCCGTTTGGAATTCCCCATGCACCGATAACCGCGCGTTCGGTTGGCGATCGCAAATATAGTTTGCCAGCGTTACCCCGGCCCCCACATCCGCCGCCGTATGGAAACCATCCACCACCAGATCAATATCCTGGAGTAGTAATTCTTCGTCGGAATCTGACAGCAATACGTCCCTCACCGCTCCACCGACGAGGTACAAATGCCAGCCCCGTTTTTCGGCTTCCGTTGCCACCCCCTGCAATAACTGCCACAGGGAAGGGGCCAGCCGTTCCGCAAAAATTTCCCGCAAAGGATAGCGATTTTTGTCATCCTTGGGGGTGGGTAACAGATCAAGAGGCTGCTCGTCCTGGTGATGTTGTCGCAAAACATCCGTCCGCGTCACAATGCCCAAAAGTTGATCACCCTCGATCACCGGTAATCGCCCCACATCGTCCGTCACCATAATCGTTTCAATGTCGCGCATGGTCGTGTCTGGCTGGATCGTGCGCACCTCTCGACTCATATAACCCTTAACGGGGGCATGGTGAAAGCCATGGTGAATCGCCAAATCGAGATCCCGCCGCGAAATGACCCCAACCAGTTGTTGCTGATCATCCACCACCACTAACCCGGAATGGCCGTAGCGAAACAACACCCGCTGGGCTTCCTCGATGGAAGTTTGGGGCAAAATCGTGCGCACAGGGGCCGTCATTAAATCCCGCGCCGTCAGGGCAGGGGGCACCTGGGCAATGAATTCAGCATAGATTTTGTGTAACATTGCCTCTGGTTTGTTGAGGCGCAAGCTTAGGGATGCAGCTTGATCGTGACCACCGCCACCATAGGGGGCAAACAGTCGATTTAGGCTTGTCCCCACAATCCGCGATCGCCCAATGATCACCATTTTCCCTTCCGCATCGGTCTGATGATAAAAATGACCCAGTAACAGCGCATCGAGATCCGTCATCTGCATCATCTGCTCGACGAGATTCGATAGTCCCGGCACAAAACTCGCTGTTTTTAACAAGACTCGCGCTACCCGATGGCCATCAATATTTTCCCGCTCCAGGTTGGCGATCGCCTCCGAAAATAAATGTTGCACCAAAGGCGAAAAACCGGGTTCAGCATACTCCGCAATAATTTTCACCATGGCACCCTGACCCATTAGCCACGTCAAAGCCTGGGCATCCCGCACCGTTGTTTGGTCAAAGGTGAGTGACCCCGTATCCACATGAATCCCCAAGGCCATCACCGTCGCCGTATAGGGATCGAGTTCTACCCCCCGCACCTGCAATTTTTCGGCAATAATCGTCGTCGTTGCCCCCACATCTTCAATTTCCACGTAGGTCGCCGGAATATCTCGCTCCTGATCAAGGTGATGATCATAAACTTCGATCTGCTTCACCTGGGGTCGATCTAGCCATTCCTGGGCCTTACCCAGCCGTTGTCGCTGCTGATTGTCCACCACCATAATCGTCCGCAACTGCTCCGGGTGCACCGAGCGCATCTCAATAAACGGAAACTCCCCCCGATAGAGAGCGAGAAACCGCTTTACCCCTGGATGTGCGCCGCCAGTCAGCACGACCCGCGCCCCAACCCGCAAATATGCCAAGCCGATCGCCGCCCCCAGGGCATCAAAATCAACGGTTTGGTGACAGAGAATAACATCCATAAAATTGCAGGGAAAGGAATATTTTGGGTAGGCTATACTGTGATTAAAATAACATTATGAGTCATGTTTCTTACTTAAGCTATGGCCAAAGAAACCCGATCTCAAAATCTTGATCATCCTCAATATTTGCCATTTTTAGAGGCGATTTGCTGGCAAACAGAAGATGTTTATCGATTCACACCCCAACAAATGCTGTCACGGTATGAACGAGGTTGGCGTTATAAAGATATTTTTCAGCCTCCTCAAGGAGAAGAGTTGGAGTTTGTCCAACGTCTTGCAAAACAATATCATTCCTGGCTCCAGGCTCAGCTGTGAAGTTTAAAATCCTCCACCATAATTACATTTTAGAAATTCTCAAATCCCTTGATCCAAAATTATTACTCGATTGTCAGGCTTATTTTGGTGGTGGAACACTTCTCGCTTTAGATATGAAAGAATATCGCTGGAGTAAAGACATTGATCTTATCTGCTCTGTTACTTCCCAAGGTTACAAAAAACTGCGTACCCATTTATATCAGACAGGGGACCAAGGTTTATTTTTAAATAAAAATTCTTCGTTAACAATTAGACGAGCAACCACTGATCAGTATGGCGTGCGATTATTGGTAGAAATCAATCAAGTGCCGATTAAATTAGAAATCATTGCTGAAGTCCGTTTTGAACTGGATGAGCCGCGCTTCCCTCTGTGGTCCCCTGTCCCTTGTCTGAGTTTGAACGACTGTTTAACCAGTAAATTATTAGCAAATGCTGATCGCTACATGGATAGAAGCGTTGAATCCCGCGATCTAATCGATTTGGCTGTTTTACGGTTACACACAGGGCTTTCCCGCGAGGCGATCGCCAAAGCAGAAAATGCCTATGAAGTGCTCCGTCCCCTGGGTGATGCGATTAAATCCTTTCAAACAAACCCTGATTATCGCCAGCAATGTTTTGAAAGTCTTCAAATAAAACGAGACTTTTGGCCCGATGTGATTGATGGCCTGGATTTGCTCAGTGCTGATCTAGAACTTGCCCCTACCACCAGAACATATTGGGAAGAGCGATCGCCTTTTTGATCGTCACTGCTCCCTCAAGAAACGTTGCATTTACTAGGGAGTGGGAACAGAGCCGCTATAATGTCTCACCATAAATCAAGGCTAATAAGCAAAAAACGAATCTATCGTGGCATCCCAGCGGATTTTAGCAGTTGTAAATGGTAAAGGGGGCGTTGGTAAAACAACAACCGCCGTTAACCTTGCGGCCATTTTTGCCGAAAAACAGCAGGTTCTCTTGGTGGATAGCGATCCCCAGGGATCGGCCTCTTGGTGGGTAGACCGTAACCCCGATGAATGGCAACTGGATGTCAGTAGAGAACATCAACCAGATTTACTTCAAAATCTCCGACAGATTAAAGGCTATGACTTGATCGTGGTTGATACCCCTCCGGCCTTGCGATCGCAGGCCCTCAAGACCGTCCTCCGGATTGCGGACTATGTGATCTTGCCGACACCACCAGCGCCGATGGACTTAAGCGCCTTAATTGAAACAGTGCAAACGGCTATTAACCCCGTTGAAATTAGTCACCGAGTGCTCCTGACAAAAGTCGATAGCCGCAGCCTCCGGGAGAGCATTGATGCCCAAAATACCTTGATTGAGTTAGGGATTCCGGTGTGCCATGCCTTTGTGCGCAGTTATAAAGCCCATGAGCAAGCTGTCCTCGCAGGCGTTCCCATGACCCAAATGCGTGGTAAAAAGGCTAAGGATGCGGAAACGGATTATCGTCGTGTCGCGGATGAACTGCAACGAGATTGGACTTAACGGTTATGGCTAGCAGCAAACAAAATTTATCGGACTTGTTACGGCAGGAGGCAAAGCAGGACAAAACCAAGGCTGCTGCCCCCGAAACAGTGGTTAATGATACACCGGAGAAACCTTCACCAACGGCCCTTTCCCGGATGACGAAGGCGCAATTACTGGCCCACATTGAAACCCTCTACGCCCAACAGGAAACGGTCGTGACAGATTCTGTTGATCAAACATTGCTCACGGAGAAGGAAACCTTGGCGAGGGAAGTAAAAGCCCTGGAAGAAAAAATTGCCGCCCAACAAAAGGCGATCGCCAATGCCGAGAAAACCATTAAGACCCTCGAAGCAGATTCTTCTGAAAAGACAAAGCTCGAACAAGAATTAGACGCACAACGGGGCCTCGTCGAAAAGTTATACGGTCAAATCCAGAGCCTCGAAGCGCAACAGACGGAAAAAGAAGCCGCCATAGAACGCACCGTTGAGGAAGACCGCGCCCTTGTACTGGCCCGCATTGCCAGTTACCAAGCAAATTTGCAATTTCCCGATCAGCCCCCCTCCAGCATCCCGGATGAGGAAATCGGTTGGTTTGATTAGGGGAAAAACCGCCAATGCTCGGAATTCTGGGGCTTGATAGAATAGATCTCAGGATTTTTACGCAGCACATTTAACAACTCAATCATGATTAAACGGTTTTTTTATGGGGCGATCGCCATTGTCTTGGCCTTTACCCTGATCTTTACCCCAGCGGATAATGCTTGGGCGGCCCGCAGTGGAGGACGTATTGGTGGCGGTTCCTTTCGCAGTGCCCCTAGCCGCAGTTTTTCCCCTGGCCCAGCACGACGGGCTCCCGTTGGGGGTGGCTATGGCTACGGATTTGGGGGTGGATTTGGGTTCCCCTTCCTGCTGCCTTTCTTCGGATTCGGTGGTTTTAGCGGCATTTTCGGTCTTTTCATTATGTTGGCGATCGCCGGCTTCCTTGTCCGCACCTTCCAGAACGTGATGGGGGGTGGCATGAATGAGGGCGACAGTCTCGGTTACTCTGCCCCCAGTAGCAAAATTTCTGTGGCAAAGGTACAGGTGGGGCTGTTGGCCCAAGCACGGGATCTCCAGCAGGATCTAAATCGCCTGGCGAGCACCGCTGATACCGGAACCCCCGCCGGACGCGCCAAGGTTCTTCAAGAATCAACCCTTGCCCTGTTGCGCCACCCAGAATATTGGGTCTATGGCGCGAGCGAATCCCTTGAAGCTGGGGTTGATGCTGCCGAAGCCAAGTTTAATCAATTGGCTCTGAACGAACGGAGTAAATTTACCGCCGAGACCCTTAGTAACGTTGACAACGAACGGGATGTGGCTGGGAAGAGTGCAAGTGCTGATTTGGTCAAAAGTGACGGCACACCAAACGAATACATCATGGTAACGATTATCGCTGGGGCCATGGGAAAAGTGGATTTACCGAAAGTGACTGATTCCCAATCCCTCGAACAAGCAATCCGGCAAATTGGTGCCCTCGGTGGCGATCGCCTTTTGGCCCTTGAGGTTTTATGGACGCCCCAAGCGATTGGTGACACCCTCAGCACTGACGATATTTTGACCTACTACCCCGACATTAATCTTGTATAACTAGACCAAAATCTAAAGCAATTCAACGCAAATCATGGCGATTTAAAGAATCCCCTCAATACAGGGGATTTTTTTGATTTCTATAGAAATTTGCCCTAGCAATCTCCTCTTGAGTGAATTGGTTTTGTTAAGCTTTACAGGCTTCGATGACGCAAATTTCTTCGGTGGTTCTAACAATGCGCGTCAGTTTTAAGTCCGCCGCTGCCAACAGGGTTTCAAACTCAGCGGCGGTGCGTTCTTTGCCACCGGGACACATCACCAGCATATTGATATCGAGCATTTTTGCGCCACTAGGTTGATTTCCCTCTAGAACCACCGCTTCACAGATCAAGATTTTGCCGTCATCCGGCAGCACAGCGCGACAATTTTGCAAAATGGCGATCGCCTGGTCATCACCCCAATCGTGAATAATGTGTTTGAGCAGATAGGCATCGCCCCCAGCAGGAATTTTGTTAAAGAAACTGCCGCCAATTCGTTGACAGCGATCGCCGACCCCATGGCGGTTTAACGTTGGTGCCGCATTATCCACTACATAATCTTCATCGAACAAAATACCTTGTAATTGGGGATATTTCGCCAAAATGCTGCCGAGCAATTCCCCGTAGCCCCCACCCACATCAACGATGGTTGAAAAAGCAGAAAAATCATAATGGGCCAAAATTTCCGGCTCTTCATTCCTGGAGAAACTGTTCATCGCCTCTTCAAAAATCGCCGCCGCTTCTGGATGATTACCGAAATATTCAAACACCCCCTGGCCATAGCGATGGTCAAAGGCAGGTTCACCGGTTTTAACGCTGTGGAGAATATTACTCCAGGCTTCGTAATGCTCTGGTTCCCCCAACATCACCACAGAACCTCGCATGGATCGGGGATGATCACTGCGGAGAAAATCGGCTAGCGGTGTCAGGGCAAAGGTTTGGGGGGCTGTTTCTTGGAAAATACCCACACTGGCCAAGGCCCGGAGAATGCGATACAAAGCTGTTTCGTCTGTTTCGGTGAGGTGGGCTAACGCACGGCAAGATTGTTCTCCGGCTTTGAGGTGATCGGCGATCGCCAATTTTGCCGCCACATAAATGCACTGGGAAAGCCAATAGCCAGAGGCCATTTGGAGCAATTGGGTATGGAGAGGGAGGGTTGGCGGTTCCATAGCGTGAAAAATCCTGATTTAAGTAAGGAAATCACTGCAATTTTAGAAATTCTGTCCCTGTCCCTAGCCATCCTGTAGGATTTGTTCACGAAACGGGATCTCGCCAAAAAATTCGCCCCCGGCACTACAGACCAGGGGCGAAAATTCCAGTGTGAAGTTTAGAAAGTTAATCGTTCTAGGCGTTTTGGAACACCGCAGCGGCCGCTTTCACCCCAGCCCCAGACTCAAAATCACCGTGACCCAACCCTTGGAGAGTTGCTTCGAGGGCGGCGATCGCCGTAATCACATCTCGGTCATGGACAAAGCCTAGGTGACCAATGCGGAAGATTTTTCCTTTGTAATCATCCTGGCCACCCGCGAGGGCAATATCAAAGTTTGTGCGCATCGCCTTGCGGATATCTTCTGCGCCAATGGGGGCAGGATCAACGGCAGTCACCGCTGTACTGGCATTCCCATCGGGGGCAAAGGTCTTTAGGCCCAAAGCCTTGACTGCGGCCCGAGTGGCATCGGTTAAACGTTGGTGGCGGGCAAAAATATTCTCTAAGCCTTCCCGTTGCATCATCCCCAGGGCTGCCTGGAGCGCAAAGATTAAATTCACCGGGGGCGTAAAGGGGGTGGTGTTTTTCGCTAAATTCTTTTTCGCAGCCTTGAGATCAAAGTAGAAACGGGGAATTTTTGCGTTTTCGTAGGCCGCCCAAGCTTTATCGCTGACGGAAACAAAGCCCAAGCCCGGCGGAATCATAAAGCCTTTCTGGGAACCGGAGGCGACCACATCAAGGCCCCATGCATCGGTGGGGACATTGCAGGCCCCTAGGCTAGTCACCGCATCGACAATCATCAAGGCCCCGTGGGCTTTGACGTAACGGCTGATGGTTTCGAGGTCGTTAAGGACGCCAGTAGAAGTTTCTGAGTGGGTGACGACAATGGCTTTGATTTCTTTGGCGGTGTCGGCTTCGAGTTTGGCGCGGAAAACTTCAGGATCGAGGGCTTCACCCCAAGGGGCTTTGACCCGTTCTACGTCCATGCCGTAGGTTTCACAGACGATCGCCCAACGTTCACCAAATTTACCGTTATCGCCGACGAGGACTTTATCGCCCGCATTAATGAAGTTGATCAAACCCGCTTCCATCGCGCCGGTACCGCTAGCGGCGAGGCAATACACATCGTTCTGAGTTTGGAAGAGCCATTTGAGTTGCGCAGTGACCTCGGCCATGATTTCGCTAAACTGGGCGCTCCGGTGACCGATGGGGTGTTTGGCCATTGCTAGCAAAACCTGCTCCGGCACAGGGGTCGGGCCGGGAATCATCAGCATATGTTTGTCTTCCATGGTGTGTTTGTCCTTCGCTTAGACCGTGATTGAAAATGCCGTTAATCCCCAAAAGTCTAGGGACGTTCCGCAAAAGCTAAATCCTATCCTATGCGATCGCCCAGATCAAGCCACTGAGATGCTGTCTATTTGTTCACGAAAAGCAAAAGTTTCGCAGAGCAGCAACGGAAAACGTTAAGAGGGTGTTTATAAAGTAAAGATAAAGAGAACAGGATTTTTGCCCGTGAAGTCGTTAAGGTCAAGCATAAGCGTAACGACACAGGAGAATAGCACCAATGTCTCAAGCTTCTTACCCCAGTGACCTGACCGATGCAGAATGGGCTTTACTAGAACCCTTGATTCCTGCTCCAAAGTCCGGCGGTCATCCACGTACTACTGATATGCGACAGGTCTGCAATGGGATTTTCTATCTCCTCAAAACCGGTTGTCAATGGGCCTATCTGCCCAAGGACTTTCCTCCCTCCTCCACGGTGTACTACTACTATCGCAAATGGCAGAGGCAGGGAGTTTGGGAAAACATCAACCATGCTTTGCGGACTCGCTGCCGTCAAGCAGTGGGGAAAACCCCAGAACCTAGCGTCCTGATTGCCGATAGCCAATCGGTCAAGACGACAGAAAAAAGGGCGATGTCTATGGCTTCGATGGCGGGAAACAGGTCAAAGGAAGACGGAGAAACTTGCTAGTCGACAGTTTAGGGTTACTTTACAAAGTGATAGTCTCCGAGGGAAATAGCTCAGAACGAACCTTTGCCCTTGCTGCAGTGATGGAGCTAAGGGAGCAGCAACAGCAGATGTTGAAGCGATTGCGGTTGATGTGGGTAGATGCTGGATATCGAGGAGGACGCTTTGCCTTAAGTCTCTGGTTAATGGTGCAAGCCAAGGTGGAAGTGATTAGTAGAAACAGTAAAGAATTCATGGTACTCCCGAAGCGTTGGATTGTTGAACGTACATTTGGTTGGTTGAATTATTATCGTCGCCTTAGTAAAGACTATGAGCAATTATCAGAAGTGTCGGAGGCAGGGATTTATGCTTCCATGAGTCGTCTGATGTTGCGTCGGCTAGTTTCCTAAAGATTTACTTTATAAATGGTCTCTAAGGATGATTGAGAAGCGTCACAAAGTCCAAAAAAACGAGGCTCAAGTTATATCCTGAAAGCACCTTAATTCACCGATTAACCGAAAGCTTTCCCTCGGCTGAGGTGGATAGAAAGGCAATGTTTTGTACTGTTCCAAAGCCAATGAGTGACCAATTTGTTGAACAAAAAACAACGGGGTATTTTCAGCGCCTCGGCAATTCGCTTGTGGGAATTTTCCTAGGGGTTGTTCTCTTTTTAGCGTCCTTTGGGGTGCTCTACTGGAATGAAGGCCGGGTAGACCTCTCGAAAATTGCGGCCACAGCCACCGAAATTCCCGCCACCGGCACCACCACGGTAAAAGCCAATAGTTTTGTATCAATTACGGGTAACCTAAGCAGCCCAGAAACCCTCGGCGATCGCCCCTATTTAGAACCCGGTGAATACATCGCCCTCCGGCGCAAAACAGAGATGTATGCCTGGGAAGAAAATAGCCGCACCACCACCAAGAAAAATGCCGGGGGTTCAGAAACGAAAACGACGACCTATACCTACGCCAAGGAGTGGGCCGAAAATCCCGATGATTCCTCTCGTTTTAAGAATCCAACGGGCCATAATAATCCAGCCAAAAGCATCGAGAGTCAAGAACTGCGGGTTTCCCAGGCCCAGGTGGGTGATTATCAACTGGATGTAAATCAATTGCAGTTTCCCATCAACCAACCCGTTAATTTAACGGCGGCCCAGATCCCGGCAGAATCAAAAAACAAACTCAACGGCAGCTATTTATTTTTTGGGACAGGTAGCCTTGGCAGCCCAGAAATTGGCGATCTGCGCCTCAGTTATCAAGCCCTAAACAAAAATATTCAAGCGACGGTCTTCGGTGATTTGGTCAGCAGTAACCAACTCACGCCCCACCAAGGCCGGAAAAATGTGACTTTTTATCGACTCTTTCCCGGTACCCGTGACCAGGCGATCGCCAACCTAGCAAACCAACACAAGCTGATCACCTGGGGCCTACGGTTTGGGGGCTTTTTGCTAATGTGGATTGGTCTGAATCTGGTGGTAGAACCCCTCGGTGTTGTCCTAGATGTCATTCCCTTTTTAGGAGATTTAACCCGCACCGCCACAGGGTTTGCCACGTTCATTGTGGCGGCGATTTTGTCTGGGTTAACGATCATTGTGTCGATTATTCTTCACAGCCCGATCATGATTTTCCTCGCCCTCGGTCTCTGTGGCTTCATTGTCTACCGCTGGACAAAACGTAAAAAGACCAAGGATCAACTGGCTTAGGTTCTCCCTGGTCAAGCAAGAATTTAAAAAGATTTGGGAACGGCGGTCGTTCCTTTTTTTGTAGCAATTAGCCCAAACGACGCTTGAGGAGCGGTTGAATGGTCGCCAAGGCGATCGCCCCAAAGCCCGTCAAAATTCCGAGCACGGCCCCAAAGTTTAAATTTCCCCAGGGGGCACTGAAGACCACACTCTGGAATGTCCAATCACTGTGCATATACAAATAGCGAATCGGCTCAATGGCATAGGTCAAAGGGTTTAAGCTCGCGACAAGCTGCAACCAGTTCGCCATAAAATCCAAGGGCGCTAAAGCGGTACTGGCAAATAGCAGGGGCAAATTCACCACAAAAATCACGGCGATCAATTCAATATGTCCTGGCAGGGCAAAGGCCAAGCCCAAACTGAGGGCTGTTACCGCCAAGACGATTAAAAACACCACCAAGGCGATCGCCCCCAGACCCAAGGCACTGGGTAAACCTGCCCCCAATAAAGCACTAGCCCCGACAATCACCGCCGTTTGGATCAAGGTCAGGCCCATGATGTAAATCGTCGAAGCCGCCACGATGGAATAGCGCGTCGCTAAAGGAGCCACCAAAAGCCGGTTTAAAAAGCCAAATTCCCGGTCAAACATCACGGGTAAACCTGCATTCAATGCCCCGGAAAAGGCCGTAAACACGATAATCCCTGGGGCGAGAAATTGGGCATAGTTGATGTCGTTGCCAAACAGTCCTTGGGGCGCTTTATAAAACAAGGCCCCAAACAAAATCAGCCACATAAACGGTTGAATAATCCCTGCCACCAAGGTCGTCGGTCGCCGTTGCAGTTGAATCACCAGCCGTTGGGTGAGGGCCACCGTTTCCTGAAAAAAATCCTGCCAGCCATTGCTCTCAGAGACGTTGACCTTAGCGGTGGGGGACAGAATCGAGTTGGGCGTAAAGATAGATTGACTCATAACGGTTGTTTCGCGTCACCAAATAGGCGCAGATTTTGGCTCTTTTCTCAGGACTAGATTAACGTATTTCACCCCAAATCATGGCTTTCATCGCCGTTAGGACGCGCCTTGTCGGGTGGGAAAATTCCCTCTAAAATCAGTGGGGCTTAACGAAAGCTAAACCTTTACTCCCTGTCGTTTTTAAACGCGATCGCCTTTATGACCAGCTTGACCGACATTTCAACGGCAGACCTTGCCGCCGCCTTGACCACTGACGTTGACTTTAACTTGGAGCTGCCCGATCCAGAGGACGATCAACTCCACGATGCGGAATTTGATACCCAGATCGAGCGGGTCTGGCAAATTTGCGATCGCTTTGACCTGCAAACGGACATTTGGCGGGGCCGGATTATGCGGGCCGTGCGAGATCGAGAAAAACGTGGCGGCGACGGGCGCGGGACAGGCTTTTTAAACTGGCTCAAACAACGGGAAATTAGCAAGAGTCAAGCCTACGGCCTCATCGAACTGGCTAACAGTGCTGATACTCTCCTCGCCGAGGGCCAACTAGACCCCAACAGTATTAATAATTTCAGTAAAAATGCTTTCGTCGAAACGGCGAAATCAGCCCCCGAAATTCAAAAACTCGTCGCCGATGCCGCCCAAAAAGGCGATCGCATTACTCGACGGGAAGTAAAACAACTGGCCGACGAATGGACGAGCATGAGTTCGGAGCTGCTCCCCGATGAAGTAAAAGAACAGGCCGCCAGCGGTGCCCTCCCCAGTCGGTTTCTCTCGCCTTTGGTAAAAGAATTAGAAAAGCTGCCAGAAACCCACGTCACAGCGATCCAAGAAGAAATCCGCGAAGCCCCCAACACCGACACCGTCAAAGCGATGACCCGTGAAGCGAAGAGTTTAGCGAAATATATCGATGCCGCCGCCCAGGTGCAGACCCTCCGTAAGGCGAATATTGACCTGGAAATGGCCCTAGAAGAAGCCCTACGGTTGGATTGTCTGGGTACTGCCGCTGATCTGGTGAAACAGGCTACCCAGATGGAGCAATGTGTGGTGAAGCTCTTTACCACCTGGAAGCGCCTAGGAAAATTAGCCGATCGCCTTTATGTGGATACGGGGGCGAGCAATCCCTATTTACGGTCGATGTTGGGCACCCTAGAAGCCCTGAGTAGCGAGGTTTTGGAAGTCGATTTAGATGATTCCGGCGAGAGTAGTGTGCGGATTCGGATTTTGGGAGAAGAGTAAAATAGCGGGTAACAGTTTCAGTTAGGAGTAAAGGATCCGATGGGTAGATGGTTCGGGGCGATCGCCTTGGTACTGGCTTTAGTTTTCGGTTTGGGACAAGGGCCGAGTTTTGCTGAAGGTACAACAGATGAGCCTGTGGTGGAATGGCTAACCTTTGACGTGCCCCAGGCCGACCAAGCAAAATTTATCGAAAAAGAACTAGAAATCTGGAATCCCATCGATCGGCGATCGCCTGCCTTTGTGCGCAAAGAAATCTGGCAAGATGCCGACCACCCGGATCAGCTCACCGTTGTTGTTTCCTGGTCAAGCCAAGCTCTACGGAAAGTCGTTTCCCCAGAGGCAGTTAATGCCGCTGAGAAAGCCTTTGATGAAGCCATGGGCAAAAGTTACCCGATCCTTGAAAAGAAAGAATTCCGCAATCTTTCTACGACTAATTGACATTGAAAGAAACAGAGGCGATCGCCTCCCTAAATTTTTGTCACATTAATATTCATAAAAAACATGATTCTAAGCACCACCACCACCATCGAAGGAGCAACCATCACCAGTTATCAGGGGGTCGTCACCGCTGAAGTGGTCTATGGCACCAACGCCCTCCGGGATTTTTTTGCGGGCATCCGAGACATGATCGGCGGTCGCACCGCTAGTTACGAGCGAATCTTTGAAAAAGGCCACCAGGAAGCGCTGCGGGAACTAGAAAGCAATGCTAAAAAACGCGGCGCTGATGCCGTAATTGGCATTAGCATGGACACAGGCACAATCAATATCGACGATAAAGGCGTTCTGTTGCTGATCACTGCCACCGGAACCGCCGTAAAACTGGGATAAGAATTTGCTCATATTAGGCGATCGCCCCAATACCCAGACAGGACTACCTAAATCTCTATGAATTCGTGATTCAAAAGCCGTAGAGTTTGCGGGTTATTTTAATTCAGTGAATTTAACTGGGGTGCCAGGATTCGAACCTGGGAATGTCGGAACCAAAATCCGATGCCTTACCGCTTGGCGACACCCCATTGCGTTTAAGCCTTTAGAAATATAACACCAATTTTTCGGAAGCGTCAACAGTCTCACCAAATCTTTTTTGGGTGGCCCTGGATAATTGTCAAAAACCCAAAAATCCAGTAAACCTTAACCGTTGCCCTTAAACCTCATTATTTTTTGATGTCAGATTTGATTAAACAACTCCAGTCCAGTTTTGGCGACAGTGAGTGGCATGACCTCGCGCCCCATGCGGCCCGTGATGCGCTGATTGTGGTACATCCTTCCCTGGATTTATTGCAGGTAGGAGAGGCGATCGCCACAGATAATGCGGCCCTAGTGGGCAAATGGATGAGCGGTGGCCTAGTGCGTAAGCCCACAAAAGAAGAACTAGAACGCTGGAACCAAGCAACTCAGACCCTCGTATTTGCGACATTAATTGTGCAGCCCTTTGTGCTGATCAGTGGCGACCGCCCAGAAATTTAAGGGGCGGTCGCCCGGAATTTTTTCGCTGGGACGACGGGTCTTGTGGGGTAAACTGATTGAGAACAATCCATTGCCCTGGTGTGAGACCCCTAATCATCGCGTATGATCGGGTTTGAGCCTCATTGATGGTCTGGCGATAGATAGCAATCATCTCCCGTCGTGGGTTTGCAGCGAACCAAGCTTGTTTTTCTGAGAGTATGAATGATTCTGTGAGCGTAATGCCCAATCCTAGTTCCCCATCGGTATCCCCAGGACAACCCTACCTGTTGCAAAATCTGCCGGATCTGTTACCGGAGGGAAAAGTGTTCCCGCGCCGGGCACAACAGCAAATTGACCTGCTTCTCTTGGCCCTAGAAGCGTTGGAGTTGGGCGGCTCAGAACTGATGCTGCGCTCTGCCCAAAAACTAGAATTGACAGAAATTATCCCGAATCGGGTCGTCCTCTGGCGATTACGGCGCACCAACCCCTGGCGACGTTCCCATACCCATGGCCACCTGACCCCCACAGAAGCAAAGGCATTGGTATTGATCATTGGCGATCGCGCCAAGAATTTACTGGCCTTATTGCGACAACTTTTACCCGCCGCCCAGCACCTCCGGGAACGCAATCTCCCCTTAGATAGTCATTTTCGCCTTTCGGAATACCTAGAGCGGTTTCGAGCCCACTTCCGGAGTCGGATGAATCCCCGGCGCGTCCGCGTCACCCTCTACAACCAGTCAAAACAAGATTTAAACGAACTGGCGATCGCCCTCCTCGAAAAACTGCTGTTTTGCACAGGCACCGTTGGCACCCAACGGCTATGGGTCAGCCTCTTTGATGGAGAAGTGAGCTAAACAATTACCATGAATATTCGTCGCCAATATAACCTCCCCAACTGCACCCTCACCCTTGAAGGATTCGATGATGGGAGCGGCAAACTCCTCGACACCCTGACCATCCTTTCCAATGTGGAATGTCGTTTTACTACCTCCCAGAAAGTGCTCAGCGGTGGGAAAATTTTCTTTGATCACCTCGTCCAAGCCGTGAGTGAATATGCCCAGGGTATTTTAAGCGGTCTCCAACGCCCCCCCGAAATCCTCGATGCAAAAGGCCAAGTTCGCTTAGAAACAGCCACGGCAACCTATACCCATCATCTCCATTGGCAACAACCCGATGGCAGCGCCGCCGAAACCCTCGAATTAACCACGGCGGAGTTGTTTGATTTAACCGAAGCCATTGATCAATTCCTGGCCGATGGTTTGACCCTCCCGGATTTTGTTTTGCCCCTAACGCCCCTGAGTCGTCGCCATTGCGTACCAGAAGAATCCTTTGCGGATCGAGCAGTGCCGCCCCTGGTTGGCGTCAGTGGGTTAGCCTTAACAGCTTTTGCACTGTTCTTTGTCCCAGCGCCGGAAACAACACGTACCGACAGTGAACAAGTTAGCTCTGGGGAAGAAACGGAACAACTCGCCAGCGCAACTTTACCGGATACGGCCCTCTGGACGGAAGCTGATTTTGATCGCCTTGGTGAAACCTTACCCACCATTGCCACAGACCGCGATCTTCAGTTAATGCAAGCTTATCTCTATGGCACTTTGGATTCGGCCTGGACGGAGCGCGATACCACAGAGAATGCTTCCTATCGCTTGGCCCTGGGAACCGATGGTCGTCTTTTGGGGGTGCAACCCTTAGCTGATGCTGCGGTAACAGCGGGAACAACGGCCTTGGGTGAGTTGGGTCATACTCCAGAAGTGGCGGCGATCGCCAACGAACAAGCCATGGCTCAATTTCGGGTGAATTTTGCAGAAAATGTCCTGGAAGTAAGCCCCTGGGATGGCTTTCAAAGTTCTAGCGAATTGGATTTTGACTCCCGCGAAGTAGAAGGAGAAACGCTCCGACAATTGATCCAACAGGTCAAAGACACCATCGCCGCTGAGTTTGACCGAGAAAATGCCACCATCCCCCAAACCCTGGCCTATACCCTAGGGGTGACCAATGATGGGGCGATCGCCATTGTCGTCGCCGATAATAACGCTGCGAAAACAGCCCTTGGTCAGACCCCCCTCCCGGCCTTGGTAGAACCAGCGGCAGCGGGCATTGTCCCTGGCGAAACCATCTTGCCCACGGAACCGCTGACCCAGGTGAATGTGGTCTTTCAACCCAACGGCGTGATCGAAGTGAGTCCCTGGGCAGGTTATCGTTAAAAGAAAGCGACCACCTGAAAGCCATGGTCTACAGCACCCAAGATTTAATTGAAATCCTCAACCAAGAGTTAAAGGCAACCCTCCGGGGCGATCGCCTTTTGCTCTCCCCCGATGCGCGGGTGGGGGTACCGATCGTGACCATGGCCCTCGATCAAGACCAACTGGGAAAAGTGTTTGCCTGTCAGGACTTTACCCAACAGATTCATCAATACCAACGGGAAAATCATGTTTCCGGCATCGTTTGGCGGGAAATCAGCGTCGGCGATCGCCAACTGCGCCTGCCGGAAATTCACCAACAACTCATTGCCATCGACAGCGACAAAGCGATTCTCCGGGCAGCCAAACAAAATGTCCTCGACTTTTGGCACTACATCACCACTGGTTTAAACCTCTGGCAGTTAGTCGATCATCAACTTTCTCCCTTGACTTTTACGGAGCTAGAGCGGGCCAGTCGACTCGCTGAATGGGCGGAATTAGACGTGGGCCACGGTGAATTTTACCTCGCCCTCTGCTGGGGCAACCCAAAGGAATGTCATTACCGCTGGGCCGCCCCCAAATCTGGGTGCGATCGCCTTATTGCCGCCGCCGAACAACCCCAACATCTCAACATCTTCTAGCTCCCAAACATTTTTTCTGATCCCTCGCCCCTGCGCTAAAATTGTGAAATAGGCGTACTAATTTCTTCCCGCTTCATTGAGTCTTTTTATGGCGATCGCCCCGAGTTTATTTTTTGCTTAATTTCCATATATTTTTTTAGGCCGCAAAATCCCCGCTCCACCCCCTTGGTAAATCTTGCCGCAAATTCAGCCCACTCCTCCCAGAAGCCTTTTATGGTATAATTTTTGCCTGATTTAACCCAAAAACAGGCTACAGAGTTTTTACGCCCAAAATTCGGAGTTCGTCCATGACCAGTAATTACAGTGCCCAGCAGATCCAGGTTCTCGAAGGATTAGAACCTGTCCGCAAACGTCCCGGAATGTACATCGGCACCACTGGTCCCCGTGGCTTACATCACCTCGTTTATGAAGTGGTTGATAACTCCGTCGATGAAGCCCTTGCCGGATACTGCACAGAAATTAACGTTGAAATTAATGTTGATGGCTCCGTTACTGTTACCGACAATGGGCGTGGCATTCCCGTTGATGTGCACCCCAGTACCGGAAAATCAGCCCTCGAAACCGTGATGACCGTGCTCCATGCGGGCGGAAAATTTGGCGCAGGCGGCTATAAAGTCTCCGGTGGTCTGCATGGGGTCGGCGTTTCTGTGGTTAATGCCCTCTCCGAATGGGTCGAAGTTACCGTTTGGCGCGACGAAACCACCTACAAACAACGGTACGAACGGGGCGTCCCCCAAGGCGAACTCGCCGAAGCCCCAGCCCCGCAGCATTTATCGGGAACATCCGTTTGCTTTTTGCCCGATGCGAAAATTTTCACTGAAACTACTGTTTTTGATTACAATACCCTCGCCGGACGCCTGCGGGAACTGGCATATCTAAATGCTGGCGTCAGAATCGTCTTTACGGATCATCGCTCCGAAAAACAGGCCAGCAATACTTATTTTTATGAAGGAGGCATCAAAGAATATGTCGCCTACATGAACCGCGAAAAATCGCCCCTCCACGAAGAAATCATTTATGTCACCGGGGAAAAGAACGGTGTCCAGCTAGAAGTAGCCTTGCAATGGTGTACCGATGCCTATAGCGATAACCTCCTGGGCTTTGCCAACAATATTCGCACCGTTGATGGCGGGACACACCTCGAAGGTTTAAAAAGTGTCCTCACCCGCACGATGAATACCGTTGCTCGCAAACGCAATAAGCTTAAGGATAATGATTCAAATTTAGCGGGTGAAAATATTCGCGAAGGGTTAACGGCGGTAATTTCGGTTAAAGTGCCCGATCCAGAATTTGAAGGGCAAACGAAAACGAAACTCGGCAACTCCGAAGTGCGGGGGATTGTTGATTCCTTTGTGGGTGAGGTGTTAACGGAATATTTTGAATTTAATTTAAATGTCGTTGATGCGATTTTAGAGAAAGCTATTCAAGCCTTTAAGGCGGCGGAAGCGGCACGGCGGGCGCGGGAATTGGTGCGCCGTAAATCGGTTTTAGAGTCTTCTTTGCTCCCCGGTAAATTAGCCGATTGTAGTGAGCGGGATCCGGCTAAGACAGAAATTTATTTAGTGGAAGGGGATTCTGCGGGCGGTAGTGCGAAACAGGGCCGAGATCGCGCCTTCCAAGCCATTTTGCCGTTGCGGGGAAAAATCCTCAATATTGAGAAAACGGATGACGCCAAAATCTATAAAAATAATGAAATTCAGTCTCTGATCACAGCGTTGGGCTTGGGGATTAAAGGGGAAGAATTTAACCCAGAAAAACTCCGTTACCATCGGGTGGTGATCATGACCGACGCGGACGTGGATGGAGCGCACATTCGGACACTCCTATTAACCTTCTTCTATCGCTATCAGCGAGAACTGGTTGATCAGGGTTACATTTACATTGCCTGCCCTCCCCTCTATAAGCTGGAACGGGGTAAAAATCACGCCTACTGTTACAGCGATCGCGAACTGCAAGATCAAATTAGCCAGCTTCCTGACAACGCGAAATATAATATTCAGCGCTTCAAGGGTCTGGGGGAAATGATGCCCCAACAGCTTTGGGATACCACCATGAATCCAGAAACTCGCACCCTCAAGCGGGTAGAAATTGAGGATGCGGCGGAAGCGGATCGAATCTTTACGGTTTTAATGGGCGATCGCGTTGCCCCCCGACGAGAATTTATCGAGATGAATGCCCCCAAACTCAACATGGACGATCTCGATATTTAATTGGCATTTTCAAAACCAGACAAAAAGCCTCCTCATCATTACGAAAAGGAGGTTTTGTTTTTTCTTAAAAAATTAGCAATTCAGCAATTAATCATGCATCGCTTTCGCAAGTTCAGCCGCAACGAGGGGACGGGAAAACTGTGGCGGTGGTAATTCTCCACGACGGAGCATTTCCCGAACCTTCGTCCCAGAGAGGTGGATCCGATCTTCGGGGCCACTGGGACTGGTTTTCGAGGTCGCCATCTGTTCTGTTTTCTTACAGAAGAAGGCGTGTTCAAATTTCATCGGGGTAATGCCCAGGGCTTGGGGATCAAACTCATCAAAGATCTTTTGAGCATCGTAGGTGCCGTAGTAATCGCCAACACCGGCATGGTCACGACCAACGATGAAATGGGTACAACCGTAGTTTTTCCGGATTAGGGCGTGGAAAATGGCTTCACGGGGGCCAGCATAACGCATCGCTGAAGGATTAATTGCCAAAATCACACGCTCTTGGGGGAAATAGTTTTCCAGCATGATTTCGTAGCAACGCATCCGCACATCAGCCGGGATATCATCGCTCTTGGTTGCGCCAACGAGGGGATGGAGGAATAGACCATCGACGGTTTCGAGGGCACATTTGATGATGTATTCGTGGGCACGGTGGATCGGGTTCCGGGTTTGGAAGCCCACTACGGTTTTCCAGCCGCGCTCTTGGAAAGCGGCCCGGGAGGCGGCGGGATCAATTTGATATTTGGGGAAAAGGGGGTGATCATCCCGTTCGAGTAACCAGACGGGGCCAGCGAGATTTACAGCACCCTGTTCGTAGACCACTTTGACACCGGGGTGTTTTTCTTCGTCGGTGCGGTAGACGTTGATCGCTTCGTGGGCTTTATTGTAGTGGTATTTTTCGGTCAGTTCGAGGACACCAATAAAGCGACCGTTGGGATCATCAAGGCGTACCCAATTGCCTTCTTTAAGGGGATCAGCAATTTCTTCGGAAACGGAGAGGGTGACAGGCACAGACCAGGGCAGGCCATTGCTGAGGTGCATTTCTTCAACTACGAGTTCGTAGTCTTTTTGCTCCATAAAACCCTTGAGGGGACTGAAGCCACCGATGGCAATCATTTCGAGGTCGGATTGGGCGCGGGCATCGAGGGTGATACGGGGCAGGCGATCGCCTTGGGCGAGGAATTCTTGCTTCTCGGCGTCGGAGGCGATGCGGTTAATTAATTGGCCACCGTGGGGCGCAATTAGACCGGATGGGGTACTCATAAAATTTAGGATATAAAAGCATGGCTATCTGCAAGCTCTCATGGTATCAGTTTCTGTTCTTTCCATTGTGGGAATGGGGCGAGTTATGTTTCGTAGTGGAGGATCTCCAGGTGGGAAAATTGCCGTTCCTGGGCGATCGCCTTCAGTTTGCGGTCGGCCTGTTCAAATTCCCGCAGGTAATAGGCAAAATCCGGGTGCTGGGGATCGAGGCCTTGCCATTTCTCTTGACAATAACGGCGATGCTGGGTCCAGTTGACGTGTTCGAGGGTGGCGATCGCCGCATGGATATTCAAAGTTGCCCGACGCACATCGATTTCGGTGGTTTCGGTGAGGTAGAGCAAAGAACCAAGGCTATGCATCCGTTCGGGGTGGTGGGTCAAAATATCGAGCATCCGGCCCAACAATTGATTATGGACATGGTTTTGTTTGATTTCCAGGGGCGTTTCAAGGATTTGTTGCCAGAGCCAACGGTGGTGGGACAGGCTAAACATCACTTCCTTTTCGGCGAGGCGCGCTTCGATGGGGTGACGCTGGGCCGGACTGTGGAGATAGATCCTTAGCAGCAATTCTTCGGCCTGGGCGAGGGCAATGGTTTGGGACGAAAGGGCGATCGCCTCTGGTTGCACCTCCGGGATCGCCGTCGGATTCCGGGCTTGGGCTTTGCGGAAACGGTTTACCTGGGTTAGGAGGGTCGCTTCCAATTGTTTTTTGTAGTGGGAATCTTCGTGATTAATGAGTTCACTGGCTTTAGCAATGTAGTGGCTCCGAAAACTCGGATGATCAATTTTGGCGATCAGGCGAATCATTTGTTTAATCACCCCTTGGAATTGGTCGGCTTGGGTGACATCTTGGCCCAGCAAAATTTGCTCCAGTTGCCAATCGAGCCAGAGGGGCGCCGTTGTAAGGGCCGTTTGATACTGCGCCGGGCCTTGGTCTGTTTGCAAAAACTCGTCCGCATCCTTGCCCCCAGGGAGATTGAGGATCCGCACCTGGGCCTGGCCACTGTAAATTAGGGGTTCGATTTCTGTGAGGGTACGTTGGGTGGCTTTGATCCCCGCTTTGTCCGCGTCAAAGTTAAAAATAATTTGCTTGGAATCGGTGTAGCGCAGCAGTTGTTTAATCTGCCCCTGGGTAAAGGCAGTGCCGAGGGAAGCCACCACATTGTCAAAACCCGCTGCGTGGAGGGCGATCGCATCGAAATAGCCTTCTACGACCACGGCAGCATCCTGTTTGGCGATCGCCCCCTTTGCTTGGTCGAGGGCGAATAAAGTCCGGCTCTTATCAAATAAGGGCGTTTCTGGGGAGTTGAGATATTTCGGTTCTTCGTTCGTGAGGGTGCGGCTGCCAAAGGCGATCGCCCGACCCTGGACATCGTAGATCGGGATCATCAGGCGATCGCGGAACTGATCATAATGGCCGTTCCCAGACTGGCGTGGTTTAATTAAGCCTGCTTTTTCGACCAAATCGATGGGATAGCGCTTTTGTTCCACAAGGTAGTGGTAGAGGGTATCCCAGCCCCCCGGCGCATAGCCCAGGCCGAAGTTTTGAATCGTTGCTTCCGTTAATCGCCGTTGCTCGCGGACATAAGCTAAGGCCGTTTGCCCTTCCGGTTGCCGCAGGGAATATTGATAAAAATCATTGGCGATCGCCACAATTTCGTAGAGCTGCTCCTTGAGGGACAGTTCCCGCTGGATCTCTTGGTGCTGTTCTGGTTCGAGGGTTTTGACCGGGACTTGATACCGTTGGGCCAAGTCCAGCACCACCTGGGCAAAGGGAGACTTATTGATTTCCATCAAAAACTTGATCGCATTGCCCCCTGCCCCACAGCCAAAACAGTGATAGAATTGCTTCGTCGGACTCACCGTAAAACTGGGGGTCTTCTCATCATGGAATGGACAAAGCCCCAGTAAATCCTTGCCCCGCTTTTTAAGCACCACATAATCAGATACCACCTCCGCAATATCAACCTTGGCGCGAATTTCTTCGATGGTGTCAGGATGAATCGAGGGGTAGGCCATGGATTACGTCGCAAAAATCTAAACAGAATGCATCCTTAAAGATAAAAGAAAATCTCCGGGGACGCCGCTACAACCAATAAATTGATCTGTCCTTGGCTTTCTCCCCACAAAAAAAGCCCACAAACTGTGAGCTTAGAGAATGTGCAGTTGATAAACGAATGTGTAACAGAGAGTTCATGACAAAAACAAGAATCCAGTCCGAATACTCAAGCTTGCTTTTCCGAATCTATTTCAGAAAATCTTGGAGCTGCCAAAGAACTAGCCTTGATCAAACTCCCCTGTTCAGCACTCTGGAAAATAGCGAATGTTCGTGAGGATTATTGCTTTTGGATATGGATGGACAGACGTAGTTTGGAACAGCGTTTTCACCTCTTTTTTCTATTGTTTAGATTAAGCTGTTTAATCTGCCAGGAGAAGCGCTTTGCTTCTTGTCTCTAACGATATCACCCAATTTGGGAGATCTGGGGGAACGTGATTTTTCTTTGGGCCACTAAAAGTAGGCACTTACAAAAGATTAAAAAACATAAAAATTCAGCCATAGATCCAGGGCCAGGAGGGTCAACCCCAAAAGCAGACTGAGATAAAAATAGGCCCGCCAGCGGACAACATTAATCAACAAAATTAGGGTGATGCCATTGAAGAAAGTCCCAGTCAGGAGAAAGCCAAGGGCAACACCAGGGCTATTATTCCCTAAGATCAGATCGGCGATCGCCGCCATTTGTGTCGGTTGAACGGCGTACAAGATCCCCGCGCCAAACAGACCCGTCATACCGTGGCTGAGTAATGTTTCTAGGGGGAAAAGGACTTGGCCATAAGCCATCACACCACAGGCGATCAGGAGCCAGACCGACCATTCCAGCAGTTCTTGCATAAGGTTTTGGCTCGCCATAAGGGATCGAAATCGGCGAGAAGTGGGCAGAATCGTGAGTTTAGTCGGTGGCGCCAGGGTTTCTGGTTGAGTATTGGGAATGCGGTGGGAACTGGGGCGGGCGATCGCCGGATACAAAAAAGTGTCTAGATCTCCCTGTTGGTAACTGCGCTGTTGACGCGCTCCCGCAAAAATACTGGCAATTAAAAGCAAAATCCCTAGGCTCAGGCTGCCATAGAACAACAGGAGCCCCCCCCGTCCAGGTAGCTGCTGCCAGAATTTAGCGAGCACAAAGGGACTCAGGGAAACAGTCCCCAACCAAAAGGCGATCGCCCCCGCCGAGGAGCCGGATTGCCATAGGAGCCGTCGCAGGAGGGGCAGCCCACCCACTTGACCCACAGGTAGGATAAAGCCGAGGCCAAGACCAGCCAGTAATTGTAACCAGGCGCTTTGGGGAAGAACTTTTTCCCACCAGGGACGGGGCGTAAAAATTAAAGCCACCGTCGAGAGACATACCCCCACAAAAAGCCAGGGCCAAAGGATCAGCCATTGGGCGATCATCAGGGTAAACCACTGTTGCAAAGCGACCATTACCACACCTAAATTCCAGAAAAATTGCTCCATTTACCCTAACCGATCCCTGGTCTTTTGCTCGATTTTGAGCGGCGATCGCCCCGGTCAGACACCCCCCTGGGGATCTTCTTGCAACCCTTGGAAAAAGGAGCTTAATGGGTTATTAGTATAGAATTGAAAAACTTTGTTTATCATCATTTTTTAACTGAGAGGAATCAAACCATGGATTGGCGAGTTGTTGTTGTTTTAGCTCCCGTAATCATCGCTGGCTCTTGGGCAATCTTTAACATTGCTGCGGCTGCCCTGAACCAACTCCGCAATATGCAAACGAAGAAATAAGTCTTTATCTCTACTGCTTTTCGCGTAAATTACCCTTTGTTTTTGACAGGAGCAGCCCCTAGGGGTTGCTTTTTCATCCCCAGCAAATCTATGACTGTGCAAATCCGTCGTCTCCACCCCAGCCGTCCCGTTAACGTCAGCATCTTGCAGTACCAAGTGGCGGTGCCCGATGCCAAACCCCAGCATATCCTGGAAGAAATTGTTTGGCATAAAGAAAAAGAAGTGGAGCAACTACGCGATAAGGTTTCTCTGCTAGAGCTACGCCAGCGGGTCACAACGGTGCCGCCCGCAAAAGATTTTCTGGGGGCCTTAGTCCACGGCAAGACCCAGCCAGCCCTCATCGCCGAAGTAAAAAAAGCCTCGCCTAGTAAGGGGGTAATTCGGGAAGATTTTGACCCTGTGGCGATCGCCAAAAGTTATGCCGCCGGGGGAGCCAGTTGCCTCTCAGTCCTCACCGATAACAAGTTTTTCCAGGGCAGCTTCGAAAACCTGAGCCTCGTGCGCGATGCGGTAGATCTCCCCTTGCTCTGCAAAGAATTTATTATTTATCCCTACCAAATCTTTAAGGCCCGCAGCCATGGTGCCGACGCGGTTCTCTTGATCGCCGCGATCCTCAGTGACCAAGACCTCGCCTATTTCGTCAAAATTATCCGCAGCTTAGGGATGACCGCCCTGGTGGAAGTCCATACCCTCGCGGAACTTGATCGCGTCCTCGCCATCGAGGGGGTGAGCCTCGTGGGGATCAATAATCGCAATTTAGAAGATTTTTCCGTCGATTTGGAAACAACCACCATGTTGCTGGAAAGTCGTCGCGCTGAACTCCAGGCTAAGGGTGTCCGCGTTGTCAGTGAATCGGGCTTACATACGCCCCTGGATCTCCAGTTTGTCAAAGAAGCCGGGGCCAAGGCAGTGTTAATCGGCGAATCCCTTGTAAAACAGCCGGATCCTGGGAAGGCGATCGCCGACTTACTTCAGTTTTAGTTATTCGGGTTAAACCTGGAGGAGCACTGCTGCCGTTTGGAAATGTTTTTCGATGGTGGTCTTGGGGATCGCCGTATTCAAATGCTGCCAGGGTAAGACCTGAGTTGTCGCCCAATCCTGATGCACATAGAAATCTAGGGGGGGAATTTTGCCTTTCAGTTCCTTAAAGGCCCGCTTGTAGCTGCCGAGGGTATCACCGTAATCCCTGGTTAATTCTAAAAGGCTAGAGAGACGGCGATCGCCTCTGGAAAGCAACCCCTGAATCACAGACCAGTTATAGCTTTCGGGCCGGAACTCTATCCCCTGGGAGCGGAGATGCTTTTGGAGGAATTGCAGCCGTTTTTTGGCCGCTGGGTTTACTCCAAACCACTGGAAAGGCGTATGGGCCTTGGGGACAAAAGTGCTGCAACCGAGGGTTAAACGCAAGCCTGGGGCCGCTTTTTTCACAGCCTGCATCATCGCAATGGTTGCTTCCACATCGGCCATCTCTTCCCCTGGAATGCCCACCATGCCATAGAATTTAATCCCCTTGAGGCCACCGGCTTTTGCGTTCACTGCTGCGGTAATAATTTCGTCGTTGGTGAGCTTTTTATTGACAATCTCCCGGAGCCGTTCCGAACCACTTTCTACGGCGATTGTGATTGAACGGGTATCCCGTGCCGCAAGAGTCCGGGCCAGTTTTTCTGTGACGGTATTCGTCCGTACCGAGGCAATACTCAAACGCACATCGGCATACTGGGGTTGAGAAAGGTAGTCTAATAGTTGTTCAAATTCCGGGTGTTGGGTCACGGAAGCACCGAGCAAACCAAGGCGATCCGTAACCTTAAGGCCCCGCTCAATGGCCGGGATCAAGGACTGCTCTAAATTGGCCGTCCGGAAGGGCAAGGTGACATAGCTAGCGAGGCAAAAGCGGCACATCTCTGGGCAACTACGCACCACTTCTACCATGTAGATATTTTCCCAGGCGGCTTTTTCCGTCACCACCGTCGAGGCCGAGAGGGTATTCCCCCGGTAAGTTTGCTTTTCAACACTTTCGGGAATATCAGGATATTTGGGACGAATGGTTTCGATTTCCCCCGTTGGCTCCCGGTAGGTTACTTCGTACAGACTAGGCACATAGATCCCCGGCGTTTGGGCGAGGTGACGTAATTTGCTTTGGCGATCGCCTTGGCGCATTTTTTGATACTGATCGATAAATTCATCCAGGAGATTTTCCCCGTCTCCCAGGAGAATCACGTCAAAAAAGTCCGCAAAGGGTTCAGGGTTGGCACTCAATACCGACCCCCCCCCAAACACAAGGGGATGCTGTTCGTCACGCTCGGCTGCCCGCAGCGGAATTTTTAGTTTTTCTAACAAGCTCAAGAGATTTGTGTAATCCAGTTCCCAAGAAAAAGAAAAGCCGACAATTTCTGGCTGAGACGGCAGTTTTTCCTCTAAATCTGTGAATAAACGACGCACATCCACATCGGGCCGTTGGCTAAATTTTGCCCATACCAATTGATAGCCCAAGCTCGTAATCCCCACGGTGTAGGTATTCGGAAAGGCAAAAATCAAGGGGATCGCGTTGGCCGTCGGTGTTACAGGATCAAAGAGGAGGCGTTCTTGGTCAAACAAAGTCGTCAGGGTCAGAAAAAGTTTTGTACCCTTGCCATTGTAAGGGAGTCCCCTCAGCGATTGGCGATCGCCGCAAAGAGGACAGAAAATGGCGGATCTTCTCCTAACGTTTCCTAGCGCAGATACCCTAAATTGACTAAAAATTTCTGTAAAAAAATTATTTGTTTCCCAAGCTTATCTAGTGTTAGTATATGCAGGCTTCCTGTTTTTCACCATAAATATGGTGCTATCTCTGAACAGGATTTTTTTGTCACTTCACCCCATTAATCCCATCTGCCCTATGGATCTCCGTCAAGATACTGCCCTCTCCAGAAGCACCCCCAGCGCTACGGCTACCTACTCTGCTTCCAGGGCGGTAACACCGACGAAACCCCAGACCTATGTGATCAAACGGAGTGGCAAACGGGCTCCCCTCGATGTCACCAGAATTCGCAACGTGGTGCAGTGGGCCTGTCAAGATTTAGAAGCCAACACCATCGAACTGGAAGCCGGGCTAAAAACGCGCCTCAAAGATGGGGTTACCACCCGCGAAATTCAAGAAAATTTAATTCAATGTGCCCTGGAGATGTGCAGTCCCGAAGAACCGGACTGGCGTTATGTGGCGGGTCGGTTGCACATTTGGAGTCTGTGGAAAGATACCCTCGTGGCGCGTGGTTATCAGTATGGTCAATATCCCCAGCTCGTGGCGGATAAAGTAGCCGCAAAAGCCTACGATGAGCGGCTATTGCAATACAGTGCGGCGGAGCTAGAAATTGCCAATGGCTGGATCAATCCCGATTGGGATATGGACTATGACTATGCCGGAGCGGTGCTGCTCACCAAGCGTTATCTGCTGGATGATGAATTGCCCCAGGAAGCCTTTTTAACTTGCGCCCTTCTCCTTGCTCTCCCGGAAAAACCAGAAAATCGGCTCAAGTGGGCGAAAAAATTCTACGAGGCGATCGCCCAGCGGCAGATTTCCTTAGCAACGCCGATCCTCGCCAACCTGCGGATTCCCAATGGCTCCCTTTCTTCCTGCTTCATCATTGGCATGGAAGACAACCTCGAAAGTATTTTCCGCGAAATCACCAATGCGGCCCGGATCTCGAAAAATGGCGGCGGGGTCGGCTGTAATGTTAGTCGGATCCGCGCCACGGGTAGCCGCGTGATGGGCAAGGCCAATGCTTCCGGGGGCGTTATCCCTTGGATTAAACTGCTCAACGATACGGCGATCGCCGTTAATCAGGGGGGCCGCCGCGCCGGGGCGATTACCGTTTCCCTCGATGTGTGGCATTTAGATGTGCCAGAATTTCTCGAAATGCAGACCGAAAACGGCGATCAGCGGCGCAAAGCCTACGATGTCTTTCCCCAACTGGTAGTCACCGATGAGTTCATGCGGCGGGTACAACACAAAGAAGCTTGGACTTTGGTGGATCCCTACGAAGTTAAAGAAAATCTCGGCATTGATCTCGCGGCCCTCTGGGGCGAAAAATTCGACGCGGCCTACCGTCAAATCGAAGCAAGCCTCGACCAAGACATTAAGCTCTACAAAAAAGTCGATGCCCGGCACCTGTTTAAGGAAATTATGCGATCGCAGATCGAAACCGGGATGCCCTACATCGCCTTTAAAGACACCATCAACCGCGCCAACCCGAACCAACACGAGGGCTACATTCCTGGGGTCAATTTGTGCGTCGAATCTTTTTCCAATGTGGTGCCGGGTCAGCTCGCCCATACCTGTAATCTGGACTCTTTAAATTTGGCGAATATTGAAGCTGATGAACTGGCCGATGCCTGCGAAGTGGCGGTGCGCATCCTTGATAACACCATCGAAATTACCAACACTCCCTTTGAAGACAGCAGTATCCATAACCAGCGTTACCGCACCATTGGCGTAGGGGCGATGGGTTTGGCAGATTGGCTCGCGAAAAATAAGCTTTCCTATAAAAATATTGAGGCCATTGATCGTCTCTTTGAAGACATTGGCTACTACTGCACCCGCACCTCTGTAAACCTCGCCCAAGAACGGGGCGCTTACCCTGGGTTTCCGGGTAGTGAGTGGAGTAAGGGACATCTGATTGGCGCGAAACCGATTACTTGGTATCGGGAAAATGCCCACGCAGTAGACCGCTGGGAACGCCTCAGTGAAGACGTACAAAAGTACGGGATCCGCAATAGCCACATCACAGCGATCGCCCCCAATACTTCTTCTTCCCTCGTCCAGGGTTGCAGCGCCAGTATTTTGCCGACCTACAGCAAATTTTTCTATGACAAATGGGCAAAAGGCACCGTTCCCATTGCGCCACCGTTTATCGGTAAATCTTTCTGGTTCTACCAAGAAAACAAAAGCATGGATCAGCGTCTTGTGGTCAAAGCCGTTGCGACGATGCAAAAGTGGATCGATACGGGCATCTCAATGGAATTGATTTTCAATCTCAACCAAGGCATTTATTTCCCGAACGAACCAGAACGGGCCTTAAAAGCAAAGGATATTTTTGAAATCTTGATGCTGGCTTGGGCTGAAGGTTGCAAGGCAATTTACTATATCCGCACCGTACAAAAAGATGATTTTAAAGAGGGATCAGAAGGGTGTGTTGCCTGCGCGAATTAAAAAACTTGTATCGACAACGATGGGCTGATCAGGCACTTTTGCTGACCATTGCGGTTCATTAAGCGCCTAACGGGAAAGGGATCAGGGGTTTCGGGGAATTTGTTAGGATTAGAGATTACATATTTCTTGTTCCGCAGTTGTTCAAAACCCTATGGCAGACACCAAAAAACCGATCAAAATCATTAGTGATAATCGCAAAGCCCGTTTCCAGTATGAAATCCTCGAAACCTTAGAGGCCGGGATTCAGCTCCAGGGAACGGAGGTTAAATCGGTGCGGGCGGGCAAGGTGAACCTAGGGGACGGTTATGTGTTAATTCGCAATAACGAGGCCTGGCTGCTCAATGTGCATATTTCGCCATATACTGCCAGTGGCCAGTACTTTAACCATGAACCCAAGCGCGATCGCAAATTGCTGTTGCACCGTAAAGAAATTCGCCGCTTGATCGGTCAACTAGAACAAAAGGGATTGACGCTGATTCCTTTAAAAATGTATCTCAAGGGCAGCTTAGTAAAAGTCAGTCTGGGGCTTGGCCGTGGGAAAAAGCTCCACGATAAACGCGAAACGATTAAACGTCGCCAGGATAGCCGGGAAATGGCGCGGGCCTTGAAACGTTATTAAGCCAAATTGAACCATGGAAAGTTTTCCCAAAGAAAACTCTATGTCGCATCAAATGGGACAGTGAATTGTCGGGCGATCGCCCTGGGAAATACCAATATTTTTCGGTCATCCTTGTGCATAATTAGTGGGGTTAAACCCAGTGATAAGAAATCCCAAACAATAAAGGCGATCGCCAAAACTCAACAAAAGCATTCGTCAAAAGGGTGAATGTATCTTAAGATTGTCAGATAAGAGAATTAATTTTCTTGACAAAATCACGAATAAAATAAGCAAGTAAGATAGGAGGACATCTATGGCTCTCGTCCCAATGCGTTTGCTCTTAGATCACGCTGCAGAAAATAGTTATGGCATTCCTGCGTTTAACGTCAACAACATGGAACAGATTCTGTCCATCATGCAGGCTGCTGATGAGACCGATAGCCCCGTAATTCTCCAAGCGTCCCGTGGTGCCCGTAGTTATGCCGGGGAAAACTTCCTCCGTCACCTCGTGCTTGCCGCCGTGGAAACCTACCCCCATATCCCCGTTGCGATGCACCAGGATCACGGCAACAGCCCTGCCACCTGTTATTCTGCGATCCGTAACGGTTTCACCTCTGTGATGATGGACGGTTCCCTCGAAGCCGATGCCAAAACCCCCGCGAGCTTTGACTACAACGTCAGTGTGACTGCTGAAGTTGTGAAAGTGGCCCACTCCGTTGGTGCTTCCGTCGAAGGGGAACTCGGCTGCCTTGGCTCCCTCGAAACAGGGATGGGTGAAGCAGAAGACGGCCACGGTTTTGAAGGCGCTCTCAGCAAAGAACAACTTCTAACCGATCCCGACGAAGCTGTCGAATTCGTTGAGCGTACCCAAGTAGATGCCCTTGCTGTAGCGATCGGGACCAGCCACGGTGCTTACAAATTTACCCGGAAGCCCACTGGTGAAATCCTCGCCATTAGCCGGATCGCTGAAATCCACGCGAAACTCCCCAACACCCACTTGGTAATGCACGGTTCTTCCTCTGTACCCCAAGAGTGGCTCGACATGATTAACGAGTACGGTGGTGCCATTCCTGAAACCTATGGTGTACCCGTAGAAGAAATTCAAAAGGGTATTAAGAGCGGTGTGCGTAAAGTCAACATCGACACTGACAACCGTCTGGCGATCACTGCGGCAATTCGTGAAGCAGCGATGAAGGATCCGAAGAACTTCGATCCCCGTCACTTCCTCAAGCCCTCGATCAAGTACATGAAGCAGGTTTGTAGCGATCGCTATCAGCAATTCTGGTGTGCTGGTAACGCTAGCAAGATCAAGCAAATCCCCTTAGATGAGTTTGCGAAGAAATATGCCAGCGGTGAACTCGCAGCAAAAACTGCAGTTAACGCCTAAGTTGAAACTCCCGCCAGTCTTAGGGTTTATTCCCTAAGCTAGCTGGAATTTGAGTCCTGTTCCAGTAGGGATAGGGCTCTTTTTTTTGCTTAACTCCACAGTTACTCAATAACCCTCCCCTAGCCCCTTAAAAAATTGACTTTGATGAGGGGAGGTGCTGAAGGCGGAGGGTATTATCTTCGGAGAAAGAGTAACCTTGGGGGAAGAAATAATTTAGTTGAGGGTGCGCACATCGGTGACTTGACCCGTCACAGCGGCAGCAACAACCATCGCCGGACTCATGAGTAGGGTGCGCCCCGTCGCAGAACCCTGTCGTCCTTTAAAGTTGCGGTTCGAAGAAGAGGCGCTGATCTGGTTGCCTTCGAGCTTATCGGGGTTCATGGCGAGACACATGGAGCAGCCGGGTTCCCGCCATTCAAAGCCTGCTTCGGTAAAAATGTGGTCAAGTCCCTCGGCCTCAGCCTGTTGTTTCACTTGCTCAGAACCGGGCACGACAAAGGCTTTTACTCCCGGAGCAACGTGATGGCCTTTGGCATATTTAGCGGCTTCCTGGAGATCACTCAAGCGACCATTGGTGCAACTACCAATAAAGCAGACATCAATTTTGGTGCCTTGGATCGCTTGACCTGGTTGAAGCTGCATATACTTGTAAGCTTCAGCGGCGATCGCCTGTTCATCTTCGGCCATCATTTCTGGGGTCGGCACCGATTCATCAACGCCAATGCCCTGACCCGGCGTAATCCCCCAGGTGACGGTGGGGGCAATGTCTGCCGCGTCAAAGGTGACCACATCGTCATATTCGGCGTCGGCTTCACTGCGGAGACTATCCCACCAGGCGATCGCCTTTTCCCAGGCTTCTCCCTTGGGCGCAAAGGGACGGTCTTTCAAATAGTCATAGGTTACTGAATCGGGGTTGACATAGCCGCAGCGGGCGCCCCCTTCGATGGACATATTACAAACCGTCATCCGCTCTTCCATGGACATTTTTTCAAAGGTCGTCCCGGCATATTCATAGGCGTAGCCGACGCCCCCTTTAACGCCCAGTTTGCGGATAATATGTAGGATTACATCTTTTGCATAAACTCCGGGCTGGAGATCGCCATTTACTTCGATTTTACGAACTTTCAATTTTGCCAGAGCTAGGGTTTGGGAGGCGAGTACATCTCGCACTTGGGAAGTCCCAATGCCAAAGGCGATCGCCCCAAAAGCGCCGTGGGTAGAAGTGTGAGAATCGCCACAAGCAACGGTCATGCCCGGTTGAGTTAATCCCTGTTCTGGGGCAATCACATGGACAATCCCCTGGCCTCCGGAGCCGACATTATAAAAACGAATTTTGTTAGTAGCCGTATTTTTCTCCAGTTCTTGCATCATCGCTTCGGCGAGGGGATCCGCAAAGGGTCGCGCTTGATTTTCCGTCGGGACAATGTGATCCACCGTAGCGACCGTGCGTTCTGGATACATGACCTGGAGATTGCGGTCTCTGAGCATGGCAAAGGCCTGGGGACTGGTCACTTCATGGATCAGGTGCAGTCCGATAAATAGTTGCGTTTGGCCAGAGGGTAAAACTTTAACGGTGTGTAAGTCCCAAACCTTATCAAAAAGAGTGCCTTTGCTCATAGAACTGAATTGCTCAAGTACGCCAATAATATTCTGTGCAGAGCTTCAATCATACAACTTTTTTTTCCTCGCTTTGGACAGGGGTTTGGGAGAGGGGCAAGGTGATTGTAAAGGTACTACCTTCCTGGAGACGGGAGGTGAGACTAATCTGGCCTTGGTGGGCTTCGAGGATCAGTTTTGAAAGGTGTAGCCCCAGACCGCTGCCCCCGTTGTAATGCTTGCCTTGACGGAATCGCTCAAAGATTTCTAATTGATCTTCCGGGCTAATGCCGCTCCCCGTGTCGATTACTTGAATTTGCACTTGCTCTTGATCAACTGGGGTCAATTTAACAGTGACGTGGCCTTGATCGGTAAATTTAATGGCGTTGCTCACCAGGTTCACTAAGACGCGATGCACGGCCAGGCGATCGCCTTCGAGCCACACGGGGACTTCGGGGAGTTCCCCCTGGAGTTGCAGTTGTTTTTCCTGGGCGAGGGGACGTAATTCCTCAAGCACATTGGTAATCACGGTCTTGAGATCCACCCGACTAAAATAGAATGTTTTCCGCTCGGATTCGTAGCGATAAACCTCCAAAATATTGTTCACCATCTCCAACAGATTGGCATTACTGCGGGACATGGTGCGTAAAACCTCTTGCATTGCTTCCGACAGTTCCCCCAAAGCCCCCTGCAAAAGGAGATTGAGCATCCGATCCGCCGCAATCAAGGGAGTACGCATATCGTGGGTCAACCGAGAGGCAAAGTCTTCCCGCTGCCGGACAATCATATTTTTCTCATCAACGGTATGTTTAAACCGCAGCAGCGATCGCACCCGGGCAATCAGTTCATCAATCTCCACGGGTTTGCGGATAAAATCATCAGCACCGATATCCAAACCTAGGGCAACACTCGGTTGGGCATGGGCAGTGATCAACAGGATAGGAATGTAAGGGATGTCGGGGTCGTTACGAATGTGCCGTGTAATCTCGAAGCCATCCATGTGGGGCATCATCACATCGAGCAAGATCAGATGAAAAGGCTGCTGTGCCACAAGCTCCAGGGCTTTTTGGCCGTTATTAACCGTCACCAGGTCTAAATCTTCATCTTCTAAAATGCTCTGGATCAACAATAAATTATCCGGCGAATCATCCACGACCAGAACGCGATCACGGTTGCTCAGCGAAAACATGGCACATCACCCCAGGTTAATTTCGACTCAACTGCTGGTTGAACAGCGGAATCCCCTATTTTAAACGTTGAACCCGATGGCGGTTACGGCATTGCTTCTTTAGCTTCATTATACCCAGGTCATTGCAGGGAAATGGGGCAATTAATAAGTTTAAATACTCAATTTCTTTGATAGGGCGATCGCCCCTTTTGGCTCAAGCCCACCAATTATTTAGAAATGATTTTATCTAGTTGATATTGGCGCTCCTCAGTAGTTTAAATTATCTCAGTCTGCATTATCCCTTCAAAAAAGAGTCCCCTAGAAAAGCCGTAATCTTAGGCCGATCAATCCTTGATTCTTCCGAGAAAACAAAGGAAATTTGGTAGGATAGAAAGGCTGCTTCTATCTCAGGTTAAGGGTCTACCTCTAGAAAACGGCGATGGGATCAAATTTCTCCCCTAGGCAATTGCTAACAGCCAGTACGGAGAAGTCCTCTTTTTGTTGCTTCATTTTTAGCTCTTCTCGCACGTGCCCCCCATAGACAACATCAGAGCAGATTGTGTAACAAAAACAGAAGGAACGTTGGATTAGGAATAGAGACTTTATGGTTAATGAATCGTCAAATCAAGGGGGGCAACCACCGAGGGGAATCGGCAGTTTTGCGTGGTTAATTGAGGCCTATGGTCAGGCGATCGCCCTGTTAGAAAATCAAGCGGCCCAGATCGAAACTTTAGAACGTGAAAAAGATCATCTCGCCAACCAATATCGAGAGGCACTCCAGCAATACCATCAGCTCAAAGAGCAATACGATCACCAATACAGTCAACAGTACCAAGAATATTTTTCGTTGCCCCTTCCCTGCTACCGTTGGCAAGCCATTGAGGGAGAGCTTTATTTATCGGACTTTAATCCGGCGGCGGCACGGTTCAATAGCCAAGCACTCCAGCAGCCTTCTTTGAATCTTGGGCAACGACCCCAGAAAATTTTTGCTGCGTTACCCACCCTCTACCACCACCTAGAAAATTGCCTCAAACGGGAGGTCTCGAACAGTCAGCGATTGCAATTTATTCGCTTAAATTTGTACCTCCGGGTGGAGTATGTGTTTATTGCTCCGGATCAAATCTTAATGTGTATTCTCGACGAGAGCGAACAACTCCTCACGGAACAACAACTCCGCCAACAGGTGCGCCAACAGTCGGCGATCGCCAAATTAGGGAGCATCAGCCTCAACACATCAGATCTAGCGAAATTATTTCGTCAAGCGGTAATTTTTGTGGCCCGCACCCTGGATGTTCCCTATAGCTGCCTCTATCTGAAACAAAAAAAGACCTCTATTTGCACCCTAGAGGCAGGTTATGGTTGGCCTGTCGATCTCATCGGTGCAGTCACAGTAAGTACGACTCCAGATAGCCACGTTGGCTATACCCTGACCCAACAACAGGCGATCAGCATCGAGGATTTGCGCGTTGAAAGTCGCTTTCGGGGCGAAACGTTACTGCACAATTATCAAGTAGTCAGTGGAATTAGTATGCCCATTGGCCCAGTGGATAACCCCTGGGGAGTACTGGCGGTTTATAGTACCGAAGAACGTCATTTCAGTGGGGATGAGACTTATTTTCTCCAGGCGATCGCCCATGTTCTGTCTAGTAGTATCGAACGCGATCGCCAGGCAGCGGACATGAACCTTTTACACCGCTCGATCAATGTGATCCGCCAGGGAGTGGTAATCACCGATGCCCGGGAAGAGAATAATCCAATTATTTATGTCAACCAAGGTTTTGAAAAAATTACTGGCTACACCGCAGATGAAATCCTCGGTCGTAACTGCAATTTTCTCCAGGGCCGCGATCGCCGACAGCCTCCCCTCACAGAATTGCGGGCTGCGATCCTCAAGGGCCAAGAATGTAACGTCACCCTCCGCAACTACCGCAAAAATGGTGAACCCTTTTGGAATGCCCTCCACATTTTTCCGGTACGAGATCCCGCTGGTTATCTGACCCACTTTATTGGGATTCAAACGGATATTAGCCACGAAAAGGCCGCCGCCGCTAACCTCCAAAAAACAGAAGCGCAATTTCACCAAACCTTCCAACTCGCCCCCATTGGCATGGCGATCACTACCTTGGGGGGCCACTATGAACGGGTCAACCAAGCCTGGTGTCGGATCACTGGCTACGATCAAGAAACCCTCTTGGAAAAAACCTATCTAGAGTTAACCCATCCCGATGATCAAGCCGAAGATGAACGCCTCAATGAGCTCCTGCAGCAAGGCGATCGCCAGGAATTTCAGCGGGAAAAACGCTACATCGCTCAAGATGGCCAAAAAATTCACATCCTAGAACAAGTCGCCCTCGTGCGCGATGCCGAAGGCAAACCCCTCCATGTAATTCGGCAAATGGTAGACATTGGCGATCGCAAACAAATAGAACAGCGCCTCGTCCAAGAGGCTTTCTACGATCATCTCACCGGCCTCCCCAATCGCTCCCTCCTAGAAGAGCGCCTCGAGCAAGTCATTAAACAACAACAACGCTATCCCCAACACCACAACGCTCTCTTATTCCTTGACTTAGATTATTTCAAAGCGATTAATGACCGCCTCGGCCACCTCGTTGGTGACCAGCTCCTACAAGACTTTGCCAAACGCATTTGTCATTGTCTCCGGGATGTGGATACCCTGGCCCGTTTGGGGGGAGACGAATTTGTCGTGCTCCTTACAGAAATAACCGAGCCCCAGACCGCCTTTGAAGTTAGTCAGCGGATCCATAAAGCCCTACAAACCCCCTTTGAACTCGCAGGCCAGTCCCTATTTGTAAAGGTGAGCATTGGTGTCTTACCTAAACTTGATCGCTATCTGACGGCGACGGGCATTTTACGCGACGCAGACCTAGCGATGTACCATGCCAAAGCCAAGGGACGCGCACGTTCAGAAGTCTTTGAATTACCTTGAATTTAGCCCACTTCAGCTAGCCTGAGAGACCATAACTAAAAAAATCTCCCCCCAACTGGGGGCAGGGGGGCTGTGTCAATAAGCTCTGAGGCGCAGTGTAAATCCCACGCATAAAATAAAGAGACTTTTCCCCAATTAATTAGAGAAAAAGTCCCCTTGAAAAAGAGCTGGGAAAAAGCGCGCGGGTTAACTGTCGCAGCAACTACAGAGAAGCCTTCGCTGGATTAGCCGACACATCTTCCTGAAGAGCGGCATATAAACGATTTAAGGCGCTGATGTACGCCCGAGCCGACGCCACCACAATATCTGTATTTGCAGCATGGCCAGAATAAATCCGTCCCTCGTGCCGCAAACGAATTGTGACTTCACCAATGGCATCAATGCCCGCCGTTACCGACTGCACGGAATATTCAATTAATTCATTGGGCACCTGAACGACCCGGTTGATCGCCTTATAGATGGCATCTACAGGCCCGGTACCAATGGCCGCATCGGTTAATTCTTTCCCTCCGGGAGTACGAATCGTAATGGTGGCTGTGGGTTGAGCATGGTCACCACAGGAAACCTGTACCAGTTCCAGACGGAACAATTCCGGCGGTTGCTGGGTTTCATCCTTAACGATCGCCTCGAGATCCCAGTCAGTAATTTCTTTTTTCTTATCGGCTAGATCTTTAAAGCGTAAAAAGGCTTTGTTGAGATCATTGTCAGACAAATCGAACCCTAATTCTGCTAAGCGGGTACGGAAAGCATTCCGACCAGAATGTTTACCCAAGATAATTTGATTATCGGTCAAACCGATGGACTGGGCATCCATGATCTCGTAGGTGAGCTTATTTTTCAGGACGCCATCCTGGTGAATGCCTGACTCGTGGGCAAAGGCATTCAGACCCACAATCGCTTTATTGGCCTGGACAGAAAGCCCCGTCAAGTTAGATACCAAGCGAGATGTTTTGTAGATCTCTTTGGTATTGATGTTGGTCAAAGGTGCTTCTGAGTCAGCAGGCCGACCGAGGAAAGGATTGTAATACTGGCGACGCACATGGAGAGCCATCACCAATTCTTCGAGGGCGGCATTCCCAGCCCGTTCGCCGATGCCGTTAATGGTGCATTCCAACTGCCGAGCGCCATTTTTTACGGCTTCGAGGAAATTGGCCACCGCTAGGCCCAAATCGTTGTGGCCATGGACAGAGATAATTGCGCGGTCAATATTGGGGACGTTTTCTTTGATGCCTTTGATCAGAGCGCCAAATTCAGCAGGAGTTGTGTAGCCGACGGTGTCAGGAATATTAACGGTGGTTGCCCCGGCATCAATGACGGCTTCGAGGATTTGGTAGAGGAATTCAGGATCCGAGCGGCCTGCGTCTTCGGGGGAAAATTCCACATCGTTAGTAAAGGTTTTGGCGTAGGCAACCATCTCCGGGGCGATCGCCAACACATCCTTGCGGCTTTTGCGGAGTTTGTATTCGAGGTGAATATCGGAGGTGGCGATAAAGGTGTGGATTCGATTTTTAAAAGCTGGCTTCAGGGCATTGCCTGCCGCTTCAATGTCGCCTTTGGTGGCCCGGGCTAGACCACAGATCGTTGGCCCATTTTCTGTGCCGACTTCGGCGGCGATACGTTGCACAGCATCAAAATCACCCCGACTCGCCCTGGGGAAACCCGCTTCAATGACATCTACACCAAGTCGCGCCAGGGCACGGGCGATCGCCAGCTTTTCGTCTCCATTTAGGGTTGCCCCCGGAGATTGTTCACCATCCCGTAATGTTGTGTCGAAAATAATAATGCGATCGTCTTGGTTGTTCATCATTTCCCGCTCCCTTAGCGTGAAAATAGTCTAAATAAAAACTCTATGTTGATTGGAATAAAAGTACTGGCTATGCTCCACTTTAAAAGAGTCCATAGCTATCTCCCTAGGATAAACCAATTCCTTAGGAATTAGATATTCTGCCGTAAAAAAGGATGGGTGGCGTTTATCCAAGCACGACCCATGGTCAGAGGTAACGGCTTACTGCTCCTGTAGGTAGCTAAAAAAAGTCGGAATATCAGGCGAGAGTTATGGTTGCCAGTCATCCAGAGTATTTGCGATTGAGGGCACCTACGTTATTGGAACACAACACTAAATCTTTGGCCTTAATTCAGTCAAAAATAGTGGCGTCATTCAAGGCATTTTTAAAGCATTTATGGCTACTGTGATTGCTTAAGGTTCTGTTTTTTCAATTTCGGCCCGCAGATTATTTAGATCAATGTAACAATCCGTGGCATTTCTCAGTTCCCGGGCGATCATCCCTTCTGTCGAAACAACGGTAATGTGGGTATTTTTTGAGCGCAAAAGTTCGATCGCCCGTTCAAAATCACCATCGCCACTAAACAAAATAACTTGATCATATTGATCGACTGTATTAAACATATCGACCACAATTTCAATGTCTAAATTTGCTTTCTGGGAGTAGCGACCGGAGACATCGTCATAGTATTCTTTGAGTATTTTTGTGCGTACTGTATAACCCAGACTGATCAAGGCATCCCGGAAACCCCGCTGATCTTGGGAATCCTTTAGGCCTGTGTACCAAAAGGCATTGATCAGGCGCACGGTGGGATCGCAGGTAAAGTAATCTAAAACACGACGGGGGTCAAAAAACCAATTATTTTTTTGTTGTGCATAAAACATATTATTCCCATCTACAAAAATAGACAGGCGACGCTGATAAAAGTTCATAGCAAAATTGGCCCTAAAATAATAGGGTGATTTTTTTAAATATAGGGTTTTAGTTTGGGTTTAAATAAAGGGAAGGAAGTTGTTCCCTCGCAATAAAAATAAAAGAGAAATATAGTGTAGGTTAGCAGATGGACTAGGCCAGGCATTCCTACGGAATAAAGCATAAAAATAAGTCTATCGGCCTATTGTAAAGGCTAAGGGATCTTTTCGGCAATGCTAAAAAATAGAGGCGATCGCCTGTAGAGTAAACAAGATTGAGGCCCGCAAAAGACCATGAATTTTCTCCGGAAAAAGCAATTACAGCAACGTCTACGCCAGGATCCTTACTACCGCCTTCGTTCCCTCGAAGAAGTCGCCCTCGCTGCGGCCATGGGGATCAAGATCGATGTCAACCAAGCCACCGTCGATGATTGGCTCCGTCTACCAGGCATTTCTATTCATCAGGGGCGATCGCTCGTGCAGCTCACCAGCCAGGGGGTGCAATTCTATAGCCTCGACGATGTGGCAGCGGCCCTAGGGGTTCCCTGTCAACGTCTCCAGCCCTTGGCCGCGATCCTCAGTTTTGCTTACTATGCCCCAGAGCTAGCCCCAGTACAAATTGACCTAAACCGCGCTGACCTTGGGGCGCTAGTCGATTTTGGCGTCGAGACTCCCCTAGCCCAACGGATCATTACAGAGCGGCAACGGGGCCAGTATCGTGATTTTGCAGATTTACAAAGTCGGTTGCAGCTTTCTGGGGCACAGATCATGCAGTGGTTGCACTTATTTCGCTTTTCGTGAATGTAGTCATCCCATTGATCGCGAAACTTGTTAACGTGGGAAGGAATATTTCAACTAACTTTTCGCCGAATCCATGACCCACCAGCGCGATCCCGAAGCCCAGGCTGTTGCCCAGGAATTAAAGCAGCAAATCATGATTTTGGGTTTGTTTCTTGCGAGTTTTTGGGGCCTAGAAATTAGTGATCAGTTTGTTTTTCAAAATCTTTGGCGGGGTGGCCTAGATGTATTCGGCATTCTGCCCCGACAACTGCTGGGACTCAGGGGAATCTTCTTTGCGCCCTTTCTCCATGGTGGTTTTCAGCACCTCGTCACCAACTCAATCCCCTTTGCGCTGTTGGGTTGGCTCGTGATGCTAGACCGCATCCGTGATTTTTTTACGGTCACCTTAATCACAATGCTTGTCGGTGGCCTGGGGGTATGGCTGATTGGTGCCCAAAATTCTGTGCATATTGGGGCCAGTATTTTAATTTTTGGGTATTTGGGATTTCTATTGTTTCGGGGCTACTTTCGGCGAGATATCCCATCCATTGCCGTTTCACTCTTGGTATTTTTTCTCTATGGTGGGGTGCTTTGGAGTGTTCTACCGACGACCCCAGGGGTGTCTTGGGAGGGGCATTTATTCGGACTCATCGGCGGGGCGATCGCCGCAAAATATCTCAACCCCCGTTCCCTTCGCCGCTAATGGATTGCACCAGTTTGTGCTTGCTCTAGTACCGTTATTCCGGGTTATTTTCTCCAAGCACCTGTTCCGTAACGGTTGCTGATTCTGTCATGTCTAAGGGCGCGTTGGTGTTTTGCCACAGGGCAAAGGCAGAGACGGCCATCAAAACCACCGAGGCGATCGCCAAACTGCCCGCCGCCAAGTGGTGCTCCCAAGACCACGCTTGCCAAAATTTCCGGGGGAGGGGAGCCATTTGTACGCCCGGTTGCTCTTCTGGGGCGATCGCCAATGTCCCGCCATCGTTGAGATAAATCAGGCGCAATTGCATCAACCGCAGCAGAGCTTGATCAATATCCTCGCCACTGGCCTTTTCCGTAAGAAATTCCGCGGTCCAGACTTGAAAATACTGTAAATTCAGCTCCTCTGGCTTCGTTTGGTTTTGGTGAAAATGGAGCCAACGGTAGAGGAGGGTTTCGCAGGTAGTAAGGCGTTCTTTGATCATAGGTTTGGACTGATGCACAAATCGAAATTTATTCGGTAACATTCGCTACAAATATTCTAGAAAAAAAAGCTCCCTTTGGGGAACCTAATTCACGTTTATTGACGTTTTGTGCCGCGAAATGTAATGAATCCTAGACAATACCGCCCTTTAGCCGCCAATTTGCGACATGGTGCGGCCATATTGACCCGTGGTGGTTCCCATATCGCGCATTTTGAAATTAATCTCCGGTTTTTGGTCGAGGAGTGCTTTGACCTCCGCCCGAATTTCCCTAGGGGGAACCCCAGTCCGGAGTAATGTTTTGAGATCCATTTGTGCTGCTTCATTCAATAGACAAGGCCGGAGCCAACCATCTGCTGAGAGGCGCATCCGGTTACAGCGATCGCAAAAACATTCAGACATCTGGGAAATAAACCCAAGCGTCCCCTTTGCCCCGGGAATCTTAAAAATATCTGCGGGGCCATTGCCCTGAACGAATGCCGTTTCTAAGCCCCATTTTGCCCGGATCCGTTGGCGTAATTCTTCCGAAGGAATCCAGGCTCGTTCATTAAATAATTTGTCGTTGCCAATGGGCATAAACTCAATAAAGCGCACGTGCCAATGGCGATCGCCTGTCAACGCGGCTAAATCTAATACCTCTCGATCATTGACCCCGGGGATCACCACGACATTGAGCTTGAGGGGGTCAAAACCAACCCGATGGGCCACTTGGATGCCCTCCCAAGTTTGCTGCCAGCGACTCTTGCCCCGATTGCCAATAATTTGATCAAAGGTCTCAGGATTCAAAGAGTCTAGGCTGATATTGAGACGATTCAGACCCGCATCATACAAATCCTGAGCCAGATCCGCTAATAAATAAGCATTTGTGGTCATCGATAAATCTTCTACCCCCGGCAAGTGGGCGATCGCCCGGACGAGGGGGACTAACTGGGGGCGTAGGAGAGGCTCTCCCCCCGTGAGGCGAAATTTACGAAATCCCAAGGGAATAAACACCTGTTCGAGGAGCGTGAGAATTTCCCTATTGCTCAACTGCTCTGAGGTCAGCAAATATTGGAGGCTCGCTTCATCTGGGACGCAGTAATGGCAACGAAAATTACATCGATCAATCAAGCTAATGCGGAGATAATCTACCGGATTCATGCTTACTGCTACCACGACAAATAAAGGACAAGCTTCCTTTGAGGATACAGAAGATGACGATCCTCTGTCTGGTTCAGATCAGACTTTAAAAAAATATCGATCTGTGTTATTTTGTTCGGAATATTTATTTGCTCTATAAAATACCGTTTTTAATCTCTCTTCAGCATTCACAATTTTCCCCAATCTCCACAGCAACCCAGCGATCGCTGGTGCTGGGAAATACGAGGCCTTGGATTTTTCCCTGGCTTGTTTTATCTGTTAACTTCCACTAGGGATTTTTTGCTGAACGTGACTACGACTCCACTCCAAAAACCGATTGACGCCACCAATACAGGCAATAGTCTTCAACGCCAAATCATCGTTATCTTAGATTTTGGCTCCCAATACTCTGAACTAATTGCCAGAAGAATTCGCGAAACGGAAGTTTACTCTGAGGTCATTTCCTATCGCACCAGCGCCGAACAATTGCGGCAACTTAATCCCAGCGGCATCATCCTCTCCGGTGGCCCCAGTTCTGTCTATGACGACTATGCCCCGGCCTGTGACCCTGAAATTTGGAATCTTGGGATTCCTGTCCTTGGGGTCTGCTACGGGATGCAGCTAATGGTGAAACAACTCGGCGGTACCGTCGAGCGCGCCAAGCACGCAGAGTATGGCAAAGCATCAATCTTTATCGATGATCCCACCGATCTGCTGACCAATGTGGAGGAAGGCTCCACCATGTGGATGAGCCACGGGGACTCCTGTGTGCACCTGCCCGAAGGGTTTGAAATTTTAGCCCATACGGACAATACTCCTTGTGCGGCGATCGCCCACCATGGCCGCCAACTTTACGGGGTGCAGTTCCACCCAGAAGTGGTTCATTCCCAGGACGGTATGGCCCTGATCCGCAACTTTGTTTATCACATTTGTAAATGTGAACCCACCTGGACCACAGAAGCCTTCGTTGAAGAAGCAATTCGTGAGATCCGGGCCCGGGTCGGCGATCAACGGGTACTCCTAGCCCTTTCTGGAGGCGTTGATTCTTCTACCTTGGCCTTTTTGCTCCACCAAGCGATCGGCGATCAACTGACCTGTATGTTCATCGACCAAGGCTTTATGCGGAAAGGGGAACCGGAACGCCTTGTGGAAATTTTTGATGAGCAATTCCACATTCCCGTCGCCTATATCAACGCCCGCGATCGCTTTATCGACAAGCTCAAAGGGGTTACCGATCCCGAAGAAAAGCGCCGCCTCATTGGCCACGAATTTATCGCCGTCTTCGAAGAAGAATCAAAACGCCTTGGCCCCTTTGATTACCTCGCCCAGGGGACTCTATATCCCGATGTAATCGAATCGGCGGATACCAACGTTGACCCCAAAACGGGAGAACGGGTCGCGGTCAAAATTAAGAGTCACCACAACGTCGGCGGTTTACCAGAAGACCTGCGCTTTAAATTGGTTGAACCCCTCCGCAAACTCTTCAAAGATGAAGTGCGTAAGGTAGCAGCCAGCATTGGTTTGCCCGAAGAAATTATTCGCCGTCACCCCTTCCCTGGCCCTGGCCTCGCGATTCGGATCATTGGCGAAGTCACCGCAGAACGGTTAAATATTCTCCGGGATGCAGACTGGGTTGTGCGGGATGAAATCAAAAAGCAAGGGGTTTACAGTGATTTTTGGCAAGCCTTTGCGGTCTTACTACCGATTCGTAGTGTGGGTGTGATGGGTGATAAGCGCACCTATGCTCACCCCGTCGTACTGCGGATGATTACCAGTGAAGATGGGATGACAGCGGATTGGGCTCGCCCTCCCTATGAGCTTTTGGAAACCATTTCTAATCGCATGGTGAATGAGGTGAAAGGGGTTAACCGCGTGGTCTATGACATCACTTCTAAGCCTCCTGGCACCATCGAGTGGGAGTAACTACATCTCCTTAGCTCCTCTTCAGGAACACCCATCTAGCTCCCCTCAAGGGGAGATTGAGAGTCCCGCAGGTTAAAACTGTTGGGGCTTTTTTCTTTGGGAGCAACCGATCTTGCTTAGGCGGCTCGTGGTAAAAAAACGGAAAATGTTGTGCCTTGATCTTTGCTTTCAACGGTGATTTTGCCTTTATGGTTTTTGGCGATCGCCGCCGCAATGGCGAGACCCAGACCTGAACCAGTGCTACTTTCCCCGGGGTTTGTCCGGGCGGGATCAAGACGATAAAAACGGTCGAAAATATTGGTCAAATTTTCGGCAGGAATACCGATGCCATTATCTTTAACCGTCACTTGGAGGGTTTCTCCGGTTGTCCGCCCTGTTTTCTCCTTAAGGGCCATGGTAACGGTAATTTGCTTGGGTTTGTCACCCCAGTCTCCTGGAAAAGCATAGGCGATCGCATTGCCGATCAGATTTGTAAAGAGGCGCGCCATCTGATCCCAGTCTCCCAAGATGAGATAGGCTTCTTCTGTGGCATCCCCTTGAATATCCAACTGCAACTCAATTTTTTCCTGACGGCAGATGGCCCGTTGTTCTTCAATGACCTCCAGCAATAGAGCATCCAGGGGTAATCGTTCAAATTCCGCCTGAAGTACCCCACTATCACTGCGGGCGAGAAATAAGAGGTCATTCACTAAACGGCCCAACCGTTGGGTGAGTCGCTCGATCACCTTGAGATTTTGTTGGCGTTGGTCGGGATCTGGGTAGGCGATCGCCATTTGGACATTGGTTTGGATCATCGCAATGGGATTACGCAACTCGTGGGATGCATCCGCCGTAAATTGCCGCAATTGTTGATAGGAATCCTTTACCGGTTCGATGGCAATGCCAGACAGTAACCAGCCAATCACCGCCCCACAGGTAATCATGATTACGATCCCCAGACTGAGATCAAGGACTAATTTGCGAATTGGTCGCGTCACCTCAAACCAAGGATGGCTCACCCGTAGATACCCTAAAACATAGCGATCCACTTCGAGGCGATCGGTGATTTGTCGCAGAAGATAATCATCACCCAGACGTACCGTTTCCCCCCGGGGGTGCCACTCTAGGGGCAAGACTAATGGTTCAGAAAAAGTAGACCAGAGCAATTCTCCGGCGGGGTTAAAAAATTCGAGGTCAATGCGGTCATCCTCGACGGTGGGGGACTGTTGCCGAAAGCTGGCTTCTAAATTGATGTGATAGCCCACAGGATCATCTGGCTCAATGATCAGCGATCGCTCTACCACTTCCACTACGTGCTTTAGGGTGTCATCGATGCGTTCAATAAGGGTATAGCGCACATAAAAATAAACCCCCGTCGCGAAAACCAAAAGCAACACTGCGGTGATCGCCGTGTACCAGAGGGCCAGACGATTACGGGTGGTTTGAAACATTACTGCTGCGCCGCTTGGATCAACTCTGCTCCCACAGGAGTCCCAACGAAACCAAGGAAAGCCTCCACCTGGGGGGAAGCAGGTTCTTGGTAGGCGTAATAAAGGGTGCGGGTGTAGGGATAGAGGTCTGATTCTGGGGTTACCCCATCAATGGGCACTGTTCTAACGGTTTGCTGATTGGCGATCTGGCTGTAGGTGGCATAACTGATCCCGTCTGCGCCCAGGGCCTGCAAAATCGGCGTGGTAGCGTCCTGTTCCAGATTGGTGAAATTAGGGCCATTCCCGAAGTTTGAGCCGTTGAGTACCGTTTCTTGGAAAGTTTGGTAAGTACCACTCACTGGAGGGCGATTAATAACCCGAATTGTTCCCGTCGCTTTATCGGTAATCGCTGACCAATCGGTGAGATTCCCTTGGAAAATGCCCTGTACCTGTTCCCCAGTCAGCCCTGTACTAAAGGGATTTTCCTTGGCGACCACAATGGCAATGGCATCGGTGGTAACGGCGATCGCCTTGAGGCCCTGTTGCATTTCCTCCGGCTGGAGGGGGCGGGAGATCGCCGCGAGGTCAATATTTCCCGCCAGCAGATCTTCAAGTCCCTTACTCGACCCATTAGCGGTAGTTTCGACACGGGTCTGAGGATATTGCAACTCGAACCGATTTTTTAGGGCGGTGTTAATCTGCACCATACTGGTAGAGCCAGAAATTTTTACCACCGTCCCTGGGGCCACTGTTGCCGGTGGACTGAAGGGATTATCTGTAGCTTGGGAACCTGGGGCGATCGCCCCATCATTATTTCCCGTTTCTGCGCCATTTGGGGCCAAACCCTGAAAGCCAGAACGATTTAAAAACCACCAACCACCGCCCCCCAGAATGCCTAGGGTAACGATGAGGGCCAGCATCAGGGGCAACGTATCATTTTTTTGGGCCATGGTTGCTCTTGTTGCGTGCATGGAATTTGCCTTCAGGATACCGTAATCACCCCGAAGGCGCACCGCACAGCAGCTAATCAATTTTCCTAGAAACGCAGTTAATTATTATTCGGCACGGGGCGGAACGGATAAAGGAAATTCAACAGGGGGAAAAGATTCCGCGATTGTACCCAGAGCTTACCCTTGCCACTGAAACGACAAACTAAGCCTTCTCCGCCGAGAATCCCTGTGCGCAGGCTCCGGAAAGATAAGCCCCCAATCATTTCCACGTTGTATTGCAGCGTATCCTCAAAGGCGACAATGTAGCCCGTATCCACCACATAATCCCCCTCTACAGGAATTTCAATGATCGCCCCGTAGGAACTAAACCAAAAATCCCCTTGGCCCGATGCCCGCAGGAAAAAGATCGATTCCCCCGTAAAGAAACCCTTCAGCCCCTGGAATTTGGTGTCAAGATCCACCGAGGGACTAGAAGCCACAAAGCCCGAAGACTGCACCATTAAACTTTTAGAGCCGTCCAAATGGTAGTAGGTCACATCCCCCGGCACCCCCGGCGAGATATAGAGTTCCCCGGCAGTATTTCTAGCAGTAAATTCACTGATAAATAGGGATTCTCCACTGAACATCCGCCCGATGCCCTTCATCAAGCCCCCCCGCATCTTCGACTTCATCTCAATGTTGGCATCCATTGCCGCCATCGCCCCCGCCTCTACGAGCAGGGTTTGGTTGGGCGGTAAGGTCACAATGAGCGAGGCATAGGAGGGATTATTTTCAACGCGAAATTCAAACTGAGACATAATTTTTAAGCACTTTCAGCACTGGCTTCAAAGGACAACTTAACGGGGTGGTAATTGGGAACCAACCAGGGAACCAAAGGCTCCGGGATTGTGGGTTTGGCAGTACAGTTTGCCCTTGCCTCGGAAGCGACAGACTAACCCTTCTCCGCCGAGGAATGCCCCAATCCAAGAGGGATTTGCTTTACCCACGGTGAAGCTCAGGCTCTTTTCAAAGGCAACGATATGGCCTGTATCCACGACGTATTCGCCATCCACATCCACTTCGTAAATGGCCCCAAAGGACGTCACCAGCAAAGGCCCTTGGCCACTGATGCTGAGCCAAAAGATAGATTCACCTGAAAAGAAGGATTTAAAGCCTTGCCAACCGAGATCAATATCCACATTGGGGCCAGAGGCAAGGTAGGAAGAAGCTTGGACAACAAATTCATCGCCCCGCATTTCGTACAGGAGGAGATCCCCCATCAGCTTGGGGGCAAACCAAATTTCACTATTGGGTAAGGGTGCTCGAAAAACGCTCAGAAAGAGGGATTCTCCGGCAAGCATCCGTTTTAGTCCTCCCATGATGCCGCCCCCTTTGCCTTTGCGGAGGGTCGTGCTGGCATTGATATTGCCGCTCATGGCAACCATAGCACCGGCTTGGGCAATGATTTCTTCGCCAGCGTCGAGGGTGACATGGGCGATCGCATTATCTGGTTGATGTAAGAGTTTAATTTCCATAGCTACCCCCTAACGACATTTGGGACGTAAAAAGCCCACAAGACCTGACACACTCCGCGATTGGAGGTAGATTCGGCCACGGCCTTTGAGTTTATTCACCAGACCTTCGCCAGAGGTGAGGGAACCAAATAAGCCTCCAGACATCCGAATATTCATGGTGATGCCCGGATCGTAGGCAACGAGGTGGCTGTTATCGACGATAAATTCACCCTTGATGTGTCTTTCGATGATGCCGCCATAGCACCCGTAAAAGACCCGGCCACTACCTGTGAATTGCAGCTTGAAGAGACCTTCCCCCGCAAACCAACTGGCAAAGCCAGCCCAACGGATTCCCATTTTTGCGCCGGGGGTATGGGCAATGTAAGCACCGGGCTGAAAACAGATCGGCCCCTGGGACAAATCAATGCGGTGGATATCACCCACCATTGACTGGGTTAAAATGACGGTCTGGGGCCGCTGACTTGTGTTGCGATAAACATTCACAAACAGGGATTCTCCCCCAAATAACCGACGGAGAATCGCCGGGAAAAATCCCCCCGAAAATTCAGTTTTCATTGAGATTCCAGCATCCATGCTGACCATTGCACCGGATTCGGCTGTGACCTGTTCGCCGGGTTCGAGGGTGACAAATAGACAAGCAAAGGCGGGTTTATAGCGGATTTCGTATTTCACCGTGACTCTACCTGATAAGAGTTTGAATAAACTAGCCCAATACAAGCTAATTCCCCTTATTTTTAGCAGGGCAATGGGAGTGAAGAAATGTTTGTTAAGGTTGCTTAATATTCAAGGAAATCATCCTCGACAGCGGCGATCGCCTCAAAATGTTAAGATATGTGAAGAAAGTCTCATTTTCAAAAATATCTATGTTTTCTCCAGAACCCGCCGATGAAAAGCAACTTTTAAAGGCCGTGCTGGCCCCGCTTTTGGATGATTTTCTCTACTGGTTCGATCTATCCCTAAAAGCCCTCGAAAAAAAATCCTTAAGTTTTATGGCCCCTGCCGAACAGGAGGATTTAATCGCCCGCATTCGCCAGGCCCAGGGGGAGGTAATGGCGACTAAGTCGCTTTTCCAAGCCACCGATGGCAATGCTGGGGTCGATGTTCAGGTGCTGATGCCCTGGCACCAATTGGTTTCTGAATGTTGGCAAGTGGCCCAAAAGCGACGTCAGTTAGAAGGAGAGGCCTAATTATTCGATACTGGATTATGCTTGGCCCTACCGTAAACAATCATGCCTGTGACGTTTGAATTGGCTCCTTGGCGATCGCCCCTAGCCCGGGCCTTACACCGGAATAAAAGTCAGCCCCACCACCGCTTTTTTCAGTTGGCCACCGTAACGCCGACAGGAAAACCCAGGAATCGCACGGTGGTTTTTCGGGGGTTCCTCGAAGGAAGCAATGACCTCAAAATTATTACGGATCAGCGCAGTGAAAAAATAAGTCACCTCGCTACTTGCCTCGATGCCGAAATTGCTTGGTATTTCACCAAAACCCGGGAACAATTTCGCTTTAGTGGTCAGATTAAGCTGGTTACAGCAGCAAGCTCTTCATCACGACTAAATCGCGCTAGACAGCAGACCTGGCAAGCCCTTTCGGATACGGCCCGGGCTCAATTTCTCTGGCCCCAGCCTGGCGATCGCCGCAGTGAAAATTTAGCTGATTTCCAGCCAACCGCAGTGAATGATCAAGAACCCGTTGTTAACTTTGTGCTTCTCCTTTTTCAGGTGACGAAAGTAGACCATCTAGAATTGCGGGGTAATCCCCAAAATCGCTTTTCATATGACCTCACAGCCGACGGTACTTGGCAGCAAAAAACAGTTAATCCCTAGGGGGCAGAAAGCCATATTTTTGTAAAATGGCCTGACCTTTTTGACCCAGAATAAAATCGATAAAAAGTTGCCCTTGGGTTTGCTTGGGTGAGACTTTAATTGGGGCGATCGCATACAAGATTGACCCTGTTAATTCTGGTGCAAAAGATTCAATCACTCGCAAATTAGGTTGCTGGAGAATATCTGTTTGGTAGACAAACCCCGCCGTTGCCGATTGATTTTGGACATAGGTTAAAACTTGCCGCACGTTCTCTCCAAAAACTAATTTTTGGAACTGCTCTAGGGTTTGGTAAAGCTGGGGATATTTTTCTAAAAGATTGGCGGCATATCGTCCCGCTGGTACTGTTTTTGGATTACCCAGGGCTATTTTTTTGACATCCTCACCCGCTAAATCTTCCAAACGATTCAGTTGCGGTTGGCTTTGGTAATTTTGAATCAGAACGAGTTGATTTTCCGCAAAAATTTGGACTGCCTCTGCTGCGACAAACCCTTTTTGGGCCAAGGATTCAACGGGTTCCAAGGCCGCACTAGCAAAAATGTCAATGGGAGCTTGTTGCTCGATTTGCCTTTGCAACGTCCCGGAAGCAGCGGTATTAAATTGAATTGAAATGTCTGGATACTGTGTTTGAAACTCGGTACGAATCTCTGCCATGACATCGGTCAAGGAAGCGGCGATCGCCACCACTAAAGTTTGCCCAGAATTATCAAAAGTACAACCATGTAGATTGATTACAAGGGCAATGCTTAGACCCAAAACAAAATGTGGCAGTTTGAATTTCATCCCACTAAGGCACTACCTAAACCTTGGAACATCAACCAAGATAGGAAAAAGTTAGCAATAAAAATCGCTAGTAGAGATGTAACAACGGCCGTTGTTGTCGATTGTCCTACGCCCTTTGCTCCTCCAGTTGTTGTCAAGCCCCAACTGCAGCCAATGACGGCAATTAAGCCCCCAAAAACAACAGATTTAATCATTGCACTGATAATGTCCCAATATTCTAAAAAACTCTGGGCCGAGTTGATAAAAATTGACTGGGGAATTTGATATAAATTTATGGCGATGATTAACCCGCCAGCCATCCCCGTGAGGAGCGATAAAACAGTCAATAAAGGCAACATCAAACAGCAGGCCAAGAAGCGGGGGACGACCAAATAATCAATCGGATCCGTGCGTAAAATATGCAACGCATCGATTTGTTCAGTGACGCGCATGGTGCCAATCTCCGCTGCAAAGGCCGAGCCGACACGCCCCGCCAACACCACCGCCGTTAATACAGGGGCTAATTCCCGGGACAAGGAAAGACCCAAAACGCCCCCCACTGCCGTGCCTGCGCCGAAGTAAATAAATTCCCGCGCCACCTGGATGGTAAACACCATACCGACAAACCCAGCCGTGACTAGGGCAATGAGGAGGGAATCAGGCCCCACCGCCGCCATCTGTTCAATGGTAATGCGTCGGTTGAAGCGCCCCCGCAGGAGATGTACGATGACTTGCCCCCCTAGAAGGGTTGCGGCAACTAACCGCTCAAACCATTTCCCAAGGGAACTTTTTGATCTGCGTTGGCTGGTCATAGGTGATCGGATGGGACAACTGAAAATAAAAAAAAGGCAAAGGGAAAAGGCGATCGCCAAACTTTATGCAAATTTTATGGGCACTAACGCCATTGCCAAACCATATTACGCCTCATCCGTGGATTCTATGCGGAATCGCTCCACAGAAGCCAGGAGATCCCGGGCGATGCCCACCAACTTTTGTAACGATCCAGCCACCCGTTGGGATTCTCTTGAGGTTTCCTGGGCCGTTAATTCCACCGATTGCATGACCTGGGCCACAGCACGGGAATTTTCCCGCTGTTCAACGGTATCCGCCGTAATCGAGCGCACTAGAGCATCAATGCGGTTCGAGACCTGAATAATATCCTCTAGGGATTGTTTCGCCTGTTCAGCCCGTTTAGTCCCGTCAATAACCTGCTGGGTACCCTCCTCCATTGCAATCATTACCGAGCTTGTTTCACTTTGGATTTGTAAAACAATTTGCTCAATTTCCTTCAGGGCTTTGGCAGAACGGTCTGCCAACTGACGGACTTCATCGGCCACAATCGCAAATCCTTTACCAGACTCCCCTGCCCGGGCCGCCTCAATGGACGCATTCAATGCCAGGAGGTTCGTCCGGGACGCAATTTGGGAAACCACTGCAACAATTTTAGAAATTTCCTGGGAAGATTCGGCTAGACGTTTTACCTTACGGGCTGTTTCGGCCACCGTTTCTCGAATCTGTAAAATCCCCGCCACGGTGTGCTCTACGGATTCTCCCCCCTTGAGGGCCGTACTCGAAGCGGTTCGGGCCACCTCCTCCGCTTCCCGGGCATTTTCTGCAACCCGCTGGATCGAATCGGTCATCATCTGTACGGAGTTGAGGGTAACGGCCAATTCTTCAGCTTGGCGGAGGGCATCACTGGATAGACCCCGGGCAAAGGATTCACTATCGGCGGCGTTTTTATTCACCTGGCGCGCCGCTTGTTTAACCTGTTGAACAATTTCCCGGAGATTTTGAATGGTGAGGTTAAAGGCGTCGGCGACGGCCCCTAAGACATCGGCAGTAACCTCTGCTTGGACGGTAAAGTCTCCCCGGGCGGCCCCTTCCACGTCATCAAGGAGGCGGATCACCTGGCGCTGGAGGTCTTCTTTGGACTGTTCTGTTTCTTCGGCTCGCCGCTGGGCCTCACTGGTGGTATTTAAAATAACCCGGGCCATTTTATTAAAGCCCGTGGCTAAGGCACCAAACTCATCCTCCGCAAAAACCGTTGCTTTGACATTGAGATTCCCCTGGGAAACCGCGTCGAACTGGTTTTGTAGGTTGTCAGTGCTGCGTTTGATCTGTCGGGTTGTTAACTTTCCAAAAAAGAGGGTCGTACCAAAGCTGGCTGCCCCGGCCAATAAGCTGGTGAGTAAACCTGTTTTGGCCACAGGCCAGAGGGCTTGGGGCCGTTGTTCGGCTGGGGTGGTTTGAAATACGCCCACTGTCACAATCAAAGTGGCGATCGCCGATGCGGCAGCAGCACCAGTCGCAGTGAACAATTGTTTTTTCTGGAGAGGAACATTTTCAAACCAAGCCAAATAACCTTTGGGGTTTTCCGCGACAATTTCCTGGGGTTTATCAGAAACAGTAAAATCTGTCCCTAGACCGCCAGAGAGACTATCCTCCCCTAGGGTGATAAATAGGCTGTCGTCTTCGGTGAGGCCCAATTCTTCGGGAAAATCATCAAAATTAAACTCCCCTGAGGTCGTCGGTGTTTCTAGGGGCGCTTCAAACAGACCTGTATCTGGCATTTTTTGGTCATCATCGAGAATATCCGAACCGAGATCACCAAAATCATCTAGATCCTGTTCGTTAAGAATGCCAAATTCCTCTAAAAAGCCCCCTTCATCCTGTTTTGGTAGCGCTTCTGGTTCTTCATCAAATAGTTCTGCCCCAAGGCTACCCAAGCTAATTTCATCGTCAAAATCTGCCGCCTCATCAGGGGAGAGGGAGTCAGGTGCAAAACTTGGGTGCGCTGGCTCATCAAATGTCAATGCGTCTGCATCGGCTGAAGGAGGATTTTCGAGCCAAGTGGGGGACTTACTTTCAAAGCCGAGTGGTGCAGTATCCACTGCATCAAAATGGTCTTGATCTGCTGAAATTCTGCCATTTTCATGGGTCGGTGACCAATCTAAATCGAAAGGAGATGTATCTTCGCTCCCTAGGAAATCTCCGTCTTCTTCTAGGCCAGCCGCACTATCGAATTCAACCAATTCGTCTTCGTTAAATTCAATGAATTCGCCAGCCTCTGCCTCGAAAAAAGGATCATTAAGGGACTGATTTAAACCTGGTTCAGGGGAGCGATCGCCGGGGTGGGGCACTAAAAAAGTTTCTTCATCTTCCGGGAAATTTCTCAAGGGCAACTCTGGTTCTGCCCATTGTTCTGAATAATCATCCGCCGAAATTGGTTGTTCCCCCGCTGCTGTGACAAAGTTTTCTGGGGAGTTATATTCTGCTGCAAGCGGATAATCTTCTGGCTGGGTGAAGGTCGGCTGTCCACCGCTGGTTTCCCGGTGACCATTGACTTGATCGCTGTAGGCATTGACCTGGGTCAAACCTTGACGAGCGTATTCATGGTAATCCCGCTGGTTAGTGACATCCAAAACCCGATGGTAGAACGCGGAAGCCCGCCCTAAATCTTGTAAACCAAGGGAAATATGGCCACTTAAAAGGAGCAAATGGGGATCGTCCGGGTAATCTTTGAGTAACCGATTGGCGATCGCCTCTGCTTCAGGCAAATTATTCTGATAATAGGCCTTCTGGGCCTCAGCATACTCCTTTGAATAATCAGTGGTGCTGGGCGGCATCGGGTTCCCTCCTGGACTGGCGCATTTTTAGGATTATCTTACTGAGCGCTGCACAAACTTTTTAACGGATGCAAAACGTATTTTTAATGTAATCTACTTTCTCGCAGATCACAGCACCACCGCAGTAAGTATTAACACCCTTATGTTGCCCAACGGGCCGATTTTAAAATCGCCACATGGTCTAATAAATGCCAAGATTTACTGGCATCATCACCATCCGTCCAAATCCCCCGGACAAATGGGGCCATAACATCCGACAGATCACTAAGCTGAATCTGCAACGTTTCCGCAGCAAGCCACTGCATCCCTTGCATTTCTTCGACGGCTAAACCCAGGAGCATATCTTGATCCTCTATGGCAATCACCGGAATTTCGGCACGGTCTGTCCGTAAGGGGGCACTATCGCCTAAAAATTGCCCCAAATCTGCCACCCAAATAACCTGACCCCGGAGATTAATCGTCCCTAGCAGCAGTGGCGAGACATTGGGAATCGGGGTAATCCGATCCGGTGATTGTTGCATCACTTCACGGATGCCAAACGCCGGCAGCACAAACCCAGTCCCTGAAGGAAGCTGAAACTTGAGGTGTAACTCCCCTTCCGGGCTTTCTAAACCCTGTAACTGGGTTTCTAAGGACGTCAGATTTTGTGGTAAGGAACTGTCATCAGGTGTAGACATAGATCGAAAGAAAACAGACAATTCAGGTTTCGCCAAAAACGGCTATTCCCCAGGGCTTAACTTATTTTTTATTGCTGCGTAGGAGTTGCTTGATGGTGCCAATTAACTCCGCTGGCTGAAAGGGTTTCGCGATATAAGCGTCGGCTCCCTGCTTCATGCCCCAATATCGGTCAAATTCTTCCCCCTTTGAAGAGCACATCACAATGGGGATATTTTGAATTTTCGGGTCGGATTTGAGACGACGACAGAGTTCGTAGCCGTTCATCCGTGGCATAACAATGTCGAGCACAATTAAATTGGGCAGGGTTTCAGCCGCATTTTTAGCCATTTGACTGAGGGTTTCTAACGCCTCAAGACCATCACCAGCAACATCCACTGTCAAGCCGTTGCCTTTCAGTAATTCTGAAATCATTTCCCGTTGAGAGAGGCTATCCTCAACAACCAAAATTCTACTCATTACAAATGTCCTAGCAATAAAATCACCGGCGTAATAATCACCGTAGCATCAACATTGTCAAAAACATGCCCTGGGACGGACAGACTTTAATTTATCAGGGAGAGGGATTACAAAATGTTTATTTCTTGAGAAATTTCTGGGGAATTGCCGTGAATCTTGGTATTTAGCAAGGGTGCGATGGGAACTAAGGGTTATAAGGGTTAGGCCATCGCCATCATAGCTTGTTTTTTCACTCCGGGGGCGATCGCCTGGGGAGATCTGCGCTGGCTAATGGTTTGGGAGATATTTTTCTAGCAGGGTTAACAACTCCTGCTGGCCGAAGGGTTTTGTTAAATAATCCGTTGCCCCCGCAAAATCTGCCTGAATTCGGTTAATAAACTGCTCTTGCCCCGTCAGCATAATGATAGGAACGTTTTGAAATCGCTTACTATGACGCAGCATCATACAAATTTCATGGCCATCTAGGTGGGGCATGGCGATATCACAGAGAATTAAATGGGGCACCTCAGCAAAGGCCGCTTGAATTGCCTCTAGGGGATTTTGGACGAGGTGCACTTGATATCCCTGGGTGCTGAGGATTTGCTCTACGGCCTTACCGATGGTGAAGTCATCATCAATGCAAAGAATTCGCCAGGTCTGGTAAGACGACATTTCACTGGGACGTGACAAACTTTGGGGAGGGAGAGGATCTAGAACTTGGAGCCAACCCTTTTGGATATAGGGAAGCAAGGCCCTCGCAAGGGCAACGAGGTCACGATTGAGGTAACGGGCCAGTTGGCGGAGGGTCGTTTCTCCGGTAGTCCACTGGGCTAATTTTTGGTAGGCGATCGCCGGTAGCGCGGCGGCAAGTTTTTGGGGTTGGGCCAGCAGTAGACGTTGTTGGGGAAATTGAATCTGGGGATAGAGTTGCTTCCATTTCTGGACTTTTTTAACTGTCTCGAACAGCAATGAAGTCACTCCATAGGTGCTTAGCTGTGGCCCAAAGGGAGTCCCCAACTGAAAATTAAAGTGACCCTGGTGGAGACTCAGGAGATCAAACAAAGTTTCTTGCACCATTGCCTGGAGGATATGCCGCGCTTGATCAACGGTAATTGTTTGGGTTTCTAAAAGTCGCCATAGGGCTGCATATTCAGGAATTGTAGTTTCGGCGATCGCCCCCCGATCAAGATCCTCTAGCTTGTGGGTGAGATGGTAATGGACAAGGTAATCCTGCAAACGGTGCATCTGGGGGGAATAGTCATCAGTCCCGTAGACAATTTGACCATTCACAAAAAAGACCAACCAGGTGGACAAAGGCAGCGAGTGTTGGAAACGCGGCGCTTGTGGAAACTGCCAACTCAAATCATCAACGGCCCCCGATGGTCGAGCTTCGATCCACAATTGCCCAGTCCGTTGTCCCAGCTCAAGGAGCTGCAAAATACTACGGAGATCAATTTCATTGAGAGTCCCTTGCATACTTTTTTTGGGATCGTTGGGATCATGGAAACAGGGCGATCGCCCTTGGATTTAAAGCTTAACTAACCCAGGCGCAATTCACTGTCGTGGACAAGTATCAAGACTAACTGGCCTATCATTTTCCCTTTAGGGTAAGACAAGTCGTTCGTTGCTATGTCAGAAAATCACGAAAAATTACACTCCTAGCCAAGAAGATTAAGCCAGTACAATGATCTTCTAAAATCATTGAAGGTGAGTCAACTCCAGTCGTAAGTGCCCCCTTGACCATGGGTAATCCTAAAAATGTTTCGTGATGGCAGTCCTCCGGTCAGTCCCAACCAATGGCGATCGCCTAAGACTTTAAAGTTAGGTCACCTACGCACTACACTCTATCCATGACTCATCACCACTTCGCTCAGGCACTAGCAGTTTCAGGGGGAATACATTCACGTGCTATACCTTGCAGAGGTCAAAAAAACGAAAGGATTCATGGGAAGCAAGACCGAAATCAAATTGCTTGCCTGTGAACGTAATGATCGCAGTTGGAGCACGGTGCCTGGGGAAGAATTAGTCCCTGCCGATGAATTGAGTAATTTCAATGACGGAACCCTCGTGGTCGTCAATCTTGGCAATAATCGGACAATTCAAGGCTCCCCCGAAATCGCCACAAACCGCCTGTTGACGGTGCTCCAGAACTTTTCTCGCCTCATGGACAAATCCAAATCCCAAGAGGAAGAAATTGAACAATGGCGGCAGTCCCTGACCTACCAAGCCGATGAACTCAATCGTCGCCAGGAGGAAATGAATAGTCGCCTTGACCAAATTGAAGAAACCGAAGCCGAGCTGCAAAAGCTCCAGGACGAAAAACTAGCCTTTGAAAAACTTAAGGCCGAGGCCGACGAAATTAAAGCAGAATTTGCCCGTAAGCAAGCAGAATTAGAGGGAGCCTGGCAGCAGCTCCGGGGAGAGCAACAACGGCTAGCCAATCTCCAGGAAGAAACCGATGGGCAGGGATTAAGCCCGGCGATCGCCACAAAAATTCAGCAAATTCTCGTCCAGTGCCAAAGTAATAATGCCCCCACAGACGAAGTACGCATCCAACTAGGTGAGTTGCTCGACGAACTCACGCAACAGAAAGAACTTTTTCAAACCTTCGCGCAATATCCCCAACAGCTTCAGGAACTAGAGACCCAACTCGCGGCGATCGCCACCCAAGTCCAGACCGAAACCACCAACGTTGAAGAGAGACGCCAAGCCCTAGAAAACGCCAAAACCCAGCTCCAGATCCAACGGCAACTTCTACAGGCTAAACAAAGCCACCTCAACCAATTGGCTACGTCACGTCAGCGCCAAGAAGATATGCAGGATTTGCTCAATAATCTCGCTGCCGGAATGGGGGGCATCGAGCACTATGGGGTGGATTTAGCGGCGATCGAAGCCATGCCCCTCGGAGAACTCGAAACCACCGTCGAGAAACTGCGGGACGATTTGGATAAGCTGGTTCGTTTTGTCAATGACCAGGAAGAAGAACTCACCCTCCAACATGAAGCGGTAGGAGAAATTAAAGCGTCTTTGGCGACAGTTGAACCAGACAATGTGATGGAACTCCAAGAGCTCGAAGAAGAACTCAGGGACGAAGAAGAAAAATTAGGGATGCTCAACCAGACTTTAGTGGGTCAGCGACGCACCCTCCGGGAACGTCAAGGGGCATTACAACAGCATTTACGCATTCTCAAGCGTCGCCAGGGGATTATTGAAGTAGAAGCAGCGCAAAATATTGACCTGAGTCCGGCGATCGCCTACCTCGAAGATTATCAGGAGGAAGATGAAACCCAAAAGCAGAAGCTTGAAGCAGAAATTGAGGCGATGCACCATACGATTCAGCAGCTTGAAAATATCCTCATGCCCCAGGAACGGGAGTTAGCGCAACAACAAAAGGATCTAGAGCAAAAACAAGCCGAATACGAAGCCAAACAGCGGGAACAGGCGCAATTACAGGGAAAAGTTCAGCTTTATCAAGGGGAGTTACTTCCACTCAAGGACACCTTAGAACAAATTATCCAGTCCCTCCGCACCCTAGAAAATTCAATCCATCAGTTCCTCAAGGTCAACGAACAACAGCAACAGCTCGCCCAGGAACTCGAACAAACCATGGCCGAGGCGACTCACTCTCCGTAGGATTAATTAAATTTACACAGATAAAAGCGCATCACCAGTGGCCAAACCAGCGGCGATCGCCCCTTCGATCCCATTCCCCAAACACCAATCTCCACAGGCGATCAGGGGAGAGTTCGTCGCAAAACGATAATAGGCTTGGCCATAGTTCGTTGCAGGGAGAGCATAGCGCCAACGCTGGATTTGCCACCATTGGGGTGTCGGTAGGGTAAGAAGATTTTGCAATTCATCCAATAGCGTGGTGGCGACGGGGGTTAAATCTGCTGTCTCTAAATAATTTTGGGCAAAATTTCCCGTCGTTTGACAGACTAGGGTGAAATTCCCAGGCGATCGCTTTTGGCCTTCGTAGCTGATCGTGCGCCATCGGGGATGTTGGCTGAGGCGGAGCGCTTGCCAGGGAAATCTCCAATCAAACTGGTCATAACCAACCATGAGAGAGAGGGCTGGCGCATAGAAAATTTCCGCAAGGCGATCGCGCACGGTAATAAAAGAATAAGTGAGTGTGATCACCTGGGGCAGGGGCAGCGCTAAAACCACCTGCCTCGCGCAGACGGTTTCCCCTTGTTCAAAGATCAGCCGCCAATGGCTTGGACGTTCTTCGAGGCAGATCAGGCGTTGACTCCGATGAATCGTTAAATCTTGGGCTAAATATTTGGCGATCGCCGTCATTCCCGCTGGCACCATCCACCGTTGTTCCCCCGCAAGGGTTTGCCAAATCTCTGGATCAAGGCGATTGGTCGTTGCCACCGACCAGGGTTTTAAAAGATCGGCTGCAACTAAAGTTTCCGTTAAAGCTGCTGTATGGGCTCCTAAAATCTCCCAGTAGGGTAAACCATGGTCGAGGGGCTGTGCTGCAATCCGTCTGGTTGCGAGGCGACCACCCACACCACGGGATTTATCGAAAAGTGCGACCTGTTGGCCTGCCTGTTGAATTTTTTGGCCACAATGAATCCCTGCTAAGCCCGCCCCAATAATCGCCACATCCAACATTTGATCACATTTCCTGACGTTCTCTGTCCGCGCCCCATTGTAAAAAGTTGACCAGCGAAAAGCTAGATTACAATAGGCAGCATCAAGCGTGGAGATGATGTTTGCTGTGGATGAACTACGGACAGCCCTGGAATTAGCAACGGATGAGGAACTGCACCACCTCACTCAACTGCTCTTTAGCCGTAAATTTAATCCCCTCGACTATTGGCAAACGCCTCAACCCAGCGCCATTCGTAGTCAAGACCGCGATCGCCAAATTCAGCACATCGAAACCCGCTTCCGTTTTTTAGCCGCCGATGGGGTCACGGTGCTCCGTCGCCAAACCAAAACCCTCACTTACCGCCAGATCCTGTTTCAGGTGGGGGAATTCCTCGATATTCCCTGTGGGACTGCCCTGGATACCATTGAGCTTGAAGCAGAAATTTTTCTGGCTTTGACCAGCCGCGCTTGGGATAAACTCCCCCAAAAAGAACAACGGGCCTTGATTGATCGAGTGAGGCGATCGCTGGCCCAAACGGATTTACCGGAAGCTTTGCCCGTCCAACTCCAACATAATCCCCTGAGAATTTTCCTTAAAGGGAGTAGCACCTTGGTGATTAGTAGTGTGCTGAAATCATTTTTAATGAAGCAGGTTGCTCGGCAATTGGCGCTACATTTTGCGACGGGCCAAGCCCTAAAAACAACCACAACTCGTCTGGGTTCTTTGATGTTGACCCAAACTGCCCTGCGTTATGGCCTCACCCGTAGTGTGTTGGGGGCTGTTGTCCCGGCTTTGTGGAGTTGGTTTCTTGTCGATCTCGGTTGGCGGGCGATCGCCACTAATTACGGGCGTATTATCCCGATGATTGTCACCTTGGCCCAAATTCGCCTCACTAGAGAACCCCTGGTTGTTGCTTAAACCCCCCGGTTTAACTCCGTTACATTGGCCCATTTTCACAGAAGTTTGAGCTAGGCTGGGGCAATAGATTTGGCAAAGCTTCCCCATGCGCAAATTTTTAATTTTGCTGCTGTTCTGTATTGGTCTTGGGTTTGGCCTTTGGCGATCGCCGAGCTTGGCGACCCAAGGGGAATACGATTCTTTAATCTTAGATTTTCGCGAAACCGTAGAAACCAGTGTCGTTGAGCAACAGTTAAAGGCGATCGCCCAACAATTCAACGTCATCCCCCGGCTCAATAGTGAATTTTCCGCTGCTGACCAGATCTACGTCATCGAGGGCAAGCGAGAAATGCTCCAGTGGTTGCGCCAATCTGACCCCATTAAAAAAGCAACGGAATACATCGAGCCCAACTACATTTACTGGGCCTATGGGGTACCCAACGACCCAGATTACCCAAAGCAATGGAATTTACGCAGCATTAATGTCGAAGCCGCCTGGTCAGAAACCCAAGGGGAAGGGATCACCGTGGCGGTTATCGATACTGGGGTTAGCCCTGTGCCAGATTTAGAACAAACCGCCTTTGCTGGGGGCTACGATTTCGTGGGCGATCGCCCGGAAGCTTTAGATGATGTGGGCCATGGCACCCACGTTGCCGGGACAATTGCCCAGTCGACAAACAATAACTACGGTGTTGCGGGCATTGCCTATAAAGCGAAGATTATGCCCATTAAAGTCCTCGCCGCTAATGGTGGGGGAACCGTCGCTGACATCGCCGAGGGAATCCGTTTTGCCACCGATCAAGGGGCCGATGTGATTAACCTCAGCCTTGGGGGGGCTGGTGCGAGCCAGCTGATGCAAGAAGCAATTGATTATGCCTATCGCAAAGACGTGGTGATCATTGCCGCTGCGGGGAATGCCAACAAAAATGCGGCTGCCTATCCAGCCCGTTATCCCAAAGTGATCGGCGTTGCGGCCACCGATGCGGCTGGCAAAAAAGCGCCCTATTCCAATTACGGGGCGGGAATTGATCTTGCGGCTCCTGGGGGCAGTGAAGCGGGAGGCATTCTCCAGGAAATCCTTAACCCAAAAACAGGGCAACCAGAATTTATCGACTACAAAGGCACCAGTATGGCCGCGCCCCATGTGGCTGGCGTGGCGGCCATGGTGAAAGCGAGTGGTGTGACTGAACCAGCCGAAGTTTTACAGGTCTTAACCCAATCGGCCCAAAAGGTTACGGAAGATCCTCTGAACCACTACGGTGCCGGGTATCTCAATGCAGGTCAGGCGGTAACAGAGGCCCTTAAAGGCAAAATCACCGTCAAAGATTTCTTCCGCTGGCTCCGGGATAATGGGTATTTGAATCCTCGTTTCTGGATCGATGGGGGCACAGTAGCGCTTTTACCGAAGTTAGCGATGGTTTTAGGTTCCTATCTCCTCGCCTTTTTCCTGCGGAACTATTTGCCCTTTGGCTGGGGTTGGCCCCTCAGTAGTGGCTTAGTGTTCGGCAGTTCGGGGTTATTTTTCCTCAAGGGCATTTATATTTTTGATTTGCCCCAGGCCCCCTTTCGGCTTCTGGGCAGTTCTCTCCCGGAATTGGGCAATGCCATCAACGGAAATCCTGCTTTAAATCCACTATTCGCGAGTGTTTTGATTCCCTTTGGGGTGTTGCTCTTGTTTGCTGGCACCGAGGGGGGGAAACGCTTTGGGGTTGGTCTTTGTTTGGGGGTGGCGAGTTGCCTCTGGGTCAGTGCGATCGCCGCATCGACAGTTTGGGGTTTGGGATCGGGTATTTTAGCCCAGGCATTTTTAGGGATTAATGGACTCCTGTGTGTGGCCCTAGCGAAATTGATGCTGACGGAACCGTTAAAAACCAGTAACTAGGAAATCTGTCAAAATTTACCACTTTAAAATAGCCGCTTCTGGGCCTTTTTCCTGGCGTGTTTTGGCGTCCTTTTCAAACCACTGGATAATTTCTTTGTGGCTCAGGTTTTCGATGGGGCAATCGAGATCTTGGGCAATGATCCCCAGTAATCGTTGGGAAGAAATGGTCAGACGAGCGAGAAATTTCTCTGGACTACTTAAGAGGGCGGCATCGACATCGAGGGATTCTTCTGGGGTGAGGAAGTTGGGTTGATTCATAACTAATGGCTTGGGGTTTGCTGTGGGCAATAGCGATTAATGTTGCCTATTTTATCGTCCTGACGGGGTAACCTTTGGTGCAAATGAGTTGCATTAGTTTTCCCCTTCACTCCACAATGGGATTTTAGTACCTCTCCTGATTGTGAATCCCTTGAAACGTTTACAGCTTAATTTTTGGACTCCGATGACTCTGGCGATCGCCGCTTTGATTGCCCTACCGATTTTTTCTGTATTGGGGAGTGTTTTCACGGATTCTGGCGAAATTTGGCGTCACCTGGTCGACACGGTGCTGGGGCGTTATGTGTTCAATTCCCTGTGGTTGATGCTTGGGGTCGGCGTGGGGGTCACAGTTGTCGGGGTGGCCACGGCTTGGTTGGTGACGATGTGTCGCTTTCGGGGCCAAGGTTTTTGGGAGGTATTGTTACTCTTGCCCCTCGCCGCTCCAGCTTACCTGTTGGCCTATATTTACACGGATATTTTGGATTACTTCGGCTGGGTGCAGCGGTTTTTGCGACTAATATTCGGTTGGCAATCGGCCCAGGATTATTGGTTTCCGGAGGTTCGGTCTCTGGGGGGGGCAATCATTATGTTGATCTTGGTGCTCTACCCCTATGTTTACCTGCTGGCACGGGTGGCTTTTTTAGAGCAGTCCGTCACAACCCTAGAGGCGAGTCGCGCTTTAGGCTGCGGCCCCTGGAAAAGTTTTTGGGCGATCGCCTTACCCTTAGCTCGGCCAGCGATTACGGCGGGTCTGGCCCTGGCTCTGATGGAAACCTTGAATGATTTTGGCACCGTGCAATATTTTGGCGTCGAAACCTTCACCACGGGGATCTATCGCACTTGGTTTGGGTTGGGGGCACCCCAGGCAGCAGCACAACTGGCGGCGGTATTGATGCTGTTTATTGCGGGGCTGTTGGTTCTCGAAAAATGGTCACGGCACCAAGCCCAGTATTACCAAACCAGTAATAACTACGACAAACCCCAGGCCTATGAATTGCAAGGATGGCGGGCTGGGGTCGCCACGCTGACCTGTGGGATTCCGGTTTTTTTTGGGTTTGTTGTGCCCGTCGGTACTCTTTTGGAAATGGCCTTTAATCGCCCCCAGGCGCGGTTTCGGACACAGTTCTGGGAGTTTGCCCAGCATAGTTTTGTCTTAGCCAGTGTGACGGCAATTTTAGCGGTGGCGATCGCCTTGATTTTGGCCTACGGTCAGCGGTTAAATCACAGCCTCTGGATGGCCTTGGGTGTGCGGATTGCGTCCCTGGGTTATGCCATTCCCGGCTCGGTGATTGCGGTGGGGATTCTGATTCCCATGGGGAAACTCGACAATGCGATCGCCAATTTTTTCCAAGCCCAGTTCAATATCTCCACGGGTTTACTCCTGAGTGGCACCATTACCGCCCTGGTTTTTGCCTATTTGGTGCGCTTTCTGGCGGTGTCCTTTGGGGCCGTCGAAACGAGCCTCGGCAAAATTAAGCCCACCCTAGACGACGCTTCCCGCAGCCTCGGTTATACCCCGATTCGTACCCTGGTGAGTGTGCATACTCCCCTGATGTGGAGTGGTTTGTTAACCGCTGCGATGTTGGTGTTTGTGGATGTGATGAAGGAACTCCCGGCGACCCTGGTGATTCGTCCCTTTAACTTCGATACCCTGGCCGTGAAGGTTTATCAATACGCTTCCGATGAACGGTTAGTCGAAGCCTCTGTGCCCGCCCTGGCGATTTTAGCAGTAGGTCTAATTCCAGTGATTTTTCTCAGTTGGCGCATTGCCCACGTCCGTAACGAGTGAATGGATAACAAATGTAAGAAATTCGCTACAAATCTTTCATAACTGGGTGAGAATGGGTAAGGTGACTTCTAGAAGATTGATTTTATTCATTACAAAAATCATCGTTATCCTAGTCGGCTTCCCAGACAAATGTTCCAGGATTCCCCCAAGCTGCCGAATTCCCAGTCACATCAAAGTCCGTACAAAGCGCGCTTCAATGTCCGGTATTTATCTTGGGGGTTGGCGATCGCCGTTGTTGGTGTCGTTGCTGGTGGTATTGTTAGCTTTCGTTGGTTCAGTGAAAAACTGTTACTCGATCTACAGGACAATCTTTTGGGAGTGGCTGAACTCCAGGCGACCCAAATTGATCAATGGTTATTAGAACGCAAAGGTGATGCCCGGGTGCTTGCCTCAAGGCCCACGACTATTGATGCCCTCAAAGCCTTTGCGACGAATGATCCAAATTCTGCCATTGTGCAGCAGCAACAAGCCAGCCTTAATCAGTTTGCCCTTGATGTGCAAACCAGTTACGATTACCGCCGCATCGTTTTTTTTAACCGTCAGGGACAGGTCGCTTGGCAAACTGGGGTTCAAAATCCCTTACCTAAGGCAATTAACGCCGCTTTTGGGGATGAGGATCATCTAACAAGTCTTGGGGGAGAAGTACGTTTGATCGACTTGAGTCTCCTAAAAGTTAGTAATCAAGACTTGCCCGTTTATGGTGTTTTAGCTTACATCTACGATGAGCAAAATAACCTTATTGGGGCGGTATATTTAGAAAAAGATCCCCAGAATTTTCTATATAGTCTATTAGACCGAGCGGCCAATGCTAGTGCCACCGCTGAAACCTTATTGGTGCGTCGTGAAGGCAATAATATTCGTTACCTCAATCCTCTCCGGTTCGCTAGTGATCCACCATTACGGTTAAGTCGTTCCCTGGATCAAGATTCTCTCCTCGCAACCCAAGCAATTTTGCAGTCTCGGCGTTTGGTACGGGGCACTGATTACCGCAATATTCCCGTTGTGGGGGCTTCCTTTGAAACGACCCAAGCCCCCTGGACTGTGATTTATAAGGTGAATCTCCGGGAAGCCAATGCTCCCATTCGCCAGTTGGCGATCGCCATTAGTGGTCTATCGGGCTTACTGATCGGGGTTGTTTTTTGGGTAGGCTACCAAATGCTGCGGTTGCAGCGCTTTAAGTTAGAGGCGATCGCCAGGGAAGCAGAAATTGAAAAAGCACAGATCCGTGCCGCCAGTGCCTCCCGTTATTTAACGGCCATTGAAACTGCCATTGATGGTTATGCTGTTTTAGATGATCGGGGCTATTTTCTCGAAGTTAACGTGGCCCTGGGCGAAATGACAGGCTATGACTGCGATGAATTGCTGCAATGCTCAATTTTTGATCTGCTCATTACCGACGACCTCGATCCCGCACAACTGCTCACAGAATGGGGCGATCGCCGTAGGCTGAAACTCTATCAACAGTGGCGACACAAAAAAGGCCAGATCCGAGAAATGCAACTGAGTTTGACCACTGACCTCAGTGAAGATCAGAGCCGATTTTTTATCTTTGTCCAAGACATCACCCAGCAAAAACAAGCTAATGCCGCCCTCGGCGAAAGTGAACAACGTCTCTACCGAGCCATTCAAGACGCACCCTTTCCCATTCTGCTCTACGCCAGTGATGGTGAAATTTTGCAGCTCAATCGTACTTGGACGGCGTTAACTGGCTATGACATCACGGAAATTCCCACGATCGCAGCCTGGGCCGCAAAAGCCTACGGTGAAGCATATCTGACGGCCCTACAGGGGATCGAGAAAGTTTATGAGATCCAAAATTCTACCCATGACGGTGAATACGCCATCCTGATCAAAGACGGCGACCAACGTATTTGGGATTTTAGTAGTGCTCCCCTTGGTACCTTACCCGATGGACGTAAACTGCAAATCACCATGGCGATGGATGTTACGGACCGCAAGGCCAATGAACTCGCCCTCCAAGCCGCCAAAAAACAAGCCGAAGAAGCAAACCGGGCAAAAAGTCTGTTTCTCGCCAATATGAGCCACGAACTGCGCACACCCTTAAATGGCATTTTGGGCTATACGCAAATTCTGATGTTTGATGAATCCTTGAGTACAGAGCAAAAAAGCAGCCTCAAAATCATTGAACAATGCGGCCATCATCTCTTGAGTTTGATTGCTGATGTGCTTGACTTTTCTAAAATTGAAGCCCAACGCCTAGAACTAATTCCAACGGCGGTACAATTCCATTACTTTATTCTGGATATTATCCAAACCTGTCAGATCAAGGCCACAGAAAAACAACTCCTCCTCAATTACGATATTGATCCAAATATTCCTGATTATTTACTGGTTGATGATCAACGTCTCCGGCAAGTGTTGCTGAATCTATTGGGCAATGCGATTAAATTTACCCACCAGGGAAGCGTTGTTTTAGACGTTCAATTAAGCCAGCCCCCGCAGACTCCCCCCAAATCTCCTAAGCACCATTGGCACAAAGTACACTTCGCGGTTCGGGATACAGGCTGCGGCATTGACCCCGAAAACCATCAGAAAATTTTCTTACCCTTCGAGCAGGTAGGCGATCGCCGCAGTCGGCCCCACGGTACAGGTTTAGGATTAGCGATCAGCCAAAAATTAGTGGCGATGATGGGGGGTGAACTCCAGTTAACGAGTTATCCGAACAAAGGGAGTTGTTTTTCCTTTGACCTGGAGCTATCGGAGGTGCTCGTTAGTCCTCCCCTGGTTGCTGATGATCAAACGACCCGTGATCACCTACAAATTATTGGTTATGTGGGCCGCCGGCAGACCATTCTGATTGTGGATAGCCGTTGGGTTAATCGTTCTGTGATTAAACACTTCTTGATGCCTTTGGGTTTTAAGATTCTCGAAGCCGAAAACGGAAAAGATGGTTTGATGGTGGCAGAAGCCCATCCAGTGGATCTCATCATTTCAGAGATGGTGATGCCTCGGATGGACGGCCAAGCCATGGCCCACCAGATTCGTCAACTCGAAAAATTTAGGACAATCCCCATCTTCGCCATGTCCGGGGATGTTTTGGATCATGGTTGGCATAATATAAATTCGGATTTTGATGCTTTTTTAGAAAAACCACTGGATTTTTCAAATTTATTGGAGATGCTTCAGACCCATCTTCATCTCACTTGGGTTTATGAAGGCGATCGCTAAATTGATTTTGATGGTTTGCGTCAGTCCCAGCAACTTATACACAATTATTGAGGTAATTTTTTATGGCTCGCACTGAATCCACCATGCTTCCCCTGGGTGCTCCGGCCCCTGATTTTGCCCTACCGGATGTCACCACCGGAAAAACCGTTAGCCTTGGAGATTTCCGGGGGAAAGCGGGTTTGCTCGTGATTTTTATGTGTCGCCACTGTCCGTTTGTGATCCATGTCCAGGATGAGCTAGCCCGGTTGGGAGTAGATTTCGTCCCCCAGGAGCTAGGCATTGTCGCCATTAGTGCCAATGATGCAGAGAATTATCCGGATGATGGCCCAGAAAAGCTCAAGGAAATGGCGGCAGCACTCCAATTAAATTTTCCGATTCTCTATGATGAGTCCCAGGCGATCGCCAAAAGTTATCAAGCGGCCTGCACCCCTGATTTTTTCCTTTTTGATCAGGACTTAAAGCTGGTTTATCGGGGCCAATTGGACGACGCGCGCCCCGGTAATGACAAGCCCGTAACGGGAGCCGATCTTCGCCAGGCGATCGCCGCTGTTTTGGCAAAAGAAACCCCTGATCCGAACCAAAAGCCCAGCCTTGGTTGCAATATCAAATGGAAACCAGGCAATGCCCCCAGTTATTTTGGCTAAACCACAGGGGACGACTTGACCGTCAGCCACAGCAAAATGACGAGGGCCAGGACGAGCAGTTTTACTAAAATGTATAGGGTGCCATCTGGAAATAAATAGGTGCTTAACATAAAGCCTCCTTGGGACTTCACTCAGGGATCTCTCGCTCAGATAGGGAGTCTGTGGATTCTGTGGTGTCCCTCTATCTTTATTGTCCTGCGCCCTTAGTCCTCTGTAGGCCCATGCTGATATTTAGTTGGGAATATTCACAAAGCTTAAGGTGAATTGCTCAGTTTTGTGAGCGTTTGTTAGCGACGCCGGGAACGCTTCGTTTTCGTTTTCGTTTTTGTTTTGCTGGTCTGGTTCGTTTTTGGTGGGCTGGGTTCTTCAAAGACCGGCACCGTAAAGGAAAATTGACTCCCCTGATTTTTACCCTCGGATTCTGCCCAGATCGCTCCCCCCCAGGCGGTGACAATCTGGCGACAAATCGCTAATCCTAAGCCAGTGCCGCCAGCGCTCCGTCGCAATGCCCCTTCTTCTTGGTAAAAACGATCAAAGACTGTTTCGAGGCGTTTGGGTTCAATGCCCCGGCCGTTGTCGATAATGCTCACGGTGAGTTTATGGGGATCTTCGGCGGTGATGGCGATCGCCACTTGACCCTGCTTGGCATCGCTAAATTTACAGGCATTGTCCAGTAACTTGGCGATCACTTCTACAAGCCATTCCCCGTCAGCTTGGACGAGGGGCAAATCTGGCGAAACTTGATTGATCAGTTGAGGCAGGGGTTGGCCGCCACTTTGATGACGTTTGGCCCGCACGTGGCTCATGGCCAGTTCCACACATTCATAGAGCATCAGGGGTTCAATGTTCCACTCCACCCGACCACTTTCGAGTTGGGACAGGGTCAGAAAATCCTGGACGAGGGTGCGCAGACGTTCTGCATCCTGGAGGGCGGTATCTAGCATCACCTGGCGCAGTTCCTCCGGCATATCCGGCTCATTGGCAAGGCTTTCTAGGCAGACTTGAATCGTCGATAAAGGTGTCCGGAGTTCATGGCCTGTGATCGCCACAAGGTTAGAGCGGGTACGGTCGAGGGCCGCCAATTGTTCGTTAAGTTCTTCGAGGTTGTTGTAGGCTTCGGCCTGAATTAGGGCCACACCTACTTGGATGGCGATCGCCCCCACGAGGGCAATATCTTCCTGTCGCCAGTGGATCGCCTCTGGGTGGCAGTGATGGAGCTCGATCATGCCGATCAGTCGCCCTTGGTAGAGTACCGGCACCAGCAGCCAGGAGACAATGGAACAGGTTTGGGTGAGGGTTTCTAGCTGGTCTTTGATGAAGTCTGGATCTTGCTCGGTATTATCAATGCCGAGGGCTTCCCCCAGGGAGACCACCTTTTGAAAGAGGGGATTATCCTTCAGGGGCCAATTGCGACCTTTTACAGAAATTTGATCCCCGTGGAGAAACTCATGCTGGATCTGGGCTTGTTCGTCTGACTCTTTGCAACGGTAAATAATGCAGCGACAGACTCCGAGACCTTCTCCTAATTTTTCGACGGCCAATTGCAAGATGTCTTCGGTGTCGAGCGATCGCCGAATGGCCGCTGTGACCGTATTAATTAAACGCTCCTTTTGTTCTTTGTTTGCCAGGGAGCGGTTGGCTTTGAGGATTTTGTATTGACCCGCCTGGAGATAGTTCACCAAGCGCTGCACAAAGGGATCGGCGGTGGAATTAGGCTGATGTTCCGTTAGATCTTGGTGACCATTCTGGAGATAGGTTTCCTTGGCCGTTTGAATTTTTTCCTGGAGCTCCGGGCGATATTGGGCAATGCGATCGAGGAGGATTTCCGCTGCTTTTTCGGTAATGTTGCGGTCTTCGGTCCAAATACCTTCAAAACGACGGGCATTATCGGCGAAGTGATCTCCCTTTTCAGAATTGTTGTGTTTTTCTCGGCAGAGGAGACAACTGGCAAAATTCTCCCCGATCACCACGAGGTGCCACTCTTCGCTTAGGGCATCATCTGGCGTAAAGGCAATGCGCTCGTAGGTATCAGAAGCGTTTTCAAATTCTGTTTCTGGGGCCGCGAGGACGTAAACCTGTTGGGATTTATCGGCAATGCGACGATAACGGGTTGCTTCCTGGCGGTAGTATCTTTCTTGCTGGAAGCTGGCGATCACCAAGGGGGAATCTTGACCTGCAAGGATTTGATCTTCCATCGCGTGGGAGAGTGCCGTTAGGGAAGATTTGAAATAGAGTTGCGATCGCCCATGGGGAACGGCTTCAAATAATTGTTTGACAACCGAGGTTTGAATACTCATTAAGAAATGCTTTTTCCCGAAAGGAATAGTCGCCTTCTACGAACGATGGACCAGAGGAATTCCCTAGATTATCCTTGATCACCCAATATTGATCAATTTTTCTAGGGGATTTGGCAACTGAATGAATGGTGACGAGGCGATCGCCATTACGCAGAGCCCAAGGCACGAATCAGGTCAGGGATCGGCTGAGGCTCACGGTCACTGTCCGTAATCGCTTCAATAATTTGTCGGTTTGCCTGGGGATGATCAAGGGCGGCCACGCATAATTCTGCCACCTGCTGCCGGGGAATTCGTCCTTCAAACAGGGTATCGGCTTGGGCGAGTACAAGGGGCGCTGCGGCTTCGGCATTCAAGCCACCGGGACGGACAATCGTGTAATTGAGGGAACTGTTGATGAGGTAAGCCTCGGTTTGTTTTTTCCAGAACAGCACCAGACCAAATAGATTCAACGGATGGAAAAATTTAGATACACAAAGGGACGTGACGAGGACAAATTGCTTAACTCCCTGGGTCACAGCAGCATCGATCAGCGATTTGGTGCCGACATAATCCACTTGAAAAAAAGCGGCAGGGTTCAAACTGGGTCGAGCCGCAGCGGCACAAATGATGTGGTCACAGTCGGCGATCGCCCCTGGGAGGGATTTTTTATCGAGGAGATCACCAACGACCAATTCCGCGTCCGAGGGCAAAATTTCTTTGCCTTTGTTGAGATCCCGTACCATGGCCCGCACCGGGATATTTTGGGCGATTAGGGTTTCGACAACGCGCCGTCCCGTTTCCCCCGTTGCCCCGACCACTAAAACTTTCATCCTCATTGACCTCCTAAAATCGCTGGCGGAAATTTGCCTTCGATTTACAATTATTACCCTGAATTCCTCGGTCTTGGGGTGCAACTTTACAGAAAAGCGGGCATGATTTTAGGTACAACAAGTTTATTTCTTGTCTTTTGCTGCTATGAACCCTGCGGAATCGTCTCGTCTATTCACGGCCTTTGGTGACGGTAACCCCGAAACGCCACCGATGCATTTTGAGACCCACTATCGAGGGATCATGCAAATGTACGCGCCCCTAGAGGAAGTCGCGGCCTACCTAGATCGCCATGGCGGTTGGTTCCACCGTTGTGCAAAACCGATGCAGGTAGAACCCCTCACCGAGAATGGCTATATTCTGACGGTGGGCAAGTTTGGCAATTTCGGCTATGAAGTAGAACCAAAACTGGCGGTGGTTTTTGATCCCCCCGTTGAAAATGCCTACAGAATGTACAATGTGCCCCTCCCTGAGGCCCAGTCCCAGGGCTATGCCATTGATTATGATGCGTTGATGTGCCTCGACCATCTCCCCTGGGAACAGGTACTTGCCAACGATGCCCAGGCGCGAAAACTACTCGGCGATCGCCCGATGCCGCCGGTGATTACCCAGGTGAATTGGGAGCTGCATTTACAGGTGCTGGTTCAGTTTCCCCGGTTTATCTACAAGCTGCCCCAGGGTCTACTGAAAACCACTGGCGATCGCCTCCTCGCGACCATTGTTTCCCAGGTTTCGCCGCGCCTCACCACAAAAGTTCAGCAAGACTTCCACGACTGTTTCAATCTCCCCTTACCCCTCAAGAGTGGTCGAGGTTGTACCGTCATTCGTCCTCCCGAAGACAATCCAGAAACCCACAAAAAAGAGGACAGTCCCCCTGTCCCCCCCGAAAATTTTGCCTGGACGCTACCTACAGACGGCCAATAATTTTCGTCACAATATCCATACCACTCACTGCCTGCCAACCAAACAGAGCCACCAGCAACGTATTCAAGCCAATGTGGGTTACCCGCGCCAAGTCGTTGCCCCGTTGCATAAAAGGCACTAAAGAGGCTGAGATGGCAATTAAACCGGTCATCCCTAAACCGACAAGGAGGTGGGGGCCAACGAATAATTTCCCGTTGTTGATGTAGGTGACGGCCATCCCGCCAATGGTGCCCAAAACCATAAATGCCAGCAGGGCCGAACCCACCTGGTGGTGCTTGAAGTTAAATTGTTTTTTGACCAATTCTTTGCGGACTTCTTTATCGGCACTCCGGATGCGACGGATCTGAATGCCGAGGTACATCGCATAAATACAAAGCCCAAACAAGACCCACATCATAATGGGGTGACCAAACTGGGACCAGACTTTGACGGACTCTGGAATTTCAAAACTCATGGGTGTTTTCTCCTTCGTTCAGGATGCTGAAATCTTTATAAAACTTAACCGATTCCCCTGGTAAATGGAAATTATCAACTAGAATCTGGGACGGCTTGGGACAGGATCGATCCGGGATACTTCTACAATAGAAATTAACCTTTATTGTATGTTTCGCGATGACAGCCCCCGTGGACCGCGCCCAGTTATTCCAGGCAATTCGCGCCCAAAATGTGGATCGAGTGGCCGCCTTGCTCACCCAGGGGGTACCAGTCAATATTTTGGATGGCGATCGCACGAGTCCTTTGATGTATGCCTGTCAAGTTGGGGCTTTGGATCTCGTTAAGCTCTGTCTTACCCACGGCGCAGATTTAGAATTACGAGGAAAATATGGCCTCACGGCGCTGATGGTGGCGGCGGCAGCAGGACAAACGGCAGTCCTACATTTTTTGATTGGGGCCGGCGCTAATCCCAATGCCACCAACGAAGACGGCAGTACCGCGCTCATGGTGGCGGCCTATCGGGGGGCGATCGCCACCGTAGAAATTTTGTTGAAGGCCGGGGCAAAGATTAACCACGAAGATTTTGATGGGGATACGGCGCTCAATTTAGCGATTCAAGGGCAACACCCGGTGGTGGTGCAGATACTCCTGACCCAGCGGGCTAACCCTTACCAAGGCTTAGGGGCGATGACAGTGGCCGTGTCGGAGCGGGCGATCGCCTGTTTAGAAGTCCTACTCAAGGCCGGGTTAAATGTGAATCTCCCCAGTAGTGACGGGAAGACCCCCCTCATGCACGCAGTTATTGCGGGTTACGATGAGGTCGTTGATATGCTGTTGGCTGCTGGGGCGGTGGTCAATGCCACGGATCTCGAAGGGGATACGGCCGTTATTTTTGCCGTCGAACAGGGGAATTTGCCCCTCACACAACGTTTGGTTCAGGCCGGGGCAACCCTGACTCAGCCGGATATTTTGCCTCTCGCGGGGGCTGCTGGCAATCTCGCCTTGGTGCAATATTTGCTTAAGCATCAATTAAATCCCAATAGCACCGATGCAGCAGGCGACACAGCCCTCCATTTAGCAACCCTCGAAGGCCACTACGATATTGTCGAATATTTACTCCGCCAAAATGCTGCGGTGAACCTAGCCAACCACCAAGGTGATACCCCCCTCCTGGTTGCTGCCTACCAGGGGCAAAGGGCGATCGCCCAACTTCTCCTCGACCAAGGTGCAGACCTCCACTACCAAAATGGAGGAGAAAACGCGCTCCTGATCGCCTTCAACCAAGGCAAGCTGGAACTCCTCGAACTTTTTCTGGCAAGGGGAGCTAATCCTGATGAACGTCTCCCCAGCGGCAAAACCCTCCTGATGGAAGCGGGCGATCGCGGTTATCAAGCAGTGATTGAAGTGCTGTTAAACGCGGGGGCCGATGTCAATGCCACAGATCAACACCAAGCCACAGCCTTAATGTGGGCAGCCCACCGGGATCACCATGCCGTTGTTCAACTACTCCTCGAACGGTGTCCAGATTTAGATCTCAATGCCCAAAATAAACGGGGCGACACAGCCCTTAAAATTGCCCAGTTTAACCAATGTAAGACCGTTGTGAAGCTCTTAAAGGCTGCTGGGGCGAGATGATGGCGATTGGGGACAGTCCTCCGCTAGGCCAGAGCTATTTAAAAATTCTTCAATTTCCAAGGATTCGACCACATGGGGATTTTTCACCGGCGCCGTGGGGGGATGCGCATGGCGTACATCCGTAATCCACCAGTCCAGGGCTGCTTTTTGCAGATCAATGGTTGCCCCCGTTTTATCAACACAGTAGCGCCCAAAGACTAATTTATCTTTGAGGCGTACCCCTGAGCCCAAGCGGGAATATTCAAAAATCACACTACTTTCAACGGTCGCGCCTGCACAAATCCAACAACTGGGGCCAATCATGGTCGGGCCAATAATTTTTGCCCCATCTTCAATGCGGGTCATGCCGCCAATATAGACAGGGCCTTGGATATCGACTTTATCCCAGTTGACGGCCACATTCAGGCCCGTATAAACCCCTGGTTTGACTTCGATGCCGGGAATGGGCACATTTTTGATCTTGCCCTGGAGCACGCTCTGAATCGCCTGCCAATAGTCAGGGACTTTGCCAATATCTACCCACTCAAAGTCCATATCTAGGGCGTAAAAAGGTGCATTGGCGGCCACAAGCTTCGGAAACAGTTGACCACCAATGTCGAATTCGCAGTTGGGGGGAATAAAATCGATTACTTCCGGCTCAAAAATATAGATCCCGGTATTAATTTTCGTGCTGAGAGCTTCGGTAACGCTGGGCTTTTCTTGGAAACTGAGAATCCGGTCTTCGTCATCTGTGACCACCACGCCATAGCTAGAGACCGCTTCTTTGGGGACAGATTTCGTGATTACGGTGGCGATCGCCCCTTTTTCGCGATGCCATTGCACCGCTGCGGTGAGGTCTAGATCAATCAGAGCATCACCACAAAGCACCACAAAAGTATCGTCAAAAAATGGATGAAAATCTTGGATCTTCCGCAACCCCCCGGCGGAACCGAGGGCTGCCCCCTGTAATTCTCCGTCTTGGATACTGCCTTCAAAGGAATAGGCCAGATGTACCCCGTAGCGTTGACCATCCTTAAAGTAGCCTTCAATTTCGTGGGCGAGATGGCTCACATTCACCATAATCTGATCAAAGCCATGTTGGGCGAGCAGATCCAGCAAAAATTCCATCACGGGTTTTTGCAGAATTGGGATGAGGGGCTTGGGGATGGTGTAGGTAATCGGACGAACCCTGGTTCCTTTACCCGCTGCCAGAATCATGGCTTTCATGAATGGTATTGTCCTCGAACAATGACTGTTTTCAGGCTAAATGGCGCAAAGCCTCGGAAGATTGGTCTTTATTTTACCGAAAGGTGTTCCTTTCCCTAAATGCCCGCATTTCCCAAAAGATTCAGTTTAGGATGGAGTGACAGTTGTTTTCTGTCTACAGCAATGGCGATTAAACGCAACCAAGGCCATGGTCTCCCGCCTAAACGTGATCCGGCTTTGGGTAGAGATGCCCTCACCACGAGTCAAGCCCTGCCCGAAGACCAGGAACAATCGGCCAATGAGGATCGCATTCGTCCCCAACGCCTGAGAGATTACCTAGGTCAAAGGGATCTGAAGGAAGTATTGGGTATTGCGATCGCCGCTGCCAAAGCCCGCCGCGAACCCCTCGATCACATGTTGCTGTATGGCCCCCCTGGATTAGGGAAGACAACCATGTCCTTGATTTTAGCCGCAGAAATGGGGGTGAATTGTAAAATTACCGCTGCCCCCGCCCTGGAACGCCCCCGTGATATTAGTGGCCTCTTGGTGGGCCTAGAGGCTGGTGACATTTTGTTTATCGATGAAATCCACCGTCTTAATCGCATGGCCGAAGAATTGCTCTATCCAGCGATGGAAGATGGCCGCTTAGATGTCACCATTGGCAAAGGAGTCAGTGCCAGAACCCGTAGTATTCCCCTGAAGCCTTTTACTTTGATTGGCGCAACGACGAAAGTGGGGGCATTAACGTCTCCCCTGCGCGATCGCTTTGGCTTGATTCAACGGTTACGTTTTTACGAGGTCGATGAATTGATTGCCATCGTCCATCGCAGTGCCCTAATCCTAGAGCAGCCCATTACCCCAGAGGGCGCTTTAGAGATTGCCCGTCGAGCACGGGGGACGCCTCGCATTGCCAACCGTCTGTTACGGCGAATCCGGGATTATGCCCAAGTCAAAGGCTATGGAAAAATTTCCCAAACGGTGGCAGCAACGGCTTTGGATCTGTACAACGTTGATGCTTTGGGATTGGACTGGACAGATCGTCTAATCCTAGAAACCATGCTCAATCATTTTGGGGGCGGCCCGGTGGGTTTAGAGGCGATCGCCGCGGCTACTGGCGAGGACAGTAAGACCATTGAAGAAGTTTACGAGCCTTATTTACTCCAAATTGGTTTTTTAAACCGCACGCCCCGGGGACGGGTAGTGAGCGCAAAAGCGAGACAGCATCTCGGTTTAATCCCGGTGGAACAAAGCACCCAACTCGACCTTTTACCCTAGTTTTAACGAGTCTTCCGGGTGGCGGCCTCAAAATTTCTTTCTGGAGAAATCCTTCTAAAATAGGGAAAACACTTGAAATTTGGACGATCAACGCAACTTTATTATGGATTTTTCCCCGGCAACCTCAGCATTAATACTGCTTATTTTCGCGGCTTTGGGTACGGTTTTGTGGGGCTATCGGCGATCGCAAAAAGCGGGACGCTTAGGGTTATTGGCCTGGGGACAATCCCTCGCGATTACGGTTCCCTGGTTGGTGCTATTGAGTTGCATTCTTTTAGGGGTGAGCCTGGATCTCATTGGTGTGGTGCTGATTTTGGTGGCTTCGGCGGGAGCCTATATTTATCTGGGTAATCTACGCCGAGAAGCAGGCCAGGGGGAGATGATTCGCAAACAGGCCCTAGAACGCCTCCAAACTGAGACTCAAGCCACGGAATCCTCGACACAAGCCCCAGCAGATCCGGCGACCGAACCCGAAATTCAACCCATTAATCCAGAGGATCTCCAAACTATTAAAGGTATTTTTGGCATTGACACATTTTTTGCCACAGAAGCAATTCCCTACCAAGAAGGGGCCATTTTCAAGGGAAATTTGCGAGGGGAACCCGAAGAAGCCCACCAAAAGCTGACGGAAAAATTAGGCGATCGCCTGGGGGATAAATACCGCCTTTTCTTGGTCGAAGATCCAGAAGGAAAACCGGTGATCGTGATCTTACCGAGCAGTAATGATCCAAAAACCACGAGTCTCGCCCAGAAAAATGTCGCTTTAGTCTTATTTGTTGCCACCCTGGCGACGACCCTAGAAGCGATTGGCGTCCTCAAAGGCTTTGATTTCTTCAGTGATTGGCAGCGTTATACCGACGTCCTGCCCCTCAGCCTGGGGATGTGGCTCATCTTGGGGGTTCACGAACTAGGCCACTGGGTCACGAGCCGAAAATATAATGTCAAACTCAGCATTCCCTTTTTCCTCCCCAACTGGCAGATTGCTTCTTTCGGGGCGATTACCCGCTTTGAATCCCTGCTCCCGAACCGGACAGCACTCTTTGACATCGCCTTTGCTGGCCCAGCGGCGGGCGGGCTGATTTCCCTGCTTCTCCTCCTGGGTGGTTTTGGGCTTTCTAACCCGGACAGTCTATTTAAAGTTCCGAGTCAATTTTTCCAGGGTTCAGTGTTGGTGGGTACCCTGGCGCGCATTTTCCTGGGCGATGGGTTGCAACAAGCGATTGTGGCGATTCATCCCTTGACGATTTTGGGCTGGTTGGGCCTTGTGATCACGGCGTTAAACTTACTCCCCGCAGGTTGTTTAGACGGAGGCCGCATTGTCCAGGCTATTTATGGTCGCAAAACAGCTCGTCGTACCACTATCGCTACCCTCGTGGTATTGGGGCTAGTGGCTTTGTTTAACCCAGCGAATCCCATTCCCCTCTACTGGGCCTTAATTATTATTTTTTTACAACGGGAAGCAGAACGCCCCAGCCTCAATGAACTATTAGAACCTAATGATACCCGGGCGATCCTGGGATTGGTCGCTTTATTTTTGATGCTGGTGACTTTAATTCCCTTGAGTCCCAGCTTGGCGGGACAATTGGGGATCGGCGCCTAATCTCTTGGGGAAAATTCAAGCTTAAATGGACAACATTTTTTCAGCAAAGGATAGCAACAGCAATGACAGCGCGTAATTTTTCCTGGGATGGTGACTGGTTTTCACCGCAGGCCAGTCAAGATCAAACTTTAATCGAGCAATTGGGTTTCGTGCCTGGTCTGAGAGAGCTGCTATTTATTCGCCAAGCCCACGCCCTGGAACATGGAACGGTCTGGGTGCTTACGGAATTGGCAGAACGCTATCCAACAGCTTGGCGTCACCACTATGCGGAATTAAGTGGGATGTCCACGGGGCAAGGTTTTTATTTATTTGGTGGCGTGGATAAAACTGATCTCTACCGGGCAGTCAGTACAGCAGGCGATCGCCTCCGGTCTGGGGAATGGAATTTAGCTGTTCATCCCCGCTGCGGCACCAATATTTCTGTCACCCTATTGCTGACTGCTGGCTTAGCAGGTGGAGCCGCCTGGTTGCTCCCCAAAGATCCCCTCACCCAACTCCTTGGTATGGGAACTGCTGCCGCTACAGCTTGGGCGATCGCCCCCGATCTCGGTAAATATGCCCAACAGCACATCACCACCGCGATTCCCTTCAATCTCACCCTCGAAGAAATCCAAGAAAACACGGACGAGAGTGGAAATCCAAGCCATTTTGTCCGATTACGGTGGCAGGACGCGCAATAAAACTTAAACACTTCAAGTGCCTGAAAACCCCTATCCGATAGTAGGCTGTTATCTAAGTCTAACTACACTCTTTAGTAATCGCTTTAAAGGAACATAAGCATGGCTATCGAACGCGGATCCAAAGTTAAAATCCTCCGGAAAGAATCCTACTGGTACGGCGATGTCGGTACAGTAGCAAGCATTGATAAAAGCGGTATTATCTATCCCGTCATTGTTCGCTTTAACAAAGTCAACTACAACGGCTTTAGCGGTAGTGCTGGTGGTCTAAACACCAACAACTTCGCTGAGCATGAACTCGAAGTCGTCGGCTAAGCCCCTCTGTCCCTCTTTTTAAAAACCCATTTTTGATATTAAACACACAACCAACATCGTCTCTTTGCGGGGCGGTGTTTTTATATGCCCCTTCAAATTCCTAAAGGACAATGGGAAAATAGCCACCACGAAGATTAAATTAAACCACTACAACAAAGGATTAACCCCGTGACTGTTCGCGTTCGTATTGCCCCAAGTCCCACCGGAAATCTCCACATCGGGACAGCTAGAACTGCTGTCTTTAATTGGCTTTTTGCCCATCACCATGGCGGTACCTTTGTCCTCCGGGTTGAAGATACCGATTTGGAACGGTCTAAGCCCGAATACACTGAAAACATTAAAACGGGTCTCCAATGGCTCGGTTTGCACTGGGATGAAGGCCCTTTTTTCCAAACCCAACGGCTGGATCAATACAAAGCAGCAATCCAAACCCTTTTAGATCAAGGTCTTGCCTATCGTTGTTACTGTACCCCCGCAGAACTTGAGGCGATGCGGGAACAACAAAAAGCGAATAATCAAGCACCCCGCTATGACAACCGTCATCGCAACTTAACGGAGGCGCAGCGAGCTGAATTTGAAGCCCAAGGTCGTAAACCCGTGATTCGCTTCAAAATTGACGATGCCCAGCAAATCGTTTGGCAAGATCTGATCCGAGGCACCATGACTTGGAAAGGTAGTGATCTCGGTGGTGACATGGTGATTGCCCGCACCCCTGAAGGGAATGAGTCTTTTGGTCAGCCTCTCTATAATCTTGCGGTGGTGGTTGATGATATTGATATGCAAATCTCCCACGTGATTCGGGGGGAAGACCACATCGCTAATACCGCTAAACAAATTCTTTTATATGAAGCCCTTGGCGCGGCAGTACCTCAGTTTGCCCACACGCCCTTAATCCTCAATCAAGAGGGACGTAAATTGTCCAAGCGGGATGGGGTGACATCTATTGATGATTTTCGCCAAATGGGATTCCTTCCCCAGGCGATCGCCAACTATATGAGTCTTTTGGGCTGGACGCCGACCGACTCAACCCAAGAAATTTTTACCCTCGAAGAAGCCGCAAAGGAATTTTCCCTAGAGCGGGTCAATAAAGCCGGCGCAAAATTTGACTGGGACAAGCTCGATTGGATTAACGCCCAGTACCTCCACAAAATGCCGATCCCCGCCCTGACTGATCTGCTTATCCCTTATTTACAAGCAGCAGGTTACGGAGATTATCTAGGCGATCGCCCCTGGTTAGAGTCCCTCATCACCCTCGTTGCGCCCAGCCTCACCCGGTTGGCCGATGTTACCCAAGAAACCCGACTTCTTTTTGGTGACAGCATCACCTTAGACGAAAAAGCCACGGCCCAACTCCAAACCGAGGGCGTTAAAGCGATTCTCCAGGAAGTCCTCCAAAACATCCAAACCAGTACCGATTTCACCCCCGATGAAGCAAAAGCACTCATTAACCAAGTCACCAAAGCCCATGGCGTCAAAAAAGGCGTCGTCATGAAATCCATGCGTGCCGGGCTGATGGGCGAACTCCAAGGCCCCGATCTCATGCAATCCTGGGTACTCCTCCACCAAAAAGGTTGGGATATCGAAAGACTCAATCAGGCGATCGCCTCGATCTAGCTCGCCATCGTAGGGATTTGGTTTTCAAATCCAACAAGAAGACCTCTGGTACTCATCAGTGAAATGAGGAAGGAGGTTTTTTTATATCCTCACCTAATTGAGAGCGATACAAAAATGTAGGGAGGTGGTTGTCAAATCCAGATTGAGGGGCTTAAGGACTTAAAGTTCCAAATTTTTCTCATCCCAAACCCCTTGTTCTGAGGGCATTCCAGGGATTTTTCATTCAAACACCGAAAAAAGATTGAAAAAAGGTGTTGACATCTCCGGGTTGTGTGGTTAATATAGTTAAGCGCGGTTGAGAGAGACGCACTGAACCGCCGCCCCGAACCGAGACAAAAGAATAGAATTTGAAAGTGACTATCCACCCCCTTGTTTTGAACAAGATTATAACAAGTGAGCTGGTTGAGATTGAAACAATCGATACCAAGGAACTTAGTTAAGGATAAAGAGAGCCTTAAAAAACATCTCTTGCTAAAGACGAGTGAAAATTCTAAGGAATGAGTAAGGAGTCTAATATGGAGAGTTTGATCCTGGCTCAGGATGAACGCTGGCGGTATGCCTAACACATGCAAGTCGAACGAAGCCTTCGGGCTTAGTGGCGGACGGGTGAGTAACGCGTGAGAATCTGCCTTCAGGACGGGGACAACAGTTGGAAACGACTGCTAATACCCGATATGCCGAGAGGTGAAATCTTTTTTGGCCTGAAGATGAGCTCGCGTCTGATTAGCTAGTTGGTGGTGTAAGGGACCACCAAGGCGACGATCAGTAGCTGGTCTGAGAGGATGAGCAGCCACACTGGGACTGAGACACGGCCCAGACTCCTACGGGAGGCAGCAGTGGGGAATTTTCCGCAATGGGCGAAAGCCTGACGGAGCAATACCGCGTGAGGGAGGAAGGTCTTTGGATTGTAAACCTCTTTTCTCAGGGAAGAATATTGACGGTACCTGAGGAATAAGCACCGGCTAACTCCGTGCCAGCAGCCGCGGTAATACGGAGGGTGCAAGCGTTATCCGGAATTATTGGGCGTAAAGAGTCCGTAGGTGGTCATGCAAGTCTGCTGTCAAAGCCCACAGCTTAACTGTGGATCGGCGGTGGAAACTGTGTGACTTGAGTACGGTAGGGGTAGAGGGAATTCCCAGTGTAGCGGTGAAATGCGTAGATATTGGGAAGAACACCGGTGGCGAAAGCGCTCTACTGGACCGTAACTGACACTGAGGGACGAAAGCTAAGGTAGCGAAAGGGATTAGATACCCCTGTAGTCTTAGCCGTAAACGATGGATACTAGGCGTTGTCTGTATCGACCCGGACAGTGCCGAAGCTAACGCGTTAAGTATCCCGCCTGGGGAGTACGCACGCAAGTGTGAAACTCAAAGGAATTGACGGGGGCCCGCACAAGCGGTGGAGTATGTGGTTTAATTCGATGCAACGCGAAGAACCTTACCAAGATTTGACATCCCGTGAATCTTGCAGAGATGCGAGAGTGCCTTCGGGAGCACGGAGACAGGTGGTGCATGGCTGTCGTCAGCTCGTGTCGTGAGATGTTGGGTTAAGTCCCGCAACGAGCGCAACCCTCGTCCTTAGTTGCCAGCATTAAGTTGGGCACTCTAGGGAGACTGCCGGGGACAACTCGGAGGAAGGTGGGGATGACGTCAAGTCATCATGCCCCTTACATTTTGGGCTACACACGTACTACAATGGTCGGGACAAAGGGCAGCAACCCCGCGAGGGCAAGCGAATCTCATCAAACCCGGCCTCAGTTCAGATTGCAGGCTGCAACTCGCCTGCATGAAGGAGGAATCGCTAGTAATCGCAGGTCAGCATACTGCGGTGAATCCGTTCCCGGGCCTTGTACACACCGCCCGTCACACCATGGAAGCTGGCAACGCCCGAAGTCGTTACTCTAACCGTTCGCGGAGGAGGGCGCCGAAGGCAGTGCTAGTGACTGGGGTGAAGTCGTAACAAGGTAGCCGTACCGGAAGGTGTGGCTGGATCACCTCCTTTTAGGGAGACCTAACCTACTGAAGTTTGAAAGCAATCAGCAAATAGAACGCAGTAAGGTCATCTCGAAGGTCGTGCGAGGGGGAGAAACGGGAGTCACTTTCAAATTTAGGTTCGTGGACATGGGCTATTAGCTCAGGTGGTTAGAGCGCACCCCTGATAAGGGTGAGGTCCCTGGTTCAAGTCCAGGATGGCCCACTTATCAACCGTTGATAATCATCAATTGTTGATATCAATGGGGGTATAGCTCAGTTGGTAGAGCGCCTGCTTTGCAAGCAGGATGTCAGCGGTTCGAGTCCGCTTACCTCCACCAAAACCACGAAATAATGAAACGAACTCAGCATCAACACCATAGTCTAAGAAAAAGACAAAAGATGTTGTTGAATGCTGGAAGAGATTTCAGCAAAGCACCTTGAAAACTGCACAAAAAAATATTAGATAGTCGAAATAATAGCTAGGTAGGAAAGTACGAAAGTACAAACAATCCAAAAATAGCCAAGAGTCTGACCTCGAAAAAAGGTCAAGCTACAAAGGGCTAACGGTGGATACCTAGGCACACAGAGGCGATGAAGGACGTGGTTACCGACGATATACTCCGGGGAGCTGGAAGCAAGCATTGAGCCGGAGGTTTCCGAATGGGGCAACCCTAAATACAGCCATCTGAATATATAGGATGGTATGAGCCAACTCAGCGAATTGAAACATCTTATTAGCTGAAGGAAGAGAAAGAAAAATCGATTCCCTTAGTAGCGGCGAGCGAAGCGGGAAGAGCCTAAACCAACTGCTTAGGCGGTTGGGGTTGTGGGACAGTGATGTGGACTATAGAGGTTAGACGAAGTAGTTGAAAGCTACACCAAAGAAGGTGAAAGTCCTGTAGTCGAAAATCAAAGTAGCCTAACTGTATCCCGAGTAGGCCGGAGCACGTGAAATTCCGGTTGAATCAGCGAGGACCACCTCGTAAGGCTAAATACTACTGTGTGACCGATAGTGTAAAAGTACCGCGAGGGAAAGGTGAAAAGAACCCGGGAGGGGAGTGAAATAGAACATGAAACCGTTAGCCTACAAGCAATGGGAGGACGATTTAACGTCTGACCGTGTGCCTGTTGAAGAATGAGCCGGCGACTTACAGGCTGTGGCAGGTTAAGGTGAAAAGCCGAAGCCAAAGTGAAAACGAGTCTGAAAAGGGCGTTAGTCACAGTTTGTAGACCCGAACCCGGGTGATCTAACCATGGCCAGGATGAAGCTTGGGTAATACCAAGTGGAGGTCCGAACCGACTTCTGTTGAAAAAGGAGCGGATGAGCTGTGGTTAGGGGTGAAATGCCAATCGAACCCGGAGCTAGCTGGTTCTCCCCGAAATGTGTTTAGGCGCAGCGGTTGGTTTCCTTGCATGGGGGTAAAGCACTGTTTCGCTGCGGGCTGCGAGAGCGGTACCAAAGTGAGACAAACTAAGAATACCATGTAAAATTCAGCCAGTAAGACGGTGGGGGATAAGCTTCATCGTCGAGAGGGAAACAGCCCAGACCGCCAGCTAAGGTCCCAAAATACTTGCTAAGTGATAAAGGAGGTGGGAGTGCATAGACAACCAGGAGGTTTGCCTAGAAGCAGCAATCCTTGAAAGAGTGCGTAATAGCTCACTGGTCAAGCGCTCCTGCGCCGAAAATGAACGGGGCTAAGCAAGTTACCGAAGCTGCGGACTCGAAAGAGTGGTAGGGGAGCGTTCTATATGGTGTGAAGCATTAGCGGTGAGCAGATGTGGACTGTATAGAAGTGAGAATGTCGGCTTAAGTAGCGAAAATATGTGTGAGAATCACATACCCCGAAACCCTAAGGGTTCCTCCGGAAGGCTCGTCCGCGGAGGGTTAGTCGGGACCTAAGGCGAGGCCGAAAGGCGTAGTCGATGGACATGAGGTTAATATTCCTCAACTCCTGTGTGGGAGCATAACTATGACGCATGAAAGATAGCTACACCCTGAATGGATTGGGAGGAGACTACGGTCTCCGCGTAGTAAAGGATAGTGCCTAGAAAAGCTAGTTATGTGTTGAAAGCACAGGACCCGTACCCGAAACCGACACAGGTAGGGTGGTAGAGTATACCGAGGGGCGCGAGGTAACTCTCTCTAAGGAACTCGGCAAAATTGCTCCGTAACTTTGGGAGAAGGAGTGCCAGCGAGAGCTGGTCGCAGTGAAGAGGCCCAGGCGACTGTTTACCAAAAACACAGGTCTCTGCAAACTCGTAAGAGGACGTATAGGGGCTGACGCCTGCCCAGTGCCGGAAGGTTAAGGAAGTTGGTTAGCTTAGGCGAAGCTGACGACCGAAGCCCCGGTGAACGGCGGCCGTAACTATAACGGTCCTAAGGTAGCGAAATTCCTTGTCGGGTAAGTTCCGACCCGCACGAAAGGCGTAACGATCTGGGCACTGTCTCGGAGAGAGGCTCGGCGAAATAGGATTGTCTGTGAAGATACGGACTACCTGCACCTGGACAGAAAGACCCTATGAAGCTTTACTGTAGCTTGGTATTGGGTTCGGGCTTTGTTTGCGCAGGATAGGTGGGAGACGTTGAGATTACTCTTGTGGGAGTAATGGAGTCACTGGTGAGATACCACTCTAACAAGGCTAGAATTCTAACTTTAAACCGTGAAGCCGGTGAAAGGACAGTATCAGGTGGGCAGTTTGACTGGGGCGGTCGCCTCCTAAATGATAACGGAGGCGCACAAAGGTTCCCTCAGGCTGGTTGGAAATCAGCCATCGAGTGCAAAAGCAGAAGGGAGCTTGACTGCGAGACCTACAAGTCAAGCAGGGACGAAAGTCGGTTTTAGTGATCCGACGGCGCTGCGTGGAAGGGCCGTCGCTCAACGGATAAAAGTTACTCTAGGGATAACAGGCTGATCTCCCCCAAGAGTTCACATCGACGGGGAGGTTTGGCACCTCGATGTCGGCTCATCGCAACCTGGGGCTGAAGTAGGTCCCAAGGGTTGGGCTGTTCGCCCATTAAAGCGGTACGTGAGCTGGGTTCAGAACGTCGTGAGACAGTTCGGTCCATATCCGGTGCAGGCGTAAGAGCATTGAGAGGAGTCTTCCTTAGTACGAGAGGACCGGGAAGGACGCACCGCTGGTGTACCTGTTATCGTGCCAACGGTAAACGCAGGGTAGCCAAGTGCGGAGCGGATAACCGCTGAAAGCATCTAAGTGGGAAGCCCACCTCAAGATGAGTGCTCTCATGGAGTTAATCCAGTAAGGTCACGGGAAGAACACCCGTTAATAGGCATTAGGTGGAAGTGTGGCAACATATGGAGCCGAGATGTCCTAACAGACCGAGGGCTTGTCCTTAAACAGATGGTTAGACTAAGTATTTCGATGAACTAATAAGTATTTTGTGCAGTCTTGAGGGTGTGAGACCACACCACTGCTTGGTGTTTCTAGCATAGTGGAACCACACTGATTCCATCCCGAACTCAGATGTGAAACGCTATAGCGGCGACGATACCTGTGGGGTAGCCTACCGGGAAAATAGCTCAATGCCAAGCTTCTCTCTTTTATGAAAAACTGAATATCTTATTCTTCAACTTTATATTCTAATCAAAGCACTCAATCTTCAGGTTGAGGGCTTTATTTGTCGCGTAGAACTAGAGTGAAGCTGTCATGGTGGAAAGACAGCTTATGATATTTTCTGAGTAACTGCGAGGTCTAAAAAATAAAGCTACTAATCATTCCACTGAGGAGAATAAAGCCAATCGTAACGTTCTCTTCGAAGAGTCGATTGTAGGCTTTGCGGGGAAGATTGGGTTTCCGAATTTTTAGATATTGTTTAAACCAAAGACCGACAGCGATCGCCCAGGCGATACCGTAAATCAAAAGATTAATATTCAATGTTTTGCCTAGAATAGCAAGACAAGTCGCTGTTAAGACAAAGAAAATACCGACGGCTTCGGGGGCAAATTTACCAAAAAAAATAGCGCTAGAATTAATGCCAATTTTTAAATCATCATCCCGGTCGGAGAGAGCGTAGATGGTATCAAAACCTAAAGTCCAGAAAACTGTTGCACCCCATAACAGCCAGGTTGCAGCAGTTAAATTTTGGGTCACAGCACTCCAACTAATGAGAACGGCAAAGCCCCAGGCGATCGCCAAAACAAGTTGCGGTACCGGGAAAAAACGTTTTGCTAGAGGATAAGCAATAATCACGGGCACTGCGGCGACGCATAGCCAAAAACTAAGGGGATTTGTCCAGGGATTGAAATAAAACGCTAACCCAGCGGCACAAAGAAAAAAGGCGATCGCCGTAATAATTCCCACTTTGACCGTGAGAGCTTTAGAAGCGAGGGGACGAACTTTTGTGCGTTCCACTTGGGGATCAATATCCCGGTCCCATAAATCATTCACAACGCAGCCCGCAGCACTGGTTGTAATTGCTCCAAGGATAATCACTAAGACCAGTTTCCAGTCAGGTTTGGCCTCAGCCGCTAAGAAGACGGCCCATAGGGCAGGAATAATTAAAATTAGGCGACCTGCCGGCTTATCCCAGCGTAATAAATAGATAATTTTTTTCCAGGTAGGCTCAGAAACCATAGATGTTCAACGAAGAGATGTCATAAAAAATCAGTAAATCGGAGGTAATCCTTAATAATAGAGAAGTCAGCAAAGATGACAGACATAAATCTATGGCTACTTCCGTCTATCAGCTTAAAACGAATTCCACTCAATTTGCGAATGTCACCCAAGGGGAGGACTGTACCCTAGCAGCGATTGATATCGGCACCAACTCAATTCACATGGTGATTGTCAAAATTCAACCCAGCCTGCCCGCATTTACAATTGTGGCCCGAGAAAAAGATACGGTGCGCCTCGGTCATCGCGATCGCCTCACAGGAAACCTGACGGAAGCCGCCATGGATCGTTCTTTAAATGCCCTCCGCCGTTGTCAGGATCTAGCGACGAGTTTTCAGGTGGATTCTTTAGTAGCGGTGGCAACCAGCGCCGTGCGAGAAGCCCCCAACGGTCGAGAATTTTTACAACGGATTGAAGCAGAACTAGGCCTAGAAGTTGATCTAATCTCCGGCCAAGAAGAAGCACGCCGTATCTACCTCGGCGTTTTATCGGCCGTTGACTTTAACCAACAACCCCATGTCTTAATTGATATTGGGGGCGGTTCGACAGAAATTAGCCTGGTAGAAAGCCATGAAGCACGCTTTCTCAGCAGCACAAAGGTGGGAGCGGTGCGGTTAACCCAAGATTTTGTAAATACTGATCCAATTAGCAACCGAGAATTTGCCGCCCTACAAGCTTATATTCGGGGGATGTTAGAGCGTCCCATTGAAGAACTACAAGAGCATCTTCTGCCGGAAGAACAGGTACAAATGATCGGCACCTCTGGCACCATTGAAACCTTGGCAGCAATGCACGCGATGGCTGATTTGGGGAGCGTGCCGAGTCCTCTCCACGGCTACACGTTCTCGCGTCAAGACTTGGGCAAATTGATCCAACAGATGCGGGAGCTTAATTGTCGGGAGCGCTCAAATTTACCAGGGATGTCCGATAAGCGCGCAGAAATTATCCTGGCAGGGGCAATCATCCTCCAAGAAGCGATGGATTTGTTGCAGCTGAAGAAAATTACCCTCTGTGAACGGGCGTTACGGGAAGGGGTGATCGTTGACTGGATGCTTTCCCATGGTTTGATTGAAAGTCGCCTGCAATATCAAAGTTCGATTCGGGAACGGAGTGTGATGGCGATCGCCAAAAAATATCGCGTTGATTTGGTCGCCAGTAAACGCACTGCCGTATTTTCCCTGAGTCTTTTTGATCAGCTCCAGGGGGGGCTGCACCAATGGGACACCGAAGCGAGGGAAATGCTCTGGGCGGCGGCGATTCTCCATAACTGTGGTCTTTACATTAGCCATGCGGCCCACCATAAACATTCCTACTATCTGATTCGTAATGCAGAGCTCCTCGGTTTCAATGAGACCCAATTAGAAATCGTCGCGAACCTCGCCCGCTACCACCGCAAAAGCAAGCCGAAGAAAAAACACGAAAATTATCAAAATCTCATCCACAAAGAACACCGACAGATGGTGAGTGAGCTGAGTGCGATCATGCGGCTCGCAGTAGCCCTTGACCGACGCCAGGTGGGGGCGATCGCCGAAATTCAGTGTGACTTTGATGCGAAACAACGCCTACTCACCCTCAAGCTGACCCCAACCCATAGGGATGATGCCTGCGAACTAGAGCTCTGGAGTTTAAACTATAACAAGGAGATCTTTGAAGAAGAATTTGCAGTGACCGTGGCCGCCCATCTATGCCCCTAAACTCTTAAAATAGTTAATCCACGTTAATCTTTTCTTAAAATCCCTGTACCAATGGGGCGGCGATCGCCCCTGTGACTAGCCCAGATAGCCCCTTGCTGCTACCCTTTAGAGAAGATTTCGTTTGTTTGACTACACTTTCTAAACTTTAAGAGAACAATTGTGGTTCTGAGTACTCCTAAAGCCGATCCGACCTCTGCTCCCTTTCCGACCCACCATGCTGCTAAGTGGCCGGGCCTGATTAACGCGTATCGCCAATATCTCCCCGTAACCGACAGTACCCCTGTGGTGACCCTCTACGAAGGCAATACTCCCCTGATTCCCATTCCCAGTATTGCCGCAGAAATTGGTCGTGGGGTGCAAGTCTATGCTAAATATGACGGCCTAAATCCCACGGGGAGCTTTAAAGACCGGGGCATGACGATGGCAATTACCAAAGCCAAGGAAGCAGGGGCCGAAGCCGTAATTTGTGCGAGTACTGGTAACACGTCTGCCGCTGCTGCTGCCTATGCTAGGCGGGCAGGTCTACGGGCATTTGTCCTAATTCCCGATGGTTATGTGGCCTTAGGAAAATTAGCCCAGGCTTTGTTATACGGGGCTGAAGTGATCGCCATTGAAGGCAACTTTGATAACGCCCTCAGCATCGTGCGACAAATGTCGGAAAATTACCCTGTAACACTGGTCAATTCTGTGAATCCCTACCGGCTCCAGGGTCAAAAAACCGCAGCATTTGAAGTGGTCGATGCCCTCGGTGAAGCGCCAGATTGGCTTTGTATCCCCGTAGGCAATGCAGGGAATATCACGGCCTATTGGATGGGATTTTGTGAATACCATGAACTAAATAAAGCGACGAAGCTCCCCCGGATGATGGGCTTTCAAGCGTCTGGTGCGGCACCGTTTATCCAGGGAGGGCCTGTCCATAACCCGGAAACCCTGGCAACGGCAATTCGCATTGGTAACCCGGTAAACTGGGACAAAGCCCACGGGGTGCAAGCGGCTAGCCAAGGGGCTTTTAATGCGGTGACCGACGAAGAAATTATCGAGGCTTATCGCAAGCTTGGGGCTAACGAAGGCATTTTCTGTGAACCTGCCAGTGCCGCCTCGGTGGCCGGACTTTTGAAAGTCAAAGATCAAGTGCCAACGGGAGCAACAGTAGTTTGTGTTTTGACGGGTAATGGTTTGAAAGACCCCGATGCGGCGATCGCCCACAGTTTATCAAAAGGGCAAACCGGAATTCCTGCAAATATGGCAGCGGTGGCTAAGGCAATGGGATTCTAGGCTGTAATTCAATCACTTCAACAAAACTGCGCCTGAATCTGCTGAGGATTTGGGCGTTTTTTTCGGCAACGAAGCAACAAGGCCATCATGTTAAGCTTGACTCCTTCTCAAATCGAACAACTCATCACCCACGCCCAGACCTGCTATCCGGAAGAGTGTTGTGGTCTGTTACTGGGGCAAAATAAAATAGTTCGGGAAATCTGGCCGACAGAAAATACTTGGACGCTGGAGTTCAGCCAAGCAATGCCGGAATTGCTCCCCCAAAATCCCCAGTCCCAGTCGCGCCATGACCGCTTTGCGATCGCCCCTGCCGCAATTCTCAAAGCCCAGAAATACGCCCGCGCCCAAGACCTAGCAATCATTGGCATCTACCATTCACACCCTGACCATGCCGCAATTCCCTCTGAATATGACCGGGCGATCGCCTGGGACATTTATTCTTACCTCATTCTCTCTGTCCACCAGCGGCGTGTCGCTGACTATCGCAGTTGGCAACTCGATGGCGATCGCCAATTTCAAGAAGAACCGATCCAGATTCAGCATTTAGATTCTGAATTCTTACAATAGAGCTAACTTTCCCCAGAGGCTTTCCCATGAGACACCAGCGTTGGTCACGTTTTGTGGTTCCCATCTTGTTTTACTTCGGTGCCCGTTTCGTCTTTCAGCAGACAGAACGACCAACCATTTCCTCCACAGCGAATCAGCCGGTCGCCCAACAGGAACAACCCCTCACCCCCCAACCCGTCAAACATCCCAATACCGAAACCATCGAACAGCAGATTCATACCCAAATCAATGCCTATCGAGTCAGTCTGGGCCTAGAACCTTTAACGTTGGACTACCGGATTACAAATGAGTCCCGCAAATACAGTGCCAAAATGGCCTCTGGCGAAGCCAGTTTTTCCCATGATGGTTTTGACGAACGGGCCGCTAGCCTTGAAAAACAAGCTTTAAAATATGCCACTGTTGCCGAAAATCTGGCGCTTCTCCAAGGCTATGATGACCTTGCCACCGTGGCCGTGGAAGGTTGGATTGACAGCCCTGGCCACCACAAAAATATTATTGGCGACTTCGATCTCACGGGCATTGGTGTCGTTAAAAATGAAGAAGGTGTCTACTATTTCACGCAGCTTTTTCTCAAGCGCCGCTAATTACTGCTGACTTCTATCGATTGATCCTGGACATGGTGCGGGTTGTCGAGCAACTGTAATTCCGGTGTCCCTTGGGCAACGTTCAGCTCAAACCAAAACGTGGTACCAATGCCCACTTCACTGATGAGGTGAATCCGACTATTGTGTTTATCAATAATATTTTTCACAATTGATAACCCAAGCCCCGTGCCTTCGAGGGTATGCACACGATTTTCCACCCGGAAGAAACGGTCAAAAATTGCCTCTTGATCCTCTGGATCAATGCCAATCCCTGTATCTGAAATTTCAATGCGCACCCGCTCTGGATCGTGGGGAACAGGATAGGCTCTCACACTGACACAGCCCCCTGCTTGGGTGAATTTGAGTGCATTCCCCACGAGATTTGTCAGTACCTGTAACAACAAATCATAATGACCCAAAATCATCGGTAGATCAGTTGCTAACTCATGGGTCAGGGTGATTTCTTTATCCCGGGCGTTAAGTTGGTGGGTTCTCAGGGTTTGCTCAATGGGTTGGGAAATATCCACTTCATCAAGGCGATAAACACGGGAAGATTCAAGGCGCGATAAATCTAAAACATCATTCACCAGACGGGTAAGGCGATCGGTCTCGTTATTGGCGGTTTCGAGGAAATCTTGCCGCTGCTGTTCTGTCAAATCATCCCCATATTCATGGAGGGTCTCAATAAAGGACTTAATATTAAAGAGTGGGGTGCGTAATTCGTGGGAAACGTTACTGATAAATTGGCTTTTGGCCTTATTGAGCTCCGCTTCTTTGGTGATGTCTTGGACGGTAATCGCAATGCCCCGCACGTTGATTTTGCTCTTGTCTAGCACTTCAGTCAGCAAAATCCGAATTGTTGTGGCTTCTGCCACATTGTCCACCATATCTTCGAGGGTAATTTTGAATTCATTCCCCCGAATAATTTCTTCGGCATTGCCTTGGACAGCATGGTGCTCAATCAGGAAGTCTGAATCTAGGTTTTCACCTGCGGCAATTTGGTGGAGTGGGCGGGTAATTTGGGTGGTGACAGAAGCGGGTAAGTGGTGCAGGACAGTGGTGCCAATGATTGATTTTTCGTCCCAGTGAAAAATCTTGCGGGCCGTTGGGTTGGCCAAAATAATTTTTAAGTCTGTGTCGAGGAGGATGGCACCGTCGGCAATGGTGGTGACGAGGGTTTCGAGCTTGGCTTTTTCAGAGGTGAGTTCTTCGATATTTTGCTCTTCGTAGCTAGCAAGTCGTTCGGCCATTTCGTTGAAGTTTACGATCAGTTCTCCAAGTTCCCCACCGAAGGGAAGATCGATCCGTTGCTCGAAATTTCCGGCGGCAATATTTTTCACGCCATCGAGGAGTTCTTTAATGGGGCGCGTAATGGTCAGGGCGTTAAAAACACCACCAAGGATGACCATGACCCAAATAAAGACAAACACGGCAAGGGTGACATCCCGCGTCAGATTAGAAGAAGCAACAACGGTGGCATTGGGATTGATGCCCACCACAAGAATGCCTAGGTATTCGTCATTTTGGTGGAGGGGTACGAAGACATCTGTAATTTCGCCGTTGGGGGTTAAATGTTGCTTGGCAACGGGGAAAAATCCGGCGGGATTGTAATCATCTGGTGGGGTAATGCGCCGTTCGATGGTGAGGCTGTTTTGGACTTCGGCTTCGGAGTAGGGAATACCGTAGACAATTTTGCCGTTGGGGTCGGCATAGATGAGGTAGCGGACGTTTTCGGTGCTGTTGTAAAAGCGATTGGTGAAGAGGGCGAGGTCAGAAAGATTGTGGTCGGCGACAAGGGGCGCGACGTTTGCTGCCAGTAAAAGGCCCAGATCGCTGCCGAAACGGGTGTCATTCAGGCGGGCATCTTGCTGGATTGAGTTCACCGCCCAAAAGGTAAAACCACTCATCAGCAGGGACACGGCGAGGGTGGCTGCAGCCATCAGTTTGGTCTGCAATGTGAATTCTGACCACCAGCGGGAAAGGATATTGCGGAGTTTGGTGATGAGGGTTAGCAAGGTGTTTTCGGGGGTGAACTTACCAGATCAAGTTTGCTTTATTAAATACAATGTAACGTTTTGTTGCAAGTTACGCTTTTTTGAGGCGATGGCCAATGTCGCGACGATAGTACATTCCTGGGAACTGAACCTTGGGAACGGCCTGGTATACGTTGGCGATCGCCTGCTCAAAACTGTGACCACGGCAAACAATGCCAAGGACACGACCCCCATTGGTGACGAGGGTATCTCCTTCTAATTTAGTCCCTGCATGGAAAACTGTCGCACCTAGAGCTTCAGCTGCTTGGATACCTGTGATAATCTTGCCCTTTTCATAGGCACCGGGATAGCCTGCCGCCGCCGCCACGACGCAAACTGCACTACCGTCATACCACTGCAAAGGAGGCAGTTCAGCCAGGGTTTGATTAATGCAGGCGAGCATAATCTCATCGAGGGGTGTTTCGAGGAGGGGTAAAACCGCCTGGGTTTCTGGATCGCCAAAGCGACAGTTAAATTCCAGCACCTTAACCTCGCCATCTGGTGCAACCATGAGACCTGCGTAGAGAATCCCCCGGTAATCAATGCCGCGATTTTGTAAAGTTTTGAGAGTGGCCTCCAGAACATCGGTTTGGACTTGGGCCATGATTTCGGTGGTGGCGATGGGCGTTGGGGCGTAAACCCCCATGCCCCCGGTATTTTCCCCGGTATCTCCTTCGCCAATTTGTTTGTGGTCTTGGGAGGGCAGCAAGGGGCGGATCGTCTTCCCATCGGTGAGGGCGAGGACAGAGACTTCCTGACCCACGAGAAATTCTTCGACGACCAAGGTTTTGTACCCTTCGGCCCAGAGGCGATCAACGGCGTTTAAGGCTTCTTCTAAGGTTTCCGCGACGATCACCCCTTTTCCAGCAGCGAGACTATCGGCTTTGACAACGATGGGGGCGCCTTGGGTTTTGATGTAGTCCTTTGCGGCTTGGGGATTGTTAAAAGTGCCAGCGGCGGCGGTGGGAACCCCTGCTTCGTTCATTAAGTCCTTGGCCCAAGCTTTACTGGCTTCAATGATTGCGCCATCTTTTTTCGGGCCGAATACGGAAATCTTGCGTTCTGAGAGAAAATCAGCGAGGCCGAGGGAAAGGGGGACTTCTGGGCCGACGGCAACAAAGGCAATGTCGTGGTCAGAGCAGGCTTGGGCAATCCCCGCAAAGTCATCCACGGCAATAGGTAGATTTTGGCAATTTTCTAACAGAGCGGTGCCGCCATTACCGGGGGTACAAACGACTTTCTGGACGTTGGGAGATTGGAGCAGTTTCCAGGCGATCGCATGCTCTCTGCCGCCGTTACCCACCACGAGTACATTCATTGTTACTAATTCAACCTTTGTTAATTGATCAATCTTTTATTCTATCGGAAGAGATTCCCCCATTGGAGGCTATGGTAAAGTTCTGGCAATGGTGAGGGCAGACAAAATGAACTTTGGCAAAATATTTTTGGGTTAGCCCAGTGATAGATCATAAAAGTGACCGTCAAAGATTTTTTAAAAAGCATTTTTTATCGGGCATAAGTCTCGTCATTTGTGCGGTGGCAGTGGGGGTGATTTGGCAGGAATTTCGACGTATTGATTGGCCCCTTGTCTGGGAAAATTTGAATCACCTTTCTGGAGCTCAGTTAGGACTAGCAAGCTTTTTTGTGGTGTGTAGTTATGGGGCGATCGCCAATTATGATCTTTTGGCATTTCGATATCTCCAAAAAACTTTAGATACCTATAAAATCGCCTTTACAGGGTTGATCACCTATGCCATTAGTCCAAACGTGGGTTTTGCGTTTCTGTCGGGGAGTATGTTGCGCTATCGCCTCTATCGTCAGTGGCAAGTGTCCCATTTAGAAATTGCTCAGGTTATTGCCTTTACCAATTTAAGTTTGTGGGTCGGGTTATTGCCCATTAGTGGCATTATTTTTACGATTTTTAAGTTTCCCCTACCAACGGGGATTCAATTGCCTTTTTTTGCAAAATCATTACAGGGATTTGGGATTCTTTGTTTAGGAATTAGTGCTTTATATGTGCTGGGTTCTTGGGTATTTAAAAAGCCATTGCAGTGGCGTAATTATCAGTTTAAATTTCCTTCATTAAAACTTTCTCTTCAGCAGGTTCTTGTATTTAGTTTGGATTGGGGATTTGCCGCTCTAGCACTGCATTCTCTGTTAGCGCCACCCTTCAATTATCCTGTTTTTTTCGGAGTTTATGTACTAGCGATGGTCGCCGGCTTAGTGAGTACAATTCCCGGTGGTTTGGGGATTTTCGAGACGGTGATTCTCTTTTTCTTGCAAGACACCCAGCCAGAGGAGGTCATTTTAGCCACCTTAATTGTTTTTCGGGGTCTGTACTATTTATTGCCCTTTGCGATCGCCGTTGCTGCTTTACTATTGTTTGAATATCGCCAAACCCGTAAACCTAAGCAGTTCTAGGTAGGGAATCTGGTACTGCCCAGGCAGCTAGGTCTAAATTTTGGGTAAAAATCTCGTCAATGGGTAGTAGTTCTCCCGTGGTGGTAAGGAATTTATGGTCTGGGGTCGCCCGAATCATTTGGCCATTTTCCAGTTCATATTCATACAAAAGGCGATCGCCCCGTTGGTGCCACTGCTCGATAGGTTGGGTATAGATCAAGCCCTGGGCATCAACACTGTACACATGGCAGAGCAATTCCTGTTCCACAATGGTCTGGATTGGCAGTACCCCATATTCCACCGTAACAACAGGTGTGTCCCCGGCGAGGCAATATTCCGCAAATTTCACCATCTGGTCGAACAAATCCCTGGCGATCGCCTCCGAAACCCCATTGGTCGCCGCCCCCTCCACGAACTTGGCCTCGTGTTTTTTCATTTCGTCAATTTTCTTTTTCCCCATCGCCCGCCGCAGCAGATCCGCTTCCCCGAGGGAATAGCCTGCCAAATCCTGGGCCATTTTCATAATTTGTTCTTGGTAAACCAACACCCCATAGGTTTCATTCAAAATTGACTGCAAAAGCTCGTGTTGATATTCGATTTTTTCGACGCCGTGTTTGCGGTTAATAAAAATCGGAATTAAGCCCGCATCCAAGGGGCCAGGTCGGTAAAGGGCAAGAACAGAGGAAATGTCCTCAATGCCAGAAGGGCGCAAATCCTGGACAATTTTTTTCATGCCGTCGGATTCTAGCTGGAAAATCCCCTCTAGATCCCCCCGACCAAACAGATCATGGGTTTTATCAATATCACCCGGTAACTTTTTCGCATGGCCTTTACTAATAATTTCTAGGGCCTTGCGTTCATCGAGGGGCAACTGATCGAGATCCAGTTCTACGTGGCGATATTCCTTGATCAAATCCGCCGCTTTTTTGATGGTAGTGAGATTTTTTAGGCCGAGAAAATCCATTTTCAGCAGCCCCATTGCCTCCACATCTTCCATGTAATATTGGGTGATCACCGCCCCTTCATTGTTACGCTGGAGTGGTACCGCTTCATCTAGGGGCGTTGAAGAAATCACCACCCCGGCGGCATGGACGCCAAAGGTTTTGTTCGTGCCCTCGATGCGGATCGCCATATCGACCCAGCGGCGCACCTGGGGATCGGTTTCGTAGCGACGTTTAAACTCTGGTTCTGGCGTATCGTCGGAGATCATCACCTTCAGCTTTGCCGGTTTGCCCCGGGCCACGGGGATCATTTTTGCCATCATGTCCGCTTCTCCGTAGGAAATATCCAGCACCCGTGCCACATCTTTGAGCACGGCTTTGGAGGTCATGCGGTTAAAAGTAATAATTTGTGCGACCCGGTCTTCACCATATTTTTCGGTGACATATTTGATCATTTCGTCCCGCCGCTCGATACAAAAATCCGTATCAACGTCCGGCATGGATTTTCGTTCGGGGTTGAGGAACCGCTCGAACAGCAGACTGTGGTGAATTGGGTCGATATTCGTAATGCCGAGGGAGTAGGCCACGAGGGAACCAGCCGCAGAACCCCGCCCTGGCCCGACGGGAATATCATTGTCCCTGGCATATTTCACGTAATCCCATACCACGAGGAAGTACGTGGAAAATCCCATCTGCTGCATCATTTGCAGTTCGTATTCGAGGCGTTCTTTGTAGGTGGGATCGACTTCGGCCTGGGTTTTGCATTTGAGTCGTTTGAGGAGTCCGTCCCAGGTGACTGCCTCGAGGTAACTGTCAGCGGTGTGTCCCTCGGGGACGGGGTAATCGGGAATGCGGGGTTCCCCTAGGATTTTGTAAGGTTCGACCTTGGCGGCAACTTCGAGGGTATTGGCGATCGCCTGGTCAATAATCCCTGGGTCGAGGTGATCCCGAAAGAGTTTACGCATCTCATCGGCGGATTTGAGATATTCGGTGCCGCTGTAGCGGAGGCGCTTATCTTCGGTGATTAATTTTGCGGTCTGGATACATAGGAGGGCATCGTGGGCTTCCACGTCGTAGCAAGAAATGAAGTGGGAGTCGTTGGTGGCGATGATTTTAATGTCGAGTTCCTGGGCAATTTTGACGATCTCCACATTGACGATGCGGTCTTCCTGGGAGCCATGGTCTTGGATTTCGAGGTAATAGTCATCGCCAAAAATATTTTTGTACCACTTCGCCACTTCCCGCGCCCGTTGATATTCGCCCTTGAGGATACATTGGGGCACTTCCCCACCGAGACAGGCACTGGTCATAATCAGCCCTTCGTGGTGTTGCTCAATGAGTTCTTTGTTAATGCAGGGGCGGGCGAAAATCCCTTTACCTTGAAAGCCCTTGAGGTGCGAAATGGTGGTCAGTTTCACCAGATTTTTGTAGCCCTGGGTATTTTTCGCCAGAACGACCTGATGGTACTTCTTAAAGCGTTGGGTTTTGTCTTCGATGTCGCCGTTGATCACGTACATTTCGTTGCCAATGATCGGCTTGATCCGCTTATTGCGACAGGTTTTGAGCAGTTCAATCGCCCCGTACATCACCCCATGATCCGTTAAGGCGATCGCCGGCATTTTCAGTTCTTCAGCCCGTTTAATGAGGGGTTTAATCTGGGAAGCGCCATCGAGCAAACTGTAATCACTGTGGATGTGGAGACCGACAAAAGACATGGGAGGAGGCGACTCAAAATGAATAATGCACCTCCTATCTTACGGGAGTTTTTCTATGAATCTTCACCTTGCGGGGCTAGACGCAATAGTTGTCCCGAATTTGCATCCGTCAAAACATAGAGGTAACCGTCGGGGCCTTGGCGCACATCCCGCACCCGTTGGCCAATGGGAATCCGCGACTCGGCGATCACATTTCCCCGTTCGTCAACTTCTAAGCGGCGAATATCCCGGGAAACCAGCCCCCCTGCAAATAAATTCCCTTGCCAATCTAAAAGGCGATCGCCTGTATAAATCGCTAACCCAGAAGGGGCGATCGAAGGTGTCCAAACCCGCTGGGGATCCGTAATTCCTGGGGCTGTCGTTGCGGGAGCCACGGGTCGCCCCGTCGCATATTCCGCACTAAAGGAAACCTTGGGCCAACCGTAATTGGCTTCTGCCTGGATTACATTCACTTCATCACCGCCCCTAGAGCCATGTTCCGTCGCCCAAACCCGTTGAGTCATTGGGTCAAAGGCCAGTCCCTGAATATTGCGGTGGCCGTAGCTCCAAATTTCCGGTAAAGCACCCGGCTCATCTACAAAGGGATTATCGTCAGGAATTGAGCCATCATCGTTAATGCGAACCACCTTCCCCAGATGGCTATCGAGGTTTTGGGCCTGGTTGCGGATAAACTCGCCATCCTGCTCTAGGGGCGGATTTCCACCATCACCGATAGAAATCAGTAAGGTTTGATCCGGGAGCCAAGTCAGCCGAGAACCGAAATGCTGTCCCCCTTGTTTAGTGCGCGCCACCTGAAAAATCACTTCCCAATCCGTCAATTTTTCCCCGTCAAATTTGGCCCGGGCGACCCTTGTGCGGTTTGCATCCTGGGTGCCAAAGGCATAGGTAAAGTAAACCCAATTGTTTTGTTCAAAGTCTGGATGAAGGGCAATATCTAACAATCCCCCCTGCCTCGAAGCAAACAGTTGTTGGGCTTCAGCGGCGGAGACTTTTGCAACCCCGGCGATCGCCTCTGGTTCTAACACCCCATCCCGCACCAGGCGCAACCGTCCCGGCCGCTCTGTGATCAACATATCCCCATTGGGTAACCACGCAACCCCCCAGGGACGTTCCAAACCTTCAACAATTGGCGTCACTGTCACGGCATCCACCGCTAAATCCTCCGCCTGGGGACTCATGAGCGTCGGCGTTGCTTCGGCTAGAGGTGAAGTTTCATCGGGCATCGACACGGATTGGGACGAACAACCCACCAGAGGCAAGGCACTCCACCATAGGGCCGTCAGTAGCAGCTTAAGTCGAGTGTTCATGGGTAATAGATACTCCGCGAGAAATATCCCTAGGGTAGATCATCACTCTGATTTTTGGCTGGCGGCCTCTTCCTTCCAACGCTTGAGGGGAACACAGTCAATCTCAAACTGATCCAAGGCCCTAGCGACGACAAAATCTACCAGATCATGAATCGTTTGTGGTTGGTGATACCAAGCCGGAATCGCTGGGACAATTTTTACGCCCACCTCAGCCAGTTGGGTCAAATTCCGCAAGTGAATCAAACTAAAAGGTGTTTCCCTGGGGACAATGACCACTTTACGACCTTCTTTAATAGAGACATCTGCCGCCCGTTCAAGGAGATCAGAACTGAGGCCATTGGCAATTTTTGCAACTGTGCTCATACTGCAGGGAATCACTAGCATTCCTTTGGTGCGGTAGGAACCACTGGCAATGCCTGCTCCTACATCACCCCAGCGGTGACAGCGCAAAATGCCTTTTTTGGGAACCCCTGCCTGGTCACGCCAAAACTTAGCTTGGTGATCGGGATCAGCGGGCATAGTAATGCCATTTTCGGCTTGCCACACCATAAAGGATGCTTTTGAGGCGACGACATCCACCGTCAAGTTGGCTTCAAGCAAATATTTGAGCGTCCGCACCGCATAGATAAGCCCCGATGCACCACTGATACCTACCGTGAGGGGTCGATCCATAGAAAATTTTGACTGTAAGGTTTGTAAAGTTTTTTTAAATCAAACCTTCAAATTCTAACGCTTCGATCATTTGCAGGCCATTGGGATCGCCAATGCGTAGCAGGGCGGCCCGGGCATCTTCTTTCACGCCGACATCTTCATCTTCGACAAGGGCTTCAATGAGGGCATCAACGGCGGTGGCATAGATCACATTGGAGGGCATTTCGCGACAAAGTTGCCCCAACGACCAAGCGCAGTTACTGCGGACGGCGGCCATTTTATCGCGGCGCAACCCCCGGATCAGGGGCGGAATTGCCCGGGAAATGTCTTCGTACTGGAGTTTAGCCACCTGGGCGAGGCTGCTGGCAGCCCATAAACGGACAGCCGAAATATCATTTTGGAGGGCATGGACTAATGGATCAACGGAGCGGCGATCGCCACAATTCCCCAAGGCCCAAACAACCCCTTTGCGTACATAGCCATTCCAGTCTTGTGCAAGCACATCGATGAGAGCCGGTACCGCTGTTTCTGAGGCGTTACGACCAAGGGCATAGGCAGCACTGACACGGGTGAGGGGACAAACATCTCCCTGGAGCAGTTCAATGAGGGGATTTACTGCGCGCGCATCCCGGTGGTCACAAAAATAGCGGGCAGCGATCATGCGTTGGTTTTTATCGGCAGCAGTAAGCATCTGGAGCATCGATTCTGCCGCCATTGCTCCGTCTGGGGTGCCTTCCTGAAGCGGCTGTTCACCCAAGGTTTCGTCAATTAGGTTAAGGTCGTTTGGACTTGGCATAATTAATTACCCTACTACCGTTGTTGTTCTAGGGGCAACTGTTGGGTGGGTAGCGGATCTCTCCGAGATCGCCAACATTATCGCCTCAAAGTCTACTGGAGAGCATTTTCTTTGCAAAGGAATAAAACGGAAACTTTATAATAGAAGGCGATCCCTTCGTTCACCAAAAGAATTATGGCATTAGCACTCACGACCGAAAACGTCGAAGCAACCCTTGATGAATTACGTCCTTACCTCAAAGCCGACGGCGGCAACGTTGAGTTGGTAGAGATTGATGGCCCCGTGGTTAAACTGCGTCTCCAGGGCGCTTGTGGGTCTTGCCCCAGTTCAACCATGACCCTACGGATGGGCATCGAACGGCGTTTACGGGAAAATATTCCGGAAATTGCAGAAGTAGAACAGGTTTTCTAAATCGCTTTTCACTTTCTCTAAAGCTGAAGGGGTTTACCACAGTAAACCCCTTTTTGGTACCTGACGGATCTGTTTGAGATCAACCCGTATTCCGCATTCCGGCGGCGATGCCATTGATGGTTAAAAGGGCGCCCCGCAGGAGTTCTTCTTTGCTGTAGCGGAAGTGAACGATACTGGCTTGGGTTTCCCTGGTGTATTGACGTAGCCGTTTGAGGAGCGAGACTTGCAGGAAACCGAGGGGGACAATGGTGCCATTTCTCAATTGGACAGAACGCTGGAGGGGGCGATCGCCATCGAGGAGGGCTTCATTTTCAGTAATTTCGAGGATTAGCCGCTTCGTGAGGTTGTATTCCTGGGAAATCTGCTCTAGAAGCTTTTCAAACCGGGGAATATCTTCTTTTTCCGCCAGTTCGTGGACATAGTGGCTCGCCATTTGTAAGTCCACCTTGGAAAGGGTCATTTCTACCTTCGAGATCACCATCCGGAAAAAGGGCCATTTACTGTAGAAATAGCGCATTAACTTGAGGTTCTCGACGGGGTCCTCCTCAAAAAAGCCCTGGAGCGCCGTACCCACACCATACCAAGCGGGCACGAGGAAACGGCTTTGGGTCCAGCTAAAGACCCAGGGAATCGCCCGGAGACTGCTCAAATCTTTATTGCCTTTTTTGCGGCGGGCCGGACGGGAACTGATTTGCAGTTGGCTAATTTCTGGAATTGGCGTCACGGACATGAAAAAGTCGAGGAAGTCGGGTTCTTCGTAAATTAACGCCCGGTAAGCCGCCCGCGATCGCTGGGAGAGGTCTTCCATAATCCGGTTCCAGGGCTGAATATCATCAAAGCCACTGGCCAACAAACTCGATTGAATCACCGCCGTAGAGACGCTTTCGAGGTGATACAGAGCCAAATCTGGGAGGGAATATTTAGACGCCAGCACTTCCCCCTGCTCGGTGATTTTAATCCGGCCATTAATGGTGTTCGGCGGTTGGGCTAAAATTGCGGCGTAGGCAGGGCCGCCGCCCCGACCAACGGAACCACCGCGACCATGGAAAATACGGAGGTCAATGCCGTAGGGATCGGCCACTTGTTGGAGATTTTTCTGGGCTTTGTGGATTTCCCAATTACTACTCAGGAAGCCGGAATCTTTGTTGCTGTCGGAATAGCCGAGCATAATTTCCTGGAGATTCGGCACCAGGCGATCGCCAAAGGTTTCATCACAGCGGCCATCGGCGGGGGGTTCATAGCCACCAGCCAAACAAGCGCGATAGAGGGGAATTTCAAACAACGCCTGCATGATTTCCGGGGCGTTACGCAGGTCGTCCACCGTCTCAAAGAGGGGGGCAATGCGGATGGTGGTCATCCCTGTGAGGGGATCATACAAACCCGCTTCCTGGGCCAAGAGCAGCACCTCTAAGACATCACTGACTTCGTTGGTCATGCTGATGATGTAGGTCTGGCAAATGCCGATGCCAAATTCCTGCTGGAGACGACGTAGCACCTGGAGCGTTTGGATCGTCTCGACGGTTCTTTCCGAAAAGTGCATTTCCTTCGGAATCAAGGGACGGCGGGTTTTAAGTTCCTGCACTAGCCAAGCGGTTTTTTCTTCGTCGCTCAGGTCGTTGTAGGATTTGGGCAATACCCCCAGGTAGTCAACAATTTCGGCGATCGCATCGGAGTGGCGCGTTGATTCTTGGCGAAAATCAAGGCGAGTGAGCACAAAGCTAAAAATTTCGACTTGGCAAATGAGTTTATCCAGGGCCGCACAGTTGATTTCCGTCTGTACCAGGCTTTCGCGGATCAGTTTTAGGTCAGCGAGAAACTCCTGGCCACAGATATAAACCTTGTCATCGGCCGCTTCTACTTTGTTTTCCCAGGCGGGCATATTCGCTAGACGGCGGTTGCGCTCCAAGGTATTTTCCAAGCGCCGCTTGATGTAGGCCAACTTGAGGCGGTAGGGTTCTTGGCGGTAGCGAATGGCCAGGGTTTCGTAGATGTCGGGGAAAATATTTTGATCCTGCTCCAACGAATCCAGCAGATCCGGCAGCACATTACTCCAGTGCAACGATAAGCTCAACACATCCGAGAGGGATTCCACCGAGGCGATGTAGCGTTCCAGCACCAAACCCCGTTGATAGCAAGCTGTCTTCCAGGTGACATCAGGGGTAACAGAAGGGTTGCCATCGCGATCGCCCCCGACCCAAGAGCCAAAATTACAAAAATTGGTGGTCGGTACTTTAAGCGTCGGGAAAGACGCTTTTAGGGCCTGTTGGAGCCGTACCGATAATTCTGGCAGGGTGTCAAACAGAACTTCCTCAAAATAATGCAACGCATAATCCACCTCGTCCAACACCTGGGGTTTAAATTGGTGCAGCTCATCGGTGCGCCACCAGAGCCGAATTTCTTCGGTAAGTTGCTGCTGAATATTTTCAATTTCCCAAGAATCGCTCGTCCCCAAGCTTTTCAGCCCTTCTTCTGTTTGATCCAGTTGCCGTAGGATCCCCGCAATCCGCCGCTGTTTATTGCGAATCGTGTGGCGGACAATCTCCGTGGGGTGGGCCGTAAATACCAGTCGAATATCCAACTGATTGAGAAGACGCTGAATTGTCTGGGGCGGCATATTTTGGTGCTTGAGATGGGGAAACAACCAATCAAAGGTGCCGGCTTGGGTGGGGGCAATTTCTGTGTGGACGCTGTTACCGTTGGCTTCGTTGGCATTGGCAGAAGCTAGATTACGACGAAATTGTTGTTGTTCGCGCTGTTCGTAATGTTGCTCGACGCTATTGATCAGCTGGAAATAGAGGGCAAAGGCCCGCGCTGCCCGGATCGCATCTTCTAGATCTAGGGTTTCGATCAGCTCCGAAATACTACTGGGGGAAAAATTGAGGCTTTGGCCATCGGCGGTTCGGGTTGCCCGGAGATGATTGAGCCGTTCGACGAGTTTTTGACCACATTCTTTCTGCAACACCGCCTGCCAAATGTCTTCAACCAGCGTGAGGCGTTGCCGGAGGAGAGATTGGGAAGTGGACAAAAGTTCAGCTTCGGCACTGGGGGGATGCATGACTTGGTTCATGGTACTTAGACGTTTGGGGCTAGGAAAATGGGCTGTCTGCTGTGAAAGAAGATCTTGATGATTGTAAGGGTTAAGGTTCGATCGGGGTAGTGCAGTGGAACACGGAACGGGCGATCGCCTTTGGGGGGTGGCGGTGGCGGTGCGGGCTAATCGGACGTCTCAACATCGGGAAAGGGTAAAGATGGTAGGCGATCGCCCCGGAAAATTTCTTCACTCCAAACCCCCGCCTGTGTTAAGGTCTGGGCAAAATCTTCACCCCAACAGTGGGTCAATAAATAGGCTGGGGCGAATAGCCCAACCAGGAGATTAGAGGGCACAGGTAACTGAACTTTCATCGGGCTACAGACACGACAGGGCATCCCTATCCTACTAGTCTATTTATGGGAGAACAATTCTGGGGACTTTCGTTTATCTTAGGGGTGAATTGTCCCCACCCGGCCACCCTAAAAACGCTCCATTGTTACTGTGACAACTGCAACCTCCACGGATCTTCACTTTCATTTAGCGCCCTGGCTCCAGGATGCCATTCGTCTGGCAGTGCCCCTGGGAGGGTATCTGCGGTTGCGGGTGCGACTGCGGGGGAATACGCTCCACATCCTCTGTGAAACCAGTTGTCCCACGGAAAAAGAAGAGATTACCCAAGCCATTTTACGGAGAATGCGCCGTCAACCGCCCCCTGTGCAACTCCTAGCGCCGACCCCTGGAATCGCCATTCACCGTCTCATTGTCTATGGCCGCCTCCGCCAGGAGAAAAAAAGCCTCTGGTTAAGCCTAATTCCCCTGGGCCAGTCGTCCCCATCGTCGAACCCGGAGACGTTCCAGCTCAATCGAAAAAATCAGGCCCGCCTCGGTTATCCCCAGGCGATCGCCCAATATTTAAGTCAAAATCTCAGTCAGTTGGGCATTAGTATTCGGGTTGAAACCCAGACCCTAGCGAATACAGCCCCCCACCAAGGGCAACAGCGTCTCTGGATTACCTGTGAATGTGACTACAGCCCGGACTATGGCTTGCTGACAGAATCTCTGGTGCAGCGACTCCGGGAACTGGAAATCAAAGGTTTTCGCGATGGGGCAATCCGCTGTCAAATTCGTGGGGAAGAAAAGCCCGAATGGTTGCTATGGGTTGATCTGACGCCCCCCGATGTTATGTTGCGGCAGTGGGGCCAATGGGGAGATCCTGAGGCGATCGCCCAGATTTTGACCCAGGCATTCCAAGCTCACCCCCTCACCATTCGGGCGGCTGTAACCGATGCTGTGTTGTCCCTGGAGTGCATCCTGGCCCCCAATATTTCCCTAGCCCAGGCCCACATTCTCAAAACCATCCAAGACATTCTCGACGTCCTCGCGCCCCAGGGGTTACAGCGCGCGCTAATCCGGGCGAAATCAGCTTCCCACAATGAAGAACTCTGGCGCAGTGAATGGCGGTTGCCGGGGGATCAGCCAGGGGCACACCATGATTCTCCCGGACAGTTGGCCCAACAGGGGGATTTGGAGGCGTGGCGGTTTTTGCTCCAACGTTGCCTGAATCCTGATTTGACGAGACGTTTGGCCACTGGCGGCATCCACATCACCCTCCGCCAAAAGGATGACACCCTCTACATCATGACGGAGGCGATCGCCTGTCCACCCCAAATGGCAACGCTCAAGGCGATCGCCACTCTTTTTCGGCATTTAGAACCTCACCCCTTTAGTCGCCTAAAGGTCTATGGCCGCCGTTCGGGCCAAAGCAAAGCCCTCTGGCAACAATCATTAAAATTCAACACCATTACCCCAGCCAGGACATCACCACAGACGCCAACGGAAACCGCCCTTCCCCCCGTCGAAACTGACCCCAGTCTTTCTCCCCTAGAACGCTTCAACCAAGGTGCCCGTAATCTCCTCCAGCGTAGTCGCCTCTGGCAGCCAATACCGGATAATTGTGGTCTGGTTTTACACCAGGGTGAATCCGAGCGAAGCATCTTTTCCCCGCAGCGGCGGTGGCGAGTGGCTTGCCTGTGGTTGCTGGGCGGCATTCTAGTCACGGCCCAAACCGATTGGTTGGCGGGCCAATGGCTCCAGCGGGATCTGGCTCAACCCCAATCTGTGTCCCTGTCCCAAACCGATCCGGCAACCCGCTCAGAAGTCTTAGATGCCCAGCTTCCAGTCACCAATTGGCAAACCACGGCCCCAAAGGCGATCGCCCCTCCCCTAACTAGCCCCTATCCTTCCTTTGATAATCCGCTCCTAGACGAAAAACTCGCCCTCTACCAAAAGCGCATCGCCAAAAATGGTGTACCTGACGTTCTCATTATTGGTAGTTCCCGTGCCCTGCGTGGTCTTGATCCTTTGGCCTTGCAGACGGCCCTCACCGAGAAAGGCTATCCGCCCCTTGATATTTTTAATTTTGGTATTAATGGTGCCACTGTCCAGATCTTTGATCTACTGCTGCGGCAAATTCTCCCTCCGGAGCAACTGCCCCAGTTAATTATCCTTGCCGACGGAGCCCGTGCTTTTAATAGTGGTCGGCAGGATTTGACCTACGAACTGATGACCCGTTCCCCAGGTTTCCAAGCCCTTGAAGCAGGTACATTTTCCCAACTGTTGTCTCAAGATATCCCCAAACATCAGGCAATAACTTCTGTTGTTCCTGATCTAGAACAAATCACCACCCAATGGCTGGGAAAAATCTCCCAGGTCTATGATCAGCGACAATTTTTCAAAGAACGCTTTTTTGACGAAACCCTAGCGCCATTCCACACTTGGGTGTCTACGGCAGAGGCAGCATCCCCAATGACTTCTACTGAGCCAGAGCAGCAGTTTAATTTAGATGGTTTTTTGCCCATCGACCGTCGCTTCATTCCAGAAACTTACTACCAAAATCACACCCAAGTAACGGGAAATTATGACGGGGATTATGCGGCGTTTAATCTCCGGGGAATGCAACATGAAACTTTCCTGGCGCTTTTAGATCATTTCGAGTCTCACCAAATTCACTTGGTCTTCTTGAATCAGCCCCTGACGGATTACTACCTCGATCCGGTACGTCTGGATTATGAACGGCAGTTTCGTCAGTATTTTCGTCAATTGGCTAATCGAGACAAGCTTGATTTCGTTGATTTTGTCCACCAACAAGCCTGGCAAGGCCGTTATGAATGGTTTTCGGATCCGAGCCATCTCAATCAGTTTGGTGCGGCGCAAGTGGCCCAAGAACTAGCTAAAGTTTCGACGATTCCCTGGCCACAACGTACTTCAGACTAATTTTCTTCTGATTTTTTCAGGACAAGGCTTCGGTCTCTGTCAATGCTCGACGATGGCGCTCAACGACCTGTTTCACCTGGGGAGCTAGCCACCCATCATAGGCCGGATAAACGGCGAGCCGGGGTTGTAATTGCCAGCCTTGATTCGCGAGCAGGAGTTGCAATTGATCGAGGTGGAGATGGGAATAGTCGGGGTTGACTTCATCCTTGGGGACAATACCGCCGAGATCCCTCGCCCCAGCTTGGAGACAACCCAAGAGCCATTGGGGATCAGCCACAAGATTAGGGGGAATTTGAATCGTGATCTCCGGCGGCAAAATGTTGCGGGCCAATTGAATAACCACTGGGAGTTGCTCAGGCAAAAAGGCTTCACCTAAATAGTCCTGGGTTTGCCCAGGACGGTGGGGCTGCAAAATCACCTCTTGGATGTGACCATACTGATGCTGAATTTTGGCGATCGCCTCTAATGTATCCCGCCAATCCTGGGGCGTTTCACCGATGCCCAACAGCAGCCCTGTTGTAAATGGGATTCTTAATTCTCCGGCTAGAACCAATTGTTGTAGGCGCACCTGGGGATCTTTGCTGGGGGCGTGACGATGGACGGGGAGATCCGGACGCATTTGTTCTAACATCAGCCCCATGGAACCATTTACATCCCTTAACAATTCCATTTCAGTACGACTCAGGGGGCCAGCATTGGTGTGGGGAATAAAACCGTAATCTAAGGCCAACTGACACAGATCATAGATGAGCTGGATCAAAGGCGATCGCCGCCCTGAAGCCGGATGCACCTCTCCACTCAAAATCAAAATTTCTCGGACGCCTTGCCCCCGGAGATTTTCGAGACGAGCTTGGGCCGCCACTAGGGTCAACCAATGATCCTGACCTGGATCAACGCGAAAATTGCAATATGAACAGCGATTGAAACATTCGTAAGTTGGCACCAAGGTGAAAGCTGGACTGTAGGTCACAACAGCGTTTGCCTGGTTACTGCCGCCGCCTACCGGGCGATCAACCCTTGACAGATCCAGCATGGCCCCTCCGCAAATCAAAACATTTCCTTAAAACACTTTACAAAAAGCAATAGTTTCATTAATATAGCTACTAAGGTTAAGCACCTTGATAATTTCATAGCAATCATAACGATATGACTACTACACTACAACAGCGCGGAAGCGCTTCCTTGTGGGAGAAGTTCTGTCAGTGGATCACCAGCACCGAGAACCGCATCTATGTCGGTTGGTTCGGCGTCCTGATGATTCCTACCCTTCTCACTGCTACTACCTGCTTCATCATTGCGTTCATCGCAGCTCCCCCCGTTGACATCGACGGTATCCGTGAGCCCGTCGCAGGTTCTCTTCTCTACGGTAACAACATCGTCTCTGGCGCAGTTGTACCTTCTTCTAACGCAATTGGTCTCCACTTCTACCCCATCTGGGAAGCTGCTTCCTTAGATGAGTGGTTGTACAACGGTGGCCCTTACCAGTTGGTAATTTTCCATTTCCTCATTGGTGTTTTCTGCTACATGGGTCGTGAGTGGGAACTTTCTTACCGCCTCGGTATGCGTCCCTGGATCTGTGTTGCATTCTCTGCTCCCGTAGCAGCAGCAACTGCAGTATTCCTCATCTACCCCATCGGTCAAGGTTCCTTCTCTGATGGTATGCCTTTGGGTATCTCTGGTACGTTCAACTTCATGATCGTATTCCAGGCAGAGCACAACATCCTGATGCACCCCTTCCACATGCTTGGTGTGGCTGGTGTATTCGGTGGTTCTTTGTTCTCCGCAATGCACGGTTCTCTCGTAACCTCTTCTTTGGTACGTGAGACCACTGAAACCGAATCTCAGAACTACGGTTACAAGTTCGGTCAAGAGGAAGAAACTTACAACATCGTTGCAGCCCACGGCTACTTCGGTCGTTTGATCTTCCAATATGCATCTTTCAACAACAGCCGTTCCTTGCACTTCTTCTTGGGTGCATGGCCTGTAGTCGGTATCTGGTTCACTGCTCTTGGTGTATCTACCATGGCATTCAACCTGAACGGTTTCAACTTCAACCAGTCCATCCTTGACTCTCAAGGTCGTGTAATCAACACCTGGGCGGACATTCTGAACCGTGCGAACCTTGGTTTTGAAGTAATGCACGAGCGTAACGCTCACAACTTCCCCTTAGACTTAGCAGCTGGCGAGCAAGCACCTGTGGCTCTGCAAGCACCCGCAATCAACGGTTAATAACTGTTTGAATCTTCGGGCTTAGTTGAAAAAAAAATGATTGCTTTGACAGTAAAACTGAATAAGTAATGATTGGCGAAGGCCCCTACCAGAGATGGTGGGGGTTTTTGCTTGCTTGCTTTTTTTTGAGAAAATTTCGGATTGTTGGCATTTTCAGCTAAGGAAAATTGAGATTTTAGCTAGATGCTGCTGAGCAAATATTTTCATCATTCACGTTTGTAATGGCTGAGGCGTCAAACTCGCCACCACTGAATTCTCCTTCTAGCGTTAGCTCGTCGCCGACTGAGATGTTCTGTCTGGTGTTGTCGCCACATACGCCCCAAGAATCGACTCGGATGCTGCGATCGCCTGTGTTGATACTAAACCCATCTTCCCAGACCCGTTCCACAGTTCCTGTTAGAACACCATTGTCCATCTGGGCAGCGCCCGTACAACCAATCAAGCCCATTAAAACCAGGGGAATTTTAACCGATAGTTTCATGAAAATTCTTCCACTCGGTAATATAAATGCCTCTATTTTAGGTTTTATAAAATCGAAATTTCGCTATAACTATGGGGGTATGCATGAAAAAACCTAATAATAATGAGCAATATTTATGATCTTTCAGTTTTTTTAGAACCCCAAGAAAAAATTCTCTGGCAAGGCATGCCCCAGGCGGCCGGGTCATCGCCCTGGAGTCTGAAAATTATTCAAGCTTTTGGCTATTTTGGTTTATTTGCGTTTGGCTTCTTTTTATTAATTGGGCTGGCAAATTGGGATGAACTAGGGGAAGCCCTCGGCATTTGGCTTACTTTTTTGGGATTAAGCTTGGCGATCGCCTTTGCTTTTCTCATTGTCATGCCGAAGGTTGTTCGTTCTTCCCTCAAGGCGACGAATTACATCGTGACCCCAACCCACGCCGTCATTGTGCAGCATCTATGGCAAACCCAAATTAGTCGGATTCCGGTACCAGAGAATGAAGAAATCGTGATTTATCGCGACCAAAATTTCCATACGGTGCGGTTTTATCATTACGATAATCGAGCTGCAAATCCGGAGAATCGCGTTTACCGTGTTTATCAATTTGAGCGACTCACCCCGACCGATGCTGCCACTGCCGCAAAGGTACTAGAAATGATTCGCGGTCAAGCGGGGCCTGATGCGCAACCCGTATTTTCGAGCCGTCCCAAGCCTACCTAAAAACTGCCAGAATAAACTTGTTTTGTTGAGTTAAAAACCAACTAAGATTGTTCGATTTAGGCGATCGCCCAGATATTTTCTGGGTAAGTTACACCGATTTTCACGAAAGAAAATACAATACAACTCAACATGGGTTCAGCCTTTGCCAGTAAATTTCCTCTGTCTATCGAAAGGAGTATGGCAAAATGAACAGGTTAAAAACATTGTGAACGGAACGGGTATCGGTTAATGGCTAAATTTATCTTTGTCACCGGTGGTGTGGTCTCCAGCATCGGGAAAGGCATTGTGGCAGCAAGTTTGGGGCGTTTACTCAAGTCCCGTGACTATTCGGTGTCGATCCTGAAGCTCGATCCCTACATTAACGTCGATCCTGGCACCATGAGCCCGTTCCAACATGGGGAAGTTTTTGTCACCGAGGATGGTGCAGAAACAGACCTCGACCTCGGCCATTACGAACGATTTACCGATACCTCCATGTCTCGCCTTAATAGTGTGACCACTGGTTCCATTTACCAAGCGGTGATTAATAAAGAGCGACGGGGCGATTATCAAGGGGGGACGGTTCAAGTCATTCCCCACATTACCAACGAGATTAAAGAACGAATTTTTCGCGTCGCGGAGAATACGAATCCTGATTTTGTAATCACAGAAATTGGCGGTACCGTCGGCGACATTGAATCTTTACCGTTCCTAGAAGCGATTCGTCAGTTCCGCAAAGAGGCTGGCCGGGACAATGTTTTGTACATGCACGTAACCTTGATCCCCTGGATTCCGTCGGCGGGGGAAATGAAAACCAAGCCCACCCAACATTCTGTGAAAGAATTGCGATCTATTGGGATTCAGCCGGATGTGCTGGTGTGCCGTTGCGATCGCCCTTTACCCCAGGGACAACGGGAAAAAATTTCGGAGTTCTGTAATGTTCCCGAAGAACAGGTGATCACCTCCCAGGATGCCAGCAGTATTTACGAGGTACCGTTGATGTTAGAACGGGAAGGCTTGGCAGAACAAACCCTGAAACTGCTACGGATGGAACCCAGGCAACCGAATTTGGCGCAATGGCAAAATCTCATTGAACGGATGAAGCGCCCCAGCCGCCACATGGATATCGCCATTGTCGGTAAATATGTCCAGCTCAATGATGCTTATTTATCCGTGGTGGAATCCCTCGGCCATGCGGCGATCGCCAACGATATGGACATCAAACTCCATTGGGTCAACGCTGAGGATATCGAAAAACACGGCGCGTCCATGTATCTTGCGGATATGGCGGGGATCGTCGTTCCCGGAGGATTTGGTTTACGGGGCGTTGATGGAAAAGTAGCGGCCATTGAATATGCCCGGCTCAATCAAATCCCGTTCCTGGGCCTTTGTCTTGGGATGCAATCTTCAGTGATTGAATGGGCCCGTAACGTTGCCAAATTAGAGGATGCCCACAGCGCCGAATTCAACCCCGAAGCGAAAAACCCCGTGATTAATCTTTTGCCAGAACAGCGGGATGTGGTGGATCTTGGTGGCACCATGCGCCTGGGTTTATATCCCTGTCGGCTTACCCCTGACACCCTAACCTATCAACTCTATGGCCAAGAGGTGATCTACGAGCGTCACCGTCACCGCTACGAATTTAACAATGCCTACCGGAGTTTGTTCTTAGAAACGGGCTATCAAGTGAGTGGAACTTCCCCCGATGGTCGCTTGGTAGAAATTATTGAATATGCTGACCATCCGTTCTTTATTGCGACCCAGTTCCACCCCGAATTTCAATCTCGTCCGAACCATCCCCACCCCCTCTTTTTCGGGTTTATTCAAGCGGCGGGAAACCACAAGTCCCAACCGATTTCTGATGAGCTAGATAACCAGAGTACGGAGATGTCTATTTCTCTGTCCTAGGGCGAAGAACCTGTAATGAATTAACTTGATCACAACGATAAAAACCATGGCAAATTCCGTACATCATATTGTTCTGTTTGAATTGGCAGCAGCAACTGGGACTGCTGAAACCCAAACGATTATTGAAGATGGCCTGACTCTCTTGGGGGCAATCCCTGGGGTTTTGAAAGTTGATCTGGGGTTAAAGGCCCGGTCAGATCGGGATGTCCACATTAAGGATTATCAATTGGCTTTGTATGTGCAGTTAGAAAGTAATGCAGCCCTTGATACCTATGGGCCTCACCCCAACCACCAAGAATTTCTCAAGCGACATAAGAGCAAATGGACGAAAGTTCAGGTGGTTGATTTCTTCGGACAGTAGATGGTTAACTTTGTTTATTTATCATGCGTTAGTGCGAGGGCAATTCCTTGAATTCCTACGAAAGTCGCGGCCATTTACTTACAGAACAGGTCAACCCCCAGAGTCAAAATTTAGATCAAATGTCGGCTTTGGAATTGGTCGATCTCTTTAACCAAGAGGATCAAAAAACCCTGGAGGCGATCGCCAATGCTCGCGAGGCCCTAGCCCAAGCCATCGAGATCACCAGCGATGCTCTGATGCGCGGTGGCCGATTATTTTATGTGGGGGCTGGCACCAGTGGCCGCCTCGGTGTTTTAGATGCTGCGGAATGTCCGCCCACCTTTTGTACACCCCCCGAACTCGTCCAAGGCATCATTGCCGGGGGAGCCGGTGCCCTCGTGCGCAGTTCAGAAGATCTCGAAGACCGGGCTGAAGATGGTAAAAAGGCGATCGCCCAACGACAGATCACCGAATTAGATGTCGTCGTCGGTATTACTGCGGGGGGAACTACTCCCTATGTCCAAGGGGCCCTGATTGCCGCCCAACAGCGGGGTGCCAAAACAATTTTCATCAGTTGCGTTCCGGCCGAGCAAGTGCCCTTTGCTGCCGATGTTGATATTCGTCTACTGACTGGCCCCGAAATTCTGGCAGGCTCGACCCGTCTTAAGGCTGGAACTGTCACCAAAATGGCCTTAAATATTCTCTCGACTAGCGTCATGGTTAAGCTCGGTAAAGTTTACGGTAACCGCATGATTGATGTTGCCGTCACGAACCATAAACTCCATGACCGAGCGCTCCGCATCCTTCAAGACCTAACAGATTTAAGCCGTGAGGAAGCGGCCATCCTTCTAGAAAAATCCCAGCGTCGCGTCAAAATAGCATTATTAATGCATTGGAAAAATGTAGATGCCTCAGAAGCAGAGCATTTATTAAAAGTCCATCAAGGAAACCTCCGAACAGCATTAAAGTCCTAAGTTAATAAAAAATCACTCTTGCTATAGAAATAATAAATCATCCCATGGAAAGACTTTTTGTATGAATAAAAAACGAAAAGTCTTGCTGTTTATCAGAGGTTGATATTTTTATTTCAAAAATTCTGCCGCTATTCTCCAAAAAAAACAAAACACTTTAGATGTCTAATTAATTGATTAAACATGACCAATAAATTGCTAGAAAAAACTGGATTAAATAGACAGGGTTTTTCTTCTTTTTTTCTGATATTGACCGTCGCCATACTAACTCGTTTACCTTATTTTTTTGAAACTGATATTGACTGGGACGAATCAACTTTTATTTTATTAGGTCAATCTGTATTGGATGGTCACCTACCGTATACAGATCTATTAGACGTCAAACCGCCATTACATTGGTATATTTTTACGAGTATCATTTGGTTGGCACAACACTCATTTGTATTTTTACGTTTTTTAGGAGCAATGATTGTTGCTCTTATTGGTTTAATTAATTATGAGATTGCTAGTAGGATTTGGAATAAAAAAGCAGGGCTCATTTCTGGAATATTAGTCATTTTTTTGATTGATTTAAACCCAGGTGGGCAGTCCATCATGTCTGAACATCTAGCTTTAGTGCCAATGATGCTCAGCTTTGCATTAATTCTCTTTTGCCCGAAAAATAACTCCGCGTTCATAGTTAGTGGCCTGTGCATGGGGTTGGCGATTATGATCAGGCTTAACCTTGCTTATGTTGGTCTATTTACAGGACTATATATCCTATTTGTCTCTATTGAAAATGACTTTCCTAAGTATAAGCTAATCTTACTGCCCGGTGTTTTTTTTGCTTTGGGAAATTTAGCGAGTATTTTGGTTACTTTACTTCCTCATCTTATTACTGACAACTTAGAAGCATTAAATATTGGCTTAATTAAAGCCTCTTTAAATTATTCACAACAAAGTGATTTTCTGAATGTTATTGTGAATCAACTAGGTTTTGTCGCAGATATTTTAGCAATGACGATATCTATTGCTTTTAGTGTTGTCTTTGGCCCAACGCTATTTTTTGCAATTTCACAGCTCATTCAGGTACAGAAACAAGAACAAAAGCTGAATTTTTTCGAAAAAAGATTCTACACAATTGGGATCTTATTTGGTTTGTCTATAGAATTTTCCATTTTGAGAACAAGTGTTTTTTATAAACATTATGTTATTCAGTTTTTACCTATGGCTGCTTTACTGGCGGCTCCGGCGATCGCCAATTTTTTGGATCGTAAAGACAATCTCAAAAAACAACTCGTGGCGATTGTTCTTTCTGTTTTACTTGTACACTTTTCCTTGCAATATTATAAAACAGGTTCTTATTGTCTCAATAGTCCTAGTTGTCTCCATGGAACATCGATAACAGTCAAACACTATTTGGCAGAGCATAACCCCCTAAATGGCAATATTTGGTTGACTAGAGGACACCTGGCCTATTGGTTTGCTGGCGTGACTCCAATCACACCATTAGTTACTCACCCCAGCAATATTAATAAGCGATTCCTTTTAGAAAGTTGGTACGGACAAGAAGCAACTCTTTCCCAAGAAATTGATAAGATTTTTGCGAAAAAACCTGTCTTGATTATTGGTGCTAGTCTCCAGGATTATTTACATGATTCAACAGCCCAAGCAAGATTAGATGATTTTATTCAATCAGACTATGTAGAACTTCCAGCTTTGGGAAAATTACATATTTATCAGCGGCAAGGGTAGATAACGAGAAATGCTAAACTTTACAAAAGTTAACGCTAACAGATTGCCCCTATGGTTTCCGCAACAAAACAGCTTTCCTATCATCAAGCCGCGTGGCAAAAAGGCTATGAATCCCAGCGACAGGAACTTGCCTATGAAGTCACAGATATTGACGGCGAGATCCCTGTCGAATTGATGGGAACCTTGTTTCGTAACGGGCCTGGGCTCTTAGACATTGGTGGCACGCCGATTAAGCATCCTTTCGATGGCGATGGAATGGTCTGCTCAGTCAGCTTTCAGGAAGGGCGGGCCTATTTCCAGAATCGTTTTGTACAGACAGCAGGGTTTGTGGCGGAACAAAAAGCTGGTCAACCTGTTTATCGAGGCGTATTTGGGACGCAAAAACCGGGGGGCATTTTCAATAATATGTTTGACTTGCGGTTGAAAAATATCGCAAACACAAATGTGATCTATTGGGGAAAAAAACTGTTAGCCCTCTGGGAAGCGGCGGAACCCCACAGTTTAAATCCTGAAAATTTGGAAACGCGCGGCCTGGATTATTTAGGGGAAACGCTCAAGCCTGGGGATAGTTTCTCGGCCCATCCACGTATTGATCCGGCGAGTATTTGGGATGGGGGCGAACCTTGCTTAGTCAATTTTGCCGTTAAACCAGGTTTGCCGACGCGCTTGGTGATCTATGAAATTAGTCCGGCAGGCAAATTACTGCGCTATCGAGAACATGAAGCTAAAGGCTTTGCGTTTATCCATGATTTCGTGATTACGCCCAACTACGTCATTTTTTTCCAAGCGTCGGTGAAATTTAATCCTTTGCCCTATGTTTTGGGGTTTAAGGGAGCTGGTGAATGCGTGAAATTCGAGGCGAATAAACCAACACAGATGATTGTGATTCCGAGGGATCCAGCGCGGAATGATGTGCAAACCCTAGAGGCAGAAGCCGGCTTTGTGTTTCACCATGCCAATGCCTTTGAGCGAGATAAGCAAATTATCGTCGATTCGGTCTGCTATCAGTCAATTCCCCAGGTGCAGGCGGATGTGAACTATAAAAATGTTGATTTTGATGCGCTAGATCCAGGGCAATTATGGCGCTTTACTCTGGATTTAGAGACAAAAAAAGTGACGCGAGAACTATTGGCTACCCGCTGTTGTGAATTCCCGGTGGTGCATCCAGAGCGTGTGGGACGGGACTATCGTTATGCCTACATCGGGGCGACCCATGCCAAAACAGGCAATGCACCGTTGCAGGCGGTGTGGAAGGTGGATCACCAAGGGGAGGATTCTCAAGTTTATTCCTTTGCGCCAGATGGATTTACGGGGGAGCCGATTTTTGTACCCCGTCCAGGAGCTACGGCAGAGGATGAAGGCTGGGTTCTCTTGATGGTCTATGATTCGGCCCAGCATCGCTCGGATGTGGTGATTTTTGATGCGCAAAATTTTGCTCAACCTTTGGCAACCCTACATTTAAAGCAGCATATTCCCTATGGCCTGCATGGTAGTTGGACGCCGGAAGTGTTTGTGAATTTCTAGTCGATCGATTCTTTGGGGTCAGGCGATCGCCAAATCCACCAGGCCCCTAAACACAGGGTGCAGTTACCCACGAGAGTGAGGGCGGCTTGGATCGTGACGAGCCATTCGAGGCTGGGCGCATTGTCGAAAAAGTGCCAAGTGCAGGCACACATCGCGCTAACGAGAGACGGCAACATTCCCCAGGCGAGGGCCGACCAGCTTTTGTCTTGGGTCAGATTGCCGTAGGTTTGGATCAGCCAAATGGCCAAAATCCACTCTAAAACGCTAGAGATGTGAACAATCCAAGTGGGAAAGGAAAGGGCATTCATCGCAGGGGCAGAAATTTTTGTTTAAAGTTGCTTGATAAAGTCTAGTAGATGATGGGCGATCGCCCCCTTGCTGGCCTGGGGAATTGTCGCCTTGCGGCCTTCTTTATCGAGAAAAATCAGTTGATTGGTTTCACTGGCAAAACCGGAATTGGCTTGATCGACAGCATTGGCGGCGATCGCATCGAGATTTTTTCGTTGCAATTTAGCCAGGGCTGGGGCGGTAATTTCTCCCGTTTGGGCTGCAAAACCGATCATTTTTTGGTTGGAGCGTTTGGTTTGGCCCAGTTGGGCAGCAATGTCCGGAATTTCTTCGAGGGCAAGGCTTTGGGGCAGTTCGGCTTTAGCGAGCTTGTAGTCGTAATTGACTGTAGGCCGCACATCGCCGACCGCTGCACACAGAATGAGCCAATCGAATTGCTCTGCCTGGGACAACATTGCCCTTTCCATTTCGGCGGCGCTAGTAACAGAAAAACGGTTGATGTTTGGTAAATTTTCCAGCAAACGGCTTTCGATTGGCCCGTGGACGAGGGTGACCGTCGCTCCCCGGTAGGCTGCTGCCTCGGCGATCGCCAAACCCATTTTCCCCGTCGAAGGGTTGCCAATAAAGCGCACGGGGTCAAAATGTTCCCTGGTTCCCCCGGCGCTGACGAGAATTTTTTTGCCTGCGAGATCCGCTCGTCCCCGACTGTGGATCAGTGCTTGAACCGCTTTAATAATCTGCATGGGTTCTGCCATGCGTCCTTTTCCCTGGCGATCGCAGGCCAACAACCCACTATTTGGATCGAGGATATGATAGCGCTGATCCTGTTGGAGTCGCCGCCAATTGGACTGCACCGAGAGCTGTTGCCACATGTCCGTATTCATCGCCGGGGCAACTAAAACTGGGCAAGTGGAGGCCAAAATAATATTCGTCAGCAGCGTATCGGCCAACCCTAAACTCACTTTCGCGAGGGTATTCGCCGTTAGGGGGGCTAGCAAAATTAAATCTGCCCATTCTCCCAGGTCAATATGCACCGGTCGGGGGCGGTGGCTATCCCAAAAATCTTCGTCTGTATAGGCTGGGTGACGGCTGAGGGTGGCGACCGTGAGGGGCGTAATAAAACGTTGGGCCGAATCTGTCAGAACGACCCGCACCTCTGCCCCTGCCTGGAACAGTTGGGAAATGACTTCACAAACTTTGTAGGCCGCAATGCCCCCACTAATGCCGACGACAATCTTTTTTTCGTTGAGCATTTACGATTCGTCGTAGGCTTCGATGTCCAAGAGGTGCCAGTAGGGTTCGACTAATTCTTGTCGTTGAAAGGCGATCGCCCGCAACAAATGCCAATCCTGGAGGGCTTCAAAGGGAGTCCCATAATCGTCCTGTTCTAATCGTGCGGCGAGTTGAGCCACATCCGTTTCGTCCATGTGGGCGATTTCCTGGGGGGTTTTTGTTAAGACTGTCATAATAAGACCTCCCTGACGCTGCACGTTCTTTTAGGTTCTGTTCATTCTTTATTCTACTCTTAGAAATCCCCAAAACAATGGCCTGTCACCGTTCTTATTGTCGGCTTGATTTGTCGAGTAAACTAGACGTATCTTAAGGGGAGATTCTGTTCCCCAAGGAGTCAGCCTCCCATGTTAATTGAACCCAGCGTGTTGCGAGCTGCCCAGCAGATCTATAACCAATATGTTGCTGTTCATCCCGTGCGCTCCCAATATGTCACTGGGGTTTCGGTAAATCCCAAAACACTCCAGGGATTTGTCAGCTTTCGTGAACGGTCTATTCTCTTGCCCAGGGAAGTTTTCGTACCTGTCGAACAGCTGATGAGCTACGATGTCTGACGCTAAAAATCAGGCATTTACTTAGGGAACTGCCTTTGAAGAAAAAGTTTTAAGTGTCCGTTACTGACGTTTCGAGACGACAGTGATCGCCAGCACCACAGGCTTGTCGTTCTTCCCGGTTTTGGATCAAAGTGATTAAATCGGGGCGGCCCGTCAGTTGGAGACGATATTTCGCCCAGATGCCATAAACCCAATCGGCCAATTGCCCAATGCCAGGAAGTTTAGTGATGCCATAGACCCAGCCCATCCCCAGAACTTCGTAAACATACCGAAAAACCGCCACATTTTGGAGCACTGTCCCGTCGGGTAACACCCCATGAATCCGCTCCATCGCTGCCCGGAAAGTCACACCACCATGGCGACTGGGGTCGTAATCATCGGCTGCCACATCCACAAAGCAAATTAACCCACGGCCATTATCCTTGCGCCGCAGAAAGTTAACCTCCCGCAGACAAAGGGGGCATTGACCGTCATAGAGCAATTTAATTTTCCAGGATGGAGCGGAGGACATGGTGCAATTTTCGGGTAAAAGATTCAATCTATATTGTAAAGATTTTTTGCGGGTGCCTGGGGAATCACCAAAAGGGCGTTTTTAAGGCTGTGTTCTTTTGGCGATCACCCCAGTCTTTCACTCTCCAATTACCAAATAGAATCCCACCAAGCCTCATCTGTTGGCGTTGGGCCATTGGTTTCGATAAAGTCAACCTTGCGGCGAATGTCTGCTGGCTCCCAACCTGTCAACTTTGCCAGGGTTTGTACCGCCGCTTCCTGGCGCTGGTAGGTGCGCTCTCGGTAATCCTGGGCGGCACTACAAGTCATTTCCCCGCGATAGGGATGACGAATCACATAGCGTCCTTGGAAAAATTGACGATTGGCCGTTTCTTGGAAGCGCAGATCTTCTGGGAACTCGTCGCGACCATAGCGCACATGGAGTCTGGTGATAAATACCCTGGGTAAATATTGATCTTCATCCCAAAAAACTCCGGCCTGTTTAAGCTCTGCCTTCGTTAAATTAGGCGCAGAACAGGGATCACAACTGCTCATATCCCAGGCATATTCCAAGAAAATATCATCCCGGCCCTGACGCTGGTAATCTTGCTCAAACATGGTGGTATAAAAATCCCCAAACTCTGCTTCGACAAATTCAGGAATTTCCACATTCGAGGGAATTTTTACGGTGCGATAGTTGGTCACTTCCGCCTGGCCTTTAGGAGAAAGGATATAGACAATGAGATCCTGGGCTTGTTGGGCGTTCATCATCCCTAGGCGAATCGGCAGCATATATTTCGGTGATTCAAAAGCCATCATCAGGGGACGCAATTGGTTCACGCCGCTCCGGTCAAATTCTTCGAGGTTCACCTTGGCCACAAAAAACTTCAGCTTGTTGCGGATATAGGGCCGCAGTAACTCACTGGCCCCCTGGGGCAATTGGTAATCGTTTTGGCGTAACCAGGTTTCCAATCCATCGGATTCTTTGGCGCTGAGAATGAGGATGTCGTATTCGCCGACGCTAAATTGTTCCTCAATGGTGACTCCTAGATCGGCTGCTGTTTCGCGCATGGATTCTGCGGCCATGGGCATCGGCGGCCTCGCATTTTGTAGGAACCCAATGCCGTCATCAAACATCCGCACAGCACAAGGGTTTTCGTCGAAATATTCCACCAGCCGGGGGGCGCTAAAGTCATCAAGGCGTTTGATAATGCTTGCTTCGCCCACATGAACCTGTTCTTCTTTAAGAACGACGGGGACGGGCACCACCAGGGCAAAATCTGAGACTTCCCCTTCATAGTCGTTGGCCATGGTGAGTACGGTGCGATCGCCATCCCGGGCAATGATCACCTGGGATGCTTGGTTGTAGAGATCGGTATCGGCCTTGGCGACATAGAAACCACAGAAGGCCCAGGCGGGTTGGGTCAGTAGTAGTAAACCAATACAGGTTATGGCCAAACCGCGCAAATATTGCAGGATCGTTTTAAACATGATTTTCCTTAGATAACGGGGCGAGTTTGTAGGGTCAAAGAAGAATCGCCAATAGGGGCTTTCACCTGAGCTTTTTCTTGCCACTGGAACCGGGATGATCGCCAAATTTTATCGATCACAATGGTGCTGGGAGCCAGACAGAATAACGCCCAGAAAATTGCCGTCGAAGTATAGAGGCCATGTTGCAAAACAAAGGTGAGCAGGGCAATACTAATGGCCCAAAAAATTCGTCCTTGTTTCCCATTGGGGATCGAGCGCGGATCGGTCAGCATAAAAAATGCAAAGAGCAGCAATGAACCGCTGGTGAGCTGATGGGCAACTACATCCCAACTCCAGCCCAGCCAAAAGTTACGGAGAATCTCCAAACCGCCATAACTCCCTAGAAAAGCAATCGACGTATCCCAGCGACCAACTCGGTTGAGTACAAGGCCAGCCGCACTAAAAAATAGCAATAAATACCACCAATCAGTGCCCCATTGACCGGGAGAAACCCAAGCCCCATCTGTCCACAGGAGAGCCATAATGATGCCGAAATTGGCGGGGTTGAAAAAATGTTTTTCTTGATAACGAAATAAAAATTTACTGGCGATCGCCCCGACCGCTGCCCCCACTAAAACAAGGGGATGATTTACCCGCAGGAGCAGGGAAAGGCCCAAGCCAGTAATCGCCGCACTCCGCGCCCCGGAAATAAGTAGCGGTGACCATTGTAGAGGGGTTTCTTGTCGGCAACGGTAGGCTTGCCAAGCACTGAAGCTCCATTGGGTCAAAATACAGGTGGCGATCGCCAGCAAAACCCAGGTTAAATTTAACGTCCAGTCTCGCGTGTAAACTCCCAGCAGGAGAAACGTCGTCAGAATTGCAATTTGATAATCACGGGCATCACTGAAGGGCATTGAAAATCCTCCCTGACTAAGCAAGAAATAAGTTGCCTAAAGTATGAAAGACAAGTCCAGGGATGACGAAAAGGTTTCTTTTTTTGTAACAGAAAACCTTGAGACTTGTAGCAGTCGTAAACTAGAGTCAAAGCAGGATTCCAGGGGCTGTTTAATATTAAAAAATGTGAATTTGATTGACTAATAAATTTCTAGAGCGTCAAACACAATTGTCTCTGTGATCTTGCACCTGTGTGTAGGAGTATGAAAAAAAATGCAACTGAAAAAACTGTTTGTGCCACTGTTGGCGGGAATGTTGTTCCTGGGGGGAACCTCCGGGGCGATCGCCGAAGAACTATTGCGCACGATCACTGTCACGGGGCGCGGCGAAGAAGCCATTGCCACGAGTCTTTCTGAAGTACGCCTTGGGGTCGAGGTGCGGGGAGCGACGGCAACCCAAGTCCAGGCAGATATCGCCAAGCGCAGTAACCAAGTGGTGGATTTCCTCAAATCTAAAAACGTCGCCAAGCTCACCACCACGGGCATTAATCTCCAGCCGGAATATGATTACAACAATGGCGATCGCCGCCTCATCGGTTACTTGGCCACCAATACAGTGAGCTTTGAAGTGCCCACCGCCCAAGCCGGGAGCCTAATGGATGAAGCTGTCAAAGCCGGAGCAACCCGCATTGATGGAATTTCCTTCCGGGCCACCGAAGCCGCCCTCGCTGAAGCAGAAAAAACTGCCCTCGCTGAAGCCGCCCAGGATGCGCGCACCCAGGCCCAAACTGTCCTCGGTGCCTTGGGTTTGAGTCCCCAAGAAATTGTCCAAATCCAGGTCAATGGAGCGACGCCACCAACCCCCATTTTTAAAACCATGGATACGGCACGAATCGCCTTTGAAAGTGCAGCGCCTTCTCCGGTAGAAGGGGGTGAACAGACGGTGAATGCTTCCGTAACCCTGACGATTCGTTACTAACACCCTACTTTTTGGGCTAAATTACGCTTAAATCTAGGGGCGATCGCCTTGTGGAATAGGGGCGAAACTTGAGGGAATGTTAGATCTAATCAAACTTGCGGGACAACTGCCAGACATGGGGGCGCACCTCCAGGAACAGGCTGCCACGGGACGAGAACGAATCGAGCGGGGAATTTCTCTGCTCCGAGAAGCCCAGGCGGATTTCCAGACCCTCCAGGCCCACCAACAAACCTGGGGCGATCGCCTCATTTTTAACCATGGCATTCCCCTCGAACCCCTGGAGACTCGCGTTCCCATTTCGCCCCCTTCCCAAGCCCACACGGTTTTTGCCACGGATGGCTCCCAGATTGCCCCGTCCCACCACGAAATTGCCTACTGCTATTTGATTAATATTGGTCGGGTGATGCTCCATTACGGCCAAAGCTTGCACCCATTGCTGGATCATCTGCCGGAGATTTTTTATCGCAGCGAAGATCTGTACACCTCCCGCAAATGGGGCATCCGCACCGATGAATGGCTCGGTTATCGCCGTACCGCCTCCGAAGCTGAAGTGCTCGCTGAAATGGCCTGTAAATGGGTATTGCCCCCCGGTGCCCACGGCCATATTCCCAATGTGGCAATGGTGGACGGCTCTCTGGTCTATTGGTTTTTAGAAAATTTGCCCGCCGAAGCCCGCCAACAAATTCTCGAACCCCTCCTGGGAGCCTGGCAACAACTCCGGGAAACCCGCATTCCGCTGATTGGTTACATTAGTTCCACCCGCAGTGTAGAGGCGGTTCATTTCCTGCGACTCCAGGCTTGCCCCCACGACAAACCCGATTGTCAAAGCCATTGCCTCGACGGCGAAACCAAGGAACGTAAAGCAGAATTTCGCGAAACTCTTCCCTGCCAAACCATTGAACCGTTGCGGGATAGTACTCTTTTTGAGCAACTGTTGCAACCGGGCGATCGCAGTGGGCTTTGGCTCAGTCAGGCGCGCATTTTAAATCATTATCCAGAAGCGGATCAGGTTTGTTTTTGTTATCTCCACGTGGGAACAGAGGTGGCGCGGATCGAGATGCCCCGCTGGGTCGCGGCAGATCCTCAACTCCTCGATCAAACCCTAGGGATTGTCCTCGGCCAAGTGCAAAAGGGGTTTGGGTATCCCGTGGCGATCGCCGAAGCTCATAATCAAGCCGTGATCCGGGGTGGCGATCGCGCCCGATTTTTTGCGCTCCTCGAACAACAACTCCTCAAAGCAGGCTTGACTAATGTAGGTGTCTCTTACAAAGAAACTCGCAAGCGGGGTTCCGTGGCTTAAAGAGCATGCTCTCCCCCCACAAAGACTTTTCAGAAGAATTCTTAAGCTCCCCTAAGCCAGTCCCAATCCCCTATCGGAGAGCATACAATAAACAAGCATCAGCACTTTTGCCCCGGCAGGCACAATTGTCGTCACCATCACGTCGTGCATTCTGCCGCACTATTTTTCTTTTAGTCACTTCTGCGCGAACCGATAATGCCCGAAATGCCCGAAAACTCTCAATCTCCCGTTGAACCGACCCAGAAACCCAGTGGCACGGAGCAACAGCACGAAGAAAACCCCTGGGTAGAGACCATCAAGACCCTTGTGACCGCTGGTATTTTGGCCATTGGGATCCGCACTTTCGTCGCCGAGGCCCGCTACATTCCCTCCGAGTCGATGCTACCGACCCTAGAAGTGAACGATCGCCTAATCATCGAAAAAATTAGCTATCACTTCAAAAATCCCCAACGGGGCGATGTGGTGGTCTTTAACCCGACAGAAATCCTCCAGCAGCAAAACTATCGGGATGCTTTTATTAAGCGGGTGATCGGGATTCCCGGTGATACCGTACAAGTCAGTGGCGGCACCGTCTTTATCAATGGGGAAGCCCTCGAAGAAGACTACATCAACGAAGCCCCAGAATATGACTACGGCCCCGTGACGATTCCAGAAGATCATTACCTTGTCCTTGGCGATAACCGCAACAATAGCTATGACTCCCACTATTGGGGTTTTGTCCCCCGTGAAAAGCTTGTAGGGAAAGCCTTTATTCGTTTTTGGCCCTTTAATCGCGTGGGCATCCTCAACGAAGAGCCGCAATTTGCCGACGAAGAACCGATTACACCCTAGCGTCCCATCCCAGAGACCGCTAGGATATAGGGCGACTCCCTATCCCGGCAACCATGAGTGAACCATCCCCTTTGCTGCAAGCATCAGGTCTCCATAAAAGTTTCGGTGGCATCCGTGCGGTGCAAAATGCTTCGATTACGGTGCCCCGTGGACAGATTACGGGGTTGATTGGCCCCAATGGGGCGGGCAAAACGACGTTGTTTAATTTGCTCTCAAATTTTATTACGCCGGATCGGGGGACAGTCATTTTTAACGGCCAGGAAGTGCAGCATTTGCCGTCTCACCAGATTGCGGCACGGGGTTTTGTGCGTACCTTCCAAGTGGCGCGGGTGTTATCACGGTTATCGGTACTAGACAATATGTTGCTGGCAGCCCAACAGCAAACGGGGGAAAACTTCCTACGGGTGTGGCAACAGGGGAAAATTCGTCGCCAAGAAAAGGCGAATCGGGAAAAGGCGATCGCCATCTTAGAATCCGTCGGTCTAGGGGAAAAAGCCCAGGATTACGCTGGGGCTCTGTCGGGGGGACAACGCAAACTCCTGGAAATGGCCAGGGCATTGATGAGCGATCCCCAGTTAATTTTGTTGGATGAGCCTGCGGCGGGCGTGAATCCCACTTTGATCAACCAAATTTGTGAACACATTGTCCGCTGGAACCAACAGGGAATTTCCTTTTTGATCATTGAGCACAATATGGATGTGATCATGTCCTTGTGTAACCACATCTGGGTATTGGCAGAGGGGAGTAATTTGGCGGACGGAACCCCCGAAGATATCCAGTGTAATGAACAGGTTTTAGAGGCTTATTTGGGATCGTAATGCGCGTTTTATTAACAAATGACGACGGGATTGATGCCCCTGGGATTGCAACCTTACAAAAGGCGATCGCCCCCCACGCCAGAGAAGTAGTGACGGTGGCCCCCCAAACACAGATGTCGGAATGTGGCCATCGGTTTACGGTTTATGCGCCGATCCCGGTGGAGCAACGGACGAAAAATGCCTATGCCGTGGCAGGTACGCCAGCAGATTGTACACGCTTGGGTCTCACGCAGTTTGCGGCGGATGTTGATTGGGTGCTGTCGGGGGTGAATGCAGGGGGAAACCTCGGCGTGGATATTTACACTTCAGGGACGGTGGCGGCAGTGCGGGAAGCGACAATCCTCGGTAAGCGGGCGATCGCTTTTTCCCATTTCATCCAGCGGCCTTTAGAAATCGATTGGGATCTTGTCACCCACTGGACGGGAAAACTTTTAGCGCAATTATTGACCCAGGAACTGCCGGAAAAGCATTTTTGGAATGTGAATTTTCCCCATTTAACGGCAGACTCTGACCCGGAAATTATTTTCTGTGAGCGCAGCACTGACCCGATGCAAGTGCGCTATGAAGCGCGGGATCAACAGTTCCATTATGTCGGCTCCTACCCTGAGCGCCCCCGGGCCGCTGGTACCGATGTGGATGTTTGTTTTTCAGGAAATATTGCCGTAACCCAAATTTCGATCTAGAAAAGGGCATTAAACACGAGCTTCAGCAGCCACAGGGTCAACAAACCGCCCAAAAGAATCACCAAGGCGATCGCCCCTAAAATTAAAATCAGGGGACGCCAATCAATGGAGGCATTGTCGAGGTCAGTCTGGTCGGGCAAATCCTGTTCTAAAAGCTTTAAATTCGCCTCGTTGGCTTTCCAGGCCACATCAAAGAGATCGCCGGCCACGGGCACCGTCCCAACAACGCTATCCACAAGAAGATTGAGGGCCATTTTGACGAGGGTATCCTGTTTTGCCCCCAGTTTGGCCGCCTCGAAAATCACATAGCCAGAGAGAATCAAACTCAGGTAATCCCCCACCGCTGGCACCAAACCGATAATTGGATCGAGGCCGATTTTGTACTTTGTCCCCGGAATGGCGATCGCACTGTCGAGTAGCTTACTGAGGGTGCGGATGCGTTTTAACGTCTTCGGGTTCGGGGTTTTGGTGGCAGTCATGGGTCAGTGGGGAAAGCCAGAACATTGTGCAGCAGCCAGTGGAGCATGGTTTCAACGTCCCGCAGGATTAAGGGTCGATTGGCCGCCGTGAGCAGAGGCACATGGAGAAATAAGGCCCGTGCTTGAGATTGCTGCCGCTGGAGATGCTTTAACACTTGAAAATATAGCCCTTCACAGACAAATTTACCCGCATCGTCGCTAATCTCCGTAAATTCTAGGGGGGCCGTGAGGGCGCTGAGATCCAAGCGCGTTTGTAACTGCTGCCCCTGGTAAAAAGCTTGGGATTCTACCGTGAGGCGATCGCGTTTTTCGGCCATGCCACAGCAGAGCACCAGATCCGGCTGATAAGCGGCAATGGCTTGAATGGTTTTTGTAGAGGCGATCGCCGTTTCCACAGGCAGATGGTGCAGAAATAAAAAATCTGCAAAGGCTAACTGCTTCGCCTTAAGCTGACAGAGGAGATCATCCGAGGCATTGGAAGTGTGATGTTCTAGCCAGGGTTGAAAGGAGGTGAGTAAAATTTTGCCGCGCACGCGTTACGAATTACTAAGTCTGTCGAGGCTATATTGGGCTGCTTCTCGCACCTGGGGATGATCATCTTTGGCGAGGAACTTAACCGCCGCAAGACTCTTTTCACAAGGAAGTGCGCCTAGGGCTTCTGCGAGCCGTTGTCGTACTAGCCAATTGTCTGAGGAAACAAAGGTGACGAGGCGATCCACGGTTTCTACGGCACCAATTTCTCCCAGGGCGGCGATCGCTGCTTGTTCTAAAATGGCTTCCCCACTATCAAGGGCTTGAACCAGGGCATCCTTCGCTTCCGGACGACCGAGATTCCCTAAAGAAACCGCCGCACTAAAACGCACTAACCAAGAGGTATCTTCGTAAAAAGCCCGCAGCAGTGGTTTTAAAGCCCGCTCATCCTGGAGATACCCTAAAGCACCCGCTGCATCAGCCCGAATACCATAATCGCCGTCAGTTTCTAGCAGCTTAATCAAAATTGGATAGGACTCTTCTGTCTGCTTAATCCCCAGGGCAAAAACCGCCATCGAGCGAATTTGCAGCACCTCATCATCTAATACTTTTTTAATGAGGGGCATCGCTTCTAGGGGGGCTACATCCCGCAATTGGGCCAGGGCAATCATGCGATCCTTGGAGTTTTCACTTTCGAGTTGTTGGGAAAGTGTCGCTAAGCTGGGGTGAGACATAACCAAATTTTGTAAAAGTTCTTAATAAAATTGTAATCAAGATTCTCAGGATTTTTCAATAAACCATGACCCATCCCCTCAATCCGGTGTTGTTAATCCATGGCTTTTTAGACCGCCACACTGTGTTTAAACCTTTAACCCGGTACCAATGAGGGGCATCGCTTCTAGGGGGGCTACATCCCGCAATTGGGCCAGGGCAATCATGCGATCCTTGGAGTTTTCACTTTCGAGTTGTTGGGAAAGTGTCGCTAAGCTGGGGTGAGACATAACCAAATTTTGTAAAAGTTCTTAATAAAATTGTAATCAAGATTCTCAGGATTTTTCAATAAACCATGACCCATCCCCTCAATCCGGTGTTGTTAATCCATGGCTTTTTAGACCGCCACACTGTGTTTAAACCTTTAACCCGGTACCTTGGTCAACAAGGTTGGGAGATTCATGCCCTTGATTTACAACCCAATGATGGCCGCCAGGCACTGCCCATTTTAGCTAGCCAAATTGAAACCTATGTCCACCAACATTTTGGCGCGAGCCAACGGTTCGATCTCGTGGGATTTAGTATGGGGGGCATTGTGACCCGTTACTATTTGCAACGGCTCGGCGGCAATCAACGGGTAGAACGTTATGTGAGTATTTCGGCCCCCAATAATGGCACGTTATCAGCCTATGGTTTGCCCTTTCCGGGGATTCGTCAGATGCGCCCGGATAGTGACTTGCTTCAGGATTTGAACCGTGATGTGGCCACTGCCCTAGAACCTGTAAAAGTCACTTGGCTATGGACTCCCTTTGATCTCATGATTCTCCCCGCCAAGAGCACGAAGCTCCCCATTGGCAAAGGTGTGCAGTTACCCGTACCTTTACATCCTTGGATGTTGTCTGACCCCCGTGCCCTTAAGGCGATCGCCAAGGCATTGCAGCAATAGCAAACCTCAAAGCGTATGTCGTTCTGGTTGGTAGGATTGAATCGCTCGCATATACTGTGCCCGTTCAAAGGCACTTTCATCGGGACAATTGACCTGACTCATGCTACCCCGCAGTTGATCAAGGGATAGATATTCATGTTCTTCGAGCCACTGCACCATTTCCGTTTCAATGGTTTCAATGTGATGAATACCATGGCGTAATAAAGTTGCCACTAAGGCCGTCACCTTTGCCCCCGCCATTAACATTTTGATCGCATCGGTTCCCCGTTGAATGCCGCTGGTCGCCGCAAAATCCACATCTAAACGCCCATAAAGCATCGCAATCCAGCGCATCGGCAGACGCATATCCAACGGGCTACTGAGGATTAAATTCGGGGTGACTTCGAGGTTTTCGATATCAATATCCGGCTGATAAAAACGGTTAAATAAAACTAAGCCACTCGCCCCATTATCAACTAGCCGTTTCGCCATATTTGCCATGTTGCTAAAGAACGGACTCAGCTTTACGGCAACGGGAATATTTAAATTTTCCCGCACTGTCCGCACGATTTGAATATATTCATACTCCACCTCTGAACCGTTTTTATTAATATCCGTTGGGACATAATAAATGTTCAATTCAATGGCATCGGCACCGGCTTGTTCCATCAGTTTGGCGGTGTGTTCCCATTCCCCTTGGTGGGAACCGTTGAGGCTGGCAATAATCGGCATATCGACGGCGGATTTAGCAGTCCGAATATGTTCTAAGAGACCATTTATAAAGTAAATCTTTAGGAAACTAGCCGACGCAACATCAGACGACTCATGGAAGCATAAATCCCTGCCTCCGACACTTCTGATAATTGCTCATAGTCTTTACTAAGGCGACGATAATAATTCAACCAACCAAATGTACGTTCAACAATCCAACGCTTCGGGAGTACCATGAATTCTTTACTGTTTCTGCTAATCACTTCCACCTTGGCTTGCACCATTAACCAGAGACTTAAGGCAAAGCGTCCTCCTCGATATCCAGCATCTACCCACATCAACCGCAATCGCTTCAACATCTGCTGTTGCTGCTCCCTTAGCTCCATCACTGCAGCAAGGGCAAAGGTTCGTTCTGAGCTATTTCCCTCGGAGACCATCACTTTGTAAAGTAACCCTAAACTGTCGACTAGCAAGTTTCTCCGTCTTCCTTTGACCTGTTTCCCGCCATCGAAGCCATAGACATCGCCCTTTTTTCTGTCGTCTTGACCGATTGGCTATCGGCAATCAGGACGCTAGGTTCTGGGGTTTTCCCCACTGCTTGACGGCAGCGAGTCCGCAAAGCATGGTTGATGTTTTCCCAAACTCCCTGCCTCTGCCATTTGCGATAGTAGTAGTACACCGTGGAGGAGGGAGGAAAGTCCTTGGGCAGATAGGCCCATTGACAACCGGTTTTGAGGAGATAGAAAATCCCATTGCAGACCTGTCGCATATCAGTAGTACGTGGATGACCGCCGGACTTTGGAGCAGGAATCAAGGGTTCTAGTAAAGCCCATTCTGCATCGGTCAGGTCACTGGGGTAAGAAGCTTGAGACATTGGTGCTATTCTCCTGTGTCGTTACGCTTATGCTTGACCTTAACGACTTCACGGGCAAAAATCCTGTTCTCTTTATCTTTACTTTATAAACACCCTCTAAATAGGTTTCAACACCTACATGGAAAACATCGGAAGCATTCTCTGGGAAATAATTTAAGGCTTCGGCAAAGGAGTCCGTTCCATAGGTGAAGTGATGGTGCAATTCGAGTTTTTCTTTGCGAATTTGTTCTTCAAACAGGGAATGTAAAACGACGGCTCCGGCTCCGGCATCCTCCATCCGTTTAATGTTATCGATGTCCTCAGTTAAGGGAGCGGCTGCACCAACAATTAATGGCGATCGCAGGGTCAGACCTAAATATTGTGTGGTTAAATCCATGGTGGTTCTCCGGTAGGTTAATGGTTTTACATCCCCTAAATCCCCCTGAAGTAAGGGGGACTTGAGGCGTTAGGCTTCGGGACGGTTGGCAAGGTATTCGTACATCCGCCAACGGGTATCGACATCGCTCTGGGCTTGTTTGAGCAGTTCCTTCGCCGCTTGGGGTTTGGTCATGGTGAGCATCTTGAAGCGATTTTCTTTGTACATGGAGCTTTCGACGCTGCCTTTGGGGGTACGGCTATCGAGTTGGAGGGGGTTTTTACCTTCTGTTTTGAGGTCGGGGTTATAGCGGTACAGTAGCCAGCGTCCGCTTTCGACGAGTTCTTTTTGGTGACTCATGGTGGTTTGCATATTGATACCGTGGGCAATGCAGTGGCTGTAGGCGATGATCAGGGAGGGGCCTTCGTAGGCTTCGGCTTCGAGGAAGGCTTTCAGGGTGTGTTCGTCTTTGGCTCCCATGGCAACGGAGGCGACATACACATTGCCGTAGGTCATGGCGATTAAACCGAGGTCTTTTTTCGGGGCGGGTTTCCCACCAGCGGCGAATTTGGCAACGGCGGCGCGGGGGGTCGCTTTGGAGGATTGTCCGCCGGTGTTGGAATAAACCTCGGTGTCCATCACCAAAATGTTGATATTTTTCCCGCTGGCGATCGCATGATCGAGACCCCCAAACCCGATGTCATAGGCCCAACCGTCCCCACCGACGATCCAGACGGATTTTTTCACGAGGTAATCGGCGAGAGACGCTAGCTGTTTCGCATCGGGGGAATTGAGGCTTGCGAGTTTATTTTTCAGTTCTCGCACCCGTTGCCGTTGTTCCCAAATGTCGGCTTCATCAGCTTGGCTGGCATTTAACAATTCACCGACAAAACTATCACCAAGTTCACCGCTTAAGCGTTGTAATAATTCCGCCGCAAATTGGGCTTGTTTATCGATAGAAAGACGGAAGCCTAAACCGAATTCGGCGTTATCTTCAAACAGAGAATTCGACCAAGCGATGCCCCGACCTTCGGCATTGGTGGTGTAGGGGGTGGTCGGTAAGTTGCCGCCATAGATGGAGGAACAACCCGTCGCATTGGCAATCACTGTGCGATCGCCAAACAGTTGGGACACCAATTTAATGTAGGGAGTTTCACCGCAGCCCGCACAAGCACCAGAAAATTCAAAGAGCGGCTCCTGTAATTGTTGTTCACGAATTTGATTGAGTTTTAATTCGCGCCGTTCCGGCAAGGGCAAACTGAGGAAGTAATCCCAATTCGTTCTTTCCTGTTCCCGTAGGGGCAATTGTTCCACCATATTGATTGCTTTCTTGGCGGGTTGTGCCTTATTTTTTGCCGGACAAACATCCACACAAACGCCACAGCCGGTACAGTCTTCCGGAGCCACCTGAATCGTGAATTTCTGCCCCGAAAAATTCTTGTCCTTCGCATCAATGGATTTAAAACTTTCCGGCGCATTTCCTAATAGATTGGGTTCATAAATTTTGGCGCGGATCGTCGCGTGGGGACAGACCATCACACATTTACCGCATTGAATACAAACCTCTGGATCCCACTCTGGAATGAATTGGGCAACGTTGCGTTTTTCCCATTTAGAGGTCCCCGTCGGATAAGTGCCATCGCAGGGTAGACAACTCACCGGCAGGCGATCGCCTTCTTTGATCAGCATCGGTGCTTGGACATTGCGCATAAAGTCGGGCGCATTGGGGGAAACGGCGGGAGGTTTACGGATCGGGCTATTTGCCTCGCCAATCTTGACCTCAAATAAATTCGCCAAGGTGTTATCCACCGCCTGAATATTCATGGTGACCACATCCGCGCCTTTCTTGCCGTAGGTCTTCTGGATATATTCCTTAATTTTGGCGATCGCCTCCTCTTTTGGCAGGACACCAGAGAGAGCAAAGAAACAGGTTTGCATCACCGTATTAATTCTTCCGCCCATGCCACTTTCCCGGGCCACCTTATTCGCATTAATCACATAGAATTTTAAATTTTTGCGAACAATTTGTTCCTGCACCTCAAGGGGCAATTGATCCCACACTTGATCCGGAGCATAGGGACTATTTAAAAGAAAAATTGAACCATCCTTTGCACCACTCAGCACATCTAATTTTTCGAGGAATAACCATTGGTGACAGCCCACAAAATTCGCCTGATTAATTAAATAGGTGGAGCGAATTAAATTGGGGCCAAAGCGCAGATGGGAAACCGTCACTGCCCCTGATTTTTTCGAGTCATAGACAAAATAACCCTGGGCATAATTATCCGTTTCTTCTCCAATAATCTTGATCGAATTTTTATTCGCGCCCACGGTTCCATCGGAACCTAAGCCATAAAACATCGCCCGTACCACGCTATCCGGCTCACTAGAGAAACTCGGATCATAGGCAAGGGAAGTGTGGCTAACATCATCATTAATGCCAACGGTGAAGTGATTCTTGGGTTTAGCTTGATTTAATTCATCAAAAATCCCCTTTACCATCGCCGGGTTAAACTCTTTAGAAGACAAACCATAACGTCCCCCAACAACTTTCGGTATTGTGCCTTCCCAAGCTTCCATCAACGCCGACACCACATCTAAATAGAGCGGTTCACCATTCGCACCGGGTTCCTTCGTGCGGTCTAAAACCGCAATTTTTTCGACGGTTTTCGGTAACGCCGCAATTAATGCCGATCCATCAAAGGGACGATATAAACGCACTTTTAAAACGCCAACTTTTTCCCCTTGGGCATTGAGGTGATCCACCGTTTCATGGACGGTTTCACAACCGGAACCCATCAGCATAATCACCCGTGTCGCATCCGGCGCGCCCACATATTCAAACAATTTGTAAGCGCGTCCCGTCAGTGCCCCAAAGCGATCCATCATTTCCTGCACAATGGCACTGCATTTGTCATAGAACGGATTCACCGATTCCCGCGCTTGGAAAAAGACATCGGGGTTCTGGGCTGTGCCGCGCACCACTGGATGATCGGGGGTTAAGGCTCTGGCGCGATGGGCAAATACATCCTCATCGTCGATCAAATCCCGTAAAACGGATTCATCGAGTAATTCAATTTTTTGAATTTCGTGGGAGGTGCGGAACCCGTCAAAGAAGTGAATGAAGGGTACACGGGCTTTCATGGTTGCCGCTTGGGCAATCAACGCCATATCGTGGGCTTCCTGCACTGAAGCGGACGACAACAGGGCAAATCCCGTCCCCCGCACAGACATCACATCGGAGTGATCGCCAAAAATGGAGAGGGCTTGGGCCGCAACAGAACGGGCGGCGACATGGATCACCGCTGAGGTTAATTCCCCCGCAATTTTGTAGAGGTTGGGGATCATTAACAGTAGCCCTTGGGAGGCGGTGAAGGTTGTCGTTAAAGAACCCGTTTGCAGTGCGCCGTGGACAGCTCCGGCAGCGCCACCTTCACTCTGCATTTCGATGATGCTGGGCACGGTTCCCCAGAGATTTGGCTGTCCTTGGGAGGCCCAGGCATCGGCCCATTCGCCCATCGGTGAAGCGGGGGTGATGGGATAAATGGCAATGACTTCGTTTAATTTGTAAGCAACTTTGGCGACGGCTTCATTCGCATCGAGGGTGGCAATTGTGTTAGTAGCCATAATCTCAAAATTCTAATGTTTTGCTGGTGACTGGGTGGAAATCGTAGGTGATGATCTGTTTTGTGAGTCGAGGCAGTGGAAAAAGTGATTGATGTTGGCTATTTTTTGAGCCTGATACTTTGTTGACTTTAACAACAAAATGCTTGCTAAAAGTTATAAGAAAAAATAGAATTTGATTGGTCTGATCCGGAAAATCAAGGAAATATTTACACTTCTAATTTTAGAGACATTTCTTGCTGTCTTGGGTTGTTCTGCTGTAGAAAATGATAAAAATCAGTGAAGGTTTAAATTTCGTTGAAATCCTAGGGGAAGCTAAATAAGAAAAGTTATTTTTTACTTTTTTTTGTAACGATCTTGGGCATGGTTTTGGTGCCAACTTTTTTAGTAGAGATTGATTATGACACCTTCGGCAATAGAGGAAAAACTGTCGGTGGTTGGCCAAGAAGCTGGGCCTATTGCCAGCATAAAAATCTCGTCGGTTTAGCGATCGCCCACGAGAATTCAAAGAATTAAAGAATTACCTAGGAAAATTGGCCTTGGGCTGAGGTTTTCGCGCGTAAACCCCAACCTTTCGCCTATACCTAGTCAATCTAGAAGATTGTTGAGATTTCAATCTCAACGTCCATTTGGTTGGTTAAAGCAAAGGACTAAAACACAAGTAATAATCAAACCAAGAAGAAGAACCATTACAGAAATATCTGTGGAAGTATCCCAATTAGAGTCTTTTTCGACGTTGGGAGGACGTACAGGATAGACTGGATAAGCAGCAAAAACATTAATCAATCCAGAATCTTTTGGAATTTCCCAAAATGCTAGATTATTGCCAGCAGGAAAGATATAAGAGTGATTAGTAACCATAAAGCTGTACTTTGAGACGAAGAAATGGTTATTGCCGAGGATAAAGAGGCCCTGGCAAAGAGTAAGTAGATCGCCACTAAGGAAAACGGTTTAGTTCATGCTCATCGCTGTGGCGATCGCCCTCTTGATCTTTAGCAGGTAGAAACTGAGATATCTCCCGATGAGAAATAGGCGCAGTCACCATCGGAGACATAGGAACCGTAGCCCCCAGCCCCACCGGTGCTGTAGTAGGAATCATAGCCGCTAGAATCATTCCCATAGCTGCCGTCGTAATTATTACTGCCAGCGCCAAGGTAACCTTGCACCGTGTAATCGCCTGCATAGCCCCACGCACCAGTGTAGTAATCCAGCCAGTAACTCCCCGCAGGAATCGAGCCGCCAGCCAGATACTCAAGGATCATCAAATCTTCGCCCTGGATATATTCGCCATTGACATAGACCTGGGCTTTTACGGGGATCGAGGCACCCGCGAGCAGGAGAAGAGAAGACAAGACCGTCAGAGAAACTTTTTTCAGAAACATGGAACAAACCTCCCGTGAGGGAAAACTAGAAAAGTTAGAGACTGAAGCATTCTGGAACGATTAGGTCAGGTTGCTGGGGATAAGTAGTGGCCACAAAATTTTACTGATGCAGTTTGTCTAAATTTTTGACGCTCACCCTGGATTTATTATCTACTGATGTTTGAATTTTTCAGCGGTCTTTAGCCTTACATTTCCCCCAAGCTGCCGTAATCCTCAGTGCAAATAAGCCATAGAGAAACTTTATTATCTAGGCTTTTTCCATGAAGGTTTTCTCATGGAATCTTCACCAGGGGTTTAGGGAAGCGGGTCAAGATATCCATAATCGTCAAGAATCTGGCGATCAATGTCGAGGTCAGATCCCAAAGGAGAGGTCTTTGCCCATGGAACCCGCCCAACGACAACGGAATGTTCAATGGCGATCGCCCCAGGGAATCTCTAGCCCAACCTCTGTTTCTGGGAAACAAGCTCCCCGATCTAGGCCGTCAGCTCCTCGCCACCGCATCGTGCTATATTCCCACGACACCATGGGCTTGGGTCACAAACGGCGTAATGTGTTGATTGCGCAGACCCTACAACGATCAGTCTTGCCCCTGGATATTTTGCTCATCAGTGGCATGGGCGATGGCAATGAAGGGCTTGCTACTGCGGGGATTGATTGTTTAAGTTTGCCAGCCTTGAAAAAAAGCCGGGATGGTTCCTATCGGGCGCGTCATTTAGCTTTGCCGTTACGGGACATCATTGAGTTGCGATCGCAGCTAATTTTAAACGCCGTTCAACAATTTCAACCGGATGTTTTCATCGTCGATAATGTCCCCAGGGGAGCGGAACGGGAACTAGACCCCAGCCTGGAATACATCCGGAAGCAGCCCCAGATGCGCTGTGTTTTGGGGCTAAGGGATGTGTTGGACGACCCGGCAGCGGTGCGGCGAGATTGGCAACGGGCGGACAACGAAACGGCCATTCGTCGCTACTATGATGCGGTGTGGATTTACGGCGATCCCCAGGTTTACGATCTGCGGCGAGAATATGATTTTTCCCCAGAGGTGGTCGCAAAAATGCTGCCCCTCGGTTATTTCAATCAATGCGATCGCCTCCAGTATTTAGGGCAACCCTGGCAAGAAACCTTAAAAGCATGGGATTTACCAGCCCAGTTCGTCCTCGGTGCGGTGGGTGGCGGCCAAGATGGGGAAACCCTGGCGATCGCCTTTGCCCAAATTCCCTTCACCGCCGAAAATCCGGGGGTGCTACTCATGGGGCCTTTTATGCCGGAGTCCGTGCGCCAAACCCTAGGGGCGATCGCCCAACATAATCCCCACCTGACGATCCTTCCCTACTGTCCTGAACCGACGATTCTCATGGCCGCCGCCGAACGGGTGATTGCCATGGGCGGCTACAATACCACCTGTGAAATTCTTTCCTTCCAGAAACCCGCTTTGATTATTCCCCGGATAAAACCCCGCCAGGAACAATGGCTGCGGGCGACCCGTTTAAAAAAATTAGGTCTGGTGGACGTGCTCCATCCCCACCAGGTTAATCCTCAGAATCTAGTGGCTTGGCTCCGTTGTGATCCAAAATCCCCCAAGTGTAGTGCTGGTCTTAATCTCCAGGCCACCGAACAATTGCCCCTCCTTTTAGCTCAGATGCTCAAGACTTCTAGCGGTTTTACTGCCCAAGCTTCCTAGTCCATCATCTTATTTTTATTATTTGTTCAATGTGCCATGGCCATTGCCTACGTTGTTAAACGCTATCCCCGCTATTCAGAAACTTTTATCGTCAATGAAATTCTCGCCCACGAAGCAGCGGGTTTAGACATCAAAATTTTTGCCCTGCGGCCCCCGGTGGATAGTCATTTTCAAGACAAAATTGCCAGGGTCAAAGCCCCTGTCACCTACATTCAAAAACCCAGCCAAGGGCGATCGCACCCCGATTTATTGGGGCAAAATCCCACCGCCGCCAGTTACCTCTGGGCAGAAATCCAAGCTACCGCCGCCCTGATCCCCGACCTCTGGGAAAAATTAGCCTACGCCGCCGGAGAACGCTCCAGTGTTCTGTACCAAGCCCTCTGGCTCGCCCAAGCCGTCCGCCACCAGGGGATCACCCATCTCCATGCCCATTTTGCCAGCGTCACCACCAGCGTTACCCGGTTAGCGGCCCATTTTGCCGGGGTTCCCTACAGCTTTACGGCCCACGCAAAAGACATTTTCCACGAGAGCGTCGATCCGGCAGATTTTAGCCGCAAACTCCAAGATGCCTGCGCTGTGGTGACTGTCAGTGACTATAACCGTGCCTATTTACAGCAGCAGTATGGGGAAGTAGCAACTAAGGTCAAACGCATTTACAACGGCATGGATTTAACGGAACTTCCCTACCAACCCCATTTAGAAAATCCACAGCCACCGTTAATTTTGTCGGTGTCGCGCCTCGTGGAAAAGAAGGGCTTGACCTATCTGATCGCCGCCTGTGATCTGCTGCGCCGTTGGGGTTGCGAGTTTCACTGTCACATCGTGGGGAGTGGCCCCCTAGAAACGACATTGCGATCGCAAATTGCCCAGCACCAACTAGAACCTTGGGTGGAGATCATTGGCCCCAAACCCCAGGGAGAAGTATTTCAACTCCTAAAACAGGCGACAGTTTTCGCCGCTCCCTATGTCATTGGGAAAGATGGCAATCGGGACGGTTTACCTACAGTTTTGTTAGAGGCGATCGCCTTGGGGACTCCCTGCGTGGCAACGGACGTCACAGGAATTCCCGAAATTATTCAACACCAGGAGACAGGGTTGCTGGTGGCCCAAAATGATCCAGAACAACTCGCCAAAGCCCTCCAAATTCTTTTAAACCAAACGGATTTACGGCACCACTTCGCCCAGGCAGCCCGCCAGCGTTTAGAACAAGCCTTTGATCTCCAGCGCAATGCCGCCCAACTCCGCCAACTGTTCCACCAAGGGGAGGCCCAACGATGAAAATTGCCTATGTCTGCGCCGATCCAGGCATTCCGGTCTTTGGCTGTAAAGGGGCCTCGATCCATGTGCAAGAGATGATCCGTGCCTTTCAGAACCAGGGAGCAACGGTAACGCTGTTTGCCGCGAGGCTTGGAGGTGAACCGCCCGCAGATTTGGCCGATTTACCCGTTTACTGCTTGCCCAAAGTGCCCAAAGGAGATCTGGCAAGCCGTGAGCAGGGACTCTTTCAACAAAATCAGACATTGCAAAATTTATTAACCCAGGCATCTCCCTACGATCTCGTCTATGAACGTTATTCCCTCTGGAGCCAGGCGGGGATGACCTCTGCGCGAAACTGGCAGATTCCCGGCATTTTAGAAGTGAATGCACCCCTAATTGAAGAACAGGCCACCCACCGGGGTTTAATAGACCGGGATTTAGCATTGCAGGTCGCAGCGACAGCCTTTGGGAAAGCAACGGCTTTAATCGCCGTGTCCGAGGGGGTGAAGGCCTATTTACGGCAATGGGTGCCGGGCGATCGCCTTTTTGTGCTGCCCAATGGCGTGAATCCAGACCGATTTTCGGATGTTTTCAAGCCGTCCGCCGCAAAGCCGTTTACGGTGGGTTTTGTGGGTTCCCTCAAGCCTTGGCATGGCCTAGATTGCCTCATTGAAGCCTTTGCCCAACTGCGACAAACTGTCCCGGAAGCCCAGTTGTTGATCGTCGGCGATGGCCCCCAACGGCAAGTCCTTGAACAGGCGATCGCCCAGCGCAAGTTAACGGCCCAGGTGCAATGGACAGGTGCCGTGGCTCCAGAGGCCGTCCCCCACTGGTTGGGGCAAATGAGCGTGGCGGTTGCCCCCTATCCCGCCAGTGAAAATTTTTATTTTTCCCCCCTCAAGGTGGTGGAATACATGGCGGCGGGGTTGCCCGTGGTAGCGAGTTGCATCGGTCAACTGCCGGACATTATTGACGATGGCGTGACGGGGATTTTATATCCACCGGGGGAAGTAACAGCCCTGGCCCAAGCCCTCGAACATCTTTGGCGATCGCCCCAGTACCGGGAACAGTTAGGTCTGGCTGCCCGTGGTTTCGTGCTTAAACACCATACCTGGGATCATATTGCCGCCCAAATTTTGGCGATCGCCAAAGCCTCGTTTTTTAACGTTAAGGTTAAAAGTTAGAAAAATATGCACCGTGCCTCCCCCATGACCCAAGCTGTCCCTGGCCTCTGGGCTGTAATCACCACCTTTTGGCCCCAAATTCGTGCCCAGTGGCGACTCTTGCTAGTGGCGATGGTGACTTTACTGGCGGATGTGGGGTTACGGCTATTGGAACCCTGGCCCCTCAAGCTGCTCATTGATGGGGTGCTGATTCCGGCTCAAACTCAACCGACCCTGGCTTTTCTCGGCTTTACAAATCTCGATCCGGTTTGGCTCTTGGTTTTCATTGCTGCCGGGGTGATCGTCATTGCCGTCAGTCGGGCGATCGCCACCTATTGGAATACCGTCAGTTTGGCGATCGTCGGTAGTCGCGTCATGGCCCAGGTGCGGGATCAACTGTACAGTCATTTGCAACGGCTTTCCCTGCGCTACCACTACCAAGCCCGCAGTGGTGACCTGATTATCCGCGTCAGTAGCGATGCGAACCGTCTCCAGGAAATTTTGCTCACGGCGGCGTTGCCCCTGGTGGTTAGCCTGTTAACCCTGGGGGGAATGCTTGGGGTAATGGCCTGGCTTGACTTGAAACTCACCTTCTTATCCCTCGTGACTTTTCCGCTGTTTTGGTTTGCTGCCAGCCGTTTAAGTACCAAAATTCGCCGTGCTTCCCTCACCCAACGCCACCGGGAAGGGGCCGTCGCCGCCACCGCCGCTGAATCCCTCGCCGCGATTAAACTGGTGCAAGCCCTTTCCCTAGAGCAAGCCTTTGCGGATCTTTTTAGTCGCCAGAACCAACAGAGCCTCCAGGAGAGTATTGCAACCAAACGATTGGCCGCAAACCTAGAGCGGGTGGTGGATGTGTTGATTGCCCTAGGTACGGCCTTGGTGATGGGCTATGGGTCACATCTGGTGATCGAAGATGCCCTCACGCCAGGAACAGTTTTGGTGTTTTTAACCTATCTGCGCAATGCCTACAAACCCGTGCAAAATTTTGCGAAATATACTGGGCGTCTGGCAAAGGCGGCGGCTTCGGGGGAACGGATTTTAAATATTTTGGCGGAAACCCCCGATATTCAAGACAAACCAGGGGCGATCGTCGCGCCGTCTCTCCGGGGGGTGATTGAATTTAAAAATGTCTCCTTTGGCTATCATCCCGACCAAGGAATTCTTAAGGGGCTAAATTTAACGGTGCAACCCGGCGAAAAAATTGCCCTCGTTGGTGCTTCCGGCAGTGGAAAATCGACGCTTCTCAGTTTGTTGTTGCGCCTCTATGACCCAACAGCGGGAAAAATTCTTATCGATGGTCAGGATCTGCGGGATTATCAACTGACGAGCTTACGGAACCAAATGGCGGTGGTGTTGCAGGAGAGTTTACTGTTTGCGGCAACGATCCGGGAAAATATCGCCTATGGCATCGAGGACGCAACGATGGCGGATATCGAGGCAGCGGCCCGTTTAGCCAATGCCCATGACTTTATCTTGCAACTGCCCCAGGGCTACGACACAGTGGTGGGGGAACGGGGCACAACCCTCTCCGGTGGACAACGGCAACGGTTGGCGATCGCCAGGGCCGCCATACGACAAACCCCCATTTTGATCCTGGATGAACCCACCAGCGGTTTGGATAAAGTCAATGAACAGTTGGTTTTTGAAGCCCTAGAACGGTTAGCAGAAAATCGCACCACCTTTCTCGTCACCCATAACCTCCAGTTGGCGATCGCCGCCGACCAAATCCTTTACCTCGATCAGGGGCAAATCCGAGAACAGGGCACCCACGCCGAATTACTGGCTCGTCAGGGCGTCTATGCCGACCTTTTCCAACGGCAAACCCTCGCAACCGTCACCAAATCCTTGGGGCGTTAACCATGGCAGAAATTTCCTCTGATCCAAAAATGCCCTGGCTACCGTTTGTCCTCGATCCCCAGTTAGCCCAGCCGCATTTCATTACCATTTTTCCCACTGTACGGAGGGTGATCAAGGCCGAACTGCTACGCCATAAAATCGGACGCCGGGCCTTGATTGCTTACCACCTGGAAACCGACGCAGGGGAACAGATTATCCTTGGTAAAATTCGCGCCAAGGGCACAGATTACAAAAGTTATGGCTACCAGCGAGCATTATGGGAAAACGGCTTCCACGGGGATAGTGAAGATGGCTTATCGGTGCCGGAACCTCTCGGTATTGTTGAACCCTGGCGGATGTGGCTCCAACGGTGGGTGCCTGGTCAACCGGCAACAAAGTTACTGCCTACTCAGTCAGGTTTGCCGGAAAAAATTGCCGACCTCGCCCACAAAATCCACACCTATTCCGTACCCACCCCAAAGACCCATACCATTGCTGACGAATTACAAATTCTTGGCGATCGCCTCCGGGATTTTGCCCACCAGCAACCCCAATGGCAAACACAAATTCAGCACTTTATTGCCCAGAGTGAACGGCTAGGACAAAGCTTAGAACAGCATCCCCGCCCCTCAACAACAATTCACCGGGATTTTTACCCTGACCAAATTTTGGTAGATGGCGATCGCCTCTGGTTGGTGGATCTCGACCTCTATTGTCAGGGAGATCCCGCCGTTGATCTGGGGAATTTCATCGCCCACATGACCGAGCAGAGCCTCCGCACCTGGGGTGATCCCAATGCCATGTTCAGTCAGGAACACGCTTTAAAGGCAGCTTTTTTGGCAAAACACCCCCCAGAAAGCTCCCATCTGAGTCAAGCTATTGATATCTACGCTAACCTCACTCTCCTGCGGCATATTGCCATTAGTTGGCGTATTCTAGAGCGTCGCCCGAATATTCCCACCCTGATCGAACTTTGTGGCGATCGCCTTGCCGAACAACTGCAACAGGTTAGATGAGAAATTTCTCATGGAATTTTCAATGTTGTTTCATTGCCCCAGGTCATCCTTAGAGTTGAAGCAATCTGCCCGACAATCCCTATCCTTTAAAAATTAGCTATTTTCCCATGGGTCAGTATCAGCATTATTTACAATCCCCGTTTTGCCGATTGGGACTGGGCGTGGCCTTTGCCATGGGGGTTTTCGGACTCTTCCCCGTGCTCGCCCAAGCGACCCAATGTAAAGGAAGTTTAGGGGCGATCGCCATTGGGGATCTCGAAGTCCCTTCCGGAGCCACCTGCATTCTCCGGCAAACTACCGTACGGGGTGATGTCGTCGTCCAACCTAGGGGAACCCTCATTGCCAATGGCGCAGTGATTCAAGGTAATATTTGGGCAAAACAAGCCCTGAGTCTTAATCTCAATGCCGCGACCCAAGTGGCCGGTATTATTGAACGCCCCCTACCCCAACGCTCCCTATTCCAGCGTTAATGGTCGTCTTTTCCCCCAAACAATGGCTTAAACTGCTGCGAATCCATTTTCTCTCGGTTCGGGGTCGCGTTTTTTTCTGGTATTTACTGCTGTTATCGGGGTTCCTGGCCATTTCCTTTCCCCTGATGTTGCACTTGGTATTTAGCAACATTAACCAGCGGGTGAGAAATGATCTCAAGGAAGATGTGTATTTGTTTGAGGGTTTACTGAACAATGACCCCCAAGTGAAACAACGGCTTGCCCTCCGAGAAACCGAGATTTTGCCCCTCTCTACTCCGGCGGATTTGATTTCTCTGTTTAATCTGTATCTGGCCCGTCGGGTACCGGAGGACGACACTTTTATCGTTGGCGTGATTGCTGAGGAATTTTATCGCTCTAGCCCCGAAGCACTACCGCCGACCCTCCAGGCAGATTCTTCTCTTTTGCAACGCTTGGCCCAGGTAAACCGCTGGGAAGAGGGAGTTGATCCGCGTCCCAATTCGGAAACGGGGGACATTTTGTATGTGGCGCTCCCCATCGAAAATGAGACAGGGGATATTCTGGGGCGCTTTATTGCTGTCCATGCCGTGGCGGGGGAACACAATGAAACTCTCACGTCTTTAAAAATTGTTTTTGCGACGTTGATCGGGGTTTTTTGTTTGTCCATCGCGGTGAGTGCGGTGATTGCAGGGCGGGTTTTAGCGCCCCTAACTTTAATTTTGAAAACGGCAACAAGCATTAATGAATCCAACCTGACGCGACGGATTCCCATCACCACCCAGGGGGAATTGGCCAATTTAGCCCAGGCTTTTAACTCGATGCTAGACCGACTGGAAACGGCCTTTGAAAATCAGCGGCAGTTTCTCAATGATGTGGGCCATGAACTGCGTACGCCGATCACGATTATTCGGGGGCATTTGGAATTGATGGCGATCGCCAATCTTTCCCTCGAAGAACAAAAAACAGTGGAATTGGTTGTAGATGAACTGGATCGCATGGGCCGACTGGTGCAGGAGTTGATCCTGTTGGCGAAGTTGGAGCGGCCTAATTTTTTGCATTATGAGCCGATTGATATAGAGTCGTTTTTAGAAGAGCTCTACACGAAAATTACGGCTTTAACGTCTAGTCCTCGCCAATGGCAACGGCAGGGAATGGTGACGGGGATTCTCTGGGGCGATCGCCAACGGTTAACCCAAGCACTGATTAACCTCGCCCAAAACGCCGTTCAACACACCCAACCCCATGACGAAATTTGCCTAGGGGTCACTCGCACCGGGAAAAATTTACAATTTTGGTTACAAGATAGTGGGCAGGGAATTGCCGCCGCTGACCAAACACGGATTTTTGAACGGTTTGCCCGGGGCCGCCAAGTACGGGGCACAGAAGGCTCAGGCCTGGGGTTAGCCATCGTTAAACAGGTGGCGATCGCCCATGGTGGCAGCATTACCGTCGAAAGCGAACTCAACAAAGGCAGTACATTTACCCTGACGATTCCCTATGACCCAGATTCTGATTATCGAAGACGAACCTAGAATCGCTTCCTTCCTTCAAAAGGGGTTTAAAAGCGAAGGCTTTACGGTGACCATCGCCAGCACCGCCAAAGAAGCCCTAGACTGGGCCTTGCAATATCCCTTTTCCCTGTTGATCTTAGATTTAGGCTTGCCTGATGCCGATGGTTTAGAGGTGCTCCATGATCTGCGCGGTCAGGGGGTTACGGCCCCAATTATTATCCTCACGGCCCGCGATGACCTCGATGACAAAGTAACTGGCTTAAACCTTGGTGCCGACGATTACTTGGGTAAACCGTTTAGTTTTAAAGAACTCCTGGCCCGTGTCCAAGCGCGGTTACGCACCTTTACCCCAAGGGCGACCCCGGAACCGATGTGTCTGAAAACCCAGACGTTGGAGCTAGATCTCAAGGCGCGGCGGGTTAGGCAAGGGGATGTTTGGTTAGAGTTGCCCACCCGTGAATTTATCCTGTTAGAAACGTTGCTCCGTCATCCCGACCAAGTCCTCAGCCGTCAGCAGCTCTTGGATCAGGTGTGGGGCTATGATTACGATCCAGGCTCGAATATCGTCGATGTGTACATTGGCTATCTCCGTAAAAAGTTGGGCAGTGATCTCATCGAGACGGTGCGGGGCATTGGTTATCGCCTCAAGACCTAAACGCCAGGGCGATCGCCTGGTACAGTTGAAAAATTCCGTCGTGGGCAATGTATGATCAGCCGTTTTAATCTGCCAGCAATTTTAGAAGGATATTCCCAGGGCTATTTTCTGATGGCGGATGAGCAACAGCATTTGGGTTGGTATTCGAGTCGGCAACGGACTTTGATTCCCCTAGATGGTCGGTTTCGTTATCCCAAATCCCTGAGGCGATCGCTCAATCAACAGATTTTTACCCCCAAAATTAACCAAGCCTTTGAGGCGGTGTGTGCTGGCTGTGCCAACCGGGATGTGACCTGGATTTCGCCGGAATTACTAGACATTTATCGGGCGTTGCACCGAGCGGGGTGGGCCCACAGTTTTGAAACCTGGCGGGGGGATCAATTAGCTGGGGGGATTTTAGGCATCGCCATTGGTGGAGCCTTTATCGGGGAGTCGATGTTTTTTCAAATTCCCAATGGTTCCAAGGTGGCAATGGTTCTTTTAGTCGAACATCTGCGGCGGCAAGGCTTTATTCTGTTTGATGCCCAGCTACAAAATCCACACCTAGAGCGATTTGGTTCCTATGTCATTGATAACCAGGATTATCGACGGTTGTTAGCCCAGGCGGTGCGTTTGCGGTGTCAGTTTGCGCCGGATTAAAGAAGGGGAAAGATCTTTTTATAATTAAGGTGAGATTTCTTCGGCAATGGATTGAACGATGGCTTCCCTTGATGATTTGCTACGGGATTTAGAAAATCAACATCGCGCGGCAGCACCACAGCCACCGGACAATGGCCTGGATCAAACCCTAGCGGCGCTCCAGCAGGAATATCAAGCTCGCCCGCAGCCGACTGGGGAAAAGTCATCCCAGGGCGATCGCCTTTCGTCCATGTTGCAGGCCCTCGAACAGGAAACGACCGCCAACAAACTCAAAGATTGTGAAAAAAATCACCGTCTGTACCAAGACATTAACCGACTGATTGCCGAACAGCAGCAGCAAGCCCAACAGCCCCTCCCGGAAACAGACCTCAAGGCGATCGCCGCCGCCGAAAAGCAAAAACAGGCCCAGGCTAAATATTGGCGCACCAAAGCCGAAACTTGGCTCAAGCAACTAGATCCCCTTTCCAATGAAGGGCTCTGGTTTATGGACTTTGCCGAGGGCTATGACTCCCAGCTTGCCGCCGCGATCGAGTATCTGCAGGCATTAGAATGAGGGGACACAATTATTTTTGGCAACCCTGGCAGTAACTATGGATTGGTGGCGCAAACTTCGAAATAATACCCTGGCGCGTTTGGGCGCAATTATCCTGATCACCTTTTATGTCCTCGTCATTGGTGCTGATTTTTTTGCTCCTTATGACCCCTATGTGTCCCAGGCAGATGGTTCTTTAATGCCGCCCACAGCGATCCACTGGCGCAATGGCACCCCCCATGTTTATCCCACCAGCCAGGGGCCGACGGATCTCGACACGGGCGATCGCCAACTGATTGTCGATACTGATAACCCCCAACCGCTGCGCCTCTTTGTGAAAGGCGATCCTTACCAACTGTTCCAGATCAAATTGCCCGTGCCCCCGACCTTCGAGGAAAAAATTATCTTTCCGGGCATCCGGGGCGATCGCCATTTATTTGGGGTGGTCGGCGAGGCCCGCTTTAATCTCCTTGGCACCGACGAACAGGGGCGTGATCAATTTAGCCGCTTACTCCATGGGGGCCGCATTAGCCTCTTTATCGGCCTGGTGGGGATTGTCATTTCCTTTCCTTTGGGGATGCTCATCGGTGGCATTTCCGGCTATTTTGGCGGCTGGATCGATGCGGTCTTGATGCGCTTTGTGGAAGTGTTGATGACTATTCCGGGAATTTATCTCCTCGTTTCCCTGGCGGCGATTCTGCCCGCGAGTTTAACCAGTGCCCAGCGATTCCTCTTGATTGTGCTGATTACCTCTTTCATTAGTTGGTCTGGCCTGGCGCGGGTGATCCGGGGTCAAGTGCTCTCAATTAAAAACCAAGAATTTGTCCAGGCGGCCCAAGCAACGGGGGGGCGATCGCTCTACATCATCACCAAACATATCCTGCCCCAAACAGCGAGCTATGCGATTATCTCCGCAACCCTCGCCGTACCAGGATTTATCATTGCCGAATCGGTATTGAGCTTGATTGGCCTCGGCATTCAACAGCCCGACCCCAGTTGGGGCAATCTGCTCTCTTTGAGTACCAATGCGTCTATTTTGGTCTTGCAACCCTGGCTAGTGTGGTCGCCGGCAATTTTGATTATCGTGACGGTGCTGGCCTTTAACCTGCTCGGTGACGGGCTACGGGATGCCCTCGATCCAAAGAGCCTCCAAAACCGCCAAGACTGAACCCTGTTGCAACTAGCCGCTGGGGTGTATTGATTTAAGAAAACTAAAGACTGTTGTGAATCCTGGGGTGATTGTTCGTAGCGATGTAACCCTGGGATATTTTTGTGTTGGGCACAGAAAAAAGACCGGCGACTTTCCGTGTTTCGTCTCGGTCTTCTTTCTGGTTCGCTCCTCACACACCTGTAAGTGTAGACCATCTTTTCTCAAACTGCCATGTTTTTTTCAAGTTTTGTGTCGAAAATTTTAAATAGACCAATTAAAAAAAGCGTGAAAGCTAACGTCCCACTGCCTTTGAGTCTTATAAATTAATTTTCTAATTGTGGGAGATAATGGGCTAAAAATTGGGCGAGATAGGCAAACCACTGCCAATAATGACGGCCTTGGGTGGGATTTTCACGGAGAAAATAAAATAGAGGGCAACGGCGCTGTACTTCCCAGAGAGTTTGTTCGAGGGCGGCAAAAAGATGGGGTTTGGGTGAGCGATGGAAACTCCCTAGGACACAACGGGCGATCGCCTCTAGGAGAGCTTGCTCCCAGGCGGGCAAAAGAGTTTTTTCAAAATTCCATTGGGGCGTATCAGCGGTGTAGTCAGTGGCGAGGTGACTGAGGTTTTGGAAGCGTTGCTGTAGGTAATGGCAAGAGAATAAAAGATCTGGGGGCAACTGAGGGAAAATCAGGTTTTCTCGCTGTAATATTTGATCGAGCCAGCGGCCAATCTCCGTCGGCATCAAAAAAAATTCTAACCAACCCTGGGGGGTGGCGATCGCCTCATAGGTGAATACCGCCGTTGCAGTTCGGTGTTTTGAATCTGATTGCGGCGTTGGGGCAGTGAGCCGAGCGAGATATGCCTGGGCAATGGTCTGGGGAGGCTGGTGGCTGTGGGCGGCCAATTTTAAGGCGATCGCCGACCGAAAACCGATGCTTTGCCGTTGGAAACAGAGCTGGAGCGGAACTTCACTGGCGTTGGGAAGACCTCCCGCCTGGGCGAGGTGTACGCGAAGATCGTTGGTTAAATTGCCATCCTGGGTTATGACTGAAATGGACGCCATTGCCGCTTGCCTGGACTAGGGGGATCTTTTAGGATGATAGAGCTTTCCGCAGCTTTTGCCCGTATTAATGGCCCCTAAAACCGACCCAAGATCAGCTCACTCATATCCACTCTTTTTTTGCGTATTTTTGTGTATCTATGTAAGTAATGTCTCAGTTCTTTGCCCTTGACGAAATTAAGCCCCACTCGCCTTTAATCACAGAGTTTTTGCAAGAATGGGCGATCGCCCACTGTCGGAGTCGGACGTTTTTCCAGGAAGAAACCATTCCTACCCGACCCGGTTTGCTCTACTTTGTCACGAAAGGATTTGTGCGCCTTGAAAGTCGTCTGCGGCATTTCCAGCCTTCCCTTTCCCTGGATGGGCAACCGGTAATTTTGGCGTTTATCGGGGCCGATCAACCCATTGATATCTACCGCAGTCCGATGATCTCGTTCCAGGCGATCGCCCAGGTGGATCAAACAGAAGTCTTTTGGCTCTACTGGGAAGATCTCGACCAGTGGCCCACCCTAAAAAACAACGTATTACAAGCGCTCCGGCACCAGCAGCAACACCAGCGCCTAGAGCAGACCCTCCTGTGCCAACGCAAAACCATTGATCGGCTGTGGCTATACCTAGAAATGTTGGGGCGTACCCACGGCAACCCTTCCCCGGAAGGAATGATGATTCCGTTTCCCCTCACCAGCAAGCAATTGTCTGAGGTTCTGGGGGCCACCCAGGTAACGGTCAATCGCCTCCTCAAACAACTCATGCAAGCGGATAAAATTCAACTCACCCAGGCGGATCGGTTCCAGGTTCGCCTCAGCCACTGAAAATGAAATTTAAAGGGTTAAAGGGCGAGGATTTGACGCACCTGTTCCATGGTTTCGGTGTAGAGAACATCTTTGCCCCAGCGTTGGAGCTGTTGCCCCAGGAGATGCTCGGTTGCTTGATCAGCCAAGGGGGTGACCTGTTCAATGCGGCAGGATTGCGCACCACCACCCGATTCCATGTGCATACAGCCAGAGGTTTCTGAACAAATCACGGTGCAACAATCGGCATCAAGGTTATTGGAGGTGAGTTTGAGGCTCACGAGATCGCCGACGATATCCCCCACATCGGCCATGGGTAGACCTACTAGTTCAGCCGTAATTGCTTTTTTGTGGCGATCGCCAAAACGAATGCGGTGAATCTCATAGTCCCCTGATTCCCGTTCGATGTCTGTCGGATTCCAGCCGAGGCGACTGGCGAGCCAGCCTAAAAACAAAATCGCTTGGGTGGCATTCCCTTTTTCGTAGTTGAGGGTCACATGGTCTACATCCCAGATGGCTTCCCGTCGTTCTGGGGGGTCAAAGGCAGCGGCAGTTAACTCTTGCCAAGCTGCTAAACGACTCCAATTGAGATCGGCGGTGTTGGTGCCCTGCTGCAACAGTTCGCACACAACCTTGAGATCTGCTTCGGCATCCCGGAAACCACTGGAGTCGAGGATGAGGGTATCTGCTTCGGCCATCAACCGTTGAAAGAGGCCATAGTTGCTATCTGGCACTGCCTTCCACCAGATGAATTTTGGCAAATCCCGCACCATCAAAGCCGTAATTAGGCCCCCAATGCGCTCTAGGGCTGCCGCTGTGCCACTCAGGGTAATGTACTCGCAACAAACAAGGGTGCTACCGCCCCGTTTATTAATCGGACAATAGGCGGAAACCTGGGCGGAAACGCCTTCATCTTCACCGGTGGTGGGACAAAGGGTAATGATTCGACAGGGATTCGCAGCGGCGATCGCATCGGCCACCCCAGAACTACTCAGATCGGCCGAATAGGTCAACGGTTGGCAGCCTTGGTCCTGACTCTGGCACTCCCACATTTCCCGGAGCTTCGCGAGTAATTCCGGTGAAATCTTACCGGTTTCCTCAAAACCATAGGCTTTTTGAGCAGCCCGGATTGCTGCCACCGTGCGCGAACCAGCGATCCCATCGATTGGCCCCGAATAAAATCCTAAACTTGCCAACAATGCTTGGGAATCGTCCGGCTCATAGACCAAAAAACTAAAGGTGGTGGCCCGGGTGGCACTCATGCCCTCATCGGAGCGGTAATTTTGCCAGAGTTGTGCCAGTTCCGCTTCAATCTCCTCAATCGAGACATCCTTCGGAGCTTGCAAAGAAACAAGGGGTGCTGAAATAGTCATAATTTTTCCAGAGATTGCTTAGAGAGTTTTTTGCGAAATTTGCGTGCGAAAAGAATTAAGAAATCAAAAATAAACAAACACTGAGAGCCGATATCTGTTCCCTAAAATTGGAAATTCGCCTTTACAACCGACGCCAACGGCGACCATCCCGATTAATCAAAAATTCCGCTTCTGTCGGTTCCCAAGTCCCCGCCTCATATTGGGGCACATTGCTAGGATCCGCTGGCCCATCCCATGCCGCTAGAGCTGGTGTCACCACACGCCAAGCCTCCTCCACCTCATCGGCCCGGGTAAAGAGAGTTTGATCACCGACCATACAATCTAAAAGCAGTCGGGTGTAAGCATCCTGGGTGGCCATGGCAAAGGATGTTCCATAGCTAAAATCCATATCCACGCTGCGGGTTCTAATATCTGCGCCGGGCATTTTGGCCTCAAAGCGTAGGGAAATACCCTCATTGGGTTGAATCCGCAGGGCCAGGGTATTGGGATTCGCCTGTTTTGCTGCCGATGGGAAGATCGCCAGGGGCACCTGCTTAAATTGAATCGCAATTTCTGAAACTTTCTTGGGCAAACGCTTGCCGGTACGCAGATAGAAAGGCACCCCTTGCCAGCGCCAATTATCTACCATAAATTTCATCGCCACATAGGTGGGCGTCGTTGATTCGGGATTGACGCCGGATTCTTCCCGGTAACCGGGGACGGGTTTGCCTTTCATCCAACCTGCTTTGTACTGACCTCGAATCGCTGATTTATCAAGATTATGGATATCGGCGAGGTAGGTAGCCTGTAATACCTTGGTTTTTTCGCTGCGAATACTGTCGGCATTTAAAGCATTGGGCGCTTCCATCGCCGTTAAACAAAACAGTTGCATCAGGTGATTTTGCAACATATCCCGCAGGGCGCCGGAGGTTTCGTAATAACCTGCACGATCTTCGACACCCACCGTCTCGGCGACGGTAATTTGCACGTGATCGACGTAATGGCGATTCCAGAGGGGTTCAAAGATGGCGTTGGCAAACCGAAAGACCAACAGGTTTTGGACAGTTTCTTTGCCGAGGTAGTGGTCAATACGGTAAACCTGTTCTTCACGGCAGACGTTTTTAACGACATTGTTTAAAACTTGGGCAGAACTGAGATCTTTGCCAAAAGGTTTCTCAATGACGAGGCGGTGTTTGAGAGGATCATTGAGCATCCCAGCCGCACCCAGATTTTTGATGCCAGGCGGGAAAAACTTCGGAGAGACCGCAAGGTAAAAGACACGATTACCCCTGGTACCTCGTTTTTGATCGAGTTCGTCTAAAAAGGTTTTAAGTTTCTGGTAACTGTCGGGGTCGTCCATATTGCCGGAACAATAAAAAAGCCCTTCGGCAAAGTTGTTCCAGAGGTCTTCGCTGCCGATGCCGTCGGAAAATTCCTCAATGCCCTGGCGCATTTGTTCGCGGAAGTAATCGTGGCTCCAGTCCCGCCGAGCGACACCGACAATGGTGATCTCCGGTGGCAATAAATTATCTTTTTTGAGGGCGTAGAGGGAGGGAACGAGTTTACGCTGGGTGAGATCGCCGGAAGCACCAAAGATAACGATGATCAGGGGGTCTGGGGTGCGTTCTTGGCGGAGTCCGACTCTGAGGGGATTTTCTTGTAAGGCAACCATAGGGCTGGGTTTGAAGGAGCAATGGGGTAATCAGAAAGGGATTTTTGACATCTCCCTAAAATCCCCTATGGAGGAGACTTTAGGGGTGGGTTTGGTTAGACAGTGGCCAATTGTTTGACTTTGGTTTCGAGGGAGTCCATGAGGGATTCGAAGGGCTTGATAAATTTTTCGATCCCTTCTTCGAGGAGTTCGGCCATTACAGTGTCAAGATCGATCGCCACATCTGCGTCACCGAGGGCGGCAATGATTTGTTTGGCTTGGGCGACGTTGGCAGTAATGCGGTTGGCGGGATCGCAGTGGTCGGCACAGGCTTCGATGGTGTCGGGGGGCAGGGTATTGACGGTGTCAGCGCCGACGAGTTCATCGACATACATTACATCGCTATAGTCGGGATTTTTGGTGCCGGTGCTGGCCCAGAGGAGTCGTTGGGGTTTCGCGCCTTTCGCAGCGAGGGCTTGCCAACGGTCGCTACTGAAAATCTCAAGGTAATGTTGGTAGGCAATTTTTGCGTTGGCGATCGCCACTTTTCCTTTGAGACCGATCAGCTTGCTGGCGACATCTTCGCTGACCCCGGATTTAATTTTGGCATCGAGTTGATTGTCGATGTTGACGTCAATGCGGCTGAGGAAGAAGCTGGCAACGGAGGCAATGTTGCTGATATCTTCCCCGGCAGCGGCGCGTTTTTCGAGTCCTTCGATGTAGGCCCAAGCGGTGTCGATGTAGGCTTGTACAGAAAATAGCAGGGTGACGTTGACGTTAATGCCTTCGGCGATCGCCTGGGTGACGGCGGGCAAGCCTTCGGGGGTACCGGGGATTTTGATCATTACGTTGGGACGACCAATTTCCTTGAAATAGCGGCGGGCTTCTTTGATCGTGCTTTCGGTGTCTTTGGCAATGTTGGGGGGAACTTCGATGCTCACATAGCCATCGAGGGCGTCGGTTTTTTCGTAGACCCCCGCAAAAATATCGCAGGCGTTACCGATATCCTCAAACACAATGGATTCGTAGATTTCGAGGGTGGATTTTCCGGCCGCAATGCCCTGCTTGATCGCCTCGTCGTAAATTTCGTTGCCGGCGATCGCCTTTTCAAAAATTGCTGGATTAGAGGTAATCCCATGGATCCCCCGACTGTCGATCAATTGTGCCAATTCCCCAGAGGTGATTAAATCCCGACTGAGGTTATCCATCCAGATACTTTGACCATAGTCTTCAATATCAATAATCGGGTTTGCGGTAGCCATAGGTCATTACTCCTTTTTTTGTGTGCGGCGATCGCCCCCAAGCAGTGGGTATTAATGTTTTGATACAGTGCGTGGGGGCACTACTCTCAACTTACAAGATCTTTTTAAAAGTGGCCGGGGATTGTTGAGGAAGTTTTCACTTTTTGAAAAAATCTTGACCTAATTTGTGAGGATTACCTCACCTCAAGGGCCGGGGTCTGAATTACCGGGACGAAAGAATTCTTTTAAAGGCTGTTTTTAAACAGGTTAAATTTTCCCTAAAGCGTTGCTTTGCTCAGTGTTGTGACCATAGAAAAGCTCTTTTTGGCTGCTAATCTCCCCTAACCCTTGGCATTTCTTAAACAAATATAAAATTACGTCTTCAGTGAAAACTTTTCTTTAGAAAAAAACATTAAAACTTAAGATTTCACCACCTTGATTTTCGCTAGCTAAAAAATGCCTATTGGAAGGGTTGGATTTCGATGGCGTCCCCATCTTTAAGATAGGGGGCTCCTTTTACCACTAGGCGATCGCCCGCTTGCAACCCCCCTAGAACTTCAATCTGGTCATCGTCTAAAAGCTCCCCAAGTTGGACAGTGACGGCGGTAACGGTGTTGTCATTATTCACCCGGAAAACCGTCGCCTGCTCGCCATCCTGGGGAATCACAGCCTCCGTGGGCACCCCTAAACCCTGGGCTTGGGCCAGAATGATATTGCCCCGCAAAAACATTCCTGGCTTGAGGTCTGTCCCTGGGGGCAAACTAATTTTTAGGGTCGCCTGGCGGGATTGTCGGTCAACGGTGGGGACAATCTCTTGGATCTGCCCCGTGAGCTGAAGATTGGGATCGCGATCGCTGGTAATTTCAACGGTTTGGCCGATTTCAACCTGATTCAGTTGGGTTTCGGGAATGTTTGCTTCGAGTTCTAATTGCCCTGCTTCTAAAAGATTAAATAACGGCTCATTGGCAGCACTGAGATCACCGAGTTGAGCGAATTTTTCGAGGATTTTACCGGAGCGCGGTGCTCGGACTTGGGTCTCCCGTAACCGGGTGGTCACTAGGCTAACCTGGGCCTGGGCCTGTTGTAGTTGGGCTTCTGCCTGGGCCAGGGTTTCAAGACGGGGGCCACGGCGCAATTCTTGCAGGCGTTGTTCGGCTTCCCGTAATGTGGCCTGATTTTGACTGACACTGGCGGCGGCACCATCGCGACGGGTGCGGGTCTCATCGAGGGTATCGGCGGCGATCGCCCCAGCTTCAAATAATTCTTGGTTTCGTTGTAGGCGTTGTTCGCTCAGCTTGAGATCCGCTTGGCTCCGACCGAGGGCAGCCCTGGCTTGGTTCACTTGTTCCTGGGCGCGGGCAAGTTCTTCGGAGCGGGCTCCGGCTCTGAGTTCGGCGAGGCGGGCTTGGGCTTGGGCGACCTGGGCTTGGGCTTGACGGAGTTCTGCCTGGAGGGTGGCATTATCCAGTTGGGCCAGCAGTTGACCGGCTTGAACATTGTCCCCTTCATCCACCAAAAGATTAGTAATCTGGAGACCCGAACGGGCCGCCGTAACTGCCACAATCTCGGCGGGGGTAACGGTGCCCACAATCGCCATGGTTTTGGCGATCGCCTGGGGTTCGAGGGTCAAGGTCGTGACAGCTCGCCCAGGGGCTTGATTGGGATTTGTCGTTGGGGCGGATGAGGTTTCTTCGGGTTGGGAGCTGGAAAATTGCCCCCCCACATAGGTGGCGATCGCCCCGATTAAAATTCCGACCACCAAACCAAGCCAGGGTAGCCGCTTCGATTGAGAGGCGATCGCTGGATTATCAGTCGGATCCGGTTTCGGGGCGAGTTGGGTCACGATGGGATATTTGTAATATTGCTTAATAATTATCTTAAAAAATTTTGGGCTGATTTGGTGGCTTTCGCCAGAAGTCCCCAGAAACTTGGGTGACAACCCACCCCGAAAGTTACAGTGGCGGCCCCCGTCCGCCGAAAAGGAGTGTCAAAATATAAACATTGTCTTAAATTTTCTCCATGACCCTTGAGTTGATTTCCCTAGAAACCCTGCAAACCCTCGTCACAGAGTATGGCTATTGGTCTGTTTTTATCGGCATCGGCCTGGAAAATATGGGTATCCCCCTCCCCGGAGAAGCGTTAACCTTGCTGGGGGGCTTTTTTGCCGGGAGTGGCGAGCTACAATACCGCTGGGTTTTGTGTGGGGCGATCGCCGGATCATTCATCGGCAATAATATCGGCTACCTAGCAGGGAAGTGGGGTGGATTGCCGCTGCTCCAGAAAGTGGCCCATATTTTTAAAATTAGTGACGAAAAGCTCGCCGAAACGAAGCAAAAGTTTTTAGAAAATGCCCCTAAAGCTGTTTTTGTTGGTCGGTTTATCACCTTTTTTCGGATTTTTGCCGCTCCCTTCGCCGGCATTGTGGGGATGGCCTGGCCGATCTTTCTGCTGTGCAATTTAGCGGGGGCGATCGCCTGGGGAACAGTGACGGTGACGCTCCCCTATTTTCTCGGACGCATCATGCCCCTGGCGGATGTGTTGCGGTTCATGGCGAAATTCGGTCTCCTTGTTTTTGCCCTCGTCGCGGCCTGGATTATTGTTCCCCTGTGGTTGGAGTATCGCCCCCGCAACCAACCGGAAAAATAAGCCGCGAAATCTTCAAGTTTTCTCGTCTACCCCAGCAAGCCGCTCGCCAGTCACCCCTAATGATTCAGTGGATAGTCTCTTAGCTCAAAGCACCACCACAACTCGAGCCACTTCCCGCTGTGCAACCATAGCAATAGGGTTTCGTCGCCACCGTTTCAATGACATCTAAAGATTCTGCCTCTAGGAGGTGCCGCACCGTTACCGGTTGGCCGTCGGGAGTGCGGGCTGGTAGAGCTTCCATCTGGTTAAAATCACAATCGAAAATATTGCCTTCATAATCCACAGAAAGCTGACTACGACACATGAGATTAGGCACTGTCGTCCCGTTGTGATGTGCCGCCAAAAAGCTGAGATAGGGTTTATAGAGCGCATGGGCCTGGAGATAATTTTTTACGCGGCCAATGGGTAAATTTGTGATCGTAAACAGGTGATTAAACTGAATTTGAAAATGGCGTGCTAAATAAGCTTTGTAATCCTGCTCTAGGTTCGCTTGATTGGGCGTGAGGGAAAAGTCTTGGTTCCGGGGCACGGGCGGATTGTAAACCAAATCCAAGACTAGGGCGGGATCTCGGCCATAACCCAAGGCATTTAATCGTTGTAGGGCCGCAATACAATCTTGGTACACTCCCGCACCCCGTTGGTGATCGACGTTATCTTCTAAATAACAGGGCAGGGAAGCCACCACTCGTACCTGATTTTCCGCAAAATAGGCGGGTAAATTTTCGTACCCAGGCACGAAAAAAATGGTTAGGTTTGAGCGCACAATCACATCTTTCCCTGTTTCCCGTGCTGCAGCCACCAGTTGCCGGAACCCATCGTGCATTTCCGGTGCTCCCCCCGTGAGATCCACCGTTTGAATTTGGGGAAAGGTGCGAATCAGTTGGATCAATTGGGCACAAATTTCTGGGCTGAGTGCCTCGGTGCGCTTCGGGCCGGCCTCAACATGGCAATGGGTACAGGCGAGGTTACATTTTTTGCCGAGGTTAATTTGGAGAGTGCTGATGGGGGTTTTGCTTAGGGGTTGACCCAAGGTTTTCTGAAAAGCTGGGATTGCAGTTTGGGTTGGGGTTTGAACCATGGTGATTGGGATAACAGAACAGGGATGAGTTTTGAGCAATTTAGCAACAACTGTCAGTGCGACAACAGGCGTCGTCTTCGGTCAGTTGGGTGAGCTGGTAATCTGCGCCCTTGGTCTCCTGGAGATCACGGCGAGCCTCTGGGTGACAGTTAAATGGGGCGGCTGTTTCCGGGGGAATTGCTTGGTAGGGGGCAACGGGGATAAATTGCCCAGCATAGGGGCCATCGGGATTCGTCAGGCGTTGAAAGGTTTGATCGCACACGGCCATTCTTTCACCTCGAAAATAGGTGCGACCTGCATCATCTTGGATCTGCTTCCAGGGGCCTTTGTAAATGACGGCTTGGTGCCGTTCGCGACCAATTTCTTTTTCGCCTTTATAGGCCCGGACGGTCATAGAGCGAAATTCGATACCATCAATGGTCTGCCAGGATTCAGCCCCGTAATTAAGGATTTCAACGCTAGAAAAACCCGCCGCCTCAAACATTTGCAAAAATTCAGCTTCCAGAAAAGCGCCAGCAATACAACCACTCCATAGCTCTGGATCATTGAGGATTTTTTCGGTGGGTGGCTCATCACAGACAATATCCGAGATAACGGCGCGGCCCCCTTTTTTCAGAACCCGGTGGATTTCCTGGAACAGTTGTTGTTTATCACTGGGTTTGACGAGGTTTAAAACACAGTTGGAGATCACGAGGTCAATGCTCTCGTCGGCAATTAGGGGGGACTCTGCCCGGAGGCGATCGCCTTCTGTTTCATAGCGGGCAATATCTTCTAGGGTGGTAATGGGATTTGCCTGGAGCCAAGCCTGGAGCAGATCAAGGGGAAGTTTAAGGTCTTGGATTTTCCCTTTGACAAATTCGGTATTCTGGAAGCCAATTTTCGTGGCGATCGCCCCTTGATATTTGCGGGCGAGATTTAACATCACATCATTAAAATCAACGCCAATCACCTTCCCCGTCGGCCCCACTTTTTGGGCGACCATGTAGCAATTTTTGCCAGCTCCACACCCCAGATCAAGGACGGTATCTCCTGGGATTGCATAGCGAGTCGGATCACCACAGCCGTAATCCTTCGTCAAAATTTCATCGGGAATCACATCCAGATAATGGACATCCTGGTAGTCCGTCGGGCAACACAGACTGGGTTCGTGGGTCTGGGCTCCCGCTTGGTAGCGACTGAGAACCGCATTCTCCACATCGTAAGTCGGTGTAATACTTTGTTCGGGCATTGGTGAGTTTCGACCCCAGATCAGCGCGTATGTGTTGATCATCATATCGATGATTTATGAAAATCACCTGAGTCAATGGCGCAAATACAGCTAAATCACCTGAATTTCTCCACCATCGGTTAACCTTTGACCCTATGTTTGCCCCTCGGTTCTTGCCTACAATGGGAAAGAATTTTTAAGTTTAAATGTTGTCTTCCCCCATGACCTCAAACGCTGCCCCCGTTGGAACTGACTTTGATCGTGCCATGATGCAACGCTGTATTACGTTAGCAAAGCAGGCAGCCGGAAAAACCGCCCCAAACCCAATGGTGGGCGCTGTGGTCGTTCAAGATCAAAACATTATTGGTGAAGGATTTCATCCGGGGGCAGGTCAACCCCATGCAGAGGTGTTTGCACTCCGGGAGGCAGGGGCAGCCGCCCAAGGAGCAACGCTCTATGTCAGCCTAGAACCCTGTAACCACCACGGCAGAACACCTCCCTGTAGTCAGGCGGTGGTTAAAGCGGGCATCTCTAAGGTCGTAGTCGGCATGGTCGATCCGAATCCTTTAGTGGCGGGGGGCGGTTTAAAAACCCTCACGGATGCGGGCATCGAAGTTGTAACGGGTGTCGAAGAGGCTGCTTGTCGAGAGTTAAATGCGGGTTTTATTTGGCGGATGTTGCATCAGCGTCCCCTTGGTATTTTGAAATATGCCATGACCCTCGATGGAAAAATTGCCACGACCACGGGCCACAGTGCTTGGATTACTCACCAGGAAACCCGCAACCAGGTCTATGACCTCCGTTCCCAGTGTGATGCGGTGGTTGTCGGGGGCAATACGGTACGCCTTGATAATCCCTATTTAACGACCCACGGTACCGCTGACCATAATCCTTTGCGCATTGTTGTGAGCCAAACTTTAACCCTGCCCCGCGATCGCCATTTGTGGGATGTGACCGCTGCCCCGACAGTGGTTTTAACCCAGGCCACAGCGAATCCAGAGATGCAGGCTTTCCTCCAGCAACGGGGCGTGGAAGTGGCACACCTCGATCCAGTTTCCCCTGAAGGCGTGATGCAATATCTCTATGACCGGGGTTGTTTGCAGGTGCTATGGGAATGCGGCGGCACCCTCGCGGCGGCGGCGATCGCCTCTGGCAGTATCCAGAAAGTGATGGCTTTTATCGCCCCGAAAATTATTGGTGGTCAAGGGGCACCGACCCCTGTAGGTAACTTAGGTTTAACGCTGATGGACGAGGCGATCGCCCTCGAAAATGTCCAGCTTCAATCCATCGGCCATGATTTTTTAATAGAAGGTCAATTATCCACTATATAGATTTTTATTGTTTGCTTAAATGAGGTTAATTTGGTAACAATGTTAAATATTTCTTTAGGTGATTTTTCAGCAGAAAATGACTTGAACCTCAGCGAATATTTTGTTGAAGATACCCCAGCTTATAGAGCTTCAGAAGACATAAATGATGATCGGTACATATTATTAGGGCGTACTGGTTCAGGTAAATCCGCAATATTATCACACATTAACAGCAAATTTAGAGATAATAGTAATTATATCTGTGCTTTTATTCGACCAGAAAAAAGCTATCTAGAAGCCATTATTCAAACAGATGAATTCTTTGAATTGAAAACAATAAAAGGGCTTGAAAAAATACTTTTTAAGCTCATATGGCAATATGTAATTATGATTGAGGTTCTCCGAGAAAAATATGGACATAATGGTCCAGCAAGAAAACTTAAATTATTGATTGGGAATGATCTAAAAGCTTATAAATTCCTAAATAAAGTCAATCAATTATCTAGAGAAAATCAAACGTTAGCTGACGTAATAATTAATTTATTGAAGGAAATAAAAATTCAAATAAAAGATATTTCAGTTTCCGCAGGGAAAGACGCAAGATCGTCTTCTTACGAAGTTACTCATGGGCTCATTAAAGAGACCGAAAGTTTTCATAAAAATGGATTTTGGGATGTAGTTGGTGGAGCGAAATTGTATCTTCTATTCGATGATTTAGATCTTGGATGGAATCCTGAAGATGAAAATCAACAACTACTTCTTGGTAGTTTGTTCATGGTTATGAAAGACTATGTTTATCGAGAAAGAGTAAAACCATTGATTGCATTGAGAACAAATATTCTTGAGGGATTAGATTTACCTCAAAGAGAAAAATTTGACAACAATATACTACGAATCTCTTGGACTAAACCTAAGCTTGAAACCATGCTTCTACTACGTTTTATTAGATACTCTACTACTCGAAAAATTGAAGGCATGAGTGACATCTTTGATTTAAGCTCTCAAGAAAATATAAATTCTCCTGTTGATTACATGATTAAAAGAACCCTCTATCGACCACGAGATTTATTAGCCTTTTGTATGCATGCGATCGAAGAAACAAGCAAAATTGGTTGTGGCAAGATTACAATCAAAAATGTTGTTGATGCCGAATCTCAATATTCCTTGAATAGAACACAGGCACTTGCAGATGAGTGGAAGTATCTATATCCTGATTTGGATTCTCTCGTTAAGCTTTTAATAAAAATTGCAAAAAACACTGGAAACCTTGAAGATATTTCTCCGAAAAAACTTAAAGAAATTTTAATCGAGGCAAAAGAGAGAATTTTAACTACGCCTGAGCCTAATCATTTTTATGAAAATATTAAGTGGCTGGGTTCATATTTTCCTGACGATAATAGTCCTGGTGAAATTGTTAATAGATTATTTAAGTTAGGTATTATTGGGTATAAGCAACTTTCAGATAGTAGATATATTTTTTCGTATGAATTAGATAAACTACCAGACATCGATGAAAGTACATATTTTACTTTTCATCCAATGTTTGAAAAACTATCTACAAGTGAACTAGCATTTGGAGACAGAAATCCTTGGGAATAATATGGAGTCAGTCATTATTATTATGGGATTTAGATGTTGAATACTAGGTTCTAGAATTGCAGCAATACAGCGTTTTCCAGTCTAATGAGTCGTCAATAGGCGATCATTGGTTTACTTTAGATAATCTTAAGAGTATTGAAATGATACTTTTTGCAATTAAGCTATTGTCAAGAGTCAAGATTGATCTACAAAATATCGTCGTTTTCAAGCATCAGTCGAATGCAAGCTTGGAGAGAATTTAATTTTGTCTGTATAATGCTCCAAACAATTTTGGTATTTACACGAAAATACGTGTGAGCAATAATATCTCTCAAGCCAGCAATCTTCTTTCACTCAATTTGTGGATATTGATCGCGTAGAGAATCCGGAATTTGTTTTGTTGCTTCGCCAATAATTTGCAAATTGTGAGCGATCGCATCAAGGCTTCGACTGTCCTCGCAAAGCTCTTCATAGGTTAAATTTTCAGCATAGTTTTGAATTTTTGTAATGCTTTTGAGAATATCGGTGAGATAGAGACGAAGACTACGGGACATAAATCGCTTGTTTAAGGATATTTTCTCTAATTTGGGGTTTGAGATCTTCTTTGATGACAAGATCTACTTTACGATTAAATAGCTCCTCAAGAAAAAATTTAAAATCCATGTAAATATCAAATGTAAGTTCAGTATTAAACTCTACTAAAAAATCCAGATCACTATCGATAGTCGCTTCATCACGGGCAGTAGAACCAAATAGAGCGAGTGACTTTACCCCAAATTTTTCAAGCTGATCACGGCGTTTTTCGAGGCTAGAAAGGACAAAACTTTGCTTAAGTATTTCGGGCTTCATAAAATCACCTGCCGACAGCAATACACTTTTTTTCGTGATACTTGTTATTGTACTGAATGTGTTGGCGATCGCCGTTTATTATTTCTTTGTTAATAGCGGCTTGAGGAATTGACCTGTGTAGGATTCTTTGACTTTAATTAAATCCTCTGGTGTACCCGTCGCAATAATCTCGCCGCCGCGATCGCCACCCTCTGGCCCCAGATCAATCAGCCAATCACTACAGCGAATTACATCCAAATTATGCTCAATCACCAACACCGAATTTCCCTTATCCACCAGCCGTTGCAACACATTTAACAGGTGATGCACATCGTAAAACGATAAACCCGTCGTCGGTTCGTCAATCAAATAGAGAGTTTTACCCGTTGCCCGCCGCGACAATTCCGAAGCCAGTTTCACCCGTTGTGCTTCTCCGCCGGAGAGGGTCGGTGCTGGTTGTCCCAAGCGAATATAACCCAAGCCCACATCCACCAGAGTTTGCAAGCGATTTGCCGCCGTCGTAATATTTTCAAAGACTTCCAGAGCTTCCTCCACCGTCATATTCAACACATCCGAAATAGAATAGCCCTTAAATTTCACCTGAAGCGTTTCGCGGTTATAGCGTGCCCCCTTGCATACCTCACACTGCACATAGACATCCGGCAAAAAATTCATCTCGATCACATTTACCCCTTGCCCGCCACAAGCCTCGCAGCGTCCGCCTTTCACGTTAAACGAAAACCGCCCTTTTTTATATCCTCTGGTTTTCGCCTCTACCGTCTCCGCAAACAGATTCCGAATCGGATCGAAAATACCCGTGTAGGTCGCTGGATTGGAGCGGGGGGTTCTGCCGATGGGAGATTGGTCAATGACGATCACCTTATCGATGGATTTTAAGCCTTTGACATCGCCCAACTCCTTCGGGAAAGGCACATTCCGATTCAGGCTATGTTGCAACGCCGGATAAAGCAATTCATTCATCAGGGTCGATTTCCCCGAACCGGAAACCCCCGTCACTGACACCAATTTGCCGAGGGGAATTTCTATATCGATGCCCTTGAGATTATTTTTCGTGCAATTTTCGAGGCGTAATCTGCCGCCGTTGCCTTCCCGTCGCTCTGGGGGCGTGGCGATCGCCCGTCTGCCGGACAGATAAGCACTGGTGAGGGATTGTTTATTTTTCAGAAATTTGTCAAAGCTGCCCTGAAAGACGATTTCGCCGCCATGTACCCCCGCTTTTGGCCCAATATCAACGATGTGATCGGCGGTGCGGATCGTGTCCTCGTCATGTTCGACTACAATTAAAGTATTGCCGAGATCCCGTAATTTTTTGAGGGTTTGCAACAGTCGCTCATTGTCCCGCTGGTGGAGGCCGATGCTGGGTTCGTCGAGTACATACAACACCCCCGTTAGCCCTGCGCCGATCTGGGTGGCAAGGCGGATGCGCTGGGCTTCGCCGCCGGAGAGGGTCATCGCCGCCCGATCAAGGGTGAGGTAATCTAAACCAACATCCAGCAGGAATTGTAACCGCGCCCGAATTTCCTTTAGGGCTAATTCCCCGATCAATTTTTGGCGATCGCTTAACTGCAAATTTTCGACCCGTTCGAGACAGTCGCGGATGGCAACGCTGGTCAATTCGTCGATATTATATTGCCCTAAACGGACGGATAATGCTTCTGGTTTAAGGCGTTTTCCGTGGCAAACTTCACAGGGTTGATTAATTAAATATTTTTCCAGTTTATCTTTGATCGCATCGGAATTTGTATCTTCATAATTGCGTTCTAATAGTTTTAAAATTCCCGAATAATGACGATAGTAACCTTTGCCGCCGCCATAGCGAGATTCCTCCTCAAACCAAATCGGTTCTTCGGTGCCATGGAGTAAAATTTCTTGGTGTTCTTTACTGAGTTTTTCCCAGGGTGTTTGGATCTCAAAACCGAAGTTTTGCCCAAGGTTATACAGCAACGATAAATAATAGGTATTTTCTTTTTCCGACCAAGGGGCGATCGCTGCGTATAGAGGCTGCTTCGGGTCGGGGATCACAAGTTCGGGAGAAAAGCGCCGATGACTGCCTAGGCCGTGGCAAGCGGGACAAGCGCCATAGGGGGAGTTAAAAGAGAACAAACGGGGTGATAACTCTTCCATGACTGCGCCATGTTCGGGGCAAGCAAAATTTTCGGAAAAAATAATCTGTTCACCCGTCTCAATTAAATCAACAATTGCTGTCCCTTCGGAGTGTTTTAAACAGGTACTCAAAGAATCCACTAAACGCTCCTGAATCCCCTCTTTTTTCACCAGACGATCCACCACAATTTCAATGGTGTGATAGTGATTTTTATTGAGGGTGATATTGTCACTGAGTTCACGGGTTTCGCCATTAATTCTCACCCGGGCAAACCCTTCAGAGGCAATACTAGAAAGGGTCTTTTTATGGGTTCCCTTTTGGTGGCGCACAATCGGTGCAAGCAACTGAAATTTCGTTCGATCCGGCAGTGCCAACACCCGATCACACATCTCATCGATGGTCTGGGGCGCAATCGGGCGATCGCAGTGGGGACAGTGGGGTTCCCCCGCCCGCCCGAAGAGTAACCGCAGATAATCGGCAATTTCCGTGACCGTGCCGACGGTGGAGCGGGGGTTATGGGAGGTGGATTTTTGGTCAATGGAGATCGCTGGACTCAAACCTTCAATGGCATCCACATCGGGCTTGTCCAACTGCCCCAAAAACTGGCGGGCGTAAGCGCTGAGGGATTCCACATAACGGCGCTGCCCCTCCGCAAAAATCGTGTCAAACGCTAAGGACGACTTCCCCGAACCCGACACCCCCGTAAACACAATCAACTGGTTACGCGGCAAATCGAGATCCACATTTTTTAGGTTGTGCTGTCTTGCGCCACGGATGCGGATTTGGTCGGATTTGCTCATGGGGGGCGATCGCCAATTTTGAGAAAAGTGCCTAAACATTATAAATAGACCTGTCGAGAATTTCAGAACCCTTTCCAGGCCAGATCCTCAGCGGCAAAACCACAGTTGGGTTTTAAATGAGTCAAAAAGAAAACCACAGCCCGATGCCGTGGTTTCACAGATAACCTAAATAGTTATGGTGCTAAATCGCTTTGCTGAGATCAACCTAGAGATTCTCGCTAGTTTCACTAGATGTTTCCAATTCTGCCATTAATGCAGGGGGCACAATCACGGAATCAATCACATGGACAACGCCATTGCTAGCTTCGATATCTGCCATGACAACATTTGCATTGTTGACTTTCACGCCATCATCGAGGGAGATTACCACATCACTACCTTCAACGGTGGTGACAGCCCCAGCACTGAGATCAGTGGACATGACATTACCGCTGACCACGTGGTAGGTCAAAATTTGAGTGAGGATTTCCTTATTTTCAGGGAGTAAAAGACTTTCGAGCACGCCATCGGGCAGGGCGGCAAAAGCATCATTGGTGGGAGCAAAAACAGTAAAAGGGCCTTCGCCAGCAAGGGTCTCGGCGAGATCAGCCGCAGAAACTGCCGCCACAAGGGTCGAAAAAGCATCGTTGCTAGCAGCAATGTCCACAATGGTCGGTGCTGTCATTGCCGCTGCGGGTGCAGGCGCTTCGGCTTCGGTCATGGGCTTGGTTTTGTCTCCGTAGCTGCCATAGTCCCCTGCTTGGGCAACGGTACTAAAGCCAAGGGTGCTACCAAGGGCTAGACTGAGGGCGAGGGTTTTTGTAAAACGCATAGATACTTCCTGTCTGTGAGCGAACAATAAAGTTGTTTCTTTTCGTAGTGTTTTGTAAAGAAAACTTTACAATCCTCCTCACTGTAGCAAGTATTTTTCGTTTTGGCAGGAATTGTCTGGAAAGGTCTATTTATCGGGAAATGGCGGAACTTTCTGGGGGAAACGACAGTCTAAGAACAGTTATTTTTGAAATTTGTTGGCGATACCACAGGCCACAAAGCTTAGAGCAGACTTGACTTTTTAAGAAAGAACGCGCAGGGGATAAATCGTCCACATTTGCCCCGTAACCGTGGGGAGATAAATTTTAAAATTACGGCCATCGGTTGCCAGTTTGGTCACAACTGCAAACAAATCATTCACAAAGGGAGAGACATGGCGGAGGCGATCGCAACCACTTTGTACCAACTTTAAACACCAGTGGCGCAGCATATCATACAAAACTTCGAGGCCAATGTAGATGGCGACCTGCTGGAGTTGACTAAGGTTGAGGGTCAGGGGCGAAAGGCAATAAAGCCAGCATAAGAAACCAAAGATTGCGAAGGTAAGGGCGAGTTTGAGGGAGTGGTGACGGAAAAAAGTAGTGATAATCATCGGACTGGCCTGCTCTGTTGTGGTACTGCTTGATAGTTGCCACGTCCCAGAACAGATGCAGTATTTCATTTATCTACCCACAGCGAAAGCTCCCCAACGCAATAGGATTAGGGAGGAGAGACAAGTACTTTTGTTTTGTCGATTTATAAACGAGGGTTTGCTAGAGCATCTTTAATGGGGTCGCCTTTGCGAAACTTCGACAATAAAATAGCAGCCTCTGCCCGGGTCACTGCGGCTTTTGGTTGGTACAAGCGGGTTGTCCCATAAACTCGCTCAAAGTTTCGGCCACCCGCCGCATTTCCCGCATCAAAAGCAATATAGCTCAAATAGCGATCATCCATTTCTGCAACATCATGAAAGCCACGAGTGTGTTGAAGATATTGACGTAACTGCTCAGGACTACGACGAGAATTTCCCTTAGAATCCAATTGACTTTTTAGCGCAATCATCTGCTCCCTCGTCAGGGGATCATTCGGCCGAAAGCTCCCATCTTCAAAACCGGAGATAAAGCCAGCTTCATAGGCGGATTGAATATAAACAGAGTGGGGATTATCAGGGGAAACATCCGAAAAAGCAATCCCAGAAGCGCTGGAAAGCCGAATGGGTGAATCATGCATGGCATTGTAAGCTTTGACTAACCAAGCGATAAATTCATCTCGCTGTATTGGTTCACTGGGGTTAAAGCGATTACTATCTGCTGTGATGACACCTAATTGAGTTAATTGAAGGATTTCAGTCTCTCCTTCGATATCTTGAATGTCAATAAAAGGATTAGGGAGATCAGGTCGAGCTAAAAGTAAGGGTGCTTTTAGTCCCAAAGGTTGAGCTTGAATCGATGGTAAAGCGACCTGTCCAATAAGCGCAAATAAAGGCAGAAAAAGAGCAATTTGTTTGAATTTTAAGGGTCTCATCTTTAACTCCTAATCTTTTGGAGTATTCAGGCTATTTTTTGATCTTAGGGAGTATTTTTGTTTTTAACCCTAAGCAGAAATACCTGGAAAGAATTGGATTTTGGTGAAAACTTCCCAGGTATCCCCTGACAAGGGCCAGAATTGGCGATCGCCTTGTTTAGAAAGAGAAGAGAGAGCTTTGGTTTTGGAAGCTATTTTGGAAACTGTTGTTGTTGACGCTGTTGCCGAAACCAATTCCCGCACCTGTTTGGCTTGCACCCACCTGGGCGACACTGGCATTATTGCCGAACCCAAAGGCGTCGGATTGGAGCTGGGTGCTGGATTGACCAAGATTGTTATTGACGTTGTTGAAAAAGCCATCAGCCACAGCAGTCTGGGAACCGACAATCGTTGACTGGGCACCGTTGTTACCACCACTAAAGAAACCGCTTTGGTTTTGGAAATTTGATTGGCCCATGGTGTTAGAAGTAGAGTTGCCGACGCCAACAGCGGCACTGGTCTGTTCAGAAATCATTGTGCTGCTAGAAACATTATCGGCTTTAGCGGGTTGAGCGATACTCAGGACACCGAGGGCAAGGAAAGCACCAGCGGCAGCAAGTTTGAGGGACTGGGGGCGGGAGAAAGCGAAAGTAGTCATGGGTCAGTTACCTGTTGATTGATTGTTGTGTGTTGCCAGGTGATAGTGACCGAAAATTTTGCTTATGCAGTTTGGAGCGCAACTTTTTTGAAAATCCTTCACCATCAAGGGTTACAACGTTCTTGGTAAAAGCTGGCCATCTGCTTGAATCGTTAAAGGCGTCTCCGGAAAATCCCGCTGGGTCAACTGTTGCATCCGCTTAATCGCTGTCCCCGTGGCATCGTAAAACGGAAATCCCTGACCGTTGAGGCGCACAGGATGAAGTTTCCCCTTCAGAAAACGCCCCTCACTACTCATCGAAACCTCTAAAATAACGCTTTCGGCGAGGGTACTGGCCACTGACAGGGCACCATCGGCGACGAAATTACCGAGGGAATAGGCGATCAAACGGCCTTGGTAAAGTTCTACTGCCCGGAGCACATGGGGGCCATGGCCAACAATTAAATCTGCTCCGGCATCAATCAGAGTCCGGGAAAATTTGTGGAGGTCGCCACGGTTTTCCCCAAAAAACCATTCCGTACCAGGCCGGACGCGATTTGCCCCCGTACCTTCGGCACCAGCATGGACAGAGATCACGATAATGTCGGCTTTGGCGTCGGCTTCCTTGACCAGAGCGACAGCAGCATCTAGGTCTTGAACCATATTGTGATATTGGTAAGTGCTAAAACCGATGAGGGCGACGGTGAGGTCTTTGTGTTGGTGGTAATGGATTTGGTTTTTAACGCCAATGGGGGCAATGCCAGTGTCTGCAAGGGTCGTTTGGGTATCTTGAAAGCCTGTTTGTCCGTAGTCGAAGGTGTGGTTATTTGCAATACTAAGGGCTTGGAATCCTGCATCCTTGAGGAGATTGGCGTAGCTAGGGGCCGTCCGAAAAGCAAAGACATTGGGGCGACTGATATCTTTTGCGGCGTAGGGATGATTGGTAAGGGTTGTTTCTAGGTTGCCGATAAGGAGATCGCTCCAACCGAGCTGGCCTTCGACCCCGGCAAACATTTGCATTTTCTGTTCGACTTGGGGCGTTTTCGAGTAGCGAGTCCCTGGGGCCATATCCCCAACAGCCTTGAGGGTGATGACGGTCGTTTTGGTTTGGGAGATGGGGGCGATCGCCTTGGCTGCATCGGTGGCAATTGTAGCGAGGGTGCTGTTGCTAATGGCGACGGAAGTGCTGATAAAAGAGACTTGTTGGCGTTGATAATGCCTAAATCCGAGGATGCCAAGGGAAGTGATAATTGTTAGGCCACCTAAACCCCAGGGCAACCAACGGCGCAGGGAAACGGTAGACAAAGGAAACTGTGCCATAGCAACGGACGCAAAAGTACCGCTTTATCGTACTGGATTTTTGGTGCTTCGATGTTTAGGAGACACAGAAAATAAATCACCGGTGGCGATCGCCTTTTTCTTGCCCTGATTCTTAACACTTATTATTGGCGAACTTTTAGGGCCGTTAAAAATATATTTACCAGCGGGTGTCGAGGTAGATATTTTGGTCGTTGTGGTAGGTGGGCCGTTGCCAGGGGTTGCGCTGCCAATAGGTGCTGAATTGGGGTGATGAACTAGGCTCTTTTTTCCAAGGCTGTTGCCAATGGGGTTCATATTGCCAAGGGCGACTTTTCTTGCTTTTGAAAGTATTGCTAAAAGAATAAGTATGGTGGCTAGTCGGCCGTCGGTAGTGGGCTGGTTTCCAGGGGCGATCGCCTGGTCGTCGATGGGCGCTAGACCCAGGGTAGCTATGGTAATAGGGCGAGCGGGAGTAGTAGGAATTGCCGTTGATAAAGGTATTGGGGCCAAAGGTCTGGATACTGTATTGATTGCCTCGACCATCTTGGCAAGTGGTATAAAAATCGCTAATCCGGAGACAGGTTCCCTGGGCCGCGACGGGGATCGCCAGACAGGAAATCCCCAGGGCCAAAATTAAAGCTTTCATTGGGTTGATGCAGAGCGCTGAAACTTGCCTTCAGTATAGCCAAAGGATTTGAATTTCCTGGTGCTTACCAGTTCCATAGGAGCGGATTTTCGTCTAGAGGATCAGTCACTGTCCGCCCGATATGGTCAATGGCTTCGAGATCTTTAGCCGTTAACTCGACATCGATGGCCTGGGCATTGGCGATCGCCTGTTGGGCATTGCGCGCGCCGACGATGGCATTGGTTTGGGGCTGCCGAATCAGCCAGGCGATCGCCAGTTGAGCTAAGGTGCAATTCTTTGTCGTGGCGATCGGTTTCAGGAGTCCGAGGGCCGTTTGTACCCGTTGATAATTTTCTGGGTCAGCATAGAGACGGTTGTGGGAGCGGTGGTCCCCCGCCGCAAACTGGTGATCGGGGCCAAATTTCCCCGTCAGCAGACCCTGAGCCAAGGAAGAATAGGCGAGGATCGAAATCTGCTGGGCCGCACAGAAAGGTTGAATCTCCCGTTCAATGGCCCGCCAAAATAAAGAATAGGGCGGTTGAATGCTATCGATTTGGCCGTGTTCCATGGCTTCCTGGAGTTGCGCCAAGGAAAAATTAGACACACCAATGGCGCGAATTTTGCCCTGTTCTTTCAATTGATTCAGGGCGGCCATGGTTTCAGCGATGGGCACCAGGTCAGAATTCCACGTTCCCGCTGGCCAGTGGATTTGATAGAGATCAATGTAATCTGTTTGGAGCCTGTTGAGGGAATTTTCGCAGGCGGTGATCACCTGGTCGTGGTGGAGGTGATTGGCAAAGACTTTCGTTAATAGGGTCACTTGATCCCGTTGGGGGGCGATCGCCTCGGCGACCCGACGTTCAGAATCTCCATCGCCATAAATTTCAGCGGTATCGATGGTCGTAATGCCTGCATCTACGGCGGCACGGATCCCGGCCACAATTTCTTGGTCGTCAATATCCGCCCAATTGCGCTTGCCCGCTTGCCAAGTACCGAGAATAATCGGGGTGATTTGGACGGCACTTTGGCCTAGTTGTCTTGTTTTCATAAGCTCGTTTTTCTGGCGGGTCATTGGTTCCACTGTAGCTTGTTCCGCTGGGGAATTAATCTACTCCGTCAGATTCGATAAGCTGGGGGAGCAAGGGTTGGAGGAAAATAAACATGACCATCCAGGAACGTTTGATTTGGTTGCAAGAACGCACCAGTCTCGGTTGTCTGTCGCTGGAAACCCTAGGGGCGATCGCCACGGCACTCCAAAGGCAAACCCTCCCTCCCCAACAGACCCTCAGCGAGATCGACCAAGCTCCCCAAGGTTTGTATATCCTGATTTCCGGGGAGGTGATCAGCCACAAAAGCGCGGCTGCACCAGAGACCAACCCCCTAACCAGAGGCAGTACGATCAATCTGCGGCCTTTACTCCTTAATGAAGCTTCCCAAGAGGCGATCGCCACCGTCACCGACACAGAAGTGTGGTTTATGCCGCGCCAACAGTGGCAAGACCTGATCCAAAACTATCCTGAAATTACCCAGGCCTTTTCCCAGGATCTCGCCCAGGAGCTGGCAGAAGTCGCCCAAGCTCTCCAACAGGAACAGCAACAGCAGGAAATTTTGCGCCCCTACCTTGTCACCAAAGCAAAACGGGGGGTTGTGGGCAAAAGTCGCTACGCTAAACGCCTGCGGCAACAAATTCGTGAGGCGGGTACCCATGATCGATCCATTTACATTTTTGGGGAACCGGGTTTAGAAAAAGATAATTTAGCCGCCTTGATTCACTACGGTTCGCCCCGACGCCGACAGCCGATTATTAAAATCGATTGCAGCATTCTCCAAAAAAGTGGTGCTGAACTCTTTGGCCGCACCGATGGTAAAAAAGGTCTCTTGGCATGGCTGGGAAAAGGCACCCTAATCCTCAACAAAATTGAAGAATTGCCCCCGGAACTGATCGATAAAGTCGCCACGTTAATCGAAACCCAGACCTATACCCCCATCAGTCGCCCCGGTGATCCAGAACCTGTCCCCCAACAAACGGCGGCAAAATTGGTGGCGATCGCCGAACGACAACTCCCCGCCGTGGCCCGCCATTTTTCTGAAACAATTAAAGTGCCGCCGCTGCGGGTGCGCAAAGCAGATCTCGCGGCCCAGGTGGAATATTACACCAGCTTATTTTGCCGGGCGAAGGGCCTTGATAAACCAACCCTCACCCCCGAAGCCCTCCGTCGCCTCCAGTCCTATGACTTTCCGAACAATATCCGCGAACTGCAAAACTTGGTAGAACGGGCCATTGTCCAATCGGATCAAGGGTCAATACTCACCGAAGAAATTTTTTGGTCAGCCCAGGGGAAACAAAAACGCTTTCGCCTCAATTTACTCAATGCCTATCCTACCTTTCGCCGCTTTCTCCGGAGCGCTTGGTGGCCCGACCGCATTAACTATGGTTTTACGGCGATCGCCTTTCCGTTGATTATTGCCGTTCTGTTTCTCGCCCCCCAAACCCGCGACCAAAACTTTGCGTTGAATTTCTTTTGGGCTTGGTGGTGGCCCCTGGTGCTCCTCGCCTTTCCCTTTGTCGGTCGTCTTTGGTGTGCCGTTTGTCCGTTTATGATCTACGGGGAAATTACCCAAAAAATTACCACTGAACTCCTAAAGCGCGACCTCAAACCCTGGCCCCGTCAGCAGGCAGAAAAATGGGGCGGTTGGTTTCTCTTTAGCTTATTTGCCCTGATTTTCCTCTGGGAAGAACTGTGGGATTTACAAAATACAGCTTATCTCTCGGCTTGGTTGCTGATTATTATTACTGCCGGGGCGATGATCTGCTCGGCGATCTTTGAACGGCGGTTTTGGTGTCGCTATCTTTGTCCCATCGGCGGCATGAATGGCCTCTTTGCAAAACTCTCGATGACGGAGTTGCGGGCGCAACAGGGCACTTGTTCAGCGGAATGTAGCACCTATCAATGTTACAAAGGCGGCCCCCAAAAGGGTGAAGGCTTAGAAACGGCGGGCTGTCCCCTCTATTCCCACCCGGCCCAACTGGAGGACAACCGCGATTGTGTACTGTGCATGACCTGTCTTAAGGCTTGTCCCCATCGATCGGTAGCGGTAAATCTACGCCCCCCAGCCATTGAACTGTGGACAACCCACCGCCCCCGCACCTATGAAGTGGCCCTTTTACTATTACTCCTGGGGGGAATCTTTCTCCATCGGCTGCCAGAAATTAATCAAGTCCTGGGTTTAAATTTAGACCTCAGCCAATTTTGGCCCCACCTGGGATTGGCGATCGCCGCCTTGGGAGTGCCCGCTGGAGTAGTCCTATTAACAGGGGCCGTGGTGCAATTTTTAAACTCTCCCCCCAAGGCAAAACCCTTTTTACAATTGGCCTATGGTTATCTACCCTTGGTTTTGGGGGGGAGCCTCGCCCATTATCTCCGCCTCGGTTTAGGGGAAGCCGGTCAAATTTTACCCGCAACCATGGCCACCTTCGGTCTCCAGGGCAGCACCTTGCCAATTGTTGTCGCCCATCCCGCCGTGATTGCCTTTCTCCAGGGTTCAACTCTAATCTTTGCAACGCTCTGTACTTTTGTGCTCACGAAAAAAATGAGTAAACAATCCTGGCAATCGCTGTTGCCCCAGTACCTAACAAGTCTCGGTCTCGCCTGGGCGATGGCTCAGATTATTGTCGGTTTGTAACAGAGTTTTGTAACAAAACCCCAGGGCTTAACACCATTTTTTCAACCGTTATTGCTCTACCCCGATCCCCTGAAAGGATTGGGGTTACTACTGTTTGGGGCAAATAGGACTTTGATGGCTCACACCCCAGAAAAATATTTTTTCGTCAATAACTTGCAATATTTGTTTACATTTTGTTATATTTATTCATGTAAGCAAGCACGAGGTTCCCTCAATGGCTACTGGTTATACTTCCAACGAATTCGGTCAACTCAACAGCTTTGCAATCGAGCCTGAAGTCTACGTTGATACAGAACATACCGCCGGCTGGACAGCCTACGCCGAAAAGTTAAATGGCCGCCTGGCAATGATTGGTTTTGTGGCGCTCATCGCAACGGAATTGATTGGTGGCGATACCCTGATCAATCTCTTGTTCCAACTCTAATTTTTTAGTTTTTCCCAGTTATTTGTCGTTTTACGAGGCTAGTTGCAATGTTTGGTTCCCTGGTTATCTTGATTCGCAAAGTCATGGGTACAGCCCGTTTTAACAAAACCCGTGGTAAGGTCATTGGTCTTCATTGCAAGACAATCACCAACTTTTGCAACACCGTCGGCCTCGACGCAAAAACGCGACAAAATCTAATTCGCCTCGCGAAATCCAATGGCCACCGCCTAGGTTTCATGGCCTAAACCCCGTTGCATTCTTAGGTACTCACTATGTCCCGTCAACCGATCACCAAAAAACAAACCCCAGCTTCTCAAAATGCGGGTATTGTTGCGATTCTCTTTTTCCTAGCTGGTGCGCCCCACATCTACAGTTTTCTCAAACGCCGTTCCCAGCAGGGGGCAAGTCTTGGGGCCTTAGGGATGAAGATCTTAGGGTTGCTCGGGACGGGTACCATCGGGGCGATCGCCGTGAATGCTCTCTAGGGTTATCTATAGTTTTCTACAAGTTTGTCCAAGTTTTATTCTCCTCTACACGAGCAATCGTGATCATCAACTCTAAAACTCCGGTGGGATGGGGTTTTAGGGTTTTTTTATGGGAGAGATTAAAAGGCGTTCTCAATGAATATGGAGAGTTATGCCTTGAACTGGGCGATCGCCTTTTGCACCGCACTTTGAAACTCATGCCAAGACTTCTGACACCCTTCTGCGAGTTCTTGCCAAGCATTATCTGTACTGTGTTTCAGGTGATTGACCTGTTCTTGCAACTTAACTTTCTGGGATTCGAGGGCGGCAATGTTCGCCTCAAAAGCAGATCTCGCTTCCGCCTTCGCAAGATTGGCTTGGAGCTTTAATTCATCGATATTGCGAGAGGCTTCGTCAATTTGCTGGTGCAGTTGGGTGACTAGCTCGTCTTTATTGCTGGGTAAATTCATCGTTTTCTCCTCTTGTTCGACTGCGCTTCAATTGTTGATCAAGGCCGGGTAAACAAAGTCCGCTTATTTGCTGAAATTTGTTACGTCGTGGTCAGATAGCATTGTGCAGATCGCTCCACACTAAATCAAGTATAGAAAAAATATTGAAGTTTTTGGTTGTTCTAAGCCAAATTTTCATGTCAGGCTGATTCGTTTTAAATATGACTCCAGGAAGTGCGCCAGGTCTGCATTTTTTCTAGGGGTTAATTGTTTAGTTGTAGGGGAGAAATTCATAAAAAATCGATAAATTTAGGTTAACAACTTGTCATCGAAGTCTTCAATGAGCCAGAAAATGCTCTTAAGAAATCTTAATCTTGTCTTTCGGATTTTTGTAGGCAATTGCCTTGCGGCTTTCGAATTTATGTCACAAAAAATGTAACCATCGTTGAGGCCAGAAAAATCCTGTTTAAGCTGGGGGCATTAGTAAACGAGAAAAACTTTTTTGGCTTGGGATCGTCGGTGTAAATAAATCTCCGAATTTTAAATCTGTTGAAGCCAGAAGGTTATCGGCAAAGGTGTGATGATGAACAAAAAATTAGTTGGCAATTGTTTAATGATCGCTGGGGCGATCGCCCTTGGGGGAATTGGCATTTCACGACAGCTACCACCGGCCACCAGCCAAGGGGTTTGTCGGAATACGAATGATTTAAGCGCCGTTGATGCAACCCGTATTGTTAAGTTCGAGCAATTTGGTATCCAACTGGAAATTCCCCGAAATTTTCGGACGATGCTCCGCAATGATGGCAGCATTTCAATCCTCAGGCCGGGAGATTTTAATTTGATTCGTTGCCTTGCCCAAGGAACGCCCGTGCTAGGGACAGATGCGATTTATCCCCAGACCCTCCGGCGGCAACCCAACCCCCAAAATTTAACCCTCCAAGAATTTGCCCAGGGGCGCACCGTGGGGCCAAATCCGAAGGTCAGTCGGGCATCAATTAATGGCATTGATGTGGTTTTTGCGGAAATTCAAAGCCAGTTTGATGTGGCCTATGGTTGGTACGAAGCGCCGGATGTGCCGGGGATCGTTGAGGTGCAAAGCGTGAACAAGGCGTCTTTGGTGAATTTATTTGATCAGGCGACGTTATTGGCCCAGGCGAGCGAGCCACTCCTATTTGCTAACAACCAGGGGGCGGCCCAGGATCCGCTCATGGTGGCTTTGGCAACGGCAAAAGGCCTTGGTTACACTCCAGAGAGTTTTCGGGTCAGCATCGAACGACAAAACGATACGGTGGAAAACCCCCAACGCTCTACGGTGACGATCACCCAAGAAGGTCTGTTGGATGATTCGGTGCGGGGGCAACGGTTTACGATTTCCCTCAATAAAAATGCCAATGGCACCTGGACGGTCAGCGATCGCCAAGTGACCTGGCGCTGCCAACCGGGTCGAGGTTCCCAGACCTATTCAGCGCAACTCTGTCTCTAGCGTTTTTGTTGACTGGAATGTTTGACTGAAATTTAAAGTGATTACCCAGGAGCCCTGCCCACCATGCAAAAATTTTACTACTACACCCTCCCCGCCACGGCCTTTGTTTTCAGTGCGATCGCCGCCTATCAGTTTTTCGGGAACCGCACCACCGCCAGTATTCAGCCCTCGCCGCCCCAACCGGGCTTTGGTGCTGTTTTAAAACAAACCCCAACTGAACCTGAGCCGAGTCTTCCTACCCCAGAGCCGGGGATCACTCCACCAATCCCCGTGGCGATCGCCCGCACGGTGACCGGATCAGAAAAAGCCAGTATTTTTCAGCGGGTGGTGGATCAGCAAGCCAGCCTTGGTCTCTGCCTGGACAACGATAATTTGGCTGCGAATCTCGATGATGTGGCGGTGTATCAACAGGGCGAAGATCAATATTTGGTGAGTGTGCTGTGCTTTATGGCGGCCTACCAAGGAGCCTATGAATTTGTTTACGTTGACGGTGAAACCATCACCCATTCCCGCTTGGCCCTCGCTGGCTTTCCCACCTTTGACCCAGAAACTAGCGTTCTCAGCAATGGCTATAAATTTAACGGCGCAGGGACTTGCCTAGAGGACTCTGAATATTATTGGGATGGCTATAGCCTGCGGCTTATCTCTGCCAGTTTGATCGATGGCGTCCCCAATGGCTGTGCCGATCTCGGCGTGCGATCGCCCAGTGCAGATTATCTAATTACCGCCGAGGGGGTCGGGCCTGCCCGTCTAGGAATGACTTTTAGAGAGTTTAAAGCCCAACTTCCCGAAGCGGCCACCTTGGAAGCCGTGCCTTTGGGGGTCGATCTGCCCACCGGCTGGCAAGTAAATCTCTACGGTGCAGCCCAGTTCGTGGTGGCCTTTGATGGGGACAGTGGTGACAATCTTCCCGGTGACCAGGACAAAATTATTCGGATTATGGTGGACAATCCCAGTTACCGTACCGCGGCGGGGGTTGGCCCTGGCACTCCCTTATCCGAGGCGATCGCCGCCTATGGCCCTGCAACCCTCAGCTACAGCACAGAAAATGAAAGTCGAGAATTGATTCAATTTGCCGACTCCCCTTTCAGCACTGACCAAACATCCTGGCTCTTCTTCCGCTCGAATCAATGGACCCTAAGCGATTATGCAGGTATTTATCCTGATCGCCAAGACAGCTATCAAACGACCACCCAATACGAAGACCATGCCGCCATCGGCTCCATTTGGCTGACCCAATATTGATTGAGGGACTACTCTTGGATTTTTAAGACGGTCACTAAATTCAGGGTCTGAAGCTGGGAATAAATGAGCAGATTGGAGATGAGAGACGTGACAATGACGATCAAAGCCGTCAGCCCATAGATACCTGTGTTTAGGGTTAACGGTAGACGATAAAGCTCCGTATTGTAAGCTTGCACCAACAGCCAGAGCAGCAGTACCCCCAGCCCCAAACCCAAGGGAATGGCGATGAATGTGAGCAGAGTTTGTTCCCCTAGGAGGATAAAAGCAATTTCGGTTTGGGTAAATCCCATCACCCTCAGAGTGGCTAACTCGTGGCTTCTTTCGGACAGGGCAAGGCGCGCTGAATTGTAAACCACACTGAAAGTGATAATGCAGGCAAAGAGGACAATAATGCCGGTCATAATCTGGAGGCTTTCGCCGCTAATGGCTTGGAAACTTTCTAACAGAGCTTCCCGAAACGCAATGCCTTCAATGGCTGGTAACTGTTTGAGGGCTTGGTAAAGTTGCTCTTTTACGTGGGAGTCAATGAGGACATAGGCCCCGGAAATGACCTGGCCTTCACCCAGCATTTGATTCAGCGCTGCTAAATTCATGTAGGCCGATAGGCCAATCGGTTCATCCACTAAGCCCATCACCCAGGTTTGTGTTTGTTGGCGTTTCCCCTCAAGGACTTCGACTCCGAGGCGATCGCCAGGTTGAATATGAAGGATTTCCCCCAACTTGGTGCCCAAGACGAGGCCCCCTGGCGGTAAAGAGACGGGTTGCAGTTGACGGTTAACGAGCTGTCGTAATTCCCCTTGGGGTTCGAGGCCGGTAATCGCCAGGCGATATTGATAGTGGCCGTGGCGTAACCGCACTGGCACCGACCGAAAAACCTCCGTCTTGAGAATGCCTGGGAGGTGGCGCAGGTGATAGCGGCTGCGATAGGGCAACAGTTGATTAAACGTTAAGGTCATGTCTTCGCGCTGCACGGTTTGAAATTGGATATCCATTAAAGCCGTCATGGATCCTTGCAGGCCAAACCCCGTTAGTAAAATAGCCACAGCCACAGTAATGCCGAGGATCGATAAGCTAGCGCGGAGGGGACGACGTTCGAGATTGCGGAGAATAATCCGTCCGGCTGGCGAAAAAAACCGTTGTAAGCCCAATCTTTCGACCATGGTGGCGCGAAATGTCACGGGTTGTTTGGGTCGCATGCCCTCGGCTGGGGGCAAGAGAATCGCTTCCCGTACCGCCATCAATCCGCCAATACAGGCCGCACCACCACTAATAAGCAAGGCGGTGATGATCAGCAGGGCACTGGCTTCGTAGCGCAGGAAGGGAAAATGGAAAAAGTCTGCATACAGTTGGGTTAAACCTTGTCCGAGCCAAAGCCCGCAGGACAACCCCAAGACAGCACCACCACTAAAAACCAGCAACATGAATTTGAGGTAATGCCAGCCCACTTGGACATTGGTATAGCCAAAGGCCTTGAGCACGGCAATTTGTCCCCTTTGGATGGCGATCAGGCGGGAGATTAAAATATGCAGCAAAAAAGCGGCGATCGCCAAAAAGATTGTCGGTAGGATCGTGGCAGAAACTTCTAAACTCTGAATTTCATCGCTCACAATCCGGTGAGAAAATTGATCACGGCGACCATAGGCCCCCAAGCCGCCATACCGTTCGAGGAGGTGATCTAACTGGGTAATCACGGCCCGTTCATTAGCCCCAGGAGTCAACGTGAGCACGACGCTATTAAAGGCACCATCAAGACCAAAGGCGTGACCTAAAGCGGTTTCGTTGGCCCAGAGGATGCCAAAACGTTTGTCGTCTGGGTAAATATTTCCCCCGGAAACCGCATAGATATATTCAGGGCTGAGGGCAATGCCCGTGACCCGGAGGTTTTGCCAGCGACCATTGAGAATTGCCCCCAGGCGATCGCCCACTTGGATCTGATTGGCTTCGGCAAAGGCCTCACTGATGAGCACTTCCTCAGGCTGCTGGGGATCGGGAAAGGTGCCTGGACTGCGCAAAAACAAACCATTGAGCATCCCCTCGCGTCTAGGAGGCAGGGAAATTAACCGCGCTGTGGCCGGTTCTAAGAGTCCTGGTACATTGAGGGTGATATCAGCGACAATCCGGGTTTGTACTTCCTGAACTGCGTTGATGGCAGCGATTTGTGATTGTAGGTTTTGGGGCGCACGCTTCAGTTCCGCAAACACTTCCCCAAACCGATAGCGTTCATAGTAGGCTGTCTGGGTTAGCACCAGGGAATGGTAAGCACTGAGCATCATCACAAAACAAGCAATGCCACAGGCCACCACGAGGGCGATCGCCAAAAGTTGACCCCACTGGGCCTGTAGGTCTCGCCATAACTTCCGATCCAGCGATGCAACCATCCCTACCACTCCAAAAGCAATGGTGATTTTTTGATCGCGTTCGTTTCGATGGCGACAATTTCCCCACTGCGCATCCGCAAGACCCGGTCGGCCATAGCCGCAATCCCGGCATTGTGGGTAATTACGGCGACGGTGGTGCCCAGGTCGCGATTAATCTGTTCGAGCACTTGCAGCACCCGTTTCCCGGTTTGGAAATCTAAGGCTCCCGTCGGTTCATCACAGAGCAAAACCTCTGGTTGTTTGGCGATCGCCCGGGCGATCGCGACCCGTTGTTGCTCGCCCCCCGATAGTTGAGCCGGGAAATGATCGAGGCGATTCTCTAAACCCACTAAGGTCAGAGCCTCCGTTGGTGCCATGGCATGGGCCACCAGATCCGTTACGAGGGCCACGTTTTCGGCGGCGGTCAGACTTGGGATCAAATTATAAAATTGGAACACAAAGCCCACATGGTTGCGGCGGTAACGGGTGAGTTGCGCTTCATTGGCGGTGGTGAGATTTTTGCCCCGAAAAAAAATTTCGCCCGTACTCGGAATATCTAAACCCCCCAAAATATTCAGCAAGGTTGATTTACCACTTCCCGAAGCGCCCAACAGCACGACAAATTCCCCCTCGTATAATTCTAAATCGATATTTTTTAGGGCTTGTACGGCCACATCGCCGATGTAATAGGTCTTGGAAAGGTGTTGAATCCAAAAAAGAACGATGGGTGAGTCGGTCATAATTATCGCCCCCTAGTTTGTCGGCGCTGCACGGTCTGCTTGGGGCTGTACTCGACGCCCAGTTTGAATATCTCCAGAGGGATAAAGGATCACTTGATCATTGGCAGCTAAACCGCTTTTGACCTGGGCATTCTGTTCCGTTTTGTGGCCAATCTCCACCGCCACTGCTTGGGCCTGTCCCGCTTCCATGAGAAACACACACCATTGCTCATCGCAGCGAAATAGGGCGCTAAGGGGCACCTGCAATACATTTCTGGCTTGCCAAACCACGATCTGAGTTTCGACCCGATATTGATCGCCCAGGTTGGCGGGAATGTCATCGAGGCTAACCACCACATTTACCCGTTGTTCTTCGACGCCGAGGGCCGACACTTTGGTAAAAGCCGCTGGTTCAAGGCGTTTCACTTGGCCCGTCAAAGGGCGATCGCCACCCCATTGGTCGATGATGACAGGATTTCCGGGTTGAATCTGGGTCGCTTCACTAGAGAGCACATCCACCATCACCGCTAAATTTTGTAGATCTCCAAGCTCTAGCAGGGACTGTCCCGCTTCCAGATATTGGTAATTTTTTTGATAGAGACGCAGCACTTGGCCACTGATGGGCGCTTTGATCGCGGTGCGTTGGACTTGGTCGGTGCGGTTGGCAAGCTCTGCCTCTAAACTGCGAATTTGGGCATCATAAACTTCGAGCAAATAATCAGGATCCTGTTGGGTGGCCCGCAGTTCATCCCGTGCGGCGATCGCCTCTTGCAGATTCGCCTGGGCTTGGTTCAGTCTTTGTTGTGCCACTTCTAAATTTTGGGCGATCGCCTTGGTATTCAGTGCCAATGTTTCTAAAGCCTGTTTCGAGATAGCGCCATTGCGATAGAGAAATTCTCCCCGTTGTTGTTCCTGTTGCGCTTGGATGAAACGAATTCTCAATTCCGTGGCGATCGCCTGATCCGCTGCAATTTCCGCTTCAACCGCCTTGATCTTGGCTTCTGCTTGGGTCAAACTCTCTGTCTTCGGTCGGAGGGTGGCAACGCCTGTTTTTTCGGCTTGGAGGGCATTGATTTGGGCCAAGATTGCCGACACATCATTATCAAATTCGAGGGGATCAATCTGGGCGATTATTTGATCCTGGCTCACCGGATCACCGACCTCAAGATCCAGTCGGGGCACATACCCTGCAACGGGGGTAGACACCAGGTAGCGGTCCTCAAGGTAGGTCTGTCCTTCCTCAATGACCATCACTTGCAAAGGCCCCGGTTTAATGGTCACCACTTCTACCGGAATCGGTTTTGGGCGGAAGAGGACAACACAAATTCCAGCAACGGCGATGATCCCCAAACCATACAGCCATGGTTTGAGCTGAAGGTCTAAAACTTTTGAGGATGTGACAGCGTTTGTGGCCACGACGCAATGAAACCGATGGAGTCAGGTTATAAGTCTGGGAGCCTACTTCCATGGTAGCCATTGCCACTTACATCAGCCCGGTATAGTAATGTTTCGCTAAATCATACTGCGATCAATTATTTGGCGATCGCCTGATTCTGGGCCGGATTCTCTTTGCAAAACCTGAGGACGACAATCATCGCTGTTCCCTAGTAAAACCCTATTGGCTTTAATTTAAAATTATCAACACAAGTTAATATTTATTGACCAAAAAATTAAACCCTAAAGTAAAGTCTAAAACATTACCTATGGCCCTGAAATTACTTTGATACAATGAAAATAAGGAAAGATCTAGAAAAAAAGCAACAATTTAATTGTTAAAGTCGCAACAAATTTAGCCAGTGGTCAAATAGATTGACTATTCCTAAAAAGAAGCTTTTTCTAAATCTCAAAGCAATGTCCCCATTCTCAACACAGGGGGAAGGCAAATGAAGATTCAACAGGTTGCTAATTTTAGTAGTCGGACTGTTTTTCTCGGAGCCCTACTGATGTTCCAAGGGGCGACCCTCACCGCAGCCAACCCCTTCGATAATCTCGAAAATCGCTGTTTTGAGGAAGTTTGTGACCAGTACAACTGTCGCCTTGTGGAAGTTCCCTGTAGTCAGTCCGGCTCCCAAAATACGTCCCAGGAAGATGGCGGTGATGTGGCCCTTTCCTGTGGGAACTATGGTTTACCGTTTCAGGGGCCTTTAGAATGGACACCCTACCAAGAAGCTCTCAATGATGGCCCCCAAAACCCTGGGCCTGTGTACGTCATTTTTTCAATGATCACCTCAGAAATGCGGCCTAACTGGACTCAAAATAATGGGATCTGGGAAGTTACTGGCCCCTTTGATCTCAGGGCGGGCAAGGGTTATCTGCTAGAATTTGGCCCCCAAACGCGCCAAGTGCGGATGATCGAAGGCCCGCTGCCCTACTATGTCGAAGGAACCGCCAGTTGGGTACAGGTGCGAAACACCGACACGTTCCGCAACAGCTACGCCTATTGCATCGTTTCAGCAAATAAATATAACAGCGCCACCCAGTCCTCTACACCGAGCCAGACCCAAACAGGTGCAAATTCAAGGCAATGGCGAGGCACCTTAACGAGGAATAGTCGGGTTTTTGATGATGGGACATTTTACAATGCGCATCTATTTACGGGGCAAGCCGGAGATACGATTCAAATTACCCTTGAAACCCAAGCTTTTGATGGATTGTTGATTTTGGTTGATCCCCAAGGAGAAGCAATCGCACAAATTGATGACAACTGGAAAGGCGAAAAGGAAACATTAGTCATTAAACTACCCGATACGGGAGAATATACCATCGTTGTTAATAGCTATGAAGCCGGTGAAACAGGGGACTATCTTCTCAGTCTCAATCAAAATAATTCCGCTGCCCAAGCACCAACCGCCTCCCCAGAAGTGGCCCTTCAAGAAGTAACTCTTTTTGATAACAATAATATTTATGGTGTTCGTAATAGCCCAAGTAGTGCCACACAGTTTTCTTTACCGAATGCGGCACGGTTGACCTATTTTATGAACTACCATTGGAACGATGCCCGGGGTCAAGCTCCTGGAACAATGTGGCTGACCCATCAGGACGGCACAACCTATGGCCCCTGGCAAGCGACGACCCAACCGGGTCAAGGGGGCGTGCCCAATGCCTATTGGATTGTGCGCCCGAATGTCACCCTCAAAGCAGGCAACTATACCATTGGCGACAGTCATCCGAGCAGTTGGGCGAATAATCAACAATCGGGATTTAAGGGTATGTCTCTGCTCAAAGGCGTTTCGCTCGGTAGTGCCAATGGTTCTACTGGGAATGCTGGGAACGGCACAATCGATTGCAGTCAACTGGAAGGACTAGACCGCATTTTATGTGAGCATGACCCACGGAATTGACCATTGTCGTTAGTCTGGGATCGTCAATGGACAGTTGATCAGCATTTCAGAAGTCTCCCATAATTGCTTGGCGATCGCCTCGTCCTTGGCTTGGTCTGATTTCTCAACGCGTCCTGGTTTGCCGGACATCTCCCCAAAGCCCTGGGGGCCAAAATAGTCGCCTCCGGTTGCCGTGGGTTCGAGGGCAGCCATCAGGGTGGGTAATGCGCCTTGTTCGACGGAATTTGCGAAAAAAGGTACAAAAATCAAACGGATTAGGCCCGCTAAAAATGCCGGAATGTAGCGGCCAAGTTCCGTGGGGGCGATGCCTGGGTGAGCCGCCACCGAGAGAATGTTTTTATTTTTTGCTGCTAGCCGCCGTTGCAACTCCACCGCAAACAGTAAGCAAGCCAACTTGCTCTGGCCATAGGCCGCTGTCGCCGAATAGTTTTGCTCGGACTGTAGATCTTGAAAATTGATTTTGCCGAATTTATGGGCGTTGCTACTGAGCGAAACAACCCGTGATTCTGCGGTGTCGGGCATCAGATCAATTAAGAGCGCCGTTAAGAGGAAATGGCCTAAATAATTCACACAAAACTGACTTTCAAAACCATCTACCGTTTGGCTATAGGGAGGGAACATAATGCCCGCATTGTTGATGAGGAGATTTAAAGTTTGATGCCGTTGACGGTAGGCCGTCGCAAATTCTTTAACAGAGGCTAATTGACTCAGATCTAACGCCATTGTCTCCACGTTAGCGTCGGGGATCTGCTGACGGATCTCAGTTGCAGCCGCCCCTGCTTTGTCCATGTCCCGACAGGCCAAAATCACATGACAGCCTGTTTTTACCAAACCGAGGGCTGTTTCAAAGCCAAGCCCTGTATTTGCGCCGGTAACGATGGCTTTTTTGCCTTGTTGTGAAGGCAGGCTATCGAGCTTAAAGGTCATTCAAAAATATCTCCATTAAATTTTGCTGGAACGGCACTGGTTCAAAGTCGATTGTAACGGGTTGAATTTCTGGGGGGTGGGCATCGAAACGGGTGTGGGGTGAAAAATCCGCCAGGCGATCGCAGCTCATAATCCCCTGGTCGGCTGCCCTTAACACCGGGTCTGGGTGATAAGTCTGCAAAAAATCCATCAAGGTCGTTTCTAGCTCAGTCTGTAAAACCTCTTGGTGCCAGAGGGCGTGGTTCAAAAAAGGCACTAATAATGCCAGCAAATCCCGCGTGACCACCACGGCCATCTTGGTCTCATCCTTTAGGCAAGCAAAACTTTTGATCAATTGACCGTCTGTTCCTATTTCACAGCCCGTTTGACCCCGGTCCCACACCTGATCATCGATTAATAACGACCCACCACCAAAATCTTCCTCAAAGGGAAAATGGGTGTGGACACAGCCTACCGAATAGCCAGAAGGTTCATTGCGGCCAAAGTAGGCAAAGCGATAACTACAAATATCTTCGATGAGCCATGTGTCCGGGTGTCTTTGGGTATGGGCCTTAGAAAAAGAGTCTTGCAGAGTATGGAGGGCGGCCCCGATAAATTTGAGACCCGTCATTTTTCGGTGTCGCTGCTCGAAACTTTCGGAGTCTGGCGGCGGAGACAATGGCCCGGCCATGGAAGCAACGCCATGGATAATGGTGTCTTTGATGAAATTATGGGATAACCCACAGGATTCATGGGCGCTGACGGATTCTTCTTGGGCGTTCCCCAGATAATTTCGCGTGAAGTTTGTAATTTGGGAGCGATTGTCATCGTGGCGAATCATGCCCGCTAATAATTCATCCCGTTCCGCTTCAGATAGAACTTCCCAATCTTCTGGCCCGACTAAAATTTGCATCAACTGCTCGGCAAAGGGACGATCTAGCCCCGGAAAATCCACCAGGGTATTGCCATTAAATAAAGGATGGGCTTGACGATCAATGGAGCCGACGGGCGTGCCATAGAAGTTGCGCGTTAGGGGATCGGGGCTTGTTTGTAATTGTTCAAGGGCAAAAAGGGTGAGGTATTCGTGGCCGGGAATTAAGTGGGTCATAAAGGCTGCGGCTTTGGTCCCCTGGGCAAGCCAGACTAGCACCAGACCCCCAATGAATCGATTCAATAATTTCATTATCTCAAGCTATTTTTGCCCCTGGATGGAGAACTTATTCTTCACTTTCTACTAGGATACGCTCTGGCTCTCCTTTTACATGCACCCGAAAGACAATAGCTCGCCCACCTTCTGGGCCTCCTTGGGGAGCGTGCTGGGCATAGGGCGGGATCACATAGGTATCGCCTGCTACAAGAATTTGGTTGGGTTTTCCGGTTTCGATATGAATCACAGAGCCTTCGAGCAGATAGATAAATTCTTCACCGGGATGGTAATGGAGGGGCAAGCTTCCCCCCGGCGGAATAATCACGTCTGAGATAATCACTTCGAGGTTTTCTGCCATGCTCACCGGTGCCCGTAACATTGTATTTGGCCCCGGTGGTAAATCTACACCAGTGCTTTGTTGGGCAATCTCAGATGGATGGGAGAAATGTTCAGGGGGATGGGCTTTGACTAGAGCTTGCTGGGTGAGCACACTGGCGATCGCCAAGGCAAAACCGGCACAAACTTTTCCACGAATTGTCGCCATCGAATTTTTCTCCCAAGCATTAGGACTTATGGCCAAAGGATAGAAGAAAAAACTTTTCCCAGTAGCAAACTGAAACAACAATTTAAAGTTGAGTTGCAAAGCGCCCAGAAACAGACGCCCCATTAGTGCTTTTCCTGTCGGTTATGATCGAAACAGACCCACACCAAATATCATCAAGCAGTTCTTTTCACTTGACGGCTCCCTTGAAGCCACTCGTCGCTGGGTCATACTGCATCGGGATTAATACGCCGCAACTAATCCCCAGTATCGACTGTTTTACAACTGAATAAAAAGAGGTAGCCTCTGATGAAAACACTCACTTTCCTAATGATTCCGGCAGTAGCCTTGTCCTTAATGCCGCAGTCCGTTTTAGCCTGGAACGCTTATCATCTCTATAACAAAGATGGGAGAGATATCTGGGCCATTGAATGCGCAGACGGCACACTCCACAGCTATGCAGGCAGCTCCAGTGGCCTCGGCACCGTGGGGCCAGCCCTTTGTGAGAATCATGGCGGCATTGCCAATCCTGGTGGTGACCCGCAACCAGTCCCCGCAACAGTTCACGAAGTAGATTCCTCCTTGGGTGATCCAAAACCAGAACCGACTACCCCCAATTCTCGACCCCAAACCTTTGAAAACTGGCACTTTACACCATAATCAATAGGACATTTCTGAAGTTTTTTCAACTCGACTATCCACCTTCTCCTCATGCGTGGATAGTCTGTTTTTCAGAGGGCAATCCACCATTTCAAAGACATATATCAACCATAAAAACCGCCCTCAAGGGACGGCGCTTTTTTATTACCCAGATGACCGAACTCTATCTAAGCCGAGGCGGAATATTTTGTCGGGTATCTGCACTCTGAACAGGATTAGCGCACTCAGGATTTGGATTATTCAAACAAAGATGATTTTCAGACAAATGACGATGCTTGCCTGGCCCATGTTGTTCTGCGGCTTGTTCCCTGTCTAAGGCATGCATTTGCCCTCCCATACCCATTGTCAGAGCTTCCATGGGGAAAGCACATTGTGGACTGGGATTGTTTACACAAACATAACCAGCAGGCTGCATATACAGAAGTTTCCCCTTTGCCTCTTTTGTCCGTGACATCTCGTTAGCTTGTGCCATATTTCCCAAAAGAACAAAAATACTAGCGCCGACAAATAAGAACATTTTATTCATGTCAATTCTCCTTTATTTGTACTCGAACTAATAAGCTGCATCTTAAAAAAATGCATTGCATAAAGAGTAATCAAGTCAATTAATTTCGGAGACGCAGCAAAGTATGGAAGTAACAAGCTACCTTCGTTTTTTCTTCCACTTAACTTCAGAACACAGATTAGATCAAAAATTAAGTGAGATCCCCAAAAACGAAATATTAATTTTTTTTAACTGTACCAAGGGACTGGTCTTTGCATACATTCATTTTACAGGCTAAATTTCAAAAAAAAGAGAATCCAATATTAAAAAAAAGTAATTTTTTGTTGAATTAATAAGTCTTGAATAAAGTTTTGGTTAGATATCTGAGCCATAGCATCTTTAGATATATAAATAAAATACTTTATAGTTATATAAAATAAGCGTTTTTTTGACTTTAAGAATGATGATCTAACCTCTTGTGGAGATGATCGTCGTCATTGAGATGAGAAACGTGGCGATCGCCTTAGAAAGAGTCCTAGGTAGAACAGGTCGCATGGAAATCGCGGAGCCAAAGCTTGGTGGCTTGGCCCACGGAACCTCGGGACGCATCACGGGGAGGGTTAGCTGGTTGGCTAGGATCAGGATTGGCAAGGCTAGAAACGACATTGGCGATCGCCCAACCATTGTTCGTAGGGGTTAGAAACAACCAATAGTAGTTTTCAAAGCTAATTTTTTGACTGTTGTTGTATTGGGTTTCTAGGGTGGTGAAAAAAATCTGCTCCGTAGTATCAGGAACCGTCGGCGTATATTGACGATTTTTGAGGGGCAGAGGAGTTAAATTTCCTGGACTAGCGATGACAATGTAACTAAAACTATCTTCAGTGCGGTCTAAATTACGCGCCCGTTGAATGACCCGATTACCATAGCTGGGTAGATCTTCCAGGAGTTGGGGCACAATTTCTGTTAAGGGAGCGTTGCACTGGGGTTGGGCGATCGCCTTCGTGGAGCAGATCCCGAAACTGCCGCAAATTAATGTGAAATAAATGGCGAGGGAGCGATTGAACATCATATTTTCAGTAGTGCAAAGGCGTTAACTCGGCAGTGAACCCAGGCAGAGCAGGGAGAAATATTTCATCTTCCCTGTCTGTTTAGTCTAACCTTCGGCTTGGTCGGCAGCCTCAGCCCAGGTTTGCGCCCAGGTCAGGATTTCTCGTACGGCTTCAGGATTGGCCGCTTCACTATATAACCGCAGTACAGGCTCGGTACCGCTAAAGCGAATCAGCAACCAACTTTGATCAGCAAGGCGGAATTTATAGCCATCTTTGGGGTCGCTGTGAATTACGTCACGGTTGGCGATCGCCTTGGGGGGATTTGTCGCGAGGATGTTTAATAGGCGATCGCGGCTGGAGAAATCCCGCAAATGTAAATCAATGCGGTCGTAGGCGCCATAAAAATTAGCTTTGCTTTGGAGGGTCTGGTAAATCTCGCCGAGGTCTTGATCAAAAATGGCGATCGCCTCTAGGAGATACAATGCCGCCAGCAGCGCATCCCGTTCGGGAATGTGGTGGCCGTAGCCAATGCCGCCGGATTCTTCGCCACCAAGAAGCACCTGGGTCTGTTGCATTCGTTCGGCAATGTATTTGTAGCCGATGGGTGTTTCAAAGACTGGTAAACCGTAGTATTCGCTCAAACGGGGGATTAAATCAGAGCCGCTGACGGTTTTTACCACTTCTCCTTGATATTGGCGATTTTGGGACAAATGGGCCAGCAAAATCGGGATTAGCTTTTGGGAACTGAAAAACTCACCATCCCCAGCCACAGCAGCAATGCGATCGCCATCACCATCAAAGACAAATCCCACCTGAATTACGTCTGCATCTTGATCATGGGCGGCGCGAATGGTGCGTTGCAGTTGAGACAAATGTTTTTCTAAAGGCTCTGGTGGGCGGCCGCCGAACAAAGGATCTGGTTCACAATGGATTTCTTGGATCGCCGCATTGAGCAGTTGGGTCAAACCGCCCGCCGCTGCGCCATACATTACATCGGCAAAGACCTGGAGACGATCAGCGGCGATCGCCTGGCGAATTTTTTCTAAATCAACCAGTTGCTGTAGTCCGGCGCAGTAGTCCCGCCAGGGATCAAAATAATCTAAACTGCCCGTTGTTAAAGCTTGGGATTCACTGCCCGCCTCCAGTCGCGCTTCAATCTGAGCCGTAATTTCTTCGGAAACGGAGCCGCCGAAAGCCCCTTTCACTTTTAATCCTAAATAACCCGCTGGATTATGGCTGGCCGTTAAGGCGATCGCCCCCAGAGCCTTGTGGTGGTGGGCGGCATAGCTCAGGGCTGGGGTTGGCGCAAAACTATTGGCTAGAAGTACGTGAAATCCTTCCCCCTGGATCGCTTCGGCGGCGGCGAGGGCAAATTCGTCTGCGAGAAACCGCCGATCATAGCCGACGATTATCGTGTTATCAATGGCTTGTTCTGCGAAATTTTCTTTTAAAACATGGGCTGTGGCGATCGCCACCCGTTGTACCCGTTCAAAGGTAAAATCCGCCGCAATAATGCCACGCCAACCGTCTGTGCCGAACCGAATCGGCTGTTGATTCCCAAACGCCAACACAATCTCTGCCTCAAAAACTTAAAAACGTCCTTTAGCAGTTTAATTGCTGGGGAAGTCTTGACCAACATAAACAGTGCGCGTCTGACCAGCCCGCTCCAGGATGACTTGGTTACTCTGGGCACCAATCAGCTTCCAACTGCCACTGCCCAACTCTTCACCGAGACGGAACCGTTGGGTGGTGCCATTGATTTTGAATAAAGCTTCGGAGCGATCGCCCGCTTCTAAAACCCCCACGAGGCTATACATCGTCTTTGGCGCTGCGGGGGGCGCAGGTACATCGTTGACGGTTGGGGTCACCGCACGGGGGGCAGGGGGCGGCACGATCGCCAAGGGAGCTGAATTTTGCTTTGGTGGCGGTGGGGGGGCGATCGCCACGGGGGGTTCAACACTTGGCGGTGGCGGTAAGAGGGCTAAACCCTGGGATAAGTTTGCGCTGCCATTGGTGCCCGCATTCGGTGGATAGACCGGAATATAAATGCGTTCAATGACCTGTGGCCCGGAATTCGCCTCTGATGCTGGTGCTTCTGTATCCGCTTGGCGGTCAATATTGTCGAGCGCTCGCTGAATGTAGTTGGCAAATTCTGTTCCCGGCTCTGGGCTTTCTGGGGGGACTGTCTCCGTCGCAGCAGGGGTAGAACGACTGAGGAATTGCGGTATTTTTAACTGATCATTCGCCGCTAACCACAGAATACCGCCCACCAAAGAGGCACAGGAACAAATGAATAGAAGTCGCTCTGTGTAATAGCCCCAGCCCCGTTTGACCACCAATTCTGCGTCGATCTCTTCTGGTGGAAAGGGGGGTTCTTCAGGAGGCGGCCCCATGAGGTCTCCCTGGGTGACTAATACCGATTGCATCGGTCTGATTTCTGGCTCTGGCGATCGCCTAAAGGATTGGGGCGGCTGGCGATCGCCTAAGAGCTGATCGATATCCGCAAACACATCATCCATGAGACGGTTAGCCTCTGCTTCAGCAGACCAAGAATCAGATTCTAGGGAATCCAAGGAAGTTGTGCGCAGTTCGTTCATATCACCAAGAGGGGGGCAGAAAAATTGCTTTTAATTGTAATCAGAATCTCGTCACCTAACCGTGCCGAAATTAGCGATCAGCCCATGGTGCAGCGTCGAGATTGATGCCACATGTTCAAGATGTGGAAATATCTCTACAATCCTAATGCCCTTTGGCCAGGACGCAACCCCAAGCTTGCTTTTTTTCACAATTAGTAGCTGTCGGCCGTCGGCGGCAACAAAAGACAATCCCGAAAGAAGCGGCTGATCTGGTTCAAAACGCACCACAGTGAGGAGATAAATTTCAAAAAAACCCTTCTCCCATTAAACTGTTTATGTTTTGTTTCTGAGGGAAAAAAGTCACATGGAGCATCGTGGCGTCACAGTTTGGTTCACCGGTCTGAGTGGTGCAGGGAAAACCACCATTAGCCATGCCCTAGCGGAACGTTTAAAAGCGGCTGGCTGTAAGTTAGAAATCCTGGATGGCGACATTGTCCGGACAAATCTCACCAAGGGCCTAGGCTTTAGCAAAGAAGACCGCGATGAAAATATTCGTCGGATTGGCTTTGTTTCCCATCTGCTCACCCGCAACGGCGTGATTGTCTTTGTTTCTGCCATTTCTCCTTACCGGGAAATTCGCGAAGAAGTGCGGCAACGAATTGGTGATTTCGTCGAGATTTTCGTCAATGCCCCCCTCGAAGAATGTGAACGACGGGACGTTAAAGGTCTTTATCAACGGGCGAGAGCGGGTGAAATTAAAGGTTTTACCGGAATTGATGATCCCTATGAAGCGCCCACCAATCCTGAAGTGGAGTGCCGTACTGACCTCGAAGAACTCGAAGAAAGTATCGAAAAAGTGATGGCGAAGCTCACTGAACTGGGCTACATCACCCCTTAATTTTTGATTGCAGTCCCACAATTGCATAATCTAAAGGTGCAGTCCAGGATGATGCTTGGCTGCATTTTTTGTGTTTTGTGGCTAGTGCAGTTGCGATCGCCCCCACTCGATCGCTTCGGCTTTGGTGTGAATTTTTCCTTCGACATGGGCCACTTGGATTTCGGTGAGTAGATGGCCAATTTGGGGACTGGGGGAAAGGTGCAACTCACGGATGAGATCCTTCCCTGATAAAAGCGAAACCGGATGGGCGACGGGATCATGGGCGGTGAAATACCGTTGCAGTAATGGCGCTAACGGGGCGGCACTAAGGCCAAAACTCCGGGCAACCAGGGCGAGGATCGGAAAAGCGCCCTTAACCGTTTGGAAGAAAAAGTATTGTTCTCGCAGGCTCAGGGGTTGTGCTTGGCTGGCCAACAGTTGGGGGAGCATTTCAATGACGGTGCTGACGGTGCGCAGTTCGTACCGGGGATATTTCAAGCGGGCGATCGCCTGTTGGGCTTTTTCGGGATCGCTGCCCACCAAACAGGCCAATTTCCCCAGGGCGAGCCAAGCTGTCTCCGTGGCAAATTCGGGGTAGACTGCGGCGAATTCTTGACCAATGGCCGTTAACCGTTGCATGCGGTCTAAGCTCGTTTGATCCGCTGCGGGCAACCAATGGGCCAACAAGCCATCCCGAAAGGCCAACTCTAGCCAGCGATCGCCTTGTGGGTGGTGCAACAAATAGTTCAACTCATGCTGAATTCGTTCGGCTGCAATATTTTTAATCAAAGGGGCCAATTCCCGGATTTGTGCCCTGGTGGCCGCATCTAAGGTAAAGCCCAACTGCGCCGCCTGGCGATAGGCCCGCAATAACCGCAGGGGGTCGTCGGCCAAATTTTCCGGTGTCACCATCCGCAACACCTTATTTTCCAAATCAGCGAGGCCATTGAGGGGATCGACTAAGCAATCAGAACGGATATGGTAGGCGATCGCATTTACACAATAATCCCGCCGCCGCAGATCCCGCTCTAGGCTGCCCCCTTCCTGTTGGGCAAAATCCAACGTCCCCTGCCGGAAGACCACCCGGGCAATTTGGCGCATCTCATCGAGTACCACAAAACCCGCTTGATATTTTTTTGCAATGGCACGGGCCGTTTCCACTGCCTTTTTGGGGACGACGAAATCAAAATCAATATAATCACTCTGGCGCTGCAAGAGGGCATCCCGCACGGCACCACCCACCAAGCAAGCCTCCGCTGGCAATTCCGCCACAGAAAATGGCAAAAGGCGTAAAAATTCAGCTAAACGCTCCTTGGGAGAGTCCAAAACCATCAATGACGAAACCCGATTAGAATAAGCACGATTAATGAGAATATCATTCCCCCTCCGATTATGGGTGGGGAAAATGAACTACTCCAGTCTAAGAGGCATGGAGTTTCCGTCGTTTCATCGTCCCAAGTTGCCTCATGCTTCCACAATCAGTAGTTCTTGGCGGCTCCGCGACTAAAGAGGCCAGTTCCTGACCCCTTGCCCAGGCTAAATTGACCTGAGCAGCATTGATATCTCTATCTTCTACATGGCCACATTTCGAGTTTGAGCAAATATGTACCCTATTCGCCAATGTCTTTGGCGTTAACTCCCAACATTTAGCGCAACGCTGTGAGGGCTTTAGTTTCCGGGTAGGAGACTCTACATAGAATCCACCCGCCTCTGCCAGCTTGTATTCCAGCATTGAACCAATCATGCCGAAGCCAACCGAGAGAATGGAGCGGTTAAGCCCTGTTTTTTGAGCTTTCCGTTTGCTGCCTTTTTTGGCTTTGCGGGTCATGTTTTTGACGTTTAACTGCTCACCTGCAACTAGGCTATTACCGCTGACTATGTTGCTTGTGATTTGATGCAACCAATCTTCGCGCTGACGGGTAATTTTGCGTTGCCGCATTGACACTTGTCGTCTCGCTTTCCGCCACCGCCGCGATGCTTTAACTCGCTTATTTCGGTTTGGTGCACGCTTCCGTCTGAGTTGCTTGGATGCTTGCTTTACGGCAATCTCACCGACTTTGATAAAGTCAGGCTTTGATATTTGCTCCCCTGTAGAAAGGGTAATCGCTTCCTTGCAACCCAAATCAATGCCAACAGACCCACCCTCGGTTTCCCGCTTGGGTTCACATTTGACGGTGATTGAGGCATACCATTTCCCCTGACGGCAAAATATCGTACAGGTTGTTGGTTTCCCCCAGGTACGCGCTTTTCCTCTCATCGGCATTCTGCCTAAGTTGCTTAACTTGAGGAAGCCATGCTCACCGTCTGTTTCTACCTGCCAACCTGCTCCACAAGGATATGTCCACCCCGAATATCTCCGAGATGCCTTGAACTTTGGATATCCCCCCAATCCCTTGAAAAATCGGTTGAACGCAAAGTCCACTCGCTTTAACGTTGCCTGCAACGCATGGGAACCTAGTTCCTTAAACTCTGGCCACACTTTCTTGAACTCCGGCAGACTATTTTGCTGCTCAAAGTAATCGACTGCATGGTTGAACTTTTGGTACTGGGTTTTTCGATTGGCAATTGCTGCGTTGTACAAACTGCAATGTAAACGCCGCCAATAATGCAGCTTCTTTTCCTGCTGGCGATTTGGGTAGATTTTGTAAGTGACGCGGCGTGTTAGCATGCTCATACTGTAATGCAAACGTCATTATATGACTACCAAAAACCTAAATGTCCGAATTAGTGATCGCGAATGGCAACTGTTGGAGCAATACTGCAAAAAACATCAAAGAAGCAAGACTGACGTAATCAGGGAATTTATTCGTTCTCTAAGTTCGCATTGATAGACTGTTTCCGCTACACTTCAACAGTCGCGCTATCCTTCCCCACCCTAAGAAGATAGAGACTGCCGCACTTTAGTTCAAAAGCGCAAAAACACAGGCTAAAATAGGGTCTGCTGTTTGAGGGCACCGACCAAATGAAGGACTTTGTTGTCATCACCTTTTATAAATTTTTCGACTTTCCTGACTACAAAGAACGGCAACAACCCATTTTTAACTTTGCCGACGAACAAAACATCATTGGCACTATTCTGTTGGCCCACGAAGGCATCAATGCCACCATTGCAGGGACCCAAACAGCCCTCGATGCCATGGTGAACTTTTTGCATCAAGATCCTCGCCTCGCAGATCTCACCTACAAAGTTTCAACGGCCCCCAAGCAGCCCTTTAAACGTCTCAAGGTCAAACTCAAACAGGAAATTGTCACCCTAGGCCAGCCGAACGTTGATCCGAACAATACCGTCGGCACCTACATTGACCCCAAGGATTGGAATGACTTGATCCAAAATCCGGATGTGACCCTCGTGGATACCCGCAATGATTATGAAGTGGGCATCGGTACGTTTAAAGGGGCCATTAACCCCAACACCAAATCCTTCCGCGAATTTCCCGATTATGTCGCCGAAAATCTAGACCCCCAGAAAAATGCGAAGGTGGCGATGTTTTGCACGGGGGGGATTCGCTGTGAAAAGGCGACTTCCTACCTTTTAAACCAAGGGTTTCAGGAGGTTTACCATCTCAAGGGCGGTATTTTAAAATATCTCGAAGAAATCCCCGTTGCAGAAAGCCTCTGGGAAGGGGAATGCTTTGTGTTTGATGAACGGGTCACGGTCAAACATGGCCTAGAAACGGGTCACTATGAACTGTGCTATGCCTGTGGCCATCCCATTGATGCTGAGGATAAAACGTCGGTGGATTATGAGATTGGCGTGTCTTGTCCCTACTGTATTGAAGCTCTGACCCCGGAACGGCGATCGCGCTTTGAGGCAAAATGGCAACAACGGCAACAGATGAAAGCCTGCCAAGCCAGTTAGATCGTCAGGGAATCCACAGCAGAATTGGGGAACTTCTCGACTACAATGGGGCTAATTCTTTGCCAGCATTCATGACGTAACGACATTGCCGCGTTGATTTTTGGTAATTCCCAAAGGATCGAATCTTTGGCGATCGCCCCTAGTCAACCGCACCCTTTACTAAATCACCCTTACTTACCCGTAAAAGTATGCCACAACTGCATCTTTCCCACCTCAACCCCCGCGCGCAAACCGCCAACCCCCAAGCACAATCAATGCCAATGGGAGATGTTCAAATGGGTGGGATGATGCCAGATCTTGATTTAGCGACCGTTAACGAAAAACTCAGCGAAGCCAATGCCGTTGAAGTCGTCCAATGGGCGTCCCAGACCTTTCCTGAAGGGCTGATCATGAGTACCAGTTTCGGGATTCAGTCGGCGGTAATGCTCCACCTCGTCACCCAGGTCATCCCTGATATTCCCGTCGTTTGGATTGACACCGGCTATCTCCCAGAGGCCACCTATCGCTTTGCTGAAGAATTAGGCGATCGCCTCAACCTCAACCTCAAAGTCTATCAGTCCCCCCTCAGTCCCGCGCGGATGGAAGCCCTCTACGGCAAACTATGGGAACAAGACAACATCGAAGCCTTTAACCGCTACGATTACATCCGCAAAGTCGAACCCATGCAACGGGCCCTCAAGGAATTAAACGCCAAAGCCTGGCTCGCCGGACTCCGCAAAGGCCAAACCGACCACCGCAAGACCCTCGGTTACGTCGCCAAACAAGGCAAGCAGTACAAAATTCACCCAATTTTGACCTGGACTTCTAAGGACGTTTATGAGTATCTAATGGCCCACGATCTTCCTTATCATCCCTATTTTGATAAAGGCTATGTCACCGTTGGGGATTGGCACTCTAGTCGGCCCTTGATGGCAGGCGATGAAAGCGAACGGGATACCCGTTTCCGGGGCCTAAAACAAGAATGTGGCTTACACCTTCCCAGCACCTCCGAAGAAGCCCAGAGTTTAGACTCCAGCGGCCTCTGATCAAGTGGCGGTAGTCGAGTTTGCCATGGCAAGCCCTAGACAACAGAGCAATTGTCCATCCCAGAGACTAAAAAAAGGCGAATCACTATTGATTCGCCCCTGGGGTTAACAATTTGATTGGATGACAAAAAATAAATGCCGCAATCCTTTGGTTTAAAGCTCTCTAGAGGGGGATTACGTCGAATTGAACCGTTGCGGTCACTTCGGGGTGCAATTTAACCTGGGCTTCGTAGCTACCAGTTTTGCCAATTTCAGGGAGCGTAATGCCACGACGATCTACATCTTGGCCTGCTCTTTCTTTGATGGCGTCGGCCACATCCTGGGTGGTTACGGTACCGAAAATTTGATTTTCTTCACCAACTTGCTTGCGGATAATGAGTTTACCCACGGTTTTGAGGGCAACTTTACGCGCTTCGGCGTCCTGGAGTTCTGCAAGCAGACGTTGACGTTCTTTTTCGCGGCGCTGTTCAACTTGGCGAAGAATGCCGGGGGTGGCGAGGGAGGCAATGCCTTGGGGGAGGAGGTAGTTACGGGCATAGCCGGGGGCAACTTCAACGAGGTCACCATTGTTGCCTAGCTTGCGCACGTCCTGATTTAGGACTACCTGTAAACGCTTACTCATAATATTGACAGAATAATTTTTTCTATAGAAATCTGTTAGCTTCCAGAACTTTAAATTCTACAAGTTAAGGGATTGTTTAGGCAAATAGTCCGGATCTGTGTTCTGTTTTGTGGTATTGGGGCGGGGGTTGTCGTCACCGGCAGATTGTCGCCCTTGTTTCCGCTGCCGCTTATTCCGATACATTTTCTCGTCAGCCTGTTTCAACAGGGTGCGTAGGGAAGCATTGGCTGGAAATTCGGTATAACTGGTGTAACCAGTACTAATAGAAAGTTGGTAGGGGCGCTGTTGTTGTTGGTTGAAGTTGGCGATCGCCTCCTGGAGACGTTGGCAAATCAGATCCGCTTCTGCTTGGTTCACCGGCGCAAAACAGGTAAATTCATCGCCCCCCAGCCGGGCCAGAATATCCGCCCTCCGGAAGCTGTCCCGCAGAATCTGGGCTGCATCGACAATGACGCGATCGCCTACCCCATGGCCCAGGTGATCATTAATCATCTTTAGATTATCCACATCGAAGAAAAAGAGCGAGAAAGGCAACTCTTGGCGCTCCAGCAAGGATAATTCCTGTTCGACGAGCATAAAGAAACCCCGACGATTGTAAACGCCTGTCAATTCATCCGTGAGAGACAGTTGACGAATGCGATTTTCAGCTTTTTTCCGTTCCTGCACCTCTTGACGAAGTTTTTGATTGAGGCGGTCTAGTTCCTGGGTACGCTCTTTGATCTGCTGTTCTAAAAAACTCACAAGCCCGTACATCTCATTTTGGTTCATCGCCTCCAGCAAATTCGATTGGGTCACCAACCCCAGGAGTTCGTGGTGCTCCCCAACCACAATCAAGCGGTGGGTTTGGTGCCGTTCCATCAGTTGTTTAGCCTCGATCAGAGAACGGTGCACCGCAATTTTGATTGGCCGGGTCATGGTTTGTTCCGCTGTGATTTTTTGCAAATCCACATCCAGGGAACGTAAATGCAAAATATCCTGTTCCGTGACAATCCCCAGGGGAAACCAAGCCTGTTCGAGGGTCGGATGGGGCTTAACAATGACAATTGAACCCACGCGACATTCCATCATCACCTTAGCCAAGTGCCACATGGATTGTTGGGGGGCACCGTAGACCACGCGACTCACCATTACTTCTGTGACAAATCGCAGGCGCAGCAAATGCACCGGTTCAATGACACCACGCAGTAAGCGGTGGGTGATTAAGCCAAATAGCTTACCTTCTGTGTCTAGAACTGGTAAGTGACGAATCCGATGTTTTTGCAACAGTTGAGAAATATGCAGGGGTGTTAAAGACTGATCCCAAGTCAGAGAGATGACAGGGGTCGTCATAATTTGCTTTAGGGTGATCTGCTGCCAATTTTGATCTAGGATGACCCATTTCAAGAGGTCGCGTTCGGTCACAATTCCCTGTAATTGCTGGCCTGCCATCACGAGAATACAACTGGCGCGGCTACTATTGACCTCTAGGGCATCGCTTGTTTTGTCTTGTAACTCACAGGTGCGCTTTAAACTCGCCATGGTGTTTGCCGCTTCAAGCAAGGTGGTCTCCGCCGCGAGCATAATAGGGTCTTTAATGAGGCATTTTTCAACGGATTTGTAGGAAGTGAGATCAAGCATAGGTAAAACGCGACAAAAGTTTGCCCTGAAGGAAAAATGACCTGTTGCAATGGGCCACAACGACTCAAGCAACTGGAATGAAGGTGCCTAGAAGTATTTATGACTCTTTTTTCCATCATAGGTGGGTCATGGATCGGTTGGGGGTTTTCAGCAACGAATCTTGAGCGCTGTTGAGTAGTACCCTGTTTTGTGAATTGCTTTGCTTGGGTGTTGCTCAAGTGCAAGTGTAGAACTTTCCTCAGAACTGTTCCCCAGAAAAAAGCTGGAAATACAAATTTCCCCTCCTGGTGTGAGAGGGTTAATACAGGAACTAAAAGATTAGTGGGCGATCGCCTACTAACCATTTAATGATTAATTGTTTTTGGACTTGTAGCCGTAGTAGGAGTAGGAATTACCGGACGTCCCTTTGGTTTGGCTGTTAGCAACAAGTCCTAAGATTGGAATATTGGCTTGCTTAAAGGTGGCGATCGCCTGGGAAACGGCTGAACGCGTAGTTTTATTCAAAGTGACCACTAAAATCACACCATCGGCATGGGAGGCCAACAGACTGGCATCCGCAAGTCCAAGCACTGGCGGCGTATCGTAGACAACGAGGTCGAAGGTACGCTCAAAGTCCTTAACCAAATGCTGCATCTTTTGAGAGGCGAGTAATTTTGCCGGATCAGGAGGCAGATCCCCCGCTGGCAGCACCGAAAAATCTACCAAGGGCATTGGTTTCTGTAAATAGTTATCGATTTCAGTCTCGTTGCTATTGTTTGTAATTACAGTGCTGAGACCCCGCTTTTGATTTAAATTGAGGCGCTGAGCAACCTGGGGACGCCGCATATCAGAATCAACGAGTAATACTTTCTGACCGAGAATCGCCGCCGTTGGTGCCAAGTTCAGGGCAATTGTTGATTTGCCATCCCCCGGCAAAGCCGAAGCAATAATCACCGAACGTAAAGGGCGATCGGCACTCAGTAATTTTAGATTGGTGTGTAGCACCCGTAGGGATTCAGAAAAGGCAGACGTACCATAATAGCCATAGCCATAGCCATAGGGCTGATCTCCACCAGTCATTTTTTGCCATGTCCGAGTCGTTGAAGCCGGAATCAAAGAAGCTAGCCAACGTTGGACACGCAGCATTGGTGGCAAAGACGATGCCGCTGTCCCGGCCATTCCATGCTGTTCTTCGTAGGGAATATTGGCTAAGAGTGGTAGCTTTGTCCGATTCTTCAGATCATCTGGGGAGTAATAAACATCAGTGAGCTTGTCGAGCAGCAAAGCAGCGCCGACACCCAATACCGAACTAGCAATAAAGCCCAGCATCAAACTCCGTTGAATATTAGGGGAGATCGGTAAGTTGGGACGGGTGGCATCTTCAATGACTTCCCATGGAATCTCCGTTTGTGCCGCTTGCACTTGTAGAGCTTGGCGTCTTGCTAGAAGCTCTGTCAATGCTTCCGTTGAAATTCCGAGTCGCCGCTGGAGATCAGTATATAGCCGATTTAGAACAGCGAGATTCTGAAAAGATTGCTCGACTTCGGCTTGAGCTTGATTAAGGGATGGAATCCGAGCTTGTAAGATGCGGAGTTGATTGGCGGCATCTGTCACTTGGGTTGCCCCCACCCGTTCCGCCTCCTGTTGTAGAATCGGCAGTAAATTCTGGCGTTCTTCCCTCAACACTTGAATATTTAAGCTCCCCTCTTGGAAACGTGTCGATTCTTTGGCAATGTTCGCCTCGATCGACCGCAGTTGACCAAGAACCTGCTGATAGGCTGGTGAATCTTCTAGGGCCGCTAAAGCTCCACTGTCCCCTTGGAGGGATTGGAGGCGGGTTTGGGCCTGGGCCATCTCTTGTTGCAACTGGAAGCGCTGCTGCTCTAAGGTTGCTGCTTTCTGGGCAAGCTGATTGAAATGAATTTCCGGCTCGGTGAAATTGTAGTTTTGACGAAACTGTTGAAGCTCTGCCTGCAGAGTATCCACTTCCTGTTGGAGGTCGGGTAATTGTTCATCGATGAACTGCAGACCTTGTCTAACGTTGGTTTGGCGATCGGCCAAGCTGTACTCCAGGTACACCGAGCTAAGCTGTTCTAACACTGCTTCAATTTGATCAGGGTCTGGATTTTGATAGCTGACTTCGAGAATTTTTGTCTCTCCCGGTCGGGTAATACTGAGATTACTGAGTAGAGTATTGTAGTTAAGGTTAGGATATTGTTGCTGCAGTGGTTGAATCACTTTTTGCAGTAATTCGGGACTGCGTAAAACCTGAATTTGAGTGGCGTAGTCTAATTCACCGGATCCGCTACCAAAGTTTCCGGGCAGGCTCCGGGCTAGGTCAGAAACACTATTGTCGGAATTGACGGGTTCAACTAACAAACGAAACTTCGATAAATAGATTTTTTCTTGGGAAAATGTGTTGAAGGTAACTGCCCCCATGCCAACGGTTATCACCCCCAGAATTAACCAAGCTCGCCGCCGCATCACGGATAAAAATTGGCGGAAATCGAAGTCATCGCCGTAGTCTACTGGTTGCAATAGAGGAGAGACAGGATACGGTATTGGGGCGACTGCACCATTTTTTTTATGGCCGTTATTTTGATATTCGAGAACAGCGTTATTGGTATCTTGTTTATCCATGGTAGTTTCGCGCTTAATTTATAAATTTAATTCTTAAAAATTCATCTTTAAAATAAGAAACCGAAAGGCAAAAGATTGCGCAGTGGACTTAAAATGCGTGAGAGTCCATCTGTAAAGCTAGCCGTTGCATTCCGATCCACGATGATGACATCGTTGTTCCAAAGAATTGGGTTGGATTCGGCATTGACGTTTTGAGAAAAATCAATTTCAAACTGCTGCTGGACAATGGTGCCATTGGGATTGAGACGGATTAATTCCACATCGTTGCGGGCGCGATCTGTCAGTCCTCCAGCGGCCAGCACGGCTTGGTTTAATGTCGTATTTGCAGGAACGCGAACAGCACCAGGACTCTCGATTTCACCGACCACATTAACGAGAATTTGATCGGGGGACAAGTTAGTGGCCACAATTTGGGCCGCCTCGGCATCGGATGGGGCCGCAGCGGTGGCGATAGAAATGGTATCCCCTTGTTGGAGGGCTAAGTCTTGGGTCAAATCTCCCGATTGAAACAGTTCCCAAAAATCAATGTCAATGGTTTGGGATGTTCCACTGCGGGTCAGACGTCGCACCTGAATTTGACGAATATCAGCGGAGGGCTTGATCCCACCCGCTTCCCGAATGGCTTGGGAGACGGTGGGGTTGGTTTGGGAGGCGCCGCCCGTTAATCGATAGATACCTGGACGAAATACTTCGCCAACAACACCAATGTCTAAGGTTTCAGGGGTACCAATTAGATTTGAGGCTGCTAGTTGAGCCGACTCGGTTAAGTTCACCGTTTCCACTGCGGGTACAAAAACTGCATCCCCATCTCGCAGGGCGATGTTTTGGCTTGCATCGCCGTTTTGTAACAGTTCCCAGAGGTCAACGGCGACGGTCTGCCTTGCACCAGATGGGCTGAGGCGACGAATTTGCACTTGTCGTAAATTGGCGGCATAGGTGAGCCCTCCCGAGGCCTGAATGGCTTGCACCAGGGTGGGAAACTGACCTCCGTCTAGGGTATAGGCACCGGGACTATTGACTTCTCCGGAGAGGGTCACTTGGAAAGAACGGGGTTGCTGCAGGACAAGGGTAATTCTGGGATAGCGTAATTCTGACTGGTAGCGGGTGGCGATCGCCGTTTCTGCTGCTTCGATGGTTAAGCCCGCAACCGGCACTTTACCAATGGCCGGGAGGTTAAGGGAGCCATCGGCCAGCACCCGTTGACTACCGCTATATTCAGGCACATTAAAGACTTCAACTTCTAACTGATCACCCACACCGAGAATGTAGTTTCGATCAACGCCCATTGCCGGCAAAGCACTCGACGATAGGTGGATCCGTTGTGGAGTTTGCGCTTGCATCGCCCCATCTTCTGAAAAATCAGACCTGTCGGCAGCAGCGGCAGCGCTGAAACTACCAGGAATTAGGATGAAGACTGACGTACAAAACAGGATAAAAAATTGCATTGAGCAAGGCTCCTGGAATTTATATTCTGACCCAAGGATTCAGAATCTGCTAACAACACAGCTATCTACAGACGACCCCAAATTAGGGGCAGGCTAATGCTGATCGATTCAAAAGGGAGAAAATTTATTTAAATCCTATTGTAAAGTTACTGTAAAGTCTCACTACCATAGGGCACAGGTTTAAAAGTGAGCAACCGATGACAAAAAGAAAGCAAATTCAATCCAGACGCCAGACATTATAGGTGCTTATTCTAAAATTGTCAGTATAACGATTAGATGAGCCAGGCTAATGTTAATGGTTGAGACTGATACCAATCTCTAAATTAGACACTTAGGAATAGTGTCGATGAGTAGTATGTGTTAAGTGGCAAGCAATCACTATCCTTTTAGCGTTTTGTTTACCAATCAAGTTGTCTCGGCAATTGGGTCTACATTCATTCTGCGTCATGAAACCAATCAACCGGAATTCTCATCCTGTCTCCCTAGACAATAGAAGTTTAGGCAAACAATCATCGACCAAGCGCCGCGATCGCCACCGTAAGCGTTCCAAGCGCCGTGCTATCTTTTGCCCGATTCACCAGTGCTACTTAGATAGTGTGAGTCAGAAACACCGAATTTACGCCGACCAACCGGATCATCTCCAAAGCCGGGGGCTCAGTCGGCGCAAGGCACTTTTACTCGTTGCAACAAAAACGACTGTGCCCTTAGATGGGGAGTGGCTAGAAGCCTTTTGGTGTAAGTGTTGTCAAGAAACGAAATGGTATCATGTCCGCAAATGCGATCGCGAATATCAGTTATCGTTGGCCTCTCCTGAACTATGGCAACAGGCAACTGGCGTAATTTCTGTTCAAGGCAATCCTTCTGTCAGCGAGTTTACGCGCCGCCAATCGCAATGTCAGGGTTCTACCACAATCAAAGATTTCCGCTTCGTAAATTGACCTCGACCAATTAGCGTAGATAGGATACAGTTTGAAGAAATTATGAAGAAAGCATGAGGGAGCGATGAAGGCTTCCCACCGTAGAGTGAGCTTCGATGGTCTATTTGATCTCAGTTTCTCTACCCTGCTTCTACTACTAGCAATGCCATCAGTTCGGCGTCTAGGGTAGAACAGTCCCAGGATTCGTCTGTCTATTTTTTTCACAACCCAAGCTTGCTGCATTGCCGCGCAACGATCTCCCAGCTACAAGGGGATCACTAAAAACGTGGCTTAGAAAGCTTTGCGTGTAGGGCGATCGCCTTTTTGGTTAATGGTTCAGCGATCGCCTAATGGTGAAGATGAAGCAAAAGTGCATGGGTTCATTGCTTCGCCGATCCAATCTTTAGCTTTATCTCCCCTTTAAAAAAAGTTTATCTATGTTGTTTGTTCATTACCTCAAGCGCTTGGTTTCTAGCCGTTCCCAGCCAACTATTAATCAGTCTTCTGGGGCTAGGAATGAACCACAACTCCGCTTAATGGTGCTCACCCAGTTTTTCCCCCCTGATTTTGCCCCGACAGGTCAGCTCATCGAGGAATTGACGCGGCACCTGAGCCAGCAAGGTTTAGATGTTGATATCTTTACGGGGCAACCCGGATACGCCTTTCAAGCGACAGATGCTCCACGCCTTGAGCAAGTAGATAGTCTGAAAGTCAGGCGATCGCGGACAGCACAGCTCTGGCCCCAGCGGATTCGCGGCAAAGCGATCAATGGCATTTTGTTCCTATTGCGGACAGTGCTCCATCTCGTCGGATGTGGGCGCAAAACAGAACTGCTGTTGATTACGACGGCCCCTCCCTTTTTACCCATCGTGGGTTACTTTGCGAACCTGATTTTCCGAGTGCCCTATGTTTGTCTGCTCTATGATCTCTACCCCGATATTGCCGTTAAGCTTGGCGTGATCCCAGAACAGCACTGGTTAGCGCGATTTTGGCAAAATATGAACCTCAGGGTGTGGCGACGGGCGACGGGCATTGTGGTGTTAAGCCCAGCGAAAAAGCAACATATTACCCAACTCTGCCCGGAGATCGAGTCAAAGGTCAGCGTGATCCACAGTTGGGCAAATCCGGACTTAATCGTGCCGATCCCCAAACAAAAAAATTGGTTTGCCCTGCGGTACGGACTGATTCAGCCATTTACGGTGCTCTATTCTGGCAATCTGGGCCGTTGCCACGATGTTGAAACCTTCCTCGAAGCGGCCATTTTACTCAAGGATGAACCGATTAAGTTTGTCTGTATTGGCAATGGTGCCAAGCGGCAGGTGTTAATGGAAAAGCGCGAACAGTTGGGGTTATCGAACCTGCTGCTGCTGCCCTACCAAGATAAAGAAGTGTTGCCCTATTCCTTGACGGCCTGTGATTTGTCGTTAGTGAGTTTGAGTCCGGGGATGGAACGCCTGTTAGCACCGAGCAAGCTTTATTCAGCCTTGGCAGCGGGTCGGCCCATTGCCGTGGTCTGTCCGCCTAAGAGCTATTTAAAAGATCTAGTGCAGAAAACAAATTGTGGCCGGGCGATCGCCAATGGGGATGGCCAAGGGCTAGCAGATTTCATTCGGCAGTTGGCAGGCGATCGCCCCTTGGCAGAGGGTATGGGCCAAGCAGGACGCCGATATTTAGAAGAGAACTTCACACCGCAGCGAATTGCAGCGCAATATTTAGAGGTGTTGCAAAATTCCGTCAAACGGTAATAGACAAAGACTTAAAGGGGATCTTTTGATAGTGGCGATCGCCCAGGGCTCTACCCCTTAAAGTGAAATCATTCTTCACTAATTCTTCTGATGGTTTGATGAAAGGCGATCGCCAAATGAACTATTAAAATAAAATTATCTTCCCCTAGCCTTAGATGTGGTTAAATTTCCTGGCATTATTGCCCTCAACCGTCTTAACGGTGTTATTGATCGCGATCGCCTTTTTGAGGTTCTATGACCAAACCGACTTTGAATTCCTCGGACTCATTGCCAACCCCAGACAGTGGAGCAATGGATTCACTGTGGCGGCCCTCCTGGCTACATTGGCTAATTTCGGCGTTGAGTGGAACCGTCGAAATCGAGAAACAAACCGCTTGGCTGAAGAAAAGCAACGAAGAGTTGAGGCAGAGCAACAAAGAAGCGAGGATCGCACACGAGCAGAGACTGAAAATGCTGAGAGAAGAGAACGCGAGGCTCGCCGAACTAGAATCGAAACTCGATGCCGTATTGCCGAAATACAATTCCAGCTCGACCCAACCGACCGAAACCGACGGGCATTAAGAGAAGCTTTGGCCCTCTTGGCGGAATATGGCGACCTGTTCTCCTAAGGGCAATCGCCTTGCTTGTCATCCTCAACATCCGGCTAGACTAAAACAAAAAAAACTTACACTCCCATGGAACAACTGTACGAAAAAGACTTTAGTCAATGGGCAGAAACAATGGCCGATCTTCTTGCCGCTGGGGATTTTACGGCCCTTGATATTGAAAACTTGGTAGAAGAGGTGCGGGATTTGTCCAAGCGAGAACGCGATCACCTCCTTAGCAGTATCCGGCTGATTTTACACCACCTATTAAAGTGGGATCATCAGCCCCAAAAACGGTCTCGCAGTTGGCGAAATACGATTGATCGAGAACGAAGTAATATTGAACTATATCTTGAGGACAGTCCGAGTCTGCGACGCTATCTTAATGATGAGGTATCCCTAGCAAAAATGTATCGGCTTGCCCGTGCTGACGCGATCCGGGAAACGGATTTAGATTTTCCTAAAGATTGCCCCTACGATATCGAAGATGTGTTAAGTCGCGTTATTTCCCTTGGTGAGTGATCCTCTAGAGGGCGATCGCCTCAATGAGAACAAGTTGTTAAAATTAGCTTACTCCTCTAATCTGCATCATTATGGCTACCGTTTTAGACCTTCAGCCAATTGTTTCGTTAAATCGAGGGCAATTTTATCAGCTCTGCCAAAACAATCCTGACCTCAACTTAGAAAGAGACCCCCAAGGAAAGCTCGTTATTATGTCTCCAGTTGGGGGTGAAAGCGGTGCCCAAGAAGCGAATCTTATTTTCAAAGTTTCTCTCTGGAATGATCAGAGTCAACTCGGAATTGTTTTTAGTTCTTCCACAATATTTAGCTTGCCCCAGGGCGGCGATCGCTCCCCTGATGTGGCTTGGGTCTCCCGATGCAACTGGGAAAAACTAACCCACGCAGAACGAGAAGGATTTCCGCCAATTTGTCCAGATTTTGTCATTGAGCTGAGGTCAAAAAGTGATCGCTTAAAACCCTTACAGAATAAAATGCAGGAATACCTAGGCTCTGGTTTAAGGCTAGGTTGGTTGATTAATCCACAACAAAAACAGGTGGAAATCTATCGCCCCAATCAAACCATACAAATCGTCAATTTACCGGCGACCTTATCTGGAGAAGAGGTTTTACCTGGGCTAAACATCAGCCTAGACTGAACAAGTTCGAGATACCAATTATTGGCCTTAGGCAATTTTCTAATCCATTGAGAGTAATGGTTTTCAGGGCAGTTATATCAAGGACGATCGCCCCAAGTCACTTAATCCAAAAAATTGGGGAATTGGCATCATGAGTTCTTCGTTATATGACACTGATTTTTATACATGGACAGCACAACAATGTGAATTGCTACGCCACAAAAAATTTCATGAATTAGACTTAAGCCATCTAATCGAGGAGCTCGATGATTTGGGGAAACGACATTATGATCAACTAGAATCTAGAATCAAGGTTAGTACAATTGATTGCCCATCTCCTCAAATGGCAAATACAGCACTGGCGACGTTCTAATAGTTGGCGCGCCACCATTCGGGTTCAGCGCACTACCATTGAAAAGTTGTTACGGCGTAATCCAGGTCCCAAGTCTCGTTTAGAGGAAGCAATGACGGAAAGTTGGTCGGAAGCGCGGGATCTAGCGATCGCCGCAACGGATTTACCAGATGAACAATTTCCAGAAAGTTGTCCGTTTAGCCTCGCTGAAGTCTTGTCGCCTGAGTTTTGGCCAGATCTCGCCTAAGAATTGTAGGAGCCATGGAATAAGTTATTGCTTGCTAAATTGTCTGGCCTTATTCTCATCAGCCCCTTTAGTGGATGCTTCGTTTCTCGCTAAAGTGAAGCGGATGGGAGAATGTCTATATGCGAGCAATCACACCAGTGGCGATCGCCGAGATTATCATTGACTTAGAAAACGAATTGCATCGTCTAGAACGCTTAGGGAGCCAGATGCAGGCCGTGAAAACGGAAATCGCCAGCTCTCCAAGAATTTAAAGAACATTGGGGGAAGAATCAGAGCCACCCAGATGAAAACAGACAAATGGTTTTACGAATTATTTTTATCCCAGCCAGGGATGTTGGCAGAATTAATCCCTGGTATTGATCCTGACTGGGAATTTGCCTACAGCGCCCCCGTCGTTAAGGAAAAGGAATTTCGCCTGGATGGTCTGTTTTTGCCCGTCACTGAAAAGCGCGGGATTCCAGTCGTGTTTGCAGAGGCGCAAATGCAAGCCGATGAGCGGTTTTATGGTCGCTATTTTGCGCAATTATTCGTTTATTTGTACCAGTATAATGTTGACTGTGACTGGCGAGGACTACTGATTTTACGGAGTAGAGGACAAGGATTAGGTTCGGAATTACCCTATCAAGATTTATTAGAGCAGCGGGTAACGCGACTGTACTTGAGTGACCTGAAAGACAGGTCAGACTTGAGTCCTAATTTGATGCTGTTGCAGTTGTTGACGACAGAGAAGCAGCGAAGTATGCAGCTCGGCCAAACCCTGTTGAAGACGGCAGAAACGGAGGCGGAATTTGACCGTCGATTGAGTTTGATTGAGACTATACTGACAAATAAATACCCAGATTTGACCCAGGAAATGATTATGGAAATTCTCGATCTGAAACAGACAGATATTACTCGTTCTCGCTTTTACCAAGAGATCATTGCTAAAGGTCTTCAAGAAGGTCGTCAGGAGGAGGCAGCAAATTTGGTGATGCGTCAGTTGAAACGGCGCTTTGGGGAATTATCTGCATCACAGAGCGAAAAAATTCGATGTTTATCTGTGGGGCAATTGGAGGAACTGGGCGAGGCGCTATTGGATTTTGCGGTGGTGGCTGATTTGGATGGATTTTTGGTGCAGGTGGATTAGGGGATTAGGAGCATGGATGAAATTGATATTTCTCCCGAGACGCTTTATTTAAAGGGTACAGTGCTTCAAGAATGTGTTACTGCTGATACTGTAGTCTAATTTTTTCAAAATGAAGAAAAACAGGACATTTTCTCAGCGAGTTGTATATACGTCAGAAAGTCGCATTCGCCACCCATGGCAATTATTTCGAGAGATGGGACGGGATTTACTGGCTTCTAGGGAGCTCGCATGGCGCTTATTGGTGAGAGATATTAGTGCTCAATATCGACAGTCTTTGTTTGGGGTGTTGTGGGCATTTTTACCCCCCATGATTACGGCGGCAGGGTTGCTGGTTGCGCGCAATGCTGGGGCGGTAAATATCGGAGAGACTGAAATTCCCTATCCGGCCTATGTAATGTTTAGCATGGCACTCTGGCAAACTTTTGTGGAATCATTAAATGGTCCAATTGGGGCTGTGGGGGCGGCTAAACCAATGCTGGCAAAAATCAACTTTCCGAGGGAGGCGATTATTTTAGCTAAATTGGGGGAAGTATTTTTTAATTTTGGTATTAAGTTAATTTTGATCTTGGGTTTGTTTGTTTGGTTCCAGATTCCCGTGCCTTGGAGTATCTTGCTTGCGCCAGTAGCTTTGGTTCATTTAGTAATGTTGGGTACGGCCATCGGGTTGTTCCTAGCTCCTCTTGGGGCTTTGTATGGAGATGTGTCCAAGGCTATACCTCTGATTGTGTCTCCTTGGTTATTGTTGACGCCGGTGATTTATCCGGTTCCTAAGGAGGGATTGTTTGCTACGGTTGTTAATTTGAATCCGGTAACGCCTTTGTTGGTGACGACACGGGATTTAGCGACGAGTGGTATGGTTACTAACCCAGCTGGTTTTTGGGGTGTTAGTGGTTTGGCGTTTGGGTTGTTACTAATAGCTTGGGTATGGTATCGCTTGGCAATTCCGTTTGTTGTAGAGCGGATGAGTTCGTAATTTATCCCCTGATTGTATTTGTAGTTAATTTTATATTTATTACTAGCTATGACTTTGCTGACATCTGATCAAGACACTTTTGAACAATCACAAGATGACGAAGTTGTTTTATCGGTGAAAAATGTATCTAAGCGGTTTTGTCGAGATCTGAAGAAGTCGCTCTTTTATGGGATACAAGATATAGCTGGTGAGGTGTTTGGCGCTCAGCGAACAGATGTAGAGTTACGCAAGGGTGAGTTTTGGGCGCTGAATGATGTCAGTTTTGAACTGCGCCGGGGTGAGGCGTTGGGTTTGGTGGGGGCGAATGGTGCAGGGAAAACAACGCTGCTCAGGATTATTAGTGGTTTGATTAAGCCGGATCATGGTTCGGTAGAGGTTAAGGGGCGGGTTGCGCCGTTGATTGCCTTGGGAGCTGGGTTTAACCCAATTTTGACGGGACGGGAAAATATTTATGTGAATATGTCAATTTTGGGCTTATCAAAGCAGGAAATTGATGAACGGTTTGATCAGGTTGTAGAGTTTGCGGAGATTGGGGAAGCCATTGATGCACCAGTGCAGAGTTATAGTTCGGGCATGGCGGCGAGGTTAGGGTTTGCTAGTGCGATTCATACAAAACCAGATATTTTATTGATTGATGAAGTCTTGGCGGTTGGCGATATGAAATTTCGAGCTAAGTGTTATCGACATTTAGCAATGTTAAGAAAAACTTGTTCATTCATTCTGGTTTCACACGACTCTAATGCGATTCTTGCAGTATCATCTTCTGCAATATATTTATCTAAAGGTAAGCTAATAACATCAGGAAAACCCAAAGAAGTTGTCAGTTTTTATGAAAATCAACTTTTATCAGAAAAAAAAGATAGTTTAAAGCAGTCCAGAGATGATAATCGTGAAACATCTAATCGTTTTCATGCGGACATTGCAAAAATTTTATCTATCGATTTCTGTGATCTAGAAGGAAATGCAATCAACAATAATATACGTTCTGGCTTACCCACAATTTTAAAAATTAAAATTCAGGCAAATAAGTTTTTGGAAGGGCTGAGAGTAGAGATTCTGATTCATGACAGAGCAAATATGAATCAGAAAGTTTTGCGACTTAGTTCTTATACTGACGAAAATGTTTTTGCGCTTGATGAAGGCATTCATGAAATCAATTTATTTTTCCCATTTCTTTGCTTGAAAGAAGGATTTTACGATGCGAAAATCTATATCAGTCTCGAAGGACACTTCATATTAGATGTACTTGAATCGCACCAGTTTGAACTAATAGAAAATACATCCCAGAATACGATTGATTCTTTATATTTTCAGCCAAGAGAATGGATTATACCTAAGTGATCATAAACTAAATATTTATAATGGAACTTAAATTATATTTAAAGAGATATCTGTGGCTTAAAAAGTTGAAACGAGCAGGAGTGAAAATTTCAAGTAAATGTAAAATTTTAGCACATAGTGGAATTTCAATTGGCTTTGCTACTGAAGTTCACTCTAATGTTACATTAGCTTGTTCTTACTTGAATTTTGATGATAACTTTTTGAATAATCCAAATGGTTCTATCTCAATAGGTAGTAAATGTCTGATTCATAGTGGGTGCATAATTGCGACATATGGCGGCGACATAATATTATCAGATCAAGTTAGTCTCAATCCTGGAACTATTGTTTACGGTCATGGCGGTATCAGCATAGGTCAGATGACTAGAATAGCAGCCCACTGTACATTAATATCTGCCAATCATAATTTTGAAACAATAGATGTCCCCATTATGAATCAGGGCTTGTCTACAAAGGGAATTATTATTGAAGATGATGTTTGGATTGGAACTCGTTGTGTAATTTTGGATGGTGTTCGAATTGGTAAAGGCTCAGTAATTGCTGCTGGCGCCGTAGTCACGAAAGATGTAGCTCCGTATTCCATAGTGGCAGGAGTTCCAGCAAGATTGCTAAGGTTTCGGGATAAAAAAGGAGATTATCAATGTTAATCAGTACATTTAAAAAATTTACTATTTTAGCAACTCCTCCTATACTGCTAAATATTTTTAGAAAATCAAAATTTATCTTTGCTACTAGAGAAGCAGACACAGATATAGAGATTAATCAAGAAATCAAAAGGCTTCGTTCTATTCCAAGAAAAATTAAATGTGAGACTAATTTGCTTGGCCAAAAAATCATTAGTGTTGATGCAGCATCTGTTTTGCAAGTATATAATTGTTTTTTTAAACAAGAATATTGTAAATTTACCACAGATCTACAGACCCCAAGGATTATTGACTGTGGAGCAAATATTGGAGCTACTATATACTATTGGAAAAAGATTTTTCCTGATGCAGAAATTATTGCATTCGAGCCAGATCCAGAGATTTTTGACTTACTAAGTATCAACTGTAAGGAATTTTCTTCTACAACTCTTATTCAGGCAGGACTTTGGACTTTTGAAGGTGAATTAGAATTTCTAGCAAATGGTACTGATGGTGGGCATATTGCTGAGTTGGCAGAAGAAGTAACAGAAGACAAGGAGAAAATAACTATCCCTGTCAAGCGTCTTCATGATTACCTTCAACAACCATGCAGTATGTTAAAAGTTGATATCGAAGGGGCTGAACTAGAAGTTTTACTTGATTGTAAAGACCTACTGCATAATGTAGAAAATATGTTTGTTGAGTATCACTCATTTATAGATAAACCTCAAAACCTTGGTAAATTCTTCTCTTTGCTAGAAGATGCAGGATTTAGAATTCATGTTCTTGACGAGAGTACTGCGCAACAACCTTTTATCTCTCGACCTGTGTATAATGCTAAAGACTTGAGATTAGATGTTTTTGCATTTCGTGAATGAATAATGTAGGTTTGTTTATTTCTAGGCTTATAAAAAATTATGTGAATTTATTAGATAGTGAACATCTCAGATAAATTGCGATCGCCTTCTATACCTAATTTGATACCCAGCCCCATTGACATTTCGTAGTTCATCGCAAGCCTAAAAATCGATAACCAATGTTGATGTCGGCAAATAGGCGATCGCCCTAATTTCAATCCTCTAATACTCCTTGATCTAGAAAAATCACGGAGTCCTTTAGTCAATATTCGAAAGCGTCACTACTGAAGTAACTGAATATGTATCCCTTAGATAAATTGCGATCGCTCTCAAAGCCAATAGCATTTGGACATTATAGTGCTAAAAACGATGTCGGTGGCGTTACATCTTGGTTAGAGAGGATGTTGCTACGTCTTCATAGTGATGGTGTTCCCGTTAACCTTTTGCTTCATCACTTCGGGAAAGATATAGAGGAGTCCAGCATATTGTCTCGCCTGCGTGATGCTGGAATTTCTGTTGAAATTGAAACGCGCTCATTATTTACTGAAGACGACGTTCGTGGCATACTCGCATTTCTCAACCGTCATCAACCGCAAATCTTCTTACCCCAATGTCTAGAATCAATGTATTACGCCGGATCTATTGCTGGTCGATTTGGTTTACCTTGGGCTTTGTCAATGAGGTCTGATGATCCTCTGTATTGGGCAATTGCTGAAATGGTTACCCCAGAAACCAGTGGAGGAATGCTGGTTGGTGTCTCAGAGTATATATGCAATTTAGCAAAAGAGAAACACTTAGCAAAATACACTTACACTGTTCCTTCTGGCACACCACTATCTCCTCATACAGCTTCTTTCTCTGACTCACCTTTTCGCGTCGCCTTTAGCGGTCGAGTGGTGGAAGAGCAAAAGCGCATTTCCTTAGTTTTAGCAGCTATGGTGCAAGCCTGCCGCCTTGACTCCCGCATTGAATGCTTAATACTAGGAGATGGGGCAGCGCGAACCACTTCCGAGGAATGGGTAAAAGCCCAAGGATTAGGCGATCGCATTCATTTTTTAGGTCGCTTAGAACCATCCGCAGTTCAAGCCCAACTTGCTCAATGTCAAGCCTTATTATTGATGTCCGATTATGAAGGCTTACCAGTGGCTTTACTAGAAGGGATGGCCAGTGGTGTTGTTCCTGTGGTGCGATCAATTCCCAGTGGTATTCCAGAAATCGTGAAGCATACCCAAACAGGGTTGTTAGTTGACGATACCCCGGAACAAGCCGCTACAGCGATTATTAATTTAGCCAATAACCCCGATTTATGGTTACGATGTTCTCTAGCATCAAAATTATTAATTACTCAAAACTATAGTGAAGAAGTTTGTTATCAACGCTGGTTGAATGTGATTGCTGAATTGAGCGATCGCTCTACCGTTCGTTATCCCATACCTATACCTAGAAAGATACCTCTGCCTCCACCCCATCCAGTTTTAGCTAGACGCGATCGCCGTAAACCTACCATAAGCGATCGTGTTTTTAGTAAAGTAAAGCGGCTGAAATCCAAAGTTCAGCATTTTATAATTGGCTAAAACTAACCCCAACTATTAATATTGTGACTGTTTCTACTGACCTCAAGATGTCCAAGTAATATGACCTTCAAAATTGCTTTTGTCTCAACAATGGCAGGTTTCCCCTGGGGTGGTTCGGAAGAACTCTGGTCACAAACCGCTATCTGGCTAGCTAGTCAAGGTCATACGATCAGTGCATCTGTCAGGGACTATCCTCAGCCCAGACCACAACTCACACAACTTCAACGCCTTGGTGTAGCAGTTAAAGTCCGTCGGTATATAGCACCCTCCCTATTAAGGCGAGTTTTTCAACGGTTGAAGCTGCTACAGCCGATTGACATGACCCACAGGTTATTTCAAAATTGGTTACTACAGATAAAACCCGATCTTGTCTGTCTATCCTCTGGTGCTATTACTGATATTGAATTTGAATATTTTGCATCAGTCTGTCTCGAACAAAGCATTCCTTTCGTTACAGTTGGGCAGGCAAATGCTGAAATATTTTGGACTGACTCTGAAACAGCACAAAGAAGCCGAAAAATATTTCAGTCGGCAATGCGGTGCTTTTTTGTCTCTCAAGGGAATCAACATTTATTTGAGAAACAAATTGCTACATCCTTAACTAATGCAGAAATAGTCTGTAATCCTTTTCAAGTCAACTATGATGCAGCCCCTCCCTGGACTGAACCAACAGAATCATCTCCCTGGCGACTAGCCTGTGTTGCTCGACTTGATCCCCGTGCCAAAGGTCAAGATTTGCTCGTCGATGTGCTATCACAGCAAAAGTGGCGCGATCGCCCGCTTCAAATCAGCTTATTTGGTTCCGGTCCGATGGAAACAACCCTAAAACAACTTGTATCTCAATATCAACTGGAATCAAAAATCAAATTTGCTGGCCATGTGAGTAACGTAGAAGATATTTGGCAGTCTCACCATGCTTTAATATTACCCTCTCGCTACGAAGGTTTACCGTTAGCACTGGTAGAATGTATGCTTTGTGGTCGTCCGGCAATTGTCACTGATGTAGCTGGTAACAAAGAGGTTTTAGATGATGGAGAAACAGGCTTTATTGCTGAAGCCCCAACAGTAAAACATCTCGATGAAGCCATAGAGCGTGCTTGGGAGCAAAGACACAATTGGCAAGCTATGGGGCAGTTAGCAGGCGAACGTATTCGCCAGAAAGTACCTCGCAACCCTGCGGTTGATTTTGGTCAACGTTTGCTGAAAATTGTTCTACACACGAAAAATCATAAATAAATAATACTATGTATTTTTATTTGAGTATAATTATTTGCACTCATAACCCCCGACAAGATTATCTTGCAAGAGTATTAGAGGCATTAAAAAAGCAAAGTTTATCTTTGAATAAGTGGGAAATGCTGCTAATAGATAATGTGAGTGATGAATTACTTTCATCAGAAATTGACCTGAGTTGGCATCCGCATTCACGCCATATTCGTGAAGATGAACTTGGCTTAACCCCTGCTAGATTAAGGGGAATACGAGAAGCTAAAGCAGAAATATTAGTTTTTGTAGATGATGATAATGTTTTAGATGATGATTATTTAGAAGTAGTTCTTAAAATTAGTAAAGATTACCCCTTTATTGGTGCTTGGGGTGGGAAGATTAAACCTGAGTTTGAAGTTACACCTCCAGATTGGACAAAACCTTACTGGGATTTTCTAGCTATTAGAGATTTCGAGGCAGATAGATGGTCAAATCTGATCCATCACAATTATACAGTTCCTTGTGGAGCAGGACTCTGTGTTCGTAGAGTAGTAGCAGAGAAATATAATGAACTATTACGTCAAGATTCTCAACGAACCAATTTAGATCGTAAGGGTAAGTTATTAACATCATGTGGTGATACAGATTTAGCACTTACAGCTTGTACGATTGGTTTAGGTACAGGACAATTTACTTCTTTAGGATTAACCCATTTAATTCCTGAACATCGTATACAAGAAGATTACTTACTCCAATTAGTTAAAGAAATTACTTGTTCAAGCACGATTTTGAAAGCAATATGGGGAGAATATCCTAACCAATCAAGCAGAAGCCAAAAGCTATTTGAATTCTATAAGCGATTACGAATGGACTCAAGAAGCAGACGTTTTTATGATGCTTCACAACAAGGTAAAAAATTAGCTATGCAAAAAATAGCTAGCTGAAAATGAATATTTTTTTGAACTTTCAACAATAATTTATGAATATTGATAATTGCAGTAAAAAAGTTAATGATAATGGAAAAATAAGTAATGTGATTTTTCCACGTATTAGTATAATTACTCCTAGTTATAATCAAGGTAGTTTTATTGAAGAAACTATTTGCTCAGTAATAAAACAGGGATACCCTAACTTAGAATATATCATTATCGATGGAGGTAGCACAGACAATACATCTGAGATTATCAAGCGATATGAACAATGGATTACTTATTGGGTAAGTGAACCTGATAATGGACAAACTCACGCTATTAATAAGGGTTTAGCAAAAGCAACAGGGGAAATTATAGCCTATTTAAACAGCGACGACTATTATTTACCAGGCACACTGTTTAAGGTTGCTGAACATTTTCGCCAATTTCCTGATACTGACTTGCTACACGGAATATGTCGTTATGTCAATGAGGAAGGTGAAAAAATTGGTGAGCAATTTGGTAAGATCAAAAAGTTAGAGGAGATTTTAGATTTATGGGATGTATGGTGGAAGCAATGTCAATTTGTTCAACCAGAAATTTTTTGGACAAGACGCATAACAGACAAAATTGGTTTATTTAAAGAGGAACTCAACTTCGTAATGGATTATGATTATTGGTTGAGAATTTTAGAGGCAGAAGGTACAGTTGGCAGTGTCAATAGTGAATTTTCTTGTTTCCGATTTACATCTGATCAAAAATCAAATCAAAGTGAAAAAGTAGCGGAAGAATTACTTCAGGTTGTTCATCCATTTCTTTGGAGTAATTTAACAAAAATATCACCTCAAAAGCAACGGTTACTACGGGGCAAGTGGCTATACCAATCTGTATTTTTAAAACAAGTGGAAATTTCTTTAACAACAGGAGAACCAAAGGCAAAAAGATACTTTAATTTACTCAAGATTATGTTAAATCACCCTGGTATTTTATTGACTTTTCAATTTCGTCAACGTATCAAAGACGTATTTTTAGGGACGATTTATAATTTAAGTAAAACTTCAGGATATTTTATTGCGGAATAGTCAACTCATTGACAATTAAAGTGTATTTCCTATGTCTATTGGCTCTCTCGTTCTCAAATTTAAACAAAAGTATGAACATGGGCTGCACACCGCTTACTATCGAGATACAGTTAGGTACAAGATATTAAATTCTCGTCCAATAGTAAATACTTGCGATTTAAGTTGTGAAATTCATGTTCTTACTTATGCAAATGATTGGCTAAATTTGATTTGGACTTTAAAGTCTTTTTATCATTTTTCCCAACGTCAATATGCTTTATGTATTCATGATGATGGAACTCTCACTCAACAAAACATCGCTACTTTACAATATCATTTTCCCAATGCCCGGATTATTGACAAAAAACAAGCTGATAACAAAGTTTTGCCATTATTATCATCATATCCACGTTGTTTAGAATTTAGAAAAAACAATCATTTATCACCTAAAGTATTTGACTTTGGTGCATATTTGGAGAGCGATCGCATGTTGTTACTAGACAGCGACATCTTATTTTTTGCAGCACCCACCGAACTACTCAACCGCATCGAAAATCCAGACTATCAACTCAATACACTCAATGGTGATGTAGCCAGTTCCTACACAGTTGAACCAGAAGAAGTCAAAACCCATTTAGGTTTTGATTTAGCAGAGAGAGTTAATTCTGGGTTGGGACTAATTCACAAGCGATCGCTATCTTTTGATTGGATAGAGGAATTTTTGGGACTTCCTGATATTATTGGGTATTTCTGGCGCATTGAGCAGACAATTTATGCTTTGTGCAGTTCTCGTTTTGGTGTAGAACTGTTACCCCCTGCTTATGATGTTCACTTAGAAGGTAGTATTAATGGTTCTCCCTGTCGCCATTATGTCGGCAAAATTAGACACTTGATGTATAGCGAGGGGATTCGTCATCTGGTGCAAAACAAATTTCTCAAGGAGTTATAAAAATGAGTAATGATACTCCTTCGTCAGAAAACTTAAGAGTTTTGATGATGCCAGATTACCGCATTGATAACCCCTATCAAACACTCTTAGCAAAAGCACTGCAAACGGAAGGAGTAGAAGTTGTCTTTCCCTTTGGCTACCGTCGAGTATTACCTATTTTTAGGGCTATTAACAACCATCCAAATAAGATAGATGTATTACATCTTCATTGGTTAAGCCCCTATATTAAAGGAGAAAATCGGCTGAATAAATCAATCTATGCTACTAAATTTTTAATTGATATTCTGCTGACTAAGTTGAGAGGTGTAAAATTAGTCTGGACAGGTCACGACTATACTTCTCACAATTCTAAGTTTCCTGGTTTAGAACAGTGGACTCAACGGATTTTACTCAAACTGTCAGACCGGGTTATTTTTCATAATGAATCGGCGTTAAAACACTTTTCTCAAACTTATCAGCTTGATAAATTCAAAACCGAGGTGATTCCTCATGGACACTATCGAGAATTTTACAACAGTCCAATTGATAAATTAGAAGCAAGGAAAGCTTTGGGACTTCCCCAATCAGGGCGCATTTACCTAAACTTAGGTATGTTACGTCCATATAAAGGAATTGAACGTTTATTGCAAGTCTGGCGGGAAAATAAGAACCTGCTGGGAGAAAGCACCCTATTAATAGCAGGACAAGCTTTAGATCCTGTCTACGGAGAAAAAATAGCAACCCAAGTCTCTGAAACAGAAGGGGTGATTCTGCACAGAGATTTTATAGAAGATGAGCGCATACATCTTTTTTTTAGTGCCGCCGATGTAGTAGTGCTTCCCTTTGAGAAAATTTTAACGTCGGGTAGTATCATTTTAGCTATGTCTTATGGGAAACCAATTATCGCTCCCCGTACTGGTGGTATTGTGGAAACCATAGGGACTGCTGATTGGTTATTTTATGAACCAGAAGATAACCAAGGCTTACTGCACGCTCTCAAAGAAAGTACACAGATAGATTTGAGTGCATTAAGTCAGTTAGTTAAACAAGAGTGCGATCGCCTGGACTGGGAAAAAATAGGAAAATTAACTAACCAAATTTATCAGATAACACGTTGCTAAATTAAGGAGGACGGTAGTCTTGCTGTGTTTTATTATTGCTCTTAAATCAAAAAAGGTGTCAAATAATTGGGAAACAGTCTCTAAATTATTGGAAACTTCTCTTAGATCCGCCTATCAGCAAATTGATCCGGATTTTAAAATCATTGTAGTATGCCACGAAATGCCTCAATTGCAATACTCTTATGATGACAGAGTGGAATTTATCAATGTTGATTTCCCTCCTCCATCAAAAATTGTAACTGATTTGACAATGAAAGATAAGTGGCAGAAACTCCAAATAGGAATGGTGAGAGTAGGAGAGTTGAACACTGATTTTATTATGTTTATGGACGCTGATGACTTAGTGAGTAATAAATTATCTCAATATGCTAACTCTAATAAGAGTACAAACGGATGGATTATCAAAAAAGGATATAAATATAGGTATGGCAGTAGTTGGATATATATTGATGAGCATTTTAACTGCGGAACAAATGCAATTGTTAATAGCCAAGTAATAAAATTTCCAAAGAGTCTGAATTCAGAAGATATTAGTCAATGTGTTGTTCTAAAACATAGCCATACAGTTATTGAGCAAAGATTAGCAGCATTGGGAACTCCTCTCACAGTCCTTCCTTTTCCTGGAGCAGTATATATCCATAGTCATGGCGACAATGATAGTTCTTTATACAAATCACATAAATCTTGGTATGGTATACGTCATTTTCTAGGAAATGTACGTCGTACTCGATTTTTGACTTCAAATATTAAAGAAGAGTTTTCTTTAAATTTTTAATTCAAAAAATGGTTAATTTTGGTAGAAATGTAAGAATTATTTAAACATCAATGCCAGCAATTTATTTATCTTTAAAAAAATGACTGGTTGTTTTTTAGCAATTAAAATAACCTATGAATCCTCAAGTCAGTATTCTTATTCCTTGCTACAATGCCGAGCGGTGGATTGCTCAGGCAATAGAAAGTGCTTTAAATCAAACATATCAGAATAAAGAAGTAATTGTTGTAGATGATGGTTCTAAAGATGGAAGTTTAGAAATTATTAAAAGCTTTGGTGATGCGATTCGTTGGGAATCAGGTTCAAATCAAGGTGCTAATGTTACCAGAAACCGATTGCTAGAACTTAGCACAGGAGAATGGTTGCAATACCTGGATGCAGATGATTATTTGCTACCAGATAAAATTGCAAAACAAGTTGAATATCTTTCTCAGGTTCCTCAAACTGACATCGTATACAGTCCCAGTATTTTTGAGTATCACCAGCAGGATAAATCTTGGCAAGAAGTTTTACCAATTCCTGAACCTCATGACCCTTGGATTTTATTGGCTAGATGGTATCTTCCTCAAACGGGTAGTCCCTTATGGCGCAAGCAAGCAATTGTTGATGTGGGAGGATGGAAAGTTGATCAGCCATGCTGTCAGGAACATGAACTGTATTTGCGTCTTTTGATAGCAGGTAAAAAATTTGACTATTTTGGTGAAGCTGGTTCTGTTTATGTCCAGTGGAGTGAGTCAACAGTTTGTAAACGAGACAAGTCAGAAACCCATCGGCAATTGTTAGCTATTCAAGACAAAATTGAGCAACATCTCAAAGTTACTAACCAAATAACTAGAGCGAGGCAAAATGCTATCAATCAAACTAGATTTGAAAATGCGAGAATGATCTGGTTGTCAGATAAAAGTTGGGCTAATCAGGTGATTACAAAAATCACGAATACTCATAAAGAATTTCTACCAACGGGAAAAGCTGCACCTCAATCTTATCGTCTAGTTTATCGACTACTTGGTTTTGATGTTGCGGAACAAGTAGCAAATTTCAAAAGATTATTGAGGTATAAATTTATATAAATTGCTGTTAGTGTATTTTTAGTAAAAATTTGCAATTGGCTCTGAGATGGTGATGCTACTCCCAATTTCTGCTATTGTACCGACTCGCAACCGTAGCGCTCCCCTAGCTCGGACACTTGACAGCTTGGCACAACAATCAGTGCAATCTACCGAGATTATTGTCCTCGATGGCTCTACTGATGACAAAACAAAAAATCTCTGTCACAGTGATATTCCCGGACTGGCTACCCAGATTAAATACTATCGCGCCACAGAAATAGGTGCAGCTACTCAACGTAACCAAGCAATGGTTTACGCTACCCAAAACTTTATTTGGCTCATGGATGATGATATTTTACTAGAGCCAGATTGTTTAGCGAGATTGTGGACAGCGTTGCAAAGTGATCCTCTCCTGGGTGGTGTTAATGCCATGATTACAAATCAACGCTATTTACCACCAGGAAGAATTAGTCGTTCCCTGTTCCGCTTTCTACATGGTCGTTCAGAAACAACCTATGCTGGTAAATGTATCGGACCTGGATTAAATTTGCTACCAGAAGATGAGCCGAATTTACCAGAAATTGTGCCTGTGGAATGGCTAAATACTACTTGCACTCTGTATAGGCGACAAGCATTACCGCAACCCTTGTTTCCGAAAAACTTCACAGGATATTCTCTGATGGAGGATCTCACTCTGTCGCTGATGGTGGGCAAACAATGGAAGTTAGCTAACGCTCGAACTGCGCGGATATTTCACGACAGTCAACCAGGAGATCATAAAAATAATCCCGGTGTGTTAGCAAAGATGGATTTGGTTAACCGTCATTACGTGATGACGCAAATTCTGCAAAGATGTAGTTTAGGAGATTATGTCAAGTTAACAGTTTTACAACTGTTTGGCATTGTTGCATCTTTAACATCAACAACTGGTTGGGTATCCTTACCTTTAGTGTTGCATGGTAAACTACAAGCGATCGCACAAATCCTGTCCTCAAAAAACACGTCATGTAGTTTGGAACACGGAAGTTAACCTTGAAAATAACTGCTGCTGGACTGCTGTTCATACAGCGAATTCAACAAGCCTTGGGGAGCCGTTGGCGTAACTTATATTACAGAGTTATAGGTGTAAAACTACATGGCTACGTCTGGATGCGAGAGATTGACATTCCCCGCAACTTTGATGATATTGAAATCGAAAGTTTCTGCGCTTTGGATCAAGGTGTAACATTACTGTGTAGCGGTGAACCTCTACCCCAGCCTAAAATTCATATTGGTGCTTATACTTACATCAACCGCAATACATTTCTGGATGCGACTTTATCGTTAACTATTGGTCAACAGTGTGGTATTGGCCCTGGTTGTTATCTTACTGATCACGATCATGGTCTCGATTTAGCTTTACCACCTTTAAGACAACCGATGGTTTCCAAACCCACAAAAATAGGCGATCGCGTCTGGATTGGTGCTAATGTTACCATCCTGAAAGGCGTGACTATTGGCAATGATGCTGTAGTTGGTGCAGGTAGCATTGTCACTAAAGATATACCAGAAAAGGCGATCGCAGTTGGAGTTCCGGCTAAAGTAATTAAGTATAGATACTAGCTAATACTATGAATACTTGTAATATTACCGTAGTCATACCAACTTATAATAGGTTGTCTAAGCTTCTAGAAACATTAGAAAAAATTTTTGAATGTAATCCTCAACCAAATGAAATCATTATTCATATAGATGGAAATGATACCGTAACTGAACAAGGTCTGAAAAAAAGTAAATTTCAAGATATAAAAATCATTAAAAATCCTCGACAAGTCGGGCCAGGCGGAGGCAGAAATATTGCAATCGCCCATGCTACCAATTCCATCGTGGCTAGTTTAGATGATGATTCTTATCCCATAGATAAAGACTATTTTTATCGTCTACAAGCCCTCTTCAATACTTTTCCAAAAGCAGCAGTTATAACAGCTAACATCTTTCATATTAATGAATTAGTTACAGATGATAAATTAACGGCTAACTGGGTATCAGATTTCGTTGGTTGTGGATGTGCATATAGAAAAGAAATATTTCAGCAAACTCAGGGTTATGTGGAGTTACCTGTAGCCTATGGTATGGAAGAAGTAGATTTATCTCTACGCCTTCATAACATGGAATGGGGAATTTTAGAAAGCTCTTGGTTGAGGGTGCTTCATAATACTACCCTAAAACATCATGAAAATCCCAAAATCACTGCTGCCAGCATAACGAATCAGGCTTTACTAGCTTATTTAAGATACCCTGCCCAATTTTGGTGGTTAGGAATTGCACAATGTATTAACCGTATTATTTGGTTAATCAGACACGGAAGAACAGCAGGAATTACGGAAGGTGTATTTACCATTCCTAAGCTAATTAGACGACACCATCAAAAACGTCAGATTGTTTCTGGTAAATCTTTACTTTCTTATCTCCAGTTACGCAAAAAAGCTGTTACTGTTTCTTTCAATATCCCATGAGATTGTACTATTAGAAAGGTTTGAACCAGTGACAAGCACCATCTCAAAACTAAATATTTCCAATTGGATTTGTTGCCAAATAGGAGCTAGAGAACACTACGCTATTCCTAGAGCTTTACATGAAAATGGCCAGTTAACTCACCTCATTACCGATGCTTGGGTTACTCCTCAATCTCCACTCGCAGTTTTACCTTTTTCACCTACCACAGCACTAAAAGAACGCTTTCATCCTACACTACAACAGGCATCAGTTCATGCTTTTAACCTCTCCCTAATTGGGTTTGAAATTAGCCAAAAATTACAAAAAACTTCAGCCTGGGAGCGCATGATTGCCCGTAATTATTGGTTTCAACATCAGGCAATCAAGAGGCTGACAAAATTAGCTCCGCATTATTTAAAAACTCCACCTATTTTATTCTCTTATAGCTATGCTGCTTTAGAAATATTTCGCTTTGCCAAACAACAGGGATGGTTGACTATTCTGGGACAAATCGATCCCGGTCCTTTAGAAGAAGAGATTGTTATTGCAGAATATCAAAGATACCCCCAATATCGGGGAAATTGGGAACCAGTCCCGGCTTCTTACTGGGAAACATGGCGAGAAGAATGTGCATTGGCTGATTGTATTTTGGTCAATTCCCATTGGTCGCGCCAGCTACTAGAAAAAGCGGGGATTAATTCTGAGAAAATCCAGGTGGTTCCTCTAGTTTATACTCCACCAACCGCAGCAAAAAACTTTAACCGCACCTATCCACAATCATTTTCTCCAGAGCGTCCCTTGAGGGTTTTGTTTTTAGGACAAGTGATTTTGCGGAAAGGAATTGCAGCAGTTTTGTCAGCAGTGGAAAAACTGTCAGGATATCCGATTGAATTTTGGATTGTCGGTTCTCAGCAAATTAATATTCCGCCTCACCTGAAAAACCATCCTCAAATTCGTTGGGTAGGTCATGTGAATCGTAGTGAAACAGCTAAATATTATCAACAAGCGGATGTGTTTTTATTCCCTACTCTCTCCGATGGTTTTGGGTTAACTCAATTGGAAGCTCAAGCTTGGAAGTTGCCAATTGTCGCTTCTCAACAATGTGGCGAAGTCGTTCATGATGACATCAATGGTTTGTTACTAAAGGAGGATATAGTTTCAGAAATTGTCGATTTTTTATTGCTGTTAAAAAATAATCCTCAAAAAATTCGAGTTCTATCTAAAAAAATAGTTCAAAATAATAATTATTCACTCAAAAATTTAATGTTTAGATTAAATTCCATACTTTGACTTTTTTGTTATTGTAATTTACAAAAATCATTTTTGTCTACATCTATTTTAGAATTGTCAAATCAAGTTTTCTTTTGTCAGTATAAAAATATGAAAGCTTCAATTGTCCTTCCTTCCTATCGTCGTTATCAACCATTGCTAAATACAATTAGCGACTTATTGCGACAAAATAGTGACGATTTTGAAATTATTGTTGTCGATCAAAATCTAGAATGGCCATCTGAGTACGTTAAAGAACGAGATTCTTTCAAAACACACTCTAAAATTGTATGGATTACTCTTGATCGAGCTGAAGTGGTTTTAGCACGTAATATTGCAGTAAATAAAGCAAAAGGTGATGTGCTTATTTTTATTGATGATGATGTAAAAATTCCAGATCCTTTTTTTGTTGAAAAACATCTTAAAAATTATGAAGATCATACGATAAATATTGTGATTGGTCGCGAATGTCAGGCTGGTTTTAAAGAAAATGATCAAACCAATGAAACCTCTGAAGCAAACCAACTTCGTCACTTGAGTTTTTCTTCACTACAACAGGCTTTATGGTTTGATCGTAATAGCACTTTGCCAACAAAAGTATGTACGTTTTCAACGTGTAATGGATCGATGAGAAAAAGTGTATTTTTAGAGGTTTCTGGCTTTGATGAAAACTACCAAGGGAATTCCTATGGTGATGATTATGATTTGATTTTAAGATTGAATAAATTAGGGTATATCGGTGTTTATGATCCTCAGGCATGGTTGATCCACTTGCGCGTTCCAATGGGGGGACTACGGATGAGTGATGTGACCAATAAAGTTGACTATGCTCGTACTTCTACTGGCTTTTGGATCTTTTTTTTGAGACATGGTGAAAAGGGGATGTATTCCCATTTGTTCTACAACCATATTTTGAGAAAAACAGTTTTGATGAAAACAAATCTAAAAAGACCTTGGCGAGAAATTCCTGTTATCTTAGGTTTGATATTGGGATTTTTTCGGGCATACAAACTAGTGCAAAAGGGTGTTGATTCACCTTTTTTAAACCATTAATTTTTTGATCAGCAAGTTACGTAAATTGAAAGCTTCGTTGCTGAAAATAAATTTGCCTTTAAAGTTTTGATTTTTATGTCTCCTCAAATTCGGACTGTCTTTTACTCAATTTTGCCATCACCCTATCAGCGAGATTTATTTGCCGCTTTAGCTAAATGTAGTGAAATTAATTTAAAGGTTAATTATTTAGAAATGTCTGTCGATGATTCTCCCTGGCCGCAAAAACCGCTGAAGGAGCATGAAACTATTCTAGTGGGAACTGATCTTCGTTGGGGTGCTTCTCGGTTTCACTTGAATTGGCATTTGCCAAATTTTCATGATACGGATATTATCGTTTTAAATGGCTATCAAAGTTTTGTATCCCAATGGATTCTTAGAACTCAATCGAAGAAAATCCCCTGTATTTTTTGGGGTGAAAAAATGGTGGGGGCGGCGACGGGAATTAAGGGGAAATTGCAGCAAACTTTTGCCAATAGCGTAAATTATTGTCAGGCGATCGCCGCTATTGGAGAAGCAGCCGTTCAAGATTACAAATCCCGTTATCCCGATAAATTAGTTGTGCCGATTCCCTACTATTGCAATTTAGATGCGTTTCAACAGGATATTCCTCAACGTCCACGGGAGCTGATCACGATTTTATTTTGTGGGCAAATGATCGAGCGTAAAGGCTTAGATTTATTACTTACTGCTTTTGCTCGCCTGATTGAAGCGGGTTTGAAAGCAAAGTTGGTTTTGGTGGGAAGAAAAGCAGAATTACCGCAAATGATGGCAAAATTACCTGAATTTGTAAAAAAACAGATTGATTACGCTGGATTTCAAGCCCCAGAGGATTTGCCCCAGTTTTTTCGGCAAGCGGATATTTTTGTTTTACCAAGTCGTTACGATGGTTGGGGTGTGGTCGTCAATCAGGCTGTGGGGGCGGGTTTGCCGATTATTTGTTCCGATGCAGTGGGTTCCGCACCAGATTTGGTGACCATGGGTGAAAATGGCTTTATCTTTCCGGCAGGGGATGTAGCAAAACTCCATGAGGCGTTGCACTATTATGTGAGTGAGCCAGCGCGGATTACAGTGGCGAGTGTAGCTTCCCAACGGCGATCACTCCAATGGTCTTCCACAGTCGGAGCAGAACGATGGCTAGATCTATTTAAACGAGTTTTGGCGTGAAATGCAGTGATGAAAGTTTTATTTTTAGCGTCCTATTTCCCGAAACCAGATAATCCCCTCATGGGAACGTGGGCGTTAAGTCAAGCTCAAGCCCTTGTTCAACAAGCAGAAATCGAATTACTGGTGGTTTCTTTTACCTCTTGGGTTCCTTTATGGTTGGCTCGTTCCGAGGGGGCAAAAGCTTACGCCAATTGCCCACCAGAATCAGAATATGAATGGGAGGGCGGGGTTAAGGTTCTCTATCCCCGTTGGCTCTACTATCCGATTAATCCGATTAAAAAGTGGATGTATGAAAATCCAGCGCCTTATTTGGCGATCGCCAACCGTTCCGCCCAACAAAAACTGATACAAATCATCGAAGAATTTCAGCCTGATATTTATTTTTGTCACCATAGTCTGCCCAACGGTTGGTTAATCACTCACCTCCCAAAAAAATACCAACGTCCCCTATTTATTCTCGAACATGACTTTGACGAAATCAGAGATTGTCACCACTTGCTCAAACGTCAACAAGCTTTTGCACAAGTAGCTAATCATGCCCATACTTTGATGGCAGTTTCCAAGCGTATGGAAGCCGATATGCAAACGCTTCTTCCCACAGTCCATACCGCAACGCTTCACAATGGTGTTCACTTACCGCCGTCCCATCTTAGTGAAATTCCCCGACCTCCAGAAACTCAAAACAAACAAATTATTCTTGCCTGCGCCCTATTTTCCGAACGCAAAGCGATCCCTTTATTGATTGAAGCCTTTGCATGGATTGCCGATGAATTTCCCGATACTATTTTGCGAATTATTGGTTCCGGCCCAGATGAAGCCAATATTCGTCAAAAAATCGCAGACTGTAATATTGGCGATCGCATTCAACTCGTAGGGCGCAAACCCCATGCAGAAGTCCTACAGGAAATGGTATGGGCAGATTGTTTTGCTCTAGTGAGTTGGAACGAACCCTTTGCGACAGTTTATATCGAAGCAATGGCAGCAGGGACACCCATTATTTGTTGTAACGATGGTGGGATCAATGATGTGATCGAGAATGGTGTTCATGGTTTAACTGTTCCTCCAAGAAATATTGAAGCGACAGCAATGGCTTTGAGGAAAATGCTTAGCCAAGATTCTCAAAAACTTGAAATGGGGAAGAATGCGCGACAACTCGTTCAACAAACTTTAACATGGGATCTCAAAGCCACTCAGTTAGTCGAGCTCTTCAATAAAATTTAAGACTCTGATTTCCAAGCATCATAATATTCTCTGAGAAAACCCAATCTTTACATGACTCAGTCCCATTATCCATCGAATTTGCCAATACAACCAACCGTTGAGCCTAATGGCGTAACTAGACTATTGCTAGCGCCCCATCCCACCTTATCTGGGACTTCATGTTTGTTAGCAGGCTTGATATTAGCTTTTACCCTATACCCTTCAGCCGCGACACCCACAGGTATGGCGAGAATATCGGCGATTGCCGTAGGTATCGCATTACTAATTAATATTTTTTTTGACAGCCGAAAGGGATTTTATAATCTATTTCGCACAGATTTACTTTGTTTACTAGGACTGTATGGTTTAACTCTGCTTGAATTCCTTTTCCCCCAAGAAGAGTTCAATTTAGCTGTGGATACGATTCAAACTGCTCAGTCCTTAGATATGGTACTACTGGGAATGGCTGGTTTAGCATTAGGGCGTCATTTAGTAAAACCAAAACCCAGTGCTTCTCAAGTTAAAAACTTTGGGAATATCTCTAGTTCTACTTTATTTCGTCTCTTCGTTATTTCTGCCTCCCTGGGATTTTTATACATGCTGCTATCAGTGCAATTTAATCCAATTGCCCTCATTAATGCGATGATTGGCCCTCGCTTTGCAGAGCCCTGGGCTAGAGGAAAATATGGTGGTTGGTTTGTCTTTCTTTCTGAATTAGCTCTATTAATTCACGCGATTCCGCCTATGTTTGGAGTCATGTGGAATCGCCGAAATAACCTCTCGAATTTACAAAAATGGACAACGGTTGGCATTTTCGGTTTGGTCTTATTTCAAGGATTTACAAGCGGTACTCGTAATATTTTTGTTGTTTATGTCGCAACAGCTTTAATTGGCTATCTGATTACTCTGCCTAGACATACCCTGAGAAATACCTTATTTCCAGTTTTAATGGCTGTGGTAATGACTTCATTTTTGTCCTACCATATGCTGGAATTTAGAGGAATTGGTTTACATAATTATATAACTAGACAGGTTTATCTCCAGCAGGGGGAGACTCGTGAAACATTTTCTGTTGATTACAATCTGATGTCTTTGGGGCCTGTCATTGAGGCATTTCCTGAACAACATAACTTTTTGGGTTCTGAGGTGATTTCCTGGGCTTTAGTCAAACCAATTCCGAGAGTACTTTGGCCCGGTAAACCAGAAGGTTTGAGCATTAGCATTGAAGAAGTGGTGGGGGCTGATGGCTGGACTGTTGCCACCACCTTCATTGGTGAAAGTTACATGATGGCAGGTGAGTTTGGTGTCTTGGCAATGGCGCTTTTCTTTGGGTCTTTAGCGGCTTGGTGGAACCGCAGAGCCATTCGAGGAAGTTCCGATTACGACTTAGTTATATATGCCCTAGGATTTTTTGGTGCTGCTATTACCATGCGAAGTATGTTCTGGTTAACAACTGCTATACTCCCCGTGATTGCTTTAGTAATCTTTCGAAAGTTTCGCCTAGTGCGATAATGCCAGCTGTGATAAAAGTTCTCCATGTTTTACCTTCTCTCAGCTTAAAACTTGGTGGCCCGACCCAAGTTGCTCTGAATCTTGTCAGTGCCTTGCGTAAAGTAGGAATTGACGCCGAAATTGCAACAACGAATGATGATCAAGATACTGTACTCGACGTTCCCCTCGGACAGCGGGTAATTTATCACAATGTACCCGTTTATTTTTTTCCTCGTTTTCCAATCCGAATGAAAGAGTTTCTGTTTTCTACGGAACTAACCCGGTGGCTTTGGCAGCATCAAAAAAACTATGATCTAGTAGAAACACACTATTTATTTTCCTATGCATCCTCTTGTAGCGCGGCGATCGCCCGTCAGTTTGGTACTCCTTATCTTGTAAATACCATTGGTCAACTTACGCCGTGGGCACTCGCTCAAGGAGAGTTGAAAAAGAAAATCTACAGCACAGTTATCGAAAGACGCAATCTCAATCGAGCCGCCACAATCCATTGCACATCCAACGGTGAAGCAGAAGACGTTAGCCAATTTGGTATCCAAACGCCGAAGATGGTTTTGCCACTGGGGGTTACCCCTCCTCTTCTCATTCCCGACGCGAAACAGAAGCTTCGTCAGCAATATCAAATTCCTACGGATGTTCCAATCATTCTGTTTTTGTCACGCTTACATCCCAAAAAGCGTCCCGATCTTCTCCTGCAAACCCTAGAACAGCTCAGCTCAGATTATTCCTTTCATTTGATTATGGCGGGATCGGGAACGCCTGTTTACGTCAAAACTCTCAAGGATTTAGCCGCAACCCTAAAGCTCACCAGTCATACTACTTTTACTGGTTTTGTCACAGGCCAGGATAAAGATTTACTTTTGCAAGGTTCAGATCTTTTTGTTCTCCCCACCTACTCCGAAAACTTTGGTATTGTCCTCGCCGAAGCAATGGTTGCCGGACTCCCAGTGATCACCACTGCCGGAACCCAAATTGCGCCAGATATTGCTGCTGCCGAAGCTGGACTTATTGTCGATGGTGATTCAACCGCTCTGGGCGTAGCGATTCGTCAACTGCTCCAAAATCCCCACCAAAGAACAATTTTGGGTCAAAATGGTCAGCGTTTTGCCCTGAAGAACTATGCTTGGCCAGCCATCGCGCAAAATCTCGCCACTGCCTATAAAGCCATTGTGAAGCAGCAACCCCTACCAGATTGTGTTTTACCCACTGTTTCATCGACGAAACCCATAACCTAGCCTGATATTGATATGCAGTGCTGCGATCGCCTACGCCAATATGTACGCAAACACCCCTTCTTTTTTTTGCTTGTCAGTAGTCTGCTCATCGTTGGCATTTTATGCAGCAGTATTGTTATCCGCCTTGCCCTGACAGCTAAGCAGGTTCCCCAACCGCAAGCGATTTTTGTGCTTGGTGGAGATCGCGGTCGTGAGGAATTTGCCGCAAGCTTTGCCCAGCAACACCCAACTCTCGATATTTGGGTTTCTAGCGGTCAATCTCGTCAAATCGCCAAGGATATCTTTCAAGCCGCAAACATCAATCGCAATCGCATTCATCTCGATTATCGCGCCATCGATACTGTCACCAATTTCACCTCCCTTGTCAAAGAGTTTGGCAATCGCCACATCCAGCACGTTTACCTAATCACCTCTGATTTTCATATGCGTCGTGCCCAGGCGATCGCCTTCTTTGTTTTCGGCAGTCGCGGCATTATTACCACCCCCATCCCCATTCCCTCCAACCAGCCTAACGAAACCCTCTGGCGTGTCTCCCGTGATATCGGGCGAGCAATCCTCTGGATCATCACCGGCCGTACCGGAGCCAGCCTACATCCCCAGTTGGGAGCAGCATTTCTTTCAAGCAACCTGTAAGTATTTCACCAAATCAGAAAGGTTAAAATGGGATCATGGTAAGCTTTTTAGCCCTGTTACCCCGTGCCCTCACCACCTTTCTCTATGCCGTTGCCGCCCTCCTGAGGTTCTATGCCAACACCGATACAATCCCAATCCAACTCTGCCCCCTCACCATCCTCCAGTGGAGTTTCCTGGCGTTCACGTTGGGGACAACGGCTCTCCTGGCTAATCTCGGCCTTGAGTGGCACGCTGGAAATCGAAGCCGACACCGAGAGATTGAAAAACGAGACCGAGCAGATCAGGAAAGAGAACGAGCGGCTCGCCATGCTCGAATCCAAAATCGATTCTTCCTTCTCCAAACACGGCATCAACTTGCCCCTAGCCCAGACACCAGAGCAGCCCTAACCGATTTTCTCAGTTTTCTTCAGGAATATGGAGAGTAAAAAAGGCGATCGCCTTTTTTGTCTTCGGCCATTAAGGCATTATCACCATCCATGCCTTTGAATTTTCGCTCAATTTAAAAATTGCTGTTGTGAGTTTCATCCATCTCGACCGCTATACCACCGGAAACTACACTCCCGGTGCCTCCTTTCTAAGGCAACTCTTATGGTTTTTTATCGGTGATCCTGTGGTGCGAACTCGGTTGATCCCCCTATCCTCTTTTAAAGTTTGGGTATTGAGACGCTTTGGCGCCACCATTGGTCAAGGGGTAAGGCTTAAACCCGGCGTGCGCGTTAAATTTCCTTGGCGACTGACCATCGGCGATCATTGCTGGATTGGCGAAAATACTTGGTTTGATAACTTGGCACCAATCACCCTTGCCGACCATGTTTGTATTTCCCAGGATGTCTATCTCTGCACCGGTAATCACGACTGGAGCGACCCCACCTTTAAACTAATCACCCGTGCCATCCACATTGAACAGGGCAGTTGGCTGGGGGCCCGTAGTAGCATTGCCCCCGGTGTCACCATCGGCGAAGGGGCGGTGCTTTGTTTAGGAAGTGTTGCCTTGCGATCGCTCGACCCGATGACTATCTATGGTGGCAATCCGGCGATCGCCATCAAACCCCGCATCATTCATCTGCAATGCGAGGACTCTCAAGATCCATGACTGAGGTTTCTGGTGCTTCATTCTGGCTGACCTCTTTAAGTTTGTCTAAGATGTCCCAAATCTCTTGTAGCAACTGTTCTAAGCCGGTTCTGGATACCGCTGAAATGGTCAGAATTTTATCGTCAGTCAGCCGCTGTAATTCCTCCGTGATGAACTCCGCAAATTCGCGATCGCCTGCATCGAGTTTATTGAGGGCAATGATCTGGGGGAGTTCTGGTAAACCGCGACCATAGGCGACTAATTCCCCTTGGATCGTTTCGTAATTTTTAATTGGATCTTCCGCATTGAGATCCACTAAATGCACCAAAACCTTCGTGCGCTCAATATGACGTAAAAATTCATGGCCCAAGCCCACCCCCTGGTGTGCCCCCTCAATTAAACCTGGAATATCCGCAAATACCGTGCCGTCCCCTGTTGGCCGTTTTACCACGCCTAAATTAGGGATTAAAGTTGTAAACGGATAAGCGCCGATTTTGGGCCGGGCCGCCGACAACGCAGAGATTAGGGTCGATTTCCCGGCATTGGGGAGGCCGATAATGCCCACTTCTGCCAGTAATTTCAGCTCTAGGCGCAGTTGCTTGATTTCCCCTTCTAAGCCGGGGAGAGCATATTCCGGGGCGCGGTTTTTATTGCTGAGAAAATGCTTGTTTCCCAGGCCTCCCTTACCGCCTTTGGCGACGCAGAAGGTTTGTCCGTGGAAAACTAAATCACCAATTTCTTCGTCGGTTTCCCGGTCGTAAATCACCGTGCCGCAGGGCACATCCACAATCAGATCCTCCCCAGATGCCCCGGTGCAATTATTGGGGCCACCCCGTTCGCCGTCCGGTGCTTTGAAGGTGCGGGCATAACGAAAATCGAGGAGGGTTTGCAGGTTTTCTTCTGCCCGAAAGATCACTGAACCTCCCCAGCCGCCATTGCCCCCCGCCGGGCCACCAGCAGGCACGTATTTTTCGCGACGAAAGGCAACGATTCCATCTCCCCCTTTTCCGGCGATAACTTCAATTTCAGCGTGGTCAATAAATTGCATGGGAAATAGAATCTGGTGATTTTGGGCAATCAATTATTATACTCTGCTTTTCCGCCATCGGATGCGCCAGATTGGAACTGTAATCTAGCGGAAGTCTTGGGAAAAAAATAGAATTGTTATGCTAGAGGAAATTTTCGACATTGAGGGAAATCCATGGAACGACGCAGCATCATCGTAAGCTTTCTCGCGGGATGTTTATGGCTTTGTTTGGGGCTATTTCCCTTCAGCCAGGCCTTGGCCCTCACGCCGATTCAGTTGTCTGACTTGAGCTATGAGCGCTGTCCCGCAGAGATGCAGGGAATTGTGACCAGCGGCTCCAATGAAGATGCAAACTGTTTCATGATTAAAGGCAAAGCGAAAAACACATCGGGTAAATATATTGTTGATGCGGATGTGTTTGGGCGTATTTATGATGCCAATGGTTCGCCGACCTTTGAGAATCGTGGTCGTGTGGGCACCATTTTAGAAGTACCGCCGGGCATTAGTGAGTTTCAGATCCCGGTATCGGTCGCCGCCAATCAGCCGGAACCCCTCCAACTGAAAAAATTTAAGGCGTCTGGGTTCACGTCCCGGGTGCGTCCTTTCTATTACGATAACGAGGATGTGGAATAAAACGCGCAGTTGGCAACGGTTTTGCCGCAATCGTCTGGCGGTACTTGGGGGGATTGTCCTGGGGGCGATCGCCTTGTTGGTTTTTGGCCTACCGCTGATTTACCAGACCCCCATCGATGGCATTGACTTCGCCAGAAGTGCCCTGGCACCAAGCTGGGAACACCCCTTTGGCACCGATGACCTCGGACAGGATCAATTGACGCGGGTGTTGTTTGGGGGCAAAGTTTCCCTGACGGTCGGGCTGGCTGCGATGGCTGTGGCGATTAGTTTAGGGACTGTGATTGGGGCGATCGCCGGCTTTTATGGTGGCTGGCTCGATCAATTGTTGATGCGTTTGACGGATCTATTTCTATCCCTCCCCCAACTGCCGGTGTTACTCCTGGTGGTCTATCTGTTTCGGGAATCCCTCCGGGCGATCGCCGGGGCAGAATGGGGCACCTTTCTCCTCGTGGTGCTGGTGATCGGCAGTCTGAATTGGATGGCGATCGCCCGGTTAGTCCGCGCCCAATGCTTGACCCTCAAAAACCGAGAATTTGTGACCGCTGCCCAGGCTATGGGGGCCAATCCCCTCCGCACCCTCAGGACACATCTTCTGCCGAATCTGGTCAGTCTCATTGCCGTCGCCGCCACCCTGTCCGTGAGCAACGCGATCATCACCGAATCAACCCTCAGTTTCCTTGGTTTAGGGTTTCCACCGGACATTCCGACTTGGGGGCGAATGCTGTATGATGCCCAAAATTTCGTCACCACAGCTCCCCACATGGCGCTATTTCCAGGCTTAGCGATTTTTTTGACGGTGCTCAGTTTAAATTACCTTGGCGATGGCCTCCGAGACGCCTTTGATCCGAAAAGCTCCTCCCACTAAGCTAGAATAAACGACCCTGATTTTAAGGCGTGAGAGACTATAAATTCAGCCATGGCGAAGAAACACAAACAACGCTTTCCCCATCTCCTTGGGTCTAAATGGACCGCCACCCAAAAGACTTTCGGTTGGCGACATTTCCAGGTGATGAACCGCCGCAATGAAGGGAAATGGGTGTTTGCCGAATTAGTATCCTCCTGTGACCCTGATACCCGATTTTGGATCAATGCCAAACAACTCAAGGATCAACGACTATGGGAAGCGGGCTGGAAAACCCTCGAAGAGATGAATCAGCCCCCCGAAGTCCCTTTCTGGCAAGATTAGTCATGGCGAATAAAATGCCCTGTAAAATTGGTGATAAATAGGTGATCGCCTTGATCTCTTGATCCCCATGGGAGCTGTCCATAGACGCTAGACGCCGGTGAACAAACATAATAAAATCCAAAAGTTATAATTTTTCGCTAAAGATCCGCCGACACAATACATCGATGTAAATCATGTAAATGTGTTCAAGGTTCAAAACCAGCTCAACACACAGCAGATAAGGGGTCAGCGTACAAGTGGGTTTATTTAGTCGCTTTTCATTTTCACGGGACATGGGTATCGATCTCGGTACCGCCAACACCCTTGTATACGTCTCTGGTAAAGGGATTGTCCTCCAGGAACCGTCTGTTGTGGCCATCAACAAAAATAACCAAGAAGTCCTGGCAGTCGGCCTAGAAGCCAAGCGCATGTTAGGGCGCACCCCCGACAATGTGATTGCCATTCGTCCCCTCCGGGATGGGGTAATTGCGGACTTTGACACCGCCGAGGCGATGCTAAAGCACTTTATTAAGCGGGTTCACGATAACCGCAATCCCCTGATTCGGCCCCGGATGGTGATCGGGATTCCCAGTGGGGTTACAGGGGTAGAACGGCGGGCCGTCGAAGAAGCAGCCAAAGAAGCCGGGGCCAGTGATGTCTATCTCATTGATGAACCCGTTGCCGCTGCCATTGGCGCAGGGCTACCCGTTTCTGAACCCACCGGCAACATGATTATTGATATTGGTGGCGGCACCACAGAAGTGGCCGTTTTAAGTTTACAGGGCACTGTTCTGAGCGAATCAGTACGGGTTGCGGGGGATGAACTCAGCGACTCGATTATGCTCTACATGAAAAAAGTCCACAATTTGGTCATTGGAGAGCGCACCGCCGAGGATATCAAAATTCAACTGGGATCTGCCTATCCCACCGACGAAGAAGAACCAATCATGGAAGTGCGCGGTTTACATTTACTGTCTGGATTACCCCGCACCGTCACCATCAAGGCCCCTGAAATCCGTGAAAGTATGTCTGAACCGCTTTCGATTATCGTTGAAGCCGTGAAGCGCACCCTAGAACGGATTCCGCCGGAATTGGCTGCTGATATTATTGACCGGGGAATTATGCTGGCCGGGGGGGGCGCTCTGCTCAAGGGACTCGATACCCTGATTAGCCACGAAACAGGCATCGTTACCCATGTGGCGGCCAATGCTGAAAGCTGTGTTGCTTTGGGTACAGGTCGTGTTTTGGAAAACTTTAAAGATAAGGATATGGAGCGGGTCTTTAAGAGCCATACTCGCTACGAATAGCCTAGGATGGATTACATCGTTTTCTTGAGTGAATGTTAATGTTCCGCCGTTGGTGGCAACGCTATGGGATGACCTTAATTTTTATTGGGGTTGGCCTTTCGGCTGCTTTATTTTTGCGCCAGACCCAGGGGGGCGCAATTCAGGAATTTTATGGGCTTTTCTTCCGGCGTCAAGGCAATCTCACCGCCGCTGAAACGGAAATTTTGCTCCAGAACAGTAAGCTGCGGGAACTGCAAAATCGAGTCGAGGAACTCGAAGCCCAGAACCAACAGCTACAAGACTTATTGGATTATCGACAAACGCTCCAGACAGAGGCGATCGCCGCTCCGGTCATTGGTCGAAGTGCCGATGCTTGGTGGCAGCAAATTATTATCGGCCAGGGGAGCCAAGCCGGGATCAAGGTCGGGGACACTGTGACCGGCATCGGTGGACTTGTGGGCAGGGTGGTACAAGTTACCCCCCACAGTAGTCGCGTTGCTTTGGTGAGTGACCTCAACCAACAAGTGGGTGTGATGTTGTCCCGGAGTCGTTTCCAGGGCTACCTCCGGGGCCAAAACGATCCCCAACAGGCCCAGATGGTTTTCTATGAGAAGGTTCCAGATGTCAAGGTGGGCGATATGGTCACCACCTCAAACCTGAGCACCCTGTACGCCCCAGGCCTCCCCATTGGTCGCATTGCCGCAATTGATTTTAATGCGGGGCCAGCCCCCATCGCGACGGTGGAGTTGACGGTACCGCTGGGGTCGCTGGAATGGGTATTGGTGGCACCTTTTGAGCAGAAGCCCTTAAATTTTGAGCTGCAACCGGAGCAAGATGTTTCGCAAACTCCCTAGAGGGGCACTGCCCTGGATGAATGGTTTGGTGAGCATTGGCTCGCTGCTGCTGTGTAGCCAGCTTTTGTTACTCCGCATTCCTGGGATGACAATCCTCGGTTTTAGTCCCCAGTGGCTCTTGATGTGGGTGATTGCTTGGAGTGTGAAGCGGGAGATGATTTATGCTCTCCTGGGGGCGATCGCCGCTGCTTGGATCCATGACAGCTTAATGGTGAGTGCCTTGCCTTCCCACCTTCCAGGCTTCGTGCTGGTCGCCTATTTTGTTTCCCGCTGGCGACAACAACGCTATCTCCAGGAAGACTTTATTATTCTGGCGCTGCTGGTCTTTGTGATGACCCTAGCCGCAGAAGTGATTATGGCATTTCAATATCTGCTGTGGGGGTTGGGTTCCCCAGGGATGCTCTGGGGTGAACTGCAACGGATCGGCCTCGCAACGGCAATTTTAAGTAGCCTCTGGGCACCGCTCCTTTGTACGCCTCTGGTGCGTTGGTGGGATTACGTGAGAATGCTCGATAGGCAGTAGTGATGGCCCTGGGGCTTGGGAGAGTGACCATAGCGCTCCGCCAGAAAATGGGCCACAGAGAGAAGATCATTGCAATAATGATCGGGCTGATAGGTTTTGAGGTAGGCCGTATCGCGAATGCCACAGGTCACGGCGATCGCCGGAATGTTCATATTTTTTGCGGCGATGATATCTGCTTCAGTATCGCCCACCATGAGCCATTGATCGCTTAGTTCTCCTTGTTCGGCGATCGCCTCCTTGAGGAGGGCAGTTTTCACATCCACATTATTCACATAGGCCGTGTGGCGATCGTCGCTACCGTAAATCCCACTAAATAGACGTTTTAGGCCATATTGATCGAGCATTTTCCGCACCTGCTGTTCTTCCCGGAGCGTCACCAGTACCAATTTCACCCCGTAGGAATGGAGTAAGGCCAAAGACCAGTTCACGCCCCCCTGCATTTTGTCGAGGTGGAGTAGGGCTTCATCGTTGACGATGGTGCGGACATGGTCGAGGAAAAAGGCAATTTGCTCTTCCTGGAGCCCGGACTGCATCGCAATTTCGATATCACTGACCCGTTGGCGCTTCATTTGCCAAAATTGGTCTTTGCCGAGGTATTTGAGGGGAATGGCGATGCCCTGTTGGGCGTAAATCTGTTGCGTATGCTGGAGAGCGGCTTGGTACGTACCATAGTATCGCTCCGAAACATCGACCAATGGCCCATCGAAGTCACAAAATAGCGTCAAACGGAGACGTCTTGCGGTGGGAGAGTTCATAGTTTGAAAACGGGCAGCGGTTCTCTGGAACAAGCCTGGGATACTCATGGTGCTTTTTGGTCAATGCTCTATCTTTAGCATGATTTACTTTTGTGGTTTTGTTGTCTGCGTCACACATTTATTGGCGATTTGTAGACTTGTTTATAAATTTGGATAACTTACTTAAACTTTCTTTACAATAGCAAATTTTTATCGAAACAGCGGTAGAAAAAACCGTCGGAATGATGAAAAAATTAGGGGTTGATGATAAACGAAGCTGAATAGTAATGGCGATCGCCTTTTGGGAGCCGGGGAGAAAATCCCAGGGAATGCCACAATAAACAGAGATTTTTAAAGAGAGAGGCCCAAAGCACCATGGCTCAGCTAGAGAAATTGATTCAGATGGCGGAAAATGAACTGACAGAATACAGTACCGACGCCCGCAAGATTGAAAAGTTGCGCCGCAAATTTGCGTTTATGTTGAATCCTCGACAACAGCAGCAAATTAAGGATGAACTTTTGGCCCAGATGCCCCAGGGATTTTTCGGAAAAATGGTGCTGGAAAATCGACAGACAGTCGCTTTACCTTTTTGGGGCATTGCGGGTTTGGGTTTACTGTTCGGCATTTCCCTCCAGCAGCCCCTCGATTTCCTCGCCCCGGCGATCGCCCTACCCGCTGCCATCCAAATTCAACGCTGGGGCTGGCAACTAGAAGCAAAGCGGTTGGTTTTGCAAACCCTCGAAGATCTCGAAGCCCGCGCCAAAAATCCGACGGCATCTTAAATGCGGCTTTCGAGACTGGTGCCCCGATACAGTTCTGATATGGGCATTTCAAGGTGGATGCTGGTGAGCTTGACCGGATCAATCGTCCGGTAAATTTGACTCGTCCAACCCTGGGGTGATCGCCGCCAGACCTCTACTTCCTGTTGCGTTTGGGAAATCAAAACATACTCTTCTAAGGTCGTAATCCGTTGATAATCTTGGAATTTTTCTGCGCGGTCAAAGTTCTCTGTGGCTAGAGATAAAACCTCAAGGATTAACCTGGGAAATTGTTTTGCATAGCGATTTTGTTGATCCCTGGGGTCGCAGGTGACAAAAGCATCAGGATAATAAAAAAACTGGTCTCGATAATTAACTTTTACGTCCCCCGCAAAAAATCGGCATGGGCCATCCCGGAGATGCAAATTAAGCGCCGTTAAAAAATTAATGGCAATGCGACTATGGTCATCACTACCACCGGCCATCGCATAAACCAATCCCTGGCGATACTCATGGCGAATTGTGCTTTCGGACTCAAGTTCGAGGTATGCCTGGGGAGAAAAACCAGAGGGTAAAAATCATGCCAAAAGACTGAAAATCAGTGCTTTAATTGTACCCTGGTTGATCTGGGAGCATAATTCAACACGAAAGGTATGGGTCTAGATTTTAGTAATCTTAATAGTCTCTGGGCGGGTGTGATGGTAGAAACCCTCGCGCGCCTAGGTTTGCAATCGGCGGTGATTTGTCCTGGATCCCGCTCTACGCCCCTCACCGTTGCCCTGGCCCGTCACCCCCAGATTAAAACGATCCCGATTTTGGATGAACGCTCGGCGGCGTTTTTTGCCCTGGGTTTAGCGAAAAGTTCTGGTTTACCGACGGTGCTGGTCTGTACGTCGGGGACAGCGGGGGCCAATTTCTATCCAGCGGTGATCGAAGCCTACCAGAGTGCGGTGCCTTTAATTATCTTCACAGGCGATCGCCCCCCGGAATTGCGGGATTGTCATTCGGGGCAAACCATTGATCAGATCAAGCTATTTGGGAATTTTGCCCAGTGGTTTAGTGAAATGGCGACGCCCCTGGGCACCGTTGAAATGTTGCGCTATGCCCGGCAAACTATGGTGCAAGCTTGGCGGCGATCGCAGTTTCCCCAGAAAGGGGTGGTGTATCTCAATTGTCCGTTTCGGGATCCCCTTGCCCCCATTGCCGATGGCTCAGTGACGCACCTCAAAGATGTGCTCAAGGCGGATTTTTTTGCCGGGATTCAGCCCCTGGAAAAGGCAGAATTTTCTGCGGATATTTTGCCTACGGAAGCTTGGAAAAATTATGCCCGGGGGCTAATTATTGCTGGGGTGAATCAGCCCGATGATCCCGATGTATATTGTCAGGCGATCGCCCAGTTGTCGGGTTATTTGAGTTTTCCAGTTTTAACCGAAGCCCTCTCCCCCGTGCGGAATTATGCCCATTATTTTCCCCAGGGTTTAGTCATCACCTACGATTTTATTTTGCGGGATCAAAACCTAGCAGAAACCCTCAAACCAGAAATTGTGATTCAAATTGGCGCTTTACCCACCAGTAAAATTTTGCGGGCCTGGCTCGAAAAGCAGCAGATTCAAACCTATATCTTGAGCGAGCGGGCCGATAATTTTGACCCCCTCCATCGTCCCCACCAATATCTCGCCGTTAATCTTCGCACCATGAAGTATTTGGGGATCTTTCCCGACAACGAAAAAGGTTTGCCCTACTTGGATCTATGGCAGACCCAAGATGCAAAAATTCGCGCCAAATTAGCCGCAGTTTTCCAGGCAGAACAAAATCTCAACGAAGCGGCGATCGCCTACTGTTTAGCTAGAGCGTTACCAGAGGAAACAGCTATTTTCTTTGCCAATAGCATGGTGGTACGCTATGCCGAATTTTTCTGGCAGTTGAATGATCAACAAATTTTGCCTTACTTTAACCGGGGGGCCAATGGCATTGATGGTACCCTGTCAACGGCTTTGGGCATTGCAGAGAATCATTCGCCTGCTGTATTACTCACTGGAGATCTCGCTCTCCTCCACGATATCAATGGCTTTTTGACATTATCAAAATTTACCGGCTCCCTGACGATTATTGTGATCAATAACCAAGGCGGCGGCATCTTTGAAATGTTACCCATCGCCGAAGAAAAAGATATTTTTGAGGATTATTTTGCGACGCCCCAAACCGTTGAATTTTCTAAAGTATGCGATTTATATGGCATTGCATATCAGGCGATCCAAACCAAAGCTGACCTGATGCAAACCTGTGCTACTTTGCCACCCAAGGGAGTAAGGTTATTGGAAGTGAAAACAAACCGTAACCAAGCGATGACTTGGCTGAAAGATTTATTCCAAAGTTTTGAAAGTCATTTTTAAATGGCGTGTTTTTTCACTAAATAGGTGATTTTTTCGGCTTCATCGGTCGTTAATTCCGGGGCTTCTTTAATGCTTTGGCGGTACATCTTGAGATATTCCCCGGCAGATTTGTACCAACTAAAGTCATGGCTCATGCCTCGTCTTTGTAGTTCAGCCCAGTCTTTTTTGTAGCGGAAACTTTCCCAAGCCCGCACCATGCAGGTGTACATATCCAGCGGTTCGTAGCGATCAAAGCTAAAACCTGTCCCGGTTTGGTGAATCGGATCATGGAAAGAAACCGTATCCACCAAGCCCCCGGTGCGGCGCACAATCGGTACAGAACCGTAGCGCATCGCCATCATTTGACTAATGCCACAGGGTTCAAAGCGTGACGGCATCAAAAAGACATCGGATCCAGCATAAATCCGGCGGGAGAGGGCATCGTTATAGAGCAGTTGCACGGACATCCGCCCCTTAAAGCGGTAGGCAGTTTGCCAGAGTTGGGTTTCATAATGGCGATCGCCAGTGCCGAGAATAATGAGCTGGGCATCGGTGTAGGCCATAAACTGCTCCAGGATATTCAGTAGCAGATCAATTCCCTTTTGTTCCACTAAGCGGGTGACCATCGCCATCAAAAAAGCCTTGGAGTTGACCTCTAGCCCCGTTTCTTCTTGGATGATCACTTTGTTGGCGGCCCGATCCTCAAGATTGGTGGTAGAAAATTGTTTTACTAGGGCTTGGTCGTTAGAAGGGTTATATAGTTCCACATCAATGCCATTCACGATGCCGCGACTTTTACCACTGATCCAAGACAACAAACCCTCTAATTTTTCACCATAGACTTTAGTTTGGATCTGTCGGGCATAGGTGGGAGATACGGTGTTCACTTGATCGGCGAACATCAGCGCCGAGGCCATCACATTATCACCATCCATATACCAAGGGCACCAAGTGTTGCGCTCCAAGAAACCCCGCCAAGGCCCCTGGTAAGCCAAATTGTGGATCGTAAATACCGTACTGATATCCGGCGATTGGTGCATCCACACCGGAATCATACCCGTGTGCCAGTCGTGACAGTGGGCGATTTGGGGTTTCCAGTGGTTCCACATAAATTCAGCGGCCCCATTGGCAAAAAAGGTGAAGCGCCAAAATTCGTCCTGTCCACCATAGATATGTCGTCCATCAAAGGCGGGATGGCCAAACAGATAAAGGGGGACATCAGTATTGGGCAATACGGTTTCATACACGGCAAACGTATTAAACATTGCACTGCCCCACCACACGGGTTCCGCAGGGATGTCCAGTTTGTCATTGAGAAAGCCGTAATAGGGTAAGAAAATTCTCGCGTCATGTCCTAACTGCCGTAAAACTTTGGGCAGTGATCCCACCACATCTCCCATACCTCCAGCTTTAGCGATGGGAGCAGCCTCGGCAGAAACAAACAAAATACGCATCAGAATTTTCTCGTCAATTTTTGAGGTTCTGTTAGAGCGTATCATTCTTTGAGGGATCCCAAGAATAAATACTATCCGGGAAATTTGTCCCTGAGAAATTGCTGGATTTCGGCTTGGTAGAGGTGGGGATTTTCGAGCATGGGGAAGTGTCCCACCTGGGGAATTTCAATGTATCGAAAGTTTGGGTTTAAGGCGATCGCCTTTTTGGCCATGGCCGCCGGAATGATTTGATCTTTTTCCCCGGCGAGGAACAGGGTCGGACATTGGATATTGCGAAACGCCTGGGGCAAGCGGGTCACCATCATTTCATTCACCGAGGCCAGCAGGGTGCCAGCGGCGGCACGATTATCAGCGCTCAAAAAATCTTCCAGGAATTGCCGCCGCTCTGTGGGTGCAATTGGTTGCTGCAAAAAACGGGCGATCGCCAACCGATCCAGCCCCGGTACCTGACGCAACCACGGAAACCGTAAGCGCACAATGGTGCCAGCAATTTTCTGAAACGTCCCAAAGGCGCGGGCATCATATTCAAAAATCCCGTTGCAGTTCAAAATGGCCCGGTCTAGGCGTTGGGGAAACTGCGCCGCAAAAATTGCCCCGATGGAAGCCCCCATGGAATGGGCATTGAGAATAATTGGGCTGTTGATGTCTAACTGCCGCAGCAGTACTTCTAGATCCAGAGCATAATCGTCTAGGGCATAGTCACCACTGTAATCGACGGGGAGCTCAGAACGACCAAAGCCCCGCAGGTCATAGATCAGACAATGGAAAAATTCACTGAAGGCCGTGGCAGTGTTGCGCCAATAATGGCTCGACCCGCCCCAACCGTGGACAAATAACATCACTGGTTTGGGAAGATCGCAGCCCCCGCAACAAATCCATTCGTAATAGTGGGGGACTCCCCGCACCTGGGCGATCGCCATTGGCCCTAAGCAGATTCTGGTTTGGGTAAGGAGGACGGATGAAGTAGGAGTTCAGCCGTAGAGCGTTTTTCGACCATTTCCGGTGTAATCGTGCAGCGGTTGACATCCTTACGGGAAGGCAGTTCGTACATCACATCGAGCATCAATTCTTCGACAATGCCCCGGAGCGCCCTAGCCCCGGTTTTGCGGCGGTAAGCTTCCTGGGCGATCGCCCGGATAGCGGTCGGTTCAAACTCCAACTGCACACTGTCCATCTTCAGGAGTTTTTTGTATTGCTTGACGAGGGCATTTTTCGGCTGGGTCAAAATTTCAACTAGCGCTTCCTCATCGAGGGGACTGAGGGACGCAATCACCGGAATCCGCCCGATAAACTCTGGAATCATCCCGTACTTAACGAGATCCTCCGGAGAAAGATGCTGGAGCAATTCAGCGGTACGTTGTTCCTTGGCACTACCTTCTTCCCCGGGCCGCACAAAGCCCATACTTTTTTTGCCGACCCGCCGCTCAATCACCTTATCGAGACCGACAAAGGCTCCACCACAAATAAATAAAATATTGCGGGTATCAATTTGAATGCAATCTTGGTACGGGTGCTTTCGGCCTCCCTGGGGGGGCACGTTGGCGACGGTACCCTCCAGCATTTTCAACAGGGCCTGTTGTACCCCTTCCCCGGACACATCACGGGTAATGGAGGGGTTTTCACTTTTGCGGGCAATTTTATCGATTTCGTCAATGTAGATAATCCCCCGCTGGGCTTCGGCCACATCGAGATCGGCCACCTGCAAGAGGCGCAGCAAAATATTTTCGACATCTTCGCCCACATAGCCCGCCTCGGTGAGGGTCGTGGCATCGGCGACGGCAAAGGGCACATCAAGGATCTTCGCGAGGGTCTGGGCGAGGAGGGTTTTACCACAGCCCGTTGGCCCGATCAAAAGAATATTGGATTTGTGAAGTTCGATGCCATCGGCGACGGGATCAGCGTCGTCATCTTCCATCAAACTCAGGCGCTTGTAATGGTTGTAGACAGCCACGGAAAGGACTTTTTTCGCTTCATCCTGGCCGATGACATGTTCATCGAGGTAATGCTTAATTTCCCTGGGTTTGGGAATGTCTTCAAAGTTGATTTTTTCGGGGGGAGCCTTGGGGGGATTTTTTTCAGGCGATCGCCCCATCCCCATGCCCGCTGCATTTTCCATCAGCTCCTCATCGAGGATTTCATTACACAGCTCGACACATTCGTCACAAATATAGACCCCTGGCCCAGCAATGAGCTTTCTAACCTGTTCTTGGGACTTACCACAAAAGGAACATTTGAGATGGGAGTCGTATTTAGACATGGGTTTTGGAGTAGGGCCTCTGGATAACGTGAGCGATGGGGTTAAGCGGCGTTCGGGGCGATCACTTGGTCGATCAAACCATACTGGCAAGCCTCTTCGGCGGACATATAGAAGTCCCGCTCGGTATCTTCTGCCACCTTATCAAAGGGTTGACCCGTATGATCGGCGATCAACGTATTTAATTTATCTTTGATGTAGAGGATTTCCTTAGCTTGAATCTCGATATCCACCGCTTGGCCTTGGGCACCACCGAGGGGTTGGTGAATCATAATCCGAGAACTGGGCAGGGCCATCCGCTTACCCTTGGTGCCCCCTGATAGGAGAAAAGCGCCCATACTGGCAGCGATGCCGTAGCAAATGGTCACCACATTGGGGCGAATCTGTTGCATGGTGTCGTAAATCGCCATTCCTGCGTAAACAGAACCACCGGGGGAGTTGATGTAGAGTTGGATGTCTTTGTCGGCATCCTCAGCGTCTAAAAAGAGCAACTGGGCCACCACAGAGTCAGCAACGGTGTCATCAATGGCGGTACCGAGGAACACAATCCGTTCCCGCAGGAGACGGGAGTAAATATCGAAGGCCCGTTCTCCCATGCCAGATTGTTCGACAACCATCGGCACCACCGTCCCACCCATGGAATAGCTGTAGGGGACGGCTTGGCTAGAAAGGTGTTGATAGGAGGTAGTTGATTGAACCATGGAAGCTCGATGCTAATGTTTTGGGGGATGAACAGGAAAAAAACTGGGGAAAAATCAGGGGCAGACCTTGATGACCGTTGGGTGAGGCCGGGCAATGATTTCCCACATAGCCTTTATTATATAGTCGCATTGCCTGAGATGGGAGCCACCAGCAGAGGGCGATCGCCCCTTGGTTAATTTCACTAAGATTGGCCGCTTTAGAGATGGACAAGGGGTTGGGCCTGGGACAAGGCGATCGCCTGTTGTAATTGGGGGTAGGCCCCCGCTAGATAACCTGTCCCCCGGAGAAAACCCGTATTCGCAGCGGGCAGCAGATATTCTAGGGGCTGATTTTTAAACGTTTCGATTAACTTTTCGATGCCTTTGAGTTGGCGGCCCCAGTGGAAAGTTTTGGCGGTGCGCAGGGCGAGAATTTCACCCTTTTGGTTGGGGAGGAGATGCCGCCCCGTGAACAGACAGCCTCCCCATTGGCCATAATAGAGACAGGAAGCACCAGGGGAAAATCCGGGTGTCCAAATGCCGCGAAAATCACCATCCTGCCAATTATCCCGAAAGGGCGTCACGTCAGCCTCTGGTATCAGGTAGGCTTCTTGCTCTTGGATCACAATCGCACAACCGAGGGCCTGTTGAATTTTCGCGACTTGGTTACTGATGGCGGCCCGCTGGGTGATGTAGAGGGTTTTGACGCCGCCCTGGGCCTGCAAAAAGTTGAGGGTTTCTGGGTGCCAAGGGGGACAATCAACCAACAGACCACCACCGGCTTTTGCGATAAAGTAGGCTGTGCCACCGAGGGTTTCTCGATTAGGGGCAAAGGCGTAGATGTCTTCAAAAAGTTTGCGGGGCGGTTTGGGGGGAGTCTGCACGGGGGGAGTCCCTACTCATGTTGAAATGTTAAACAGTCGCTACCATTGTTGCATTGGGGTGAGGTTTCGACAATTTTCTCTCTAGGGGCGATCGCCACAAAGCAGGGGCAATCATTTTGCTTGTGCCACACATTTTCTAGTAAGGATTCAATTGAAAGTTCATGGAAGTTTGGCTGCTTTTCTTCGTTATGGGGGTGTTGACCTACGCCCTCATCCGCCGCACTGTACCACCAGAAAATAAAGCACCATTAAGCTTACTCTGGCTGGTGATGATGTTGCCTGCTTCCGCCTGGCTAGTCTGGATTTTAATTTTTGGGGCGACCCAGCCGATGCCCTTGTTGCTGATGTTGCCACTGTTAATCCTTTCGCCGTTTATGTATTGGAGTTTGTTGGACTGGGGTAAACCTAAACCGGACGAATCTGCGAATCCCAGCCCGCCACCCGCTGCACCCCAGACCCCAAGCCTAGATTTAGAAAAATTAGACCAAGCTGCTGCCCTGAAAAAGGAAGGCTCTAAGCTCCGCCCGATCAGTACCAAGGAGGAAAAAGCACTCCGGGATTGTTTTCCTTGGGGGGTCTATTATCTTCAGAATATTGACTACTATCCCCAGGCGATCCTCTGTCGGGGCAAGTTGCGGGCGGTCCCCCAGGAAGCCTACCAAACGATTCGGGATAATATCGAACAGCTCTTTGGCGATCGCTTTATTGTGGTCTTCCAAGAAAGTCTGCGGGGTCAACCGTTTTTTGCCCTTGTTCCCAACCCTTGGAAAGCAGCCCAACAATCCCAAACCAAAGAGGAACCCCTAACGCGCCCAGATTTGGCGATCGCCTTGGTGTTAATTACTTTATTTACTACCACCGTGATGGGTTTGGAATTGCAGGGGGTCGCCCCGGAGGTGATCCAACAGAATCCGAGTATGCTTTGGCAGGGCTTACCCTATGGTCTGCTGTTAGTCGCAATTCTCGGTTGCCATGAACTGGGCCATTACGGTGCGGCGGCCTATTACAAAATTAAAACGACGCTCCCCTATTTCGTCCCGATTCCCTTCTTTATCGGTACCCTGGGGGCCTATACCCAGCGGAAATCCCCCATTCCCCATCGCCAAGCTTTGTTTGATTTTGCGGTGGCGGGCTCTTGGGTGGGGATGATCCTGACCCTGCCTTGTTTGTGGGTGGGCCTGGGCTTGTCCCAAGTGGTGCCCTTGCCGGAGGAATCAACGCTGTTGGCCTTTAATGAATTTAATCCAAGGTTTTCTCTCCTCCTGGGACTGATGAGCCGTTTGGCCCTAGGAAATCAGTTCACCCCGGACATGGCCCTGGATTTACACCCGGTGGCGATCGCCGGTTATGTGGCCCTGATGTTGGGGGGCTTGCAACTCTTACCCATCGGTCAATTGGATGGTGGTTTGATGACCCATGCCGTTTTCGGCCAGCGGACGGCGAGCATTATTGCCCAGGTGACAAGGATTTGTATGATTGCGATCGCCTTTGTGCAGCCGAATTTTCTCTTTCTGGCGATTTTCGCCCTGCTGATGCCTATCGCGAACCAGCCCGCCCTTAACGATGTGACGGATTTGGACAATCGCCGCGACCTGTTGGGAATGTTTACCCTGGTTTTTGTGGCGTTAATTTTCTTGCCGTTACCCGCTGGCCTGAGTAATTGGCTCAATTTTTAGGGGTTAGCGTTTGTTTCAAAAGCGGCATAAAGACTGTCCCTGAGGGGTTGTAATTGCAAGTCAAACCGAGGTTCATAGACAACAGACGGGAAAAATTCGCCGAACCAGGTGTTAATTGCGAGGTTTTCGCTTACCGTCCAAAAATCCGTGGGATTGTCCCCGTCAATGTGGCGACTGTTCACATTAAACCCACTGCGCTGGCGACGGTACTGGAGGACTGGGGCACCGACGCGGATCCAAGTGGCAAAATCTGGACTATTGGCCATGGTGGCTAAAAATTCTTGCCGTTGTTGGTCGGTGAGGGGCTGTTGGGGCGAAACCTTAGCCCAGGCTTCCTCTAGGAGTTCTAAGCGTTTTTCTGGGTTTTCCCAGGTGGCTTGCAACAGGGCGATCGCCGTTTCCTGACCCAGGGCCTCCCGACCGGGGAGTAAACTGAGGGCCGTGGCGTCGAAATATTGCCGAAATTCCGTTTCGGCCAGGGCAAAATCCCCAATCCACCAGGCGATGCCACCCCGACAGCGATGTAACAACGGATCATCGGGATATTGCGCCAGTAGCTGTTCGTAGTGACCCATCACCCGCGCCACCACCGCTGGATAAAGCTCTCCCAAGCCCCCGCCTCGCCAAATGGGACTGGTGATAAATGGGGGATCACGAAGAATTTCTAAGGCGATCGCCTTGATCGCAAGATCTGTTTTGTCCTGGGCCAACAAACTTAACCCCAACCCGTAGAAAATGCCTCGTTTCGCGGGCACAAGCTGGGCCGATTGGTAAAATTCCGCCGTTGCTAGATTGGGTTCATTGTTGGCGATGTGGAGCCAGGCCACGTTGCTGCGGCCAAATTCCCGGTAGGGAGACGCTTGGTTGCCCTGGTCAAACCACTGGATTGCCTCCTGGAGATAGCGTTGCCGTTGTTCTAAGTCTGTGGTCTGGAGAGCTAATTCACCGAGGTTCCAACCCAACTGATAAGAATAGTAAGGTTCCCAGGGAGCGAGGTCATGGGCGGCGGTCAAATTTTCCACAAAACGGTCATAATCAGGGGTTTCCTGGCGCAATGCTAAAAATCCAGTGCTGGATCGCTCCCAGGCGGCTTGGATCGGTGCTAACCAGATGGCCACAGCGCCGTAAATCCCCACTAGACCGAGGGCGACGAGACGGGGTTTTCCTAAAAATTTTTCTGGGTTTGGTTGGGACGGGAGAGATATTTGGGGTTGATCTTGACGGGCGATCGCCGCGAGCAGGGCCACCAGAATTGTAATGATGCCGCTAATGGCCACATTATCCAGTTGGTAATCCGTCCAACTCAAGGCCCAATAGCCAACTAGCCCGGTGTAAATACTGCCTAACAAAATGCGGTCTTCCCGTGCCATCCCTTTAACACGGCCCCGCAGTCGCCAGAGGATCACCCCCAGAAAAACAATCGAACCAAAGAACAAACCCAAGCCCCAGATGCCCATTTCCGCCCAGAGTTGCACCGGGGTACTGTGGAGTTGATAAATAATTTCCGAAAGGCGACCCGCTGTGATTGGGCGGTAATTTTGATACAACAAGAACGCATTTCCTAAACCAGCCCCCGTCCACCAATGGTCGAGACCCATGGCCCCACCCACCTGGGCATTGACCCAACGGTAATTTAATTCCCCAAATTCCCCCTGCAAAATCGGCACCACGAGATTGTAGAGGCGGTTATTGGTCAGCACAAAAATCCCTAAAACCCCCATGGAAATAATCCCCGCCAGCAGTAAATAAAATTTGCGAATCTGACTAAACCCCCAGGCAAACCCGAAGGCCACCACCGAGGCGATCGCCAACCCAAGCCACCCCCCCCGAGAGCTCGTGGTATAGAGATCTACCGCCCCAATTACCACCCCCGTCAGCCAAAGCCAGCGCCGCCAATCCCGATGTAAAATCGCCAAGCCCAGGAGGGTCGGTAAACAAAGAATGAGATAACCGGCCACATAATTTTGGTGACCCAAGGGAGCCCAGTTACGCAGTTCCAGCAGCGAAAAATCAAACTGTTGCACCGCCCCATCAACACCCAAATCCCGGAGCCGCTCAATTTCCGGTAAAAATGTCCGACTCAGCCACAGCGCCAAACTAAAAGCAACGAAGGCCAAACTTAAATATCCTTGCCCCAAAAATAATCGATAACGACCAGTTACACTATTCAGCCAACGACTAATGGGATAGAGCGCGGCGATAAACCCTAAACAGGCCCAGGCTTGCCAGCGGGCTTGCTGGGGAAACTCTGCCCCCAGGGTGGAAATCCCCAAGCTGACTAAAATTGCAATTAGACCCTGATCAAACCCGTTGCCCAACAGATAAAGGCGGCGGTTATCCCATAGCTGCACCAAAAACCACAACAAAGGACAGAACAGACCCACCTGCCACACAAACACCCATGACCAGGCCACCATCATGCTATGGCTATCGGGAATGAGGCTAAAGAGAATGTAAAAAAAAGCGGTGAAGTAGGCCAATAAAGGGGCTGGAGACTTAGAAGCAGACATAGAGCAAGGGTTAAAAAACTTCGGGAAATGGCAGCCTTTCCCATTAAATCCCATTTTCTAGAACTCCCATGGCCATGGGCTAAAATAGATAGGATTTTTAAGTCATCCCCCTCAACCCATGCCTCTTTTTTCTGATAAAGCCGTTGAAGCGAAGCAAAAGAAACAGAAATTTTGGACAAAAGTGATCCTGTTTATTGGTGCAGGCTCCTTTGCGGGAACTGCGATGGTGCCAGTGATCGGGGGCATCATTGATAGCGTGCGACAACCGACAACCGAAGTGGCTCGGAATCCCCAGGCGGATCAAGAAGCTCAACTGAAGCAACAAGAAGCCGGATTTCTAGCCGTTTTAGAACGGGAGCCAGACAATACAAATGCGCTGCAAGGTTTGGTACAAGCCCGTTTAGCCCTGGGGGATTTAGCAGGGGCACGTCCCCATTTGCAACGGTTGGTGGAGTTATATCCGGATGAACAGGTGCTTAAGGATCTCTTAGCCCAAGTGGACGAGGCTTTGGCACGCACTGGCACGACAACTCCGGCCCAGTCTCCCACCGAAAATCCGGAAACGCCCTAGGCGATCGCCGCCAATTTTAGGTTTTATTTCTATATGGAGTCTAGGTCGCCACTGTTATTGTTGTTGCTACTCTGCTTTGGGGGTGGAGCGGTTCTGCTGCTGCAAAATAGTCAGGCGCTGGGTCTCGTTTTATTTAATCGCACCGTTCCCTGGCAGTTGCCCCTCAGTATTTGGTTTATCGCAGCGGTCTTGCTTGGGTTGCTCCTGAGTTTGCTTTTGCAGCTTTTTTTAAAAGGGACAAATCCTAGTCCTAATAATCGGGGCGATCGCCCGAATCCTCGCCTTGAACGCCTGAAACAACGTCCCCCTCGCCAGCCCGATCGCCGCACTGGTCGTTCCGATTGGGAACGGAGCCGCGCCAATTATGATTGGACTGACAAGGAACTAGAAACCCAGGACGAAGAAACCTGGGACATTGAATCACCTCCCCAACAGCCGACCCGTCCCCAGCCGCCCCAGACAGGTGGTGAAGGAGAACCGCAGATTCGTCCCCAACCGAAACCCCAGCGTCCCCGTCCTAGTCCTGGCCCAGAAGCTGCGATGCCAAAGCCACCGGCCCCAAAACCGTCTGCAAAGCCTGCCAAAGCGTCAGATGAAACGGGTACTGTCTATGATGCTGACTATCGAATTTTGACGCCCCCCTACACTTCCGAAGAGGAAGCTTCCCCTAGGGTAGACCCCGATGAAGATGGAGAATGGATCTAGCCCCAAGGAGTCTGCTAGGCTAAATCGAGCCTATTTTGTGACATAACCGATGAGTATCTCCCCAGAGTTGACGGCGGCGATCGCCCTTTTGCAGCAAAAAAGCTGTGTGACTACCCCCGTCCGAGAATCAGAAGCCGAACGGGAAACCCTCCGGCAAAATTTGCGTTTGGCTTGTCAGGCGGCGGACTGGGAAAATATTGGCATCTGCGCGGATAACGTTGCCGTCGCCACAATAACGGTGCAGCAGTATCTCCGGGGTTTAGGCCACGATGCGGCGATCACCATTGATCCAGGCGAATGGGGCGATCGCCCGGTGTATTTAAAATTCAATACTCAAAAAATGAGCCATTACCTCGATGACTATGTGGGGCAGTATCGGGGCGTTTTAGTGGCGCTGCAATCCCCTGAACCGGAACTTGCTGGTACCTATGGCCATTTCCCCCTCGATCTGTTTGCGGGATAGTCTAGGATAGGAAAAAGATTTGTTGTGGTGGGGAGCATTAACCTTGAGAAACGGATTACAGAACGTTGTGCTGGCCAATAGTTTGGCGATCGCCTTTGCCCCTCTAGGTCTAGCCCAAACCCTCACCCCAGAGCAACTTGATTTGCCCCCAGAAACCTTTGACAATAGCCCCGTACTGCAACGATGGAGCGAAGAAGGGATTCCCGATGTGCTCCATAGCATTCGCCACGAACCGAGTTTTCAGACCCGCTGGCGGCTTGGGTATGCCCAATTTCCCAGCAATGATCACCAGGGGGGCATCAGTGTCGGCGTTGAAGATATTTTTGTAAAACCCGATTTTCCCCTGACCCTCAGTGCCGAAGGTCACACCCTGTTTAGTGGCGATCGCACCCAGGTGGCCGCCCGTGCCAACTATTATTTACTCCCCCTCGGCAACCGCTTTAATATTGCCCCTAGTCTCGGCTATCAATCCTTTTCTGGCCCAGATTACGAACGGGAAGGCCTAGAGGTGGGCGCCAAGTTGCAGCTTAATTTGTCGCGCTCTGGGGCCTCGACCATTAGCCTGAGTCAACAGTTTGTTAACTTAGCGACCCCAGAGGAAATGGGGATCACGACCCTAGGGGCCGGCTATGCCTTCACGTCCCACTGGCGGGCGGCGACGGAAATTCAAAAACATAATTCGAGTGCGGCAAAGGAAAGTAAGGTGGTTTTTTTCCTGGAGTGGATGCCCTAGGCCACCGGGGGCCGTATCGTCACAAAAAAAGAGGGAAGCATTTAACGCTTCCCCCGTCAGTTGAGTCATAGACAGGTGATTATTCTTCTTCCCAATTTTCCGCAACCGCGTCATCTGGGTCTGAATTGGTATTTTTGGCGATCGCCAGATCAATCTGTTGCCGATAATAATCGACACTCTTCACTTCCACATCGACGGTATTGCCGAGGCGATAGGCAGTGCGATTTTTCCGACCCACTAGACAACTGTGTCGGGCGCGATATTCGTACCAGTCATCCTTGAGGGAACTGACATGGACAAGACCTTCCACGAGCAGATCCTCAATTTCCACAAAGAAACCATAGGACTGCACCCCGGTGATCAATCCCTTAAAAGTGTGCCCCGTGTGGGCTTTCATCTTTTCAGCCTTTTGGAGTCCCTGGAGATCTTTTTCGGCGTCATCGGCCACCTTCTCTTGGTCGTTGAGTTGCAAAATTAGGCTGGCAATGGTTTCTTCTAATTCCGTTTGGATCGGCGTTGGTAGCACTTTCCAGTTCACCTGGTTATGACAAGTGCTGCTGCCGAGGTTAACCCCGACCTTGACGCGACTCGAACGGCGATCGCGCCCCTCAGAGAAAATGAGTTTTAAAATGCGCTGCATCACCAAGTCACCATAGCGTTGTCCCGGTGCACAGACACGGCTATAACCGTCCCGGTAGGCCAGACCAAAATGGGGGTGGGGATGGGCACCATAGCGGGGAACATCGAGGGTTTCCTGAAGCAGATAGTTCAGGATCTTTGTCATGTCCGTCTGGCTAAACTCTTGGATAAAGTGCTGATAATCGTGGGGCAACAGCTCCTCTTCCGATTCGAGCTTGAGCTTCAGGTTCAGATTATTGCCCAACTTAATGAGATTTTCAAGGCTCTCAAAATCAGGATTCGCTTGGTAGCAATAGATGGCTGGCAGTTCTAGGGCCAGCATATGTTGGGCTACGGCTCGACCCGCCAGGATCATCACCTCTGCCAAGAGAGACCGCACCGGCAAGCTCGGTGAAACAATCATCGTCCCGAAACGCCCTTCATCTTTAAAAGCAGAAGTTACTTCGGGTAGAGAAATCTGGAAACCGCCCCGTTGCAGGCGCTGGGCTTTGACTAAAGGACTGAGGTTAAAAATTAAATCATTCAGCAGGGTTGCCACATCGGCCAGTTCAGCCTCTGCGGTTTCCCCACTACTGAGGAGATGCTGAATCTTTTGGTAACTCAGGCTCTGGTCAACGCGGATCACACTGGGGGTAATTTCAAATTCTGCCACGTTCCCCTGGTCATCAAAGGTGAGGAGAATGGACATCGTCAGGCGATCGCCCCCAGGACGAAGCTCCACCTTTTCCTTAAATTCTGGCGGAAATAGCGGAATGGTCATTTGACCGAGAAACACTGCCGTGCCGTGTTTTTTCGCCCACCGATCCAAAACACCCTGGGCCGGAACGAATTCTGCCACGTCCGCTAAGTGGATGCCCAGTTGCCACTGTCCAGCTTCAGTTTTTTGGAGCGTAAATGCATTTTCAATGAAGGCTTGGTTTTCTGGGGTGAGGTGAATTTCATCCTCGATGGTGATGGTCAATTGGTCGCGAAAATCCCGCCGCTTGGCGAGCATTTTTTTGGTTAGTTTTGTGGGAATGTCTTTAACGGCAGCCAAAACCTCCTCGGGAAATTGGCGCAGTAAATCATGTTTACAACAGACAATATCGGTGTCAGCGGCGGCCTCGGCATCACTCCCCAACACCTTGGTGACAGACCCCTGGGGGAGGTACTGGGCAATGGGATATTGCACCACCGAAACATGGACGAGGTGATCAATGGCCTGCTGGAGCCGATCTGTTTCGTCCTGGAGTTCAAGTTCAAACAAAAGGCGATCGTCAAGGGGCACTGCCCGGAAGCCTTCGTCTTTTTGGACCACCCGCGCTAGGAGGGAAGGATTGGCCCGTTCTAAAATTAAACGGACTACTCCCTCTGGCGATCGCCGCCGCGTTCCTTCTTTGATGATTTTGACTAAAACGCGATCGCCATTCCAAGCATTACTGAGATAACTTTCCCGGATATAAATATCATCAGCATCCTCAGAATCCTGGATCGCAAAACAAAAACCCTTACTCGAACACCGTAGCTTTGCCTCGACCACATCCGCTTCCGGCACCCGGCGGTATTTACCCCGTTCCTTCACCAAAATATTCGAGCGCTCTAGGGCATCAAGAATAATCTGGAGCTGTTCTGTATCTTCCTCAGAGCGACACTCTAATTTCTTTTCGAGGAATTTACCGGCAACCAATTTGTCATCTGTAAAGAAAGACAGCAGTGTGGCGATTGAAAAATCCATGCAAAACTATCCTTTTCGTTAGAAAGTAAAGTGAAACGACAACAGTCCACCAGAAAAGCAGTATCAGTCTGTTGTTTGTCGCTATCATTAAACCTAGACAGTCAACAGACCTGTATTTCTGATGGGAAACGCCACAAATTCCCCAGGAACCCCAAGGTTGACTGATCAAAACAATGCCCTTTCCGAAAGGATGGCCCGTTTCACAAAAGAAACAAAGCCTAATGGGGGCGAGGCCGATAACACCTCAGGAAATGACAAGTTCGCAAGTACACAGTCGAAAAACTTGAGCAAACATCGAACAGGGGAGCTCCCACACCAACCCTTCTAGAGGTCATTACGTTTAGGAAACGGCTATGGCGGGGACTTGGTTCTGAAACTGACCCAAAAAGACGTGTTTCAGGAAAAGAGCAGGGACTGCCTGTGGCTAAGCAAACCCGACGGAAAAACAAGCAATGTGATTAAAGGAGGATCGTCCGATACAATCGCGGCTGGGACAAGGGCAAAATCTAAATGACCAAGCCACTAGACGTATGTGTTGACTATCTTGTCACAATGCTTTTTCGATATTGTACCCTGTCAAGGGAATTCTCTCCATGGCCTCTAGGGAATTCACCACCAAATTGCCCTGAATCAGGAAGAATAAGGGTACAATTGCACTCAACTAATAAATTGAGTCAAATTTTTCCTATTGCGTTCCATGACACCAGAGATTTTTCGGCAGCGTTATCCCTACGGGGGCTTAATCAGTGAACTGGCAGCCATTGAACATGGCCAGTTTATTGTGCGGGTTGTGGTGGAATTGGAAGGGAAAAAACTCGCCAGTGGTTTGGCGGCAGCCCCCTCTGTGGAACAGGCGGAGGATCAAGCAAGAATCCGGGCGTTAAATCTTTTGGGATCTGGGGCAATTCCGGCACCAGCCCCCGCGAAGCAGACCATGCCCGTTCAATCTCCTCCAGCAGCCCCGGTCGTCTCTGCAAAACCAGCACCTGTCATGGCTGCCTCCACACCAACGGTTGCAACCCCGACAAATCCAGTCTCAATACCGAGCCATCAAAATGATTTACCCTTGCCATCTCCGGCGCCGGTCGTAGACCAGACTCCCGAAATCCCCCTAAATCAGCCCCAAGCGACACCTGATACGAGCTTAGATTTAGGGTCGGCAGGCAGCTCGACAGATGCGTTAGATTTTTCTGAGATTATTGCCCGCACCGATGTGGAGCTTAAGCGCTTGCGCTGGTCTAGTGAGCAGGGCCGCACTTACTTGCTAGAAACCTATGGCAAGCGATCGCGCCAATTGTTATCCGATGATGAGTTGCTAGAATTTCTACGCTACCTGGAGTCTCAACCGACGCCCTCTTAATTTTTGAGCCTCGGTAGTTAGATACTCGCTTCGCACCTTAATGGTCGTCTAGAGCGGTTTTTTGCTGCTTTCGCCTAATCTTCAAGCTATCCGGCGACGAGATTTAAGAGCCCTTCAAATAAACCTTTCCCGTCTACTAAACCGAGGCTGCCATCGGCGGCCCGTTCCGGGTGGGGCATCATTCCTAAAACATTGCCAGCTTGGTTGGTAATGCCAGCGATGTTGTTGAGAGAACCGTTGGGATTGGCAGCCTCATTTACATTGCCTTGGGCATCGCAGTAACGGAACAGCACCTGATCTTTATCTTCGATCGCCTTGAGGGTGTCGGGGTCGGCATGGTAGCGTCCTTCTCCGTGGGCGATGGGAATATTGATCACCTGGTTTTGGCGATAACCCCTTGTCCACACCTGGTCGTTGTTTTCAACCCGGAGATATTGGCGATCGCAAATGAAGTGCAGATTTCGGTTGCGCACCAAAGCCCCAGGCAGCAGACCCACTTCCGTCAACACCTGGAAGCCATTACAAACCCCCAACACGTATTTTCCTTGGTTGGCGTGATCGATGACGCTCTGCATTACCGGAGAAAAGCGGGCGATCGCCCCACAGCGGAGATAATCCCCGTAGCTAAAGCCCCCAGGCACCGCAATCACATCGATGTCCGTAATATCTGTTTCCTGGTGCCAGACCATCCGTGTCGGCTGCCCAAAAATCCCTTCCGTCACCATTGCCATGTCACGGTCACAGTTTGAGCCAGGGAAAACAATTACACCAAATTTCATCGTGTCGTTACCAATTAATTGAAGGATTGCAAGGGAAGATCGGGCGGAAATTTATCGTTATTTCAGGGGGGTGAGGTCGAAGCGATAATTTTCAATGACTGGGTTGGTAAGCAGTTGATCGCACATTTGATCCACTTTCGCCTTGGCTTCTGCTTCGTCAGCGGCGGCAAGATTTAATTCGATATATTTCCCAATGCGTACCCCAGAGACGCCCCCATGGCCCAATTGACTTAGACCTGATTCGACAGCGGCACCAGCCGGATCAAGAACAGAGGGACGGAGAGTAACATAAACTTGTGCGTGGTACTGCATAGAACTCAAACTGTGAAGACGGTCTTTATTGTACGTTGCGGCGGACTTCTGGAAAACTGAAACGCGTCTCCCCGCAAAAATTCCCTGGCCCCCTAAAGGAAATAGCTATAGCCGAGGGCAAAAAGAAAGGTGAGCTGACCCGCCAAGAGGAAAAAATACAGGATAAAGCGGGGTTTAAAAATTGAGAGCATCAGGCCGACTGCTTTGATATCGATCATTGGCCCGAAAATCAAAAAGGCTAGTAGGGAACCCGTCGTGAAGGTGGAAGCAAAGGACAGGGCAAAGAAAGAATCTACCGTCGAACAGATGGAAACAATCGCCGCCAACAGCATCATCGCCACAATGGAGGTAATCGTCCCTTGGCCGAGGCTCAAGACCACTTCCCTGGGCACAAAGACTTGGATCAACGCGGCGATCGCACTGCCGAAAATCAATACCGCTCCCAGTTCCCGCAATTCCACAGAAATATTGTTAACCAAGGCCCCAAAGAGGGTTTTAAAGCTCCGGTCTTGGGTCGTCGCTGGTGCTGGCATTTGGGTCGCCACTGTTTCGAGGGGGACTGTCTGCTGGGCACCGAGGAAAAATGTCCCCGATTGGAGCAGAGGACTGGTGTTCGCTGCCTGGGCCTGGTTTTCGTTGACCTGCTGGACAAATTTTAAGCGTTGGGCCAGTTTCGGTTGGAGCAGCTTTTTGGGGTCTGATTCGACGCTAAACACTGTGCCGACGATGGTGGCGATCGCCAAGGAACCCAGCACCCGATAGAGGACGATTTCCGGTTGGCCCCGAAAGGCGATCCAAGTCGACCAAATTACCACCGGATTTAAGGTGGGGGCCGACAGCAAAAAACCTACCGCCACGGACGTGGGAATCCCCTGGAGCATAAAGCGACGGGCCACGGGCACATTGCCGCATTCACACACCGGAAACAAAAACCCGATGCAACTGCCCATAAAAGCCCCTAAAACTGGATTTTTCGGTAAACGCTGGATCAGTTGGCGTTCATCTACACACACCAACAGCACACTCGAAAGGATTACCCCCAGTAGCAGAAAGGGCATCGCCTCCACCAACAGGCTGACAAACAGGGTAAAGGCATTGTGTAATTGACTCATGGAGAAAAAATAACAGCGGGCACTAACTGAGGCGGTTTTCTGTCGGAATTTGTTCCGAAGTCGCAGTCGGAAATGTGACAATCACCGTGGTTCCTGTCCCTACAGTACTCTTAATCGTCACCGTCCCATTATAAATTTTTGCGATCCGTTCGGCGATCGCCAATCCGAGACCAGACCCCTGCTGCTCATACTGTTGACGGTCAAACTGCATATAGGCCCCCAAGGCCCGAATCTGCTCTGGGCTCATGCCACGACCATGGTCTTTGATCGCTAACTGCCATACATTGCCATTGATCCGACTCTTCAGCAGAATGCGTTTCTGGGTTTGGGAAGTGTGCTCCGAAAATTTAAACGCATTATCGACAATTTCCTGCACCAGGGTAACAAGCCACTTCTCTGAGATTGCAACCTTCGCCGCACATAACTCCAGCTTCAAGTCCTCTGGTCGCTGGTATTGTTTGGCAATTTGTCGGGCCAAAGTAGTGATGAGCGTGTCACTTTTCTCGGTGACAGGGCTATACCAGAGGTGAAAATCATCGGGATCGTGGGTGGCTAAATCGAGCTTGGTGTATAGCAAGAACTTTTGGATTAAATTATGGAGGCGACTGGCTGAAATACGAATGCTCTCACTAATTTCTCGGATTTCTTGGCGGTCTAGGGTTTCCCAACATTCCCCCAGCAACTCCGCTGAGGTCATGATGCCTTGGAGGGGAGTGCGCAGCTCATGGGGAAGGGCCATGGTTAAATTGCGTCGCAGTTGCTCTAACTGTTGCGCTGAATGTTGGGCGAGACCCTGACGGCGACTGAGGCGTCCCCGGATCGCATTGAGCAGTTCCTGACGGGTAAAGGGCTTGGGAATGTAGTCATCGGCCCCTAGATCCATCCCTTGGCGTTGGGCAGAACGGGAAGCGCGGGCTGACAGAAAAATAAACGGAATAGTGGTGGTGGTTGAGTTGCTATGGAGTGCTTTGAGAACACCGTACCCGTCTAATCGCGGTAAATTTACATCGCAAATAATGAGATCGGGGAGCTGCGCATAGGCCGTTTCTAAGCCGATTTGCCCATCGGTCGCTGTGATTACAGCAAACCCTTCGACGGTTAAAATGTCCCGCAAAATATTTAAAACACTGAGTTCATCTTCAATGACTAAAATGGTCGCCACAAAGTGTAGAACCTCCATCGGATGAGCGTTGAGGGAAAAGGGTATGGCCTAGGGCCCACAGTCCCGCCCGGAGAGACATTAGGGACATGGGGTGGGCGACCTTACGCTGGGGTTGGGGGATGTTGTGATGGGAAATCTTAGGTTGGAGAACCACATCAGCAGCCCGTGGGGGGTGATTTTTCCCTATTATGATAAGTGCTTAAGCCTGCTTTTTTCTGGTGATTTCATGGTTAATTTGCAACAGTTGCCGCCGCGTTCTCATGCTCCTGAGGATCATTCTTTTGCTCGCCGTCACATTGGTCTTAGTGATGGGGCAATGGCAAAAATGCTGGCATTTTTAGGGTATGACGCGTTGGAGACCTTGATTGATCAAGCGGTTCCCGCCAAGATTCGCCAAAAATTAGCAATGAATTTACCCGCCGCGAAGGGGGAACAAGAGGCTTTACACACCCTGGCGGCGATCGCCAACCAAAATCAGGTTTACAAAAATTTCATCGGCATGGGCTATTACGACTGTGTGACCCCGCCCGTGATTCAGCGCAACATTTTAGAAAATCCGGGTTGGTACACGGCTTACACGCCCTATCAAGCGGAAATTGCCCAAGGTCGTCTAGAGGCGTTGTTAAATTTCCAGACGATGGTGATCGAGTTGACGGGGCTGGAGATTGCCAATGCGTCGTTGTTGGATGAGGGGACAGCGGCGGCGGAGGCGATGGCGATGAGCTATGGACTCTGTAAAAAGAAGCAGGTGAATACGTTTTTTGTGTCGGAATTGTGCCATCCGCAAACGATTGAGGTGGTGCGGACACGGGCGATTCCCCTAGACATTCAGGTGATCGTTGGTGATCATCGCACCTTTGAGATGACTGATGCTGTGTTTGGGGTGTTGCTGCAATATCCGGCGACGAATGGGGCAATTTTTGATTATCGTGACTTTATCCAACAAGCTCACGACCAAAAGGCGATCGCCACGGTGGCAGCGGATTTATTGAGTTTATGTGTCCTCACGCCACCGGGAGAAATGGGCGCAGATATTGCGGTGGGAACGAGTCAACGGTTTGGGGTTCCCCTCGGTTATGGTGGGCCTCACGCGGCTTATTTTGCGACGAAAGAAAAATATCAACGGCAAATTCCGGGGCGCATCGTCGGCGTCTCAAAGGATAGTCAGGGTCAACCCGCTTTACGGCTAGCATTGCAAACCCGTGAACAGCACATCCGGCGAGACAAGGCGACCAGTAATATTTGTACGGCGCAGGTGCTGCTGGCGGTGATGGCTTCGATGTATGGGGTCTACCACGGGGCTGAAGGGCTAAAGGCGATCACCACCCAAGTGCAGCAACACACGCAAATCTTGGCGACGGGGTTAGATAAACTCGGTTTTGCGTCCAATCAAGAACCAATTTTTGACACGCTTAAAGTTCAAACCACGGCAGAGCAAGCGCAAGCCATTCGTCAACGCGCCGAGGCACAGGGCTATAATTTCCGCTACTTTGCGGACGGTAATATCGGCATCAGTTGCGATGAAACCACGGTCGCCAGCGAGATTGAAACCATTTGGGCAATTTTTGGCGATGCCGAAATTCCCTTTACCTACACCCAGCTTGCCCGGAATTTTACGCCGAACTTCCCTGAAACGCTCCGCCGTACCAGTGACTTTTTAACGGATCCCGTATTCAATCGCTATCGTTCCGAAACGGAGTTGCTACGCTACATTCACCACCTCCAGAGCAAAGATTTATCGCTGACCACCTCGATGATTCCGTTGGGTTCCTGCACGATGAAACTCAACGCGACGGCGGAAATGATGCCGGTCACCTGGGCAAGTTTTGGCAAAATGCATCCCTTTGCGCCCCGCAGCCAAACCAAGGGCTACCAGCAAATGTGCGACCAGTTGGCGCATTGGCTGGCTGAAATCACTGGATTTGCGGGGGTTTCCCTCCAACCCAATGCTGGCTCCCAAGGGGAATATGCAGGGTTACAGGTGATCCGTCAGTACCACATCAAAAACGGCGATCGCCAGCGGAATATTTGTCTGATTCCCGAATCCGCCCACGGCACAAACCCGGCCAGTGCAGTGATGTGTGGTTTTAAGGTGATCCCGATTAAATGTTGCAGTAGCCAAGGGGATATTGAACTAGAGGATCTCAAAGCTAAAGCCGAAAAATACAAAGAGAATCTCGCCGCGTTAATGGTCACCTATCCCTCGACCCACGGGGTTTTTGAGGTGGGAATCAAAGACATCTGCCAAGTGATCCATGACAACGGCGGCCAGGTGTACCTCGATGGCGCAAACATGAATGCGATGGTGGGCATTTGTCGGCCCGGAGATTTCGGTGCGGATGTTTGTCACCTGAATTTACATAAAACCTTCTGTATTCCCCACGGTGGCGGGGGGCCTGGGGTTGGCCCGATTGGTGTCGCCGCCCATCTCGTCCCCTATCTGCCCAAGACCAATTTAGACGGGAATACCGACAATATTGGCTTAATTTCGGCAGCTCCTTTTGGGAGTGCGAGTATTCTGCCGATCTCTTGGATGTACATCGCCATGATGGGAACAGCCGGTTTAACGAAAGCGACAAAAGCGGCGATTCTCAGTGCCAACTACATCGCCAAACGCTTGGATGACCATTATCCGGTGTTGTTTAAAGGAACCAATGGTTGCGTTGCCCATGAATGCATTATCGACCTGCGGGATCTGCGAAAATCGGCAGACATTACGGTGGAGGATGTGGCAAAACGTTTGATGGATTATGGTTTCCATGCGCCGACAATCTCTTGGCCTGTGGCGGGGACGATGATGATCGAACCCACTGAAAGTGAATCTTTAGAGGAGTTAGACCGTTTCTGTGAGGCGATGATTGCGATTCGGGAGGAAATTCGCCTGATTGAAGCGGGCAAAATTTCTAAGGAAGATAATCCGGTGAAAAATGCGCCCCATACGGCAGAGTCGGTTATTTGTGGCGAATGGAGTCATCCCTATTCCCGTGAGGTGGCGGCCTATCCTGCCTCTTGGTTGAAACAGCATAAGTTCTGGGCGACGGTGGGCCGGATTGATAATGCCTATGGGGACAGAAATTTGGTCTGCTCCTGTGAGGGGATGGAGGCATACAAGGAAAGTTAGTTGCTCCTGTTAGTCGGGGTTGACGCTGGTGAACCCCTGCTACGATTAGGGGCGATCGCCTTTTGGATTGGATATTTACTCCCAAAATTAATGACACATCATATTTTCATCGCCGAAAAGATCACGATGGTCTGGTGTGAGATATCTATAAACTTCTAGAGAGAAAATTGGCGATCGCCTGATTAAAGGCTTCCGGTTCGACCATGTGGGCCCAGTGGTTGCCAGGGACTTTTTGCCATTGGAGATTCGTTAAATATTGACGGTAGGGCTTGAGCTGGAATTCGAGGCGATTTAACCCTCCCTCTGGCTGCACAAACAGGCTCGGCATCCCTAGGGGTTGTGTGAGGCCATTGACCCGGAGAATATCGAGGAAAATTTCGTCACAGGCGCGTTTCACGAATTTGCTTGTCCAGGTGCCGTCGGGATTTTCCAGAAAGCTTTCCCGACAAATCGCCTGTTGCCACTCGTTCCAGCCGCGATATTGCTTCAGTTTTTTGGCGATCGCCTCGGCCTGGTGATAGCTCTCGAATTGGCCCAACAGTTTTAAAAAGGGCAGCACCTGGTAGCCAATGGGGAAGGTGTAGCGCCACCAGAGGGGCAGTTGTCCCATAAAAAACGGATCAGCGAGAATCAAACTTTTCACTTTCTCAGGATTTTGGGTTGCCCAAACAGCAGCAATTTTTGCCCCCCAACTGTGGCCGAGGAGATTCACCTGCGACCAGCCGAAATGCTGACAAATGCCGTCCAGATCAGCGTTGTAATCGGCGAAAGTATAACCCGTTTCCGGTTTGCCACTGTCCCCATGACCCCGCAGATCCAGGGCAACCACATGGTATTTTTCCCCTAGACTTTCCCCCAAGCTGGCCCACACCAAACCATGATCCGCAAGGCCATGGAGGAGCACAACGGGTTCACCGCCGGGATGCCATTCGTAATAGCTCAAGGGGAGGCCGTTAATTGCCGCAGTATGCTTCTTTGGGGGAATAAAAGTCATGGTAAAAAAGTCTAAGATTCTGCTTTGTCGTCGCTGTTATTGCGGGGAAAGCCACCAATCAGGCCACTTTCGATCATCAGCCCTAGGCCAGCATTGACGACAATTAGGCTCACCGTCCCCCACCAAAACCAGGGTTCCCCATTAATGCGACGGGTAATCGATTCCCCCAGGAGACAGAGGCCAAAGGGAAACATCAAAACCCCAATCTGGGCGGTGATGTACCAGGTCAATTTGTTTTTTCTGACATTAAAATTCATGGGCGATCGCCTTTGCTACGGTAAATTTTGCTCCAAAAATTATAAAGAGTTGTGGCCGTTCTCGCAGGAAACTTGCTCTCGATAGCAGCTATTCTGCATCGGGCTTGGGGAAACTATATACTGTTGAGTTGTCCGCCATCTCCCCAAATCTATGACTGCTGCGACTTTACCCCGGATCAAGTTTCTCCAGGAGCCGACCCGCCCGGAATGGATCGAACTCGCCCTCGCTAATTTGGATACGATTTTGCTGGATCACTCCCACTGTGAACGGAAAGCGGCAGGGGTCGCCCTCAATATGATGTTCCGGTATCCGTCGGCGGTGGAACTGGTGAAAGCATTAACGGCGATCGCCAAGGAAGAATTAGAGCATTTCGAGCTGGTGAACCAGTGGCTAGAACGGAAAAATATTCCCCTCGCGCCGTTGAATGCGCCCCCCTATGGCGGCCAGTTGCGCAAATTGATCCGACCCCAGGAACCGGAACGGCTGTTGGATTCGTTGTTAATTTCAGCGTTAATCGAAGCCCGCTCCCACGAACGTCTGGGCCTGTTGGGGGAACATTGCCCGGAGCCGGATTTGGCAAAATTTTATCGGGGATTGATGGCCTCGGAAGCGCGGCATTATGGGGCTTACTGGGTATTGGCAACAACTTATTACGAGCAAGATTTAGTCAATCAGCGGCTTGAGGAATTGGCGATCGCCGAAAGTGAAATTCTCTCGACCCTCCACCCGGAACCCCGGATCCATAGCTAGAATCAACGGCAACGGTATTTACCAAGGGAATTTTGCAGGATGGATCGGGATACAAAATTTATTTTGCTGGTTTTGGGCTTGCCCGTGGCGGGGCTGGTTTACTGTGGCCTCATTATTGCCCTAATGATCAGCCAGCCCTTTGTGCGGGCAAATTCCCTCTGGTTTGGCTTTTTATTTTTCTTGATCCCCTTTACCATTGCTGCTGTAACCTGGATTCGCGCTTCGGCGAAGGCCTACCGTAATTAAGCACTCCCAACCTATGACTTTCATCCCCGTAATTTTGGCTGGTGGCAAGGGCGAACGTTTTTGGCCCCTCAGTCGTCAAGACCGCCCGAAACAGTTCCTCAGCCTCGATGGGTCTGGGGTGAGTTTGCTCCAAGCGACGGCAAATCGTTTAGTTTCCCAGGACAATTGGACAGATCTCTGGGTGATTACGGCGGCGCAAATTGCGGATCTGGTGCGGGAACAACTGCCCCAACTGCCCCAGCGTAATATTTTGGTAGAACCAGAACGACGGGATACGGCCGCGGCGATCGCCTGGACTTGTTTAGAGTTGGCGCAATACTACCCAGAGGATACGGTCGTTGCTTTTTTCCCGGCGGATCATTGGATTGGCGACCCAGATAAATTCCGGGCAACCCTCGACCAAGCGGCGAATTTTGTCAAAGATAAATTGGCGATCGCCACCATCGGTATCAAACCGGACTATCCCGCCACGGGTTATGGTTATATCGAGCAGGGGGAAGCGGTTGAAACGGGCATTTTCAAGGTGAATCAGTTCTACGAAAAACCCGGTACGGCTGTGGCGAAATCTTTTTTGGAAACGGGCAAATTTAGCTGGAATAGCGGGATTTTTCTCTTTTCGATCCGCACGGTACTCCAGGAACTCGCTAGCTACGCCCCGGAGATCCTAGAACCGCTTCAAAATCAAGGCATCGACGCCTACAATAGCTTGCCGAAAATTAGCATCGACTATGCCCTGATGGAAAAAACGGCCCATGCCTATGTGTTGCCCGCAGAATTCGGTTGGGATGATCTGGGGGATTGGCGATCGCTCGAAAGATTGTTACCCCCCGATGCGGTGACGAATGTTTGTGTGGGGAATCACCATGCCTTCGAGACAGAACGGGCGATTGTCTACAGTGACAACCCCGACGAAACGGTAGTAACCCTAGGAGTTGCAGACGTGGTGGTGGTGCGCCAGGGGGATGTGACTTTGATTGTGGATAAGCACCGCACCCAGGATATTAAAAAAATCCTCGGCTATCTCCCGAAAAATCTTTTGTAATGGCTGGAGTCTGGCACTATATTCCGCCCATCGAAGCGTCTGGGGAAACCCAAATGGCGATCGATGCCTGGCTTTTGGATCAGCATCTCCAGGGCAAAATCCCCTCAGTGCTGCGGTTTTACACCTGGCAGCCTGTGGCGATTTCTCTCGGCTACCATCAGCGCAAATATCCCGATTTTTGGGAAAATTTGACCTACAAAGGCAAAAAAATTGATCTAGTGCGGCGGCCCAGTGGCGGTCGGGCGGTGCTTCATCAGGGAGATCTCACCTACGCGATTATTACGTCTGGGTTAAAAGGCGATCGCCAAACAAACTACGAAACCCTCTGCCAATTTCTCATTGCTGGGTTTGGGGAATTGGGAATTCCTTTAAGCTATGGCCACCAGCAACGGAATTATGGGTATTTTGATAGCTGTTTTCGCACCCATACCAAGGCAGATTTGGTAACGGAATCTGGTTATAAACTGATTGGATCAGCACAATTACGTCGCCAAGGGGCAATTTTGCAGCACGGCTCGATTCGTCTAAATCCCGATCCAAAACTATATGAAAAAGTTTTTGGCGAGCCTCTAATCCCCGGTCTTACGTTTGTGGCCGATGACATCCAAAACATGATCAATACCCTCTGCCAGCAACTACAACTCAGCCTTAATCTCTGCCTTGTTGAAACTGACTTTATCCCCCAACTTGCGATGACGGATTCCCTGTAGATTGCGACTTGTACAATGGAATGGTTTGAATTTTCTAAACTTCGGGGCGGCCCATGTTTTCCCAGTTACCCACCGACAACCGCGAATTAAATTGGTTTACCCTCACGGAGGCGATCGCCAAACGTTTCGACGCAGAATATCAAAACCAAAAACCCGATCTCCCCGACGAAGTACAAGCCCTGCCCATTTTCCTTGACTGGCAATCCGGCAAGCTCCAGAACCGCGTTACCTCGAAATTTTGGGAACTGGCCCAACCGAAAAAAAACCAAGCTTGCCTCGATCTCGGTTGCGGAATCAGCTTTTTGATCTATCCTTGGCGCGACTGGAATGCCTATTTTTATGGCCAAGACATCAGTAAAGTTGCCACAGAAATCCTCCAATCCCGCGCCCCCCAGCTCAATTCCAAACTGTTTAAAGGTATCTCGAACAAACCCGCCCATCACCTCGAAAGCTATCAGGACAGTTTTTTCGATTTGGCGATCGCCACCGGATTTAGCTGTTACTATCCCCTGGAATATTGGGAGACCGTGTTAGAGCAAGTCCGGCGTGTCCTCAAACCAGGTGGCTTTTTTGTCTTTGATGTGATTGACCCAAGCCAAGATATGGCTGAAGACTGGTCAATCCTGGAAACCTACCTGGGCGCGGAAGTATTCCTCGAAGACCTAAGCGACTGGCAAGGCCTGATCAAAAAATCCGGGGCCAAAATCGTCAAAGAACAATCGGGCGAACTGTTTCACCTCTATAAAATTCGCTGGTAAAGCTATTCTTCTGATTGGATGTTGGCGGTTTGTCAGGTCAGTGAGAAGATAAAAAGCGTGGCTTATCAAGGACTGTGGGAAATGTTTAAGCGGATTATTCTCCTCGTTGTTTTGGCATTGGGCCTGTGGAGTTGTGGCGATCGCCTCGATGCCCGCCTTGCCAGTGATCTCAATCGCGAACCGACGCCCGTCACCACCCAAGCCCTCACAGAAGTGGCGACGCCCAGCCTAATTACCGAACTGCGCCAAGAATTAGACCAGTACCAACCCCAGGTCAAAATTCTCAGTCCCCGTCCCGACGAAACCTTTAACAGCACCACTATCGACGTCCAACTCCAGGTCAATGACCTACCCATTTTCAAGGACGAAGAACTAGGCATGGGGCCGCACATTCACCTCTTTGTCGATGACCAGCCCTACATTGCCGTCTACGACACCAGCAAACCCGTCACCCTCGAAAACCTCAGTCCCGGTAGCCACCTGATCCGCGCCTTTGCTTCCCGTCCTTGGCACGAAAGCTTTAAAAACGAAGGTGCCTATGCCGAAACTACTTTTAATATCTTCACCAAAAGTAATAACAATATTCCTGATTTCCAACAGCCCCTCCTCACCTATAGCCGCCCCCAGGGAACCTATGGTGCTGAGCCGATCATGTTGGATTTTTATCTGACCAATGCCCCACTGCACTTCATTGCCCAGGCCGACAATAGTGATGATGTGAATGACTGGCGTATCCGGATCACCATCAATGGTGAGAGCTTTATTCTCGATGACTGGCATCCCATTTACCTCGAAGGCTTCAAGAAAGGCGAAAACTGGCTCAAGCTAGAATTTATCGATGACCAAGGGGAACTGTTAGAAAATACCTACAATAGCCCTGTCCGCGTCATCAACTACGATCCGAAGCTCAACGATACCCTCGCCAAGCTCGTCCAAAACAAACTCTCCCTCAGAACCGCGAAACGCCTCGTCACCACCAAACCTCTTGCGCCCGAAGTCGAAACGGCTGCCCCAGAAGAAACATTAGAGCCAGCACCAACCGTTGTTCCGGAAGTTGATGAAGCGACGCCACCAGCAGAAACAGAAGCGGCTCCTGCCCCAGAAGAAACCTTGCCAACCTTAGAAGAAGAGGTAGTACCAGAAGCAGAATCCAGCCCTTCTCCTGATCTCCCTGAGGCAATGCCAACCGAAGAAGAACCCGCTGCGACCGTTGAGGAGGCAAGCCCGAATCAATCTGAGTCATCTTTGGAAGTTAAGCAACCCGATCTTCCGCCAGAGATTGATGAAGAAGTCGCTCCCACCACAAACACTCCAGAAGTTGAAGACCCGCAACCAACCGCACCGGAATCAGAAGTAGAACCAGAAACATCGTCTCCCCCAGCAACCGCTGAAAGTGCTCCTGAGCCAGAGGTTGAGCCACGCCCCACTGTGCCAGAGTCGGATATTTCCCCAGAGACAGATCCCCTTAAAACAAGGCACAGATGATCTAGAGTCTCCGGAAATTCAGTTGTTCCCGGAGTAACCTAGAGGCGATCTTGATCATCATTGATACTTAAACGATGACGAAAAAAATTGCATTTCTCGGTATGGGGGTCATGGGGGCACCGATGAGCCTCAACCTCCAGAAAAAAGGTTATCAAGTCACTGTGTGGAACCGTTCCGCTGCCAGTCCCCACTTGGCTAGGGTCACCGCCGCAGGTTTGTCTGTTGCGCCGGCGATCGCCACTGCGGTAGATGATGCAGATTACATTTTTAGTTGTGTGAGCGATGTCCCCGACGTGAAATCGGTTCTCCTAGGAGAAGAAGGGGTAATCCACGACGCAAAACCCAATGCCCTAATCATTGATTTCAGCACCATTGGAAAACCGGCGGCCCGGGAAATTGCCAAAACCCTCAAAACAAAAAATCTCCGGTTCCTCGATGCCCCCATCAGTGGCGGGGATGTTGGCGCAGAAAATGGCACCTTGACGATTATGGTCGGGGGCGATCGCCCGGATTTTGACGAAGCCAAACCTTACCTCGAAGCCATGGGAAAAAATATTTATTACTGTGGAGATACAGGCAGTGGTCAAGCCGTGAAAATGTGCAACCAAGTCCTCTGTGCAATCCACATGGTGGCCCTCTGTGAAGCGATTCAGTTGGCTCAATCCCAAGGCCTTGACCCAGATTTAATGATCGAAGTTTGTCAGACTGGGGCGGCTGGTTCCTGGGCGATCGCCAACCTCGGTCACAAAATTACCGCCAGGGATTTTCGACCGGGCTTTATGGTCAAGCACATCATCAAAGACCTCCGCCTAGTCAATGAAAGTCTCTCAGACTTGGAATTACCCGGTGTAACTTTAGCAACCCAAAAATTTAAAGACACCGCCCAGTTAGCTGATGCCCTCGAACAAGGCACCCAAGCCATGTTCCGCTCGTATTGATTCTTCTAAAGCTGGTATGCCCCAAGCAAAAAACTCCTACCCTAGGGCAGGAGTTTTTATTCATGAAACTCAGTAACTAAACTGACGCCTCAACAGATTCTTAGTCGAGTTCGTTCATGTTCAGTACAGGCTCAGTCTCACGGTCAATCCCTTTCTCGAAACCAGCCTCAGCCGCCCGTGCACGACCAGCATGCCACAGGTGACCAACGAGGAAGAAGAAGGAAAGAACAAAGTGAGAACCAGCCAACCACTGACGAAGGTTCACAAAGTTGAAGGAGTTAGGCTCCGTAATAATCCCACCAACAGAGTTAATGGAAGCATTAGGGGCGTGGGTCATGTATTCAGCCGCACGACGAAGCTGCCAAGGCTGAATGTCATTGCGGATTTTATCGAGGTCAAGACCATTGGGGCCACGGAGGGGCTCCAGCCAAGGACCACGGAAATCCCAGAAGCGCATGGTTTCACCACCGAGAATGATTTCACCGGTAGGAGAACGCATCAGGTACTTACCAAGACCAGTGGGACCTTGGGCAGAACCAACGTTCGCACCCATAGATTGGTCACGAGCCAAGAAGATCAAAGCCTGGGACTGGGACGCTTCAGCGTTAGTCGGGCCATAAAATTCACTGGGGTAAGCAGTATTGTTGAACCACACAAAGCAAGTCGCGATGAAGGCCATCAAAGACAGCGCACCGAGACTGTAGGAAAGATAAGCTTCACCAGACCAAACGAGCGCACGACGGGCCCAACCGAAAGGTTTGGTGAGAATGTGCCAGATACCACCAAAGATACAAATCAGACCCACATAGATGTGGCCACCGATAATATCTTCCATGTTGTTGACACCGATCATCCAGCCTTCGCCACCGAAGGGAGCCTTGAACAGATAACCAAAGATTACTGCCGGGTTCAAAGTTGGATTACTGATGATACGCACGTCGCCACCACCAGGGGCCCAGGTGTCGTACACACCACCAAAGAACATCGCTTTAAAGACAAGTAGCAACGCACCACAACCCAGGAGGATGAGGTGATAACCAATGATGTTGGTCATTTGGTTCTTGTCTTTCCAGTCATAGCCAAAGAAGCTGGAATATTCTTCGAGGGTTTCAGGGCCACGGACAGCATGGTAGATACCACCCAGACCGAGAACCGCAGAAGAGATCAGGTGTAATACACCAACGACAAAGTAGGGGAAAGTATCAATAACTTCACCACCAGGGCCGACACCCCAACCAAGGGTTGCGAGGTGAGGCATCAGGATGAAACCCTGCTCGTGCATGGGCTTCTCTGCGACAAAGTGAGCGACTTCAAACAAAGTCATCGCACCAGTCCAGAATACGATAAGGCCAGCATGGGCAACGTGGGCACCCAAGAGCTTACCGGAGAGATTGATCAGGCGGGCATTACCAGCCCACCACGCAAAGCCGGTCGATTCGATATCACGACCACCGGAAATGGGCGCATTAGAGAGCGTTACCACGGGGTAATACCTCCTCAGGGAATACAAATTGTTCGTGAATTTGGTCTTGCGGTGCCATCCATGCACGCATACCTTCGTTCAACAGAATATTCTTCGTGTAGAACGTTTCAAATTCGGGGTCTTCCGCCGCGCGGATTTCCTGGGATACAAAGTCATAGGCCCGTAGGTTCAATGCTAAACCCACAATCCCCACAGAACTCATCCACAAGCCAGTTACAGGCACAAACAGCATGAAGAAGTGCAACCAACGCTTGTTGGAAAACGCAATCCCGAAAATCTGAGACCAGAAACGGTTTGCGGTCACCATCGAGTAGGTTTCTTCTGCCTGGGTCGGCTCAAACGCTCGGAAGGTGTTCGCTTGGTCACTGTCTTCAAACAGGGTATTCTCTACCGTTGCCCCGTGGATCGCACAGAGCAGCGCACCACCGAGAATCCCTGCAACACCCATCATGTGGAAGGGGTTCAGGGTCCAGTTGTGGAAACCTTGTAAGAACAGAATGAAACGGAAGATACCAGCGACACCAAAGCTGGGGGCAAAGAACCAGCTAGACTGACCCAAGGGGTACATCAGGAATACACTGACGAATACCGCGATGGGGCCAGAGAAGGCGATCGCATTGTAGGGGCGGATACCCACCAGACGGGCAATTTCAAACTGACGCAGCATGAAGCCGATCAGACCAAAAGCACCATGGAGGGCAACAAAGCTCCAGAGTCCACCGAGTTGGCACCAACGGGCAAAGTTCCAGTTGGCTTCGGGGCCCCAGAGGAAAAGGAGGGAGTGACCGAGGCTGTCAGCAGGGCTGGATACAGCAACAGTCAGGAAGTTACACCCTTCGAGATAAGAAGATGCTAATCCGTGGGTGTACCAAGAAGTAACGAAGGTGGTACCAGTCAACCAGCCACCGAGAGCCATGAAGGCGCAGGGGAACAGGAGGATACCGGACCAACCGACGAAGACAAATCGATCTCGCTTCAACCAGTCATCGAGGACATCAAACCAGCCTCGTTCCTGGGGCGCGCGTCCGACTGCAATAGTCATAGTTTTTAATTCCTCTTGTCTATATGAATGAACAAGGGTTGGATATTAAATGGCTTACGCTAGTTTCCTTGTTATGGATTCTCCCTGTCAAATGAGCAAAAGCCAATAGGTATAAATCCTATGGTCAGGGGAGTTTCCGAGAATCATGTAAGCGGGTCAACCTTGTGAAATATAGGCTATTTCAGATGGTTAACGTTTCTTAAAATAACACATACTCCATAGGCATATAGCCTTCTGAAGGATTTCATAACCTGAGTGTAAACACTTTTCTTAATATCTAGCAGAGTTTTTGTTACAAAAAGATACAATCAACCTCAGCTGAGGGGCGTTTTTACCGGAGGCAAGGGATGTCCTAGTGTTTTGATATCCAAGGCATGACCACCCACCAATAAATAGACTTGATCGGAAACGAGGCCCACTTCGCGGATCAAACGGCCCAGGCGATCGCGAAATAAGCGTCCTAATGGGTAAGTGGGGACGAGGCCCCAACCCGTTTCTTCGGCGACAAGAATTAGCATCCGTGGGGAATTTTTAATCGCCTCCAAAAATGCTGTGGTGAGCTGGTGCCAAGGAGCAGGCTCTGTTTCTAAATGATTGGCCACCCACAGACCGAGGGAATCTACAAGGATGCAGTGGTCTTCGGGGATATGTCGCATCGCTTCGGTTAGATGGACTGACTCACCCATAAATCCCCAATTTTTCGGGCGGCGATCGCGGTGGTGTTGGATCCGGGCCATCCATTCGGGATCGTCAGGATTTTCAGTGGCCGTCGCAATGTAGGTGACGGGGCGTTGGGACTGGAGTGCAAGGTGTTCGGCCCATTCACTTTTGCCAGAGCGGACAGCGCCCGTAACGAGGATGGTTTGGCCCATGGATAATGTTGTTGTCACTAGAGGAGCAAGGGTAACGGTTTAAGTCTCGGAGTTTTCTGGAATAGCTTCTGCCTCTCGCAATTCCCGCGGCGATCGCACATCGGGTAAGCGTCGTTTTAGAACATATAACCAGACTAATCCCAAAATACCGAGGGCCATTCCTGTCAAACTGACCAATTGGGCGACGCGAATCCCACCAAGCATCAAACTGTCAGTGCGCAAGCCTTCGATCCAGACGCGGCCAGCACTGTAGGCGATCCAGTAGGTCAGGAAAATTGTGCCTGTTTTGAGGCGATCGCCATGGCGCAAACCCCAGAAAAACAAGTAGAGGAGTAACGCAAAAACCCCAAGATTCCAGACAGATTCATAGAGGAAAGTCGGGTGAAAATATTCATATTCCACAAGGTTTAAAGGGCGATTTTGGAGGGGAATATAAAGCTTCCAAGGCAAATCGGTTGGTGCCCCAAAGGCTTCCGAATTGAAAAAATTTCCCCAGCGACCAATGGCTTGCCCCAAAATCAGAGCAGGCGCAATCAAATCCCCCAGTTGCCAAAAAGAAAGGCGATTCAAGCGACAAAAAATTAAGGCCGCAATCACACCGCCAAGGATCGCCCCGTGGATCGCAATGCCCCCTTGCCAGATTGCAATAATATCCTGGGGGCGATCGGCGTAGCTGCGCCATTGAAATAGCACATAATACAGTCGCGCGCAGGGAATCGCCCCAATAATTCCCCAAATGACGTAATCGGCTAGCAACTCCGGTTTAACCCCCCGTCGCTTTGCCAAAAATTGAGAGAGATTCACACCGATCAACACGGCGATCGCGATTAAAAGACCATACCAACGGATTGCAAAATTACCCACCTCAAACAAAATGGGGCCAGGGGATTGGAACTGCCAAGCGAAAATCATCATGCTTGTTCTTTGGTGTGGGTAACTTCAATGACAGTATGCACATTACCACGGGGCTGGTAGTCTCCTTTGATCGTCATTTCGAGGGGATCACAGGCCGCGACCAGGTCATCGAGAATTTGATTAACTGCTTCTTCGTGGGAAATATAGCGATCGCGGTAACTGTTGATGTAAAGCTTGATCGCTTTTAGCTCCACCACTTTCTGATCCGGTACATAGGTAATGTAAATCGTTGCAAAATCCGGATAGCCAGAAAAAGGACATTTACAAGTGTATTCTGGCAGGGTGATGTTAATGGTATAGCGACGTCCGGGACGGGGGTTCGGGAAAGTAATGAGTTCGCCATTTTCAATTTCCCGCTCACCGTACTTTAGGGTTTGCGCTTCTGTGGTCTGGCCCATGGATAAAACCTTAATATTTTTTAAAGAAACCGTATTGTATTGTACAAATTTTTTGGAAGTCCTCGAAAACCTTGAGATTTGTACTAGAGAGACACAAAAAAATCCCCTTACGAGGATTTATAACAGCAAATTAAACTGAATAATTTTACTTATTCACTTTCGCCGAGGATCTTGGGGACTCGGAAATAATCATCTTCGCGGTCTGGGGCATTATCGAGTAAAAGTTGGCGATCGCCGTAAGTTTTTTGTTGATCGGCGCGGGTAATATTACTCACATCAATCGCCCTAGTGGTCGGCTCTACATTGTCCGTATCCAGTTCGCTGAGTTGTTCGACATAGTCTAAAATCGCGCTGAGTTGGGAGGGTAAGCGCTGTTCCTCTTCCGGCGTTAATTCCAAACGTGCTAAATGGGCAACCTTGCGGACCTGTTCAAGATCAATCATGTTTAAATTCTCAATGTAAATGCTTACTTTAAAGTTTCGATCACTAACTCAGTTAGAAAAAGACGTCCATTTCCGAGCGGCCGGTGGTTTTCAGCCAGTTTTGCGCTTCGATGTAGTTGTTCGGCGCGATGCGGATCGCCTGCTTCCAATATTCTGCAGCTTTATCAAAGAGCGCTTCTGATTCGTCTTCATTGCCAGATTGCTTTGCTTTTTCGCCTTGGTAGTGATAGACCACCGCAATATTATTTAGGGCCTGGGGCATCCGGGGATTGAGATCAATGGCTTCGTGGTAGAGTTCTAGGGCTCTGTTGTGATCGCCGTTGCTGGCATAGATCAGGCCCATATTGTAGAGGATATAGCTACGATCATTGGGGTCATCTTCAAGCCTCAGGGCTTCTTCGTAGTTTTCGAGGGCTTCGGAATATTCCCCATCGGCTTGGGCCGACATCCCATCGCGATAATAGGCAAAGGCTTCTTTGGAACGGTTATTGGTGGGCAGAATTTTGAGGATGATATCGGCCATCACCGTAAAGCTTTTGTCGATGAAATTATCGTTGCGCTGTGTTCTGGGCATAATGGTTACGTTGCGAGGGATGCTCTATTTACTTTACCTTGATTTGTTTGTGATTTTAGCGGATTGCGATGGCGGTGTATTTTTTCTGGGGAGAGGATGATTTTGCGATCGCCCAAGCGGTGGATCAGATTAAGCAATCGGTTTTAGATCCAGCATGGCTGTCGTTTAATTTTCAGACCTACGACGGCAGTAAAGAGGAAAGTATTATTGATGCGCTGAACGAGGTAATGACGCCGCCCTTTGGTATGGGAGGACGGTTAGTTTGGCTGAATGAAGCGACGTTGTGCCAATCTTGCTCGGATAGTCTTTTGCAGGAATTGCACCGGACATTACCTGTGGTTCCGGATAGTTCACATCTCCTCATCACCAGTCGAAAAAAACCAGATAAGCGGCTAAAATCGACAAAATTTATCCAGGAACACGCGAAAGTACGGGAGTTTTCGCCGATTCCCCCGTGGCAGACGGAAGCCCTTGCGGATCGGGTCAGAAATACGGCGCGGGAATTGGGGGTGAATTTAGATCGACCAGCAACGGAATTGCTCGGTGAAGCGGTGGGCAATGATACGCGACGGCTCTGGAATGAGTTAGAAAAGCTCAAGATTTATCAGGGGAGCCGGACACAACCGTTAACACAAGTAGAAATTCAGCAACTGGTGGCAGCAACGAACCAAAATAGTTTGCAACTCTGTGAGGCGATCCGGGAAGGCAATGGTGGTTTAGCGATTCAATTGGTGGGGGAACTGTTGGCGCAAAATGAGCCTGCCCTGCGGATTGTGGCGACGTTGATCGGGCAATTCCGGATGTGGACAATTATTAAGGTAATGATCGAGGCTGGGGAACGGGACGATCAGGCGATCGCCAAACTGGCCGATCTCAAGAATCCCAAACGATTATATTTTCTGAAAAAGGAAATTTCCCGGTTGCGGGGTCAGCAACTCCTCAAAACCCTACCGATTTTGCTCGAACTCGAAGCCGGACTGAAACAAGGGGCGATCGCCGAGGAAATTCTCCCGACTAAAATTCTCGAACTCTGTCAGCATTTCCGCTAAACCCTTGCAACCATGGCAGAAAAAAGTTGCCCCCTGGAACTTCCCTCCCTAAAACCTATTCTTTAATATTAAATACGTTTAAAATTTGCCATCGCTGATTTTTATTCCCCATCGGTCATTATGCTTTTACCCCGTCGCTTCCAAGATTATTTGCTGGGCAGTTGCCTTACCCTCAGCGCCCTGGGCTTGGGGCTAGCGCCCCAATTAACCCTCAAACCGGAAATTCTTGGCTGGCAAAATCAGGCGATCGCCCAACAACCGAGCACCGCAGACATTAATCGCTATGCCGAAGCCTATCTGGCGATCTACGGCAATAACAGCATGGATAATCTTTTGCTGGAAGTCGAAAATCTCATTGGCCGCAAACCGGACTGGGAAATTCGCTGCGATCAGCCTCAGAGTATTAACCGTCTCAATAACCGCGCCGCCATTGGGAAAGTGCGTAACTACTGCAACAATGTCTTGCCCAACCTCATTGACGACATTATGCCCCGCAGCACCTTTAATCGCATTAGTAATCAGCTGCCTAATAATCCGACTCTCCAGGAACAAATTCAGGATGCCATGTTCGATATCCTCAAACAAAAACAGGGCGGCCGTTAACTAACTCGCCCGCATATATCGAACAAAATTCCCTTCCCCCAGCACCATGGGGGATTTTTTTTGCTCACAGATATACCCCAAAAAGGCGATCGCCAAGGAAAGCGATCGCCTAAAAACTGAGTTAAAAACCAACCATTTAGAGCAGGGGCGACAGACGACTCCGATAACGTTGCTGATTTAACCCCTCCGCATAGAGCGAACCTTGGGGATTCCCCGAATAACGGGCTGCTTTATTTTGGAGTCGCACAATTCGATCATTGGTGGCTGGGTGGGTACTCAAAAATTCTGGGGGACGACCACCACCACTGTTGGCTGCCATCAACTTTTTCATAAATGAAGCCATCGCCTCTGGGGCATAGCCGACCCGGGTCAACATATTAAACCCAAGATCATCCGCTTCCGTTTCGTCACTGCGACTGTTGGGATAATCAACGGCGATCGCCACCCCCAACTGGACAATCTGACTACTATCCAAGCCCGTCGCCGCCAAAATACCCTGGTTCCGGGCCTGCATTCTCATCTGTTCTAGGGAATGTTTCGCCGCAATATGACCAATTTCATGACCAATCACACTAGCAAGTTCTGCCTCATTAGCGGCGGTTTTAATTAGCCCTGTGTTGATGTAGTTGTACCCCCCCATGGTGGCAAAGGCATTCACGCTGTCATCTTCGACAACAAAGAATTTGTAATTTAAATTTGGGCGTGTGCTTTGACGCGCTAAACGTTGGCCAATTTCGTTGATGTAGCTCACAACCCGCTGATTTTGATAGAGTTTAACCTGGCCGGAACGAGTCAGTTCATTGTGAATTTGTTGACCAAAGTCCTGTTCCTGGGCATCCGAGAGATTGGAAATTTGATAACTCTGCACCCCCCAAATTAGAACGCCCCGCAAAAGATTTTCAAAAAAACCCGCCTGGCTAACGGTGGGTGTCGCAAGGTTGACGCTGATCGCGACAATGCAGGCTAATAGGCCATACATCCAGCGGTTTTTTCGACGATGCAACATGATGCTTGTGTTCCTGTGGCTGTTTTGAATAGGGAAGGTAGATTGGCTAACAAACCGAAGGCTTGTCTTTTTCTATAGTAACCAATCACAATTTTCCGTTATGTTCTCAGACGGTCGCCCCCAGGACTTTAGTTCCTTAATTCATGTTTTGGTAATAGTAAAAGTTAAAGGTTTCAAACATACCGCCGACAAAACCACAGGCGATCGCAATGACTAAGACCCCTTCCCAAATGCGCCCATTGCCAAAAACTTTTAGCACATTCCCAAAGGCATCCGTTAACAATTCAACAGTTACCCCAGGTACCCCAGGGAAAATCCCCACCGCCGCACAGAGGGTCAAAAGTAAACCGCAAACCACCATTGGTGCCAAAAAGCTCATCGTAACGGTGATACACAGTGAAGGAAAAAATCTAGGGGTCGCTTTCATAAGTCAGGGGATCCTTAGGCACAAGCACTCGTTTTCTTTAGGATATGGCGCGTTGAGCTGACTTTAGAGTAGCCAATTAAACGGAATGCATACTGTAAAGGACATGATTCTTAAATTTTTATAAAATTTTGAGATATGTCAGACCACCAAAAAGCCGCCCATCCCCACAGAACGCTTAGGATAGACGGCTTTAGACAAATTATGGTTTAAGTTGCCGGGAGTTTGTTTAGGTGGGATTGCCTTGGGCTGCTTGCATCATTTCCACTAACACAGTGTGGGCCTCCTTAGCATTGGCTAAAGTTTTTGGAAAAGGGATGCGTACCGCTTCTGTGCCGCTGGTATCAGTCACTTCAAGGGCCATCCCCGTTTCATCCAGGGACAACATTTTTGCGGCTTCTGCGCGATGGCACTGGCCAAAATGTTTCGCGTACAAAAGAACCGCGTCGCCATGGTCTTTGTTCATGTGGTTACAAATGCGATCGCTCACGGCGGAGGTAATAATTTCAGACATGGTTTGTAAAAAAATACGATAAATCTTTATCAAAAATGATAGGGTGCCGAACAAAAAAAGTATGGATTGCCAGCCTGTTGAAAGATTAATGTGCCAATAAATCAACCAGGGCAGCTTTGAGATCCGGAAATTTAAACTGGAAGCCAGCCTCTTCGGTTCGTTTGGGTAGCACTTTTTGCCCTTCTAATACGACTTTCGCACCATCGCTGAGGAGTAATTCTAAAACAAAACCCGGTACTGGGAGCCAAGCAGGACGTTTCATTACAGATCCTAGGGTTTGGGCGAGGGTTTCCATGGTGACTGGATTGGGGGCAGTGCCGTTGTAGGTGCCTTGCCAATCGGCTTGGGTAAGGGCCATTTCAATCAAGCTAACGAGATCATCGCGGTGAATCCAAGAAACCCACTGCTTGCCTGTGCCGAGGGGGCCGCCGACAAAGGTATTGAAAGCAAGAATCATCTTGGCGAGGGCTCCTCCTTCTTTGGCGAGGACAATCCCAAACCGGAGAATGACGGTACGAGTGCCGTGGTTTTGGGCTTCTAGGGCCGCCGTTTCCCATGCTTGACAAACGTCTGCGAGGAAGTCGTTACCGGGGGGGCTCGTTTCAGTGTAGATGGCGGTTTCACTGGTGCCGTAATAGCCGACGGCAGAGGGATTAATGAGTACTTGGGGTTTTTGATTGGCTTTGGCGATCGCCTCGACGATTTTTTCTGTCCCTCCCTGGCGACTGTGGCGAATTTCCTGCTTATAGCTTGGTGTCCACCGTTGTTCCGCAATGGGAGCCCCAGCCAGATTCACCACTGCATCATAGCCAGAGATACAGTCCTGCCAGGGGCCTGACTCCGTGGGGGTATAGGCCACAATCTTGAGCTTTGGATAGACAGAAGCCGGAAAAATACCTTGGGCTTTGGCCTCACTGCGGGTCAAGACTAAAAGCTCATGGGCAGGGTACAAACGCTCAACCAAACGTTGCCCCACAAGACCTGTTGCACCAGTAATCGCAATTTTCATTGAAAAAAGTTTAAATCATCAAGGATATACACAAATTGTGGCGTAATGGCCCCAGTGGCGACAACGCCCCCTGTCTTTGAGAGCTGTGCTAGCATAGGCGGAAATATTGAGTCTAGCGTCTTTTTTTACAAAGATTACGGGGAGAATATGGCCAAGGTATTGGTGCTAAATGCCTCTTATGAGCCGCTCAACATTACCAGTTGGCGTCGGGCAGTGGTGCTGTTGCTCAAAGACAAGGCCGAAAGCCTAGAACACAATGGCCGCGTCATTTACCAGAATTTTCCTCTCCCCACCGTCATTCGCCTGCGCCACTACATTAAAGTGCCCTACCGCGAGATTCCCCTCACTCGCAAAAATATTCTGGAACGCGATCGCCACACTTGCCAATATTGCCGTAAGCGCGGCGAGCAACTGACCCTCGACCACATTATTCCGCGATCGCGGGGTGGCGTAGACAGTTGGGAAAACCTCGTTACCGCCTGCATGCGTTGTAATGTTCGTAAGGGCAATCGCACCCCCAAAGAAGCAGAAATGGAGTTACTGATCCAGCCGCGCAAACCCCACAGTAGTCTTTATTTCGAGCTTTTGAAATACACCCGGGATGATCTCAACCACGAATGGCGCAAATATGTGATCGGCATTAACTAAATCCCCACGCTTTACTGGAAGACTTCTTCGGTTTGGGGGAAGACAGGGGTGCCGTCAGTCAAATTGAGAATGCCCGTGGTAATCACCTGTTCCCCGGTGGTTAATCCTTCTAATACTTGGTAGCGATCGCCTTCAATGGCGCCTAACGTGACGGATTTTTGGACGGCAATCAGGGGGGGATCGTTTTCCCCTTGGGCGTCGGGATTGGGGGCAGTGACAAAGACAAAAGTTTCTGCGCCAATGCGGGATACAGCCGTGACAGGCACCGAAACCCCGGTTTGCTGACTCAGAATCAGTTTGGCCTTGACCAGTTGCCCCGTGAAAAGGCGATTGTCAGGGTTATCGAAGCTGGCCTTCGCCAAGATGGTTTGGGAGGTAAAGTCTACTTCCGGGGAAATAAAACTTACTTGACCCCGACCCACGGTTTCGAGGGTGCGATAGTCGATCAGCTCGACGGGGAGGGAGAGACGCAGATCGGGAGCCTGCTCGATGGGCACAAAAAAGTTAAGACTCAGGCGTGTATTTTGGGCAATGGTGGCAATGGTGGCTCCCTGTTCGAGGTAGTCTCCTTGTTGCACGGTTAAGTCACCGATGGTGCCCGCAACGGGGGCTGTCACTTGGGTTTCCCGGAGATCTTCATTGGCGATCGCCACCGTATTGCTTGATTGGCGGAGGGTGGCTTTGGCTTGATTTACACTTGCTTGGGCAGCCTTGATCCGTTGATTGATGGTATTTAGCCGCGCCTTGGCCACCTCTAGATCCCGTTGGCTCTGGTCGAGATCCCGCTGGGGTAAAGCCCCGGTATCCACTAGGCTTTTAATCCGTTGGAGATCCTGTTCTCGGAGTTTTAAGTCGGCTTGGGTCTCTAGTTTTTCTGCATTGACAGCACTGAGTTGGGCTTCGGCATTGGCTTGGGCGGCCCGGGCTGCTTCTACTCCGGCGATCGCCTGTTGCAAAGAAGCCTGACTGCGTTCTGACTTGAGGGTCAAAATGGGCGTTCCTGCCGTGACAGTATCCCCCTCTTGGATTTGAATGGCTTGAATAATGCCGTCTACTTCTGGCTTGAGGGTCACGAGATTATCCGCTTCTAAAACCCCCACGTATTCAGTGGTGGTGGCGAGCAGATCTGAATCTAAGGTTTCAAATTTTACTGGTACTCCCTGGGGAGTTTGGGCTTGGGGCGGTGGCCCACCACAACCACTAAGGCTCACGGCACAGCTGACAACTAGACCTAAGACCACTGGCGATCGCCAATCACTCCGGGACGCACCCATACATTAATTCCTCAACCAGAATAAAATCACTCCTAACAAGGGTACACAAAGTTTCCCTTAACTGGGGGACTCCGGCGGATGATCCGTCGGCAATTCAGGCGGTTTTGCTTCCGGTTCTGCTGCCACGGATTGGCTAGTTTCAATACCCACAATTCCGGAGACCATCGCCAGCACTTGGCCTTCTTCCCTCGCCTGCCAAGGGTCTAAAATATCTTTGATCAATACCTCTCGGACGATCACTTGACCGATAACTGCTAGGGGTAACGCCAAGAACAGCCCCAAAAACCCCAACTGCAATGTCACCGCAAACAAAACCTGGGCCAAAAGCGTTACAGCAGGGAGTAGGGAGACTTGCCGGGCCATTACCCAAGGGGTTAAAACATTTCCCTCTACCTGCTGAATTACGAAGTATAAGATTAAAACTGCCCAGATTTTCCACGGGGCTTCTAACAGAGCAATGAGGATGGGAGGAATCACGCTCAAAGCCGGGCCAATATTCGGAATAAAGGTCAGTAAACCAGCTAAAATCGCCTGGGGTAAGGCCAATGACAGCCCCAAAATCGAAAGACCCACATAGCTCAGGATGCCAATACAAAACATATTGAACATAATGCCTGCGACCCAGCCTTTGAGATCGGCGTCGCAGAGGGTGAGGATTTCGTCTGCCCGACGGCGATAAAAAGAAGGAAACAAACGGATAAATCCCTGGCGATAGGGTTGGGGATCTGCCAGAAACATCAAGGTTAAAACCGTCAGCAGCAAGACATTTAAAAGTACCTTGAGGGAGTCGGAAAATAAACTCCAGCCGCGATTGAGCAGCTCATTGAGCAGGGTCGGGATTTGGGGGATCACCTCATCGAGATTCGGCAGTTGTTCACTGATCGGCAGACCAAAGTTTTCTTCAATTTTGAAAATTTGGGAATCTAACCATTCATCGATTTCATAAAAGCCTGTATTGAGCTTGCTAAACAAAATTTGGAACTGGCCAATAAAAGGCGGAATGACGATGGTGAAGGCGAGCCAGAGGATCAATACCACCATAAACAGGGCGGTAAATACGGCGAAGGAACGCCCCATTCGCAGTAACGGTTGGTTGAAACGGGCCGCAAGGCGATCGCCCCAGGTTTGCAGCTTAATTACCAGCACATTGAGGGCATTAGCCAGGATCACCGCCGTGAGCAACAACAGTAAAAACGCTTTAATTTGCCAGAGAATATACAGGGAACTCAGAAGAACAATGAAGCCGCTCCATTTCCGAAAATCCACGTTACTCACACGCCTCAAGTTAGTGCTGTTGTTTTGATTATGTCTTAGTTTTGACTAACCCTTGCCCTTTTAGGAAGTCTGGGACGTACTCCGCCACCACAAGAGCCCGGCCATCACTATCGCTGGGAGTAAAATTGCCGCCAAAGCACCGCCATTAGATGGGGCGATCGCCGCTAGGTTGAAACCATAGGGCAAACCATACTTGATTAACGCTGCCCCCACCGCCGAAATCACCAACACCTTAACTAAAGAAGAAAGCTGTGCACCCATCGAAATTATTGTCCCTTGATGTTTTCGCCAATGATTATCTAGTCGGCAGTTCAACAAATACGAATATTGGTCAAGTTTAGCGATTCTACTTCAACTTCTGTTTCACGAAATTGACCAACTGCCCCATTTGTTTTCTGAGCAGATCGATTTCCCCTTGGAGAGCATTTACCTTCGCCTGTAACGCCACGATTTCTGCCGCCATTGGATTTCCCGTTGTGCTCGCGCTGAGGGAAGAAGGAGAAACTTCTGGGATTATTTGGGCCTGTTTTTTCGCCTTCGCCATCGCATCTTTGATCGCGTTGATCAGTTGCTTTTGGTCAAAGGGCTTTTCGATGAATGAAAACAGTTCAAAGGGTTCCGGGAGCTTTTCGGTGACTTCTTCCTTGCGGCCAGACATCAGCACTAGGGGGATTGCCTTTAGTTCCGGGCGTTTTTGAATTTCTTGGTATACTTCCCAGCCGCTCATCTTCGGCAGCAGAAAATCCAACATGATCAGATTGGGATGTTCCGTATTGATGAGATTGAAGCCCTCAAGTCCATTCTTGGCCTCAATGACTTCAAAATTCCCCTCTGGCAGCATATCCTTGACCCGCATACGGATCACCTTGCTGTCGTCAATCACTAGGATTTTGTGGGTCACAACATACTCCTTCACAACATAAAATAGCTGGCTGGGTCGTCTCTATGATGGCGTGAGCTTGGTAAAAATTTTAAAAGCTTCAACCAAGATTTACGATCATCTAGAAGTTAAGCGATTGAGTTTTCCTCAGTTTGACATACTCATCGACCTGAAGCCACCGTGACTTTGATCACTGGGTTAGCCCCGTACCTGGGGATGTTGGGTTAACTAGATTTTCAGTAAACTAATTCTAAAAATCCCAGAACTTTCCTCAACAGCGTTTTTATAAAAATTATGGCTTCTTCTGCGTCTCACTCCTCCAGCGCCCCGATTTTGCCCATGCCCAGTTGGGTCAAAGCTCCCCTCGGTAAAGCCAGTGAGATCTCGACAGTCCAGCGAATCGTTAAGCAACGGGGCATTCACACTATCTGTGAGGAAGGAAAGTGCCCAAATCGGGGTGAGTGTTACGCCAATAAAACCGCAACATTTCTATTGATGGGGCAAGTGTGTACTAGGGCCTGTGCTTTCTGTCAGGTGGATAAAGGCCAAATCCCCCTCCCCCTTGACCCGGAGGAACCCCAAAAAGTGGCGGAGTCGGTGCGACTGTTGGGACTGAGTTATGTGGTGTTGACTTCGGTGGCGCGGGATGACCTTGCCGATGGGGGAGCTGGCTGGTTTGTGGCGGTAATGGCCGCGATCCGGGCTGAAAACCCAGGGACACAAATTGAAGTGCTGACCCCAGATTTTTGGAGTGGGCAAGGGGCAGAAACAGCCCAGACAGAACGGGTAAAAACGGTGGTGGCAGCGCAACCGGCTTGTTACAACCACAACATTGAAACGGTGGCAAGGCTCCAGGGCCCTGTGCGGCGGGGGGCAAAATATGGGCGATCGCTCCGGGTTTTGGAATTGGTGAAAGCGTACAATCCTGAGATCCCAACGAAATCGGGTTTAATGCTCGGTCACGGGGAAACGGAAGCAGAAATTATTGAAGCGTTGCGAGATTTACGGGCTGTGGGGTGTGATCGCCTTACCCTAGGCCAATATATGCGCCCGTCCCTAGCCCACTTACCTGTACAAAAATATTGGACACCGGCAGAATTTGAACACCTAGGGGCGATCGCCAAGGAAATGGGCTTTTCCCATGTGCGTTCAGGGCCTCTGGTGCGTAGTTCTTACCACGCTGGTGAATCGATCTAAAAGCAGCTGAGAGTATTGCGATTTATGAAAGAGTATTACTAGATTATGTCGTTTTGGGGCAATGCTACCGATGGGGTTCCCTGAGCTTTTAAGCTAAAAAAGTAAGGCCCAGTTTCGGGAGAAGAAACTATGTTCAACTATGCCCTCAAAAAGCAACCGTTTTCCCTCAACTTATCGGCTATTGTCATGACGATCTTGGGGTTTTGGTTGAGTGCCTCTTTCCTCCTCGATTTTGTGATCATTCCTGTGTTGTCCATGACTGGAATGATGGCCGACAGCGGTTTTATTAGCACTGGCTATGTTTTGTTTGAGGTGTTTAATCGTTTAGAGGTGGTCTGCGCTGCCGGAATTCTAACGATCTTTTTTGGGTTTAAATTTGAACATCTCTTTGGCGATCGCCAAGCCTTAAATGCCCTCGTCATTGCCAGTATTTTGTTAAATATTGCTTTGCTTTATACCTATTTGATTACGCCTCAATTGGCTGGCTTTGGCTTAGAAATGTCCGGCTTCAATGGCACGGCAACGATGCCTTTGCAAATGTCCGTGTGGCACAGTTTGTATTGGGTCTTAGAGGCCGCGAAATTTGTTTTGGGGATCACTTTGCTGCGGTGGTGCTACCGTCGGGCCTGTGCGATCGCCTAAATCGTCCATTCAGTTTTTTAAACAAATCGATGCCGCCCCAAGGCGGTTTTTTTATGGGAAATTAGGTTTTCGAGAAGCCAATTTATCCGCCAAGCGCGTTGGTTCTGGCAGACGGTATTTCGGCGTACAGGCGAGGACGAAATCAAGGGCCGTGGCTAAACTGATCCGATGACCCACAGAAATGTAGAGGGGACGCACCTTCGTCCGACTCCGGAGCACTGCACCAATGGTTTCACCGTGATCCTGTAAAGGCACCCACTGCCCTTTTTCGAGGGGCACCTCTTGGTGGGTACCGATGTAGCGGGATTTTGCCACCCCAATCGTCGGTAAATCTAACAAGACCCCCAAGTGAGAGGCTAGCCCTAAACGGCGCGGATGGGCGTAACCTTGACCGTCACAGAACAATAAATCTGGTAAATGCGTAATTTTTTCTAATGCCTCCACAATAGCGGGCACTTCCCGAAAAGATAACAATCCCGGTACATAGGGAAAAGAAGTGGGGCAGCGGGCGATCGCCGTTTCGAGGATCTCTAGATCGGGAAAGGACAAAACCACCACCGCCGCCCGTGTGATTGAGAAGCGCGCCTCAAAGCCCACATCCACCCCCGCAATGGTTTTGACGTTCGTTGGTAAGTCATCTTGAAGTATGATCCATTGCCTTAGAGACATTTGAATCTCCCGGGCCACCCCAGGGGAAACATCCCAAGGATGACTGTGGTGTAAAACAAGCATTTATATAATTCCTCATCTGCATTTCGAGGGGTTTACGGGAAAAGTTTTGGCGCAATTAATCAAGTAACCGTTAAATTTCACCAATTAATTGAGAATCAATCTGGCACTTTCCTCTACACTGGAAGCAACTTTTTAAAACTTCATTTTCATCCACCCCCTACCCCAGCATTTTGTGTCGAGGTTTCCGCCATGCGTCAAGTATTTCTGTTGTTGCCCCTTGTTGCCGTGGGTTTAACGCTCGGGAGTTGCTCTCTATTGCCCGGTGGTGGCGGTGATGAACCGACCCCGGAAACCCCCCAAACCACAGCACCGACTCCCGCTCCGGAGCCAGACGCTGAATTGTTTGCCCCCCCGACAACAGAAACATTGTCTTCTGTGTTGATCCCATCCACTGACCCTGATGCTCGCCGTCGGGCTACCACAGAAGGCCGCCCCGATCCCTTTGCGGATCTTTCCCTTGCGCCCCAAGTGACTTTAGCACCTCCCCCAGCTCCGACACCGGCGGGTACAGCTCCTGGGGCTGTGGCGATCGCCCCACCACCACCTGTTTCTGGTACACAACCGGGTACCTCTGGTACAGCCAATGGCGCTGGCATCCCTGGACAAGCCCCACCGCCACCTCTGGACTTTACGCCGGTTCTCCCTGCCCTACCAGAGCCTACAGCAGCCCGTAATACCAAGGTTACTGGGGTTGTCCAAATAGGGGGGATTGATTATGTCATGGTGGAATCTCCCGATGAGCGTTTTAGCCGCTATGTGAAGGTAGGAGACTATGTAGCCAATGGTCAGGTACTTGTAAAAGCGATCGCCTTTAATCGCGGTGTTCCCGTTGTCACCCTAGAGCAGTACGGTATTCCTGTGCCGGTCAAACTCAATGAAACTTCGGTGGCGAGTAATCCTGGCGAACGCACTGTGCCGACCTTAGAAGAAAGTTAAGCTTGTTCAGAAAACAAGCCAACCACCATCGAGATATTACCCCCCAAGGGGAGCAGGCAAAACGGTACAATGCTCCTAAAGATTGACGCGAAAAAGGATAGCGATTGTGACAACTCCGGGCACTGTAACAGAACTGATCACAGAACGTTTGCGGCGGGAGGATTTACCCCTGGCCATTTATCGGGAGGTGGCGGCCCATCTGCAACAGGTGCCCCAAGTACAGGTGAAATTAGAGTTGCGGCGATCGCCAAAATTTAATTATTTCCATAGTCAAATTGGGGAAATGCATCTACGCTATCCGATGGATCTTCCCCAAGGCGATCGCCAACAAATTGAAGCGATTCTTTCCTTCTACGCCGGACGCTATGGTGCCTGGCAACGGGACAGCGTTACCCCCGAATAGAGCAGTCCTTCTCCACTAGAAACCCAATTCCTGAATGGAAATCCTACAATGGAGATGTAAAGAAACTTGGCAAACCCTTGATTTCTGTCTCCTAAGCGAGATTTTTTCAGGCAAGTTTCAAGCGTTTTGAGGAGTGCTCAACCATGAAAAAAATAATTGCTTTACTTAGCCTCGGTAGCGTTATGCTCACTGCCAGTGCAGCCCAGGCCCAAATCACTCCCACAAATCAATACAGTTACATTGGCGTTGCTGGTAATGTCGGTTTAACAGATCCCGATCGTAGTGTTGCCGATGATGGGGTCACGGTCATTAGTAAAATCGCGATTCTGAACAATTTATCCTTCCGCCCCGGCGTCAATTTCGGGGATGATACTTCTGTTACGCTACCAATCACCTATGACTTTGCTGGTCGGGGACGCGTCAATCCCTATGTTGGCGGCGGCATCGTCACAGATTCTGGCGATACAGATTTCTTGGCCACTGGCGGCTTTGACTACCGTTTCTCACGGGATTTTGTCGGAAATGTGGGGCTTAATGTCGGTTTTTCTGATGATGCAGATGTGGGCCTTACCCTAGGGGTTGGCTACGTTTTCCCCCGAAACCGTTAAGTTTTCATCTTAAAGGATTACCCATTAAGCCTTTAGACGTTACGAATTATGTTGATTTTCCGCCTCCCTATCCTGGGAGGTTTTTTCTCGGAGCCGCAAACTTTTATAGTGATCTGAGGCAGTTTTTGGACGAGCAATGACCCTTTCTGACACAAAATTAGGTGGTTTTGACCCGCAGCTTCCCCCAGAACAGGGAGTGATCGACAGTTGCGTGCATTGTGGCTTTTGTTTGGATACCTGTCCGAGCTATCGGGTGCTCGGCTCGGAGATGGATTCTCCCCGGGGCCGTATTTACCTGATGGATGCGATCGCCAAAGGGGAGGCGGAAATTAACAGCGCGACGGTACAACATTTCGACAGTTGCCTAGGGTGTTTGGCCTGTACTTCGGCTTGTCCGTCGGGAGTCCGTTATGACGAACTGCTGGCCTCGATGCGGGCGCAAATTGAGCGCAACTACACCAGAAGCCTCGGCGATCGCCTGTTTCGGTGGCTGATTTTTAATCTGTTCCCCTACCCTTTACGCCTAAAACTGCTGCTGCCATTGTTGTGGTTTTACCAGAATTCGGGTTTGCAATGGCTCGTCCGTAAACTGGGGATTCTCAAACTCATACCTCGACTGGCGGCGATGGAGTTGATTCTGCCTAAAGTTAATCTCCAGGCCAGCAAAAAAGTATTACCCACCCTAATTCCAGCCCAGGGGGAAAAACGGTACCGCGTTGGCATGGTGCTGGGCTGTGTCCAACGGTTGTTCTTTTCTCCGGTGAATGAAGCAACGGCGCGAGTCTTAACGGCCAATGGCTGTGAAGTGGTGATTCCCCAGGGTCAGGGGTGTTGTGCGGCGCTTCCGGCCCACCAAGGACAAACGGCACAAGCCCAAGAACTCGCGCGGCAGATGATCGATAGTTTTGCCGATCAAGACCTCGATTACATCATTATCAATGCCGCCGGTTGTGGCCACACTCTCAAGGAATACGGACGAATTTTGCAAAATGACCCAGAATATGCCCAAAAAGCCCAGGATTTTGCCGCTAAAGTGCGCGATGCTCAGGAATTTCTCGCGACGGTGGGTTTAACGACCCCTTTAAATCCTTTAACATCTGAAACATTTCCCCTGGTTTATCAGGATGCTTGCCACCTGCTCCATGGCCAAAAAATTGCCGCCCAACCGCGCGATCTACTCCGACAAATTCCCAATGTGCAGCTCCGGGAACCCGCTGAACATAATCTTTGTTGCGGCAGTGCCGGGGTATTTAACCTCCTTCAACCGGAAATTGCCGCCGAACTTGGGGAACGGAAAGCCAGAAATTTACTAAATACTGGCGCGAAGGCGATCGCCTCGGCGAATCCAGGCTGTAGTCTGCAAATCCAAAACCAGCTCCAGCAGCAAGGGCAAACGATTCCCCTGTGGCATCCGATGGAACTGCTCGATTTTGCCATTCGCGGCGTCCCCTTGCCCCTATAATGATCCCGATATCTATGGTGGAGAACGTGATGGCACGGCAACGGGTTGGTTTATTGTTTGGCGGGAAATCTGGGGAGCATGATGTTTCCATCGTTTCAGCGGCGGCGATCGCCAAAGCCTTTACCCAGGAAGATAACCCCGACAAATACGAACTCCTCCCGTTTTACATCGACCGCAATGGCATTTGGCATGACCCAGAGATTTCCCAACAGGTGCTCGCTGCCGGCAAAGCCCTCCCCGTAGAAACCGTTAATCCGGCCAGTCGCTGGCAATTTCCCCAGGCAGCCCCCAGCATTGATGTGTGGTTTCCCATTGTCCACGGGCCCAATGGGGAAGATGGCACCCTCCAAGGCCTGCTGACCCTCATGGAAAAGCCCTTTGTGGGGAGTAAAGTGCTCGGTTCGGCGGCAGGTATGGATAAGCTGGCGATGAAAATGGTCTTTGCCCAAGCAGGTTTAGCCCAGGTGGATTATGTGGGCGTGTTGCGTTCTGAAGTCTGGTCTGGCCCCTGTGTTTTCCCAAAGGTCTGCGACAAAATTGAAGCCCAGCTCAATTACCCGATGTTTGTCAAACCCGCAAATCTGGGGTCTTCCGTGGGGATTAGTAAAGTGCGCACCCGTGACGAACTAGAAAAAGCGCTGGATCTCGCAGCAGAATATGACCGTCGGCTTATTGTTGAAGCTGGGGTAACGGCCCGCGAGGTAGAATGTGCCGTTTTGGGGAATGATCAGCCCAAGGCTTCGGTGGTGGGGGAAATTCGCTTTGACAGTGATTTCTACGACTACGAAACGAAGTACACCGATGGGAAATCTAGTATGCACATTCCTGCTGAGATCCCAGGGGCGATCGCCCAACAAATTCAAGAACTCGCCATTAAAGCCTTCCAAGCTCTTGATTGCCGTGGCATTGCCCGGGTGGATTTTTTCTATGTAGAAGCGACCCAGACGGTGTTAATTAACGAAATTAATACCCTGCCTGGGTTTACAGCCCTGAGTATGTACCCGCAATTGTGGCAACAGAGCGGCGTTCCCTTCCCTCAATTGGTGGATCGCCTGGTGCAATTTGCCCTGGAGGATGTCCCACAGGCTTAATATTTTCGGAAAATTCTCTGTAAAAAAGCCCCCCTGAATTGAGCTAGGGGGGTATTTGTTAGAGCAAAAGAACGGTTAAAAGTTTAGGCATCATCGAGGGCAACAATACCGGGAAGCTCTTTTCCTTCGAGCAGTTCGAGGCTGGCACCACCACCCGTGGAAATGTGACTCATTTTGTCTGCAACACCAACTTTTTCGACGGCCGCAACGGAGTCTCCCCCCCCAATAATCGTGACCGTACCAGTTTCAGTCGCACCAGCAAGGGTCTTGGCGATCGCCTCGGTACCCACGGCAAATTTATCGAACTCGAATACCCCCATCGGGCCATTCCAGATCGCTGTGCCACAGCCATCGAGAGCCTCTTGGAAGACCTTCACAGAATCGGCACCAATGTCGAGACCCATCCAGCCATCGGGAATTGCGTCAACGCTGACAGTTTTAGCTTCAGCATCGGGGGCAAACTTGTCTGCGACAACCACGTCAGTGGGCAACAAAATTTTCCCCTGGGCCTTTTCCATTAAGCTCTTTGCCAAATCGATCTTGTCATCTTCGACGAGGGAACCACCGACGGATTTCCCTTGAGCTTTATAGAACGTAAAGATCATCCCGCCGCCGATCAAAAGCTTGTCGCACTTTTCGAGGAGGGTTTCAATGACGCCAATTTTGCTGGATACCTTAGAACCCCCAACAATCGCCACGAGGGGACGTTTGGGGGCTTCGATGGCGCCCTTGAGGAACTGGAGTTCTTTTTCGATCAAAAGACCCGCAACGGAAGTACCAACATGGTGGGTTACGCCTTCGGTGGAACCATGGGCACGGTGAGCCGTCCCGAATGCATCGTTGACATAAATGTCTGCATTGGCCGCGAGTTGCTTGGCAAATTCGGGATCATTCTTTTCTTCACCGGGGTTAAAGCGGAGGTTTTCTAGTAACGCCACTTGGCCATTGCCGAGGTTGGCGATCGCCTGGTTCACATCATCTCCAACGCAATCATCACACTTGGTGACAGATTGGCCCAACAATTCAGACAAACGAGCGGCCACAGGCGTTAAGCGCATCGAATCAACCACCTGACCCTTCGGACGACCCATGTGGCTCCCAAGAATTACCTTGGCACCTTTCTCAGTCAAATATTTGATGGTGGGGAGTGCTGCCCGAATCCGGGTATCGTCAGTGATTACACCACTCTCATTGAGGGGTACATTAAAATCAACCCGGACAAACACGCGCTTTCCGTTTAAATCTGCCTCTGTTAAATTTGCAACTGATTTCTTAGCCACAATTAGGATCCTCCAAATGCTTGCTTTTTATAAAGTTCTGTCATCTTGTCATCAGAAGAAGACCATTTTTCCGAGAAAATTGAACTAGAAGTTCCAAATCCAGAAAAATATCTCCATGCAGATTTTACCGGAGCCTGTGTCTAGGAGGTAGAGCTACCATGTTTAAAACCATTCTTTTTCCCGTTGATAAAAGTCGTGAAGCCCGTGAAGCAGCGGAGACCGTGATTCAGCTTGTGAAATCTTTCCAAAGTCGTTTAGTCTTGCTTTCCGTGGTCGAACCGACAGAGCCAGAGGAACGCCAGGGGGTGATGAATTCCGAAGAAGCGGTGGCCAAGCTCCTCCAGGGAGCCCATGATCTCTTTGCCCAAGCGGGGATCGAAGCGGAGATCATTGAACGGGAAGGGATGCCATCTTTCACCATTTGTGATGTGGCCGATGAAATTGAAGCTGATCTAATTGTGATGGGCTGTCGAGGCATGGGCTTAACCCAAGAAGGAGTTGCCGAAAGTGTCACGAGCAAAGTTACGAATCTTTCTCCTTGTCCGGTCTTGATTATCCCCTAGGGATTTGCTCTGCCAATTCAATATCCAGCTTGAGATCACTTCTCTTTTTTTCTACAGGGCGGAGGCGATCGCCTTTTGATGTTCAGCCTTTTCGCCCATGGCAATGTCAGAATTTTGATTTTTAATGAAGCAAGACTCAAAAAATCATTAAGTATTTATAGTTATTCCAGCGCTTCTGTCTCTGAGCAGAGAATGATTAACCCCAGATCAAAATTGCGACGACTGTCGCAGATAAAAAATTGATCATCTTGTCTATGGCGAAAGTAGGAGTCGAAATTAACATTCATCACTTATGATTGCATTAAGATTGAGTAAAATAGGTACTGTAGTATCCCAATCAAAAAAATAAATACCTAGTTATATTTCTATGGGAAAAATAAAAAATAAAAGAGCAATCTTTTAACGGCAATGGGTATCACTGGGTCTGTAAAGTATTGTTCTTGCATCGTCACAATAGGTTGAAATAGCGCTTATGAATGCAGCATCTACCAACAATGGTCCGAAAATTCAGTTGATTGGCGAAGTCCTTGAAGATGCAGGCTTAATTTCCGAAGCCCAATTACAAACGGCTCTTTTTGATCAGCAAATTTATAGTGATTTAAAATTTGGTGAAATTTTGACTTTGCGGGGCTGGATTCGTCAACCCACAGCTGATTTTTTTGCAAAGTATGCTAAGCAAGAGTTGATCTTAATTGATAGCAAACGGCTTGGTGATTATTTACTTGAAGCGGATTTACTGACCACTGAGCAGCTCGCTCTAATTCTTGATGAGCAACGGCTAAACCATATGTTATTCGGCAGTTTAGCAGTGTTGAAAGGTTATATTCCCCAGAAAACCTTGAATTTTTTCCTGCGTCGTATCCTAAATCAACATGTTGGCGATCGCCGATTTTGGCAGACCACCCATCATCCCAAAACATCTCTCGCCCAGCAGCCCAACGCGAAAGCGACTCAACCCCCACTCTCTAAAGAGACCCTAAACACGGCCAAGGAGACTGATCCCACAGAAATTAACTGGATTGGTTAATTTACTCTTGATTGTTTTTAAAAATAGAACTTAATCTTGAAAAAGTCTGACCCATGGCGATCGCCACCCACGAGATCGCCGCACTCTAATGGCGAAACAAATATAATGTAGCGGACAATAAAAAAAGAGAGGACTAAAGTGCCTCTCCGGAAATGACCAGAATGGTTGAAAACGTTAATGGGATAGTGTTTTAATATAACCCAATACAAAAAGGCTTGTGTTAAATGGGCGAGTTTAGTAGGCCAGACCCATACTACGAGTTGTCTCGGCACCGAGGTAAACCCGGATACTGAGAAAGTCGGTGGGGCAAGCAGTTTCACACCGCTTACAACCAACGCAATCTTCCGTTCTAGGAGAAGATGCGATCTGACCCGCTTTGCAGCCATCCCAAGGAACCATCTCTAGGACATCAAGGGGACAGGCACGGACGCACTGGGTGCAGCCAATGCAAGTGTCGTAAATTTTAACGCTATGAGACATTGAGTGTTAACTCCTACAAGAATGTGGTTTGATTATGTCAGCATTCTGGATTATGGGTTAGTTTACCGCAGGGCTAGAAGTCCCTTGGCGAAAAGGTGATATAAGTTTACGTTGCGTTACATATCCCTAAAAAACCGGCGTCTCTAGGCAATTTTGAGCGTTTTTTGAAATTTTCTGGGGTGCTTTTTGGGGGCAAGACCAGGGTTTCTATTGATTCGATGTTGACTACAAAATTTTAGGAACAAAACTTTACTATGGCCATCCGCTTCCAAGCTCTCGAAGTTGTTGCTCTCTCCGTACCAGAGGCACCCCGTCCGATTCAAGAGTATCTCCAAGACATTGATTGTCTGGTGGGGGCGATCGCCGATCCAGAACGCACCGAAAAAATTGCCCCGGATCAATACCAACTCAAAATGCGGCCCATTGGTTTTTTAGATCTGTACAAATTTCAGCCCATTGTGACCTTAAAAATTTGGTGCGATCGCCACTACCAAGTCCATATCAAAAGTTTGGACTACCAGTTGCGGGGTCTAGAACCCTTTATGAAGGGCTTTAAACTCGATGTGACTGGTCGGTTACAACCCATCGCCGATGAACAGGAGCAATGGTTACTCGAAGGTGAAGCGGATCTCCAGGTTAAACTCGAATTGCCGCCGCCCCTCTGGTTTACCCCCAAAGCACTGGTGAAAAAAACGGGCGATCGCCTTTTGCGGGAAATTCTCCAACGCATCAAGGGGCAACTCCTTGACCAGTTAGTGCGTGACTACCAAGTTTGGGCCAACGGTACCCGCGAAAATTCTGCCTGTGGCGATCGCCTCGAAACTCACTCGTAAATTTCCCGAAGGATACACCTTGGTGCCATGGGTCAAAATTCCGTAAAATCCAAAAATTTCCGATAAAATAGCAGATTTTGCCGCCACAAAAGTTAATTTCCGCTCTCTGGAAAAATCGCTATGATGAAACTGAATGTACAGTTACCCTAACCCTATGGATATCAAATTACTTTTATTGGCTTTGACTGGTGTCTTTACCGTGGCTTGTCTCTTTTTCGGTACCCAAAATGGTTTTTATGATTCCGATGATTACCACGGCAATGGTTCTGCCCACTAATGCCCCTACCCACATTTTTTGGGGAGTTTCGCCACAAGTTCCCTTAACTATGTCTTTTATTGTTCGTTGAGATACTCTAGGATCTCCTGCGGCGATCGCCTCCTTGGGATTCTAGGATTTTTTGTGCCCAATGCCCCCTGCCGTCGCGCCTGATTTGCCTCAATTATCCTGCCTGCCTTACGCCACTGGCCAACAAGCAGAAGGTGTTTGTCTGCTTCTGACATTGGGGCCTTATCAACTGCTCCTCGACTGTGGTGTCAAGGATTTTGAGCATTTTCTGGCCCAGGACAAAATGCCCGATGCTGTCTTTTGCAGCCACGCCCACCGGGATCACGCTGAGGGAATTCTCGCTCTACATCGCCATTTTCCAGCAGTCCCCATTTACCTCAGTGCCGCGACCCAAGCATTGTTGCCCCTCAATTGGCCTGGGACAAAAGTTCCCGCTGAGTTGGGTCAAGTGCTGCCCTGGCGATCACCCGTAGAAATTGCAAAAAATTTAACCCTGCAACTTTTCCCCGCTGGACATTTACCAGGGGCGGCGGCGGCCTTGTTTACACTCCATACCCCAGAGCGAGATTACACGGTATTTTATACAGGGGATTTTTCCGTTTCCCATTTTCAGTTGGTGAATGGCTTATCCATCGAGGCCCTGCGGGGTCTCCAGCCCGATGTGTTGATCATCGAGGGTAGCTATGGCACCATGCGTCATCCCCACCGCCGTCAACAGGAAAAATATCTCACCCAACGGATTCTCGACGCCCTAGACGCTGGTCAATCGGTGATTTTACCGGTACCGCGCCTCGGCCTCGGCCAAGAAATCTTGAAACTACTGCGATCGCACCACCAATTTACCGGCAAAAAAGTTGATATTTGGGTGGAAGGTCAAGTGGCCCGTGGTTGTGATTTGTATCTAGAGATTTTGCCCGAACTGCCAAATCCAGTGCAAAATTTTGCCCGTCACCAAGCTCTCTTTTGGGATGACCGGGTGTACCCCCGGATGCACCGCCTCGCTCCAGGTGAATATCCAGATCTACGCCAGGGCAACCATGTGATCATCACCGATTACACCAATGATTTCGCCAAATATTGTGAGGCAGAGGAATGTTCTTGTTTACTCTTGTTACCGGAACATCCGGGGGTTTGGTTAGACATTGAAGCGCCTCCCCTCGCGGCGATCGCCCCTAAAAAGCACGTCCAAATCGAAACCTATCTCCTCGCCGAACACAGCGACGGTCGCAATACCACCCAGTTAATCCATAACTTGCGGCCCCAACACGTTGTCTTTTTCCATGGTTCTTCCCAAGACCTAGAAGATCTCACCGCCCTCGAAGAACTCCAAAGCCGCTACCAACTCCATTGTCCCGCCGCTGGCAAGTTAGTTGAGCTTCCCATTGGGGCCACTTTTATCCAACCAGCAGGTCCCCACAGCACAGAATACGAAGGGGAAATCAATGAAGTGGGGGCTTGGATCACCATCAGTTTGCCCAATAGCCTCAACGATGATCCCCGCTGGCAAACCTTTGCAGATACGGGCCTGGTGGAAGCGCGCTGGCAAGGGGAAGAACTCGTACTGCGGGGCATTAACGAGCGGGAACTGCTGCACCATAATGTCGATGCCCAACGATTTAACAACTTAGATTGTTGCCTCAACTGCCGTTTCCAAAAAGGATTGCGCTGCCAACAACCAAAATCCCCCCTGTATCGCTTTAAGGTGACACCAGAGGGGTATTGTCCGGAGTTTCAGGCGATCGCCCAGGCTCCAGATCTGTCAGAAGAAATTTAGTCTTGGTTTTTGGAATCGGGGAAATGGGGGAAAATTTGCTCCGCTTCTGGGCAATCTTCGGCGATCGCCAGTTCCACATCCATCTTCGGCACCGAAGCGAGTTTTTGGGTAATGGCACCGACGCTTTCTAGGCGCACTAATTCTTCCCAGGAGGAAATTTCATCATCTTCTTCCGTTTCATAACGGATTGTGAGAATTTCTCCCTCAAACGCTGTAATGGTTGCATTTTCAATCCAGCGCTGTTGATCCCGCAAGAATATACAAACTTCTTTTTCGTCGTTGCAGATTTGGTTAATCTTGCGGTGTAGCATAAGCTTCTCCAAGGTTTGGGCAGAGCACAGTAACATTTCTCTACTAAGCATTGTAGACAATCTCCCTGCACTTTTACAGTCTTTTTAGGGGTGATATTGATTTAAAATTTTGCGGATATTTTCTGCCACTGAGGCGACTTGTTCAACCATCGCTAAATGACCGCAGTGATCAATTTCTCGGACATTATTGCCCATACAACCAAAACTAGGATGAAAGCTGGCTAAATGGCGCACATACTTCAGTTCCATGACGGGATCTTGCTGTCCTGCCAAAAAATAAACCGGTTGGCCTAATTGCGCCACCAACTGCGGTAGATAATGCACTTCTTGTTCGGTGGTTGTTTCGAGGAGAGCACCGAGGGCGGCAGTGGCATCGGCCTGAAGAAAGTCATGAATTCTCTGTTTTCCCCATTGTCTTGAGAGGGGACGATGCACCATTAACCGGGCAAAAAATAAGTCCAATAACGGTAAATGTTTCAGGAAGGGCCAACGGTTTTTGACGAGGTTCTGGCCAGCATTGCGAAACTTTTCAAAGTCTTCTTTGAGATAAATGCCCCCCCCAGCATTGATACAGATAATTCCCCGTACCCGTTCGGGACAAATGGCGGCCCCCCACAGGGCGATACTCCCCCCTAGGGAATGACCCACAAGCCAAACGTTTTTGAGGTTGAGGGTGTCGAGTAAATGTTGAAGATCGGTGCCGTAATCTTGGAGAGTGTAGCCTTGGTCTGGGTAGCGATCGCCTTGGGTCTTAGCAGCAGATTCCCCAAAACCTCGGAGATCGTAGGCGAGACAGGCATAATCTTGTTTTAAAAGATCAATGAGGGGCTGCCAATAGGCACGACTCAGGAGCCAACCATGGATAAAAACAAGAGTGGGATATTCGGTCTCTTCTCCGGCAGGATCTGCGGGGCGATCGCTGGGGGTAAAGTCATAGGCATGGAGCACATCGCGAATTACCGTTGTTGCCATAAAATCTTGTTACCAATGGGCTCACAGTTCTACCATCCTTTATCTTACCCAAGAGCGTTCTCCCATGTTGCCCTGTCTAGGGACATCATGAAAGGTGCAACAGGCGATCGCGCACATTACTCGCAATCCGTTGACCTAAATACTCAGGAATCGCACTTTCATTGGGGCCAAAAAGATACAAAATCAGCCTTGTATTGCCACGCCAAGACACCAAATTCGCATTAATCACTAACAAATCTTCCTGCCAAATCGCATACATGGCCCGATACAACAAACCTTCCTGTTCCTTGGCTTCGATGATTAGAGTCGGCAGATGGAAAACAGGGTCAATGTAAAATTCCGTATGCACCTCGGCGAGCCCCTCTGCAAAATTAAACTCGACGGCCAACATTTCCTCTACTTCAAAGCGCCCAGCCAGGGCTTCCCGCACCGCTCGACAGACGTTTCCGGCGGTATTTGGGGCGAGGGGCTGATTATTGCGATCAAGACTAATCTTAATAAAAACGAGCATCGGCGCTTGGATTTGTCCATACAGACTGAGGCTATGGATCTTCAAACCGTAGGCTAAAAGAATCCCGAAAATATCACTTAAAAGAAAAGACTGGTTTCGGTAGGCAAACTGGAAGACGCTCCGGTTGCCTTCGGGACTAATCTCAACAATCGGCTTCTTGGCCCGGTAGAGCTGGTAGGCTAACTGGAGATTTTGAAATTGCGCTTCGCTACTGACGAATTGTTCGTAAAATTCGGGAAATGAACGGTTGAAACGTTTCAGTAGATCTAAATTAGAAGATTTGAGGGTGGCGGCCATAGTTAATGGGGGGCAGTGGGGCTAAAGATACTCAACGATAAAGATGATGATGCGTTTGTGATCTCTGAATAACCCTTATTTTCTACAGTGTACTCCAGGAATTTTGCTCTTTCTGCTCCCTAGTGCCCCGGCAGCCCACAGTCAGCCTTCGCAAAAGATCTTGTAAGATTATCAAGAATATTTATTTGTCATGTCCTGCGACTTCATCCGAGGCGATCGCCCCCATAAAATGAGCATGGGTTTCCTAAAACGACTATTTAATCCCACCGTTGATGTTCCAAATGTCCAGATCAGTGATTCACAACTTGAGTCTGCTGGCCAACCGCGTATTTTTTTTAGCCTAGATCGCGACCTAGATCTCTACGAACTAGAAGAACTCTGTGATCAAGTCGGTTGGGCCAGACGCCCGATTCGTAAAGTCCGCAAAGCGATCCAACATAGCTTTCTGGTGGTCACCGTCTGGGAAGTGCGCAATAGTAAACGACGGCGTCTCATTGGGTTTGCCCGGGCCACCTCTGACTGTGCTTTCAATGCGACGGTGTGGGATGTGGTGATTCATCCCCAGTTCCAGAGCCAGGGTTTAGGTAAAGGCCTGATGCAGTTCATTATCAAAAAACTGCGAGAGTCAGACATTAGCAACATTACGCTTTTTGCTGATCCCCAGGTGGTAGAGTTTTACCGGCGGTTGGGTTTTATCCTTGATCCAGAAGGGATCAAAGGGATGTTTTGGTATCCAAGCTAAAAATGATTTCGCAAACCGCCTGCAGCTAAGTTATACTAGCTGAGGTATTTCACCGGGATGTAGCGCAGCTTGGTAGCGCGCCTGCTTTGGGAGTAGGATGCCGCAGGTTCGAATCCTGTCATCCCGATTTTTAATTTCTTACCACAATTTGAACAGGCGATCGCCGCCATTAATTTGACCACCCCAGGTCAGCCAAGACACTTCAATCAAAAGCCTAGATCGCCCCAGAATAATTGAATTTTTTGTGTTAGAGTCGAAGTCGTTGGCCAGCCTATGCCGATACTTTTCTACCTGCAATGGAACTTGAGTATAAACATTTACGAAATGGAACTCCAATTTACGGAGCCACGTCTCTAGAATACATTGATAAACTGCAACATCTGTCATCCATGGGAGACCCCAGTTTATCTAGATCATGGCGTAGATTGCCGCTTTTTTAATGGGGATTTCTAAGACGTAAACCAAAGTATTTTGACGGCTTATTTTTTTAGGATTAATTTTTCTAATCTTGCAGTTATTTTGTTTGAGGTTTTATTTATGAAAAGTCTGGTTCGTTTGGGTCAAAAAGCCCTACTGATGGGCACGGTAATCGCCGGAACAATCTTAGGTGTTAATGGCAGTGTGTTGGCGCTCCCTGAGGCAGCCGTCGTCGAAAAGCTCCGGCCAATTCCGATGTATATGCTGATCAACGACGAAGGACAGCCCATTTTTGCGACAGTCACCGATCAGAATGGCGGCGAGTCGGGGGTTACGGGCGTTTTTGTGAGTCTTTCGGATGCCGAAAACCTCGTGGCGGCCCGCCAAGCAGAATCAAAAAGACTCCTCGATGCGGAACGGGCAAAACCCAATGCCGATCCCCAAATTGTCGCTGAACTAGAAGCTCAAGCGGCCCTGTGGCAAGAGGCTAACGTGCTTCCCATCGGTTTGGATAAGATCTACCAGTTTGCCCAGAGTGATGAAGCAGAAGATTTGACCTTTAAGTTTTTGCCGACCATGGCGCAGTTAAATGCGGCGGCCCAAGTGACGCAACAGGAAAACTTCCCCGGTGTGCCTTTATTTTTCCTCTCGATTCAGGAAAAAGATGCCAACGGACAAGATATTGTTTCTTTCCCAACCCTGGCAGGGGATGACAACAATGGCAACGGCGAGATCCCTGTTTTCTTTGAAGTGCAGCCGATTCTTGAGCAATTAGATGCTTTCCCGGAAGATGAAGAGCTGAGTATTAATGTAATGCCCCTTGAGGTATTTATCGCCAAACTGCTCGATGAGGATCTACCCACAGAGGAGCAGGAATTTTTGGAGTCGATGACCCTAATTCCCTCGACGGAATCGGCCCAGTTGATCCAAGCTGTCATTGAGCAGCAACGGCAACAACAATAGGGTATTGGGAACGGTTGATTCTTGAGTGAGATTATTGCGGCTCAGGATTTAGTACGGTGGCGACAGTGGGCCAAAACCCAGGCGATCGCCACCGATATTTCTGTTGAGGAAGTGGATTGGTTTCTCCAGGGGCTGACCACCGTGGATCGGTTGAGTTTGCGGCTGGGGATTCGGGAAGCTGTGCAGAGTCAGGTGTCTTTGGTTGAACTTTCACGCCTCTGGGAACGGCGCTGCCAAGAAAAAATCCCGGTGCAATATCTCGTCGGGAAAACCCCTTGGCGCAATTTTGAGCTAGTTGTTTCTCCTGCAGTCTTGATCCCTCGACCCGAAACGGAATATTTAATCGATCTGGCTCAGGCGAGTCATCATGATTTACACGCAGGTTATTGGGTCGATCTAGGAACGGGCAGTGGGGCGATCGCCTTGGGTCTGGCCGACAGTTTTCCCGACGGAAAGATTCATGCCGTTGATCAGAGTGCCGCCGCCCTTGAAGTCGCCCGAAAAAATGCGATCGCCTATGGATTACAAGATCGAATTCAGTTTTATCAAGGCAGTTGGTGGGAGCCGCTACAACATTTGCGGGGTAAGGTGGCGGGTATGGTTTCCAATCCCCCCTATATTCCCGCTGCCTTACTGCCGGATTTACAGCCAGAGGTTTATCGCCACGAACCCCATAGCGCCCTTGACGGGGGCATAGATGGATTAGCCGACCTGCGAATTTTGGTAAATGAAGCGCCGGATTATCTGATTTCTGGTGGTATTTGGCTCATTGAAATGATGCGCGGCCAGGGGGAAGCGGTGGCGCAATTACTCGCAGACAATGGTCATTACACTCAAATTCAGATTATTAATGACTTTGCTGGGGGCGATCGCTACGTATCCGCCCAGCGTATCTAAGCCAAATTACGTAAGTGTCATTCGTGATTAAAATCACTGATAACATCTACCTTTAGACTTAAATTTAACTTAAGGCAGCTTATCTTTAACGCGTTGTCCCCACGTAACTTTTGGTTAATTGTCTCAGTTGGGAAAACTGATACATAAAATTTAATCTGTAAAATGTTACAAACACCTCAAGTTGTGGGCACCCTAATAATTAGAGGTAGAAGCAGTGCTGCCCAGGTCGTTGCTTAGAATATTGCGGAATTTCAACAAACACTGCGAGGTTAAAAACCACCATGTATACATTCTTACTCCAGTTCCTTCTAAAAACAAAGCAGACTCAGGAGAGCGGTTTTAGTCTCGTGGTTGCTCTAGGGCTAGGTCTTTTCATGGTGGTCACTGGCGCAACGATGATCCTCCGTTCCAATGACGATCAAGTCGCCTCGACTTTGCAACAACACAATCTAGAAAATATCGCGATCGCCGAAGCAGGTCTAAATCGAGTGCTTGGGGTACTTCGTTCTGATAACAACAGTCTTTTCTTAAAACTTGACTACGATCCCAATAATCTTTTAGGTAGCGGTATCAACGAGTGGGAAGACGCAGCCTATGCCGATAAACGTGTTCTCAAAACCTCTGTTTTCGATGGTGGTTGCAGTGGTAATTCTGGTGATGTAGAGGTTAGCGTCCCTAGCGGCTTAACCGCCAATAGTACTGGCGATGGAAACTATGAACTGCTTGCCTATGATTACAACCCCCAAACCAACACGGGTACTTTCATTGTCGAAGGAGAATTCCAGGACGCTCAGGGCAATGCAACCCAGGGGACGGCGCGCTTACAAGCGTCAATCTACGTTGACAATTATCTTGATGAAGTACCAACCAGTTTTCCTGGCCTTTTTATGGAAAACGTTATTGAATTAGGCAATAATGACATTTCTCTAATTCCTAACGTTAGTGCTGACCCCAATGAAAAAAGCAGCGTAATCTGTGCACAATGCAAATTTGACACAGATAAAGAAAATGCTTGTGCTGTTGGTATTTCCGAAGCAGATTATCAAGGCTATATCCACACAGATGCAATGGGAGGCAAAAGTAATTCGACCCTAACCAATGTTATCCCCCGGCTGGGAAGACCCAACCTGCCAGATTTGCCTGTAGCGCCCCAAACAATCACTGCAGATTTAGGTAACAGTGCTGTAGACTTACCCCGCGACGGTGATCAGACGGTTTCCTTTGACCCTGATGGCGCAGGCCCTGCCCAAGCCTACCAAGCATATGTTTACAAAGCAGGCAATCTAAATGTTGGTAAAGATGGCGAGAAAGGTGGTGGTCAAGATAAAGACTGGACTATCAAGACAACAAATGCGCCCGTAATTGTCTTCTTGTCTGGTGATTTAACAATTTCTGGATCCCGCCGCATCGTTCATGAAGGCGATTTTGGCGACTTTGCAATTTTTGGTAAACCAGATAGTGGCACAGGTACAGCCTCACAAAATATCCGCATTAACGGAACAGCCAGTTCAACATTCTTTGTTTATGCCCCTGACGCCCAGGTGGGAATCAATGGTGGCGGCAATGGCGACGGCATGACTGGTGTCATCTGGGGCAAAATCTGGGATGCCTCCAGCTCAAATGCTAGTGGTGCTGTGGTTAATATTCCCCCTGGTGCGCCCCAGGCTCTTGGTAATACCTTCGGGATGACTTTTGAAAATGTTTCTCTCTACACAGAGAAGTTTCAAAATAGCGGTGTGGTTGAATGGGAAAGACAGGAGGTAACGTCTCTACCCCAGAGAACGACTAACTAGTGATGATTAACGCTCAACGGAAGACAGACAAATATTCTAGTCGTGTAACACAGCAAAAAGAACAGGGCTTCACTTTCATTGAAGTCCTGGCAGGGATTATCGTTTCGACAATCTTTGTGCTTGTGACAGCCCAGGCTACGTTTATTGGTGTCGTCCTGAGAGTGCAGGCCCAGCGTGCATCCGAAGCGATGAATGCGATCCAGTCAGATTTTGATGAAATTAAATATCTGGCCGCTTTATCCTTTTCGCAAGCTTCTCCTGTTTGTGATGCTGCAGCCACAACAGATGGCTATGCTCAGGCTTTGATCACAGAAATTAAAGACGATTTGGGTCAAGCAAATAACCAGACAGGAGAAGTCTCTAATTCTGTTTCCCTGGTTAACAAGAGTTACACTATGACCCGGACTTTGAATGTCTTGAATCAGGCCCCTTACAACACGATGCAAATTGGTTATCGTGTTGTTGATCCGGACAGTGGGCGACAAATTGCAGAATATTATTCGGAGATTGTGCCTGATGCTTCCTTCGCTTGTCGGAACTAAACAAAAAAGCACCGGATTTACACTCATTGAGTTGATGGTCGCAATCTTTATGGCAGGCATTTTGGCAACCATATCTGCACCTGTGATGTTTGGTTTTGTTAATCGCAGTAAATTAACCAGCGCAAGGAGTGAGCTTTTTGGTGCTTTAGAGGAAGTACAGCGTCAGGCTATCCGTCGGAGTATTAATTGTCGGTTTATTTTGCCGTCAAGTCCTGCCATCAACCCGACTTTTGACAGTGATTGTTTTGTTACAGGCGATCGCAGTTTAGAGGGGATCACGCTGCGTCATAACGGTGCTAGCGTCAAATCGACTGATTTTCTGTTTGATTTCCGAGGCAGAACCAGTGATATGACCAGCAATCTACTCACGGGAGATTTAGTGCTGATCCTCACAAAAAATGGCAATTTAGGTAATCAGAAATGTGTCATTGTTTCCCGTGGTTTGGGCTTAGTCCGTAGTGGCAATTACCCATCCGGAGACAGTTCAACAGACTCAACTAAATGTGTTTTGCAATAGCTTTTTTGGGTATCATTGAGGTGTGATTATGGCATTTTATCTTGCTACCGGTTTGAGGCCTGCAAAACGATGAGACGTTGGCTCCTAAAATATTATTTTAATTTGCTCAATAGACGATCGACCTCACAAGGTAGCCGAGGCTTTACTGTTACAGAAGTGCTCCTGGCGATCACCCTGAGTGGGATCGTGGCTGCCGGTCTTGGCACTGCCCTGGTTGCTACTCTCAATGCCAGCAATCGCACCGAAGCCCGGACCCAGCGCCGTTCTCAACTTAACCGCGCCATTGATTACATCACAGAAGACGTCCGGCGATCGCGTTTTCTTTCCGTTGCCACCACAGATGACGACACCCCCAATGACACCCTGGTTTTAGAATATTTTCCAACCACAGGGGATAATGCTAGTTCGCGAACCATTGAATATTCGATCGCAGAAAAAGATGCGAATTCCCCTTGGGTCGGGCCGATGGTGCTGCGGCGACGAGATTATAGAACAGGTGATGACCCTAGTAACTGGACAGTTCTCGTTGATGCTATTTCTGAAAACACGAGTCTTACCATTGATTGCGCCTCTGGAACTGCGATTGGCAATGCTGGTTTCCGAGCGTGCTTAGAAGTAGGTACATCCGCAACGGGCAATGATGTTTTTAAAGTCGATCTAGCACTCTACGGTGAAGTGAATGACTTTGATGGTAGCAATAATACATCTGAAGTTTTGAGTGTTAATAGTGCTGCTTTTGCCCGGAGTCTCAGTCCAGAAGGAGGCTTTCTGAAAAATCCTTCCATTACTTCAGTGACCTTAAGTAGTGATTTGACGACCGCAACCGTTAACTGGAGTGAAGCCCTCGGAGGGACACAACCCTATTCCTATACCCTTTATCGTTGTAGCGAAGGGCCAGACACCTGCGCCATTGATATTGCCACTTCCGATACTGTTGCGAGTAGCTTAACAACCACAACCTACACCGATAATATTTCCAGCTTATCCCAGGGAAATACCGTTTGTTATGCTGTCAAAGTCACGGATGCAGAAGGAGACATTGGCACGAGTAATCCTGTTTGTGTTGAAATTGTTGACGAACTGATCCCGCCGCAAATTGAAGATATTTGGGAATCCCAAGGAGAAGTGGGCCTTGAATGGCGAGCCGCTTCTGGTGGTGATCCCAACTATGTCTATGGTCTATATCGTTGCGACGTTGCAGGAAATGCAGACGATTGTGACCCCACAACATTGGTGCGCGATCCAGAACTTGCAGATACTTTCTACTTCCCTGATATTGTGACGGGGATCAGCGATGGTCAAAAAATTTGCTATGCCGTCGTTGTCAAAGATCAAGCAGGTGGCGAAGCCCAGAGTGACCCGAAATGCATCATCAAGGGGCAACCCCTCTCTGCACCACCGATTAAAACCATTACGGAACAAGCAGATAATACCGTTGATTTAACTTGGTTGAGTGCCTCTGGTGGTGACTATCCCTATACTTACGATCTATTGCGCTGTGTCAGCCCGTCTATACTTGGTATTATTAATCTTCCAGACTGTACTCCGACCACACCTCTCAATTTAGCGACCCAAGATAAAAGTTTCTCTGGAGATAATATTGCAGCGGTTACCAGTGGTAGTAAAATCTGCTACGCCGTGCAAGTGACAGACAGCAGTGGCGGCACCAAGATTGGCGCAACAGAATGTCTAGTTAAAGATGCGCCCCTTACCGCGCCGGATTCTCTAACAGTGGCCCTTGATGTTAGTAGTGCCGAGATGGACATCACCTGGCCTAATGCGACAGGCGGTACTCCAGGCTATACTTACAATCTCTATCGGTGCGATACAACCAACAGTAGCTGCACGCCCAGCTTGCTGACTTCTGATATTACTTCGGTACATGCAAATAGTGTCAGTGGCATTGCTAGAGGTCGGAATGTTTGTTACGCAGTTCAAGTCAGTGATGCGGACGGCGCAACAGACCAAACAGAAACAGTATGTGCAACAAAAATTGATCCCCTGCTGCTGAGTGGCCTCGTTGTTACCATCGATCCGAGTGCGGCGGCGGCTAATATTGCTTGGAGTTCGATTACAGGGGGAAGTACGGCATCACCAACCTACAATCTTTCTCTGAAACGTTGTACTGGAGAAAACTGTACACCCACCACAGAGGTAGACACCAAACCGACACAAAGTACGGGTAGCGGTAGTTTCACTGATAGTGTTTCTGGCATTGCTGAAGGAACTAACATTTGTTACGCCATTGACGTGACTGACGGTACCCAAACCACCAGTCGTCAAACCTGTACAACCCTCGAAACCAGTCTAGCGGCACCTGTAATTAGCCGGACAAACACCCCTTCTGACATTAAGCCAACGATTAACTGGCCAGCTGTGACTGGAGCAACAGGTTATCGGGTGTTTAGCTGTCAAGGGTTAAGTTGTGATCCATTATCAGGAAGTACAACGAATCTCACCAATCCCACCAATCTTTTGTTTACACCGAGTAGTGATCCTAGTGGTGGTAATCAATGGTGTTTTGCGGTTAAAGCGACTAAAAACTCAATCGTTAGTCCTGCGAGTAACCAAGTTTGCGGAACACAAAATGGTTTATCAATGCCTAGCATCACATCAGTTACATTTGCGAACCCTAATGGTAACAATTATGACTTTACAGTTTTTTGGAATGCAGTGGCTGGGGGCACCGCCTACGACATTTACTCTTGTAAGGGATCTAATTGTTCGACAACTCTTGATCAGTCTAACTTTATAAGCACAAGTGGGAAAGTAAGCAAAAATGGAGTCAAAAAAGGAGATACTTATTGTTTTCAGGTTCAGGCCAAAAGAACGACAACAAGCACTAACCCACTGGATATGAGCCTAGAAAGTAATACTGTATGTCGAACAATTCCACAGTGAGTGATGTTCCATAAAATTTACATGTGTCATGCTGTTTGGACTACCCAAAGTTGAAATTTCTCTTAAAACCCAAGGTTTCACTCTCTTTGAAATGTTAGGAGTGCTGCTATTAGTCGGTATTATGGCAGGAATTGCAACACCTGCACTCCTCGGTTTTTTGGCACGGGCAGGCGCAAGACAAGACTTTACGGCTTTGCAGGGTTTGTTACAACGGACTCAACAGGAAGCCATTCGCCAAAGTCGCACTTGTCGGGTAATTTTGCCCACTAACAATAGTGAAAATGCAAAAGTGTCCTCTGACTGTCGGGTAACGGAAGATGTGGTGCTTGAGAATGTTGTGATCAAATATAACAATGCCAATAGCCAAGCGATTAACTTTAATTACCGAGGTAACACCAGTCCGCTGCGCACTATTGTCCTGGCGGATACCCAGTCTCAATACCAACGTTGTTTAATTATTTCCAATGGGATTGGCGTGATTCGTAAAGGGATTTATGTTGGTGATATTTCAGGCACAGTTTCCGCCAGTTCTTGTGAGACAACAGGTTAATTTATTGAAAAAAAGTAGGTAATAAAAAAAGGCGATCGCCTGACCGCCTCATCACTTTTACAAGGAATTTTTTAAACCAATAAATTTTAATTAGCTTGCTTCAGCATCACCTGGGATCAACTGTAAGAAAGCATCAAAATCCGCAAGGGCATTTCTATATTCCGTTGTGGTCGCAGTTGCGTTCCGGGCTTGGGCCGCAACATCTAGACGTTCTAAATGAGCAAAGATTTCATCGATGAGATCCTTAGCTGCTTTTTGGTCATTCGGCAGCAGGGTATTCGCAAGATAGGTCAGATCACGACGTAGGAACCCGAAAGGCCCGTGAATATAGGTGCGTGTATCTACCCAGTTATCGGCTTGAACAAATTCCCCAAGGGTCTCCATGCCTTCGCGGGCTTCGCTAACAGGCACCATATAGGTTTGGATTTGGGAAATCCGGTCGGGGGTGTAGGTATCAGGTACTTTGACCGCAGGGCTAGAGCAACTGACGAGAAAAGTGGTGATGACCACCAACAGCAAGGACAAAACTGACCGCAAACGTAGCATCATGGTTATGTATTAAAGCTTAATGACGTTATCAGGTTTTCAATTGCCAACATCATCTCACAAACTAGGACTGAGATTAGGTTTTCTGCTGGTGCCATTCATATTTTTTTATGGCCCCCCTAGTTTTCTAAGCAAGAAATTCACTCAATACAGGGGCGATCGCCTCCGGAAAATGCTCCTGGGGATAATGTTTCGCTTCGGGCAAGGCTTCCCATCGGTGGGCGGTTTCTGTTTTGACCCAGTTTTCAATCTGGCCATTGTCTAACCAAGGATCCTGAGTCCCCCAAAGAAATAGGGTCGGCGCAGGCCGATTTTTGAGGCGATCGCCCAAGTCCGGCAAAACTTTGGCTAACTCAAAGCGACGCACCGTCGTCATCAGGGCACGACCCACAGCAGAACTGGTTTTGTAGGGTTTGCGGTAGGTGGCGAGGTCGCTATCACCAATCACGAAGCCACTGCCTTTTTCGAGGGTGCGGTCTACCAACAGTGGATCCTGGGTGAGCATCTCCCCAGCGAGAGGTAGCCCCCACTGCTGCATCACCCAGGGCAGTTTACTCCCCGGCAGGATTGGGCTATTGAGAATTACCAGGCGATCGCAAATTTCTGGTTCGTTGAGGGCAAATAAAACCCCCACATGGCCGAGAAATCCCTGGGTGACAATGTGGCAACGCTCAATTTTTAAAGCATTAAGGAAGTCCTTTAACGCCCCTTGAAACGCCTCGGCTCGGTAGGAAAACTCCCGACTGCTGGGGTAGCTCGAAAAACCAGATCCAGGCCAATCCGGGGCAATACAGTGAAAATTTGCGGCCCCTAAACGTTCCAGCACACCGCGCCAACCGTAACTGTGGGCGGGCAGTCCATGGAGAAAGAGGATCGGCAGGCGGCCATTGTCTTGTTTTTCGGTCTCGCGGTAGAACCAAGTGAGGTTACCGACGGTAATTTTTTCTGTGGCGATCGCCATGGTTTGATTAGCCCCCATAACAGTTAGATGAAATTTTCACTGTGGCATACTCCTCGACCAAAACAAAGTCCCCTAAGTAGAGCGAGATAGAGCCAGGGAGATGCTATCTTTTTGGGGAGTTTGATCAACGCCAAATAACCCCGTGGAAAGCAAATCGTCACTGCCCCTCTTTTTTCAGAAACCCTCTGGCACCCAACTGTTAGGTCTCTTGAGCGCCCTGCTCGTGGGCCTCGCTGTGTTGATTAGCCATCAGCCCCAACTGAACCCTAGCAATATTTTGCCCCTGTGGATTCCGGTTTTGGTCTCGGCGATTGTGACTGGGATCTTTGGGGTGTGGATCGTGCCCCTATTGCGGCGGCTGAAAACGGGTCAAATTATTCGCGAAGAAGGCCCCCAGGCTCACCTCAAAAAAGCGGGAACTCCCACCATGGGTGGCCTCATTTTTCTGCCTGTTGGTCTAATTGCTGGGGTGATCTTTGCGGGGTTCGATCCAGAGGCGATCGCCGTGGCCCTCGTGACCCTCGCCTACGGTGTCATCGGTTGGGTAGACGATTGGCAAGTGCTGCGTCTCAAGTCCAATAAAGGCATTTCTCCCCGGATGAAACTGATCCTGCAAATTGCGATCGCCGTGGTGTTTTGTATTTGGCTTGCCCTCACCGCCCCGGAACTGACGACAATTACCTTTTTTGCGGGACTGAGTTTACCCCTCGGTGTTTTCTTTTGGGCCTTGGCTGGCTTTGCCATGGTCGCCGAAAGTAATGCCACGAACCTCACCGATGGTGTCGATGGGCTGGCCGGGGGCACAGGGGCGATCGCCTTCCTTGGTGTGGGTGCCCTCGCTTTACCCGCACATCCTGGCCTGAGCTTACTCTGCGCTTGCTTGAGTGGGGCTTGTCTCGGTTTTATTTACCACAACCGCAATCCCGCAAAAGTTTTCATGGGGGATACCGGTTCCCTCGCCCTGGGGGGAGGTTTGGCCGCAGCGGGAATTTTGAGCGGCAACATTTGGGGCCTGCTGATTATCAGTGGCATTTTTTGTATTGAAGCCGTCTCTGTCATTGCCCAGGTCAGTTATTACAAAGCCACCAAAGACGAAACCGGTCAAGGGAAACGACTCCTCAAAATGGCCCCGATTCATCATCACCTAGAACTCAGTGGCTGGCCTGAAACCCAGATTGTTGGTGCTTTTTATCTGATCAACCTGGGCTTAGTCCTGCTCAGTTTCATCTTGACCTAAAAAGCCAAATGCGCACGCTAAAATTAGAATCAATTTTCCTTTTTTCCTAGGCACCCATGACCCTCATTTCTCCCCTTGCAAAAGCCTCACGCAAAGAATCGGGTCGCACCGTTGGCCGGGGTGTTCGTCCCTGGGGAATTATGTTTGCCGTTAGCTTGGCACTCCTGGGCGGCATTGGTTCCCGTTTGGCTTTTTTGCAACTCGTTAAGGGAGATGAACTGCGACAAACGGCCCGGAATAATAGCGTCCGCATTGCCCCCAAACCACCGATCCGGGGCAATATGTTTGACCGCCATGGCAAGGTGCTGGCCACCACAAAACTTGCCCATGCCGTCTATGTGTGGCCCGTAGCCCGCACGAGACCCGATTGGCCAAAAACGAAACAATTGCTCTCCCAGTTGGTAGGCATCGCCCCCGCCGAAATTGAAAAGCGCCTAGAATCCCAAGATATTTATGCCACTGAACCCTTGGCGATCGCCCGCAATTTGACCCTTGCCCAAGTTACCGCCATCGAAGAACATCACCAGACCCTTGCCGGAGTAGAGGTGATTATCGAACCGGTGCGTTATTATCCCGAAGGAGATACGGCCTCCCATGTCCTCGGTTACACGAGAGAATTAACCCCCGAAGAATTTGAGACCCGCCAAGCAGAAGGCTATCGCCTCCAGGATTACATCGGTAAATTAGGTCTAGAAGCGTCCCTAGAATCCCGTCTGCGTGGGGAATGGGGCGGCCAAGAAATTCAAGTGGACCGCGATGGTCGGTTTGTGAAAATCCTGGGAGAAAAACCAGCCCAGGCCGGGGAAGATCTGCGTCTTACCCTAGATGCTGAACTTCAAAAGGTTGCCCAGAGGGTTTTGGGACGACGCAAAGGGGCGATCGTTGCTCTCGATCCGCGCAATGGCGATGTCTTGGCGATGGCGAGTTACCCTAACTTTGATCCGAATATCTTCTCCGATCGTATTTCCCCCGAAAAATGGGCCGCGGTCACTGCCCAGGGCGATCCCTTTATTAACCGTGCCATTCGTGGGTTTCCGCCAGCATCGACTTTTAAAGTTGTGACCGCCGCCGCCGGGATGGAATCCGGCAAATATCCAGCCAACACAGTGTTGAGCACCAGTCCTTACCTCGCCGCTGCCGGGGTTCGTTTCTATGAGTGGAACCGGGCTGGTTTTGGGGCCGCTGGCTACGTGAAAGCAATGGCCTGGAGCAGTAACACCTTTTTTGGCCAGGTGGGGCGGGGTGTTGGCGGTGAAACCCTAATTGATTGGTCGCGCCGCTTTGGCTTTGGTTCACCCACTGGCATTGAACTCAACGAAGAAACTAGCGGTCTAATTCCGGATGATGATTGGACCCAAGAGCGCCTCGATCGCCCCTGGAATGTGGGAGACACTGTAAATATGTCCATCGGTCAAGGCTTAACGTTGGCAACCCCTCTACAGGTGGCCCAGATGTTTGCGGTGACAGCGAATGGCGGCTATTTAGTGCAACCCCATCTCGTCCAAACCGATACTCCGGTGAAAACGTCCCTCAACATGGCCCCCAGTACCCTAGAAACTATTCGCCAAGGCTTGCGGGCCGTGGTCACTAACGGTACTGGTACAGTGCTCAATATTCCTGGGATTCCGACGGCAGCGGGAAAAAGTGGCACGGCTGAAGCTCCCCCCCGGGAAAACCATGCTTGGTTCGGTGCCTTTGCTCCCTATGACGAGGCAGAGATCGTTGTCGTCGCCTTTGCAGAACATTCCGGTGGTGGTGGTGGTTCTGTGGCTGGGCCGATGGTGCGCGATGTGATGGCTGCTTATTTTGAATTGAAGGAAAAGGCCGAAAATCCTGAAGCCACAACCGCAACCCCAGAATAGGCAGCTTATCGCTTGGCTGCATTCAATAATCTCGGCAGAATATGGCACAATAGGCAGGTTTAAATTTCCACAATTGAGTTAACAAAATCCCCTGTGAATATGTCTGCGAATCTTGAGTGGCTAACCCGTGGCACTAGCGAAATTTTTCCGGATAATCCTGAAGAAAATTTAGCCCAGGTTCTCCAGACAGGCGATCGCCCCTTGAGGGTCAAATTAGGCATTGATCCGACGGGTTCAGATCTCCACCTCGGCCATAGTATTCCGTTCCGTAAACTGCGTGCATTCCAAGACGCTGGCCACACCGCAGTGGTGATTATTGGCGACTTTACCGCCCAGATTGGCGACCCCACCGGCAAATCAGAAGTGCGCAAACAGCTCAGTGCCGCCGACGTGCAACAAAATGCCGAAACTTATCTAGAGCAACTGCGACCAATCCTCGATTTTGAGACCCCAGGCCGCCTCGAAATTCGCTATAACTCCGAATGGCTCAAGGATTTAGATTTAGCCAAAATCCAAGCACTGCTGGCGACAATGACGGTGCAGCAAATGCTCGCTAAAGAAGGCTTTGCCAAACGTTACCAAAGCGAAAACCCGATTTATATCCATGAGTTTCTCTATCCCCTAATGCAGGGCTATGACTCGGTGGCCGTGGATGCGGATGTAGAACTTGGGGGCACTGACCAAAAATTTAATATTGCCGTGGGGCGGGATCTCCAGCGACACTTTGGGAAAAAGCCCCAATTCGGCCTATTGCTGCCTATCTTGATCGGTACCGATGGCAAAGAAAAAATGTCCAAAAGTCTCAATAACTATGTGGGCCTCAAGGACAATCACCACACCATGTACCAAAAGTTGCAGAATACCCCCGATAGCTTGCTGAAGGACTATTTTGAACTGCTCACTAACCAAGACCTGCAAACCTTGCCGACAAATCCCCGTGACCAACAAAAACTCCTGGCCCGGGACATTGTTACCCAGTTCCATGGGTCTGAAGCGGCGGTAGATGCGGAGAAAGCTGTACAGGATGTTGCCGCTGCCAATATTCCCGAATTTTCCCTGGGCGCAGTGGAATTCCCCTCGCCTCTGTTTTATATTTTGGGGGCTTCTGGCCTGTGTTCCAGCAGTGGGGATGGTCGTCGCCAAATTAAAGGGGGCGCAGTTCGCCTCGATGATGAGCGGATCACGGACATGAATCTCGCCTTTGAGAAGCCGGAGCAATTAGTAGATAAGGTGCTCCGGGTGGGGAAAAAGAAATTTGTCCGCCTCGTGCCCTAGGATTGGGACTCTGATTTTTGGAGATTTCGTGAACAGTTGTAACATTTCCGGCTGTTCTCAGAAAAAATTCTGCGATTAGGGACGGACAACGCGATACCCTAGTTTGAGTCAAAATTTTAAGATCATTTTTATAAATCCGAATTGATATGACCGCTGAGACCCCTTCAAAACGCACTGTGCGGATTGGCTCCCGCAAAAGCCAACTTGCTTTAGTCCAAACCTATTGGGTACGGGATGAGCTCCAAAAGGCTTACCCAGAGATTACCTTTGAAGTCCAAACCATGGAAACCCAAGGGGATAAGGTGCTGGATGTGGCCCTCTCGAAAATTGGCGATAAGGGGCTATTTACCCAGGAACTCGAAGACGGCATGCTCAAGGGAGAGACGGATTTTGCGGTGCATTCCCTGAAGGATTTGCCCACGAATTTGCCTGAGGGGTTGATGCTCGGCTGTGTCACGGAACGGGTTGACCCGGCGGATGCCCTGGTGGTTAACGAAAAGCATCGGGATCAAAAGCTAGAAACCCTCCCAAGCGGTTCGGTGATTGGCACTTCTTCGCTACGGCGTCTGGCCCAACTGCGGCACCACTTCCCCCATTTGGAATTTAAAGATATTCGCGGCAATGTGAATACGCGCCTAGCGAAGTTAGACCGGGGCGAGTATGATGCGATTATTTTGGCGGCGGCGGGTCTGCAACGGCTTGATTTTGGCGATCGCATCCACCAGATTATTTCTAATGATATTTCCCTCCATGCCGTGGGCCAAGGGGCCTTGGGTATCGAATGCCGGGATGGGGATGAGGAGATTTTGGGTCTGTTGCGGCCTGTACTCGAACATGCCGAGAGCCGCGATCGCTGTTATGCAGAACGCTCTTTCCTGCGTCAGTTGGAGGGGGGCTGCCAAGTACCGATTGGGGTCAACACAACCATTGAAGGCGATCGCCTAACCTTAGTGGGGATGGTTGCGAGCCTTGATGGCCAAACCCTCATCCGCGATGAAGTCAGTGGTAGCCGCGCCGATGCAGAGAAATTGGGCATTGAATTAGCCCAAAAGGCGATCGCCCAGGGAGCAGACAAGATTTTGGCTGAAATTAATGAGGCGAACCGCGCCTAATTCCGTAGTTGAGTGATCAATTGCCCCCTCCTCCAGGCGAGGGGGGATTTTTATTACAGCTTTATAACTGGGGTTCTGGTCGATCGGCGGGAATTTCTGGCGATCGCAGTCGATTGTGTTCGCCATAGCCAAGCTGATTCAGGGTCTCGATATCCCCCTTGGGTGATGGAGACTTGGCAGTGGATGGATTTTGGGCGATCGCTTTACGCTGTTTTTTTAGTTTAGATTTTCGTCCCATGGTAAAGATTCCCTCACAATATGCAGTGCCGCTTTCAAACGTGCATTGAAGATGGCATCGGCTCGCCTTCCGTTACTCAAACGCCCTTCATGCAAGACTTGTTTACCGATTGTCGGTGGGCATCATGATCAGAATGGTGGCCCACAAATTTAGAGCCTTACAGATGATTGGCAAAATCTATCCCTCGACAAGCCATTCATAAAATTGGCACAATGGTTTGTGGTTTCAAGTTTTTCTAGAAAAATTTTACCCTTGTTTCCGGAGGCTTGGTGAATCCTCGTCTTTCTTCTGTTTGGAATATCCCGCAACTATCCTCAGTCGATGTGGCCCTCAGCCAGAGTACCCTGAGTATTCGGCCTGCTACCCTGGAGGATGCCCGCGCCCTAGCAACGGTCTTGACCCATAGTTTCCACCACTACCAAGGCACTTGGGGCTGGCTGACGCCTCTCCTGCGCCTGGGGGTCTATGAAGATTTGCACCATCGTCTCAAACAGACCAAAGAGCACCACGCTTGTTTTGTGGCAGCAATGCAAACGGCGACAGCCCAGGAAATTGTCGGCACAGTGGAAATCTCTGTACGTTATTTAAATGCGCTGGCGATCGCCCCCGCCAAAGCCCCCTATATTTCTAATTTGGCAGTAAATCCCCAATACCGTCGCCTGGGCATTGCCCGAAAACTTTTGGCCCGTTGTGAAACCCAAGTTCGTTACTGGCACTATGGCAGTGTGGCCCTCCATGTTTTGGAAAATAATGAAGCTGCCAAACAACTCTATCTCAGTTGTGGGTATGATATTAAATATGCAGAACGTCCCCTAAGTGCTTGGCTCCTGCGTCGGCCGCGCCGTCTCTTTGTCCAAAAGAGTTTATCTCCCTAAGTCTTTTTGTTTCTTAGTTCACCGCCGCTGATGTGGCGATCGCCACTGTTCTTTATCCTTTGCCATGGGCTCTACTCCCCCCTCAACGACAAATTCTCCCATAGACCATCTTGAAATTTTGGCCCAATTGAAGCAGGGAGAGCTTTTGATGGTGAACCCCCGCCGTAAAAATGGACTGATTTTGCGCAAAGCCTACCACGGCGATTTTGCTGGCCCAGGGGCGATCATTGGTGGCGTTTTTGATCAAGATGTAGAATCGGTAATTCCCGTGGGGGCCCTGTCCCTGTTGGTGCCAGCGCCCGGTACTGAGCGGGAAAAAGCCTACCTCATTCGGCGGCAGTGGGTCCGACTCCTGAAGCAGATCACCGACAAACCCGTACCAGAACAGCGGGCCCAAATTATTTTAAATCAGTTTGAAAATTGGTTTGACCTCGACACAGCCGCCCAACTGTCCGATGATGTTTTTGCTGAGTTGGTCGGGGTACTGCCCCAAACCATTGCTAAAGTGCGTAACCGTGTTAACCGCTCAGAAATTTGACAGCAAAATGTTCACCTTTAGATTGTTGTGAACCTCACCTTTAGGGGATGATAGAAACCAGTCACCAAGAGGAGAACAGTTGCTATGGGGGAGAGCATCCCAGAACAGCAGGCGATCGCCGAAACGATTGCCCTCTTAGAATATTATGGCTTTGAACTCAATGGTCAGACCGCTGCAGCCACCATTGAGCAATGGTGTGCCCATAGTCCCGTCGCCTGGGTTCGTCTAGCTGTCCTCGAAGCCCTATATCGGGGGCGCTATAAAAAAATTTCGGTTACGGCAATCCTGCGGGTTTGGCAGCGCTGGGAAAAGCCCCAAGTCCAGTTCAATCGAGAATTTGAAAGCCTGATCTGTGCCGAACTGCCGACCAAAGTCGCCCCCACTCCGCCTGTACAATCTCGCCCCGAAGCCTCTATCGCTTCAGCACTACCGTCCCCAAGTTTAGGCATTGCCACCTTTTCGCCACCACCGGAGTTGGCAAATTCCGATGCCTATCAAAAACTCAAGGCGATCGCCACCCAGCCAGACACTAAAAAACCCTAGGAATACACTAGGGCTGAGTGCAAAAGCCTGATGTTAAATGATGCCGTTGCTGTCTAGGAGTGCGTTGAAGTTCTTAAGAGAATTTTTTTAAAGTTCTTTATCAATCGCAGCAGCGAGGGTTGTTTTGGGCACAGCACCGACTACCATGCTGACCTTTTTGCCCCCTTTGAAAATCATCAAGGTCGGGATGCTCCGAATACCATATTCGCTGGCGACACCAGGGTTTTCGTCAGTATTGAGCTTAAACACCTTGATTTGATCTTGGTATTGTTCGGCGATCTCCTCCACGACGGGAGCAACCATACGACAGGGACCACACCAAGGAGCCCAGAAGTCGACGAGTACAGGGACGTCACTTTCGAGGACTTCTTCTTGAAAGGTTGCGTCTGTGACTGCGGCAGTTTTTGACATGCCTCTAAATTCCTAATTTATACAAGATTTTTCTAAGGATACCTAGGGATTCTAGCATAAAGGCTCCGACCCATCTGGAACTTTAGGCAAAATGATAGAAAATTTTGCGTTTGATGCTTTCTTGAAAACTGAAGGAAAACCAATGCTAGGATATAGCGAGCTTTTTCTATGCTCCATCGCTTAGGGGAATATGACAGCAGCAAACCCTACCAAGAAATGTGATTGATCCCAGGGAGAGTCGGCAACTTTGAGCGCAACAATCTGGTTAAATTACTGACAAAAAAAACGCCCGAATACTATGGCGATTCGGACGAAGTATGGTGTGAGGAGTGAACAAAAACTTTCATTCTTTATCGCAAAAGTTTTTGCCCACCTCTATTGTAAAGGAAAAAAGAGCGTTTGTTCAGACCCACTCGGCGAGCTGTGAAATTTCTTTAAGGGATTAAATGAATGGGGAAAGAAAGGGTATTTTTGCAAGCGGTGAGGGAGATGGAATAATGCGCATCTTAGTACTCAGTTGGGAGTTTCCCCCCCGGGTTGTGGGTGGAATTGCTCGCCATGTGGGGGAACTGTATCCAGAAATTGTCCGCCTGGGCCATGAAGTGCATATGTTGACCTTGGCCACAGGGTTAGCACCAGCCTATGAAATTGTCGAGGGCATCCATGTGCATCGGGTCGTCGTGCCGGATCATCCTGATTTTTTCCAGTGGGTGGGGGCGATGAACCGGGAAATGCTGGCCTATGGTGCTGCTTTTTTAGAAAAAACAGGCTCCTGTGCATTGATCCATAGCCATGATTGGTTAGTCGCTGATGCGGCGATCGCCCTCAAACATCAGTTTAAAATTCCCCTATTGGCCACCATTCACGCCACGGAATATGGTCGTCACAATGGCATTCACACCGACACCCACCGCTACATCGCCCGTAAGGAAAAAATGCTGTCCCACGAGGCCTGGCGGGTGATCGTTTGTAGTCAATACATGCGCCATGAGCTGGAGCGGGCCTTGCAAACCCCCTGGCCGAAAATGGATGTGATTTTTAATGGGATTCGGCCAGAAAAAAAACAACATGCCGTCAGTTTTGACCGTCAGTCTTTTCGTCGTCAGTTTGCCCCCGATGACCATCGAATTGTCTATTATGTGGGACGTTTAACCTACGAAAAAGGAATTAATGTGCTCCTGAGTGCGGCGCCTCGGATTCTGGAGGTGATGCGGGGGAAAGTCCGGTTTGTGATTATTGGGGGGGGCAATGGCGATCGCCTGAAGGAACAGGCTTGGAATTTGGGCATCTGGGAACAGTGTAATTTCACGGGATTTATGTCCGACGAGGATTTAGATAAGTTCCAAACCATCGCCGATTGTGCCGTGTTCCCTAGTTTGTATGAGCCGTTTGGGATTGTTGCCCTCGAAAGTTTTGCGGCGAAAGTCCCGGTGGTGGTGTCCAATACGGGAGGCTTACCGGAGGTGGTCACCCACGGCGAAACGGGCATTGTCACCTATGCGAATGTGGCCAGTTCCCTCGCCTGGGGAATTTTGGAGGTCTTACAACACCCAGAATATGCCAAAATCCTCGTAGAAAATGCCTACGCGGATCTGCCCCGGCGTTTTAATTGGGCAAAATTGGCGATCGCCACGGAGCAGGTTTACCAACGTGTGGTTCAAGAGCGGGCTGCCGTGCTTTGGGAGTAGGACAAAACCTTAGCCCAAAAAGAGCTTGTAGGCGGGATTTTGATTTTCGTCCCAGTAACGATAGCCGAGTTGGTCGAGAAACGTTTGCCAATCGTCCATTTCTGCCGGAGGCACCTGGACGGCGATCGCAATCCTTCCATAATCAGCACCATTATTGCGATAGTGAAACCCACTGATATTCCAATGGGGGCTCATGGTATCGACAAATTTCATCAACGCCCCTGGATATTCAGGAAACTCAAAGCGATAGAACAACTCATGGGTTGCCTTGGGACTGCGGCCACCGACCATGTGACGCAGGTGTAATTTCGTCAGTTCGTCATCGGTGAGATTGAGGGTTTTAAAGCCATTCGCTTCGAAGGTTTCGGCGAGGGTCTTAATTTCACTGCGGTCAGCAATTTGTACCCCCACAAAAATATGGGCTTCCTGTTCATCGGCAATGCGATAGTTGAATTCCGTTAAATTGCGATCGCCCATGCAACGGCAAAATTTCCGCAAACTGCCCGGTTGTTCTGGGATTGTCACGGCAAAAATTGCTTCTCGCCCTTCCCCTAATTCGGCTCGCTCGGCCACAAACCGCAGGCGATCAAAGTTCATATTGGCCCCACAGGCAACGGCCACTAAGGTTTCGTCCTGAATGCCTTCCCGCTCCACATAGGCTTTCATCCCGGCGATCGCCAATGCCCCAGCCGGCTCCAAAATAGAGCGGGTGTCCTCAAATACATCTTTAATGGCCGCACAGGTATCATCGGTGGAGACCAGAATAATTTCATCGACATATTCCTGGCACAGGCGAAATGTTTCTTCCCCGACATAGCGCACCGCCACCCCATCGGCAAACAACCCCACTTGGGATAACTGCACCCGTTCCCCTGTTGCAAGGGATTGTTTCATAGCATCGGCATCCACAGGTTCGACGCCAATAATTTTGATCTCCGGCCGCACCCGCTTCACATAGGCCGCAATGCCTGCAATTAATCCGCCGCCGCCAATCGCCACAAAAATCGCGTGGATGGGCTGTTGGCACTGGCGTAAAATCTCCATGCCGATGGTGCCCTGGCCAGCGATGACATAGGGATCATCAAAGGGATGAATGAGCGTTAAGCCCTGTTCCTCCGAGAGTTTGCGGGCGTGGGCGTAGGCATCATCATAGGCATTTCCATGCAGGATCACCTCGCCACCCCTGGCTTTAACGGCATTGATCTTGACCTGGGGTGTCACCACAGGCATTACAATCACTGCCCTCGTGCCCAACTTTGTCGCGGCAAGGGCCACCCCCTGGGCATGGTTTCCGGCGGAGGCAGCGATCACGCCACATTGCAGTTGCTCTGGGGTTAGGTGCGCCATCTTGTTGTACGCGCCCCGCAGCTTAAAAGAAAAGACCGACTGCATATCCTCCCGCTTCAATAGCACATGGTTGTGCAGGCGGCGCGAAAGATTGGGGGCCATTTCGAGGGGAGTTTCTTGGGCTACGTCGTAAACGCGGGCATTTAAAATTTGGATCAAATAATCGCAATGCATAGGGCGATCGCCAACGGGAATTTTAGGACAGATAAAGTGTGAGGATTTTACTGTAACCCCATCCCGTCAATCCACGAAAGTCTAGTTCAACGAAAAGGTTAATTTCTTGAGGGGCGATCGCCAATCTCGCGTTGTTTTCTTGGGGAGAGGTGGGGCTTGGCATTCCGGTTGTACCACGGGGACTAGGTGCTGCTCTTCAACCACCAGTTGCCCATTATCTAAAGCTTGTCGCCATTGTTTGCCCTGTTTCCAAGCCTGATATTTGCGGACATTCCAACGGGGATTGCTGGGATAACCCGCAAAGCCAGACCGCAGCGCAGGATGACTTTCCCTAGGGATCGCAGTTTCGATGTAAATGCCTTCGGCCAATTCCACCAACCGTTGTACAGCATGGTTTGTCATCATCTGACTCTGCCTCCCTAATGTCAACGAATATTACAAGATCACATTACCCTTTACTAAATGCACCAAAAAACAAGACTGGCTTTTGGTATCAATGGTTGAGAAAAACGCCAGGCGAAATTTCTCACATTCACATATATAACGATGGACCGCCACAAAAAACAAGCCCAGTCCTTTTATTAACGAAAAAGTATTATTCCGGTATCTTCCCTTTAGTCTAGACGGAAAACGTTGTTTTTACAAATTTTTAAGATTGTGAACAATAAAAATATTAGATGGCAATCATTGGTGTGATTGTTGAAATTTTAGGAGGCGATTCTTGCCCCTAAATCAGCCTTGAGGGCCGTGAGGGTTGCTTGTAATTTTCCGGTTTTGACCCAGGTTTGGGCTAAATCTAAACCACTTTGGAGATCTTTGACTTGCCCACAATGCCACAAATAAAAGCCCCCATTCCACACAGCAGAATCGGTTAGCGGTGAAGGCTGTCCCTGGAGAAGCGCGGCGAGATCTTGATAGTATTGCTCCGGGCTTTCTAGGTGAATGTCTTCACCCCCTAAACCGTAGTCATAGGGATTGGGTTTGAGATAGACAAATCCATCGGCGGATTCGGTTTGATTGGTGACCACAATGGTGGTCTGGGAAATCCGTAGATCGCCACTACCTTCTAAGCCCTTGATCAGGGTGTAGGGAGGATTGCCCCGTTCTGTAAAAGTATCGCGAATAATCACTTCGGTGGGGGGGTGTACATAACCCGCGATGGTGTGGGCTTGGCGATCGCCAGAGGGCGACCAGACCAATTCGAGGGTTGCCAGGGACGGGCGTTTGCCTAATTCTTCACGGTAGGAAATCAGGGTTTGGCTAGCGGGCAGGAGCGTCGGCGTATAGCAGCAGGCAAAGTGGGTGCGCTGGAAGTAGCTTTGTAGTTGCGCAAAACTGAGGGCTTGGAAATCGAGGCCCAGGGCTTGCCAAATTTCTCCGAGGGGGAGGCCATATTTCGTCGGCAGGCGATCGCCACCGTGCATGAGCACGGGCACCCCAGCGGTTTTAAGGATCAAAGCCGTGATTGGTGCAATGGGGGCTGTTTTGGTGCGGCCATCGTAGGGAATCCCTAGGATAAATACTTTTTCTCCGTTGGGGAGGGGGTCTAATTTTTGGCTGCGGCGGTCATAGGCATCGAGCATCCCTGCCAGTTCTACCCCGGTGGGTCGTTTAATCCGTTGGGAAATGAGGAAGGCCCCGATTTGGGCGGGAGTCGCGGTACCATCGAGCATCATGTCTAGGGCGATCGCCGCTTCGGCACGGGTCAAACTTTTGCTGGTGTGTTTACCGCTGCCAACTTTCTTCAGTAGCTCACGAAATTCGGTACTCATGGGGCCTTGCTGTGGGTGGGGAATGGATGTTCTCAGATTAAGAAATAATTAGCTTAACTGATTGGCTTCTAAAAATCAGCTAACTTCGGAACTTGCGGCGATGCCAATTTTTTTCAGGGCGGCGATCGCATGGAGTTGGATCGGTTTGTCGGGGCTTTGGCTAAAGGCAGTTAGCAAAGCCTGGGCGCGGAGATCCTGGAGCTGGCCGAGGGCATAAATGAATGCTTGTTGAATCGGCAGGGGTTGGGGCTGGGAAACCTTTTGCCAAAACTGCAGCAAAATTGTTGTTCCCTGCCCCCGCAGGTTCGGTTCGGTGATTCGGCCAAATGCCTTGAGGGTTTCTAAAACTACTGCGTCAGCCCCATGGTAAAGCAAGGGTTCGAGCCGGGTTAAACTTTCTGGAATGGCTAACCAACCGAGGGCTTGGATCAGGTTACATTGCAAGGGTTCGGGCGTATGGGGAGATTGCAGCACGGTGGCGATCGCCTCGGCAGCCTGGGGAATCGGGAAACGACTGAGGGTAAACCCGGCCTGGGCACAAACCTCCAGGTTGAAATCGTAGAGCAACGGCTGTACTTTTTCGCACAACAAAACCGGATCAACGGACTGGCCCCAAAAGCCCAAACCCTTAACTGCTTCCCGACGCACTGGGGCCGCCGTATCTGTGAGGGCAGACAACAGGGCGGTAAAAATTTCTGGTTGGCGAAATTGACTGAGGGTTTCAATGGCTAAGGAACGGATTTGCGGATCTGGATCATCAATGACCGTCAGCAGGGGATCAATAATTTGCGGATAGCGTAATTTACAAAGGGCGTTTACGGCGAGGCTACGACTTTCTGGCTTGGCCAACAGCGGCACTAAATAATCCACGGCCTTTCCTTCTAGCTGCACCAACGTTCTCATGATTTCTTCGAGGAGGAATTCTTCTGAACAATGGTCAATGAGCAAGATCAGACGGGCGATCGCCTCAGGATCTTGGTATTGTCCCAAAATACGAATCGCAAACCACCGTAATTCTGTTTCAGCGGTGTGATCTTCAGCGATGCCTAGGAGAGGGGCGATCGCTGTTGGGCCTAATTTTGCAAAAACCTTAACCAGTCGCCAGCGTTCTTGAAATGTTCCTTCCCGGAGTAACTGAAAGGCCCAGGCTTGGGCGGTGGGTTCCTGGCGAAGATCCGCCGTTGTACATAACTGCAAAAATTCCTGGAGTGTTGGCTGTTGGGCAACATCAGACAGTGCTGTATTTCTTCGCCCCATGAATTCACTCCCCTTACCAAGACATAAAAAGTTGACAGACCTTCAAGGTAAGTTCCTCTCGCCGGAAAACTGGTATCACAATTTACAGGGTGCCTGAAATAGTTGCAGAAATTGCATGAACCCTATGTATTCAACAAATCTTTTGCTGCCAAATTACGGAAGGCGAGCATCTCTTTAGCCGGAGTGCGATCGCCGTTGCAGGCAATGCGTCGTGGGGCGCTTAAGGTCGTCACGGTAAAACCCAAACTTTGATACAGATCTAAAATTCTGGGCGTGGCTTGGTTAGAGGCAATTGTTGGCGCGGTTTGTGCTGCTAGCCAGGTGGCTAATCGCTCTTGATCGGCCCAACTAAACCCCCCGGCGGCATACTGACGAAACTCCACATCATAGGGCGGATCAGCATAAATAAAACTATGGTCAGCAACTGGAATTTTCTCAAAATCTCCCCATTGAAACTGCCAAGCTTGAAATAACTTTTTGTAGGCAAAAAAATCATCCTTATAGTTAATCGAACGATATCGCCCGAAAGGGACATTAAATTTTCCCTGGGAATTGAATCGACACAAGCCATTAAACCCAGTCCGGTTTAAATAATAAAATAAAATCGCGGCTTCTTGGGTCTCGCTCTGATTATTTTCAATCAATTCATTAAAACGGTCTCGGCATTGATAATAAAAGCCAGCATCATTTGCCATTAAAATACTACTTTTTAGGCCTTTTTTGAGCTGCTGATAAAAATTAATTAAATGGAAATTAACGTCATTTAAAATTGCTTTTTGCGGAACCAAACCCAAGGCGATCGCCAAGCCACCACAAAACGGCTCAATTAATTGATAGTCTTGGTAGCCTTGCCAAATTAACCGTAATTTAGGGACTAACCAACGCTTACCCCCAGCCCACTTTAGGGGCGGTTTTAACTGCTCTGAATTAATCATAGCCATAAAAAAGATGGGGCTTTTTGGTCATTGTTCCCCATCCATCGTCTGATTTCACTGTGCAATGGTCGATCGATACTAACGACTAACGGTTTAAAACATCATTGCGGTGCTGCACTGAACCCACAATGGTGACGACTTCATCGATTAAATCTTGGGACACATTTAATTCCTGGAGGGTCAACACCAAATTTTCGGCGATCGCATCGAAATGGACATCCGTTAGACCCGCATTTTCAACTAAGTCCTGATGGGCAGCCCGCATCGAACGGCCCGGAAAGCGATCCGTGCCCCCAAAAGCATAGGTCATAAAATCCTTTTGGTGTTGCTTCTGTTTGGCCATGTCAGTATTGACAAAAAAACGATTAACTCGTTCATCGGCCAGAACCTTACCGTAGAATTTTTCCACCGCCAGATCAACTGCCGCTGCGCCGCCTAACTTTTCATACAAACTAGCCATGGACGAATCTCCGTTTATTTGGCACCATTTCATTCATCGTAGCAACGAAAACCTAGAGGTCAGCAAAACCTTTTTTCTTTTTCGCCTTTTTCTTTTTCTTCGGTGCGCCACCACGACCGGGACGTCCGCCCATCCCAGGCATTCCCCCACCGAACAGATCACCGAGTCCACCCATTCCAGGTAAGCCTCCCCCTTGACCCATCTGCTGCATCATTTTCCGCATCCGGGTAAAGTCAGCAATGAGTTTTGAGACATCTTTTTCTGATAACCCAGAGCCCTTGGCAATACGGGTGCGACGTTTGGGCGTTTGGGCTAATACATCCGGATTTTTGCGCTCCTCCTTGGTCATGGAGTTGATCATGGTCTCCACGCGCTTTAGTTGCACTTCCCCCTGTTCGAGCATATTTTTATCAATCTTGTTACCCATGCCAGGGATGAGCTTCAGCATGCCGCCCAGGGAGCCCATATTTTTTAACAGGCGCATCTGTTTGAGAAAGTCATCAAAGTCAAAGCGGGCTTCGAGTAACTTGGCCTGCATTTCCTCGACGTCGGACAGATCAACGGCTTCCTGGGCCTTTTCAACGAGGGTGAGTACATCGCCCATGTTGAGGATACGGGACGCTAAACGGTCTGGATAGAATGGTTCTAGGGCTTCTACTTTTTCACCAACCCCAATAAATTTGATCGGTTGACCAGAGATCATCCGCACAGATAGGGCCGCACCACCTCTGGTATCCCCATCCATCTTGGTGAGAATGGCCCCGGTAACGCCAATTTCTTCGTGGAAGGTGCGGGTTAAACTAGCAGCCTCTTGGCCCGTCATCGAGTCAACGACTAACAAAGTATCGTCGGGATTAATGCTTTCTTTAATTTGCTTGAGTTCGGCCATCATGTCGGCATCGATCTGCAAGCGACCCGCCGTATCCACGAGGACGACATCAACACCGAGTTCTTTGGCTTTTTCAACCCCTTGTTTGGCAATGTCAACGGGATTGGCGTCACTGCCCAGGTCGAACACGGGCACGTCAATTTGTTCACCGAGGGTTTTCAGCTGATCGATCGCCGCTGGACGGTAAACGTCGGTTGCGACCATCAGAGCAGTTTTATTTTGCTTGCGGAGATAGAGGGAAAGTTTGGCGGTGGCGGTGGTTTTCCCCGTCCCCTGCAGCCCGGCCATGAGAATTACGGAGGGCTTATTTTCTGCTTCGGCGAGGGGAACGTTGCTTTCCCCCATGATTTTGACGAGTTCGTCGTAGACAATTTTGATGAACTGTTGCCCTGGGTTAACGCCAGAAATAACTTCTGCACCGACTGCCGCTTTTTCCACATCAGAAATAAAGCCCTTGACCACCTGGAGGTTGACGTCGGCTTCGAGGAGGGCGCGACGAACTTCCTTTAGGGCTTCTTTGATGTTAGATTCGCTGATTTTGTCCTGGCCCCGGAGGGATTTCCAGGCATCTTCTAGGCGTTCGGCTAGGGCGTCAAACATAGGTCTTTTCTCTGGGTGGGCTGTTTAGTGACTGTCTAAATACTTTACCAAGTTGCGGACTGTAGCAGGTTCGGCAATCTCTCTTTATCAGGGGCGATCGCCTTTTTGTCAAGAAAGGCAAAATTTTGGACAATAGGGAAAGGTAAAGAATTGTAACGGATGTTTCGGGATGAGTAAGGGCAAGATTGCGGTTATTGGGGCGGGCATTGGTGGCTTAACGGCGGCGGCTCTGTTGGCGAAACGGGGCTACGATGTCACGGTCTATGAACAGGCGGCGATCGCCGGGGGCTGTGCATCCACTTTTAAGCGTCGGGGTTTTACCTTCGATGTAGGGGCGACCCAGGTGGCGGGCTTAGAAGCAGGGGGGATTCACCAGCGTATTTTTCAAGAATTGGACGTCGCTTTACCCGAAGCCACAGTTTGTGATCCGGCTTGTGCGGTGTTTTTACCGGGCGAAACAGAACCCATCAACGTTTGGCGTGATGCGGAAAAATGGGAAGTTGAACGCCTTAAACAATTTCCCAAAAGTGAAAAATTTTGGCATTTATTAAAGATTTTATTTGCGGCGAGTTGGCAATTTCAAGGCCGCGATCCGGTGGTGCCACCCCGTAATCCTTGGGATATTTTCCAATTGATTAAGGCATTTCGTTTAGATACATTGATCACAGTTCCCTTTGCTTTGATGACGGTTTTAGACGCGTTGAAATTATGTGGTGTTGCGGCAGATCAAAGATTAAAAACTTTTTTGGATTTGCAGTTAAAGCTGTACTCCCAAGTTGATAGTTCCGAAACCGCACTACTCTACGGTGCGACGGCCCTCGCCGTTTCCCAAACGCCCCAAGGTTTATTTCATCTCCAGGGTAGTATGCAAGCCTTGAGCGATCGCCTGATCGAAGCCCTCGAAAAACATGAGGGGAAATTACTCACTCGCCACCGCATTAAGGAAATTAACTTGGGTCAAACCAAGCCTCAATTAACAGTCTTTGATCAGCGTCAAAATGAAATTGTTACACAAGCCTTTGATCACGTAGTCGCGAACACTACGGTTCAAGATTTAATTAAAATTTCAGAGCATCCGCCCGAATCAATTTTTAAAAAAATCTATCAAAAACGCATTGAAAATTTGCCCGATCCATCGGGGGCCTTTGTCATTTATTTAGGGGTCAAGGAAGCGGCAATTCCCAAAAATTGTCCACCTCACCTGCAATTTCTCTATGATTATGACCAAGCAATTGGCGAAAATAATTCCCTCTTTGTTTCGGTGAGTAAGCCGAATGATGGTCGCGCCCCAGAGGGTCATCGAACGATTATCGCCTCCTCTTTTGTCGATCCTGATCCTTGGTTTGGGGAAGATTACGCCGAACGGAAGGAGCGTTATACCCAGGAGGCGATCGCCAAATTAAATCGCTATTTTGACCTTTCCCCAGAAAATATCATTGTTCAAGAAGCCGGAACGCCGCGCACCTTTGCTTTCTATACGGCCCGACACAAAGGCTTTGTTGGCGGTGTGGGACAGCGAATTTCCACCTTTGCGCCCTTTGGATTCGCCACCAGAACACCGTTTAAAAATGTTTGGCTCGTGGGAGATTCTGTCCATCCGGGGGAAGGTACGGCTGGGGTAAGTTATTCTGCCCTGACCGCTGTACGCCAAATTGAACAGGTCAGCTAAACAGCCAATAGATGAGCTTCAATTTTTTTCATTCGTTGATTAAATTCTCGCCAATGATCTCGATGAAAGAGATATTGATTAATGTCTGCAATTTCTTGGGCGATCGCCACTTGTTCTTCTGAAACTAAACCCTGTTTAAATAGCCATTGAGCAACCCTTGACCAACTCCAGATCATTGATTTTTGACTCATCCCAGAAATAGGTAACGGAAAATTGCCTGTACCTCTTTCACCATTAATGAGCAAACGTACATATTCACGACTTTTTTGGATACGACGCGCTATTTCCGACACTGTCACTAAATCATCTGGCTGAATACTATCGACACGAATCTTAGGTTGAGCAATACTTTCAACTTGACGAATCGCCGACCAAACGGCTTCAGTAAAAGAAGTTGCTTCACGATCAAAATCTAGATAAACTACACCATTACGGGTTAATAACGAAGCATCGTCGCAGCCTGCTTCAAAAATGCGATCAACAAGCTGTTCATCAAAGTCGCGAACATTTGCTAAAACCAACGAAAATTCATAATTATTCATTGTTTTCTGAATGGGAACATTGTTTAATGGCTTTTCTGATTTGCTTAGCATGATTTTCAGGATTGCGGGGTGTAGACAGAACTGATTTTTTACAACCCAAACGATTATGTTCTGGACAAAGCAAAACCCCAAAAGCATGGGCAGAACCACTAGATTTTTTGAATGTCCAACCTTGCTCTAATGCTTCTTGTATGGCGGCCGCGATTTCTTTGTTGTGGTGTAGCTTGCCCATTGACGTCCCATGTTACTGGTCATCTTTATTTTGATTGGAATAGTAATACTCAATCTAGCCCTGCAGTTGCCATATGTCAACTGCCAATAACGTTGTGGATGAAGAATGTACTTCTCGATTTCTTTACGGGCGATCGCCCCTGACCACCCTTGCAGTACCATTTGGTTAAAGAGACGACATTTTTTAGGACAAGAAATCGTGAGCGAACAGCCCAACCCCAAAGTTTTTTTTGATATCACCATCGGCGGCGAAAGTGCCGGACGCATTGTTTTTGAACTACGGGCCGACGTTGCCCCCAAAACCGCTGAAAATTTCCGCGCCCTCTGCACTGGCGAAAAAGGCATCGGCAAACGGGGCAAACCCCTCCATTTCAAAGGCTCTAAATTCCACCGGGTGATCCCTAGATTCATGTGCCAAGGGGGAGACTTTACCAATGGCAACGGCACTGGCGGTGAATCCATTTATGGAGACACTTTTGAAGACGAAAGCTTTGAACTACGCCACAACGTACCTGGGTTGCTGAGTATGGCGAACCGTGGCCCCAATACCAATGGCTCTCAGTTCTTTATCACCACAACCTTAACCGATTGGCTTGATGGTAAGCACGTGGTTTTCGGTAAGGTTATCGAAGGTATGGATGTAGTCAAAGCCATGGAGGCCCAAGGTTCTGGTAGTGGTGCCCCGAAACAGGAAATTGCGATCGCCGATTGTGGTGAGCTCTAAATCTGGCAGCGCGGGACGCATTTAAAAAAATACTGCTGTTTTTGTTACGAAATGGGGGGAGAATTCCTGTCTATGATTAGGGAGCCAATATTCCCCCTTTTTGTTTTTCTGAAACCATGACCCAAGCTAACGATGCCCCAGTTCTGAATGTTTCTGATCTCAATGTCTATTACGGTGAAAGTCACATTTTGCGGAATGTGGATTTGAATGTGCCCCAAGGGGAGATGGTTTGTCTAATTGGTCGCAATGGCGTCGGCAAAACAACGCTTCTGAAAACAATTATGGGATTGTTGCCGCCCCGCACCGGAAAACTGCGTTTTATGGGCCAGGAAATTAATTCCCTCGCGACGGATCGCCGTGCCCGGTCTGGGATTGGCTATGTTCCCCAAGGACGAGAAATTATTCCCCGGGTCACGGTCAAGGAAAATCTCCTCCTCGGCCTAGAAGCTTTACCCAAGGGCCGTCGCAATAAGAGTAATATTCCCTCAGAAATTTTGAATTTATTCCCAATGCTTAAGGAGATGCTGCACCGGATGGGGGGCGATTTGAGTGGGGGGCAGCAGCAGCAGTTGGCGATCGCCCGTGCTTTAATGGGCCGACCAAAGTTACTAATCCTGGATGAACCCACCGAAGGAATTCAGCCGTCGATCATTTTAGAAATCGAAGCGGCTGTGAAACAAATTATTGCGGAAACGGGGATTTCAGTGCTTTTAGTCGAGCAACACTTGCACTTTGTGCGCCAAGCTGACCGTTACTACGCGATGCAGAAAGGGGGCATTGTTGCTTCTGGGAGTACCCATGAGTTAAGTCAGGCTGTCATCCAGGAATTTTTGGCCGTTTAATTCAGTAAATCAGTAAACATCCCGCGCCGCCCGATGGAGCAGGGAATGGCGATATACAAGGTCATGGATATTTTTTGCATAGCCTCCACCAATCACACAGGCCACGGGATAACCCGCCGCCAAGCAGGTACTCAACACCAGCCGTTCCCGCCGATACAGACCCGTGTTCGTCATCGCTAATTTACCGAGGCGATCGCCCACATGGGTATCCACCCCCGCATCGTAAAACACCAAATCCGGCTTCACCTGACTCAAAAGATCTTCTAGATGGTGCGCCAAAATTTGCAGGTAGCCATCGTCGTCCAATCCTTCCGGTAGGCCAAGGTCTAAATCACTGCGCTGCTTTTGGCTGGGAAAATTCACCTCGCAGTGCATCGAAAAGGTAAATACCGTCGGGTCATCTTGGAAAATAAACGCCGTGCCGTCCCCCTGGTGCACATCGAGATCGACGATTAAAATCCGCTGCGCCAAGCCCCGTTGCTGAATTGTCCGGGTGGCGATCGCCAAATCATTCAAAATACAAAATCCTGACCCATAGCCCGGAAAAGCATGGTGTGTTCCCCCCGCCGTATTACAGGCCAACCCATGCTCTAGGGCCAACTGTGCCGTCAAAATCGTTCCTCCCACCGCCGTCAAAGTCCGTTGGACGACCCCCGCACTCCAGGGCAAACCAATGCGCCGTTGGGCCTTTGAGGTCAAGGTTCCCTGGCAATAGGCCGTCACATAATCCGGCTCGTGGACAAGTTCTAGCCAGGCTCGATCTGGCAATTGCGGTTGGTAAACTTGCTCCGGTTGAATCACCCCATCCCCCAACAGCAACCCATGCAATAACCGGAACTTCGGCATCGGGAAACGATGCTCCTCCGGAATCGGCGTCACATAATCAGGATGATAAACAACCGGAAACCCCATACAATGCCCCCCAAATCAGCAACTTATCCTCCCAGGATTGTAAAGAATTTTTGCAGTGAGAGTCGTAGGATTAACTTTTCCCTGCCCAAGACCCTCAAAAATTGAAACATCTGATTAAAAATCAAATCGAGCAGCTATAATCAAACGTAACAAGATAAGGATTTGATCCAGTTAAGTAAGATTGTCTAAAGTTTTCCTGACTGCGTAGCTTTCCGAATCTCTGCCCTCTACGATTCTCCGATTCGGAAGAATATTCGTTAATTATGTCGATTTACATTGGAAATTTGTCCTATCAGGTTACTGATGAGGATCTAAAAGAAACCTTCGCCGAATATGGCAAGGTAAACCGTGTCCAAGTTCCCACTGACCGGGAAACTGGCAGACCGAGAGGATTCGCCTTTGTGGAAATGTCTAGCGAAGACGAAGAAAATGCGGCCATTGAAGCCCTAGATGGTGCTGAATGGATGGGTCGTGACCTCAAGGTTAACAAAGCAAAACCCCGTGAAGACCGTCGTCCGGCTTCCCGTGGGGGTGGCCGTAGCCGCTACTAAAGCATTTTTCGTAGCATTACTACTCGACACAGCCGTTTAATCTAGCTGTCGTCACAAATAAATTAATTTGTTTCCCACTACCATCGGCAGTGGGATTTTTTTGTGGAGCTAGGTTGCCATTTAGCAATCGTAATAAAGGGCAAATTCGTAGGGATGGGGCCGTAACCGGAGGGGATTCACTTCGGCGTCTAATTTGTACTCAATCCAATTCTCAATGAAATCTGTCGTAAAAACACCGCCCGCCGTTAAAAAATCATGATCCTGCTGGAGAGCTTCGAGGGCGGCTTCTAGGGAAGCGGGAGTTGAAGGAATTTTGCTCAGTTCCTCTGGGGTCAAATCGTAGATATCGACATCTAGGGGATCACCTGGATCAATGGCGTTTTTAATACCATCAATGCCTGCACAGAGCATCGCCGCAAAGGCTAGATAGGGGTTGGCTGTAGCATCAGGGCAACGGAATTCAAGGCGTTTGGCTTTGGGGTTTGGCCCAGACAGGGGAATGCGCACCGACGCCGAACGATTTCCTTGGGAATAGGCTAAATTAACCGGGGCCTCGAAGCCGGGAACGAGACGCTTGTAGGAATTGGTGCTGGGATTAGAAAAAGCGAGCAGGGCTGGGGCGTGTTTGAGGATGCCACCAATGTAATGGAGGGCCAGTTGACTGAGGTTGGCGTAGCGATCGCCCCAAAATAGTGGTTGACCTCCTTTCCAGAGGGATTGGTGGGTGTGCATCCCGGAGCCGTTGTCGTTAAACAGTGGTTTCGGCATAAATGTCACGGTGCGGCCATACTTACGGGCGACATTTTTGATCACATACTTATAGGTCATCAAATAATCTGCGGCCTTGAGGAGCGTTGCAAAGCGAAACCCCAATTCATTTTGGCCCCCGGTGGCGACTTCGTGGTGGTGCTTTTCGATGGGAACGCCGCATTTCGCCATGGTCAGCAGCATTTCTGTGCGCATATCCTGGAGGGTATCCGTTGGTGGTACGGGGAAATACCCCTGTTTGTAGCCCGGTTTGTGGGCGAGATTGCCCCCCGGTTCTTTGCGGCCTGAATTCCAGCGACCCTCGATGCTATCAACGTAATAAAACCCTTTATTCTCCGTCTGGTCAAAACGCACATCATCAAACACGAAAAATTCTGCTTCGGGGCCAAAATAGGCGGTATCACCCAGGCCGGAGGCTGTGAGATAGTCCACGGCTTTTTGGGCAATGCTGCGGGGATCACGACTGTACCACTCCCCCGTGCGGGGTTCTTTGATCGAACAAATGAGGCTGAGGGTTTTTTCTTTACAAAATGGATCGATCCAAGCAGTTGTGGGATCAGGCACCATCGCCATGTCAGACTCGTTAATCGCTTTCCAGCCTCGAATGCTTGAACCGTCAAAAGGCACCCCATCAACAAAGGAAGCTTCGTCCAGTTGATCTTGGTAAAACGAGCAATGTTGCCAAATGCCTGGCAGATCAACAAACTTGAGGTCAATAATTTGAATATTTTCCTCTTGGATCAGCCGTAAAACATCGGTTGCTGTCTGGGTCATGGTGGGGTGCCTCACAAACAATTCTTAATCTTCACTGGTAGGATCCGGCAAGCGATGGGATTCACGCCGACACAGTTCGCTTGATCCTAGAAAGAGTTATGGCAGTTCGTTGTAGTCTGGGTCACATCTCCACTGGTTGCGGCCCAGGAACTGTTTACTGTCAGGGTAGGTTAGATTTAAAGCTCCGGGTCAGGCGATCGCCAAAATTTCACCAAAATATTTACAGAAAGTCGCCCCATCTGGCATGGATGGCCACAGCCTCGGTACAGCTTGGGAAAAACAAAAATCGTCTTTTAGATCTCAGATTTAGAGCAGTTTTATTATTTTTTTTAAAGAAATGTAATCAATACGGCCCGAAACCTGGGATTATAAATGCCGTATAAAATTACGGGAGAAGACATCCTCCACTCCTTTGGGCGACGTAAAACAGGCTCGTCCTGGGGTCTTTACCCGAAGGAAAAACCATGTACTTCAGTCATGGGAGTATGTCAATATAAAACGAAGCTTCTCATCCCCCTGGGATGATCCTTTTCTAAACGCGCTTAATAAAACTGCTGTTCGGAGAAAATTTAATGCGGGACGCTGTTACAAGTCTGATCAGAAATTACGATACCACCGGGCGTTACTTTGACCGTGATGCCATCGAGAGCCTCAAAGACTACTTTGCTTCGGGGAATGACCGAATCACCGTTGCGGCGATGATCAATAGTCAATCTGCGGAGATCGTCAAGGCCGCGGCCAATAGTCTCTTTGAAGCGGTCCCTGAACTGCTCTTAGCTGGGGGCAATGCCTATACGACCCGTCGCTTTTCTGCTTGCTTGCGGGACATGGACTACTACCTCCGCTATGGCACCTATGCCTTAATTGCTGGGGATATGGACGTTCTCAACGAGCGGGTTCTACAGGGTTTGAGAGAAACCTATAATTCCCTAGGGGTGCCCATTGCACCGACGGTTCGGGGAATTCAATTCCTTAAGGATGCGATTAAGGAAATGGCGGCGGCGGCTGGCATCGCGAATACGGCTTTTATCGATGAACCGTTTGACCACATGACCCGTGAACTGAGCGAAGTGGATCTCTAAATTAGTTGACGGCAACTAACTTACACCAATGGTGGGCTGTCACCTCAGTTCCTTGCTCTGACCCTGGTCGGGGCAATTTTTTTATGGGTCTTTTTCTAAACCGAGACCTAGGCACTAAGGGTATCGAGGCGCGGTTGAGAAAGAAGTTGGGTAATGAGACTACAAAAATATTGAATTGGGGGAATCTCTAGGCGATCGCTAGTCGTGACGAGGACAACTTCCCGCATATCCATGGCATCGGGCAGAGGTTTGACCACAAGGGCAGAATCAGTACGGGCTTCGACGAGGGCAGATTGGGGCAGAAGGGCAATCATATCACCCTGGCGTACCAGGCCACGGAAGGCATCGAGGCTATTAAGTTCAACGGTGGCCGTGGGGGCGAGACCGTGGTTGGCGAGCTGATCTTGCACATAACGTTGCATACCATAGCCGTCCTTAAAGACCACTTGGGGGTAGCTCGCGATATCGATCCAGCTTAATTTTTCCTTCTGGGCGAGGGGATGATGTCTACTGAGGAGGACTTCAACGCTTTCTTTGTAGAGGGGCATCACGACCATATCGGGGCTGGCGGTGAGGAAGCGATTATTCATGACAATGGCCACATCCACAAGGCTATCCCGCAGCACTTTTAGGGCGCGATCACTACCGAGGGCGGTGACTCGCAGTTGGGTTTGGGGGTACATCCGACAAAATTGTTGGAGTACGGGCGGCAGATGGTAGGCACAGACGGAGTGAATGGCAGCGACGCAGAGTTCCGATTGATTGCCCGCGAGAAGATCATTGATTTCAGCACGGGCATTGTCCCAACTGCTACAAATTTTGCGGGCGTAGGGCAGAAACCGTTCCCCCGCCAGGGTGAGTTTAACCTGGGCGCTGCGGTGAAAAAGGGGCATCCCGACGGCGGCCTCAAGGCTTTGAATTTGGCGACTGACGGTGGATTGGGTGACGCCACATTGCTGGGCTGCTTGACCAAAATTTCCGGTGGCGGCGATCGCCAAAAATGCTTGCAATTGCTCCAGGCGCATGGGTCATCCCCTTGGTTAAATGTTTTCCTGTCATGTGCCCAATGAGTTTACTGCATTGATTTTGGGGCTTTTTGTTCCGGATGTTACAAACCTCAAGAAAGGAAAAGGGCCAGAACTCAATAATCTGACAAAAATCTGGCAAGTCCTGCGGAAGAATCTATCATGGGGACAATTTGCGCCTGTGTTCAATCCGTGGCCGAGTGATTTGCCTCGGTTGCATCCCTAACTATGCCCAATATGAATCGCTCTAATCCTGATCCCCTGGTTTCTCCCTCTGACCATTGGGCCACATCGTTCACTAATCAGTTAGCCACGGTGAAGGGTTTAGGGGCTTGGTTTGGGTCTGGGTTTGATCCGGCTCGACCACTGACCCGGACTGAGTTTGCCAGGGTGCTAGCCCAATGTTTTGATCTGCCACGACCCTGGGGCACTTTTGTGCCGGAATTTCCAGATGTTGCGCGCCAAGACCAAGCGGCGATCGCCCAAGCGGTCTCCATGGGATTTTTGACGGGTTATCCCGATGACACCTTTCGCCCCCAAGCTGTGCTGAAACGGTTTGAAGTGCTAGAAGCGTTGGTACGGGGTTTAGGGTTGAGTCCAGGGAATCCAGCGGTATTACGGGCTTTTCGAGACTATGCCCAGATTCCTTCGACGGTGATGGGGGCGATCGCCGCTGCAACTCAACACCATTTGGTCGTGACCCAGCCCCAAGTTGATCTGCGACCCCTCCAGCGAATCACCTGGGGGGAAATGGCCGCTTTTTTGCACCAAGCCTTGGTTTTACAGGGGGAATTACCCGTTTTGGCTGCGCCTGGATTGGTCGATCCGCTGCCCTATCTGCCGACTTTTAGCGATGTGCAAAACCACTGGGCCAAACCCTTTATCCAGGCGATCGCCAATCTTGGCTACATTCACGGTTCAGCCCAGGGCCAATTTTTCCCCGATCAGCCCCTCAATCGCGCCCAGTTTGCCCTGTGGATCCAGGCCATATTTCACCCCAGTCCCCAACGCCCCCGGAAACAATTTTTCGATGTGCCGTCCCATTTGCCTGCCGCCGAGGCCATTCAACAAGGATATCAAGGCTGTTTTTTCTCTGGTTTTCCTGACCACACTTTCCAACCCCAGCAACCCCTACGGCGCGTCCATCTCCTCGTGGCGATCGCCCAGGGCCTGCGTTTACCACCAGGGGACATTGCCCTAACAGAACACTACGCAGATCAGGAGGAAATTCCCCCCTATGCCCAGGCAGCGGTGGCGGCAGCTCTCCAAGCGAAAATTGGTGTGCTCCCCCAGGAAAAATTAATGCTCAAACCTCAGGCGATCGCCAGCCGAGCCGAAGGACTCGTTTATTGCCACCAGGCCTTGGTTTACGGCCAACGGTTACTGCCGCTTACTGAGTGATTTGGGTTGGGCGCACGGGCACTTGATGCTGTTGGAGGTAGGTCTTAATTTCGGCGACGGTCAGTTGACCATAGTGGAGCAATGAGGCTAAAAGGGCGGCCTCTGCTTTCCCCGTCGTCAGGGCTTCGTAAATATGCTGGGTGTTGCCCGCTCCCCCGGAGGCAATGACCGGAATTTCGACGGCATTGGCGATCGCCTTGGTAAGTTCTAGGTCATAACCCGCTTGGGTACCATCAGCATCCATACTCGTGACAAGCAGTTCCCCAGCGCCCCGTTGGGCCATTTCCTTCGCCCAGCCCAGGGCATCAATGCCGGTATTTTCGCGGCCGCCCCGCACATAAACATCCCAACCCGGATTTGCCGGATCTGGCCGACGCCGGGCGTCAATCGCCACCACAATGCACTGATTGCCAAATCGTTCGGCTGCTTCATTGATAAAATCCGGGTTCCGCACCGCCGAAGAATTGATACTGACTTTATCGGCCCCGGCCCGCAGGAGGTTTCTAATCTGGGCCGTGGTACTAATGCCACCGCCGACGGTGAGGGGAATAAAGACCTGTTCTGCGGTTTGGTAGACCACATCGATAATGGTGTCGCGGTCTTCGTGGGTGGCGGTAATATCGAGGAAAACCAATTCGTCAGCCCCCGCATCGTTATAAACCTTCGCCAACTCCACCGGATCGCCAGCATCCTTGAGATCGACAAAATTCACACCTTTGACAACCCGTCCAGCATTCACATCGAGGCAAGGCAAAATTCGTTTGGCGAGCATTTTAAAGGGGGTCTCCTAGGTCGGGGGGCAAGGTCATATTTTACCCCTTGCTCGCAACACCACAATTGCGATCGCCCCCAAGAAATTAGCAGAAATTTCACGAATTGTTTATCACAGAAATTAACCGATGCAGCGGCTCGGCTTGACCTTGAGAATTTTGCGGTGATTTAAAATGGGCCTGTGTGTGTTTCGCCGATCAGTGTTTATGCGTGTTGTAGCTCTCCAGGATGACATTCTCTGTATTCACCAAGATGATTTGCCCCCCTACAAAAAAGGCGGCTCGGTGGTGCGCAATAGTTATTTTTGGGCGTTGAAATCCATTGCTTGCTACACGCCGCGCCAGGGAGATTGGGAATTTGACCGGGTGGTGTGGGTTGCTTTAGGGCGGATGTTGATGGCCTTTACCACCTCCGGGTACCTCGGCAGTTCGGAAACAACTTTAGAATTTCCTGAGGCGATCGCCATCCCTGACTCTTTACGCGCTGTTGCCACCTATCTCTAGGGGGTTTCTCGCCAAAAGACAATGGACTCATCCAAGGGTTGGAGGGTGGTGCCAGGATAGTAAAACTGGAGAATCCGCGCCGCTGACCAGCCCAAGTTAGCGAGATTGTAGGAGCCATATTGACTCATGCCGACCCCATGGCCGAACCCTCCCCCCACAAAGGTATAGCCCGTGAGCTGATTTTGGGGATTGAGGTTGGGTTGTAGGTAAAACAGGGTACTGCGGGGCGGCCCCAGGGCACTGCGAATTTCATTTTTCAGGAGTTTGACAATGCCCCGGTCGGTGGTGACATCCAACTCCAGGACACGACCCGAAGGCGATCGCCGCTTAATCTCTAGTTTTTGTACCGTTTGGATGCCCGCGAGGGGATTTTGGGTGCGCTCTAGATAGGTTTGTAGAGTCGTGGCTAATTCCTGGAGAGTGGCGGATCTTTCCCAGCGAAAGACAGTCCGCCCCGTTTCGTTAAAGCCTTGGTTGAGGGCGATAAATTTCCGAAAAGCCTGTTCATCGGCGAGGGAGTTGCCTTTTAGATCCCAAACCGGATTCGGAGAATCAATCACGGCTTTGAGATAAGGCCGCTCTGCCCCATCCCACACATCGCTAAAGGAAGCGGTTACGCCGCCAGTGGTAGAGGAATACAGGGCATCGACTAATTCGTTGTTGTAGGTGAGCACTAAACCTTTGGTGCGGGTGATCGCCTGGTCAATGCGGGGACTGGTGCCCTGGAGACCTTTATAAACCTGGCAATGGATCGTGGCACAGAGTTCGTAATCGTCAGCTTCAAAACGCCGTAAATTGCGCAGGGCGTAGGTGCGGGCAATGATTGTCTGGGCTTCGACGGCATTATCGGGGGCATTGGGGCCAATTTCGTGGGGCACAACACCTCGCAGATACACCTCAATATCGACGTCATTAACAAGGGTAAAAGTGCCGTAGGCGTTGGGCTGGAGCCTCAGTTCCCCGGCAAAGCGACTTTCTGGGCCGCCATCTTCTTGGACATTAAACAAACCGTTGCGCGAACGGATCGTCACATTGGCCCGATTGTACCGGTACCCCCCCACCACAAAGGAGGCGATCGCCTTTTCGGTACGCACCGTCGAACTGAGATAAGGGGTGGTGTAACCCTTCGCTTTTAATTCCTGGAGCAACAACCGCCGGAGGAGAGGCGTTTGGTAGACATCCCGTTTCGCCCAGACTTGCCAGCGACCGGGTTGGGTAATTTCTACTTCAATGCCAAGAGAACGCCAAAATTTTGCGCTGTCCTCTGCCGTCTCAAAGGTGCCCTGGTCACTGAGGACGATATATTCCGCTAATTCCGCCTGGGGCAAAGGTTGCTGGGCGACCTCTAGGGTGACTTGATTGGTCTGGAGCGTCTGTTGTTGGCCGCCGCTGATAATGTCCACCTCAAGGCGATCGCCCGACAGACTGGAGATGGTCAAAGTATCGTTTTGCTCTTCTCCGAATCGTTGGACAATGCCCACTTCGATCTCAACGGCATTACCGGGCAAAGCCCCCGGCCCCCATAGTCCAAGTCCGATCCATAGCCCCAATCCGAGCCACTGCCCCTGAAATTTAGCACTGCGCACCATGGCGAGTCCCCTGACACCTAAAACAATTGATGAAAATATAGACGGCGATCGCCAGCCCAAAGTTACGCCACCACCTTACCATTTTCGTCTAGTAAAATTTCCCCAGCCATTAACCGGGCCGCTGCTTCTAGCAAATGATCTTCCACATAGGGCTTTGTGAAATAGGCCTTTGCCCCCCGTGCCGCCGCAATTTTCCGGTGTCGTCCGGCCCCGCGCGAGGTCAACATCGCAATGGGAATGTGAGCCAATTCAGGATATTGTTGAATTTCTTCGAGCAGCGCTAAACCATCTAGGCGCGGCATCTCAATATCACAGAACACCAAACTAAAATCGGGATTTTCCAACAACTGCTCTAGAGCCTCTTCTCCATCCCGGGCCCGCTCCACATGGTAGCCCGCCTTTTGGAAGGTAATGGCTAACAATTCTCGCACCGTCACCGAATCATCCACAATCAAAATCCTTGGGGCCGTTATTTTTACCGACACATCATCTAGGGGTTCAAAATCGCCCATCCCGTCCCCAGGCTCCGAGACCGTAGGCTGTTTCGTACTGCCCGGCAGTAACACGTCCCCTTGGCGCATTTTTTGGGCCGCATCCAACAGCACTTCTTCTAAATAGGGTTTCGTGAAATAGGCACTTGCCCCCAGTTCAGCGGCCATTTGTCGGTGGCGATCGGCCCCCCTTGATGTCAGCATGGCCACCGGAATTTTTTCTAAATTCGGGTCTTTTTGAATGCGAGATAATAGCTCCAGGCCATCCATGCGCGGCATCTCAATATCGCAAAAGACCAGTTCACAGGGTAAGCCTCCCCGCAGTTTTTCCCAAGCTTCCTGGCCGTCCCGGGCTTGCTCAACCCGATAGCCAGCCTTTGTGAAACTCATCGAGAGGAGTTCGCGCACCGTGATCGAATCATCCACAATCAACACAATGGGCTCCGTTTGTACCATCTCTGGCACGAGCAAGTGTAAGGCTGGATTATCTTGCCAGGTGGTAGCCTTGGCCCTGACCCGTCCCTGGGCCGCAAGTTCAATCAGCTCTAACACATCAACCACAGGCATAACCGTGCCATCCCCCAGGACTGTCGCCCCGGCGATCGCCGCTGGTTTCGGAATCGGCCCCTCGATCTGTTTAATCACGATTTCTTGTTCCCCTAGCACCTGATCCACTTGAATCGCCAGGAGATTGCCCGCACTGCGCAGGATCACAACGGGAATTTGGTCAGGATCCCCAACCCCTCCATAAATTGAGCCCCGCCCAATTTGTCGTTGGAGCGTCAATAGATTACTGAGGGGATAAACCCGCAATCGAGAATCTCGCCAGCGAATATAACGTCTGCGGCCTTCCTGTTCCACTTGGTCGAGGGTGTAGGTCTGCATATCTTCAACCCCATCCATGGGCAGAGCAATGCGGGCGTGGCGATTGAGACAAAATAAAGCGCGGCAGATATTGAGGGTGAGGGGTAGCCGGATGGTAAACGTTGTACCTTTACCCAGGGCGGAGTCAATGGTGATTGTGCCTCGAATACTCCCCAGGGCAGTGCGGACCACATCCATGCCAACCCCCCGACCAGAAAAGTCATCGGCCTGCGCCTTGGTGGTAAAGCCAGGATGAAAAATAAAATCATAAATATCCTGTTGACTGAGATCCGATAATTGATCAGGGGTAATCAGGTTTTTTTCGAGGGCTTTGTGGACGAGGGCTTCAGAATCCATCCCCGCACCATCATCGGCAATGGCAATCACAATTTGATTTCCCTGAATATAGGCTTTGAGGGAGACAACCCCCGCCGCAGGCTTACCTTTACTGAGGCGTACTTCCGGGGACTCAATCCCATGGGTAATGGCGTTGTTGATCAGGTGAGTCAGGGGATCATAGAGCTGCTCTAGGATCATTTTGTCAATGAGCACTTCTCGACCTTCGACATTGAGGGAGGCTCGCTTATTGAGTTTGAGGGAAATTTCTCGGACGGGGCGCACCAGGCGATCGGCTGCTTGGGCAAAGGGAATCATCCGTGATTTAGTCAAGCCTTCCTGGAGCTGCGTACTGACCTGCCGGAGATTACGGGCAACTTGTTCATTGTCATCGACTAGAAATTCGATATCCGAAGAAGATTCTCGCACCCGCACAATCAGTTCAATCATCTCTTGGGAAAGGAGGTGAAAGCCGGTGAACTGATCCATTTCTAGGGGATCATATTCTTGGGAACGATGGCGACCGGGGGCATCCGCCTTATCGGTGAAACCTGGGGGAAAGTGATATTCACTACTTTGACCACGACTGGCCAGCAGGGAACGCTCCAGGAGAGAACGTTCATAAAGATCTTGCATCTGGCTACCAATGTCATTGAGCCGTTGGACTTGGCCCGTGAGATTGTCGAGGAATTGCCGGAGTTTTTCTTGGCTTTGTTCGAGGGTATTGCGGTTGACAACGAGTTCTCCCATCAAGTTACTGAGGTTATCGAGTTGCTTGACGGGAATCCGCATGGTCTGCTCAAAGCTGTTGACCTTTTGGGAGCGTTGACGATTTGTACTAGGGCCGCTGGTGGTGGTAATGGGAGGCCCTCCCATGGTGTCTGCCTGTTGGAGCAGGGCTTCTAATTCACCAAAGTCCGTCTGTTTGGAAATAGTGATTTGGGGGCGTTTTTTGGGAGAGGGACTAGGGCTAGGAACACTCGGATTTTGTTCAATGAGTTGGGTGAGGGCTTGCCAGTCAACAGAGTTGGCCGACGAGCTTGGTGACACTTCTAGGTATTGACCGAGATCCTCTAGGGGAGGGTAGTAGGTGATCTGACCGTTGGTGACCGGGGAGATCTGGGAGGAAATGGCCTTGGGGCGTTTGAGGGGCGGGGAAACGGGGTCTTCGAGGGGAAAATAAGGTTCGCTCTCGGTGGCGTAAGTTTCTGTTTCGGAGGGTTGGTTGGGATCAGTATCCTGGAGGAGAGCTTCTAAATCGGCTTCGAGGTCTGCTTCGTTTTGGGACGAGGCTTGCTGAGGCGTTTGGGACTGGGGGGAGGTCACTTCCTCGAAGGCTAAAAGTTCTTCAAAGTTATTTGCGAAGCTGATAAATGAAACTTTCGGATCGATCTCCTTGGGAAAATCGGTCGCTGGGGGGGCAGAGGTTTCTGCGTCGAGGTCTTCAAACAGTTCTAGGAGTTCGTCTTCAAACTCGGAATCTTGATAGTTATGCGCTTCATTATGACTGTTGTTGCTCACTGGTGCCCCCATCCAACGCTGGTCAAAAAATACAGGAATTGTCAATTACAATCAGGATAACCTAATCTTTCGGGTGGATTACCTAAGGTAAAGTTTTACTGACAGGTTCAAAATCTGCTGTGTATTGGTGGCCTGTTATGGTTTAAGAAGAAAGCAACAGTGATGATTTGATGAGCATTCACCATGGCTGGACATAGTAAGTGGGCAAATATTAAACGACAAAAGGCACGGGTTGATGCCAAGAAGGGGAAAACGTTTACTCAGTTATCCCGGGCGATCATTGTTGCGGCGCGCCATGGTCTCCCTGATCCGGCGGGGAATTTTCAACTCCGTACTGCCATTGAAAAGGCAAAGGCTGCGGGTATCCCCAATGAAAATATCGAACGGGCGATCGCCAAGGGAGCGGGTACCTACAATGATGGCGAAGCCAATTACGAAGAAATTCGCTACGAAGGCTATGGGGCCGGGGGCGTGGCGATTTTGATCGAAGCCCTCACCGACAACCGCAACCGCACAGCGGCGGATTTACGTTCTGCCTTTAGTAAAAATGGTGGCAATTTGGGAGAAACGGGTTGTGTGAGCTGGATGTTTAGCCACAAAGGTGTGGTGACGCTCACGGGGGAGATCGACGAAGAAGCCCTACTAGAAGCTTCCTTAATTGGCGAAGCAGAAGGCTATAGTGCCATCGAAGACAGCGATGAGGTGGAAGTCCTCAGTGCCGTTGAGAACCTAGAATACCTCAACCAAACCTTGCAGGATGCGGGCTTTACGGTAAAAGAGGCGGAGTTGCGCTGGTTCCCGGAGACAGAAATGAACCTCACCGACGAAGTACAGATCCAAACGATCCTCAAAATGATCGAAACGATCGAAGCCCTTGATGATGTGCAAACGGTCACCAGTAATTTGGCGATCGCCCCAGCCTTTGCGACCCTCTAAAGGTCATTTGAAAGGTCATTTGAAAATTGAGCCAAAGTGATCCCCTAGCGACAGAGACTTGATTTGAAGGCTCCTTTGAGGTTTCAGGGGCGCACAAAATATTTCTAGTTTGGGTACCTTGGAGAGAGAAAATAATCTTTTCACAGCAGTAAGGAAATCCTGAAGTGATGCGAACCCCCGAACCTTTGCCCCATGAAGCAGAACGTCTCAAATCATTGTTCCAACAGGATCTTTTAGATACCCCCCAGGAGCCTGAATTTAATCGCATTGTCAACCTCGCGGCGCGACTGTTTGGGGTCAAAATCGTTCTGATTTCCCTCGTGGATGATTGTCGGCAGTGGTTTAAGGCTAAGGTCGGCTTAACGGCAACGGAAACCCCCCGCAATGTTTCCTTCTGTGGCCATGCGATTCGAGAGGCAGACATTTTTGAAATCCCGGATACCTTGGCCGATGAACGCTTTTGGGACAATCCCCTTGTCACTGGAAAACCCTACATTCGTTTCTACGCGGGTCATCCCATCCGCTCTGGGGACGGCTATCCCCTGGGTACCCTGTGTTTAATTGATGAACAACCCCGTAAATTGACGGCCACTGAACGGGAACTGCTGCAAATGCTGGCGCACCAGGTAGAAGATTTGCTCCGTTTACGCCGTAATCTAAAACGCAAGCAAAACAAAATTAAGCTGCTCACGGTGCAAGTACAATCCCTAGATCGAAGCAATAACCTCAAGGATCAACTGTTAGCGGTGTTGTCCCACGATCTGCGCAGTCCCCTGATTAGTTTCCGGTCGGTGATAGAACTCTTGGCCGCCCAGGCCCTAGAGCCGGAGGAGCTAGAAATTTTAATTCCCGAAGTCTGCAACAAGTTTGACCAAACAGAAATGAAGGTGATGCAGATGTTGCAATGGGCGCAGCAGCAACTCCAGACGGAAGTGGTTCCCATTGAGATGATCAAAGTCGAGGCGATCGCCGACCATGTGTTGCCCTGGTGCCAGGACTGCGCCCAACGAAAAAATGTGACCTTACAAGTTGAGCTGGAGCCCCAATTACAAGTCCTAGGAAATTTGGAACTTATCGGGGTTGTGCTGCGTAATTTCCTGGGCAATGCGGTGAAATATTCCCGTCACGGTGAAACGATCACCTTGTTCGCGCGCCGGAGTGGTCAATATGTGGAATTGGGGGTCAGGGATACGGGGCTGGGAATGAAGCCCGAAACCCTTAAAAAAATTCGCAGCCATAGCTACCAACTGTCAGCCCCAGGCACCGACAATGAGAAAGGGACTGGCCTGGGGTTATTGCTCTGTCAGACTTACCTCAACCAGATGGGCACTGCCCTAGAGATTGAAAGCCGCTGGATGGAAGGATCGACGTTTTCGTTTCGCTTGCCGATCGCCCCAAGAGCCTAGAGGGTCACTTGACCCTGGAAGCTAATGGCCGCTGGCCCAGTCATATAGATGTGATTGTCTGCCGCTGACCATTCGATCTGGAGACACCCCCCCGGTAGTTCTACGGTACAAAGGCGATCGCAATGGCCCGTTAAGACCCCAGCCACCACCGACGCACAGGCCCCTGTCCCGCAGGCAAGGGTAATCCCCGCGCCCCGTTCCCAGACCCGCATCTTGATGTAGTCGGGACGAACCACTTCAATAAATTCAGTATTAATCCGTTGGGGAAAAGCCGGGTGGTGCTCAAAATCTTTGCCAATGGTCTCTAGGGCGATCGCCGCCACATCTTCGACAAAGGTAATACAGTGGGGATTCCCCATGCTCACGCAGGTCACCGTCCAGGTTTTTCCAGCGACGTCGAGAGGTTGATTCACCGCCTGAGCGTTACCGTCTTTGAGGGTAGTGGGAATATCTGTTGCTGTGAGGATCGGTTCACCCATATCAACCCGCACCAGTTCATCGGCTTCTAAACGGGGTCGAATCATCCCCGCTAGGGTATGGATGCTGTAGGTTTTACCGGACGAATTTCCTCCTTCTAGGTGATCAATGAAGCGGGCTAGACAACGAATCCCATTACCGCACATTTCCGGTTCAGAGCCGTCGGAATTAAAAATGCGCATGGTATAGTCGGCACCAGCCTGGCCTGGCAGAGCGAAAATCACACCGTCGGCACCAATGCCAAAGTGGCGATCGCACAGTTGAATGGCTTGCTCCGGGGTGACGAGAGGCGTCGTTTGCTGGCGATTATCCAGCAGAATAAAATCATTACCCAGACCTTGATATTTCGTAAATTCCAGCACCATACTTGTCGGTTAAGCTAATCAATAAAAGTTAATTCGCCATTATGACAGAATTTAATACGGGCTATCCGAGTGTGCGTCGCATCCAGAGCTTCGTCAAAGTAAAAGGGGAAGTGGAGATTAAACTCCTGACCAATGATGTCATCATTGGCAAAATTTTATGGCAAGATCCCCACTGTCTCTGTGTCGTAGACCGCAGCTCCACTAGGGAATTTATGATTCCTCGCCAGGCGATCGCCTACGTCAAAGCTTAAACTGTCGGTAAACTTTTTCGTCTGCGATCCGTCCCTCTAATCTGTTGACCTAACGCAATTTACCATGACTGTTTCTTTCCCCCGTTTTCTCCCCCTCGTTGCCAGCCTTGCCCTAGTTGTGGGGTTTTCAGAATCAGCCACCAGCGAACCGCAACTCCAAGTCACAGTCAATCCCAGCAGTCCCAAACTTGGGGAGAGCATGGCCGTAATCATTGATCCCCCCGGCACCCTCGATCCCCAACAGGCCGATACTTTAACGGTGCGCTTTACCAAAAGTGGCGCGACCCAGGCCGATACTTATCCTGTTTTCCCTCTCGATCCGGCCGGCGATCGCTACCGGGCTTTAATTCCGACATCTCCCCTCGAACCCCACGGCAAAACCCTCCTCCAGGTGAGTGATGGTAATGAAGCCCGCAACCTCGCCGTTTGGATCCAAGACCGCCGTTTCCCGACCCAACGCATTACCCTCTCTGGCAGTGGCTCTGGACCTGCAACCCAATACGAACTTGACCGTGTTGCCGCCCTCAAAGCCATTGTCTCCCCCACAAAACATTGGAATGGCCCTTTCCTACGGCCGAATAGTGGTCGCGTTTCAACGATTTTTGGCGTGCGGCGCTACTACAATGGCGTTTTTGCCCAAGATTACTACCATCGCGGCATTGACTATGCAGCAGGCTATGGTTCTCCGGTGGTCGCTCCTGCCGCCGGTAAAGTGGCCCTGATTGACTTCGAGAAAAATGGTTTTAAAGTACACGGTAATACCGTCGGTATTGACCATGGCCAGGGCGTCATTAGCGTTTTCCTACACCTCAACAGTATTCCCAGCAACCTCAAGGAAGGAGATTTTGTCCAAGCAGGTCAAGCGATTGGCACCGTCGGTTCTAGTGGTGCTTCCACCGGGCCTCACCTCCACTGGGGACTCTATGTCAATGGCGTGGCGATCGATCCAGAACTTTGGCGTAACCAAACGGTTCAATAACCCGATGGTGATTTACGCTATTTAGCTGAGAAAACTGCGTTACTCATCCATGGTTTAAGCGCTCCTGTAAACCACTCTATCGCCCTTAGATCGCTGAAAAACTAAGACAAACTACGCCTTTGAGCTTTCTTTAGTTCAAGGGCTTTTTGTTGCGAAAGTGGGGCCTTTGGTGATCGAGGTCTAGACTACCTGGGTCTAGGTTACAAAAAATTTCATTGATTTAGCGGTATGCAAAAATATTATAAAGTAGTAAATGCAAATATTTTTTATTATTCTCTTCAAAATTAAATCCGCTAAGAGGACAAACAGCATGACCCTTTTAGACTTAGCTGTTGGGCAAATCGCGCTAGTTCGTGAAATTTCTGATAGTAAATATGGTCAAAGTTTAATTACACGCCTAGAAGCACTAGGAATTATTCCTGATAAACCCATTCAGGTTTTACGGAAGGCGGCCCTTGGGGGGCCACTCCATTTACGGATTGGTAGTACGACGGAAGTTGCCATGCGACGGGATGAAGCCCAGCATATTTCTGTGAGCATCGCTGAGGTGTAGTTGATGGTTCACTATTGCCATGCAACCCCGATCAACTCGCAACGGAAAGATGTGACGCGACGAATTGCCTTCGTGGGGCATCCGAATACGGGGAAATCGACGTTTTTTAATCGGATCACTAAAGCCAATGCGGCGATCGCCAACTGGCCGGGTTTGACGGTGGACTTATTTCGGGCGGTGATCAAGCTCGATCAAGAGATCGTCGAATGTATTGATTTGCCGGGAATTTATGACCTTAATGGTTATTCCGATGACGAGCAGGTGGTACGGCGGTTTTTAGAGGAGTATGCGGTCAATTTGGTGGTGGTGGTGCTGAATGCGGCACAGATTGATCGCCAGTTACGGCTCCTGTTGCAAATAAAATCCCTCGGTCTGCCGGCGATCGCCGTGTTAAATCTGGCCGACGAAGCGAAACGCTATGGGGTCAAATTTGATGCCACCACAATCAGCGAACGGGTCAATGTTCCCGTGTATGCCATTAGTGCCAAATATGGTGAAGGCTGTCCCCGTGTTCTGCAATGCATTACCCGCACGGTTCATGAACAGGCAGAAGCCTATCGTATTCAGGATTTAAGGCAATCGCTCCATGACCACTACGTCCACAGCGAGGAAGTAGACGCCATCCTTGAAGGGGTATTGCAGATGCCCTCGCCCACTATCCGCACCTTTACCAATGTATTGGATGGCATTTTGTTGCATTCCGTCTGGGGATTACCGATCTTTTTCATCTCAATGTTTAGGGTCTTTTGGCTCATCTGGACAGTCGGTTTACCCAGTGCTGATCCGGTGGATGCCGTCACGAGTTGGCTGCAGAAGATCATTTTAGAACCGCTCCTGTCTCCCTTGCCGACGCTACTCCATGACTTACTACTAGATGGGGTTTGGGCCGGTTTTGCCGCCTTGTTATCATTTGTGCCGTTGGTGGCCATCTTTTTTATCGTGATGAGTTTCCTCGAAGGCAGTGGCTATCTGTCCAGAGCAGCCTATTTAATGGATTCTCTCATGGGGCGTTTGGGCCTTGATGGTCGCACCTTTGTGCTGCAAATGATGGGCTTTGGCTGTAATGTCCCGGCGATTATGGGCACAAGGGTGATGCGGAGTCGGGGGATGCGCCTCTTGGCGATGCTGGTGATTCCTTTCTCCCTCTGTTCAGCGCGGTTGCAAGTGTTTGTGTTTATTCTCGCAGCGGTAATGCCGGGCTACCAAGGGGCGATCGCCTTATTTGTGTTGTACCTCATGAGTTTTGTTACCGCCTTTATCGTGGCCGCTTGTTTGAGTCGTTTTAAGTATTTTGCCGTGCGGGATCCCTTTGTTTTAGAACTGCCTCCCTATCGTCTCCCCACCCTCACCCAAGTCGCCCTGAGAGTATGGGGAGAGATGAAAGAATTTGTAGTACGTCTCTCAACTTTCATGATTATTGGCAGTAGTCTGATTTGGCTGCTTACGAGCTTTCCAGAAGGCAGTACTGGGCTCGACACCTACGCCGGACAAATTGGCGGCTTATTTCAGCCCATAATGGCCCCCCTCGGTTTTAATCCATTTTTGACGATTTCCGTGTTGTTTGGCTTTGTTGCCAAAGAAGTCCAAGTTGCAGCCCTGGCTGTTCTCTATGGCCTAAGTGAAGTCGCCACAGCCCAAGAATTGAGCAATAGTATTACCTTTGCCCAGGGTTTTAGTTACTGTTTATTTAGTCTTATTTATATGCCCTGTTTGACGACCCTCGGTGCTATTTGGGGTGAGGCAAAGTCAGTGCGTTATTTACTTATTTCAATCATCCTTCCCTTTGTTACAGCTTGGATCTTTAGTTTTGTTGTTTACCAAAGTTTTCTGCTATTAAATATTGGCACTTAAAATATTTTTTGCGAAATAAAATCAACAAATTAAGTGTATATAAATTCCTGTAAACAACACCAAAAAACTTTTTAAATTCACAGTAAAAATTAATAAAGGTAAAACTTAGGCCATGCCATAATAAAGACAAGGGGATCTCGAAAAATAGCTTGAAGCGAAGCAAGAATATGAGATCATAGATACCAAAGTATCGCCAAAGCAGTGTCTCAAGATGAGTCAATTAGGATTCTGGGATTGGGAAAAACGACATCAGTATTTGGAGGAGAAACAAGATATCCTCGTCAAGCTCAATGAATGGATTCCTTGGGAAGAATTTAGAGAGATTCTCAATCAGGTTCAACCAAAAGAGAGAAAAAGTAAGGCGGGCAGGAAAGCAATAGATCCCGTACGAATGTTCAAATTGCTGATACTGCAAAGGCTCTACGGTATTAGTGATGAAGCTCTAGAATATCAAGTCAATGACAGGCTATCATTCATGAAGTTTGTCGGTTTGGGCATCGAAGATAAAGTACCAGATGCGACAACAGTCTGGCTATTTAGACAAAAGCTAGTAGAGCAAAAGCTAGCGGCAGCACTGTTTGAGAAATTTGAAGGCTATTTGCAAAAACAAGGATATCAAGCAGAAGAAGGACAAATAATTGATGCAACACTCATCCCAGTACCGAGACAGCGCAATCGTCGGGAAGAGAATGAAGTAGTGAAATCAGGCAAAATTCCCGAAGACTGGAAAGATAAGCCCAGGAAAAAGCGACAGAAGGATTGTGATGCTCGCTGGACAAAGAAAAATCAGGAGAATCACTTTGGCTACAAGAACCACATCAATGTCGATGTGAAATATAAACTCATCAGAAAATATGCAGTGACAGCAGCTTCAGTGCATGACAGTCAAATGTTTGCGGCAGTCTTGGATGGCAGTAATAGAGGGGATGGCATCTGGGCAGACAGTGCTTACCAAATCCAAGTACGGGAAAGAGTATTAGCACTGATGGGTATGGACAGTCATATTCATGAGAAGGGGAACCGTAATCATCCCCTAAGTGAGACACAAAAAGCCAGAAATAAAGAACGCTCTCATGTCCGTTCGAGAGTGGAGCATATCTTTGGTACTTTTGTGACCTCTATGGGGGGCAAGATGGAAAGGGTGATTGGTCATGCTCGTATTGAGACACAAATTGCCCTGAAGAACTTAGCCTACAACTTCCGACGGTACGTCTACTTGCAGCAATCTTGTGCCTAAAATCAAAAAAAATGGAGGCAAATAGGGTGAATTGACAACATCATATGAGCAAATATTTTTGCTTTTATGCTGTGACTGATAGTTTTTCTCAAAGCCTATCCATTTTTTGAAAATTTCGAGGTTCCCACAAGAGCATCAAGCCTCAAAGTAGTTGACCGAAAACGCGGAAATTCTGGAGAAAATCAATGTTAGAACAAGTCAAAAGTGCCTACAATCAAACCTTAACTCGTCACGGCACCCTCAAAACCGTCGCCCTTGTTGCAGGGGCTGTGGTCTTAGCCCCCGCCGTTGCGTCGATCCTGAAGCCAGTGGCGAAAGCCTCCATTAAAACAGGGGTGGTTCTCTATCAAAAAACGAAAGGGGCGATCGCCGAAGCTGGAGAACAAGTTGGCGATCTTGTCGCTGAAGCCAAGGCAGAAGTTTTAGCGGAACAGGCTGCTAAGCAAGAACTTCCTGCCATCGAAGCCGTACAGGATCACAATGCTTAGAGACCATTTATAAAGTAAATCTTTAGGAAACTAGCCGACGCAACATCAGACGACTCATGGAAGCATAAATCCCTGCCTCCGACACTTCTGATAATTGCTCATAGTCTTTACTAAGGCGACGATAATAATTCAACCAACCAAATGTACGTTCAACAATCCAACGCTTCGGGAGTACCATGAATTCTTTACTGTTTCTACTAATCACTTCCACCTTGGCTTGCACCATTAACCAGAGACTTAAGGCAAAGCGTCCTCCTCGATATCCAGCATCTACCCACATCAACCGCAATCGCTTCAACATCTGCTGTTGCTGCTCCCTTAGCTCCATCACTGCAGCAAGGGCAAAGGTTCGTTCTGAGCTATTTCCCTCGGAGACTATCACTTTGTAAAGTAACCCTAAACTGTCGACTAGCAAGTTTCTCCGTCTTCCTTTGACCTGTTTCCCGCCATCGAAGCCATAGACATCGCCCTTTTTTCTGTCGTCTTGACCGATTGGCTATCGGCAATCAGGACGCTAGGTTCTGGGGTTTTCCCCACTGCTTGACGGCAGCGAGTCCGCAAAGCATGGTTGATGTTTTCCCAAACTCCCTGCCTCTGCCATTTGCGATAGTAGTAGTACACCGTGGAGGAGGGAGGAAAGTCCTTGGGCAGATAGGCCCATTGACAACCGGTTTTGAGGAGATAGAAAATCCCATTGCAGACCTGTCGCATATCAGTAGTACGTGGATGACCGCCGGACTTTGGAGCAGGAATCAAGGGTTCTAGTAAAGCCCATTCTGCATCGGTCAGGTCACTGGGGTAAGAAGCTTGAGACATTGGTGCTATTCTCCTGTGTCGTTACGCTTATGCTTGACCTTAACGACTTCACGGGCAAAAATCCTGTTCTCTTTATCTTTACTTTATAAACACCCTCTTAAGACTGAAATTTCAGTCTCAATGTTAATTATTGCCATGAAAAGGATAGTGCCATGGTCAGCACAATTACCTCTGTAGAAAATACATCTCAAACCAGCCCCAATTCAGAAGTGACTCAACTGGCAAATTTTGTCAAAGAGCATGAAAAAATCGAAATGATTTTGCCTGTTTTGTTAGGGTTATTTATTACCAGTCGCCTCCAGTTGCGAGGGGCAAATGCGCTGTTGGTAAATCTAGGGATTGCCACTGTTTTGCGGCAGGTTTTTAAAGAGTTAAAACATCCCACAGTAAGCCCAGAGAAAAAAACAACAGCTCCAGAAATGGATCACAGTGATGTCTTTGGGGATGGGGTAAAAATTGTTCATTCTGTGCCCGGTCGAATTCGTCTCCGGATTGATCAAATTGCCGGTGATCGCCTTTTTGCGAAACATTTAGAACGGCTGCTGCGGGATGATGACCATGTGCTGGGGGTGCGTTTTAATGCCTCGGCGAGTTCGGTGGCGATCCAATATGATGCCGGCTCCTTCTCGGATATGGAATTGGGGCTCCGTCTGATGGATATTCTCAATAAAGCCCGTCTCGGTGAGGCGATCGCCTAAGTCAAGCAATCGAAAATTAATGACCTCTCTCCAGCTTAGTTCGCAATTCACCTGGGATTTTCCCTTTGACTATAAGATTGTCCACCAACTTGTAGGGCGGCTTCGTTTAAAGTTAATCGCCTTTCCAGAGAACGGTTACGGTCGCTTATCAGCCTATTTCGCCACACTACCTTGGGTCGAAACCTTTCGGATTAATCCTTGGGCCGCATCGGTGGTGATTTACTACAGACCCGAACAGTTGCGGGCGGCACCTCTAACCCAAATAACGGCCAGTCCGCCCCCAAAAATCGCTGCTTTGTCCCTCTGGACACAGGTGCGGCAATCTAGTTTAACGCTACCCCTCTTTGCAACAGCACTAGGTCTAGCAAGTAATCAGTGGGAAAGTTTGTTGCTCACAAGTTTGGCGCGATTAACTTTATTGGGGGCTGGTTTTCCGGTGGCACAGCGGGCGATCGCCAGCCTTTGGCAAGACCATAAACTTAATATCGACTGCCTAGATTTACTTGCCCTGATTTTTAGCGGCTGGCAGGGCAAACTCGTCACCCCTGCCTTGGTAATTACCCTCCATGAATTGGGGGATTTAATTCGTGAACAAACCGCCCGCGCCACGGAACGCACCACCGCCAATTTGATGGATACCATCGGGCGTTGGGCTTGGGTCGAGCGAGAGGGAGAAATTATTCAAATTGAGAGTGATCGGGTCCAAGTCGGCGAAACGGTCATCGTCTATCCAGGGGAACGGATTCCTGTCGATGGTGTGGTCATTGGTGGCGAAGCGACCGTCGATCAACAGCAACTGACGGGTGAATCGATGCCCATCGTCGCCCAGGTGGATACAGAAGTCTATGCCGCCACCCTCCTCCGTTCAGGAAAATTACGGATTCGCTGTGAGCGGGTCGGTCACAATACCAGAGCCGCCCTCAGTGTGGAATTGCTTGAAAAAGCCCCCGTCCACGATACTCGCATGGCAAACTACGCCGCCCAGCTGGCCGATAAACTGATTTTGCCGTCCCTTGTCCTTGCCAGCATGGTGTATGGCACGACCCAAGATCCAACCCGGGCTGCCTCGATCCTGACCCTTGATTTTGTCACGGGAGTCCGGGTATCGATGCCGACAGCCTTTTTAGGGGCGTTAAACCATACCACCCGCCACGGCATTCTCGTCCGCAGTGGGCGCACCCTGGAACTGTTGGCGGAAATTGACACGATTGTCTTCGATAAGACGGGGACCCTCACCCAAGGAAAAATCGCTATTGAATCGGTAACACCATGGGGGACTTGGAGCGATCGCCTTTCCCCAGAACGACTCTTGCAACTGGCAGCCTCTGCCGAACAACGGATCACCCACCCCGTCGCCGAAGCCATTGTCCACCATGCCCAACAACAGGGCATTGAACTCCTACCCCGTCAAGGTTGGGACTATCAGGTGGGATTTGGGATTAAAGCCACCATTGAGGGGCAAACGATTCTCGTCGGTAGTGCAACTTTCCTTGAACAAGAGGGCATTTGTCCCCTCGTCGATCAGCGAGAAACTAATAATTTTGCGGCATCAACGATTTATGTCGCCTCTGACCAAGCGTTACTCGGTTGGCTGGCCTATACCGATCCGTTACGTCCCGAAAGTGCGTCTTTGATTGCGATGCTGCAACATGAGCATCAAATGGCGGTGCATGTGTTGACTGGAGATAGTCACCAACGGGCGCATCAGGTGGCTCTCGCCCTAAAAATTCCCGCGCACCATGTCCATGCGGAAGCCTTCCCAGAGGATAAGGCGCGGATTGTGCGCAACTTACGGCGGTCTGGTCGGGTAGTTGCCTTTGTGGGGGATGGTCTGAATGATTCGGTCGCCCTCGCCTATGCGGATGTCTCGATTTCCTTTGCCGATGGTTCGGACATTGCCCGGGAAACGGCGGATGTAGTCCTAATGAATAATGACTTGGGGACATTACTGGAGGCGATCGCCATTGCGAAGGAAACTCAAGCCCTCATCGAACAAAATACCCTGCTGGTGGTCGCCCCCAATATGATCGGCTTGGGACTGGCAGCCACGGTGGGGCTGAATCCCCTCTGGGCAACGGTGATCCACAACGGTACGGCGATCGCCGCTGGTTTGAATAGTCTCCGTCCCCTGCTCCAACACCAATTAGAAACTATGTCCTAATCGTCTCCAGCGGTTGGGTTGCACAATCAATGGTCATTTTCCGACACTAACTTAACTTATCTTTGCTTTTTTAAAATGTTCAAAAATCTAGAAATTGCCCTGAACGAAGCCCTCCAAGACGAATACAAAGCCTGTGAAACCTACCATGTTGTCATTGAAAAATTTGGAGCAGTGCGCCCTTTTATTAACATTATCGAAGCTGAAAAACGACATATCCGCGCCCTTTTACCCCTTTTTCGTAAATATCAACTGCCCATCCCCATTAACCCTTGGGTAAACAAAATCCCTGCCCCCGCAACCCTCCATGAGGCCTGTTTAGCGGGAGTACAAGCGGAAATTGAAAATGGCGAAATGTACAAAAAACTCCTTGCTCTCAGCGAAGGCTATGACGATGTGCAACGGGTCTTTCGCAATCTGCAACGGGCTTCCCAACAAAATCACCTCCGCACCTTCCAACGGGCCGCAGGATTACCGATCAATACCCCACCCCTCGACCCCGAACAGGCAACATTCTATGGACAACGAGGCACAGGGGGAAGGAAAGGGCGGGGCTTTCGACATGGTCAACGCAGAAGAACTCTGTCTGGCCACTGTGGGACGAGCTGTCGTTAATGTTTCGGGGGGCGATCGCCTTTGGCTAGCAGTGAAATTTTGGAGCTTGAGCCTCTACATTCACTGCCGCCAGGTCAACACCCCCCATCTCCAAGGGCTGACCCGCACGGCAACGGTTACCCTGCCCGGTCATGCCTCGATGACCCATTCCACCACGCCCTCGATGGGGGGCCCGATCAAGAACGGTCCGAATTTCTGCAATCAGTTGACGAACCGGTTCCCATGCTTCACCGGGATTGGTGTCGCACTGGGCTTGATAATTTACCAAGATATCCTCGAGTTGCTTGAGGGTTTGCCCCGTGAGAACAGCCTGCCCGCGATCTAAATGCTTTCCCAAGGTTAATAGCTCCTCTTCAATCGCTGCGGGGACGCGAATCGTTTTCGTTGCGCCACTCTGCCATGCACTCTTACGACCTGCACCGGGACGCATTCCGCCTCTACCTCTCATTATCTTTCCTCCTGAAAAATGTGGGAAATCTATTACTTTATCTACCTTCAAGATAGGGTAGTACTAAAGGGGTAATGAGGAATTGTAGTGATGGATGAAATTCCACAATAGTCCAATGTGATTAAATACACACTTGGAGAAGGCTAGACTGCGTCTCACAAACCGTGACATCCTTTGCCTCACAGTACAATTAAAGCGCTCAATATAACTGGTTTTACCACTCTGTTTGCTAACCACCCGATGACGCTTTGAAGGGAATACGCCACGGTAGGCTTCCCACTCATCCGTGTAGAAGACTCCACATTGCCGATATACCCCAGGCAATGACGCCCACAGTGCTTTTGCACTCTCTCGACCACGGCAACCAACGTGCAGACCAATAATTTCCCGGGTTTGAACGTCAAGGGCCAGCCAGACCCACTGTTTATTGCCTTTGTGGTCAACAAAAGACCAGAGTTCGTCACACTGCACCTTTAAAGACCCCTTTTTTTGGGGACAACCTTGGCTCTTCTTGGTACTTGTGCTGCTTTCATATTGACGTAATTTTGCAGCCATTGTTCAGAAACTTGAACAGCTCTGGCGATGCCGGCCATCGAAATACGTTCGAAAAGCAGACGGTCAATCAGAGCGCGGGTTTCAGCATCAATGAGTTTATTGGTGGGATGTTCCACGAATTGACGACCGCATTGCTTGCAGAGAAAGCGCTGTTTACCGTTGTGGATGTGCCCATTTTTGACTGTATGTTGGGATTGACAGCTGGGACATTGAGGCATGGGTCGGAGTCAATGACTTCCGTTCTACCTTAACAAAACCGTCATTACCCTTTTAGTACCACCCAAGATAGCTCTCTGTTGATTTCGTGTCAATATCTAAAAGTCTTTAGGGAAAGAGTTTATAGATTTCGTCACAGAATAAAAGTCGCCACTGTTGCCATCTCCAGCCTAATACATTAAATTTCCCTATAAGAGATGCTTCAATTGCAAAAGCTGTGCAATAATAAACTCGGATTTACCCTGCAAAACTTTCAATGAGGTTCAAATTTAGCCATGTCTTTGATTCACTGGAATAAGTCCGTCCTCAGTTTGCATCTCAGGGAAATTTTTGAGGATTATCATCGGGGTGATTCAACGGCGCTAACTAGTCTCGGGACGGTGATGTTGGGGGCGATCGCCTTATCGACCACCTTCAAATTGGGGAAACCGCTACTAAAACAAGCCATCAAGACCACCCTGACTCTTTCTACAAATCCCCCTTCTTCCCCCGTCTCACTCCGGGCCAATCTCGAATCATCCCAGCGTCATCTCCCAAATACTCGTTCCGAATAGAACATAGATTTTCCTGAAGACGTTACAGAAAAAAGCATCCTTAGCTTCAAATCATCGCCAAAAACAAGGGTTGTATCTGGTTCATTTGTTTAAGAAAGATTTTTATTTATCTATGATTACACTAGCCGTTCACCATCGATCTTTCACTTTTGTCGGTACAGCCAGCAACTTTAAACTGGGCAAACACCAGCGGATTCGACATTTTGACCTCCAGACGGACCATGGCTCCTACCGATTTAAGATTCCGAGCAAACTCCACAAACGGCTCCATTTTCAGCTCGAACTCCATAGCAAGCTAGAGGTGCGGGGCATCATTTGGCGTCATCCCAAAAAATCCAAAGAGAAGTTAGAAATCCAGCACATCGCTCTCTTGTCAGAGTCTCAAGGCGCAACACCTAATGAGTCCTTTGGCGATCGCCCCCTAGAAACTGCCGATTCAACGGGTAACGAAGATACCAACATCGCAGAAAATCCCTGCGCAAAAACCAATAGCGCTCAGAAAATTGTTCTTTGCAAAAAATCCACCTGTTGGAAACGGGGCGGTCAACTCATCTATGACCGTCTCCAACAAGCGATCCGTGACCAAGACATCGCTGACCAAGTTAGTATCGAAACCACTGGTTGCATGGGCCGCTGTAAAAAAGCGCCTAATCTGATGGTGATGCCCGACAAACAAAAGTACAGTAACTTTCCTCCCAATGCCGCGGCCGATCTCATCCACCACCATTTTCAAAAACACTTAGATCCACAATTTCTTGCCTCCGATCAAATTATTTGAGTGGATACCAAGATAAAAATAATAAATATTAATCCCAGACTTCGATGAGTTTATGAATGCCACTAACTCTTTATTCTCAAAACGTCTAGGGTAACCAATGATTTTGATCGAGCATTATTATTTACAGCTATTTCAATGTCTTTTTGTTTGCTTTGACTGATAGCAATTATTTAAAAGAACAAGTATGAAATAACTTAGGTCAGCACAGTAAAAGATAAGTGGCTTTAGAGAGTTTTTGATATAGGCGATATCATATAGACCTGCCTTATTTTTGGCTTACCAAGTCCTTAACCTCTTGACTCATTCGGCCATCCAACTATCACGAAAAAAAGCCAGAATTAAAGAATTTTTTTCTTTGGCCACTGTGGAATTTTCCGAAACGACTAACGTATAGTAGAGACCAAGCTAATTCTACATCGGGTGTTCCATGGTTTTTTCTCTGACCCAGAGCAGTTCACGCCAGCGGGAAATTATTGAAATTGTTTTCAGTAATGGTTGGGACTTCATGAAGAGTCTCCTGACTGGTGGTAAAGCCGATAAACCACAGATCCCCCCCCCTGAAGTTTTTCGCAATATTCTGGTGGAGCTAGGGCCTTTTTATGTCAAGCTCGGACAGCTTCTGAGCACTAGGCCCGATCTTCTACCCCCGAAATACATTGAGGCCCTCACTGCCCTCCAAGCCAAAGTCCCCACGGTGCCTTGGTTTGAAATTGAGCAAACCATTCGTCAGCAACTTTCTCAACCCCTCGAAGACGTTTTTCAAGAAATTAACCCCAACCCCATTGCAGCGGGTTCCATTGCCCAAATCCATCGGGCGGTTCTGCGGAATGGTCAAGCTGTCGCCCTGAAGGTACAACGGCCAGGCATCGATCAAATCGTCGCCCAGGACATTGCCCTTATTAAAGGAATTGCAGAACTCGCTGCTCTCACAGAATTTGGCCAAGATTATGATGTGATTGCCCTCGCGAAAGAGTTTACAAAAGCTGTCCAGGCGGAGCTCGATTTTCGTACTGAAGCAGGTTATACCGATCAGCTCCGGCGCAATTTAGCGAAAAGCAGTTGGTTCGATCAACAAAAACTGACGATTCCAGAAATTTATTGGGAGCTGACCACCGAAAAGCTGCTGGTCATGGAATGGCTCGACGGAAAACCCCTCCTTGAAGCGGAGGTCACTTCAGAAAAACAACGTCAAGCAATCACGACAATTTTGTTTCGGGCCTTTTTCCAGCAAATTTTTGTGGATGGTTTTTTCCATGCTGATCCCCACCCCGGTAATATTTTCTATCTCGATAGTCAGACGGTGGCGTTAATTGATTGTGGGATGATTGGTCGCCTTGATCCGCGCACCCAGAAGCTACTGACAGAGATGCTACTGGCCATTGTGGATATGGATGCCCAGAGCTGTGCTCAGTTGACCCTAGAACTATCCGAAGGGGCGCACACGACGAACTTAGCCCGCCTAGAAGCTAACTATGATCGCCTGCTGCGTAAATATTACGACCGGAGCTTAACACAATTGAATTTTAGTGAGGTGTTCTATGAAATTTTGCAGGTAGCCCGCAACAATAAGGTTAAACTGCCGGGAAATTTGGGTTTGTATGCCAAAAGTCTCGCCAATTTGGAGGGGGTCGCCCGCAGTTTTAATCCAGAGGTTAATTTACTCGATGAAATTAAACCCCTGATTACTGATATTTTCCGGCGGCAATTGGTGGGAGACACCCCGTTTCAGACCATGTTCCGCACGGTTCTCGATCTGAAAACCATTTCTTTGCGATCGCCGCGCCAGATTGACGTGATTCTCGACCGCCTCAGCTCAGAAACCCTCCAGTGGAATTTAAACCTGCGGGAACTCGACGGCCTGCGCCGCAGCATTGACGACTCCGCTAATCGCCTATCCTTCAGTATTGTGGTGGGGTCGTTAATCATGGGAGCCGCGATCATTACCATTTCGCCGAACCGTCAGTTAATGATTGTGAATGAAATTTTGTTTGCGGCAGCCAGTCTTTTAGGATTGTGGCTAATCATTAGTATTTTGCGGTCAGGACGCCTAAAGTAAATATCCTCTGGATGATGAAATCTAAAAAATTGCCCCAGGCAGAACAACCAAGGGATACTATAGAAAATGGCCTTGACCTTTGGCATGAATTATCGCTCTGATTAGAATTCATTATGCTCTCCACCCTCTTCGCCGACTTCCGCATTATTTTTGAACGAGATCCCGCTGCGCGTAACTGGCTTGAAGTTCTATTTTGCTATCCGGGCCTCCAAGCGCTGTTGTTTCATCGCGTCTCCCATGCCCTCTATCGCTCTGGTCTGCCGTTTATCCCCCGGTTTCTCTCCCATATCGCCCGCTTTTTAACGGGAATTGAAATTCACCCAGGTGCCCGCATTGGCCACGGAGTTTTTATTGACCATGGTATGGGCGTTGTCATCGGTGAAACGGCTATTGTTGGTGACTATTGCTTGATCTACCAAGGCGTCACCCTCGGCGGTACAGGGAAAGAGATTGGAAAACGCCACCCGACCCTCGGTGAAAATGTCGTTGTTGGTGGGGGAGCCAAGGTGCTCGGCAATATTGAAATTGGGAATAACGTGCGTATTGGCGCGGGATCAGTGGTTTTACGCCATGTGCCTTCGGATTGCACAGTGGTCGGCATTCCGGGGCGGATTGTCTATCGTTCTGGGGTCAAGGTCAATCCTTTGGAACACGGCAGCCTACCCGATTCGGAAGCAACGGTGATTCGTACCCTCTTAGACCGCATTGAAGCCCTAGAAGAACAAGTCCAAACTCTCCAAGGTCAACAGCAGCCGGATCTCGTAACAGCCCACCGTCGTCAAAATCACAAAGATAGCTGTCGCTTGTCTGACCGGGAAATTCAACAATATTTAGATGGTGCAGGCATTTAAGATTCAGGTAAAACCCGATCCACTCGAACAATAAAATGTTTGAGATGGATCGCTCAGGACAAACGACTTTCGAGCAATGAAAGTTAAGTATGATCTTGAAGTTGATGTGTTGCGCATCACCTTCAAAGATGTAGATATTGAGGAAAGTGGCGAAGAAAATCCTGGCATCATTCTTGACTATGATCAAAAAGGCCAGGTCATTGGCATCGAGATTTTACAAGCTTCAAAACGCATTGATAATCCCCAGGCCATTGAATACCAAATCCTACCAACATCTAGGGCTGCGGTGACAGAACCAATGGCTTAGTCTGTCCGAATATTACTCGTTCAAATTCAAAAGCTAGATCAAATTTCCCTAAAGACTATTTAAAAAGTCGTCGTCTAGTTCGTAGCCTAGTAATTGGGCGATCGCCTTTACCCGTGACTGGGGTTGAATGCCGAATTTCGGTAAAGTTTCGCTGAGGCAAAATACTTTATTCATCACAAAAATTTCGAGGGCTTCGGGGTTATATTGAATACCTTCGGTGCGATGAAATTGATGGGGCACGAGCATCGCCGTATAACGGCCTAATTCCCCTGCTTTCCAGTCGAGGAGGAAGGGAAACCAAGGAAAAATCGCATCGAGGCGCACAAACCAAAGACGAATTTCTGGGATTTCTGAAAGTTCGCGTGGGTCATTCGCTTCCTGGGGAAAATCGATCTTTAACTGAAACTTTTGCTCATGGTCTGCGAGGGCCTCATCGAGCAGGATCGATTGCACCAGGGTTTTCAGGGGGGCCAAATTAAGACTGAGGATGTCGCGTTGGGGAATTTTGATCTCTGCCATGGTTGCTTTGGTCAACAGTTTTCCCATTGTAAAGCTTGGAGATGGGCGCTGAGTGCTCCAAGGCTCATGAATTGCACTTGGCGATCGCCCTGGGATAAAAGCCAGCGAGTCGGCTGTTCCTGGAGATCGAGGCGCAATGGACAAGGCGTTTGTACCGCTTCAAAACCCAGACGCGTTAAAGCACGTTCTGTCCAAGTGGCTGCCAAACCTTGACCGATGAATTGGATCGGCGATCGCCGCTGGTACTGTAACTGAAACTGACCACTCATCTGATCAAAGTAAAAGCGATCGCTACTAAAGGTTGTCCCCAAATATCCCTCTAGGGCCAACTCCTCCGGTGTCCCCACCACTAACTTTTGGCTGGGGGTAATTAGCCAGAGCTGATCCGCACTCCGTAAGGCTAAATCGAGGTCATGGGTCGACATCAAAACGGTGCGTCCTTGTTGGTGCGCCAAAAACCGCAGCAGTTGCATCACTTCCACCCGGCGGGGCACGTCAAGATAGGCCGTCGGTTCATCCAGCAACATCAAATCCGTTGCCTGGGCCAAGGCCCGCGCAATCATCGCTTTTTGTCGTTCCCCGTCGCTAATATTGTTCAGGGGTTGGGCCTGGAGATTTGTCAAACCCACGGCGGCGATCACCTCCCGGACAATCTGTCGATCCGTTGGCCCCAAACGTCCTTGCCAATCGGTATAGGGATAACGCCCCAAGGCAACTAATTCCGTAACCGACATCCAGGCGAGATCAACCCGTTCCGTTAAAACCAAGCTGAGGCGTTGGGCACGCTGGGCCGCATTGAGGGCCGTCAGTGGTGTACCGTTCAGCCAAACTTGACCCGCTTGGGGCGCTTCAAGACCTGCCAATGTCCGAATTAGGGTGGATTTTCCTGATCCATTCGCGCCCACTAAACAAACAAACTGACCCTGGGCGATCGCCAGATTCAAATCCTGAAGTAAGGCCCGCCGTTGGTAACCCACCGTTAAATTTTCCGTGACCAATAAAGGCGATTGGGGTTGCAATGTTACCGTCAAAGGCGATCGCCTCGATTAATGGAGGTGGGTTTGGGCTTTTTCCCGCGAACAGACCCAATCGTGGGGGAGCGCCGAGGGCCAACCCATCAAGCGAGCCTCCGGACAAATGGTGGTGATCGTTAACTGGCAATCGAGTAACTCGAACCCCTGCTGTTGGCATTGGGCGATGCTGTGTTTGTTGATCGCGACATCCTCAAACTCAATGGTTTTATTGCACTGGACACAGACTAAATGGTGATGGTGCGCCTGGGACTGGTTCAGTTCATAATGCTTATGGCCTTCTGCTAGCTCCAGCTCCCGTAAAATGCCCATGCGAGTCATGAGTTTTACGCTACGGTACACCGTCGAGAGACTAATTTTTTCCTGTTGCTCCAATAACTCATTGTGCAAATCTTCAGCGCTGAGGTGTTCCCCCTTCGGCAAATTTAGAAAGGTGCGGAGAATTTTTTCCCGCTGGGGCGTTAACCGCCACCCTTTAGCATTGAGTTCGGTCTTGAGGGCGCTTACGTCGTAGGAAGGTACCAGCATATTTTTCAACAAGTTCAGCTTATTGACAATAATAAACGCCCTTTTCTACTTTTGCAACAATCTGGCCTTATTGCAAATAAATACTAACATTCAGGTCACCATCGGCCCCAAAAGGCGATCGCCTGCTGTAATCTACGCCAACAAAAATATTGCCCGTTTTTTTATCAACCGAGGACGATTAATCGGCACCCTCTAATAAAATCGTCGGATCAACATATTGCTCAAGGTGATTGGCGAGGGCTTCGAGGATTGCTTCTTGCCGTTCGTTGAAATTAGCAATACCTGTCGGTAGAGAAGAGAGGCCCCGTTTTTGGCGGAGGGCATTGAGCCAAAAGCGACACCAGGGGCCATTATTAAACAAACCTTGCAAGTAGACGGCCCAAATGTTTTGACTTTGGTTAACAAGACCCAGATTTGGGGTTTCAAAGAGTTGGGTATAACCGCTACTGGGAGCATAGTTCAGGATGTCACAGGGGAGGGTCATGCCGCTCAGGGGAAGATTTGGAAAGGGGAAGCGCGAAAATGTTTCGGCGGGGAAGAGGGCGGCCTTGGTATGGGGTTGGCTATCAAAGGGCGTTAAACCGAGGGCTGGTTGAAAATCGCCACTAGGGAGGGCAATTTTTTTGCTGAGGAGATTGGCACCATTGCCGATCCCTAACACCGTGCCGCCTGCATTGACATATTGCTGCAGCTGTTGGGGATAGCCGTATTTGTGGAGATAGTCGAGGTCGGCGATCGCCTGGCTGGTGTGGGGCACAATCACCGCATCGGGATAACCCAGGGTCTCGGTCGGATTAATAAATTCCAACTGTACCGAAGCCTCACCCATCAGGGCATCAAAGTCTGCATAGGGACAGAGGTGGGGGAGCTGGATTACCTGCAAGCGCAGTTTATTTTGAGGCAAATTTACAGGGTTATGGGCAACGGTAGTACACAGGCTTTCGGGGTCAAAGGCCAGATTTTGGAGGGGCCGAATATAGCCGAGGACGGGTCGTTTGAGATGCGTTTTGACCCATTGACTGGTTTGGGTTTCTTGGGGGCGATCGCCTTGCCACTGATTGAAGATTACCCCCCGAATTAGTTGACGATTTTCTGGGGAAAGCCGTTGCCAGAGGCCCCAGAGCTGATTAATGGCCCCTTCATGGGTGCAGTCGATCAAAATAATACCCGTGACGGGCGCCTCTAAACCCTTGAGAATCTCAAAATTTTGGTCGGTATCGCTGGTGAGGGGATGGTAAAGACTGTCGCGATAACTATCGAATAGCAGCACATCGTATTTCGGCGGCAATGCCATCAAACATTCTCGAATCAGCGGTCGCGCAATATCGTAATAACTATCGTAGTAAGCCGTTCGTTTGACAGTACCAATCCCCCGCCCTTGAATCAGCAGTTGAAATTTGGGCTTTGATTCACCAGGGGGGCTACAGGCTTTTAGTAAAACTGGGTTGAGATGGGTTGTTGGTTGAATTTTTGCGGCCCACGCTTGCCAAGCCGCTGATTGACTGACTTCTGCGTCGGCACTGACCCGATAACCTTTTGTGATTTCCGTTTGACTTTGGAAAGGAACAACTCGCAACCCTTGCCGAGTTAGGGAACGGGCCAGCGCCGTAATTAACCATGATTTTCCAGACCGACGACTAGGGCTAAAAATGGCGATCGCCCGCATGAAGCTTCCTCACATTAAACCGAAAGATAGATGCATAGATTTAGATTGTACAGTCTAGACCGAAAACCGACTCAGCCAACGTTGTAAAGCATTTTGGCACCGAGCCAGCCACGACACCTTTACCGCCTGGGGTGCCGATTGCCATTGGGCCAGCACCTGACGACCCAGGGGCGTTAAGCGAAAACTATCTGTCAAACCTTGACCATCAACCTCCCGCCGGAGCAATCCCACTTGAATCAGCCACATCATCAACTCTTCCACGGCCCCTTCCGGCAGCGATCGCCCACTATAACCCGCCCGGAGTCCAGCTTCTCCAGCAATATCAGGGAGCGCCACACTCTGATCTTTCATCGCTGCCAGTAGTTCCCACCGGAGCGGTGTGCAAGCAAAAGCCACCAGTGCCCGCTGTATCGTTTTGGGAGCGTATTGAATGGGTTTTGGTGTAAAAACTTGGGTCATGGCTGGGAGCAGAGACAATTGCAATCGAACGAAATTCATTAATAAGGTGCATTGTATATCCTTCCCCAAAGTTCTTGACGGCGAATCATCATCGAGGCAAAGCTTGAAATTCGTTGAAAGAAACAGACGATGACCCTTTATTCATAGAAATATCCCTTGAAATGAAACCATTTTCTTTGCGAGATACATCGTTTTATTGACTTTTGTTTTCTTCTCCGAGAACCCGAAAATCATTTGCGAAAATGACACTGACTGAGATCACTTTTGATCACAAACCAGTTTTTTTTGGGAGTAAAAATACCTATGAAACTTGCCTATTGGATGTATGCAGGCCCAGCCCACATCGGCACATTACGCATTGCCAGTTCTTTTAAAAATGTCCATGCGATTATGCACGCTCCCCTAGGCGACGATTACTTTAATGTGATGCGTTCGATGTTAGAACGGGAACGCAATTTCACCCCTGTCACCGCCAGCATTGTGGATCGGAATGTTCTGGCGCGGGGCTCCCAAGAAAAAGTTGTTGATAATATTGTCCGCAAGGATCAAGAGGAACGACCCGATCTAATTGTCTTGACCCCCACTTGCACTTCAAGCATTCTCCAGGAAGACCTCGAAAATTTCGTCGCTCGCGCCCAATTAGATGCCCAGGGTGATGTCATCTTGGCGGATGTGAACCACTACCGGGTCAATGAACTCCAGGCTGGCGATCGCACCCTCCAGCAAATTGTCCAGTTTTATATCAATAAAGCAAGAAAAAAAGGTGACTTAGCCACGGAGAAAACCCCGCAACCGTCGGTGAATATTATTGGGATTTCGACCCTTGGTTTCCACAACAACCACGACATCCGCGAACTGAAGACTTTGATGGCCGAGTTGGGGATTAGTGTGAATTTAGTAATTCCTGATAAGGCTTCTGTCCATGATTTGAAAAAATTGCCCCAGGCCTGGTTTAACCTCGTGCCCTACCGGGAATTGGGCCTGCCCACGGCAAAATATTTAAAACAAGAATTTGACCAACCCTATGTGGACATTACACCGATGGGCGTTGTGGAAACGGCCCGTTGCATCCGCGCGATCCAGAAGGTGATTAATGACCAGGGAGCCACGGCAGATTATGAAGCCTTTATCGAAGAACAAACCCTCCATGTGTCCCAGGCCGCTTGGTTTAGTCGTTCCATTGATTGCCAAAATTTAACGGGCAAAAAGGCGATCGTCTTTGGGGATAATACCCATGCTGTGGCAATGACGAAAATTCTGGCGCGGGAAATGGGCATCCATGTGGTGCTGGCGGGAACCTATTGTAAATATGATGCTGACTGGTTCCGCCAAGAGGTGAGCGAATACTGTGATGAGATCTTAATTAGCGAAGATCACGGCGAAATTGCTGATGCGATCGCCCGCCTAGAACCTGCTGCCATTTTCGGCACCCAGATGGAACGCCATGTGGGTAAACGGCTGAATATTCCCTGTGGCGTAATCGCCGCCCCGATCCACATCCAAAACTTTCCCATTGGTTATCGGCCTTTCGTGGGTTATGAGGGCACTAACCAAATCGCGGATCTGGTTTATAACTCCTTTACCCTAGGCATGGAAGACCATTTGCTCGAAATTTTCGGCGGCCACGATACCAAAGAAGTCATTACCACAACCATGTCGGCCAGTTCTGATCTGAATTGGACAACGGAAGCCCAGGGACAACTCAACAAAGTCCCCGGATTTGTGCGGGGCAAGGTGAAGCGCAACACCGAAAAATATGCCCGCGCCCAGGGACTCAGTGAAATTTCCCTGGAAGTGCTCTACGCCGCTAAGGAGTCTGTCGGTGCTTAATTAACGAGGCCCCCCTGCCCCCAGTTTGGGGGAGATTTAGGGGCAGTTCAAAAGACCGATGAGGTTTGCATAATCGCTAAGGTCGGGGGAGATCTGCGCTAAAGTGAAAGGCTGATCGCACGCTTGGTTGCTCTTTTTCCCATGCTTAAAGTTGTCTTTTTCGGTACGCCTCAGTTTGCAGTGCCCTACCTAGAAGCCCTTTTGAATCACCCGGACATTGAAGTGCTGGGGGTCGTTACCCAACCGGATAAGCGGCGGGGTCGGGGTAGTCAACTGATTCCGTCGGCGGTAAAAAAGGTGGCGATCGCCCATGATCTTCCCGTCTGGCAACCGAAGCGCATCAAAAAAGATCCTGAAACCTTAGCGGTTCTCGAAAATCTCCAAGCCGATGTGTTTGCGGTGGTCGCCTATGGCCAGTTGCTCTCGCCGCAAATTCTCCAGATGCCCCGGCTCGGCTGTGTCAATGGCCATGGTTCTCTGTTGCCGAAATATCGGGGAGCCGCGCCGATCCAGTGGAGCTTAGTCCAGGGGGAAACGGTGACGGGGATGACCACCATGCTCATGGATGAGGGGATGGATACCGGGGCAATGCTCCTCAAAGCCGAAACGCCCATTGATCTTTGGGATAATGCCCATGATTTGGCAGTGAAATTAGCGACCTCCGGGGCGGCTTTACTGACGGAAACCTTAATTCAACTAACCCAGGGAAACATCACCCCCATCCCCCAGGAGTCAGACCAAGCCACCTATGCGCCGTTGATTCAGAAAGAAGATTTTCAGCTAGATTGGCAAAAAGGGGCGATCGCCTTACATAACCAAGTGCGCGGTTTCTATCCCAACTGCCTCACCACCTGCCGCGATAAACCGTTAAAAGTGTTAGAAACGATCCCCCTCGTACCGGAATGTTTTGCGCAATATCCCGCAGCATATGAACCCCTCAAGGAATTTGTTGGGAACACAGGGAAGGTTGGGGAAATCGTGGCGATCGCCAAAAAATTTGGCCCCATCATCCAAACGGGAGACGGACTTTTGTTGCTCAAACAGGTGCAACCCAGCGGCAAAAAGCCCCAGTCCGGTTGGGATATGGTCAATGGGATGCGCTTAACTGTCGGTGAATCTTTGGGCTAGAGCGCAAAAAAAGTCCCCAGGTTGTGAACCCGGAGACCTTGGGGGAAATTTCAACTAAAAGAACCTAGGAAACCCCTTGCATTTGTGCCGTTCTCAAGGTGAGTTCTGAGGTGCGATCGCCCCGGCGCAGTTCCACTTTCAAGCTGGCATCAACGCCGCTCTGTTCCACGGTTTCCTGGAGTTGTTGGGCATTGGCGATCGCCTTACCGTTGATTTTCGTGATCACATCGCCCCGACGCAGACCTGCTGTTTCCGCTGGACTACCCGGCACCACACCCAGCACCAGCGCTCCGTTTACTTCCGGTAAGAGCACGATGGAATTGGGGTCGGCATTATTTTCCTTAGCCATCTCTGGGGTGAGGCTCACCATCCGAATCCCAATGAAGGGGTGAGGCACTTCTTTGCCAGCGGCGAGGGTGGGTTCAAGATCCTTCGCCTTGTTGATCGGGATCGCAAATCCAATGCCCATCGCATCCCGGCGGATCGCGGTGTTAATCCCAATCACTTCACCGTCGGCGTTGAGGAGGGGGCCACCGGAGTTACCGGGGTTAATGGCGGCATCGGTCTGGAGGAAATCGACCCGCTTATCGGGAATCCCTGCCTGGGCCGAAGACCGTTCTAGGGTACTGATAATGCCGAGGGTAACAGTATTATTCAAACCCACTGGATTCCCTACGGCGATCGCCCAGTCACCCACCTGCACAGACCCAGAATCACCGAGGGGAGCCACGGGAATAGACTCATTTCTGGGGTCAATTTTGACGACAGCCAAATCGGTGACTTCATCAGTACCCTTTACTTCCCCTTCAAAGCTGCGGCCATCTTTTAGGGTGACAGTAACGCGGTCAGCGCCGCTCACGACGTGGGCATTGGTGAGGATCACCCCAGACCGATCGGTAATAAACCCAGAGCCTTGTCCGGTAACCACCTGGCGCTGTTCATCGGGAAATTGCATCCCAAAGCGATCGCCAAAAAACTCCCGGAAAAATGGATCATTCATAAACGGGTCTTGGAAGCGGCGCACCACAGTTTTTTCTGTGTCTAGACGCACTACCGCTTGCCCTGTCCTGGCCACCGCATCGGCGACAAAACTTCGACCTGCTGCTACGGGTACCGCTGCCACTTCCTGGGGCGGATTGGTATCAGCTAAAGGTTGGTTGAGGGTTTGGCTAGAGCCTTGCATTGCCCCGAAGGTAATGGCACAGCCCACACAGAGGGCAACAATGTGGGTTGTAAATCGTTGGACAAATTTTGATCGTCTCATAGAAGTTTTTCTATCCAGTCTGTATAAAGTTTTAGGATGATGGCCACATCGAGCCGGGCGTTGGAGAGACACCGCAGGAGGTTTTATCGTCAATCTTAGCAATTGAATTCTCCCGGTTTAGGTGAGGTTTCCCCGCCATTACTAAACCCTGAGTCACAATTTTTGACGTAAATTTGCTGGTTTTGGTTCACAAAAATGGAGATTGTAATGGCTTAACCCAAACCAAGAATCTGTTCTAGATCGTAGGGACATTTCTGGGGAAAGCTGTCTTGGGATAAACCTGTTTCTGCCTTTGCCCGTTGCCGTGCCGTGGTGTAGGCAGAGGCTAAAATCTGCTGTAAATAGGGCCGCAAACTCGGAGAATCTTCTAACTCGTCAATAATGCGGCGACGGTGATCAATGATCGTTGACTCTCAGCTACCAGAACGTTTCTCTGCCTGAAAGTTCCACTGCAGTAAGTGCATCAACAAAATGATCAAATTACTCTTGAGGCGGTGGCGATCGCGTTTACCCATCGATTCTATTTCATCAATTAGATGTTCCCAATCGACGGCCACATAATCCCGGAGGCGCAATTTTTCGAGGGTCTGTTGCAGCCAAAGTTGATAATCTTGGTCGTAGGTGATGTCGGGAATCCTAGGCGTTGGAACCATCGCTAAAAAAGGGGAAATCGCTTAACCCTAGGGCCATTATAACGATTCCCCAGGGGCTTACTGGCCTGCGGCTTTGACCCAATTTTTTAAGGTCGCAACCACAGCATCGAGATCAAGATCTTGGCGATCGCCTTCTTTGCGGCGCACCACTTCCACCTTGCCATCCTTGAGGGATTTCCCTGTGACAACCCGGAAGGGAATACCAATCAGTTCTGCATCCTTGAATTTCACCCCGGCCCGTTCGTTGCGGTCATCAAGGATCGTTTCGACTCCAGCGGCGTTGAGATCAGCATAGAGTTTTTCGGCGGCTGCCATCTGTTCTTCACTCTTAACATTGGGCACGACTACCACAGCATGGTAGGGGGCGATCGCCACGGGCCAGATAATGCCATTTTCATCGTAGGATTGCTCCACTGCGGCTTGAGCCAGACGGGAAACGCCAACCCCATAACAGCCCATCACCAGGGGTTGTTCTTTACCATTTTCGTCGGTAAAGGTGGCCCCCATGGCCTCGGAATATTTTGTTCCCAATTGGAAAATGTGGCCCGCTTCGATGCCCCGCGCTGTTTGGAGGATTTGGGTCGGATCATGGACAGCGCGATCGCCGGCCTTTGCTAACCGCACATCCACTTGCAATGCCGGTAGCTTAAACTCTGTGCCCCAGTTTGCACCGAGGACGTGGTGATTCGTTTCATCAGCACCCGTGACAAAGTTTTCTAATGTCGCCGCAGTGGGATCAACTAAGCGCAGAAATTCGCCTGAAACCGCTTTATTTTTAGCAATACAATCATCTGCTAAAGCTGGGGAAATGTAGCCCAAAGGTAATGCTTTTGCGGCCCATTTTTGTTGGGCATCAGCGTCAGGTACTGTTAAGGAAATGACAGTTTTGGCATCGTAATTAGACGCTAATTTTGTCAACTCATTCTGTAATTTGACTTCGTTGACATCTTGATCGCCCCGAATTGAGATCAAAGCTAAAACAGTTTTGCCATTGTTATAAACCACCTGATAAAGGACATTTTTAACGACACAAGTGGGGGAACAATCTAGGAACTTACACAGGGATTCAATGGTGGCTGTATTCGGGGTTTCGCGCTTTTCAAAACTGCTGAAAGGAGAGGCGATCGCCTCAACGGGCAGAGACACGGCTTTCTCGGTATTCGCGGCGTACTTTTCGTCTTCGGTGTAGAGAATTTCGTCTTCCCCGGCATCGGCGAGGATCATAAATTCCTGGGAACCAGAACCACCAATGGCCCCAGAGTCGGCTTCTACCGCCCGGAATTGTAAACCACAGCGACGCAACATATTACGATACGCCTGATCCATGTCTGCGTAGGTTTTTTTGAGGCATTCCTCAGAAGCATGGAACGAGTAGCCGTCTTTCATGATGAATTCCCGTCCGCGCATCAAGCCAAACCGGGGTCGAATCTCATCGCGGAATTTCGTCTGAATCTGGTACAAATGCTGGGGCAACTGCCGATAAGAACGGATCATGTCCTTGGCAATGGTGGTAATCACTTCCTCGTGGGTCGGCCCTAAACCCAACTCTCCATCTAGGCGATCGCGCAGGGAAAACATAATCCCTTCTGCCTGGGTATAGGTATCCCAACGGCCCGATTCTTGCCAAATTTCTGCGGGTTGCAACTGGGGTAACAGGGTTTCCTGGGCACCGGTGGCATTCATCTCTTCCCGGACGATCTGGGATACCTTCTGGAGCACGCGCCACATCAACGGTAGATAAGCATAAATCCCCCGCCCAATCCGCCGGATATAGCCGGCCCGCAGCAGGAGCTTGTGGCTAGGAATCTCCGCATCGGCGGGATCTTCTCGGAGGGTAACGAACAGACTTTGGGAAAGGCGCATGGTTATTTTGAGTTTTTCGTGACAGCTAATGGAATGAACCATCGCCCATTATGGATTACTTGCTGCCATTTTAGAATCGGGGGCCTGGTCAAAATGTTGTCGGCAGCCAACTTTTCTCCTTAAAAAAACAAGGGGGCTCAATAACTTAATTGGCAATAAAAAGATAAAAAGAAATCACTTTTTGGGATTTTCAAAAATTAGCTTCAAAGAAACCGAACAGGCTTTATCACTGAGGATTTGACAACAAAAAAGTCCACAAAGAAATTATTGACAAGTTGAAAATTAGATTTTTCAAGGAAAATTTAATAATTTAACTACGTAATTTTATAAAACTAAATTGCTAGAATTTGGAGGATCAAATTTGCAGGTTAATTTTTAAGCTTAAGTTATGCCAGTGTCATCATCACTTCCTCCCTGCCATACCCAATCAGAGGCCGAATTAATTCAATCCCTAAAGAGCGATGCAGAACGGGGATTATCGCCAGAGGCAGTGGCCCAGCGTTACGAGCAGTATGGTTGGAATGAGTTGCAATTTCGAGGCGGCAAACCCGCTTGGTTACGTTTTTTGTTGCAGTTCCACCAGCCGCTTCTGTACATCTTAATCATCGCCGGAAGTATTAAAGCGGCTTTGGGTTCCTGGACGAATGCCTGGGTCATTTGGGGGGTTACTTTCATTAATGCGGTGATTGGTTATATCCAAGAAGCTAAGGCTGAAGGGGCGATCGCCTCCCTCGCCAAAGCAGTCACCACCGAAGCAATGGTCCTGCGGGAAGGCAATACTCTGCGGATCCCGTCACGGGATTTGGTGCCTGGCGATATTGTGCTGTTGGCTTCCGGGGATAAAGTCCCGGCGGATTTGCGGTTGCTCAAGGTGCGGAACCTCCAAGTTGATGAGTCAGCTCTGACGGGGGAAGCGGTACCCGTCGAGAAAAAGTTAGGTCTTTTACCCCTAGATACGCCCTTAGGCGATCGCCGCAATATGGCCTATGCGGGAAGCTTTGTCACCTTTGGTCAGGGCACAGGTATCGTCGTGGCGATCGCCAACCAGACGGAAATGGGGCAGATTTCCCAATCCATGGAGAAGCAGGTCAGTTTAACCACACCGCTGACCCGAAAATTCACCAAATTTAGCCATTCCCTACTGTATGTGATTTTGACCCTGGCGACCCTCACCTTTGCCATTGGTTGGGGCCGGGGGGGCGATCTCGCCGAGATGTTTGAAGCTGCCGTAGCCCTGGCCGTGAGTGCGATTCCCGAAGGATTACCCGCCGTAGTGACAATTACCCTGGCGATTGGGGTGAACCGGATGGCCCGCCGCCACGCCATTATTCGTAAATTACCCGCTGTAGAAGCCCTCGGTAGTGCGACGGTGGTTTGCTCTGATAAAACGGGCACCCTCACGGAAAATCAGATGACCGTCCAGGCGATCTATGCGGGGGATGTTCATTTCAAAGTGAGTGGCAGTGGCTACAGTCCGAAGGGAGAAGTGTACCTGGCCGCAACCGGTGATGATGGGGATGCCAGCTTTGAAACCCTGCCCCCAGTCCTGGCAGAATGTCTCACCGCAGGGTTGCTCTGCAACGATTCCCAACTGAAACAAACGGGCGATGATTGGTCTGTGGTGGGCGATCCAACGGAAGGGGCCTTGATTACTGCGGCGGCGAAGGCGGGCCTCAGTCAGGTGGGTTTAGACGCCCAGCGGCCCCGGCTCGATTCGATTCCCTTTGAGTCGGAATATCAGTATATGGCGACGCTCCATGATGGCACGGGGCGGACAATCTATGTCAAAGGGTCGGTGGAATCGCTGTTGCGCCGTTGTGAAACGATGTTATTGGACAATGGTCAGGCGATCGCCCTTGATCCTGCGGCCATCGAAGCAGTGGTAGAGACCATGGCTACCAAAGGGTTACGGGTTCTCGCCTTTGCGAAAAAAGAAGTCAGCAGTCACCAACACAGCGTTGACCATGAGGATCTCACCACGGGCCTTGAGTTTTTAGGGCTCCAGGGAATGATTGATCCCCCCCGACCGGAGGCGATCGCCGCTGTCCATGCCTGCCAAACAGCAGGAATTAACGTCAAGATGATCACCGGTGATCACATTGCCACCGCCAAGGCGATCGCCCAACGCATGGGAATTCGCACCGGAGAAACAGTCATTGCCTTTGAGGGTCAAGACCTCGAAAAAATGGATCCTCAAAGTCTGGCCGAGGCCGCCGAAACTGGGTCGGTCTTTGCCCGGGTTGCCCCAGCCCAAAAACTTGCCCTCGTCGAAGCCCTCCAGAAAAAAGGCGATATCGTCGCGATGACTGGCGATGGCGTGAACGATGCCCCAGCCCTTAAACAAGCCGACATTGGCATCGCCATGGGTAAAGGCGGCACCGAGGTGGCCAGGGAATCCGCTGATATGTTGCTCACCGATGATAATTTTGCCTCCATTGAAGCTGCCGTCGAAGAAGGACGCACCGTTTACCGCAATCTCCGCAAGGCGATCGCCTTCCTCTTGCCCGTCAATGGCGGTGAATCGATGACAATCTTGATCAGTGTCTTGCTGGCGCGGGATTTGCCCATTCTGTCTTTGCAGGTGCTGTGGCTGAATATGATCAACTCGATCACCATGACCGTGCCCCTCGCCTTTGAAGCCAAGCCCGCCGGGATTATGCAATCCCCCCCCCGCAATCCCAACGAACCCCTGATCACCCCCAAGCTGCTGCGACGGATCGGGATTATTTCGATCTTTAACTGGATTCTGATCTTTGGCATTTTTGAATGGATCAAAACCAGCACCGGCGATCTCGCCCTCGCCCGCACCATGGCGATCCAAGCCCTTGTTGCCGCTCGGATCATCTATTTACTGAGCATCAGTCAACTGGGCCGTAGCCTCCTTCGCTACATCAGCGGCCAAACAAAAACCATCATCCAAGCCCCGCTCCTGTTGGTTGGCATTGCCGTCGCCGTCGCTTTGCAGGTTGCCTTTAGTCAATGGGGCCTTATGAATCAACTCTTTCAGACAGCTCCCCTCACCTGGCAACAGGGATTAATCTGTGTACTGCCGATGTTACCGATGATCCCCACGGCGATCGCCGCTAACTATTTAGACACTTGACCCTGAAGGAAAACCACAAAAATAAGGGGAAGATTCTCTGGCTTCCCCCTTGTCCACCAAAAGCTTCCACCGACAGACCCTAGAGCAGATCCCATCGAGATTCCCAAAATCTCCCAGAACTCCCCTGCCACGTATAGAAAGAAACGTCAACTTTTGGGATAATATGAGGCTTGTTTTCCCAACTGACCCGAGAAAGTTCACTATGCCCTCTAGAGAAATGCCCCGCCGCACCAAGATCGTCGCCACCATTGGCCCTGCGACTAGCAAACCAGACGTTCTCCGGGAAATCATCGAAGCAGGGGCAACTACTCTACGGCTAAATTTCTCCCATGGTACCCACGATGACCACCAACGCAACATCCGTCTGATTCGACAAACCGCCTTTGAACTGAACCAACCCGTCGGTATCCTCCAGGATCTCCAGGGGCCAAAAATTCGCCTCGGTCGCTATGAGAGCGACTTTATCACCCTCAAAAACGGCGATCCCTACATCATCACAAGTCGCGAAGTACCCTGTACCCAAGAAGTCGGCTACGTCAGCTATGACAAGCTAGCGGAAGAAGTCCCCGAAGGCTCCACCATCCTCCTCGACGATGGCAAGGTAGAAATGAAGGTCGAACGGGTCGATATTGCCGCAAAAAATCTCCACTGCCGCGTGGTCGTCGGTGGCAAGCTCTCCAATAACAAAGGGGTCAATTTTCCTGGGGTCTATCTCTCTGTCAAAGCCCTCACCGATAAAGACCGCGAAGATCTCATGTTTGGCCTCGACCAAGGGGTTGATTGGGTGGCCCTCAGTTTTGTGCGCAATCCCCAAGACGTCCTGGAAATCAAAGAGCTCATCGCCAATGCTGGGAAAAATGTCCCCGTGATCGTCAAGATCGAAAAACACGAGGCGATTGAACAGATGGAGGCTATTCTGTCCCTTTCCGATGGTGTTATGGTCGCCCGGGGGGATCTTGGGGTCGAGCTGCCCGCCGAAGACGTCCCCATTCTCCAGAAAAAACTCATTGCCACTGCCAACCGCTTCGGGATTCCTGTGATTACCGCCACCCAGATGCTCGATAGCATGGTGAGTAATCCTCGCCCCACCCGCGCCGAAGTTTCCGATGTGGCCAATGCGATTTTAGATGGTACCGATGCGGTGATGCTTTCTAATGAAACTGCTGTGGGTGAATTCCCCGTAGAAGCCGTGGCAACCATGGCAACCATCGCCAAGCGCATCGAAAAGGAACCCGACGGCATTCAAAAACAACCTTCTGATAAAAAATCGATTCCCAATGCTATTTCTGCCGCCGTCAGCCACATTGCTGGACAGTTAGATGCAACGGCGATCATGACCCTCACCAAGTCTGGAGCAACGGCCCGAAACGTCTCTAAATTTCGCCCAGCAACGCCGATTCTTGCTGTCACCCCCCATGTGGATGTGGCCCGTCGTCTCCAGTTGGTCTGGGGGGCAAAGCCACTCCTTGTTATGGATTCTCCGTCAACGACCCAAACTTTTAAGGCGGCGATTAATGTGGCCCAGGAGAGCGGTTTTCTCCATGAAGGGGACTTGGTGATCATGACAGCGGGGACGCTCCAAGGGGTGTCTGGTTCTACAGATCTCATCAAAGTCGAAATGGTGCAGGCGGTGCTCGGAGAAGGCATTGGCATTGGTCAAGGGGCGGCCAGTGGTCGTGCCCGGGTCGTGAATCAAAGTGAAGATATCAATGATTTTGGCCCAGGAGAAATTCTCGTTGCTCGGTCTACGGATGCGGCCTATGTGGAAATGATCCGTAAGGCCAGCGGCATCGTGATCGAAGAACCAAATCAAAATTGTCACGCGGCAACTTTGGGGATGCGGTTGGGTATTCCGGTGATTGTCGGTTTTAAGGAAGCAACTCAGTTAATTCGGGATGGCTCGATTATCTCCATTGATGCCCGTCGAGGCACTGTTTATTCTGGGGTAAATGTGAGCCTTGGGGATGCTGTGGGTGGCACCAAAATGTCCCTGGCTTAAGCCCAGGCGATCGCAATTATCACTTTTATCATCCGGCGGCCCCAACAATGTTTGGGGCAATTTTTTTGGGTTGGAACAATTACGATATCCTAGGGGGTGTATTGGCGATCGCCATCGAGATCCGCCATGCGATGCATCCTGTGGAGAGATCATGCGGCAACTGAATTTTTTATTGTTTTTTGCCCTGTGCTTAGCCCTAGCGCTATTTAGTATCGAAAATACACAACCCGTCGGGATTAACATCATTCCGGGATTCCAAGCCGAAGCGCCCCTCTCCATCGAACTCCTGCTGGCGGTGGGCACAGGGGCGATTTTAGCCTGGATGTTTAGCCTGTGGGATCAGTTGCAGCGGCAAATTGAATCATGGAAAGCCCAACGGGAACTGAAGCTCCAGAGTCAAAAAATTGAGGAATTGGAAAAAGCTTTGGCTGAACTGCAGACCGCCCAACAAAACGCCGCGGAATCATCGGCAGATTCCCCCAGTGCGACGACCGCATCCACCGCAGACAAAACGGTATCTGAGCCTGAAACTTCTACCGATACCGAGACAGGAGACACCCAGGACTCCGCTGAAGCACCCCCAGAAGAATCTCAACCTGAGCAAATGGCCTAATTTTTGACCCTTCGATAAAGCCATGGCCACCCAACCCCAAGCGGCGATCGCCACCCTCATTGAACTAGCCCAACAGGGAGAAATCGATCCCTGGGATGTGCAGGTCATCGATGTCATTGATCAGTTCCTCAGTGAGCTAGGACTTGCCGGGGATACAGACCCAATGCTCAGGGAGGCCGACCTACCCCAGTCGGGTCAAACTTTTTTATGGGCCTCCAAACTTGTCCTCCTCAAGGCTGACACCCTCGAAAGTTTAACGGCCATTGAAGCAGAGGTTCAGGAAGAAGAATTCTACGAAGATTGGGACGCAAGCGATACGGAACGACTCCCCCTCAAGCTGGAAAAAAGACTCCGGCGGCGGGCTACGGCACCTCCCCCAAAACGGCGGCGGGTCACCCTCCAGGAATTTATTGAGCAAATCCAACAAATTGCCAACGAAATCGAGGATCATACCCCCAAAAAACGCCTCAAAACGCCACGTAAACTATCCAATAAAGCGGCCATTAAACAGATTACCCAGTTGGCCCATGATGAAAATCTCACGGAATTAGCCGCCCAGCTAGAACAATTTTTCCAGACCCAGATGCCCCCTGATCCAGAAACCCCCATGGTTTTTGAATTAGACGATTTAATCCGTCAGTGGATCGCCTATAAAGAGGCCAACGAATTTTTCCCCCAGGAGATCACCGCCAAACAACATCGCCACGAAAAGGTCGGGATCTTTTGGGCTTTACTTCTGTTGTCGGCTCAATCAAAGGTGGTGCTTTTCCAGGACGATTTTTATGCGCCGGTGCTGGTGCGTCCGCTTTATCCAGGGCTGCCACCGGGAGATTTAAACTCTAAACCGTAAACGATTTCAGCACCCAGCCCAATAAAATGCCTACCCCTGTGAAGCGAACAATTTGCCAAAAGGGTTCCTGCCACTTGAGCAACTGACTTTCGAGTTGCAGTTCTAACTTCGCGATTTCGGCGGCAATGAGGTTGAGTTCTGTTTTGAGGGAAGCTTGCTTTTGGATCGTTTCTGGCTCTGCCTGGAGATTCTCTTGTTCTACTCTAAGTTCTGCGATGCGGGCTTCGGCAGCCTTGACCTGGGCATGGCGGTCTTTTAGGGCGGCAAGGTCAGCTTCCACTTGGGCGATCGCCTGCTCAAATTCAGTGTGGGAAAGTGCCATCACTCCAAACCCCAGGAACTTTTTTTGTAAATGCGGACGGAGAGACTCGAACTCTCACGTCTAGGACACTAGAACCTAAATCTAGCGCGTCTACCAATTCCGCCACGTCCGCAAAATTAATTAGCTCAGTAAATATATCACATCCATTTTCCGGCCGACAAGGGGAACCTAAAGTCAGCTTATCCCGTCATCAAAACCCATAGGATCCCCCTAAAATTCACTGTGACGCACGAGAAATTTGAAGATGAGTAAAGGTTTGCACACTCGAACTTGGTTAAAAATCGGTATTGTCGGCTTAGAAATTTTAGGGTTTGCCGCCAGCAGTGCGATCGCCCAGGTACCGCCGGACATCGTTGTGGACACAGATTCCAATGCGGGGAATACGCCTGGTGATGTGATCTACAATTCTGGCGATCGCCGTTTTGTGTGTCAGTACGACCAGGGACAATACACCGTAATGTACCAGCCCGAAAGTCGTCCGGGGGAAGTTTATCCTTGGGCGATTCCCCGCACCATGGGAGGCGGTTGGAATGCAGAGCGTCGCTGTGAAGAAATTGCCCGCCGCTTGGAACTGTACCGGGGTGATGGTCTCGTCGAACTCACCACTGGCCGCGAAAATGGTTACGACATCGTTTGTGTGACCACCGAACTGAATCCCACCTGCCAAATCGTCTTTACGGTGCCCCGGGGCCAAAATGCGATCGCCACACGGGATCAAGTATTCGATAATCTCCTCAGTGCCGACAGCGGTTTCCAAACCCGTGGGGTCAATACCTTCATGGGCACTGGCTCGACCAATAGCCTCCTGGGACAACTCCAAAGTATTTTTGGCGGCCGCTCTACCTCTAGTCCCGTAGCCCAAGGTTACTCAAACAGTGGTATTAGCCTCAAGCCCTTCCTCGATCCCGCCGATGGTGGTACCGGAGAATATTTAACCCAGGGTCGTGCGGCAGGCCAGTCGAATCCGAACCCAAGCAACAATGGCCTCAGACTCAACACCGATCTCTTCCGTTAGATCATTTAGCATCTAGGCCCCAAAGCATTTAGTTTTGCCCGTAAGCGTCCTCTACTGTGTAATTTTTCCCTAGGCGATCGCCTAGGGTTTTTTCTAGTCTTTAATATTTCGATCGTTAACAATCTAGTAAAGCGGGTCGCTGGCTTTTTCGGAATGGGGCAGAACTCCTTACAATAGAAGGAGGTTTCGTCACGAATCCCCACTGTGTGTGATCAAGGTTTTTGGTCAACTAGAACAGGGTCAAATGACATTGATTCGTCTCGTAGTCCCAAGGAGCAAGATACATTGTGGCCCATAGTTTTTTGTTGGAAGCAGGTCGCTGGACGTTAAATGGTAGTTGGATCGAACGAAATCAGCCCCCCATTCTCATTCGGGGTAAAACAATTGTTGCTTGGGGCCAAAATAATTGGTTTACGATGGTGACAAAGTTAACGTTTCAAGATGGCGATCGCCCCGAAATTTCCTATCAATACAAAGGGCGTTTAGATAGCGGTGAGCGACAATATACCTATGTATTGCAACAAAGTATTTTGGGACGGGTGGAAGGAGAAGGTTGGGTTGGCTCAGAATCAATCGTTCAGCGATACTGGGTGCTTGGCGATCGCCAACGGCGCAGTGGCTTTGAAATGTTCTACCAGATTAACGACGATGAATATCGCTACTCCGGGGGCATCCTCGCCGGCCATTACCTCACCAGTACCATTGAAGGGACTCTCCTCCGTCAGCTTTAATAGCTTTAATCTTTTAAGTTTTGTCCGGTCTCCTGTTGTTTTGATTGTTTTGTTCGTCCACCCCAAACTATGACTACCGATCCCAATATCAATCGCCTTCTCGCCGGCCGTTATCGCTTGGTAGACCTCGTAGGCCAGGGGGCTATGGGGCGTGTCTACCGGGGTGAAGATACAGTCCTAGGGGGAGTCACGGTCGCCGTAAAGTTTCTAGCCCAGACCTTGCTTAACGACAAAATGCGCCAACGCTTTGAGCGGGAGGCAACCATTTGCGCCCTCCTGAGTGAAAAAAGCATCCATATCGTGCGGGTAAAAGACTATGGCGTCGATGACCAGGATGTGCCCTTTTATGTCATGGAATATTTAGAAGGGGAAAGTCTAAGCGATATTATTGCCCATGCTACCCTCGGTTTACCGCGTTTTTTTCAAGTCGTGCGGCAAATATGTTTGGGGATGGAAGCAGCCCACCAAGGGATTACCTTCAAGGGGGAACAATGTTTAATTATTCACCGGGATATTAAACCCAGCAATATTCTGATCATGCAGGATGCGTCCCTAGGGGAATTGGTAAAAATTCTGGATTTTGGGATTGCGCGCCTCAGCCAAGCCGGAGCCGCCCAGACCCAATCGTTTATGGGCACCCTCGCCTACTGTTCTCCAGAGCAAATGGAAGGCAAGGAATTAGACCAACGCTCTGATATCTATAGCCTGGGGATTACGATGTACGAGATGCTCACGGGGGATATGCCCGTGATGCCTGAAAATAATTCCTTTGGGGGTTGGTACCGGGCACACCATGACACACCACCAATTCCCTTTGATAAAAGTTTGCGGATTCCGGCTCCTCTGGCTGAAATTATCATGTGTTGTATGGCGAAAAGTCCGCGCGATCGCCCCCAGACCGTCAATGATATTTGGCAAGCCATGGCCCCCATCGCCAAATATTACGAACAACAAGCCGCAGAAACCAGGAAATCTTTTTTTACCACATCCCAAAATCTGCAAAATTTCCAAGCAACATCTCCGGTGGCTGGCCCCAATGATCCGACCCGGATTAACAATGCCACCACGGCCCCCAGCTTTCGTAATTCAACGGTAAATCGCCAGGGAAGGCCTACAGACAAACTGAATACAACCTTTAGCGATACCATTTGTGCGGCCCAGTCCTGGCCAGCGGATAAACCCCAAAATAAGATTGTTTTCCCACGGATTTTACCGGCTGAACCGACGGCAATCGCCAGTCTTTGGGCGATGTTAGAAGCTGAGGAGTTGGGCAAACGCCGTTTTGATACCCGTTATAATCAATTTCTCTTCATTGAGGCCCCCCATCCGATGTTGTTGTGGATCACGGTGCTGTACAACAGCAGTGAAGGAGCCCGTTGGTTGCCTTGCTATCTGGACTTGAAAACGAAGATCGGCCAACAGATGGCGCGTCTCTTAGCCAGCCAAGGGAACTATCGAATTCTGCTTTTTGCCCTGGGACAACCCCAACGGTATTTTCACATTACCCAGGCGACAATTTCCCTGAAGCAACGGGAACAGCTTACCCGCTGGGCAGATTTAGGCCAGCGATTGCCTGCCAGTAATCCCGTGGTGAGTAAGCAAACTTTGAAAAAAGAATACGAGAAAAGCAAGGGCAAAATCTTAATGAAGTTGGCGGCTTCTCGGACGAACAGTAATCTTGGGGGATTTTAAAGCCATTTCTAATCTTCGTTAAAAAGGCGATCGCCAATCAATCATGTTAAATCTAGTACAAGATCTTTGAAGATATTGATACCCAAAATTTTACGAGGTAGAGATAAAGTTTGAGGCTCGCAATCAGCAATATAGAGTTCTGCTTGTTTTTCCTTGCGATTAACTAATATCCCAAAACTACAACCATTGTCTCGATATTCTTCCATTTTATCCCTTGTTTTTTGGACAGCATCGCTAGGCGAAACTAACTCAGTGACAAAATCAGGACAGAGGGAAACAAATTTTTCTCGCTGATCGGTTGTTAATGCTTGCCAACGAGATTTTTCAAGCCAAGAAACATCAGGAGAACGGGTCGCACCATTGGGCAAAATAAAACCCGTTGAGGCATCGAAAACTTCTCCTAATTGATATTTGGAAACCTCGATTAATTGCTTTTTTGACGATTTTTTGAGTCTGAAACAACGAGGATAGGTTGCTGATCTAGCGAAATTTTGAATTTTTCGAGGTTCCCATTTGTGATTCCAGAGTTGTACTTGAAAAATTAGGTTAGCGTTTTGCCGCCCAGTTTCGCCACCAGTGGGAGGCATAATGACCAATTCTCCTTTAGCTGTACGTTCCAGTTGAAGCTCTGGATTAACCAGACAAAGTTGCTGAAATTGTTCATTGCTTAACGTGAAAACGGGTTCTAGGGCAAGGGTCATTGTTGTCATTAGCCTTACCCACTGGATTTGTACTTTCTATTGTAATCAGTTAACTAGATTACGGATGTAAACGACGGGCGATCGCCTCACTCCAATTGGTGGTCATGTCCTCAACAGAAACCGCGATTACAGCCTGATTGTTGACGGTAATTTGTAACTGATTGGTGTCGCTAACGGAACCGATCACCTGCCAATTGTCTGCCAAGGATTGCGTCAGATGGGCTTCAAATTGGGCTTGTTTGTCGGGAGCAACAGAGACAATAATTTTGCCGCAGGTTTCGCCAAACAGGATGGCATCGAGACGGTCAGATCCCGTAATTTCAACGGTTGCGCCGAGCTTGCCGCCAATACAACATTCCGCAAGGGCAACGGCTAAACCACCCTCCGCAAGGTCATGGGCAGAACTTAATAATCCAGCGGCGATCGCCTCCCGTACAGTTTTCTGGACGGCTTTCTCTAGCTCAAAATCCACTTGGGGCGGAATACCCGCGACGGTATTGTGAATCGTATTTAGATATTCCGAACCGCCGAGGGTTGTTGTTGCCTGAGTACCAAGGAGATAGACCTTATCCCCAACATCTTGGAAGGCCAAACCACAGACTTTGTTAATATGTTCAACTCGTCCCACCATCCCGATTACTGGAGTCGGATAAATAGGGGTTGGTTTGCCATCACTATCAAGGGTTTCATTGTAGAGGGAAACATTACCACCAGTAACGGGTGTATCCAATTCCTGACAGGCTTCCGCAATCCCTTTACAAGCATTCGCCAACTGCCAATAACCCACAGATTTTTCGGGACTACCAAAGTTTAAATTGTTCGTAATTGCTAAGGGTTCTGCGCCGACACAACTTAAATTTCTAGCTGCTTCAGCGACTGCCGCCTTTGCCCCTTCCAACGGATTTAAATACACATAACGGGGATTACAATCGGTACAAGCAGCAACACCAATTGTGGACGCATCAGGTTTACCATTGACCGGACGAACCCGCACAACAGCGGCATCTGCGCCACCGGGAAAAATCACCGTATTGTTTTGTACTTGATGATCGTACTGGCGATAAATCCATTTTTTAGACGCAATGGTCGGTACATCTAACAGGGTTAATAAAATCTCATTCCAAGATTTTTCAGCGATACCATTCTCATCACAATTAGGCAAAGAATCCACCGACCAAGCCCAAGCGGTTTGTGCATATTCAGGAGCTTCTGCCATCAATTCCCGATGATAAATGGGCGTATTATCTGATAGCGCCGTTGCCGGAACTTCCGCCGCGATTTCACCTTGGAACATGATTTTGACGATGGGTTCCGGGATCACTTCTCCCGCAACAACCGCCTGTAAACCCCAACGATGGAAGATATCAATTAACTCCTGCTCCCGTCCTTGATGGGCAACAAAAAGCATCCGTTCTTGGGATTCGGAGAGCAGATATTCATAGGGAAGCATGCCCGTTTCTCGCACTGGAATTTTATCGAGATCGAGCAACACACCGACCCCACCTTTAGCCGCCATTTCCGCCGTCGAACAGGTTAAACCCGCCGCACCCATATCCTGCGCCGCTGCCACTGCCCCTGTTTTAAAGGCTTCGAGACAGGCTTCAATCAGGGATTTTTCGGTAAAGGGATCCCCTACCTGTACCGCAGGGCGATCGTCCATGGATTCATCGGTCAATTCCGCACTGGCGAAACTTGCGCCTCCCATGCCATCCCGTCCGGTGGTGGAGCCGACATAGAGAACGGGATTACCAATGCCATAGGCTCCCGATTTAATAATTTCCTCGGTTTCCATCAAGCCCAACGCCATCGCATTGACGAGGGGATTTCCAGAATAAGCTTTATCGAAATAGACTTCACCGCCCACCGTCGGCACACCCACGCAATTACCGTAGTGACTGATCCCTTCCACAACCCCCTGAAAGATGCGGCGAGTTTGGGCATTATCGAGGGTGCCGAAGCGCAGGGAATTTAACAGGGCAATGGGACGCGCTCCCATGGTAAAGATATCGCGGAGAATACCACCGACCCCGGTTGCTGCCCCTTGGAAGGGTTCGATCGCCGACGGGTGGTTATGGGATTCGATCTTAAAGGCGAGGTGCAGACCATCCCCCATATCGACCACGCCCGCATTTTCACCGGGACCGACGAGGACGCGATCGCCTTTCGTGGGGAAACCAGACAGCAACGGGCGGGAATTCTTATAACAACAATGTTCCGACCACATCACGCCAAACATCCCCAGTTCAGCCTTGTTGGGGTGACGACCGAGACGGCTCACAATTTCTTCGTATTCTTCGGGTTTGATGCCTTCAGATGCAATTTCTTCGGGGGTGAAGGGGCAAGGGGTCATAGTTTTACGTCGATTCTTTCTGTAACAGCGTTATTGTAAGGCTTCAGGAGACGAGCGGCAGTTAAAGATTAAGGAAGTCTTCTACGGGAATCTGTGCTTGTTGCAGGATGGCGCGTAATGTTCCCTCTTTAATGGTTTTATGGTGTGGGATTGTTGTAGTGTGTTTTGTCGCTGGATTAAACCAAATTTCATGGTCACTCTTACCACTGCGATAGAATTCAAAGCCTGCTCGACGGAGCTTTTTGGTGACTTCTCGATAGGAAAATCCCGATAAACGACCCATTAGACTTCTAAAATCAGTGGATATTGGAATGTATTCGGCAAGGCAGGTGGTTGTTCATTCTGTTGATGCAGTTCCAGTAGCATTTTGGCTAAGTCACGGGCAATTTCAATCACTTCCTCAATGGTTTGCCCCTCGGCGACTAAACCCTGTACATCCTCACTGGTCGCCAAATAGTAATCCTGCCCTGCTTCGTGAAGTTTCTCGATTTTGAGATGAATCAATGTTTTCATGAGGCGATCGCCTAATCTCAAGGAATGATTTCACTATTCTATGCGATGCAAATTGGGGTTTATCGTTATGATAACTAGAGATGCACTTGCAGGAAATTCATAAAGATGGACAAAGTACTTTATGATCATGACTTTGTGATGTGGATCGAGAAGACTGTTGAACAACTCAAAACCCAAAATTTCTCGGCATTAGATTTAGAGCATTTAATTGATGAGGTAGAATCCTTAGGGAAACAGGAAAAGCGAGAGCTGAAAAATCGCTTAATTACTTTGTTTGAGCATCTTTTAAAACACCACTATGTCCCCATGCCAGAATGTTATCGTGGTTGGGAGGGGACGATTCGCAGAACTCAATCAAAACTTAAAGATTTAATAGCAGATTCTCCCAGTTTAAGTAATTTACTCGAAGAAATTTATTTAGACTGTTATCAGGAAGCTGCGGCCAATATGCAACTTGAATATGATGTAGATTTTCCCCAAGATTATCCTTTTCTTAGTCCCTCACAAAACCTATTGAATTAAGTCTAAGCATTGTTGAATTGGGTGACAATTTTGTTTTTGTAGAGGCGATCGCCTTTTTTTTGAACCAGTGCCATCAAAAGCACGCAATTCCGAGTGAACCGAACCCAAAACGGCGGGTTTCACTACCTAATCAGTAAAGTAGCTACTTTACATTTTGTTACAATGTAAGCAACGAAAGCGGACAAAAAGGTTTTCAATAGCGCTAAACGTAAGTCTTTTTGGGCCTCAGCAACGATTCGGGAGGTTCATTTATGAACGGCAATTTTCGTGTGGGGAATTTATTTGGCATCCCCTTCTACATCAATATTTCTTGGTTCATTGTTCTGGTACTCGTCACCCTGAACTTTGGCGGCGGCCTGTCGTCCCAGTTTCCAGGCCTCGGCATTAACGCCTTAATTTTAGGATTGGTAGCAGGTCTGCTCCTGTTTGCCTCTGTGTTACTCCACGAGCTAGGCCACAGTTATGCAGCGATTCGCCAAGGCATTGGTGTAAACTCCATTACCCTGTTCTTATTCGGGGGACTCGCCAACCTTGATGAGGAAGCGAAAACGCCCGGTGGTGCATTCTGGATTGCTGTAGCAGGGCCGCTTGTGAGTTTGGCTCTCTTTATCGCACTCTTTCTCTTAACAGGTAGCGGTGTGTTGAGTGGGCCGCCAGCGGCGATCGCCGGATTGTTGGCTTACATCAACCTAATCTTGGCCACCTTTAACATGATCCCAGGTCTTCCCCTTGATGGCGGTAATGTCCTTAAATCTATTGTCTGGAAATTAACAGGAAATCGTTTCACCGGCACCATCTGGGCTAGCCGTGTTGGTCAGTTCATCGGTTGGACAGCAATCATTCTCGGTGCATTATCTATCCTTGGTATTTCTAATGTGGGTAGCTTCTGGACGCTGATCATTGGTTGGTTCTTACTTCAAAATGCGGGTCGTTCTGCCCAATCTGCCACTATTCAATCAGCCCTCTCTGGCTTAACGGCGGCTGATGCAGTGGTTAAAGACAGTCCGATTATCTCCGCAGAAACGACGCTACGGGATTTAGCTAACAGTGCCATTCGCTCTGGTAACCAGTGGAAACGCTTCTTAGTCCAGGACGAAACAGGTCAACTGCTCGGTGAGGTGCACCTTGATGTTCTTCGCGCCGTACCCACCAATGACTGGCCCCACAATCAGGTGCGTGATTTCATCAAATCTGTGCCTGCGGAAAATCAAGTCCAATCTGATCTGTCCCTCCTAGATGTGGCTGCTAAACTTGAACAACAAGGTTTACAGGCTCTGGCGGTTATCCAGACCAATGGAACCCTCGTCGGACTACTAGAGAAATCAGCAATCATTAAACTCCTGCAAAGTAGTCAACAGGACGCAAAAATCCAGTCCGCTTAATCTCTGACTCAAAACCTAAGATCAGCTTGGGCGATCGCCTTTTGGAAGCACAAAAGTTCCTGGGGCGATCGCCCTCAATATTGATAGGTAGAGATTAAAGTACCAGCTACAATCGAAACAGAACGCAGAGATTAAACACCGATGACTCTGGCAACCTACAAGTGGACAGTGGCAAACTACCATCAAGCAATTGAGGCGGGTCTCTTTGTTGATGCAGCGGTGGAGTTACTCCGAGGTAATTTAGTTGTCATGGCACCAGAGCGAGAACCCCATGCTTATTACACCCGTAGTATTGGTCACTATTTACAAGGATTATTGGGCGATCGCGCCCTAGTCAGTGAAGCCCATCCCATTACGTTGCCGAATAATTCTGAACCGGAACCCGATGTAGCGATTGTGCAGCCCTTGGGACGGGAATACCTGAACCATCATCCCTACCCCGAAAATATTTTTTGGCTTATTGAATGTGCCCAAGCCACGCTCACAAAAGATTTAACCGAAAAGAAAAGCATTTACGCGGAAGCTGGGATTCAAGAATATTGGGTAATTGACTTGCAGCATCACCAGTTAATCGTCTTTAAAGATCTCCAAAATGGTTCCTATACGACAAAGCAAACGCTAAAGACAGGCTTAATTTCCTCTCTTCGTTTTCCCGACGTGGCGGTATCTGTTGACAAACTGCTTGCATAGGGGCGATCGCCTTTTGGAAGCATAAAAGTTCCTGGGGCGATCGCCTGATTCTGAGGTTTTTCCCAAGAATCCACCGCAAAGAATGTCACAATACAGACAGTAAAGTTTGTAGCGCAAAAATTTTTCGTAAATCCTATGTCTAGTGTGCCTCCTGTCCTGAGCGGAAGTGAAATTCGGTCAAAATTTTTAGAGTTTTTCAACCAGCGGCAACACCCCATTCTCCCCAGTGCATCCTTGGTGCCGGAAGACCCGACGGTACTCCTCACCATTGCGGGAATGTTGCCGTTTAAGCCGATTTTCCTCGGTCAGCAGGACGCCCCCAGCCCCCGCGCTACTACCTCCCAGAAATGTATCCGCACCAATGACATCGAAAATGTGGGCCGCACCGCCCGGCACCATACTTTCTTTGAAATGCTGGGTAATTTTAGCTTTGGAGACTATTTCAAAGAGCAGGCGATCGCCTGGGCCTGGGAACTCTCTACGAAAGTGTTTCAGCTTGACCCGAAAAATATTGTCGTCAGTGTGTTCCGCGAAGACGATGAAGCCTTTGAAATCTGGCGTGACAAGGTCGGTGTGAATCCCAAACGCATCATCCGCATGGGAGAAGAAGATAATTTTTGGAAATCCGGGCCAACGGGGCCTTGTGGGCCTTGCTCTGAGCTTTATTACGATTTCAAGCCGGAACTTGGCGATGACAACATTGACCTAGAGGACGATACCCGGTTTATCGAGTATTACAACCTCGTCTTTATGCAATATAACCGCGACGCCGAAGGTCATTTAACGCCCCTACAAAACAAAAATATCGATACGGGGATGGGCTTGGAGCGCATGGCGCAAATCCTCCAACGGGTGCCCAACAACTACGAAACGGATCTGATCTTTCCAATTATTGAAACGGCCGCCAAAGCCGCCGGGATTCACTACGAAAAAGCCGACGAAAAAACAAAGGTTTCCTTAAAAGTGATTGGCGACCATGTGCGTTCTGTCGTCCACATGATTGCCGATGGGATTACCGCCTCCAATACGGATCGGGGTTATGTGCTGCGGCGCTTAATTCGACGGGTGGTGCGTCACGGTCGACTGATCGGCATTGACGGGAATTTTATTAACCAGGTGGCAGAAACAGCGATTCAACTTTCAGAAGCCGCCTATCCCAATACTCGCGAACGGGAAAGTTTCATTAAACAGGAATTAGAGCGGGAAGAAAACAATTTCCTCAAGACCCTCGAACGGGGCGAAAAACTCCTCGCAGATATTATCGCCAAGGAAGAAAAACAAATTTCTGGGGTCGATGCGTTTACGCTATTCGATACCTTTGGGTTCCCTTTTGAACTCACCCAAGAAATTGCCGAGGAGAACGGTTTAACGGTCGATGCTGAAGGCTATCAAGCGGAGATGAAAAAGCAGCAGGAACGCTCTAAGGCCGCCCACGAAACCATTGACCTCACCGTCCAAGGCAGCCTTGATGAATTGGCTGAACACATTCATCCCACAGCATTTTTAGGCTATACGGATCTGCAATCTCAGGTCAAAATTGAAGCCGTTCTCGTGGATGGCCACCGGGTAGAAACCGCCGAAGCCGGGGCAGTGGTGCAACTAATTTGTAACCAAACGCCTTTCTACGCAGAGTCTGGGGGACAAATTGGCGATCGCGGTTATTTTTCTGGCGATCAACTCGTCGTCCGCATTAACGATGTCCAGAAAGAGTCGGGTTTCTTTGTCCACCATGGCAAGGTGGAACGGGGCAGCTTAACGGTCGGCGACACAGTTAATGCCACCATTGATCGGGCCTGTCGTCGTCGCGCCCAGGCGAATCACACCGCAACCCATTTATTGCAAGCAGCCCTGAAAAATATTGTGGATGACTCCATTTCCCAGGCAGGTTCTTTGGTGGACTTTGATCGCCTGCGGTTTGACTTTAATTGCCCCAGGGCGTTAACCGCTGGTGAATTGACTCAAATTGAGGCCCAAATCAATACCTGGATTGCTGAAGCCCACGAAGGCCAAGTGGCAGTGATGCCCATTGCGGAGGCCAAAGCGAAGGGAGCCGTGGCCATGTTCGGCGAAAAGTATGGCGAAGAAGTGCGAGTTGTGGATTTTCCTGGGGTGTCCATGGAGCTTTGTGGTGGCACCCACGTGAAAAATACCGCTGAAATTGGCCTGTTTAAAATCATTTCCGAAACGGGCATTTCTTCTGGGATCCGCCGCATTGAAGCTGTGGCTGGCCCAGCGGTACTGGAATACCTTAAGGTGCGCGATCAGGTGGTCAAAGACCTCGGCGATAAATTTAAAGCCAAACCGGAAGAAATCACCGAACGGGTAGAAAATATCCAGGCGGAACTGCGCAACACCCAAAAGGAATTAGAAAAGGTCAAAGGTGAGCTGGCGATCGCCAAATCCGAAGCCCTCGTGAACCAAGCGGAAACCGTCGGCGAATTTAAGATCCTCGTGGAAAATATGGGCGATCTCGATGCCAAGGCCCTCCAGACTGCGGCTGAACGGCTCCAGCAAAAACTGGGTGAGGCAGCAGTGGTCTTAGGGTCAACCCCAGAAGAAGGCAAGGTTTCCCTGGTGGCCGCCTTTAGCGAAGGGATTTACAAAGGCAAAAAAGTACAAGCGGGTAAATTTATCGGCGGCATTGCTAAACTCTGCGGTGGCGGTGGCGGTGGTCGTCCGAACCTGGCCCAAGCCGGGGGACGGGATGCCAGTAAATTACCTGAAGCCCTCCACACTGCAAAACAGCAACTTCGCGAAACTCTAGGTTAAGCTCACACCCCAATCGTCGAGATGGGTCGGATTCTGGCCCATCTTTTTTGCTGTTTAGGCTGGGTTGAGATAGCGTTCGACCAATAAAATCGCCACGATATCGTCAATGGGTCGGGGAGGTAAACGCATTCCCTGGGGAAGCAATCTCTGGAGCAAATTGGGCGGATACATCTGCCAATAGCGATCGCGGGCTTCGAGGGTGCTATTGCGTTCATTGACAAAGGCGATCGCCATGTCTGGGGGCAAAACAGCGGTGAGCTTTTGATGCCATTCTTTAGCCGTCGTTTGATTGCCCATGACCACCAGGGAAACATCATACCTTTGGCACCATTCTTTCGCGATGTTGGGCGCTTGATCCGCCGCAATGACGCCGTGGTTCAACAATTGCCCTTGGTCATCCAGCGCCGCAAGGCCACATTTGTCACGGCCTGGGTCAAACCCAAGATAAACGCTCATGTACTCTTCTTGTCCTATTGTCTGATGACGATTCTACCGTTACTGAGGCCCACTAATTCTAAGCGGAGGGGGCCTGCCGTAAAACCATTTTCGATGGCGATCGCCCGAATTTCTGTCACGGGTTCTGGTGCATTATTGAGGGCTTCGACAAAATTGATAATGTGACCGACATTGCCATCTTTGACCTGAATATCCCCCAGAACCCCGGCTCGCCGCGCCCGGAATTGCGCTGCCCCCAACAGAAAATCCACTGGACGCCGGGCCGCAGTAGGATTTTGTACACTCAGCTCCTCTAGGGACAAAGTGGCAATCACTTCCCCGGCGCGAAAAACCTGCTCATTTAAAGTCACATCCGCAAACACTTGGACGGAACCTTCCCCCTGGAGGTAGTTCCCCGCCGCCAGGAGGCGCACCACGTAGTCCCGACCATCGGCGATTTGCCCTAGGAGTTGTTGCACTTGGGCATTGGTAATTTGCACCACCCGCGCCTCAAAGTCAGGATTAACGCCTCCGGTGGCAATGATCGCGTTGCGATTCGCTTCCCGGAGCAGCTGATCAACGGCTTGGCTGGCTGCTTTGGGATCAATAATCCGCACCACCCCAAAGGCTAAAACTTGCCCTGTGGTGAGGGCGACATTCCCACTCCGGAAATTGATGTAGTTGGCTTCGAGGATATCAATTTGCTGTTCTAGGGAGCCAATCTGATTTTCTAGGCCCGTGAGCACTTGATCTTTTTGGGCGATCGCCTGGTCGAGTTGGGCAATGCGACCATCGCGCTGGTTGATCTCGGCTTGGAGCTCACTTTGTTGGGCTTCTAGGGCTTCGATCTGCTGGGAGCGTTCCTCAATAATGGTGTTTTGTTGATTGAGCTGGGCGCGGAGGGTTTCACTTTGGGCCTGGAGGCGATCGCGCTGTTGCCGCAAGGTCGTTTGCTCTGTGGTGAGCGCATTAATATCAGCCTGAAGTTCGCTGGCCTGTTCCCGAAAACCCGCCAGTTGAGTTTGGGCCGTTTGAAATTTTGCTTCAATTTCTTGTAAATCTTGTTCTGCTTCTAGGCGATCGTCCCTCGCGGCCTGTAACTCTTTTTCAATCTTTTCCTTTTCTGCCGTCACATCCATCAACTCTTGCCGCCGCTGGGCGAGGATTTCGTCCAACTGAAAAACCCCCTGGCGCAAGGACTTGCTCAAGCCAAACAATAACCCCAAGGTGCTGGCGGCGATCACTGTTCCCGTCATTACCGTGACGACCACCGCCGTCTGTTTTGGCCGCAGATTAAATAATGTAAGCCGCGCTTTGCCGACCTTACTACCAAGGCGATCGCCCAGTGCCGCCAGGATGCCCCCCAAGATTAAAACTGAAAAGATTAGTACAAAAGCACTGGTCATTTAACAAAAAGGTGACATCCAAACACACAAGTATGACTTCTCTACTTTAGCGTTAAGCGAACTGTTGACTCAGGTTTACGGGGTCATGGACGGTAATTTTTTTCTTATAAATCGAAATCATGTCCTGTTCCCGGAGTTCTCCCAGGAGGCGCGTTACTGTCACCCGTGTCGAACCAATTGCTTCGGCGATCGCCTGGTGGGACAGTTTGAGATCAATGCGAATCCCCTCATCGGTCGGCACCCCAAAATCTCGACAGAGAATTAACAAGAAACTCACCAGACGTGAGCCCATATCCCGGTGGGCCAAGGTTTCAATCATCATCTCCGTTTGTAAAATCCGTGACGACAGCCCTTTTAGCATTAACATCGCTAATTCTGGGTGCTCATTAAGCGCCTTTTGCACCTGCTCAATGGGAGCCGATAACAGTTCCACAGGGGTAAAAGCCACCGCATGGTAAAAGCGATCCGACTTTTGTCCCGTGAGTAGCGATAAAACCCCAAAGACACTATTCTCCCGGAGCAGGGCCACCGTAATTTCTTCCCCCGCTTCATAGACCCGAGACAGCCGGACAGCTCCTTTCAGAAGAAAATAAACCCGTTCCGCTGGGTCCCCCGGAAAAAAGATCGTCTTGCCCCGGTCATAGTTCTCCACAACAGGTGGGAAGGGGCCACTGTGAAACTGACGAAACGCTGTCGCAAGGTCTGTAATTTGAGTCGCAGGTAGTTCAGGCACTGGATTGGCAGAAGAGAAAGGAGGTTGGTTGAAATCAGGGTTGTACATCATAGATTCTGTTGGGCAACAGTTCCCCACCGTGATGGGTGAAATATCAGCGCTCAGTGTGCAGAGACCATGAGCATTCCCCTTAAACTAAATCTTACTCTGGTATAGTATTTTGTACTTTTTGCTTCAAAATAATTATGGATTTCTGGGTTAGTTCCCAGGCATTTTGCAGAATTTTCCCTGATTTGCCCTAAAGTAGCCGTTTGCATCGAAGTCACCAGAGCGCGAAGATAATATACGCTGGCTTCTTGGCTTTAATTTTTTATACTTTTTGAGAACCCATATGCTTGATTTAACCGGAAAAAATGCCCTAGTCACTGGGATTGCAAATAATAAGTCCATTGCCTGGGGGATCGCCCAACAATTACATGCCGCCGGGGCAAATATTGGGGTTACCTATCTCCCCGATGATAAGGGACGGTTCGAGAAAAAAGTAGGTGAGCTTGTGGCGCCCCTCAACCCTTCCCTTTTTCTCCCCTGTAATGTGCAGGATGATGCCCAGGTGGATCAAGTGTTTGAGTCTGTCAAAAAAGAGTGGGGCAAGTTAGATATTTTGATCCATTGCCTTGCCTTTGCGAACCGCGAAGATTTGACGGGTGATTTTAGTGATACTTCACGGGATGGGTTCAATACGGCCCTTGACATTAGTGCCTATTCTTTAACGCGTCTGGCCCGGGGGGCGAAAACCGTGATGACCGAAGGGGGCGCCATTGTGACCCTGACTTATTTGGGTGGGGTGAAAGTCATCCCTAATTACAATGTGATGGGTGTGGCAAAATCAGCCCTCGAAATGAGTGTGCGTTATCTCGCGGCGGATCTTGGCCCCAGTAATATTCGTGTGAATGCCATTTCGGCTGGCCCAATCCGGACTCTGGCTTCCTCGGCGGTGGGTGGCATTCTCGATATGATTCACCATGTGGAAGCAACGGCTCCTCTGCGTCGGACTGTGACCCAAAAGGAAGTGGGTAATGCGGCGGCGTTCCTCTGTAGTGATCTTTCGAGTGGGGTCACGGGTCAAGTGCTCTATGTGGATTCTGGCTACGAAATTATGGGAATGTAATGTCCTGGTTTAGTGGCGATCGCCCTTGGGTTCCCCCTCAGTGATAGGGGGATTTTGTTTTTTATTGGATGGATTCATGGCGGCAGAGTTTAAGCATATTTCGGTGTTGCGAGAAGAGTTGGTAGCGGGCTTGGGAGTAAAACCAGGGGGTCATTACCTCGATGTAACCCTAGGGGGAGGTGGCCATACAGAATTGATTTTGCAGCAATATCCCGATGTGCGGGTGACGGGGATAGACCGGGATAGCCAGGCGATCGCCGCGGCGTCAGAACGATTAAAATCCTTTGGCGATCGCTTCCGGGCGGTGCGGTCAAATTTTGGCGAGTATAATCCCCAAGGAGAAAAATTTGATGGGATTATCGCTGATCTTGGGGTGAGTTCGGTGCAATTTGATCAAGGCGATCGCGGCTTTAGTTTTCGTTTTGATGCCCCCTTGGATATGCGCATGGATCAGCAACAGGTCTTAACAGCGGCGGATATTGTCAACACCTATGAGGAAAAGGCGTTGGCGAATCTGTTCTATGAGTATGGTGATGAACGATTGTCACGACAAATTGCGAAAAAAATAGTCATGAAACGCCCGATTCAGACAACTAAAGAGCTAGAAGAAATTGTGTTTTATACCTATCATCCCAAGGCCAGAAAAGCGAAAATTCATCCGGCAACAAGGGTCTTTCAAGCATTACGCATTGCCGTCAATGGTGAACTCGATGCGCTGCAATATCTATTAGTCAATGCCCCTCAATGGCTTAAACCCCAAGGCCGATTAGGGATTATTAGTTTCCATAGTTTAGAAGATCGCTTGGTTAAAAATGCTTTTCGGCAGCGGGACATTTGGCGGGTTCTAACAAAAAAGCCAATGGTTGCCAGTGAAACGGAAATTAACCAAAATCCCCGGGCACGATCCGCAAAATTACGCTTTGCCGAGTTGAAAGAAATAACAGAATAGGCGATCGCCTTTTTCTGAAACAGACAAGCTAAGCTGGATGCAGACAAAATTTTCTGGCGATGGGGTCTAGCGTAATGAATTTCACCCTCAGTCTTCCCGATACATGCAGGCTCAGTGGCGAACAATTTTTTGAGTTGTGCCAAAACAATCCGGACTGCCGCTTTGAACTCAGTACCCAAGGAGAATTAATTATCATGCCACCGACGGGCGGAGAAACTGGACGACGCAATATTAAGCTATCTGCCCGCCTAGAAATATGGAGTACAACAAATCAACAAGGCGTTGCGTTTGATTCTTCCACTTGCTTTAAGTTGCCCAATGGTGCCCACCGTTCTCCAGATGCGGCCTGGGTAAGCCGTCACCGTTGGGATGCCCTCACCGCTACCGAAAAAGCGAAGTTTCCGCCCCTCTGTCCAGATTTTGTTGTGGAAATTCGTTCCCCTAGCGATCGCCTCCAAACCCTCCAGGAAAAGATGCAGGAATATCAAGACAATGGCGCAAAATTAGGCTGGCTGATTGATCCGACCACGGAGCGGGTAGAAATTTATCGAGAAAACCAAGCGCCAGAAATTTTAGAGCAACCAAATTGTCTTTCTGGAGAACAAGTTTTATTAGGCTTTGAACTCGATTTAAACCCCATTTGGCATCTGGATTAATTATTTTTGGGGATATTGGGCCGTAAAGGTCTGGATTGCTTCTAATCGCGACGGCATTAGCACACATTGCGCTAACAGTTCAAAGTCAAGATCTGGCAGCAATTTACTTTTGGATAAAGCTTGGTAGGTATTTTCTTCGAGGACATAAATTGAAAATTTTTCCGCTTGCCACAGCCAAACTTCCTGAATGCCGAGGCGTTGATATTTTTCGAGTTTCTGGGGACTACCGCTGGTGACATTGACTTCAATGGCGAGATCGGGATGCTCTTTTTGTTCACCGAGATAATAGGATTCGTCTGGTTCAAAGGAAACGGATTTTTCTCGCGAGACACGGGTGGCACTCCCGACAGGATAAAATTCGATACCTTGACTAAACAAATATAGTTCTACGAGAAAGCCGATAATGGTTTTGATGGATTCGTGGTATTCCCCCAGGGTCATCAGTTCAATTACTCCGTCTAGGTAGGTGATCCGCAGGCTGGAAGCTTGACCGATCGCCGTTTGGATCGCTTGGAATTCTTCCCAACTGTAGCGGCCAGGGAGGATTAAGCTTTGGGTTTCGGTGAGGACGGGTCGGCTCGTGGCAACGGTCATAAAATCGTCCCTCGTGCTGGGTGATGGTATGTTCTATCCTACCGAATTCGGATTAGGAAAAAGGCGATCGCCCCATCCCTTACACTGGGGGATAATCTTTCCGGCAAACAATTTCAGGCGATAGATATAGAATGCAAACCTATTTTGCAACGGTAGCCCAGGGCATTGAAGAGCTTGCGGCCCAGGAACTGACAAACCTCGGTGCCCAAGCAGTGAAAACAGAATATTGCGGGGTCTCTTTCCAGGGCGATCGCCAGTTATTGTACAAAGTCAATCTCTGGTCACGGTTGGCGTTTCGGGTGCTGGTACAGATTAAAAAAGTTAAAGCTTTTACAGCCAAGGAACTCTATCGGGGCGTGCAAAGCATTGACTGGTCTGAATACCTCGCGCCCAACCAAACCATCGCCGTCACCTGTACCGGTAAAAATAAAAATCTCAACCACACCCATTTCACCGCCCTCCAAGTGAAAAACGCGATCATCGATCAACAGCGGGATCAATTTGGCGATCGCTCCAGTGTCAATGTCGAAGATCCTGACGTGCTGATCAATGCCCACATTCGCGATAACCGTTGCACTATCAGCCTCGATAGCTCCGGCTATAGTTTGCACCGTCGGGGTTATCGGCCCGCCATGGGGAAAGCGCCCCTCAAGGAAAATTTTGCCGCTGGTCTCCTGGATCTCGCCGAATGGACGCCGGATCTGTCCCTCGTGGATCCCCTCTGTGGTTCCGGCACCTTTGTCATTGAAGCCGCCCTAAAAAGTTTGAATTTTGCCCCCGGCCTTTTCCATGGGGATTTTGGCTTTCAGCATTGGCAAGATTTTGATGCCGAACTTTGGCAAACCCTCCTCAACGAGGCCGAATATGCCACCAAAGACCAACTGCAACAGCCAATCATTGGCCAAGACCGCGATCAAGAAGTGATTCAACAGGCTTGGACGAATGCCGAAAATTGTGGCGTTGCCGACCATATCCAACTGGCTTGTCGGGAACTGGAACAAGTAGAAGCCCCCGCCGACCGTGGCGTGATTATCTGCAATCCGCCCTATGGCCATCGTCTCGGTGCCGATGAAGATCTAGGGCTGCTTTATAAACGCATTGGCGATATTTTCAAACAGCGGTTTAAGGGCTGGACGGGCTATATTCTTACGGGCAATGCAGAACTGGCGAAACGAGTCGGACTGCGGGCGTCGCGGCGCTTTGTGGTCTATAACGGTGGCTTAGAATGTCGCCTGCTGAAATACGAACTCTACTAAAGGGTTCTCTGTTAGGATGGGGGGCAAATTGACGCTCTTTTTTTACCCCATTTTTAAACCTTGGCATGGAGATCCTCTGCACTCGTCCCGGATGTCACCATCCCCAAAATCATTTTAGTGATCTCGATGATCCAACCCACCTAAAAACAGCCCAGCAGAAATATTGCACCAGTTGCGGGATGCATTTAATTTTGGGTGGCCGCTACCTTCCCCAAAAACTTCTCGGTCAGGGGGGCTTTGGGACGGCTTTTTTGGCACGCGATCGCTATACGCCGACCATGCGCCTGTGCGTGGTGAAACAGTTTCAGCCCATGGGGAATTTAGATGATCAGCAGTTGGCCATGGCCCAGGAATTGTTTGAGCGGGAGGCCCATGTTTTAGAACGGATCGGCAACCGTCACCCCCAAATTCCGGATTTGTTTGCCTTTTTCCCGTTGATCGTGCCCCAACCCCAGGGCCAGGGAACAGCCCAATATTTTTATCTCGTGCAAGAGTACATCGAGGGGAAAGATCTAGAACAGGAATTAGCGGCACGGGGTAAGTTACCAGAGACGGAAGTTAAAGAAATTTTTGTGTCGATGTTGCAGGTTCTGGCCTTTGTCCACGACCAGGGCACGATCCATCGGGATATTAAACCGTCGAATATTATGCGCCATGTGGACGGAGAACTTTATCTGCTGGACTTCGGGGCAGTGAAGGAAGTCACGGCAGGGGCAGGGGCGGCCAGTGCATCCCAACGTTCGACGGGGATTTATTCACCGGGCTATGCACCACCGGAACAGATGCGGGGGGCGCAGGTTTATCCAGCGACGGATCTCTATGCGTTGGCAGTGACCTGTATTGTGTTGCTCACGGGGGAAACGCCGGAAACATTGTTTGATGGGTATCAGAATAAATGGCAGTGGCGCAAATTTATCCAAAAAATTGAACCGCGCTTTGGGGCGCTTTTGGATTTGATGTTGGAACCCACCCCAGGCGATCGCCCAAAATCTGCCCAGGTCGCCCTCAAACTTTTAGACTTGCCTAACCAGCAACAAGGCTCCGCTCAACCTGCCACCGCCGCCACAAGGGTACAGCCCCCAGCCCCGGCAAAATCCCCTAAACAACAAAAACAGCCACCCCTTGCGCCACCAAAAAAAACGCCACCCCCTGCGAAAGCCCCGACTGCGAGCCAAGCTGCCACTGGCTCTGTTGTGCCCCTCCTCATTGGGGTGGGGTTTACGGGCTTTGAGGGGGTGTTATTAATGCCCCTTGTGGGGACTTTCCTCGCGGGCAATGTGGGCATGGGCGTTTGGGGGGCGGCCATGGGGTTAATCATTTTGGCGATCGCCCAACGTATTCTTGAACTGAAGGAAATGGTGATCCTCGGTGCCATTACCCTGGGGGCGGCTTTTTTCCTGGTGCAAACTATGGAATTTACCACCCTGGCAATGATTGCTGTTTTAGTTGGGGCGGGCTTGGTGGCGGCGATCGCCTTGTTTACCCTGATTTACCGTTTGCTCCAAAAAATTCTTTAAACAGCCCAGCTTTGCCTTACTTCTATGGACAATCCAAGACTGAGATTGTTCACCCATAGCGCCATTACAGCGGGCATTACAATAGAGTATCTAAAACGTTAGATAACCGATAGATCTCCCTATGCTAGAAGCCTACCGCAAACACGCCGCCGAACGCGCCCAATTGGGAATTCCCCCTTTACCGCTAACCGCAGAACAAACCTCTGAACTCTGCGATCGCCTCAAAAATCCCCCCAAAGCAGAACAAGCAGAACTGCTGAGTTTATTGCGCGATCGCGTTCCCCCTGGCGTTGACGAAGCCGCCTATGTGAAAGCGGGTTTTTTAACCGGAATTGCCAAAAAAGAAATTACCTGTCCCCTGATCAGTCCCCAGGGTGCAGTCGAACTCCTCGGCACAATGGTCGGTGGCTATAACGTCCAATCCCTCGTCGAACTCCTCAAATCCCCCGACAGCAATATTGCCAGTGCCGCCGCCACTGCCCTGAGTAAAACCCTGTTGGTTTTTGATGCTTTTAACGATGTCCTCGAACTGTCCGAAAGCAACACTTACGCTAAACAAGTGATCGATGCCTGGGCAGAAGCCGCTTGGTTTATTGGTAAGCCCAAAGTTCCCGAGGCGATCGCCGTTACTGTCTTTAAGGTTCCCGGCGAAACCAACACCGATGACCTTTCTCCCGCGCCCCACGCCACGACTCGCCCCGACATTCCCCTCCATGCCCTCGCAATGTTGGAATCAAAAATGCCAGAGGGGCTAGAAACCATCGCTGAACTGAAGCAAAAAGGTCATCCCGTTGCCTATGTCGGTGATGTGGTCGGTACCGGTTCCTCCCGGAAATCAGCGATCAACTCTGTACTATGGCACCTCGGTCACGACATTCCCTTTGTCCCCAACAAAAAAGCAGGGGGTTATATCCTCGGTGGTAAAATTGCCCCGATTTTCTTCAATACCGCTGAAGACTCCGGTGCACTGCCCATTGAGTGTGATGTCAGCAAGCTCAAAACAGGCGATGTGATCACCATTCATCCCTACGCAGGCAAAATTACCAACGAAGCGGGTGAAACAATCTCGACTTTTGAACTGAAGCCTGAAACGATCCTCGACGAAGTGCGGGCTGGTGGTCGAATTCCTTTGCTGATCGGTCGGGCACTCACCGACAAAACCCGTGAAGCCCTCGGACTAGAACCGACGACGGTGTTTGTGCGTCCCTCCCTGCCCGAAGATACCCACAAAGGGTTTACCTTGGCACAAAAAATGGTGGGTAAAGCGTGCGGTTTAGAAGGGGTTCGTCCTGGGACATCCTGCGAGCCGATCATGACCACCGTGGGTTCCCAAGACACCACTGGCCCGATGACTCGCGATGAGCTAAAAGAGCTGGCTTGTCTCGGTTTCAATGCGGACTTGACCCTACAAACTTTCTGTCACACTGCCGCCTATCCGAAGCCAGTTGATGTCGTTACCCACAAGCAACTGCCCGACTTCTTTGCGACCCGTGGCGGTGTTGCCCTCAAACCCGGTGATGGCATTATTCACTCTTGGTTGAACCGGATGTTATTACCCGATACCGTGGGGACTGGTGGTGACTCTCATACCCGTTTTCCCCTGGGGATTTCTTTCCCGGCGGGTTCTGGTTTGGTCGCCTTTGCAGCGGCCCTCGGTGTAATGCCCCTTGATATGCCGGAATCTGTCCTCGTGAAATTTACGGGCGAATTGCAACCCGGTGTCACCCTCCGCGATATCGTGAATGCGATTCCCTGGGTGGCGATGCAACAGGGCAAACTGACCGTCGGCAAAGAGAACAAGATCAATGTCTTTAACGGTCGGATCATGGAAATGGAAGGTCTGCCGGATCTCAAGGTGGAGCAAGCCTTTGAATTGACCGATGCCACTGCCGAGCGTTCCTGTTCTGGTTCCACCATCAAACTCAGCGAAGAAACCGTTGCTGAATATCTGCGTTCTAACGTGGTTCTCATGAAGAACATGATCGCCCGTGGTTATTCCGATGCCCGGACTCTGCTGCGCCGCATTGCGAAGATGGAAGAATGGCTGGCGAATCCTTCTCTCATGTCGGCGGACCCTGATGCAGAATATGCAGATGTGATCGAAGTGAACCTAAGCGAGATCAAAGAACCCATTGTTGCTGCTCCGAACGATCCTGATAACGTCAAACTGATGTCTGAATGTGCCGGAGACAAGGTTGATGAGGTCTTTATCGGTTCCTGTATGACCAATATCGGTCACTATCGCGCAGCGGCGAAAATCCTGGAAGGGGCAGGTGTTGTCAAAGGTCGTCTCTGGATTTGTCCACCCACGCGCATGGATGAAAAGCAACTCCGGGATGAAGGGGTTTACGGTGTCTTTGCGGCGGCTGGTGCTCGGACAGAAATGCCTGGCTGTTCGCTTTGTATGGGGAACCAAGCCCGCGTTGAAGACAATGCAACGGTCTTCTCCACTTCAACCCGGAACTTCAATAACCGGATGGGTAAAGGCGCACAGGTGTACCTTGGTTCGGCGGAGTTGGCAGCGGTTTGTGCGCTCCTCGGTAAGATTCCCACGGTGGAAGAATACATGGCGATCGTTTCTGAAAAGATCGATCCGTTTAAGGGTGATCTGTATCGTTACCTCAACTTCAATGAGATTGATGGCTTTGAGGATGAGGGTCGCGTGATTGCCCTTGAGGATATGCCCAAGATTGAGGATCTCCTCGGTATGCCTGTAGGCACGAAATAGAACAATCTAAAAATCTGATTCTATAATGAGGGGTGTCAGGACTGACTTACCCCTCTGACTTTAATCAAGAATTAATTTTTTATACAAAATATAATGAATGATTTACAAATTCCAGCCTTTAAAATAGTACAAAACAAGACCGAAATGCTCATATTTTGCTGTCCAAATAAAGTAATTTATGAGCGCTTTGATGTTTCACGAAGAATTGATGACAAAATTTTAGGCTATCAGAGATCTTTTTCTAATGCAAAAATTAAGCAAATTAAAAATTATATACTTAATGAAAATGGAGTTATACCTAACTCAGTTCTTGTAAATATTGATAGTGAATGTTATTCTTATTCGGAGGATGAAAACCTTCTAACTCTACAAGGATCTCAAAACTCATTAGGTCTTATTATTGATGGACAACATAGACTGAAAGGTTGTTATGAGGCAAATCCAGAATTTGAAATCGTAGTCGTAGCCGTATTGGGCTTGTTAGTAAAAGAGCAAGCTGGGCTATTTGTAACCATCAATAAGACTCAAACAGGTGTGCCAGCTTCATTATACTTAGATTTAATGAATTTATTAGAAGGAGATATTGAAGATTTTGATGGAGAAGAAGTAAGTACGGAAAGGCGAGCGACTGAAATTGCTATTAGATTAAATGAAGATCCTAATAGCCCCTTATATGAATTAATTAGAAGAACAGGTGAGTCAGGACTAGGTATTTCATTAAATGAATTTGTTCGTCAAATCAAAGATTATGTAGCTCCAGGAAAAGGAAAGTTGGCGGGGTTTGGCTTTGAAGAACAATATAAAATTTTTAGAATTTACTTTCGTGCTATCAAAGCAGTTTTCATAGAACAGTGGGAAAATGAAAACTCATATATACTGAAAACTGTTGGTTTCGGGGGATTAATGAAGGCATTCTATGAAATCTTCAATATTGTTCTTCAACAACATCAAAAATTTGATACTGACAATTTAATTAGTACTTTTAAATTTATTGAAGATTTTAAGTTTGACAGGGATACATTGCCTAGTGGTGGTGGTGTAAATGCTCAAAAAGCGGCAGGTGAGCTAATTATCAGGTCATTAAAAGAGAAAATGAAGAACTCAGAGAATCTAGTTAGTATAATTGGAGAATAACTATTTTGCCATTAGCGCTTGAAGATGTTGCTATCGCATTTCAAAATTGTAATGGAGAGGCAAAATGGTCATTAAAAGAATATTTGAAAAGTCTAGATAAAAATAAACAGCAATACGAAACGGGCTTTGTTGTTGACAAAGCATATAATTATATTCTGACAGATATTGAATGTCTATTGTCCAAAGCAATTCTAAATATTTGTGCTGCAGACCTTTTAATTAAAAATGGATTTTTTAGCTGGGGATTTGTTACTTCGTACTACGCAAACTTTTTTCTTGCACAAAGTATAAATAGATTATATTTGAATTTTTTCACTTGGATAAATAGTTCGGTAATATGTTCATATTCTAATTACATCGAACAAGAGCTTAAAGTCCAAGCTTATAATAAATCTTCTGATACTCACCAGCGGGAATTTCAAACTTTTTTTGAAAATTCTAGAATCTTCAGAGAGCAGAAAGGAATAGATAGATATTGGAATATCGGGATAAGACAATTTGACATGGCGAATAGCAAGGGAGAATCTGGGTTACGTAATTTTATCAATTATGAAATTACGTCTGAAAGCTTTGATGAACTAAATTTAGATGAAAATAAATTCAATCAAATAGTAAGAACCAACCAAACATCTCCCTTTAATTCTCCTAAAGAACAAGCTTCACAATATAAAAATTATGCCAGAAATAATATTAAATTGGCAATTTCAAGACTTAGAGTATCAACATATATTCTAAATTTTCTTGCTGTCAAAAATTTGGAATATAGAAGTTATTTTGAAAGGAAGATGAAAATGAGAATCCAAGCTATAGAATCAAAATATCCACATCTAAGTGATTGGATTCTTGATTTCTTTAAATCTTGGCTTGTTTTTAATTCAGAACTTATTACGGAAAGCGATGTTATTCAATTATGAACTCTAAGGTTATAAGATGCATTAATGAAATATGACGCACTTCTTGTTGCTATTGAACCCAAACAATTCATGCGTTAGCAAAGCGTAACGCACGCTGCTGAATTGTATATCTTCAGCCTAAGTACAGGACAAAAGTTGTATGGGGTGAAACTCTGACTCAAGTAGAGATTGGGGAGAAGCGGTAAAAAAGCGACGTAATAAGTCAAAGCCATAGCGAAATAAACTCCGAGCTCGACGGCCATGGGCCGTGATGATGCGAATCGGTTTCTGAGTATGTCGCCATAAACCCGCTTTCATCGCCCAGACAAACGCAATGGCCAATAGAGCCAGCAGCTTCGACAAACGTCTCTTATCGATAAAATGAGTCGATTCCAAGCAAAAGCCACGGGTTTTGAGGGCGCCAAATAACGTTTCAATCCCCCAGCGGTGATGGTAATCGGCCAAAGCATTTTGAGGGTCATGGGCAGTAATAATAATCAGAAAATCATCATCCGTTTTCTGAGATTTCTGCTTTGGCTTCAGACGAGTGCCGATGACATAGACTGGACGGCCCCAGACCCACCGTTTTCCCGGCAGAATTCTTGTCTCACCCATGGCTAATGACCGAAATAGGTGAGCTCCCGCAATCGCCGGTTGTCCCTGTCCCTTACCTTTGCTAATCTTATCGGTCTGACGGATGCGCAGACGAAAGGGAATGGGCATATCCAGCATCAGGTAGGACAGCCAGGGTTTGCCAATAAACTCCCGGTCTCCCGTGAGATAGGCAATCTCGATATCAGGAAATAAGGTTTCGAAGCGTTCAAGCAAATCCATGCGCTCTGTACTGTTGCTGTTGCCCCTCTTCTTCTCCAGCATTGTCCACATCAATGGATAGCCGATGCCTTCATGGACGACGCATAGCATCAAGATATTGAAATCCGTTGTCCCGAATGACCAGTTGGTGCGGTCAATGCTTAAGACCCATGGTTGCGGGATAGCCGCGATATTTATCACCATCTGGGCGATTTTATCCATGTTGACCTCAAAAGAGTGGAAGAATCGCTGCATGCGCTTGTAATTGGACTCCTCAGTGGCATCACCCCCCCAGACGGTGGCGAGTTCGGCGAGATTGACAGTTTTCGCCCGGAATAATGCTATCAAGAACATCGCAACGAAGGAGAGTCTGGCTCCATGCCATCCAATATGGGGTCGCAATTGGTCGCGAATTTCGCTAATCTGAATCATGAGGGTTTGCTTGGTTATCTTCTAATTCCTATCAAACCCTCTCCCTCTATCCTTTTCAAGTTTTTGTCCTGTACTGAGATCTTCAGCATGAATAAGTTAAAGATCCATATTGAGAAAGACAGGACAAAAGTAAAAATTGAGACGTATTTTCCGGAGCAAAGTATACTTTGGTTTTACAGAATCGATGACGGTTTGTGTGCTCCTCGGTAAGATTCTAACTGAAAAGAAGTACATGGCGATCGCCACTATTTTTTTCTTTATGAAGACTACTGGGTGGTCATCTCCAGAATCGCTTCAGAGAGAACTTTTACCGTGTTTTCTAGTTGTTCTACCCTTTCTTCCATCGTCTGGGGCAGCGGCAGTTTTTCAACCAAGGGCACCAAATTTTTCCACCCTCTCTGGCAAGTGATGCCGTAGGTTTGTTTATAGATTTGGTAGCACTTATCATAGGTGCCATAGCGGGCTTGCAACAACTTTTGGTCTATCTTTTTGTTTCCAGGTAAAGCTTGGGGTTGTCCCAAATCTTTTTGGGCCTCAACAATTGTACGTAGGCGTTCATATAAACCAGCGGTAATTGCAAAGACGCGAGCTGTATTTTTTAAGCTTTGCTTGTCTAATTCTTCTAATTCATCAATGATGCGACTAAATCTGGACATGGCTATCTTCCTACTTTAATCATTTATCCAAGAGACTTCTTTGAGTATTGGCGATCCCTGATCCCATTTGTGGTTTCTCTGGGTCTGCTTCAGGATTCAAATCGATGGTGCCTGGATCCTTCGGGTCATCTTCAAAGAAGATCAGTTGTAAAAATTGCCATACAGCCTGGAATTTACCGAAGATTGAATTGGTTTGTCTCACCCTCTCCGCCACGGCATAGGCTTCTTGTTCCATTTGTCTCAGTTCTGAGTAGAGTCGGTCTTTTTTGATGGTGGTTCTTTCTAAATTCTGAATTAAAGTTGTAATCTCCTGGTTAGCCGCATCGAGTTGACGCTCCAGCTGGATTTTTTCATCGCCCTTTAAGACCAATTGTCCTTCTAGGGTGTCGATATCCGTTTCCAGGATTTCTATTTGGTCTCTGTATTTCTCCGTCCAACTTTGGAGGGCACCCCGAGAAATTCGCAGGGATTTAATTACCTCAATGGCGTCTTGAAATGCTTGATCCTCTGGTTTATCCTTTGCCAGTTGATACAGTTCTTGAACTTTTTCCTCAAATCCTTCTTTCACGCAGCCTCTCCATACACTTACTTCCCTTAAGGATATTGGGAGAGCGCGATTAGTCTCAGTCTTGCTTTAATGTTCTTAAAAAACGTTCCGAAAAATTCACTGCTTTTTGTCGCGCAAAAAATATTTCAACACTCATCTCTCCTCAGTCAATTTTTCCTTGATAATATTGGCGATCGCCAAAAAGACTCTTTATGTTTCCTTAAGATTTAGTCGGGTTTCTTGTGGAAAACTTTCGTATTTTTGTGGAAAAAGAACTGTTTTTGTGGAAAAAGCTTTAAAAAAGGGACCAAAGCCAATCCCCCCGACTGGAAAAAATCACAATAGGGGGGCGATCGCCAAAAATTTTAAAACCTTTAGAATAAAGCGCCACCACCCAGGACGCCACCAACGGCTTGGAGCAAGAAAATTGCCACAATGGGGGATAGATCCAGCCCACCGAGGGGCGGAATAAACGAACGGAACAGGTTAAGGTAGGGGTCGGTCACAGGGCTCAGAAAACCCATCACTTGCATTGCCCAATCTGCGGTCTGAAACCAACTGAGAAGAATGCGGACAATAAGAAGCAGAAGATAAATCTGGATAAAGTTTCCGAGGCTGACTCGTAATAGTTCGGCTGCCATATTCCTGTTACCGTGTAAAAAACTGAAGACCTGACAATGGGGTCTTTGTCGTTCATCTTAACCGATGTTGCAAAATTGCTTGGGTACGGATATCAAGAATTGGGGTTCAATGGCTCCTGACCATTATGGGGATGCAACACCGTCATTTGTTGGCGGACATCGTCAATGGCACCGTTCAATTGGGCAATTTTATTTTCAAGGCTGCGACGGGCCATTTCCATCCCTTCTTCGGTGTCAAAGCTGAGGGGTTCTTCTTCCTCTGACCATTCGGTCTGACGCGGGGCGCGATTGTCTTTGACTTTCGAAGCGGCGATCGCCCCGGCAATGCCCCCCACAACACCACCAAAAATAGTGCCCAACAGGAACCCTGTCCCAAATCCATCGCGTTGACTCATAGGAAACTAAAACCCTTGATTCTTCTCAGTGCTACCTTAAGCTTAACGGTTGGGGATCGCTCTTGACTAGGGTGCGTTTGCAAAGATTTTTGCCAGGAAATGACCCCTGCCAGGAGATTTGTTCCTTGTCCCTTGGCGAGTCAGCAGCATTAGGGTTTAGTGGGTACCAAAAGTGCGATCGCCGGCATCCCCGAGACCGGGCACGATAAAGCCTTGATCATTTAGTTCTTGGTCGATCATCGCCGTATAAATTTGTAGGGCGGGATAGTCTAAACTCAGTTTCTGGAGAGCTGGCGGGGCTGCAACCACAGAAACAATGCGCACATTCTCCATGGCAATGCCGCGTTTTATCACTTCAGCCATGGCCGCAGCGATCGTCCCCCCCGTCGCCAACATCGGATCGAGGAGCAGCAGGTGAGTTTCTGGGGCAAATTGCTCTGGTAAATTATTCAAATAACAAGCCACTTCAAGGGTTGCTTCGTCTCGCTTGTAGCCGAGGTGATAGGTGGCCGCAATGTTGGGGATCACCTCCTGGGCTCCTTCCATTAAACTAAGTCCGGCCCGCAGAATGGGAATTGCAATAATCGGTGTTTGGGGATGGATTAAGGTAGCTGGGGCCTGGGCAAGGGGTGTTTCAACGGCGGCATCGAGGGTGGGCAACCAATAGCGACAGGCTTCGTAGGTGAGCCATTTCCCCAGTTCTTTCATGGCCGTTTTAAACAGGGGGGTGGGGGTATTGGTTTCCCTGGCGATCGCCAACCAATGTTTGAGGAGGGGATGATCAGGCACAAAAACCCGGAGTTGCGAAGCCATAGACGTTTTGCATCAAGAAAGAACCGTCCTTTAGACTAGCATAAGCTTTTAGATGAAACCCGATGCGCGTCCCCACCTATCCCCACGATCAGTTTGCGATCGCCTTTGCTCCCCTCTCCTTTGATGCGGTGTATCGTCTCGCCGAAGACCCCGGTAGTGGGGCTGTGGTGGTGATGAGCGGTACTGTCCGGAATCGCAGCGATGGCAAAGCTGTCCATTATCTCGAATACCAAGCCTACGAACCGATGGCGATCGCCATTTTCCAGCAGATCGCCCACGACATCCGCCAACAGTGGCCCGACACAAATCGAGTCGTGATTCACCACCGCATCGGCAAACTGGAAATCGGCGAAATTAGCGTCCTTGTCGCCGCCAGTTGTCCCCACCGGGCCGAAGCCTTCGCGGCCTGTCGCTATGGCATCGACACGATCAAACACAATGCCCCGATCTGGAAGAAGGAATTTTTTGCCGGGGGCACCAGCGAGTGGGTGCAGGGTTGCCGCACTGCTGAGGACTGTTAATCCTTCCTGACAGATGCCCTTGTAACTGTTTGAAGAAAGTTTAGGCGATCGCGTATGATGGGACGCTGGTTCACATAAGGAAATCGCGGATATGGCACGTCGTTTAGCACTATTGAGCGTCTCAGACAAAACTGGCATCGTTGAATTTGCCCGGCAACTCGTAGAAGAATTTGAATTTGACATCATCAGTAGCGGCGGCACCGCCAAAGCCCTCAAGGATGCAGGCGTCCCCGTCACCAAAGTCAGCGATTACACCGGTTCCCCAGAAATCCTCGGTGGCCGTGTAAAAACTCTCCATCCCAAGATCCACGGGGGCATCCTCGCTCGTCAGGACTTCCCCGAACATTTACAAGACTTAGACGACAATAATATTCGGCCCCTCAGCCTCGTCGCGGTAAATCTTTATCCCTTCGAGCAGACCATTGCCAAAGCGGGTGTAACTGTTCCCGAAGCCGTTGAACAAATTGATATCGGTGGCCCCGCCATGCTCCGGGCAGCGGCGAAAAACTTTGGGAGCCTTACAGTCATTTCTAATCCCCGCTATTACGACGAATATTTAACGGAACTGCGCAATAACAGCGGCACTGCCACGATTGAATTTCGGCAACGCATGGCCGGGGAAACCTTTGCCCTCACCTGTGCCTATGACCAGGCCATTTCCAGTTATTTTGCTAGCACCGTGAATGCAGCAGCCGATTTACCCCAACGCTTAGGGATCAGCGGCGAAGCAGTGCAAACCCTCCGCTACGGCGAAAACCCCCACCAAAAGGCCACTTGGTACAAGACCGGCACCCAAGTTAGTGGTTGGGCCGCCGCTGAAAAACTCCAGGGCAAGGAACTCAGCTACAACAACCTTGTGGATCTCGAAGCGGCACGACGGATCATTGCGGAATTCCCCGATGGCGATCCTGCCGTCGCAATTCTCAAGCACACTAACCCCTGTGGTGTTGCCCTGGGTTCGACGTTGCGAGAAGCTTACGAAAAAGCTTTTGCCGCTGATTCTGTGTCTGCTTTTGGGGGCATTGTCGCCCTAAATAAACCCCTCGATGGCCCCACCGCCGAAGCCATGGGGAAAGTCTTTTTAGAATGTGTGGTTGCCCCCGACTGCACCCCAGAAGCCAGAGAAATTATCGCGAAGAAAAAAAATCTGCGGGTTTTGACCCTCCCCGATCTGCTCACTGGCCCGACCCAAACCCTAAAGGCGATCGCCGGTGGTTTTTTGGCCCAGGATGCCGACATTCAAATTGAAGACCCCAAGGATTGGCAGTGCGTCACGGAGAAGCAGCCCAGCGAAGCGGATCTCGCGGAATTATTCTTCGCCTGGAAGCTCTGCAAGCACGTTAAATCCAACGCAATTCTTGTTTCCAAAGATCGCACCACCGTCGGTGTTGGCGCAGGCCAGATGAACCGAGTCGGTGCCGCAAAAATTGCCTTTGAACAGGCGGGCGAAAAGGCCCAGGGCGCGTATCTGGCCAGTGACGCCTTTTTCCCCTTCGACGATTCGGTACGGAGTGCGGCCGCAGCAGGAATTAAGGCGATCGTTCAACCGGGTGGCTCCATTCGGGACGAGGATTCGATCAAGGCGGCTAATGAGTTGGGGCTGATCATGATGTTCACAGGTGCCCGCCATTTCCTCCACTAGGATTTTGTACTGAAATAAAGGGAGAAGGTGTGTCGTAAAAATTGTGATGCACCTTTTTTATTGCCTATTTGAGCCTACTTGATCAGTTCTACAGCGTCGCGGCCATCTAAATCCTGGAGATAAACTTTGACTTTTTCGTCTTTGGCGGTGGGGAGTTTTTTCCCGGTAAAATCTGGCTGAATCGGCAGTTGGCGATGACCCCGGTCAACTAAAACCGCTAGGCGGATCACTTCCGGGCGACCATAATCATTCACGGCATTGAGGGCGGCGCGGATGGTGCGACCTTTATAAATCACATCATCAATCAGGACAAGATTCTTGCCATTGAGATCAAAGGGAATATCTGTTTTTGAGGGTGTGCGTACCCGAATTTGGTCAAGGTCATCGCGATAAAACGTGATATCAAGGGCACCGACGGGCACCGCAATGCCTTCGAGGGTTTCAATTTGCTTGGCGATATTTTCAGCAAGGGGAACACCACGGGTATGGATTCCCAGCAAGGCTAAGTCAGTCAAATCCCCCGCTTTTTCGACAATTTGTGAGGCGAGACGGGTGATGGTGCGACGCATCTCCTCGGCGGATAAAATTTCGATGACGCTCTTTGTCATGGGCTCATTCTAAGCAAAAGTATTGCCATTGTAGAGCTTGTTTCGGGTCGATGGGAATCAACAAGATACGGGGCTGTAACCGTTAGAAAAATTCATAAAGCACGGCGTTTTAGCGGTGGAAATGCCATGCTAGAGGTAGATTAGGGGGCAGTAACGCTCGATTTCTCTGCTTTTTGACCTAGCAAATAAGATAAAAGCTGCTGCCGAAAGGCGATCGCCTTTTCCTTAATCAATCCTGGGCTTAGGCCAGATATTAAGCTGATTAACCTTAAATGAGACGTAGATTTTGTCGATACATCCCAGACACGCCTGAGCCTTGTTGCACCTCAACCACTTTGAAGTTGCCACGGAGGTTTCCGATGTTTCTCAACCACGCCCCAGAACAGGTCTTGATCGAAGTGCTGAACCTGCCCGAATTATGGGATCCGTTCAAAACGAAAGTTTGGGCCCGTGCCCATGCCGGGGAAGAAATGCAAGATCCGGAATTTTATCCGAAAGCTGAACTTATTTTCCCTTCGGGGGAATCGCTCCCCAAAGCTTGGATTGATCCCCACTATCGCGCCAATGTCCCGATGCCAGAGCATTTGTCTGCCGCTGCGACAACGGGTTAAGTGGGTCTCCTTTTAAAAAAAATTCCATTGAGCTTTTGAGGCTCTCCCCGTCATTGTTGTGGATCAAGGGAGAGTTTTTTTATGCTCAGTGAGGAAATTAGCCACAGAAATCGCCATAAAAAAAGAGGGCCAGTGAGCTAACTTTCACGCAACTCTCTTTTTCTTTACAACTTGGTTATGGGCGATTACTTAGGAATCACAAAGTTCACCAATTTGTTCGGGACAACGATCACTTTTTTAATTTCTTTGCCCGCAATGTAACGTTGGGCAATGTCGGAAGCCGTGGCAGTTTTCTCTAAATCCGCTTTGCTAATCCCTGCTGGCACTTGGATCGTTCCTCGAGTCTTTCCGAGGATTTGGATCACGATGGTAATTTCGTCCACTGTCAGGGCCGCTTCATCCAATTGTGGGAAGGGAACGGTGTGGATCGATTCACTGTGACCGAGATTTGACCAAAGTTCATCGGCGATGTGGGGCGCAAAGGGAGCCAGCAGTAAAATCAGCGTTTCGATCGCCTCTTTGTACACGGGGGAATCAACGCATTTAACGTCTTTGATCGCGTTATTGAGCTTCATCAGTTCGGCGATCGCCGTATTAAATTGATAGTCCCCTTCGAGGTCTTCTTGGATTTCTTTGATCGCAGTGTGCACGGCCCGGCGCAGATCTTTTTCTGCCTTAGACAGTTCGCCTGTCGCTTTAACGCTAGTTTCTGCCGCTTCGTAGCCAGCGACTAAATTCCAAATCCGGTTCAAAAAGCGGAATTGCCCTTCCACATCGGCATCGTCCCACTCTAGATCCTTTTCGGGGGGCGCTTTAAAGAGAATGAACATCCGCGCCGTATCTGCACCGTATTTGTCTAACACCAGAGCCGGATCGACGCCATTGTATTTCGACTTCGACATTTTTTCGTAGAAGCCTGCGAGCGGTTCGCCGGTTTCTGGATCTTTGGGATCATTGGGATCAACTTGATCAGCGGGCACATATTTATTCGTGCGGGAATTTTTGTAGGTCAGTGCCTGCACCATCCCCTGGGTTAACAAACGCTTGAAGGGTTCATCTACGCTCACCAGTTGGCGATCGCGCACCACCTTTGTAAAGAAACGGGAGTAGAGCAGGTGGAGAATCGCGTGTTCAATGCCGCCCACGTATTGATCCACGGCCATCCAATCGTTAACTGGGTCGAGGGCGAAGGGTTTTTCGGTATTGTTGGCGTCGGTGTAGCGCAGAAAATACCAGGACGAATCAATAAAGGTATCCATCGTGTCCGTTTCCCGACGGGCAGTTTTCCCGCAACAGGGACAGTCCACCGCCTGCCAGTCTGCCATCTGGGCCAAAGGGGAACCACCGCGCGCCGAAAATTCCACATCTTCAGGCAATACGACAGGGAGATCACTGTCCGGCACCGGCACCACACCGCAATCATCGCAGTAGATCATCGGGATCGGGCAGCCCCAGTACCGCTGTCGAGAAATTAGCCAATCCCGCAGACGATATTGAATTTGTTCTCGACCGAAACCGTTTTCGGCGGCAAATTTGGCGATCGCCTTTTTCCCTTCGGTAGAAACTAGGCTATCAAATTGGCCACTATTCACCATAATGCCCGCCTCGGTATAAGCCTCTGTGAGTGCCGCCGTCGCGTCGCCACCTTCTGGAATAATTACTGTTTTGATCGGTAAATTATTTTCCTTAGCAAACTTAAAGTCACGGCTATCGTGGGCCGGAACCCCCATCACTGCCCCTGTGCCATATTCATACAACACATAGTTCGCGATCAAAATCGGCACTTCTTCTCCGGTAAAGGGATTGGTCACCCAGCCCCCGGTGCGAACACCCTTCTTCGGCTTATCGTCGGCGGTACGATCCTGTTCGCTTTCTTGACTCACCTCAGTGATAAACGCATCTACAGCAGCTTTTTGTTCGGGGGTTGTCACCTGAGCTACCAGGGGATGTTCCGGCGCCAGGACAACATAGGTGACCCCAAAGATCGTATCCGGGCGAGTGGTAAAGACTGCCACTTTTTCATCGTTGCCCACAACGGGAAATTCCAGGTGCGCCCCGGTGGATTTGCCGATCCAATTTTCCTGCATCAACTTTACCCGCTCCGGCCAACCGTCGAGGGTATTGAGATCCTGGAGAAGTTCTTCGGCGTATTCGGTGATCTTCAGGAACCATTGGCGCAGCAATTTTTTCTCCACGATCGCCCCCGACCGCCAGGAACGGCCTTCCGCGTCTACCTGTTCATTCGCCAAAACCGTTTGATCAATGGGATCCCAATTTACTGCCGCTTCTTTTTGGTAGGCTAATCCGGCTTTGTAGAACTGCAAAAAGAGCCATTGCGTCCATTTGTAATAGTCGGGGGAACAGGTCGCTACTTCTCGATCCCAATCGATAGAAAGGCCCAACTGTTTGAGTTGCTCGCGCATTTGAGCAATATTTTGATACGTCCATTTTGCGGGCGGAATCCCCCGATCGATCGCCGCATTTTCTGCGGGTAGCCCGAAAGCGTCCCAGCCCATGGGATGGAGCACCCGATAGCCTTGCATTCTTTTGTAGCGGGCAATGACATCGGTGATCACATAGTTGCGCACATGACCCATGTGGAGCTTGCCGGAGGGGTAGGGAAACATCGACAGAGCGTAAAATTTTGGCTTGTCACTTTGGCTAGGGGTTTTGTCTAAGCCAAGCTCTAGCCATTGTTGTTGCCATTTCGCTTCAATATCAGCGGCACTGTATCGCGTTTCCACTCTTGGTTCTCCGTGTTGTAAGGGTCAGTGGCTTATTTTAACCTCCGAGTGGATGGGTTGCTGCCTAGGAGGGCCAGGGATTTTTTTAGGGGCGATCGCCTTTATTCTCACCTCGGAAAAAGATCGGGCACAATGGGAAATAGGGCTACAGGAGAAAAGATGTCGCCAAGCGATCACCAATTTGATGAACCTTCCTTTTGGGCAAAGATCAAGAAACAACCCCGTAACATCGGCAAGCCCATCCTGGAAGTTGATGATGGATAATTAAAGAATTATTTTTTGAAATAGACAGCTTTTCATCAATCACTGGAAGCGTTGGAGAAGATTACCCATGGTGAAGCACATTTATCGGCTAGGGATTGTCGCTGTGTTGTTGGGTTTAAGCGCCTGTGAAGTAACCATTGGATCTGATCCGCAAACTCCCCCGACAGAAGATGTGACCGCCCAAGATCCACCAACCAATACGGCAACCCGTTCTGGGGCTAGTGATGAGGGCGTTGCTGAAATAGGCACAGGTGGCGGCATCGCAACATCAAGGCCGCCGCAACCGCAACCCCAGGCGCAACCGCAATCGCCGCCACAACCCATTGCCCAAACCTCCACCAGCTTTGAAACCCGCTGTGGCTGGTTCTCGAATCCGACCCCAGGCAATATTTCTCTCTATGATGCCGACCGGGAATGGATCATTGGCGTTCAAGGGGGACATCAGGTAGCAACAGATTGGGACTGGCCGAATTTTGCGCCGGATCAGTGGGTGGTGACCAATGTGGGCAGTTACGGTTATGGTTGTGCTTGCATGGATGTGCGGACAAACCCAGCAACAGGCACGATCAACGACATCCGCAATGTACGCGCCCAGGCGATCGCCATTTGTCAGCAGGATCCGGCCCTCAATCGCTGGGCAAATCTTTTCCCTTAAAATTCATGTCCGATTTTGTAATCTAGGGGAAAGGCGATCGCCCCTGAAAATCTCTTATGTTTTATCTATCCCAAGCCCACCTCGAACGCTTCCAACATTGCCCGCCAGCCTTCCAAGCCCTTTATCTGGAGCAACTGACGGCTCCCAACAACCCAGATTATCTGGAAAATCAGCAATGGGGCATCCGGTTTCACCAGGCGATGCAACAACTCCAGCTAGGCTTGCCCCCAGCGCAAATTACCACAGACCCCAATCTCCACCAGAGTCTCCAAGCCCTGCTCACCGCCCAACCCCAACTCCTCGACCAACAGCAACAAACTGCCGCCGAATACCGCCGCACCCTGATGATGGACGATTTCCTGCTCACGATTATTTGTGATTGGATCAATTTTGGTGCTGATACCCTCCAAATTTACGACTGGAAAACCTACCGTCAACCCCGCCAAAGCGATGATCTAAAAGACCACTGGCAAACAAAACTGTATCTTTATGTCATGGCCGAGACCACGGGTTATCAGCCGGAGCAACTCGCGATGACCTACTGGTTTATCGCCCCAGGCCAAGCGCCCCAATCCCTGACGTTTCAATATGATCAGACTTGGCATCAGCACATCCACACTGAACTGGTCGCCCTGCTGACCCAACTGCAACGGGATTTAGAGCAATACTTTCAAGATGGTACGCCTTTGCACCATGGCGATCGCCAAATTTGTCCCCATTGCCCACCCCACCAGCATTTACCTAGGGCTGAAACCTTAGATTTTCTCAGCGGGAAAAGCCTAGAGGACTTTCTGGGGGAGATTGAAGCAGTACAATTGTAGACGCACCATTCATCCAGAAGCACAAACCCCAGACCAGATTTATGGCGACAGAATTGCACACAGAGCTAGAAGAAGCCGTCCGATTGCGACGGAATTTTGCGATCATCTCCCACCCCGACGCGGGTAAAACCACCCTCACCGAAAAACTTTTGTTATACGGAGGTGCCATTCACGAAGCCGGGGCCGTCAAAGCCCGCCGGGAACAGCGCAAAGTTACCTCTGACTGGATGGAGATGGAGCAACAACGGGGGATTTCCATTACCTCGACGGTGCTGCAATTTTTGTATAACGGTTACCAAATTAATCTGCTGGATACCCCTGGTCACCAAGACTTTAGTGAAGATACTTACCGTACCCTTGCAGCGGCGGATAATGCGGTGATGCTGGTGGATGCGGCCAAGGGTCTGGAGACCCAAACTCGGAAATTATTTGAAGTCTGCAAACTGCGATCGCTGCCCATTTTTACCTTTATCAACAAGCTAGACCGTCCGGGGCGGGAACCCCTAGAACTCCTCGATGAAATTGAACAGGAACTGGGTCTGCAAACCTATGCGGTAAATTGGCCCATTGGCATGGGCGACAGATTTCAGGGAGTTTATGATCGTCGGTTAAAGGAAGTGCATCTATTTGAACGGACAGCCCACGGCACCAAGGCCGCCACGGAAACCGTTTATAAAATTGACGATCCGGCCCTCGAAGATATTTTAGATGCGGATCTTTACGAACAACTCCAGGAAGAATTAGAAATTCTCGAAGAAATTGGCGCAGATTTTGACCTAGAAGCGATCCATGCGGGCAAGCAAACTCCCATTTTCTTTGGCAGTGCAATGACCAATTTTGGGGTGCAACTTTTCCTCAGTGCGTTCCTAGAATATGCCTTGAAGCCGGAGCCCCGTGCTTCTAGCCTCGGTGATTTGGAACCGACTTACCCGGAATTTACTGGGTTTGTCTTTAAGCTCCAGGCAAATATGGATCCGAAACACCGCGATCGCGTTGCCTTTGTGCGAGTCTGTACCGGGAAATTTGAAAAGGATATGACCGTCAGCCATGCCCGCACCGGAAAAACAGTGCGCCTATCTCGCCCCCAGAAGCTTTTTGCCCAGGGCCGCGAATCCCTCGAAGAAGCCTATGCGGGGGATGTGATTGGTTTGAACAATCCGGGGGTGTTTGCCATTGGCGATACGATTTATTGCGGCAAAAAATTGGAATATGAAGGCATTCCCTGCTTCTCGCCGGAACTATTCGCCTATTTAAAAAATCCGAACCCCTCGAAGTTTAAACAATTCCAAAAAGGGGTCAAGGAACTCCAGGAGGAAGGCGCCGTACAAATTATGTATTCCGCCGATGAATTTAAGCGGGAACCCATTTTAGCCGCCGTTGGACAACTGCAATTTGAGGTGGTGCAACATCGTCTCAGAAGCGAATATGGCGTAGATAGCAAGCTCGAACCGATCCCCTACAGTGTGGCGCGCTGGGTCACCAATGGTTGGGAAGCCCTGGAAAAGGCGGGCAAAATTTTTAATACGATGATCGTCAAAGATCTCTGGGAACGGCCAGTGATTCTCTTTAAAAATGAGTGGAATCTTCACCAAATTCAAGGGGATCATCCGCACCTAAAATTGTCGGCGATCGCCCCCATTGGTTCTTCTGTTAAATGATGTTTCGCTTGGTAAAAGCCCATGGCAATTCAACTGAAAAAAGGCAACCGCATTTCCCTCAAAAAAGAAGCCCCTGGCCTCAAGAAAGTGATGCTTGGCCTCGGCTGGGACATGGCAACCAGCAATTCAGGGGGCGGTTTCCTCGGCATTTTTAAAAAGCCCGCCGGTAGCATTGACCTCGACTCCGGGGTTCTGTGCTTAGATTCCCAAGGGAAACTCAACAGTGCCAGTGACTTTGTGTATTACGCCAATCTTAATCACAAATCCGGGGCGATCGCCCACCAAGGGGACAACCTCACTGGCGCAGGCGAAGGGGATGACGAGCAAATTTTTGTCGATTTAGAGCAAGTCCCTGCAACGATCCAAAGCTTGTTATTTACCGTCACCATTTACCAAGGCCGACAACGGGGCCAGGAATTTGGCCAGATTAAAAATGCCTTCGTGCGTCTCGTTGACCTGAGCAACAACCAAGAGATCGCCCATTACAAACTATCAGGAGAAACCTACCAAGGTAAAACGGGGATGTTGATGGCCGAATTACGCCGAGAGGAAAATGGCTGGGCCATGACTGCCCTTGGTGATGGCCTTGATCCCCAGGATTCTGAAAATCTGCTAAAAAAATATCGCTAACTGATCAGCTATTTTTTACCTGCACGATAAAAAGGTTTTTTCACCACCTGGGCTGGGTACTGTTTGCCCCGGATTTCTACGGTGACAGCTTGACCCAATTTGCTAAATTCCAATGGGAGATAGGCTAAGGCGATCGCCTTTTCGAGGGTGGGGGACATCGTACCGCTGGTCACAAGGCCCACTGCTTCACCATTCACGAGCACAGGATAGTCATGGCGAGCGATACCGCGCCCCTGCATCTCTAGGCCCACCAAACGCCGTTGAATACCTGCTGCTTTTTGGGTCTGCAAAATATCCCTAGCGATAAACGCATCTTTTTCTTGCCAGTGGATCAGCCACCCCAAACCCGCTTCCAAGGGGGTTGTGTCGTCGTCCATGTCCTGACCATAGAGGTGTAACCCGGCCTCTAGTCGCAGCGTATCCCGTGCTCCCAAACCACAGGGCATCACCCCCGCATCGATTAAAGCGCTCCAAAGTTTTTTCCCTGCTGTCGGCGCGACCATCACCTCAAAGCCATCTTCGCCGGTGTAGCCAGTCCGGGCAATAAAAGCCGTTTCCCCGAAAATTTGTCCTTGACCGTGGTTAAACAGCTTCAGGGTCGCTAAGTCTAAATTTTCCACAACAGGTTGCAGGGCTTTCTCCGCCTGGGAGCCTTGGATCGCCAGCAAGATATTTTCTTGGGAGACATCGGTTAAGGTGATCCCCTGCGCTGTCAAATGGCGCGTTAACCAGTCCCAATCCTTCTGGGTGGTGGCCGCATTCACAATCAAAAAGCCCTGGCGATCGCCCTGGTGATAGTAGATCACATCATCGATGATGCCGCCGTGGTCATTGAGTAGCACGGTGTATTGCGCTTGACCGGGAGCAAGTCGTGCCAGATTTGAAGGCACCAGTTTTTGCATGGCTGCAATGAGGTTTTCCCCAGCCAACTGAAACTTGCCCATGTGGGAAATATCAAACATTCCCACCTCTGTGCGCACCGCCTGATGCTCCACCTTTAGGCCTTTGTATTGCACGGCCATCTCCCAACCGGAAAACGGTACAAATTTGGCACCCGCTGCAATGGCGAGGTCATGGAGGGGCGTGCGCTGTAAAGTCATAGGAGCTTCTTCATCCAAGAGACATCACCACCAATGATACGAGGTTCTTAGAACGGAATCTCATCGTCCGGGGCAACTGGCACAGGTGGACGGCCTTGGACAACGGGGGTAGTTGGTGGTTCGGGAACAGATGGCGGAGATTTTTCGGGTTCGCTAGGCAGCACAACCTGCACATCCGTTTCTTCTGGGGGGACAAAGTGAGTCAGTTCGATCACCTCTCCGTCAAACAATTCTGCAAACTGTTGGGCGATCGCCTGGATATCATCGGTCGTTTCTGGGATCTCTGCTGCGGCTGTGGGTTCAGGCGATGATGCTGACTCAACGAGGGGAGGAACCGCTGGGGCTGGCGGGGCGGTCTCTCCGAGATCCGCTGTGCGGTGCGCCGTTGGTGTTGGTTCCGGAGGTTTTGGATCTGGTGCTGATTTTGTTGGCGACCCTAGGGGCGGTGGGGCCATGGGCTGCGGGGTTTCCGTAACCGGGGGCGGCGGCATCTCGACAGGATTTTGCGCCGGAGAAATAACTGTTGGTGCTGGTGCAGGCGTAGATAAAATCGGGGTTACTGATATTCCCCCCTGGCCATTTTCTAAACCATGGCCCACTTGTAAGGTCACCTTAAGGGGATTGCCACAGATTTTTTCAAAGGCCGCCTCAAGCTGGAGGGTTTTATTTTTGGCAATTTTGAGTAAGTTGGCGCTTTTAATGCCGATGAGGGCGGTGTGCTCTGTAAGCTGGAGCAGTTTGCCATGGTCTCGAAACAAAGACTGGCTCAACAGGGGCAGTTGGCGCACAATGCCTTGCCATAGTTCCTCCCGTTCCAGGGCCGAAATTGTCGGGCTTGTGGTTGCAGGAGGTGACGGTGATAAAGGGGGTGGCTCGGTGGACTGAACCGTTGGAGGGATTACATCCTGGGGCGGTGGCGCTTTGGCGATCGCCTTTGCTTCTGGTACAGGGGCCGGAACTTGGGGAACTTCGGGTTTGGGAGGAACTTGGTGAACTTGAGTGTCTACCGGAGAGGGGGGCGTTCCAGAGCCGTGGCCATTGGTTGCAGGGGGTGTTTCCCCAAAGGGATGGGGGATGTCCTGTGGAGGTGCCGGAGAAGTCGGCGGTGTCGCGGTAGGCTGCGTTTGTAGATTGATCTGAGTATTTAAAGGAGTGGTCGCGGTTCGAGTAGTTTGGGTCTGTCCAAAAGCAGCGGGAAGTAATCCCAACAGGGTAATTTCTAACCACAGACGCGGTTGGGTCGTATTTTTGAGTTGATATTCACTTTCTTTGAGGTGTTGCTGTCCCTGCAAAATAGTTGAAAGCTCCCACTGGTTTGCTTCCTGGCAAAGAATTTCCCACGTCGGTTGGGTCACAGCGATCAGATCTCCCCGTTGGGGGGCAGTTTTGGCAATGAGCAAATTTAGATAAAAACTCGCCAAATTTTGCAGCACAACCAGGGGTTCCCGGCCTCGGTTTAACAGGCTCCGGCATTGTTGAATGACTGCCTCTGGATCATTGCTGTGAATCACTTGGAGTAATTGCAATAGATCCCGCTCCGGCACGGCCCCTACTAAATCCCAGACCTTATCAGGGGTAATTTCACCGGACAATAAACTCAGTTGATCCAATAAACTTTCTGCATCCCGCAACCCTCCGTTGGCAATTTGCGCAATTAACGTCACCGATTCGAGGGGAATATCGATATTTTCTAAATGGGCAATTTTCCGTAGGTGGGCGACCATCGCATCGAGGGGAATGCGTCGATAGTCAAACCGTTGACAGCGGGAAATAATCGTGGGTAAAACCCTTTGGGGATCCGTTGTTGCCAGGACAAATACAACGTGGGCAGGGGGTTCTTCGAGGGTTTTCAGGAGGGCATTGAACGCCGCCACACTCAACATATGGCAGTTATGAACCAATAGCCCATTAGCGACAAAATTATGATTTTCTTCAACTTCAATATCGTAAACAGATTCAATTTCGCCCCATGTGACGGCTTCAACTGTCTCGAAATTTGTAGTCCATTGAGGTGATTGAAAATTGTCTGTGGTCGCGAACCCATTTTCTCGTGGCTTTCGCTCCCAATTTGACGTAGTAGTAGATTTTTTGGGTTTGTTTACGGGTGTAATGGAGAGATTTTGCGGGATATCCCAAGTCAATAAGCCATTGGGCAATTTGTTGATTTTCTGTGGCAGAAAACCCTTCTGTGTGAAATTGGATACTTGGGCTTCCAGTAGCGTTGATTGAGAGAGAGCCATCGTCCATGTACCACCATGCTCTTCCTTCTGCGTTAATTCTTTGTAGCCAATCTGTTGAGAGAGTTTTCTGTGAGTCGTTTGGTTTAACGATTTTTTCGACTTCACAGAGTTGGGGATGGCAGATGGTTCTGGCTGTAATTGACCACTGTCCATAGCCAGCATTAAGCGTTCGTTGGCAACTTGGTTGAAGCTCTGGAAGGCGAGAGAGTTTATATTTAAGCCATTCTGTTTGGCGATCACCATGGGTCCAGCGTAATCGTGGAAATCGACTATGGCTATTGGGGTAATCGATGCTGCCGTCACCGAGTAATGTACCGTAGACCAGTCCCAATTGTTCTGAAGAGAGGTATTGGAGTTTGGCGAGGAAATGGGTTGTTCTGTTCTGCCACATACCATGTCCCCGTTTAAAGGGATGTTGTTGCCAGTAGTACTGAATACTTTTGATTCCTTTGCCTTTTTGCTGGAGAAATGGGGGAATATCCAAGAATTCACCACAGCCACATTGACATTGGGGTTTGATTTTTTCTGCTTGTGCCAAGATTGCAGATAACTCGTATGATTTTGTGCCGTATTTATTGCCCTTAAATTGATGTCCTCGCTTGAACCGACGGATTCGACCATCAGTTCCATATTTGTAGATCTGTGCGCCGCAACCGCATTCACAGGGGATAGTATCTTCATTCCGGCGACGACGTTTTTGGCTTGAACCCATCCTTGTTCTGTCCGAATTAAATGGTTATCTGTACAACGAATTTTTCTATTGGCAGTTTTGATCGTTAAGGTTCGTTTTTGCCCTTGATCGAGCCAACGGAGAACTTTTTTATATTCCCAATTACCCGTCGTTTCAGAAAAACTTAAAACGTCCTGACCCTTAAGATTTGGATCATCAAGCCGCATTAACCCTTTGCGAGTAGTGACTAAAGTATCTCCGGTTAAACATTCATCAATTACATAAACTTTGTAGCGACATTGCACTGGGGCAAACTGCGATCGCTCGATGAGTTCGCGGATATTATCAACGCCCGTATTACTCGCGGCGTCAATTTCAATCACATCCAAGGCTGACCCGTTGGCGATCGCCCGACAAACTTCACACTCGCCACAAGGGTGGGGCGTCGGTTGGGCTGCATTTAGACAATTTAGAGACTTAGCCAAGATCCGTGCACTGGAGGTTTTCCCTGTCCCCCGTGGCCCTGAGAATAAATAGGCCGGGGCAATGCGTCGCTGTTCGAGGGCATTACTCAAGGTTGTGGCGATCGCCTCTTGGCCAACCAACTGCGCAAAAGTCTGGGGACGATATTTGTGGTGGAGCGGTTCGTAGGCCATGGGAAACAACGAAAAATTCGGTAAAGGACGGCGATCAGTAAACAGTTATGGATCCAGCAGCAACGATAAAGAATCGATATCTAACGTCCAATGTCTAATATCTGGGGGTTAACAACATAAAATGGGTGAGTACAAGAACGACTAGAGCAAGCAAAAGGATTATTAAGGATATGGCGGGTTGGTTAAAAAAGCTATTTTCTCCCTCTCAGGGTCGGGGCCAAACACCCACCGTAGACCTTCCCCCCCTCACCGACGCAGATTTTGAATTTTTATTGGCGCAGCTCCTCCAGGGAATCTCGCGGGGATGGCAGCCTGATCGCCTAGAAGTATTTATCGCTGATTTGGGGATTCGCGGTAAAGTCACCGCCTGGGAAGCATGGTTAGAACGCTACAGTACGCAAATACTAGCACAGGCACAACCCCCCCAACAACAACAGGTTGGCACACGACTGCTCTATATCAGTAATGCCTTTAAAAACTCACCAAAGCTACAGCGTTTCGCCCGTGCTTTCGGGGATACAGGGCAAAAATTAGTGACCGGACGCGGAAAAATCGCCATTGAAATTTGGGAATATGCTGGTGCAGATCAACTCGCTGAGCAAGAAGTGGCCCCAGAAAATACCCCAACATCAGCACAACCCCAAGAAATACCCCCAGAAGTAGCAGAACCAGTTACCACCCCCGAAGCAGAAATGATGGTGGAGCCCCTGCCTGAAACTCCGGAAACGCTCAATCCAGAAGCATCAGAACCGCCAACCCAAGAGGCACCAGAGGAATTCACCCAAGAAACCACGGAGATCAGGGAAACCACAATCGAGGACACTCCTCCAACAATTGAGGCCTTATTTCAGGCTGGTCTGACAAAAGCCGATCAGGGGGACTTTGCCGGGGCGATCGCCGCCTGGGATGAGGTAATTGAACTTAATCCAACCATCGCGGCCGTGTGGCATAACCGGGGCAGTGCCTTTGGTCGCCTCAAGCAATATGACCAAGCCCTCGAATCCCTCAAACAAGCAATTCTGTTAGCCCCCGATAATGTTCTCATTTGGCGCGATCACAGTTATGTGCTCATGGCCCTTGAACAATGGCAAGCGGCCCTCAAGAGCTGGAATACCACCATCGAATTGCAAGAAGACCTCACCGAAGCTTGGTATCAGCGGGGCCTCACCCTCGAACAACTCAACAAACTAGAAAACGCCCAAATCAACTACCGTCGCGTCTTGCATCTTGCGCCGGATTTTGTCCAAGCCCAGGAGCGTTTAGAGGCCATCGAAACAGTGCTCAATGCCCCATCCTCACCGCTACCGACAGATCCTTGGGCTGAATAATTAAGCGCTGCCACTGCTGTTTTCCCCATCTCCATTGTTCTTTCCCCGTATTTCATGGCACAACAACGCACAATTGACCGCATTTATACCGACGGTGGCTGTATTCGCAATCCTGGCCCCGGTGGTTGGGGAGTGGTGATCCAGTTTACCGATGGCACCGTTCTGGAAATGGGCGATCGCCAACCCGAAACCACCAATAACCGCATGGAAATGCAAGCCGCAATCCAGGCCCTCGAATTTGTCCGCGACTGTCCTCAGCAGGAACCAGTACGCCTTTTTACCGATAGCAAATATGTCATCGACGGCATCACCAAATGGATTAAAGGCTGGCAAAAAAAGGGCTGGAAAACCGCCACCGGCAACCCCGTTTTAAATCAAGACCTCTGGCAGCAGCTCAATCAACTGAACCAACCGACCATCTCTTGGTGTCACGTCAAAGGCCATAGCGGTGAGGCGGGGAATGAACGGGCCGATGCGATCGCCAATGGCTTTGCCCGGGGTCAAGCTCCTAACCTACGCAGCCCCAATGCAACCAAAGATCTACCAAAATCTAGAGGTACGAGCACCAACAGCCCGCCACAATTGACGATAGATTACCCAAAATCTAACGTTGTAACGCCGAATCCATCTCCCCAAGAGCCCATGACAGATCTCACCAGCCTTGCCCCTGAAGACATTACCCTGCCCTACCATGAACGAGTTAAGCGCTTAACAGACCTCATCGAAAGTCTCCGCATTGCCGATGAAATTGCGGAAAATGGTTATTTTATTAGTAGTTCTGAGTTGGCAGATCTAATGGATGTAAATGCCAGTGCCGTCACCAGTCGGGGCCATGAATGGACTTGGCGCAATTGGATTGTCTCCCGGGTCAAACGAGAAGGTAATCAGATCCTTTGGCAACTCGACCGCATTATCGGTGATGAGACGACGACCTAAACTCACCTATGACCGGGGCACCCTGATCCTCCATCCCCCACCCCAGGGTAAAACTTGGCTAGATTTCGTCACTTGGGATGATCGCATTGAAAAATTTAGGCTCTCGGCCCAGGATTATCGTCCCCTCGTGGAACGGTTACGAAACGAAGGGGTAGATTTTATCGATGCGGCCCAACAATTTTCACCCCTAGATTTTGATCCGGCCTTCCCCCTCGAACCCTATCCCCACCAACGGGAAGCCTTGTTAGCCTGGAAAAAAGGCGATCGCCAGGGGGTTGTGGTCTTACCTACTGCTGCCGGAAAAACCTACCTCGCCCAACTGGCCATGGCCAGCACTCCCCGCACAACCTTGGTGGTGGTGCCTACCCTCGATTTGATGCACCAATGGTATGCCCAGCTCAGCACCGCTTTTCCGAACATTGATGTGGGGCTGTTGGGAGGCGGCTCCCGTGATCGCACCCCTATCTTGATTGCCACCTACCACAGCGCCGCGATCCACGCAGAAACCCTCGGAAACCAATATGCCCTGATTATTTTCGATGAATGTCACCATTTACCCAGTGACTTTTTCCGGGCGATCGCCGAATATTCCATTGCCCCCTATCGTCTCGGTTTAACTGCCACCCCCGACCGGAGCGATGGCCGTGAGCAAGATCTAAAACACCTCATTGGGCCTGTCGTATATGACCGCACTCCCAGTTCCCTCTCCGGGAAAGCCCTAGCCGAGCACCAAATTATTCAGCTCAAAATTCCTCTGACCATCACCGAGGCTGACCAATATCAACAACTCATCGCCACCCGCAACCAATTTCTCCGGGACAATAATATTTATCTGGGTTCCCTCGAAGGTTGGCAAAATTTTGTTGCGCTCAGTTGTCGTTCCGCTGCGGGTCGCCGTGCCATGTTAGCCCACCGTCAGGCCAAAGATATCGCCGCTGGCACCGCCGGAAAATTGCGCACCCTCGCCCAGTTGATCGAGCGTCATTACCCCGAAAAAATTCTAATTTTTACCAACGATAATGCCACTGTTTATCGTATCTCCCAGGACTTTTTAATTCCCGCCATTACCCACCAGACTCCGGTCAAGGAAAGGCACCAAATCCTCGAAAAATTTCGTCGCGAAACATACCATATCCTGGTGACTTCCCATGTTTTGAATGAGGGGGTTGATGTACCCAATGCCCGGGTGGCGATTATTCTCTCCGGTAGTGGTTCGAGTCGAGAATATGTACAACGTTTAGGGCGGATTTTACGCAAAGGTAAATCATCGACAAAGTTGGCCCTTTTGTATGAATTGGTAGCAGAAAATACAAATGAAGAGCAACTTTCCCAACGGCGACGTTCTCCCCTTAACCAAACAAAGCAACCACTTACCTCTGTCAATTTAAACAGCAATTTACCACGGGTTGCAGAATCTCAGAATTCTTACAGAACAAACTCTCCAGGAGAATCTACACCCCCCAAAGTTCCACCAGAGTTAGGTCTTCCTGACGACTAAAATGCCCTTGATTTCGCCCATAAAGTGCCTCTTTTTACAAAGAAAACTGCTCAGAAAAATCGTTAACCAAATTATAACTTAATCTTTTTTAAACTTTGGAATTATAATGTAAGAATAGTCTCTATAAAAAGCGATATAAAGAAACGCAATTTAAAATCTATGCAATTGTTTCATCAGCCACCCCAAAGAGAACGAACGCAATTTGAACGTTCCTTACAACGTTTAGAACAAGAAGTTTTGCGGATGGGGGCGCTGGTCGAGCAAGCCTTTCGTTTGGGTCATAATTGTCTGTTTAAAGAAGATTTAGAGGCCTATGAAACGCTCCGGGCCTTAGATAAAGAAATCGACCGCTACTATCGCCGGATTGAAGCTGATTGCTCGGCAATGCTGACTCTGAAGGCCCCAGTGAGCCAAGATTGTCGGTTTGTGAGTGCGTTTATGCAGTTGGTGCGAGATTTGGAGCGGATCGCTGATTATGCTGAGGATTTGGCGGAAAAGTCGATGCGTTTAGTCCCCTATCCGACCCACATTCTGATGGCGGATATTGAAGGGATGTCGGAACATGCCCAGTTGATGTTGTCCACAAGCTTGGTGGCCCTGGCGGATCTAGATCCCAATGCCGGTGCTTATGTAAAGAGATTAGATGATCGGGTCGATGATGATTATGATCGCATTTATGCAGCCCTGGCCCAGCAGCAAAATCAGCCTGGGGTGATTGAACCGTTTATTTTGATGGCGTTGATTATCCGGGATCTAGAACGGATGGCTGACCACGCGACAAATATTGCCCAGCGCGTTTCTTATATCATTACTGGACAACGGGGCTAACAATAGAAAGATTCTAGTACTAACACCCCTCTAGCTCCCCTCATAACACCCCTCTAGCTCCCCTCAAGGGGAGAAGATTGGCCACCTTCCCCAGGGAAGGATTTTATTGTGTGGCGTCGGAAAGATCGACCACATCAAGCCAGCCTTCGAGGGCATCCCAGCCGAGGCCTTTACGGATGAGGGTCGGTTGGCGATCGCAAAAGTCGAGAATTGTTGAAGTCTTGGTGCCGGGCTCGCTGTCACTGTCGATGATGATATCCACAAGGGGTTCTAGGGCATCAAAGAGGCGCGCTTTTTCAAGGCCGAGGGTAAAGGGTTCACCATCTTCGTCGGGCAAGTGGGCCGAGGTGGAAATAATCGGATTGCCGAGGGCCTGGAGTAAACCCTGGCAGATCGCATGGTCGGGGACACGAATCCCGGTGCTGCGGCGTTTGGGGCTCATCACCAGCTTCGGCACCTGTTTTGTGGCGGGAAGTAAGAAGGTATAGGGGCCAGGAATTGCCCGTTTCATGATCCGGTAAGCTTCGTCACTGACGAGGGCATATTCAGAAATATTTGACAGGGACGAGCAGAGGAAAGTGAGGGGTTTGTCGTTGGCGAGGCGCTTGAGTTGGCGCACTTTTTGCACGGCTTGCTTTGCGGTGAGATCACAACCAATGGCGTACACTGTATCTGTTGGATATAACATCACGGCCCCAGCCCGGAGTTGTTGGGCGATCGCCTCTAAATCCCGTTGTTGGGGATTTTTCGGGTGGAGTGAATAATAATTAGCCATTGTTTTTGCCGCTATGAAAAAAATTGCCTATCTCGAATGCCCGACGGGGATTGCAGGAGATATGTGTCTCGGTGCATTGGTAGATGGGGGCGTACCGCTGGAATATCTCAAAAATCAGCTAAATCGCTTGGGAATCGCCGCTGAATACGATCTTCGGGCGGAAACGGTGATTCGTCAAGGACAGCGGGCGACAAAGGTCTTTGTGGATCTCAAAACTAAGGCAGCTCACCATGACCATGATCACTCCCAGGATCAGACTCATCACCATCATGCTGACCATGCCCCCCACCGCCACCTGCCAGAAATTCAGGCCATGATTAAAGGGGCAGGTTTACCAGAGCGGGTTGAACGCTGGAGTTTGGCAATTTTTCAGAATTTGGCGATCGCCGAAGCAACGGTTCACGGTACAACCCCAGAGCAAGTACATTTCCACGAAGTTGGCGCGACCGATGCCCTGGTGGATATTGTGGGGACTTGTTTAGGACTAGATTGGTTAGAGATTGATGAACTATATTGTGCGCCGATGCCCACTGGGGGCGGCACGGTGAAAGCAGCCCACGGAATTTTGCCCGTCCCGGTACCAGCGGTGCTTCAACTCTGGCAACAACGACAGGTTCCGGTTTATAGCAATGGCATCGAAAAAGAATTAGTCACTCCCACCGGCGCGGCGATCGCCACCACGTTAGCAACGGACTTTTGTCAGCCACCCGCCATGACCCTCGCAAAAATTGCCCTGGGTTCCGGCACCATTGATTTACCCTTGCCGAATTTATTGCGGCTCTGGATCGGCCACCAGCCAGAAACGCCCCACTTGGAAACCATAGTTACCCTCGAAACCCAAATTGATGATCTCAATCCCCAGGCGATCGCCTATGCCTGCGAAAAATTACAAGTAGCCGGGGCATTAGACGTTTTCACCCAGGGGATCACGATGAAAAAAAATCGCTTGGGTACTCTCCTAACGGTGATTTGTCCCGTGGCATTGGTCGAGATTTGCGAAGCAATTCTATTCACCGAAACCAGCACCCTCGGCATCCGTCGCCACACTCAAACCCGGTCAATTCTCCAGCGGCGCTTTGAAACCGTTGCCACCCCTGCTGGAGAGATTCAACTGAAAATCGGCTACCGGGGCGACAAAATCTACAACGTCCAACCGGAATACGAAGACGTTAAGGCGATCGCCCAACAAACTGGACAATCCTGGCAGGCGATCGCCCAAGAAGCCCTTTGCCAATTCCACACTGAGTCTTGACCTCTGAAAAAATCCAGCACCGTCGTCCCCTATGCCTTACGAATATTCAAAAAACGCTGGTATTTCTGATAAAGGGGTAAACCGGGGAAATCCTGCTTAAAAATATCCGGCACATCATAATCATTGGGGGGATAGGTGTCTTTAATCGTCTGTAACTCCCCGGCAATTTGCTCCCACTTTCTGAGATCCCCCAGGAGAGCCTTAAACTCAGCCCCTGCATTTTTATTGCGATAGTTCAATGCGAGAAAGTGAAACACTTTGACGTGGCCCAAAAGGTTATTTTGGTTCCTCGGCATCCCCATCGCCGAACACAGCGTGTAAACCGTTTCCTCGATCTCCGAAACCCGCTGTTCCAAAACCTCTAGATCGGTGCCAATCGGCTGTGTCAATACTTCCTGAGCTAGTTTAAAGGTTGATAACAGCAGAGAATAGCGGGATTTTAGGTTCCGTAGAATGTTCAGCAACTTCACGCCACTTTTATAACGACTGACCTCTTTAATTGCCAAAATATAGTTTTTGGTGACCCGCAGGCCCTCATCGGTTTTAAATTCCTTGAGGAAAGGGGTAACTCTCGCTTTCATTTCAAGGACAATTTCGGTACTGTCGGTATGGTGGTCTAAAATATCGGCGATCGCCTCGTAGACCTTAAGCTGAGTCGGGCTGCGATACAGAAATTCCGTTTCGTTAATCAAGACAAAACTTTCAAGGGAAAATAACATCACCTCAAACAAATCAATCGTATTCTTGAGGTTTTTGAAGGTGCCCATGTTCAGATCGATTAAAATCCGAATCCGAAAGAAATCAAGGAACTCCTGATTGCCGAATTTTCGATTTTCCAAGCCCTGGAGGGTGATCGCCTTCGTTTCAAGTTGCTTCCAAAGCTGCCCATAGCGATCAAGAGAATAAGGCGGAACCGCAGGCTTCGCAAAATAGTTTGTGACCTTCTCCACCAAGCTCTTGTTGCCAAAAATCGGCTTCTTCCAAAAAGAATCGGCGGTTTTTTCTTCCGTCGATGGAGACTCTGGGGCCGCAGTCGCCTGATTCGTCGTACCTTGAGGGGTGGGAGTTATTTTGAGGTCAAAGTGAGCCTGGAGTACACCAAACTCCTCCTGGGTAAGCTGACCTTCCTTGACTAAAGAGAGTAGACGCTCTAATTGTGGTGCGTTATTGATGGGCATGCTTTCCTCACTGATTTGATCAAATAACCCCAGCGCTACCATGTAGTGTATCTCTCCCCTGGGGTTTGTTACATTGCGTTGTTGATCTTTTACGAAACCGCCGAAAAATTACCGAAATAATTTTTCCATTGAGCGAGGCGTCAACCCAAGGCCAAAAATTCCCCACCCCTTGCCCAATCTTGGGCCTCAACATTGAGCCTTAACTATCCGTTCCTAGAAACGAATTTGGCTAGAGTGAATCATCCCCATGCCGCCGCAGACATCAGTATAGAACCAATTTCCTTGGTTGCCGTAGAGGTTGATGGTTTGGCGCGATCGCACGGTGCACAAAATTGGCCCATTGGGGTAAGTGCGGACATTCGAGGGGGGAGCAAAGACAAAAGCAGTATCATTCGCGCCCGTATTACCAGGATTACCATCACAGACAAAGTTCAGCATATTTTGGGTGGCCGTGGATCTGGGGCTATGGGTCACACCATCATGGAAGCTCGTCCAGGTGTTATCCCAACAATGGGCCTGGGCATTAATCTTCATTTGGCCGAGGTAGTACGTAAAGTTAACACTACGTTCACTGGCCCGCCGGATGGAACAACGATCCACATTGATACTCGCGCCAGTCACCGCTTGACCCATATAGACGTTGCAGGATTGGGCATTGAGATTTTTCTGGGGGCCTAGGGCTGTGGCCAGGACTAAACCGAGGGGGACTAGCAACAGACTTAGGGATTGGTGCATTGTAGGGTGTAACATATCAGTTACCTCCACCATCAAAAAAGTAATGTAGGGCTAATAATATTGTCGCTATTTTCCCCTGCAACAACGGCTTGTTTTTATAAAAAGTAATAACAAATGGCTTAAAAAATTTAATTTTTTCTTTATCTTATTTTTTGACCGATTTAAAAATTATTCAATAAGAGAATTGTCCTTAAAAATAGAGGATTTAAGCCATTAACCAGAAAAATCACTTTAGAAAGTAAGGCTTGCCCCGATGGGGTTGAGGGATGATTCCCCACATTCGGGGATCATTTGACTCTTTTGAAGGATTTATAACCTAGAGAAAAATAAAAAGTTCTGGGTCGTATTTCTATATTTTTTATTGGTATTTTCCCACTACTTTTTATTAAGATTGAAAAAGATTTTTTTTCGGCAGCAATCTCTCAAATATCGCACCATTGGTAAACTTTGGGCGTGATTTTCGTCATAAAGATGTACTTGATAATCCTGTCAGCTGACCAGATAATTTTTGGGTAGTGCGACAGCGGCCTGATGTGGCTTTGTGCTTTGGGGGGAGAAGCGAGGCGATCGCCAAGGGAGTTTTGACCGATAAACTAATAGGTAGTGGTACTGTACTTCTTGGAATCTCAAAATGTTTCAGCAAATGCAGCTGCATAAACGCGCTCCAGAAAATATGTTGCCCCGATCGGTCAGGCGATGAAACGTTTTTTGCGATTTTTTTTATTTCTTAATCACCGAACGCTGTATTGGACGATCCGCCAGGCGTTACGACGGCGACTGTTGGGGCTTTCGGCGGAGATTGCCTTTAACGTCATGCTGTCCTTGTTCCCGACGATTATTATGGCGTTGACGGCCCTAGGCTTATTCACGGCCACCCTCGATAACCAAACCATTCTACAGTTGGCGAGCTATTACGAAGATGTGATGCCGGTGTCGGTATGGACGCTTCTGCGGGAGTTCGCGGCAGAAATTAGCAAAACTCCCAGTAGAAGTTTATTTTCGGTGAGTTTTGTCGCGACGATCTGGGTCTCGTCCGGAGCGCTGAGTGCGGCAATGAATGCCCTCGATCAAATCCACGAAATCCCCCCGGAACAACGGCGTCCTTTCTGGAAAGCAAAGTTGATGTCGATTTTTATTACCCTGGGGGCGATCGCCCTTTTGATTTTTGCCTCATTTCTGGTGCTGGTGGGCGATAGCGTCATTAAAGTCGGACTCGATTTAATTGTGCGCTTACCTGTAGATACGACGGGGGTCAATGTTTTGGTCACCCTCTGGCGGCTGCTGAGTTTCCCGTTAGCGTTGGGGTTAGGGACGGGCATTATTGCGATGGTGATTAACATTCTGACGAGTCCCCCTGATCGGCGTCATCCCCTGCGCAAACTCAAACAGATGTCCTTTGGCTTAGTGATCGCCCTCATTGCCTTTTTCGCCCTGTGTTTTTCGATTCTCTTTATCCAAAATCTGATTGTCGATATGGAGATCAACTATGATCTGGCAAATCTGTTGGTCATTCTCTGGCGTTTTTTGAGCCTGCCCGTCGCCTTGGCGATCGTTTCCATTGCCTTTGCTTTTATCTACAGCATGGGTTCTAGTCGCCTGATTAAAGGGATGCCCATTTTGCCCGGTGCCGTTCTGGGAGCTGTTTCCTGGGCGATTATCTCTTCTCTATTTCGCCTCTATGTTGCCAACTTTGGCCAATATAACCGTGTCTATGGGGCTGTGGGGACGGCGATTATTCTGATGCTCTGGCTCCAACTCAGCGCCCTGGTGATGCTCCTGGGGGATCAGCTTAATGTCGTTGTCGGCGAAGCCATGCTTGCAGATGCCCTCAAACGCGGCGATCGCCAACTCAACAAAAATCCCCCACTGCCAGAAGAAGCACCAGGGGAAATTTAATTAGCTTTTTAGGTTTAGGACGTCAGTACGCAAGAAAACTAGGCAACTGTTGCCGTGGCCAGTTCCTGTTTGAGAATATCTACCTTATCCAAACGTTCCCAGGGAAGATCTAAGTCTGTCCGACCAAAATGTCCATAGGCGGCCACATCCTGATAAAAACGCCCATTACGTTGGCTCGGTAAATTGCGCAGATCGAAAGCCTGGATAATCCCCGCCGGACGCAGTTCAAAATGTTTCTGCACGACTTCAAGCAACCGATCCTCATCCACAGTGCAAGTACCAAAGGTCTCGATCATCACACTCACTGGACGGGCAACCCCAATCGCGTAGCTCACCTGCACCTCACATTTTTCCGCAAGGCCCGCTGCGACAATATTTTTCGCCACATAACGGCAAGCATAGGAAGCACTGCGGTCTACCTTAGTGGGATCTTTGCCGGAGAAAGCACCGCCCCCGTGACGAGAATAGCCACCGTAGGTATCGATAATAATCTTGCGGCCCGTAAGTCCAGAATCTCCCTGGGGGCCACCAATGACAAACTTACCAGTGGGGTTTACCAGGAACTTCGTACTGTCACTTAAACCCACCGTTGCCCCGACAAAAACAGGTTTAATCACTTTCTCCAACAGATCCGCCTTGATCTTGGCCTGAATCTCCGTATTGTCTGTGAGTGCCCCAATGGTCTCTGTGTGTTGGGTCGAAATCAAAATCGTATCGATCCCCACGGGTTTGCCGTCCTCGTAGATCACCGTTACTTGGGTTTTACCGTCGGGGCCGAGGTAAGGCAGTTCACCGCTTTTGCGTACTTGGCTCAATTTCAGAGACAAACGATGGGCCAAACTAATGGGGAGAGGCATGAATTCGGGTGTCTCGTTGCAGGCATAGCCAAACATTAACCCCTGGTCTCCGGCACCAATTTCATCGAGTTGGTCGTCACTGAGTTTGTCCCGTTGCTCCTGGGCGCTGGTGACCCCCTGGGCGATGTCGGGGGATTGTTCATCCAGGGCAACCATCACAGAGCAGCTATTGGCAGAAAAGCCATTGTCGGCATTGGTGTAGCCAATTTCTTTGATTTTCTGGCGAGCCACCTGGATAAAATTCACATTCGCTTGGGTTGTTAGTTCACCCGTAATCAGCACCAAACCGGTATTGGTCACAACCTCAGCAGCAACACGGCTACTGGGATCAGCAGCAAGTACGGCGTCTAAAATTGCATCGGAGATTTGGTCACAAATTTTATCGGGATGTCCCTCGGTGACGGATTCGGAGGTAAAGAGATAACGACGAGACAATGTTGTATATCCTCTTGAGTTTAGAAAGTGGACAAGCGGGGTAGTGGCTTTTTATTTTATCTGGTTGAGTTCCTTTCTCTTTCAGAATTCGGGAGTTTCTGCTGGGCGATCGCCAATTTTCCTGACTGCTAGGTTAACCATGCCGCCGTTGGTGCCAGTGCCAAGCGTGTTGCAAAATAGTTTCTAGATCAGCATATTGGGGTTGCCAACCCAGAACTGTGCGGGCTTTTTCACTGCTCCCCACAAGGCTGGGGGGATCACCGGGGCGACGGTCGGTGGCGATCGCCTTGATCTCTTTGGCGGTAATTTTGCGGGCAGCCTCAATTACCTCTTTAACCGAAAAACCGTTGCCATTGCCGAGGTTAAAAGCATCGGTAGCGCCCCCTTGCAGTAAATATTCCAGACCTAAAACATGGGCATCGGCGAGGTCACTCACATGGATATAATCCCGGACGCAAGTGCCGTCGGGGGTAGGATAATCGGTACCAAAAATTGAAATATGCTCCCGTTGACCGAGGGCCGCAAAGAGCACCAGGGGGATCAAGTGGGTTTCGGGGTTGTGGTCTTCTCCTAGGTTGCCCTCTGGGTCTGCCCCAGCGGCGTTGAAATAACGAAACATCACCGACCGCAACCCATAGGCCCGGTCAAAATCCCAGAGCATTTTTTCCACCATCAGCTTACTCATGCCGTAGGGGTTGATCGGGTTTTGGGGATGAGCTTCGGGGATGGGAATTTCGCTTGGTTCGCCGTAGGTGGCACAGGTGGAAGAGAAGACAAACTGCGTGACTCCCGCTGCGATCATCGCCTCCAGGAGTGTTAAAGTCCCGACCACGTTATTGCGATAGTATTTGGCGGGCGCTGTGACCGATTCCCCGACATAGGCATAGGCCGCAAAGTGCATCACCGCATCGATTTTGTGGTCTGCAAATATTTGATCTAACAAAGGGCGATCGCCTGTGTCCCCAACGATTAATTCCGCTTTGAGCACCGACGCCACTAAATCTTGGTGACCATAGACCAAGTTATCTAGCACGATGACCCGATAACCGCGCCGTTGCAGACTCAATACCGCCTGGGAGCCAATGTAACCCGCTCCCCCCGTGACTAAAACTGTTTTGTCTGCCATGGCTGTCCCCCTGTTTCTCTTTTAAATGACCGCTAGAACATTCGTGCAATTAACTGGTTCGGCATCAAATCTTTTCTCAAATTCAGAAACTAGAATTTAGACACCTTCCCATGGAGCCAATTTACCAGGAGAGTCGGGCAATTTTTCATAAACCAACGCCAGGCCAAAATCCGAAAAATAGGTTTAGAAAATCGGGCAATGTATTTCGCCAAGCGATTGAGGGGGCGGCGGCGGACTTTTTTGTTGATTAAATTCACCGAGCCAATGTCGTAGAGGCATTCTAAAACCAGTTTGACCGTGGTCTCTTCCCGCAAAAACATGGTTTCAATGAGCAGCAACATATCCTGGAGGCGTTTCTCTTCAAATTCTTGCTCCTGGACGGTTTTTGTGAGGGGGGCTGTAACCTCGGATTGGACAGTAATTGGGGCTTTGGACATGGGCAGATCACAATGGGCGCATTGAAAACATCATAGTGGGAGTTTAGGGGGCCTGTACAAATCAAAACTTTGGCCCACTGCGTGATATTCTGAGAGAAATTATTTCTGTTCCTTTTTTGCCAGCCACTGTCTATGTCTTCGCCTTCTTTTGATTCCGGACGGGAGCTTGATGCTCAGGACATCGTTACCCTCACCGATGCCATGGGGCGATCGCTAGATTGTTACGTTGAGAATGAAATTACCCAGGATGGCACTGAATACTATTTTTTGATGCCAGTAGACCAGCCAGTGGTGATCCTCGCTTGGGACGAAGATGAAGCCGAGGAGAGCGATTTACCGGAAACGGAACTGGTTGAAGATCCAGAGGAACTTGCAGAAATTTTTCCCGATGCCAAGGCGGTACTGGCAGAACATGATTTAATCCTCCAGGATACAGCCCATGTGATGACCGTCCGTGGTGAGTTGCCCCCCCTGGAAGAGGATAAAATTCTCTCTTTAGAGATTGAAGATGATGACTTTGAAGACGAAGAGCTAGAGGCCGAAGAGTTACAGGAATTAGCACGCTTCTACCACCTCGACCAACTGTATAGCATCTACACGCCCCTAGAGCCGATTCCCATTTTTGTGAAGGTGACCGAGGATGAAGAAATGGAGATCCTCGAACCTGGGGATCCGATGATCCAGAGTTTAGTTGATACGCTCCTGCTCCAAGATGCCGACTAATGCGCCCCCCAAAACGCAACCCTTAGCACAGCGAAAACGGGGCTTTCCTTGGTTTTCTGGGATCCTCGCCCTGACAGTGGCGATCGCCTTTTGGCAGAGTTGGGCCTGGTGGCGGTGGGCGATCGCCCCTGGGGAAAATGCCGACCAGGCGGTACAACTCGACATTCCGGTCGGTACGGGCGCAGCCCAAATTGGCGAAGATTTAACGGCTTTGGGTTTAATCCAATCGCCCAAGGCCTGGCAGATCTGGGTGAAGTGGCTCAGGCTCACGGATCGGGGCGGCAGTCTCAAGGCGGGCACCTATCAATTTCCGCCCAACCAAGATCTCCCGGCGATCGCCCAGCAAATTTGGTCGGGGGAGGTGGTGCAGACGAGCGTGACGATTCCCGAAGGTTGGACGATCCAACAGATGGCAAATCGTTTTGAAGCCCTGGGTTTTTTTCCGGCCACGGAGTTTATTGCGGCGACCCAAACCATCCCCCGCGAGCAATTTCCCTGGTTGCCAGCAGATTTAACCTCCTTAGAAGGTTTTTTATTTCCCGACACCTACTTTCTTGATACCGCCCAACCCAGCCCCCCAGCAGTTATTGAGCAGATGTTGGGCCAATTTGAGGCGGTGGTCTTGCCCCTCTATGAGGCCGAAACGGTGCCTTTGGATTTGTCCCTCACGGAATGGGTAACCCTAGCGAGCATTGTGGAAAAAGAGGCGGTAATCCCTGAGGAGCGGCCGTTAATTGCCGGGGTATTTGTCAATCGCCTGGAACAGGGTATGCGCCTGGAAACAGACCCGACGGTGGAATATGGCCTCGGCATTCGCCAAACGAAGGAACAGCCCCTTACCCTTGAGCAGGTGCGCACCCCCAATCCCTACAACACCTATCTCAATGAAGGTTTACCACCAGGGGCGATCGCCTCACCGGGGTTAGCCAGTTTTCGGGCGACGTCCAATCCTGAAGCGACGGACTTTTTATTTTTCGTGGCCAACTACGACGGTACCCATGTTTTCAGTGAAACCCTGGCAGAACATGAAGCCGCCACCCAACGGATCCGCGCCACCATCGACGGTGAGACGGAATAGTTAAAAAATCAATCGTGACGATGTCTAGCTTGGTGCCCCAGTTAACAGCCGACGGTTCCTATACGTTTTTCTCGGAGGAATTTCAGGAGCATTTTCACTCCCAGGTGGGGGCCAAACGGGAGGCTGAGGAAAAATTTCTTCTGCCCTGTCGGATCGCCGAACTCGCCCAACAACCCCAACTCCGGCTTTTAGATGTTTGCTACGGCTTGGGTCATAATACCGCAGCAGCCCTCACGGAAATTTGGCGCGTTAATCCCCACTGTCAAGTCACCTTATTTGCCCTAGAAAAAGACCAGGCGATCGCCCTTGAGAGCATTCAGCAAAATGTCCTGGCGGCCTATCCCAAAACGGTAGTTTCCCTACTCCGGGAATTGAGCGAAAATCTTCAGGTCGAAACAAGTCTATTCAAAGCTCAATTGCTCACAGGAGATGCACGGCAAACTATCCAACGGGTGATTCAAGCTGATTTCCAGGCCGATGCCATCTTTCTTGATCCCTTTTCACCGCCAAAATGTCCCCAGCTCTGGACGGTGGAATTTCTCGATTTAGTGGCCCAATGCCTTGCCCCCGACGGCTATTTGGCGACCTATTCCTGTGCGGCGGCGGTGCGGGTGGCTCTCCAGGCAGCAGGTTTACAGCTCGGCAAAACCCCCGGTGTCGGTCGAAAGTCTCCCGGCACCCTCGCCCGGTTTATTCCCGATAACCTAACACCCCTTTCCCAACAGGAGCAGGAACATCTTCTCACCAATGCGGCGATCACCTATCGCGATCCGACCCTCCAGGACGATGCAGCAACAATTTTGCAACGGCGACGGGACGAACAACAGTCCAGCCAGCGAGAATCCACGAGTCACTGGAAAAAACGTTGGTCAGCCCTCAATTCAACTGCGCCCGAAAACGATGCACACTCACCGACAACAAAATAATCGCAAACCCTAGCAATACCACAATATTCGGCCACAGGGAGTCAATCGCCACTCCTTTGAGGATGAGACTGCGGGCGATCGCCACATAATGGCGCAACGGATCAAACCACGAGAGAATCTGGAAAAATTTCGGCATACTCTCAATCGGGGCGATCGCCCCAGAAAGCTGGATAATTGGCGCATTAAAAAAGAATGACGTTAAGACCACCTGTTGCTGAGTGCGGGACAGAGTTGCCAGTAAAATTCCTAAACCGATACTCACAAAAACATACAGGCCAGAGAGGGCATAAAAAATCAAAAAATTGCCGCGAAAAGGCAAGTGAAAGATAAATTTTCCCATCGCCGATGCAATTAAAACATCCCCCATTAAAAGAATAAATAAGGGGATTATTTTTGCCAATAAAATTTCCCAGCCCGATGCCGGAGTCATGAGTAATTGCTCTAGTGTGCCCACATCTTTTTCGCGAATCACTGTCACTGAAGAAATCAGAGAACCCGTTAATGTTAATACTAAACCAATCACTCCCGGTACAAAGAACCAACTACTGGTTAACCCCGGATTATATAAAAAACGGCTTTGGGTTTCGACGGGGGGCATTTTAAATTCAGGATTTTTTTGGCGAGTGTATTGATTTACAATTTGATTAATATAGCCATTTGTAATGCCTGCAGTATTGGCATCAACCCCATCAATAAAAACTTGTACTTCCGTTGAATTGCCTTGGTTTAAATCTCGATCAAAGTTGGGCGGAATAATTAATCCGGCGGTTAATTTACCATTCCGTACTTGCTCCTGTAACTGAGCTTCATTTTTAGGGATTGACTCAATTTGAAAGATGTCATTTTCCGTCAAGGCAGAAACAAATTCACGACTTTGGGCAGAGTTGGCGTAATCGATTAAACCTAAACTGAGGTGATCGACATTGGGGCTGAGGGCTAAACCAAAAACTAATAATTGAATCGTCGGCGGAAAAATTAACAGAAAAATAGATTGGCGATTTTTGAGGATTTGGCGAATTTCCTTGAGGGTTAATGCCCAGAAACGACCATCAAAAAAGCCTTGTAGTAAATTAATTTTCATACATCAATATTTAGTCCGATATCTGCATATTTTCCATGATTTTTGTGGCAGCCTTAAACAGGATTAAACCAATAATCCCAACCACAATGGGCACATACCAAATACTGCGCCAACCACCACCCCGCACAAAGGCATCACGGGTCAGCAAAATATAATAGCGAGCGGGAATAATATTGGAGATTAATGATAAGGGAAAGGGAATATTTTCTAAGCGATAAATAAATCCAGAGAGTAGAAATGAGGTTAAAAATCCGGCGATCGCCGTGCCTTGGACGGCGGCATTTTGGTTTCCGCCCCGTGCACCGATAAATAACCCGAAGGACACCGCCGCCGCGAGGTAAATACCTGTGCCGATAATCAATGGCAGGGGACTGGTTTGGAGGCGGATATGGAACAACACAAAGGAGATGGTCATCACAACAAGGGTTTCGGCGATCGCCACCAGCCAGTACGCCAATCCTTTCCCTAACAGCCATTCCGTAGCACTGAGATCGGAGGCATACACCTGCACAGCGGTTCCCTGTTCCTTTTCCCGCACGACTGCAATAGCGGCCAGCATCGAAGGAAACACCCAAAACACCACCCCAAAAATCCCCGGCACAATATATAGGGCTTCCTCTCGACCCGGATTAAACCAAATTCGCACCCGTGCTTGAATGCCTTCGGGACGCTGGGCATTGGGCAGGGTTTGGATAAAAAAGTTGGTTACCGCCCGCACACTGTTTTGGATCACCCGCGCATTATTCACATCGGTGCCGTCGATCAGGGCTTGCACCTTGGCATTTCCCGCCGCCACATCTGCCGCAAAAGTCGGGGGAATGACGATGGTCGCCTTGGCTGTGCCCCGATCCAGTGAGGATAACGGCGAAGTTCCAGCGAGGGGTGTGGGAATAAATTGATTGGTGGCAAAGAGCCGTTCCACATAGCTGCGGCTCAGGGGCGAATTGTCGAAATCCTGAATGCTAAGGGAAATATTTTTCGTTTCTAACCGGATCGCATAGCCATAAATTAACAGCATTCCCAAGGGCAGCACCAACGCTAAAGCCACCGTGAGGCGATCGCGGCTAAATTGCGCCAGTTCCTTTTTCGCTTGGGACAAAATTCGTTTGATGCTCATTATTTAACGTAGATCCTCCGCCCGTTGGACTGTGCCGATAAAAGCATCTTCGAGGGTAAAGGGAATGGGGCGCTGGCTATAAATTTCAATCCCTGCTTGCTGTAAGGTTTGCTGGACAAAATTTAAGTCTTGGGCGGGATTATCTAAAACGAGGTGCAGGCGATCGCCAAAAATCGAGACCCGCCAATGGGCTAATTTTTCCTTGAGTAAATCCGAACTGTGCTGAATTTGGTTGGTACAAAGCTCGATCAATTGCCCCGGTTGCGCCGCCTTAATTTCCGTGGGGGAACCCTGTGCCACGATCTCCCCCGCTACCATAAATGCCATCCGATTACAGTTTTCTGCCTCCTCTAAATAGTGGGTCGTGACGAGGATCGCCGTCCCCTGCCGCGCAAAATCCCGAATTAAGCGCCAAAACTGCCGTCGCGCCACCGGATCCACCCCCGAAGTCGGCTCATCGAGAAATAAAATATCCGGCTCGTGCATCACCGACGCGCCAAAGGCCACCCGCTGTTTCCAGCCCCCCGGTAAACTGCCCGTTGTGATTTTTTCCCGACCGAGTAACCCACAGGTTTCCAACACCCAAGCAATTTTTTCCCGTCGCAATTGTCGCGGAATGCCATACACCCCGCAATAAAATTCCAAATTTTGCTGAATGCTCAGGTCATCGTACAGGGTAAATTTTTGGCTCATATATCCAAGGCGCGATCGCACTGCGGCACGGTGGAGTTTTTCCGTTTCTCCTGCCAGTTGCATCACCCCTGCCGTCGCGGGTAACAGACCGCAGATCATTTTAATGGTGGTGGTTTTGCCCGCGCCGTTTGCGCCGAGGAGTCCATAAATTTCACCGTAGTGGACATCGAAGGTGACATTTTTTACCGCCTGAAATTCGCCAAAGGTTTTTTGCAGTTGTTGGGCAGAAATGGCGAGTTTTGGGGCTTTTGGGTTGGCATTTCCCCGTTTGCGGTAATAGGGAAACGCCTTATAAACTGGATCCGCCCCTTGCTGGCGCAAATGATTCACAAAGACATTTTCGAGGGTCGGTTCATTCGCCTCTAAACTTTGCACCTGAATGTTCGCAGCGGCTAGGGTTTGCGTAATATCCCACTGGGCTTGGTCAACGTCGGGGGTCAAAATGTCGAGGCGATCGCCAAAGGATTGCACATCGATCACCGTTTCCGGCGCTTGGTTGCGTAACAATTTTTCCGCTGCGGTTAGGGGAGTCGCCCGCAATTCCAAGCGATGTAACCCTAAATTTCGTTGCAATTCCCCCAGTGTGCCAAGCTGCTGAATTTCCCCCTCATAAATCAGGGCGAGGCGATGACAGCGTTCCGCCTCATCCAGATAGGGCGTTGCCGTGACAATGGTCACCCCCTGGGCCGCAATCCCCGCCAGCAAATCCCAAAACTCCCGCCGCGACACCGGATCAACCCCTGTCGTCGGCTCATCGAGCAACAAAATTTTCGGCTGGGCAATCAACGCACAACATAACGCCAGCTTCTGTTTCATCCCCCCCGACAACTGCCGCGCCAACCGATTTGGAAACTGATCCAAATTCATCAATTTCAGTAAATACCGATGGCGATCGCCAAATATCCGCTCTGGCACATTCCGTAAGCCCGCCACATAGCGCAAATTTTCCAGAATACTCAGATCCAAATACAGCGAAAACTGTTGCGTTAAATAGCCCACATCCAAGCGGCACTCCTGCGGTGTTTTGCCGAGCATGGCTACCGTTCCCGCCGTGGCCCCCATCACCCCCGCCAAAATCTGAAACGTACTCGTTTTCCCCGCCCCATCCGGCCCAATCAGCCCAAAAATTTCCCCCGCTTTCACCGAAAAATCAATGCCCCGCACCGCCCGCACCGCGCCGTAATCTTTTCGCAGTCCCGCCACCTGAATCGTCGTTTCCCCGTAGCGTAACCCGTTGCTAAAAGTTGAATGATTGCTCGTCGCTGTCATCATCGCTATCGCTGCACATTTTGGGTCGCATCCGTCAAAATCGTCGCATCCGCAGGCATTCCCGGTTTCGCAAAACCCGCTTCATTTTCAATCTGCAATTTCAGCCCAAACACCTGGGTCACCCGATCATCCCGAAAATAAATATTTTCCGGCGTAAAGGAAGCCTCCGTATCAATTGCCGCCACCGTTGCCCGTAAAGGTTCCTCCGGCGCAGAGTCCAAAAACACCGCTGCCCTTTGCCCGATCTGAATTGACCCCACTTCCTTTTCAGGAATAAAACCCCGTAGATACACATCCCCCAAATTCACCAGCGTTAACAGGGTTTTGCCCGTTGCCACCACTTCTCCCGGTTCGGCGGTGCGCGTTAACACCACCCCATCGATGGGACTGACCAATTCTAAATCCTTGAGTTTCGCGGCAATTTCGTTGTAATTGGCTTGGGCATTTTGCACTTGGGCTTGGGCGGCATTGAGTTGGGTTTGGGCTTGGGCGAGTTGGGTTTGCAACCGTTGCACCTGTACAGCACGAATATCTGGATTGAACTGGCTGGCTTGGGTTTGGGTGAGATTTCCTTCGGCGGTTTTCACCTGTTCAGCGGCGGCAGCCACCACGGCACGGCGGGCATCGAGGTTTTCCTTCGTCGATAAATATTGGGTTTGGGCCTGTTCTAAGCGCTGCTTGGACACCACACCGGATGCGTACAATTCCTGAAAGCGATCGCCATCGGCTTTGGCAAGGGCGAGTTCTGCTTCGAGTTGTTTGACCTGAGCTTGGGCCTGGGCGAGTTGGGCTTTCGCAGCGGCAACATTGGCTTGGGCGGCATTCACCCGTCCGACGGTGTCATCCTGGGCCTGCTGTTGGGTGAGTTGGGCTTCGGTGATCTGATTTTCAATGACGGTAATTTGCAGTTGGGCTTGGCTGACCTGTTGCTGGGCAGCGTTAATTCTTGCCTGGGCACCATCAAGGGATGCTTGTAATTCCGCACTGTCGAGGGTGATAAGGACTTGCCCTTTTTGTACCGTATCTCCTTCCCGCACGGCGATCGCCTCTATTTTCCCGCCCACCTTGGCGCTAATATTCGTTTCATAGCCTTCGATTCTGCCGCTGAGTTCGATGCCTTGGGTGGGTTCTGGACGGAGGAAATAGTTCACCAGACCAACGCCCAATCCCCCCACCAGCACGATGGGCAGCGCAATTTTAAGAAATTTTGGAATGCCTTTGTTTTGGGTCGTTGCGGCAGCAGTCATCACATTTCTAGGAGATTTTCGTCGTTAATCTAACTACCTTTCATTATGGAAGGGATACGCCGGGGGATGGCTCAGCACGTAGTATTTCGACAAATTGCCATCGGCTGATAAGGTTTATCTATTTTTGGCGACACCCGGCAAAATTCCAGGGAAAATGGTGGGCAACTTAAGGCGATCGCCCATGGCCAATCTCAAAATCCCGAAGCAAGAGTATTGCCCCTACGCCCAATATTGGGAACCAAAATCGACCCCAGAAGGTTATGTGCTCTCAGCAGAATCTCCCCAATCGAGAAGCTGGGCAGCGATGGGCTGTGCGGGTCTTTTTATTACGGTGTGGCTGGGGATTTGGTGTGGGGTTTCTTTTACGATGTTTGCGATCGCCTTAGTACAGATATTCCAAGGCCCAACATTAGGATCCATATTTATGTTGCTGTTCCTAATTCCCTTTGTGGCCATTGGTGTGGGCGGACTGATTTGGGTTGGGCGACTCCTCTACCAAAAATATCGAATCAAAACTGGGGTACTGATTTTACCGACCTATCCGCTCTATGCTGGGGAAACCTATCGGGTGCGCTATCTCCGCCCCTTGCGTAACGGGCAAACAACCCAAACCGCCCTTGTATCTGCCACTTGGCTGCATTATGAATGGGTGCAATATTATCGCGGCACAGACCTCGAAACTGTGACCCACGGGCTTTCAACCCAGGCTTGTTTGGAGCGCGCCATTGGTCGAGGAGTCAAGCAACTGGAATACACAATCGATCTGACCATTCCCGCCGATGCCAAGCCGAGCATCTACGCGCCGCCCCACAATCAACTGCGCTGGGAACTTCAGGTGCATTGCCATTTGCCCCAGGTTGTGCGGGATACATCTTTTTTTAAATTAAGGGTGGTGAGTAGACCATGACAACGCTGAAAACGCCCATTATGCTACATCTCGACCGTGATGCAGTCAGTTTGGGAGAGAGATTATCGGGTGATTTTGTCTGGCAGCCAGAAGATACGGAACGTTGCCCGAAAAAAGCGACGGTTTCTATCCTGTGGTCAACGGAAGGCCGAGGCAAAGGCGATCGCCACCGGGTCAGTTCCCAAATCCTTGACCCAAATATGGTGCTGAATCTCATGGGGCGAAACCATCCTTTTACGTTTGAGATTCCGTTGGATGCGCCTATTTCCTACGATGGCTTTTTGTTTCGGTTGATGTGGTCTGTGGAAGTGCGGATCACGTTTCCAGGCTTGTTTAGCGACAAAGATACAGCGGTAGCTTCTTTTCAGGTATTGGCTTAGGCATGGCGACAAATCCTTACCAGGCCATCGGTTTACGGCACAATCCCTTTATCGGCACGGAACAACTGGCGCAGATGGTCGCGTTTTGGCTGGATCGTGGTTATTCTGAAGCGCCCTTGCCAGGGGGAAATCAATTTGTGCAAATTCTGGGGGAAAAGGGGTTTGGGAAAACGGCCCATCTGCACTATTGGCGATCGCAGACGGGGGGTGATTATTGCTATGTGCCGCCCAATTATCTCCAGCGCTGGCAATGGCTAAAAACGGGGGCGATCGCCTATTGGGATGAAGTAGATCGCCTGCCCTTGGGGTTATTTTTGTGGGGACTGCTCCGGGTGCGTTTCCGGCGGGGGACGGTGGTGGTTGGTAGTCATGTGGACATTAGTTTTTGGGCGAAACTGGTGGGGCTAAAAACAACAACGATTCAGCTTCCCTCTCTCGACATACCCACTTTGCAAGCCTGGGCCGCGTTCAAAATTGCGGCGGCCACCATCCCGGATCAGACTTGCCCTTTAATTCTTTCCCCAGAAAAGGCGGCGGAAATTGTGACCCAATCCCAGGGATCTTGGCGACGGGCCGCAGATTATCTCCACATCTGGGCAGCGGCGATCGCCTTTTCAAATTCACAACAAAATTGACTCAACTGTAATGGAAAAAAATTCAAGTCATCTTGTCGAGCCACTGCATCAGTAATTTGTTTGATTCACTACAAAAGTGCAGATATTCACCATCAGTTCTGTTTTTTTAAGTGGAGAAAAACCAATGACTATTTCTTTCAAAGCCCTTTCTTTCGCAACCCTCGGTACCCTTTCTTTAACTACTGGCTTCATGCTCAACGCAGCGAATGCTTCACCATTGCTCCGATCCAAGCCCCTGACTCAAATTAGTCAATCTAGACAATCCCAAACCTTTGATCTGCGACCGATTCCCGCCCAAAATATTTTTCAACCCCAGTTCGATCTGGCTGCTCCCGTTTCTCTCGTTGGTCTTTGGCAGGGGAATATGGGCAGTGTTGGCGATGATGTTTTAACTAACTTTGATGTGACGTTGTCCCCTGGGGGAAATGGTTCCTGGAAGCTTTACGGTGGCCAGGGTGTGATGCAACAAGGAACCGCTTCGGCTTCACTTCAAGGGAGTAATGTCACCATTCAGCTCAATGGTTTTTCTGGGCAAACTGTCGTCCTCGAAGGCACCCTCCAAAATGGCGGTACGAAGATTTCCGGTAAACTAGCGGGCTATCCCAATAGCTTCTTCAATCTTCAGAAGTAAGACAATGTACAAATGATGCAAAATTTGGCAGCAGCACTGAAATTATCCCGCAAGATAATGGCAGTGCTAATTTTTTGTTGGCGATCGCCTCAATGTATGTATGGAGCATTACCCTCCTTTACCAATAGCTTCATGCGGCAGGCAGAAATGGGTTAAACACAGGCACTTCCGCTTTCTCAAAATCTTCTACTCTGAGATCACGTTTGTATCCAGTAACCAGCCCTTCATAGCTCCACTTCTCTAACGGGACTCTGAACACCCGACGACTCAAAATCCAGGCTATTCAAAGGGGATTGAGAAAGTAGTTCGTGAATATTGGGTTGTTTCAATAAAGGTAAAAGTTTAGCGAATTGATCCGCAGCGAGGATAACAACTGCATCTTTTCCTCGTACTGTGACCAGTTGTGGATCAGCATCCCGCGCTAGACGCACCACCTCACTAAACCGGGCTTTGGCGTCTTCTAATTTCCAAGTCTGAAGATTCTCTAAACTGTGGGCTACCGCATCGCCAGAAGAAACCGAAAATGAAGTCATTTTTCTTACCTGACTATATCTAGTTAGATACTAACCTAGAGGCGATCGCCTTGTAGATTGCACCTAAGGGATCTACAAAAATCTCCGGAAAAATAGGGAATCGATTTTTACTTTGGAAATTACTGGTGACTATCCCCGTTAGTTTACTGGGAAAGTTTTAACGGAACGATGGCTTCCTGCCACAATGGAAAGGTTTCTGTGCGATCGCCACTGATGATTCTTTGCCTGAATCCCACTTGCTCCCAACCCCGCAACCCTGATCAGGGGAAATTTTGCATGGCCTGTGGTCAACCCCTGGTGTTAGGCGATCGCTATATAGTCCGGCAAGTTCTGCACCAAGGAACCAAGGGACGCACCCTCTTGGGCATTGACCGGGGCACTTTTCCCGAAAGTTATTGCATTCTTAAGCAAGTTTTTCTGACCCAGAGCGTGCAGGCCCAGCAGTTTGTGGAAACGTTTCAGGAGAATGCGGCGCGGTTAAAAACGTTAGGCGATCGCCCAGAATTTCCGACGGTTTTAGGGCTATTTTTACCGGAACATTGGCATCAAATCACGATTCCACCGACCCTTGTGTTTGAAAAAATTGCTGGGGAAAGTTTACGGCAGCGGCTCGATCTTATGGGGCCATTCTCCGAGGCAAAATTACGGGAGTTTCTCCAAGACATTCTCCCCTTAGTGCAGTTGATCCATGACCACGGGCTCATTCACCGGGATCTGAATCCGGATAATCTTCTATTTACCCCAGCACAGCATTGGGCGATCGTCGATTTTACGGCGGCAAAGGTAACCTCAAAAATGGCCAGCGCGGAACCCGGCACCCTAATCGGTTCGGGGATTTATACCGCCCCAGAGCAATTGCGGGGCCAAAGTTATCCTGGCAGCGATCTTTACAGCCTGGGGGTGATCTGTCTGGAACTGCTCACCTCAATTCATCCCTTTGATCTCTACAGTGTGCGAGAAAATCGCTGGGTCTGGCGGGATTATCTCACCACACCGATTAGCAATAATCTGGGCCACTTACTGGATCAAATGCTGGCTGAAGCCGTTGGCGATCGCCCCCAATCTGCCCAGGCGATCTTCGATCAACTTTTTCCAACCGCTAGATCAGTCACCCCAAAACCGATACCGCGAGTCGCCCCCGAACCGCCTCAAATTATTTCCCTAATTGAACCCAGCCCCGTGCCCCAATGGTATTGTTTTCGCACCTTTACGGGCCACCACGCCTATATCACCGCCCTACAGTTTGCTCCAGATGGTCAGTTCCTTGCCAGTGCTGCCGCGGATCAAACGATTCGCCTCTGGGATGTAGACCGCCGCCGGGAGTCTCGTTGTTTGCGGGGGCACCGGGGAATTATTTCTGGGTTGGCCTTCTGGGGCGATCGCCTCATTTCTGGCAGTTGGGACTACACCATTCGCCTCTGGAATTGGCAACAGGGAGAACAGACCGCTTGTCTCCAGGGAAGATCGACTTGGATTCAGGGGCTTGCTTGCTGGGAAAAAACAGGGCAATTAGCCACTTTGGGGGCCGATCAGGAAATCGTTGTCTGGGATTTAACGACACAAAAAATTCTCTACACTTTTACCGCATCGGGTGCTCAACTGATCCGAGCATCCCAGGCGAAAAACCAGCTCTGGCTCGCCCAGGGAAATGGTTTAACTTGCTATGAACAAGGCCAGTCTGTTCAAACTCTCCCGGAACATCAGGGAGACATTCTTGATTTTCAAGTCAGTGCCGATGGTCAATTTTTAATCAGTATCGCCACGGATCGGACCCTCAAAATTTGGCCCCTCGCTTCTGATTACACACCCAAAATTCTCCGGCCCGTCATTCCCTTTACCCAATTGGCGATCGCCCCTAGTCAACGTTTTTTTGCTGGCGGCGATCGCCAAGGAAACCTTTCCCTCTGGCAACTGGGTCAGGAACAACCTTTCGTCGAACTAGCCGCCCACAGTGGTGAAATAAAGGCGATCGCCATTGCCCCAGACAGTCAGATTATTGCCACCGCTGCCGCCGATAAAACCATTAAACTCTGGCGATTCGGGATACAATGACCACCGAGCAAAAACAAAGAATTTACAACATAAAGCCCCATGCTACGAGCCGGAATCGTCGGACTGCCCAACGTTGGAAAATCCACCCTCTTTAATGCCCTCTGCGAAAATGCCAAAGCAGACGCGGCTAACTTTCCTTTCTGTACCATCGAACCCAATGTGGGGGTGGTGGCGGTTCCCGATGGGCGTCTTGATGTCCTCGCCGACATTTCCAAATCCGCCAAAATTGTGCCCACCCGCATCGAATTTGTCGATATTGCGGGCCTAGTGAAAGGGGCGAGCCAAGGGGAAGGTTTGGGAAACCAGTTCCTCGCTAACATTCGTGAAGTAGATGCCATTGTCCATGTGGTGCGCTGTTTCGACGACGATGACATTATCCATGTGTCCGGTTCCGTTGACCCGATCCGCGACATTGAAGTGATTAGCCTAGAGTTGATCCTCGCTGATTTGGCCCAGGTGGAAAAACGTCTCGACCGCGCCCGCAAACAAGCCAAGAGCCGCGCCAAGGAAGCCCTGTTGGAAGTGGCCGTTTTAGAAAAGATTTTGCCCGTCCTCGAAGATGGTCGTCCGGCCCGGGAAGTGGAACTGGATGAAGAGGAAGAACTGGCGATTAAAGCCCTTGGTTTGTTGACCCGTAAGCCTGTAATCTATGCGACCAACGTTTCCGAAGAAGATCTTGCCGACGGTAATGCTTGGGTAGAACAGGTCAGGGAGTTAGCCCAGCAGGAAAATGCCCAGGTGGTCGTGGTTTCGGCCCAAGTAGAAGCAGAATTAGTGGAATTAGACGCCGCCGAAAAGAAAGATTTCCTCGAATCCCTCGGCGTAGAAGAAGGGGGGTTGCAATCTCTCATTCGCGCCACCTATGAACTGTTGGGTTTACGCACCTATTTCACCACTGGCCCAGAAGAAACCCGCGCTTGGACAATCCATGTGGGCATGAAAGCACCCCAGGCTGCCGGAGTGATCCACACAGACTTTGAACGGGGCTTTATCCGGGCGGAAACGGTCGCCTATCAAGATTTGGTGGACTGTGGGGCAATGCCTGCGGCTAAGGAAAAGGGCTTAGTACGTGCGGAAGGAAAAGAATACTTAGTCCAGGAAGGGGATGTGATGTTATTTCGGTTTAATGTCTAGGGCAATGGTCAAGATTTGGGGAAAAGTGCTTGTTCTGGGTTTATTGATTTGGTTTTTGGGGTGGAGTCCGGTTTGGGCCGAATCCCTAGGCGATCGCCTTGATCATTATCCCCAGTGGCAGGATTTACCAAGCTTGAATCCGGTGCAAACTGGAGAAGATCTGATTTATCCTGATTGGTTTGCGGGCACCTGGCAGGTCGCGAGTACCCTGATCGACCAGGTGGCTCCCCTCGCGCCGGATTTAGTGACACCTGGCTTTGCCGCTAACGAAACATTAATTGGTCAGCCTTTTCTGTTTCGGGTGCGGTTCCAACCCCGGACGAACTTTCTGGTACAACCTTTATCTTTACCGAAGCAAAGTTCTACTGCGGCGATTGTGGCAGATCGCGCCTTTAATGGTGCTGAAATTGCCCAGGCTTACCTCGGCGAAAAAACGGTACAAAAAGTGGAAGTTGATCCCCAGCATCCCAACCGCCAATTAACGATTTTAAAAGGCGATCGCCGTCTGATTTCTACCGTCACAGGCCGCGCCCAAGCTCAACCTAAACCCGACCAGTTTTTCAGTAGTGAACTCACCCAACAGCAATTTCAAAGTAGCGAGCAAATTTATCTGAATCGCGTTGAAATAACAACGGATTATCAACAGCTTGACTCCGATCATGTTACAGCCAATCAAGTAACTGCAATTTATTTATCTTCCAGTGATCCCGACTTTTTTCAAGCGCAAAATAAACCAGTAGCCCTTTACCATTACCATTTAGATTTAACGAAAATTTCTGAATAAATTAGGAGTTTTAAACACGTTTCAGAACGATTTTTAAGGCAAGGCTAATCTTTTAAAAATTAAGGTGAATCATGAAAATTCTTGGCACAACAAAACTCCTTGGTGTGATTGGGGATCCCGTTAAACATTCTTTCTCGCCAATCATGCACAATGCGGCGATCGCCGAACTGGGAGTGGATTATGTTTATCTCGCGTTTCCGGTAGCAGGCGCGGCTCTAAAAACGGCCCTGGATGGGTTTTGGGCGATTGATCTCCAAGGATTTAGCATCACCATTCCCCACAAACAGGCGATTATGGCGCACCTAGAGGCGATCGCCCCGGAGGCTGAATTGGTGGGCGCGGTAAACACAGTTTGGCGCACGGCAACCGGCTGGCAGGGGACAAATACAGATGTGGCGGGCTTTGTCGCTCCTCTGAAGGCGTTGGAACGGGACTGGTCGAACGTCACCCCGGTGATCCTCGGTAATGGCGGCGCAGCGCGGGCAGTGGTGGTCGGTTGTCATCAATTGGGTTGTCCGCAGATCCATGTGTTGGGGCGTGATCCCGAAAAATTGGCGCAATTTAGCGAAAGTTGGCAAAATACGCCCCTGGCGGGCAAGGTACAAACCCATCTTTGGGGCGATCGCCAACGGCTAATTCCCCAGGCCCAACTGCTGGTCAATGCCACACCTATCGGGATGTTTCCCCAGGTCGATGCGTCTCCAGTCAGTGACGAATTAATGGCCAATCTTCCCCCAGGGGCGATCGCCTACGATTTAATTTATACGCCTTCTCCTACCCAGTTTCTTAAACAAGCCCAGACCCAGGGCGCAGCAATTATTGACGGGAGCGAAATGTTGGTACAGCAAGGGGCGATCGCCCTAGAAAAATGGCTTGGTCAACCGGTTCCTGTCGATACCATGCGTCAAGCGTTACTTAATCATCTTGCTCGGTAAAATTAGAGTCGGACAGATCTATCGGTTCCTCGATCAAAACTGCGTATGATAAAAGCATCTCCCTTGGCTAGGCCAGGGCCAACTCTCCCACTCTTCCTCGCCAGGCGCTCACAAAAGATAAATCCCCATGGGCCTATACAAAAGAGTCTATAGAATCCAGAGCATCAGTCCTTCTGACCTCGTGCTCAAACAAGGCATTGATAAAAACACAGCGATAATCCTTGCCTTCGTGCCAACCCTCGCGATTATTTTATGGCCAATTTCTGATTTTTTGGGCTATCGCTATGCTGTTTATCTCGTGGGGTTGTTTATCTATACTTTCATCTTTTTTCCCTTTTATCTGATGCCCTACGCTCGCTATCTAAAAGTAGATGCCGATGCGAACCAAATTATTTATTTAGAAGCCTATTTAATTCAACTCTTTAAGCGGGGCCGCCCTTGGTTTCAATTCTTGCCCCAACCCAAGGTTTACGCCCTCAAAATTCCCCAACTCAAAGCACTCCACGTCACTCAATATGACACCCTGCGTTTCTTGGGCAAAGGAGAAAAAATTCTCTTTCCAGATTTTAAATTCGATAATATCTACGAATTAACGCGTACAGTGGTGCGAATTTTCCCCCTCCTGGAAGCGGAAGTTTGGGTCAACCCTTGGGAAGGGAATTATGGCAATCCCTACACCTACCTCCGCCGTAAACTAAAAGGGGCAAATATCATGTTTTTAACGGGCAGTTCTGGCTCAGAGCTGTTGGGTGATGATGAGCAACTGTGAACGACAAGCTTTTATTTCCGCAGGTGAGAAGGCAATTCGATGTGGGGAATAATTTCTCGCAGATCATCAAAGGACACCAGACCAAAATTCAAAATGGTCGGTAAAGGCAAGTGGCAATCAATGAGGGTGGTGCGGATGCGTTCCTTGGCCTTACCGCCATCGATAATGAGTGAAACTTGTTGCCCAAAAAAGGCTTCAGCGGTTTTTGCATCATTTGCACGCATCTCACTCCCTAAACTTGCGGTGCCAGCGGCAATGGGAAAAGGAGCTTGGGCGGCGAGGTCGTAGATAAATTGGTCAGGACAGGACACAAAAACCTCACTATGACCAGCAGTTACGCCTTCGGCCAAGTTGTTGCGGTGGGGAAGAATAACGCTAATGGGATAGGGAAATTGATTGACGAGGGTTTGGGCTTCGGCACTGAGGATGCCGTATTCAGGTACTTTTGGGGGCGTTAAAAGAAGCGTCAAGGGTTTGCGGGGCTCCCAGCCTTTGAGTTCGTGGATCTGATTGGTCGCCTGGGGATTTAGGGCATTGGCAATGAGCAGATACACTACGTCGGTATGGATCACGACGACCTGCCCACGGTCTAGTTGTTCGATGATCGGGGCGATCGCCTGGGGAGATTTGGGCAAAAAGGTTGCCATAGTCATTGCACCTAGCTATTTTTTCCATCCTAAGTGATGCAATTGCTGCATGATGTGTTTTTCGCATTAAAATATTTAATTTTTCGCATATCTAATCTAAATGGCAGCGAGGCTCGCCCTTTCTCAAGGCCAATGAACTGCTAGCAATATTCTTTCCTATGGCGAAGATTCCAGCGGTATCGAGGACTTGCCCTGGCTCAAAATGCCATATTTCGGCGCAAAAAACATCGCCAACACAAAGACAAGCGTCAGTAAAACCACGATCGCCCCCCCCGTCGAAACATCAAAGTGATAGCTCAAATAGGTGCCGAAAACACAGGAAAAAATGCTGCTCGCCGCAGAGATCCACAGCATATGATCAAAGCGGTCTGTCAGTAGATAGGCGATGGAGCCTGGGGTCACGAGCATCGCAATGACGAGAATAATGCCCGCTGTTTGTAGGGCCGTCACGATGGTCAACGCCAGCACAGACAAAAGCGTGTAATACATCAGTCGAGTATTTAGGCCGATGGCTTTGGCGTGATTTGGGTCAAAGCAAAAGAGTAACAGATCCTTCCGTTGAATGAGGATCACCACCAAGGTTAGGGTGCCGGCGATTAAGGTTTGCACAATATCACTGTTGGAGATCCCAAGAACGTTGCCAAACAGAATATGGAAAAGATCGATATTACTGGGGATTTTCGTAATTAAGACCAAACCGGAGGCAAAGAACCCGGTGAAAATCACCCCAATGACAGCATCTTCTTTGAGCCTTGTTTTTGACTTTACATAACCAATGGCCACAGTTGCGCCAAAACCAAAGATGAAAGCGCCAATGGCAAAGGGAATATTTAGGGCATAGGCCACCACGACTCCTGGAACGACGGCATGGGAAACGGCATCCCCCATCAGTGACCAACCCTTGAGGGTGATATAGCAGGACAACACCGCACAGACAAGGCCGACAAAGGCACTTACCCAAATGGCTTTGACGAGAAATCCATACTGTAGGGGTTCAATAATCCAATTCACTAAGCTCATTGATCTACTTCTAAACTGTTGGGCTGCTGTTGGTAATGGGAGGATAATTTTTCGAGACTGGCGACGGGTAACCCCCCAAAAGTCATCACGAGGTTTTCTTCTGTGAAGGTATCGGCGGTGTAACCTTCGGCGAGGACAGTGCGATTGAGGAGAATGGTGCGATCGCAAAACGTTGAGATCGAAGCAAGATCGTGGGTCGAGATTAAAATCGTGTGCCCCTCATCTCGTAATTGCACCAACAGATCGATGATGCTTTTTTCTGTTTTGATATCAACTCCCGTAAAGGGTTCATCAAGCAAAATAATTTTGCCTTCCTGGGCCAAGGCCCGCGCGAGGAAAGCCCGTTTTTTTTGGCCGCCGGAGAGTTCGCCAATTTGACGGTGACGGAATTCCACCAGATCTACCCGCTCTAGACTTTCCATCACTAAACGACGGTCTTTTTGACTGGGAATCCGCAGCAGATTCATATAGCCATAGCGACCCATCATCACTACATCAAACACGCTCACGGGAAAGTTCCAATCCACTTCATCGGCCTGGGGGACATAGGCCATCAGTTGTTTTTTCTGGGCTTGCTGCACCGACTGACCGGCAATCGTGACATGCCCCTGGGTCGGTTTCAAAAAACCCATGATCGATTTAAACAGGGTTGATTTGCCACAACCATTGGGGCCAACCAGGGCAGTAATGGTACCTGGCTTGACGTGACAACTGGTGTTGTACAGGGCGAGGCGAGTGTTGCTGTAGGTGACGCTGATGTTCTCAACGGCGATTTCTGGGATTGGGTAAGTCATCGCATTTTACAGGGGTAGTGGGTTTGGGAAAGTTTGATTTAAGTGGGTTGGCTTTTACTGGGCCGTTCCCGCAAGGAGACCATTGGCGATCGTCCGCACGTCATATTCGAGGAGATCTAGAAACGTGGGGACTGGGCCATCGGGGGTTGAGAGGGAATCGACATAGAGGTTCCCCCCAAAGCGGGCTCCCGTCGCCTTAGCCACTTCTTTTTGTCCTTCGTCGCTGACGGTACTTTCACAAAAGATGGTGGGGACGTCGTTGGCTTCTACTTGGGCAATAACGCTCTGGACTTGCTTAGGAGTAAATTGTTGTTCGGCGTTGATGGGCCAAATATAGATTTCATCAAGGCCATAGTCCCGGGCGAGGTAAGAAAATGCGCCTTCACAACTGACCAAAGTTCGTTGTGCTTCGGGAACGAGATTAAGATCGGCTTCAAATTCGGCGGCGATCGCCTCTAGTTCAGCACTATAGGCGGCAGCATTGGCGTTATAGGTTGCCGCATTGTCTGGATCGAGTGCCACAAAGGCCTTACGGATATTTTCGACATAAACCAGGGCATTTTTTGGCGACATCCAAGCATGGGGATTGGGCTTGTCGGTATAGGGGCCTTCGGCAATGGGAATCGGTTCAATGCCTTCGGTCACAATGACGGCGGGGACATCGTTGAGATTGCCTAAAAATTGCTCAAACCACCGTTCTAAATTCATGCCGTTATAGAGCAATAAATCCGCATCCTGGGCCCGCACGAGATCGCTAGGGGTGGGTTCATAGCCGTGGATCTCGGCCCCAATTCTGGTGATGGATTCAACGATTAATTTATCACCAGCCACATTCTGGGCGATGTCGGCGATCACGGTGAATGTGGTTAAGACTTTTTTGCGCCCGTCTGTATTATTAACCGTTGTTTCGTTATTGGTCGAAACATCACTATCGACTGGCGGAGCCGCTTGCTGGGTACAACCTACTAACCAAATGCCGCAGACAATACCGACTAAGCCAAGGGTTTGACGCGGTAAGTTTATCCGAATCATGAAACAATTATGAAAAGATCCTAGCCAGATTATCTCATTTTCTTTTCATATTTGCCAAGGTTGCTCTCCTAAAAACTGCTTTTGTAAAGTTTCTTTACTATTCGTTCTGTAGGTACTCCATCGTTAAGCTAGAGAAGTGGCCATAGTTGCCGATATCTAATGGGTCGTCGAAAAATTTATGTTGAATGTTGTATTTGCAATGGTTTCAGAACCCCAATTTCCCGTCGTTTCAGAGGTAGTACCGTCCTTAGCTCAGAGTTTAGAGTTGCCCCCAACTGCCGCGGGAAAAGCAGCTTATCAGTCGGGGGTTGAGTTCCATGAACTGGCTGATTTTGACCAAGCGATCGCCGCCTACCAAAGGGCGATCGCCGTTGATCCGAATTTTGTTGATCCCTATATCAATTTGAGCTTGATCTACATCAGTATGGGCCAGTTGGACGACGCAGAAGCGTTGTTGCAGACGGTGTTGTCATTGCCGGATCACCCGGAGGAGCCCGCAAGCATCCATGCCCTCGCCCATTACAATCTGGGCATTATTTATAGTCGTCAAGGGGACTCAACCCAGGCGTTGGCTCAGGTGAATCAAGCCCTGGCGATCGCCCCAAATTTTGACCAAGCCCAAACTTTCTACCAACAGCTACAGACTGCGCCGGAGTAAGTTTTGCGATTTAGACCGGAATTTTTTCGAGGGTGGCTTGGATGACGGCGAGGGGAGCCTGGGCAAAATACTGCTTTTGGAATTGCTCTTCGAGGATTGCCTGTTTAAATTGGGCAAAAGCTTCTGGATCAGGAGTGATGGTCGTCTGCTGAAAACGCACTTGTTCGCCTTGAATTTCAGCGACAAAGCCGACATTCTTTAAAGCCTTTAGACCGAAATCTAAGGGGCGATCGCCGCAATGGAGTTTTGCTTTCAGGTCAGCCAGGGAAACCGTTTGATCCTGGGCCAGTACATATTTTGCAATGCCAATCAAAGTTTTAAAACACTGTTCCGGAGTACGGGAAGTTGGGGAAGCATAGTGGAGGGCCAAAGGTTTCCCCGTGGCGATCGCCTGTTGATAATTCCCATAAAGCTCCTGCCAAGTGACCGGACAATCCTGTTGCAGTACATACTGATCCAAAGCTTCCTGGGGGAGAGACTGATGCCGAAAGTCGAGTAATGTTTGTGGAGCCGATTCTGCGGCGATTTTTGCGGTCGGCGCTACAGCCAAGAGACGCACAAAATATTGATCCTGGGTCTGGGCCTCTTTGCGGTCTAGCTCAACTACTACGTCCAGCCCCGCCCCCTGGGTTAAATCGTCGGGATGGCCGCCCCACCAAATGCCACTAATTTGATCCGTTTCATCCCAAAGCTCAAAGTTTGTCTTGAAATAATTCAGTTTGCGATTAAATTTGTCCCGCAATTTGCTAAATCCAGTCACCGTCAGACCACAGTCTTTGATCAATAGTTTTGGTTTTGGATTCCCCATCCCAAAGGGTTCTAGGCATTCTAAAGATTGAAATAATGATTCCCCCAGGTCGGCGATCGCCACCACAAGATCAACGGTGATTTCTTCCTGATTCGTTTCCATGGAACTCCCCCACTGCTGCCGGGCCTGCTGATTAATCGCCGTTTTAAACATCGCCAAATTTTCGGGCCGTATACTCAAACCCGCCGCAAAGGGATGCCCGCCAAAGCGATGCAACAGGTGACTTTGGGCTTGCACCAAATCATACAAATCGATGCCGTGGGCGGAACGGGCGGATCCTTTCCAGAGGTCTTGCTCTGAGTCGTAGGTTAAAAGAATGGTCGGGCGGCCAAAGGTTTGGGCAATTTGGCTCGCTACCAATCCCAGTACGCCCCCCTGCCACTGGGCATCACACACCACTAAAACGCTCGTGGTCGATAAATCTAGGGTTTCGATCTGGGCCTTGGCCTGCTGGACGACCTTTTGTTGAATCTCTTTACGACGGGCATTGGCGAGTTCTGTCTGTTGGGCGAGGTAACCACAGCGCCCCCGTTCACGACTGGTGAGCAGTTCTACACAAAAGCTTGCATCCCCATAGATGCGACTGACGGCATTAATCCGTGGCCCGATGCCAAAGGAAATATCGGTTGGGCGATCGCCGGTTTTATGGCAATTGTCGAGGAGCGCTTTAATGCCTGGATGGACGACAGTTTTCGGGTTTGTTTGTTTTTGCAGGGCTTGGATCCCCACCTGGGCCAGATAGCGACAATCTCCTTTGAGGGCCACTAAATCTGCAATTAAACCAATCGCCACGAGGTCTAAGAGATCGGTAACGGGCGGCCTTGCCGGATCCGGTAGAGTTTCCGATAACGCCTCAACTAATTTATAGGCCACGGCAACCCCAGACAGATGAAATAGGGGATGATTTTCAGCAAAATAACGGGGATTAATAATCGATAAAACGTCGGGTCTGGTTTCCGGTAAAGTGTGGTGATCGGTAATAATTAAGTCAATGCCAAGGTTTTTCGCATGGACAATTTCTGTCAAGTTTGTGCTACCAGTATCGCAGGTAATCATTAAACTTGCACCCCAGGTTTTCAGGCGGTCAATGCCTGGATTATTTAAGCCGTGGGATTCTGTTAAACGATTGGGAATGTAATAGGTTAATTGGGTTTCTTGGGGAAAAAATTGTCCTAATCCTTCCCATAAAACACTTGTTGCGGTGACGCCATCGGCATCAAAATCTCCCCAGATGGCAACCTTTTCACCCCGTTCTTTCGCTTGTATCAAGCGGTGAATCGCCCGTTTCATTTCTTGGCCAAAGGCAAAAGCAGAAGTTGGCGCGTAAGCCTCTGGGTTAAGGAAGCCAGCTAAGGTATTTTCATCATTAAAGCCCCGTTGCCATAGGAGTTGGGCTAAATGGCGATCGCCTTTGCCATCGGTCAGGATTTCGACCCGCCGAATAAAAGAGTCCGGCACCTGTGGTGTTGCTAAAACCTGCCAATTCACTTTAATGTTTTTTCCTCTGGGTTTGATGGCTTGACTGTTAGATTTTATTCAATGGCCAATTACGGCAAAATTATATTCTTATAATTGAGCGATCGCCTCCTGGGCCTGCCAAGAAAACTGGTCGGCACGGCGAAACATTTCCTGGCCACTATGGAGGTATTCTTCATTGTAATTGAGGGTAAACCATTCCAATTGCTCTAGCCCGTCACCCAGATGATTTAAGCAATAATATAAATCCCGTGCGGCCCGCGCTACATTAGCTGGATTTGGTAACGATTGAAATAATTTTTGGGCCTGGTCTAAAATGGCTTGGCAATCTTCTAAATAGGTTTGAAACGTTGCCATCAGATCATCGTCAAAGGGGTCGGCTGCCAACTCATCAATTTGAGCTTCTAGGGGCTTAATAATCTTTAAAATTGCCTGGTTTAACGGTCGATAAATGTGCTGTAACCAAACATCTAAATCCGTTTCCATGGTTTGGCGGGGGCGCACCGTTGTCCCCTGGGCCGAGCGAATTCCGCGATAGTTTGCCGCATCCCGACTGAGATCATACTGCTTGCGCTGGTGGGCATCCCCCAAGATTTCGTAGGCATGGTTTAGGGCCACAATGCGATCGCCGTTGGCGGTTTGACTTTTATCGCAGGTGTCTGGGTGGTATTGCTTCGCGAGGCGACGATAGGCGTTTTTGATCTCCTGCTGGGTGGCCTTCGGAGAAATGTTGAGCACTTTGTAATAATCTGGCGTTGTCATACTCCGAAATTCGCTGAAAATTGCGAGAAATTGCGGCGAGATTACGAGCTATGCTAACCGAAATTGGCGGCTGTTTCAGGCGTTTTTTAAATTTTTGTGACCCCTAAATGTGGGTAAGCTAAGGTTGAAAATTTGAGGAATGCGATGAATTTAGATGTGATTGTCGAGTTGGCGATCGCCTTAGCCTTGGGGGTGATTATTGGCCTAGAACGGGGCTGGCGCAACCGGGCCGACGATGAGGGTTACGGCGATAGCGGCCTCCGCAATTTTTCAATTTGTGGCTTACTGGGGGGAATTGCCGCTTTACTGGCGCAAAGTTGGGGATTTGGTATTCTTGTCGGCATTTTCCTCGGTTTAGCGGGTTTGGTGGCCACCTCCTACGTTTTGACCGCGAAAAAATCCGGTGATTATGGCAGCACGACAGAATTGGCCTTAATGATCACCTTTTGTCTGGGAGCCTTGGCCCTGAGTGGCTTTACCCAAGAGGCGATCGCCGTGGCGGTGGTGGTGGCCTGGATCCTGGGGGCAAAACCGGAACTTACGAAAACCCTCAATTGGCTCCAGCGCCAGGAATTAATTGCAACCCTCCAACTACTGCTGATTGCGGTGGTCGTATTACCCCTTCTGCCCAACCAAGCCATGGGGCCATGGAATGCTCTTAATCCACGGGCGATCGGTTGGCTAGTGTTGTTAATTGCAGGCATTTCCTACATTGGTTACTTTGCAATTCGCATTTTAGGTAGTCAGGTTGGGCTGATGTTAACGGGCTTTTTTGGGGGGATTGCTTCTTCCACTGCCTTGACGGTTTCCTTTTCTCGTATGGCCAAACAACAGCCCAGCGAAACCATTTCCCTTGCGGCTGGCATTGTTCTCGCCAACGGCATTATGGCCCCCAGGCTACTGTTGGTGATTGCTGTGGTCAGCCAAACTCTGGCCTACAAGTTAGCGGCTCCTTTATTAATTTTGGGTTTGATTCCTGTGATTGCCGCAGTGGCGATCGCCCGTTGGAAAACCCAGCCCCAGGACAGACCCCCCGCCGAAGTGAACGTGAATAATCCCGTTGAACTCGGTTCCGCAATTCAATACACCGCTCTCCTGGTGGTTTTATCCCTGTTGGTGCGGTGGGCCCAGGAAGAATTTGGCGAACAAGGTATTTATCTCCTTTCTGCCCTGTCTGGCTTTGCCGATGTCGATGCCGTGAGTTTATCCCTCGCCAACGCGGTACAAGACGACCTTCCCGAAAAAGTTGCCATGTACGGCATTTGGCTCGCGGTAACGGCCAATACCCTTGTGAAAGTGGGCTTCACCCGGACAATTGGCAATCCCAAACTCGCCTATTGGTGCGGCAGCATTATGTTGAGTGGTTTAATTGCCGGTTTTTTGGTATTGTTAGCAGTCTGAGTGAAATATTTTTTCCCATCAAGATTCACGAGCCTTTTGAATACCCCCTTTGGAGGTGGTGTACGGGACTTTAATTAAAGAATCAGCTTTATTGGCTGATAAACCTCGAAAAAACGACACTGACTACCGTGTTTTGATCCGGTGTTGCCTTTCCTTAAGTGGCTTTCGATTAAGCTCATTTTTCTGAATGCCTCACAGGATAAACCTTGCAACTCCCCCCAAAAAGATCCTAAGATCGTATATCTGGCAGTTTGCCAAATGTTTTTCGAGGAAATGATGTAAAAAATCATTTGCCCGGCTCCATTCATTTCAATTAATAACATCACCAACAAAGGAGGATACCCTATGACCCAAGTGGTTGTTGGACAAAACGAAAATATCGAATCTGCATTACGTCGCTTTAAGCGTCAAGTTTCTAAAGCTGGTATTTTTGCTGATATCAAACGTCGTCGTCACTTTGAAACGCCCATCGAGAAGCGCAAGCGTAAGGCTGTGGCCCGTCGGAAGAAGCGTTTCCGCTAAAGAATTTCTGTCTTGGTTATTGAATCTTGATGTTCGGAAATATCACGAATAAGTAGGAAGATTAGGGGGATCATTGCGATTCTCCTAATTTTTTTAGGAGAGAAATATAGTTCTGGCTAGACTGAGGGCAAGAAAAGGCAAAATGATCCGCATTTATACACAACAGACCCAGGGCCAGGCTTGGCTCAGTAATCACCAGCAAAAATCGGTCGTTTTCGCCTGTGGCTTGGGCTTTACAGATACGGCTTTAATTCCGAACATTTCCGCTGCCGGGGCCACCCCAGAGGCGCGCAAATATACGGCGATCGCCGATGCCGAATGTATTTGTCATGGTTTCCGAGAAAAAGCAATTTATCCCTTACCACCGTTAATTGTCGGGGCGTCGCCGGCGATTTTATCCCGTGCTATTTTGCAGTATTATCAAATTCCTGCCTATTTATTCGACACAGGATTATGGCTTAAACCAGACAGAAATGCCGTGGATTGTATTGATGTCAGTGGTCAAAAAGCAAGGTGTGTTTCGACAGGAAAGGCCCTCGAATTTTCAACGGTGAACAAACTTTTTGAGCGGGGTTTAACCTGGGGCGAAACATTAGCAACCCGACATCCAAATCATTTATTCGTGTTAGGAGAATGTGTGGTGGCAGGCACCACAACGGCATTGGGGGTATTAACAGGATTAGGTTATGACGCCAACCAGAAAGTGAATAGCAGTTATATCGAATGTAACCACGCTTTAAAGTGGCAAATTGTGCAAACAGGTTTAAAAAAAGCAAATTTAAACCCAAACCCTGATCCTTTTGCAGTGGTGGCCGCAGTGGGCGATCCGATGCAGATTTTCGTCGCTGGCATGGCGATCGCCTTAAGCAGGACTCAAGGGGTTTTGCTCGCAGGGGGAACACAAATGTTAGCGGTGTATGCCTTGATGGAACGGATTTGTAAGTACCATTCGCTTGATTTTGATCCGAAAAATATTGCGGTGGGCACGACGCGCTGGGTCGCAGAAGATCCGACGGGAGACACGGTGGGTTTGGCCAATTTAATCGGGAATGTGCCCCTATTAGCGACGCAACTCAGTTTTACGAATTCTCAATACTCACAACTGCAATCCTACGAACAGGGTTACGTCAAAGAAGGAGTGGGCGCAGGCGGATTGGCGATCGCCGCCCATTTGGCCTATGGCGCGACCCAGGCGGAATTGTTAGCGATGATTGAACGTACCATTGCCCCCTATCTCACAGCAAATTAAGGGATTGGGGCATTGAGTTTGCCAATTGGGGCGATAAATTTTACACATTGTTTTTGAATAGCGATCGCCCGCCGAAGTTTGCGATACTGGGATTTGAAGCACATTTTGATCCCCAAAATTTTATGGCCGTTGCAACACCCCCCAGAGATATCCAGCCCTATTTGGTGAGTGATGACGTTCTGCTGCTGCGATCGCGCACCTGGGATCGCCTCAAATTCGAGATTGAGTACGGCTTACAAAAGGGGACAACAGCTAATAGCTACCTGATCACTGGGGAAAAAACGGCATTGCTTGATCCCCCTGGAGAATCTTTTTCTGAGCTATTTTTAACAGAAATTCAAAACCGCACAGACCTAAGCCAACTGGATTACATCGTCCTCGGCCATACCAACCCCAACCGCTGTTTTACCCTCAAGGCACTGCTCAAACTTGCGCCCCAAGTGACGTTGGTTTGTTCTAACCCAGCGGCGATCGCCCTCAAGGATTTACTCAAGGATGAAACCCCCAAGGTACAGATCGTTAAAAGTGGTGACACCCTCGATTTGGGCAAAGGCCATGGGCTGGAATTTATCCCGACGCCGACTCCCCGTTTTCCCGGTCACCTCTGCACCTACGATCCCCAAGAGGAAATTCTCTTTACGGATAAATTTTTTGGTGCTCACGTTTGCGGCAACCAAGTTTTTGACGAAGGCTGGCAATTTTACGACGAAGACCGCCGCTATTATTTCGATTGTGTGATGGCCAGTTCCATCCGCCAAACCCTCGCTGGTTTGAACAAAATTGAAGATATCCCTGCGAAAATCTATGCTCCTGGTCACGGCCCCTTAATCCGCTACAGTCGCCAGGAACTGTTTAATAACTATCGCGCTTGGGTTGAAAAACAAAAAAATGAGCTGTCTGTTGCTCTAATTTATGCCTCTGCCTATGGGAATACGGCTACTGTCGCCCAGGCGATCGCCCATGGCATTTCCAAAGCGGGGGTGATGGTCGAAACCTTTAACGCCGAACACGCTGACCCAGAGGAAATTAAAGGGGCCATTTCCCGGTGCAGTGGCTTTGTGATGGGTTCCCCGACCCTCGGCGGCCATGCCCCGACCCAGATCCAAACGGCCCTGGGAATCGTTCTAAATAATGCCGATAAAAATAAACTGGCTGGGGTCTTTGGTTCCTTTGGTTGGAGCGGCGAGGCGATCGATCTCCTCGAAGGCAAATTTAAAGATGCGGGCTACCAGATGGGCTTCGAGCCAATCCGCGTCAAATTTAAACCCACAGAAGTGACCCTAAAAACCTGCGAAGAAACAGGGACAGACTTTGCCCAGGCGATTAAAAAAGCGGCTAAACGGCGGCAACCTAAACAAAATGTGGCTTCCACATCCCAATCGGACAACCTGGAACAAGCCCTGGGCCGGATTGTCGGTTCCCTTTGTATCGTTACGACCCAACAGGACAACCTGTCTGGGGCGATGCTGGCTTCCTGGGTTTCCCAAGCAACATTCAATCCTCCTGGCTTTACGGTAGCGGTGGCTAAGGAACGGGCGATCGAATCTCTCCTCCATAAGGGGACGAATTTCGTGATTAATGTCCTCCAGGAGGGGAACCATTTAGGGCTGATGAAACATTTCCTCAAACCCTTTGCCCCTGGGGAGGATCGTTTTGCTGGGGTGGCAACGGAAACGGCGGACAATGGCTGTCAAATCCTCACCGATGCCCTGGCTTATCTCGAATGTACTGTGGCGAATCGGCTCGAATGTGGTGACCATTGGGTGATCTATGCGACCACCGACAAGGGGCAAGTGCTGCAAAATAACGGCATGACCGCCGTCCACCACCGGAAATCAGGCACCCACTATTAAGGCTGAGGCGATCGCCTTTTAGAATAGGGTTCGGAGAATTTGACCGTCCCTGGAGGAACCTGCCATTTATACGCCCCCCCTCGCCCGCTTGATCGAACAGTTCCAGCGCTTACCTGGTATTGGCCCGAAAACCGCCCAACGCCTTGCCTTATACGTTATCAAGCGTCCGGAAAAGGATGTGGAAGCCTTTGCCCAGGCACTATTGAACGCGAAAAAACAGGTGGGCGTTTGCCAAAAATGTTTCCATCTGTCGGCCACTTCGGTTTGTGATATTTGCCGCAATCCCCAACGGGAGCCGGACGTAATTTGTGTGGTGGCGGATTCCAGGGATGTGATCGCCCTCGAAAAAACCCGGGAATATCGGGGAAAATATCACGTCCTGGGGGGCGTAATTTCGCCGATGGATGGCATTGGCCCGGAGCAACTGACAATCCAGGCCCTAGTACAACGGGTAAGCGCCGAGAAAACCAAGGAAGTGATTTTAGCGATCAATCCCAGCGTGGAAGGGGAAACGACGACGTTGTACCTGGCGCAACTGCTGCGACCCTTTACTAGAGTCACCCGCATTGCCTTTGGCTTGCCCATGGGCGGTGATTTGGAATATGCCGATGAAGTCACTTTGGCCAGGGCCTTAGAAGGTCGCCGGGAACTAGATTAACAATGCGCAAAACGATCATCGGGGTGATGGGGCCGGGAGCCGGCGCTACTCCAGAAAATTTAACCGCCGCTTACGATCTGGGAAAGGCGATCGCCGAAGCAGGGTGGGTGCTGCTCACCGGGGGCCGGGCTGCTGGAGTGATGGCCGCTGCTAGTCAGGGAGCAAAAGTAGCTGGGGGGTTAACGGTGGGCATTTTGCCCGGGAAGGATCACCAGGGTTTAGCCGACAGTATCGACATTGCCATCTGTACGGATTTGGGGCACGGACGCAATAACGTCAATGTTCTCAGTGCCGATGTGGTGGTGGCAGTGGGCAGCGGTTTGGGCACCGTCTCAGAAATTGCCCTCGCCCTGAAAAACCACAAACCCGTCATTCTCTGGCAACCCAGCCCGGCCACCCAAGCCTTTTTTACGGAACTTGCTCCCGGTCAGTTTTCAGTTGTCGAGAATATCCCAGAGGCGATCGCCCAAATTCAAGCCCTCATGAACAACCCCGCATGAGCATTCATCCATTCCTCCAGTCAACAATAAACTAAACATTTCTGTCCCAATTCCTGTTGTATCGTGGACGAAAGTAGCCCTCAATCCGGAGCCTCTGGCGATGCATGAAGTGGACATGACCAAGGCACTCATCTTGACCATTAAAGATTGGCAGGAGAGCCATCCCGAACCCGTCAAGATCGAAAAAGTCCACCTCATCGTGGGGCAATTTACCTGCGTTGAACCCGTCAGCTTAGAGTTCACCTTTGCTGCCCAAACCAAAGGCACGTTTCTCGATGGGGTAGCCCTGGTGATCCAAGAAACGCCCCTGATTGCCTACTGCCACACCTGCCAACAAGAATATGCCCCCAACATTGGCCTGCAATACTCTTGCCCAGACTGTCATCAGCCCATGGATGATATCCGCTCCGGTCGTGAGCTAAAAATCGACCGCATTGAATACGCTCCCTTAACTCTCCATTCCTAGGAACCAACCACCATGCACCAGACCTTTGACGCTGCCCTGGGGGTCAATCTCCTCCATGCCAACCAAGACCTCGCTGACCACAACCGTGAACATTTTGATGCCTGGGGCCTGACCTGCCTCAATGTGATGAGTAGTCCCGGTGCTGGTAAAACCGTTTTACTCGAAAAAACCCTGGCCGCCCTAAGAGATGACCTCAAAATGGCCGTCATCGAAGGGGATATGACCACAGAGCTCGATGCCGATCGCCTCCGTCAATACGGCGTGCCTGTGATTCCCATTAATACCGGGCGTTCCTGCCATCTAGATGCCAAGATGGTCTCTGGGGGACTACACCGCCTCGAACAGGAATATAACCCCAATAACTTTGATTTGTTGCTTGTGGAAAATGTGGGCAATCTCGTTTGTCCCGCCGAATTTGAAGTGGGTGAACATGCCAAAATTGCCCTCCTTAGTGTGACGGAAGGAGAAGATAAACCCCTCAAATATCCCGTTATGTTCCAAGAAGCGGACTGTTTATTGGTTACAAAAATTGACCTGGTTCCTTATCTAAACATTAATGTCCAACGGATTATTGATCATGTCCGCCAAATGAATTCCCACGCGACGATTATCCCCGTTTCTGCCCAGACTGGGGAAGGTTTAGAAACTTGGTACGACTGGGTTAAAAAAAGTTGTCATCGAGAAGATGTAATGAAAGTTACAGCATAATTTGTCTGAAAACAGGATAAACAACAGGCAAGGTGCGATCGCCTTTTAATTGATCCCTTGCGTTTATTCTTGTCATTTTCCTATGCTAAAACTGCCTAGTCTTCTGATCCGACCGGCGCTATTTTGTGCGGGTCTTGCCTTGACCGTCGGCTGCCAAAGTACACCGCCCACAACAACAGGTGAAACTCCGGAAACCCCAACAGCGGAAACAGAAACAATTACCCTTGGTTTTAGTGCGTGGCCCGGTTGGTTTCCTTGGCAAATTGCCGCAGAAAAAGGCCTATTTGAAGCGAATGGCGTTGATGTAAACCTGACTTGGTTTGATGGTTATTTAGATTCAATTAATGCTTTTGCGGCGGGACAGCTAGACGCAAATACCCAAACCCTGAATGACACGATTAGTTCAGTGGCAGCGGGTTCTGAACAAGTGATTGTTCTGGTGAATGATAACTCCACAGGGAATGATCAAATTATTGTCAGCGAAGGCATTAATAGTATTGAGGATTTACAGGGAAAAACCATCGCCATTGAAGAGGGCACCGTCGATCATTTTCTCCTATTGCTGGCACTCCAGGAAGCTGGCCTTGGCCCCGATGATGTGATTATCAAACCCCTAGAAACGGGGGCCGCCGCCGCTGCATTTGTCGCTGGTCAGGTGGATGCGGTGGGAGCCTTTGCCCCCTTTACGACCCAGGCTTTAGAGCGAGAAGGTAGTAAAACGCTCATTTCTTCGGCGGATTTTCCGGGGGCAATTCCGGATCATTTGGTGGTCAGTCGGGAGCTAATTCAAAATAATCCCGAAGCCGTCCAAGGGTTAGTGGATACTTGGTTTGCGGTGCTAGATTTCATTGAAGAAAATCCAGAGGAAGCCCTGGAAATCATGGCGGCCCGGGCCAATGTTTCCGTCGAAGAATATCAAGAATATGATGCGGGAACGACAATTTTTAGCCTTGAAGATAACCTAACGGCCTTTGATTCTACAGAAGAAAGCATGATCTCCCTGAACTACGCTGCCCAGGAAATTAATACTTTCTTGGTGGATGCGGGGTTAATTGAGGCGCCAGCGGATCTCAGTGGTTTATTTGATCCTTCTTTTGTTAAAGCCTACGCAGAAAAACAGTAGCTTTTTGCACCCCTCGGTCTTCTTATTCCGGGGGATTTTTTAAATCCATTATTTTGGCGATCGCCATGACTAAAGCGCCCGTTATCAAACCCTCTTTCCGGATGCTCAAGCCCTCTTTATTTTGGGATATCACCTCTGGGATTCCCCCAAAGTTACGCTGGCTGTTGATGTCCGCCTCGATTCTGTTGCCTCTGATTCTATGGGGAATTATCTCCAGTCAGGGCTGGGTTAAACCGCTCTTTCTACCGACCCCCATGGCTGTCTGGGAGGCGATCGCCAATTTGTGGGCCAGCGGCGACCTGCAAAAAGACATTATTTACAGCGTTTTGCGGGTGCTGACGGGGTTTAGTCTCGCGGTCATCATTTCGATTCCCTTGGGCATTTTGATGGGGGCCTTTGCCAGTATCCGGGCGCTGTGTGAACCGATCATCGGCATTGTTCGTTATATGCCGGCCCCCGCTTTTATTCCCTTATTGGTTTTATATTTCGGCGTCGGGGAAATTCCCAAGGTTTTATTAATTTTTATTGGCACCCTTTTCTTCAATACTTTGATGATTATGGATGCCGTCAAGTTTGTCCCCAAAGAACTGATTGAGGCCACCTACACCCTGGGGGGAAATCGACCCCAAATCGTCATTAAAGTGATTTTTCCCTATATTTTGCCCAAAATCATTGACGCTGGCCGGGTGAATATCGCCGCCTCCTGGAACTTGGTAATCGTCTCAGAATTGGTGGCCGCCACAGAAGGGCTAGGTCGGCGCATTAGTGTCGCCCAAAGATTTTTAAATACAGACCAAATTTTCGCTGGCTTAATTGTGATTGGCTTAATTGGCCTCCTCATTGACCTCTGTTTTATTTGGCTCCAAAGATTCCTCTGCCGCTGGTCTCTCGACTAGAAACATCATGCATTTAGAAGTTGATCAAGTTCACAAGTTTTTCCAAACCCGCCACGGAAAAATTACGGCTCTCCAAAATATTAGTCTCCACGTCGAGGGAGGCGAATTTGTTTGTGTAGTTGGAGCGTCTGGTTCTGGAAAATCGACCCTCTTGAGGATCATTGCGGGCCTCGAAACCCAGAGTACGGGCAAAGTGACCGTTGACCAGCAAGAAATTATTGGGCCTGGGGCTGACCGGGGCATGGTCTTTCAACGCTATACCCTCTATCCTTGGCTTTCTGTTTTAGATAATGTCACCTTTGGGTTGAAATTGCAGGGAGTACCGAAAAAAGAGCGTTACGAACGGGCCTATTACTACCTCAATGTGGTCGGCTTAGGGCCTTTCCAGGAAGCACTGCCGAAACAGCTTTCTGGGGGGATGAAACAACGGGTGGCGATCGCCCGCGCCCTCGCTTCCCAACCGAAGATTTTGTTAATGGATGAACCCTTTGGGGCCTTGGATGTTCTCACCAAAGAAAATATGCAGCAATTTCTCCTAGAAATTTGGGAGCAAACCGAAACCAGTATTCTCTTGATTACCCACGATGTCGAAGAAGCCATTTTTCTTGGTCAACGGATCTACGTCATGGCAGCCCATCCGGGACGTGTCAAAGAAGAATTAAAGGTAGATTTTTCCCACCACCACGGCGACGAAATTAAGCGATCGCCGGAATTTATCGATTACAAATACCATGTGATGCAACTAATGCGTGAAGTCCCAGTAGAAGCAGTACAGACCCCATAAAATGCAAAGCTATCTTGCGTAATTTGCCCAAAAACCAAGAATTTGCTTGGTTACTGCTATCGTTAACTAAATTCGTCCCAAGAAAGGCCCGATCACCATGAGTGAACAACCGAATTTTCGTCCCCCCAGCGAAGCCCAAGCAGCCCTCGAAAAAGAATCTCACCTCCCCCTCACCGGTTGGCAACAGGAAGTAGACCGGGGCCTGGAATACGGCCTCGAAGCTGCCGCCAGTATCAAAGACCGCAGCATTCCGACTTTTTCCCGGGGAGAACTGCCCCACTATGCCGGGATTAATACTTTCCTAAAGGCCCCGTACCTCGAAGATGTCCGCAAGGTCGGTGAATATGATGTGGCCATCCTTGGCGTCCCCCACGATTCTGGCACCACCTATCGCCCCGGCACCCGCTTTGGCCCCCAGGGGATCCGGCGGATTTCTGCCCTCTACACGCCCTACAACTTTGAGATGGGCATTGATCTGCGGGAGCAAATTACCCTCTGTGATGTGGGGGATGTTTTTACGATTCCGGCCAATAACGAAAAATCCTTTGATCAAATTTCTAAAGGGGTCGCCCATGTGTTTAGTTCCGGTGCTTTCCCGATTATTCTCGGCGGCGACCATTCCATTGGCTTTCCCACGGTGCGGGGGGTTTGTCGGCATTTAGGCGATAAAAAAGTAGGCATTATTCACTTTGACCGCCATGTGGATACCCAGGAAACAGATTTAGACGAGCGGATGCACACCTGTCCTTGGTTCCATGCCACCAATATGGCCAATGCTCCCGCCAAAAATCTGGTGCAGTTGGGGATTGGCGGTTGGCAGGTGCCCCGGCAAGGGGTCAAGGTTTGTCGCGAACGGGCGACCAATATTCTCACGGTGACTGATATTACCGAAATGGGTATCGATGCGGCGGCGGAGTTTGCCCTGGAGCGCGCTCTGGATGGTACTGATTGTGTTTATATCAGCTTTGACATTGACTGCATTGATGCGGGATTTGTCCCCGGCACGGGTTGGCCAGAACCAGGCGGTTTATTACCCAGGGAAGCCCTCGCTCTCCTCGGTAAAATCGTCCGGAATGCCCCCGTCTGCGGTTTAGAAATCGTCGAAGTTTCACCGCCCTATGACATTAGTGATATTACATCCCTGATGGCGACGCGGGTGATTTGTGACACCATGGCCCACCTCGTTTTATCGGGTCAGCTACCCCGCAAAGAAAAGCCCGCCTACATTCACCCCGAAGCAAATATGGCAGTGGATCAGGCTTGGACTTAAACTTTGAGGAAGAGTGTTCTATTTCCTTAGCGGCAAAGCATAATCTTTGTCTGTGTTTTCTAGAGTAATTGTTTGCGATGAAGTATTTGACCCTTGGCAGTTGTGTGTTTTTGGGGTTGGCGATCGCCCCCGTTGCCACCCTTGCCCATCATGACCCTGCACCCACCGTGGCCCACCACCAACCCAGTACCCAGATTAGCCACCACCAACCCAGCACCCAAACGGCCAAAGTCCGGGCCATTGACTGGGAAACAACCCCAGGAATGCTTGGTCTGCGGAGCCAAATAGGCCAGACCCTCAGCGTGATTTGTCCGGCGGGACAACCCACAGAAAAAATTTGGGGCACGGATATCTACAGCGATGGCTCATCGATTTGTACGGCGGCTGTCCACGCGGGTCTGTTAGAACCAACGACTGGGGGCAATGTGACGGTCAAAGTGCTGGGTTCCCAAACGGATTTTGTCGGCACAGAACGCAACGGCATTACAACCTCTAGTTATGGGCCTTGGGGTGGTAGCTTCGAGGTGGAATAGTTGTTAAAGTTCCCGAAAAAAATTTGGCTCCGTACATCCTACGGGGCTTTTTTTGATCACAAAAAAGGGGACAACTGAAAAGCGTCCCCATGATTCATTCATTTGTTTGTTCGGGGAAAATATACCCCAGGCCAAAATTTACTCTGCTAACCAGCGCACAGCGTCTTTAGCGTGGTAAGTGAGAATCAAATCTGCGCCCGCCCGTTTAAAGCTCGTGAGGGTTTCGAGGACGACTTTTTTCTCGTCAATCCAATCATTTAAGGCGGCGGCTTTGACCATAGAATATTCCCCAGAAACGTTGTAGGCGGCGACGGGCAGGTTGGTCATTTCCTTGACCCGCCAAATAATATCCATGTAGGCGAGGGCCGGTTTGACCATGACAAAATCTACCCCTTCGAGGATGTCGAGTTCCACTTCCTTGAGGGCTTCGCGGCCATTGCCCGGATCCATTTGGTAGGTGCGGCGATCGCCAAATTGAGGGGCAGATTCGGCCACATCCCGGAAGGGGCCATAGTAAGCCGAAGCATATTTTGCGGAATAGCCCATGATCGGAATCTGGGTGAACCCGGCTTCATCTAAACCTTCACGAATCGCGGCAACAAAACCATCCATCATCCCCGAAGGCGCAATAATATCCGCGCCAGCTTTGGCCTGGGACACAGCGGTTTTTTTTAGCAATTCGAGGGTGGGATCATTTAAGACGCGTCCGGTTAAATCTCCCGTTTGCAGGTAGCCGCAGTGACCGTGGGGCGTATATTCACAGAGGCAAGTGTCATTAATGACGGTCATTTCGGGGATCGCTTCCTTGATCGCCGTGGTTGCCTTTTGGACAATGCCGCAATCGTGCCAAGCCCCCGTTGCATCGTTATCTTTTTCGGGGGGAATGCCAAACAAAATCACCGCCGGAATGCCCAGTTCCCAAACTTCCTTGGCCTCGGTGACAATTTTGTCGATGGACAGTTGATAAACGCCGGGCATCGACTTTACTTCGTTGGCGATCGCCTCTCCGGGCACTGCAAAGAGGGGATAGATCAAATCATTGGCCGTGAAGGTATTTTCCCGCACCATGCGGCGAAGCGACTCACTTTGGCGAAGGCGACGGGGGCGGCTAGAAGGGAACATAGTTGGCAAAAATAAAATCCAGATGAAAAATTGCTTCTGAATAGTTTAGGCGATCGCCCCCTTTCCTTTACTGAAACGTAACAGTCCTCAATGATTAAGCAAGTTTTGGCCAATTCTAGGAAGTGTTTGCCCACTCCTGCATGGCCTGATCTTCCAAAGGGCGATTTTCTTCAATTAATGAAGGCCATCATTGTCGTCACGGAAACTTGCGGCAGAGCTGAACTCGTTGTGAAAATACGATAAGTTTCCTTGATCGAGGAGATAACGTCGGGTTTAGACGGCAGCACGCTAACGTTATATCTCATTTTCTTCTTGTATGGAACAGGTTTCAATTAGCTGATCCCTTAGACCGCTTAGATCGCCTAGAACCGACCCTTCTCCAATGTAGAATTGCAATGGACTCAAGCGTCGCTCTAAGAATTGCAAACTCCCCTCGTCGCCATATCCGATGAGAACTTGGTATTCGCCACAGTCTAAGCATCCTGGCACTGGCTGATCCGCCTCTGATAGCAGTTCGATCAAACTCGACTCAATCTTAACGAGCAAGTCCGTATCCGCGGCCCCCCTGCAAGGCATAGCGAGGCTTCTGGCAGATAGATCCGCGTAACCAGTCTCACCGTCAGCGTTAACCCAGAAGACTTCCTGCCGATTAACCCAGGCGAACTGGTTCGATGTGATCCGAATTGCCCAAAAACCCAAACTATCTTCGTTTCCTGAGATGTTTTTTTTTACTGTCGCACTTTGTGCGGAGGCGCAAACTGCATAGCAAATCGCGGAGAGAGCCACAACCAGCTTCAAACTACTTCGTTTTAAATTCATGACTAACTCTTCCTGCCGTCTAACTAAGAATTGCACTGCACCTCGCAGTATAGTCATCTCGTATAAGGGGGATAGTACTGCAAGCCTTTGAGACAGTAACGAAAGGGAATAAAAATCTTAATGGTTCAAGTAGACGGCCGGTCTAATGTCGAACCTGTTTGTGGTTTTTAACAATGTATAAACCCTCAGAATCACCTCTGCTCAATGAGGTGAATCGTGCGCTTCGATTTATGAGTCGTGCCACAGAAAAAAGCGATTTACATTAAATTCTGGACTTTATCTATTTTCATCAGAAAAAATATCCTCAGGAAATAGGAGTTGATGAAATTCGTGCTTATCTTAGCCATTTAGCAATACATAAAACATGTGGCGGCTTTTATCCAGAATATTACTCCCCATCCCCCTAAAGCGTCCTGGCCCACTCCCGAATGGCGCGGCGGATCGCCCGACGACCTAAGGGACGATTTTCTTCGATCAAAGCCATCATTTTTGTCACTGAAATTTGCGGCAGGGCTAAACTTATTTCCGATACGCGATATTCTCCCTGGTCGAGGAGATAAATGGTGATTTTGCCGTCCTCATAGCTCCAAATTTCCGGCACTCCTAACCGTGCATGGATGGGAAACCGTTCTAAAGATCGGCTTGTCAGTTCAATTTCTAAAGCCAAATCGGGAGGCGGATCTTTAGCGAGATCATAGTCCAACTGGCCCCGAATTAACGGCTCATGCTGGAAGTAAAAACAATTGTCCGGTTCTAAACCTGCTTTGGCTGCCGGTTTGCGCCAAGTCGTTGAGCCAAGACTTTCATAATCAATTTCTAACTCGTCAGCGCAATCTTTGATCGCATCACCGATCGCCTCTTTGTAAAATTCATGTTCAGGGAGGGGCGTCATAATTTCTAAAGTTCCATCGCAATAAGCCACACGACTGGCACGAGTTTCCCCTAAATCCCGCAAGATGTTTTCAAACTGCTGCCAACTGATATTACTCAACAGCACCCGATCCGCCCGTTGTTTTGTCAGCATCACTTTATCTCCCCTTGCCGATCACCCTTCATTCTATTTAATGAATCCCAAGACGTTGGCGATCGCCTTTTTTCACCGAGATTCACGGGACAAGCCCTGGCAAGTTAAAATCAGCCATAGCAAACATTTGTAAACATCAGCCACCACAGCCACCGTGACAGACGCAAAGAGCTACAAAGATACCGTTAATTTGCCGAAAACCACCTTTAACATGCGGGCCAATGCTCCCCAAAAAGAGCCAGAAATCCAAAAATTCTGGCAAGAAAACCGCATTTACGAAGATTTAGCGCAGAATAACCCCAAAGACTTCTTTACGCTGCACGATGGCCCCCCCTATGCCAACGGTGACCTCCACATGGGCCATGCCCTGAACAAGGTACTGAAGGACATCATCAATAAGTACAAGCTCCTACAAGGCTACAAAACCCACTATGTCCCCGGTTGGGATTGTCACGGTTTACCCATCGAATTAAAGGTACTGCAAAACCTCAGTGCCGATGCCCGGCAAAACCTTACGCCCCTCAAACTCCGCTACAAAGCCCGTGATTTTGCCCTCAAAACCCAAAAAGCCCAAGCAGCCGGATTTCAACGCTATGGCGTTTGGGGCGACTGGAAAAACCCTTACCTCACCCTCACCCCAGAGTATGAAGCGGCTCAAATCGGCGTATTCGGAGACATGGCCCTCAAAGGCTATATCTACCGGGGTCTGAAGCCCGTCCATTGGAGTCCCAGTTCCCAAACGGCCCTCGCCGAGGCAGAACTCGAATACCCCGAAGGCCACACTTCCCAAAGTATCTACGTTTCTTTTCCGATCACGGATCTAAGCCCGGAAGCCAAAGCTGTTTTAGGGGAATTTGCCGACAGTTTGGGCGTGGCGATCTGGACAACCACTCCCTGGACATTGCCCGGTAACTTAGCTGTGGCGATCAATCCGGCCCTAGAATATGCTGTTGTGAAAACCGATGGCAGCCTGTGCGCTCAGAAATATTTAGTGGTGGCCAAGGATCTCGCAGAAAATTTAACGAAAACCTTTGACGCTGCCTTAACGATTAAAACCAGTTTTAAAGGGGAAATTCTCGAACATTGCACCTATCAGCATCCCCTCTATGATCGTCAAAGTCCGGTGGTGGCTGGTGGTGATTACATCACAACGGAATCCGGGACGGGCCTCGTCCATACCGCGCCGGGCCATGGTCAGGAAGACTACATCACGGGCCAGAAATATGGGTTACCGATCCTTTCCCCAGTAGATGCAGAAGGAACTTTGACCGAGGAAGCGGGCGAGTTTGCGGGCTTAAATGTCCTCAACGGGGCTAACGACGCAATTATCACAGCTTTAACGGAAAAACGCGCCCTTTTAAAGCAAGAAGCCTACCAACACAAATATCCCTACGATTGGCGGACGAAAAAACCGACGATTTTCCGGGCCACGGAGCAGTGGTTTGCTTCGGTGGAAGGGTTCCGCGATGAAGCACTAAGTGCGATTAAGAACGTCCGTTGGATTCCGGCCCAGGGGGAAAATCGAATCACGGCCATGGTTGGCGATCGCAGTGACTGGTGTATTTCCCGGCAACGGAATTGGGGTGTCCCGATTCCTGTTTTCTACGACGAGGAAACCGGGGAAGCATTGTTAAATGAAACCACCATTAACCACGTTAGAGAAATTATTGCCAAGGAAGGTTCTGACGCCTGGTGGAAACGTTCGGTAGAAGAACTTTTACCGGAGGAATATCGTAACAATGGCCGCACTTACCGCAAGGGCACCGATACCATGGATGTGTGGTTTGATTCGGGTTCTTCCTGGGCGGCTGTAGCCAAACAGCGGGACGGTTTAAATTATCCTGTGGATCTGTATTTAGAAGGTTCTGACCAGCACCGGGGTTGGTTCCAGTCGAGTCTTTTAACCAGTGTGGCTGTTAATAATGTAGCCCCCTATAAAACGGTCCTAACCCACGGTTTTGTGCTCGATGAAAAGGGCTACAAAATGAGTAAATCCCTGGGAAATGTTGTTGATCCCAATATCATTATCAACGGCGGCAAGAATCAGAAAACCGAACCGCCCTATGGTGCAGATGTGCTGCGGCTATGGGTTTCTTCGGTAGACTACTCTTCAGATGTGCCTATCGGCCAAACGATTTTGAAGCAGTTGGCCGATGTTTATCGCAAGATTCGCAATACGGCCCGTTTCCTATTAGGAAATATCCATGATTTTGATCCAGCGAAAGATGCAGTTCCCTATGCTGATTTACCGGAATTAGACAAATATATTTTGCACCAAACCCACAATGTTTTTACAGAAGTTACAGAAGCTTTTGAGGAATTCCAATTCTTTAAATTCTTCCAAAAAGTGCAAAATTTCTGTGTGGTAGATCTTTCTAATTTCTATCTTGATATTGCCAAGGATCGCCTGTATATTTCCGATGTGAATGCTCCCCGGCGGCGCAGTTGCCAAACGGTAATGGCGATTATCCTTGAAACCCTAGCCAAGGCGATCGCCCCGGTATTGTGTCACATGGCGGAGGATATCTGGCAGAACTTGCCCTACGAAACGGAGCATCAATCGGTGTTTAACGCGGGTTGGTATCAACTCGATCTCCAATGGGCAGCAGACGAAACTTTATTCCAACGGTGGGAAGAACTGCGCAAAATCCGCAACGGCGTGAACCTCGTCCTCGAAAAAGCCCGCACAGAAAAATTAATCGGTGCTTCCCTCGAAGCAAAAATTCTGATGCGCGATGTGGATGGGGCCTTAACAGACTGGCTCGCGGCCCTAAATCCCGCCGACAGTTTGAGTGAGTCCCCACGGGTGGATGAACTGCGCTATTTGCTCCTTGTTTCCCAGGTGGAATTTGTGACGGCAGCCCTCGACGATCAGCAGTACCAAGACACCCTGGAGTTGGCTGCTGGCAAGCTCCAAATCGCCGTGGTCAAAGCGGACGGTCACAAGTGCGATCGCTGTTGGAATTACTCCACACAAGTGGGCACATTTACGGATGATCCCACCATTTGTGAACGTTGTAATGAGGCGCTAGTTGGTAACTTCTAAGTTGTGCTTTAGGGGTGGGAGTAATCTCGCCCTTAATTTTTTATGGATGTCAATCATCTCGTCGCGGAAATCTTTTCCCCAGCCCTCCGGATGCCCCTGGGAACGGTCATCACTTATTTGGGGGCGCTGTTGGCGATCGCCGAAGGTCTCAGCCGCAAAAATCACCTAAGCCCAGAACTGACCCGCAAGATTGTCCATATCGGCAGTGGTAATGTCATTCTCCTCGCCTGGTGGTTTGATATTCCGATGGAAATCGGCATTGCTGCCGCCTTTATTGCAGGCTTAATTGCCCTAATTTCCTACTTCCTGCCGATTTTACCCAGCGTGAATAGCGTCGGTCGCCAGAGCCTCGGCACTTTTTTTTATGCCCTTAGTATGGGGGTGTTGATCTGGTGGTTTTGGTCAATTCAGCAACCTGTGTTTGCGGTGCTCGGCATTTTGGTGATGGCCTGGGGCGATGGTCTGGCCGCCGTGGTCGGTAGTCAATTGGGCAAACATCCCTACGAAATTCTTGGCAACAAAAAAAGCCTCGAAGGCACCGCCACCATGTTTGGGGTGGGTTTCTTGATTTGCGGTTTATTATTTCTCAGTTTTGATCTCATGCTTTGGCAAAAAGCGGCGATCGCCCTCGTTGTTGCCCTTTGCTCCACCTTGCTCGAAAGCATTGCCCAGTTTGGCATTGATAATTTTCTCGTGCCCGTCGGCAGTGCGGCGATCGCCTTTTTACTCGTACAAGCTTTGATCTAGGATTCGTCTACCGAAACCGAAGGGATATCTACCGTTGCCGTCGTTTCTCCCTGGGTTGTCGTTTTCCCTGGGGAATTTTCTTGGCGGGCTTGGAAAAAGGCCAAGGCCATTTGGGACAGTTCCGCAATCAACAATGTCGCCAGCATCACATCATCAATCTGACCCGCAATGGGGAAAAAGTCCGGCGAAATATCAATGGGGCTGATCAAATATGCCAAAGTGCCTAAAATAATCCACCACCGGTATTTCGGATTGCGCAGGGTGTTGCGGTACCAATCATAAAGAGCCTTGGGAGAAAGCGACATAATATTCTTTTAATTCATTCAGGGAATACCTCAATTTTGCAGAATCCTCTTCTTTCGCAACCAGTGTAGAAAACCGCCACCATCTCCCCCGAATTCAGTTAATTTTCCCCAAGAAAAAAGAGGCTAGGCTTAAATGCCCAACCTCCTCAAAATGAATTATTGGAAAAAACTTTCCGATCGATGCAATAGATACCTGTGTTTAATTAGCTAGCACGGGTACTCTTGTCACCAACCTTCTGGAAGAAGCCCCATTCCACTTGCTCTTCTGCCAGTTCAGGGTCAACCCCAGCAAATACGTCACGGTACAACGTCCGAGAACCATGCCAAATGTGACCAAAGAAGAACAGCAGTGCAAATACAGCGTGACCAAAAGTGAACCAACCACGGGGGCTCGTCCGGAATACACCGTCAGAACCAAGGGTTTCAGTATCAAACTCGAAAGGCTCACCCAACTGGGCACGACGGGCGTATTTTCTGACAGTGGCAGCATCGGTGAAGGTTTGACCATTGAGTTCGCCACCCAAGAAGGAAACCGTAACCCCAGCCTGTTCAACGGAGAACTTAGACTCAGAACGACGGAACGGAATATCAGCCCGGAGGACGCCATCCGCATCGGTCATGACCACAGGGAAGGTTTCAAAGAAGTTGGGCATCCGACGAACAAAAAGCTCACGACCTTCTGCATCTTTGAAGACAGGGTGGCCGGCCCAAGACTGAGCAATGCCATCACCTTGATCCATCGGCCCTGTACGGAACAAACCACCTTTCGCAGGGCTGTTACCGACATAGTCATAAAAAGCAAGTTTTTCAGGAATTGTATTCCAAGCTTCCGCAGGTGTTGCCCCTGACGCAATTTCAGCATCCACACGGCGCTGAATTTCGTTTTGGAAATAACCCTGGTCCCACTGATAACGGGTCGGGCCGAAAAGTTCGATGGGAGTGGTAGCGTTGCCGTACCACATGGTGCCAGCGACGACGAATGCGGCAAAAAATACCGCTGCAATACTGCTGGATAAAACCGTCTCAATGTTACCCATCCGGAGTGCCTTGTACAGACGCTCAGGGGGACGCACACTGAGGTGGAAAAGACCAGCAATAATCCCAACAATACCAGCGGCAATGTGGTGCGCCACAACACCGCCAGGGTTAAAGGGGTTAAATCCACTGGGGCCCCAATCGGGGGCAACGGCTTGGACATGGCCCGTTACACCATAGGGGTCAGAAACCCACATTCCAGGCCCCCAGACGCCGCTGAGGTGAAAGGCTCCAAAGCCGAAGCAAAGAAGACCAGACAGGAACAGGTGAATCCCAAACATTTTCGGCAAGTCTAGGGCAGGCTTACCGGTACGGGAGTCAACAAAAAGATCGAGATCCCAATAAACCCAGTGCCAAACGGCAGCGAGGAACAGAAGACCGGACAGAACGATGTGTGCTGCGGCGACGCCTTCAAAGGACCAAAAACCGGGGTTAGTGCCTACGGCACCAGTGATATCCCAGCCATTCCAGGAGCCGGTTACGCCCAGCCGTGCCATGAACGGCAGTACGAACATGCCCTGCCGCCACATGGGATTGAGGACGGGATCACTGGGATCGAAAATTGCTAGCTCATAGAGGGCCATTGAGCCAGCCCAACCTGCGACAAGCGCAGTGTGCATGAGGTGTACAGAAATCAGACGACCTGGGTCGTTAAGGACGACTGTATGTACGCGGTACCAAGGTAGTCCCATTGACTACTCTCCTCCTAAACAATCGTGTCTACTATGACCAAATATTTTCTCATTATTAACGAGGATTGGTCTGAACCGAGAAAAACAACTTCAAATCTATAGGAAGATTTTGAGTTGAAACGGCTTTTTGACGGCAATGTCTTCGTAGACTTTAATAAAAGCTTCCTCGGAAAAATTTACAAAAGTTTACAAAGCATCCTCAAGAAAGTTGTTTTGTTATTGCTAGTTGTCCCAAGGACTTAAGCGTTTTTTTCTTCTCTCTAAACTACGATACAAAGGGTTTGTGCTGGGTTTAGGGGGAAGATTGTTTAAAGAAGTGTAACTATTGTTAGAGGGCTTGGCAAGCGTATTACGGGAAATGTAATGGCGCTAATGGCTTGGAGTTGGGTCTTTGTAGAGGGTGTTGGCTTGGTTTAATTGGGCGATCGCCTCTTCGGGGGTGATTAGGCGTTTGATCATCACTTGACCGATGTTCTCGGTTTTGACCTTCGTGGGATCGGGGGTCACTTCCAGCATTAGGATCGGGTCGTCTACTTGGTAGAGCCAGAGGCGCTCCCCCTGGTTTTCCATGGCGATGTTGGTGCGCTGAATCTTGGGGGGACGTCGCCAGGACAGGATATCCCAGGGGCCACCGGGTTCCCAAACGCGGCCAATGTGCCACCCTTCGGTGAGAAAAAAATATTGCATAAGCGAGAATTTAGGGCAGATCAATGTCCAAAATGATAGGCTCGATTGCCCTTTATACCCAGGGGTGAGGTCAATAAATCGCAAATATTTTCTAGGTTTTACCATCGCAATCAAAAAACCCCCAAGAATTTTGGAGGTTGTTCAATCAGAGGAAAAGTGATGAGCCGCCTAGGCCCGCAACAAGGGGCGATCGCTTAAAACCTTAATCTCTGAATTGGCTTGGGAAAGAGCCGCTCGATTGACCTGGAGGCGATTGGAAGCCACCGTTGTCACCTTAATTTCGTTACGGTCTACTAAGTTTAAAAAGGATTCAATGGACTGGAGCCCACAGGTGTCGTCTCCGGCCGTTGTTTTGTAGTGGGTCGGGATAACAATCTTGGGACGCAGCAACTCTAGGGCTTGGAGCGCTTGGGCTGGGGTGTAACCCTTGGGGGGAATATTCTGTGGGTCGGCGTCGGTGCCCCCAACGGGGATCATCAGAATATCTGGGCTGCCCCCGGTCAAAATAAAATCATCGATGTCCACTTCTTCCCCAGCGCCGCCGAGGTGCAAGAGACTAATGCCTCCCTGGCGCCAGCTCCAGGCAATGTTAGGCGGGAAACGCCAGCCCCGATAGCGTTCGATGTTGGCATGGGCGAGGCTAATGCCGTCAAAGGTGATGTTATTCACGGGATATTGTCCGGCTTGGAACAAAATCCTGGGGTCTCCGGGTAAACCATCGGTATAGCCTTCGTCGAACAGTTGGCTACTTAACAGGACAATGTCTGCTTGGGGAAATGTGTCCCGATAACCTGCGGTACAACTGAGGGCACGGAAGGGATTAATGAGAACCTTAGTCCCCGCACCACTGACGGAAAAACAGGTGTGGCCCAGCCATTCGATGTCAAGGTTGCCGGTTTGGGCTTGGACGGCGTTTTTTTGCAATAGGGAAAAGCCGGCGATCGCCCCAAAAGCACTAATCCCTGCGGTCTGAATAAACTGTCTACGTTTCATGGTTATGTCGGGGAGCCCCTCACTAATTCGTTACAAGCAGCGGTACAGGCGACAGAGTAGCGAGGAAATTCCGCAAAAGCTGTTTACCTGCCGTGGTTAAGATACTTTCGGGATGGAATTGTACCCCCTGGATATGGGGATAATCCCGATGTTGTACGCCCATAATCGTACCGTCATCCACCCAAGCAGTGACCTCTAAACAATCAGGACAATTATTTTTGTCGATCACCAAGCTATGGTAACGGGTGGCGGGGAATGGATTTTCTAAACCAGCAAATACCCCTTTGTTGGCATGGTGAATCGCGGAGATCTTGCCATGCATCAGGGTTGCGGCACCGATAATTTTGCCCCCAAACACCTGGCCGATGCTTTGGTGTCCCAGACAAACCCCAAGGATAGGAAGTTCCTGGCCCAATTCTTTGATCACCGCCAAGGAAATCCCCGCGTCTTCTGGACGGCCTGGCCCCGGCGAAATGACGATGCCCGCAGGTTGTTTGGCACGAATTTCAGCGAGGGTAATTTTGTCGTTCCGATACACTTCGATGTCCTGGGCCACGGGTAATTCTTTGCCTAATTCGCCGAGGTATTGGACAAGGTTATAGGTGAAACTGTCATAGTTGTCGATGACGATGATCAAAGGGGTCACACTCCTTTAGATAGTGATGGGGATTTGTGCGGGGTTGAGCTAGGGAAACAGGGAAATTTTTTGCGGTAAAAAATAGGATTTTACAGGGGTTAAGATAGCAGGCTCTAGGAGTGCTTGGAAGTGGGGCCAAGCGATTAATCCGGCAATGGCCACCGAGGCGATCGCCCCGATGAGTACCGCCGCCGCCGCACAATCTTTGGCAATTTTTGCGAGCTCATGGTAACTCTGCTGTACGGTGAGATCCACCACCGATTCGAGGGCTGTATTCAGCAACTCCAGGACGAGCACGAGGGCGACCATGGCTGTGAGGATCGCTGTTTCTAGATAATTGAGGGACAACAGCCAACACATTGTCCACACAAAAACGGCGATCGCCAAGTGAATCCGAAAATTTCTCTGGGTGCGGGTGGCGTACACAATGCCCTGCCAAGCGTAACGGAAGCTCGCGAGGAGGTCAGGGGCCACTTTCCAGGCTAGCGATCGCCGTTCCCGGTCGGGGGGTGAGAGGATTTTTTTGTGTTGTGTCATCTTCTCCCTCAATAGAATCACCCCATTATGGAATAAGTTGAACGTTTCGCAAGAGTACGGCTTGACGATCGAGCATTTCAATTAACCGGGCTTCATCGGGATGATCCCACCCCAGCAGGTGCAATAAACCATGGCTCACCAGCCAACCCAGTTCCGTTTGGAGGCTGTGCTGCCGTTCCTGGGCCTGGCGTTGGGCCGTTTCTACTGAAACAATAATGTCTCCCAGATAGAGCGGTTCCCCAGGGGGTAAGGGGCTAGCAAGGTTGTCTTCGAGGGCCGCAAAGGAAAGGACGTCGGTGGGTTGGTCTTTGTGGCGATATTGGTGATTGAGGCTGTGGATTTCGGCGTCAGTGGTAAAGCGGAGGGTTAACTCGTAACCATCGGCCGGGGGTAAAGCCGCTGTTAATTCCGGTAGCCACCGTTGAAGGTGATTTTCCCAAGGGGCGATCGCCAATTCCGGCAGTTCTAAACCAGAAGCATTTTCGACAAAAATTTCACACTCAAGCACGGGCTGCATCCCCATCTAACGGGTGAGGTAGGCCATGGTGACGAAAAACCCCAACAGGCCAGCGGTGGTGAGGAAGAAATGCCAGAGGGACTTACCCCCTTTGCGCACCATATTCCGCATGGCGAGCTTGACATAGCTGGGTTTAGGTTCAGTGGCTTCTGGGGCCTGGTCGAGGGAAGTTTGGGATTCAGACATGGTTCGGGACGAAGAATTTACGGCAACGGGTCGGAATTTTGAAAAAAATATTTGTTTGAAAAATGCCTCTCTAATGTAACAGTTTGTTGCAAAAAATAACGGCGGAAAGAGCCAGCTCCTTTGGACAGGTTTTTCTAATGCGCTGCTCCAGTTCTGGAACCCCATCCGATACACTGAATGCTTAAGGCGATCGCTGTTTGGGAAAAATTATGCGCATTTTAATTATTGGTGGTACCCGGTTTATTGGGGTTTATCTCACCCAAGTTTTATTGGCGGCAGGCCATGAGGTAGTGCTGTTTAACCGGGGCAATCATCCGGCACCGACGGGGGTAGGGCAAATTATTGGCGATCGCCAAGATCCGGCGCAACTGAAGGAAAAATTGGCTGGCGAAACCTTTGACGCGATTTTTGATAACAATGGCCGCGAACTCGCCCATACCCAGCCCCTCGCCGAAATTTTTGCTGGAAAAGTGAAGCATTTTATCTACGTTAGTTCCGCTGGCGTTTATCTGCCCACCGAGCAACCGCCCCACAAGGAAGCTGATCCCGTTGATCCCAACAGCCGCCACAAGGGTAAACACGAAACCGAAGCCTATCTGGCCCAGAGTGATTTGCCCTGGACATCGATTCGTCCCACCTACATTTACGGCGCAAAAAATTACAACGATCTAGAAGCCTGGTTCTTTGACCGCATCGTCCGCGATCGCCCGATCCCAATTCCTGGGGATGGACAACTGATTACTCAATTTGGTCACGTTTATGATCTCGCCACGGCCATGGCAGCGGTGCTAGATAATCCGAAAGCGATTGGGCAAATTTACAATATCTCAGGCGATCGCTTTGTCACTTTTACCGGACTTGCCAAAGCCTGTGCGGTAGCAGCTGGGAAAGATCCAGCGGCTGTGGATCTGGTTTACTATGACCCGAAAAAATTTGACCTCGGCAAACGGAAGGCTTTCCCGATCCGCGCCCAGCACTTTATGGCGGATATTCACAAGGCCCTAAATGACCTGGATTGGCAACCGAAATATGATCTGGTGGGTGGCTTAAAAGATTCCTTCCAAAATGATTACCTTGCCAACGAACGAGACAAGGCTGCTATTGACTTTAGCCTTGATGACCAGATCCTAAGCCAGCAGTAGAGGAAAAACCCCATGCCCACCCTCGACGATATTTATCAGTTCATCCAAACAGAACTCCCCAAAACAGAAGGCGATCGCCTCAACGCAACAACCGATCTTTTTGGCACCTTTGACATCCTGGCCGATGACTGTGCCACCTTTATGGAAAAATTCGCCCAGAAATTCAAAGTCGATCTTGATGGCTACCTTTGGTATTTTCACCACGGCGAAGCGGGCCTTAACCTTGGCGGATTTTTGATCAAGCCCCCCTACGAACGAGTTGAACGCATTCCCATCACCCCAGAAATTTTATTAAAAGCGGCCACCAAGCGCCGCTGGAAACTCAGCTATCCCGACCACACCCTCCCGAAAAAACGTTGGGATATGGTGGTCAATAAAATTATTCTGTTCCTCGTCTTTTTCTACATCCTGAATCGGTTTGCGCCCCTCCTCATCGAAAAATTCATCTAAAGGCGTTTACCATACGTCGAAGCAGTATTAGGGAAAATGTGAAGATGAGTGCAAATCCAGAGGTAATCGTCATTGGTAGCGGCATTGGCGGGCTTTGTTGTGCGGGTCTTTTGGCTCGTTATGGTTATGACGTTTTGGTCTTAGAAAGCCATGCGATCGCCGGTGGTGCAGCCCACAGTTTTACCCGACAGGGTTATCATTTCGACTCCGGGCCATCCCTTTATTCCGGCCTTTCCCACAGCCCTTCCCCCAATCCCCTGCGCCAAGTCCTTGATCTCCTCGAAGAAGATTGCCAATGGCTCACCTACGATGCCTGGGGTGTCCATTTACCCGAAGGTTATTTTCACGCGGCGGTGGGAGCCGATGGCTTTTGTGAAATGTTGACCCAGATCGGCAAGACTGATGTGATTCCCCAATGGCGCCAGCTCCAGGAAGCCATGCGTCCCCTCGGTGAAGCGGCGACAAAACTCCCCTTGGCGGCCTTTCGTAACGATCTTGGTGTTGTCCGCACTGTCGGTAAATATGCCAAAACTCTCCTGCCCTATCTCCCCTACACTCCCCAACTGAATGCCCCCTTTAGCCGGGTGATGGATCGCGTGATTACTGACCCCTTTATCCGTAATTGGTTGGATTTGCTTTGTTTTATGCTCTCTGGATTGCCAGCCAACGGTACGATTTGCGCGGAGATGGCCTTTATGTTCGCGGATTGGTATCGTCCGGAGGTGATTTTAGATTATCCCCAGGGAGGCAGTGGGGCGATCGTGGCGGCTCTGGTACGGGGCCTCGAAAAATTTGGAGGCAAATTGCGCCTGAATAGCCATGTGGAAAAAATCCTCACCGAAAATGGCAAGGCCACGGGAGTTCAACTGCGCAATGGTGAAATCCTTCAAGCACGACGGGCAGTGGTTTCTAACGCTTCTGTTTGGGATACCCTCAAGTTGATTGAGCCGCAAAATATTCCCCAAAAATTGCAGAAACGAGCCGATAAAATGCAGTCTTGTCGCAGTTTTATGCACCTTCATTTAGGGATTGACAGCAGCAATTTACCTGAAGATTTGGAGTGCCATTACCTCATCGTTGATGACTGGGAAAAGGGAGTTGATGCGGCTCAAAATGTGGTCGCTGTTTCGATTCCTTCACTGCTGGATCCGAGCCTAGCGCCCCCAGGAAAACATAGTATCCACGTTTATTTGCCTGCTACTGAAGACTATGCACCCTGGGCAAACCTAGACCGTCGTTCCCCAGAATATGCTGCTTTCAAAGAAGAACGTTCCCAGGTTTTGTGGCAAGCTTTAGAAAAAGTGATTCCCGATATTCATCAACGCACGGAATTAACCCTCGTTGGTACGCCTCTCACCCATAGTCGTTTCCTCAGACGCGATCGCGGTACCTATGGCCCCGAATTAAAAGCGGGGAAAGAACAGTTTCCGGGTTGTACAACGCCCATCGCCCAACTTTTCTGCTGTGGAGATTCCACTTTTCCGGGGATTGGCATTCCGGCAGTGGCCGGGTCTGGGATGATTGCCGCCAATACCCTCAGTCCCCTGGGTCAACATTTACAAATTTTGCAGATGATTGCCGATTGAAACCATCCTGCCATACCCTTCTCAGGCATCCTCTAAGACTTGATGTTTCTTTTAGTCACGCAATAAATATTTTTTGACCCGGTAAGTCTTTTGCCGGGTTTTATCTTTATGATGAAGAGCGCAGTCGATTTAGTGACACTATGTCCCGCCAATTAGAGCGCCTACTGGAAATTGATCGCCTGATCCGTTCAAGAGAGCGGCAAACACAAGTGAGTCTTGCTCAGACCTTGGAAGTTTCAGAAAGAACAATTCGTAATGATGTTAATTTTTTGCGAGATCGCTATGATGCCCCGCTGGAGTACGACAGAAATCAGGGTTGGTACTATACCGACTCTAATTGGCGATTGCCCACTATTCCGGTGACCCAAGGGGAACTTTTTGCTCTCACCCTCGGAGCAAGGATGCTGGAATCTTATTCAGGTTCTATTTATCAAATTCAATTGCGGGAAACTATTGAGCGAATTGCAGAACGTTTACCAGAACAGAGTGTGATTAATCTGCGACAGTTGGCAGAGGAGCGGGTTCATTTTCGGGTTGGGGGAGAAATCCAGCTTAATCCAGAAATTTGGCAAGCTCTCATTGAAGCCAGTGAGCGATCACAGTCGGTTTTGATGCGCTACTACTCTCCTAAACGACAGCAAATATCAGAACGTATTTTCGATCCCTATGTCCTGGATATTTACCGGGCGAGCAATCCTTATGTCTGGGGCTATTGTCACTTGCGCGAGGAGGTTCGGCAATTTCGGATTGACCGGATTCGTAAGCTTGAACCCACAGGGCAAACCTTTGAGCGGCGGGAATTCGATTTACAGGAGAAATTAAAAAATAGTTTTCAGTGTGAGGTGGGGGGAAAAACCTATGATGTGGCGATCGCCTTCGATAAACAAACGTCTCCCTACATCACGGAACGGCAATGGCACAGCACCCAAAGGATTGAAACCCATTCTGATGGTTCGATTACGCTGCGGTTTACAGCTTCGGGATTGAATGATGTGAAGCGCTGGATTCTTGGTTATGGCAGGGGGGCGATCGCCAAATCCCCCCCGGAATTAGTGAAGATGCTGGAACGAGAAACGGCGCAGATGGCACGACAAAACGAAACAGGAGAATTTGAGTAGATGAATTTTTTGGAAGTGCAGTTTGAGCTGCGGGGTAAAACGCTGCCTGCGGATCACGGTTACAGTCCCTATTCTGGGATTACATAAATTTGCCAACATTCTGCATCATGTTGTTGAACTTGATTCTTTGCGAATCTAGTAAGTCTATGATGAATACTATCGGCATTCTGAGTCAGTTATTCGATGTCTATTACTCTTCAATCAGCGATCGCCACATTTGGAAAAGCAGTTAAGGAAAAACTGTCTAACCCTGTAATGACAGGTCAACCAGAAGATCAGTTAAGAGCACCTTTTGAGACGTTATTGCTCGATCTTGCAGAACTTTGCCAAATCAAACGTGATGATGTGACGGCAGTGGGTGAGTCGGCTCTAACCGAGCTAAAAACAAGACCTGATTATTCGGTGACTGTCCGCAATGCCTTGGTTGGTTTTGTGGAATTGAAAGCGCCGGGGAAAGGGGCAAATCCGAAAAGATTTAAAGGGCATGACAAGGCTCAATGGCAAAAGCTTCAGACTCTACCTAATCTGATTTATTCGGATGGGAATAGTTTTAGCCTCTGGCAAAATGGGGAATTGGTTGGCTCTATTGTTTCGTTTGATGAGGATATCGAAACTGCTGGAAAAAATCTAACGCCTCCACAGGGATTGCTTGATCTGTTTCAGTCTTTCTTTCTCTGGGAACCAATCCCACCCACTAATGCCCAAGAGCTTGCCAGAATTACCGCTAATCTATGCCGTTTGCTACGGGATGAAGTCGTTGAACAGATGGCTTTGGGGAGTGAAGCTTTAACTTCTTTGGCAGAGGATTGGAGAAACCTGTTATTTCCTGATGCAACCGATGAGAAATTTGCTGATGGTTATGCTCAGGCTGTGACCTTTGGGCTACTTATGGCGCGGGCGAAAAATATTGAATTGGCGACGGGGTTAGATCGTGCAGCAAGAGATCTAAAAAGTGTTAATTCATTGATGGGGACAGCCCTTCGTTTATTGACTGACAATCTTGATGATGAAGCAATTCTGAAGACTTCGCTCAATTCTCTTGTTCGTGTACTTGATGCCGTGGACTGGGAGCAGATCAGTAAAGGTGATCCAGAGACATGGCTCTATTTTTACGAAGATTTTCTGGAAGTTTATGACAACAAGCTCCGTAAAGAAACGGGATCTTACTATACGCCTCCCGCAGTAGTGGAAAATATGGTGCGGCTCGTTGATGAATTGCTAAAAGATCCGAGTTTTGGATTGCAGGAAGGTTTAGCTTCTTCTGCGGTGACAGTGGTTGATCCGGCGACTGGTACAGGCACATATATGTTGGCAGTGCTCAAAAAAATTGCGGAATCTGTGAGTGATGATTATGGAGAAGGATCTGTAACATCGGCGATTAATGCGGCATTAAAACGATTAATTGCGTTTGAGCTTCAGTTGGGACCTTTCACCGTGGCGCAGTTACGAATTTTGGCGGAAGTGCTGGAATTAACGAATGGTTCGCCAACGGAATCCCTCAGAATGTTCGTCACAGATACCCTTGGTGATCCGGAAGATGATCAGGGCTGGATTCCCCAGATGTTTGCGCCTATTGCGGAATCTCGTAGGGCTGCGAATCAGATTAAGCGCGAGGAGCCTGTGACGGTTGTGATTGGCAATCCTCCCTATAAAGACAAGGCAAAAGGTCGTGGTGGTTGGGTTGAGTCCGGTAATCCTCAAACGGATACGCCTGCGCCGTTAGATGATTGGCAACCGCCTAAAAACTGGAAGATTGGAACCCACGCAAAACATTTGCGTAATCTATACATCTACTTTTGGCGGTGGGCGACGTGGAAAGTTTTTGATCATCATCCAGAAAACAATTCTGGGATTATCTGTTTTATTACTGTGGCTGGATTTATTGCGGGTCCGGGTTTCCAGAGGATGCGGCAATATTTACGGGAAACTTGTGACAATATCTGGGTCATTGATTGTTCACCAGATGGTCATCAACCGGGAGTGAATACCAGAATTTTTCAGGGGGTACAGCAACCTGTTTGTATTGTCTTGGCAAGTCGTTCTAAAAAGAAACAAGATGGAAGGCTTGCTCAGGTGAAGTTTCAGGCTTTGCCATTGGGGGCACGGGAAGATAAATTTGCGGCTCTAGATCAAATCACTTTGTCTGGTGAAGCATGGGAAGGTTGTATGGAAGGAAGTCGCGATTCTTTCTTGCCGGAATCCGAGGGTCAATGGTCAACCTATCCGCTGCTCAATGATTTCTTTAATTATGATGGCTCTGGGGTTATGCCCGGTAGAACATGGGTGATTGCGCCAGATATTGAGTCCTTAGACAAACGTTGGGAAAAACTTCAAAATGCACCTACCGATAAAAAAGAAGAACTATTTCACCCTCATTTTCGTAAGGGACAATTAGGAGATAAACATTCTGCAAAGGTTGTTCAAACTCCTCTCGCAGGACAGCCACAACGTAATCTTTCAGTTGCAGAAGATAAAAGCGATATTGTTACTCCTGTTCAATATGGATATCGTTCCTTTGATCGGCAATGGATTATCCCAGATAGTCGATTAATCAATCAACCAAATCCAAATTTATGGGACTGGCATTCAGATCACCAAATTTATTTGACTACATTAATGGATAGGACTCCATCTGAAGGACTTGCCCTGAGTTTTACTGCTTGCATTCCTGATCTACATCATTACAAAGGTTCTTTTGGAGGACGAGCATTCCCTCTTTGGCGGACAACAGATTGCAGCGATAGCAATGTTAAACGAGCATTTTTAGATTTTCTGAGCAATTTTTACGAGGATAAGATTTCTGCTGAAGATTTCTTTGCTTATATTGCTGGTGTTGTGGCAAATCCTGCCTATACCAAACGCTTTCAAGAAGACTTACAAACCCCCGGTATCCGAGTCCCTTTAACCGCCGATCTCAAGTTATTTCAGGAAGCTGTAGCACTGGGTAAGCGAGTCATTTGGTTACATACCTTTAGCGAGAGGATGATTGATGCCACTGACAATAGACCATCAGGTCACCCTCGCTTACCCAAAACAGAACGCCCCACAATTCCCAAAGACGGCACAATTCCTAATACTCCAGAAGAAATGCCTGACGACATCAGTTACGATGCAAACAAAAAGCGTTTACTCGTTGGCTCTGGTTTTGTCGAGAATGTTCCACCGGAAGTCTGGCATTACAACGTTTCCGGCAAGCAAATTGTTAAACAGTGGTTTAGTTATCGTAAGAAAGATCGTAGTCGTCCGATTATTGGCGATCGGCGACATCCTTCTCCTCTGAATCAAATTCAACCCGATCATTGGCTAGATGAATACACGAGAGAACTTCTCAATTTGCTAAATGTGCTGGGATTACTCATCAAACTAGAACCTCAGCAAGCGGACTTGCTAGAACACCTACAGACTCTGAAAAAGACAAATGCCTTAGCAGAATCATCAGTCTCTTGTTCACAGAAAAACAACCCAGATCAATTATCTTTACTCTAACTATTTAGATTGGAGAATTTTGTCATGACAGAACGCGAACAACTCATCCAAGAACTAGAGAAAACCCCAGATATCCTCGTGGGGGAAGTCTTAGACTTTTTGTTATTCATCAAGAAGAAAGCTTCCCAAGCAATTCCTCAAGAGAAGACTCAAATGGTCTCACAAACTTCTCCTTTTCTGAATTTTATTAACCAACTAGAAACTGATTTGCCAGTGCAAGAGGAAGAGAAGTTGCCGAGTGATTTTGCAAAAAATCTTGATCATTATCTGTACGGTTTAGCAAAAGAGGCAGAATGAAAAAAGTATTTGCAGATACAGGTTATTGGATCGCTTTGCTTAATCCTAACGATGACCTTGCCGATAAAGCCAAACAACTTGCCTCATCCCTAACTTCCACTACTATCGTGACCAGCGAAATGATCTTTAGCGAACTACTGAATGCTTTTTCTAAGAAAGGTAGCATTTATCGAGAACGGGCAATTCGTTTGATCGATTACGCATCTCAGAGTTCAGAAATAGAAGTCATTCCCCAGACGACAGAACTTTTTAGCTCAGCCCTCGATCTCTACAAGCAAAGACCGGATCAAGGCTGGAGCCATACTGATTGTTCATCATTCTGCATTATGCAACAGCAAGATATTTTAGAAGCCCTCGCCTATGACAAGCATTTTGAGCAAGCTGGTTTCATAGCTCTCTTGAGAAGATGATATGGAAAAAGTTGAAAGTATGCCCTACAGCAAAACAGTTGAGACATTAAGCGTAAACGTTTGTCGCGGTGTGAAAGAGGCGATCGCCCTCACAAAACAATCTTTGCAGACTAAGCTAGAGGCATAATTTGGGAGAACAACCGATGCTGATCCAAAAAATTATCGATGAACTCCATGAAATTCCTGAAGATAAACTGAATCAGGTCTATGAACTCATTCATTATTTTCAGTTGGGGCTCAAACAAGAACAAATAAGCATTCCATCAAACGATACAGTCCAAACTTGGTCACAGGGAAATCCTCTCAAAAATACGGTTATTGCCGAAGAGGATATTGTGAGCCCTATTGATGTTGCTTGGGATGCCCAAACATGATCATCCTAGATACCCATGTCTGGATCTGGTGGATGACCGAATCACCAAAATTATCTAGTCCAGCAGCAGCGGCGATCGCCGTTTTTATTTGCCGTAACGCCGTGTGTTATCTAGGCGCGTTTTCATGGTCTCGATCTGCTTCTGGATCTGGATTTTCTGATCCGTAAACCCATCAATCTGGGCCTGTTGCTCTTTAACTTTCAACTCAAGCCGCTTGAAATAATCGAGCTGGGAAACCGAGAAATAAGCAATAGGAAACCATATCCCTAGGAATGCAATCCAGGCTAAGTCAGATTCTGCTCCCATCAAAAACAGCCAAGGGATACTAGCAAAGAAGGCCGCAAAATGAGTGATCATATAGTTCAAGAAAACGATCCGCCATTTTTTATAAAACTTTTTGTAGATCCAGACTTCCAGGCTGAGCGCAAGCATCATCAAAAATAAGACCGCAAGCCACTCATCTCCATATTTCGGCCCCGTGGTTACAACTCCGTTAACGATAAAAGCAAATCCAAGGGAACCAAGACAAAATACCCCAAGCAGTTTCAGGGTTTTGAGGAAAGTATCAATCATGAGCTTTTTCCAGGGGCGCGAGGACGGTCGGGATTATCCGTAATCTATTGGGTAAGTGTTAAAATGCCGTCCTTCTGGTACTAATGATGATAAGTCCTAAAATGCGTATCTAAACCTGTGATTTAATCAAAATTCCCGCTGCAAGCCTTCCTCATTGGCACAGACTCCAAGGGCGATCCGTTGCCGATGGGGAGCTGTCCGCCCCGTCCCAGGTTTAGGGGGGAGAAAGGCCCGCAGATAGACCCGTTTCCCCTGGATTTCCACAGATACGCCGATTCTAAGGGCGTTTAAATCCCGGTTTATCGCTTCAATATTCATGGCTGATCTAGACCATATTTAGACCAAGCCTTACGGGGAAATAGGCGTCCCAGGCCACCATGAAAAAGTAAGCGAAAATTCCCTACGCTACCGATAGCGCAATGGAAATTTGATTTACACTGTAAATATGGCTCGAGGCAGATTTGAACTGCCGACCTTGGGCTTATGAGAAATTCACACCTATCACACACATAAGGCGCGTAATCACTAGGTTACACGCCTTTTCGTTTTAGATGGTTTGGTAGTTGGTCACAAATTCCGGCGTCCCAAATGGCTCATCATCCCGCCACAAATCAAACCTAATTTGCTCTTGGAGATATCGTTGCCCGGATAAATCGACAATTTGCCCTAGGGTTGATTCTTTCTTGAGGGTGACGATCGCCTCCTCTGGGAAGATCGTCTTACTCAACTTAGTGACCCTTGGATCAACTTCCTCGATGGTGCTGGCAATGCGGATCGCTTCCTCGCTGATCAATTCGCTGATAATTTCCCGCATTTTTTGCACGCCATAATCCTTATTGGCCGCATAAATGGCGAATGTCACCCGACTTTCTAGGGTCGCCTCAATCCGCCATGGCCCCCACTCTAGGAAGCGAAAGGCCCGCTTAAAATCTCGCCACCTTAGATCTGGATTCAGGGCTTTTAGGGTGATGGTGTGGCGGCTGCTGACTTCTCCCAAGGGCGTAACGAATGGGGGCTTATCTTTATCGCCCCGTAGGATGATTTTTGCGGTTCTCATGTAGGGTTCGCCCACCTTGCCGCCGTCGTCGGCATCGCCGCCAAATTCCCCGATATTTCGTAGAGCAATCTGGCGATAGTTATTCATTTGATGTTGTAGGCCAGATATCGCCAAATTGGAGGGGAGCTGCACATATCTCAAAATCGATACATCTTCCTCGCCCCCCTCGTTTCTTAGGGCAACTGTCCCGGCCCGATCCTCCCCTAGGATTTCTAGGCGGTTTTCCTGGGTTTGAGCCATAAGGTTGTCCCAATGTCCGGCGATAACAAATCCCCCAGCGATAAAGCTTTCCTCGAATTCTTCAAAAAACGATTCTAAAAATTCCCGTAGTGCATCAAAAGGAATAGAGTCGATGGTTTCCTCGAAGGCTTCCCCAATACTCCATCGCGTGCCTTCTTCTTCCCCCCATCCCCGCAGAGCTGGGAAAAGGTTTTTAAGAATCCTACGCCCATAAATATACGTTTGTACCGCTACGCCTTGGCCGAATATCCTGGCGGAAATGTTTAAAGCATCGGCCATTTCATCAAAAACTTCATCCCCCCTTTCCTGTACCAATTTAACGACCGTGCTAAGGGCCAGCCCTCGTCCGCCAATTGTCGGGATATACAACGCCCCCAATGCCCCTAAAGCTCCTACGGTAATTGTTCCGAATAATTGCCCAGTGGCTCCACCCCAGGCATCAGCAAGGGCTAAATTTCTTGACCTTAATCCGGCTTTTAATTGGGCGTCGGTGGCAACCCAGTTAAAGTTTTTTAGTTCAAAAAAGGCACTGACGGCGGTTTGAAAAATAAATGTAGCAGAGACTCTGATCACCGGGGCGATCGCCCACCACAACGCCCCAGCCACATTCCCAATTAAGCGACCAATCCCCGACAGAAAGCCACCGGAATCACTCTGGAAAAAATCTAAAACATCCTCAATCACCCGACCATCTGGGGCGACTTCTGATCTAACTTGGCGGCTGACTAATTCCCCTAAATCCAACGTAAAGGCCATTATTTTTCATCCTCCACGTTGCGATCCTCGATTCTGAATTTCACGCTTTCCCCTAGGTTGTATTCAGAGTCAGGATTATTTACTAAATTCCTAAATCTATCCCAAGCGGTTTCCCCATCCTTGAGGATTTCTTCAACTTGATCCTGTAGTTGGTCGATGTCATCCTGACCGCGCAATGTGGCGGCCTTCACCAAACTCACCCCATAGAGCAACTGGGGCAGATACTCGATTAGGATTTCTTGATCGTCAAACTCCCAGCCCTGGTACTGCCCTTCGTAACTATCAAGGAAATCAATTAGGGTGAATTTCCCTTTATCACTGGTTTTGGGGGTAAAGGAAAAATTAGTTTTCCGGGTCTTTTTCTTCATCCGAAACCCTAGAAATTCATTGGCCGCCATAATCAAATCTTGGGCCACCAATACGGCCACCTTTAAGCTCATTAACTCATTACCAGTTCTTACCAGGGCGTTGGTTTGGGCGTGGTTAATGGTGGTTAGGAAAACGCCTTGGGTGTAAAGCTCTGCCATGGTTTCGGCAATATTTCGGAGTTTTACCCGCCGATCACCGTCCTCCGATTTAACCTCTACTTCTATCGGGAATTCGCCAATCAACGCATCCATCTGTTTTGTAATCCACACCATAAATTGAGGGATGCTTTCTACTTCGGTCTGTCCAGACCCATCCCCCAGCAATGAATTGGGCAACTTTCCAGGGAAATCTGGGACGCCTGTCACTTTGGCGATCGCCTCCAACTCATTCCCCAAATCGTCCAGGTCATCCTTGATATCGTCGAGCTTCTGGCGGTCATCATCACTAAAGTTTTTCTCTGGATCTTCCGCAGCAGACAGGGATCGACAAACCGCACTCCCCGCAGGGCCACAGCTCAGGCCATAACCCCAAACCTCCCCAGGGATTGCGTTTACTTCTCCCCTTAATGAATCTATGTAACCGCCCAAGGATCTTAACTCGGCTTCGATAGCATTAAGGGCGCTATTTAATGAGGAAATAGCAGATTCTATTTGCCCCAAACGTGAGGCAATCCCATCAAGTCTCCCCCAGATGTTTTGGAGCTGACCCGCAAGATTGTAAACCTGTTGCTGAATATCGGCAAGCTTTCCATCAATCCCCCCCAATCTTTGCTCAATCCCGCTCAGGCGGTTATTAATTCCCCCGATTGAGGATTGAATATCAGCAAGGCGACTATTTAAAGAATTAAGCGTGCCTTGGATCTCCCCTAGGCGATTGCTAAGGCTGCCCAATGCGCTTTCAATATTGCCAATCCGGGAAAGAATCTGGCTTAAAGTGCCTTCAATGCTTGCCAAATCACTTGAAATATTCCCAAAAAGCCCATCAATAAAAGCTCTCAGACTGCCAAAAACCCCATCGATAAAGGCTTTCTGAGCAGCAAACGCCCCATTAATAAGTGCCGTCAGCCCATCAAAAAAGCCCTCAATAAATGCAGTGAGCGAACTATAAAGCCCGCTTATTGCCGCCTCCAATGCCCCAAGGGCCGCCACAATTGGATCACGAATCAGGCTAACGATTGACTCGACAATATTGGCGATCGCCCCAAGAATTCCCCCAATATCCCCACTCAAAGCCGCCAACTTATTCTCAATTCTGCCAATCGCAGACACCAAATCCGACAACGTATTTTCAATCGAACTTAATCGGCTAGAAAGCCCATCAATCTTTCCAGATAGCCCGGAAAGACTGTCCTTTAATTCATTAATATCTCCTTTCGTCGCCAGCCCCGAAAGCGCCTCTAAAATCCTCCCCTCAAGGGCCGATATATCCGATTTCGTCGCCAGATTTGGACAAGACATTTAAAGGATGACCCCCGACAAAATCAGCAGTGAAATAATCACAAAAATCACAAACACCGTAAAACAGCCCACATTCAAACAGCCCATAACGCCCCTTAAAGTAAATCTGGATCGGTCAAGTCATTGGCTCCAACAAAATTAAATTGCAGAGTGTAGAGTTCCCTGGCAGAGATAGCGCTGGGGGACAAAAGAGTAGGCGACAGATTAGCCCGACTGACCCGCAAGGTGCGCGATTGATTTTGCAAATCTTGCTGATTGAATAAAACGCCGCTGACCTGGGAAAAATCAATTTGTGTCGAATAAAAAAGCCTCAGCAATACCCATAGCAACGGCTCGATTGCGTCCCTAGGTTCATCCCATTTGGGCAACCCAGCGGCCTCAAGTCTTGCATTTAGCTCGGCAACATTAAACGTAATTGTTGACGGGGAAAATTGTCCCCCAAAGTCCTGTAGAGTAAGCGCCATTAAATTAAGTCCTCCGAATAAAAGAATCGATCGCCGTCCCACTGTTCGGCCCATAGCAACACACCCGACCGCCCCCGCATTCCAATTCACAGCAGGTTTCCGGCGGGCATTTGCGCTCATCGCATTGAAAGGCGATTTGCTCCCCGTTGTAAGGGCAGATATCCGCTAAGACGCCCCCTTGGTCACTTATTTCTAAACATTGCAACGGCTCAACCGTGGGACATTCGTCATAAGTCAAATCTTGTGTTGTGTTGTCAACAAAGGTAATAGTCAGAATGCAATCGCCATTAAGTAAAGAAACATCGGGGGGATCAGGGTGACCGCCTCTAGTAGAAGAGTCACCAGTATTCGACGTAATTTTCCAGCCATAAGGAGATAGCGAAAATCCCCCGACGCTCATGTAAACTTGAACCCAACCCGGATTCCCAACGTTCCAAGCCTTTTCAGGATAATTCCGTGTATCGCAAGGAGAGTATTTAATCCAATCAGTGAAGCTGACTACAACACCTGCGTTTTCATACGTCCAGTACCAATGATTCCCACAATAAGGATTAGATACCCTATTACCTCGTATGGGGGTCAAACCTCCACTTAATTCCCCAAAAAACCTAAATCCGATAGTCCCACTTTTGCACTGAATAGCCCCACATTCAGGGGGATTATAAGCGCTCGACATTGCTTGAGAAAAAGAGCCTATCGCTTCAATCCAAGCCGCAGACTCCCACGTTTCCCCAGTCAAGATATCAACATCACCGCCACCCCAATCGACTCTAATCCCTCCCTGTTGCTGCTCAGGTGTCCATGATTGAATTTCTTTTGGGGCCGTCCAAGGCGACCCATTAATTAGCAGCCCTTTGGTCTTTGCGTCGTGGCAAATGGGGGGATTAAGGCTTAGGATTTCCCGACGGTTGACGCTGTTCGGGTTGACAATCACATAGGCGCGGCTTGCCCCACTACAATCACAAGTCGCCATTATTTTTCTATCCCCTTAAGCTTCAACAAAACGTCTCTTTCTCTTAATAATTGTTCATGTACCTGATCTATCGTCCAGCCTGTTTCTGCTGCCAATCGCTGCAAAAGCTGACCTCTTGGCTTGTAGGGCTTGGGTTGGCCATACCGCTTTTTGGTCTTCAAAAATGAGCGTTTAGAGCAAGTCCCTAACCGTGGATAAAGAAAAATACGCATCTCTTAAGCTTTTCTTCTGACTTTAACAAAAAATACCCGTCTTAGTTTTGGCTAAGCCACTATAAATACCAGTATTTTTTTTGTGTTAAATTTGCGATTCTGCCGTGCTAGAAATTGGGAGATCAGATTTTTATCTAGGTTTTTCTATGGCTCTTACGTTTTTTGAATCAAGCGTTACCGCTGGCGGTGGGAATGGCGTCCCTGCTGGTTTGTTTCTGCCCATTGCGGATCTTCCTGGCGTGGTTGCTGGTGAATTTGCGGATGCTCAGTCCCAGGCCACCAAGGAAAGCAAAGCGGCCCTGGCGATCGCCAACGCGATCCACACATATGTTTCCGCCAATAGTGCCGACATTGTGGGCATGACCAGCACACGGGCGAAGGCTTCTGTTTCTGATAGCCTCGATAACCTGACCTTCTCTTTTGCTTGTCAGTATGTCGCAGACCTGGAAACGGAAACTATCGGCCAAATTCCTTTACCTAGCTCTGGGGCTAATTCTGGCGTCGGTGGTTTTGCCATTGATGACCTTTTTGCCAATGCTACCGAGGTTGCTGCCGAGGGCGCGATCACTGGTGAGGGCGTTGTAATCCCCTATGCAGACTTGGCCGATTATGGTGGATCTGACCCTGCGGCGATTACAGGCGTTGACAACCGTGATTTTGTTGCAGCGATGATCCGAGCATTCCCGGCGATTGTTCCTGTCCGGTCTGCAAGCGTCGCCTCTGGGGTAACTTCTGTTTCCCAGGCGGCTGGGACTACCTTTACCCTCCCCGCTGCGGCGACTGCCGAGACTGATCCGACTACCGGGCTGGTTACTGCTGATTTGCCTAAGATTGCGGCGCTTCAGTTCACCACCTCTTGGACTGTCCAGGTTGCCCTGGATCAATCAGCCCAAACTTTTGATGTGAACGTCGTTACGGCCTAGGGTTTTCTGGGATTTTTGTAAATTATTTTTGAGGGTTTTTGTTATGCCTAGAAAATTTGGGCCGGGGACTTGGCGCTATGTAAACGTGAAAATTGGCACGGCCACGTTAAAGTACGTTTTTCGGAGTAAGTTGAAGGACTCCCTAAAAACGGAGTTCGGGCAAACAGACGTAAGCGCACAGTTTAACGTTGCGAATGCAGTGCTGTCTCCTAATCGGCCTAAGCCCGCAAGAGCGTCTAAGCGTTTCCCCACAGGATATGAAGGGTCTTTTTGCTCCACTGACAAAATTTCAGCCCTAAAGCTGAATGGCTACACTGTCACCAAGCCGAAGCTTGCTTTAATCGGGCCAGGTGGTTTTTCACGCGTTCTTTACGTCACGATCAACGGCGTAAATTATGCTTGGCGCAGACCTAAAAATGCTGGCGGTGAAGTTGCACTCACTGAATTAGGGGTAAAAGACGCCGACGGGTCAGAGTTGGATTTAGTGTTTGGGGCCGATTTCCCGAAACCTGCCCAGGCGATCCGGACGATTACCAGCCAGGGGACTTATCGATCCTTTGTGGATAATTCCAAGGTGCAAAATGGGCAACTCGATCAAGCGGCGGCGGATGCTGGCTGGGCGGTGACTGAGCTAGCCCAAACGAGCCAAGCGGCCCTTTTAGCGTTGACAATTTCTGGTTAAAAATGAGCTTAATCCTAACCCCTGGCGATCCTGAGTTTGATTTTGTGATGGGCAATATGCCCCCGCCTCCCAATTGGCGCACCCATGATCCGCACGGAGACACGGGTCTAATTCAAGACTTGGAAACAGGCGTCTGGAACCCAGTCAATCAACAGGAATTCCTCGAAGTGCTTTATGAACAGGGTGACTTGTATTTAAGCGATGAAGAAGGCTAGGGGGTTGGGATGGCTATTTTTGACCAATTTGGACAATGGGAGAGCATGGGGACGGTTGTCCCGTCATTTGACTGGCAGTTTCTGCCGCTGTTCGCCACAACGCCCCATAGCACGTTCCGAATTAAGTTTTTTGGGATGGGCGATCGCACTTGGTATCCGCCGATCCATGTGCGAAATTCCTTTTTTACCGGGGCGGAATATCTTTTTGATCGCCGTTGGGTGAAGATGTGGCCCAAGGATGAACCGGAAACCTTTCAGCTACCTTATCCGGCGGATATGATCGCCGACCCATTGCCCCAACGACAAATACAGGTCAAGCTGGCGTCTCGCTGGCGTTACTACGATCTAAACCCTCAAGGGTACATGGTCGAAATTTGGGAAAAAACCGACTCTGATGTGGTTTATCCAGTGCCAGAAACGCAACAACAGCAACCCGTGACCCAAGTATTTAGGATTTTGAGGCGTCGCCAATGAGCTGTCCCCAGATTGCCACGAAAGAAGATATCGCAGCCCTTGAGGGGCGGTTGATTGAGGCAATGCACGCCAAAATCGAGGCGGAAATCACCGCTCTTGAGGCGAGATTGGTGGGAACTGGGCAACAGGTGACCCTCGGAGAAATTCGGCAGGTGATCGAGGACTCGATTAATTTGCCCTACGAACTGGAAATTACAACGCTTTAGCCGTGAATGACATTACGCAATTATTGGTGAATTTAACGATCCTTGTGGCGACAGTTTGGGGGGCAATCCGCGCTGGACTCAACATTTACAAGCATTGGCATCTACTAAAGGATCTCCCTGAAGAGATGGAAGAAGATTTAAGCGAAATCCACCGCCAACTAAACGCGATGTGGGGAAAACTGGATCACTTGGCAACTTTGACGGATGCAAGGCTAGACCGCATGGAGCGGCAACTTAATTATTTGGCAGGGACGATCCGCATTCAAATTGAAAATTTAGAGGGTCATCGTGATTGAGAAAATTTTAAGCACGGCCCGGGCAGAGATTGGCTATAAAGAATCGCCCCCAGGGTCAAACCGAACTAAGTATGGCCGCTGGTACGGGATGGACGGAAACCCGTGGTGTGCGATGTTCACCAGTTGGATTTTTGATCAGGCTGGTTATCCGTTGCCAAGGATGCAGGACGGCGCTCCCAGCGGCGCGGCTTACTGCCCTTACATCGAAGGTTATGCGCGACGGATCGGGCAATGGCATAAGTCCCCACGGCCCGGAGATTTGGCACTGTTCCATTTTGGGAATCGGCTCGCGGTTCATATTGGGATTGTTGAGAATGTCTCAGGCGCAAAATTTAGCTCTATCGAGGGCAACACCTCGGCGGCTAGCAATGCCAATGGGGGCATGGTGCAAAGGCGATCGCGCAATGTCTCCCAGTGTCGGGGATTTTATCGGCCCATGGATATTCAGGCCCGCACGGGGAAGGATGCTTATTATCGGCTGATCCGGCTGAGACGCCCCTACATGGCAGGCCATGACGTTCGGGAGTGGCAAAAGCAGGTGAATCATTGGGGCTACAAGATTGACGTTGACGGCATCTACGGGCCTGAAAGCGAAAAAACTTGCATTGAACTCCAAGAAAAATGGGGTCTTGATGTGGACGGGGTGATCGGCCCGATTACTTGGGAGCGGACATTTAAGCCCAGCAGTGAGGTTTAGCCGTGCCTGAGCCGGATAAGGACAAGCTTTTCAGAATTGCCATGGCGAAAGATGGCATCCAGGCGGCGGATGTGGCCTACTACCTCCTGTTGTTTTTGCCCTTGGTGACCGGGATAGCAGGGTTTTATTTTTGGTGCAAGGCGATCTTGTTTTATCCAGACATCCCAGAACAACGACTTAAACCCCTGTTTTGGTCGAGCTGCGTTTTGATGGGCCTCCCCGTCGCTGGGGAGTTTTGGCGGCACAAATAGCCATCATTCCAATGGGGCTAAGTGGCGTTGCTCGATCTTGGTTTCCCCGGCGGAATCACTCAAACATAGATAAACCTTGTAGGCGAACTCAGATCCAACAGGCGGAAATTTCACAATCTTGACCACCTCACCATTGATTTTCCAGCGTACATACTCCCCAGGCCGAAATAAAAATCCTGCTTTTTCATACTCTTCTGGAATCGTTTCAAATTTCTCGTTTTTTTGCGGCATTACGTCACAAATCGGCTGTGATGCTTGTGGGGGAAAGGTTTCGGCTGTGCCGTAATTGCGATCTAATTGCGTCACACTTGGCAATTGCGGATCGACTTGCGGCACACTTTCGGGGGACTGTGCCGTAATTGAAAAATTACGACTCAAGTTATGGCACACTTCAAACCCTTGCTCTGTCTGAGTTGTGCCATAAGTGACGTAATTACCGTTATTTTTAGAGACTGTATTATCCCAAGGTGCTGAATTTTTGTCTGGGTTGACCTTGATCCGGATTTGCCGCCCTTCCTTGCGGATGCGCCGTTCTTCGGTGTAACCAAGCTGATTGAGGATTTTATTTAGCCGTCTCAGCTCCCGTTGTCCCTGTTCTTTGGGTTCAAGCTTGAAAACTTCCTCCAGGATTTCTTTGGTGTTGGCGTAGCTGTGCCAGTTCAACCATGCCTCCACATCCTCTAACCAGGGGTCTTGTTCGGCGAAGTCGAGGGCGATCGCCTTAAAGATGGCTTTTTCTGTTTCGTCAGGATGCCACCTCGCCCCCGCAAGGTAAGCATCTACCGCGCTCGCCCAGATCCCATCTCGCTCTTTGGCTAACAGATCATTATCAATATCTTTAAGGACTGGGATAGGCCAAAATCTTCGATTTTCCCCATCCATCAAAAATCGTGAGGGGTTGACTGTTCCGCAAAACACAGAGCGGCGATTGTGCTTTTTGGTTTCTCTCTGATATGGTGCGCGGAATTCATCCTGTCTGACGGTCAAATAATGCTTGAGGCTGGCTGCGTCTTTTTTCGAGGTGATCCCGTCGATTTCTGCTAGTTCGATGATCCAGTTCCCATGGAGTGCCATTAAAGAATCTTTGCTTTGAATTTCGCTGATCGAGTCGTTAAAGTAAATTTTGCTAAGAGTCTTAAACCAAGTAGATTTTCCCTTGCCCTCGAACCCTTGCAATACCAAAGTATGATCCGCTTGACAGCCCAGATATTTGCTGTCGGCTTTCTTGTCTTTTGTGTGGAGCTGGCGGGCCACTGCCGAAATCAGCCACATTTCCACCGCGCGATTGTAGGCCCAGGCTTTGCGCTTATCCGCTTCCTCGGTGTAGTCGTTCGGGTCTTGCCCAAAATATCGAGCCGCTAAATTGTGGATCGGGACGCGCTCGGCTTCCCGGTGGCATCTCATTAAGTCCTCAACCACTGGATCAAAGCTGTTTTTCTTGGCCAGATAAACCATCGCCTTGTAAATGTCATGCTCGGCTGCGGTCTCTCCGTATTCATCAAAAAACCACGCTTTTAATTCATCGGCCATTTCAAATGGATCGCCGTCTAAAAGCATTTCCCGCCGTAGCAAATCAAAGCTCAATCGGTGGCCCACTTCTTCTGATAGATATTCAAAAAGCTCGGCATAGTTGAGGTTTTTCGTCCCCCCATAGATACGACGGGTTTCGGGGCGTGATTTTTTTAATGGGGTTGTGGTCATAGCTTCGATGGGTCGTTGGTCGGGGTCGCTGGGTTCAGGTTTGGGGGCGGGTTTAGGGTCGGGCCGTTCCTGTCGTTTCCATGCCGTGACCGATTGCCTATTTTCAAAAACCTGCCGGATCATGTCCTCTCCCAGCGCAAAATGAAGATCGTCAATTCCCTTTAGTTGAATCAGGTTCCCCCAACTCATTACGGTGACTTTGCAGCCTTCAGCCCTGAGAAGCTTGGCGGTTTTGCTGACGGCGATCTGTACGTTGCGGATCGTCTTGGGCTTCTGGTCATTGTCGAAACAGAAAATAATCTCACGAGGCTTTCTTTGGTGAGTAAGTGTTTCGCCGAGAGTCATATTCGGTTTTGGGAGAGACGGTTGGGCGATCGCCTTTAACTGAGGAATCAAATAAGAGTCCCCAATCTTCCGGCCCTGCTCATCTTTGGGGGTGCGGTATCCAGAAAAAATCCCCGGTAAACCGATGGCGCAATACCCAGCAGACAATAGGGACGCCGCTTTTTTGGCTCCCTCGGTGATGATGATGGGCGTTTTGTTGTCATTAATAATCCCTTTCCAGTAGTCCGCATCGCCTAAGAAAAAAGCCTCAGTGGGCGTCTTTGGAGGATGTTCATATTTGATTGGTTTGCCGTCGATCTCTCTGGGGGAATTAGGCTTTAAACACCCCCACAAAGACGGTTTAAAGGTGAGAATGTCGAGGCCGGAACACCACCAGCCCCCATCCTCTAAATGGGCATAATTTCGGAGCCATTTATCACGAAGTCGCCCATCATTGCGGCGTTCATCTTCGCCTAATCCATAAAGTAAAAATTCCCAGCAAGCTGACGGGGAAAGCTGCTTAAAATAGGGTTTAAATTGTTCAGAAATAGCGCTTTTTTCTAGCTCTTGAGCTAAAATATTGTTGTCAGTATTCATTGTTGGTTTTTTTTCTAATCTTGCAGCAAAAAAGCTATCCTCACCGCAGAGTATGGGGATAGCTTTTCTCTTTTCTTTAGAATGGAATATCGTCTAAATCGACAACTTCCCCTGTCTTTGGATTCTTGATCAAACCGCAATGGTGCCAAGGCGCAGAGGCTCTTCTAGTAGGGGCTAAATTCTCCCAAAAATTGCGGGTTGCCACCTCTTTTGTAAGGGTTGCCCCCATCAAAAAAGCCCAATAGCCCAAGCAATAAAATAAGCCCTTCATAAGTCAATCCCGCTAGCTTCGATACAACGTTTGTAATCTTCGATTACTGCTTCAACCGCCGCATTTAATAACTTGGCGATTTCTCTTCTGTGCCGAAACAACTCTTCAGGAAGCTCTCCTACTTTTAAATCTCCCAATTCTGGGTTTTCTAGGTAATAAAAAACAGTCTCGCCATTTATGACGTAATCAACCTGGGGCGGATAATCTTTCATAAATCAATCCCTGTATTGTTGTCTGTGCAGCCTGATTCTTGAATCTCCCCAAAAACTTTAAAAAGCTCTGCTGATAGCCTTTCCATTTCAAAAATAAGAGCGTGGGCAATCATTTTTGTTTTTTCTGTGTCTAAAACTTTCTCGTCTAAAAGGCTTTTAGGGCGTTCATAGGTGGTGAAACAATATCCACAAACCAGACATTTTCGCCGCCGTGTTTGGCCTTGGGCTGTGGTTCTGCTGTCTGGGACTCTTGTTCCCCCGTGGCATTTAGGGCAGTACATTAATTGGCCTCCATTTGCTTTAGGTAGGCATTGAGGGCGATCGCCACTCCGACAGCTTCAGGAATAGAGGAATATTCAGCCACTAAAAAACTCGATCCATCACTGGTAAGGAAATAGATCGAGTAACCGCTAGGAGTAAACTCCCCGTATTTTTGGATAGGCTGACTCTTTGGAAATACCACCCCATCAGTCTGATGGTGAGCAATCTTCTTATGGAAGGTCTTGGCGGCATGGATTGCCAGTTCAATCTTTTGATCGAGGTTCCCAACAGATCGAGTTGGGTATGAATCACGTTGCAGAAGGGTCAATAGCACCTGCAACGCCTCAGAACGTAATCTATTCATTTTGTTTCTTGAGCGTTTGTATTACGCCATAGGTAGAGTCTCGGTAGCTGTTGGTTTTGGCTTGGCTCTAAATATGGTGTAAGTGAACTTTCTAAAGTGGATAGAACCCGCTCACTGCTTGACCTTGGGCCTCCTAAAATGGAGGTGAAATTATATATGTTCCAAGGAGGTAGGGGGGATTGCCGTCCCATTCCCTACCCTTTTTCATTGGTGATCGGACTGCATAGCTAGCTATGCAATATTTAGTATAATGGTGGAACTAAAGACGCGCAATAAATTAACTTTGAGAGAACTTAGAAAGCTATTGGGCCTTAGCCAAAGTCGTTTTGCGGACGCTTTGGGCGTAAGCCGTGGGACTATTTCTTTTTGGGAGCGTGGAATTTATAAGCCGGCATTGTCTATAGAGCAGATAAAGACCCTTGAAGATATGTTAAGCACCATTGGATTAAAATTTAGAGACCTACCGGACGATGTTTCCCAGTAGGTCTAGTTAGAAGAGGAACTAGAATCATGAAAACAATTACACGTATAGCAAGGAGGAATCCCCAAAAAGGAGTATGGAGAGGGGTAAGAAGTGCTTTTTCTATCCACCCCCCCAGCCGTAATCAAGAAACTAAGGCAACTCTGGAAAAACTGATTGAATCAGCCAAACATGGTGCTGAAGCCGATACTGAAGCCATCCGTTCTGATTGGAAAAGGGTTGGTAGAGATATGTATGAGGCTCAAACCAAATTTTTAGAAAGCCTTGACCAAGAACAGCGAGAAAAGCTGGATAGATTATTAAAAGTTGAATCATTAAAATTCAAGATAGATGAACGATCCTATTTCTGGAAAATCGCCCACCGACTCAGAGACAGAGCAGAATCCTGACCTTGATCAGGACACTCTCTCACCCGTATCTAAAGAGCAACCAGAAATGTCGCCCGATTTGTATGAAGAGGCAGCAATTGCTTTTAGTCATTATTCTGGCCCTATCCCTCATCCCGCAATTCTTGGTCTTTACGAAGAGGTACTTCCTGGTTCAGCAGAGAGAATTCTTGCCATGACAGAAAAACAGCAGGACTTTAGACACAGCCAAGAAAAGATGGTGTTGACAGCAGAGGTCAATGACCTGAAAGCGGATCGGGAGGAAGCGCGACGCGGCCAAAATTACGCCCTGGCGATCGCTCTCGTCGTAGTGACTTGTGGAACGATTACCGCTGCCCTGGGGCATGGTTGGGCCGCTACTGGCATTATGGGAACAGGGACAGCCCCGGTTGTTGCCTCTTTCATCAATGGGCGTAGGCGTTCTGGCTATCGAAACTCCGCCGATAACCAGAACCCTTCCGAAGAATGAGCTAATTTAAAATCATGAGCGTTTGTTGGGTGAGGGCGATCAAGGCGATCGCCCATTGTTTTAAGTAAGGCAATGATTTTCAACGAAATCACGAAAGAAAGCTTTGAGAGTTACGTGGAAGCCGCCGCATCAGTAGGAGGCACATATCGAGGGTTGTTAGCGGCTCATCGAAGGGTAAACTTTGCTGGCCGGTTCAAATATCGTGGACAAAAGTGGAGCGCTGGCAAAACTTCTATTTTCCCAATCAAAAAGCATAAAACCCCCTCTAGGCTTTCTGTCCCCCCAGTCGAAAAGCCCACAAATCCGCCTAACCCCTGTCGGGTTCCAAGGCAGAAAAAGGTCTCAGCCAAGCAAATTACGCAGAGAAAAACCTTGCGGGAATTGCTTAACCTTTAACTAAAGCGATCGCCTTTTTATTTGCCGTAACGCCGCTGGTTATCTAGGCGGGCTTTCATGGTCTCGATCTGCTTCAGAATTTTGACTTTCTGATCCGTAAACCCATCGATCTGGGCCTGCTGCTCCTTAACTTTCAACTCAAGCCGCTTAAAGTAGTCGAGCTGGGAAACCGAAAAATAAGCAATCGGGAACCATATCCCCAGGAAAACTATCCCCACTTGATCGGCATACCCAGCCAAAAACAAGAAAAAACAAGGAATCATGGCAAAGAACGCAGCGAAATGGGTGATCATATAGTTCAAAAAAACGATCCGCCATTTTTTGTAAAACTTCTTGTATATCCAGATTTCCAAGACCAGTGCAAGCATTATCAAGAACAAGACTCCGACCCACTCATCTCCATATTTAGGCCCTGTGGTCACAACTCCATTAACGATAAAAGCAAATCCGAGGGAGCCAAGACAAAAGACCCCCAATAGTTTCAGGGTTTTAAGGAATGTATCAATCATGAGCTTTCTCCAGGGGCGCGGGGACGGTCGGGATTATCAGCAATCTGTCGGGTAAGTGTTAAAACTTCATCCTTCTCGTACCAATGATGATAGGTCTTAAAATGCACATCGAGACTATGCCCCATCAATTTTGCTGCATCAATCGGTTTGACCCCAAATTGCTTGGATCGGCGGGCGTAGCAATGGCGCAGAACATAGGGCGTAAAGGCGACAGAATAACGGGAAAATTGCCGCGTCACTCGACTACCCAACGCCGAATAATCCTTACTTCCCGACCAGGGCGGCGCGGTTCCCTCCAATAGCCCCCACTGCTCTACCCATTCCGGATATAAAGGCGACACATGGCGCGGCCCGGTCTTCCCTTCCCGGAGGTACAGCAATGGTGGATCGCTCAAATCCGCAAAAAATACCTCATGGGGACGCAACCCATAGGCCGCCATCAAACCATAGGCCCAACGCCAGGATGGGTTCGGGATTTTTCTAAATCCATTGGCGATCGCCTTGTCACTGGGCAAGGTACGCGGCGTGAGAAATTTATGGCAATATCGACCCCGGTATTCGTCCAGGTCTACCGCTATCCCCGCAAATTCCGCCAACTTCCTTAAGGCGATACAGGCCCGCAATCTTTGCCGGCTGTCTGGTTTGATGCCCTTCACCACATCAAGGATCGCCGTCTTGGTGAGCTTGCGCCTCTGGGGGAGTTTGTTAAAAATCTGTTGGTAGCTGCTGCGGTAGGTCGTTCGCGCTTGGGGTGTCTCAGCCCGCTTTGCGAAATAATCTTGCTCAAATGCGGCGATCCATTCCGAACAAGTCTGTATGTCATTTTTGCCATACGCGGCCCAGTCAAATTCCCCGCAAGCAATCAGGCCACCGAGCTTAATCGCTTCAGCTTTGGCCCGTTGCAATCCCTGCTCATTAGCAAAGACCCCAAGGGCGATCCGTTGCCGATGGGGAGCTCTCCGCCCCGTCCCCGGCTTAGGGGGAAGTGTGGCCCGTAGATAGACCCGTTTTCCCTGGATTTCCACAGACACACCAATTCTTAGGGCGTCTAAATCCCGGTTTATCATTTCAATATTCATGGCTGATCTAGACCATATTTAGACCACGCCTTACGGGAGAATAGGCATCCCAGGCCACCATGAAAAAGTAAGCAAAAATCCCCCACGCTACCGATAGCGCAATGGAAATTTGACCTACACTGTAAATATGGCTCGAGGCAGATTTGAACTGCCGACCTTGGGCTTATGAGTCCCCTGCTCTAACCAGCTGAGCTACCGAGCCAAAACCGTAAATGATTATAACTACAGCAACTGCTTGTGTCAAGGGCTTGGTTTAAGGTCATCGTCAATGTCTAAACTTGAGTACGAAACGAGACTAGCCACTTCCCCTACTAACCATGTCTAAATTGCCTAAAATTGACCGACAGCGGGAACACCAAGCCAACGAACGCACCTTTCTGGCTTGGTTGCGTACCTCGATCGCCTTAATTGGTTTTGGCTTTGCGATCGCCCGTTTTGGTTTTTTTGTGCGTCAAATTGAAGAAACCCTAGTCTCCCAGAGTAATTTGCCCTTGCCGAACCTGGCATCTTCCGAAACACTGGGTTGGGCCTTTGCGATCGCCGGCATTGTGATCATTGCTTTGGCTCTGTGGAACTATCACCAACATTTTCGCCAAATTGAGCAGGGAAATTATCAACCCAATCGCTGGATGATTACCACAACGGCGCTGGTGGCAATGGTTTTAGGGGGGCTGAGTTTGATTTTGATGATTGGCAGTAAACCCGATCCGACTCGGGAAGATTTTTCTCGATCCCAGGCCCTTCCTAGAGCTTCAAATGCATTTAAGCGCCACACTAGGTACTAATTCCCAAGGGGAAGACTTCTGTGTTATATTTTTAAGCGACTCGGATCTATGCGATCTCGACGCCCAAACCTTGTCAGGACCGGAAGGTAGCAGCAATACGGGATGCTCGTGGTAGGCGTAGGCTCCGGGTCTTTTGGTTTTTTGGGGATTGCAGCAGTCAGTTAGTACTTTTCACGGCTTAGAACAAACACGCTACCCTCATTCCCCCGGCCAATGCGCAGATCTTCATCAAGATAAGTGATATCAAGCCAGCCATTATTATTTTTGCTGTTAATTCCCACATCAACAGGAAAGAATTTTTTCCCGGCTAACATTTGCTCGACGAGTCCTTTCGGAAAACGGTAGTTCATCAGGCGTTGGGAGCCAATCACGTAGCGATTAAAGAAAACATTCACCCGCTGATCAGAGACAGGAGTGAAAGAGGCTTCCACGAGCACTAAGCCTTCAAGGAAAGGAATCCCCTCTAGTTCGGCGATGTTGTAGATTTTTTGCTGGAGTGGCCGCACACATTGGTAAACTTGCCCTAACTGCAAAAGGGGAAAGCGATTGATCCCCAAAATGCCTTTGCTGGTGGTATAAATCAGTCGCCAATCCCCTTCGAGTAAGGTTGTCGCTTCTAGGGGCTTGGGGGTCGGGTTTTGGTCTTCGAGGCGATCAACGATGGCGAGGATATTGGCGCGGTCTACTTCAGTGGCGATCAGACCACGATTTTTTCCGGCAATGGTTTCGAGGAGGTTCGTTTTTAGATTCATGGAAAGGTGAGCAGTGGTCAGCGCAGGTCTAAGGAAATTTAGGCCATAGATTATTTTCTCATATCCCTTCAGCGGCGATCAGCAGGGCCAAGTTATCTCGGTGAATCACAGTATCGGCGCTGCCATAGCCGAGAATTTGGCGAATTTGGGTCGAATGTTGCCCTTGAATTTTTTCAATATCTTGGTGGTTGTAGTTTACTAACCCTCTGGCGATCGCCTGACCTGTTTGGGTTCTCAGTTCTACGGGGTCGTTAATGGTAAATTCCCCTTCCACGGCAACAATACCTGCCGCGAGGAGAGAACGACCATTTTTCAGGAGGGCCTGGGTTGCGCCATCGTCAAGGGTGAGAATTCCCTGGGGTACAAGGCCATAGGCAATCCAACGTTTACGGGCATTATCGGCCTGGGGTTGGGCTTCAAAATGGGTGCCGATATCTTCCCCGGCAACAATTTTCAGGAGATTCTGGGGGGTTTTGCCCTGGGTAATCACCGTGCGTACGCCAGCGCTGGTGGCAATGCGGGCAGCAGTGAGCTTTGTTTGCATGCCCCCTGTCCCCCATTGAGAACCGCTAGATCCGGCATCGACCTGGAGGTTAAACAGTTCGCTGGAACTGACCAGGGGAATGGGGCGGGCGTCAGGATTTTGTCTGGGGTCAGCGGAATAGAGGCGATCCACATCGGTGAGCAGCACCAACCAGTCGGCATTCACCAAGCTGGCGACCAGGGCAGAGAGGGTATCGTTATCGCCGAATTTCAGTTCATCGACGGCAACGGTATCGTTTTCGTTCACAATCGGGATCACGCTGAGATCCAACATCGCGTTGAGGGCTTCCTGGACGGTCAGGTAGGAAGTGCGATCCACGAGGTCTCGACGGGTGAGTAATACCTGGGCGATCGCCTGTTGCAGACTGGTAAATAGATCATCATAAAGCCGGATTAAACGGCCCTGACCCACGGCGGCGATCGCCTGTTTTTCGGCAATTTTTTTCGGACGTTCTGAACGTTTCAACACCCCACAGCCCACGCCCACGGCCCCAGAGGAGACGAGGATCACCCGGTGGCCCTTTTGTTTGAGGCGGGTCAAGGTTTCCACGAGGGTACCGATGGTTGCCAAAGCCAACATGCCTGTCTTGGGATCTGTGAGGCTAGAGGTGCCAATTTTAACGACGATGGTTTGGGGCATAGAAGACTGTGAGGCTAAGTGAATTTTTCTATTATTTCAGCAAAAATTCCCTTGAGCCGAAAATCTTACCCCACGTCCACAGCATCCTTCTGGTCTCCCGTTAGGGAAAACAAGGGATTTCAGCAATGGCGGTAAAATAGACCCAGTTTCTGTGTTTTAAATCCGCTGACAAAAGTCCCCAACGTTATCCATGACCCATACTGCGATCGCCAAAGAAAAACCCGATTGGGCTGGGGAAGACTGGTTATCCCGCCTTGTCAACCGTCTGATCCAAACAAAGCCCCTCTACGCCCTGATGAAACAACAAGCCCGGCGCGTTCTGATTAAAACCGCCGAAAAAAATGGTGTCCCCTGGCGGCAGATCGTGAAGGAATTGGAGCAATCCCCCGCCAAACAATATTTCCAAGACATCGCCAATCCCCACCTGGACTACCCCGACTATTACCGAGTCCCCTTCCATGCCTACAACGAAGGGAATTTATGTTGGCAAGCAGCCTTTGAGGCGGCCCCAGCGACGGCAGCGATGGCCCTACGGGTTTGGAAAACGGAACCCCTCACCCCAGAAGTGGCCCAGGCCCGACTCCGCAATAGTTTTTTAGATGTTCTTGAACAATATTTGCCCCAGAACGTAAACGAAGCCTTGGATATCGGCTGTTCCGTGGGCATTTCGACCTTTGCGCTTCTAGAACGACTCCAGGCCAAAAATCCAGCAGTTGAGGTAACGGGCCTAGATCTTTCGCCCCATATGCTCGCGGTGGCTAAGGTTCAAGATAAAAATCAGGCGGTGCAATGGTGCCATGGCAAGGCGGAAACGACGGAGTTTACCGATGATCGATTCGATTTAATTACCTTGCAATTTGTCCTCCATGAACTGCCCAACCAGGCCACCCGCGAAATTTTCCAGGAATGCCGACGCATTTTGCGGCCCGGAGGTTGTTTGGCGATCGTCGATAACAATCCGAAATCTCCGGTGATTCAGGGTTTACCGCCAGCCTTGTTTGTGTTGATGAAGAGTACAGAACCTTGGAGTGACGAATATTATACTTTTGATGTAGAATCGACACTAAAGGAAGTCGGTTTTGATTACCGCACCACCGTCGCCAGTGATCCGCGCCACCGCACGATCATTGCCCACAAGCCCTTTTAATTGTTTGCCAAATGTTTGCCGAATGAAAATTGCGATCGCCCAACTGAACCCCACTATTGGGGACTTGACTGGTAATGCCGAGCGGATCCTGGTCGCAGCAGAAGAAGCGGCGATCGCCAATGTCCGCTTATTGCTCACGCCGGAACTGTCCCTCTGTGGGTATCCGCCCCGGGATCTCTTGCTCCATGCGGATTTTATTGACCGGATGCAGGCCCAGCTCACAGCCCTCGCCGCAAAAATTCCGCCGACCCTCGCCGTTTTAGTCGGTTTGGCAACTCCCAACCCAGAGGCGATCGCCAAGGGGGAAAAAGCCCTCCACAACAGCATCGCCCTTATTGACCAGGGGAAAGTCCAGCACATTTTCCATAAGCAACTGTTGCCCACCTACGATGTGTTCGACGAAGATCGCTATTTTGAACCTGGCAAGCAATCAAACTGGTTTTTCCTCCATCCCAGCCCGACGGTCGCCCCTTTAAAAATTGGCGTTACCATCTGCGAAGACCTCTGGAACGACCAAGCCTTTTGGGGCAAGCGCCAGTACGAAATTAATCCCCTCGAACAATTGGCCGAGGCCGGGGTCGATTTGATCGTGAACTTGTCGGCTTCTCCTTACACCGTCGGGAAACAGCGCCTGCGGGAAGGGATGCTCCACCATGGCGCCCAACGTTACCGGACGCCCATTCTCTACGCGAACCAAGTGGGGGGGAATGATGATTTGATTTTTGACGGCGGGAGTGTGGCCTTTGACCGGGAGGGACAACTGGTTGGGCGATCGCCAAGTTTTCAAGAGTCCCTGTTGGCGGTGGAATTTAGCCCCGACCCACAAACCCTATCACTGCCCCAGGGTTTACCTGCTGCTTTTCAGCAAACCGTTAGTCCCGAATATGGGGCCGATGAGGCGGAAATTTTTGCAGCTCTGGTGTTGGGTCTCCGGGACTATGCCCGTAAATGCGGCTTTTCGAAAATTGTCCTGGGTTTGAGTGGTGGCATCGACTCGGCCCTGGTAGCGGCGATCGCCGTTGCAGCGGTGGGGGCTGAAAATGTGTTGGGGGTGCTCATGCCTTCCCCCTACAGTTCGGAACATTCCCTCAGCGATGCGATCGCCCTGGTGGAAAATCTCCAGATTCGCCACGAAATTATTCCCATTGAGCCAGCGATGCAAGCCTTTGAGGCGATGCTCGGCGATTTATTTACAGGCACAGAATTTGGGGTAGCCGAAGAAAATCTCCAGTCCCGCATCCGGGGGAATCTGCTGATGGCGATCGCCAATAAGTTTGGTTATTTGCTGGTGTCAACGGGCAACAAGTCCGAAATGGCGGTGGGTTATTGCACCCTCTATGGCGATATGAATGGCGGCCTAGCGGTGATCGCCGATGTCCCGAAAATGCGGGTGTTTAGCCTTTGTAAATGGTTAAACCGCGACCGAGAACTCATTCCCCCGGCAATTATTACCAAACCCCCTAGTGCGGAACTGCGCCCCGACCAATTGGATCAAGACTCCTTGCCCCCCTATCCGGTGTTGGATGAGATCCTCAAACGGGTAATCCACCGCAATCAATCGGCCCCAGAACTCCACGCCGCTGGCCATGACCACGATACTGTGGCCCAGGTTTTAAAGCTCCTTCATCGTGCCGAATTTAAGCGCCGTCAGGCTGCTCCTGGTTTGAAAATTACCGATCGAGCCTTTGGTACGGGGTGGCGGATGCCCATTGCCTGCCGCTGGTAAAGCAGATCCCAAACGTTAACCAACCCCAGAGATTTCCGTCGCTGCCCAGGGAGCTAAACCCAAGTAACGAATACCTTCTGGACTAACCGCAAAGCGACAGGGAAGAATTTGGATGCCGGCGGCGATCGCCTGACGGAATAGCTCCCCATATTTCGGGTCTTTGCTATCCCCAGGGGCAAACCGGGTGCAATCGCCTCGATTGATGAAATAGAGCATCACCGCTTTTGCTGCGGGCACAATGTCGATGAGTTCTTGGAGGTGCTTTTGGCCCCTGGTGGTTTCAGTATCCGGGAAAAGCGCCAGTTCTCCCTTTGTCCAGGTGGTATTTTTAACTTCCACATAAATAGGCGATCGCCCTTCCCCTGTCAAAAGAAAATCAATGCGACTTTTATTCTCTGTGCCATAGCGCACCTCTGGTCGCACTGTGTCGTAATGGTCAGCTAATTCAGGGATTTGCTTCGCCAAAAGCATCGCTTTGATCACCCGGTTAGGTAACGCTGTATTGACGCCGACCCAGGTCGGTTCTGGGGTGTGTAACTGGATCATCTCCCAGGTATAGGCTAGTTTGCGCTTGGGATTATCACTTTTTGAGAGCATCACCGGCGCTCCCAACTCACAAATCCCCGTCATCGGCCCCGTATTGGGACAATGGGCCGTAACGATTTCCCCGGAGGCCAATTCAATGTCTGCTAAAAAACGTTTGTAGCGTTTCCGCAGGATGCCAGGGATCAATTCAGGATAACGATAAACAAAAGGCTGTGTGGTCGCGGTCATCGGTGGAAAAATTAAGCTGGCGATCGCCCCTAAAACTTGTAATGGGGATCTTGCCAATCAAAGACAGGGGGAACGTAGGTTTGATATTCCCATTCTGTGATCACATCTTCAATGCGGCGGTGCACAATCCCCTGGGTGGCTGCTTTTTTGAGGGCTTTGGCCACAATGATTTTCAGGGTATCCCAATCCATATCCGGGGCATCTGATTCGATGAGGTAGGAATCCCGTAGGAGTTTTTCGAGGTCCCGTAGGCAGGTTTCGGCGATTTCGTATTGGGCATATTGGGCTGGCACTAGGGGCGTTGAAGAACGCAAAGGATCCCGTTGGACAGCGGCGATCGCCTGGCGCACCGCAATATTAATTTGTTGCTTGAGATCCAGAACGCCTTTTTCTTCTTGGCGCTCTTTACCCCGTTCGCTGGAGGCATAGAGGGGAGGCACCCGGTTCAAAGCATAGGTGGCCACCTCCACCACATCAATATATTCAGCTAATTTCTGTGGGAGGCGCTTGAGTTGCCGATGGATTTCCTTGTGCACCAGGTTTTCCATAATATTTTGGTAAGCACGGCGATTGCCCTTTCCTGGTGAGGGCGCAGATGGCTGATTCATAATAATGGCCCCTGGAGAGCAACGGGGGATTTTTTAGCAAAGACTGCAGATTTTGGCGAAAACAAGGGCAAAAAATACTTTTCTCTAAGTACCCATTTAATACTATAGTTTGCTTTCCCTGCAGACCCAGATTAAGTTAACAATTGTTGCGGCTCCCCATTTACTGCTTTCTGGCAGCAACCGCATAGAACGGATCCCGATGGCCCAGGCCCAGCATCTGTAACAGCAGGGGTTGGTCGCTCCGTTGTGTCACCACGGTCGGTTTGGCAAAGCCTGGGGTTTGCTGAAAGTAATGCTGCACGAGCTGGAGATGTTCGGCGTCGGTACTGTCCCGCCAAGCGGCGATCGCCTTTTGGTAAAACATCCGATTTGAAAAACTAACAATACAAATTCCCCCTGGGGTCAGCACCCGTTGAATTTCTGCAAACACCGCCTCTGGATATTGGAGATATTGCACCGAGACCGCCACCAAAACCGCCTCAAAGCTTTGATCGGCCAAGGGTAATTTGGGATCGGCATTGAGGTTTTGAACAAAATAGCGATCCAGACGACGGTTTTTCGCCAGTTCTGCCGCGTTCATTCCGTGGCCGACCACCTCCCGAAACGCGAGATCTGGCAAATGGGAGACCCAACTGCTCATCAAATCTAGAACTCGATCATTGGGCTGCAACAACGTGCCATAGAGTTGGGTTAACTGGTCAATAAAGCCATCATCTACGTGGGTCACAAACCGGGGGTAATCGTAGAAAAGCTGATCATCGCTAGAATCGAGCTTCTGCCGTTGGCTAGGGGAAAGAATCATAGAAAATGCAGCGCAAAGAATACGTTAAATTAGTGATCATGCGGGGAAACCCCCAGTCAATCTGCCCCTCAGGCACAGATGTATGGATATTTCTAAGGTAACGATTTCTTGCGGGAAAAACGACTGCCCAGGGGTAGCTTCGTTGGCCCAATCCCATTGTCCCCTCTGCCAAGCGCCGGTGGTCAAGCGCTATCTGCGGGTTGTGGGGGCACCCCAGTTGACCCTGACGCCCCAAACTCTGGTGGGGGAAGGCGATCGCTATTGGGTGACAGAAACCCCAGATATTCTCTTAGACACAAAGCCCGCATTGCCCCCGGTACTGACTGAAACGCTCCCCCCGGCCATCGAAAGTTATCTACGGCTCTCGACCCATCTGCTCCACATTCCCAAGGTATTTGGCCTATTGACGCCCCAGGAAGGGTGGTTACTGGAATATCCATCGGTGGCCCTCGACGAAACGGGTTATCCCCGCTGGCCAAATTTATTTATGCCCCTCACGGAGGCTTGGCAGACTGCAACTCCCCTGCAACAACTCAACTGGCTGATGCAGATTGCGGCGCTGCTACCAGATTTTGTGGAACATGGAGTGGTTCCGAGTGTTTACTATCTAGGGGACTGGGCTGTCCACGGGGGCCTTATTCAGGTGCAAAAATTGCGCTTTGAACCCAACCAGCCCTTAAATTTGGTGCGCCTGGGGAATTTGTGGGCCGAGTTACTCGAAACCGTGGCCCCTGTGATTCAACCCTTTTGTCATCGCCTCCAGCAGGGGTTAAGCCAAGGCCAGATCCAAGATCCGCAGCAGCTCTATGGGATTTTGCGCCAGGGGGTTTTGGAATTGGGGCGATCGCCCCTGGAATACCATTACCGCCTCTATACCAAAACTGACGCTGGCCCCAACCGTGACCACAATGAGGATGCCTGTTTTCCGCCCCCCGGCAAAGTTTATCCCGATGCGCCCCTAGCAATTGTCTGTGATGGCATTGGTGGCCATGAACAGGGGGAAGTGGCCTCGGCGATCGCCATTGAGCAACTGCAAACCCAACTGGAAAATCTCACCGATCATCCGCCGGAGCAGGCCGCCCAGATCCAAGAAAAATTAGCCGCCGCCGTGCTCCAGGCCAACGATGTAATTTGCGATCGCAACGACCAAGAAAATCGCCAAGACCGGAACCGCATGGGCACCACCGTTGTCATGGCCTGGGTTCATGCCCCCGAACTTTACCTGACCCACGTGGGAGACTCCCGCATTTATCGCATCACCACCACCAGTTGCCACCAACTGACCTATGACGATGACCTCGGTTCCCGGGAAGTCCGCCTTGGCTATGCCCTCTACAAAGATGCCTTGGCCTACCCTGGATCTGGGGCTTTGGTGCAAGCTTTGGGGATGAATCCGTCCCATTCTCTCCACCCCACCGTAACGTCCCTGGTGCTGGATCAAGACGCGATTTACCTCCTTTGTTCCGACGGCCTCAGTGATGATGGCCAAGTAGAAGCCCATTGGGCAGCGGAAATCGCCCCCCTAATCCAAGGCCAAAAAGACCTGACCCAAGTGGGCGATCGCCTGATTGAAATTGCCAATACCAAGAATGGCCACGACAACAGCACCATTGCCCTACTCCAGGTCAAAGTGCAGGGAGAAGTTCCCGAAACGCCGATTCCTTACCCGAAACTCACCCAACTACAACCAACCTTTATCCAACCCAAGGCACCGCCCCCCGTGGCAACCCAAATGTCTCGGCTCCGGGGACGCAAAACAGCAAATTCCCCCAGTCGTCTATTGCTGATTTTGGTTGGGTGTCTGTGTTTGTTGGGGGTCGGTAGTTTGCTGTGGCAACGTTGGCAGCGGGAACCCCTAGGCAGTTCTCCCTCCACAACACCACCAACGATTAATCCTGTCCCCATTACGGATGTCACCGAAGATCCACCAACAGTAACAGTGCCCGCAGGGGAACCAGAGGAGACGACTTTACCCCTGAGCAAAAATCAAATTTTTCAGCTCCAGGAAAATCGTTCCCTCACAGCCTACGCCACACCAGAGGCGATCGCCACCGCCACCGCCGATCCGTTATTAATTTTGGGGGGCAGTATTCTTCGGGTCGAGCAAATCAATGGGGATAATCAAGTGATGCTGAAACTTTGTCAAAAAGGCGATCAAAGCGCGCCTCCAAGTCGCAAACTTTTGACCGAGGGCAATAATGCTTGGGTGGCCCTCGCTGACCTAGAGGGACAATTAACCCCTGATTTTACGGTGCCTGCCGCGAACCCTTGTGTGCCATCTGCTCTGGAATAAAAATGTTGGGGCTATCGATTTTCCGGAGGCATTGCATAATGGAGGGAGATTTAAGCCCCATGTGGCCCTGCTGACCCTGCCCTTTGCCCCAAGAATTATGGCCGAATCCCCCACGAATCCGGTGAGTGATGACACAGCCCGCACCTTCCTCAAGGCGTTGCCTTTTTTCCAGGGGCTACCGGAGGCAAGTCTACAAAAGGCGATCGCCCATCTGGTGACGCGGCCCTTCCCAGCCAACCAAATTATTCTTTTAGAAAAAGACTGGGGCGGTTCTGTTTACTTTATCCAGATGGGCTGGGTGAAAATTCGCACCTACAACCTCGATGGCAAAGAAATTACCCTGAATATCCTCGGCGCTGGGGAATTATTTGGCGAAATGGCCGCCCTCGAAGAAGCCACCCGTTCCACCGATGTGATCACCCTGACCGCCACCACCATTAGTAGTATCCCCGCCGCCGACTTCGTTGAATTGGTAAACACAGAGCCTCTGGTGGGAGTCCGTCTCGCCCAACTGATGGCCAAACGTCTCCGCCAAGTGAACCGTCGCCTCCAGGTGCGTGAAACCAATAGTCTGGCGCGAGTCGCTGATATCCTGGTCTTTTTGGCCGAAAGTCAAGGACAAGCCACAGACCAAGGGGAGATCCGCATTCCGAGTCTGCCCCATCGGGAACTGAGTAGTTTAAGTGGTCTGGCGCGGGAGACAGTCACGCGGGTTTTGACTAAGTTAGAAAAGAAGGGTTTAATTAGGCGCACCCCGGATGCTGTGTTTATCCCAAATCTGCGTGCCCTCGACGACATCATCCATTAGGCGATCGCTGTGACTGAGCATTTTTCTGATCCAAAGAATTCTCCAGAGGATATGAATTGGGTAGATTTAGATTCCCAAGCATCCCAACCCCCAAGCTCCTCCCTTACCCAGGTCAATAACCCAGAGATTATTGCTCCACCGGCTCCCACCTCAGCGACAAGACATCGCAAAACCTTGGTGGTAGTCGAAACGGCTTTTTTAGCCAGCACCGCCAGCTTAATTTGGCTGATTAATTATTACTTTCCCATTGGGCCATTGCTGCGACTATTTTTTCCGTTGCCCATTGCCTTGGTCTATTTGCGTTGGGGTTCCCGGGCGGCGTGGATGTCAACCCTCGTCTCTAGCTTGCTATTGTCGATTCTGATGGGGCCGACCCGTAGCATTATTTACACCATTCCCTATGGCCTGATTGGTGTGCAATTGGGTTGGATGTGGCGACGCCAGGTGTCTTGGTATTGGTCAGTCACCCTGGGGACGATCTTGGGCACCCTCGGCTTTTTCTTTCGGGTGTGGCTCCTGTCATTACTGCTCGGCGAAGACCTTTGGGTCTATGTAATCTCGCAAATTTCGGAGATGGCGGATTGGCTCTTTCTCAAGCTGGGCCTGTTGACCCAACCGAGTTTACTGGTGATTCAGCTTTTAGCCCTGGTCATGCTGACTATTAATAGTGTGTTATACCTATTCGTGGTGCATCTGGTGGCATTGTTGATGTTGGATCGTTTAGGAAATTCGATTCCGCGTCCGCCCCACTGGGTTCAGGTGTTAATTGAGTATGAAGAATAGGCTTAAGGTTTATGGGAGCGCAACTGTATCAGCAAATCCGCGAATTTTATGATGCGTCTAGTCCCCTCTGGGAATCGATCTGGGGTGAACATATGCACCATGGTTTCTATGGTCTAGGGGGCACAGAACGGCTCAATCGTCGGCAGGCACAAATTGAATTAATTGAAGAATTTCTGGCCTGGGGCAAAGTTGAACAAGTTGGAAATTTTGTCGATGTGGGCTGTGGTATTGGCGGCAGTACCCTTTATTTGGCTGATAAGTTTAATGCGCAGGGCGTTGGGATTACCCTCTCTCCGGTACAGGCCAATCGGGCGATCGCCAGGGCGACGGAACAGAATTTACAGGATCAGGTTGAGTTTAAAGTAGCCGATGCGTTGAATATGCCCTTTCGAGATGGGGAATTTGACCTCGTCTGGACCCTCGAAAGTGGCGAGCATATGCCTAACAAGCGGCAGTTTCTCCAGGAATGCACAAGGGTGCTCAAGCCGGGTGGCAAGTTATTAATGGCGACGTGGTGTCATCGGCCAACGGATTCGGTGGCGGGCACCCTGACCCCGGATGAACAAAAGCACCTCGAAGATTTGTATCGGGTTTACTGCTTGCCCTACGTGATTTCGTTGCCAGATTATCAGGCGATCGCCACCGAATGTGGTTTAGAAAATATCGAGACAGCAGATTGGTCTACCGCCGTGGCCCCCTTCTGGGATCAAGTGATCGATTCTGCCCTCACCCCAGAAGCAGTTTTTGGCATTCTCAAAGCAGGCTGGCAAACCCTGCAAGGGGCATTGGCCTTAGACTTGATGAAAAGCGGTTTTCGGCGGGGTTTAATTCGCTATGGTCTACTCCAGGCCACGAAACCAAAAGTATAAATTCCCATGGGCTCAATTTACCGCGTTTGGTCTATATTCTTCAGGAGATCTTGAGATGGTTCAAACTCCCTTAAAACAATTAACGCTCCCAGAATTCCTCTCATTACCCGAAACAAAACCAGCGGGGGAGTATATCAATGGCCAAATCATCCAAAAACCAATGCCCCAAGGAAAGCATAGTTCCATTCAAACAGAGTTGGCCTCAACAATTAACTTGAAGTTGAGATCTTCAAAAATAGCAAGAGCCTTTTCTGAACTGCGTTGTACCTTTGGCGATCGCTCTACAGTCCCTGATATTTCTGTGTTTACTTGGGCAAGAATTGTACGGGATGAAAATGGTGAGATTGCTAATGCTTTCCAGCTTGCTCCTGATTGGACAATTGAAATTCTATCGCCGGATCAAAGTCAAACGAAAGTCACGAAAAATATCTTGCACTGTCTCGATCATGGCACTGAAATGGGGTGGTTAATTGATCCTGCCGAAAGAACAATTTTTGTATATCAACCCAAACAGCAAACATTGGTTTTTGATGGGCCAACTCAGCAAATTGCTATGCCATCTTTTGCCCAGGCAATCCAGTTAACAGTCGAAGATATTTTTAGGTGGCTTTTGGAATAAATCCGGTAATTTGTTAAAAAATCAAGGCTGATTGCTTGGTTCAGGTGATCAGCTAAAAAGTAGTCTTTTCAAAGCAGCATTCAAGGCGCGATATTATTCCCTTACTGGGGCGATCGCCGCCAAGGTACTTCCCACCAAAAAAACCTCAAGGCGAAGATCCCCGCTAGCAACTGGAACCCGCCAAAAATCCCCAAGGCCCAGGCAAAGCCCCAGGTGAGCAGCTTTCCGAATAGCAAACTACCGATCCCAAACCCCGTAAAGAGAGTAAAAACCTTGAGACCCATGGTTTGACCGAGATTGTCGTCGTCCCCCAAGTCCGTGACAATACCCACAAAAAGCGGTTGGGTCAAATCATAGCCAATGGACAAAATAACCACGGCCACCGTTGTCATCCAAGGGGTAATCGGTAAGATCATCACCAGACCCGACAGGGCCGCCATCACCAGACCTGCCGGCACTAACCAGCGTCGTCCCCAACGATCCACCGCTTTCCCAATCCAAGCACTCAACAATAGGCCCGGCACCCCATAACCCAAAATGGTTAAACCAATATTCAAGGGACTCATTGCAAACCGTTCCGAGAGATAAAGGCCCAACCAAGTAAAGACCCCTGCATGGTAAATCCCATTCCACAGGACATAGGCATAGGTGCGCTGGCCCCGAAAGCTACGGAGTACCTGCCAGTATCCCCGGAAGATTTGCTGGATCGAAGGAGGAGATTCCTGGGGGGCTTCGTCAAACAGTGCACCATAGGGTTGCAGTCGCCACAGCACTAAACCAGCGGCGATCGCCGTGCCGATAAACAAAGTCCGCCAGCCAATAAACGGCTCTAGGATTGCGCCCCCAGCAGAACCCGCAGCCATCCCCCCTTCCATTGCCGCAAAGATTAAACCCAACATTGCGCCCCGACGCTCAAAGGGAAACAGATCTCCAATTAGAGCAAAGGTCATTGGAATAATGCCACTGGCCCCAATGCCCGTTAATAGTCGCCAAGTAGCTAATTGGGACAGATTTTGGGATGTCGCCGTTAACCCGGTACAAATTACAAAAATAATTAGCGCAACTTGAATAATTGCCCAACGACCAAAACGATCCGAGAGAATGCCATAAAAAAGAGCCATTACAGCGTAGGACAGCATATAAATCGGCACAATAAAGCCAATTTCCTGGACAGAAACGCCAAAAATCTCCGATAAACGGGGAATTAAAGGCGCAATCATGTAACCCTGCAAAAAAATCAAGCCCGCCGCCACAGCCAATAAATAGAATAAATTGCCATGACTTTTTAGCCGCAAATTCTGATCTGCGGGCTCTGTGTGACGCTGAACGTTGGCCTGTTTTTTCATGAAGAATTAAAAAGTTAGGAATTTCTAACAATATCCTAAGGGATGTTCTGGCCTAGGATAATCTTCTCAATTGCTCAAAACAGACCCAAAAAGCTTAAAACACAATGGTTTCTACCTTTAAACACATTTTTCAACAGAATTTATAATCACTCCTATTAGCAATTGCAATCTTTGGGTTGATTTCATCACCGCTAACAGCACTTTTTTGGGGAAGATACCTTAAAAATTTGTGGCGATCGCCTGCACCGGACAAGCGGGTAAACACTGTTCGCAAACCACACATTTTTGGCGGGTAAATTTTAGTCGAAACGTTTGGGGATCTAGCGATAATGCTCCCGTCGGACAAACCCCCGTACAGAGACCACAATCCACACAAATATCTTCGTTAATCACAATTTCTTTGCTCGCGAGGGAAACTAAAATCCCCTTGCCTTTCATCCATTCCAAGGCCATCTCAATGGCATCAATATCCCCCTGGAGTTCCACCACCAACTTGCCCACCTGGTTTGGAGCAACCTGGGCGCGGATGATATTCGCCGCAATATTAAAATCCTTTGCCAAGCGATAGGTGACGGGCATTTGCACCGTGTCCTGGGGAAATGTCAGAGTCACGCGTTTTTTCATCTTAAAAATTCCCCTCGAATTTTATCGCCATAATCGTTTTGGTAGGGGTCTACCATGGTAAACCCCTACAACAGAATTTTTGTGGTGTATTCTGACAATTTTAAACAAAAAAATGCGACCGTCCTAAGGCGATCGCATTCCGCATGATTCAAATTAAATTCAGGTCACAAAAACCAACAAAACCTTAGTAACGGGTTTGGTTGGGCTTGTAAACGATGAAGCTAACGGTTTGGCACTGCTTGATGTTGTCGAAACCAACAACACGGATGTAGCAGTCAGAATATTCACTACGGCACTCACGCACTTCGTTGAGTACTTCTTGAGCAGAGCTTGCGTTGAAAAGGGGCAGCTTCCAAAGCGTCCAGTGGTGGAGTTCAGGAGTCGGATCTTTTTCGAACTCAATACCAGGAATATAGCCTTGATCCATCATGTACTGGACTTGGCGAGCGATTTGCTGGTCGCTGAGGGGGGGCAAGTAAGAAAGAGTTTCGTAACGCTTTTCTTTAGGTAAAGTTTTCATTGATTTATGTCCTCTTTATCGGATCAAAGTTTATTCAGAATCTTCTGAAGTATCAGACTCACCAAGGTCAGGTTCAGTCTGATCAGTTGATGAAGAATCAACTTGAGTTAAACGCTCTAATAAAGAACGGCGATGGTTTCCATTGGACTGCTTGATTTGGCTGAGGACCATTTCTGGTAAAAACTCCAGAACTCCTTCCGCAAGATTTTCTCGCACTGTCAGGATTCTGAGGACGAGCTCTTTGTTTTCTAGCATCATCGCTTCGAGGTAAAGATCACTTTCCTGAATTGGATGACGTTTAGAGAACTCTCCTAACCAAATCGCCTGTCCAGGATTGGTTTCACTTAGCTGCTGACTAATCAGACGCACCGCTTGGTAGGTCAAATAGCTTTGCAAAGTGATGGCCGTTTCCTTCGCAACTTTTTTAAACTCCATGGGAGGAAATCATCAGTGAATAGGTAGATTGTGACAAACTTCCCCATCCACTGATGCTCATCAGGAGCTTAGAGAGTGTCAACGGTATCGAATTCGAACTTGATTTCCTTCCACAGGTCGAGGGCGGCTGCCAATTCAGGCGACCACTTACCTGCTTCACGGAGGACATCATTACCTTCACGGGCCAGGCTGCGACCTTCGTTACGGGCTTGAACACAAGCTTCCAGAGCCACACGGTTTGCAGTTGCACCAGGTGCGTTACCCCAGGGGTGACCGAGGGTACCACCACCAAACTGGAGGCAGGAATCGTCGCCGAAGATTTCAACGAGGGCAGGCATGTGCCATACGTGGATACCACCGGAAGCCACAGGCATGGTGCCGGGGAGAGAAGCGTAGTCTTGGGTGAAGAATACACCGCGAGAACGATCTTCTTCAACGTAGTCTTCACGCATCAGGTCTACGAAACCGAGGGTTGCGGCGCGATCGCCTTCGAGTTTACCCACAACGGTACCGGAGTGGAGGTGGTCACCACCGGAGAGGCGGAGACACTTAGCGAGAACCCGGAAGTGAATACCATGATTCTTCTGACGGTCAATTACCGCGTGCATTGCCCGGTGAATGTGGAGCAAAACACCGTTGTCACGGCACCACTTCGCGAGGGTAGTGTTCGCAGTGAAACCACCGGTTAAGAAGTCGTGCATGATGATGGGCGTGCCGATTTCCTTGGCGAATTCAGCCCGCTTGAGCATTTCTTCGCAAGTGCCAGCGGTGACGTTGAGGTAGTGACCCTTAACTTCGTTGGTTTCAGCTTGGGATTTTTCGATAGCTTCTTGAACGAACAGGAAGCGATCGCGCCAACGCATGAAAGGCTGAGAGTTGATGTTTTCGTCATCTTTGGTGAAGTCAAGACCACCACGGAGACATTCATAAACCGCACGACCGTAGTTCTTCGCAGACAGACCGAGCTTCGGCTTAATCGTACAACCGAGGAGAGGACGACCATACTTGTTGAGGAGGTCACGCTCTACAGTGATCCCGTGGGGAGGCCCTTGGTAAGTTTTGATTAACGCAACGGGGAAGCGGATATCTTCGAGGCGCAGGGCACGCAGCGCTTTAAAACCGAATACGTTACCAACCAAGGAAGTCAAAACGTTGGTTACAGAACCTTCTTCAAACAGATCGAGGGGGTAAGCAACGAAACAGAAATATTGGTTGTCTTCACCGGGAACGGGTTCAACGTTGTAGCAACGACCCTTGTAGCGGTCGAGGTCAGTTAAACCATCGGTCCATACAGTGGTCCAAGTACCGGTAGAAGATTCAGCCGCAACAGCCGCAGCACATTCTTCGGGGGGGACTCCAGGTTGGGGAGTCATCCGGAAACAAGCGAGTAAGTCGGTATCTTTCGGGGTGTAATCGGGGGTGTAGTAAGTCAGGCGGTAGTCCTGTACACCGGCATTAAACCCAGCAGATTTGGTCTGAACCATGCGGTTTTCCTCCAGCAAAAATGCTTATCTTTAACAGACAAATACCAGTAACGGTATCGTTGGTCGAAAACTTCAAAAATCTTACGTTGGCAAAACTGCTTTTTAAAATTCTGAAGATTCAAGTCTTATGACTTTCTTTAATCTGTGGGATATGTTACCACAGCCTCGACTTATTTTTATCTTTTGGCAACAAAAAAAGATTGCTTTTGTTTTTTGGGCTGATTAGCATTTCTAATGCTGTTTAATGGGCCTATTTTACCCTTACAAAAATACCTAAAAAAGCCATAAAATCCCGCTCGAATTCAGCCATGCTACCTAATGGGAACCTCGATTAATTGCTTTTTTGACGATTTTTTGAGCCTGAAACAACGAGGATACGTTGCCGATCTGGCGAAATTTTGAATTTTTCGAGGTTCCCTAATGAGACATTGGGCTAAAACCGTTTTCTGTCGGGATCTTTAGAGAGGGAAAGCGTTCAAGTGAGATGAATTAAGTATTTATGTTTCTCAACAATCTCCTTTAAGAACTTTAAACATTTAATTTTCACTCAAGAAATCATGAAAGTTTTGTGAGGCTAAGGCTCATCTGGTGGATTTGGGGTATTGAGAGAATTTTGGTGAGGGAATAGGGTCATTAATAGTTGATTGATATAAACTTGCCCGACAACTGGTGTTTTTTCGCCCGATTCTAGGGATTCCTTTGATTCTGGAACCGTCGGCATCACTTCGGTGTTTGGTGTTTCAGTTGGAGGGGATCCTGCTTCTGGTGGGGGCTGGACATTGGGACGATTGCTGCTGCTAGTGGGCGATCGCCCTGGTGGCGAAAAAGTTGTGGCAGTCTGGTTAGTTGCGTCCTCTGCCTGCCAAGGATCGAGGGGTTGGCTTGTCAATTGATTCGCGGGTTTTGACGGTTGAGTCTGGTAAGAAGCGGTAGTTTCTTGGCGGGACAGATCGCCAATGAGGCTTTGGGGCGGGAGAATTGCGGCAGCGGCGATCGCCGCTTGAAATAGGGTGGAGCCATAGCCTAAGCAGGCATTTTCCCCCACTGAGCATTGGCCAATGATGAGGCAGCCTGCCCCGATAATCGCGCCGGCATGGATCTCGATGTTGCCGCCGTGGGCCTGGATGATCGCACCTGCACCAATACAAGCACCAGCGGCGATCGCCACATAATTGCCTTCGGTTGCTTGCAGAATAACACCGGGGGCAATAACCGCACGGGGATGAATCCTTACATCGCCATTAATTTGAATATCTGGATGGGTAATTGCCTGGAAAGTCACAATGATTTTGTCAACGGTGATTCAATTAATCACAGGTGGGGTAAGGGTTGGGGGATAGACATTCGTTTTCTCCCCCATAACGAAGTGGTCGCGTTACACAACCTAGGGGCGTTGGATAATTTCCTCAAGCACCCGTCGTTTAGCCGCTTCATCGACACCAATCATGCGGACATATTCGCCACTGTGCTCCTGGAGACAACCTTCGAGGTGACGTAAAACTTCTGCCTCTTGGGTGCTGTCAATGGTGCCACAGCTACTCCAGGACTTAACCCGGAAACGGCGCTTATCAGCATGTTCTGTCCCAATCTTGTAGCCTTGCATCAAAAGCGAACGGACTTTAGAAACCACGTCCCCACTGAGACTCCCGCTACTGTGACCCCCGAAACCATTGCTGCTTGGGGCTGCTTTCGTGCTTCCCGAAAAACTACTGGTTGCGGTTGCTGTCTGGACAGGCGCATTGTTGCCAGGGCGTTGGATGATGATCTCTGCGGCCCGTGTTTTGGAGTTGGTGTCAACGGCGATTAACTGGACATATTCGTTGGGGAACTGGGCGGCGATCGCCTGGATATTTGCCAAAATCTGATTGGCAGAATGACCTTCAACAAAGCCTGCCCCTAGCCAAGACTGGGTTTTAAAACGGCGGGTGCTGGCGTGTTCTGCCGTAAAGCTACAACCCTGGGAAGCCAGAGCCGCGATTTGCCCTGCCACATCACCACCAGAGGCCGTGTTAACCACCTTGTTGCCGCTGCGACGGGCGGAGGCTGTTGCCTTAGTAGATAGAGTCCCCGTTTCCCCAGGACGCTGGACGATTAATTCCGCTACCCGAGACTTGCTGTGGGGGTCAACGGCAATGACTTGCACATACTCATTGGGATATTGACCCAACAAGCCATTAACGTTGGCAATAATTTGTTCCGCAGAATGACCTTCGACAAAACCGGCGCTCAACCAAGATTGCGTCTTAAAACGACGGGTATTGGCGTGTTCAGCGGTAAAGCTACAGCCCTGGGACGCTAAAGCATGGATCTGAGACGTTAAATCGCCCCCAACCGCTGCCGCTTGACTTCCCGCACTGGTGCCGTTGCTGCGGTTGCCGTTGTTGCTGTAGCTAGCCGTTGTCGATGTTTGGACTGGAGCACTATCGCCTGGACGTTGCACAACAATTTCTGCCGCCCTTGATTTGCTATTGGGAGCCACAGCGATTAACTGGACATATTCCCCGGCGTGATCAGCCAGCACCCGGTTCAAGTTACCAATGATTTGATCGGCAGAATGACCTTCGACAAAACCAGCACTCAACCAAGATTTGGTTTTGAAGCGCCGCTTGTTGGCATATTCTGCGGTGAAGGTGCACCCTTGGGCGGCAAGGCCACGCACCTGATTGTAAAGATCTCCGTTTAAACTCATATTTCCCACCGATTGATGTTCGCTAGTACCGCTTGTATTTGTAGAAGAAGAGGGGGTTGGTTGCTGGTTGGCAGCAATCCGTGAACCATTATTAGTGGCCCCTGGGGAGACCTCCCGTAATGCTTCATTGATTTCCACCACCTGTTTGGCAAAGGCGCGATCGGCCTCGGTCACATTGGAGAGGCGCTCCACCTGCTGCTGGTTCGTAATCACAGCTCCCGAAGGCACATACTTGCCGGGGGGAATGTCCACATCTTGAACGAGGGCGTGCATCATGATGACGCAACCATCGCCGATGCGGGCATTAAACACCGTGGAACGAAAACCAACAAAGCAATCGTTGCCAATGTAGGCGGGACCATGGACAAGGGCCATGTGGGTAATACAGCTGCGATCGCCAATCCAGACAGAATAGTCATGGCCATCTGCCCCAACGACACGGCCCTGCTCCAAACCATGGATCACAACGCCATCTTGGATATTGGTTGCTGCCCCGATATGGAAAGGTGCGCCCTCATCTGCCCGAATAGACGTTCCCGGAGAAATGAGCACATGTTCGCAAACTGTGACATCACCAATTAAATTCGAGAAAGAATGCACATAGGCACTTTCGTGAATCTTTGGTTCAGCTAAGTCCTTAGACCAAGGTGTTGGGGGAGCCGCGGTACTGCGGACTACCATGAATCAATCCCTCCTCTCAATGTCATTGATTGCTTCTCTCGCTAGCTTTTAACCATCCGCCATAAATTGCTTGAGATTACCAAACGAGCCACGCATTGACTTTGGGTAGTCCGGCTGGAAAGAATTCAGACCATTTAGCCTGCATCTTTCTTGCTGTAAAGGGAACGATTATCGACGTTGACCGTATCAATGATGCCGATGACCATCGCATCTAGGGGTCTTCCCTCCATTCCCGTTTCGGTACGGGCAGCACCACCACGACTGACCAAAACCCATTCATTGACGCCAGCGCCTACGAGATCTCCTGCCACTTCATATTTAGGAAGGGGCTGACCCTGTTCATCTATAAATTGAACGAGCAAAAATTTAATCCCCCGGAGGCTTTCTGCTTTGTAGGTGCTGACGACAGTGCCACGTACTTTGGCAATTTGCATGAAAATTTATAACTAAAAATTTTTTAATAAAAAAATTACACTCTTCTCAGAGGTTGGGGATTCACGCTTTCACGAAACTGTTCTACGGCTTCGGTGTACCGGATCGGCAGAACGTATTCGAGGTTCTCGTGGGGACGGGCGATGATGTGGGTAGAAAGCACTTGGCCACCATTAACGCGGCTAACATTATCAGTACCGGCAGAAACGGAAGCTTGGACTTCAGAAACATCACCACGGACAATTACGGTAACGCGGCCACTACCGATTTTTTCGTAACCAACGAGGGTTACACGGGCGGCTTTTACCATCGCGTCAGCAGCTTCTACAACTGCGGGGAAACCGAGGGTTTCTACCATTCCGACTGCAATAGACATTGAGTTTTTCTCCTCTTGCTTTTAATTAATAGTTTCTGGAAATCACAGAGGATGCGTGACCGAAAAAAGAATGGCGATCGCCCCTCTGTCCCAGGGTTAATAGGTTCTGAATTGTTCTACTTCTTCGGTGTAGCGAATCGGCAAGACGTATTCGAGGTTTTCGTGGGGACGGGCGATGATGTGGGTAGAAAGCACTTCCCCACCATTGACACGGTTGGCGCTCTCAATGCCAGCGGAAACGGAGGCTTGGACTTCAGAAACATCACCACGGACAATCACAGTAACGCGGCCACTACCGATTTTTTCGTAACCAACGAGGGTTACACGGGCGGCTTTTACCATCGCGTCAGCAGCTTCTACAACTGCGGGGAAACCGCGGGTTTCAATCATTCCAACTGCAATAGGCATCTAATTTATCCTCGCTTATCAAGCTTAATGTCTTAAAAATACTAAGGAACAGGCGTCCCCCTGGGAGTTTGGTCTGCTTCTAGTTGGGATAACGGAAGCGGCATAAAGACCGACTACTTGCCTCTGCGCAGGGGTTAGGGTCCTTTACAGGCTTTATAGTGGACAAGGCGATCGCCAGGAATCGCGTTTGTTACTAATTTTGATTTTGGCAAGCTATGAAGAGCATAAGCAACAATGGCACCTTTGACAACATAAACTGCAATGATATTTCGTAATACCAAGGTTAAGTAGAGTCAATGCTTCATCGTTTAAATAGACAGGGGTTTCTAGAAGAAGTTGCCCAAAGGTCAGAGGACTAAGCTTTTCGCTGTTGAATGAAGGCGATCGCCTGTTGGAGCGCATCTAAACGATTTGTTACACGATTGCGGGGTGGCAGCAACTTTAACACTTCTAATTTCCTCAGGCGATCGCGTACCTGGCCCATGGCCCCCACTAAAAACACTTCCCGTCCCCGACCGTGGGCATCCCGGATCATCGTCTCCACCGCCAGGGAGGCCGTCACTCCCATCCGGGGTACCTCACTGAGGTCTAAAATCAAAACCTCGTATTTTTCAACAATGGCCATCCGTTGGGCAATCCCTTTCGCCGCCCCAAAGCTCATGGGGCCACCTAAACAAAAAAGAATAATGTGCCCCTGGGCCTGGTGTAACAGTTCCCGTTCGCGCTCATTTAACGTACTTGTATCGGCCCCAGCAGTGATGGTTTCTAGCCGCTGCATTTGCAAATCCGTGAGGCTTTTGACCGTCAGGAGATTCGCCACAAAGACCCCTGCCGCCACTGCCGTGATCAAATCGACAAAGACGGTTAATAATAAAACACCATACATTAATCCCGTCGCTTTCCAGGAAATTTTGTGGGCCCGTTTCAAGAAACTCCAATCAATAATGTCAATGCCCACCTTAATCAAAATGCCCGCTAAGACCGCATGGGGGATAGGGGCCGTGAGGGGGGCCGCCCCAAGTAAAATCACCAATAACACCAGAGCATGGAGCATACCTGCAAGGTTGCTTTTGCCCCCAGAGCGCACATTGATCACTGTCCGCATCGTTGCCCCAGCCCCCGGTAGTCCTCCCACAAAGCCGGAGAGAAAATTGCCAATGCCTTGGCCGATTAATTCTTGATCGGAGTCGTGCTGGGTACGGGTGATATTGTCCGCAACTAAAGAAGTCAGAAGCGAATCAATGGCGCCTAGGGTACCGAGGATCACGCCATAGCCAAGCATTTGACGCAACAGAGGCAGGCTGAAATAGGGCCAATGGAGGGTCGGAAAACCCTGGGGGATGTCGCCAATGCGCGCCAAGTCAGGATTGGGAATTAACAGAGATAAAATCGTGCAGATGACCAGAGCCAGGAGGGGAGAGGGGACAAGACGATTGAGTCGGGCCGGTGAAGCAAATACAATCGCCAGAGTCAGAAGGCCCAGGGCCGTGGCCCCGAGGTAAGGATGGGTTAGATCGTAGGGAATTTCTTGAACGGCCCCCAAAATATTCGCGCCGCCGGGATAACCAAGCAAGGGGCCAAACTGGAGCACAATAATGATCACACCAATCCCAGACATAAACCCAGAAATGACGGTGTAGGGAATCAGGGTGATGTATTTGCCCAGGCGCAGGATGCCTAGAAGGATCTGAAAGAGACCCCCCAACATGACCACGGTGAAGGCGATCGCTAGGCCTGTGGCCGGATCATCAGCGGTCCTCGCGGCGGCGGTAAAAACTGTTGCCATCACCACCGTCATCGGCCCCGTAGGTCCCGTGATCTGGGCTGGGGTTCCCCCAAACAACGCGGCAAAAAATCCAGTACAAATGGCCCCATACATTCCGGCGATCGCCCCGGCTCCAGAAGAAACCCCAAAGGCAAGGGCAAGGGGGAGTGCGACAATGGCCGCCGTTAGCCCCCCGAAAAAATCACCACGCCAATGTCTAAAGGTTGGGCGGGAGATCCAGTGCCCGATATTTGCGATTGATGCCATGGAGAGGTTTACTCCAACGAATGAGTTGGTGACGGGAAAGCGGCCCGCTGGGCATCAACTCAAAGTCATCTTTTTAGAATTTCAAATTGACGGTCAACAGCCACTACGCCAATCATAGGAGTGGTTCCCCTCGGCTGAATTTTAAGAAACATCAAAGGGTCGGCAAAGGCTGACATTTCGACTTAATAATTAACAAAACCATGTAGGCGATCGCCAAATTATTATTTCTTAACGCTATGCCAATTAAGCATCGTTATCACCACAAAAAAGCCTCAAACCTTTGGGAAATCGCCATCTAATCGATTACACTCTCTTACAAAGACTGTAGACCGACGATTTGAAATATTTTCTGGCCAATCCAGCCAATGCCAACCAACCTTCTGTTGTGATTTTCTAGACACCCTCCATGAGTGAATTTCTTTTACAAAGCGTATGGCTAGTTCCAGTCTACGGAATTACGGGGGCACTCTTGACCTTGCCTTGGTCCCTCGGGTTAATTCGGCGCACCGGGCCTCGACCTGCCGCCTACCTCAACCTGATCATGACCTTTTTGGGTCTTTTACACGGTTCCTTTGCCTTCGCTTCCCTTTGGAACATGCCCCCCCAACAACTATCACTGGAGTGGCTCCAGGTTGCCGATCTAAATCTTTCCCTGGTTATTGAAATTTCTCCGGTTAACCTCGGTGCAATGGAACTGGTCACTGGCATTTGTTTCATGGCCCAACTCTACGGCCTTGGGTACCTAGAAAAGGATTGGTCTATTGCCCGCTTCTATGGCTTGATGGGCTTTTTTGAGGCGGCCCTATCGGGTTTGGCCATTAGCGACTCGCTGCTCTTGAGCTATGGCCTGTTGGAAGTATTAACCCTTTCTACTTATTTATTAGTTGGTTTTTGGTATGCTCAACCCCTGGTCGTGACGGCGGCGAGGGATGCTTTTTTGACCAAACGGGTCGGCGATATCTTGCTCTTGATGGGCATTGTCGCCTTATCCAGCTATGGTACGGGGCTCACGTTTAGTGAACTAGAAACTTGGGCGGCGAATCCCCCCTTGCCTCCCTGGGAAGCCAGTCTCGTGGGCCTTGCGCTCATTTCCGGGCCGATTGGTAAATGTGCCCAGTTCCCGTTGAACCTCTGGCTTGATGAAGCGATGGAAGGGCCAAACCCAGCGGGGATTATTCGTAATTCGGTGGTGGTTTCTGCGGGGGCCTACGTGCTGCTCAAAATGGAGCCCGTTTTTACGATTACGCCGATCACCTCCGACGCTTTGATTATTATCGGTACTGTAACTACGGTGGGGGCTTCGTTGGTTGCCCTAGCCCAGATTGATATTAAGCGGGCTTTATCCCATTCCACCAGTGCTTACCTTGGTTTGGTGTTTATTGCGGTGGGGTTAAATCAAGTCGATATTGCCCTATTGCTTTTGCTAACCCATGCGATCGCCAAAGCGCTCTTATTCATGAGTATTGGTGCGGTTATTCTCAATACCCACGGTCAAAACATTACGGAAATGGGCGGCCTTTGGTCACGGATGCCAGCGACTACCAGTGCCTTTGTGGTGGGGTCAGCGGGGCTTGTGTGCCTCTTTCCCCTGGGGACGTTTTGGACGATGCGCCGTTGGGTCGATGGTTTTTGGGATACGCCCCCGTGGCTCGTGCTGCTCCTCGTGGGGGTAAACTTCTGTTCCAGCTTTAATCTGACCAGGGTCTTTCGTTCTGTTTTCCTCGGTGCCCCCAAGCCAAAAACGCGGCGATCGCCTGAGGTGGTCTGGCAAATGGCTGTGCCCATGGTGAGTCTGATCCTGATGACCCTGATGGTGCCCTTCTTTTTGCACCAATGGCAATTGCTCTTTAACCCATCCCTGCCGACCCTTGCTGAACGGCCGCTCGTCGTGACTTCAGCAATACCTGCACTGATGATCGCGGGGGGTCTCGGCTTAGTCGCTGGTCTAACGATTACTTTGAATCCTTCCCTGAGTCGTCCCCGACAGCTTTATCTGCGCTTTTTGCAGGATTTGCTAGCCTACGATTTTTACATTGACCGCATTTACAACGTGACGGTGGTTTGGCTGGTCACAACCCTTTCAAAACTTGCCGCTTGGTTTGATCGCTACATTGTCGATGGCTTTGTCAACTTGACCGGTTTGGCGACACTTTTTAGTGGAAGCGCTCTACGTTACAACGTTTCGGGACAGTCTCAATTCTATGTTTTGACGATTGTTTTAGGGATGATCCTCGGCCTAGTCTGGTTTATGGCCACGGGTCAATGGACGATGATTACGGATTTTTGGTCGAATCAGTTGGCCTAAGGAGTTTCCCCCTTTGTTGTTAAATCTGCTTTTTTGTGAATTTTGGAGGAAAGAATGCTGAGTGCCTTAATTTGGCTGCCCTTGGCCGGAGCTCTGTTGGTGGCGATACTCCCCCAGGGAGAAAAAAATCAGTTTTCCCGGACGATGGCCCTGGGAGCGGCTGCCCTCGTTTTTGTTTGGACAGCTTGGCTGGGGCTCCATTATGATGTGGCGATCGCCGGCCTCCAATTTGTCGAACATTATCCTTGGATTGAGTGGTTGGGCCTGAACTACGATCTCGGTGTTGATGGTCTGTCGTTGCCCCTCCTTGCCCTCAATGCATTGTTGACCCTAGTGGCCCTCTGGATTAGCCCCAAGGATCTGCACCGCCCCCGCTTTTATTACGCCCTCTTTTTGCTCTTGCAGGCGAGTGTCAATGGGGCGTTTTTGGCCCAGGATGTGCTGCTCTTTTTTCTGTTCTACGAAATTGAAATTATCCCTCTATATTTCCTCATTGCGATTTGGGGCGGCAAAAAACGAGGCTATGCCGCCATTAAATTTTTGCTCTACACAGCCGTTTCCGGAATTTTAATTCTGGCTTCTTTCTTGGGTCTGGCCTTCCTCACAGAATCTAATACCTTTGCCTACAGTGCCCTCCACAGTGATTTGTTGCCCCTGACCACCCAATTAATTCTCCTCGGCGGCATTTTGGTGGGCTTTGGGATCAAAATTCCGTTTTTGCCTTTCCATACTTGGCTCCCGGATGCCCACGTCGAAGCGTCTACCCCTGTATCGGTGATTTTGGCGGGGGTACTCCTCAAAGTTGGTACCTACGGTCTACTGAAGTTTGGGATTGGCCTATTTCCCCTGGCTTGGGCTGTCGTGGCCCCTTGGCTAGCGATCTGGGCAGCAATCAGTGCCTTGTATGGGGCTTCCTGTGCGATCGCCCAAAAAGACATGAAAAAAGTGGTGGCCTATTCCTCCATTGCCCACATGGCGTTTATTCTGCTGGCGGCGGCGGCGGCGACCCCCTTAAGTTTGGCAGCGGCAGAAATCCAGATGGTCAGCCATGGTTTAATCTCTGGGCTGCTCTTTTTGTTGGTGGGCATTGTCTACAAAAAAACGGGCAGTCGGGATGTCGATTATCTACGGGGACTGCTCACCCCAGAACGGGGTCTGCCTTTGACGGGTAGTTTGATGATCCTGGGGGTCATGGCCAGTGCGGGTTTGCCGGGGATGGCGGGCTTTATCGCTGAATTCCTCATTTTTCGGGGCAGCTTTCCGGTGTATCCAGTGGCGACTCTCCTGTGTATGGTGGGGACAGGTCTCACGGCGGTGTATTTTCTGCTGATGATTAATAAGGTCTTTTTTGGCCGCTTGACCCCAGAACTGACGAATATGTCCCCGGTCAATTGGGCGGATCAGTTTCCGGCGGTTATGTTAGTGATATTACTGTTTGTCTTTGGGTTGCAGCCCCAGTGGCTGGTGCGCTGGAGTGAGATCGACACGGCGGCCTTGGTGGCATCCCCGACGGCTATTGAAATTTCTTTAAAGTAAAAGTAAGCGTTTAAGAATTGTGGATATGAATATGGTCACTGCTGTTTTAGAGCCTTCGCGGCATCCCCTTGCCCCTTTCATTCATCGCCTTGAGCAAGGTTTACCGATGCTGGAAAATAGCGATCAAAATGTGATGGAAGTGGTGGGCATCCTCAAGAGTTATGGGGTGGTCTTAGATGCCTACTCGAATAATCTGAACTATGTGGCCGAATCGCAATTTCTCAATGTTTTTCCCTTTTTTAAGTATTTCAACGGCCAATTAACGGGCGATCGCCTCCTGAAACATTGGTGGCATGACCGGATTAACTTTGAATATGCCGAATATTGCATGAAGTCGATGTTTTGGCATGGTGGGGGGGGTTTAGATGCCTACCTCGACACGCCAGAATTTATTGAGGCCGCCAAAAAGGCGATCGCCGCCCGCTGGAAAAATAATCCCTTCATGTTGGGTTTGAATAAACTCTTCCCCGATTTTCTCCTGGAGCAAACTCGACAAATGGCCTACTACACAGGCTTGGGTCAGTTTTGGCGCGTCATGAGTGATATGTTTCTCGACCTGAGCGATCGCTACGATGCCGGCGAAATCAAAACCACCGCCGACGTGACCAACCACGTCCTAGCCGGATTGGTGGCCGATGCCAGCCGTCCCATCACCTACAAGGTCGAAATCAAAGGGGAAGTGTATGAGTTGATCCCAGAATCTGCGGGTTTAACTTTCCTGATGGATACTGCTGTTCCCTACGTCGAAGCGATTTTCTTCCGGGGAACTCCCTTTGCTGGCACCATCTCCTACAATGCCCAAGCCGCCCAAGTCCCCGCCGAACAAGGGATCTTTACCTATGGGGCTCTCTATGCCGACCCATTACCCATTGGTGGTTCGGGGATTCCGCCGACTCTGTTGATGCAAGATATGCGCCACTTCTTACCCGATTATCTCTGGGATTACTATATGGGCACCCTGCGCAAAGAGCAGGATTTGCGGGTTAAAATTTGCCAAACCTTCCAAAAATCGATGTTCTGTGTAACCAGTGCGGCTTTGATGGGGCTGGCTCCCCACGGGTTAGAACCCAAAACCCTCGCTGAGCAACAGGCAAACCGTGAATTTTTTGAACATTGGATGGATCGCCTCTTAAGTTCTCAAATTAAAGCTGTTAATAGCCAAGCATAGAGACGGCGGCTGCTTTTCTTATCCCGTAGAAAAACAAGTCAATATTTGGGCTTGGAGTAAATACAGATTCCTTGTGAATTTGCGCTGATCGGATGATTAGTGGAGGTAGGTGTAGCTTTCTAAGCTTTGACGATAATGGTTAATCAAAAGTTGTGACTGCTGGAGGGTTAGGCGCTTTTCACTCAGGGCTTTCTCTGTGCGACACCGCATTGTTTCGAGGAGATCGGCCACGTCATATTGCACATACTGCAAAACTTCTTTGATCGTGTCCCCTTCTACGAGGTGTTCGAGGTGGTAACCGTCATCGGTCAGACGCACGTGCACCACATGGGTATCGCCAAACAGGTTGTGGAGGTTGCCCATAATTTCTTGGTAAGCACCCATCAAAAAGAGACCCAGATAGTAAGGCTGACCATTGGGAGGGTGCAGTTCAAGGAGATTTTTACTTTCGGCCTTGGTATCAATAAAACGGTTAATACGTCCGTCGCTATCACAGGTTAAATCTGCCAGGATGCCTTTTTTGGTCGGTTCTTCGTGGAGTCGGTGGATCGGCATAATCGGAAAAAGCTGATCAATGGCCCAACTGTCTGGCACCGATTGAAACACAGACAAATTCACATAGTAGAGAGCGGCCATATTTTGCCAAAGTTCTTCAAAGTCTTCAGGGATGCTGGCTTGCCCCTGGATAATCGAAAAAATCTTTTGACAACAAGACCAGTACAATTCCTCGGCATTGGCGCGATCGCCTAAGCTGAGATAGCCCAAATTAAACAGGCTGATGGCTTCGTCTTTGAATTGCACGGCATCGTGATAGTTTTCCTGGTAATTTTCTGGGGTAATGGTGTCGTAGGTTTCCCGCAAATTACGCAGCACCAAATGCTCTTTATAGTCGGGCTTCGGGGGCAAGATCGGGTCAACTTCACTACTGCCGAGGACATCAAAAATTAACACGGCCTGGTGGGAGGCGATCGCCCGCCCACTTTCACTTACCAGCACGGGCACGGGCACGTTAGTTTCATCGCAAGTATCCTGCACCGTTGCCACCACGTCGTTGGCGTAGTTTTGCATATTGTAGTTCTTCGAGGAGGGGAAATTGTTCTTGGAGCCGCTGTAATCCACCGCGAGACCGCCGCCCACATCCAAAAAGCCCATGGGAGCGCCGAGTTTTACCAGTTCCACATAAATTTGTGAGGCTTCTCGGATGGCAGACTTAACAACACTGATCGACGAAAGTTGGGAACCGATGTGGTAATGCAACAATTGCAGGCAATCGAGCATTTCCTCTGCCTGTAGTTTTTCCACGAGTCGCAAAATCTGCGGAATGGTTAGCCCAAATTTAGCGCGATCGCCAGAGGACCCCCCCCAACGACCAATGCCGCGACTGGCAAGCTTGGCGCGAATGCCCAACATCGGCCGGATGCCCAAACTTTGACTCGCCCGAATCACCAAGTCTAATTCTTCCGGCTGTTCGATCACGATCAAGGCGCGGTGTCCCAATTGGGTCGCCAGGAGGGCCGTTTCGATGTAATGCTGATCCTTATAACCGTTGCAAATGAGCAGTCGCTCTTGATCGGCCTCTGGTTCCAACAGGGCGATCGCAATCATGAGTTCTGGCTTAGAACCCGCTTCTAGGCCCAGGTGGTGAGTGCGCCCCAATTCCACAAGATCTTCTACCAAATGGCGCTGCTGATTGCATTTGACCGGATACACACCCCGGTAATGGTTCGGATAGTCATACCGGGCGATCGCCGTCGCAAAACAATCCTGGAGCCGTTCAATGCGATCGCGGAGAATATCCGGAAAACGAATCAAGAAGGGTAAACCAATGTTTCGCTGTTTGAGGGATTCTACCAGCTCAAATAGATCAATACTCGTCCCTGCGTCCCCAAGGGGAGACACCTGCACATGACCCTGGTTGTTAATCGAAAAATATGGTTCCCCCCACCCTGCCACTTGGTATAACGTCTCGCTATCCGCCACTGTCCAACGGGTATTTACTGACTGCTCCAAACAACCAAGGGCTTTGTTCATCGTGGGTTTGCAACCTATTCCATTAAATTTTTGCCGGGCCTGGACAATTTTTGAAAATTGCCACTCTCTTATTTTCCCAGAGACGCCTCATCATACACAATGTTTTTGTGAAAATGCTGGGGAATGATTCGGCGATCGCCCCGCCGCCAATTGTGGCCGATGAACTCTCCATGGTTCTAAATTTTTTCTATACTTCTGGAAACAGACCCTACCGACCCTTGTTAATCTGTTAATAACTTCTGGCCATACCTTCATCTTAAAATTTTCCGTTTATCCTTGCATATGCCGCCAATCCTCCCTTCCACAAAGCAGATCATCGCGCAACAGCCCACACCGATTACAACCTTAGATCGCCCGACCTTTGGTGGCATTGCCCTATGGATTGCCCTTGCTTCGGCCTTCTTCTGCACTACCCTAGGTCTTTTGTTCTATATTCGTGGCATTAATCAAAAGCACAAAAAAGAAGCCAAGCTCAATCGTTACAAAATTAACGATCTCAAGAAAAAACTCAAACTGGCCCTGAACACCATCAAGAAAATGGAAAGTAACCCGGATTTAGTACACTCCCGGGAGTTTAACCTCGATTACCTCCGGATGCGGATGGAAGAAGATCAGTTCCACTACGTGATTGTGAACCAGCTCAAAATTAAGGTACGTCTCATCATCAGCGTTGCTCTACGTCCCAGCACCGCCGATGTAGCTACCGTCGGTATTGCCACCAGTGGTCGCCCCGTGGATGAAATTTTTGACGTTTATTACGACACGATTAATCGAGAAGGTCAACGTCAAGAGGGGGTTTTATTTCGGGTAAATATTAGCCTTACAAAACTTCCCGCCCAAGCTAGCAGCATCACCGTTGAACAAATTATTGATTGTCTTGAAAAGTTCCTCAATCCCAGTGAAGCCCCGGACTATTGGCAGCCCACGGTGCAAGGGCGTGTCGTCACCATTGAATGGGATCAAAAAGCAAAACCCACACCGCTACTCCTCTTTAAACAGTCAGAAGAAGGAGACAATGTGAGTTTTCGTAGTATTGCTTGATGATCTCTAGCAGTTAGCGAAAATTAGGGAGATTTGAGTGAGAAGTATGCGTCATTAACTACCCATGCTGGTAAAGAAATCAATGGTGTCCTTCAGGGCAGCAATAAACTGATCGATTTCAGCGGTGGTGTTGTAAAAATAGAGGCTGGCGCGGGCACTGCCAGAGGCATCGAACAGACGGTGGAGGGGTTGGGTGCAGTGGTGGCCGGAACGAATGGCAACGCCGTCGTGGTCGAGGAGGGTCGCTAAGTCATTGGCATGGACACCAGCAACATTAAAGGCCGCGAGGGCCGCCCGACCTTCCCCTTGGGCATCGGGTTGTTTGCCATAAATTTTTAGGTTCGGGATGTCCCGGAGTTCCTTAAAAAGATAGGCAGTGAGTTCAGCTTCGTAGGCATGGATGCGATCCATCCCAATTTGAGAGAGATAATCCACCGCCGCTCCAAGGGCGATCGCCTCACCGATGGCTGGGGTTCCTGCTTCAAATTTATGGGGCAGTTCACCGTAGGTAGAATGATCAAAGAAGACCTCGGCGATCATTTCTCCACCCCCCAAGAAGGGAGGCATCGCTTCGAGAATGTCCCGTTTTCCATAGAGAAAACCAATGCCCGTGGGCGCACACATTTTGTGACCAGAGCCGACGAGCCAGTCACAGTCCATTTGCTGCACATCAACGGGCATATGGGGCAAGCTCTGGCAAGCATCAATGAGAATTTTTGCGCCATATTTACGGGCCGCTTGGATGATCTCCGTCACCGGATTTACATTGCCCAAGGTATTGGAGACATGAACCACTGTGACTAGCTTCGTTTTGTCGCTAAGTAGCGCTTGGTATTGCTCAAAATCAAAGGTTTCATCCTGGGTTAACGGCACATACTTCAAGACAGCCCCAGTTTTCGCCGCGATCATTTGCCAAGGCACGATGTTGCTGTGGTGTTCCATCACCGACAGGATAATTTCATCCCCCGGCCCCAGATTACTCAACCCCCAACTGTAGGCGACAAGATTAATCGCTTCACTGGCATTGCGGGTGTAAACGATTTCATCACGACTGGCCGCATTGATAAACCGGGCGACTTTATCCCGTGCCCCTTCGTAGCCATCCGTTGCCCGGGCACTCAGGCTATGGATCCCCCGGTGAACATTGGCATTATCTTGTTGGTAATAATGCAGCAACGCATCGAGGACGGCCTTGGGTTTTTGGGAGGTGGCAGCGTTATCGAAGTAGATCAGTGGCTTTCCGTGCACGGTTTGGTGCAGGATGGGAAAGTCGTCACGAACCTGTTCGGCAAGGGGTTTCGGTTGGGTTGTGATCATAGGGGATTCACTGGGTCGGATGGGTGAGCGGGAACAGTTGGGGCGGCAATTTACAAGTTAGTCAACGGTGCGACAGGCAACACAACCCGTAAGGGCCTGCTGTAAATGGGCGATCGCCACGGTATCGAGAATTTCCGCAGCAAAGGCATCAATCAGCAAATGGCGCGCATCATAGTCATTGAGACCGCGACTGCGGAGGTAGAAAATTTCCTCGGCTTCCAGTTGGCTGACGGTGGCGCCGTGGGCACATTTCACGTTATCAGCGGTAATTTGCAGTTCGGGTTTGGTATCGACTTTGGCCTTGGGAGACAGCAGCAAATTGCGGTTCAGTTGGGCCGCGTTGGTCATTTGCGCTTCCTGAGGCACATGAATTTGGCCGTTGAAAACAGACCGGGCCGCATCGTCAATGATGCATTTATGGAGTTGATCAACGCTGCCGTAGGGATGCTGGAGATAAACGGCGGTGTGGGTGTCGCTGAGTTGTTCAGCGCCGACCATGGTTAACCCCTTGAGAATGGTTTCTGTTTGGGGGCCGTTTTGGGTCAGAGTCAGGGTATGGCGACTCAGTTGGGCACCAAAATTAACTTCTGTGAGTTGGTAATGGCTGTCTTGGGCTTGGGCGATCGCCGTATTACCGAGATGAATCGCGCCCCCAGCTTCCCGTTGTACCCGCACATGGTTAAGGCGGGCATTGGCCTGCACCCAAATTTCTGTTAAAGCATTGTTGAAATAGCGGTGGGTATCTTGATCGGTGCAACCCTGGGCGATCGCCCCGTAATATTCCACCACATTAGCTTGGGCTCCCGTTTCCGCAATCACGAGACAGCGGGACTGCATAGCCGTCGGTTGATCCGCACCGTTACCGACAAATAGCAGTTGGATTGGCTGTTCAACAACGGTATTTTTCGGCACCCAAACAATGGCGAGATCCCCAAGACCTGCATCATTGAGGGCGGCAAACACATCCAGTTGCTCGGTCTGCTGGCCAAGATATTTGGCGATCGCCGCTTTTTGATCCGCCGCTAATGCCGTGAAGTTGCCGACAAAAACGCCGTCAGGTAATCCCGAAACGCAGGACTGGTCGGGGGCATAGTGGCCATTCACAAATACCAAACGACTGTTGGCTGTTTCCGGTAGGGCAAAAACTTCCAAATCTGCCGCCGTTGGGGTTGTCGGTTGCGCCGCCTGAAAAGCCGTATTTTTGAGCACAGATAAATCTGTTACCCGCCAGGCCTCATCCCGTCGGCTTGGGAATTTTTCTTGGCGAACTTTTTCAAGGCCTTGATCGCGAATGGCTTGAAATTCCGCTGATTGGTTTCGGTCGAGTAATCCGAGAAATTTTTCCAGATTGGGATCGACTTCTGTCGGTTGACTCTGGGAAAAGGCGATCGCCGCTGTCATGGTACTGCTAGACATAGTTACACAACCCCCGCAGCCAGTTCTTGATCGAGGAAATCATAGCCCGTTGCTTCTAATTCCAGGGCAAGTTCCTTACCGCCACTCTTCACAATCCGGCCATCGTACATCACGTGGACGAACTGGGGCGTAATGTAATCCAATAGGCGTTGGTAGTGGGTGATCAAAAGAAACGCATTATCGGGTGTTGCCAATTGATTAACCCCTTCCGCCACAATTCGCAGCGCATCAATATCGAGGCCAGAATCAATCTCGTCTAAAATGCCTAAACTCGGCTCTAGTAGGGCCATCTGTAAAATTTCGTTGCGCTTTTTCTCGCCCCCAGAAAAGCCTTCATTCAAGCTTCTTTCGAGGAAACTGGGGTTCATTTTGACCACTTCGAGTTTTTCTTCGATCAAATCCTCAAAATCAAAGGCATCAATCTCTTCTTTGCCCTGATGCTTGAGCTTGGCATTATAGGCAACCCGCAGGAAATCAAGGTTGCTCACCCCGGGAATTTCGAGCGGATATTGGAAGGCGAGGAAAATACCATCTAAAGCCCGTTCTTCGGCTTCCTTCTCCAAGAGGTTTTCGCCCTTGTAGATAATTTCGCCACCAGTGACTTCATACTCAGGGTGCCCCGCAATAATTTTTGATAGGGTGCTTTTTCCTGAACCATTCCGACCCATAATTGCGTGGATTTCTCCTGCTTTGATCTCTAGATCAACGCCCTTGAGGATCGGTTGACCATCGACGGTCGCGGTCAAATTTTTAATCGCTAAAATAACGTCACTCATTGCCTTCAATTGCTTATTTCTGAACTAAAAAACGAATACTTATTTGCTGATAATTGAGGTTTGAAGCTACCCAACAGTGCCTTCGAGTTTGAGGCTGAGAAGTTTATCCGCTTCAGCCGCAAATTCCATCGGCAACTCACTGAGTACGTCCTTACAGAAGCCACTAACAAGCATTGAAATGGCGTCCTCTTCGGCGATACCCCGCTGGGCAAAGTAAAAGAGCTGCTCCTCGCCAATTTTTGCAGTGGAAGCTTCATGTTCCACCTTGGCATTTTGATTATCCACTTGGATGTAGGGGAAAGTATTGGCCTCCGCCGTATCGCCAATGAGCATCGAATCACATTGGGAATAGTTACGCGCTCCGTCAGCTTTGGGGTGCATTTTCACCAAGCCCCGGTAGCTATTTTTCGATTTGCCCGCCGAAATGCCTTTAGAAATGATTGTGCTACGGCTGTTTTTACCGATGTGGATCATTTTGGTGCCTGTGTCGGCCTGCTGGTGATTATTCGTTAAAGCAATGGAATAAAATTCACCCACGGAGTTATCGCCGAGCAAGACACAACTGGGGTATTTCCAGGTGATCGCCGAGCCGGTTTCTACCTGAGTCCAGGAAATCTTAGAATTGATACCTTTACAGAGGCCCCGCTTCGTCACGAAGTTGTAGATACCGCCTTTGCCTTCTTCGTCCCCCGCAAACCAGTTTTGGACGGTGGAATATTTGATGTCAGCGTTGTCAAGGGCCACCAGTTCGACCACAGCAGCATGGAGCTGATTGGTGTCAAACATTGGTGCGGTACAACCTTCAAGATAGCTCACGGAGGCACCTTCTTCGGCGATAATCAGCGTCCGCTCGAATTGACCTGTTTCCCCATCATTGATCCGAAAATAGGTGGATAACTCCATCGGGCATTTCACGCCTTTGGGAATAAAGACGAAGGAACCGTCACTAAACACGGCGGAGTTGAGCGCCGCAAAGTAGTTGTCAGAAGTGGGCACAACGGTACCGAGATATTTTTTGACCAGGTCTGGATATTCCTGCAGTGCTTCGGAAATGGAGCAGAAAATTACACCGTGCTTGGCGAGGTCTTTTTTAAAGGTGGTCGCAATGGAAACGCTATCAAAAACGGCATCTACAGCGACATTGGATAGACGCTTTTGTTCTGAAAGGGGGATGCCTAGCTTCTCGAACGTTTCTAGGAGTGCCGGATCAATTTCGTCCAGGCTCTCGATTTTTTTAGTTTCTTTTTTGGGGGCAGCGTAGTAAACGATGTCCTGGTAGTCGATGGGGGGATATTTAACATGGGCCCATTCTGGCTCAGCCATTTTAAGCCACTGGTGGTAAGCCTTGAGACGAAACTCCAGCATAAAGTCCGGTTCGTTTTTCTTGGCGGAAATTAAGCGAACGACATCTTCGCTGAGGCCACGGGGAATTTTTTCCGTCTCGATATCTGTGACGAAACCATATTTATAGGGCTGATTGACAAGGGTTTTGACGGTCGCACTCATGCTGGGGTCAGTCTCTCTACAGAATGGGTAATGCTTTCTGGGTTTGGCGTTGTCGGATTAAGAAAACGCGATATGATTAGTTTAACAACTGTTTGGTTGTTTTAGTTTCTATTCAAGGTACTTTAACAACAAAAAAGTTGTCAAATATTTGTGGTAGATCTTGTCTAACGGCTTATCCATGACCCTTTCTGACACCCGCGCCGAAACCCGTTCAACGAAGCATGACATTTTGGAATATTTATTGAAACATGGTCAAGTTAAGGCTGTGCAGTTGGCGAAATCTTTACAAATTAGCCCCCAGGCGGTGCGACGCCACCTGAAAGATCTAGAAGAAGAAGGCCTCATTGAACACCGGGCAAAGCAGGAGGGTTTGGGGCGTCCTAATTATTTTTATGGTCTGAGTCGGGCCGGCCGCGATCGCTTTCCGAACCGCTATAACGATTTTGCGGTGTCTTTTTTGGATACCTTGGCAGAGACGGCGGGGGAAGAGCAGGTCAAGGAAGTGCTCCGCAAACAATGGCAAAAGAAAGCCCACAGCTACCGCGATCGCCTTGGGGATGGTTCTTTGCCAGAGCGTTTAGCCCGTTTGGTCACTTTGCGTAAAGAAGAAGGCTACATGGCGGAGGTCATTCCGGCGACAGACCACGGTCACGATGGCTTTTTATTGACGGAACACCATTGTGCGATCGCCGATGTGGCCGAATCCTTTCCGATGGTCTGTGGCAACGAACTGGAGATGTTTGAAGAAGTTTTACCCGACTGCACCGTAACCCGCACTCAATGGATCAACGAAGGGGAACACCAGTGCGGCTACATCATCCAAGCCAAAGATTAATCAAACAAACACATTAGCCCTGACATTGGGGACAAAAATGGGTCGATCGTCCACCGAGTTTGATCCGTTCGATGGGATGACTGCAAACGCGACAAGGTTCCCCCGTGCGCCCGTAGGTGAGGGCCATACCGCCATAGTTGCCGTTGGTGCCCGTGGTGCTGACAAAATCGCTAAAGGTAGTGCCGCCTTGGGCAATAGAAGTTTCCAGCACTTCAACAATTGCTTGATGGAGCTTCTCGATTTCTGACATCTTTAAGCTGCTAGCCTTGCGGGTGGGATGGATGCCAGATTTAAACAGCGCTTCGTCAGCATAGATATTGCCCAAGCCAGTCACGATGCTTTGGTCAAGCAAGAAAGTCTTCATTGGCCGCTGGCGCTTTTCGCAGCAAGTAGCCAGCACATCCGCCGTAAAATCTGGGGAAAGGGGTTCCACACCCAAGCGTGTCAATCCCGTAATTACAGATTCCACAATAGTTCCTGCTGGTACCCACCAAATTTGCCCAAAGGTGCGCAGGTCAACAAATCTCAGTTCGCGATCGCCTGCCAGGAAAAACCGCATCCGAGTATGTTTTTGTACAGGCACATCCGGGGTTGTCCAGAGAAATTTCCCCGTCATCCGCAGATGAATCCCAAGGGTTGAGCCATCGGATAATTTTCCGAGTAAATACTTGCCGCGTCGCTGCCAATCTTGAATGACCAAGCCTTGGATTGCCCCTAGAAAGTGATCGGGATCTGTAGGATAGGCCAGGGTTTTGCGGAGGAGAATTTCTGCCCCTGTAAACCGCTGATTTACACTAATCTGCATCAAACCGCGACGAACGGTTTCCACCTCTGGTAGTTCTGGCATGGATTTCCCTGACTTGTATTGCCTTTGCAGATTGAAGCAGTTTTTTAGGGATGGAGCAACTTGGACGAGCCTTGCGTTACTGAATGAAGAATTAATTCTGCATTTTTTAGGAAAGGATGATTTTAAATTTTTTCCGGCCCTTAATCCGATAAATAGAAAAATCGCGGTCAATGGTGGCGACGGTGTCTAAGTTTAATTTTTCTGCGAGAAGCACTAAGCAAAAATCCGCAAAATCCATGGGTAAATCACGGTACTTTTCTGTCAGTTCCCGTAGCCGCTGAAAATCATGGTTTTCAATTTGACAAATTTCCACACCACCTCTACTAATCCATTCCAGAAAATCAATTTGCGCATTGCGATTGAAATCTAACAGATGGAGGGTTTCTGTGATTGAGGCAATCGTTGTAATCAGCGGCAGATTATTGTTTCTAATGAATTCCAAGGCTTTTGGATGATATTTATCCGACGCGTCAAACAGGGCAATCAGCGGCCCAGAGTCAATCAGAATCTTTTTCATGCTCGCTTCGCTTTAAGCTTTTCTTTTAGGAGCATTTTCCGACAGGAAGATAAATCATCTCTACCACTGCTATATTTGCCAAACAAATCTTTGCCAGTTTCCCAAGCACTTTGTTGGTCGAGATTGTGAATGTATTCAACTAGGCTTTTGCGGATTAGTTCAGATTTTGTGATGCCTAAATTTTTGGCCGTATTACTAACTATTTTGTCTAGGTCTGGGTCAAGTCTTAGGGTAATCATTAACAACACCATTGTCGTATTGCATATTGTAATACAACAAAATTGGGGGAGTGCCGGTGGCTGAAAAAAACTTTGCGATCGCCTAACCCCATCCTCTATTTTGGAAACATCAAATTTTTTCTCCCCCGAACATCATCATGTCGAAGGTCATTGTCACAGGCGCTGCGGGATTTATTGGCTCTAGCCTCGCAGAAACCCTACTCCAGCAGGGGATTACAGTGGTGGGTGTTGATCAGGTGAATGACTATTACGACACAACCCTCAAGCGTAAAAACCTAGCCGCCCTCGCTCAGTACCAAAATTTCCAACTCATCGAAGCAGATATCCAGCACCTCGATTGGGAAGATCTGCTGAAAGGTGTGAGTGTGGTTTACCATCAGGCAGCCCAAGCCGGAGTACGGGCCAGTTGGGGCATCGGCTTTCGGGACTACACCGAGCGAAATATTAATTCCACCCAAGTAATGCTCGAAGCGGCGAAAAAGGTCGGTACTTTAGAACGTTTTGTCTATGCGGGCACATCCTCGGTTTATGGCGATGCGGAAACCATGCCCACCCCAGAAACCATTTGTCCCCAGCCCGTTTCCCCCTATGGCATTACAAAATTAGCGGCGGAACGGCTCTGCTGGCTTTATTTAAAAAATTACGCTGTCCCGGTCACATCCCTGCGTTACTTCACGGTGTATGGCCCCCGGCAACGGCCCGATATGGCTTTCCATAAGTTTTTCCGGGCGGCAATCCTCGGTGAAAGTATTGGTATTTATGGTGACGGTAAACAAACCCGTGATTTTACCTATATCAGCGATGCGGTACAGGCGAACCTTTTGGCAGCCCAGGAACCAAAGGCGATTGGCGAAATTTTCAATATCGGCGGTGGCAGTCGGGTGATTTTAAATGATGTGCTCGATGAAATTGACCAGATCGTTGGCAAACCGATTCCACGAAACTATGGCGATCGCGCCCGGGGAGATGCCAGACATACCAGCGCCGATGTGACCAAGGCGAAAACGATTTTAGGCTATAACCCCCAGGTGAAACTCAGTGAGGGCCTGCGGCGAGAATGGGACTGGATTCAAAGTCTGTATTAGTTTGTATGAAAACAATCCCTGAGGCACATTGATTATGGCGCAAAATTTACCCGCTCCCCCCCAACCTTTGCCCGATGAACTTTGGGGTGAAAATTGGCGTTTTGGCAGCATTCCCGCTGGAGATTTTTGGGATTTGTTTGGCGATCGCCCGATTCCAATTTTGTCGTTGCCGGAGGAGTTGCAGCCGGTGAAATTGGGGCTAGCTTCTAATGTGCTGATTCCGGGGACGATTATTTATGGCGGCAGGCAGTCGATGCAGTTGGCCCAGTGGCTCCAGGAGCAGCAACCCCAAACGGTTTTTTACCAAGAAACGGAGGCTAACCTCGCGGGCGGACTTGTCCTTACCGGGGCCGATACCCAACGGTGGGTGATCATGACTTTCCATGACCAGGCGATCGCCAGCGCCGGACAACGTTACCAACAACGGCTCCAGCAGGCCCAAGGGTTACATTTTCTCTTGATCCAACCGGACGATTCCGATGTGACCCACACCGCCCTTTGGCTCCTAAAAGCTTAGGGATTAGCAAAAATTTGCCCACAAAAAATCCCAATAAAAAGCGATCGCCACCTGAGAGGAATAGGAGAAGGGCGATCGCCGACAATTTTTTTCAATACTATTTCTAGACACCTAAACCTGGGTCTAGCTTTCCGTTAACTTGGTGAACAGGTTGTCTTTCACCAGCATTTGCCGAAACATTTCCATTAAAAATTCTTGGGCTTGCTCCAGGCTCAGGTCTTGGGTACGGGTTTCAAAGATTTGCACCTGTAGCCTTTGTTCGAGGGTCAAGTTGGTTTCCGGGGACATGGGCAGCTCCTTGCCAATAGCTCTGGCGAATATTGCGAATGTCTCTACTGCATTTAATCTAACCTCTGTCAATCGTTCTGTCAAAATTGAAACAAAAAGAAACAATGGGGCGATCGCCTATTTCCCAGGGAGCGGCCCGAAATTCGTTAAGCTGAAAGATGTTTTTAACAAACACCGATAAAACGATATTTTTGTAATCAGCCAAGACCCAGAGGACAATTTTTCGATATGCAAAGCTTTGCGGATGCCAAGGAATTTTTCCAATACAGTGCCGGACAATGGCAGTCTCGACGCGTTACCCACCACCTGCCCTTCCGGCGCGCCGAATCCGGTGGTTCTAATATCCAAGTCGAAACCCTCGAAAAAGACGATCCCCGCATCATTGAAATTTGCCAGATGCACGACATGGACGCTAGCCTCAGCGTCGGCGGCTCCTATGTCACCTGGGCTGGCACGATGCAATGGGACAAAGACGATGAAAACCACGAAGGTAGCACGGTTTTTGCCCTCATCCCCGATGCTGACAACCCCCGCCAAGGCAAACTGCTGCGGGAGCGCGGCTATGCGGAAATCGTTCCCGTCGCTGGTGAATATCATCTAGATCATGAAGATGGCCTCGTTCTGACCACCGAATACGAAACCATGACGATCTACGAACGGTTTTGGTTCGCCAACCCAGACCTACGCCTGCGTACCAGCACCGTAAAACGCTTTGGGGGCTTTAACACAACGACTTTTTGTATGGAAGAGCGTATCCAGACATCCTCGGCAACGGCGACTGCGGCTGCGGAAACCAATCCCCTTTACGCTATTAGCGGTTGGTAGTGGGGAATTTTTGGCCATTTTGCCCCACAGAGATATCCGTGTTGCTGCAGTCAAAAAGATTCCGCCTGTCCATAGGCTTTCGGAGCAAACAGTGTTAGCATAATAGACTGCAATATTTGTATTTTATTTTCTACAAAAACAGATTATGGCTTTAACGCAAGAGCGTAAACAGGAACTCATGGGCGAGTATCAGGTACACGAAACTGATACTGGGTCTGCGGATCTCCAAGTGGCCTTCCTCACGGAGCGCATTAACCAACTGACCGAACACCTCAAGGTCAACAAAAAAGACCATTCCTCCCGGCGTGGTTTGTTAAAAATGATTGGGAAGCGGAAGCGCCTTTTACAATTTATTAAATCCAACGACCAAGAACGTTATCAAACCTTGATTGGTCGCCTCGGAATTCGTCGTTAAGTTTTTACCCAACCCATGTCCTCTGAACCGAAGCGAGATCGACTCCCCTTCGAGCCAAAGCAAACGAAGCAAAAGGCTCCCAAAAAGCCCCCAGCAACGGCAACGACTCAGTCTAGTTCAGGATCAAATGCGCCTAGGCGATCGCCAAAAGATGAGGCCAGTTTATCGGCGATCCCCGATGCAGTGAGCAAACGGATGATTCGTCGGATGGCCTTATTCTCCGGGATTCCTACGGCTATGGGGATCACATCATTTGTGGTGTCCTACTATATTGTTTCCCGCGAACTGCTGGAGTTGCCCACCATCGCTGTTCTCCTAGTGAGCCTGGGTTGTTTCGGTTTGGGGGTTGTGGGGCTGAGCTACGGCATTCTCTCCACATCCTGGGATGAAAATCGTCCGGGGAGCCGTCTCGGTTGGGAGGAATTTAGTCTGAACCTCGGCCGGATGGTTCAAGCCTGGCGTGCCAGTCGCCGGGAAGCCCGCAGCAAATCTTAAAGTTTAGACCCTTGGTTTTTCAGGGTTTCCGAGCTTAAATATCACGTATGCAGCCTTGTCGGTTATCAAAATTTTCTCAGGTGAATGTGTCAAGATAAGACTGGGAGGGTGGCGATCGCCGACAACTTAGTTTTTAAGAACGTTATCCATAAAAAACGCCCTATTACATCGTTATTCCATAAATAAAATTTCTTTTACCTGTCGTAAATCTTCGAGGAAATACCATGATCGTAGTCATGAAAGTTGGCACTCCTGAAGCCGAAATCAACCGTTTAGGGAGTGAGCTTAAAGAGTTAGGCCTGACCCCCGAAAAAATTGTTGGGGCCCACAAAGTGGTCATTGGCTTAGTGGGAGATACCGCCACTTTTAACATTGAACTGATCCAAGAAATGAGCCCCTGGATCGAAAATGTACTCCGGGTCGAAAAGCCCTTTAAGCGGGTCAGTCTTGAGTACCGTCATGGTCAATACAGCGAGGTCGTTGTGCCCACTCCGAACGGGGATGTCACCTTCGGCCCCAATCATCCGGTGGTCGTCGTCGCTGGCCCTTGCTCCGTTGAAAATGAAGAAATGATCGTTGAAACTGCCCTCCGGGTCAAAGCAGCCGGGGCAAAATTCCTCCGGGGTGGGGCGTACAAGCCGAGAACTTCTCCCTATGCGTTCCAGGGCCACGGCGAAAGTGCTTTGGAATTGTTGGCGGCAGCACGGGAAGCCTCCGGTCTAGGGATTATCACAGAAGTAATGGATACGGCGGACGTAGAAAAAATTGCTGAGGTTGCCGATGTGCTCCAAATCGGCGCGCGCAATATGCAAAACTTTGCCCTCTTGAAGAAGGTAGGAGCTCAGAATAAGCCGGTGTTGTTAAAGCGTGGGATGGCCGCCACCATCGACGACTGGTTAATGGCTGCAGAATATATTTTGGCGGAAGGAAATTCTCAGGTGATCCTCTGTGAACGGGGGATTCGCACCTTCGATAGTAAGTACACACGCAATGTTTTGGATCTATCGGTGATTCCGGTGTTGCGCAGTTTGACCCACTTACCGATGATGATCGATCCGAGCCACGGTACAGGGAAGTCTGAATTTGTTCTTTCGCTGGCTAAAGGGGCGATCGCCATTGGCACTGATTCGCTGATGATCGAAGTTCACCCCAATCCGAAGAAAGCCCTTTCTGATGGCCCCCAATCCCTCACCCCAGAAGCGTTCGACCAGGTGATGCAAGAACTGGCAGAGGTTGAAAAATTAACGGGACGTGGCCAAAAGGAATTGGCAACAGTTTAAAGCCCCTGTGATGGCTGGTTAATGTCAGTACCCTAACGTGATATCCCTGCTACTTGGAGTGGGGATTTTTTATTTACAAGTCAAGGTTGCCGCAAAAATCTTGGCCGTTGTAGCTTAAAGGAAGGCACCGGAAGGAATTTAAGGTGATGGAAAAAATGGCACAGCAAGCGGACGTTTTAATTTTAGGAGGCGGGATCATTGGTTTGGCGATCGCCGTCGAATTGCAACAACAGGGTTGTGCCGTGACAATCCTGAATCGAAACTTTACCGAGGCTGCCTGCCATGCCGCTGCCGGAATGCTTGCCCCGGAGGCCGAAGGGTTAACGGGGACAATGCTCGAATTGGGGCAGCGATCACGCAATATGTACGCCGACTGGTGCCGCAAAATTGAACAACTCAGCGGCGTCGATGTGGGTTATTTGCCCTGTGGTATTTTTGCTCCCAAATCCGTTGCGCCGAACCAAACCGTGACCGATAGCGCTTCTGTTTGGCTAAACCGCGCCCAACTGACCCACCATGAACCGGGTTTTGGTGATGGGGTAGTGGGAGCCTGGTGGCACCCTGAAGATGGCCAAGTAGACAACCGCCGTCTGAGCCAAGCCCTACTCCAAGCGGCACGGGGTCTGGGGGTGGTGATTAAAGAAGGCGTCACTGTTTTAGGTCTCCAACAAATCCAAGGGCAAGTGCAGGCAGTGCAGACCGATCAAGGGCTATTCCAAGCGGGCCATTATGTCTTAGCCGCAGGTTCCTGGTCGAGTCAGATTACGCCCCTGCCCGTTTATCCGATTAAAGGGGAAATGATGTCCCTGAGGATGCCGAATCCTGAGGCCCTCCGGCGGGTGATTTTTGGTGATAATCTGTACCTCGTGCCGCGCACCAATGGCACCCTAATCATTGGGGCCACCGCAGAAACTGTACAGTGGCAACCCAACAATACCCCCCAAGGGATCCAAACCCTGCTGAATAAAGCGATTCAACTGTTGCCGAAACTCAAAGATTGGGAAATCACGGAACTCTGGTGGGGTTTTCGGCCCGCAACCCCCGATGAAAAACCGATTCTGGGGGCATCCCCTTGTGAAAATCTTACCTATGCCACGGGCCATTATCGCAATGGCATTTTATTGGCTCCCATCACGGCGAAACTCATTGGCGATCGCCTAATCCGCAACCAAGCAGATCCCCTCCTCCAACATTTTTCTTACCAACGCTTTTTAGATAACCCAACCCATCAACCCATGCAAAACGGTCACAACAGTCAGAATGGTCAAAACGGTTCAATGCCGAGCTTTTTTATCAGCCCTAAAACCACAACTGCAACGCCAAACCCCACGGAAACCTCTGATCAGCTGGTCATTGCCGGTCGTCGCTTTACCTCGCGTTTGATGACAGGAACGGGGAAATATCCCTCAATTGCCGCAATGCAAGCAAGCGTTGAAGCCAGCGGTTGCGAAATTGTCACGGTGGCAGTGCGTCGCGTTCAAACCAAAGCCCCAGGCCATGAAGGACTTGCCGAAGCCCTCGACTGGCAAAAAATTTGGATGTTGCCTAATACGGCGGGCTGTAAAACTGCCGAAGAAGCGATTCGGGTGGCCCGTTTAGGTCGGGAAATGGCCCGTCTGTTAGGCCAAGAAGATAACAACTTTGTCAAATTAGAAGTGATCCCCGATGCCCGCTACCTGCTACCGGATCCCATCGGTACCCTCGAAGCCGCAGCACAATTGGTCAAAGAAGGGTTTGCGGTGCTGCCCTATATCAATGCCGATCCTCTGTTGGCGAAACGCCTAGAGGAAGTGGGCTGTGCCACGGTGATGCCCCTCGGTTCTCCCATTGGGTCTGGCCAGGGGATTCAAAATGAAGCCAACATCAAAATTATTATTGAACAGAGCAAGGTTCCCGTGGTGATTGATGCAGGGATTGGCTCCCCTAGTGAAGCGGCCTACGGGATGGAATTAGGAGCCGATGCGCTACTGGTCAATTCGGCGATCGCCCTCGCTAAAGATCCCGTACAAATGGGTCGAGCCATGGGGTTAGCCACCACTGCCGGCCGCCTCGCTCACCTGGCCGGGCGCATTCCGGTTCAACATATTGCCAGTGCCAGTTCTCCCCAAACTGGACTGGTTAGCACCTAAGTTCCTTCTGTCGATTGAATGCGGCGATCGCATCATCAATATTCTGATTTCGCAAAAGCCAGCCAGGCCCGTAGTTAACACTACAAAATCTCCCTGACTGAATGTTTACCTTGGTCAAATCACCCTGGATATCCAGCCGACGCCCATAGCAACATCAGTATTGAAATCAGGATTAACTCCATGACTGACGCCGCCACAATCCAAAAAATCAAACTCACAAAAATCGAACAAGCCAAACAAGCCAAACCCGGCTTAGCGATTAAAGATGAGTTGGCAACCCTGGCCCAGGCTGGCTGGGAAGCCATGGATCAAGATGACTTAATCATTCGTCTTAAATTTCTGGGACTTTTTCACCGACCGGTGACCCCAGGCAAATTTATGCTGCGTCTGCGGACTCCCCACGGCATCCTCAACAGTGCCCAAGTACGCGCCCTAGCAGAAATTGTGCAACGCTACGGCGAAGACGGGAGTGCCGACATTACAACCCGCCAAAACATCCAATTACGCGGCATTCGACTGGAAGACACCCCAGAGATTTTGACGAAGTTAAAGCAAGTGGGCCTCACCACGGTACAGTCTGGCCACGATAACGTGCGCAACATTACAGGGTCTCCCGTCGCCGGTATCGACCCCGAAGAATATTTTGATACCCGGGAACTCGCGGCCCAACTCCAAAATATGATCACCAATTACGGTGAAGGCAGCCTCGAATTTAGTGACCTCCCCCGGAAGTTTAATATCTGCCTAGAAGGAGCGCCGGATAATTCTTCCCACGTAGAAATCAATGACATTGGCTTTGTCCCGGCCTTTAAGGATGGGCAATTTGGCTTTAATGTCCTGGTTGGCGGATATTTTTCTGCCCAGCGACAAGCCGAAGGGATCGCAATTAATGTTTGGGTTCCCCCCAATGAGGCTGTCCTTGCGGTCAGTCGTGGCATTTTAGCGCTATATACCCGCCACAGTGCCGAGGAGGGTCTCCGGGGAAATCGGGCCAAAGCGCGGGTGTTGTGGCTGGTTGAAGCGTGGGGTGTCGATGCTTTCCGGGCGAGATTAGAAGCAGAAATTGGCCAATCTTTAGAACCGGCAGCACCAGAACACGCCTTAACCATGGATAAGCGAGATCACATCGGTGTCTATGCCCAAAAACAAGCAGGTTATCACTATGTGGGCTTGCATGTCCCCGCCGGACGCTTGACCGCAGAGGACATGTTCGAGGTAGCACGCCTCGCAGAAACCTATGGCAATGGCGAAATTCGGGCCACAGTAGAAGAGAATTTCATTATTCCCTACGTCAAAAGCGAAAACGTTGAGGCGCTACTCCAGGAACCGTTGCTAGAAAAATTCTCGGTGAATCCTTCGACCCTGGTACGTTCTTTTGTGTCCTGTACGGGAAATCGCTACTGCAATTTTGCCCTTGTAGAGACGAAGGAACAGGGGTTAGCCCTGGCCCGCGAATTGGATGCCGAATTAGATATTCCCCAACGGGTACGGATGCACTGGACTGGCTGCCCAAATTCCTGTGGTCAAGCCCAGGTGGGTGATATCGGCTTTATCGGGTCTAAAGCGAAAGTTGATGGGGCAATTGTCGAAGCGGTCAATGTGCTCACTGGGGGAATGGTCGGTAACCAGGCGAGTCTCGGTGCGCCAGTGGCTCAGAAAGTGCCCTGTGGGGACACCCTCAAGGCAACTGTGAAGCATATTTTAATCGAACAGTTTGGAGCAACGCCGAAGTCCTTCTAATTTTGCTTTAATCTTAAAAACTTACAAACCATCCCACAGAGTCACTGACGGATTCTGTGGGATTTTTGCTGGATGGAATTTGTTGGGACGAGGAGACTAAATTTTTTCGCTGACCCAGATTCGATAGAGCTTACCATTCGCATCTGTTAACCAGTGAGCTACAAGGCGGGTCGGCACATTTCGATCTGTTTTGAGGGGAAAAGGGATCGAAGTTTGGGGGGTGGTTGGATTAGCAACATGATGCATTGTTCAAATCTCCTGGACACGCCAATAGGTAATAAAAGGATTAAGTCATAATTTACTTTTTCTTAACCTTGGTTTTAGTATACACCGAAGCTTTTGGGAAATTTCCTTTGTATCAGGGTTTTAAAACGGAAAAGTCCGTAAGGATATAGTTAATCTATTCTTAACCTTAGAGCGGGATTGGGGGCGATCGCCTTGCCTCTGGGGATAACCTCAGGCGACGAATTCACGGGAGGCGGCTTTTTAACTATTCGTTACAAACTTCATGAAAAATCACATTCACCGAGGCCGAAAACGTGCCAATTCAGGTTAGTCTGGAATACTAGTTTGACCTGTGTCGACCTAAAGAAGCCTTGTAACATCAGCCTTTGGGCCATCAGGTAAACCCTTTTAATAAATAGATAAAACTTCTTCCCACGCAACCATGACAGCTTTGCAAACAGAATCCACCAATGCCAGCCCCGCTCAGCCTGTGCCCCCCAGTGATTCCAAAGAACGGGTGAGCCAGTTTATGCAGCAAATCCAGGACAAAATTTGTCAGGGATTAGAGGTGGCCGATGGAAAAGGAAAATTCCAGGAAGATTCTTGGCAGCGCCAGGAGGGTGGCGGCGGTCGTTCTCGGGTAATGCGTGAGGGAAATGTCCTCGAACAGGGGGGAGTCAATTTCTCTGAGGTATGGGGCGATCAATTGCCGCCTTCGATTTTGAAGCAGCGCCCTGAAGCCGCAGGCCACGGGTTCTATGCCACGGGCACATCAATGGTGTTACATCCCCGCAATCCTTATATCCCAACGGTTCACCTCAACTATCGCTATTTTGAAGCTGGCCCCGTCTGGTGGTTTGGCGGTGGTGCAGATTTGACGCCCTACTATCCCTTTGCTAAAGATGCGGCCCATTTCCACAAAACCTACCAAGCCGCCTGCGATCGCCACCACAAGGAGTATTACAACGTCTTTAAGCGCTGGTGTGATGAATATTTCTACCTGAAGCACCGGGACGAAACCCGTGGAGTCGGTGGATTGTTCTTCGACTATCAAGATGGTACCGGAGAACTGTATAAAGGCCCCCACCCCGATAAAGCTGCCGCTGCCTACAGTAAGGATTTAGGGGAACAGCCCCAGCGCAGTTGGGAAGATCTTTTTGCGTTTGTGCAAGACTGTGGTGGTTCCTTCCTCGACTCCTATGTGCCGATCATTGAACGGCGACGCAACACAGAATATGGCGATCGCGAACGACAATTCCAGCTTTACCGCCGGGGCCGCTACGTCGAATTTAACCTCGTCTATGACCGGGGAACCATCTTCGGCTTGCAGACCAATGGCCGTACCGAATCGATTTTGATGTCTTTACCGCCCCTAGTGCGTTGGGAATATAGCTACAGTCCTGAGCCTGGTACCCCAGAGGCAGAACTCTATGAACGGTTCCTCAAGCCCCAGGATTGGGCTAACTGGCAAGGTTAAGAATCGGCCTCTTTTAAAGAGTCAAAACCGAAAGCGAAAATTGTAGTGATCACTGGGGCAAATCTGGGGGCACGAACGCCGGGATTTCCCCAGAATTTTGATTTGGGGCATAATAGCTCAGGTATTACCGGAAAAGTCCCAACACCATCGGCTGTAGCTAAAGCTGCTTTGGGGTGTTGTTCACTAGCCCGGTCAGCTTTATTGTGCCCTAGAGAACGATTGATGCGGGTTACACCGAGAACACTACAAAACTATAAAAAAACGGCACGACCCATCGTGACCCTGACAGCCTGGGACTATGTGATCGCCCGCTTAGTCGATCAAGCTGGGGTCGATGTCATTCTAGTGGGGGACTCCCTCGCGATGGTGGCCCTCGGCTATGAAAATACGCTGCCTGTGACCCTAGAGGCGATGATTCACCATACCCAGGCCGTTTGTCGGGGGGTCAAGAATGCCTTAGTGGTCAGCGATCTTCCCTTTTTAACCTACCAAGAAAGCCTTTCCCAAGCGATCCATACGGCGGGTCGAATTCTCAAGGAAACCACCGCCCAGGCGATCAAACTGGAAGGGGGACACCCAGCGATGGCCGAAACGGTGGAACGTCTCACCCGATTAGGGGTACCGGTGATGGGTCATGTGGGTCTCACTCCCCAATCGGTACATACCCTGGGTTATCGGCAACAGGGCAATACGGAACTAGAAGCGACACGGGTGATCCAAGAGGCGATCGCCCTCGAACAGGCCGGGGCCTTTGCGGTGGTCTTAGAACATATTCCAGCGACCCTGGCACAGACGATTACCGAAAAACTGACAATTCCGACCATTGGCATCGGCGCGGGACGCCATTGTGATGGGCAAGTGCTGGTAACGGCGGATCTTTTGGGCCTCAGTGAAAAAGCGCCCCCCTTTGCCAAACAATATTTAGACTTAGACAATCTGATTACCAACGCAGTCCAACGCTATAGCGATGATGTTCGTACGCAGCAGTTTCCGCCCCATCTGGGCTCCTAGATTTCTCGTATTAGGGGCAGGGGTACTGATGGGCATGGCCTCGGCCCCCGTCGAAGCTTGGTATCTCGCTTGGATCGCCTTGATCCCCCTCTGGATTTATCTTGGGCGATCGCCCCAAAGGACTAAGTCATCCCCGTCTGCTCAAGGTCGTAAAGGACTACGGGCGATGCGTAATTTTTACCAGAGATACAAACAGCCCCTCTGGTTGAGTTTTTATTGGGGTTTGGGGTACCAGGGTTTTACGCTGTTTTGGATTACGGGGATTCACCCGATGACCTGGATGGGGGTTCCTTGGTTGTGGAGTTTGGCGATCGCCATTCTTTGCTGGATCATTATCACCCTGTGGGGGGCGGGCATCCCGGTGCTCTGGGCGTTAGGGATTGTTTGTTTCGAGGAATTTCGTGCTTCCTTCGGGCCTTTAAGCTTTGCCGGGCGACTTTACCGGGTTGTTTATGGGGCGTCCTTGTGGTGTGTGGTCGAATATCTCTGGAGCCAGAATGATCTCTTTTGGCACTTCCTTGCCTTTAGCCAGAGTCCCCATAATTTAGCGATTTTACAATTGGCTCAACTGTCGGGATTTACCACCATTTCTTGGCTCATTGTGCTGGTGAATGGCTGTCTTGCGGAGGCCTGTTTCGATGCGACTGGGACTGTGCGCTTCCACCGTTGCAGTGGTCTGTTGGGGGGACTCACCCTAATTCTTCTGGGTAGTGCTCACCTGATTGGTTGGTCGCTACTGCAGACAACGCCCGTCACCAGCGATCGCCCTGCCCAAATCGGCATTATTCAGGGGAATATTCCCAACGAAATTAAACTCTACCAAGATGGTAATCAGTTGGCGATCGCCAATTATCGCGCGGGCTATGAAACCCTTGCCCAACAGCCTCTAGACTTGATTATCACCCCGGAGACGGCCTTACCCTTTCGCATTGAACAAATTCTCCAGGCAACCTTTTGGCCCCGCCTGATCCGCACAGAAAATGTTCCCCTCGTCCTGGGGGCTTTTGGTAGTGAAGCAAATAACTTTACCAACAGCCTATTTACTCTCGATCGCCAAGGCTACGTATTCAGCCGCTACAACAAACAGCGCCTCGTGCCCCTGGGGGAATATATTCCCTTTGAAGCTGTCCTGGGCAAGATTATTAATCGCCTGTCGCCCCTCGATGCCCACCTGGTGCGCGGCCAAAACCCAGCAGTGATGCAAACCCCCCTCGGCCCAGCCACCGTCGCTATTTGCTATGAATCTGCCTATCCAGAACATTTCCGTCGCCAAACCGCCGCCGGGGGAGAATTTATCATTGTGGCTTCCAACGATGCCCACTACAGTGAAACCATGCCAGCCCAACACCATGCCCTCGATGTGATGCAGGCGATCGCCAATGGTCGCTGGTTAGTGCGGGCTAACAATACGGGTCATTCGGGCGTGATTGACCCCACCGGAAAAACTTTGTGGTTATCTTCCCTAAATGAATTTGTCACCTACAGCGCACAAATATATTTAAGCGATAAAAAAACACCCTATGTCCACTGGGGAAATTGGCTCGTTAAAGGCCAAGGTTTATTTCTATTAGGAACGGGTTTGTCTGGATATATTAGCTACGCTCACAGAGCCAGGGTTTGAATTACTTATGCAGATAAATAAACAATAAAAAAGGGGAGGCTTTCCCCTTGAAGCTTCCTGAATTTTACAGCCTAAATCATTGCTAGAGAATAAACTTTAATCGGGTAAATTAAGATCCTGTTCCTGGAGAGATTTTTCGATCTGAAACCGTTGCTCTGCGTTACGGATAAAGTAGCCGCCCATCATCGCCGAGGCCAACAGTTGACCAAGCTGTTCACGGCTCATATTGACCGATACATTAAATCCATCGGCGTGGGATAAAACCCCCAATAACCCAACAATATTGCGTTCAATCACTTGATTAACCGCCGGAGATTGGGGCTTTGACATATGGGCAATCACTTCTGGAGACAAAGACTGGACATAATGCCAAAGCTCGTCTGAACCTTGTTGTTTGTTACCTGTGAGACCATAAAAACTTTGGGCTTCGTTATTCACCAGTCTTTCCTCCTAGATGCTCAATGGAAGTGATGGGTTGAATCACTGTGTTTTGATGCAATACTAACTAAGGCTAATGTAACAACTTATTGACAACCTAGAGGGGAGTATAACCGAACTTTTGCGGTGGCATTTTTACGATTTTCTCCCCCTAGGCGATCGCCAAATTATCCTTTGACTGAGCAATTAACTGGCTAAATATTCACCCATTTCCGCTTTTCGTTTGCGGAGTTTCGCAAGGGCTTCCCGTTCAATTTGACGTACCCGCTCCCGGCTGATGCTCAGGTGTTCGCCGATTTTTGCGAGGGTGTGGGGCGTCCCATCCCGGAGACCAAAGCGGAGGGTTAAAACTTCCTGTTGTTGGGCGGTCAGATCATTTAACATCCGCGCCAAATCCCGTTTTAGGGCCGCATGGGTCGCATAATCATCGGGGGTCAAGCCATCGTCTTCGAGGAGCTCGATCAGTTCCGTGTCGTTGTTATCGCCAACCCGCAGGTCTAGGGAAAGGGGCTGGCGGGATTTTTCGAGGTAGTCCCTGACTTGCTTGGTGGTTAAACCTAGTTCATCGGCTAGTTCTGGGATTGAGGCAGAACGTCCATTGGCTTGGGCCAGTTGGCGCTGGGCTTTCTTAATTTTATTGAGCTTTTCGGTGATATGAATCGGGAGGCGAATCGTGCGACTCTTTTCGGCGATCGCCCGGGTGATCGCCTGCCGGATCCACCAATAAGCATAGGTCGAGAAACGATAACCCTTGGTTGGGTCAAACTTTTCTACCCCCCGCTGCATACCGATGGTGCCCTCTTGAATCAAATCGAGGAGATCCATATTGCGCTTAATGTATTTTTTCGCCACTGAGACCACAAGGCGGAGGTTCGCTTCGACCATTTTTTGTTTTGCCTGCTTCCCTAGAAGGAGTTGCTTTTTCAGCTCCCGCTGGGAAAGGTTCGCTGCCTGGGCCCATTCCTTGAGGCTCGGCTCTTGATCCTGCTTCTCTGCTAATTCGGCTTTAAGCTTCTCTAGGTTGACCATTTTCTGGACACGGCGAGAATAGAGAACTTCCTCTTCGTGGGTTAAAAGGGGAACTCTTCCAATTTCTTTGAGGTAGGTACGGACAGGATCGGCGGAGTATTTGGCAGTTTTCATAGGTCAACTCGGCTAGAAAGGACGAAATTTAAAAAATGAAAATAAGAAGCTACTCCCTAGACTGGATTCGCCAGGGCTGCGGAAAAAGTGAGTTGTCCACTAAAGGAAACAGGCAAGGTCTGTACTGACGGGGCAGCGATTTAACCTTGGTGAAAAAACGAGAATCGAAATGCTTAATTTTTATTTATGAATTTATTTTACCAAAAAATTAGAGTTTTATTAAGTTTATTTAATAAATGTAAAGTTACTGAGAATGGCAAATGGGCCGTAGGGGAAACTACGGCGGACTAAGGGATCCAGGCACAAATTAGGGCGATGGCGAGTCCTCTTGGGGGACAAAATCAGGGTTGCGTTTAGAAAATCCCCAAATAAACATGGCGGCGATCGCCGTGATCATCAGCCATTCAGGCATCACAAAACTGGGATAAACCGCCTTAAGGAGGAGACGAACCCCCACAAAGCCCACGGTCACAAAGCCTGCATCTTCTAAATTGGTAAATTCATCGAGCCAGCGGATAAACAGCCCCGCCAGAAAGCGGAGGGTCAGAACGCCAATGGTGCCCCCAAGCACAATCAACCAAATGTCTTCCGCGACGGCGATCGCCGTTGTGACGCTATCGAGGGAAAAGGCTAAATCCGTGACCGCAATCATCGGGATCGCTTGCCAGAGGGACTTGAACTCTAGGCTATGGTGGTGATTTTTATCATCTTCAGGGGAGGTAAAGTAGCGAAAAACCAGCCACAGCAAATACAATGCCCCCAAAAGTTCTACTTGCCAATAATGGATCACCCAGGTTGCCGTGAAAATGAGGGTGATTCTGAGAATGTAAGCCACCATCAAACCAATGTTGAGGGCTTTGCGTTGTTGGGGCGGACTGGCTAACCCCTGGGCGATCGCCGCGAGGGCAATGGCATTATCGGCTGAAAGAACAGCTTCTAGGGCCACCAAAATCACGAGAATGAAAGACGTTTCTAAGCTGAAATGCAACTGGGGATGAAGAATTTGCTCGAGCATGGGAAAAATTCGACACAGTAAACTTTTGAGAACAATTCAAGACAAAAAAAGACCGCCCGTCGGGTTGCTGTGGCGGCAAATGGGTCACCTTAAGGCCATTGTAAACAAACTATCCAGTCAACGGCAGAAACTTCTCAGAATCAAGGTTAAAGCGACGCATTTTTGGTGAATGGGTGAAGGTTGGGGTGATATGTTGCGTCTTGTTACAAAACCTTGGGGAAACCAGAGGCAATATCGCAAATTAAGGGATAAACCTCAGTTTATATTCGGAGTTTTTAAAATTATGGGAATTTCTGATACCCAAGTGTTAGTGGCCCTTGCCATTGCCCTCATTCCTGGTGTTTTGGCTTTCCGGCTCTCCACTGAGCTTTATAAGTAAATTTGTCTAAATCTGCCACAGAAGCAGACTTGGGGGTTCCGTGCGGAACCCTTTTTTCATGGCTCCCTTAATTTTTTTTAGTGGCGATAGGCTTTGAGAACACCCGGCTCTGTTTGAATCGGTAGAACCGCCAGGGTATCGCTTTGGGCACAGTAACGAATATCGATTTCATTGTCTAAGCGCAGGAGACGCTGGCCGTGGCTTGCGAGCTTGAAGAGGCCAAATAAATCTTGCTGCCACTGTTGATAAAGGGAAATTGCCCCAATCACTTCGTCATTCCCTAACTGGTCACTGTCCCCATTCCACAGGGCCTTGGCGATCGCCCCAGCACAGACGGTATCTTCGAGGGAATAATCCCCCTGCCAACCGGAACCGACGAACCAAACGGTGTCTGGCTGTTCTGTCTGGAGAAACTTCACCACGCTCTGGCGATTCACTTGGGCTGCGGTAATCACTGTGGACGCTTGCTCAACGCGCTTGAGGGCCCTCGTGCCGTTGGTGGTTGTTAAGAAGAGGCGCTTCCCAGCCACCATTTCTGGGGTGCAACTGCGGGGAGAATTGCCAAACTCACAACCTTCTACCTGTTGCCCGCCCCGTTCCCCAGCCCGGAGAAAGGGGGTTTGCTGCCAAGTTTCACTAAATTGAAACAGTTCATCGAGGTCAGCAAAGGTTTGTACTGCTTCTGCTCCAGCGTGGAGCGCCGTAGCGATGGTCGTGGTGGCCCGCAGTACGTCAATAACCACAGCACAATCGGGGAGTTGATCCGTTGGCGTCGCCTCAGGCGTGTGATACACAAAAAGTTTCACGCAATAAAATCCTTCCTAACAATCCAGTCTAAATTCCAAAATACCTGATTTGGCGATCGCCCCGGACAAAACCTTCATGAGGTTAAGGGTTCTGACCAAGGCTGCCAAACAGCAAGGATCAACCCAAGCTGGCCGAGGCGAAATCCCAGATTATTTAAACAAGTTAAGCACGGCAGTCCGCACAGAGTCCCTTAACGGTTACTTCATAGCTCTCGGCGGTAACTTGCGTCGCAAACTGACCCAAATCAAAACAGCTAAAGGCTTGCCAAGGCAGATCCTGGATGGCCCCGCAGTCTCGACAGACGAAATGGTGGTGCGGATTAACATTGGCGTCATACCGAGTTACGCCTTCATCTAAGAGCACCTCTCGCACAAGATTCACTTCCCGCAAGACCGTCAGGGCACTGTAAACACTGGCCTTAGAAGCAATGGGTAAATCCGCATTCACATCCTCTAGGATCTGTTCTACCGTGGGATGATCCTGCCGACCGAGTAGATTGGCATAAACCGCAAACCGCTGGGGCGTGATGCGCAACCCCTCTTGCTTCATCGTGTTACGAATTTCTGTGGCACTAAAGGCTTGGGACATGGTTTTGGGGAAGAACAGACGACAAGGAAATAATGGGGGCTATTCTGACGAATGGGCCAAGGTGAAATCAAGGCTTGTTCGTTGCAAAATCAGCGATAAAAGCAATTCTTAAGAATTTTTTCGGATTACGGATAAGAAAAAAATATAGGTTAATAGTTCTTTAATGATCTTAGCACCTTAAATTAAGCTTTACGCCTATCTAGGAGAAAGTTCTATCTTATACCTTTCCCTAAGTAAGAATGAATCCAATCAGATCGAAAACGAATTGACGGCATTCTGTGGTCTCATTATTTGGCTTTGATGACATTTAACGGGCTAAACCTCTCCCTCCGGTGATTTCCCTTGGGGCCAAGGGTGGGCAAACAGCACTTGAGTATTTATACTTAAAAACAAGCAAAATCGATATTTCTTCGTTGCATATTTTGCTAGTGGAGCTGTCAAACCATGGAACTCAAAAAAGAAATTCAAGAAATCGGGATCATTTCGGGGTTAGCGTTATTGGTGTCTAGTTTTTTTACGGCCCTCGTCTGCCTGTAGCGCTTCAATAGGAGTTACTGATTCCCCATCGCTGTCAATCAAGCAGCAAGCAGTTGAAGGAGCATCGAGCTTCGCAGTATTCTGGATGTCTGTTATATCAAGACTCTATAGAAATTTGTATGTTTAAATATCGACGCTTGCTCCAGGGGGCGATCGCCTTTTTGACGGCGGTGCTGGTGATTGCCTGTAATGCCCCGTCTCCTCCTACGGATGCCGGTAATAATAATGGCAACCTCGCGGAAATTCCTCTGGGAGTCGCCGTCGCCCAGACCAGTAATGTTGCTTTATTTGGCCAAGAGCAGATCCTCGGCACCCAGATTGCGGAAACCTACTTCAACGAAAACGGCGGCATCAACGGTAAACCCCTAAAGATCATTCTCCAGGATGTGGCTGCCGATGAGCAGGGCGCCATCAACGCCTTTAATACCCTGATCAACCAAGATAAAGTAGTCGGTATCGTTGGCCCGACCCTTTCCCAACAAGCCTTTGCTGCCGATCCGATCGCCGACCGGGCCCAAGTTCCCGTCCTTGGCCCTTCCAATACCGCCGAAGGAATCCCGCAGATTGGTGCATTTATTGGCCGAGTTTCTGCCCCTGTCTCGGTGGTTGCTCCCAATGCCGTGGCCCAAGCCCTCAAGCTCAACCCAGAACTACAGCGCGTTGCGGTTTTCTTCGCCCAAAATGATGCCTTTAGTAAATCAGAGACAGAAACCTTCCAGACGGCTGTCCAAGATTTTGGTCTGGAATTAGTCACGGTACAAAGGTTTCAAACCACCGACACTGATTTTCAAGCCCAGGTGACTGCCGCACTCAATGTTCAACCAGATCTAGTGATTATTTCGGGGTTAGCAGCCGATGCGGGCAACCTGGTGAAGCAACTGCGAGAATTAGGTTACAACGGCATTATTGTTGGGGGGAACGGCTTAAATACTTCTAATATTTTCCCCGTCTGCCAAGCAAAATGTGATGGGGTGTTGGTGGCCCAAGCCTACAGTGCCGAGTTAGATAATGAGATTAACCGCGCGTTTCGGGACGCCTATTTTCAACAAAACCAAAAAGAGCCGCCCCAATTTAGTGCCCAGGCTTTTACGGCGATCCAAGTTTTTGTTGAAGCCCTCAGCAGCCTCGACGAAAAAACGCCCCTAGAAACTCTTGCTCTACCGGACTTGCGACGACAACTGCGGGACGAAATTTTTGCAGGTACCTACGTCACGCCTTTGGGTGAAATTTCCTTCACAGAGGAAGGGGAAATTGTCCAGAAGGAATTTTTTGTGGCCCAAATTGAAATGGATGAATCGGGTCAACAGGGCCGTTTCGCCTTTATCGAAGGGAACTAGGTCAAGGCAAGCAGTCGGAGGGACACCTAATGGAAATTTTCCCTCCGACTCCCCTCAAGGGAAGACACCCTCTGTCCTCTGGACATCTCCCTCAAGGGAGAATGGGGGGTTAGCCCCGGAGTTGGTCGAGGACGCTGCGGTCTTCGAGGGTAGAAGTATCGCCCACAATTTCCTGGCCTGCGGCTAGGTTCCGCAACAAACGCCGCATGATTTTCCCAGAACGGGTTTTGGGCATTACATCGGCAAAACGGATTTCTCCCGGACGGGCGATCGCCCCAATTTCTTTCACCACATGGGCCTTCAGTTCCGTTACGAGATCGTCGCTCGGACTGTAGGTGCCCTCAAGGGTGACAAAGGCAAATACCTCTTCCCCCTTAACCGGATCTGGCTTTCCAACCACGGCTGCTTCGGCGACGGCAGGGTGAGAAACGAGGGCCGATTCCACTTCCATGGTGCCGAGGCGATGGCCCGAAACATTTAAGACATCATCGACGCGACCCATAATCCAAAAATAGCCATCTTGGTCACGGCGTGCCCCGTCACCTGCGAAATAAAGGTATTGTCCATCTTTCGGGGCGATGTGCTCCCAATAGGTAGACCGGAAGCGTTCGGGATTGCCATAAACAGTGCGCATCATCCCAGGCCAGGGTTGTTTCACTACCAGGTAGCCGCCTTCGTTGTCACCGACGGAATTTCCATCAAGGTCAACGACATCCGCCACAATCCCCGGAAAAGGACGAGTCGCCGAGCCGGGTTTTGTGGGAGTTGCACCGGGTAAAGGCGTAATCATCACACCGCCGGTTTCCGTTTGCCACCATGTATCAACAATGGGACAACGTTCGCCACCAATAACCCGGTGGTACCACATCCAAGCTTCTGGATTAATCGGTTCACCCACGGTTCCTAAGAGGCGCAGGGAACTCATGTCATATTTATTGGGGATGTCTTCACCCATTTTGATAAAGGCCCGAATCGCCGTGGGTGCCGTGTAAAAAATGGTGACACCATATTTTTGAATAATTTCCCAATAGCAACCGGGATTAGACGGACGGGGTGCACCTTCATACATTAAGACCGTTGCCCCGTTAGATAGAGGGCCATAGGTAATGTAACTGTGGCCGGTGATCCAACCCACATCAGCACCACACCAATACACGTCATCATCTTTGAGATCAAAGATCCACTTAGTCGTTATATGGGTGTAGAGATTATAACCGCCCGTAGTGTGGACAACGCCCTTGGGTTTACCCGTGGTGCCGCTGGTATAAAGGATAAAGAGCATATCTTCGGCATCCATCGGCTCGGCGGGACAGTCAGCGGAGACTTCTTTTTGCAGCTCGTGCCACCAGTGATCCCGCCCGGCTTCCATGTGGACAGGCTCTTTGGTGCGTTGAACGACCAAGACATTCTCAACGCTGGGGGCATGATGATCGGCGATCGCCGCATCTACTTGATCCTTGAGGGGTACCGCTTTATCTTTGCGGAAGCCCCCGTCGGCGGTGATTACCAGTTTGGCTTCAGCGTCTTCGAGGCGACTGCGGAGGGCTTCCGCACTAAAGCCACCAAAGACGACGGTGTGGGGCGCACCAATGCGGGCACAGGCGAGGAGGGCAACGACGGCTTCGGGGATCATTGGCATATAAATCCCGACGCGATCACCTTTTTTGACGCCCAACTTTTTCATCGCATTGGCAAACTGGCAGACCTCGTGGTGTAGCTGGGCATAGGTGAAGGTACGGGAATCACCGGGTTCCCCTTCCCAGATGAGGGCGGCTTTATTTTTGCGCCAGGTTTTGAGATGACGGTCGAGGCAATTGTAGGAAATGTTAATTTTCCCGTTGACAAACCATTTGGCGAAGGGCGGTTGCCAATCGAGCACCTTGTCCCATTTCTCAAACCATTCTAATTCCTGCTCGGCGAGTTCCCCCCAAAAGCCTTCGGGGTCATTTTTCGCCCGGTCGTAGAGGGCTTGGTACTGGTCTAAGCTCTTGATCTGGGCCTCGGCAGCAAAGTCTGATGCAGGCGAAAAAAGGCGCTGCTCCTGGAGGATGGATTCAATGTTTTGTTCGGACATAATAGGGTTATTATCGTGGGATTTATTTCACCCCATTGTCCCCCAAGTCCGCCCCATCAGGGGGTCTCGTGCTTAAGCCGTAATGGTTTGCAAGATTTTTGCGCTCAAGTTGATTGAATGTACGCCTCGGATATGACCTAGGGAGATTCTTCTAAAGCGAGCAGGGTTTGCCAAGTGGCGATCGCCTCAGGGAACCATAACCAACTTTGTTCGAGGCGGCGGGGGTTGAGCTGGGAACGATCGAGATCTAGGGCGATCGCCCGGAGTTTTTCGGCTTTCCCCACAAGAATTTCCTGGTCAACGTCGGTGGGTTGCCCTTGGGCCAAATCGTACATACTAATCGCCAGGCCCGCATAAATCTCCGCCTGGAGGACTGGGGGGAAATCCTGGGTCGTTGCCGCTGCTAAGGCTTCATACCAACGATCATTGGCGGCTTCGTAATCTGCATTGAGGTAATGGACAAAACCCAGGGCCATCAAAATTTCGGGGTCGTTGGGCTGTTGGGCTAGGGCCATGTCCCAATTTTCTTGCACCGTGGCGATCGCCGTTGCTTGGGTTGGCGATGGTGGGACGGCGGCCAAGGTTGTTTGCCAGATATAGCGTCCCCGTAAAAAAGCAATGGTTTCATTCTCCGGGGCGATCGCTGGATCAAACAGTAACGGTTGCACCACACCAAAGGCTTGGCGATCAAGGAGTTCACCGAGGATCATCTCAGCATTGCCCCAATTGTCTTGGTCAATATCTGCCTGGGCCAACTGCACCAAGTCCGCATCAGTGAGCTTTTCTAATTCCTTTTCCGTCAGGCGCGTAATTCCCTCTGTGGTGGTGGTGGGCGTTACAGAAATGTTTTGTAAATGTCGGCCCAGCAAAATGCCCCCCAGGGTGAGCATGATGATCAAACCCAACCCTAGGAGGCTACGGGGAAAAGCCAATAGGGAGCGCCAGGAGGGAATCAAGAGCATTCCCCGATGATCATTTTCAGTATCCGTCTCCATCTCGGACGGTTCGGGCATATTCGCAAAAATATCTTGGATAAAGGCAACATCCTCTTCGGGTTCTGTCTCCCCCAGCCAAGACAAATCAACCGCTGTATCTAAATTTTCAGAATTGTCGGCACCAATGGCCCTGTCCCGTTGCCGAGAAAAGTGGACTGTGTAATTCTGCGGTTCGATAAACATCGCCTCCCATGGCAGAAACCACAAAATCCCATCCGGTAAGCCCAAATAAACGTGAATGGGAAGATTATCCACTTTGGCGATCGCCACCATGTCTTGCCAATGCTCGTAAATCTCTCCCGTAAAAAGGGCCGTAAACAGCATTTTCCCCCAGGTCTCTAGGGGGTAATTGGCCCAGGTTGCCAGCCAAGCTTCCGGTTGCCAAGTGACCACTGCCACGATGGGTTCCGCACCAGGGGCGATCGCCGAACTCAAACGCAATTGATACTGGTCATGGCCCAGGGCCAAGATAGACAATTGAAAATCGTGGAGCATAAAAAATCTGTCGTGTCCAGGGGGATTCTGTTACTTTGATCGTAAGCGAGTCTGAATTGTTTCTCGATCAAATTTTTGGGAAATGATGTAATTCGCCACCGCCTTGAACGACCACAGCTACCCCAGCGCTCAACCCAATTCCTGCAACTTTGCCACCAAATCCGCTTGGCCAATGACATAAACCCCGCGAATTTTTTTGTGGGAGACGGCCAACTGGGCACGGGTGAATACTAGCAACGGTGTGACAAAATCAAGCTTTTTTTTATCGCGTACCTGGAGCGCCTGCTTCATCACAATTTGTAAGAAATCCTTCTTAAAGCCATAGATCGTGCGTCCCATGCGGCGATGGAGCCGATGATCCTGGAAAATCACCGTGCCTTTATGGGATTTGACATCAATGACATAGGTTTTTTGCTGGGGCGAAAAGCAAATCACATCGGCATCCCCCAGGCCATCATCAAGGCGCATCCCATATTCAAAAGACCACCCCTGGGGCTCTAGTTCCTGGAGAATTTTGGCGACATTTTCCTCGGCTTTGGCCCCCTGAACGGCACGGTTTGCGGCTTGCCAAAGATCTAAACCCCGGAAAATAAAACCCATTGCCCCAAAGGCAGCGATCGCCACAATGACGATGGCCGCAATAAACCCTAGACCAATCGCCAAGACCGGAAACATGAACACCACCAAGACCGGGAGTCCTCCCGCCGCCAAGAAAGCCCGCCAGGACTGGAGGCGACGTCTAAAGGCTAAGCGACGTACATTTTGACCCGCTGTTCTAGGGGAAGAGGCAACCATAACTAGCCCAGATAAAAGTTAATCCATCAATAATCCACCAAACATCCAACCCAAAAGTCGTTATCCTAAAGCTGGAATTTAGTTTTCTTTCTATTGCCCATTATTCTGTCGTAAGTTCCATGGAAAAACCCGCCCAAACTCAATATCCAATTCACCCCCTACTGCGTCAACGGTTTAGTACGGTCATCTTTGATGGCGATCGCCCCGTCGAAGCAGAAAAAATTGGGAGCTTATTAGAAGCCGCCCGGTGGGCTTCCTCTTGTTTTAATGAACAGCCTTGGCGGTTTTTGATGGCCACAAAAGCTGATGCTGCTGCCTATGGCAAAATGTTGGACTGCCTGATGGAAACAAACCAGACCTGGGCAAAAAACGCATACATTCTGATGATTTCTGTCGGAAAACAGCGATTTACCCGCAATGATAACCCGAATCCCTACGGAATGTATGATGTGGGCCAAGCCTTGACCAGTTTAACGATCCAAGCTGAAGCCCTCGGTCTGCGGGTACACCAAATGGGCGGTTTCGATAAAGACAAAGCCCGTGACCGCTACAAAATTCCCGCTGGCTTTGAACCGGCCGCTGCCGTGGCCATTGGCTATCCGGGTGATATTACCACAGCACCAGAAGCCCTCCAGGAACGGGAACAAAGCCCCCGTAGCCGTAAACCCTTTGCGGAAATTGTCTTTACTGGAACGTGGAAAAATCCCTATTTCTAAAAATTAAACAAGGGTACAACCAAAGCAAAAAGCACCCCTAAACCGACAATGATTTCTAGGGATTTCAGTAACAAGCTCTGCCGCTGCTGGAATCCCTGTAACCAGTTTTTGGGGCGATCGCCTTCCCGTTGCCCCAGACTAACCATCGAAGTTAATAGGGGGACACCTCCAACTTTAATGCCCAAAAGTAAGTGCAGAGCCAGCGCCCCAAACATGACCCCCCAGGCCAACAGATGACCAAGGTAGGCGAAATGATTGAGTTCTCCTGCCGGTAGCCATTCTTCCTTCATCATCCGGCCTGTAATGACAGCTAAGGTTCCCGCCAGCAGCATGCCTGTATTAATCAGTCGATGGGCCGAAACCCACCCAATCGGTTTTCCCAGTTGCTTTAATTGCGTCAGGGAATTCGGCTGCAGCAAACGGCGATCGCCCAGACGAAAACTGTACACCGCAAAGAACGGTAGCAATAAAAAGAATGTTAAGGCGATCGTTCCATGGATGCCCTGCATCGCTTCGAGCCGTGGTAGACCCAAACGGCCCCAGCGACCATCATAAATGTCGTAAACCCAAAACCCCGTATCTAAAGCCAGCAATACCAGAATCGCCGTTAGGCCATGGAGCAAGCGTAATAAAATAGGTTGATATGGTTTAGATTGTGCCATGGCCCCACAATGTCTTTGAGATTGCTAATATTTGCTCAATTTTACGCAAAAAAGCAACCCATTTCCCTAAGACATTACCGTAACGCAGACTTTGGCAGCGGCAGAGACCCAGGATAACGGATCACCTCCCGTTGACGAGTCTTATCTCCGTTGGGATCGGCCAACAAAACATTACGGATGAAACGGGCGGCAATGCGCTGCAAGAGTCCCTCAGCGATTTTCTGACCTAATTGTTGCGTTTCCGGCTTAATGAGCACTTTAGGAATCAAAGGCAAAATAAACATCGGGTCAAAATCAGGGGTTTCCTGGAGGATACGCCAAATATTTTGAATGTGCACCAGGTTCGCCCGGTCTTCTGCACTCATCCCCCTAGTCTGGTTGTGGGTCGGCTTTTGGCCCAACTGCTCTTGTACCAAACTGGTAATGTTTTGGAAGGTATTACGTCCGAGGATATCCACCGATTGAATAATTTCTTCGGCAAGGCGCTCCCGGATAAATTCACCCCGTTCTGAAAAGATATAGTCAATGGCTTGATTAACCGCCCCTTTAAGATCGTAGTCGGTAGAATTCTTTGCATTGTTCAGTAAATTTTCGAGGCGATTCCAGCGAAAACTGCCTTCTTTAAACAATAAATCCTTCAGAGAATGACGTAATTCCGGAGAATTATCGGTCAACAAGCGCTTTGCAACATAGGGATAAGCTTTACTCAAGACTTTAAATTCTGGATCAACACCAATGGCAATCCCTTCGAGGGTCACCATCGAACGAATAATCAAAGCATAGTAGGCAGGCACCTTAAACGGAAATTCGTACATAATGCCCGACATTTGATCCGTGATGCTCTTAAAATTAAGTTCCGCAACACTAGCTCCCAAAGCATTATTAAAAACGGTGCTTAGAGCAGGCACGATGGGCGCAAGATCAGTATCTGGCTTAAGAAAATCTAATTTGACATAGTCATGGGCCAGGGCTTCAAAATCGCGGTTAACTAGGTGCACCACAGCTTCGATTAACCCATAACGTTGGTAGGGTTCGATCATGCTCATCATGCCAAAGTCCAGATAGGCAAGGCGACCATCATCGAGGGCTAAAAGATTGCCAGGGTGGGGATCAGCATGGAAAAAGCCAAATTCCAGGAGTTGGCGGAGGGAACATTCCACCCCGACTTCAACCAAATGGGTGGCATCAATCCCTTTGGCGGCGACTTCCTTGAGGTTAGTTAGCTTCGTGCCATCGAGCCACTCCATGGTGAGGACGCGCTTACCGGTATATTTCCAGTAAATTTTTGGCACATAGATTTCTGCCATGCCGCCGTAGAGTTTCTTGAATTTCTCTGCGTTACGTCCTTCCTGGGCATAGTTCATTTCTTCGAAGATACGCGCCGCAAATTCGTCGGTAATGCCAATCAGGTCGGAGCGGACTTGTTTAACATTATTTTGGAGCCAGCGGGCAATGCGCCGCATGATAAAAATATCGAGGTTGATGCGCTGTTGCAGGTCAGGGCGCTGAACTTTTACGGCAACTTTTTCGCCGGTTTTGAGGCGAGCTTGATAGACTTGGCCGAGGGAGGCGGCAGCAAGGGGATGATCTGAGATCTCGGCGTAGATTTTTTCGGGAGGCTGTCCTAATTCTTCTTCAATGAAGCGAAAGGCAATTTCATTCGGAAAAGAAGGAAGTTGATCCTGAAGACTGGTTAGCTCCGTCAGATAGACGGGAGGGACGAGGTCAGGACGGGTAGAGAGGGCTTGGCCAATTTTGATGTAGGTGGGGCCTAATTTCGTCAGAATCGCCTTGAGGTGATCGGCTTGTTTCTGTTGGGCTTTGGGATTGTTGTTGTTTCCAGTGGCCTTAGCCCACCAAATTCTGAGTAGCAGGCCACTAAAGCTGGAAATAATGGTGAGGAGGCGTCCCAGAACAGCAAAGGGACGATTGCGGTATTTGGCTTCGATCGCCTCTGGATTGTAACGCCACAGCTCGGACTCCTGGGCGGGCTGTTCGATGACCGAATTGACCGGGGTCGCGGGGGTACGGGTCTGGTATGGCATAGTTTATCCGATGCGATCGCCTACAGTTGAATGGGTTGCATTGTAAATGATTGTAACAAATGTTTCTGGGTTACTCATCTACGGGAACTGCAGACGATCAAAGCGACGGGAGGTGCTTAATTGGAGATGGCACCAGACGAGCGGGCGCTGAGGGGGGCTTGTTTGCCTGGAGTTTCACTAAGGCGCTGGTTCTGGAGAATATTGACTGCCTTGAGAAACTGGGGATCAGCACTCGTCCCGATCAAACTCGGATCGAGACGCAGTTGTGTGAACTGTTCATTATCCAGTTCTACGGTAATGTCAGGACTAACCCCATTCATATTGATACTCATGCCACTGGGGGGATAGTACCGGGAGATTGTGACTGCCAGGCCCGCACCGTTGGATAATTCATGGACTGATTGGACGGTGCCCTTACCGTAGGTGCGAGTCCCCACCAGGGTTGCCCGTTGGTTGTCCTTGAGGGCCGCCGCTAAGATTTCGCTGGCACTGGCGGAGTTTTCATCCACAAGCACGACGAGGGGTAAATCGGTAATCGCTGTTTGGTTGGCGCTAAATTGGCGATCGCCCCCTTTGCGATCCACTGTGCGAACGATTGCCCCTTCTTCCATCCACATCCGGGCAATATCAACGCTGGAGTAGAGTAAGCCCCCAGGATTTCCCCGGAGATCCAGCACAAAACCCGTAACCGTTTCCGCCTTTAGATCCTGGATCGCGTTATACATTTGCTCAGCGGCATGGGAACTAAACTCATCAAGGCGAATGTAGCCAACTTTTTCGTCCCCGATGGTTTGTACCCCGTAGTTCACCGTGGCCAATTCAATTTTTGCCCGCGTAATCGCAAGATCTAGGGAAGACTGGTCGCGGCGACGAATTTTTAAATTTACTTCAGTCCCTTCTAGGCCCCGAATCAGTTCCGAAGACTGCTCTAGGCTCAAAAGAGCGGTCACCTGACCATCAATTTGCATAATCTGATCTTCCGCTTGGACTCCCGCCGCCTCTGCCGGAGAATCCGGGAGGACATCGACCACCGTCAAGATCCCAGTTTCCGCATTAATTTCCATGCGGATGCCAATGCCAGATAGTTCTCCGGTGGTTTGGCTGGTTAGGGTTTCAAACTCCTCTGGATCAAGGAATCGAGTGTAGGGATCTCCCAAGCTTCTGAGGGCACCACGAATTTGACGATAGGCCGTGTCATAGGTATCGTAGTTCTGGCTTAATAAATCTTCGCGGAGCTTTAGCCAAGATTCCGGCTCAAAATTTTTGGCAACGGATTCTGTGTAGACGATCTGCCACATCTCATCAACGATGGCTTTCGGACTATCTTCCATCGCGGCGATCGCCGGACGAGACAAACTGGGCACAGTCAACAAAACTAAAACAGATAACGTTCTGAGGGCACCCTTTACAAAAGTATCTGGGCAACGAGGCAAAGACAGAGCAATCTTTTTCATGGAGATCTGAAGGCGAAAGAAAAAGGGGGGAGGAATGGCGCAAATCACCCCATTGGGACAGGTCAAAGTCAACAATCTACTTTCCTTCTGACTTCCCCACCGGAAAAACGGTTGGAAAAAGCCCCCTGGAAACCCCTGGGCTTGACCCTAAAAACGCTGTGGGCGAGAAATTTGCAAGTCTCGTACGCTTTTAGATCAGCTTAGAGGGGAGATTGACTCGACCGAATCTTGTGCGGTTGCCCTCCATTGTAATCAATTCAGTTTTGCTTTTATCGGGTACGACAGCACATTCTTACAAAGGGCTTAACGGGTCGCTGAAGCCATGGGACATCTGTATCTCAATTACTCCACCAATTAGCCCCAATTTTCAGCAATTATGCTGGGGTGGTGATCTGCTATTCCACAGAAACCGAGGTGATTCTGTTACTATCTGCCGCTGAGCATCTTAGGGATCAAGAGATACCGCGTTGCCACCCCGACTAATGAATCTACGGAGAAGCTAGATCTCCGTAATAAATCTATGCAATATAGGGCAAGAATGGTGCTTTTGCTTTAAGATAGGCGAGATTTTTCGTCCCATGGGTAAACAACTGTAAAAATCAAGAAATTTATATTATTTTTGCCCTTAAATCGTTGTATCTCCGATTTTTTCTCGCTACCATTGGACTTGAGTTATAAGTGCTCGATCAACCATCTGTAACCTTAACTGGCTGCTGCTAGTGAAAGCTCAAGCGACCTATGGAAATACAATTAATTAATATCGGTTTCGGTAATATTGTCTCTGCCAATCGTGTCATTGCGATTGTGAGTCCTGAGTCTGCACCGATCAAACGGATCATTAGCGATGCGCGCGATCGCGGCCAATTAATTGATGCCACCTATGGTAGACGTACCCGAGCAGTGATTATTACAGATTCCAGCCATGTGGTACTATCAGCGATCCAACCAGAGACAGTGGCCCATCGCTTTGTTGTGCAAAAAGATCCCGCCATGGCGATGACCAAAGTTTAACGGTTGAGTTATCATCTCCCGTCGCCGCCGAATCCATGACCACCCCCGGAAAATTAATTGTCCTCACAGGGCCCAGTGGTGTTGGTAAAGGAACCTTAGTTCGTTCTTTACTGCCGCGCCACCAAAATTTATTTCTCTCGATCTCAGCAACAACCCGTCAGCCCCGCCCCGGAGAAGTGGATGGGCAAGACTATTTTTTCAAAACCCGTGAACAATTTGAGACGATGATCGCTGCGGGGGAGCTCCTCGAATGGGCCGAGTATGCGGGAAATTACTATGGCACCCCTCTGCCTCCGGTGAAAACACAAATTCAACAGGGAAACTTTGTCATCCTCGAAATCGAGGTCATTGGGGCCAACCAAGTTAAAGAAATCTATGCAGATGCCCTCAGAATTTTTATTTTGCCACCGTCCTTTGAAGAATTAGAACAGCGGCTGCGGGGACGGGGGAACGATCCAGAAGCGGCGATCGCCAAACGGCTCGTCCGGGCAAAAGAAGAACTGGCCATGAGCCATGAGTTCGACCATGAAATTGTCAATGACGACCTAGAAACAGCCTTAACAGAACTCGAAAAAGTGATTTTCAGCTAGCCGAAACGCCACCGCTGCCAACTGAATCCATTACAATCAAACAAATAAGACATAAACAACAACGAGCTTACAGACCCCATGATTCCAACCGTTATCGAAAGTTCTGGTCGGGGCGAACGTGCCTTTGATATTTACTCTCGTCTACTCCGGGAGCGCATTGTGTTCCTCGGCACCCAAGTCAACGACGAAATTGCCAATCTCATCGTGGCACAGTTGTTATTCCTCGAAGCCGATGATCCCGAAAAGGATATTTACCTCTACATCAATTCTCCGGGGGGTTCTGTCTCAGCCGGCATGGGGATCTTCGATACGATGAACCAAGTGCGTCCGGATGTTTGTACGATCTGTATTGGTCTAGCGGCCAGTATGGGGGCATTTCTGCTGAGTGCTGGGGCCAAAGGGAAGCGCATGAGCTTACCCAACTCCCGGATTATGATCCACCAACCCCTAGGCGGCGCCCAGGGTCAGGCGACGGATATTGAAATTCAAGCCAAAGAAATTCTTTATCTCAAAGGCAAGCTCAACCAACACCTGGCTGACCACACAGGCCAACCTTTAGAAAAGATTGAGATTGATACAGACCGCGATTTCTTCATGTCTGCGGCGGAGGCAAAGGATTATGGCCTCATTGATCAGGTCATTGAGAGAAGTCCTTCGGCCACCAATCCAGCTTAGATTTTTTTCTGTTGTGAATGATTGATCGTCCTCCTATTCCTAGGGGGATTTTTTATGATGGGGGTTTGTCACCTGTGGCGCGATAAATGGTCAGGGTAATTGCGCCGTGGGGATGTTGCGGCACTTGACGAAAGTGAGTTAAGCCGTTTTCGAGGCGGTCGGGATTTTTGCCTAATTTCTCTACCATCTGGGGGATCATCAGTTTGATCCAGGTGTCGAGATGATCGACTAAGCCTTTGAGGTCTTGATCTTGGGGACTGTGCCAATGGTGAACGGCGATCGCCTCATTTTTAACCCCAGTAAAGCCCGCCTGTTCTAAATATCCCCCTAAGCTGCGACCAACGTAGGGATTGCCGTCTGCAACTTGAAATAATTCACAAAGAGCCTGCTGAAAATAGTCAAAATCAGGATGGGGCGGATAGATTAAAAGATTTTGGTAATCGGTTTCTGTTAGGCAAATTTTGCCCCCTGGTCGTAAAACTCGCAACGCTTCAGCAATAATTCCCGCCGAATCGGGTACGTGCTCCAGGAGCCAGACAGTCAGGGCAAAATCAAAGGTATTTTCTGCCCAGGGCAAGGTGTAAGCATCTCCCACTTGGAGGTCAGTCTTGAATCCCAGGCGACGTAAATATTCTGTGGCATAGGCAATTTGATGGGGTTGGTGATCGATGCCCGCAAAGGTTAGGGTGGGAAACTTTTCACCGATGATCCCAAGGACAGCGCCGACGCCGCAACCGATGTCTAAAATTTTCGCCTTGGGGTCAAATGCGAGATCTTTTAACAACAGGCGATCGCCCCAGTAGCGTGCTTGATCAACAAGACGTTGTTGTTCCTCTGGATCATACCCGTGGATATATTCAGCCATATCCTTATTTTCTACCCAAAATATGCCTGCTCAACAATCTAACGCACTTAATCGCTCTTTCCCTGACGTTGTGGCTTGTTTCTGGCGGATCCAAGCCAGAGTTTTGAGGAAATTAATGCAATAAAGCTCAAAAAATATTACAGATTGCCCGTGAAGTTGTTGCCATTGGGAACATAGTTTAGTACAAATCATCTTAAGATCATGTGTTTTGTACCATGGCACCATAAACATTCAACGCCTTCACGCCCCTGGCTCGTCTATTGAAGTGATTAAGCTCGCGGCACTGGCGCAATATTCCGACTATGCAAAAATTAACTGTTGCCCAACAAGAACTCTACGATTGGCTTGTTTACTACATCCAGACAAACCAACATGCCCCATCCATTCGCCAGATGATGGTCGCGATGAATTTGCGATCGCCAGCACCAATCCAAAGCCGTTTAGAGCGACTGCGCAAGAAAAAATACATCGACTGGATCGATGGCAAAGCCCGTACTCTCAAGATTTTGCGCCCCCAACAACAGCGAGAAGGTCTGCCGATTCTGGGGACAATTACCGCTGGTGGCCTAGTTGAACCTTTTACGGATGATCAAAGTGAGACCCTAATCCTCAATCAAGTCGTCAACCAACCCAATTGTTATGCCCTCAAAGTTACCGGTGACAGCATGATTGAGGCCCTCATTACCGAAGGGGACTACGCGATTATGCAAAAAGTATTTGATCCAGACCGTGTTAAAAATGGCACCATTGTTGCGGCGCGTGTGACAGGGGACGGCACAACCCTAAAGCACTTTTATCGGGAAGGAAAAAAAGTTGTTCTTAAGCCCGCAAACCCCAAGTATGACGAAATAAAAACCGATGCGCTGAATGTCGATTTACAGGGGGTTTTAGTGGGAGTTTGGCGCGGCTACGGCCAATAGGCGACGATAAACTTCAATAGAAATAGAAAGTACAACCCCTGAATTATTTGACTCGCAGAGATATTCATTCAGGTTACCGTTAATCTTTGTTATTTATGCTTCTTCCGGACAAATAGTCAGTTGTGCTGGGGGCATCGTTTGATTTAAAACAACCTGGGTAATTGTGGCCTGTTCTCGTTCCAAGTCTTCTTGGTAACCCGCCAGATGACAGCGGGCTATTTTTTCACTGGAAAAAGGGCCAAAGTAGTAGACACAAAATGGATTCATGGTAGTCACTTTGAGCCACCAATCGCGATTATAGGGTTGGTTGAGATAATAAAATACAGAACCCAGGGCTAGGGAATAGACCGCAAAAATAATTAAACCAGTCATTGTTCAAACCTCACTACAGCAAACGTCAATATTTATGTAGATGCTTCAGCAGACAAATTTCGCAATTTCGACCAGAAATCAATGGTTTTCGCCAATATTTGTTGCTAGGCACTGGACGAGGAGACTTTTGGTTGAAAAATTCTCCCAGGCGATCGCCCGCTGAATAATATGACTCCTTAAATGCTAGCGAAGTTTCCAGGGCACAGACCCCAAGCAGTTGAGGAAATTCACGAAAGCGTACTATCGTATAAACAGTCCCATACACCAGAAAATACCGCGATGACTGCTGAGAACAATGCTTCCGACAAGGCTTTAGAGTTGATGAAAAACTTTGCCGAAAAATACGCCCAACGCACAGGCACCTATTTTTGTGTCGATCCTTCGGTAACGGCAGTTGTGATCGAAGGCCTCGCTAAACATAAAGAAGAATTGGGCGCGCCCCTCTGTCCCTGTCGCCATTACGAAGACAAAAAAGCGGAAGTCGACAATGCCTTTTGGAACTGCCCCTGTGTCCCCATGCGGGAGCGCAATGATTGTCACTGTATGCTCTTTATCACCGAAGACAACGATTTCGCTGGCGATAAGCAGGAAATTGAACTGGATTACGTCAAAGAAGTAGCGGCGAGCATGAAAGGATAGAGCCGATGACAATTCCAGAGACTTTTTTCGTGGGGGTAGAGCAACTAAATACTCAACAGTTTTATGCGTGCCACGATACCCTTGAGGCTCTGTGGTTTGAGGCTATGGAGCCAGAAAAGTCTCTTTACCAAGGTATTTTGCAAATTGCCGTGGCTTGTTATCACCTCAGTAATGATAATCTCAGGGGCGCGACAATTCTCATGGGAGAAGGGCTACGTCGCCTCCGCCAGACGGAAGAAGAAGTTTATGGTGGCCTGAATCTTGTGGACTTTATTCAGCAGGGAGAGGTGCTGCTCGCCAGTTTGCAACAGTTGCCCATGGCAGAGGTGACAGCTTTTTATCAGGCGCTCCAGGCAGAAAATCGTTTCCCACGCCTCAATTCCGTTTAGGTTGTTTCTTCTCTAAATATTAAAGTGCCAAAAGATGACTAGCGATACGGTGGGCCGCCCCAGCCGTCCCCATGCGTTCCTGGCCGTTGATGGCGATCGCCTGGAGTAAGTCAGGATGACTCAGCAGAAAATCCACTTTGTCAGGAACTGCGTTGGGGCGAGAGCAAAGAAGCACGGATTCTCCCAGGAGCCGGGTTTGGGCTTCAGCGAAGGCCGGGGTAAATTGGGGGCCAGCACCGACGATGGTCAAAGCAGGCTTTCCAAGGCCAACAAATTGTTCGGTGGCCGTACCCGCCATGGCGATCGCCAAATCAGCACAGTGTAAACTTTCGGCATAGCGATGTTGGGTGAAGACAAGCTGAGCTTTATTTTGCTGGAAAACCTGGGCTTCAGGATCACCAAACGTGAGTTCAGTGGGCTGAGAATCGAGTTTTTGCCAACCTAAAGAGGACAAACAGTCGAAGAATTCTCCTGGGTCGAGACTAGGGGCGATCGCCGCAATAAAATTCACCGCCTGGTACTTTTCCACAAATAATTGTGCGGCTTGGAGAATTTTTTGCCAATTGTGCAGGGCTTCCGGGGGGCGCGAACCGGGCAGCAAGACAAAGGTCAAAGTTTGTTTTGTTTCTTTCTGGGGCAAATTTTCAGGAGGTTCAAGGCCATCCATCATGGGATTGCCTAAATTTACGGCGGGAATCTTGTAGGCTGTTAAAACATCGGTGGTGAGGCGATCGCGCGGATAAACAGCCACACATTTTTTCCGACTGAGCAGCCACCGTTCCCAAGGCAAATAAACTGACCCAAACCACTTTTCAAGGGCAGAAGTTTTCGGGAGCCAATTTCCCTGGCGATCGCGCAAATAATATTCTGATTTTGCTGTCCCCACAAAAGCATACCGGCAACCACTGAGCCACGCAAAAATGAGCGGGACAATATCACCCACCGCAAGAATTAAGGACTTTTCTTTTCCTTGATTTTTCCACCGTTTCACAGCCTGATATTGTTGCCAAGTGAGCTGCAGTAAACCCCCTTTAAGATCCCGCATTAATTGCCGATTATCCATATAAACAAAGCCCCCGGAAGGCATTTGCTGGGTACGACCAATGATCGGTATATCTAATTTTTGGTAGGCATGACCTGTACCAACAATAGGCAACGCAGCGAGGCTCACCTCTGGGTTTTGGGCTTGGATGGCGCTGAGGATTTGGACGGCGATCGCATCTTCTCCGTGGCCATTACTGAGACATAAAATCCGCATCGGTTAACCCCCAAATAAAAACTGTTTTGTTTCTTGCACAAGCGTGTCTAAGCAATTACCTAAACTGTGGTCACTGTCGAGGGAAATCAACGTTGTCCAGGGTCGATCTTTACAATAATCTTCGCTCACTTGAATGGGTACTGTCTCATCGTGAATGCCGTGGAGAATTAACGTTGATGTTGTATTTTTAAATGAATAATTCGCGTAAGTTTCTGCATCTTGAAAAAAGTTGTAGTGAAGAGGAATTTCCCGCTGGTAGCTGTAGTGAAACACCGGACGATAGATTTCTTTTTGCCATTCTGCGATGGTGGTTTCGCCTAAGCGACGACGCCAATTGGTGGTGAATTGGAAAGCCGGGGCCAGCAAAACAATTTTTTTAACCAGTTCTGGACATTGTTCCGCCAGAATTGCCGCAGTGAGGCCCCCCAAACTTGAACCAATGATGTAACTGGGTTCTGTGAGCAGGGGTTTAAGCTGCGCCAGTTGTCGGGAAATGGTTAAGCCACCGAAATTGTCTTGGTTCAGATCGGGAATAACGAGATCAGGAATATGTTCGGCGAAATACTGGGCTTTGCGGGATTGGGGACTAGAAGCGAAGCCGTGGAGATAGAGGGTGCGGGTCATCAGCCAGGGAAACGGACAGCACAGACCATCATCTAATATTTTGGGTGTTTGGGCGAAGGGCGATCGCCTTTCTATTCGTCATCAAGAGTCTCAAGAATTGCATTTTCATAAAGAAAGATCAGCCACAGCACATTCAAATTCAATACTAGGGAGCCAAAAGGTTTCGTCGGGGCCGTAGTCGCTGTAGCCCCACATCCGGCCCGATTGCCGCTGGTAAAGGGCCACAGAAATTTGTTGACTGTCGATTAAAACATATTCCTGGAGGCTGGGGATTTGCCGATAGAGCTTTAGTTTACGGCTTTGGTCATAGTTGGCGGTGCTGGGAGAAAGGACTTCTATAATCACCGTGGGATGCTGAATCTCCTTTGCTGTGTGATTACCGTTTCCATTGCGGTACAAGCTTATTAGCAGATAAGGTTTAATGTTGGCAGAGGGGTTAGCCTACGTTTTTGTTTATGGTGTTATGAATCAGCCGGATTTTTTGCGATTACAAAAAGCCTTATCCATCGAAGCGGAACGGGGCTTTCAGGATCTCCAGGGCCATCAGCATCGTTTTAGTGAATTTCTTTGCCTGAGTTTTGGCGCAGTTCCCCCGGCAGGCATTGATCCGGATCAGCGACGCCGGTGGCAGGGATTTGCCCAGAAATTTGCCGATTATCCCGTGGCAACGTTAGGCGATCGCCGTCTTTTGGTGGCTGGGGCGAGGCGTTTTTTGCAGCAACTTAAACAAGAGCTAGAACAGCCAAGCCAGATTGCTCCCAAGGCGAAACTGCCCCGCACCCAATCGGTCTGTGAAAGTAACGTCAAAAGTTCAACCTATGGCAAGAGAATTTCCCTGGATCAACCGTTGATGTATTTGCCAGGTATCGGGCCGAAACGCAGCAACCAATTAGCAAAGCTAGGTTTAGAGACGGTGCGAGATGCCCTCTTTTACTACCCCCGACAGCACATCGACTATGCCAAGCAGGTTAAAATCACTGACCTAGAAGCGGGAGAAACGGTGACTCTGGTGGGCCATGTGGTGCGTTGCAATATTTTTACCAGCCCGAAAAACCAGAAGCTCAGTATTTTCGAACTCTGGCTGCGGGATAGCAGTGGCCGCATTAAGCTCAGTCGTTTCTATGCGGGCACCCGTTACAGTAATCGGGGTTGGCAAGAAAAAATGAAACGGCAATATCCCCAGGGGGTGGCGATCGCCGCGTCGGGATTGGTGAAAAAAAATAAATATGGCCTCACCCTCGACAACCCAGAAATTGAGGTGCTCGACAGCAGTGGCGCTGATATCAAATCCCTGAAAATTGGCCGAGTATTGCCCGTTTATCCCCTCACGGAAGGAGTCCCCGCTGACCTAATTCGGAAGGTGGTCATTAACTCTCTACCTGCCATTGCGCAGCTTAAGGATGCCTTTCCCACCGCTTTTCGGGAGCAACATGGGCTGATGAAACTCCAAGAGGCGATCGCCAATATTCATTTCCCAGAAAATGCCGAAATTCTCCAGCAGGCGCGGCAACGGCTGGTTTTCGATGAATTTTTCTACCTGCAACTGGGTTTCCTCCAACGGCGGCAACAGGAGAAAGCGAGCCAAAAAAGTGCTGTGTTTATTCCCCAGGGGGAACTCATTAAACGTTTTGAAAAACTGCTGCCCTTCCAACTCACCAACGCCCAGCAACGGGTGATCACTGAAATTCTTGCGGATCTAGCCCAGTCAACGCCGATGAATCGCCTCGTCCAGGGAGATGTAGGTGCCGGAAAAACCGTTGTGGCAGTCTTTGCAATCCTCGCCGCGATCCAGTCCGGCTACCAAGCCGCTCTCATGGCGCCCACCGAAGTCCTTGCCGAGCAACATTACCGGAAATTGGTGGGCTGGTTTAACCTGCTCCATCTGCCCGTAGAACTGCTGACGGGTTCCACAAAAACGAAAAAACGCCGGGAGATCCACAGCCAACTGCAAACAGGAGAACTCAAAGTTCTGGTCGGTACCCACGCCCTGATTGAGGATCCGGTACAGTTCCAGAACCTCGGCCTGGTGGTCATTGATGAACAGCACCGCTTCGGCGTCCAACAACGGGGTAAACTCCTCGCCAAGGGGAAAGCGCCCCACGTCCTCACCATGACTGCGACCCCGATTCCCCGGAGTTTGGCCCTCACCCTCCATGGGGATTTAGATGTCAGTCAGATTGATGAGCTGCCCCCCGGTCGCCAACCCATTGATACGCGGGTGATCAAAGGAGGCGATCGCCACAAAGCCTACGAACTAATTAAGCGGGAAGTAGCCCAGGGTCGCCAAGCCTACGTCATTTTTCCGCTAATTGAAGAATCCGAAAAACTCGAAGCCAAGGCCGCCGTCGCCGAACACCAAAGGCTTTCTGAGCAAGTGTTCAAGAGCTTTAACGTGGGTCTGCTGCACGGCCGGATGAAATCCGAGGAGAAAGACGCCGCCCTCAATGCTTTCCGCGATAACCAAAACCACATTATTGTTTCCACCACCGTGATCGAAGTAGGGGTTGATGTGCCCAATGCGACGGTAATGCTGATCGAAAATGCTGAACGCTTTGGCCTCTCCCAGTTGCACCAGTTGCGGGGGCGCGTCGGTCGGGGTCAACATCAATCCCATTGTTTGCTCGTCACCAATAGTAAAAATCCTGATTCCCAAACTCGTCTCCGGGTGTTGGAGCAATCCACCGACGGTTTTTTTATCTCAGAAATGGATCTACGCCTGCGGGGGCCGGGGGAAGTGCTGGGGACGAAACAGTCGGGGCTACCAGATTTTGCCCTAGCCAGTCTGACAGAAGATCAAGAAGTGCTCCTCATCGCCCGACAAGCGGCAGAACAATTGCTCAAAATCGATCCTCTCCTCGAACAATATCCCTTGATGCAACAGGAACTCCAGCGCAAATATCAAAAATTGTTGGGGGCTGACGTCCTGACCTAGGGGGCAACATCACTGGTTTTTTTCAGACAGAAACTCCCTCCTAAAATTAGGGAAGCGCCCAGGATAATATTTACGGAAAGTTCTTCTTGGAAAAAGACGATGCCACAGACAATAGTGCTTAAAATTTCGAGATAACAGAGTAGGGCTGTGGTCGAAGCTTTGAGCTTACTGAGGGCAGAAAAAAACAGCATAAAACCAATAATCCCGATGGAAATGCCGTAAATCCCCCCCATGGTGAATTGAAAAAGGTCGGGCCAAGGTTGAGTTCCCAGCAGAAAAGGAAAGGAAACAACGCCAGCCACGAGGTTTTGGTAAAAAATCAGCCGATATACCGAAAAATCAGCGGCTTTAACTTTGTACATCACCACGGTAGACGCTACCAAAACGGCAGCAATGAGAACGCTGGTAAGACCCAGAAAGCTCCGGCTTGATAGACTGATTTCTGCATCAGCGTAGATGACGATAATCCCCAAAATGAAACAAGGCAATAGCCACAGATTACGGCGGGGAATCGTTTCTTTGAGAAAAATCCAACTCAATAGGGTCGTAAATAGGGGCCAGGTGTAGAGGATCACGACGGCACTGCTGAGGTCGGCATAGCTAAAGCCAATGATGTAGCACAGTCCCCGCACGGCATCGAGAAAGGAAATGAGCAACAAAAAAGGGGTTGCGCCCCAAAAAAGGGGTTCCCGACGGTAGAGGAATAAGCCTGAGACGAAGATTAGGGGAATGCCCGCCCGAAAAAAGGTCATCACGAGGGGAGACAAAGCGGCCAGTTTGATAAAGACGCCGGAGGTTCCCAAAATCAGGGTGGCGATCGCCAATTGCAGTACAGGACTCATCAAAGGTTTTTAGACAGTGTAGAAAACAGGCCACAGAGACCGACCTATGTAAGGTAACCCCCAACAACCCCTAGCGCTAGCCCCTGACAAAATCAAAAACAACATGATCGCCCAAAAATAGTTAATTAAATTCTCAATAATATTGAAAAACTCTTTTATTAGTAGATTGTACTTAAACGAACCTGTTATCTTAGAAAAGTTGAAATAACAGTGATTACATGCAAGCGCTGGAGCACACTATGACACAGACTCTCACCGCCCAGGATGCCTTTCGGGCCGCCTACGAAAACCGTTACACTTGGGATCAAGATTTTCCCGGCTTTACTGCCACCGCTACCTTTACCCACGGCGACCAGAGCTACACCGGCACAGTAGCCATCAAAGCCGATATGTCCTTTGAGGTCACAGGGATTGAAGCCGAAGCAGCAAAAAAAGAAATCGAAGGTCAACTGTGGGAAATCACTGTCCACCGAGTACGCCGCTCCTTTGAAGACAGCCACGGCAAAAATAGCTTTGAATTTGGCGAAAAGTTTGCCGATGGAGCCCAGGAAATCCAAGTGACTGGCGCGTCCATGGGGAATTCCTACAAAATCAAAAATAATGTCGTTACCTTTGTAAACCGCAAAATCCGCGACATCATCGTTAACATCAATACCTTTGACGTGCTCAATACCGACGAAGGCTATCTTTCTTTGGGCTATGATTCGGTCTATTTTGATGCGGCCACCAAAGAACCCAAAGCGGGTAAGAGCCTTTTCCGAGATAGCTTCGAAAAAGTTAGCGGTTACTATGTCCTCACCCGTCGGGAAATTACCTACCTAGAAAACGATCAAGAAGTTGATAAAAAAGTGTTTACTTTCACTGATATCCAATTTTAGAGTGTGACCTAGGACATCATGTCGTTCTATTTGTGGCGAACTAACTTTTTTCCAGATTTTGTTCCCAAAGTTCAGCAAAGTCTTTAGCACAAATAGGACGACTATAATAATAACCTTGTAGCTTGTTACAACCAACACTTTTGAGATAATTAACTTGCTCAATAGTTTCTACTCCCTCTGCGATGACTTCTATCTGTAAGCTATGGGCAAGGGCAATGATAGAGTTAGTAATTGCAACATCGTCTTTGTCTAGGGGAATGCCGCGAACAAAAGATTGATCTATTTTTAAATAATCTAAAGAAAAACGCTTCAGATAGCTCAAAGAAGAAAAGCCAGTCCCAAAATCATCCAAAGCAGTAATCAAACCAAGATTGTGTAAATCCTCTAAAGTCTTTACTGCGTTTTGTATATTGTTAATCAATAATCCTTCTGTAATTTCCAATTCTAATTGATTTGGTTTAAGAGAAGTTTCTTTTAAAATCTTGGAAACATCATCCACTAACTGAGGCTGTTGGAACTGTTTTGCTGATAAATTAACAGCCACGCAAAGTTCAGGAAAACCATCTTTAGTCCATTGTTGATTTTGGTGGCAAGCAGTTTTAAGAACCCAATCACTGATGTTGATAATTAAATCACTTGCTTCTGCAATGGGGATGAATATACCAGGGGATATAAACCCATGCTCATGATGACGCCATCGCAATAAAGCTTCAGCACCAGTAATGTTTCCTGTTTTGACATCAATTTGTGGTTGGTAAAAAAGCTCTAACTCTTCTCTCTCTAAAGCACGATACAAATCTCTCTCTAACTGAAAACGGCTGCGTAATTTTTCATTGGTTTCTACCGAATAAAAGCGATAAATATTCCGCCCTTCTCCCTTGGCTAAATTGAGGGCAGTTTCTGCTTGATTGATAATTTCTTGGGGCTCTACCTTGCCTTCATCATAAACAGTGATTCCCATAGTCGCACTTAGATAAATATCTTCATGTTTGACCGTCATTTTTTGATTAATGATGGTTAAGAGTTTTTGAGAGTATTTTTCTAAATCCTCTAAAGATATTAAATGGGGGTAAATAATCGCAAATGTATCGGTATTTATTTTTGCCAATAAGTTATTATCACCAATTGCTTGAGTTAATTGTTGAGCAATTGTTCTTAAAATTAAATTCCCATAGTCTCTACCCAAATGAGTATTAATATTTGTAAAATTGTCTAAATCTAGCAATAATACGGCTAAGGATTGATTGCGACATTGAGCATTGTGAATTTCTTTTTGTAGTAGTGCTTGAAATAAATGGAGATTCGGCAAGGATGTGATGCGATCGTAGTTTTTTAATTGTTCGATTAATTCATCCAATTTAGAAATCGTATATAGGGTATCGGCCATTAAAACGCCTACTTCATCTTGAAAATGCGTTGGCAGCTTTGGGATTTGATTGTTTTCTAAATATTTCCTTAAACCTTTTGCTGTAACACTGATAGGCAATAAGAGTTTTTGTAACGTAAAAAGAGTAACAGCTGTTCCAATTAATGTAGCGAGGAGTGCGACTACTAAAACGCGAATTTTTGTATCTGTACTTAGGGTGGTAACGCTAATGGAATAAAAGAACAAAGTCAATAATGGTATATGAGTTCCTAGAAACGCCACTAACATTATCTTGCCCAAATAGCTCTTGGGACGACTGAGCCTAGAAATATTGGCGTACCAATTAAGCTGGTATTTTTCGTATTTCGCTTTGTATTGATTTACCATACAAAAAAATTATTTTGTTTACAGGCTATTGAAATGATAATAACATTCAATTATTTCAACCAGAATGCATATTGCATAAATTAAATATTTGTTGCGATTTGATAATCCCAATACAGCAGAGAGTCGGGAGAAAAGAAAAATAAACTCTAGAACAATAAATGAGCTACTTTTTACGACTAAAAATAAATTTAAAGTTTATAAATTTCCAATAATCTGTTTTTATCAAAGGCTATTAAAAGGACTTCCAAGAAACAATAAAAATATGTCTTTGTCGTTTTCGAAATCCCTTGAAATTGGAAGACAAGAGAGACTTTTAAGTGGTCTGTTGGTTAGCTTAGACAATGGCCTCACCATTTTTCAAACGTTTGAGTTTGTACTCAATCGCTTCGATAACGGTCTCAATCACAAAAACACGGGCATAAAGTTTGTCATTGGCCGGCACAATCGTCCAGGGGGCAGCGGGGGTACTGGTGCGGGCGATCGCCTGATTAATGGCTACCGCATATTGATCCCATTTTTCTCGGTTGCGCCAATCTTCGTCGGTTAGCTTATATTTTTTAAAAATATTGTCCTGTCGTTGCTCAAACCGTTTTAGTTGTTCATCCGGGTCAATGTGGAGCCAAAATTTTACGAGCACATAACCCTTATGAATTAACTGAGCTTCAAACTCATTAATTTCGCGATAGGCCCGCTTCCATTCCGCCTCCGTCGCAAAACCTTCGACCCGTTCAACTAAAACGCGCCCGTACCAACTGCGGTCAAAAATACCAATCGTCCCCATACCTGGTAAATGGCGAGAAAAACGCCAGAGGTAATGGTAACGGTTTTCTTCTTCGGTAGGCGCACCAAAGGCATCCACTTTGTAGCTACGGGGATCAAGGACATCAGTTAAGCGTTTAATGGCCCCCCCTTTGCCCGCAGCATCCCAGCCTTCAAACAACAGCAGAACTGGTAATTTTTCTTGGTGAATCTTGAGTTGCAGTTGCCGTAATTTAATTTGGGCCGCCCGGAGACGTTTTTTGTAGTCTTTGTCTTCTAGTTCTAGGCTTAAATCCACCTTGGCAAGAAAGTCCGGTTCCGTGGGCAGGAGTTGGGACTGGGGACGAATATGAACCGCTTCAGGAATAGTGATTTTGCGACGATCTAGGGCTTCGACAATGGTCGCTACCAATTGGGAGAGCACCTTGATTTCCGACCACCGGTAATCGTTGCCCTCGACAAGAATCCAGGGAGCGGCACCGGTGCTGGAGTAGATCAACATTTCCTCCGCGAGGTGTCGATATTCTTTGTAGTTTTTCGCTTGTTGCCAATCTTCCGGACGAACTCGCCAGGCTTCTAACTCATCGGCTTCGGCACTTTTGAGGCGTTTTTTTAATTCTTTTTGGGACAGATGAATCCAAAATTTGGCGATCGCCATGCCATCATCTACTAGCTGCCGCTCAAAAGCATTAATTTCCCGCGTCACCAGGGGCACTTCCACCGGGTCCAGCCGCTCAAACAGACGGTCTTCGAGGACGTGGGTGTACCAACTGTGGTAGAAAAAAGCGATGCTCCCCTTCGCCGGGAGCTTATGCCAAAAGCGCCAAAGAAATGGATATTGCTTCTCACGGGCTGAGGGTTCAAAGATCGGTAATACCGAAAACCCACGGGGATCCATATAATTGGTCATTTTTTTGACTAAAGCGCCCTTGCCAGCCGCCGCCCAGCCTTCGAGGACGACCGTTACGGGTAATTGGTGCTGCCAACAGGCATTTTGCAAAGACCGCAATTGCTGCATCAACTCCTCTAATTGTTCTTTGTAGGTGTCCTTTGCTAGGGTTCGCTTTAGATCAAGGGTATTTAACACGCGCCTTTTGTATTCCAAGAGTGCTTCACTACAAATTATGAATAAGGACACCCCGCGCCAGGGTTATCGTGACAAAAACTGTAATGTGAGGGGGCTGACTTTTCCCGTAGGGCGATCGCCCCATTTAGACCTCACCAGAAAGTGAGCTATTCTGAAAAGAAAACGTGCGAAAATAGCGCCTAACAGCCAATCACCTTGTATTCGTTGTATTGTTTCATTCTGCACATCCTGGCAAGATTTCATGGACATTGAAGCTTTTAGCGAGCTTTTCCCCCTCTTTAGCACCGCAAACCCCGAAACCATCGAATGGCTCCTGTCTGTCACCACCGAGCATGACTATCCCGCAGAACGAACCGTCTTAATGGAAGACTCCTGGGGTAATGCCGTCTATTTCATCGAATCCGGCTGGGTTAAAGTGCGCCGTCTCACAGGGGATGGTGAAACTGTGACCCTCGCAATTATGGGCAAAGGTGATTTTTTTGGGGAAATGTCAGTACTAGATGAATCGCCCCGTTCAACGGATGTGGTGGCCCTTTCGCCGGTCAAACTGTTTAGCGTTTCGGCCCAACGGTTTATCCAGCTACTGTTTAAAGACCCCCAATTGCACCACAAAATGCTGCAACTCATGGTGCGCCGCCTCCGTAATGCCAATGCCCGGTTCTATTGGCGTAAGCAGCCCCCCGCCCTCAAGTTAGTCAAAACTCTCCTCCTCCTGGCAGAAAACTACGGTCAACCGACGGAACAGGGCCTAGAAATTATTCAATTGTCGGTGTCTGACCTGGCCGATGTGGCTGATATCAGCACGAAAGAAGTTGAGATGATTCTGTCTAAACTGGAAGGGAAAGGGTGGATCGAAATGGGTGAAGGTCACATTCATTTGATCAACTTTAAGCAACTGACAAATTTAGCCAACCGAGCATAGGAGTAAATTTTTTCTGATGGTTCACACGGCAACTTCCATGGCAACGCCAGCCCCAAGCGCGCAAAATACGGTGGCGATCGCCTATCAAGTGGCAATGCCCCAACCCCAAACCCACCTGTTTGAGGTAACCATTCACATTAGCCAATGGGAAGCCGCAGTGCTGGATCTAAAAATGCCCGTATGGACGCCTGGCTCCTATATGGTGCGCGAATATTCCCGCCATCTCCAGGATTTTCGGGCGACTACAGCGGCAGGTGTTGACCTCAGTTGGCGCAAAGTGACGAAAAACCACTGGCAAGTTGAAACCACTGACACCTCAGACATCCAAGTCCACTATCGGGTTTTTGCCAATGACCTCACCGTCCGCACCAATCACCTCGATGGAACCCACGGTTATTTCAACGGTGCGGCTTTATTTTGCTTTATTCCGGGCTACCAAGACCAAGCTTGCACTCTGACCGTCGAACCGCCCCACATCGCCTGGGAAGTGAATACCACCTTGCCTCTGATCGAAGACCAGGAAAATTGTTTCTGGGTCGAAAATTTTGATGTGTTGGTGGATAGTCCTGTGGAGGTGGGTCTCCATGAAAATTATGAATTTCTCTGCGCAGGGAAGCCCCACCGTTGGGTCGTTTGGGGGGAAGGCAATTTTGAAGCGGAAAAGGCGATCGCCGATACAAAAAAAATTATCCAGACCGAAGCCAAAATTTTCGGCGGTGAGTTGCCCTACGACGAATATATGTTTTTGTTGCACCTGTCTGGCAGTGGCTATGGGGGCCTCGAACATAAAGAAAGTTGCTCTTTAAATTATCCCCGGTTTGGCTTCCAAAAATCTGACCAGTACAACCGCTTTATGCAGTTGGTGGCCCACGAATTTTTCCACCTCTGGAATGTGAAGCGCATTCGCCCCAAGGAACTCGAAACCTTTGACTACGAAACAGAAAATTACACCCCTTCCCTTTGGTTTGCCGAGGGTGTGACCAGTTACTATGATCTGCTCATTCCGTTGTGGGCTGGCATCTATGACAAAGCCTTTTTCCTTGAAAGCCTCAGTAAGGACATCACCCGCTACCTCCTCACCCCTGGGCGTTTGGTGCAGCCCCTGGCCGAATCGAGTTTTGATGCCTGGATTAAGCTCTACCGCCGCGAGGCCCATAGCAACAATAACCAGATGTCCTACTATCTCAAGGGTGCTCTCGTGGCAATGCTGCTGGATCTCAAAATCCGCGATCGCCACCAAAACCAAAAATCCCTAGATGATGTTTTGCGGATCATGTGGGAAAAATTTGGCAAACCAGAAATTGGCTTTTCCCCGGCCCAAGTGGAACAGGTAATTAGTGAGGTGGCGGGCTTTGACCTGAGCGACTTTTTCCACGAATTTCTCCACACCACGGCAGAACTTCCCCTCGGCGCAGCCCTCGAAACCTTCGGCCTACAGATCAAACCCATCTACACCAACAAAGATCTCCCCTACCTGGGTCTCACCGTCACCGACCAAAACAATCGCACCCTAGTGCAAACGGTCAATGTTGATTCCCCGGCCTATCAAGCGGGCATTGATCCAGAAGATGAACTCCTGGCGATCGCCAACTATCGCACCAATGCTGAACAACTCAACCATCGCCTTCAGAACTACCAAGCAGGTGATACAATTTCGATCACGATTTTTCACCAAGACCAACTGAAAACCCTTGCCGTCACCCTCGCTGCCCCCCAACCGAGCAGTTATCAAGTCGTGAAAAATCCCCAAGCCTCTGCCAAGCAGTTGCAAAACCTCAAGGGCTGGCTGAATCCCAAAGATTCAGGTGCGGTAAGATAAATTCCTTGCTTCATTGTTCTTTCTGTAATTCATTTCGCACCCTACCGTTTGCCCCCAACCCATGCATAATTTCCTTCCTACTGCCTATTTCCAAGGAAAATTTGTTCCCTTCATTGATGCAAATATTTCCATTGCAACCCACGCACTCCACTATGGAACAGGGGCTTTTGGGGGCTTACGGGGTATTCCTGATCCCGCCAACGCAAACCAAATTCTTTTATTTCGTCTCGAACGCCACTGCCGCCGTCTTAGCAACAGCGCAAAATTTCTCCATTTCGATCTCCCGGCTGACAAAATTGAACACGTCATTGTGGACTTTGTAAAACAAAATCGGCCCACAAAATCCTTTTATATTCGCCCCTTTGTCTATACCTCTGATTTAGGCATTGCCCCCCGCCTCCACAACATTAAAAAAGATTTCTTCGTCTATGGTTTAGAACTGGGTGATTACCTTTCCCCCGACGGGATCGCTTGTCGCATCAGCTCCTGGACACGCCAAGAAGACCGGAGTTTTCCACTCCGGGGCAAAATTAGCGGTGCTTACATTGCCTCGGCCCTAGCCAAAACCGAAGCCGTTGCCTCTGGATTTGACGAAGCATTGCTGATGAACTCCCAAGGGAAAGTTTGTGAAGCATCTGGGATGAACGTTTTTATCGTCCGGGATGGCAAACTGATCACCCCTGGTTCTGACCAGGATATTCTCGAAGGCATTACCCGTGACAGCGTCGTTACCCTTGCTAAACATCTGGGTATTGACGTGATCGAACGCCCCATTGATAAATCAGAGCTTCTAATTGCCGATGAGGTCTTTTTAAGTGGGACGGCGGCCAAAGTCACCCCCGTGAAGCGAATCGAAAACTATACCTTGCCCACCGAACGGCCCATCACTGAGAAATTGCGAGAAAAACTAACGGCAATCACAGAAAACCGCGATCCAGAGTTTGCGGAGTGGGTTTATAAAATTTCCCTCGATTAATGACTCGTTTTTTCGTACAAAATCCCCCTTGTTATGATCAGCATCAGTGACTCATGGGGGAATTCCGGCATGGAAATTATTCGTTTACCAGCTTTTAATGATAACTATATTTTTCTCTTGGTTGATCAAGCCACAGGGGATTGTGCGGTTGTTGATCCAGGCGACGCTGAGGTTGTTCTGGAGTATCTAAGTAAAGAAGATTTAACGCTTAAGACCATTCTGATTACGCACCATCACGCTGACCATGTGGGTGGCAATCGTCAACTATTAAGTCATTTTCCCGCAGCGGCTGTGTATGGTAGCGAGATAGATTTACAAAAAAGACGTATTCCAGGCCAAACGGTGAGCCTTAAGGCTGGTGATCCCTTAGATTTATTTAATCGCACCGTCGAAATTTTGTTTGTGCCAGGCCATACCCAAGGTCACATCGCCTACTATTTCCCTCCCCTACAGCCCGAAGACAGTGGCGATTTATTTTGTGGCGATACGTTGTTTGCCAATGGCTGTGGTCGTCTTTTGGAAGGAACGCCTGCTCAACTTTTTGCCTCGCTCCAGCAAATTTGTGATTTGCCGGATAGCACGAATATCTGGTGTGCCCATGAGTACACCCTGAAAAATATTAAATTTTCCTTGACGGTCGATCCAGAAAATGAGGCTCTTCAGAGACGTTTTCAACAAGTGCAGACCCAACGACAACGTCAGGAACCGACCATTCCAACGGTGTTAGCTTTGGAAAAACAGACAAATCCCTTTTTGCGCTGTGGCGATCGCCAACTGCAAGCTAACTTAAAAACAACAGATCCCCTGCGAGTTTTTACAAAATTGCGCGGCAAACGGGATCTCTTTTGAAGTTTAAACTGGTGGCAGCGACTTCCATAAAAAAATTCAACCATACCCCAGGGGAACGATTGCGGATTTGCTAAAACCGTTTACAGTGAGGATCAATCCCCTAAAATAAGGCTCAATTTATAGTTTTCTCTTCTTTTTTCCTGAAAAGTAAACCCCAGGGCCTCCGATCAGGAGCAAGGTATCACACACGACATTTCTCCCCTATCCTCTTTGTCACAATCATTTCCAAACGCCCACCACGTCCTATAATCTCCCTCGGATTACCCTATCCTGAGCTAGCCTTGTCCCATATCGCCAAACAAAAAAATTCCTTTAATAAACCTCTAATCGATTTTCGGTAATTGCCATAATGCCTACTCTCCTCACTCCAGACCAGATCAACCAAATTGTTTCTAACCACCATGACAACCCCCATGCTGTCTTGGGTTGTCATCCCACCAACGACGATCCCAATCCGAAAACCTGGTCAATTCGCGCTTATTTACCTTCTGCTAGCCAAGCTTGGGTGATTGATACCCCTTCCCAAACGGAACACCCGATGACAACGGTGCATCATCCCCACTTTTTTGAGTGCACCCTCCAGAGTGAAACGACGCCGAAATATCAACTGAAGCTCCAAGAAGGCGATCGCCAACACATCATCAACGATCCCTATGCCTTTGCCGAAGCCCCCCACATTAGCGATCTCGATCTCCACCTCTTTGCCGAAGGGAATCACCACCGCATCTACAACAAACTGGGGGCGCACCTCGTCGAAGTCGATGGCATCAAAGGCGTTTACTTTGCCGTTTGGGCGCCCAATGCCCGCAACGTCTCCATCCTGGGCGACTTTAACAACTGGGATGGTCGCAAACACCAAATGCGCCGTTTAAACGTTGGTATCTGGGGAATTTTCATTCCTGACCTCGGCCCCAACACCAAATACAAATACGAAATCAAAAACCAACACGGCCACATCTACGAAAAATCAGACCCTTACGGCTTTCTCCGGGAAGTGCGCCCCGACACTGCTTCCATCGTTGCTGACCTCGACCAGTACCAATGGCAGGATCACGATTGGCTAGAACAACGTGCCAAACAAGATCCCCTCAAAAATCCTGTTTCCATCTACGAACTACACCTCGGCTCCTGGCTCCATGGTTCCGCCACCGAAAAAATGCGACTCCTTTCCGGTGAAGTCGATCCCATTCCCGTAGGCGAACAAAAACCCGGTGCCCGCTTCTTGAGCTATTACGAACTTGTCGATAAGCTCATCCCCTACGTTAAGGACATGGGCTACACCCACATCGAGCTACTGCCTGTCGCTGAACATCCCTTTGACGGCTCCTGGGGCTACCAAGTAACCGGCTACTATTCCCCTACTTCCCGCTTTGGCAATCCCGAAGACCTGATGTATTTCATCGATCAATGCCACGCCAATGGTATCGGGGTAATCGTTGATTGGGTTCCTGGCCATTTCCCTAAGGATGCCCATGGTCTCGCTTACTTCGATGGCACCCATCTCTATGAACATGCCGATCCCCGCAAAGGTGAGCACAAAGGCTGGGGCACCCTGATCTTTAACTACAATCGCAATGAGGTTCGCAACTTCCTGATTGCCAATGCCCTATTCTGGTTTGATAAATATCACATCGATGGCATTCGGGTCGATGCAGTGGCATCAATGCTCTACCTCGACTATGACCGGGAAGATGGCGAGTGGCTTCCCAATGACTACGGCGGCAACGAACACCTCGAAGCCGTAGAATTTCTCCGCCAAACCAACAATCTCATCTTCAAATACTATCCAGGGATTATCTCCGTTGCCGAAGAGTCCACCGCTTGGCCCATGGTTTCTCGCCCCACCTACCTCGGCGGCCTCGGCTTCAACCTCAAGTGGAATATGGGCTGGATGCATGACAATCTTAAATACTTCAGCATGGATCCCTGGTTCCGGCAGCACCACCAAAACAGCATTACCTTCAGTATGTGGTATCACCACAGCGAGAACTACATGTTGGCCCTTTCCCACGATGAAGTCGTTCATGGTAAGAGCTCGATTATTGGCAAAATGCCGGGGGACGAATGGCAGAAATTTGCCAATGTGCGGGCTTTATTTGCCTATATGTTTACCCATCCTGGTAAAAAGACCATGTTTATGAGCATGGAATTTGGCCAATGGAATGAGTGGAATGTTTGGAGTGACTTGAGTTGGGATTTGCTGCAACATGAACCCCACGCCAAACTCAAAGGTTTCTTCGGGGCATTAAATAGTCTCTATAAACAGGAACCGGCCCTTTACGAACGGGATTTTGAAGAGGAAGGATTCCAATGGATCGACTGCTCTGACAATCAAAATAGTGTTCTTTCCTTTATTCGACGGGCAAAAGATCCCAATGATTTTTTAGTTGTGGTCTGCAATTTTACGCCGCAACCCCATAGCCATTATCGAATTGGCATTCCAGAAGAGGGCTACTATCAAGAAATTTTGAATAGTGATGCCGAAACCTTTGGGGGGAGTAATCTGCTCAACTTCGGTGGCGTCTGGACTGAAGACTGGAGTTTCCATAATTTTCCTTATTCGGTTGACTTGTGTTTGCCGCCCCTCGGCGTGGTTGTCCTAAAAATTGATCGAGAAAAAACAGCCGCAATGCTTGCTCAAAAACAGGCCGATAAAGCCAAGGCTCTATCCGGCGAAATATAGAAAGATCAAAAATCTTTGTCGTTAGCTGTTGAACTATATTTACAGGGTCTGGGAGTTTGTCTCCAGACCTTTCTTGTTGGGTTTAAGAGAGACTGGATATGAATCCTCATCATTATCCCTTGTAATTTTTAGATGACCACCCATTTAATAAAGCAAAAGTGAGGTAGCACAAACCATGACACAACGCTGGACAGACGAAATGCTCGACAAGCTCGCCGATGACGTACAGGAGCTTACTGAAGCTATCAAAACCCAACGGGACGAACAAAAAGAATTGACCATCCGCTTTAATGCCTACCAGATGGCATCTCAATGGGTAGTTAATCTCGCCTTTGGCCTACTGGCAACTGCCACGATCACGACGATCATCACTGCGGTCGTCAAATAAAAATTTATTTCATCTAATAATTAAGAGGGTTTGAGACTATTTCTTGAACCTTTTTGGTTCTTTGCAGAGAAATTCGCGTATTTAATTAGCCTTTATTTAGGGCATAAAAAAATAAAGGAACTAGAAGTTCTACTTACGGAGCGAGTTCTAGGTCGATTTCAGCTATGAAACAATAACAATAAGGTGGTACCCAGATTCGAACTGGGGAGTGGAGGTTTTGCAGACCTCTGCCTTACCACTTGGCTATACCACCGGGTCAACAGTTCGCTATTATAACAGGGCTTTTGTTCACATCACAACATTTTTTTCGTTATGGAAGTTATTCCCGCTATTGATCTGCTCGGTGGCCAATGTGTGCGCCTCTACCAGGGTGATTATCAACAGGCGCAAGTGTTTAATAATGACCCGGTTCAGGTGGCACGGACTTGGGCTGAGCAGGGGGCAACGCGGCTCCATGTGGTGGATTTAGACGGGGCAAAACAGGGAGAGTCGGTCAATCTAGGGGCGATCGCCAAAATTGCAGCAGCGATTGATATTCCTGTACAGGTGGGCGGTGGTCTCCGTACGGTAGAAAGTGTGGCGCAATTGTTTGATGTGGGTGTAGAGCGAGCCATTCTTGGGACGGCGGCGGTAGATAACCCGGATCTCGTGACAGAACTCTGTGCCAAATATCCGGGCCGGATTGCGGTTGGGATTGATGCCCGCGATGGAAAGGTAGCGACAAAGGGATGGTTGGAAACGTCGGCGGTTTTGGCGACGGATTTGGCGAAACAGATGGCTACCCAGGGCGTCGCTGCCATTATTTACACAGATATTTATCGGGATGGCACCATGGCTGGCCCTAATTTGGAGGCGCTGCGGGAATTGGCGGCCACCATTGAGATTCCGGTGATTGCGTCGGGGGGCGTAAGTTCTTTGGCGGATCTGGTTAATCTTGTGGCCCTCGAAGGGATCGGAGTCACAGGAGCGATTGTGGGCCGGGCGATTTATACCGGGGACATTAATTTGGCTGAAGCGGTGAAGGCGGTTGGCCCCCAACGTTTACAGGATGTTTTTCCGGATGATGGTACGGCGATCGCCTAATTTTCGTGCTAGATTGAGTCGTGAAATTGTAATGGAACAAACCACATCAAAAGCGATTCTAGAGTAAAGCTATATAGTGATCGACTGCACCACTTTATGCCATTGATATTTGTTGTAGATTTCTAATGTGTTTATGCTAAGACCCTTACGTAGATTAATCGGACATTCCTGGGTTCTTTCGGGGCTTGTATGGCTAGGAACCCTTGCACCTGCACAGGCAGCGGTTGATCTTCGGGTCGCTGTACGGCAGACGACGACCAATCTCCAGGTGGGCAGTTCCACCAATGCTTTAATCAGAAATGGCCAAGGCCAAGTCCTCGGTGAAATTGCCGGAATGAGTTCCTTTGCTGTAGGACGCCAGGGTAATCAATTGGCGTTTGACCGTTGGCGGGCAACTGAGGTCTGGATTGAGCCCCAGGGTGATGGCTATGTGTGGATTGGCGATCGCTGGTACCGGGGGCGCACCCAACTCCGGCAGAGTGGCAACGGAATTCTCGCCATCAATCACGTCGATCTCGAAGACTATCTCTATAGTGTTGTCGGCGCTGAAGCAATTCCCAGTTGGCCCCAGGAAGCCCTCAAAGCCCAGGCTGTCGCGGCCCGTACCTATGCATTAAAAAAACGCTCGGAAAATGCCGGGAAACCCTATGACCTAGACACCACGACGGCGACACAGGTCTACAAGGGTCTAAATAGCGAGTACAGCACAACCCATGCTGCCGTTAACGCCACGGAAAGTCAGGTGATGACCTATAACGGTAGTGTTATTCTGGCGGTATTCCATTCTTCTTCGGGCGGCCATACCGAAAATGTTGAGGATATCTGGAGTCAACCTCTGCCCTATCTCCGGGGGGTTGTGGATTATGACCAATCTTCCCCAGTCTATCAGTGGAGTAAAACCATTTCTGCAGCTCGCTTAGGAGAACTGGTTGGTGGTGTTGGTACCGTAAAGCAACTCATTCCCCAACGGGCTACCCCCCAGGGTCGGGTGATTACGATGAAAGTGATTGGCGATCGCGGCACCAAAAATATCAGTGGCGATCAACTGCGTAGTTTATTAGAACTGCGTAGCACTTTGATCAATGCCAGAATCCAACAGGGCGACGTTTATATCTACGGTAAAGGCTTTGGCCATGGCGTTGGTATGAGTCAATGGGGAGCTAATGGTTTAGCAGCCCAGGGCATTGATTACCAACAAATTCTGCGTCACTATTACCAAAATGCCACCATTGCGAAGCTGACGCCACGGTAACTGTCAGTTTTCAACGTGAAAGTAAATACAAGATCGAAGGAGGGGGATTGCACCCCTCTTTTTTTGTTTTTCCCAAGGGCGATCGCCTTTCTTGTGCCTGTCACTTAATAGCCGAGATCTGTCGCCACCTTGTGGGCACAGGCAAAACCAGAAAACGCCACAGCATTTAAGCCCTGTCCGGGGAAGGTACTATCGCCGACACAATAAAGTCCAGAGACTTCTGTTTTATTGACCCGGGGTGGAAAACCAGCAAAATTAAACATTCCCAATAACCCCAAAAGTTTGCGCTGGGGAATCGGCCCGTAGGAGCCATCGACCCGTCCGAGGAATTTACGGTGGGTGCGCGGTGTCCCCACTTCCATGTAGTCTAATCCCGCATCTAATCCTGGAAAAATAGCTTCAAGGCGATCTACGAGTTGCCAGGCGGCGGCTTCTTTTTTGGCTTCATATTCCTGGGGAGAAAGGCCTTGCCATTCGCTCAGCCAACTGGGGGTAAAGGTGTGAATGATGTGGTATCCCTCAGGGGCCAGACTCGGATCGAGGAGCGTCGGAATAGAAACAAAAATAGTACCCTGTTCGGCTTCCATGGTGTCCCAATTTTCGAGCAAAATGTGGTGGCATTCCGTCCCAGGAGGAAGAACATCGGCTTTGACACCGAGGTGAACGCTGAGAAAACTGGGGGATTTTTGGTAATTCTCCGTCCACTTTTCTTCAAAAAAGGGTTTATTTTCACTGGGGAGCAGTTTTTCAAAAGTGTCCCAGCGGGTGGCATTGGAAATGACTTTTTTGGCGAAATACTCGGTGCCATTGGCTAAACGCACGCCGACGGCCTGGCCTTGGTCGGTGATGATTTCGTAGACATTTGCACCGTATTGGATTTCACCGCCATGGTGCTCTAAACCTTCAACCAGCTTGAGGGCGATTTGGCCCACTCCGCCTTCTGGATAGTTGATGCCCCCATAATGGCGATCGCTAAACACCATACCCGCATTAATCATGGGAGTCAGTTCAGCTGGCACCACTGACCAGCAGTAACATTCCATATCGATAAACTTCAGCAGTTCGGGGTCTTTAATATATTGACGGGCGAGATCCCCAGCATTTTTGGGTAAATATTTAAGTAACCCCAGGCAAGCAAAGGGTTTCTGCATAAAGACCCGCAGCAGGTAGCGAATTTCTTCGAGGGAAAGCAACTGAATGCTATTGAGGCAATTAAATACTTTCCAGCATTCATCATAAAATTTACGAATGCCCTTGGCTTCGTGGGGAAACCGTGCCGTCAACTCCGTTAAAAATTCTTCGTAGTCACGGTGTACCTTGACCTCAAGATCATTGGGGAGATGGTAATGAATTTGCACCGGATCTGGGATGGTCGGAATTGACATATCCACTGCGGCGAGGGCCCGGGTGAGGAGATTGGTGGTGCCGCGATCGCCAAAGCCAAAGATCATCGAAGCGCCCACATCAAACCGATAACCCTGCCGCTCAAAATAACCAGCACTGCCACCGGGGATCACATAGCGTTCTAGCACCAGCACCTTGATCCCTTTTGCTGCTAATTGGGTTGCCGTGACGAGGCCCCCGATACCGGAACCAATGACAATCACATCGTACTGGGGAGCAGAAATGGCAGTTTTGGCGGTCATAAACGGTGAGGCTCGCAAGGTAGGCTAAATTTTGACTGTTACATAGTCTACCTTTATTTCCCTTGGGATTAGTAGGGTAACTCTCCGGCGATATTGCGGCGGCAGTTCTTTGTTGGACATGGGCCTTTGTCACAAAAAAAGGCGGAAAACTTTCCACCTTGCTGTATCAGAATTATATTTATTTTTAATAAGAGATTTAGAGGGCACTGGGGCCAGAAAAATACTGAATTTACTCTTCGTCGTCTTCGGGGGAAGGATAAACAAAGCTAGAACGACCAGTGAGTACGGATTTGCCAAGGGAAAGGGCCTTTTGGGCTTCGATGGTTGCCTTACGCTTCCAGTGGGCCCGGCGTTGGTCACGCTTTGCCTTTGAGGTTTTCTTCTTTGGAACTGCCATGGGATTAACTACAGATTTTTACAGAATTACCATTATAAAATCTTCTCTCCCAAAAAGTAAGTCCTCCGTCAGAATCTCTTGAATTGTGGGGTTGAACGAAGGCGGGGTTTGTCACGGGTAAAGAAATCCATGCAAATCCCACCAGAGAGGAACCAAGCTTTTACAATCGAAATCGCATTTGTGTGTCTATTTGTCCAGGAGTCTTAACAGCGATGGTGTGGTATCGACGACGGCTATACCGTAATCCCCAAGCCTATGGGGTAGTGATGGAATGGTGGTTGGGTTGGGTCGATTTTGTGCAGTGGTTTATTCCTCGCCCGGTGACGGGGAAAAAGACGCGGCGTCTGTATCGGCAGCTTTTGATCGAGGCGAGCTGGCGGCTTAATTTTGTGATGTTGACGGTCAGCTCCTGTATTATTGCCACCTTTGGGCTCATTAGTAATAGTACGGCTGTGATTATTGGGGCGATGCTGGTGGCGCCGCTCATGTTGCCGTTGCGGGGATTGGCCTTTGCCGCCCTAGAAGGGGAATTGAAATTATTTTGGCGATCGCTGTATTCGATTACCGGCGCAACCGCCCTTTCCCTGGCTTTATCCTGGATGATCGGCGTCGTCATTGGCATCCCTGATTTTGGCTCGGAACTGACGGCTCGGACGCAGCCAAATCTGATCGACCTTGGTATTGCCGTGGCCGCTGGGGGGATTAGCGGTTTTGCGAAGGTGCGCCGAGGGATTAGCGATGCCCTCGCAGGGACGGCGATCGCCGTTGCCCTGATGCCTCCCCTCTGTGTGGTGGGCCTATCTTTTTCCCAAGGTTATTTCAATTACTCCCGTGGCGCTTTCTTACTCTATCTAACCAACCTCCTCGGCATTACCCTTGCTTGCATGGTGGTTTATATTTTGGCCGGTTATGCCGAGATCAACCACGCCCTGGGTTGGACGATGGCCCTAACCCTGATTTTGTTAGTACCCCTGGGGGCAAGATTTGTTCAACTCGTGCAACAACTCCGCCTGCAACAAACCATTACCAGCCAGCTCACAACTAAAACCGTCACTGTTGGTCAGGACGTTGAAAATGTTCGGGTGCGGGTTGACTGGACTTCTTCCCCGCCGATTATCTACGTTAATCTCCAGGCGAAAAAAGAAATTACCCCCAGACAGGCTCTCCTCGTTGAGGAATTCTTACGCAAGCGTAATCGGCAAATTTTTAAAATTGTGTTTCAGGTCAGTCCAATCCAAGAAGTCAAAGCCGATGACATCGATCCCCATGATTTAGATTTACCCCAATTGGACATGGCCCCACCACGCCAGTAAAAAAGACTCCAATTGTCAACCAGAAATCTTTGAAAGATCAAGCTTTCCGCTTTAGTTCAACCTAACAATAACCGACAAAGAACGACCCTATCTAGCACCAATCAAAAGGTTTACCTGTTCTTAAAGTCAAGATGTCGCAGGACTGATAATATACTGGAGCCGAAGGTTTTGTATTCTAATGGTCTAGGCAAAACTGATAAAGCTGGCAAACGCGGAAACCCTCTCCATCGTTAAGCTCTTCTCAGATTTAAACAAGCCTCAACATTAGCCCCATCAAGTCATTCGGCAAGTGATTGACTATTTTCTTGACTCCCCGCATCCGGCCTAGATAAGCTGCTTTTCCAATGATTGAACTCGACAATGCAAACGCCACAGACTACGTTCTGCAGACAGAAAATGTCAGTGTCTATTACGGTAACTTCCTGGCGATCAAAGGCGTTTACCTCAACATTCCCAAAAATCAAGTAACAGCATTTATTGGCCCCTCTGGTTGCGGTAAAAGCACTCTGCTGCGTTGCTATAACCGTCTCAATGATCTCATTCCTTCTTTCCGCATAGATGGCGACATTGCTTACCACGGCAGTAGTCTCTACGGATCCGGTGTAGATCCAGTGGAAGTGCGCCGTCGCATTGGCATGGTGTTCCAGAAGCCAAACCCCTTCCCCAAATCGATCTATGACAATATCGCCTATGGGGCACGGATCAATGGTTACAAGGGCGACATGGACGAACTGGTAGAACGCTCACTGCGCCAAGCCGCTCTTTGGGATGAGGTTAAGGACAAATTGCGTCAAAGTGGCCTCGCCCTATCTGGGGGGCAACAGCAACGGCTTTGTATTGCCCGGACAATCGCCATTCAGCCAGAGGTGGTACTGATGGACGAGCCTTGTTCTGCTTTAGACCCGATTTCGACCCTCAAAATTGAAGAGTTGATCCACCAGCTCAAAGAGCAATACACGATTGTTATCGTGACCCATAATATGCAACAGGCTTCGCGGGTCGCTGATATGACGGCATTTTTCAACGTGAAAACCAATGATGATGGTACCCGCCAGGGCTATCTAGGGGAATGTGACCGCACGGAGGTTATTTTCCAAAATCCCCGGGAACAGGCCACCCAAGAATATGTCAGTGGCCGTTTCGGTTAATTTGAGGGAATGACTTTAGGGTCTGTTTTTCTCGCAACGCTACACTAAATTTTTGTCTCAGCCGTAACCCATGCCCGCTGTTGCCGGTAATGGGTTTTTTGTTTGTGATTGAATTTGTTACGGGTTGACCAAAAAAGACGGCACTTCGATAGGATAGGACAATCCTAGAGACTGAACATGAATTGGGCTTTGTAGGTTCACACCACGATTGAATGTTGAGCTGATATGTTTAAATGTGAGGACTTAGTATTGTCTTTGTTTAACGACAATTTTTCTGCACTGATTTGGAATCCATGGCTGTTGCTCCTACCGTCACAATGAATCAACCTCAACATGTTTTTGTTGTCCAAGATGACACTGGACAACGGGAATATATTTTGACGGATGCTCGCTATTCTATTGGGCGTCGTAGTAGTTGTGCGATTCACCTCCAGTCTCAGTTTGTGTCTCGTCTCCATGCCACCTTAGTCCGGCATCTCACGGATGATCATGTTTACTATCGCATTGTTGATGGGGACGGTTTGCAGGAGGCGAGTGCCAATGGCATTTTGGTCAATGGGAACAAAGTGAATGCGGTCACACTCCAGGATGGGGATGTCGTCACGTTTGGCCCCCAAATTTTGGGTCGTTATGAACGGCGATCGCCGCGTGCTTCAAAGCGCACTCAGCCAGGGGAAGAAGATCCCTTTGACATTACGCTCATTGATCCGGCGATGTTGGCCGAGGATCAAGAACTGATGGCTGATGAAGAGGCAACACGTTTGTTTTAGGGTGGCCTTAACGGAAACGGGTGATAGTTGTTTGAGGTATTTTTTCCAGGAACGCAATGGTTAATTTTTCTGCTCCGAAAGCGGCTGGTTTGGCCCCTTGGTTTGATATTACGGCCCTGTTGTTGTGGGGAGCTTTGCTGCTCAAGTATGCGATTACGGGCCAGCTAGCTCTGTTGATCCACCCTAATTACTTCGGTTTATGTGTGGCGGCGGGGATCATTCTCCTTCTGCTGGGGTTGGGAAAATTACTACAACAGGTGCGTCCCCAAGTTAGTGGCGGGGAGTCGGTGCAGCACATTACGCTATTACCCCAGAATGTGGGGAGTGCTCTATTAATTGTGGTGGCGATCGCCGGATTTTTGATCCCGCCGACCATTTTGTCGAGCCAAACGGCGATTCAACGGGGTTTAACGGAAGAATTGCCCCTCACCCGGAGTCAACCGGAAAGTTTTCGGGTCGGTACCTCCCCAGAGGAGCGGACGTTATTGGATTGGATTCGGACGTTGAATGTTTACCCGGAACCCGATGCCTATACGGGGGATCCGGTGAAGGTGAACGGCTTTGTGACTCACCTGCCCCAGTTGCCGGACAATTACATGATGGTGTCGCGGTTTGTGTTGACCTGTTGTGCAGTGGATGCCTATCCGGTGGGATTGCCCGTGAAACTCGAAGGCGATCGCCAAGCCTTTGCGCCGGACTCTTGGGTAGAAGTCACGGGGGAAATGATTACCGAGGATCTCCAACTCACCACAGAAGCTGAGGGTGATAATAATTTGCCCCAGCGTCAGTTGGTGATCCAAGCCAGTGCCGTCGAACCAATTCCCACCCCCAGAAATCCTTACGATTATTAGGTATAAGGGTGGTGTCGCGCTCTTAAATCTTCGATGGTTAATCCCGCCGCTCGCCGCCCATTTTTCGTTCTTTGGGGTCTGTTGGCCGTTGGTCTGCTGGGTTGCCAGGGGGGAAGGGGGCGATCGCCCCAGGATGAATCCATTCAGGTGTATTTCAATCAGCGTCAAGGCCGACGTATTAGTTACACCGAACCCTACCGCCAACTGAAACGCCCAGGGGATAACCTCGAAGCTATTCTAATCGAGGGCATTAACAGTGCCCAAAGCACCATTGATATTGCGATTCAGGAGTTGAACTTGCCCCTGGTAGCTGAAGCTCTGGCCGACCAAGCCGCTGCGGGAATCACAATTCGCGTCATCGTCGAAAATAATTACCGTCAACCCTGGGCCGAACCTGATTCGACAGAAATTTTAGAACTCGATGAACGGGATCAGGGAAAATACCAAGAATTTGTCGCCCTCGCCGACGAAAACCAAGATGGCTTTTTGGATGCGGCAGAGACGGCTAAATATGATGCGATCGCCATTTTAGAACGGGCAAAGATTCCGATTTTAGACGACACCGCCGACGGTTCCAAAGGGAGCGGCCTGATGCACCACAAATTTATGGTGGTCGATGGGGAAACGGTGATCACCGGCTCAGCAAACTGGACATTAAGCGGCATCCACGGAGATTTCGCCAACCCGGAAACCAGGGGCAATGCAAATCACCTAATGCGGATCCAAGATGCGGCGATCGCCCAGGTTTTTACAACAGAATTTGAGGAGATGTGGACAGGGCGTAAGTTTGGAGTCCAGAAACTTCAGGAACCGCCCCAAACCTTTAGCGTGGGTAACAGTCGCGTCACCGTTCAGTTTTCGCCTTTCTCTAGTTCCCAGCCCTGGGAAAATACGAGCAATGGTCTCATTGGCAGCACCCTCGCCCAAGCCCAAGAGTCGATTAGCCTGGCCCTATTCGTGTTCTCTGAGCAAAAAATCGCCAATATTTTAGAAAAAGAAGCCCAAGCGGGCACTGCAATCCGCGCCTTAATTGATCCGAGTTTTGCCTTTCGGGAATATAGCGATGGGCTGGATCTGTTGGGGGTGAATCTCAAGGAAAAATGTGACCCCTTTAATCGGCCCTGGGCTAACCCCATCCAAACTGTCGGCACGCCAAAATTACCCAAGGGGGACAAATTTCACCACAAATTCGCCGTTATCGATGGCAAAACCGTAATTACCGGCTCCCACAATTGGTCGGCTGCTGCCAACAACCAGAACGACGAAACCCTCTTAATTATCCAGAACGAGGCGATCGCCCAACAATTTCAAGCTGAATTCGATCAGTTTTATACCACGGCCTACCTGGGGATTCCGCCCTTTATCGCCAGCAAACAAAAACCGATTCCCGCTGACTGTACCGTGGCCGCCACCGATGGCCCTGTGAACCTTAATACCGCCAGTGCCGTCGAACTCGAAACCCTACCTGGCATTGGCCCCAGCCTCGCCCAAGGGATTATCGAAGGCCGTCCCTACTCTGGTTTGACGGATCTGCAACGGGTGTCGGGCATTGGCGAAAAAAAGGCCGCCGACCTGGCCGGAAAAGTCACTTGGTAGAGACGCGTTATAGTACCCTTAGCCCTTTCTCTGAACGCCGTTGAGCGATTTATCTATGCGCCCAATTTTTAGTTTTCTGTGTAGTCTGCTGCTGTGGATTAGCCTTTGTTGGCCTAGTGTTGCCCTTACTAATGCTCAAATCTCTGAAGGCGATCGCCTCACCCAAACCGCGATCCAGGCAGCGAAAAAAGGTGATTTGTTTACCGCCGAAAAAATTTGGTCCGATTTAATTGAAGCATTTCCCCAAAATCCGGCCCTCTGGAGCAACCGAGGCAATACGAGGGCGAGTTTAAATCAGTTTGATGCAGCCCTTGACGATCTCAATGAAGCGATTCGCCTGGCCCCAGACCAAGTCGAACCCTACTTTAATCGCGGTGCGATCCTCGAACAACAGCAACGGTTTAGCGAAGCGATCGCCGACTATGACAAAGCCATTGAACTCGATCCCCAAGAGGCGATCGCCTACCACAATCGCGGCAATGCCTACGGCAGTTTGGGCAATTGGGAACAGGCCCGCCAGGACTACCAGAAAGCAACGGAACTTGATCCTCGCTTTGCCTGGGCCGCCGAAAGTTATGCCCTTGCTCTGTATCAAGTTGGCGAAAACAACCAAGCGATCCAGCGAATGAAAGGCCTGGTGCGCAAATACCCGATGTTTGCCGATGCGCGAGTGGCCCTGACAGCGATGCTCTGGGGGAACCATCAATTCGGCGAGGCTGAAAGTAACTGGGTGGCCGCAGCGGGTTTAGACGATCGTTACCGGGATTTAGAATGGTTAGAGGATATTCGTCGCTTTCCACCGAAAGTCCTTGAAGATTTAGATAATTTTCTCAATCTCCAGTAAATTTCAAGATTCTAGGCTGATTTTGCAGTTTGCAGCAGTTTAGCCCGTACCAGTTTAATCGCATCATAGCTGTATTTTTCCTGGAGGTGCTCCCGCAACTGCGTTAAGGATTCTGGCCCCACGGTGGCGATCGCCTTTTCAATTTCCACTTGGGCGGCTGGTTTGACGAGGCGGTCTAGGTCAGTAATCTCGCCATTCTGGAGTAATGTTGCCAGGTGCTCGTTGATCGTCCCCGCCGTCAGACTGCGCCGCTTGGCAATTTCTGTAACCGAAAGGCCCTGTTGATAAAGCTGGAGGGTGAGTAACTGGGTGCCATTGACCTGGGGTTTCGGTGGCTCCTGGTTGGCGCAAAATTCCTGAATCGCCGCGAGGAAAGGCTCCCCATAACGCTGGTATTTCGCACTCGTTACCCCAGAAATCAGACAAAAATCTGCCTGGGTGCAGGGTCGCCGAGTTGCCATTTGCCGGAGGGTCGCATCGGAAAAAATCATATAGGGGGCAACCCAATTTGCATCGGCCAATTGTTTCCGCAGTTGTCGCAGTTGCCCAAAAAGAATTTCCGCATCGAGGCGACTTTCAGAAATCCCCAGAATTTCCTGGGCCGTTTGCCGCCGTTCCACAGCAATTTTCACTGTTTTCTGTTGTCGCAGAATCTCCCAACTGCGAGCGTTGAGCTTCAAGACCCGATAGCCATCGCTTGTTTCGGTCATCAAGCCCTGATGTAGGAGCGATCGCCCTAAATTTTTCCATGCTTCCTTAGTATGGTCGAGGCCAATGCCATAGGTAGACAGTTGATGGTGACCATTTTGAATAATTTTTTCTTTCTTGGAACCCCGCAACACATCGATAATGTAAGTCATGCCATAACGTTCTCGACAGCGGGCAACACAGGATAAGAACTTCTGGGCCTCAATCGTCCAATCTTCGACGGGGCGAGGATTCTGGCAATTATCGCAACCGCCACAGTCCCCCGGAAATTGCTCCCCAAAATAGCTCAGTTGGATCGTCCGCCGACAATCGATCCCCTCGGCATAGTCGATCATCTTTTGCAGTTGCTGGTAGGCAATTCGTTTTTCCTGTTCGTCTTCCTTGAATTCAATGAAATATTCGGCTCTTTTAATATCCCCTGCCCGATAGAACAGAGTACAGTGGGCAGGCTCCCCGTCCCGACCCGCACGACCCGACTCTTGGTAATAGCGTTCTAAATTGGTCGGTAAATCATAATGCACCACAAAGCGCACGTCGGGTTTGTTGATGCCCATGCCAAAGGCAACGGTGGCGACCATCACAGGCACATCATCCCGGATAAATTGCTCTTGATAATCCGCCCGTAAACGATCGGCCAGTCCTGCATGGTAGGGCAAGGCTTTAACGCCATCTTGTTTGAGGCGATCGGCCAACTCGTCTACTTTTTTGCGGCTAGAACAGTAGATAATTCCCGGTTGCCCACGCCGTTGACGAACATAGCGCAGCAGTTGCGTGTAACTTTTCCGGTCTTTGGGAAGAACCTCGTAGTAAAGGTTGGGGCGATTAAAGCTGGTGCAGTGAAAGCTGGGGTTCTGTAGGGCAAGTTGATCAATAATATCTTCCCGGACGCGCTGGGTGGCGGTAGCGGTAAAGGCCTGGCAAGGAGTCCGGGGGTAGCGTCTCCGGATGCGACTCAGTTGACGGTATTCTGGGCGAAAATCATGGCCCCATTCTGAAACACAGTGGGCCTCATCCACCACAAATCCAGTCAGGCCAATGGTCTGATCTACATCTGTGAGTAGTTGCTGAAAGCCCTCGTTAAACAGCCGTTCTGGGGCAACGTAGAGAAGTTTAATATTGCCGTTAAAAATTGCCTGGATTCGCGATCGCGCTTGGTCGAGGTTGAGGGTACTGTTTAGGAAAGTTGCACCAATGCCATTGTCTGTCAGGGCATCGACTTGATCCTGCATTAGGGCAATCAAAGGAGAAATCACCACCGTCAACCCTGGTTTCAGCAGGGCGGGCAGTTGAAAACAAAGGGACTTACCGGCCCCCGTTGGCATCAGAGCCAGGACGTCACGGTTTTCCAGGGCAGCGGTAATGACCGCCTTTTGGCCATGGCGGAAATTGTCATATCCAAAGAAGTGTTTGAGGGCGGCTTCTAGGGATGGGAACTGGGACATGGCGGCAACAAAACGAAAACAACTAGCCCCCTAATCGTACCGTGACCCAGTCTTTGAGCAGATCCAATAGGCTGAGGCCACCGTTGAAGAACACATAAATGACGGACACCATCAGCACGGCAATGACAACAGAGAAAACAACCCCAGCGCCACTGATCAAGCCATCGTCCTCTTGGAGGCCAAAGGCGGTGAGGAAAATCGCCATGGCCGGGAGGGTATTGGTGCCGGGAATGGGGATCATCATCGAGGTAGCCATCAGGGCAATGGTACAACCCATAACTGTGCGACCCAGGCGACTCTGGCAAACGATGGGAAACCGGGGGTGGGCGATCGCCTCAATTTTTTTGAGCCAAGGGAGACCTTTTTTCAGGATGCCCTGGGCCATGGTCGTTTTGACGGTTTTTCGTTGCCAAGCAACCGGAAGCCAGAGTTTTTTCCGCCCAAAAATCAACTGGAGGGCGATCGCAAAAATTAAAATCCCAAAGGGCGTCGAATAGCCTGGGGCCGGAATTGGCAGGGCCGACGGAAAAGCCAACAGTAGCAAAATGACCCCAAAGACTTTTTCCTCTGCGAGGGCGATCGCCTGGGCTAAACTAACGGTTTCACCACGGTCTTCTTCAAAAAAATAACGGTGCAATTCTTGGGAGAGGCGAGCCATAGCCAAATGTTACGCAGAGGGACAGCTACTGAGCATAGCGCAATGCCCGTCCGTTAATTGTGTTTACAAAAAAAATCTCCCCACCGGGGGGGAGATCATCGGGCGAGTTAAATGAAGGCTTACTTCTGGGTTAAACGGGTCAACACTTGGTTCGAACGTTCCACAAACGCTTTCATCCCCTCCGCATCAAAGGCCTTCTGGGCCATTAATGCCAAATCATAAACGTGCTGACACATCATATCGATGGTTTCCTGGTTCGAGGCTTTGCCATCTGCTTGGATAATTGAACCCTGGCTGAGTTGGTAAATATTTTCGATCAAGGGATGCGACAAATTAATCATCAACACATGATCTTCTGGGAATTGCATCGTCGTTTGTTGCATCATCGCCGTCATCTCTTGCAGACGTCGCATGGCCTCTGGTAAAAGCACCATTGCCGGGGGCGTTGCCGCTGTTTCTGCGGATTTAATCGATTGGGTTTTGATGTTGACCTTTGGTTTCCCAATTGCCTTTTCAAACAACTCTTTAACGACGTCGCCACGGGTTTTGTTGGTATTCGGGTCAACAATTTCACTGGCCTTATCGTCTTCTACGAGGCTTTGATCTAGCTCCGAGTCCACCCGTGAAAACTTCACATCGCTGTATTCCTGTTCTAGGAAAGGAATGAAGTAATTGGTATCAATAAAGGAGTCCATGTAAAGGACTTCTAAACCTTGGTTTTTGTACAGTTCAATGTAAGTGCCCTGGGTGCTGGGATCGGTGCAATAAAAAACGCGATTTTCGTGCTTCTCTTTATTGCGCTCTAAATAATCTTTGAGGGTTGTGTAGGGGGCCGTAGACGTTGCCTGGGTGTCTTCGGATTTCACGTCTTCCCACACATCGCCATCATTACCCTGTACTTCTACTTTAGGGGTCGTTACCGCTGTTTCCGGTTGGTGGGTTGTGCGGTAAATGAGAATGTCTTCGACTTGTTTTTTAAACTTCTCATCGCGGATACTACCGTACTTCACAAAGGTGCCGACATCTTCCCAACTTTTAACGTAGTCACTATAGCTTTCGTTGTAGAGGGACTTCAGGCGATCGCCAACTTTTTTGGCGATGTAATCGGAGATGCGGCGCACTGTCCGGTGGTTTGTTAAGGCACTGCGGGAAACATTGAGGGGAATATCGGTGCTGTCCACAACGCCCCGCAGCGGCATCAGAAATTCAGGGATGACTTCTTCACAATGGTCACTGACGAAAACCTGATTACAGAACAGCTTAATTTGTCCTTTAGTAACATCAATGTCCGGGCGCAGTTTCGGAAAATAAAGAATGCCATTGAGCAAGAAAGGATAGTCCGTATTCAAGTGAACCCACAGCAGCGGATCTTCTTGGAAAGGATAAAGATAGCGATAAAATTCGAGGTAATCTTCGTCGGTTAAATTCTGGGGAGATTCTTTCCAAATGGCCCGCTGTTTGTTGATTTGTTCCCCTTCAAAGCGAATGGCAACGGGCATAAAATCAGAATAGGTTTTGACCAATTGGCGAATCCGTTGGGATTCTAAATATTCTGTTTCCTCGTCCATCATGGTGAGGGTAATGGTCGTGCCGATGCTGGTTTTGTCACTGGCACTAAGTTGAAATTCGGGGGAACCATCACAGCTCCAATGAACCGCTTCCGCACTATCTTTGCAGGAAAGGGTATTAATTTCTACGTGGGTGGCCACCATAAAGGCGGAATAAAACCCTAAACCAAAATGCCCGATTAAATCGTTCGCATCCTTGCCATATTTTTGAATAAATTCTTCGGCACTCGAAAAGGCGACTTGGTTAATATATTTTTTGATTTCGTCGGCGGTCATCCCAATGCCATTATCAGTAATGGAGAGTTGTTTTTTCTCCTTGTTAACGTCAATAATGATTTCCCCATCGGGCACATCAACGCTACTTTCACCGGCCATTTTTGCCATTTTGCGCTTGGTGATCGCATCGGCGGCATTGGAGATGAGTTCCCGTAAAAAGATCTCGTGGTCGGTATACAGAGATTTTTTGATTATCGGGAAAATATTCTCGGTATGGATTGTAATATTGCCTTTTTCGAGGACTGCCATAGGTCGTATGCTTCCAACTTGGTCTAAGGATTCGTCCTCTATTTTGCCGGAACTTGGGAAAACCTCAAGGCGGCGATCGCCCCCATCCCCAGATGCGGATTTCCGTATTTTCTTGATTCCTATGGCTTCTTTTGGAGCTGTTGTAATACCCAATTCACCCCATCTTGGAGATCCTTGGCGACATAATCGGGCTTGGTGTGGTGTTGATATTTGCCGCTGAGGACTTGTTTACCGTAGCCTGTTTGAACCAAAATTCCCCGGAGGCCAGCGTTGTGAGCGAGGTCAATATCCGTCGCCTTGTCCCCCACCATAAAACTACGGCGTAAATCTAAATCATGTTCCCAGGCCGCTGTCACCAACATTCCCGTATTCGGCTTGCGCCAGGTGCCCCACTGGGTAAAGTCTGGGTGGGTGCCCCCAGCTGACTGGCTTAAGTAGGGACAATAATACAGCGCATCGAGGTGGGCCGCCGCTTCTTGGTTTAGGAGGGTACGCAGTCTGGTGTGGAGGGCTTCTACATGGTCAATGCCGTAGTAATCCCGGGCTGGCCCCGATTGGTTGGAAACCAAGCAGCAAAAAATTCCTTGATCGTTGAGCGATCGCACAGCCGCCGCCACCCCTGGAATTAGATTCAGGTCTTCGAGGGTGTGAATATATCCTGCTTCGATGTTAAGGACACCATCACGATCAAGGAAAACTGCTGGTTTAGCCACGCCAAATTTGAGCCAATACGTCTTTGGGTTGAATATCTGCCATTTTTCCAGTGGGAGACTGGATGCCAATCAATTTATCATTCTTTGGCGGTAAGAGCTTTTCGGCGTGGGTCGCACCAAAGAGAGCAATGGTGTAAGTCCCCACGGCGGCGGCCAGGTGCATCGGCGCACTATCTGTACAAACCATCAAGTTGGCCCCGGCAATCATGGCTGCTGCTTTACCAATATCCTCAGGCCGTGTCACCTTTAGCGCTGGATAAAGGGCAATGAGTTCCGTGACCCAAGGGGCATCGTCCGGGCCTTGGAGCAAGACAATCGGGAGGTTTGGCTGCTTACTCTGGATATCTTCAATGATCGGTTGCCAATTTGCCACAGGGTAGAGTTTGTTGATGCCCTTGGCTTGGGAGAGTTGACTGGCACCACCGTGGATCAGGATATACCCCTCGGTTAAGCCCAGGCGTTTTTGTTCCCCTTCGGCCCACTGAATGTCCCCATTGGGCACTGTGATACTGGGGGATGGACAATCGGTGTCAATGCCTAAGCCTTTGAGGAGATCGTGGTAGAGGGCCGCTGCGTATTGGTTTTCGTTGAGGGGGGCTGGATTGGAGATAAACCAAGATGTTGCGGTTTTGTAGCCCACGCGGGTGGGAATTCCATTCAGCCAGAGCAGGAAGCCCACAGCCCAATTTTTGCCGAGGGAGAGGGCAATTTCGTATTCGCGATCGCGGATGGTGCCGAGAATATTGAGATAGTCAGCCGGGCCATTGCGATCTTTAAAGTCGAAGGTCAGCACTTCATGAACCTGGGGACAGACGCGATAGGCTGCCTTGGCACGGGGTTCGACCAGAACGTCAATCATGGCTTCGGGATAACGTTCCTTGAGATCAGCGAGGGTCGGGAAGAAGAGGATTTGGTCGCCAACTCCTCCGGGAACTAGGGCTAGTATGCGCATCTTGGGGGTATAAACTTACGTATCCAGCATCATTTTAGAAGAGAATAGGCGGAAACGTTTAGTAACTTAGGGAAAAGCCATGGTGCACTTGTTATTGCCTGCGGCGGGCGTCGGCAAACGGATGGGCGGCGATCGCAACAAACTGCTGATGACACTACAGGATAAACCGCTCTTTAGTTGGACGCTCCAAGCAGCGGCGGCGGCGGATTCGGTGGCCTGGATTGGCATCATGGGACAGCCCTTAGATTTTCCGGACTTTGAGGCAATTTTGGCCGATTTAAAGCTTTCTAAGCCTGTCCAACTGATTCGAGGTGGCAAAACTCGCCAAGAATCAGTTTATAACGGCCTACAAGCCCTTCCCCCAGAGGCAACCCAGGTGCTGATCCACGATGGGGCAAGATGTTTGGCCACCCCGGCGCTATTTAATCGCTGTGCAGCGGCCCTAGAAACCTGTGAGGGCTTAATTGCGGCGATCCCCGTCAAGGACACCATTAAGGTGGTAGATGGACAAGGTTGGGTCAAAGAGACGCCGGAGCGGGCGAAGCTTTGGGCTGCCCAGACGCCCCAGGGGTTTACGGTGCAGCGCCTCAAGGATTGCCACGAAAAAGGCAAAACCCTGGGTTGGGAAGTGACCGATGATGCGGCTTTGTTCGAGCGTTGTGGTCTGCCTGTGAAAATTGTCTCTGGGGAAGAAACAAACCTCAAAATTACGACGCCAGGAGATTTGGCGATCGCCGAATTTATTTTGCAGAGCCGTGATGAAATGCCAAAAACCTAGGAGCTGGAAACCTCGGTGCTTTTTAACGATAGCGGTTTGGGGTGGCGGTGCCGTTGGGTACGGTAAACCTGGATGGGGCGGTCAATGCCTTTAAATCGCCCAGCACCCATGGGAATAAATAAATCCTGGTGGCGATCGCCAATCGCTTGATATGTCGCATCGGTGATCACACATTCCCCCGGTGGACAAATGGTCTCAAGGCGGGCCGCAAGATTCACCGTTCCCCCCAGAACCGTGTAGTCTACCCGCTGGGAGCTGCCCACATCGCCCACAAAAGCCTTGCCGCTATTTACCGCAACCCGCAGTTGAATCGGTTGGGGCCAGATATTTTGTAAATTTAGCTGATCAAGGCGGTTGAGCATGCCCATGGCAGTGGCGATCGCCCGTTCAGCATGGTCGATCTGGGGTTCTGGTGCCCCAAAAAACGCCATGATGCAGTCGCCAATAAATTTATCGAGGGTTCCCCCTTGGGAAAACACCGAGTGGAGCATCTCCTCGAAAAAAACGTTCAGCAAATCCGCAATGGCACTGGGGGAAGACTGCTCCGCAATGGGCGTAAAATTAACGATATCTGCAAATAAAATACTGATTTCCGCTTCCCTAGGGGGGAGTCGCCCATTTTTTAACGCTCCCACCGAAATTAATTGATGTACCACCGCAGGCGAATGGTAACGCTCTAGTTTTTGGCGAATTTGGGCCTGTTCCTGGAGACGACGGCTCAGCAACCACCGTTGCACACTGGCCGCCAACAGATGGCCAATGGTCGAAAAAAAACTTAAATCATCATCGGTTAACGGTTCTGATTCATCTAACTTCAAGTGGGCATCACCATACAGAACTCCCACCACTTTTGTTTGATCCCATAGGGGCACCGCCAACACTCCTCGAATCCCCTTTGCCAAAATGCTATCTTCCCCCGCAAAGCGCTGGTCGCTCTGGGCATCTACGGATTTGAGGGCAACCCTTTCTTTAAAGACCTTTTGGCAGACCGATTGACTAATCCAAGCACTGGTGCGGATGGCCGGGTGATTATCCGGGAGACTCTGGGCCGCAGCACTGAGGAGTTCTAATTTGCCATTGCCCCGAATATCAATGAGTAGCGCCAGCCGTTCTAAGCCTGGCAATTCCTGAAAAATAACATTCCGGGTCAGGCGAAAAATAGCTTCAATGGATTCGGCAGAACTAAGTTGTTTCACAATGTCCACCAACTCCTTGAGGCGGGCGATCGCCGTTTCCGTGTGGGGCTGATGACCATAGCCTTCTTCCCCCTGTAGCCATTGCTCCTTGAGATCTTCGGCGTTACGGAGAATGGTGCGCCCCGATCCCCATTGGTCGGCCTGTAGATCTGTGGTTTCGTCGAGGGTCACATTCTGGAACGTGACTAAAATTGAGGCATGGCCAAGACGGATTAGATCTCCTTGGCGGATCGTTTGGGGCTCAGTAATCCGGACGTGATTAAGATATGTGCCATTGGTGCTGCCCAAGTCCTCTAAAATCCAAGCCTGTTGCCGCCGTTTGATCCGGGCGTGGTACCGGGAAATTTGGGTCATCTGTAGCGAGAGACTACATTCAGGCAAGCGACCGATCACAAACTCCCCTTGATCGACCACCACAATACGTTCTGGGTAGCCCTCAGCTTGGATGCGGAGTTGCAGATCAGTCATAGGAGTTTCACGGGAAATAACACGTGCCAGTGGCCTGCGAAAAAAATTGCTGAATTTAAATAGTCAAAGCGATGACAGGGGAATTCTGCCCACGGAAGTTCAGAAAACAAGGGGAAATTTTGCTCGGCTTGTCATAAAAAGTCAGCGCCCGAAGCGGAGATTCATCCCTGAGTGTAGCCCAAGGAGGATATTTTTCTGTCTAAAGATAGTGGCGATCGCCACAAACCGTTAAGGAAGTTCTGGCAATGGGGGCAATTGGATCGGTATCGCCTGGGTGGGAGGCAAGAGAGCCGGGGGAAATGTGAAGGGGAGATCTGCACTGGCGATCGCCCCTTGGAATTCAAAGCGCCACACCACAGAACCATCGGCCTGGGGCAAACGTTGAAAGGTGGGCGACCAAGTGGGCGGGATTTCCCCAGCCCAGGTTAAGACAATGCGGGTGGTGCGGTCATTAAATTGGCCAATGCGCAGTTGACGAATGGTGCCGTCGTAGGCCTGGGTCAAGGTGGCAGCGGGCCAGCGGGTATCGGTCAGGTCAATGATCAGACGAGTCGGATTACTGAGGCGAGAATATTGGGGAATCGTCGTTGGGGCGGTTTGGAGGCGGAGTTGCTGCGCTTGGGGGTCAAAGGCCCAATCTTGGAGGGGGGCAACTCTGACGGCGGATCGGCGATCGCCTTGGGGCTGTGGCTCAGTCCGGCTACCAACACCAGCACTACACAGACACTCTGATTAAAATATTTTTGGATTAACCCAACAGCCATTCTGAGGCCCGTTCTCCCAATTCCAAACGAATACTAATTGCTTTGCCGACCCTGGGGCGTTCTGTGGTTTCTTCGAGGTAAGTATGGACTTGTTGACTCACACCCCATTCCCCTAAATAAGTGGCGATCGCCTGGAGATGTTCCTCATATTGAGCCTCCGAGAGGGGAAAAGAAACCTGTTCCAAATATTTCCACATCACCTGGAGATACCATTCCCCCTTAATTTGTCGCAGCTGGATGTCATAGGATCGTCCCCATTTACGCCACAAAAGTTCCCGTAGTTCTCCACCATTCATCGCCCACTCCTCCTGCGGTTCATTGACATTTCTGTGGCCAAAAGCCTAATCTCAGCCGATCTGTAATAATTTATCTACAAAACTTTGTTAACCTTTTTAAAGGCTATCCGGCAACCAACTAAGGCTCAAGCTCAGGTAAAACGCCATCTTTGCTCGCCATTTGGATGATATTCTTCATAGGAAGTATTGTAGAAACGCTTACATAACTATACAAAAAGGCTCTGATTATGACTCAATTATCAGGTTCCTCCGATGTTCCAGATCTAGGTCGTCGCCAATTTTTGAACCTCCTCTGGGTGGGGACGGCGGCGGGAACGGCTCTCGGTGGTTTATATCCCGTTATTAAATATTTTATTCCTCCTTCTAGTGGTGGCGCTGGTGGTGGCGTGATTGCTAAAGATGCCCTCGGTAATGACATTATCGTGAGCGACTATCTCCAAACCCACACCGCAGGCGATCGCTCCTTGGCCCAAGGCCTCAAAGGGGATCCCACCTATGTGGTTGTCGAAGGGGATAACACCATCTCCAGCTATGGGATCAACGCCATCTGTACCCACCTTGGTTGTGTCGTCCCTTGGAATACCGCTGAAAATAAATTCATGTGTCCTTGCCACGGTTCTCAGTATGACGAAACCGGGAAAGTTGTCCGCGGCCCGGCCCCCTTATCCTTGGCCCTTGTCCATGCGGAAGTGACTGAAGATGACAAGATCTCCTTCACCGACTGGACAGAAACCGATTTCCGTACTGACGAAGCTCCTTGGTGGGCCTAAAAACCCCATACGGGTTCATCCATTAGAGAAAACGCTTGTAAAAATTTACGATGAAAACACCTGAACTGATGGCAATCTGGCAACGGCTGAAGACCGCCTGCCTCGTGGCGATCGCCACCTTTGGTTTATTTTTCGCCAGTGATGCCCTTTTCCCCCAAGCCGCTGCTGCCTATCCTTTTTGGGCCCAGCAAACCGCCCCAGAAACGCCCCGTGAAGCAACAGGCCGGATCGTCTGTGCCAACTGTCACCTCGCTGCCAAAGAAGCAGAGGTGGAAATTCCCCAGTCTGTCTTACCCGATCAAGTTTTTGAAGCCGTTGTCAAAATTCCCTATGACCACAGCCAACAGCAAGTTCTAGGGGACGGCTCCAAGGGTGGCCTCAATGTTGGTGCTGTTTTGATGCTTCCTGACGGTTTCAAAATTGCGCCCGCTGATCGTCTCTCTGACGAACTGAAGGAAAAAACCGAAGGTCTCTACTTCCAGTCCTACGCTCCGGATCAAGAAAACGTCGTGATCATTGGGCCGATTTCCGGTGATCAATATGAAGAGATCGTTTTCCCGGTACTCTCCCCCGATCCGAAAACCGATAAGAACATCAACTACGGTAAATATGCAGTCCACCTCGGTGCGAACCGTGGCCGTGGTCAGGTTTATCCCACTGGTGAACTAAGCAATAACAATCAATTTAAAGCGTCTGCCACCGGCACCATCACCAATATTGCGGTGAATGAGGCTGCGGGTACGGATATCACCATTTCCACTGAAGCGGGCGAAGTGATCGATACGATCCCGGCTGGCCCCGAAGTGATTGTTTCTGAAGGTCAGGCGATCGCCGCTGGTGAAGCCCTCACGAACAACCCCAACGTCGGTGGATTTGGCCAAAAAGATACAGAAGTTGTCCTCCAGAATCCCGCTCGCATCTATGGCTACATGGCCTTTGTTGCTGGGATTATGTTGACTCAAATCTTCCTCGTTCTGAAGAAGAAACAGGTAGAACGGGTTCAAGCCGCTGGCCAACTCGACTACTAAAGCTCTAATTAAGAATTTTATAATCCATTACAGGCAGGTATGGTCAATACCTGTCTTTTTGTTTAGCAATAAATCCTTGATCCAAGAGGTATTGATGGGCAGTTTTCAATCGCTTCTACGCAATCCCTATGTTCTTCTTTGTGTATGGACAGTGCCTATTTTAGGCATTGGTTTGTTTGCCGACCAAAGCATTATGGCTCATGATGAAGGGCTTTATGCCACTAGAGCAAAACTAATGTTTGATACTGGCGATTGGATAAATCCTTGGGCCGAACCCCACCATAAACCTCCGGGGATTTACTGGCTAATTGCCCTTAGTTATTCTCTATTTGGGGTCAATGAAATCGCCCTAAGATTGCCTAATCTTGTGCTGGCTTTAGGCTGTGTTTTGTTGGTTTATAAAATTGCAGTCTCTCTATGTGATCAAAAAATTGCTTTGCTCGCTGGGGGAATTCTAAGTCTCGAGTTTCTTTGGGTGCGATACAGTTATTTGGCTAATCCGGATCACATTACAATTTTTCTGTTTCTAGGGGCGCTTAATCTCTGCTATACAGCACAATTGACACAAAAAATAGATAAACGATTTCATCTTAAAACGATAGATATTTATTTGTTTGCTGTGGGGATCTGTTTCGCCATGATGCTTCTTTTCCGGGGTTTCCTGGGATTAATGTTAATCTTCAGTCTCGTTCCATATCTTATTCAAAAGCGTTTAGGACAAAAATTATCACTTTATGTAGGCTTGAGCATTGGGCTACTGCCTCTGTGTATTTGGTTGTTACTGAGTAGTCAACGCTTTGGATCTGGTTCAATCGAGAGTTTAGTGAATTTATTTGTTTCCCTTTCCCAGGAAGAACGGCGAGGTAATGGCTATTTTTATTATTTATGGACAACCCTCGGTCTTGGTTTTCCTTGGGTAGTTTTTGCGGGGTTAGGATATAGAGAAATTTTAAGGCTTTGTCGTTATCAACGATTTTTACTTGTCATTCCACCAACGATTATTTTTGGAGCTATTACGCTTTATTCAACACGACTGTCCCATTATTCCTTGGCCCTGTATCCTTTTATGGCAATTTTTACTGCCATGGCAATTGAGCGTGCTAGCGATATTCATGATTATCAAGGATTGCTACAGAAAACAGTCCGCTTTTTATGTCTTGGATTGGGGATTTTCGGAGGCATTATTCTTAGTTTTGGCGTAGGCATTTCTCTTCTAAAAGCTTTTGATTTATCGTTATTCAGACTGGATTTACAGCAGATTCCTAGGGCATATTTGGCGATTGCTTTTCCCCTGGGACTGGGTTGGCTCTGGGCTGGTTTGTTTGCTTGGCAACGATTTGATCAGCGCAGTGTGCTGAGTTTATTGGTTGGTCAATGGCTCGCTTTTGTCATCCTAGCTGGTTCGGGACTACTGACGGATGTTAGTCCAGCATTTAAAGCCATGGTTAAACAGCCGACAATCCAGGCGATCGCCAATACGGAAACAATTGCAGTGATTGGTGGCGGCAAAACAAAGGTGCTCATTCGATTTTATTTTCCTCATATTGACTACCAAACTGAGACCATTGATGCCCTCAAAGCAGACCAATATGTCTGGATCGAGACAGAACACCTCCCAGAAAAAGACTTAGACTATGAAGTCATCGCTAACTACAACGCTTGGCAATTCATTCAGTTACGGTGATTGACGGTAGATTGAGTTTGAATGAGCGTCTCTAAAGTCTGGAGAGTTTGTTGCAGTTCCTGGGCGAGGGGATGGGATAAATCGAAGATTTTCAAAAGTGAGTTGTAATACCAAAGGGTGCCCTCTTTTTCGCCTTTAAAACGGGGCCAGAGGGCTTCACCGATCCGTTGGTAATCCCGCAAAATAGATTGGGCATTGTAAAGTTTATCGGCCATGGCAACGAGGTGCACTGAGGCTGAAGCTGTTTGTAGATGCTGGAGGTAAGCTTCTTCGCGTTCCCGCCAAGGCTTCTTTTTTTCACCATCAAAACTATCGGAACAGCCTTCGACAATGGTTGCCACCCGCTCGCCAAATTTTTCACAGATTAAAGTTCTGGTTTCCCATCCCCCTTGGTCTTCGATGGCATCATGGAGCAGGGCGGCGATCGCCTCGTCTTCATCACCCCCGGCTTCGAGCACTAAACTGGCAACCCCCAGGAGATGGGCCACATAGGGAACGCCAGAACCTTTACGCACTTGCTGACGGTGCAATTTTTCCGCAAAAACCAGCGCTTCAGAAAATCGGTCAGAGAGTTTCATCAACTTAATGCCTAGGTTGCATTTGCACCAATCCTAGCTAATTAATCCAGTAAGACTGCGCCTCATTAATGGGATTAATGGGGAAGAGAGTTAAGACAGTTCATCGGATTTATCACCAAACCAGAGGCCCAGTTTTTTCACCACCCAACTGAGGATTGCTCCCAACATCAAAATACCAATGGCTGGCGTAAACACAGGCTCCCAGAGGGAATACCACAAATCCCAGCCCAGATTAACCCCCGATGAGCGGCCAACTAAGGCGATCGCAAACCAAAAAAAGGCGAATAACACCACAAATACATCCGCGACCAATAGACGATCCAACCACAGGATAAATTGCTCTTTCATGTCCTAATCTAAATTTGTCCATTTAGAATATACGGCAGCTTGCCCCCGGTAATTTCCCGCCGGGTCGAGTAAGTCCCAAAGCTTAACATCCTCAATCCGTACCCGCTTCCCACTCTTGGTAATGCGCACCCCCGAAAAACCTGTTTTAAACCCATAGCTACGGCTGCTGGCTAACAATTGATCGCGCTCTGCCTGCACCTGTGCCGAAGGCTCCGCCGACTGTCGAGAGGGCATCTGTAACAATTCTTCCCAAGACCGTTCCCAAAGTTCTAAACCGAGGCGAGAACCATAGTTATAAATTGGGTCGGCCTCTGTGCCATGGGAAAATACCACCAGCGGTGCATCAAATAAAATCGCCGCCTGCTTTTGGGGGGATTCACTGCGATCAATCAAATCCGCCCCAAACCAATGGTGATAACTATCCAAAATAAGCTGCACTTGGGCGATCGCCGCTGGGGTGAGCCAAGGTTGAGTGGTCATAGTATCTACTAGGCGGTTACGAGGGCTTCAACGGCTTCTCCGGTTAGGCTAAAGGCCCGTGCTTCGGTGATTTTGACCGCAACAATTTTTCCTTTGAGTTCATTAATCTCTCCCTCAAAAAAGGTGAGGCGGTTGCCCCGGGTCCGTCCCATAACCTGACTCGGATTTTTCGGATTTTGATCTTCAACAAGCACTTCTTCGATCCGTCCGGCATAGCGTTGGGAGCGTTCTGCTGCTTTTTGGGCGACCAAATGATTCAAACGTTGAAGGCGATCGCCTTTTACTTCCTCTGACAATTGGTTATCCCAAGTGGCGGCGGGGGTGCCGGGTCGGGGAGAATAGGCTGCCGTATTTAATTGATCAAAACCAATCTCATCCACCAATTTGAGGGTGTTTTCAAACTGCTCTTCCGTTTCTCCGGGGAACGCCACAATCGCATCCGCACTAATGGAAGCATCGGGCATATAACTCCGAATGGTATTGATAATGCGGCGATATTTTTCGTGGGTATAACCGCGTCGCATCGCCTTAAGCACCTCATTGTCCCCAGACTGAAAAGGAATATGAAAATGCTCACAAACTTTGGGTAACTCCTGGCAAGCCTTAATCAAACGTTCCGTAAAGTAGCGGGGGTGACTGGTGGCAAAGCGAATCCGCTCAATGCCCGGCACATCGTGGACGTAATATAAAAGATCAGTGAGGGTGTATTTATTCCGGCCCTCCGCTGTGGTACCCGGTAGATCCCGGCCATAGGCATCGATGTTTTGACCGAGGAGCGTGACTTCCTTAAACCCTTGTCGCCCTAGTTCTTCCATTTCTGCCCGGATCGCTTCTGGATAGCGCGATTGTTCCGTGCCCCGCACCCCAGGGACAACACAATAGGTACAGTGCTCATTACAGCCGTAGATCACATTGACCCAGGCCGTAACCGTGCTGTCTCGCCGGGGTTTCGTAATGTCCTCGACGATATGGATTGGCTCCGTCGCCACCACCTGACTTCCCCCTTCAACTTGCTCTAACAAATCCTGGAGACGGTTGGCGTGTTGAGGCCCCATGATCAGATCCAGTTCCGGGACACGGCGCAGGAGACTTTCTCCTTCCTGTTGGGCGACGCAACCAGCGACGATCAGGGTGAGGTCGGGTTTTTCTTGTTTCCGCTTAGCCTGACGACCGAGGTAAGAGTAAACTTTTTGTTCCGCATTATCCCGAATCGTGCAGGTGTTGTAGAGGACGAGATCTGCAGCATAGGGATCTTCGGTGAAGTGATAGCCCATCTCTTCGAGGATGCCCGCCATACGTTCAGAGTCGGCCTTGTTCATCTGACAACCGAAAGTGGTAATGTGATATTGACGAGGCTTAGTCATGGTCGTTTCAAAAATAATGGGCTAGGCAAATTAGCAGCTTTTTATTCTACCAATTTAGGTTTCGCTTGTGGGAGATGGGGATGTGAATCCGCCAAAACCTTGATGTGAGTTGTGAAAACTCTGGATCACGCTATCCCAGGGGGAGCCTTGCCTATATACTATGTCTAATATTTTTGATGTGTATTTTTGATTACAGCAAAGCTAACCTCTGATTTTTTGTGGTCGAAAACCGAGAAGGAGAGGGTGCTTTGTGGCTATTGGTGAACTCGCTAAAATTTGAATGAATACGGAATCTTATTTTAATCACCCGACATTTGGGATGCTCTTTCGGATTTGTGAACTGGAAGACAAGCAAGAGTTATTTACAACGCTCTATGCCCAGCGGCTATTTTTCATTGTGCACCAAGATACCAATGGCATGAGTTTTGAGTCGGTCACCCGGATGGATGCCCGGTTAAAAATGGAAAATCGCCTGCGTCAGGTGCGCCGATCCGGTGCCATGGCTGAGTTTCAAGTATTACAGGCGCTCTATAAACGGACGTTCCAATAAGCGAGTTAGTTGAGTCTAAAATTTACGGGTCATTTTTTTAGTAATGTCAGATGAGATCGCCGAAAATATTGCCCGACTACGGGAAGAAATCCCCCCGGAGGTGCGCCTGATCGCCGTTAGCAAAACCCACTCTGCGGCAAAAATTCGCCTGGCCTACGCGGCGGGAATTCGAGATTTTGGCGAAAATCGGTTCCAGGAAGCCCAGCAAAAACAAGCGGAATTAGAGGACTTGCCGGATATCCGGTGGCATTTTATTGGCCATCTGCAAAAAAATAAGGCAAAAAAGGCGATCGCCCTTTTCGATTGGATTCATACCGTCGATAGTCTCGCCCTCGCCCAAAAACTGGATCAGTACGCCGCCGATTTAGAAAATCCAGCCCGCTGCTGTTTACAAATCAAACCCCTGCCTGACCCTAATAAATTTGGCTGGGAAATTCCCCAACTCCTGAGCGATCTACCGCACCTCGCCACCTGTCAACACCTCAAGCTTCAGGGTTTAATGACAATTCTTCCCCTGGGGCTTTCCCGCACTGAGACCCAGATGGCCTTTGAACAAGTATTTTCCCTCAGGGAACAACTGAATCAGATGGCAAGCTTACCGGAGCAATTAACAGAATTATCCATGGGAATGTCCGGTGATTATCCCCTGGCGATCGAGGCTGGAGCAACAATGATTCGCGTTGGCCAGGGGATCTTCGGGGCACGGGAATAAGCCAATCTAACCGCTGAAAAATTTGTTGATCACCCCAGTGAATGGCCGCAGTTCCATAAAGAATTTTGAAATTGATCCTCTTGCAACAAATCTATTGATGAAAAATATCTAGAATTTGCAATGTTCGATTCACAAAATCTTATCAATGTCGATTCTCCAAAACTTCACTTTTAGGGCAAAATAAGCCATATGTCCCAAGGCGATCGCTAAGCTTAAGAATTTTAAATTGGCGAAACCCTAGATAATTCATCCCTTAGAATATGCTCAAAATTACCTAAGTCTTGGTCAAGTCTCTTCACCCTTCGAGCCTTATATCCTGGACAAACAATTTTTGGAGATGTTGCCCACCATCTACCAAGCCGACGAAGCATATCATCAATCAATATTGAAAACCCTATAACCAAGGATATTTAGCCCCATGTTCAACAGCATACGTAACTTCCTAGGCTTCAGCGAACCAGAAGAATACGAAGAATACTATGAAGGGGAAATTGATAACAACGATTATCATGCCCTCTATCCTGCTGAAATGCCCACCCCTTTGCCCGAAGAGAGTGCGCCTGCCCCCCGTCGTCTACCTGAAAACCCTACCGTTGCTTCTAACTTTGCCATGAACTCTAACACCACCCCCACTCGTAACAATGTCATCGGCCTCCCTGGCGTCAGTAACTCCCCGGCTGAAGTGGTTGTTTGTGAGCCCCATTCCTTTGAAGAAATGCCTCAAATTATCCAAGCCCTTAGGGATCGACGTTCCATTGTCCTCAATCTCAACATGATGGATCCCGACGAAGCACAGCGGGCAGTAGATTTTGTTGCGGGTGGAACCTTTGCTATTGATGGCCACCAAGAACGGATTGGCGATAGCATTTTCCTCTTCACACCGAATTGTGTACAAGTCACAAATAGCTTAAGCCGCGAAGAAACTCCTGCCACCCCGGCTCGCCCAGCGGCCCCTGCTCCCGCTTGGAGTGATGAGATGACACCGATGGCCCAGGCTCAATAAGAATTGGCTTAACAAAAACGCTGTAAGGTCTAAGGCGATCGCCAAATTTTGGGGATAGATTTTCTGTCCCCTTTTTGGTGCGCTGCATTTGCCTTCTGGGAAAAAATCAGTCAAGATGAATGCGTCATTTCAGGGATGAATGTGAAGAATTAAAATGGCGGCAAAATTCGGCATGATTGGCGGTGGTGTCATGGGAGAGGCCCTCCTGGCACGGCTCCTCAAGGAACAAATTTACTTGCCAGCAGATGTGATTGTGAGTGAACCTGTGGCGGAACGGCGGGCTTATTTACAGCAGGAATATCAGGTGGGTGTCACGGCCAGTAACCAGGAAGCGGCGATCGCCTCTGAGGTTCTGATGTTGGCAATCAAACCACAAATTTTTAATCAAGTCGCCACTGAACTCCAAGGCCAGCAGCTAGAAGCGCCTCCCCTGGTGTTGTCAATTCTTGCTGGGGTGACCCTGGCTCAGTTACAAGACGGTTTTAGGGACTATCCAGTGGTGCGGGCAATGCCGAATACACCGGCGATTATTGGCCAAGGGATGACGGCGATCGCCCCTGGGGATCGCGTTTCAGAGGCCCAGGTCGCCCTCGCAAAACAAATTTTTGGGGCTGTGGGTGAAGTGGTGGCAGTACCAGAGTCTCTGATGGATGCGGTAACTGGACTTTCTGGCTCTGGCCCGGCTTTTGTGGCCTTGATGGTAGAAGCCCTGGCCGATGGCGGCGTTGCGGCAGGTTTGCCCCGGGCCACAGCCCAACAACTCGCCCTCCAAACGGTCAAGGGAACGGCGGAATTACTCCAAACCTCCGGCTTACATCCCGCTCAACTCAAAGATCGGGTGACCAGTCCAGGGGGCACCACCATCGCTGGTGTTGCGGCCCTTGAAGCCCACGGGTTTCGCTCAGGGGTCATTGCTGCTGTTACCGCGGCGAAGGCCCGTTCTGTCGAGTTAGGCCAAGGATGAAGTTACTGCAGGTACTAGATGCGGCGATCGCCGGTGTTGATCTCACAGTTGAGGCCGGAGTATTCCTCCTTTCCCAAACGGAGCCGGAGGCCATCGAAAGTATCCGCATGGCAGCTGATACCCTCAGACAATCGCTTTGTGGGGAAACCGTTACCTATGTGGTGAACCGCAATCTAAACTTCACTAATATTTGTGAGCAGCACTGTCACTTTTGCGCCTTTCGACGGGATGCGGGAGATCCAGATTCCTTTTGGCTCGATCAAGCACAACTCCAGGAAAAAGCGGCGGCGGCCTGGGCGGAGGGGGCAACAGAACTGTGCATCCAGGGGGGGTTAAATCCCCAGGCAAAACGTAATGGGCGATCGCTCGACTACTACCTCGATTTGGTTGCTGCTTTGAAGGATGCTTTTCCGGGTTTGCATCTCCACGCCTTTTCTCCCCAGGAAATTGAATTTATTGCCCGCGAGGATCAGCTGTCCTTCCAGGATGTAATCATTGCCCTCAAGGACGCTGGCGTTGGTTCCCTACCGGGTACGGCGGCAGAAGTCCTCGACGATCAGATTCGTCGTCAAATTTGCCCCGAAAAGTTGACGGCGGCAACGTGGCTAGAAATTGTCAGTACAGCCCATCACCTGGGATTACCGACCACCAGCACAATGCTCTGTGGCCACATCGAAACACCATTGCACCAGGTACAACATTTAGCCCAGATCCGGCAGCTGCAACAACAGGCGATCGCCGAGGGGAAACCCGCTAAAATTACCGAATTTATTCTGTTGCCCTTCGTCGGTCAAGCCGCGCCCCAGGTACTCCGCAAAAAAGTGGGCCGGGATCAACCGGATCTACAAAAAACCCTGTTATTAACGGCAGTGGCGCGTCTCTTTCTTGGCAAATGGATCATCAATCACCAGCCGAGTTGGGTCAAACTGGGCTTAGGGGGGGCCACCACTGCCCTCCGTTGGGGTTGCAATGATTTGGGCGGCACCCTCATGGAAGAACACATTACAACCATGGCGGGGGCCCAAGGGGGAACCTGTTTAACGGTCTCTCAGCTACGAACGGCGATCGCCTCAGTGGATCGCCTTCCCGCAGAACGTACCACCCTCTATCAGGATCGACATAGCCGTCGGGGGAGCTCAGCCGATATGATCTAATGGGAAAGTAAGTAACGATAAAAATTTTTTAATTACAGTCCGCTAAAAGTCCAAGCTTTTTTGATCGATATTTTTTTAGGAGAATCGCACAATGGATTTGGTCGCACTCCAAAGCCTTTTAGATAACACTTCTTTTCTGGTTCTTTTCTTGACGATGCTCCTCTACTGGGGCGGGGCTGCGTTTCCGAACATTCCGGGCTTAACCGGTTTAGGCACCCTCGGCGTGGCGATCGCCAATCTCTGCATGGCCACCCTCCTGGGAGCCCGTTGGTTAGAAGCCGGCTATTTCCCCCTTAGTAATCTTTATGAATCGCTCTTTTTCCTCGCCTGGGGGGTAACCACCATGCACCTCGTCGCCGAATGGATGAGTCGCAGTCGTTGGGTCGGTGTAATTACTGCTCCGGTTGCCATGGGGATCACGGCCTTTGCTGCCCTATCGCTTCCGGCGGAAATGCAAAATTCTGCCCCTCTCGTCCCGGCCCTCAAATCTAACTGGCTGATGATGCACGTCAGTGTGATGATGATTAGCTATGCCGCACTCTTGGTTGGATCTTTACTGGCGATCGCCTTTTTAATTGTCACCAAAGGCCAGAAAATTGAATTGCGGGGCAGTTCCGTTGGTAATGGCAGCTATCGACTCCGCCAGCCCCAAAACACCACCGACGAAACCCCAGTGACCGTAGTCGCTTTTCAGAAAACCGAACCCCAAAGTAACGGTAATACCGCCGTCCTAGCATCCCCTGACCTCCAGCAGCTCACTACGACCCCAGCTCTCAGCCCTCAGATGTTGAGCCTTGCCGATACCCTCGATAACATCAGCTACCGCATCATTGGCCTAGGATTTCCGCTTTTGACCATTGGGATTATTGCCGGTGCCGTTTGGGCCAACGAAGCCTGGGGTTCCTATTGGAGTTGGGATCCCAAAGAAACCTGGGCCCTTATCACTTGGTTAGTTTTCGCCGCTTATTTACACGCCCGTATCACCCGGGGTTGGCAAGGTCGACAACCCGCCTTTCTCGCAGCGGCAGGTTTTTTCGTCGTTTGGGTATGTTATCTAGGGGTCAATATTCTTGGTAAAGGATTGCATTCCTACGGTTGGTTTTTCTAAAAATCCGTAAATTTTAAAGAGAAAAAGACATTTCCGTAGGAAAAGCCCGATTAAAATAAGACACAAAGGCGGGAATTGTGATCAATCCGCCCGAACCCTCTTTTAGCTTGATGACCTAACTATTTTGACACTGTGGGGAAATAACCGTGAGCAAAAACTTTCAACCACTGAGCAGCGGTGAAGTGCTGTCGATTAATAGCGAATCCCGTTTTGTAATCGGCCATAGCACTTTTCGCGTTGACGAGTTCGCCGCCGCTTTAAAGCAACTCTTGCTAGAACAAGGGTTGGGGGGACTCACCGAAGAAACCGTTGATTGGTTAACGGATAACGGCATTGAATGTGATGTGCTGCGGTTTGGTGCCTCTGGTTGGGTCAAAGGAAAAGTCAGGCTACACCTTGAATTTGCCGAAGAAGACGGTGGGGAGGCAAGCGCAGACCCAAAGCCTAAGGCAGCTGCTGATCTCCTTCCTTCGGTAGCTGCCAGTGATTTCCCTAGTGCGACTGCCTCTACGACTTCTGAATCAGAATCAGACTTTGATGATTTGGAACTAGAGTTTAACGAAGCAGAATTTGCTGACCTTGGTTTGGATTTTGATGATTCTGAATCTGATACCCCAGAGACAGATCTACCAGACCTTGACCTGCCGGACATGGAGGTCGAGCCCCAAGATATTAGTGCAGATTTAGAAGATTTAAATCTAGCAACTGCCGATGGTGCTGATTTCTCTGATCAGGATGACCTCGATGATTTTGAGGCCCTTTTTGAAGAATCTAGCGACACAGCCGAAGCAGACTTGGCAGAACCAATCGACGACCTTGATGATCTGTTCGGGGAAGAAGACTTTGATTTTGATGCTGCTGTTGCCGAAGCAGAACCTGAGATTCATGGGCCTGACACGGCATCAGAGGAAACTGCGGGAGTCACTGATACCTTCTCAGAAGACCTAGACCCAGGGGAATTAGAAGAGACGCCAGACTTTGCCGAGGCAATGACTCCCGAGGCAGATTTTACCGGGATCGCCCCAGAAGCTGATCACGGTGAGGAGAATATCTCGACTAGCACCTCAGAACCCGTTGAAAAGTCCACCGTTAATGGTAAAGAAACCATTGTTTTTCAAGAGACCCTGGTGCAGCCGGATGAAGAGTTTTTAGAAAATATTTTTGATCAAGAAACTTCTGAATCCCCAGAGCAACAAACTTCAGAGGCAGAAGCTGAGCTTCAAGAAACCGATGATTTAGAGGCATTATTTGCGGAAGATACACCAGCTAATGCGCTAAATGAAGCAATTTCTGACGAAGATCTCAATGATTTGTTTGGTGATACAGAAGAGGGCGATTTTGATCTTGATTTAGATTTAGATGAATTTGCCGACGACGATGAGCCAACTGCAATCACCGTCGATAGCATTGAAGAACAGGAAATGGCCCTTACAGACCTGTTTGATGAACCGGAGCAAATTCCAGAGGAAGACGATTTATTCCAATCCCTATTGGAAGAGAGCCCAACCCCTGAGACTGGTGATTTAGAAACTTTAGATCTACCAGAAGATCTACCGGAGATGGAGACAGAAAGTACTCCTGAAGCCCTAGAAACAGATTCTCTTGAGGCCCCTAATCCCTTTGGAGAGGTGACAGAAGATCAAGCACCAACCCAGGCGGATGTTTCAGAGGCAGATGATCCGTTTGCGGTGTTTACAGGTCAGGATGCCGAAAGTCTAGATGATCTGTCAGGGGATTTGGAGTTGTCTTTAGATGAGGCAGAAGAGCCATTATCCGAGGATAGTGATCTCGATTTAGACGATCTTTTTGATGACTCAGAAGTTTCAAGTCCCCAAAATCCCCAAGCATCGGAGGATGATCTGGGCCAGTTTATTAATGTTGCGATGTTTCGTAAAAAGCCATAAGCCTGGATACGAAGGTAATGATCCTATGGGCGTATTAGTAGATCGATGATTCCATGAACTGGAGTCCTTTACACGCGCGGCTACACCAACATTTGAAGGAGTCAAATTTATTGCCTGCAGGGGCCAAGCTCATCATGGCTGTCTCCGGCGGGCAAGATTCTGTGTGTTTAAGTCGGTTAATGCTGGACTTACAACGCCATTGGCAATGGTCCTTGGCGATCGCCCATTGTCACCATGGCTGGCCCGGTGATGAAGAGATTGCCGCCCACGTACAAACTCTGGGGGCACAATGGCAGTTACCTTTCTACCTCTGCCGCGCGGCGTCTTCTCTCCCAGAAACAGAAAATGCGGCACGCCGCTGGCGCTATGAAACCCTAACTCACTTAGCAGAACAACTCGATCAGGCCTATGTGGTGACGGGTCATACCCAAAGTGACCGTGCAGAAACCCTAATATATAACTTGGTGCGGGGGGCGGGGACGGCTGGTCTAGGCAGTCTCACCGAACGGCGATCGCTCTCCGATAAGGTCAAGCTGGTGCGTCCTTTGTTGACAATTACGCGACAGGAAACGGGGGAATTTTGCCGACAATTTAATCTGCCTGTGTGTCTTGATCCTTTCAATCAACAAATGCGCTTTAAACGCAACCAAATACGCCAGCAAATCTTGCCCCATTTACGGACATTAAACACCCAAGCCGATAAACACCTTGCCCAAACAGCGCTCATTTTGCAGGATGAAAATGACTACCTTGAGGCGATCGCCCAACAATATCTCCAGCAAGCCCTAACTCCCCAGCAACATCTCCATCGCCTTGTCCTACAGCCCTTACACATTGCCCTCCAACGTCGCATTATCCGGCAATACCTCCAGCGGATTTTGCCCAAAATGCCTACCTTCGCCCAAATTAGCGCTACAGTCGAGTTGATCCATGGCTGCAATGGCGATCGCCTCAGCACTTTACCCGGTAAAATTCAACTGCAAGTCATGGGAGAATGGCTTGTGCCGGAAGCACTAAAATCAAATTTACCCAAATCAACTAATAATCAAGATCATTATCCGCCGCAGGCCAAAGACTATTAATTCCGTAGATTTAGGGAGTCTTTGGAAAGAATTTAAAAGGTCATCTTCCCTGGTTTTTCAGTAGTTTCACGGAGTTTTGTTGAAGATTCCGTAAAAAGTAGTGAATTTTGATAAAAATCAATACTATTTCGGATCTACCTATGCCAATATTATGATCACGAATAGTACAACTGATGGATGTTAGGGGTATCTAAATTTATCCTTCCCAAAATCCTCCCTTAGTCTCGCATTAATTTTGAAGTTTTTCATCAGAAAAATAGCGTATCTTTTTTAGCTTGCTCCAATCCATTTCTCAGTAATCGCTTGACCATTAATCTGGCCGAAAAATAATGGAACCTACGACGACAAAAGTTAGTGACAATATTAAGTCAAAAACCCTGGAACTGTTACAGGAATATCGGCAGTCCCAAGATGTCAAAATTCGTAATCAGATTGTAAGTTTAAATATTGGCTTGGTTCGCAAAGAAGCCCACCATTGGTCGAGACAATGTAGCGAAAATTTTGATGATCTCATGCAGGTGGGGAGCTTGGGTTTACTCCGGGCCATTGAGCGATTTACCCTAGAGCGGGGCAACGCTTTCAGTTCCTTTGCGAATCCCTATATCCGCGGTGAAATTCAACATTACCTGCGAGATAAAAGCTCTACTGTCCGTATTCCCCGCCGAATGTTGCAATTGCGGCAACAGTCTAATCGCTTTATCCACACTTTTCGCCAAGAACATAATCGACAACCCTCTGCCATCGAAATCGCTGAACACCTCAACATTTCTGTAACTGAATGGCAATCCATTAATCTGGCTTATCAAAACCGTGATCCTGTCAGTCTTGATGTTTCTGTAAAAGCTGACCAAGGGGAAAATACTTCTTTAGGAGATCTGGTTCCGGATCCGGGTTACAAAAGCTTTCAACTGGCCATTGAAGATCAAATTCGCATTCAACAGGGCCTTGCTCAACTCGAAGAACATACCCGCAAGGTATTGGAATTTGTTTTTCTCCATGACCTTACCCAAAAAGAGGCCGCTGACCTACTAGGAGTGAGTGTTATTACCGTGTCACGGCGGATTAAAAAAGGGATTAATTCCCTTAAGAAAATCCTCGGTGGTGATTAGTTAGAGGCTTACATTTTGGAGGCGATCGCGGGGTTTAAAAGAATTAAGCCCCCGGAGCTTCTCATAACACTCTTTTTCCGCCTCGGTGGGTGCAGCAGGGACAGCAATCTCAATTTTGACAAGCTGATCCGTGCGGTTTCCCTTTGGTTTGGGCCAGCCCTTGCCTCGGAGTCGCAGTGATTGTCCTGATTTAATCCCTGGGGGAATTTTCATCGTCACCATACCATCCGGCGTTGGGACTGCAACAGATGCCCCTAGCACAGCCTCATCGGGGGTAATGGGTAAAGTACAGATTAAGTTATCCCCTTCAAAGTGGAAAAAGTGATGGGCCTGGAGCTGAACAATTAAATACAGATCACCCCTCTGGCCGCCCATGGCACTGGGAGAACCTTTGCCCTTGACACGGATTTTATTACCGTTGGTTACTCCTGCTGGGATTTTGACTGTAATTGTCTCTGTGCCTAGGCTCAACCGTTTTTCAACACCGCGAAAGGCTTCGGACAATGTCAGTTGAATATTTGCTTCTCGATCGGCGCCTTGGGTTGTACCACTCGCTGCTGTATTGAAACCAAAATCACTGTAGGGATTCCCGGAATTTCTTGGCCCAGCGCCCGCTGCGGCTCGTCCGAGTAAATCGTTAATAAATTCATCAAAGCTGCCAAAATTACCAAAGTCGAAGTTACTAAAGTTCTCAAAATCGACGTTTACGCCAGCACCATAGGGACTACCGCCCCCGCGAGCAGCCTGTTGCCAGTATTGGCCAAACTGATCATATTTTTGTCGTTTTTCTGGATCAGAAAGAACTTCGTATGCTTCACTAATTTCCTTAAACTTCGCTTCAGCGGCATCATTACCTGGATTGCGATCAGGATGGTATTGGAGAGCGAGCTTGCGAAACTTTTTCTTAATTTCATCGGCAGAGGCACTTTTACTGACCCCAAGGATGGAATAGTAATCTTTAAAATCCGTTGCTGCCATCGAAATTAAGCCTCCTTGCGGGGGTCATGATTCACTACACCATAGAATAGCAAATTGCTCTGCCAAGAATGGTTTGGTTTTCCCGATGGTGCGTTGTTAGATTTCCGTATTGGAAGCGGTTTTAAAAGGCCTCACGCATATAAGCGCCCCACAGTTTAGCCGCGTATGAGCTCCCGCCCCGGGTTGGACTATTATCGTCGTTTCCCAACCAAATGGCCGTTACTAAATCTTGGGAGGGGACATAGCCAACAAACCACAGGTCAACATTACTGTTCGTTGTCCCTGTTTTGCCGGCTTCATCAAGGCCCAGACGGGCGGCGGTGCCTGTGCCCCCTTGAATCACTCCCTGAAGCATACTGGTCATGGTGCGGGCGGTATCGCGGGAAATGACTTGTTCTCGGTGGAGATCGGCGCGGTTACTAAAATCGTAGAGTAAATGACAGCTATCAATGGTTTCACCAGTACAGTCGCTGCTGTCAAAAATCCGACGGATGGCGTGGGGTTTATTCCAGGTACCGTCGTTGGCAAAGGTCGCATAGGCCCCTGCCATTTCTAAAACAGAGACTTCACTTTCTCCCAAAATCAAACCAGGGGAGGGTCTCAGTTGTGAGTCTACGCCTAACTGTTGGGCAAAGTTAATGACGCCATCTAACCCCACTGTCTGGGCAATGCGCAGGGCGATCGCATTTTCCGATTGGGCCATGCCGCGAAACATATCGGTACTGGCGGTGCTGGTGCGCTCACAACCACGGTATTGTTGTCCTTGCCAATTGAGAGGCGCACAGGAAAAGGCAGTGTAGGGGGAAATGCCCTGTTCAAGGGCGGCACCATAGCCAAACACTTTAAAAGTTGAACCTGGTTGTCGTTTCGCCTGGACGGCGCGATTAAATTGGCTTTCGGCATAATCTTTGCCGCCAACCATGGCGAGAATTTCACCCGTGTCGCTATCGAGGGTGGCGATCGCCCCTTGGGAAAATCCGACCTGGGTGCCATCCTGCTCAATGGAGGCCTTGAGAGCCGAGGCAGCTTTCTGTTGCATCGTGATATCCAGCCCCGTTTCGATGTAGAGATTCCCCATTTTCAGGGCATCTTCCCCCAGTAATTCCGTCAACTCCTGCTGTACATAGCCATAAAAGTAAGGAGCAGCATTGTTCGATAGCGAACGGCGGGCTTCTTCACTTAAACGCTCTTCGATGGGGGTTAACTTTGCCTGACGTTGTTCTTGATCGGTGATCATCCCCAACTTGTGCATCCGGTCAATCACAAGATTGCGCTGTTCGCGGGATTTATCCGGATCAACAATGGGATTAAAGGCATTTGGGGCGGGCAACATGGCGATCAAAGTCGCAGATTCCAGCAAATCGAGGTCTCGGGCCGACTTATCAAAATAAAACTGAGCCGCATCCTCAAAACCCGATTGGCCCACCCCCAGGTAAACCTTGTTTAAATACAGCAGCAAAATTTCATCTTTACTGAAGAAAGTTTCCATCTTCAAGGCGACAATTATTTCCCGTAACTTACGGCTGGCACTTTTTTCTCGCCCCACCTCTGGAAATAGACTCCGGGCCACCTGTTGCGTAATTGTACTTGCCCCTTGGGTCGCGCTTCCCCGTAAAAGGGCCACCCTGATCGCCCGCGCAATCCCAATGGGATCAATGCCTGGGTGCCAATAAAAACGGGCATCCTCAGAAGCCATTACCCCGTTTTTTAGGTAAGGTGAAAAATCCTTGAGCCGCTGCAGTTCCCGATGGCTATCGGTGGTGACAGGATTAATCGCGGTCTCTCCGTCCCGGGAAAAAATCACGACGGGGCCTGTAACGCCGGAGGGGAGAGGATTTAAAGGATATTTTGTCCATTGCCATAGCAAGAATAGGGTCAAGAAACCGACGAAGCCACCACCGCTTAACAGACTATACCGAATAATTTTGACCCAGACCGGCATTTCATAACGGTAGGTCAAACAAGCGGCCTGGGCTAATTCGGGGGGCGCAAGATGAATCACGTCGCCATGGCGGAGGGGAAAATGTTTAACTTTACGCCGATTGACATAAATACCATTAGAAGAGCGTTCGTCATGGATGAGGTAATGGCGCGGATTTTCGGGATCTTTACTAAGTGAAAAATGTTGGGCACTCACCGTTTCGTTGCGGATGGTGATGTCTTGGCTCGAACTCCGGCCCCCTGTGTGGCGATCGCCAATCAACGGAAAAGGTTGTGTCTGGCCTTCAATGTGTAGCTCAGGTACGCGAGCACCAGGCTTGAGGGTATGCTGCCCAAAGTGAACCATCGTGTTGAAGGCTTGGGTGACCATCTGTCCCAATTGTGTTTTTGGAGGTTGGGGATTTTGTTGGGTCATCGCGAGTACCACCACAAAGAGACACTGAAAATACAAGATCTAGGGTAGTCAATTTTGACGTGAAATTTAGACTTCGTTACCCATTCGTGAACCAAATTTTTGCCAATGACCCCAGATTTTGCCAAAAAAATAAGAGGCCGTTAATCGACCTCCCCAAGTCAAACCCAAAAACAGATGGACACTTGACGATTTGTATTTAGGTCAAACCAGTATTGGTGCCGGGCTTACCAGTTGCCAGTTGCACCTTAACAATCTTGCCGCCCATCTTCATGATGCGTTGTTGCTCACGGAACCAATTGTCGTAGGGAACTAGCTTGGTGAAGTATGTATTTTGTAATTCACGCTGTGTCCGAATTCGGCTTTGGCTTGGTACACAGGCCGTAATTTTAAACATCCGCATAGCTTAATGATCTCCTTAAAAGTTTTTGAACCCAGTCGTTTATCTGAAAGAGTTTTATTATCAAGGCTGATATAGCAAAGTTCGGAAGTCGCAACCCAGATCCTAGATCCCCAAAACTTGTACCCAGATAAACCTAGTAAAAGCTTATAAAGAGCTAGACAGTGAGCGCATACCTCCGAACTCAATTGGGTTACTACACCATTTGCATCCGACAGATGCGAAGCATTAGCTTAAGCCAGAGCAGATGTAGTCGAAGTAAACACCCATTTCACGGCCAGCGTCAGCACCGACAAGACCAGCAGTGACTTCTTTCATTGCTTGGATTGCTTGAACAGTAGAACCAACGGGTACACCGAGGGAGTTGTAGGTTTCTTTCAAACCGTTGAGCACACGCTCATCGAGGATGGAAGGATCGCCAGCAAGCATTGCATAGGTTGCATAGCGGAGGTAGTAGTCGAGGTCACGAATACAAGCAGCGTAACGACGAGTGGTGTACATGTTGCCACCAGGACGAGTTACATCGGAGTAAAGGAGAGACTTAGCAACAGCTTCCTTTACAATTGCTGCAGCGTTAGCACTGATGGTGCTAGCAGCACGGACACGGAGAGCACCAGTTGTGAAATAAGCCTTGAGCTTATCCATTGCACTGCCATCAAGGTACTTACCTTGGACGTCAGCAGAGTTGATTACAGAAGTAATTGCGTCTTGCATTGTTATAATTCCTTATCTTAGTAGGTCTTAACGAAGTTCCAGAGGGTAAAAACCACTATGGAGAAAGTAATCAAATTTTATGATTACTCCATTGCTCCGATGACATAGTCAAAGTAAGCACCAGCTTCAGCTGCATCGTCGCCAGACATCATGCCAGTCGCAACAGCTTTCATTTCACGAACGGCCTGAGCAACCGCATCAACGGGAGTGCCCAAGGACTTGTACATTTCGCGAACACCAACAAGACCGATTTCTTCGATGGGAGTTACATCACCAGCAACGACACCGTAGGTGATTAGACGGAGATAGTAGTCCATGTCACGGAGGCAAGTTGCAGTCATTTCTTCGCCGTAAGCGTTACCGCCGGGAGAAACAACGTCGGGGCGCTTCTGGAAGAGGGCATCACCAGCAGATTTGATGATGCGCTCACGGGAGCCAGTCAGGGTTTCAGCGATCCGAAGACGGCTTTCACCAGAAGTAACAAAAGCTTTGATGCGATCGAGTTCACCGGGGCTGAGGTAACGAGCTTCAGCGTCGGCATTCACGATGGATTTCGTGACAATACTCATCTATGGATTCCTCCTCTAGATATGAGACTAAATAAAGTAAATAATTACCAGATTTTAGGTTTAAACTGGTTTTTTATCAAATGAATGGTGGCTTTCTTTAATTTGCTTTATATTGCTCAAATTAAAACCAACATTGTGGGTGTGTGAAGCCCCTAAGCGTCCGGATTACTACCTAAATGTTTCATCAGAGAAATAAGCCGACACTGTCCTAGGTTTTCCTACAGCCATCCGCAAATATTTTGCGTTACTGTGTCACCTCTCCTTGTTGTTTCGTAACAGTTTTTAACATCTACAGGGGCTAAGGGGGATCTTGGGTTGAGTGCTGTCCTGAGGGACTAGAGCTGGTATTTTTCTCAGGTGCTGGCAGGTTTACTGAAAAATAGACCTCGAATTTTGTCATGGAATAGACTTTGACACGCATAGAAATGCCAGGATTGGGGGGTCGATGCCGAAAGCCAATGGTTTTTAGAAAAGACTGAGTTGTTCTGGTTCGGGGGTGAGCTCCTGCCAGGGAAGGGGCGGCACTGGAATCTGGGCCTGTTGTAGTTGTTCTTGGAAATAGCGGGCATGGCCGGGGGAGTGATCTTCGATGGGACAGTGCATGAAGAAATAGATGGAGTGGCCAGCGGCATACCATTGCTGAATCTGCTGGCACCATTGCTCAAAGTAGGGCTGATTTAAGGAACGTTTGGGATGGCTGATAAAACGGACAATGGCTTTCTGGTTCGTTACTGTTGGGATCAGCGGCACTTCTGGTTTGGGGCGTTGGGAATGGGCCTGGGGGTTATCGGGGCAATTGTAAATGGGGCGGGTATCTAATAGAACTTTACTCACACTGTGGTGAGCGAGCAGGGTGTCAAGGCGCAGGCGATGGGACGTCTGAAACCAGTCGAGGTGGCGTACTTCTACGCCTAGGGTGACGGGAGAATCTGCTAGAGCGAGTAGAAATGCCTGTAGATCGTCGTAGTAATTCGGGGAATAGTAAGGGGGAAGCTGGGCAAAGATACAGCCTAGGCGATCGCCTAAAGGTGCAACCCGGTCGATAAACGCCTTTGCCTGGTCTAATTGAGCCATTAACGGGCCTTGGTGGGTCACGGTCTGGGGAAATTTCAAGCAAAAGCGGAATTCAGGGGGTGTTTGTTCCCGCCAGCGTGTCACAGTTTCGGCGGATGGCACCGCATAAAACGTCGTATTTCCTTCTACGGCATGGAGGCGATCGCCATAGAGCCTCAAAAAATCCTTCGCAGCACTGCCCCTTGGGTAAAAATCCCCTAACCAACCCCGGTAGGCCCAGACTGCACACCCCAAACGAAATTCCTGTACCACGAAGACATTTCTCCCTACTGCTAGTTTGGCTGTCCCTGATTTTTACTGATTTTATCTAGAAATCCAGACAAACAAGTATTTTTACTCATTGCTTTGTTCACTTTGAGCAACTTCTTGGGGGAAGAATCGCTAAAAACGAATTGACGCAATCACACAGTTGTCAATAATTGTTTACAATATGTAATAGTTGGCCGGGTATTTCTGCATCAGTAGAAATTCAGCCCAGTATTAATTGTCAAAACTGTTCAGGAGATAACTATGTTTCCAACAAATAACGAGCTCTCATTAGAACAACAATTCAGTCTCCGTTCCTTCGAAAGCCAAGTGCAACAGATGAACCGTGAGCAAGCCCTAGAGCACCTCGTAAAACTTTATGAGCAAATGCTCTCACGGGAGAATATGTACAAAGAAGTGATCAAACACCAATGGGGACTCTAGGGAATAGTCCAAATGCTGGAAACAGCACTAATAGTCAAGTTTATTCCGACTAAGAGCATCCACTGGTGAACGTGAATATTTTTCACTGGCCTCCTTCTCAAGCCTGATCACAACGGCATCACGCTAGGGATGTGGGGGTAGGGAAAAAATTCCAAACGATTTATTGACTTGCAGTTCAACTTCTTCGGGGAGAAGTGCTACCGTAAAGAAAATTTTGATTCTTAGCCCACAATTTTTAGCGATATTGCCATGTTTCATAGCGCCTTAGTCTGTACAGATTTTTCCGATGGCTTAGATCGACTCACTGGCTGCATCGCAAATCTGGTACAGGGAGGACTATCCCGAATTGTTTTTTTCCATAGTGTGCCCCTCTGGACAGAAGGCAATATCCCCCGCATTGACAAAGAAAAAGTTGCCGCTGCCCAAGCCCATCTTTCCAAGGCCCTCACCCAGGTGCCGGCTGGTGCAGATGTCAAAGTAGAAATTGTTTCTGGGAATGCCCTCGATAATATTCCCCAAGTCCTTGAGCAATATCAATGTGATGTCATCTTGGTGGGCACCCCCATCAAAAATTTAATCCAAGAAAAAATGTTTGGCAGTACGAGCCTGGGTCTGATCAAGTCTCTGAAAAAGCCGATCATGATCCTCCGGCCCCAGATTGTCTCTACCTATACTTGTGAGGAGTTGGCGCTGCGTTGCCGCCATCTGTGGCGATATCTGCTGCTTCCCTACAATGGCAGTGATGAGGCGAAATATTTAATTGAACAGGTGAAGACTTTTGCGAAAAATGCGCCCCCAGGGGCGATCGCCAATTGTTTTTTGTTGTCCGTCCTTGATAATTCTGGTATCCAGCGCATTCAGATTGAATATCTCCAAAAGGAAGCCGAGGAAAAACTCGCGAAAGTTAAAGGGGAGCTAGAAGCCTTGGGACTGACGGTCAAAACCGCCGTTAAAATCGGCAATCCCCTCAGTGAAACCCTCGACATTGCCGTCAAAGAAGATATTAGTGCGATCGCCATCGCCAGCAAACCCCGCAATCAACTCCTTGAACTCACGGTGCATAGCTATGCCAGCGATTTATTGCACCGCAGTTGGTTCCCGACCCTATTTTTTCCGATGTAGGTAATCTGGCATCAAAATAAAGGCGATCGCCCTTGCCGCAATTTAGACCGTTAATTTTGTGGAAAATCAAGGGATTTCTGGAGAAAAACTCAAATGTAACGAATTGCAAAGTATAATGAACAACATCTAATTTTTAGTTGTCGTTCGTTAGAGTAGGAAGCCCTTCACCATGCGAGTTGCGATCGCCGGAGCCGGATTAGCAGGATTATCCTGTGCGAAATACCTTGTTGATGCAGGACATACTCCTATTGTCCTCGAAAGAAGAGACGTTCTCGGTGGCAAAGTCGCCGCATGGCAAGACGAAGATGGAGACTGGTACGAAACTGGTTTACATATCTTTTTTGGAGCCTATCCCAATATGCTCCAGCTCTTTAAAGAACTCAACATCGAAGATCGTCTGCAGTGGAAAGAACATACGATGATCTTCAATCAACCCGACGCTCCTGGTACCTATTCCCGGTTTGACTTCCCCGATCTGCCCGCTCCCATCAACGGTGTGTTTGCCATCCTCCGCAACAACGACATGCTCACCTGGGAAGAAAAGATCAAATTTGGCATCGGCTTAATTCCGGCGATGGTACAGGGCCAAAAATATGTCGAAGACATGGACAAATATTCCTGGTCTGAATGGATGAAGAAACAGGGAATCCCTGAGCGGGTCGAAAAAGAAGTCTTCATCGCCATGTCCAAGGCCTTGAACTTCATCAACCCCGATGAAATTTCTGCCACCATTCTGCTCACCGCCCTTAACCGCTTCCTCCAAGAAAAGAACGGCTCAAAGATGGCCTTCCTCGATGGCTCTCCCACCGAACGCCTCTGCCAACCCATCGTGGACTACATCACTGAACGGGGCGGCGAAGTCCATCTCAACCGTCCCCTCAAAGAAATTCAACTCAACGAAGATGGCTCTGTAAAAGGCTTCCTGCTGCGTGGTCTAAACGGTGCCGAAGACGAATTCTTTACCGCTGATGCCTATGTATCAGCGATGCCTGTTGATCCCCTCAAGGTAATGTTGCCCAAGCCTTGGAAAGAAATGTCCTTTTTCCAGAAACTGGATGGCCTCGAAGGCGTCCCGGTAATCAACCTGCATATGTGGTTTGATCGCAAATTAACCGATGTGGATCATCTCCTCTTTTCGCGATCGCCTTTATTAAGCGTGTATGCGGACATGAGCAACACTTGCCGTGGCTACTACAGCGACAAATCCATGTTAGAGCTGGTCTTGGCCCCCGCGAAGGACTGGATTAGCAAGTCCGATGAGGAGATCATCGCCGCCACCATGGAGGAATTGCAACAACTCTTCCCCGATGACTTTACGGGTGATAATCAAGCCAAACTTTTGAAGTACCATGTGGTGAAAACTCCCCGCTCCGTTTACAAGTCAACCCCCGGTCGCCAAGATCACCGTCCCTCCCAGGAGACACCCATCTCTAACTTCTTCCTCACTGGGGACTACACAATGCAGCGCTATCTCGCCAGTATGGAAGGGGCCGTCCTCTCCGGGAAACTCACCGCCCAAGCTGTTGCGAAAGCGGCTGAAACCACCCTTGCTGACCAGGCCACCACTGTTTCCGTTGCCGCATAAAATCAGTCCGTGGGAGACTTCTTGACAAAATTAAGATTAATTTCCCATTTGACTCGTACAATGCGACAATCATTATGGCTTTTTTTGCCCACGGGGAGGCCCGGAAACGACTCCCCAGACACTTCGCCCGCAACGCATGCTGCAATTGTCTAGACTTCAACCTTCCCCACCCACTGCCTCGTCCTTCATCTCCCGTGAAGAGGCCTACGAATATTGTCGTACTGTTACGGCGATGTATTCTAAGACGTTTTACCTAGGCACCCTCCTCATGCCCAAGGAAAAACGCGAGGCAATTTGGGCCATTTATGTCTGGTGTCGTCGCACCGATGAACTGGTTGATGGGCCAGAAGCGGTTAATACTACCCCAGAAACCCTCGATCAATGGGAGCGGGATCTCGAATCTGTATTTGCGGGGCAACCGGTTGCCGATCCAGATGTGGCCTTGGTGGATAGCTTGAATCGCTTTCCCCTTGATATCCAACCCTTTCGGGACATGATTGCTGGGCAGCGCATGGATTTGTATCGCAGTCGCTATGAAACATTTGAGGACTTGGAGCTCTATTGCTATCGAGTCGCTGGGACTGTGGGCCTGATGTCCGGGGCGGTCATGGGTTTAGAAAATCGCACGAATACGGCCCCCTGGAATCGTCAAAGCCAGTCTCAGATGCCGACGGAAGAGGCGATCGCCCTGGGGATTGCCAATCAACTAACGAACATTCTCCGGGATGTGGGGGAAGACCGGGGCCGTGGTCGCATTTACCTGCCCCTAGAAGATTTAGCGCTATTTAACTATTCCGAAAAGGACTTGTTTGCGGGGGTCATCGATGAGCGGTGGCGATCGCTAATGAAATTTCAAATTAAGCGGGCCCGCCATTACTACCAAATTGCCGAGCGAGGAATTCGGTCGCTCCATCCCGATGCCCGCTGGCCGGTGTGGTCTGCCTTGATGTTGTACCAAGGGATCCTCGATATCATCGAGAAAAATGACTACGATGTTTTTAACCGCCGCGCCTATGTGCCGACGGCTAAGAAAATGGTTTATCTGCCCGTTGCCCTACTGCGATCGCAAGTGTTGTAAACCATTAACGTCAACGGATTTTCCCTGAAGCAAAAAAAGGCGATCGCCAAGTTTTATTGGTTACTCTCCGATTAGGCGATGGATCTGCTGCAAAAAATCATCATAATCAACCACTGGCTTAGAAATATAACCCTCAGCCCCACTCTTGCTCAGGAAGGTTTCGCGATCGCCTTGCATCGCGTGGGCTGTCACTAAAATCACTGGAATTTCCTTCGTCTGGGGATCTGCTTTGAGCATTTGGGTAATCCGAATTCCATCCACTGACTCCCCTTCATAGAGACTGGCCGTTAGGGAAACATCCATCATCACCAGATCAACCTTTCCCGCTGACGTTAAGGCCATAATTTCCCCGACATTCTCAGAGCAGAGCACATCGAACTGGCCCCGTTTCTGCAAAATTGTGCTGAAAACACGCACATTAATCGGATCATCTTCAACTATCAATATCGTGGCCATAACTACTTTCTTGAGATTAGGGACAACTGCAAACAATCAATTCTGGGATTCACTATGGCGTAATCACTGGGGTCTTGCGGGCCATTGAGCAGAAGCACAATATATCATCTCTGTCACCTCGATTATTACCCCCTTAAATTAAAGACATCGCGTAACTTATTTCTACCCAAAGCAAAGCGAATCCATAACAATGTTTTTTGCGACAGAGAGCCCTATGCCTTTATGGTGAAAAAGATGCAAACGCTTGTAAAGATTTAAGAATCAACAGTATATTCCTTGAAAACAGCGTTCCCCATTATTGTCCAATCAGCATAAATTCATGGCACAACAACTCGATCTGCTCCAGTCCGGTCACATTATCCCGACAGCGCTCCATGTGGAAATGGAACAGTCCTATATGGAATATGCGATGAGTGTGATCGTCGGACGGGCATTGCCGGATGTGCGGGATGGTCTTAAACCAGTGCATCGGCGGATTTTGTATGCGATGTATGAGTTGGGCTTAAGTCCGGATCGCCCTTACCGCAAATGTGCGCGGGTGGTGGGGGATGTGTTGGGGAAGTATCATCCCCACGGCGATCAGTCCGTTTACGATGCCTTGGTGCGGTTGGTGCAGGATTTCTCGACGCGCTATCCGTTGTTGGCGGGACATGGGAATTTTGGTTCGATTGACAATGATCCGCCGGCGGCGATGCGGTATACGGAAACGCGGTTATCGCCTGTGAGTTTTGAGGCGATGTTGGCGCAGATTAGTGAGGATATTGTTGATTTTACGGATAATTTTGATGGGTCACAGCAGGAACCGGTGGTGCTGCCGGTACAGTTGCCGATCTTGCTGCTGAATGGCTCTTCGGGGATTGCGGTGGGGATGGCAACGAATATGCCGCCGCACAATTTGGGGGAAGTGGTGGATGGGTTGATCGCTTTGATTGATGATCCAGAAATTGAGGATGAGAAGTTATGGGCAATTATTCCTGCGCCGGATTTTCCGACAGGGGGAGAAATCGTTGATCTCGCTGGGGTGCGCGACGCCTACCGGACGGGACGGGGCATTATTCCGATGCGGGGCATTGTCCATTTGGAAGTGCTGCAGGTGGGGCGGAAACGGAAGCGGGATGTGAATGCGCTGGTGGTGACGGAACTGCCCTATCAGGTGAATAAGGCGGCGTGGATTGAAAAGATCGCGGATCTGGTGAATGATGGCAAGATTTCGGGGATTTCGGATATTCGGGATGAGAGTGATCGCCAAGGGATGCGGGTAGTGATTGAACTGAAGCGGGATGCGGAACCGGAGAAGGTTTTGAAGCTGCTTTATAAGAAAACGGCGTTGCAGTCCAATTTTGGGGCAATTTTACTGTCTTTGGTGAATAATCAGCCGCGCCAGTTGTCATTAAAGGCGATTTTGCAGGAATTTCTTAAATTTCGGGAGGAAACGGTCACTCGGCAATATCGGTATGAGTTAGAGCAGAAGGAAACGCGGCAACATTCGGTGGAGGGGTTATTACTCGCGCTGAATAATTTGGATGCGGTGATCGACATTTTGCGGAATGCGGCGGATGGCACGACGGCAAAACAGCAGTTTCAGGCGGCATTGGGGTTTAGTGAGAGTCAGTCGGATGCGATTTTGGCGATGCCGATGCGACGGTTAACGGGCTTGGAACGGCAAAAACTGGAACAGGAGTCAACGGAACTGGCGACGGAGATTGGCAAGTTAAATAAGTTGTTGAGCGATCGCCACGAATTACTCAAGGCACTAAAGCGGGAATTGCGCAGTTTAAAACGGAAATTTGCCGACCCGCGTCGCACCCGTTTACCGGATGTGCCATCCCCCGAACCGGAACCTGTCACAGTCGAGGCGGAGCCAGACACCCCCGCAGCGACCCCGAAGAAAAAACGCCAATCCCGCAAAAAGGAGGAACCCGTGCTTGCCCTCCTGCCGCAACTAACGGAGACTTCCCATGTGGCGATCGCCGCGTCGGGAGGGGTGTATTGGGGTAATGATGATGCGGGGCTATTGGATGAGGAACCGACCATTTTTAAGGCGCAGATTGGTACGCAGGAAAATTTAATCGTCTGCACCGATCAAGGAAAAGCCTTTCCGGTGGCGATCGCCGATTTACCCTACCAAGAACAGCGGGATAAGCCCCAGTTAATCGATTTATTACCGGATCATGCCCTACGGGATAATTATCAGCCGATTACCCAGTTTTTATTGCCCGATAATTTAGCAGAGTACGATTTACTTTTACTTACAGCCCAAGGACGGATTAAACGTCTCCCGGTGATCGAACTTGAAAGTTTCACCAGTCGCGGCTTGAGTTTGATTAAGCTCAAGGACAAGGACACCCTCAAATTCGCCTGTTTCGTGAAGGGGGGTGAGCAGGTGGCGATCGCCGTCAGCAGTGGGCGGGTCTTGCATTTGCCCGTAAACGATCACGAAATCCCCGTGATGGGCAGAACCTCCCAAGGGAACCAAGCCCTGCGCCTCCGCTTTAACGAGCAAATTGTCGCCTGTGTTCCCTGCCAACGGCACAACGAACTTTACTTAATCTCCGAGGAAGGCTACGGCAAAAAATTAGCCGCCAGCAGCTTACGGCTCGGTAAACGGGGTGACATGGGCAACCATGTGATGCGCTTTGAATCAAAAACTGATCTGCTCCTCACACTTTTCGTTCCCGATCAGCAGGGATTTTTATTAGTAAAAGATTCCCAAGAAAACCTTGATCTGTTGCCTTTAAGTAAATTTAATCTGGCTGAAAAGGATAGCGCAGGACAAAGACTGGTGAAATTAACTGGGGGCGATCGCCTCGTTAATTGTTATCTGAGTGGGTCGTAGAAGCCATAAAAAAGAGGGGATAAATTTCCCCTCCGTGGTCATTGCCTTTGAGCTTGTTTTTGAGCATTTTATTGCGTTTTTTTAGTTGCCGTTGACGGGCCGCGCCGCCTTTGCCTTTATCGTTACGACCCCGACGCCGGGGACTTTCCCAACTTTTGATGCGCATCGGATTAATGGTAATTTTCTGAACTTCTTTTTTCGACAATAACACAAATGGCCTAGATTTTTCTGCGCGGCCTAAAACTCAGCCATGGGTTAAACTTTCAGCCTATGATAAAAACGACTTTTTTCTGGGAGATTATGGTGCGATCGCCGTTTCGAAAAGCACAGGTTTTATTCACTACCTACTACGCCTACATGGTGGAATATCGGGCCGAGCTATTTTTTTGGGTGCTCAACTCGTCCCTACCGATTATCCTGTTGGGGGTCTGGACAGAAGCCTCGAACCAAGTGGAGTTGCCCCTGTCTGCGATTGAATTTGCCCGCTACTTTATCGCCGTCTTTTTTATTCGCCAACTGACCCTCGTCTGGGTGATCTGGGAATTTGAAAAGGAAGTCTCCCAGGGAAAATTGTCCTTTGCTCTACTCCAACCCATTGATCCCGTTTGGCGACATTTTGCGAGCCATGTGTCGGAACGATTTGCGCGTCTGCCCTTTAGCATTGCCCTGGTGCTCTTGTTTTTTGCCCTTTATCCCCAGGCATTTTGGGTACCGAGCTTGACCCAGGTACTGCTCTGTATTCTGACGGCGGCGATCGCCTTTGGTCTGCGTTTCCTCCTGCAATACACCTTTGCGATGGCGGCCTTTTGGGTGGAACGGGCCAGCGCCATCGAACAAATTTGGTTTTTGTTTTATATTTTCCTCTCTGGCTATATCGCTCCCCTGGAAACCTTTCCGCCCCTCATGAAAGAAATTGCCCTGCTGACTCCCTTCCCCTATGTGGTGTATTTCCCCTCGGCGATCTTGATGGGGTTGCCGGTGCGTCTCACCGAAGGCTTCATTGTCATGGGCGTCTGGAGTTTGATTTTCTATGGCCTAAATCGCTACTTTTGGCGCAAAGGTTTGAAACATTATTCCGGCATGGGTGCGTAGGAAGCTTAACTTTTGTTGAGTTTTATTGATAGCTATAAAGTCCGGTTCCTATGATGATCGAACCCCCAAGGGGTTTAAAGATTGACAAATTTGAAGGAGCCACCATGCGCTACATGGAAGATGAAGACGGTAAGCTGAATAATTTTGCCCAAGAGCCCAAAATGTACCAAGCAGAGGCGAAAACAGCGAAAGAACAAAAAAATTTGCTGGTTATTGGTGTTCTAGGAGGCGTACTTGTGGCGACCCTCATCGGTGTCACGGTGCTGATCTCCGGTTAGGGGTCTGGTCTGGCGGCTAAGGAAGTCAGGCTACACTAAAGATGTGATGGATCAATCACATTTAAGAGGCGATCGCCATGAATGAAGGACTTCTTGCTGTTGAGATTATTGGGATTTTTACGGTTGCGTTTATAATTTTGACCCCAATTCTTTATTGGGTTTTACCGCACCATTTTTCTCTTTCCTGAAAGCAGTTTTGGTCAAGTTTTCTCGGGCTGTACCTGGCCCACCACAAGGATATTGATGGAATCAAGTTCACCAAGGGCGGCTATGTCGCTCTTTTTTGTGGGCATTTAAAATTTCAAAAAAAGTAGCTTGTAATCCAAGATCCCATAAAACCCGTAAGCTAGGGAAAAGTACACCCAATCGATTAAATGTGAACGATGGCGCGTAAAAAAGTTGTCTATCAAGAATTTGGTAACACTGTCCCAGACGAGACCCCGGAAATCGTTGATCTGCCGCCCCAACAACAAAGTCCCCGCATCCAAGCGAGCCGCTCTGGTCGTAAGGGCAAGACGGTAACTGTAATTACGGGACTACAACATTCCCCAGAGACGTTACAAAAACTTCTAAAGCAATTGAAAAATAAATGTGGCTCCGGGGGCACCCTCAAGGACAATACCCTAGAAATCCAGGGGGATCAGTGCCAGCCGATTCTCGCATTCCTCCTTGACCAAGGTTACAAGGCGAAAATTAGTGGTGGCTAGGGAATGGTCGGCGCTTCCGTCCACCAGAAAAGATCGGCAACCTCTGGCGTCGGGGTGAGATCAGGATTGGGATTGAGCAATACGATCTGCTGTTTTAGATTTTCGCCGAGGCGACGTTGCACCCGCTTAGGAATGCCATATCCATAAATGACATGACCTTGACCCGCGAGGGTAATGATTTGGGTCTTGGGGTTGCGTTGAGCAAAATTGGCGATCGCCTCGGCCATGGTTTCATCCCAGACCACCTGGGCGGCGAAAAAATTGTCAAAGTCAAAGTTGCCATGCTGACCATGGCCCGTAAAGGCCTCCTGGAGAAGCGCCTGATAACTTTCATTGCTCAAGTCTAAATCGCTGCGGGGAGGCAAATATTCAAAATCTGCCGCCTCTAAACTAGCCAAACCAACTGAGGATACCTGACGTACCACTTCATTGGGGGCATTGAGGGCGATCACTGGAATCTGTTTTTCCTGGGCAAAACGAAGAATGGGCGCATACAATTCCCAGTCAAAACCCCAACGGGTTTCATATTCTGTTTGGGCGACAAGGTCAGCTTCGCTAATTTCCCCGGCAATGTATTGATCTAAAACCCCTTGGAAGGGCCGTTGAAACATTTCCATGGCGATCGCCACCTGGGGATGATGGTCGTGGAGGGCTTTGATAATTTCTAACTGGGCGATGTGGTCAGCCTCGCTGGTGTGGTGTTCACCGAGGTAAATGACTTGCGCTGTTTTCAGGGTGGCGAGGGCAGCCCTGGCGTCGGTTGTGGGCGCGGTTTTGACAGTGATCGTCTCTAAAGTATTGCCGAAACTGTCATCGGCATAGGCGAAGGAGCCATAGAAAAAAATGCTTCCCCACAATAGCCAACCCCAAGCACTGCGCCATGCTCCCATAAACTTTTCCCCACAAATCTTTTTTTAGAAAACAAAGAGAACGCAAAAAACTATGGCTATGGTAACGCAGGGGATTTTTGGCGACAGATTTAGCCCTGGGGGAAAATTGATCTGTCCTCTACCGAAACCAGTCAACCATGCACCACGCTTCAATTCGCACCGCCGATATCCACCGGGCGATCGCCTTTTACGAACAGCTCGGTTTTGCCATGGAAACCCAGTTCACCACGGGGTACACCCTCGCCTGTTGGCTTAAAGGCCCCCTTGGACGTTTGGAACTCATCCAAATCCCCCAACCAAAGCCCGCCCCCGATGCCTTTGGTGATGAACATTATGTCGGCTACTATCATTTATCCTTTGACCTGACGGAAATCACGCCAGATTTAGCCACTTGGCTCGCCGATTTGCAACAAAATGCCCCGGAACCGATCACGGTTCTTCTAAAACCCCAACAGCAGATGATTGGCGATCGCATTTATGAGGTGATGTTCCTTGCCGATGCCGATGGTCTGCCCCTCGAATTTATCCGGTATCAGGGAGCACGAGCTTAAAATTGCCCTTTGCTACACTGGAGAGCCTGTGAATTTTTTCTCGCCCATGACCGACGAACAGCTCAAGCTTTTTTCTGTGGCCGATGCCCCCAATCCTTACCGCGTCGAACGCGCCCCCAGGCTTACCATGGGCAAAGAAAGCCTCCTGCAATGGAAGCAACGACTGCAAAACTTTCAGGACAAGGTTCGTCAAAATCCAGGCGCAAGCCAAACCAGTTTACTTTTTGAGACCCAGTCGAAGCCAGACCACTGGGACGCCGAAAAAATTGACCCCTTTACCCTGCCGCCGAAGCCCTGGGATTTCTATCGGGAGCGCTATGATCCCCTCCAAGAAGGTCAAGCGAATATTTACTTTGTCCTCGACCATGCGGTGCCATTGCTGCTCTATGTGGGGGAAACAAAATTATCGATTAAGCAACGCTGGAAAGGGGTTCACGATTGTAAAGATTACATTGATGCTTACATCAGCTTGCACCGTCAGTATGGCTTGAATGTGGCGGTCAATTTAGCGTTTAATGTGTCAGTCCCCACAGACCGTTCCCAACGGCTCGCCCTAGAACGGGATTTAATCTTGAAGTGGCGATCGCCGTTTAATAAAGAATGTTGGCGCTACTGGGGACAGCCCTTCCAGCGGCGGGGCTAAGATGGGGCTATGCTCCCCGTAAATTTTTCTACCCATTGCCTATAATTGGCGATGTTTCGCTTCCTCTTTTTCCCTTGGCATGGCTATTTCTCCTAGAAAAGTGGCGCGACCGCGATCGCCCCGACAGCAGCAAACAACGTTTTGCCGACGGCGCTGGTTTGTTTTGGGTCTAATTGGCCTAACCTGTGGGGCGATCGCCTACCAACGTATCCAAGGCGCTTTACGTCCAGCCAAAGCCATTTTTGTCCTTGGGGGCCACGAAGAACGGGAGCGGTTTGCGGCCCAGTTTGCCCAGGAACATCCGGATCTAAAAGTTTGGGTTTCCTCCGGTAGTCCACCGGAATATGCCCGCCAGATCTTTGCGAACTATCAAATCGAAGGCGATCGCCTCCAGCTCGATTACCAGGCCGAAGACACCGTCACCAACTTCACCAGCCTCGTAGACGAATTTAAACAAGAAAATATCGATAGCGTCTACCTCATCACCTCCGAAAACCACATGAACCGCGCCAAGCTCGTGGCCAGCATTGTTTTCGGCACCCGTGACATTGCCATTAAACCAGTGCCTGTCCCATCGGATAATCCCCCGGAAACGACGATGAAATGTATCCGCGATGGACTCCGCTCAATCCTCTGGGTGGTCACCGGCGAAACGGGCCGCGAATGGCAAACCCTGACTCAGATCCCCACCCAGGCGATCGCCCCCAGCACCAGACGGCCAGAGGAGAATTTATAATAGCTGAGGTTTTGCTTGCGCACAGGAGTCATGATGGAGTCAACCGCCGAACCGATTTATTTCTACAAGGCCCATGACCCCTATGGCTGTTTCTCGAATTTTTCCCTGCACCCGATCCACTGCGAAGCCCTAAATTGGCCTACCGTTGAGCATTTTTACCAGGCCCATAAATTTCTCCCTATCCACCAACAAGATCTCATCGACAAAATTCGCGCTGCCCCGACCCCAGAAATTGCCGCCGCCCTAGGCCGCGATCCCCAGCACCCCAAACGCCCCGATTGGGAAGAGGTTAAACGAACCGTGATGTGGCAAGGGGTTTGGACAAAATTTAAAACCCACCCTGACATTGCCCAAATTTTGCTGGCAACGGGGGACGCAGCAATTATTGAAAATTCCCCGGTGGACTATTACTGGGGCTGTGGTGCCGATGGCAGCGGGCACAATTATCTTGGCAAAGTGTTAATGCAGGTGCGCAGCCAACTACGCCAGGGATAATCACGCCATAGCCTTCTCTCTCGCGAAAATGTTACCTTTTGTTTAGGACAAGCCACGTCCTACGGTCTTTAGTTTCTCGCGCTCAGTAATGGAAAAATCTCACCTTGGGTTTGATGTGATCATTGTCGGTGGCGGTATTGTCGGGGTCACCCTCGCGGCCTGCCTCAAACGGACAAATCTGCGGATTGCCATCGTGGAAGCACAACCCCTTGATGTGGTGACCCAACGGCAGCGGGCCTATGCGATGTCCCTGCTTTCCCAGCGGCTTTTTCAGGAGTTGGGGGTTTGGGAGGCGATCGCCGCCCGTAGTGGCAAATACCGCAATATTCAACTGTCGGACGAAGATTTTTCTAGTGTCGTTAGATTCTCCCGCCAGGATCTCAAGACCGATTTTCTTGGGTTTTCGGGGCAGCACCAAGTTGTTCTTGAAACTCTCCAGGCTTCTCTGCGGGGCTATGGCAATATCCGCTGGTTCTGTCCAGCCCAAGTTACCGCCATTCACTACGAGTCTGAGCAGGCGATCGTGGAGTTATCTAGCGAAACCCAGGGGCAGATCAAGATTCAAGGGGCCTTGGTAGTTGGAGCCGACGGGCCGCGCTCTCTCGTGCGCCAAGGGGCAGGCATTAAAACGAGGGGTTGGAAATATTGGCAATCCTGTGTCACCTGCGTTGTCGAACATGATGCCCCCCGCAATGATGTTGCTTTTGAACGGTTCTGGGGTACGGGGCCGATGGGAGTTTTGCCCCTAACCGAAAATCGCTGTCAAATCGTCTGGACAAATCCCCATGCCGAAGCCCAACGCCTGAAAGAATTACCTCCGGAAGTTTTCCTAGAATATTTAGAACAACACACCGGCCCCCAGCTCGGTCACTTAAAATTGCTTGGCGATCGCCAGGTCTTTCCGGTGCAGCTGATGCAAGGCGATCGCTATGTGAATCATCGTCTCGCGTTGGTGGGAGATGCGGCCCATTGTTGTCACCCGGTGGGGGGCCAGGGTCTCAATTTAGGGATCCGCGATGCGGCGGCCCTCGCCCAAACCTTGATCGAAGCCCAGCAACGGGGCCAGGATCTAGGAAGTTTGGCTGTGTTGAAACGCTATGAACGGTGGCGCAAGCGTGAAAATCTGGTAATTCTTGGCTTTACGGATTTCCTCAACCGCCTTTTTTCCAACCGCATTTGGCCCGTGGTCTGGGTGCGCCGTCTGGGGCTGATTATGATGGCGAAATTTAATCCCCTGCGCCTGTTTGCGCTCAAACTCATGACCGGACAAAAGGGCCGTCAACCCCGCATTTTGGCGTAACTTTCTTGCTAGATTATTAATTTTTCGGGAGATTCTGGGAATTTGCGTTCAAAATTGAAACCAAGTGAGCGTAAATTTCCCAATCATCCCATGCGTTTTCAATTTATCTATCGGGCGATCGCCCCTGTGCTTCTGGCGAGTCTATTGTTCCTAACAGCCTGTGGTGGCAATGCCCCGGTTCCCCCCCCTGACCCGAACCCTGGGACTAATACTGAAGTCACCACCCCGGCAACGGAGACGGCCCAAACACCCCAAAAAGGCAGTGCTTTTAATCAATTTTTCCCAGCGGACAAAACCGAGGGCTATGACCGGGTCTTTACCCAAGAAAAAGAGGGTTTCGCGGAAATTAAATTAACCCTCAATGGTACAGAAATGGCAAAAATTTCCATCTCAGATACCGCCACCAATCTCGCTGCCCGCGATAAATTTGCCGATGCCGAAGAAACGGTTGATGGGTTCCCCCTCGTGGCCCAGGGAGCAAATGCCCATGCGGTTTTAGTGGGCGATCGCTATCAAGTGAAAGTGATGTCGCGGGATCCTAGTTTTGGCCCCGATGAGCGCAAGGCTTGGCTTGCCAAGGTGAATCTACAGGGTTTAGCGAGTTTATAAAGTCAATTTTTTGTAAACCACAGCCGTAATTTTCTATTGACTAAATTAGGAGGTTTTTCATGAGTGCTTCGATTGTGGAGTTGATGGATCAGTTACCCGAAAAAAATCTCACGACCATGCTTTTAAATGGTCTGGATTTTGTGGTGCCTGGGGAATGGACGAACATTGTTGGCTTCGACAATATGGTCAAAGCGGTGACGCGGGAAACCGATCCGGCAATTATCCAAGCGGTGCGCGATCGCGCCATTGTCCTCTACAGCGACAAATCCCAGGGTTATCAGCGGGCGATGTGGATCTACCAAACCGTTGACCAGGCGGATAAAGCATTGGCGGCGGCAGCCCTGGCGAATAAAGTGGGCGACAAAATCCCCTTGGTAGGTGGCTTGATGCAGAAAGTGACCCCCAACGCTGATAAAGCTCAGGCGATTGATTTATGTCTAAAGCTGGTCGCCGAAATTACCTGTTTTTGTCAGATTAATGGCATTCCGGGGGATAGTCTGGGAGATTTCATGAAGGCGATCGCCGACTACAGTGGCGAAGAATTGATGCGGATTGCGACCCTGATTTGTGTGGATGGTTTGATTCCCCTGGGGCCAGATTTCCTCCAAAAAATTGACCGCACCTTAAATAATCTTTCGGCGGGAGAACTCAGCAATAATCCAGCCTTTGGTCGTGTCGGAGAATTCTTGCCGGGTGGGAATCCTGCGGGGAAATTGGCCTTTATTAACCGCAGCTTTAGCTCCATGCAGGGCTGGATGAGCGGCTTTGTGAGCGCCCGTGGTTTGACCCCCGAAAAAATCATGGATCATATCCAAGGGTTTGTGGAAGTTTCCGATAACAAGCTCGATTATGTGGCGGCCTTCTTGGATCTCAGTACCAACTATTACGAACACACAGGCACCCAAACCGTTGCCCGGCGGCTCATTGACCGCGCCTACGGAGAAATCTAAAACCAGCCATTACCAGGCAAATTTTGATAATCTGCTAGTTTAAGGGAGGAAAATCACCTCTCTTTTTTGTTGTGTTGTGGGAAAGCCAAAAGCCGTGATGAAGCCGAAAAATACCTGGTGGCGATCGCCAAAAATTTTATGGATCAAGTTTTGTCTGATTGGCAGCTTACTGATCGGTTGTACCCCCGTTGTCCCCCCGGCAGAAAGCAATCCCCGCACCTTTGCCCCCCTGAGCGTAGAATTCCTAGACGAATATTGGTTACCCAAAACAGAGTTTCAAGGGACAACAGTCGGCGGCCTATCGGCTCTCTATTACGATGCCCAGACCGGTGATTATTATGCCCTGAGTGACGACCGTTCCCAGTTTGCCCCGGCCCGCTTTTATACCTTCGATCTGGACATCGACGAAACCGGAGCCATTCCCCAAATCCAGCAGCTCAACCTCAAGGGCATGACGCCTTTAACCACCCCTGACGGTGAAACCTTTGCCCCAGGAAGCCTTGACCCAGAAGGATTGATTCTCTCGCCCCGCAATACGTTATTTATTTCCAGCGAGGGAGATACCGACGCCGCCATTGACCCGTTTGTGAAAGAATTTGACCGCGGAGGGCACGAATTAACTTCCCTCAGAATTCCCCAACGTTTTCTAACAGGCGATCGCCAGCGGGGTGTGCGCAATAATTTAGGATTTGAATCCTTGGCCATTTCTGCTCCTTCCCAAGCCGCCGTTGATCCCTTTCGGATTTTTGTCGCTCCAGAATCATCCCTTTATCAAGACACGCGTTCTGATAATGTGGGTGCGCCCATCCGTCTACTGCATTACGTTATCAATCCCATCGGCGAACCTGTGTTAATCGCCGAACACCTCTATCCTTTAGAACCTGCACCCCAAGGAACCTTTTCCAATGGCCTGGTGGAAATGATTGCCCTCCCCCAGGAAGGCTATTTCCTCAGCCTGGAGCGCAGCTATGGCCTTGGGGGGGTTGGTGCGAAACTGTTCCAGGTAACCATTGGCAATGCCACCGACACTGCCCGCATCGAATCCCTTGCCGGAAATCCAGAGACCGTTGTCCCCATGCAGAAAACCCTATTGCTGGATCTGCGACAGTTGGGGATTGGTCTCGATAACCTAGAAGGTATGACCCTAGGGCCACAGCTTGCCGATGGCAGCCAAAGTTTACTGTTGATCAGCGATGATAATTTCAGTACCGATCAGGTAAATCAACTTTTGCTTTTTCGCTTGAGTAATTCGGCGGCTAAAGTCACATCAAAATAAGGCCAAGTCCCCACCTCTCCGGCCAATACTGTAAAGGGTTGATCCGGTTCACCTAGATCACTGAGTACCAGGTCAGCCCCTGTAAAATCTTGGTTGGCGGTGTAGTTATTCACTGTGACGACGGTGGTGAGGCCCGCATCCCGTGATGAAAGCCAGCCATTACCGGAATCCTCAAAGGCGACACATTGATCGGCCCGGAGATTCATTTTTTCGAGGGCATAGAAAAAGATATCGGGGGCCGGTTTTTTCTGGGGGACCATGTCGCCAGCGGCAATAACCTCAAACCAATCCATGGCATCGGGGGCGAGGGAATGGGTCAATAGGGCGGTGACATTGGCTGGGGTAGTGGTGGTGGCGATCGCCAAACGAATGCCTTGATCCCGTGCTTCTTGGATCAGTCGTCTAACGCCGGGGCGCAATGGTAAAACTTCATTGGCTAACAAATCGCAGTAATGCTGGGTTTTGCGGGCATGGAGATCCTTGATAAAAGCAGTCAGATCACCGACCGATGGCATTTGTGGCTGCCAAGATTCAATGTAAAAACGAATTCTTTCTTTACCCCCCGTCACCTTCAGGAGCTGACCGTATAGATCCACCGACCAATCCCAGGGCAAACCGACATCCGCAAAGGCGCGGTTAAAGGCGACGCGGTGGGCATCCTTTTCCGTGTTGGCCAGGGTGCCATCCACATCAAAAATCAGGGCTTCTAGTTGTCCCATGTAAAACCTCAACTATTTTTATCGTCCCCACTGTACTGGGAAATTGTCTGCAATACCGAAAAGTTGCTTAATGCAAAAATAGCATTCTAAATCTCAAAAATTAAATAATCAAATCAATTGCCTTGGGGAAGCTCGGCAGAGGTAACTTGATGAGGATTTGACGCGACTTTAAGCCACAACATAAAAGTGCTACCGGGGAGAGCTTCGGTATGGGGTAAGCCAATGGTTGGGCTATATACTTCAATGTCCCCGGCCATTTTTCCCACAAGATCAGCGGCGATCGCCAACCCCAGCCCAGTACCTTCAATGGTGCTTTCCGCCTGCACTCCCCGGTAATGCCGTTCAAAGACATGGGGCAAATCCGCTGGGGGGATGCCGTAGCCCGTATCGTGGACGGCAATGGTCAGTTCCTGGGCCTGGGCTTCTACCTGCAAGAACACTTGCCCCCCGGACGGGGTATATTTCAGCGCATTTTCTAAAAGATTATTCAAAACTTCCATCAGAGCCGTGTGATTCCCTAAAACCCAAGGAGACGGTTCTGGCAACCCATAATTTAAAGTGATTCCCCGCTCGGTGGCGATCGCCCCCAGGGAAGCGACGAGGGGAAGCACCACTTCTGCCACGGGTAACGGCTCTACGGAGAGGGAACGGTCTGGGGCAAAACTCGGTTCACCATTGGGCGGTAAAGCTAAACTTGGCCCTCCCTCCAACTGGGGAATTTGGGCCGTTAAGAGATCCACCTCTTCACTAAATTGGGTGAGCAATCCTTTCAGGCGATCGCTTTCCCGGACAATGCCTTCGGCGACCGGATAATTTTTCTCCGTCGGCAGTAACCGCTTCAACAACAACTTACCGAAGGTACTAATCGCCATCGTTGGATTACGGAGCTGGTGTAGCAGATCATGGAAATGCTCTTGCTCTAGGGCCTGGAGATGTTGCTGCTGGGTGAGCCGTTCCGTTGCCCAACTCTTTTGCTGATCCAACACACAGGCCAGCACTAAACTTTCGGCGATCAATTCAATCTGGGTCACCTCTGGCGATCGCCAACCCCGATCCCGGCGTCCCGTCGCTAAAATTCCCAAAATTAAATCACCATGCCACAGGGGAAATGCCCGAGCTGGTTCCCCCAACAAACCCACAAGATCATCCGGCAAAGCAGCCGCTTCCTCACCCATCGAGACATCAAGCCATTCCTCTTGATCCGGAACCATCGTTGCCATCTCCGTTGACCCCTGCCTCCCCGCCGCCAGCAAACGATCGGGAAAGGCACTAATGGGTTGGAGCGTAATTTCTTGATTCTCTTGATCTGGCTGGGCCAAATAAACAATCCCCCACTCTGCCCCAACGCCTTGGGCTAACAATTGCAACTGCCCTTGGCACAGGGACAAATACTCTGGGCTAACTGGCAACAGTTGCGGTAATGTCGTCATGAATTTCATCCTCCCAAGCCGCAATCCCTAGGGGATATTTCCCAGGAAACCTTGATAAATCAGGGGTTTTGACAAAAAACTTAATTCTTTTTTCACTTTTGGATTGATCGCCTACCTTCATTGGATTGTAGTAGATTTCTTAATACAAAAAATCCAACCCATCGCGAAAACCAGTCAATTTTCACTTGATTTTTTTCAATGGAGCCGATATACTTTGCTCGACATTCTGTAACTCCTGTTACAGCTGTTCTAAAAAAGTAAAGAAGAGGAGGTACTGGGTTGGCAAGAAAGCGTAAACGCAAGAGTCGGCGTCGGCAAGAAGGAAGAAAAATTTTAGAGATTGTCCCACAATATAATATCGAAAGCGGTGATGACAAACCCGTGACTGCAGCCCGCAAGCATATCGCTGCGAATGGGATTATGCCCCCAGCAGTCGTTGTAGTTAAGCGTAATGAGCATACCACTGATCGGTACTTTTGGGCAGAAAAAGGATTATTTGGTGCCCAATATGTAGAGGAGAATCACTTTTTATTCCCCAGTCTACGGGTGCTTTGTAGCAACGCCGATGAGGAAGTATCTGAAAAAGCGACTGTTTCTAGCAAAGCTTAAAGTTCCTTCAAAAATATATCACTTAACCTAACGTTTAGGTGATCTCTAATCCCCTTCTATCAATTTCAATACTCCCTAGTCCCACCCATTTTCGGGTCGGGGCTATTTTTGTCGCGTTTTTGCCATGATTTTAATGGATAGCTCAATTGGTTATTGTTGGGGACATTTCCTAAGCTTCATGGAGCTGGTAAGGCATCACCTGACGCAGTTGGATCAACTCATCCCGGTGGGCGGTCACCGTAATTAATTGGGTGGGAGTCTCAGTAATCGGTGTTTGTGTGGTGATCTGTAAAATAACTTTTTCTACCTTCCCTGCCTTACGCCAGTAAAAGAGACCTGCCAAGGGAGCCAGGAGACAAATACCAAGGAAAGCAAAGCCAATATTAGGATAGAGCAGTGCTAAGACCAGGGCAATACAAACTAAGCCGAGGGCTGCTAATAGGCTTAAAAAAACAGCAATAAAGCCACTGGGAGGAACAAAGCCTTCATAGGTGACAATATTATTGACACCATCAACGGTGGTAATCCGATAGGCTCGCTGTTCGAAGTAGGTTTGGAGACGCTCAAAGATGGATTCTTCAGGCTCTTTTGCCAATAGCTCTACTTGTTCGGTGCGATCTTTGATGGAAGCGCGAATGAAAAAAAACAGACCGACCATCAAGAGCAATGTAAGGAGGAGGGTCGAGGTGATTACGGATTGTTCTAACACGGTTTTTACAAGGAGGGCTTGAAGATTCACTGCATATAAATGTATATCGATCATGCTATATTTTGGAAAGTCTCCGGGAAAACCATGAAAAAAATTCGGGTTGTTCTAATTGAAGATCATGATTTAACGCGCATCGGGCTAAGAACTTCTCTACAACAATGTGCGGACATTGAACTTTTAGCAGAGGCGGCCAATGGAGCGGATGGATTGCGTTTGTTAGAAGAGATTCATCCTGATTTAGCGATTGTGGATATTGGTTTGCCTGAGCTTGATGGGATTGAGTTGACCCGGATTTTGAAACAGGAAAAGCTCAAGGATCAGTCCCACGAGGCGCAAACAAAGGTTTTGATTTTGACGTTGCAGGATGATGATGCCGCTGTTTTAGCAGCCTTTGCGGCAGGAGCTGATTCCTATTGTATGAAGGATATTACGTTTGATCACTTGGTAGAGGCGGTCAAAACGACAGACTCAGGCAACAGTTGGATTGATCCGGCGATCGCCCGCATTGTCCTCAATCAAGTGCAAGGGGGAGAATCCCTTTCTGGCTCTACAGTTACGATTCAAGCGACTTCCCCAGAAGATCAACAACTCCTAGAAAGCTGTCCCCTAACGGATCGAGAATTGGAAGTACTCCAATTGATTGTTGATGGTTGCAGCAACTCCGAAATTGCCGAGCATTTATTTATCACCGTGGGTACCGTTAAAACCCATGTCCGCAATATTCTCAATAAGCTTTGTGCCGATGACCGTACCCAGGCTGCTGTGCGTGCCCTTCGTTCTGGTCTGGTCGGTTAAAAAGCGCCTTGGCGGAGATTCATCAAATTATTCAAAATGTCGCAGTTGCAAACAGATAGGACTGTCCGAATCAAAAATTATGCTTTAAGTTTAGGATTTCATTTGGTGGGCATTGCCGATGCTACCGTGGACAATGCTCACAATCAACAGCAGTTACAGGCTTGGTTGGCGGCAGGGTATCAAGCGGAAATGGCCTGGATGACTAACCCAAAACGCCAGGATATCCAAGCCTGTTTACCAGGGGTGCAGTCGGTCATTTGTGTGGCCCTCAACTATTACACACCCCATGCCCATTCTGAAGCACCAGGCGTAGGCAAGATTTCCCGGTACGGCTGGGGCCGAGATTACCATCGTGTCTTAGGCAAACGTCTAAAAGCTTTCTGCCAGTGGCTCACCAAAGAATTTCCGGAGGAACACCACCGTTTCTATGTGGATACCGGGCCTGTCCAGGATAAGGTTTGGGCAGAACGAGCTGGCCTCGGTTGGATTGCCAAAAATAGCAATGTCATTACCAGAGAGTACGGTAGTTGGGTCTTTTTGGGGGAAGTCCTCACCACCTTGGCTTTGACGCCGGATCAGCCCCATACAAAGCATTGTGGTACCTGTACCCGTTGTATCGAGGCTTGTCCAACCGGGGCGATCGCCGCTCCCTTTACCGTTGATGCGAACCGTTGCATCGCCTATCACACCATCGAAAATCGAGCCGAACAACTGCCCCCTCACATTGCCCCACACCTACAAAATTGGGTGGCAGGTTGTGATATCTGTCAGGATGTCTGCCCCTGGAACCAGCGCTTTGCCCAACCCACCAATATTGAAGATTTTCAGCCTTACCCCAAACATCGTGCGCCAAAGTTAGCCGAACTTGCCACCTTATCCGAAACAGAATGGGATCAAAGACTCACAGGATCGGCGCTGCGGCGTATTAAACCAGCCATGTGGCGACGCAATGCCCAGGCAAACCTTGACCATCAACCATAGAAAAAACCTCCCCCATAACATGGAGAAGGCGGGACAATATTTAAGCACACACAATCAAATCAGAAATTAGAGTTCCTATTGACCCATTTGCGCAGCGACTTCTGCGGCGAAGTCTTCTTCTTTTTTCTCAATGCCTTCGCCCAGGACGAACCGTTGGAAACGACGAATTTGGATATTTTCACCAATGGTGGCGATCGACTGCTTCACAAGCTCTTCAACCGTCATATTCTGATCACGAATGTAAGGCTGATCCATCAAAGAAAGCTCTTTTAGGCGCTTAGCAATGCGGCCTTCAACAATCTTTTCTTTGATATTATCGGGTTTACCGGCCAGGTCATCGCGACCCATTTCAATTTCGCGCTCTTTGTCGGCAATTTCAGTCGGAATGTCATCGACTTTCACATACTGAACATTAGGACAAGCAGCGATTTGCATCGCAATCCCTTTGGCCAGATCTTTGAAGATATCACCACGGGCAACGAAATCCGTTTCGCAGTTCACTTCTACGAGAACACCAATGCCACCACCGGTGTGAATATAGCTTTCGATCAGTCCTTCGGCTGCTACCCGACCTGCTTTTTTCTCAGCAGAGGTAATCCCTTTCTGACGGAGCCACTCAATCGCTTTAGTGATGTCCCCATTGGTTTCACCAAGCGCTTTTTTGCAATCCATCATCCCTGCGCCAGTTTTATCGCGCAGTTCCTTGACAAGCTTTGCAGAAATTTGTGCCATGTTGCTGTTCACCAAAAAATTATCAGGTCAATTCAAGAAGATATTACGCTTATTCAGACTCAGATGCATCGGTCTCATCGGCGTACTCATCGATTGCTTCATCGAAGTCTCCGTAGTCACCGTTATCATCAACGGGCTGACCGTGGCGACCGGCATAAATTGCATCGGCCAATTTACCCACAATCAATTTAATGGAACGAATTGCATCGTCGTTGGCCGGAATTGGCAAGTCAACGGTTTGGGGATCGCAGTTGGTATCTAGGAGAGAAACGATGGGAATCCCTAATTTTTGGCATTCTTGGATGGCATTGTGCTCCCGACGTTGGTCAATGATCACCACAATGTCAGGGATTTTGCGCATATTCTTAATGCCGCCGAGGTATTTTTGCAGCTTGTCCAGTTCGCGACGAAGCATGGAGGCTTCTTTTTTCGGACGGCGAGCAAGGTTACCGCTTTCTTCGAGGGCTTCTAATTCTTTGAGGCGCTCAACACGGGTCTTGATGGTTTCCCAGTTGGTGAGCATTCCCCCCAGCCAACGCTGGTTGATGTAGAAAGCGCCACAGCGTTTTGCTTCTTGGGCAATGATGCCAGCGGCCTGACGTTTGGTGCCGACAAAAAGGACGTGCTTACCGTTTTCGGAAGCTTCCTTCATGTAGGTGTAGGCTTGTTCAACGAGTTGCGCAGTTTGAACCAGGTCAATGATGTGGACACCGTTACGGGATGTGTAGATGTAAGGTGCCATTCTGGGGTTCCAGCGGCGGGTTTGGTGCCCAAAGTGGACACCAGATTCTAGTAGCTCAGCGAGAGATACAACGGGCATATTCTGTTTACTCCTTTTCGGGTTAAACCTTCATCTGGGGACATTTCATCTGTGCGAAACACCCGAAAGAATCCCAGATGTGCGAGTTTTAAACAACCTTATCAGGGTAGCATAGCTCCGCATTTGAGGGGAGAGGTCTACGGAGAACAGGCTTGGGATGCGTGACAAAAACGACTTAAGGCGATCGCCAACAACCATTATTTCACTTAACCTTAGTGTTCATATTAGGCATTCTATAAAAAACGAAGGGACCCCCTTGGAATCATGGCCGTCGTCCCTAGGGGCGATCGCCAGAGAACTTCACCATAATGAAAGGTAACGTTACATTGCTTTTTGTTACAAAAAACCGTTTGAGTTTTCAGTTTTTCGGCGGAATTCAATTGATTTCAGCCATTGTGCCGTAATGATTTCAGGGAGTTTTAAATATTGTTAATGTCCCCCAACATCCTTGGAAAGTAGGCCCTATCATTTACATCAATGCTTTTTGCCCAATGGGTTTTAGAGCAGTCCTAAATCACTGGAAACCTTGCAAGCTGGTGATTCGCTCACAGCTTATCTATTTGAATACATCTATTTAGATAGAACCTTTATTACGTCGATTGTCTAGAGAGGAGAATCCTCATGGCAGTAAAGGTTGATAAGGATCCGGTACCAACTTCCTTTGAGAAGTGGGGCAAACCGGGTCACTTTGACCGAACTCTGGCACGGGGTCCAAAAACCACCACCTGGATTTGGAACCTCCATGCTGATGCACATGATTTCGATAGCCAAACAAGTGATCTCGAAGATATTTCGCGCAAAATCTTTAGCGCCCACTTCGGTCACCTTGCTGTAGTCTTTGTTTGGCTCAGCGGCATGTACTTCCATGGCGCAAAATTTTCTAACTATGAAGCTTGGTTAAATAACCCCACTGTTATTAAGCCAAGTGCACAAGTGGTTTGGCCCGTTGTGGGTCAAGGCATTCTGAACGGAGACGTCGGTGGCGGCTTCAGCGGTATTCAAATTACCTCTGGCCTGTTTTACCTCTGGCGTGCTGCTGGTTTTACCAACTCTTATCAGCTCTATGTGACTGCCATTGGCGGTCTTGTTATGGCAGCCCTAATGGTGTTTGCCGGTTGGTTCCACTACCACAAAGCAGCTCCAAAACTGGAATGGTTCCAGAATGCTGAAGCCATGATGAATCATCACCTATCCGTATTGTTAGGTTGTGGTTCTTTGGGCTGGACTGGCCACTTGATCCACGTTTCTTTACCGGTAAACAAGCTCCTAGATTCTGGTGTGGCTGCAAAGGATATTCCTTTACCCCACGAGTTCTTTGATGCTTCGGTAATGGCGGAACTGTATCCCAGCTTTGCCCAGGGTCTGAAGCCTTTCTTCACTTTAGATTGGGCTGCATACTCTGATTTTTTAACCTTTAAGGGTGGCTTGAATCCCACTACTGGTAGCCTCTGGCTTTCCGATGTGGCTCACCACCATTTGGCGATCGCTGTTCTCTTCATCATCGCGGGTCACATGTACCGGACTGGTTTCGGTATTGGCCACAGCATGAAAGAGATCCTCGAAGCCCACAAAGGCCCTTTCACTGGCGAAGGTCACAAAGGTCTTTACGAAATTCTAACCACCTCTTGGCACGCTCAATTGGCGGTTAACCTCGCGCTGCTTGGTTCTTTAACCATTATCATCGCGCACCACATGTATTCCATGCCTCCCTATCCTTACATGGCAACAGATTACGGCACTCAGCTGTCTCTGTTCACTCACCACACTTGGATTGGCGGCTTCCTCATTGTTGGTGCTGGTGCCCACGGCGCAATTTTCATGGTTCGCGATTACGACCCTGCTAAGAACGTCAACAACCTCTTAGACCGCGTAATCCGTCACCGTGACGCGATTATTTCTCACCTCAACTGGGTTTGTATTTTCCTTGGCTTCCACAGCTTTGGTCTCTACATTCACAATGACACCATGCGTGCGTTGGGTCGTCCCCAAGATATGTTCTCTGATTCTGCGATTCAGTTGCAGCCTATCTTCGCGCAGTGGATTCAAAACATCCATACCCTTGCTCCTGGTGGCACCGCTCCCAATGCGATCGCCTCTGCGAGTCAAGTTTTCGGCGGTGACGTAGTGGCAATCGGTAACAAAGTTGCCCTAATGCCCATCACCCTCGGTACTGCTGACTTCATGGTTCACCATATTCATGCGTTTACCATCCACGTCACTGTACTTATTCTGCTGAAGGGTCTTCTCTATTCCCGCAGCTCCCGTCTCGTACCCGATAAGGGTCAACTGGGCTTCCGCTTCCCCTGTGACGGTCCTGGTCGTGGTGGTACTTGCCAAGTTTCTGGTTGGGACCATGTCTTCCTTGGCCTGTTCTGGATGTACAACTCCCTCTCTATCGTGATTTTCCACTTTAGCTGGAAGATGCAATCCGATGTTTGGGGCACAATCCTCCCAGACGGTAGCGTATCCCACGTCACTGGTGGTAACTTTGCCACAAGCGCAATTACCATTAACGGCTGGCTCCGTGACTTCCTCTGGGCACAGTCTTCTCAGGTGATCAACTCCTACGGTTCTGCACTGTCGGCTTACGGCATCATGTTCCTGGCGGGTCACTTTGTGTTTGCCTTCAGTCTCATGTTCCTCTTCAGTGGACGTGGCTATTGGCAAGAACTCATCGAGTCCATCGTTTGGGCACACAATAAGCTCAAGTTGGCTCCTGCGATTCAACCCCGTGCTTTGAGCATCGTTCAAGGTCGTGCGGTTGGTGTTGCTCACTATCTCCTCGGTGGGATCGTGACAACCTGGGCCTTCTTCCTAGCGAGAAGCTTGTCCATCGGTTAACTCTGAAATGGTTTACCGATCGCCAATTTCAGGGGGAGTTGTAAGAGTTGTATTTCACTCGATTCACCTTCCCTCCCAATTGGCTCCTAGTATCTTTCCCTGCGGGAAAATACAGAGGTTACATTTGAAGACCTCACCCTCATTTGTTTAACGAGGAGAACCTCAAGCATAGTTATGGCAACTAAATTTCCAAAATTTAGCCAAGACCTTGCTCAAGATCCCACTACGCGTCGGATTTGGTACGGAATCGCTACAGCACATGATTTCGAGACCCACGACGGGATGACTGAGGAGAATCTTTACCAAAAGATCTTTGCTTCCCACTTCGGTCACCTCGCAATCATCTTCCTGTGGACTTCCGGCACCCTCTTCCACGTTGCTTGGCAAGGCAATTTCGAGCAGTGGATCAAAGATCCCCTGAATGTCCGTCCCATCGCCCATGCGATCTGGGATCCCCACTTTGGTCAAGGCGCAATTGATGCCTTTACCCAAGCGGGCGCTTCTAACCCTGTAAACATTGCATATTCTGGGGTTTACCATTGGTTCTACACCATTGGGATGACCACCAATGCTGACCTCTACCAAGGCGCAGTATTCCTTCTGATCCTCTCTTCTCTGTTTTTGTTCGCAGGCTGGCTGCACTTGCAACCCAAGTTCCGTCCTAGTCTTGCGTGGTTCAAGGATGCTGAATCTCGCCTCAACCACCACTTAGCTGGTTTGTTTGGTGTCAGTTCTTTGGCTTGGACAGGTCACCTCGTACACGTTGCAATTCCTGAGTCTCGCGGTGTTCATGTTGGCTGGGATAACTTCCTTTCTGTGAAGCCTCACCCCGCTGGTTTGATGCCCTTCTTCACTGGAAACTGGGGTGTGTATGCGCAAAATCCTGATACTGCGGGTCATGTGTTTGGCACATCCCAAGGTGCAGGTACTGCAATTCTGACCTTTCTTGGTGGTTTCCACCCCCAAACTGAGTCTCTCTGGTTGACTGACATTGCCCATCACCACTTGGCGATCGCCGTGCTGTTTATCATCGCGGGTCACATGTATCGCACCAAGTTCGGGATTGGTCACAGCATCAAAGAGATCCTCAATGCCCACCAGCCCCCCAGTGGTAAGCTCGGTGCCGGTCACAAAGGTCTTTACGATACCGTTAACAACTCCCTCCACTTCCAGTTGGGTCTGGCGCTTGCTTCCTTGGGTGTAATCACCTCCTTGGTGGCACAGCACATGTACTCTCTGCCTTCCTACGCGTTCATCGCCAAGGATTACACTACCCAGGCAGCCCTATACACCCACCACCAGTACATCGCTGGTTTCTTGATGGTCGGTGCGTTTGCCCACGGTGCGATCTTCTTCGTCCGTGACTACGATCCCGAAGCGAACAAAGACAACGTTCTTTATCGCATGCTGGAGCACAAGGAAGCCCTGATCTCCCACCTCAGCTGGGTATCTCTCTTCCTCGGTTTCCACACCCTCGGACTCTATGTCCACAACGATGTAGTGGTTGCCTTCGGTACCCCCGAAAAGCAAATCCTCATCGAACCTGTCTTTGCTCAGTTTGTCCAAGCGGCTTCTGGTAAAGCACTCTACGGCTTTGATGTACTTCTTTCCAACGCTGATAGCATCGCTTCTAATGCAAGTGCGGCTTATCTTCCCGGCTGGTTAGATGCCATCAATAGCGGTTCTAACTCTCTCTTCCTCAACATTGGTCCTGGTGACTTCCTCGTTCACCACGCGATCGCCCTCGGTCTCCACACCACCACTCTCATTCTTGTGAAAGGTGCGTTGGATGCCCGTGGTTCTAAGCTGATGCCCGATAAGAAAGACTTCGGCTACAGCTTCCCCTGTGATGGCCCCGGTCGTGGCGGTACTTGTGATATCTCCGCTTGGGATGCCTTCTACCTCGCAATGTTCTGGATGCTGAACACCCTGGGCTGGTTGACCTTCTACTGGCACTGGAAGCACCTCGGCATTTGGCAAGGTAACGTTGCTCAGTTCAACGAAAACTCCACCTACCTGATGGGCTGGTTCCGTGACTACCTCTGGGCGAACTCCGCACAGTTGATCAACGGCTACAACCCCTACGGTGTAAACAATCTCTCCGTCTGGGCTTGGATGTTTCTCTTCGGACACCTTGTTTGGGCAACTGGTTTCATGTTCCTCATCTCTTGGCGTGGTTACTGGCAAGAGCTGATCGAAACCATCGTTTGGGCCCACGAGCGCACTCCCCTGGCGAACATTGTTCGTTGGAAGGACAAGCCCGTTGCGCTCTCCATCGTTCAGGCTCGTTTGGTTGGTTTAGCTCACTTCACGGTGGGTTACGTCCTCACCTACGCGGCCTTCCTGATTGCCTCGACGTCAGGTAAGTTTGGTTAATTAAGTTCTTCTGAAAATTAACCTGCTAAAATCTCACCCCTTGTCTTTTAGGCAGGGGGTTTTTGCTTTGCGATGAAAAAAACCTAGGACAATGGGTCAAATATCCTAGAAAAGGCGGAAATAGTTTGTTTCTGCACAAAGGAAGGAAAAAATAACGCTATGCTGGACACAAACTTGGCAAGCTTAGAATTTTTATGGCGAGTGAGAAAAAATCTGGGTTAGGAATGTTTGGGGGGGTCTATACTCCTTCTATTTTGACCATCCTTGGGGTGATCATGTATCTCCGGTTTGGTTGGGTTGTGGGTAATGCAGGATTGTTAGGCTCCCTCGCCATTGTTACCCTCGCCAATGCCATTACCTTTTTAACGGCCCTTTCGATTTGTGCGATCGCCACGGATAAGGTGGTTCGTGTGGGGGGCGCTTACTACATGATTAGTCGCTCTTTGGGACTAGAAACTGGAGGGGCGGTGGGAATCCCGTTGTATTTCGCCCAGGCCTTTTCGGTGGCCCTCTATACCATTGGTTTTGCAGAGAGTGTTGTCCAAGTTTTCGGCGGCTTAAATCAGCTTTATGTGGCTTTGATTGTGACAATTTTGGTGGGAGTTTTAGCCCTTACGTCCGCCAGCATTGCCATTAAAGCCCAGTACTTCATTATGGCAGCGATCGCCCTTTCTCTTGTTTCCCTGGTGCTGGGTCGCCCCTTGCCCGAAGCTGGAGATATTCTCCTATGGGGTTCTAGCGCTGAGGTGACAGTCCCCTTTTGGACAGTTTTCGCAGTATTTTTTCCGGCAGTTACGGGGATTATGTCTGGCGTAAATATGTCCGGTGATCTCAAGGATCCGATTAAAGCAATTCCCATTGGTACTCTGGCTGCCGTGGGTACTGGTTATGTGATCTATATGCTCATTCCGTTGCTGTTGGCCCAACGGGGAGATACAGCCAGCCTCATTGAGGATCCCCTGGTGATGCAACGCTTGTCTGTTTGGGGGCCAGCGATTTTATTGGGGGTCTGGGGAGCAACGCTCAGTAGCGCAATTGGGAGTATCCTCGGTGCCCCTAGGGTTTTACAAGCCCTCGCCCGGGATGGCGTGTTGCCGCCATGGTTAGGTTTTCTGGGATCTGGTAGTGGGTCGGAGGATGAGCCGCGTATTGGCACCATTGTCACCTTGGGGGTGGCGATCGCCGCTGTTTGTATTGGTGATCTCAACATCATTGCGCCGGTGTTGACGATGTTTTTCTTGACCACCTATCTCGTCCTCAATATTTCCGCTGGTATTGAAACGCTCCTCCAAAGTCCTTCCTTCCGACCGACCTTTAGGGTGCACTGGGCGCTTTCTCTGTTGGGGGCTGTGGGCTGCCTTGGGGTGATGTTTTTAATTAATGCGATCGCCACGGTCGTTGCCGCTTTGATCGTGACGATCATTTACTTTTGGCTACAGCGGCGGGAACTCCAAGTTACCTGGGGAGATGTTCGGCGTGGTTTATGGATGGCCCTGATTAGTAAAGCGATTTATCAAGTGGCAGGGGCCGAAGATAGCAAAAACTGGCGGCCTCACCTCCTAGTGCTTTCTGGGGCACCCCGAAAACGTTGGTCTTTAATCGAGCTAGCAGATGGTTTTAGTCACAATCGGGCCTTGATGACGGTGGCCACAGTGCTCCCCGAAGGCTCCCGTGACCCTGGTCAACAGGTGAAAATGGAAACCACAATCCGCGATTATTTGGCAAAACGGGGCGTAAAAGCCTTGGTACGTCTCAGTACCGCCGATGATCCCTTTGTTGGCGCCTTAAATTTAATTGAAACCTATGGCCTAGGGGACTTAACCCCCAACACGGTTTTGCTGGGCAGTACAGAATCACCCGAACGATTTGCCGCCTACTGTCATCTTTTGCAGCAGGTTCACATTGCCCAACGCAATATTATTATCTTCCATGAAAATCCAGAGCGAGTTTTTGGTCGTAAAAAACGGATTGATATCTGGTGGGGTGGGGTTCAGAGCAATGGCGGCTTAATGCTGATGCTGGCTTATTTGCTCCGTACCGATATCCGGTGGCGCAGTGCCCAGATTTACCTCAAGCTGGTGGTACAGGATGCCACAGCCGCCCAGGCCGCCCGTTTAAACCTAGAGTCCCTGATTAGTAGTGCCCGTATCAAAGCAGAACCGATGGTTATTATCGCTGGCGATCGCTCCTTTGAAGATATCCTGTACCAATCCTCTGCGAGTGCAGATCTTGTTTTCCTTGGCATGGCCCGCCCCCACGAGCCTGCCGATTTCCAGGACTATTACAAAAGCCTTTCCCAACGGGCCCAGAACTTACCAAGCACCGTGTTTGTTCTCGCCGCTCCAGATTTTGCCTTTGCAGAAGTGGTGGGCGCTCCCCGAAAAGTGGGCACTTAAATCTCTAAAAATAATTTCTTGGCTAGTTGCGTATTAACGACGTATTCTCAAAAGAAAAATAGCTTTTGTGTGACATTCAAGCAACTTTGCCCCGACAATGGGAACAATTCTGACCAATAGCAAAATTCAGTATGTCTGAGCGGAAAATTACAGTATCTTTTTCAACGCTGCTGTTGATTGTCGGGGCAGTGCTATTGCTATTTTTACTCTGGCAATTACGTAGTCTGCTGGTTGTGCTCATGATTGCCGTCGTCATTGCAGCGACCCTTGCACCAGTGATTACCATCGCTGAATCTTTCCGGGTGCCCCGCTGGCTGGCAGTGATCGGTGTGTACCTCGGCTTGATCTCAATTCTCACGGGGGTAGTTTTACTCATTGGCCCCACGGTAGTTGATCAAATTCAAAAGTTGATCCGGAAGCTACCCCTGTATTTAGAAATTGTTGGGGTTTTGGTTCAATCCTGGGCCGTGCGCTTGGGCATGACAGAGCCACAAGTTTTAGAACAGTTGAACCGTCTTTTTGATTTGCAAGCGTTGACAGCCTGGGCCTTCCGTTCTTCCCAAGAGCTGCTGATTCGTTCCTACGGCATTACGCGGGGGGTCATTGGGGGCATTTTAAGCTTGATTCTGGCGTTTATGCTCTCTGGTTATATGCTGTCTGGTTCTGACAAATTAATTAAAGGCTTTGTCAGTCTTTTTCCGGCTCCCTGGGATGAACAACTTCTGGAACAGGTGCAGCCCATGAGCGAGCGGATGGGAAGTTATATTCAAGGTCGGATCGTGGTTTCGGGGATTCTCGGCATTGTCATCACCATTGGCCTAAGGCTGCTGGGGATTTCAGAATTAGCCCTCGGTTTGGGGGTGATCGCGGCGGTGACAAATTTAATTCCGTTTTTTGGGCCTGTGCTAGGTGCTGTGCCGGCTCTGATTGTGGCGATCGCCCAGGGAGGATGGACATTTTTCTCCGTCCTACTGCTTTTTACCTTGATCCAAAACCTCGAAACCTATGTATTAGATCCGTTATTAGTCGGTTCTTCGGTCAAAGTGAACCCGCTTTATCAGTTGCTGGCGGTTTTAGGAGGGGCCCAGGTGCTGGGAATTTTAGGCGCGGTGATTGTGCCACCCTGGGTTGCGGGAGCCGCTGTACTGCTCGATAATCTTTACCTCAAAACAAAACCATTACCCGTGTCCCTCACCTCAACGGCGACTCCGTCCCTGTCCGACAGCCATAAATCTGAGAAAAATCAAGTCTAGATAGCAATTATTTTGGCGTTCTCTGACAAATTTGCTCTCCCTTGTTCTGTTTTTAAAGTTTTGAAACGGAAAAATTGTTGAAATCTATGTAAATTAATGCTTTCAGCGATCCATATTGAGCAAAGAACGCTTAGAATAATGCAGGAAAACCTTGCAACAAGATAAGTTTGACCCGCAACAGTGCAAAATATCTCTTCTGGGATTCTTGTTTTGCCTGGTTTTTTTACCTATACTTCTCACAATATCTAAAATTCAGGAGATTTTTAATGAATAAAGGCGAATTAGTCGATTTAGTCGCTGAGAAAGCTGGTATCAGCAAAAAGCAGGCAGATTCTGTGATTAGTGCCACCGTAGAGGCAATCATGGAAACCGTTGCCAATGGTGACAAAGTAACCCTCGTCGGTTTTGGCTCCTTTGAACCCCGCCACCGCAAAGCGAGAGAAGGTCGCAACCCTAAGACCAACGAAAAAATGCAAATTCCAGCAACCACAGTGCCCGCATTTTCTGCTGGTAAACAGTTTAAGGAAATGGTTGCCCCTAAATAGAAGTTGGCTTTGGTCGGACAAACTAAAAATGTGTACGGAGGCTTAGATGGTCACAACGTTGACTCTCTGGGCTTTTTTATTTTTTGACTGATCGATATTACTGCGTTGTTAAGCCGCCAATAAACGCTTGAGGGTTATGGCCACTTGTTCTTGTTCTGGGATGCTGAGGTCGGGGAACATAGGCAAAGACAGCACCTGGTGAGAACATTGCTCAGCAATGGGAAATGCTCCGGATTGATAGCCAAAGGTTGCAAACACGGGCTGGAGATGTAGGGGTTTGGGATAGTACACCATCGCAATGATGCCCTCGGCTTGTAGCTGGCTACGGAGGGTATCGCGATCGCCGGCTTGAACAAGGATCGTGTATTGGTTCCAGACATGGGCCCCACCAGGGGTCGCTTGGGGGAGTTGAATGCCTTCGATCCCAGCCAGCAATTCATGGTAACGGTGGGCGATCGCCTGACGTTGTTGATTCCAAAGGTCGAGGTGACGCAATTTAACGGCGAGAATCGTGGCTTGCACTGCATCTAATCGACTATTTACCCCCAGCACTTCATGTTGATAGCGGACTTTGGAACCATGTTCCCGGAGCATTTTGATCTGCCCATGGAGATCAGGATTGTTGGTCGTCACAGCACCACCATCGCCACAACCGCCTAAATTTTTCGTCGGAAAAAAGCTAAAACAGCCAGCATCTCCCCAGGCTCCCACCTGGCGATCGCCCCATTTTGCTCCCGTGGCCTGGGCACAATCTTCAACGATAAACAGGCTATGTTTTTGGGCAATTTCCCCAAGACGGGTCATGTCCACAGGTTGTCCAAAGAGATGGACGGGGATCACGGCCTTGGTACGGGGAGTAATGGCCGCTTCTAATTGATCGAGGTCGAGGTTGAAGGTTGCGGCGGTAATATCAACAAAGACAGGGGTTGCGCCACACATGGCAATGGCTTCTGCGGTGGCGATAAAAGTAAAAGTAGAGGTGATCACCTCATCGCCAACGCCAATCCCAAGGGCTTTTAGGGCAAGATAAAGGGCATCGGTGCCGGAGTTGCAGCCGATGGCAGAGTTAACTTGGTGATAAGCGGCAAAATGTTTTTCGAATTCGCTTACTGCTGTCCCCCCGATATAGCGACCGGAACTGAGCACTTCCAAGACGGCGGCATTGGTTTCATCGGCAATGGTTGCATACTGGCGCCCTAGATCAACGGGAGGAATTTGGCTCATGGGTGACGGTGATTTTTTGGGTAGGAATTCGCATAAAAGCGTAAATATAAATGTTATAGGTTATGGGAGTGAAAAAAAAAAGCGCATGGGTGAATTTATTGCCTTAGATCCGGGAGATTTGGGCTGGGCGTTGGGACTAATTGCCTTGGCGATCGCCCTGGCCCGGTGGCAAAAGTTGGGGCTAGAGGGGCAGCTTTTACTCGCAACGGGACGGACAATTTTGCAATTGTTGGTGGTGGGCTATGCCCTGGAAATGGTCTTTGCTCTAGCGCACCCATTGGCGGTGTTAGGGATTGTTTTGGTGATGTTGACTATTGCGGCGATCGCCGCGAAAAATCGGATTAATGATCGGGTTAAATTGCCGTTGATCTGGGGATCAATTTTTATCAGTTTCAGTGTGCCGTTGGCGTATACCCTACTGGTGATTGTGCAGCCAGAAACTTGGTATGACCCCCAGTATTTGATTCCGTTGGCAGGGATGGTCTTGGGGAATGCGATGAATAGTGCTTCCCTGGCGGGAGAACGGCTCAGCAGTCGGATTAAAACCAGTCGTTTGGAAATCGAAACCCAGCTTTGTCTCGGTGCAACCCCCAAACAGGCGATCGCCAGCTACCGTACCGAAGCGATCCGCGCCAGCCTAATCCCGACGATCAATTCTATGATGGTAGTAGGTTTAGTGAGTTTACCGGGGATGTTTACGGGGCAAGTCTTATCAGGTATTGATCCGCTTAATGCTGCCTCCTATCAAATTTTGATTCTCTTTTTGATTGTGACCATTAACCTCATCTGTACTTCCCTGGTGACTGAGGGCCTTTATCGGCAATTTTTTAACCCCACTGCCCAGCTCACCCTCTAAGTTTTGCTCCTTGCCAATCCTTGCTAGACTGAATTTCCATATTTGCCGCGATCCTATCTCTCACGGAAAAACGACCATGTTTGCTGCTGCCGCTGCCCGCCCGACAACACCCGCCATTCCCCAAGACCTCTTTGGGGCGATCGCCGACCTCAAACAAGACCTCAACGCCATCATTCTCGCCCACTACTACCAAGAAAACGATATCCAAGACATTGCCGACTACATTGGTGATTCCCTGGGATTAGCCCGTCAAGCCGCCCAAACCGATGCCGAAGTGATTGTCTTCGCTGGGGTACATTTCATGGCAGAAACCGCAAAAATCCTCAACCCCAATAAACTTGTGCTTCTGCCCGATCTCGATGCCGGTTGTTCCCTCGCCGACAGTTGCCCCCCCGCCGAATTTGCCCAATTTAAAGCCAAGCACCCAGACCACATCGTCATCTCTTATATCAACTGCACCGCCGAGATCAAGGCGATGAGCGATATTATCTGCACCAGCTCCAACGCCGTCAAAATCGTCAACCAAATTCCCGCCGACCAACCGATCATCTTTGCCCCCGATAAAAACCTAGGCCGTTACGTGAGTGAACAAACCGGACGGGATCTCCTCCTCTGGCAGGGCAGTTGCATTGTCCACGAAACCTTTTCCGAAAAACGTATCATCGAACTCAAACTCGAACATCCCGACGCGGAGGTGCTCGCTCACCCTGAATGCGAAACCCCTGTGTTAAACCATGCTGACTTTATCGGCTCCACGACCGCCCTACTAAAGCGATCCCAAGAGAGTGCCAGTCAGACTTTTATTGTCGCCACCGAACCAGGCATCATCCATCAAATGGAAAAGGCCAGCCCCGGTAAAACTTTTATTCCGGCCCCTTCTACCAGTAACTGTGCCTGCAATGAATGCCCCCACATGCGCCTCAACACCCTAGAAAAACTCTATTTGGCCATGAAACATAAAGCGCCGGAAATCACTCTTAGCCCCGACATTGCGACGGCGGCCTTGAAACCGATTCAGAAAATGCTAGAGATGAGTGTCTAGAACAAAGGCGTTAGTCGCGGCAAAATAGACGGTAGCAAATTGACAAAAATCCTTTAGAGTAAATTACATTCCCTATCTGGGAAGTAAAACATTTGTAAATCTGTGTAAGTCAAGCAAAAAGATTGCCCATTCCCTTGCTATAAATTGGAATGATAGTAATGGGATGTACTTTCTTAGAGAATCGTGGTTTTTCCCCGATTTTTACGCAAAGATAGTGAAGTGATTGGCCCCCTTGTCCCGGAATTTTCCAAGAAACCTATGAGTATTGATCAAATTGTTGAACAAGCCCTAAAAGACGGCTATCTCACCCCGAGCATGGAAGCGGAAGTTGGACGCATTTGCGATATGTCCTCTGAGCTTTCCATTGAGGAATATATGGCACTAGATCGCCTGATGGGGGCTTTACTCACGGGGGAAGTGATTGCTGTCCCCCGGAAACAATTCATCAATGTCATGGAGGAGCTAGTCATTAGCCGCTCCATTGCCCGGGTCGCTGAGATCGAGGCGAGTAGCACCCAAAGTTTAGATGTGGGGGATATTGCGGCCTATGCCCTAAACCGTTTGCCACCGCTCTACGCAACGACGGAAGAGGGAGCGAATTATCAGCGTCAAAAGGCCCGTGAGGAATTGCAGGGTTTAATTAATGAACAGGTGGATGCTGCCCTATCTCGTTATCTAGACCGACCGGACTTTTTCCCTGAGCGCCAGGCGATCGCCTCTCCGAACCAAGACAAGAGCATGTTAGCCCAGGTCAGTAAGCTCCTGGAAGGCTATGCACCGGGCTTTGAACAGGAAGAGAATGTGTTTTCCTAGGACTGGGGGCTGACACTTAGAGCTAGGGCTGGAACTTTTTTCTGGGCCGTAGGGTCTTTACAAGAAGAAGTCCCGTTATGAGTTCTTTGTGAAGAGAGCATGAACCGATCCCTTTCTATCCCCATTCCTTCCCAGCAGGGAGTCGTTCCCAAAAGTGGTGTGTCTCCGGAAAAACTCTCTAACTATGATTTAATTCTCCGTTGCCAGGCGGGTAGTAAGCCTGAGCGGGCTGCTTTCGTGGAATTATTAAAACGTTACCAGTCCCATGTGGATCGACTCCTCTACCACCTCGCTCCGGATTGGCAGGATCGGTCTGATTTATCCCAGGAAGTTTGGATTCGAGTTTATCGCAATCTTCAGCGTTTGAATGATCCCCAAAAATTTAAGGGTTGGCTGAGTCGAATTATTACAAACCTCTTCTATGACGAGCTACGCAAACGTAAACGGGTTCGTCGTCCCCTCTCGTTGGACAATCCGTTTCAGACCCAGGATGGAGAAGTGGCTTGGGATGTGGCTTCTGATGATCCCAGCCCCGATGATGATCTGGCAACCCAGGAATTTTACGAACATTTACGGGAGGCGATCGCCGAACTACCAGAAGTCTTTCGCACAACAATCGTGCTGCGGGAAATTGAAGGGCTCGCCTACGAAGAAATTGCGGAAATCACCGGGGTTTCTCTCGGCACCGTCAAGTCAAGGATCGCCCGGGCTCGGGCCAAGTTACAGGAAATGCTCCAGCCCTATTTGGCAGACTAGATAATGAAAGCTTTTCTCAGCGGCAAACCGATGGCGATCGCCGAAGAGGGGGTGACCTAGAAATGAAAAAAAACCACACTTCTCACCAACACCACACCGATTCTGAAACTCCTATGGGCCACAATTTTGAGCAGTTCCAGCGCCTGAGCGCCTATTTTGATGGGGAGGCCACCCCAGCAGAACGCAAGGAAATTCAGCACCTCCTGGATACTGACCCCCAGGTCAAACAGCAATATCAACAGCTACGGCAGCTCAAACAAGCGCTACAGTTGCTGCCCATTCCCACCAGCATTTCGGCCCAATATCTCGGTCAACGGGTATTGGCGCGGTTGCGTCGTTCCCAGTTACGCACCCTTTCCCTCTGGGGCAGTGGGGCGATCGCCGCTCTCTTTGTGGCTGGGATTATGGGTCAGATGCCGCGCCTTAACTTTGATCGCTTTGCTAAAAATGACCCCGATCAGCAACCCACCGCTGCCCTAGTCGAAACCTCTCCCCAGGGAGAAGAAGCCCTTGTGGTCGCTCTAAATCGCCCAGTTCTCCAAATTCCCAAACTGGCCACCACAGAGTCGCCCTAATGTTTCGGCTGATGTTAAGTTTTGCCCACATCGTCCATGGTGAGCTGCCTCGCCGTGGATTTTTGTTTGGGGGGAATTTCGATGTAAAAAAAGCATTATTTTTTTTCTTTTTTCCATCACAAAACCAGGATTCTGTCTTCTGATAGACAGACAACACAAAAAATAAACATGACCATAAAAAGTTTTTACTTTAACCCCTTGGCAGGTTGTAACAAAAATTCATATAATCGGAGGCGAACGCAATAATAAGTATTTTTTCCTAGTCCTATGGATAGCTTGCAAATCCCGTGGCTCACTACGGCGATCGCCTTTCCGCTTTTGGCCGCCCTTGTCATTCCCCTCATCCCCGACAAAGAAGGTAAAACCATCCGCTGGTATACCCTAGGCGTTGCCCTCACCGATTTCGCCCTTTTAGTCACTGCTTTTTGGCAAAACTACGATCTCGGTCGCACAGAATTTCAACTCACTGAAAATTTTGCATGGATTCCCCAATTGGGGTTGAACTGGTCCCTAGGCGTTGACGGTTTGTCAATGCCTTTAATTATTTTGGCGACCCTGATCACCACCTTGGCGACCCTCGCGGCCTGGAACGTCACCAAGAAGCCGAAACTCTTTGCGGGCCTCATCCTCGTGATGCTGAGTGCGCAAATCGGTGTTTTTGCCGTCCAGGATTTGCTGCTGTTCTTTATTATGTGGGAATTAGAGCTAGTTCCTGTGTATTTGCTCATTTCCATTTGGGGCGGAAAAAAACGCCTCTATGCGGCCACTAAATTTATTCTCTATACGGCCCTAGGTTCTGTTTTCATCCTCGCGTCTACCTTAGCCCTTGCTTTCTATGGCGGTGACGTGACCTTTGATATGCAAGCCTTGGGATTAAAGGATTATCCGCTAGCGTTAGAATTACTGGCCTATGCTGGATTTCTCATTGGCTTTGGCGTTAAATTGCCTATCTTCCCCCTCCACACTTGGCTACCGGATGCCCATAGTGAAGCCTCTGCGCCGGTCTCCATGATCCTTGCTGGTGTGCTTTTAAAAATGGGTGGCTATGGTTTGATTCGGTTAAACATGGAAATGTTGCCGGATGCCCATATTCGTTTTGCTCCCCTGCTGATTGTTCTGGGGATTGTCAACATTGTCTATGGGGCGCTGACCGCCTTTGGACAGACCAACTTAAAGCGACGTTTGGCTTCGTCTTCTATTTCCCACATGGGTTTTGTTCTCGTTGGGATTGCTTCATTCACCGATTTGGGAATGAATGGTGCCGTGTTACAGATGTTGTCCCATGGTTTCATTGCGGCGGCCCTGTTCTTCCTGTCTGGGGTCACCTATGAACGCACCCATACTTTAATGATGGATGAAATGAGCGGTATTGCGCGGTTGATGCCCAAAACCTTTGCGATGTTTACGGCGGCGGCGATGGCGTCTTTGGCACTACCAGGGATGAGTGGTTTCGTCAGTGAACTGACCGTCTTCCTCGGTTTAAGCAATAGTGATGCCTATAGCTATGGCTTTAAGGCGATCGCCATTTTCTTAACGGCGGTTGGGGTGATTTTAACGCCTATTTACCTGCTTTCAATGCTGCGAGAAGTATTCTACGGCAAAGGCTCCCAGGCTCCGCTCAGCCTTGCGGCGGGGGAAGATGCCAAACCGAGAGAAATTTTTGTGGCAGTTTGTTTGCTGGCCCCGATTATTGCCATCGGCCTTTATCCAAAACTGGCAACGACTACCTATGATCTCAAAACCGTTGAGGTCGCCTCGAAGGTACGGGCCGCTTTACCGTTGTATGCAGAGCAACTCCCCCAAAATGGCGATCGCCAAGCGCAAATGGGTTTAAGCTCGCAAATGCCGGCCCTGATTGCTCCTCGTTTTTAGCAACATTGGATGCTTTCCATTGATAAGCTCCTTGGGTTAGCACCATAAATTTAGGAAAATAATCTGAAACGGATGGGCTCTAAGTAGCCCATTTTTTTTGTCCGAAGAAATGCTGCTCAGACTACATATTCTCTAGAGCCATTTAATCTGCCAAAATTTCTGGTCTGCCGTGCGCTGTTCCTTTTCTGTGAGCCAAGCGGGCATCGGACGATAGGTGCCAAAAAGCCGATCCCACCAATCAACACCGATCCCAAAATTATGGTGCCACTGATTGTATTTATGGTGAACGTAATGGACGGGCATCGGTAGCCAAAAACATTTAACCGGGTTGTCATGTTGCAATTGGTGGGCGAAGGCAGCAAAGGCCGCGTAGAAAAAACAGCCCAGAAACCAACTGATTCCTAGGGTCAGAGAATGGAGAAAAAAAGGCAACATCACAACATTAATCCCGAAAACATAGTTGCGAAACTCCCAAAGAAAACCCTGGCCAGTACCGCCAACATGATGTTGGGCATGGCCTTGGCCCAGTTTAGGAAAAATGCGCTTCAGGGGATGCTTGGGGGAAGCATGGAAAATTCGATGAATCCAATATTCCAGAAAACTACCGAAGATAAAGGCCAGGCTGAAGATGAGTAAAGGCAACAAAATTTCCATAGGTCACACTTGCAGTTCACGCAAAACTTCAATAGAGTAAACAGGCTATGTTGGCTACAACCCTTGCGGTTCGCCATGATTGGGCCAGGGAACATTTGTGAACTTTTGTATTATAGTTGTCCCGGCAAACCTTTGGGTCTCAACAGTGAAGGCCGTAATTTTTTTTCCGTCACGAATCAATGGCTAAATTTTTTTGGGCAGACCGCATTCTCCGCAAAATCTTAAAAAATTTCAGTTGGTTGCTCTGTGGCCAAATCCTGACGGCGATCATCAACTTCTGTTATCTCAGTCTCACGGCCCATGCCCTTGGGGTTGAGACTTTTGGGAGGTTAATTTTACTCCGGGCCTACATTGAGCTTTTGATTGGCTTGACGACTTTTCAGTCATGGCAAGCGTTAATTCGTTATGGCGCTGATTATGTAAAGAACAAGGATTCTAAGGGTTTATGCGAGTTATTTAAATTAACCACTGGCCTGGATCTTCTGGGTTCTTTGGGGGGGTATCTAGTTGCTGTTGCGGCGGCGCCGTGGGTCGGGCCAATCGTGGGGTGGGAGCCGCAGACGATTCATGCTGTGCAGCAGGCCAGTATTTTGATGCTTTGTACCCTTGGCTCAACCCCTATTGGTTTACTGCGACTCGATGATCGTTTTGATCTACTCGCGGCCCAACAATTGGTGCCACCGCTTACGCGTCTTGTGGGCACTCTCATTGCCCTCTGGCTCGATGCTCCTTTGATGGGCTATCTTCTGGCTTGGTTGTGTGGGGAGGCACTTAATGGTCTTTCGCTGTTGGCTTTGGGTTTGTGGCAAGCCCATAAAAAGCAAATTTTGCGTCGTTGGGATTGGTCTTTGCCGGATTTTTTGTTTGGCGATCGCCGGATCCTAAAATTTTGCTTCGTTTCTAATCTGAACTCTTCTTTACCCCTGGCGATCACCCTGAGTCCGCTGATTGTCGGCGCGGTGGCAACCCCCAGCGCTGTGGCCTTGTTTCGGGCTGGCTACGAATTTTCGACCCCTTTCCGAGAACTCGCTTTAATTTTTACTCAGTCGGTTTATCCTGAATTAGCCCACTTGAGTGCCCAAGGACGCTGGCGCAAATTTCAAAAGCTCCTGTGGAAACTAGGGCGGGTGCTCCAGGGGATTGGTTTTATTTTGCTAATTGCCATTCTGTTGGGGGGTAAAGGGTTACTCTACTACGCGATGGGGGAAGAGTTTACGGCGGCCTATGGCACCTTAGTTTTGCTAATTACCGGCGGTATTTTGATGATGGGGAACTATCTGCTTGAACCAGCCCTGTTTGCGATGGAAATGCCCCATATCTCACTGCGAAATAATGCCACCGCCATTCTTCTTTTCTATCTGCCGTTACTGGTGGTTTTGGCTTACTATTACGGAGCTTTGGGGGCAGGCATGGCGACTCTCATTGCCAATGGTGTTGGGTTTTCACTGAATTTATTCTGTACGTGGCGGGAAGTGCAACGACGTTCGACACCAACGCCGGAATATTTAACCCGTTGATCGGATTTGGGTTTCTAAATAACGAACCCATTGTTCACTGGGATCAAGTTGCGTCTCTCGATTTTGGTTTTGCTTTTGGATATTGTTTTGCAGCCGTTGGCGATCGCCTTTAGAGTCGATCAACTGAGCTAGCTGCTGAATAAAATCTTTTCCATCTTCAGGTTGAAACAAACAACCATTGACCCCAGGCTCAATCAGATTCTGCGCCCAGTCACAGTCCGGGGCTAAAACGGGTGTCCCCACATAGAGAGATTCTTGCACTGTGCGGCCAAAGGTTTCTTTAAGGGAAGCAGTCACATGAAGATCCACGTTCGCTAAGAGGGCTGGCACCTGCTCGTGGGGCACCTCCCCCAGGATCACTGTCGGTAAGCTTTGGGCAAATTCACTCTCGGCGATCGCCTCTGCTAATTCTCCCCGGCCTGCTACCAGTAGTGTGAAATTTTCAGTAATGTTTGCTCGACCAAGTTCCGGTAAATGCTTCAGAATAAAAGCCCAATTTTTATCGGGAGACAGTCGCCCCAAAAAAAAAATTTTGACCTGCTGATCTAGGTCTGGTGAGCCATAATGCTGCTGAAAAAAATTGGTCTGTTTTAGGGCTTGGGGGTTCGCAATTTTCGGCGGGCCAATCACGGGCATATAAACCACATTTTCTAGTTGCCATGCCTTGAGACGCTGTTCGATGAAACGACTTCCCACCAAGGTTACAGAACATTTGCCATAGAGCCGACGGGTTAAGGCTAGAGCCGCTCGCTTTGTCAGAGGCACCAACCAAGCCGGGGCATAGTCCTGGAGATAATCGACAAAATTCGTCCGGTAACAGCCGATATAGGGAATATTTCGCGCTTGGGCATAATCCCACCCCGGTAAGGCGAAAAGCGTCGTCCAAAGCCGTTCTGGTTCTTCGACTTGAATCAAATCTGGCTGGAATTGTGCTAATTCTGTTTCGATGCGTCTTAAACTACTCCGCTTGGGATTGCGTTCCTGGGGAATCCCCAACCAGGCCACACTGGGCAACGGCACAATTGCGACATTTGCAAACAAATCGCCCACATAATCAGCCCAACGGGGATAAATAGCGGCGACTTCCTGGTAACTGGAAACCAAACAGAGCACCCGATGTCCCTGGGCGGATAGGACTTTTAAACGTTCAAATAGCGTGATGCTCACTCCATCGTGGGAAGGCAAAAAGGTGCTCGAAATAATCGCAACTTTCATCGTCACCCTTTAGAGGCTATTGGCCAGGGCCGTGACATCACTATCGGCGATCGCCAACTGCCATTCCCCCAAACCGTTGAGGGTACCTGCCAGATACTGCTGACGACAGGCTTGCCGCTGAATTTTACCGCTAGAAGTTTTGGGGATACTGCCCGTTCGCAAGAGGACAATACCGTAAACTTCCACCGTATGTTCCTCGTAAACAGCCTGGCGAACTGCCCCAACAATTTCCTCTAGATCAAAGTTACGGACATAGCTCCGTTCCAATTCTTGAACCACCACCAGTCGTTCTTCATCGGCGGCCTCAACGGAAAAAGCCGCACCCGCACAGGGACGCAGAGCCGGGTGACATTGCTCCACAGTGAGTTCAATGTCCTGGGGATAACGGTAACGGCCCCAAAGAATCATTACGTCCTTCGTACGTCCGGTAATAAAGAGTTCGCCATCTTTTAAAAAGCCGAGATCCCCCGTGCGGAGATAGGGACCTTGGTTATCCACATAGGCTTGGAAAGTTTCTTTTGTGATTTCTGGCCGTTCCCAGTAGCCTTTACCAATGCCTTTGCCTGCGGCCCAAATTTCGCCCACTTGGCCTTCGGGAAGTTTGGTTTTTGTTTCCGGGTCAACGATAATTACTTCGTCGTCAAGCCATGTCCAGCCACAACTGACAATGCCCCGACTGCCATCGGTACTGATGATCGCTTGGTTTTGTTCGAGGGCTTCGGGGGCCATATATTGCACCACTGGCGCTTTTTCCTTGGAGCCGCCACTGATGAACAGAGTCGCTTCGGCCATGCCATAGCAAGGATAAAAGGCTTCGCGACGAAACCCACAGGGGGCAAAGGTCTGGGCAAACTTTTCGAGGGTACTGGCCCGGACAGTTTCAGCGCCACTATAGGCCACATCCCAAGAGTTGAGATCGAGGGTTTTGAGTTGTTCTGGGGTGACTTGGCGAGCAACCAGATCATAGGCAAAGTTCGGGCCACCACTGGTGGTGATGCGGTGCTGGGAGATGATCTCTAGCCACCGGACAGGCTTTTGTACTAGCTCGATGGGAGACATCAGAAAGGCCTCAAAGTTGCCGTAGAAGGGCTGGAGAACACCGCCGATCAAGCCCATATCGTGAAACATGGGGAGCCAACTGGCCATCCGGGTTTCGGGACTGTGGCTAAAGGATTTGTAGATCACGGCGGAGTTATGGAGCACATTACCATGGGTGACCATCACGCCTTTGGGTTTCCCTGTGGAGCCGGAGGTGTATTGCAAAAAGGCGAGGGTGTCGTCGGTAATGTTGGGGGCTTGCCAGTCTGCTGCGAGATCTGCGGGAATTTCATCCATCGCAATTACTTTGACTTGGCTAAATTTGCGCACAAGACCAGCGGCCTGGCGGGGGGCTTTAGTGAGTTTCTTTTGGAAATAGTCAATGAGGGCGCGGGTTGTGAGGATTCCCTTGGCCTGACAATCTTCTACCCGTTCCATGAGCTTTTCGAGGGCATCATCACTGCGACTGGGGTTAATGGTGACGGCGATCGCCCCGGCATAGAGACAAGCGTAAAAACTAGCAACAAATTCGAGGCCCGCCGAGTAGGGGAACACTAACAAAAGGCGATCGCCTGGTTCGATAAAGGTTTGCAAATGGGCGGCGATCGCCTTTACCTGGTGCTCTAGTTGGGCATAGGTCAGGGTTGTGAGGCTATCTTCGCCTGAAATAAAGTGATAGGCGGTGCGGTCGGGGGTGCTGTCAGCGCGGTGACGAAGCAGATCAACAATGGTTTTCGCAGAATGGGTCATGGTGGGCGATCCCATGGGGTCAGGGTAAAGGAAAAGGACAAAGATTTAGTGTTGGCGGGCGCGGGCCACCAGTCGATCAAAATACCATTGCAGGACGGGGGCCAGCAGGCTATGGAGGCGATAAAGTAGTTGCATTTCCAAGCCAGGGGTAATAACGAATTGTTGTCGCTGGATACCCCGGAGAATGGTGGCGGCAACCCGTTCTGCTGTCCACATTTGGGCGGTCTCTGTAATTAACTTGGTTTCCGGCGGTTTTGTCAAATTTTCGGCGGCCAGTTGGGGGGTATCGGTATCGGGCGGATAGGCGATCGCCACCTGAATCCCCTGGGGCTTTAATTCTCCCCGGAGAGATTCCGCCAGACCCCGCAGGGCAAATTTACTCGGACTGTAGGGGGTATAGCCAAACAAACCCACTAGACCCGCTCCAGAGGAAATCATCACAATTTGGCCCTGGTTTTGGGTCTGCATTGCTGGGAGAGTAGCGCGAATCGCATACAACGTGCCGAAATAATTTACCGTCATGGTTTGTTCAAAAATCTCCAGGGGCAGTTCCTGAAAATAACCGGGGTGAGCCATGCCCGCTGAGGTGATTAATAAATCCGGCGCTCCAAATTTTTCAATGGCTGTGGCGATCACCTGTTCAATATTGCTACGTTGGGCCACATCTGCCTTGAGGGTTAAACATTGCTGCTGGACATCGGTAAAAGCTTCTTGAATCCGAGTTTGCGCTACCTGGAGTTTAGTGGGACTGCGGGCAATGATTGAAAGATTGACATTCCCCTGTTGAGCTAACTGACAGGCGATCGCCAAACCAATCCCACTCGATCCCCCCGTAATAATTGCGTGTCGCATCTATTCAGCCTCGATTTCAGCCAGAAATTGCTGACCGACTTCCGCAAAAATTGCAAGGGCTTTGTCTAAATGTTCCTGGGTGTGGGTCGCCATCACACTGGTGCGGAGGGCGGCTTTATTACGAGGCACCGCCGGATACACCGCCGCATTCACATAAACTCCCGCCTCTAGTAGCGTCTTACAGAACTGCATACATTTAAAATCATCGCCAATGTGTACCGTAATAATCGGCGTTTGGGCGGTACCGACCGTAAACCCAAGGGACTGTAACCCCCGTTGCCAATATTGGGCATTTTCATGGAGCTTTTGTACCCGCCAGGGCTCGGCAATCAAAATATCCAAGGCCGTGGCAGCCGCAGCCAGGGAAGTAGGCGGAATAGAAGCAGAAAATAACATTGACCGCCCGTTAAAACGAATCCAATCAATCACCTTTGCTTCGGCGGCGACCCAACCGCCAATGGAAGCTAAACTCTTGGAAAAAGTCCCACAGAGAATATCACTGCTGCCGATCATCCCGAAATGCTCCTCCGTCCCCCGGCCCGTTTTTCCCAAAACACCCAGAGCATGGGCATCATCTACTGCGAGGGTAGCCCCATGGCGATCGCATAATTGCCGAATTTCTGGTAGGGGCGCAATATCCCCCGTCATTGAATACAGACCATCAATCGTGACCATTGTTGCGGACTCTGGCGTCACCTGGATCAGTTTTTGTTCTAAATCTTGCAGGTCATTGTGCTGGTATTGAACTACCCGGCAGCGACTCATAAACGCCCCATCGTAAATGCAAGCATGGGCCTCACTGTCGAGGATCATCGTTGTATTTTCGTTCATCAAGGCAGAAATAAAGCCTAAATTCGCCTGATATCCCGTGGTAAAGACTAGAGCATCCTCATGACCGACGAAGGCGGCAAGTTTTCGCTCAAATTCTCGGTGTTGGCGGGTCGAACCATTGAGCAATCGTGATCCCGTTAAACTCGGCCCTTCTTCTAGAGCGGCCTTGGCAGTGGCTTCTCGTACTCGGACATCGGCAGTCAGCCCCAGATAATTATTGGAGCCCAACATAATTAGTTGTCGCCCTTCAAAAATACAGGTGGCCCCTTCATTGCGTTCAAGGGCTCGGAAATAGGGCAGTAGATCATTGGCTCGCAATTGATCCGGCAGGTTAAACTCCCTGGCTTTATCGAGGACATTGCGGCTTGGTTTATAAGCGAGGCGCAACCGTTGATCGAGATCAATGCCCTCTGCTTCTAGCTGAGTCGCTTGGGGGAAATGTCCGTTTTGGTGATGTTGGGATTCTTGGGGGAGATTAGCTAGAGTCAGGATATCTTGGGCGAGTTGGGCAACGGTAAGATCCTCAAAAAATTTTTCAAGGGGCACTATTAAATCGAATTTTTGCTCGATGTAATGCTTGATTTCAACAACTTGCACGGAATCTAGGCCCAAAGCAGCGATGGGCTGATCGTCTTGGATGGTATCAAGGGGCAACGAGAGGGCTTGGGCCAATTGTTCGCGGAGGGGTTTAATTAAGTCAGTGGTCGGCTGGGAGGGTGGTTGTTTCTGGGGAGGATTAAAACTTTGGGCGGAAGCATGATCTACTTCACCCAGGACGCTGCGGCCCACAACCATCAACTCATCGGCCAGAAACGCCTGACGGCAACGGTGTCGTTGGATTTTACCGCTGGACGTTTTCGGGATACTACCGGTTTTAATCAGGATGATGCCATAGGTTTGTAGTTCATGGTTTGCCGCGATCGCCTGACGGATTTTTTGGGCGATCGCCTCGACATCCAGATTTCGGAGAAAAGTTCGTTTTACCTCTTGCACTAGCATTAGGCGTTCTGTACCGTCAATTTCTACCGTGAAGGCCGCCCCGCAATTTTCCCGGAGAGCTGGGTGGGACTGTTGGGCCGTAAGCTCGATGTCGTGGGGATAGTGATTTTTTCCTCGGACGATAATTAAATCCTTGAGGCGACCGGTAATGAACAGTTCTCCTGCGGCGATAAAACCGAGATCACCAGTGCGCAAGAAAGATTTTTGATGGTGATTGAGAGTTGCCGTAAAGGTTTCTTGGGTGGCAATGGGGGCATTCCAATAGCCCTGGGCGACACTGTCCCCCCGCACCCACACTTCCCCAGTCGTCCCTTCAGGACAAGGAGCGAAAGATTCCGGATCAACGATCGCCACCTGGGTGTCATGGTAGGGTTGGCCACAGCTAACAAATAAATTGTCTGACTCTTCGGACGAACTGGTGGTGATCGGGGCTTGTTGCTTATCACCCCCCGTAATGAATAGGGTCGCCTCCGCCATGCCATAGCAGGGATAAAAGGCCTCTGGCCGGAAACCACAGGGGGCAAATTTTTGATTGAATTTTTCAAGGGTCGCCGCTCGCACTGGTTCCGCACCGCTGTAAGCAAGATTCCAACTGCTTAAATCTAGATCGGCTAGATCACTGTCCGTCAGGCGATCAACACATAGATCATAGGCAAAATTTGGCCCACCGCTGGTCGTAGCCCGATACTTGGCGATCGCCTGGAGCCAGCGACGAGGATTAGTTAAAAACGCTACCGGAGGCATCAAAATACTGGGAAAGCCCACGTAAAGCGGCTGGAGTACATGGCCAATGAGACCCATATCATGGAAAAGGGGCAGCCAACCGACCCCGATACTCTTTTCGCTATGGCCAAAGGCGGTTTGAATCAGTCGCTGGTTGTGGAGGATATTCCGGTGGGAAACCATCACGCCCTTGGGTGTCCCTGTGGAGCCAGAAGTGTATTGCAGAAATGCCAGATCATCCCCCTGAATCTCCTGGGGCTTGAAGCCTTGGGGAGCTTGTTCTAAAGTATCCGTCGCCAAAAAGGTTAGATCCTGAAACGGCTTTGCTTGGGCAAATCTTTGTTGAATATCTCCTAACAAGGCCTCGGTGGTCAGGGCAAGTTCGGCCTGGGCATTATCGGCGATCGCCAACAGGCGCGATAACTTTTGGTTGCGCTTCGGCGGATAGACAGGCACCGCAATCACCCCGGCATAAAGACACCCCAAAAATGCTGTGATAAACGCCAATCCAGATGGATACAGCAATAAAGCCCGTTCCCCACGCCAGGGGGCCAGATGGGAGGCGATCGCCTTCGCCTGGGTTGCTAATTCTTGATAGGTAAGGTGACCAGATTCAGTTTCTCCATTTTCTAAAAAAACATAGGCTTGGGCATTGGGTTGGCTGCGTGCCCGCTCATTGAGGATATCGAGCAACGATGCTTGTGCCTGGATAGAATGCTGGAGAAACGTCATAAAGCAGTAAATCAAAAGCTAAGGGGACGCAACAGTTTGTGGAGCCTGACCTTAAGGAATAATAAAGGAGTTTTCTAATTTTGTTATGCAGAAATATAGCCTAATGTTGTCAATCCCGGTATTTTTGCCCCAGTATTTAGAGCATTGAGAATGAGAATTACCAGTCCCATTTTCACAACCTCAAGTCAATGGGCACAGCTCCTCCGGTTGAATCAGTATCGGCCAGACAGCGGCTCAATCACCGGGAAAGACCATAGGCGATCGCCCCCTAGGTGCCGTAAAATCATAGCGCTAATGGGCTAGAAAAACGAGACAGGGCATTTTCCGACCCGAACTCGCCAGTATCTAGTCGGGAAACTGCTAGGGGGTATTTTCTGTATGGACGTAACTGGATTCGAACCAGTGACCCCATCGATGTCAACGATGTACTCTAACCAACTGAGCTATACGTCCGGGTTGCAAACAGTATATAAATGTAGCACTAGCATTTAAGAATATGCAAGCATCTCGGCAAAGAAAAACAGAAGGATTGCTTTATCAGGGATGTTTGATTAAAATGGCATCGATTATTCAGGCTATCGAGTCCCCTTACGATCTTTGAGTCAATCTTTAGATATTCCGACCCTTGACACCCTGGCACAGGAGCTAGCTGCCATTCAACAAACTGGCTCTAAGCGCATTGCTCTTCTCGGTTCTCGGCATGTCCCGATTACCCACCAGCACCTGATCGAAATGATGAGCTATGCCCTAGCCCTAGGGGGAAATCGAATTATTACCTCCGGCGCAACGGGGACAAATTCAGCGGCGATCAAGGGCGTAATGCGGGCTGATTCGAGCCTTTTAACTGTAATTCTGCCCCAGAGCCTCGAAAAGCAACCCCGTGAATCCCGTGTGGAACTCGAAAAGGTCGTGCATTTGGTCGAGCATCCCGAAAACGACGAACTATCTTTAGGGGAAGCCAGCAGCCTGTGTAATAGTGAAATTATCTCCCGCTGCCAACAGCTTATTTGTTTTGCGTTCCATGACAGCGATACGCTCCTGCAAACCTGCCAAGAAGCAGAAGAACAGCGAAAACTTGTCACCCTCTTCTATTTCGATTAATTTTTTTGTGCTACCCATTTGCCCAGTTGTTTAGGATTAATCCATGAATCTGTCTGTTTCTGCTGTCCTTATTTATTCGTTGATCGGCGCGGTATTTCTGGTTTATCTACCCTATGGGGTGGTGGGCTATGCGCGGGTTAAACTGGCTGGTCAAATGAGCGATCGCCTGGAGATGTTTCGGCGGCCTAGGGCAACGGTAGATCTATTGCCAGATTATGCACAGCGGGCCAATTGGGCCCACCAGAATGCTTTTGAAGCGTTGGCGGTTTATGGCGTTGCTTGCTTGTCTGCGTTGGTAACGGGGGTGGATTCTCCCTGGGCAAAGATTGCGGCGATCGCCTTTTTGGTGGCGAGAACTCTCTACCCGTTGTTTTATATCCTCAATATTCCAGTATTGCGTTCGATGATGTTTGCCGTGGGGAATATCGCCAACATTACGCTTTTTGCCTTGAGTGCGATCGCCGTCCAGAGCCTCTAGGAAAATCCCCAGGGCCTCGCACAACGTTTACAGGCCAATGTGAACCTTGAAATTTTTATCTGTTGAATTCAGCTAAGTATCTTTATGGCTTCTACAAATTCCTTTGATGTGGTGAGTGATTTTGATCGTCAGGAAGTGGTCAATACCATTGATCAAGCTCTCCGGGACATCAACACGCGCTATGACCTCAAGGATACCAAGACTACCATTGAGCTGGGAGAAAACACCATCACGATCAATACTGCCAGCGATTTTACCCTCGATGCAGTGCAAACTATCCTGGTCACTAAGGCCGTTAAACGGAACCTGTCACCGAAACTTTTTGATTATGGTGAGGCAGAATCCGCCAGTGGTGGCCGCGTGCGCCAAGTGATCACCCTGCGCCAGGGCATTTCTAAGGATGATGCGAAGAAAATCACCAAGATGGTCAAAACAGATTTTAAAAAGGTGCAGGCTTCGATCCAAGGAGATGCTGTCCGCATTTCGAGCAAGTCAAAGGATGACCTCCAGGCAGTAATGCAGGCGGTGCGAGATTTGGATTTCCCGATGCCGATTCAGTTTACGAACTATCGCTAATAACCCAAGCCCGTAACGCTGAGAAACTCTAGGTTGTAATAGGACAAAACATAGGCGATCGCCAACAATAGACCGCTGGCAAAGTGAAACTTGACCGCAAAAAATTTGCAGTTACTCACCTTGTCAGGTTGGTCATGGTTCAGGCGGACATGGTTGATCAGACTCAGGGCAAAGGGGGCACTGGCAAACGTGAGGAGCATCCAGGGTGACCAGGTGCCGACAGCCACCAATAGGCAGGTTAAAACTAAAACGGTTCCCAAACTGTAGGTCAATACCTGCGCCCCTTGGTAGGTGCCGAGGCGGACAATGGGTGATTTTTTCCCGGCGGCTAGGTCATCTTCAGCCTGGTGAAAATGGGAGCAAAACAAAATAATACTCGTCGTCAAAGCAACCCAAGCCGAGGCCCAGACCGCATTGAGCGTGAGGGTTTGGGCTTGGCTATAAAAGACTCCCAACCCCGTGATCCAATAGGCGAGAAAACAGACAAACTCGCCAATGCCGAGATAACCCAACCGGAATGGCGGCCCCTGGTAGGTATAGGCGATCGCCGTTGCCAGGAGCAACAAATTAAACACCATCCAATCCTGCTGGAGGTAGCTGATTAGGGCAATTCCGGTGATTCCCAGACCCAAAAAACCGAGGGCAATGCCAAAAACCAATGGGCGATCGCCCGTGAGATTGACCACTGAAGTCGCCTTATTGACATCAATGCCCGTGTCCGCGTCGAACACATCATTACTGAGATTCATCCAGGCGATCAAACAAATCGCCGCCCCTAGGAAAAGCCCAAACCGCACCGGGTTAAACATTCCAAATTCCCCATAGGCCGCTGCCGTTGTCACGATCACAGGGGTCACTGCCACCGTATAAATGGGGGGTTTAATCGCCGCAAGCCAAAGACGACGGGTAGCTTTCGGACTAGAGGTGGGTGGGTTTTCCGTGAGCATTCTTGATTAAATGAGCCAATTCTTCAGAAAAGTGTACCTTAACCTTTCCGCAAGGGGGGAGGAGCGAAGCAATGCCCCAATACACTTTAGCTGTGAAAATCTGCTTGCAAATGTTGGGCATAAAAATTTTAAAAAAGACCCTAAAGAACCCCTTTAGAACTAGGGATCGTTGCCGCCCGACGGGGGTCAATTTCCAGGGCCATGCGCATCGCCCGGGCAAAGGCTTTAAAGGTCGCTTCAATGATGTGGTGGGAATTAATACCGTCTAGTTGGCGCACGTGAATCGTCATTTGGGCATGGTTGACGATCGCCACAAAAAATTCCCGCACCAGTTGGGTATCGTAGGTGCCGACCCGTTCCGTGGGGATTTCTAAACCATAGCTGAGGTGGGGCCGACCAGAAAAATCTAAGGCGACCTGTACTAAGGCCTCATCGAGGGGCGCGACAAAATGACCAAACCGCTGAATCCCTTTGCGCTCACCAATGGCTTTGGCGATCGCCATCCCCAGGGTAATGCCCACATCCTCGTTGGTGTGGTGGTCGTCAATCTCATAGTCCCCTTGGGCCTGGATGTGCAGATCCAATAGACCATGGGAACAAAGCTGATGCAGCATGTGGTCGAGAAAGGGTACCCCAGTATTGACCTCACACTTTCCGGTCCCATCCAGATTGACCGTTACTTTCACATTGGTTTCACCCGTCATCCGGGCAACGGTCGCAATCCGGGGGGACTCAGAAGAAGCAGGCATCATTAGAATATAACTAGGTTCAAATTCGCTAAGCTATTCTAGCTTAAGGTTGAAACCATTTAGGGAAACCCATACTGAAGACAAGACAGACTACACCATGGACAACAACAACTTCCTGCAACAAATGCTGATGATTGGGATTGGGACCACCTCGATCGTCGCCGAAAAAGTCAAAGAAGCCAGTGACCAGTGGGTAAAAGAAGGGACGATCAACCCAGAGCAGGCCAAAACAATGCTCGATGACATGATGAACCAACTCAAACTCGAACAGGGCAATGCAGAGGCTTATTTCGAGCGGCAGGTACGGAATATTTTGCGGGATCTTGGGGTGCCTCGTCAGTCAGAAATGGATGAACTGCGCGGTCGCATTGATCGTTTAGAGCGGCAGGTGCGCGAACTGGAAAATAAGCAGTGGCGATAGGCCCGGTAAGATAGGAAAGCAATGCACACTGTTTGTAAATCTGGGAGTGAATGAACATCCATGCGAGAAATTTGGCTTAGTTTTGGGGTCATCGTTATCTGTGGGGTTATGTTAATCTTGTCTGCGGTCTTTAATGGGGCCAGTCAAACGGCGATCGCCGCTGAACTCGACTCGACCAGTCCAGTGGTACAAATTGCCGCCAATCCCACCGAGGAACTCAAAGATATGGATATTGATTTATCAAAAGCAGTCACAACCGAATCCGGCCTCCAGTACATCGATGAAGTTGTCGGTGAAGGGGCATCCCCCATGGAAGGGGAAATGGTGACGGTTCATTACACTGGCAAACTGACAAACGGCGACGTGTTTGACAGCTCCGTCAAGCGCAATGAACCCTTTTCTTTTGTGATCGGTGTTGGGCAAGTGATTAAAGGTTGGGACGAAGGTGTCATTACCATGAAGCCTGGTGGTAAGCGCACGCTGATTATTCCCGCGGAACTGGGCTATGGTTCCCGTGGTGCTGGTGGTGTGATCCCCCCCAATGCCACTTTGATCTTTGATGTGGAATTGCTTGGGATTCGCTAGGCTAACCACGATTGATATTGCTACAAAAATCCCCCATGCCAAACGGAAAATGGGGGGTTATTTTTTTGAATTGGCGGTAATGATCAAACGCAAATTTATTCTGTGACGACGGCTGGCGGCAAAATGACTTTCGTGGCGAGACCAAGCCGTTGTAGGAGCCAGATGGCCCACCAGGTAACATCGACTTCCCACCAGCGCCAACCGGCTTTCGCCACATTAGGATAGGCATGGTGGTTGTTATGCCAGCCTTCGCCATAGGTGAGAATTGCCGCCCACCAGAGATTACGGGAATTGTCGTCGCTTGCGTGACTGCGGTAGCCCCACACATGGGTGACGGAGTTGATAAACCAAGTGCTATGCCACAACAGTACCGCCCGCACGAGCATCCCGTAGACGACCCAAGACCAACCGCCGAGGAGATAAAGGGCGATCGCCAAGGGAATTTGTAGCAGTAGGAAATTGCGGTTTAGCCAACGGTAAAAGGGCTGTTTCGCGAGATCCTGGGCATAGCGGCTGTATTGATCCGCATCAAAAAATTGTTGATCGGGGTAGAAAATCCAGAGCATATGGCTCCACCAAAAACCCCGTTTGGCGGAATAGGGGTCTTTAACTTCATCTTCTGTGTGGGCATGGTGTAACCGGTGGCCTGCCACCCAAAAAATAGGGCCACCCTGGAGAGCCAGGGCACCGATAAACGCCAGGGTATATTCCAGCCATTGCGGGACTTTGAAACTGCGGTGGCTCAAGAGGCGATGGTAACCAAGGCAAATACCGATGCTGCCAAAGAGCCAGTGGAGAAACAGACAAACGGCGATCGCCGACCAAGAGAAAAAGAAGGGGGCCAAACCAAGGGCCAGGAGATGAACCGCGCCGAAAAAGAACACAGCAACCCAGTCTAGGGTTGGTTTTTGGGGGAGTTGTTGCACAGATTGGGTCATGAATTCTCAAACAATAGAACAAGACAATGGGGCGAACCCGGTTGATGATCCGCCCCAGGGGAAACGGTGGCGATCGCTAAATCGCCTTGGAGAAAGTTTTCTCGGTTTTGTGTTGTAGGTAGGTGTCAAACACCGCCGCAATATTGCGGATCAAGAGCCGACCGCTGGGCGTTACCTGGAAGCCATCCCCAGAACGGTGAATCAAGCCGTCGGCTTCCAAATCATTTAAAGCACTCAATTCGGCTTGGAAATAGTCGTTAAAGTCCAAATCAAAGCCCAGGTGATATTTGTTCTCCAACTCCGGGGCCGACAGGCGAAACTGGCACATTAATTCCATAATCACGGTGCGGCGAATCAGGTCATCCTGGGTGAGCTGGACACCCTTTTCGATGGGGAGAACCCGTTGATCAATGGCCGCGTAAAAATCTTTGAGTTTTTTATGGTTCTGGGCATAAACGTTCTGGAGCATACTGATCGATGTCATGCCAAACCCTAAAAGGTCGGATTCCGGCTTCGTGGTGTAGCCTTGGAAATTCCGGTGCAATTCCCCGGCCTGTTGGGCGATCGCCAATTCGTCGTTGGGCTTGGCAAAGTGATCCATGCCGATGAACACATAACCGTGGTAGGTGAGGTTGGCGATCGTCATCTTGAGGATTTCTAGCTTTTCGGCGGTGGGGGGCATCGCCGCTTCGGGCATCCGTTTTTGCAGAGGTTTCAGCCAGGGCACATAGGCAAAACTAAAGACGGCGATCCGGTCGGGGTTAAGTTGGATCGTTTTCTGGACAGTTTCTGTAAACGTCGCCAGGGTTTGGTAGGGCAGGCCGTAGATCAAATCCACATTAACGCTTTCAAAACCTGCTTCCCGAATCCAGGCCATCACCTCAAAGAGTTTTTCCTCCGGTTGGATGCGATTTACCGCCGCTTGCACCTGGGGGTTAAAATCCTGGATGCCGAAGCTGATCCGCTTAAAACCCAGTTGGCGCAGGGCAAAAATATACTCGCGACTCACCTCGCAGGGGTTGATCTCGATGGAAATCTCCGCATCGGGCGCAAATTGAAAATTGTCCTGGAGGGTCTGCCACAGACGCGTCACTTGCTCCAAGTTTAAATAATTGGGCGTGCCGCCACCCCAATGGAGTTGTTGTACCAGGCGATCGCCTTGGACGAGGGGGGCAACCTGTTGAATGTGACGGATCAGGTAATCCAGGTAAGTGGCCGCCGCCGGTTTGTACTGGGTAATGATCGTATTGCAGCCACAGAAATAGCAGGGCTTTTCACAAAAGGGAATGTGGCAGTAGAGGGAAAGGGGCGTTTTTTTATAATTCCCCATGGCGATCGCCTGGCGGAAAAGATCCCCCTCAAAATCAGGGGTTAACTCCGTTGCGGGGGGGTAACTGGTATAGCGGGGAACCGCTTGATTATATTTTTGGAGGAGCGGCCCATTAAAGCGGACATTTTGACAGGCTAAATTCATCGGAAAAAGAGATTAATTAAAGTTGATTTTTCAAAAAAAATCCCCTAGCACTCCTAATCTCAGTGAGAAATAATGCTTTCAAACGATACTTAAAAGCGCTCGGGGAAACTCGTAGGAATAGAGGATTAAAACTGGTTCTAGGAAGACGCGATAAGGGCCGGATCATCGGGCTGGCGATCGCGGTTTTCGGTACTGCCCGGGCGGTCTTGGCGAGTTAACAAATCGAAGGTGTGTTCGCCGATGGCCGCTTTTACGTCCGGCTCCAACTCGTGCATCACATCCCGGTTGAGGGCAAAGGCATAATTCGCTTCGTTGATAATCTTCTGGATCGTTACTTCGTCTAGATTCAACCGATCCAGGGCGTCTCGATATTGCAACTTGAAATTGCGGCGATCGCCTGGGGTCGGCCAATGGTCAAATTCATAAAATCTGGTGCCCTGGCCATCGGGTAACTCTAAAGCCGAGCGGATAATATTCTTTAAACTCTGACCCCCAGACAGATCCCCCATGTAGCGCACATAGGCATGGGCAATCAGGAGCAGCGGATCAGTGGCAGCCAGTTCTTGTAAGCGCGCTTGGTAGACTTTCCCCGCCGGGAGTAGTTCCAGTTGCCTGTGCCAATGCTCACCGTAGTAAAAGGCAAGATCCTCTTCCAGATGGGGCACTCGGTTCAACTCCGGGAAATAGATTTCCCCTAGAATTTCGTGGTCTTTGTACTGTTCAAAAGCCGTCTCCAGGGTGTAATAGACCGCATACAAATTGGCCATCAATTTCCGGAGGGGTTGCCGCTCCACAATGCCTTTCAAAAAACACTTCATAAAAGCTGTATTTTCTGAGAGGGTATGGGAGGTTTGGGTACCAAAGCGGAGGCGTTGGGATAGGGTCGTCATGGCTACTCCATGGGGTAAATAAGCGGAAAAATGCTGAGGGAAATCTTTAGTGAACCTCGGCCCGTAGGGCTTCGGCATCCACAGGCTTGGTGAAGAAGATCAAAGCCATATGCCAAACGATGTTGGTGATCCAGGGGATTTTTTGGAAAAACTGAATCACTTTGGGGTTGCCGTTGGTGGCGATCGCCTTGAGGTGTTCATTGGCGGCGGCGCAGGCTTCTAGGCGGGTGAAAAACTGGGGATGGTTTGTGTCGAGCACTTCCGGGAAAGCCCGTAGAGACGTTTCGTTGGTGTTGCGAATCACGTCCCGATTGTATTGGTGGGCATCAAGGCCAATCATCTCGTAAAAATCAGACCGTTCCAGGGTTGTCAGGGAATGGGTGACAAATACCGTTAACAAGAAAAAGCGCGACCACAAGCGAGATTGCCAAGTTTTCCAGAGGGATTTTTGCGATCGCAATAGGGCTTTAAAAAAGTCTCCGTGGCGGTTTTCGTCCTGGCACCAGCTTTCAAAATACTTAAACAGCGGATAAATATTGTGTTCTGGGTGTTTCTCCAAGTGACGATACACGAGGATATAGCGCCAATAACCAATCTTTTCCGATAGGTAAACGGTATAAATTACCCACTCCGGCGGAAAGAAAGTATAGGTTCGTTTTTGGGTGAGATATTTCAGGTCTAAACAGAGACCAAAATCCACCATTGATTTGTTGATAAATCCCGCATGGCGTGCCTCGTCCCGGGCCAGCAGGTGAAAAGCTTCGGCCAAAATCGGACTGCGATCGCGGAGGCGGCGGGACAGTTCTTTAAATAAAAGAAAGCCAGAAAACTCAGAAGTGCAAGAACGTTCTAAAAAGTCAATGAAAATACTGCGGGTTTTCTCGTCGAAATGATCCCAAGATTTCTCAAAACTTTCGTCACGGATGAAATGGTTGCGGTTATAATCGGCCCGTAATTCTTCGAGGGCCGCCAAAATTTCTTCCTCGTGGGAAGAGAGCACCATGTTGGCAATTTTATCGAAATCCGTGGTGTAAAAGCGGGGTGTTAGGAGGGTTTCTTGAACTGGTTTTTTAACCCCTGGTCTGAGGAGTTCTGGACTCGGCTGGTCAGTGAGCATAACCATAGGCTGATTAAAAGGTGTTTTTTAAATCTTTCTGGGACTTATCTTTTCGGAATTATCCTGAAGTTTCAAGAGGGTTTCTCCGGCTAGCCTATAGTTACCTGGGGTAAAAAAATGTTGCCTTTGTTAGGATTCCGGGGACATTGAAGAAATGTTAAAGTTTTAGCAATGAAGTATGTTTGGCCAATGACTGACCCCAACCCTTGTAATGATGTTAATTTCCAATGTCCGATCCAATTTGTGGTGGATTTGTTGGGAAATAAATGGTCAATTTTAGTGTTGCGGGAGCTTTTTACAGGCGATCGCCGCACCAATGAACTGCTCAAGGCTTTACCGGGGATCAGTACCAAAACGTTAATGGTACGCCTGCGAGAACTAGAAGCCCATGGCCTGGTGGAACGGCGCATTTACGCAGAGATTCCCCCCCGGGTGGAATATTCATTAACAGCAAAGGGACGAGAAATTCAGCCTGTAATGACCGCCCTCCACCAAGTTGGCTCCCAATGGTTGGAACAAGAGACTTGCGTTTGTCCTTTGCAGGGGGAAATAGATTCGGTGCAATCGGCTTAATTTTTTAGGACAATTCAAAGAGTTCAGCCACGGTTACAAAGCGATAGCCAGCTTCGGTCAACTGACTCAAAATCAAATCTGTCGCTTCTACGGTGCGTTGGCGATCGCCGCCACCATCGTGCATCAAAACAATCGATCCGGGTTGTACAGCCCCAATCACTCGGGCCGCAATGTCCGCAGGACTAGCCTCAATTTCCCAATCAAAAGAATCCACATCCCAAATCACGAGGCGTTTCTGTTGCTGATGGAGATAAAGGGGCAGCAGAAGAAAACGACGACCCCAGGGCGGCCGAAAATCGATCTGGCCCGTGACCCCCAAATTCCGCAGCAGTTGATCCGTTTTGTCCACTTCGTTGGTGATGTAGTCCCAGGAACGGAAGGCCATGTATTTGTGTTCGTAGGAATGGTTACTCAGTTCATGGCCAGCGGCGATGGTTTGGCGGACGGTGTCTGGATAGAGTTCGATATTTTGCCCCACCACATAGAAGGTGGCCTTCGCTTGGTAGTCGTCGAGAATCTCTAAAATGGCTTCGGTATAGGGCGGTGCCGGGCCATCATCATAGGTCAAAGCAACAACTTTCTCTGGGGTGGCGACTTGGTACAGGCCAAAAAAGCTAATCTGTCTGATCAAAGGCAACGCATTTCGCACCAAGATCAAGGCGATCGCCGTGGCGAAAAATAAACGAATGACCTTCTGCCAGGCCTTGGGGCGCAGGGGAACAAAACGAACAGCTTTCACAATTGGTACCGCAGGGAAGAAGTGAGCACCTACCTAGCCAAGATAGGCTGCTTTAACCCGTTCATCGGTGAGTAGATCCCGGGCGTTGCCGCTAATTTTAAGGTAACCCGCTTCTAAAACATAGGCGCGATCGCTACATTCGAGGGCCAAACTCGCATTTTGTTCGACTAAAAGAATCGTGGTGCCATCGGCGTGAAGTTGTTGAATTACCTGAAAAATTTCCTTCACAATTTGGGGCGCTAAACCAAGACTCGGTTCATCAAGGAGTAAAAGTTTTGGCCGCCCCATCACCGCCCTGGCGATCGCCAACATTTGTTGTTCCCCACCGCTGAGGGTGCCCGCAATTTGATTTTTCCGTTCTGCGAGGCGCGGGAAAATGACAAATTGTTTTTCGAGATCCGCCTTAATCCCTAACCGATCCTGGCGCGTGTAGGCCCCCAATTCCAAATTCGTTAAAACTGTTTGTCGCGCTAAAATTCGTCTTCCCTCTGGACTATGGGCAATGCCAGCCCTGACAACGGCATGGGGGGCACTTTTGGTGATCTCAGTGCCATGATACAAAATTCGACCTTGGCGGAGATTGACCAGCCGCGAAATGGCCTTGAGAGTGGTGGTTTTTCCTGCCCCATTCGCGCCGATCAGGGTGACAATTTCCCCGGCATTGACCGTTAAGTGGATATTTTTCAGGGCTTCGATACCACCATAATTGACTGAGACATCAATGAGTTCCAACATTTACTCATCCCCCAAATACGCTTCAATCACCGCTGGATCTGCCTTTACATCCTCTGGTAAACCGAGGGCAATCAGTTCGCCAAAATCCAACACCGCCAGGCGATCGCACAGTCCCATCACCAGGGGAATATGGTGCTCAATCAACAGAATCGTTAGGTCAAATTGCGCCCGAATTTGCCGAATTAAATCACTCAACGCGCCTTTTTCGTTGGGGTTCATCCCGGCAGCAGGTTCATCGAGGAGTAAAAGCTGGGGTTCTAGAGCCAAGGCGCGGGCAATTTCTAAACGCCGCTGATCACCATAGGAAAAATTTTTCGCCTGTTGACGGTATTTTCCGGTTAAGCCGACCAAATCTAGCAATTCCTTCGCCCGGTCGTAGGTTTCTTGCTCAGCTTTTTTCGCTTTGGGTAAACCTAAAATTCCTTCAAAAATATTGTTTTTTTGGTGCAGATGGCGGGCGATCGCCACATTTTCGAGGGCCGACAAATTTCCAAACAAGCGCAGATTCTGAAACGTCCGCGCAATACCAGAGGCGGCAATTTGGTGGGGAGCCAGACCGTGAATCTTGCGGCCTTGGTACAGAATGTTTCCTTGGGAAGGGGGAATCATCCCGGTCAACAGATTAAAAAAAGTTGTTTTGCCCGCCCCATTCGGCCCAATCAAGCCGAAAATTTCCCCTGGGGCCACCTGAAAAGACACATCATGTACCGCCACCAAGCCCCCGAAGCGCCGGGTCAAATGTTGAACGTTGAGGATGGGGATGGCTAAATCCGGCATAGGCTCGACCGATTAAATCAAGCTTATTTTAGCGGCATCTAGGGGGGAAATTAACGGGATTATTGAGTCGGCGATCGCCAAAAATCTCCCCAGGTGATTGGTCTACCTTATGAAAAATATGTGCCATCCTCATTTATCTAAATGGATTGTTTTGGTTTACTATGATCCCTCAGTAGTCACCTCGTTTTGACATCGGACGATCGAACAGTGAAAAAACTTATTCGCGGCCTGGACAAATTTAAGCAAAGCTATGTTGCGAGCCACCAGGATCTTTTTGAACAACTTTCCCACGGCCAAAAGCCCCGCGTTCTGTTCATTTGTTGCTCCGATTCCCGTGTTGACCCAGCGCTGATTACCCAAACGGATATTGGTGAAATCTTCGTCATCCGCAATGCCGGAAATATTATTCCTCCCTATGGTGCGGCCAATGGCGGCGAAGGGGGCACCCTAGAATATGCTCTCCAAGGCCTCGATATTCGGCAAATTATTGTCTGTGGCCATTCCCACTGTGGCGCGATGAAGGGGTTGCTCAAGCTCAACAAACTCCAAGCGGATATGCCTTTGGTTTACGATTGGCTCAAGCACGCCGAAGCCACCCGTCGCCTCGTCCGGGATACTTACCCCCACTGTGAAGGGGAAGAACTGGTCGAAACCCTCGTTGCGGAAAATGTCCTTGTCCAGATTGATAATCTCAAAACCTACCCCGTAGTGCGATCGCGGCTCCACCAGGGCAAACTGAAAATCTATGGCTGGATCTACAACATCGAAAATGGCGAAGTGTTAGCCTACGACGAAACAAAACACGCCTACGTGAAGCCAGACTATAGCCTCATCGACGAAACCCCCTTAACGGAGCGCGAAGCCCTAGAAGGTTGCCCACTTCCCTACACCGTCGCTTCTGGCCAGAGTTTAGCGGGTTGGTATGGCGAAACTGATACCTTCTCTGTGAGTGGTTAGGCTGCCATTGCCGTCGCTATCTTCTTAACAAAAAAGACGGTGCCCATTAACACACCGCCTTGCAAAAATTATGGACTCAAGTTTGAATGATTAGCGAATCTCTGGGGCACGCAGAACCGCAACATCTAAACTAGGTGCCTGTGCCGTTTGCTGAAGACTTGGCACCGATTGGCGCAGGATCGCCGTTAGATTTTCCGTCGTAGAAGCATAGATCTGGGTCACGGCCTTCGGATACAGACCAATCCCAATAATCGGAATCAACAAGCACGCAATCACAAAGACTTCGCGAGGCTCGGCATCGATCAGTTTTTCATGCGCCACAAGCTCTTTGTTTTCTGGGCCGTAGAGGATTTCCCGCAACATCGAAAGCAGATAGATCGGCGTTAAAATGACGCCCACTGCCGCGAGGAAAACAATGATCACCCGGAAAGTAGGGCTATAGGCATCACTGGTGGCGAAACCGACGAATACCATTAATTCAGCAACAAACCCACTCATCCCCGGCAGCGCCAAGGAAGCCATCGAGCAGGTCGTCCACATCGCAAAAATTTTCTTCATTTTTTTGCCGACCCCACCCATTTCATCGAGCATCAGGGTGTGGGTACGGTCATAGGTGGCACCAACCATAAAGAAGAGACTTGCCCCAATGAGCCCATGGGAAATCATCTGTAACATTGCACCACTCGTCCCCAAATCGGTGAACGAAGCCATCCCAATTAGCACAAAGCCCATGTGGGAAATGGAGGAATAGGCGATTTTTCGTTTGAGATTACGTTGGGCAAAGGAAGTGAGGGCCGCATAAACGATATTGACGACTCCGAGGATCACGAGCACTGGGCCAAACAGGGCATGGGCATCGGGGAGCATCCCCGCATTCATCCGCAGTAGGGCATAGCCGCCCATTTTTAGGAGAATTCCGGCGAGGAGCATGTGGGCCGGGGCCGTGGCTTCACCGTGGGCATCGGGGAGCCAGGTATGTAGAGGGAAAATCGGTAACTTCACCCCGTAGGCGATAAGCAGGCCACCATAGAGCAGCAGTTGGAGGTTAATGCCAAAGTCTTTCTGGGCGATCGCCGTCATATCAAAGGTGACCGTATCCCCATAAAAGGCCATGGTCAGGGCGGCAATCAGAATAAATAACGAACCGCCAGCGGTGTAGAGGATGAATTTCGTTGCGGCATAGAGCCGTTTTTTGCCACCCCAAATGGACAGAATCAGATAAACCGGAACCAGTTCTAGTTCCCAGGTAAAGAAAAACAGCAGCATATCCTGCACGGCGAAGACAGCAATTTGACCGCCATACATCAGCAGCATCAGGAAATAAAATAGCTTTGGCTTAAAGCTTACGGGCCAGGCCGCCAAGATCGCCAAAGTGGTGATAAAACCCGTGAGAAGAATCAAGGGCATGGAAAGGCCATCGGCCCCCACTGACCAGCGCAGATCGATTGCTTCGACCCAGGTATAGCTCTCTACCAGTTGCAGATTCGGGTTGCCAAAATCGTAGCCCGTGTAAAAGGCTGTCACGATGATCACAAAGTCGATTAAGCCAATGGTCAAGGCATACCAGCGCACTGTTTTCCCATCTTTGTCGGGGATGAGGGGCAAAAATAATGCCGCAATAATGGGAAATAAAATAATCGTGGATAACCACGGAAAATTTGCAAAGTTCATACAAACTCAAAAAAATTAATGGCTGTTTCTTAAAAAATGCAATATTTATAAATCGTTAACGCAGAATCAAGGCGATCGCCAAGCAAAATGCTTTACCCTGTACCATCTTCAAAAAGTGGGACAGAAGATCTAACGCCTCTAACGTTACTTGTACCATTCCCAAATTTTCTTGACCGACTCTCCGGGGGAACTGCAATACTCCTTAACTTTGACGCCCCCTAAGGTGAAGATCCCCTAGCAATTCAGCCTTGGCCTTCCCAAACGCAGTCAGAAAATGCTAGGAATGCTCACTTCTTAATTTTTTATCAGTAGCTTGACCATGACCAACCCTAGTTCTAACCCACAACTCCAGGCCGTCAGTCCCACGGTTTTTGCCCAGCGCGTCGCCACGACCGAATCTTTGCAACTCATTGATGTGCGTGAGCCCGATGAGCTAGAGATTGTCGCTCTCCCAGGCTTTACCAATTTACCCCTGAGTCAATTTGAACAATGGGCTGCCCGCATTGCCGTGGACTTTGACCCCCAGGCAGAAACCTATGTGCTTTGTCACCATGGTGTGCGTTCGGCGCAAATGTGTTATTGGCTGCAACAACAAGGTTTTACCCAAGTGATCAATATTGAAGGTGGGATTCACCTTTACACCCTCTCTGTGGATCAAAGCCTACCGCGCTACTAGGGAAGAATGAGCTATACTAACCCAAACTTAGACCTTAAATCTTTCTTAAGTTAAGCCAAGTTTTTTTACTATTTTTTTATATTTCTTAGTTATTGAAAGCACTACTGTCGGCGTATGGTTGCTCAGAAAATTCTTAATCCCCGTCACCAAAATATTTTTCGAGCAACGGTCAACCATTACATTTCCACAGCGGAACCCGTAGGCTCCAAAACCCTTGTGGAGGAATATGACTTCCAGGTCAGTTCTGCCACCATTCGTAATGTGATGGGCAAGTTGGAAAAGGCAGGTTTCTTGTATCAACCCCACATCTCGGCGGGACGAGTCCCCTCTGATTCCGGTTATCGCTTCTATGTGGACGAGCTCGTCACCCCCAATTCCCAGACCCGCAAACGAGCGAGCCAAACGTTACAGGAACAGACTGCCGCAGAGTATTGGGGACTAGATGCGACCCTCCAGCGGGCAACGCAAATCCTGGCGACGTTAAGTGGTTATATTGCTCTAATCACGGTGCCCCATCAAAACCATGCTCGCCTACGCTATCTACAGTTACTCCCCCTGGGGGATCAGAAGGTGATGATGATTGTGGTGACGGATAGTTATCAACCCCAATCGTTGTCCTTGACCCTGGACTGTGACCCCGATGAGCTAGAGATTCTATCGAATTTTTTGAATCACCATCTCCAGGGGCGATCGCTCCAAGAAATTGCCAGCCTTGATCCCCAGGCTTTAGACGAAGACTTTCACCATTGTCAGCTGTTATTGGAGACGATTTTGGGTAAGATTGCTCAGATTGTGCCCAATACGATTGCGACGCCAATTCTGGTACGGGGCATTTCGGAAGTGCTGCGGCAACCTGAGTTTTCCCAAATTGAGCAGTTACAAACCCTATTGCACTTGCTAGAGGCGAAACAAGAACAGCTACTCCCGGTGGTTTTTAGTGGTTTACCAGGCGATCGCCCGACGCTCATTCACATCGGCACCGAAAATCCCCTAGAACCCATGAAAACCTGCGCCCTTATTTCCACATATTATTACCAAGAAAAAACGCCCGTTGGCAGTGTTGCAGTGCTTGGCCCGACGCGGATGTTCTATGAAAATGCGATCGCCTTAGTTGAAGCCACAGCAGATTATCTTTCTGAGAATTTAAAAGCCGCTTTTTAAGGTTTAAGAATCGTAGGAAATAAGGATCAAATAATTCAATTTTTTGTTTTTTTTGTTGATGGCGATCGCCACAATCTTTTTAGGGGAGTACCCATAGGGGATTTCATGGACTTTGACTTAGATATTCTTCTCTTTGCCCTAGTGCTGAGTATTGACTGTTTTTCCGTCGCCCTTGCACTAGGAGCACGCCATTTTTCCCGCAAGCGGGCCTTATTTTTTGCGCTCAGTTCAGGTTTCTCCGGTGGCGGTGCTATTTCCCTCGGTTTTCTCCTGGGTAATTTTGCCCAATACATTACTTTCTATGATCAAGGAATTGCTTTTATTCTCTTGATCCTTATCGGTGTTCACATGTGCTACAACGCCTACCGAGAAATGCAAAAATTCCCAGATGATAAGGGTGAACCCAGAAAAATTCATGGTCTTTGGAAAATTCTTTTGGTCTCTAGCATTTCCAGTGTTGATTCTTTGGGGGTTGGTATTTCCCTTGGTTTAATGGGCAAACCCTTAATTCCCTATTCCCTGGGGATCGGGATTTCCGCTTTTTTTGCTACTTATGTGGGCTTATTTTGCGCACAATTAATTTCTAGTCAATTGAAGGAAAAGGTAGAGTTTTTCGGCGGTGGCATTCTGATTGCCATGGGCCTTAAAATGCTCTCAATTTAACAGTCGTCTGGCCTCAGTTTTTGTGAATCTAAAGTCGTCATTTACCAAGTAGAAAGCAGATTGTTATTTCGCTCAGTTTCACGAGAATTGGGATTTATTTATAGACAATTACTTTTTGGGACGAATTTTTTAAATAATTTTGTGGAACTTGGAAACAATGAAAAAACTATGATAAATCGACCCACGATTTTTCGTTTATAGTAATAAATGCATTCTTTTCGAGTTGGCGATCGCCACGGCATTTATGGGTTTTGAATTAGACATTATTATTTTCGCCCTTGTCCTCAGTATTGACTCTTTTTCCGCTGCCTTAGCCCTTGGTATTCGTCACTTTTCTGGAAAACGGGCTTTATTTTTTGCGCTCAGTTCGGGGCTTTCTGAAGGGGTGGCGATCGCCCTCGGCTTCATTTTGGGACGTTTTGCCCAGACTATAATTATGGCCTACGATCATTGGGTGGCCTTTGCCCTATTGGTTTTGGTGGGTGGACATATGTGCTACAACGCTTACCAAGAGATGCGAGCCAAGCCAGGCGATGACGATGGTGAATCCGTCAAAATCCATAGCCTGTGGAAAATTTTGTTTATTTCTAGTATCACCAGCATCGATTCTTTGGGGGTGGGCGTTTCCCTCGGCCTCATTGGTAAACCGCTTGTGCCCTACTCCCTCAGCATTGGCTTGGCTGCTTTTTGCGCTACCTATGGGGGCCTATTTTGTGCCAAACTCATTTCCGGGCACTTAGGTGAAAAAGTAGAATTTTTTGGCGGTGGAGTTTTGATCGCCTTGGGCATTAAGATGTTGTCAATCTAATCTATTACCCAAATACACTACAAAAGCCCTTCTAATTGACGTCGAATGCGGTCTAATTCTGTATCCGACAAATCGTTTTCTGACGCTGTGGTTTGCTCTGCTGGCTGTTGCTTTCCCTCTGGATCCCAAGCTAAATCCGTCACATTTGCTTCGGGGGGCGTGGCTAATTCACCGGCGGCAACGTGTTGCCAATCATAATCTGCATCCCGACAAAACTCGATAATGTCTTCTTCATCCATGGCTTCGATGGAGACGGGCGGGAAATCCTGGGCTTCCAACATTAGCCCAAACCGGGTGGCGTCATCTTCGTCTTCAAACATTAAAATCTTGTTGCGATCGCCAGTTTGGAGTGTGTGAATCCCTTCATTTTCTGTCCGGGCATTAAACAGCAAGACATACACGCGACTCATGGACTTTCTCCTTAGATGCTTACTAATCGGCTCCTTTTGGGGGAGGGTGATCAAATTGTTTATGATAAGGTGACGGGAAATTTCGCTCAAACCCTTTAAAATGGTACCGCTCGATTGGCAAATTGCGAATCTTCCCATGTTCAACCATGGTTTATTTTTGCTTGGTATCGATCTTAAAGGTGGCGATCGCCATCGCTGTTTCAGGGCCTTTTTGCTTAACAAGCCTTCACAAAACAGCAGTAGTGGAACTTTCCTGGAATCTTTTCTTTCATAGAGCCTAGACGCTCACTTTATCGAGGGAGCCTCTGACGGTATAACCCAACTGGGGAGGGGGACAGCCATGACAAAATTTTATGCACCGACCATTATTGGGGCAACAACGCTCCTGACCATTGCTGCTGGTCTTGGTGGTATTCAAGGGGCGATCGCCGGCCCGGAAACCTTTACGATCGCCGCTAACGGATCCATTACCTCCAATGAAGTCTTTAACGGGACAATCACCGGCCAGGCTGGGGGGCCAACCAATAGTAACTTTTGTGGCTGGATTGCCAATCGCCCTAACCACACCTTTCGCATTAATGGCAATGGCCTGATGTCTCTCAATCTCAGCGTCGTCGATCCTAACGGTGGCGTTTCCAGACCCTTTACGCTTCTGATCAAAAATGCCGATGATCCCAGTGCAGATCCCTTCTGTGCGATCGCCGATCCTTTTAGCGGGATTCCTGCCGAAATTGGTGGTGTTTGGAATCCAGGCCGCTACCAAGTCTTTATCGGCAACTTTGAACAAGCTGGTAATGCAGGTCGCGCTCCCTACGTTTTACAAATTTCCCAGTAGCATCAACAACCGTCGGTTCCCCAAAATAATCCTCTGGAAAATCAATCAAAAAATTGCCCTCCTCTCTTAATTTTGAAAGGGGGGCAGTTTTTATGGTCTTAACCGAATTTTCGTGTTTTAGCGTTTTACCGCAGGCTCAAAGCTCGGTACCACAAGATCACGATTTTGCTTCGTGAGTTGGTTGTAGAGTCGTTCCGTATTGGGGAAGTTTGCCGCCGGTAAAGTCGGGAAGCGACGGAAGGGCACTGTGTCTTCGCCGAAGTTATCGAGGTACTCCATGCTGTTAACCATCGCGCCGATAAAGGCTTTCAGACCTTGGGAAGCAAGGATTTGGTTATACTTACGGATTTCCTGCTGATCTAAGGGAGCCCGACCAAGGAAATGCTTCGTTCCCATTTCAATCACCTTCGTGTTGGGGTAGGGAGTATAGAATTCCTTCTGGTACAGCTCAGAACAACCCAGACCTTCGATGAATTCCTTCATGTTGATCTCGCGGTTGCCCAGCTTACTTTCGAGGGCAGTAAATTGCGCATCGACAACATAGGGTTCGATGTCCCGCTCAAAGATCTGACGGTAAGCCGCGGCGATCGCCGTTTTCAGTTCGACCTTGTTGAAGGTATCCGTGAGTTTAAAGGCCTTCGTTTGCTGACGTTGGACGTTAACCCCTTGCTTGAGGCGAGCATCCACATCCGTCACCGGTAGATTCTTCGTGCTAGAAGTGCCCAACTCAATAAAGCGAGCTGTCTTCTCAACCTGAACCTTAGCCCCCACATCTTCACGGAGCGCACCGGGGCGAGTCTGGCGCAGCGAATAACCACCGGGAGTCAGATAGCGTTCGTAGGGAACTGTATCTTCACCGAAAGCTTCTTCGTATTCTTTACTGTCAATGATCGCATCAACGAGGGCATAGAAACCTTTTTTCGCACAGGTATCAAAGTAGCTGTTGATTTCTTGACGACCATAGGTGGGACGACCCAACAGACGACGGTGGATGTACTCCACAGCCTTGGTTACGTATAGAGAAGACCAGTAAGTATTCCGGAAAACATCAGATTTTGCCAAAGCCCGGATGAATTCCCGCAGGGTGATTTCACCATTTTCAAGCTTGATCTCTGCCACTTTCTGGCGTTGGCCAGCATAGACCATCCGACCAAAGACCTGACGGTAAGCCGCTTCAATGACCTTTTGGGTCGCACTTTCCGAGAAACTAACGTTGGTAGTCTTACCTGATGGTAATTCGTTATTGAGACGGAATACTTTAGCTCCAAGGCTGCCGGGTTGTGTGGCGCGGGCACGGGGATTACCCAGTTGGTTGTTAATGCCAGGGCCACGGTGAATCAAGATCCGCCGGGTATCTTTATTAAAGGGAGCAGGGCTGGCGCTGGGACTCCGGGTTGCTTTCGGGAAGATTGCCCCGAACTGAATTTCTAAGGCATCGTTACCAGAGCCATATACGTGCTGATCCGGTAGGGGCTGATTGTAGCTGGCGAAGGTCGTGATAAATTGAGGGACTTTGCGGAAAGGTGCGCTGTATTTAAACAGATCCTGTTGCATGCCCCAGTTACGACATTCCTGGGCTTCTTGGCCTAAACCACGGAGGTAAGGCACGGTTTCTTCCCCGAAATAATCGGCATATTCTTGGGAATCAACCAAAGCATCGACCAGGGCCGCTAAACCACCGCTAGAGACAATGGCAAAGTATTCTTGGACTTCTTCGCGGGAAGAGGGGCCACGACCGAGAATGTGACGGAAAGCAAGTTCTAAAGCTCGGCTGTTGATAAAAGGTTCAAAAAATTGCTTCCGATAAAGGGGAGATTTCGCCAAGCGACGGACAAATTCCTTCATGGAAATGTCGCCATTTTTCACTTGGGATTCAAGGTAAGAAATGGATTGGCTGTAGGCCCGTGTAATGTCTCGTTCAAAGATTTGACGATAGGCGGCTTTGACGACTGAGTTTTTCTCTAGGGCAGACAAGCCAGGCTTCATCACGAACTTCTGACGCTTTTCGGCGGCGTTGAAGTAGCTCTGGGGCAGTTGTAAACCCTGGGCATCGATGGAAGGCCGTTGGCGCAATTTATCGTTGGGCACTTGGGTCTGCATTTCAGTGATTAACACGTCGAAATACTGAACCACGGTTTCTTGGGCTTCGCGATCGCCCCGGAACAGATCCAAAGAAGCCGCTTTCATTTCCTGGATCGCCACGATGGTCGCCGGAATGGAGCAAGCATTTTCGATGACTTCTTTTAGACCACGGGTGTTGACCACGAGGATGCTCGGATCACCGGCCACAATGGCATAGGTAGTGTAGCGGAGGAACCAAGCCATATCCCGCAGGGACTTGGTCATGTTGCGGGGGCCGTAACGGGAAACACTGATTGGCCGGAAACCAGCGGGAATCTTACCGCCACCAGAACCGAGAAACAAATTTTTGACACCACCAAAGATCCCTGTGGCACCACTGGCATCCCCGACGGCCATGGAAACGCCGAGATCGCTGTCATCGGTATCGGTTTCCGGTTGGTCGAGGTAAGCAAGGGGGGATCCACCGGCAAAAATCCGGTTCGCGGCACGGGAGACGATGAGCTGGGAACTCAGTTTAATCGCTTGGGCGATCGCCAAACGCTTGAGTCCAGAGTCATAAAACGTTCTCAGTGCCGTTAGTTCTCCAGATTCCAGGTAGCGATCCTGTTGCTCTGCCTGGGAAATGTTGGAGAGGGGAACGGTTTGATATAACTGGGGGCGAGCTAAAGAGCTTCCACCGCTGGCCTTAATCGTCATGGATTTTCAACTATCTCCAATCAAAAATGTTCAATTTATAGCGAAATTGGGGAGAAAGTCAGCAAGAGTTTTCGGGTTCCCTTTGGCGATCGCTTCTCCCAAATGCTTTATTAAATGAGATGTTTATTAGTTAGCTAGACTTTAGGGTAGAACGTTTCCGGCCCGGACACGAAATTTATTAAGAAGTATGTCAAAAATTCAGAAAAACTGGGGATCAAGGTTGCACAATGTGACCTGTACTGTTTTCAAGCCAGTTAATCTATTTGCGACCTTCCCTCTATGACTCACCCTAGCGATCGCCAACAAGCCGTCCGAAATCTCTACAATACCTATCCTTTTCCGCCGGAGCCGCTGTTGGATGAACCGCCCCCAGGGTATAACTGGCGTTGGCATTGGCAGGCCGCCTATAACTTTTGCACTGGACGTAAACCGAGCACAGATAAAATTCGCATCCTCGATGCTGGTTGTGGCACAGGAGTCGGTACGGAATATTTAATTCATTTAAACCCAGCCGCTGAAATTGTCGGCATTGACCTCAGTGAAGGGGCCTTAGAAGTCGCCGAAAAACGCTGTCAACAGTCTGGGGTACGCGATCGCCACACCGCACCAGTCACCTTTAAGCGTTTACCTATTGAGCAAGCAACGGAACTAGAAGGGGAATTTGATCTAATTAATTGCGTCGGCGTCTTGCACCATATGCCTGACCCAATTCAGGGAATTCAAGCCCTCGCGCAAAAACTAGCCCCCGGCGGCATTTTCCATATTTTTGTCTATGCGGAGTTGGGCCGTTGGGAAATTCAACTGATGCAAGAGGCGATCGCCATTTTGCAGGCCGATAAGCGCGGTGACTATATTGACGGAGTTAAAGTAGGCCGCCAAATTTTCGCGAACCTACCAGAAAATAATCGCCTCGTTCAATACGACAAAGAACGCTGGTCTTTAGAAAATCACCGGGATGCATCCTTTGCAGATATGTATGTTCATCCCCAGGAAGTGGACTACAACATCAAGACTTTATTTGAACTCATTGATGCGTCAGGACTAGAATTTGTTGGTTTTTCTAATCCACAGTTTTGGGATCTAGAGCGACTCGTGGGCAAGGAACCAGAGTTAATTGAGCGGGCAAAAAACTTAGATGAACGTTCCCGTTATCGTTTAATCGAATTGTTGGATACCACCATTAGCCACTACGAATTTTTCCTCTGCAAACCGCCCCTGGCAAAAATGGATTGGTCTGACGATCAAACTCTTACCGAAGCAACAGCAGAGGTTCATCCTTGTCTGAACGGTTGGCCTAGCCAGTCTCTCTTTGACTACGACTACCAACTCGTTAGCCTCAACGACACTGAGTTTCAGTTTATGCAGGCTTGCGACGGCACAAAAACGCTTGGTGAAATTTCCCAAGCTCTGGGAGTCGGGTTAGATCTAGGGCGATCGCTCCAGGCCCGACAGTTAATTATGTTGACACCTAAAATATAAGCAGTGAAGGATGCCTAAAAAGATTCGTGAGTTAAAAAAACTCTTGCGTCGGGCTGGATTTACGATGCGACCTGGCAAAGGAAGTCATACCAACTGGACACATCCAAAATATGCAGGCAGGATCACCTTGGCCGGAAAAGATGGAACAGACGCAAAGCCCTATCAGGAACAAACTATTCTAGATGCCATTCAACAGGTTAACGAGGCAAAAGACGATGGATAAACTCAAATATCAAATGGTAATTCAGTGGAGTGACCCTGATAATTGTTATCTGGTTGGCTTTCCGGATTTTATTGGTCAAACCTGGCGTACCCATGGTGAGAGTTATCAAGAAGCTGTTCAAAATGGTGTTGAATGCCTAGAAAGCTTAATTGAAGACTACGAAGCGGCAGGAGAAACTTTACCAAAGCCCACCGCTGTCTTGGTTGCAGCCTAACCGAAAACCCGGTGTTCGAGGGAGGGCATTTGACGGCGCACTTGGGCTAGGCGATTTGGATTAATTTCGGCGATCGCCACCCCTGGGTGAACACCTGCATCATTCAGCACAGTTCCCCAAGGATCGACGATCATCGCGTGACCGTGGGAATAACGCATGCCGTAATGGTTGCCTGTTTGTGCTGGTGCGATTACATAACAGGTATTTTCAATGGCTCTGGCTTGAATCAAGGTTTGCCAGTGATCTTTGCCGGTATAGGCGGTAAATGCGGCGGGAATGCAAAGAATATCGGCTCCTTGCTTTGATAAAGAACGATATAGCTCCGGAAAGCGCACATCATAACAAACGGATAAACCGATTTTGCCCAACTCCGGCGAAGCAAAGATTTGGGGAAGTGCATCGCCCGCCTGGACTGTGCTTGATTCTTTGTAGGTATTCCCATCGGGCAAATTCACATCAAACAAATGCACCTTGTGATAGCGGGCCAATTCTTGGCCATCAGGGGAAATCAACAGGGCCGTGTTAAAGACTTTATTGTCACCGCCAGGCACCGGAAAACCACCACCGAGGAGGGTGATTTGAAATCTCTGGGCCATAGTCTTGAGAAATTTTTCGCTTTTTTGGGCAATGATATCGGCTTGGGCAAGCTTAGCGGCTTCTTCGCCGAGGAAAGAAAAATTTTCCGGAAGCGTCACAAGTTTCGCCCCTTGGTTGACAGCCAATTGAATCAAGTCTTCTGCTTCGCCCAAGTTGTGGTCTAAGTCGGGCTTACTGGTCATTTGGATCGCTGCCGCGAGATAGGATTTCATATGGCCTGAGATGTTTTTAGAAATAGGGATCTGGGAAAACCGTCAACCAGAAGTTTTGATGGTTAAACTGGTTTAATACCATAGCAGAATCTTTCCCCACCAACATGGGGCGATCGCTTCGAGACGGGCTTTGCAGCATACCTTTCTTGAGTGGATGATCAAAAACGCTGGAGGCTGTGAATCATTGGCATGGAAATCTTGCGGCGATCGCATTACCAAAGCACAGATGTCTCGGTTTGAAAACCTTTAGCGCAGAAAATTTTGCCCATGGTGAACATTTTCAGAAAAGATCAGTTAACCTATTAGCATCAAGTTTCTGGATAGCCCTTGACAAAGGTTGCATCCCACCTGAAGTAGTTTTTGCGACTGGCGATGCTAGAGGCGATCGCCATCCATCAGTCGCTTTACTTGGGCACTAGAATATTTGTACTTAACAAAAAAACCTATGGGTGGGCGAAGTTTACAGATTTTGCTATAACCATGTGGGCAATAAAAGACAAATTCACTAAAATGGCTAAGGATTTGCTCCAAGCTATCTCGTCGGAGAAGCTCATTACAGATTTTGACTAGTTTTAGAGACGGAATAAAACCCCCAAAAGGTAGCAGGAAAGTTCCCATCTACTAGTACAATCAAAACCCACAGTTTTTTTCTATCAAACATATCCTTTGGTAGGGAAAACCTCGACTTCGACAGAATCATTCTGTTTGCTAGAAGTCCCCATTGAATGTCCATTTAGTTGCTTTTTTAAACGAACAAGAGGAAATAGGCATGACCCAAGCGACGAACCCCGTACTGGATCAGACTCGGAATGAGGGTGATATTGATTACAGTGCCCTTGCGGAAGCGCAAATTAAAGAAGGTACCGACTATGTAGAACTTACCCTCCCCACGAAAAAAAGTCGGAAAGCAAAAACCAGTCGTCGTAAGGAAACTGCCACCAAGAAAAAACCCTACACCGAAGACTCGATTCGGATTTACCTCCAAGAAATTGGCCGGATTCGTCTGCTGCGGGCTGAAGAAGAAATTGAGCTGGCCCGGAAAATTGCTGATTTGCTCGAACTAGAGCGGATGCGGGAACAACTCACCGAGCATGAGTCTCGCGTTCCTACGGACAAAGAGTGGGCCGAAGCCGCTGGGATGCCCCTCAAAGATTTTCGGCGTCGCTTGTTCCATGGTCGCCGTGCCAAAGACAAAATGGTGCAATCAAACCTCCGTCTGGTGGTCTCCATTGCGAAAAAGTATATGAACCGCGGCCTTTCGTTTCAGGACTTGATCCAAGAGGGTTCTTTGGGTCTGATCCGTGCCGCCGAAAAGTTTGACCATGAGAAGGGTTACAAGTTCTCTACCTACGCGACCTGGTGGATTCGTCAGGCGATTACGCGGGCGATCGCCGATCAATCCCGTACCATTCGTCTGCCTGTTCACCTCTACGAAACCATTTCCCGCATCAAAAAAACCACCAAGATTCTTTCCCAGGAATTAGGCCGCAAACCCACCGAGGAAGAGATTGCTGAGCGCATGGAAATGACCATCGAAAAACTGCGCTTCATCGCCAAGTCTGCCCAGTTACCGATCTCCCTCGAAACGCCGATTGGTAAAGAAGAAGATTCTCGCTTGGGTGACTTTATCGAAGCCGATGGGGAAACCCCCGAGGATCAAGTCTCCAAGAGCCTCCTGCGGGAAGATCTTGAAAATGTACTTGATACCCTCAGTGCCCGTGAGCGTGATGTCCTCCGTCTCCGTTATGGCTTGGATGATGGCCGCATGAAAACCCTCGAAGAAATTGGCCAAATTTTTAACGTAACCCGTGAACGGATTCGTCAGATCGAAGCAAAAGCGCTGCGTAAACTGCGTCACCCGAACCGCAACAGCATCCTGAAAGAATATATCCGCTAGGCCATATTCAGTCTCAATCTTTAAAAGCTGAATACTGAGAACATAAAATTTTAGAATTACCCTGCCAGTCGGTGGGGTTTTTTATTGCTCAATTTTCCTGGAGAAATATTCTGTAAAAAAACCGTAAAAATTTGGATGGTTCACAGTAGCATAGCGGCAACAGCAGTTTAGCGAGTTCCCATGGCAAGCTCTCCCCTGACGATCACGATTGATCCGGCATACGATATTCTTCGCTCGGAAAAACAACCCCTCAGTTATTTTTTTAATCCCAAATCTGTTGCTGTCATTGGTGCCACGGACAAGGAAGGTAGCGTGGGCCGGACATTACTCTGGAATTTAATTAGTCATCCCTTTGGCGGGACGGTCTATCCGGTAAACCCGAAGCGCAATAGTGTGTTGGGGATTAAAGCCTACGACAATATTTCCGCAGTCCCCGAAACGGTGGAGTTAGTAGTGATTGCAATTCCAGCACAGTTTGTGCCCCAAGTGGTGCGCGAATGCGTTGATGTGGGGGTAAAAGCCGCAATTATTATCTCGGCGGGCTTCAAGGAAATTGGTGAGGCAGGGAAGGCGCTGGAACAAAAAATTATGGCGATCGCCGCTGGGAAATTGCGGATTATTGGGCCGAACTGTTTGGGGTTAATGAATCCCCATAGTGGGCTAAATGCCACCTTTGCCCACGCGATGGCACAACCGGGCCATGTGGGGTTTATCAGCCAGAGTGGTGCCTTTTGTACGGCGGTGTTGGACTGGAGTTTTCCGGAGAATGTGGGCTTTAGTGCCTTTATTTCGCTGGGGTCGATGCTGGATGTGAACTGGGGGGATTTGATCACCTACCTCGGCGATGACCCGAACACCAAAAGCATTGTGATTTATATGGAGTCGGTGGGGGATGCTCGGTCGTTCCTTTCGGCGGCGCGGGAGGTGGCCATTACGAAACCGATTATTGTGATTAAGGCGGGACGGACGGAGGCGGCAGCAAAGGCTTCAGCTTCCCATACGGGTTCCTTGGCGGGGAGTGATGCGGTGTTAGATGCGGCTTTTCGACGCTGTGGGGTGTTGCGGGTGGATCGTATTTCAGAATTATTTAATCTGGCGGAAATTCTCGCGAAACAGACCCGTTTACCGAAAAAACCGAAATTGACGATTATTACCAATGCGGGGGGGCCTGGAGTTTTAGCGACCGATGCAATTATTCAGCGGGGGGGAGAACTGTCGGAATTGGCTCCGGAAACGATCGCCGCCCTAGATGAATTTTTACCGAGCCACTGGAGCCACAGTAATCCGATTGATATTTTGGGGGACGCGGAACCGGAACGCTATGCCAAAACCCTTGATGTGGCGATCGCTGACCCGAACAGTGCCGGATTTTTGGTGATCCTGACCCCCCAAGCGATGACTGACCCTACCGCCACGGCGATCGCCCTACAAAAATGTGTCGAAAAAACCGATAAACCCGTCCTTGCCAGTTGGATGGGGGGCAACGAAGTGACCGAGGGGGAACTGTTTTTAAATCGCTCCCAAGTGCCCACCTACCGTTATCCCGATTCCGCCGCCTATTTATTCCAATTATTGTGGCGCTATAAATACACCCTCGAAGGCATTTACGAAACGCCGACCCTCGCCCCCGACACCGATGGGATTATTGATCGCCACAATGTCAAAGTGATCCTTGATTCGATTCGCGCCGAAGGTCGGACACTCCTCACGGAATCCGAGTCGAAGAAAGTGTTAGCCGCCTACGGCATTCCCATTGTCGCGACGGGCAATGCCAGCACCCCAGAAATGGCGATCGCCCTTGCCGATGAAATTGGCTACCCAGTGGTTTTGAAACTACTCTCCACCACGATCACCCATAAAACCGATGTGGGGGGTGTGGAACTCAATTTAAACAGTGCGGCGAGTGTCGAGCGTGCCTTTGAGCGGATTTGCCAGAGCGTCACCGAAAAAGTCGGTGCAGAGCATTTCCACGGGGTGACAGTGCAACCGATGCTCAACCTCAAGGACGGTTATGAGCTAATCCTCGGCAGCAGTATCGATGGGCAGTTTGGGCCAGTGTTAGTTTTTGGCAGTGGTGGACAACTCGTCGAAGTCTTTCAGGATCGGGCGATCGCCTTGCCGCCGCTAAATAGTACCCTCGCCCGCCGTACGATGGAGCAAACCAAAATTTATAAAGCCCTCAAGGGAGTAAGGGGTCGAAAAGCGGTCAATTTAGACGAACTAGAGCAAATTTTAATCCGTTTTAGCCGTTTAATCGTCGAGCAACCTTGGATCAAAGAAATGGATATTAATCCCCTCTTTGCCTCCGGCGATCGCCTCGTTGCCCTTGACGCACGGATTGTGTTGCATCCCCTCGACTTAGCCGAAAAAGACTTACCAAAACCTGCCATTCGCCCCTACCCCTTGCAATATGAAAAACCCTGGACAAGCGCCGATGGACGGGAGTTTATGATTCGTCCGATCCGCCCTGAAGATGAACCGATGCTCGTCAAATTTCACCAAACTCTATCTGAACAAAGTGTGTATTTTCGTTATTTTCACCTCGTCACCCTGCAAAGTCGCATCGCCCACGAACGGTTAACCCGCCTCTGTTTCATTGATTACGACCGGGAAATGGCGCTGGTTGCTGAATACACCGACCCTGATACCCACGAAAAAGAAGTCTATGCTGTGGCCCGTTTGAGTCAACTCCACGGCACCACGGAGGGAGAATTTGCGATGATTGTCAGTGACCCGATCCAACGCCAGGGCCTCGGTACCGAATTGCTCCGGCGTCTGGTGGAAATTGGTCGCAATGAAGGGCTGACTGCCATTACCGCCGACATTCTCTCAGAAAATAAAGGGATGCAACGGGTTTCAGAAAAAGCTGGTTTTACCCTCAAGCGCCAAAATTTTGAAGTGGTTAAAGCGACTCTACAACTCAATTAAACAAAGACTATGACCCGTTTTTTCTTAGTTATTGCCCCCATCCTTGCTGGTCTCGCCGTTGCTGCTGGTGCCTTTGCCAGCCATGGCCTTAAAGGAACCCTCGACGCCAATGCCCTTGATATTTGGGAAACTGCCGCTAAATACCAAATGTACCAGGCGATCGCCTTACTGCTGGTGGGCCTATTTTCTGTCCAGGGATCGTTCCCCAAAAGTTGGCTCAATGGGGCTGGCATTGCCTTTATTGTCGGGATTGTGCTCTTTTCCGGTAGCCTCTATGCCTTGAGTTTAAGTGGAGTGAAAATCTTGGGGGCCATTACACCGCTCGGTGGGGCAGCATTTTTGATTGGCTGGATCTGTTTGGCGATCGCCAGTTGGCAGTTGAGCCGCTAAAGAATTTTGACAAAGCGATTAAGTTTGGACAGATTTTGCGAATTTGCTGTAACTTCGCTCTCAATTCCTCGCTAAGATTCAAGGAACTACGAATTTTTTTAGCAATAGGAGCACCTGGCTGTGTATGGAGCCGACCCCAATGATCCGCATCCCATGGCAGGATTCCCACAGATTTGTTTTATCCGCAACACGGTGACAAATCCGAATATCATCATCGGCGATTACACTTACTACGACGATCCGGAGGATTCAGAAAACTTTGAACGCAATGTTTTGTATCATTTTCCCTTCATTGGCGATCGCCTAATTATTGGCAAGTTTTGCGCTCTGGCCAGGGGCGTCAAGTTCATCATGAACGGGGGTAACCACAAAATCGATGGTTTTTCCACCTATCCATTTCAGATTTTCGGCAATGGTTGGGACAAACTCGCCCTGCAACCTAGTGACTTTCCCTACAAAGGCGATACGGTCATCGGTAATGATGTTTGGATTGGCTACGAAGCCGTGATTATGCCCGGTGTGCACGTGGGAGATGGTGCGATTATTGCCGCAAAATCAGTCGTGGTTAACGATGTCCCTCCCTACACCATTGTGGGTGGCAACCCCACCAAATGTATTCGACAACGCTTTACCGATGAAGTGATTAAAACCTTACTATCAGTCGCTTGGTGGGATTGGGAGATCGAGAAAATTACCCGCAATTTAGAAAAAATTGTCGCAGCAGATTTAGATGCTCTGCTCCAGTGCGAATAACGGACTCTTTATGTAGCTTCTACAATCGTCATGCTCGCTGCAAAAGTTTAAACACAGCTCACGAGCTTCATCATCAAAACTATTGACACTCTTGCCTGAGCTTTCAAAATAAAACCAACAAAAAACCCTGCTAATTTTCTCTATGTTGAAGCAGGGCATCGCAGATTGCAGATAGCTTGAGATTTTAAATTCTATTTAACGGCCACCGACGACAACATTTTTAATGCGCAAGTGCGGGCCGCCAACGCTGACAGGTAAACCTCCTTGGCCACCTTTACCACATCCGCCGTTGGTATAGAGGGTGTCGTTACCGATCGCCTCAATGTCCTTTAAGGTTTGGAAGACGTTCCCAGAGAGGGTGACATCACTAACAGGTTCGGCGATTTTACCATCACGGATCATGTAGCCTTCCGCCGCCGCAAAGGTAAACATTTCCCCATTAGTTTGACCACCGATCATCCGCACCGCATAGACTCCTTCTTGGATATCTTGGATCATTTCTGCAAAGGGCGTATCGCCCGGTTCAATTGCCGTATTCGTCATGCGTACCAGGGGCGGATAACCAGCTTGAATGGCGCGAGCATTCCCTGTGGGCGCTTCACTCATTTTCCCTGCGGTTTCGCGGGAGTGGAGTCGCTGGGTGAGCACACCGTCTTTGATTAAATATTTGCGTTGGCCGGGCACCCCTTCATCATCGTATTTCATCGTGCCGGGCAGATCAGGGAGGGTGGCATCATCGATCACATTCAGTTGGGAAATGCCGAGGGGTTTGCCGATGGTTAAAAGTTCCTGCATCCGGGGATTTTCGTAGACAAAATCGGCTTCGGATAGGTGGCCAAAGGCTTCGTGAATAAAGACCCCTGCAAGATAAGGATCCAGAACAACGGTATATTGTCCGCCTTTGACGGGCTTGGCTTCTAGTTGACGGATCGCTCGTTCTGCGGCACCTTTAACACGGTCTTCGATTCCAATGAGCGCATCAAAATCACAGCGGGAATTAATCGATTCAAAGCCCTGGCGCACGACACCATTTTCTCCCCTGGCGATCGCCCCAAATCGGCCATTGACATCGAGGCGTTCTTGGATGATGCAACTGCCATTGGAATTGACGAAGTAGGTGGTGACGAAACTATCGCTAATGCTGGCCATCGTCGTTTGAATCCGGGGATCATAAGCCAGCAAAATTTGGTTGTATTTCGCCAACAAATCTCGTTTTTCCTTGAGGGAAATGGTGCGGGGGTCGGTTTTAATCTCTACCGGTACATAGTCCTCGATGGCCCCACTGGGAGCCAGTTGGGTCGATTCTTTGCCCACAAGTTTCGCCTGGGAAACCGCTTCGGCAACGCGATCGCCTAATTCGGCAAGGCCATTGAACGTGACAAAACTCCAACCCCCCTGGTGACAGGCCCGAATCCCGCCGGCGAGGGCAAAACTACGGTTACTGCCGTCGAACTGCGCCCCCCGGAAGGCCAGACTGGTAGATTCACTCTGCTGCACCCGAATTTCTAGGTAGTCCACAGCCTCTTGATGGGTGGCGATCGCCCCCTTGAGGGCATCGGTAATTTGTTGCATGGTGAGGGTCGTCATCGATCTTTACTCCTTAATTTCAGCCGCAATCGTTAAATCTTCTAGGTTCCAGAGGGGGCCACCCAGGGCCGAATGTTGTACCCCTTCAATTTTGTCACGCACCGCTGCGAGGGAATAATTGTTTACCAGATGGATAAACGGTAAATATTCCGCTGCAAGTTCTTGGGTTTTAGCATAAATCTCCTTGCGTTTGTCGAGATCCAGCTCCTGAGCCCCTTGGATGTAGAGATCCGCAATTTCCTGTTCCCAGTCATTGATCAGCCGATCCGTCAGGGGGGTGGTGCCTGGCCGCGCCGCTTGGTTAAACATATGCAAATTCCCCTCCGGAAACCACACATTCGCGCCCCCATTGGGTTCATTGCCCCCCGTTAAGCCCAACAAGAAACAATCCCAATCGAGGGAGTTGCTCAACTTATCGACGAGGATATTAAAACCAATCGGACTGTAGTCCACCTGCATTCCCAAGGCTTCGAGATCCTGCTCAATTTGAGTCGCCATTGCTTCGCGAATTTTGTTGCCCGCATTGGTAATCAAGGAAAAACGCACGGGATTATTGTCGGCATCGATTAATTGTCCCTGGGCGTTGTAGGAAAAGCCCGCTTCTTCGAGGAGCGCCTTGGCCCTGTCTGGGTCGTAATCGTAGGTTTTTATTTGATCATTATAGAAAGGAGATTGTACCGAAATCGGCGAATGTTGCACTTCCCCCAAACCCCGGTAAATATTGTTCACCATGCGCTGGCGATCAATGCCATAGGCCACAGCCTGACGAAACTTCAGATTGTTGAACCATTTCGACTTGATGGGATCGACGAGGGGTTTGCCGTCCCGCTTCCCGGTATTGAGGTTAAAGGAAATGAAACTGGTGCCGTAGGCTTCACCGCCATTGTAGATGGTAAATTTACCCCGGTCTTCTTCCCGTTTCAGGAGCGAAAAATAATCTGGGCTGACCCCTGTAACATCCAAGTCACCAGACCGAAATTGCAGCAAAGTGGTGTCGGTGTTGGGGACGATTTGCCAAACGATTTGATCCACGTAGGGTTTGGGGGTTTGCCAGTAGTAGGGGTTGGGCTGGAAGATTAAGCGCTGACCCACGGCATAGTTAATTAACTGGTAGGGGCCGCTGGAAACCAGGTCTTGGGGAGGCGTACTGACGCCCCAGGTACCCAAAAAGAGCGGATTACCTTCGCTGTCGGTCTGCTCAACGCTTTCGCGGAGGACGTGTTCTGGCAGAATCTCCAGGGCCGTATTGTTGAGGAAAGGCGCAAAGGGTTCGGTGATGGTGAATTTCACCTGGCGATCGCCTACTTTTTCCACCGTCGGCAAGGTTCCGGCAACGCCCACCCGGAGGCCATCACGAGAGTTAGTGGGAATTTTTTCGTTGAGATAAATCTGGTTGTAGCTAAAGACCACATCATCAACGGTGAGCGGTTCCCCGTCAGACCATTGCAGGTTGTCCCGCAGGGTAAAGGTCAAGCTGAGTTGGTCTTCGGAAAATTCCCAGGATTCGGCAAGCCGTGGCTCCGTTTCCCCCGTGACGGGGTTTTCTGAAACTAAGCCTTCATAGGTAAGGCCAAAAATACTGGGGGACTCTGCCGAGAGGGCCGGGTTAAAGGTTTTCGGGTCACTGAGAACGCTGATCACAATTTGGTTGTCCCCTGCCCCCGTGGCGTTACTGGCTTGGGGATTACAGGCGGTGAGGACAGAGGGCAAAGTCAAGGTAAAGGCGATCGCCGCCACAAATGCCCAAAACCGCTGTAACCGAAATAATTTAGAAAGTTTCAAGACTTTATTCTTCTTCATTGCGCTGCGCCCCATCTAAACGCCCTAGTTCATACACCCCACAGCCAGCACAGGCCATCACTCCCAAACTGATTGCCCAACTGTGGCCGAGGCTCCACTCCACCCCAAAATTACACCCTGCGCCAAATAATAAAAAAGGCACAATGCTCAGGAGCGAGGCCGAAAAAGCACTCTTGGATTCACGAATTTCTTTGTCCTTCTCAAATTCTTCTTCGGAAAAATAGAGCGATCGCTCGGCCCAGTTCATCCAACGTTCCAGACCATTCAAGATCCCTTCCCGCAACGGAGCAATGCCAATGTAAAGGGCAAAGGCCCAGAGGCAAGCGCCGGCGATCGTGCTGGCTTCGATGGGAATAATAAAGGGGAAAAATTCACGCAACATAGGGGGAGTAAGGGCGACAACTGTGTTTAAAGATTGTATCGATTGTGGTGGCCTTCGGCATCCTCCCCCCATCATCTGTTGCGGCAATGGCGATCGCCCTGGAACTTTAAACCATCTCCAAAGGGGGAATTTCCGAGCGCTGCATCGTCGCCTCTAACTGCACCTCTGCCATATCCGCTTCCACCGCTGCCATCAGTTGCTCCCGGAGGTCAGGCATCACCGCCAAGGCCCTTGTCCAGTCTGGAATGCGGTACACAGCCGGCTCGTGCATATATTTATCAAAGGCTAAAGGAATGATCTGTTCAAAGCTTTCGACGGTCATTTCTTCCCGGTGGCGATCGTAGGGAATACCGTTACAGGTCGCATCCACAAAATATTGACGGATCATATCCTGGGCGACGCGGCGGAATTTCACCTGGAGCGCGATTTGGTGCCCTTCAGAGAAAACAATTGACTCTGTTTCTGTCAGGGTGCGTAGGATCGAAGACAAAATTTCGGTACACATTTTCTGTAGCCCTTCCTGGGGATTGTTGCCCACGGCTTTGTGTTTGTGGTCAAAGAACCCCAGATCCACCTGGGCCACTCGTTTCGGCGCTACATTGCGATAAACCTCTGCCAATAGCCCCACCTCAATGCCCCAGTCACAGGGAACGCGCAGATTTAAGGCCAAATCAGCGGTCATGGCAAATTCGCCGGCGAGGGGATAGCGATAGGACTTGAGGTAGTGGAGGTAAGCATTGCGCCCCAGGACGTCTTCAAGGGTTGCCAACAGAGGCGCAACAAAGAGACGCACAACCCGGCCATTCATCGCTCGGTTTTCGAGGCCGAGACGGGTGTAATAAGCTTTGTTGTAGGCAATGCCGAATTCTGGCTCCACGATGGGATAGAACAGCTTGGCCACCAGGGAACGGTCAAAGGTGACAATGTCAGCATCATGGAGGGCGATCGCCCGGGCATCTAGGGACGCCAGACCAAGGCCTAGCCACACCGCCCAACCCTTGCCCATGTAGTCAAGGAGATTGAGATTTTGCTGGGCGAGCTTTTCTAAGATGCCACGAATTCGGGCTCCATTCGTCCAAATGACGTTGACCTTTTGGGGCAATTCACGAAAAAACGTCACAGCATGGTGATACTGTTCGACGGTTTCGGCGTGGAGACAAACATTGATGGTCTGGATGTAGGCACAGCCTTTTAAATGCTCTTTGATCCGAGTGAGGGCAGGCCGTTGAAGTTCTTCATAAAGTGAGGGAATGAGTAACGCCATGGGGCAAATTTCACGAAGATTCATCAGGCGTTTTTCGAGGTAGTCCAGATCGGCATCAAGATCATGGATGGTGGTGATGAATTCTTGGCAAAAGTCCATTGCTAGTCACCTAAATAAAAAGAAAATCTTAAAATTTGCCTTTAAAGTAACCCAATTTTTGGGGGTTGGCCGTATCTAAAGCGACGTAAAAATCACTACAATGTCATCCGCATTTGTTGATAGGCTGAGATTTAACTTGAATAAAGGATGAGTCAGCCGTTTTTTCGCCCCCAAGAAAATACTGAAAAAACAGATCAAGCGAGTTTTTAAAAATGATGTCTGTTGATCCTGTAATCACGAGGCTCTGGGGTTTAAAAAAGCGACGTGGGCTTGTCCCCGATGAGTGAAATTAGCGTGTTTGTCCTGTTACTCCTATGACCATTCCCCAGATTGCAGGTCTTGGCGATCGCCTTGATGAATTTTTTGCGACCCTATATCCTGATCATCCGCCTGCAGCATTAGTTGCGCGTTTGGAGCAGGTGCTTGCGCCCCATGTGACGGCGACGACGAAAAATGAAGAGTTATGGGATCAAAGCACGGCCCTGATGATTACCTACGGGGATAGCCTGTACCAAGCCAATGCTGACAATGGCCCCAACCCCCTCCAGGTACTTTTGGCTTTTCTGCGGGAACGGCTCCAGGGGGTAATTAGCGGTGTGCATATTCTGCCGTTTTTTCCCTACAGTTCCGATGATGGTTTTGCCGTAATCGATTACCGCCAGGTCAATCCACAGTTGGGCAGTTGGCAAGATATCGAGGCGATCGCCAAAGAATTTGAAGTGATGGCCGATCTTGTGATCAACCATGTCTCCAGCGAATCAGCCTGGTTTCGGCAATTCCTCGCCCAGGAAAAACCCGGTTGTGACTATTTCATTGAGGTGCCCCCAGATACCGATACCCAGTTAGTGGTGCGCCCCCGCAGTAGCCCGCTCCTGAGTCAATTTGCTACGACAAAAGGCGATCGCCACGTCTGGACCACCTTTAGCCGCGATCAAGTAGATGTCAACTTTGCTAACCCCGACGTCCTCTTTGAATTTATCGATATCCTCTTGGGCTACTGTCAGCACGGCATCCGCTTTATTCGCCTTGATGCGGTGGGCTTTCTCTGGAAAAAATTACAAACCGCCTGCATTCACCTGCGGGAAACCCATCTGGTAATCCAATTGATCCGGGAAATTCTTGCTGTCACCTACCCACGCACCGTGGTGATTACCGAAACCAACGTCCCCAACCGGGAAAACCTCAGCTACTTCGGCAAGGGCAACGAGGCCCACATGATCTACAATTTCAGCCTGCCGCCCCTACTCCTCAATGCGCTGATTCGGGGCGAAGCCCGGCACCTCAAAACCTGGATGAAAAGTATGCCCCCGGCCCAGGATGGTTGCGCCTACTTTAATTTCACCGCCTCCCACGATGGTATTGGCCTCCGCCCCGCCGAAGGTCTGCTAGAAGGCAAAGAATTCGATCAATTGATCCAAACCATGGCCGATTTTGGGGCCAGAATTAGCTACCGTAGTTTGCCCAATGGCACCGAAAAACCCTATGAACTGAATATTTCTTTGTTCGATGCCCTCAAAGGCACCATCACAGGCCCCGATCCTTGGCAACGGCAACGATTCCTCTGTTCCCAGGCGATCATGATGTCCTTAGAGGGAGTGCCCGCTTTCTATATCCATAGTTTTTTGGCGACCCCCAATGATGACGCCAAGGTGGCGATGACAAACCATAACCGCAGCATTAACCGTCACCAATGGGACTATGACCGACTCCAGCAAAAGCTCGCTAACCCTGATTCTGACCAAGCCTGGGTGTTGCAAGAACTGACAAAACTCATCCGGATCCGTCGCCAGCAGCCGGCATTTCATCCCAACGCAACCCAATATACCCTTGATTTCCAGAGTCCGGCAGTCTTTGGGTTTTGGCGTCAGAGTCGCGATCGCCGCCAGAGTATTTTCTGCTTGTTTAACCTAGGCGATCGCCCGACAACCATCCCAGTAGCCAGCCTAAATCTCATTTGCACCGACGACTGGCAGGATTTATTAGATGAAGTTGTGTTAGAAGAAGGCACAACGGACATTTCCCTAGCCCCCTATCAAACTGCGTGGATTACCAATGTTCCTCTGCTTCACTGACCTCGACGGCACCCTCCTCAACCATGATGACTATCGCTACGATGCGGCGATACCGACGATCCAGACCTTAAAAAAATTAGGAATTCCGGTTATTCCCACCACCAGCAAAACAAAAGCTGAAGTGCTGGAACTGCGGGAAGCCCTTGGGTTAAAAGATCCGTTCATTGTGGAGAATGGCAGCGGCATTTTCCTAGAATCTGACGATCCACGCTTTGATTTTTCGGCATTGGATCTGGAGATGACAACCGAGGCAACCCTAACCACTATTACCCTCGGCATTGCTTACGCCCAAGCGCGACAATCCCTCCAGCATTTGGCCCAACAGATTGGGGAACCGTTGACGGGGTTTGGGGATTTGAGTCTGGCAGCCTTGCAGGATCTTACGCAATTGCCCTTGGCGGCGTTAAAACAGGCGGGCGATCGCCAATTTAGTGAACCGTTTTTGCGACCCCAGACGGATTTAGGGCGACTAGAATTCTTAGCGACAAAAGCTGGCCTACAAATCCTGGTGGGCAATCGTTTCTGTCATCTCCTAGGCGCAGGCGCAGGAAAAGGGCGGGCTGTGCAACTCCTCCAGCAGGCGTGGCAACAAGCCCATCTCGATCAAGCACCGATCAAAACCCTCGGCTTGGGGGATAGTCCCAATGATTTGTCTCTACTAGAGGCTATGGATGTGGCGATCGCCGTGCCGGGGCCTCAAGGGGTTAATCCCAAACTCGTGTCCCAGATTGAAACAAAAGGCTGGCTTGTCGCTCCAGAACCCGGTGCAAAAGGATGGGCCAGGGCCGTAACCGCTCAACTTGATATTTCGTTTGACTAGCGCGACTTGGGTTCTTCAACAATTCAGCAAAAAATCATCATTTTTTCTGATTAGGCGATCGCCAACCATTTGTTAGGCTATTCCCGGACATCGCCCAAGCACCGCCTATGTTTTTGTTTTTGAAGCAACTGACCAGTTGGGACCGCTGGAATCAATTCCTGGTGAGTCTCTCAATTTTAGCCTTTTTACCCCTCCAGTTTCCCCAGGTGATCAGCAATGCCGCCGTCATTGGTACGGGAAATCCAGCGGCGATCGCCACCCTGGGGGTGATTCCCGTGGGCGGTTATGCAGCCGGAATTTTAGGTAATTTGCTGTTGATGAACTTCCTTGCTGGACAACGGGAATTTTGGGGCACCACCGTCCAGGCGGTAGGGATTGTCACCGCCGACATTGTGATCTTTCAACTGTTCCAGGTGGGCTTCATTCCAGGCTGGTTATTTTGGCCAGCGACCCTATTTTTGCTGGTGGGGATGGTGCTGAACTACGGCCATTTTCTCGTTGGCGATCGCCCCAGTTGGCAGGCGCAATTTTGGCCCCAATGGCGACGCATTTTACAGTGGCTCGGCATTGCTCTACTCCCCGCATTGGTTGTGCTCCAACTCCACGATGCTTTTTTCCCAAATCTCCCAGAATGGCCAGGGGGCCTTGGAGCGGCATTCCTCTTGAGTGGCTTGATGGTGCAACTAATTCAACGGCAAACCGTAAGCCTACCCAACTTTTTTCAATACCAAAACCGCTGGCGACGGGGGGTAATGGCCCAGAGCACTTGGTTGAAAAGCTGGCTGCGGCGGGGCTGGCGCGGTTTGGCGGGCTGGACGGCAAATCTGTTGTTTATGTTTAACTCCCTGGCCCAGTTTGTGAACTGCTTAATTTATCCCGATGATCTGGCGGCCCTCTCCCTCACAACCCAAGTGTTGTTTGTGGTGGGGAATTTGTTAATGTTGTCCCGCTCCGGCACCCTCCTCATCGCCGGGAAAGACCGGATTTGGTGTGCCAGCACCCTCTGGGATCTGTTGATGCGGGTCGGGATTTTTGCCTGCTTACTCCAGGCTGGGCTCCTCAGCTTGCCGTTATTTTGCGTATTTTGTGGGGCGATCGCCATTTATTTAAGCTTCATTTTTTTGATGACCAAGCGAGTTTACCCAGCCTCCTCTCTCGCCGATACCGCCATTTTTCTGCTATTTGGTCGTTCTCCCCAGTGGCAGCCCATTGAAAGTTAAGCCATTGAGATGAAGTGTTCGCCATAACCCAGCAATTACAATAACCTGTGTCCCAACCGTTCTCGGCCAAAGCCCCGTAAAGATCCAGCAAGGCCCAGAAGTGGGGTAAACTTTTAACCCAGTAAACCCAGACAATACAGGGAGACAATCTTGGGCATTGAACTGCGCAGCTATGTTTATCTCGATAGCCTGCAACCGCAACACGCATCCTACATTGGTACAGTCGCCCTTGGATTTCTACCTTTACCAGGAGACTCATCCCTCTGGATTGAAGTGTCCCCAGGCATTGAAATCAACCGCATCACCGATGTGGCCCTCAAATCCACCTCCGTGCGCCCAGGGGTACAGTTTGTCGAACGTTTGTATGGGTTACTCGAAATTCACTCGCCCCGCCAAGGGGAAACGAAAGCTGCGGGCCAAGCAATCCTCGATTCCCTTGGAGTAACGGCTAAGGATTGCCTCAAACCGGAGGTGGTCTCGAGCCAAATTATTCGTAATATTGATGCCCACCAGGCCCAATTGGTAAACCGGAATCGACGGGGGCAAATGTTGCTGGCGGGCCAAACCCTCTATGTCCTGGAAGTGCAGCCCGCAGCCTATGCGGCCCTCGCAGCTAATGAGGCGGAAAAATATGCCCAGATTAATATTTTGCAGGTGACGGCGGTGGGGAGTTTTGGCCGGGTCTATCTTGGGGGTGAAGAACGGGACATTATTGCCGGTTCCCAGGCCGCCCTTGCGGCGATCGCCTATGCCCCTGGCCGACCCCAATCAACCCAGCGTCAAGAATAATTCTGAAACGAACCATGGCATCTCAACCGCTCAATATCCTCAAACAAGGTACCCTGGCATGGCTCCAATGGCGGCAAGCCCACCCCACCGTGATTCCTGACTTGAGCCACGCCAATCTCAGTCGCCTCAACTTGCGGGGAATCGATCTCAGTCGCTGCAACCTGTCCCAATGTCTCCTTGACCACAGTCGCTTAATTGCCGCTAATCTCCAACAAGCCGACTTGAGTGGTGCCCAAGGGGAGTCTCTGCAGCTTTTGGATGCCAATTTGCAGTCTGCCAACGCCAGTAATGGCCACTTTGCCAATAGTAATTTTTCGGGGGCCGACCTCAGTTTTGCTAACTTGATCGGGGCGGACTTGCGTCAATGCTGTTTGCAGGGAGTCAATTTTTACCACACAAACCTCATTGGGGCCAATCTCCGCTACAGCAGCCTCCTAGGGGCAAACCTCAGCCAAGCCCAACTGCATCGCGCTAATTTAAGCGAAACGAACCTGAATGAAGTGAGTTTCAATGAAGCCGATCTCAGCCAAGCCAATTTATTCGAGGCAGAAGTCGGCAAGGGGCAGCTTTATAAAGTCAAACTTGTGGGCGCGGATTTGACCCAAGCCCACCTCCACCACAGTTACCTGTTTGGGGCAAATCTCCAGGGGGCGACCCTCCGTAAAACCGATGTACGCTGGAGCAATCTGGCCTATAGCAATCTGGTGGGGGCGGATCTAGAAGGGGTCAATCTCCGGGGGGCAGATCTCAGTCATAGTGATCTGACCGGGGCGTCTTTGGTGGGGGCAAAGCTGCGGGGTTGTCTGCTCCAGGGGGCAAATCTCCAGGGTTGCAACTTAGAAAATGCTGACCTAGAAGGAGTCGCTTTGGGACGGGTCAATTTGCAGGGGGCAATTATGCCCGATGGCCAACGGCGTTGTTAAATCCGGTGCTGTCCCGCTGGAGGAAAGCTGGAGCTGGAGCATTAAGAACTTAAGCTAGGATAAATGTAGTCCCTGCGGAGTCGAGATCTATGGCTGAATCTGGCGATCGCCTTGGTGAGAATCGTCTACGACAATTACGTCTTTACCTCTATTTGGTGCCGATTCTGGGTTTTGTTCCGGCATTATGGCAGCTCTATGGATCCAAAGGCGATCGCCGTGAACAACAGATTAGTCGCCAGGCGATTATGCTAATGCTGAGCTGGCTAAGCCTCTACCTGGGGTTAGGCTGGGGGAGTGACCATCTGGCGGGAATTGGCGGGTTTCGGATGATGTATCTCAATGCCCTGCTGACGTCTGGATATTTTCTCGGTTGCTTTGTTTTGATGGTACGTGTTTGGCAAAAATCCGCTAAAACACCCCCAACAAGCACTGATCAGATGGCCGACAATTTCGAGGAATATTTTCTGAAGTAAAACTCACCAAAAGTGGAACCTCTGGTTTAGCATAGCTATCAAAGTATCTCGTCCCGCAATTTTTAGTGTGGTCTTTCCGGTGTGAGGAAACCTGTGCCTGCAACAAAATCGTCCCTAGCAAATCAACGTCTATCGGCCAAAGCAACCCAAAAACAAAAAAACGCTAAAGCTAACCCTTTTCAGAAGTCGTCGTCGAAAAAACGGCGGCCCCTTTCGACCTGGCACTGGTTAATGATTTGGTGTGGATTGACGGGCGTTTCGATTGTGTCTGCTACGGCGGGTGCTTTACTGGCGGTGTCCCTCTCCTCAACCCCCCTGCGCCAAACGCCCCTCGCCCCGGAAGAACTCAGCGTCTTCTCCCAGGATGAGGCGATCGCCAAACAATCCCTCCGTTTACCAGAACTGACGCGCCCCGTAAATATTCTGCTGTTGGGGACAAAAGTGCTCACCTCTGAAGTGGATGACGGCACCAATGAAGACCTCGGTTACCACGCCCTCGTGAATTCCTTTGAAGGGCTGGCCGATACGATGTTGCTATTGCGCTTTGATCCCACTGACAAACAAATCTCTATCCTCTCCATTCCCCGGGACACCCAGGCCAACATCGAAGGCTATGGTCTCTCGAAAATTAACCATGCCAACGCCTACGGTGGTGCAGTCCTTTCCGCTAAAACCGTTGGGGATCTTCTGGGTGGCGTCGAAATTGACCGCTATATCCGCGTCAACGTCCAGGGCATTGGTAAACTCATTGATGCCCTCGGTGGGGTCACAGTCTACGTCCCGAAGGACATGAAATACCAGGACGATAGTCAGCGTCTCTACATCAACCTCAAGGAAGGAGAACAGCACCTCAATGGCGACGAAGCCCTCCAATTTTTACGGTTCCGCTATGACGAATATGGCGATATTGGCCGTGTCCAGCGCCAACAGACCCTAATCCGTGCCGTTCTAGAGCAAGGTTTAACTCCCAGTAACTTGGTGAAATTTCCCCAGGTCATGTCGATTATTCAATCCCATATTGATACGAATATGAGCGTGCAAGAACTGATTGCCCTCGCTGGCTTTGGTTCTCAGATCGAGCGCAGTAATATTCAGATGGTGATGCTCCCAGGGGAATTTAGCGGCGACGGCAGAAACGGCAGCACAAGCTATTGGTTACCCCACCGCAGCCGCATTAGTCGGGTGATGGCCCAGCATTTTGACATCCAGACCGATTACGCCAGCAATTTAGACTTTCTCTCCCCTGGGGATGTGCGCATTGCAATCCAAGACAGTACCGGGAATTCCCAAGCCGTGCGATCGCTCCTCCAGCGTTTAAACGAAGCGGGTTACAGTCGGGTCAGCATTGCCCAGGACTGGTCAGAACCGTTGGAAAACACGCGCATCGTCGCCCAAAAAGGAGATGATCTAGCGGCTTCCGAAATTCGCGCAAACCTAGGATTTGGGGAAGTGCGAGTAGAAAGTACCGGAGTATTAAACTCTGATATCACGATTCAACTGGGCCGCGACTGGCTTACCCTCGCAAATAATCTCCCCGGTCAAACCACAGTCAATTAGAGCGATTCAACGATCTTAATTGTGGCTGCTGCCGTCGTTGCCTTTTGGCGGGCTTCGGTAGCATCTTTCCCCTTGGCGAGGGCGACCCCCATGCGACGGTAGGGACGAGAATCAGGCTTACCGAATAAACGGAGATCTGTGTCTGGAATAGCCAAGGCTGCCGCGACGCCAGTAAAAATAATTTGATCGCTATTTTTCTCAGCTAAAATCACCGCACTGGCCGCTGGACTCAGTAATTCAATGGTGGGAATAGGTAGACCCAAGATTGCCCGGAGATGGAGTTCAAATTCATTCAGGTTTTGGGAAATGAGCGTCACCATGCCCGTATCGTGGGGCCGGGGAGATAATTCCGAAAAAATCACTTCGTCTTTGGTGATAAAAAACTCGACCCCAAAAATGCCAGCGCCACCGAGTTTATCGGTAACTTTCCGGGCAATGTCCTGGGCATCTTTCACTTGGGCTGCGGTTAAACCAACGGGCTGCCAGGATTCTTGGTAGTCACCCCGTTCTTGGCGGTGGGCGATCGCCGGACAAAAGAGGGTTTCTCCTGCCCATTGGCGGATGGTGAGGAGGGTGATTTCTACCTCGAAATCGATGAATTCTTCGATGATAATTTTGGCGGTGTCCCCCCTGGCCCCCTCAATGGCGTAATTCCAGGCCGTTTCTAATTCGTCGGCAGTTTGTACCACGGATTGCCCTTTACCAGAGGAGGACATTACGGGCTTGATCACGTTGGGAAAGCCGATGTCCTGGGCGACGGTTTTGAGTTCTGCGAGGTTGGTGGCATAGGCATATTTGGCGGTACGCAGGCCTAATTCTTCGCTGGCAAGATCCCGGATGCGATCGCGGTTCATGGTGAAGTTGGTGGCGGCGGCGGTGGGGATAACGGTGTAGCCTTGCTGTTCTAATTCGATGAGTTTTTCGGTGCGGATGGCTTCTACTTCCGGCACGATCAGATCCGGTTGATGTTTTTTGATCACCGCTTCGAGGGCTACCCCATCAAGCATAGAGATGACTTCCCGTTGGTCGGCCACCTGCATTGCCGGGGCGTTGTCATAGCGATCCACAGCGATCACGGTATTGCCTAAACGTTGGGCGGCGATCGCCACTTCTTTCCCCAGTTCCCCAGAGCCCAACAACATGATTTTTTTCGGTAATGCGATCGCCATTTTTTCACCTATTGCCAAGAACAAAACAGAGATATCATACCGTTTTTAGCTGTACACGCGCCCCCGCCAGGCCTTGGGTTTTTGTCGGGCTGAGAGAAAAATCCGTGCCACCGCAAAGGGATCGGCGAAGGGAGATAACCAAAATAGCCATGCACTTTTACCGATGCTAAATTGGCGATCGTAGGAGCCGGAAATGGCCAACAGCATCCCGAAGCGCACCAGGAGCAAAAAGACATTTAAGCCCAACCAACCAGACAAAAAGGGGTTGCTTAAACCTTCTTCGATGCCCCCAAACAAAAGCATCGTCAAGGGAATCGGTAGGCCTTGCACCATGGTCAGCAGCCACAGTTGTCCCCAGAGTTCTGTCCGGGAGGTGGCATCTTTTAAATCGAGCGATCGCCCCCACTCATCCCAGGTTTCTCGCATCCCTTCGTACATTCTGACTTTAATAATTTTCGCCCCATCCAAGAAGCCCACCTTATACCCAGCCTTGGCAATATTGCGCGCTAGGGTCACATCATCACAAAAAGATCCCGCCGCCGAGCGGTAGCCCCCTACTTTTTCTAAAACCTCGCGCCGACAGAGAAAACATTGCCCATTAGCCATCACACTGTCTTGATCTGGTTGGCGAATCCCCGCCACATCAAAGCGAAACAGCAAGGTCATCAACAGCGCTGGCTGTAACCACCACTCCCCAGGCGATCGCAAAATAAACTGGGGCGAGAGGGACACTAAATCAAACCCCTCCTCTTCAGCGGCCTGGAGAACACTGGCGATCATGCCTCGCTGCGGTTGGGTATCGGCATCGACTCCCAAAATCCACTCACTGTCTGGGGAACTGTGCTCAAAGCCCCAATTTAACGCCCAGGGACGGCCCACCCAACCTTGGGGTAGTGGATCATCCGTTAGTAAGCGAAACCGGGGGTCCGTTGCAGCTTTGGCTAAAACTTTTTCCCTGGTGCCATCGGTGGAATTACTATCAACGACGAGGATTTCTCGCACTTCATAGCTTTGCTGACTTAGCCCATCCAGGCAGGGTTGAATCCGTTCTACTTCGTTGAGGCTCGGCACCACCACTGTGACGGCGGCTAAATTATCAGAATTTGAAGCTTGGGGAGTCAAAGGCGATCGCCGCACGGCCCCCTTCATTAACCGCGCCAGGACAACTAAAGCTCCACTACCCTGAATGAGCAAGCCAAACAGACAAAGACCACCGATCCATACCGGGGAAAAATCCATAACTCAAGTAATTTCCAGCTAAAAATAAACACAAAAAACCCCCAATTTTAGAGGATGGGGGCAATACGAAAAAAATAGTTAACGACCGGCGCTCACGGGCATTTTCTCAGTCGTGGTATCCACCATCGGCAGCGTCGTCGTTGCTTGGCTTGCTTTAGGGATACTGAAGTACAGCACAGTAACCGGTGCCAAGCCCAGCAGGATTCCCAACAAAATCGGTGGATAAATGCCGCCACCAATGCTCATCATCGTCGCAAAGCCAAAATTCAAAAGATACATGGCGAAGGGCAACATCAACTGTTCCCGGGACAGCTCAAGGGGTTGTTTGCCCCAAAACAGGCTGGCAATGCCCATAAACACACAACCGGTACCAAACCAACCGGAGAAATTTTCGTAGGGCATCCCAAAAAATGGCCCGACCACTTCCCATTCCCAGAAAGGTACAGCAGTTTGGCTCATCCCCGGATCTAGGACAAAATCCCAAGAGGTGAGCAATAACGCTCCAAGGGCGATCGCCGCTAAAGAATAAATCCACCGGGGCAAATTATATTTCTGCAAACCCACCCGCGCGATCAGAAAACTACTAAAGCCCAGATAGAACCAAGACAGAGGAATGGTAAACGGGACTAACCCCGCAATCTTATAGCCCAAACCGCTGGTGTAGTGATAAGCCCCAAACGGAAACCCCGTACTGGTGCCCATTAGTTCCGCTGATACCGACACTGCTAGCGCTGGAATAAGAAAGGACAACAAATATTTTTTTCCCAATAGACGGTAGGCATAAACAGTGACCGCAGCCATCCCCAGGAGCATGTACATCACACCACCATTAGCCATCGAGAGACGAAAAGCAACCTGGCCAAAATCTGGCAAGCCGGCAATGAAATTGGCATTTGGTAAAACAAGCAGTAAGCCTGCTAAACCAAAGGCCATGGCCAACCCATGGCCCCACAATAAATATTCTTCTGGCTTGAGCCTAATTTTCATAACTGGCGTTGACCTCCTGGCGTCCCTGGGGCGCAAAATTGAACTGAGAAGCAATTGACACTCCCCATAGTTTACAAAAAATTGTAAATAAATCTGTAGATTGGTTACAAAATAACCACTCGTATCACTCTTATCTGTAATACCCTTGATCTAACCACGTTTTTTGGGTGGAGAAGAGCTTTCCGAAATGTCTGTAGTCTGTAGATTAACCCGTAAATCTTTATTTTCAGTTGGTGCAATGACATGAAACGAATTCTTGTGATCGATGATGATCCTATCTTGCAAAAGATCCTGGAAAATTTACTCACGCAAGCTGGATATCTCGTCGCGGTCGTTCTGTCTGGAAAGCAGGGACTCGATATTTGGCTGGAATTTCAACCGGATCTAATCGTTTCTGATGTGCGTATGCCAGAAATGGATGGTTTTGAATTCTGCCGGTATATTCGTTCTCAACCGACAGGACAGTTGATTCCTTTTCTATTTTTGTCGAGTCAGACTGATGTAGAAGCGCGCGTCGAGGGTCATTTTTCAGGGGCCGACGACTATATCGCCAAACCCTTTGAAATGAAGGAATTACTCGCAAAGATTGAGCGCCAGCTAGCCAGAATAGAGAATATTCGCGCAGAAATGCAACGGCTCGCTGCCCAGGCTAACGTTGAGCAGATGAAGCAAGCCCCAGAACCACTCCCGTTAACCCCCGCCGAGATGCGTGTTTTTTGGGAGGCGGTTCAAGGTTGGACTAATAAGCAAATCAGCGAGCATCTTTATGTCAGTCCGCGCACTGTCCAGACGCACCTTAGTAGTATTTTGAATAAATTAAACCTTGAAAATCGGTCTCAATTGGTGCGGTTTGCCTATGAAAATGGCTATGAAAAACCAGCAAATCATTCTGAGGACAACTAATGGGACAGGTTTATGAGTTGGCGGTGTTGCAGCGGGCGATCGCCACTGATCCAGACCGCTGGCGTCCCCTTGTGTTTACCAATGGCTGTTTTGTATCTGCTCCACGTGGGCCATGTCCGTTATCTAACCGCTGCGAAACAACTGGGCAAAACTTTGGTGATTGGCTTAAATGGCGATCGCTCCGTGGCAGACCTTAAACCCCAACCCGACCATTTACCCGATCGTCCCATCATCCCCGAAGCCCAACGCGCTGAACTTTTGACCGCTCTCGCTGTTGTGGATGCCGTCGTGTTATTTGATGAACCCACCGCCACCCAAACCATCGCTGCCCTACAACCGGATATTTATGTTAAGGGGGGTGATTACACGCCAGAAACACTCCCAGAAGCGCCTACCGTCAAGGCCTACGGCGGCAAAATTGAGCTGATCCAGATTGAAATTCCGACCTCTACCAGTGGCATTATCCAAAAGATTCTTCAACAAGAGTCAATATTTCCTACTGTGTCCTGTGATAGTCTGGTTTGATGGTGATTTCCGTCCCACTGGGTAAAGCTTTATCGCTCTGCTTGACTCAATAGTAGATTTTGACGGCGATCGCCCACGCACTACATCCATCACAATTTTTTGACGCAACACATTGGGGAGACACAGTTTACATGGAGGCAACCAGCGATTTACTGCAAGAATTTTCGGCATTATCGGCGAAAAAGCAGCTAGAACAAATCCCCCAACTGATTGACCAAGGGGATGCTGGTTTTGCTTGCTTGAGAGAATTTTTGATGGCGCAACAGGGCCAGGCGGCAACCCCTGTCATGGGAAAAATTTGCCAGGTGCTCACCCAGAATCAAACCGCCGAAAATTTATTGTTCATGCAGCAGGAATTTCCGGAGGGGGTCGTTGAACTTAAGTCAGCGCGAGAGATTGATTACCAGATTATTCAAGACAAATTGATCGAAGAGGAGTTTCTGGAAGCAGATATCTTAACCCTCCAGAAAATGTGTGAACTGGCAGGAGAATCTGCTATGAAACGAAAATGGCTCTACTTTACGGAGGTAGAGCGGTTTCCCGACGAGGATCTGCTCACCCTCGATCAGCTGTGGCAGGTTTATTCTGGCGGGAAATTTGGCTTTTCGGTGCAGCGTAAATTATGGAATTCCCTCGGTAAAGACTTCAATGCCCTCTGGGAAAAAATTGCCTGGCGAGATGGGAGAACCTGGGCGCGTTATCCCAAAGCATTTATTTGGAATCTGGATGCACCCAGGGGACATCTGCCCACCTCCAACCAGTTACGGGGCGCAAAAACGATCCTCGCGCTGTTCCAACATCCCGTGTGGACAAAGGACTAGGATTTCACTGAACCCGCTAAAATTCCCCGTACGAAATAGCGTTGTAGGCTGAAGAAAACGCCGAGAGGAACGATCATCGAGATAAAGGCGCCGGCAGTAAGCAGGTGCCAGTCTTGGCCCCGTGACCCGACTAAATTACTCAGTTGGATCGTGACGGGGGCAACGTCATTTGTGGTGCCCAAGTAAACTAGGGCGATGAGCAGATCATTCCACACCCACAAAAATTGGAAGACCGCAAAGGAGGCGATCGCCGGCATCGAGAGGGGGACGATTAATTTCGTAAAAATTTTCAGGTGGGACGCACCATCCACCGCCGCCGCTTCGATTAAATCCTTTGGTAGTTCGCCGATATAATTCCGCAGAAGATAAATCCCCAAGGGTAAGCCATAGCCCGCATGGGCGAGCCACACCCCCAGAAAACTGTTGGACAGACCAAAATCTCGATAGGCCCGCAGAATCGGAATCAGGGTCGTTTGTAGCGGGACAACCAGTAAACAAACCACCACGATAAATAAAAATTGTCGCCCCGGAAATTTCATCCAGGCAAAGGCATAGGCAGCAAAACAGGCGATCGCAATCGGGATCACCGTCGCGGGAATGGCGATCGTCAAGCTATTAAAAAAGGCCTGTCCCATCCCCTCCGCTTGGAGCACATCCACATAATTTCCAATGTGATATTGGGTTAGTTCAAAGGGATGTTGAAAAATTGTCCACCAGCCCGTTTCCAGCATTGCATCCCGTCGCCGAAAGGAGCTAATGAGTAACCCCACCGACGGCAATGTCCAGATAAAAGCGATCACCAATAACGAAATATGAATCGGTGTTTTTTGCCAAAATTGAGTTTGCTTTTGCTGTGCCATTAGCGTAATTTCTCCTGTGTCCTAAACCGTCGAATATTACTGATCATTACCGGAATAATTAAGATTAAAAGCACGATGGCGATCGCACTACCACGCCCAAAATTTCGATAATTAAACATCTCTTTAATCATGCGACTGGCAATCACTTCCGTGCCATAATTACCCCCCGTCATCACAAAAACAATATCAAATACTTTCAAGACCAAAATAATAATCGTGGTACTGACAACGAGAATCGTGGAACGGATCATTGGGATCGTAATTCGCCAAAAAATTTGCCAACTATTCGCCCCATCAATCCGCGCCGCTTCGATCACTTCTTCGGGAATACCTTTGACCGCCGAAGATAAAATCACCATCGCAAAGCCCGTATAGAGCCAGATCATAATTGCAATCAAAGCAAAATTATTTACCGATTGTTCGACAATCCAGCCCACGGGTTCAAAGCCAAAATTCACCAACAGCGCATTTAAAACACCAATTTGATCATCTCCAGCCGGTTTGTAGGCGTACATAAATTTCCAGATGACACTCGCCCCCACAAAGGAGATTGCCATCGGCAAGAAAATCAAGGATTTAATAATTGGTTCATAGCGCACTTTGTCAACCAGTACGGCAATAATTAACCCCAAACTGACGCTGACACCTGTAACCAAAACAAGCCAAAGCAAGTTGTTTTTAAAAGCAATTAACATTGCCCGATCAGTGAAGGCAAAAATATAGTTTTTGAGTCCGACAAAATTTTGCGATCGCCCATCTAGAAAACTCAAATAAAAAGTTTGCACCGTCGGCAAAATTAAATAGGCAGAAAGCAATAATAATGCCGGAGAAATATACACCCACGGCAACAGTCGCTGATTCCAGGGTTTCGGTAGGGCATTAATCGCAATATTCGCTAAATAAAACAGCCCAATCACACCGCCACAACCAATGGCGATCGCCAAGACCACGTTCAGTAGACGCGTCCAGAATTCCATCATGACCTCCATGAAATACTTACAGTCTCGGTTAAAGAAGGATTCAGGGGAATCGAAGTCCCCCTTTGAAGGGGGATTTAGAGGGATATTACTCAGGCCAACTGTTTTCAATATTGGTTAAAACCGTTTCGGCATCTGCGCCGCCGACATAGTCCACCATGCCCGACCAGAACGTGCCCGTGCCCACCGCACCCGGCATCATATCCGACGCATCAAAGCGGATCACTTCCGCATTCCCCAAAATCTCTGCTTGTTTGCGGCTTAAATCTGTGGGATATAGGGCCAAATCAATGCCCTGTCGGGGCGAAAGATAACCCCCCAGTCCTGCGGCAACTTCGTGGGGCGTTTTACTGGCGAGATATTCCATCAACTGGCGCGCTTCGGGGGTGTCATTAAACATTGCGAACACATCCCCCGCAACGAGGATCGGCAAACCTTGCTCCGGATTAATCTGCGGCAGCGGGAACACATCCACATCTTCATTGAGGTTAATGTCCGTTGGTAAAAATGCCTCAATAAAATTCCCTTGCTTGTGTAGATAGCAGTTGGGATCTTCGCCAAACAATCCTTGAATCGAATCTCCAAAAGGCGTACTCAGAGCACTTACCACGCCACCATAGACATAATCTTCGTTGCGAACAATGTCACCGAAAATATTGACCGCATTTTCCACCGCCGGATCGTTAAAGGGAATTTCGTGGTTGATCCATTGGTCATAGACATTGGGGCCTGCGGTGCGTAGCATAATTTCTTCGACCCAATCAGTACCAACCCAACCCGTCGAATCGCCACTTTCCATGCCAATACACCAGGGGGTTTTGCCTTCAGACACAAGGCGATCGCTCAGAGCTAGCATTTCATCCCAAGTGGTGGGAATCTCGTAACCATTCGCCGCAAACTGCTGCGGGTTGTACCAAACTAAACTTTTAACCGAAGCCCGATACCATACCCCATAGGGCACATTTTCCACACTACCGAGCTGAATCCAAGACTCATCATAGGCCGCCTGCAAATCCTCAAGGCTCATAAATTCTGTGAGGGGAACCAACCGACCTTCCCGCGCAAAATCCGCCATCAGCCCCGGTTGGGGAAACATCGCTAGATCTGGCGGATTGCCGGAATCAACCCGAATCGGCAAGGTCGTCGCAAAGGTATCTGTGCCTTCGTAAACCACTTCAATGCCTGTTTCTTCGGTAAAGGGAGCCAGTGCCGCCTCAATTTTTTCCTGTTGTTCCCCGATCATTACTCCGAAAACGGTGACTTGTTTGGTGTCGCTTGCTGTATCGTCTCCAGAGGTTGTTTGTTCGCCAACACAGCCCGTTAAAACCAGTGCGGAACTAAGTGCAAGGGAAGTAAGCTTAAGTGGAGATTTTTTTTGTACAAAAAACATTCATAAAAGTTGAATTCAGCAGATAAATTAAAAGAGAAGTTTTATTTTGAACGGGGTTTAAGCGCCCCAAAAATAGTAGATGATTTTATGCAATAACGGTTTCCATTTCGCGATCAAAAAGATACAAGCGTTGGACATTCCATAACACATCAAGGGTTTCTCCTTGTTTAACCGTAGCACGGGGATCAAAGCGCGCGACGAATTCCCCTTGTTCAGCCGTTGTGAGATAAACAATGAGTTCATTGCCCATCATTTCAATCATATTGATCGTCGCTTGCACAGCGACAGTGGGAATATCAGGGGGTAAATATTGGGGATGATAAATATCTTCAGGACGAATCCCTAGGGTAAGGGGCCGATCCTTGAAAGTCACGCCACCATCGATTATAAATTGCGGTAAATACTTTTGAATTGAAATTAAGTTTTCCCCCAGTTTGAGACAGGGTTCCCCTTCATTGGTGGTTTGTTCGACGTCAAAAAAGTTCATCGCGGGACTGCCAATAAATCCAGCGACAAACAAATTATTGGGATTGTTATAGAGATTGCCGGGACTATCGACCTGCTGCAAAATTCCATCCTTCATCACGGCAATGCGATCGCCCATGGTCATCGCTTCCACTTGGTCGTGGGTGACGTAGATAAAGGTGGTGTTGAGGTCTTGGTGGAGTTTACTAATTTCTTTACGGGCCTGGACACGCAATTTTGCATCAAGGTTAGAAAGGGGTTCATCCATCAGAAAGACGGCGGGTTTACGGACGATTGCCCGCCCCACGGCGACCCGTTGCCGCTGTCCCCCAGAAAGTTCTTTGGGTTTGCGTTGTAATAGTCTTTCGATGCCTAATTGGGCGGCGGCACTCTGGACACGCTTGTTAATTTCGGTTTGAGCAACTCCCTGCAATTGCAGACTGAACGCCATATTTTCATAGACACTCATGTGGGGATAGAGGGCGTAGGATTGGAACACCATCGCAATGTCGCGATCTTTAGGGGAGAGGTGATTGACCCGGCGATCGCCAATGCAAATTTGCCCATCGGTAATCGATTCCAGACCCGCCAGCAACCGGAGAGAAGTCGTTTTCCCACAGCCGGACGGCCCCACAAATACTAAGAATTCACCATCTTCGATGGCAAGGTTGAGGTTGTTGACGGCGACAAAATCATCAAATCGCTTCGTCACTTGCTCGAACGTTACGCTAGCCATAGAAAGTTTTGGATTGACAACAATTATTCCCCATTAAAGCGAATAATCCTTCAATTTCCCAAAACTAAAACCACATCATTGGGGCTGTTCGGCTTGCAATTGTCCCATAAACCACTGGGCCACCTGGGCATTGCCGTCTGAGGCAACACGTTCTAGGGCTTCTTCCAATAACGCTTTCGGTAAGTCCTTTAAAACCTGAGATGTTTCAACGGATTCATAGCGTCCAGCCCCATTTAAAACTAAGAGAAAAAAACGTTGGGCTTGGATATCAATCACCCAATATTCAGGGATACCTAACGCAGCGTAAATTTCTTTTTTACGGTCTAAATCATGGAAAATTGTCGTGTCAGAAATTTCACCCACTAAATCTGGCACGCGCCATTCATCTAAGTTTAAATAACGGCGATCGCCCTGTTTCCACACAGGATGATTTTTCCCAAGATACAAAACCAAGTCAGGCGCAGCGGCAATTTTTTTTGAGCTTTTTTCTAGTTGACAGCCGCCCATTAAATGTCCTGTATTTTCTGAATTGAACGCAAACCAAAAACCAATGAGTAAAGTAAATAGATTATTTACTGAAGCGTGATTAATTCCTTCTGCGCCCATTTCAATTAATAATGAATTTTGATAAAAATACAGCTTTTGTTTATTGAGATCATCGGTGGGCAAATCCCGCTGTTGTTGGTACGCTTCCCACTGGGACGGAACCCAAGGGGCGATCGCCTCTTTCTGGCGGGCATTCTTCATCGAAGCAACCATCGGTTATCCTCCAGAGCATTGGTTAGCTCCATTGTAAGATCTGAATTTCGTGCCATCCTTTTAAACTAGGGGGATACAAACTCGATTCAGTCAAAATATATGAGCGCAGATTTTCGCATTGAAAAAGATTCCATGGGCGATCGCCAAATCCCCCACGACGCCTACTATGGCATCCAAACCCTGAGGGCGACGGAAAATTTTCCGATCAGCGGCATTAAACCTCTCCCTACTTATATCGATGCTTGCGTTCTGATTAAAAAAGCGACGGCGATCGCCAATGCGGAACTCGGTTGTATTGAAGCCCAGATGTCCGAGGCAATTGTAAAAGCCTGTGATGAAGTGTTGCAGGGGGCATTACGAGACCAATTCGTCGTCGATGTGTACCAAGCGGGGGCTGGCACATCCCACCACATGAATGTCAACGAAGTCTTGGCGAACCGTGCCCTCGAACTTCTCGGTGGCGAAAAAGGCGATTACCAAACCGTTAGCCCCAACGATCATGTGAACTACGGGCAATCCACCAATGATGTGATTCCCACGGCGATCCGCATCGGTGGGTTATTAGCCCTCGAACATTGTTTATATCCAGCTCTCTCTGGGGCGATCGCCACTTTGGATAATAAAGCCGAAGAATTTGCCCACATCGTCAAATCTGGACGTACCCACATGCAGGATGCCGTTCCCGTCCGGCTTGGGGAAGGATTCCGCGCTTGGGCAGAAATTTTAACCGCCCACATGGGACGCATCGAAACCGCCGCCAAAGATTTAACGGTTTTAGGTTTAGGCGGTAGTGCTTCCGGAACAGGTTTAAACACCCATCCCCAATATCGTTTCCGCGTCGCCGAAATTTTAAGTGAACTGATCGGGCAACCTTTGACCTCCGCCCCCCACCTGATGGCTGCGATGCAAAGTATGTCGCCCTTCGTCAATGTGTCCGGTGCGTTGCGTAACCTTGCTCAGGATCTTGTGAAAATTTCCCACGATCTGCGTCTGATGGATTCTGGCCCTAACACTGGCTTTAAGGAAATCCAACTGCCCCCTGTGCAACCCGGTTCCTCGATTATGCCCGGTAAGTACAATCCCGTCATGGCGGAAATGACTTCTATGGTTTGCTTTCAGGTGATGGGCTACGATACGGCGATCGCCTTTGCCGCCCAAGCCGGACAATTGGAACTTAACGTGATGATGCCCCTGATTGCCTACGATTTAATCCACAGCATCGAAATTCTCGGCAACACCATCAAGGCCCTCAGCGACAAATGTATTGCAGGCATCACCGCCAACGAACAACGCTGTCACAATTATGCTGAAAGCAGTCTGTCCCTTGTGACAGCCCTCAATACCCATATCGGTTATCTCAACGCTGCCGATGTCGCCAAGGAATCCTTGCAAACGGGCAAAACCCTCCGGCAAATTGTCCTCGAACGGGGCTTAATGGATGAAGCGACCCTAGCCCAAGTTCTCGACCTCGAAAAAATGAGTCAATTACCCAGCAATTCATAGGATATAAAAAGGCGATCGCCTCAGGCAAAAGGGAAGGCGATCGCCACTCTAAACCAATGCACTTCAGTAAGATAGATTTAGGTTTTGTTGTGAAGAGGAAATACCATGGTCGCAACACCAATTAGAACAAATATTCCTAAACCAGTGGGAGAACAGCGGGTCGCATTTCATAACCTCAGTTGGGATGACTATCTCAAGATTTTTCAAGCATTACCCCAAGACCGCCATTCCCGCCTCTCATTTTGTAATGGAACGTTAGAAATCACCGCGCCTTTAGAAGATCACGAATTTGCCCTACGACTCATTGAACTCTTTATTCGACTCCTTGTCCTTGAAATGGGATTAAAAATGAAGACAATGGGTTCAACAACCATAAATCGTAAGGATGTAAAGAAAGGAGCAGAGCCCGACTGTGCCTATTACATTCAAAATCAGCCCCAGGTTGCAGGACGTAATGTTGATTTTGACAAAGATCCGCCGCCCGATCTCATCGTAGAAGTGGATATTACCAACACAGATATTAATAAAAATCAACTTTATGCAGCTATAGGCGTCCCTGAATTTTGGCGATATAATGGCGAAACTCTACGCATATTCACACTAAACAATGGCGAATATGAAGAACGTGAAACCAGTCCATTATTCTCGATTGTGCAGAAAGAAGATTTATATCGTTTTCTCGCTGAGGCAGTAGAGGATGAGATGGAGGCAATGCGTAATTTTCAAGCTTTCTTAAAACAGAAAATAACAGATGAAGACAATTAAAAAGGCGATTTAAAAATGAGTTTTTAGCCACATAAAAAAATGGGCCAGCCCGAAGACTAACCCACATTGTTTGATGATTTTCAGGTTTTAGATCACCATTATTGGTCTTTCATCCAATTATCATCAATCATCGCATCATCATCAATCACAGGTGCTTTTCCCTGAACATCCGACGGGATCGGCGTATCATCAGAAATCAATTCATCGCCAGAGATAATATCCTTACGGTTTGATTTTCCTTCCGTAAAGGCCCGCGCTGTTTGATCATCGAGAATTTCGCTGCCATCGAGGTCATCATAGGTACGACTCGATAACCCAGCACCATTGTCATTGGTCACAACATTGCTGTAGCCATTGGGAGACCGTGAAGTGCCTTCGTCCACGAAATCATTTTGACTCGCAAACCCCGTTCCGGCCGGAATCAAGCGACCGATAATCACGTTTTCCTTAAGACCCCGTAACCAATCGGATTTACCTTCAATGGCCGCTTCGGTAAGTACCCGTGTGGTCTCTTGGAAGGAAGCCGCAGAAATAAAGCTATCGGTGTTCAAGGAAGCTTTGGTAATCCCCAGGAGCACTGGAGTGTAACGGGCCGGTGCACCACCAGTAATGGACATGGCTTCGTTAACTTGTTCTACTTGACGTAGCTCAATTAATTCTCCTGGCAACATTGTGGTATCGCCACCGTCATCGATGCGGACTTTTGCCGTCATCTGACGCACGATCACCTCGATGTGTTTGTCAGAAATGTCAATGCCCTGGGACTGGTAAACCCGCTGCACTTCTTCTACCAAGAACCGTTGAGATTCCCGGAGACCAATCAAAGCTGCTTCGTATATCCCCTTACTCTCAGCGTAGTAATCAAAGAAAATTTCTAGGATTTCGTGGGGATTATTCAAGCCGTCAGTGAGGGGTTCTGCTGGGCCAACCCGTTGACCATCAACTACCATCACACTTTGGTTGAGGCTAACCGGATACTCGCTAATGACACCATCATCTTCGATGACTTTGACATCCACGGTTTCGTCGTCGAGGTATTCGACTTGGCAGGTGCCAGGGCGACGGGCGAGCACTGCTGCTTCCTTGGGTTTCCGGGCTTCGAGGAGTTCTTCGATCCGGGGGAGACCCTGGATGATGTCCCCAGTTTTTGCCCGCTCAAAGACGAGCAGCACGAGATTATCACCCCGTTGGACAAGATCACCTTCGTCGATGTGCAGGACTGCACCACCAGACACACGGTAGGGCCGGGCATGACGGAGGACAATTTCTTTGTCGCTGACCTTAAGGACTTGGGCGGAATCTTCGATCACAACGCCTTCGGCAATTTCGGTGCCAGCAACCACCAGGGTATTTTCTTTCACCTTGGCTTTGCCGTCGATGGCGAGGGTTTGGCGATCGCTATCACGCACAATCAACAAACGGCGGATCGCTTCTTGACCGGAACGGATCCCTCGAACCTCACCGGGTTCTTTACATTGAATTTCCGTGCGGGCCACCACTGCGCCAGGGGCAATTTCCTGGCCATCTTCGACCATGAGTCGGGTCTGAACTTGGCCGCCAAAGGGATCACTATCGGAATCACGGCGGAGAATCAAGGACTCAAGAATCACTAACTGGAGACGTTTTACTTCGTCATCGGTGGGATCATCTTGAAGTTCAATGTCCGCATAGAGGTTCGCCAGGACATCTTCATCTTCCCCTTCAATGGCACCAATTTCGATAATCAATTGGGTGCTCAGGAGAGAAACACCATCAACGGATTTCACCCGTTCGCCATCTTTAAAGAATAAGCGCTGGACAGCATGGAGTTCGATATTCCGGCCTGCGCCCTGTTCGTTAATGGAACCTTGGGACGGTTCAACGGGAGTATCCTCGACTTGGAATTCCTCGACGGGACGGACAAGGAGCGCGACCCCTTCGGTGCTGATCACTTTTTCGCCGTAGCTCAGTTTGTCGATGGTCACCCCAGGGATCACCTCTTCACCGGGCTGGATCAGTTGTTCGTGATATTTATCGGCGATCGCCTCTTCGGTCAGGTGCAATTCACCCGGCTTAATAATCACTTCCCGGAGAATGTCATTCTTTTCGATGACCTCTGCGACCCCAGCCGACTGAGAGAAAATATCCTTAACGACTTCTGTGCCCGCTTCGACGTACTGGCCATCTTCGACGATACGCAGAGAGCTATCCTTGTTTACCTCGTGGGTTTCTTCTGGGATCCAAAGGAGTGTGCCCCCTTTCAGCACTTCGTAGCCCTGTTTTTTCGTGCCCTTGGCCACTTCTACACCAGAGTATTTGATGATGCCTCCGGTGGTTGTCCGGTAGCGGTCATCAATAAGTTCAGCGATGTTGGCGTTGTTTTGCACCTTCGTGCCGGGGGCTGTTTTCAGGAGGAACTGATCCCCTTTAGAGGTTTCAATGATGTATTGTTCTGAGCCGCCCCCAGTTTCGTGGAGTACCTTCGCCTCATCTAGGAGTACCGAAGCGGTGACAATTTCAATCTCTCGGCTGTTGGGAATGAGTCGTACAACACCACCGGAGAGGGAAACTAATTTTGTTTCAGCGAGGATATCACCCACATTGACATGGGTGCCGTTTTCAACGACGGGTTCAGCCCCAGCCGGCAGATTATAAACATCCCCAGCTAAAACCCACATCAAACCACTTCTTTGGGCGGAGCGGGTTGTGTTGCCTTGACGATCCGTTTTTTCTTCGGCAATGAGGTTATCAAAGAGAACTTCCCCAGCCAGATCGGAGGAAACGTCTTTGGTCGCTCTCTCGGTGGATTTTTGGGTTTTCTGACCCGCACCAACTTCAACGAGCAGATCGCCTTTCTTGACGGAAGCTCCTTCTGCCACCAAGACAAAGGAACCCGGTGAGAGCGCATGGCTTACCATTTTGCCATTGTCGCTGGGCTTCAACACCAGAGTACCGGCTACTTCTACCTGCTCTACTTCATCCCCGTGGGGCGTCCGCATCCGCCGCGTGCTGAGGCCATCTTTAAATTGAATCGTGCCAGCTTTGGAGGCTTTGATCGTCCGGGCGGCTTCCTTGGTAAATACCCCCCCGGTGTGGAAAGTCCGCATGGTTAACTGGGTGCCAGGCTCCCCAATGGATTGGGCCGCAATAATCCCGACGGCCTCTCCCATATCGACCATGTGACCGTGGGCAAGGCTCCAACCATAGCACTTGCGACAGACGGAACGGGCCGCTTCACAGGTTAAAGGCGATCGCACTTCCACTTCAGCTACCGTAGTCGCAATTTTCTTCGCCAGATCAGCATCAATATCTTGATTTCGTTGGGCAATGACTTCCCCAGTTTTGGGATCAACCACATCGGCATTGAGTACCCGACCAAAGAGGCGGTCTTCGAGGGAAATCTGTTCGCGCTCACCATCAGTCATGGCGCGGAGTTTGAGACCCCGGGCGGTGCCGCAGTCTTCTTCGCGAACGATCACATCCTGGGAAACATCCACCAGACGACGGGTTAGGTAACCGGAGTCCGCAGTCCGCAGTGCCGTATCTACCAGACCTTTCCGCGCACCGTAAGAGGAAATAATATACTCAGTTACCGTCAGACCTTCCCGGAAGTTGGTTTTAATCGGCAAGTCAATAATTTCCCCTTGGGGATCCGCCATCAAGCCGCGCATCCCGACCAACTGACGCACCTGGGAGAGATTACCCCGGGCACCACTAAAGGCCATCATGTAAACGGAGTTGAGGGGGTTGGTTTCCCGGAAGTTTTTGACCACTTCATCTTTAAGGGATTCAGAGGTGCTGTTCCAGGTGTCAATAACCTTTTGGAAACGCTCAACCTCAGTGATTTCACCACGGGAATAGCGCGCTTCTGTGGTCTTAATTTCCTGTTCGGCGCTGTCTAGCATCTGCCGCTTGATGGGCGGTACCTGGAGGTCATCGACACTAATCGAGACACCAGCCTGGGTTGCGTAACGAAAACCAAGGGTTTTCAGTTCGTCGGCCATGGTGGCACAGTGGGCAGAACCAAAACTCGTGTAGGCCCAGGACATCAGCTTTTTCAGACGTCCTTTATCGATGATGCGGTTGTAAAAAACGGCGGGTTTTTCCTTGGTCATGGTTTTTTGTGATCTCTGGTATTAATAACTTAAGAAGAAAAACTTAAAGAAAGCAAAAGGCGATCGCCCTTTTCTTTCCGCTTACAGTCACCTTATACAGGTAGTCCTTCTGGGAGCGTCCGCTCGGTTAAATCAAGGGCATCTTGGATCGTCTTGTTGTAGATGATTCGTCCCGGCGTTGTGCGGATAAACTGACTAATCATTTCACCCTCTGCCGTTTCCCGAACCTTCCGTTCACGGTAAATTTTCAAAATAGAACCATCCTCTAACGTTTCAGATTCCAACACCCGATCATCCGCCTCATTGGTCTCAACATCGCCGAGGTAGCGCAACCATACATAGGCATGCAAATCCACATCCCCTTGCTCATAGGCCCGCAACGCATCATCCATACTGCTAAAGTAGCGTCCCGCACCCCGCTGTGCCCCTGGATTTTCCGCCGTCAAATAATAACAACCTAAAACCATATCCTGGGAAGGAGCCACAATGGGTTTACCCGTAGCGGGCGAAAGAATATTATGACAAGCCAGCATCAACAGACGAGCCTCAGCTTGGGCCTCCAAAGACAAAGGCACGTGCACCGCCATTTGGTCGCCATCAAAGTCAGCGTTAAACGCAGGACAAACCAACGGGTGCAACTGAATCGCGCGACCTTCCACGAGAATCGGTTCAAAAGCCTGAATTCCTAGTCGGTGTAGCGTTGGTGCCCGGTTGAGTAGTACAGGGTGACCCGTAATTACTTCAGCGAGCACATCCCAAACACTTTCATCCCCCCGTTGAATCAGCTTTTTCGCCGCCTTAATATTGCTGACAATAGTGCTCTTAATCAGTCGCTGAATTACAAAAGGCTGGAACAGTTCAATGGCCATCTCACGGGGCAGACCACACTGATAAATTTTTAGCTTTGGCCCAACCACGATGACAGAACGACCAGAATAGTCAACCCGTTTCCCAAGGAGGTTTTGCCGGAAACGACCTTGCTTCCCTTCAATAATGTCCGATAAAGACTTGAGGGGACGGTTATTTGCACCGACAACTGTCCGACCACGACGGCCATTGTCAATTAGCGCATCCACCGCCTCTTGCAACATCCGTTTTTCGTTGCGGACGATAATTTCCGGTGCCAGAATTTCTTGTAATCGAGCGAGACGGTTGTTTCGATTGATAACGCGGCGATAAAGATCATTCAAATCGGAGGTGGCAAAGCGGCCCCCATCGAGCTGCACCATCGGGCGCAGATCCGGTGGAATGACAGGGATACTGTTCAGAACCATCCATTCAGGGCGTGCCCCAGTCGCAATAAAGTTATCAATAACGCGCAAACGTTTAATTAACTTCGCCCGTTTTTGACCTTTAGAATTAGCAATGCCTTCCCGTAGTTCCTCAGCAACCGCCTCTAACTCAAGCTCTTGCAACAAACGCTCAATCGCTTCAGCCCCAATGCCAACTTCCACATCCTCTAACTGAGAATCTTCGCTGTAGAGTTGCTCTTCAATTTCTAACCACTGATCTTCCGTCAATAGTTGCTTATAGCTGAGGTTAGTCGCATTACCCGGATCGAGGACGACATAGGCATTGAAATAAACAATCTGCTCCACATCCCGCAGTGCCATATCCAGCAAAATGCTGAGGTAGCTGGGGATCCCCTTGAGATACCAAACGTGGGTAACTGCCGCAGCGAGCTTGATGTACCCCATGCGATGACGACGCACCCGGGATTCAGTGACCTCTACGCCACAACGCTCACAGACAATTCCCCGGTGTCTAACCCGCTTGTATTTACCACAGTGGCATTCCCAGTCCTTGGCCGGGCCAAAAATCCGCTCACAAAATAAACCATCCATTTCCGGTTTTAACGTCCGGTAGTTAATGGTTTCTGGTTTTGTGACCTCGCCGACGGTTTGACCATTTGGTAAAGTCCGCTCTCCCCACTGGCGTACCCGTTCAGGAGAAGCAATACCAATTTTGACGTAATCGAAATGTTGCTCTTGTTGACTTTTCATGCCCGTAACTGCTCTTTAAAAACGACTCGACGAATAAAATTTGGCCTGTGTAAGCTTCAAAAAGCATGGGGTACATTTGGCAAAATGCTGGCCCCACTACTTTTAAGGATGCTTACTCTGCTGCCTCTTCTACTAAATCCTCTTGATCTTCATTGGTGACTGACTCATAGGTGGGCCGGTTAGGGGCGCGACGTTGATTGTCCATCATCAAATCTACTTCCACATCACGACTGGTACCATCATCGGCTGCTTCCACTTTATGAACAGCAATGTCGAGACCCAGGGATTGCAATTCTCGCATTAGAACTTTGAAAGATTCGGGAGTACCTGGGCGAGGAATCGGCTTCCCTTTGACGATCGCATTTAAGGCTTCGTTACGTCCTTGCATATCATCGGATTTCACCGTGAGTAACTCTTGGAGAGTATAGGCGGCTCCATAAGCTTCGAGAGCCCAAACCTCCATTTCCCCGAAGCGCTGACCACCCTGCTGGGCTTTACCACCAAGGGGCTGCTGCGTCACCAGAGAGTACGGCCCCGTAGAACGCGCGTGGATCTTATCGTCAACCAAGTGAACAAGCTTAAGCATGTACGCTTTACCGACAGTCACGGCTCGATCAAAGGATTCCCCAGTCCGACCATCGTAGACTTGGATTTTGCCAGGTTCATCTTCATTAAAGACCCAGTCTTTGTTTGGCTTTTTCGCTGCTTCGCGAATTTTGCCATGTACGGTTTCCCGTGATGCTTCAGCTCCGTGCATTTCGTCGAAAGGCATCATCTTAAAGCGAGCATTGAGATGTTCGCCGGCCCAGCCTAGGAGACACTCAAAAACTTGGCCTACGTTCATCCGGGAGGGAACCCCTAGGGGATTGAGCACAATGTCGACAGGGGAACCATCGGGTAAGTAAGGCATATCCTCAATCGGGAGAATCCGGGAAATAATCCCCTTATTCCCGTGGCGGCCTGCCATTTTATCCCCAACTTGGATTTTTCGTTTTTGAGCCACGTAGACCCGAACCACCATATTGGCACCCGGGGGTAATTCATCGCCCTGCTCACGGGTAAAGACACGGACATCAACCACACGTCCCTTTTCACCGTTGGGAACCCGGAGGGAGTTATCCCGTACATCCCGTGCCTTCTCCCCGAAAATTGCCCGTAGGAGTTTCTCTTCCGGTGGCTGATCGGACTCACCTTTCGGAGTGACTTTACCGACCAAAATGTCACCAGATTCTACCCAAGCACCAATGCGAATAATCCCTTGTTCATCGAGGTGACGCAGAGCATCTTCCCCAACGTTGGGAATTTCACGGGTAATCTCTTCAGGCCCCAACTTTGTTTGACGGGCTTCAATTTCGAATTTTTCAATGTGGATACTGGTATACACATCGTCATATACAAGGCGCTCACTGATTAGGATTGCGTCTTCGTAGTTGTAGCCTTCCCAGGGCATATAGGCGATGGTCACATTTTGACCGAGGGCAATTTCACCACCTTCAGTTGCGGAGCCATCTGCGAGAACCTGACCAGCGACAACATCTTCACCAATGTCTACAAGGGGACGCTGATTAAGACAAGTATCTTGGTTAGAACGCTGATATTTTTGCAGAGGATAAACAATTTCAGCGGCGTCCTCGGTTCCTTCACCGGTTGGTTGCACGCGGATTACGGTAGCGTCAACGAAGGTAACAACACCATCACACCGGGACACAATAACCATCCCAGAGTCACGGGCTGCTTGTGCCTCCAGACCGGTGCCAACAAGGGGACGTTCTGGTCTGAGGAGGGGAACAGCCTGCCGTTGCATGTTAGAACCCATCAGGGCACGGTTTGCGTCATCGTGCTCTAGGAACGGAATCAGTGAGGTTGCAACAGAGACGATTTGTAGGGGCGAAACTGCCACATAGTCTACTTGTTCGGGAGTGGTGGTCGAGAATTCGCGACGATAACGCACGGGAACTGTTTCACCGAGAATGTTACCGTCTTCATCCCGTGGTACATCGCCGGGGGCAACCCGCAGATCGTCTTCTTCGCCTGCCGTGAGGTAAACAGAGCCTTGGTCAAAGAGGATTTTGCCGTTTTCGACTTTGTAATAGGGCGTTTCGATAAAGCCATATTCATTAACGCGGGCATAGGTTGCTAGGGAACCGATGAGACCAGCGTTGGGACCTTCTGGGGTTTCTACAGGGCAAATCCGACCATACTGGGTGGGGTGAATGTCTCGCACAGCAAAGCCGGCCCGTTCACGGGTTAAACCACCAGGGCCGAGGGCGGATAGACGCCGTTTGTGGGTCAACTCAGCGAGTGGATTGGTTTGATCCATAAACTGAGAAAGCTGGGAGGAGCCGAAAAATTCCTTAATCGCCGCAACAAGGGGTTTTGGGTTAACCAAGGAGGCTGGTGTTAGGGTGTCGGCTTCACTGACAGTCATGCGTTCACGAATGATGCGTTCAAGACGGTTTAGACCAACACGTACTTGGTTTTGTAGGAGTTCCCCCACGGACCGGACACGACGGTTGCCCAGGTGATCGATGTCGTCAATGTTTCCGGTATCGAATTCTAGGTTAATAAGATAATCAATCGCCGAGAGGATATCGGTGGGAGTAAGTACCCGTACGGTATCGGGGATGTTGAGCCGTAACTTTTTATTGATTTTGTAACGACCGACTTTACCCAAGTCGTAGCGCTTGTTGTCGAAGAAACGGGATTCTAATAGCTGCTGACCACCGCTGACCGTGGGAGGCTCACCGGGGCGGAGCTTGCGATAGAGTTCGAGGAGTGCTTCTTCTTCGCTGGGATTGCCTTCTTTTTCGAGGGTTTTTTGGTAGAAGTCAGCATGCCGCAAGGCGTCAAGGATTTCGCTGTCGGATAGACCCATGGCCTTGAGGAGTACCTGGGCTGAAAGCTTACGGGTTTTATCAATCCGCACCCAGACAATGTTGTTTTTGTCTGTCTCAAATTTCAACCATGCCCCACGGTTAGGAATGAGGGATGCGGAGTAGGTGCGACGACCATGTTTATCGACTTCGGATTTGTAATAAACCCCAGGCGATCGCACAATTTGGTTGACGATTACCCGTTCTGCACCATTGATGATGAAGGTACCACGGTCTGTCATCAGAGGTAGATCCCCAATGAAGACTTCCTGTTCTTTGATTTCGCCAGTTTCTTTGTTGATGAGGCGGGTGGGCACATACATCTGGACACCATAGGTGCTATCCCGACTCTTGGCCTCACTCATGCTGTACTTGGGTTCTTTGAGACGGTATTTTTCCCCAATGAAGTGCAGCTCTAATTTGCCGGTATAGTCGGTGATGGGCGAGAAACTGTTGAGCTCCTCAATTAACCCTTTTTCAAGGAACCAACGAAAGCTTGACCGTTGAATATCAATTAGATCAGGAAGCAGGCTTTGGGTGATATGAGTCATAAGTATTATCTTGGGTCGGGATAACTGGGAGGCAATGGTGCAGCAGATGGCAGGCGATCGCCTTGGGTTAGGTAGAGAGTTTGTGTAGAAGTCAAAAGGCCCTTCAATGATAGTCCGGGACAAAGGCTCCTACAGCAGAATGCGACCTTCTCTGATCCCTAGGTTGACCCCTAAGGTGACGAGAATGCCGACAAAATAAAAAAGATATTTAGAAATGCAGCCGAAACAGCTGGCGGGCATTAGCTGTCGTTTGTTGGGCAAGGGTTTCCAAAGAAGTTTCCCGTAATTGGGCAAGGTATTCTGCCACATGGCGGACAAAGGCTGGTTCATTTCGCTTTCCCCGTTTGGGTACAGGGGCAAGAAAAGGACAATCTGTTTCGATCAAAAGGCGATCATCGGGCACTAGACGAGCGGAATCCCTGACCTGTTCAGCATTTTTAAAAGTCACCACACCACTAAAGCTAACGAAAAAACCAAGGTCAAGAAACCATTGAGTTTCTTCGGGGGTGCCACTCCAACAATGCATTACACCGCGCACGGGTTGATCATTCGCCTGAAACTCTTTGAGGATTGCTAACAATTCTGCCGCTGCATCACGACAGTGAATGATCACCGGCAAATCGAGTTCCGCCGCCAGCTCAAGTTGCGCTCTGAGTACTTTTTTTTGGTGACGGTGATTTTCCGCCTTAAAAAAGTCTAGGCCCATTTCCCCAAGGGCAACGATCCGCGAATCACTCTGGGCCAAGGTCTTGATTTCTGCAGCCATGGTCTCTGTCCACTTATCTGCATCGAGGGGATGCAGGCCGACAGAAAATTTTAGCTCCGGAAACCGATCAACCAGGGCTTGAATTTCAGTGAACTCTTGGGGTTCGACGCAGGAATGGACCAAGTGGGCAACACCAGCGGCACGCCAACGACTGGCGATCGCCTCGATATCTTCTTGGAAAACATCGAAGTTGATGTGCACATGGGTGTCAACAAGTTGCATGGTAAAAGTGACAGCGGCTCCTTCAAATGATTAGCAAATAGGGAAAACCCCAGAGAACGCGACCGCTCTCTCGTCCTAGGCGGCCACTTGTCCAGTTGCTTGTTTAAATTCCTTTGCGAGCCGTGCTTTTTTCCGGGCAGCCGTATTGTGATGGTAAACTCCCCGTTTTACAGCTTTATCAATTTTGCTGTAGGTTGCAGAGAGATATTTTTGTGCTTCTGCCTGGGCATCTGCAGAGGGAGCCGCTGCATATTGTTCAATCGCTTGGAGGCACTTTTTGGTGAGGGTCTTGACCGCAGACTTATAGGATTTGTTGCGGAGACGATTACGTTCAGCAGTTTGGATACGCTTAATCGCAGATTTAATATTAGCCACAGTGGTCTAGGTTAATTTAGGTGGACAGATAAATATAGATGATCAAAAATCTCATTGTAGCAAAAGTTGCCCCACTGAGATCAATCACCGCAGAATTTAGGTTAGGAGTTGGAAGTCTCTAATTTCAGAGGTGAAATTCTACCACGAAAACCGAGGATAAGCGCGGAATGGCTGCCATTGGTTAGGAAAATTCAGTAGAATGAGACAAGATTTTAAGCAATGAGTGATTGATATTTTCTATGCTGCGCATTCTCTATCAGCAGACTGATGCCCCTTCTGAGTTACAACGTATTGCGAACCGCACCTCCCATGATGTAGCTCTAACCCAAGAGGCGGCGGTGAAAGAGATTGTCACAGCGGTGAAAAATAGTGGCGATCGCGCGTTGGTTGATTTCACGGCAAAATTTGATCGCCAAACCCTCACCCCCGAAAAATTAAGGGTTTCTGCCGCCGAGCTAGATGCGGCCTACCAACAAATTGACCGTCCCCTGCTAGAGGCGATCCAACTGGCCAGTCGCCAAATCGAAGCCTTTCACCGCCAACGGGTGCCTAAATCCTGGGTGCAGTTTGGCCAAAATGATGTGGTTTTAGGGAAACGTTACACGGCTGTGGATCGGGCGGGTTTGTATGTGCCAGGGGGCCGCGCGGCCTATCCGAGTACAGTGCTGATGAATGCGATTCCAGCAAAGGTGGCTGGTGTGCCAAAAATTGTGATGGTGACGCCCCCAGGGCCAGATCTCAAAATTAATCCGGCGGTTTTAGTCGCGGCCCAGGAAGCAGGCATCGAAGAAATTTATCGCGTTGGGGGGGCCCAGGCGATCGCCGCCCTCGCCTACGGTACAGAAACAATTCCGGCAGTGGATGTGATTACTGGGCCGGGGAATATTTTCGTCACCCTTGCCAAAAAAATGGTCTACGGTCGCGTGGGGATCGATTCCTTGGCAGGGCCTTCGGAAGTGCTGGTGATTGCAGACAATAGTGCAAATCCGACCCATGTAGCAGCGGATCTCCTCGCCCAGGCAGAACATGACCCCCTAGCAGCGGCGATCCTCCTCACCCCCGACCAAGAATTCGCCGAACAGGTACAAGCAGCGGTAGCCCAACAGTTAGAAAATCACCCCCGTCAAGAGTTAACGGAAAAGGCGATCGCCCACTATGGCCTCGTGGTGGTGGTTGACTCCCTCGAAAAAGCCGCCGAACTGTCTAATCTCTTTGCCCCAGAACACCTCGAACTGGAAGTGGCAGAACCCTGGGAACTATTACCCTTAATTCGCCATGCTGGCGCGATTTTCCTGGGCCACTCAACCCCGGAAGCAGTGGGGGATTATCTCGCCGGGCCAAACCATACTCTACCGACGGCTGGGGCAGCCCGTTATGCCTCGGCCCTGGGGGTAGAAACTTTTATGAAGCACTCCAGTATTATTCAATATTCTGCCAAGGCACTCCAAAACGTTGCCAGTGCCGTACAAACCCTGGCCGAAGCCGAAGGTCTGCCCTCCCATGGGGATTCCGTGCGGTTGCGGACCCAGAAGGGTCAATCTCTAGATCCCTAATCCCAGAAATTTGCGGAGATACAGGCCCCATTGGGCGGCTAATTCAATTTGGGTAAAGGGAATTTCGAGGGTTCCTTGATCCTGGGTTTCGAGTAATAAAAAGGCTTTTCCCTGGCGGGGTAATTTTTCTGGCTCGTCTAAGCGATCAATCACTTGTTGATCAACGCGTAGGGCAATCTTTTGGATTGAGGCGATCGCCACCGTTTGCAGATCCACCATGCCTCGCCGGGTCGCTTTACCGTAGGTAATCTGACCATTGCGGTAACCCAGAATCGAATACAAATCATATTTTGCTTGATCAAAACCTTCGGCCCACCGTTGATAGGCCTCAATTTTTTGGTATTCGGCCCAACCAGCCCAGGCTAGCCCGATAAATAGCGCCAATAGCGGCAGCCACAATAATCCCCTTTCCATAAATAATTCACACAGAAATTTTGTTTACGATTTTGCTGCTTTGGTTTCGATGAAACGACGTAAACTGAGCAGCGTTACTGTCTGACCCAAATTTAACGGTAACAGAGAAACGCCTTCTAAATGGGACTGGAGCCAGCCATCATCCCAAGACCACCCATGGAAACCGTCAATCCCCTGGCGCAATAGAAAGCGAATGCCGTGGTCATGGAGCGTCTCAACGGTGTGGTGAATCGGCACAACCCCAATCTGGGTCGTAAAGGTCGTCCCCGTCGTCAATTGGGCGGGCAGCTCCGGCCAGCGCTGCAACCAGAGCCATTGTTTGAGTTGCTGAGGCTGGGTTAGGCTCTCACGGATGGTCTGGCTAGAAGCGTTGATTTCGAGGCGAATGTTACTCTGCTGAAACTGTCCAAACATGCAAAAATTCTGGGCCTTCTCAAGGGAATGCCTATGATTATAACGAGGGATGCTCTGGTCATTGGAAACAAACGACCCCAAGCGCACGTCTTTAAAGACTGACCTATGTGAATCAGTTTTTCAGTTTAATTATTCAGTAAAGGGATATTTGCCATGTCTACTACTTCAATCTCTCCTGGGAAAACCGGCACCATTACTTGTTTGAGTGCCTTGCTCTTGAGTACGGCGATCGCCCCCTTTGCTGCACTAAATCCAGCCCAGGCCCAACTTTTCCCACGCCAGTCGAACCGCAACACGACCATTCAACGCCAGGGCCAATATTACGGCCAAACGATCACCATTGCGCGGGGGACGAGTATTCCGGTGATGTACCCTGACGCCGAGCGCATTCTCGTGTCTTCTGAAGAAACCCTGGATTTGACCGTGGAAGTAGCCGCCAACCTGCGAGATCGCAATGGCCAGATTTTAATTCCCTATGGCACAGAAATTGAGGGACAAATTCGACCCGTGCGGGGCGGTTCCCAATTCATTGCTGAACGCTTGATTTTTGATAATAACGACACCCAGCGTATCTATGCTGAATCCCGGGTCAATAATCGCGTTGAAAATATTAACCAAGGTGCCGATGGCGGTGATCTCCTAGAAGGGGCAGCGATCGGGGCTGGGGCGGCAGCGATTATTGCTTTACTCACAGGCGATCGCAGCATTGATTTCGGCGAAATTCTCCTGGGTGGCGGCCTCGGTGCCCTCGGGGGGTGGTTGCTTGGCGGTAATAGCAGCGGTGAAGTAATCGCCTTTGATGCTGACCGTGACCTGGATTTAATCCTCAGCAGTGCCCTAAGCATCGAGCCTTACAACTATCGCACTCCCCAAACCGTGCGCAATGACGATTTTTACTGGGAGTAACTTACTGGGAATAACTGACTTTTGTCAGCCCTGGGGCAGTCCGGTATGATGGATCGAATTCTGACTTTTATCCTGTTGTAACTGTTTTTATGGATATCAACGCCTTTATCCATCAGAGTGCGGGCAATTGGTTCGCCCAGCGCACATTTTATCAAGCCCACCACCCAGAGCCTGATAATGGCAAAGCCAACTTAGCCTTTGAGCTACTGCCCCTCGATCACCCTGAAGTGAGTCGTTTTGCAACGGCGATCGCCCAGGCTCCCAATGAACATTGGCGTGTCTTCCAGAGCAGTTGGGACACCTCCGTAGATTGGGGCAAACCGAAAGCGATTGGCAGTTCTTTATTTGCCTTTGTGATTAATCCCGACCAGCCGACCCAAGGGCAAGCCTTCAGCCTAGATGAGCGTACCTTTGCCCAGGGTCGGTATCGCCTTGGGGAAGATCAAATTCTGATCGTTACCCTGGAAGCGGGAGAAGTGAAAATTATCGAGCGGCAATGGTTTGGCAATGAAAATCTCCGCCTCAGAACCAACATCGTCACGAATAAAACAGGCGTTTTACAGACTGCTTTTTACTCAGAAATTCGTCGGATCATTGAACCCGAAAAAAGTGCAGAAGTCACCGCTAAAGCCAGTAATTAACGAACGCTTTTAGTGCTCGAAAACATTGTCATAAAAAGCAAGATCTAAACTAATAAAGGTGGGGAGACAACGGAGACATTCTTCCATCAGGGGCCAACGGTTTTCGCGCTGGAGCATGGCCGTCAACTTGTGCATCATCGGAATGAGATAGCGCACATCGTTTGAGGCGTATTTGAGCTGTTCCACGCTGAGGGCCGCCACATTTCCCCAGTCAGAGCTTTGGGCTGATTTGTCTAGTTCGACGCCCATTAATTCTTTGACCAATGCTTTGAGACCGTGGCTAGAAGTATAGGTGCGGCCCAATTTGCTGGCGATCTTAGTGCAAAAAAAAGGTTGTGTTTCGATGCCAAAGACATGGCGTAGTTGGGCAAGATCGAACCGCGCAAAGTGAAAAACTTTTGTGATTTTAGGGGCTTCCATTAGGGCTTTTAAGTTGGGAGCGGTGGTCTGACCCTGGGCAATGCGAATCGCACTGACATAGCCAGCATCATCACAGAGTTGCACCAGACAAAGGCGATCGCGGTGGGGATTGAGGCCCATGGTTTCGGTATCAACGGCGATCGCCCCAGATTTGAGGTAGCGTTCTAAAATTTCGGGGCTGAGGTCTTGGTCAAAAAGTGCAAATTGATCCATGGTTTCGGTCTAAGTTTGTAATAAAAAAATGGCGCAGTCGTTTTAGCACCCGCACCCGTTAAAAGGAGGAACCTGGTTGGGCAAGGAAGTCCAATTCGGCCTCGGTGCTGGTGCGGCCCAAAATTTGATTGCGGTGGGGGAAACGCCCAAATTGCTGAATAACGTCAAAGTGGCGCTGGGCATATTCTAAAAAATCGCTGCCCATTGCAGTATTTTTTTCCAGTTGACGAAACAAGGCGAGAGATTGGTATTGATCATCAAGATTTTCGCTGTGCTCAAAAGGAAGGTAGAGAAATACTCGTTGAATTGGCCAAAGATCTTGATCAAATTTCTGGGCGATCGCCTGTTTCGCTAGGGCTAATGCTTGGGGATCTGTGGCAAAGGCTTGGGGATCACCACGAAAGAGATTGCGGGGCACTTGATCAAAAAGCAAAATTAAAGCCAAGCAAGATTCGGGGGCATCACGCCAGGTACTGAATTCTGCGGCGATCGCCTTTCGGTATAAAGGCCCCAAAGTTTCGGCAACAGCATTGTCAAATGCTTGGCTTTTGCGGAACCATTCTTTGCGGGGTTGACCATAATCCGGCGCATCAGGTCGGCCAAACCAAAAATTTAAGACCGTTTGCCAGGGTTCCGCCATCGATAACCGTGCCTCCCACTGAAAATATGCCAGAATCTTACCATTAATGTAAGCAAGGAGAGAGGGTGTGCCGTTCTATCAAAGTTGCGATCGCCTCACGGAACTAGGACAGCAGATTTTACAGACGACCTGGCGCAAATTTCCCAGCCTGAGTCCCGAACAAATCGCCCTAACGTGGTTGGTCTATGACAATCCGGTGGTGGTCAATACCGATGGTGCCCTTTCCCCAGAAGCTTTTTGGGAGCACCCAGTCAGGGGGTTTCAATATCGGGGTGATGTGCGCCTTTATCCGGCGAGTGTGGTGAAACTTTTTTATTTAGTGGCGATCCACGAATGGCTAGAGGGACGAATGCTCCAGGACAGCACCGAGCTAGAACGGGCAATCCAGGACATGATTGTTGAGTCGAGCAACGACGCCACGAGCTACATTGTCGATAGTCTCACCGGAACCACCAGCGGCCCGGAACTCCCCCCGGAACCATTGCAAACCTGGAGCCACCAACGCAACATTATCAATCGCTATTATCAGTCCCTCGGTTGGGCGGAACTCGCGCCGATCAATGTCAATCAAAAACCTTGGAGTAATGGCCCCTACGGTCGGGAGCGGCAGTTTTTGGGGGCAAACTATGAAAATCGAAATATGCTCACCACCAATGCGATCGCCCGGTTATTTCACAGCATTATGGGTGGCGTTGCTGTCTCCCGTGAACGGTGCCAAAGCATGATTCATTTATTGAACCGCTCCCTTGATCCGGCGGATCTGCAGGAATTTGAAGAGGAAAATCAAGTAACAGGCTTTTTGGGGGAAGTGCTCCCAGACGGTAGTCAACTGTGGTCGAAGGCGGGTTGGACGAGCCGCGCCCGCCATGATGCGGCCTACATCGAAGTGCCGGGGCAGCAACCTTATTTATTGGTTGTGTTCACAGAAGGGGAAGCCAATGCGAAAAATCGCGCCATTCTCCCTTTTATTTCCCAGGAAATCCTGGGGGCGATCGCCAATATTTAATGCACTTGAATGGTGGTCTCAAGGGAGACCGTGCCCAAAAGGGAATTCGTAATCAAACAATTGGCTTCTGCTTTATGGAGGAGGCGATCGCCCTTGGCGGGGTCACTCTCCGGGGGGATCATGAGGGTTGCGGTGATTTGGTAATGGGTAAATTGGGTCAAACGATCCACTTTTTCTAGGGTGCCTGCCACGGAACAATGCAAAGATTCCCAAGCAAAATTAGAGGCCCTGGCTGTCCCCCGAAAACTGAGGATAAAACAATCGGCGATCGCCGCTACCAATAAAGTTTCTGGCGACCAATATCCTGCTGGCCCGCCAAATTCTACAGGAGGAGCAGACTCCATGGCGTTTAGGCCAGTACTTTCGAGGGTGACGTTGCTAATGTTGCTTGCCCTAGCCTGGACGGCGTAATAGTGGGGAAGAGGTTGGCTCGTCATTTTTTACTAAAAAATTATGTATCGATACAATCATGGTAGCGGTGATTTTCTGGGATGCTCTACTGGGGCTGTAATTTGGCCGTGAGTTCCTGGCGTAGTCGGTGCAAAATAGAGTCTCGATCCAAAGATTCAATGATGTTTTTAACGACGACTTTCGGATCAGCGTCCCCCCAGGAACCACCATTGGCTAAATAGGTTTGGGTGCTTTGGCCGATAATTTGGGTCGTGAGTCCGGCGATCGCCCCCTGGGTCACTGCCACAGAAAGATAAGGCATGACCGATAATCCTCCCGTAAGTGGCGCACTAACCCCCAGGGCGGTTTTTAGGGAGCTGAGGCCAAGATTTGCCAACACTTCCCCAAGGCTAATGCCGCCCATACTCAAGACAATTTTCTGGAGCAGGGCGATCGCCTCCCGTTGGTTTAAGGGCAAACCATACCACTGGGCCAAACGAATAATCAGGGCCACATCTACCACCGCCCCACTAAATACATCCACAACTGTCACGGGATTTAAAGCCACAGCAACCGCTTTGGTGAGCATCGCCCGCTCAATGAGGCGATCCGCTGCCTGGGCGCGCAATAGAAGTTTACGTTGGGTCAGTTGGCCATGGAGCCGATCCACAAAGAGCATGGAATTGAGCGCTAAAAGGGCTTTTCCCTCCCGGTCGAGGATTTCAAGAATTTTCAACTTGAGATCAATGACATTCGCGGTTCCCCGTTCCCGAAGGATGTGGCGTTGTCCTGTGGCATCGGTAGTGATTTTGGTGACGAGGGGAGCCGCCGAAACCATGACAATTTCTGCGGGGGAGAGCAATTCTTTCACCCGGCGATCGCAGATGGTTTGGTAAATCAAATCTCGGTCAGTGCTGGGGTATTGATCTACCTTGTTAAAAACCAAGATCATCGGCTTGCCCACGTCCCGGAGTTGGGACAAGGCTTCAAACTCGACCCGTGACATATCTCCAGCGATGACAAACAGCAATAAATCCATTTGCTTGGCAATCAGTTTAGCGAGCTGTTCGCGGGTTTCGCCGTTCACCTCGTCAATACCTGGGGTATCAATCAACTCTAAACGTCCCTGGCCTTCCCGAAAAAAAGTCGCCCGCTGAATTTCGCTATTGGCGATCGCCTCCGTCTGCAATGTCCAAGGCACCTGCTGAATATCCGTCGTGACACCATGGAGGGCCCCGGTCTGAAAAACCTCTTTCCCTAACAGTGCATTTAAGACCGAGGATTTGCCTCGTCCCACCAAACCAAAGGCCGCGATTTGCAGACGGGTTTGTTCTAATTTATCCAGCATCTGTGAAAGCTGGGCAATTTCTCCCTCTAGGCCCTGTTGTTCTGTCTGGGTGAGATCCAGATGTTGCAATGCCTGGCGGAGTACATCCTGGGCGTGTTGGTAATTGATTTCCGTTTGAATCTCTGAAAAGTTGGCGATCGCCCCTTCCAAATCCGTCTGTGACCAGTCCACCATCGCTTTAATACAACTTTTCCATGACTATCTAGGGACAATCTCAGTTATTCAAACACATCTTTCAACGCCGTTCTGGCCGCCAAATGATTTCTTGTAGAAGTCAAAATTTCCACCTCCCGCCGCAATCTTTCCTGGGTGTCTTGTAATTCCAACAGGGCCTGTTGCTCTTCTGCAACGCCATACAAACTACCCGCAATCCAAAAAGACAATTCCCGTGGCAGATCCGGCAATTCCTCCGGTAGTTCTAGATCTTGACCGGCGAGCTTAGCGGATAAACCCACCACATCCATCAACACCTGTTTCGCATCCACCGCCAAAGAAGATAAATTTCCTGTCGTGGGATCATCTTCGATCCATTCCACCAAACCGACCCGGTAGGGCTTTTCACGGACATAATCTAAAACCCGAAATCGCTGTTGGCCAATCGTCAACATTTTCATTCGGCCATCGGGTAATTTTTCACAGTGGACAATTTCTGCGCAACAACCCACATTGGCGATCGTGCCATCAACAGGATTGACCATTAATACCCCAAAACGCCGATCATGCTCCAAAATCGTGTTCATCATAATGCGGTACCGAAACTCAAACACATGGAGCGGTAAAGGCCGCGATGGAAACAGCACCAATTCCGGTAACGGGAAAAGCGGTAGTTCTCGGACAGCAACGGAAAAAGAGGTCATGGGCGGTGACAAATACGATCTGTTTATACTGTAGCGGATATACAAAACCTAAGGGAAACGGAAAGGGTCTTCCCCGAAATAAATTCAGAAAAGACCCAGATTGAATATCATTCAAAGATGACTTTTTTAAGGTTGAAAAATATTGGCCTTAGCCTAGAGTTTCACTTCAATATCTACCCCAGCCGGTAGGTCAAGCTTCATCAAAGCATCAATGGTTTTAGAAGAGGGCTGGTAAATGTCAATAATGCGACGGTGAGTCCGGGTCTCGAAGTGCTCCCGGGAATCTTTATCGACGTGGGGAGAGCGGAGCACACAATAAATTTTACGTTTCGTGGGAAGAGGAATTGGGCCGATCGCCGTTGCGTTGGTACGGTTAGCGGTATCAACAATTTTTTCGCAAGATGTGTCGAGTAGGCGACGGTCAAATGCTTTCAAACGAATCCGGATTTTTTGCTGTTGCAGAGTTGCCATTGTTTTTATTTGTCAAGGTGCAGGATAGATTACAAATCACACGTCGAAAAAGCGGCTGTGTAATTTTACCAAGCTAGGTTTTGAGCCTGAATGGGGAGTAGGCGTATGCTTTAAACCCGCTCCCCACCAGTGAATTCAGCCGTTAGGCTTACTTCAGGATCTTAGAAACGGTACCAGCACCGATAGTGCGGCCACCTTCACGGATTGCAAAACGCATCCCTTGCTCAATGGCAATGGGGTTGATGAGTTCTACGGTCATCTTGATGCGATCGCCAGGCATAACCATTTCAGCGCTGGAGCCATCATCGGCGGTGAAAGCAGAGATGGTGCCAGTTACGTCGGTTGTCCGGACGTAGAACTGAGGACGGTAGTTGGGGAAGAAAGGCGTGTGACGACCACCTTCTTCTTTAGTCAAAACGTAAACCTCAGCTTCGAAGTTGGTATGGGGGGTGATAGAACCGGGCTTAGCAAGGACCATGCCGCGCTCGATATCATCTTTTTGTACACCACGGAGGAGTACACCAACGTTGTCCCCAGCCATCCCTTCATCGAGGGTCTTCTGGAACATTTCAACACCAGTAACGGTGGTGCTGCGGGTGTCTCTGATCCCAACGATTTCGATGGTTTCGCCAACTTTAACGCGACCACGCTCGATCCGACCGGTGGCAACAGTACCACGACCAGTAATGGAGAAGACGTCTTCGACAGCCATCAAGAAAGGCTTGTCAACATCCCGCTCAGGCAGGGGCATATATTCGTCAACGCTATCCATCAGGGCCAAAATTTTGTCAACCCACTTGTCTTCGCCACGCTTGATGTTGGGGTTAGCAACGAGGGCTTCTACAGCCTTGAGCGCAGAACCAGTGGTGATCGGAATATCATCGCCAGGGAAGTCATATTCACTGAGCAATTCACGAACTTCAAGTTCAACCAACTCAAGGAGTTCTTCGTCATCAACTTGGTCTTCTTTGTTCAAGAAAACAACAAGGCTAGGTACACCAACCTGCTTGGCCAAGAGGATGTGTTCACGGGTCTGGGGCATCGGGCCATCGGCTGCAGAAACCACAAGGATACCGCCATCCATCTGTGCTGCACCAGTGATCATGTTTTTCACATAGTCAGCGTGACCAGGGCAGTCAACGTGAGCATAGTGACGATTTTCTGTCTCGTACTCTACGTGGGCAGTGTTGATGGTGATACCACGCGCTTTTTCTTCAGGAGCCGCGTCGATATCTTCATAGCTCTTCGCTTTACCGCCACCTTGAGCCGCTAAGGCCATAGTGATCGCTGCGGTTAGCGTTGTTTTACCGTGGTCAACGTGGCCAACAGTACCAATATTGGCGTGGTCTTTGTTTCTTTCAAACTTAGCGCGTGCCATGAGTTTCGTTATTCCTTAATCGTTAAAAGTTTGCGTTCCCTTTGTTTTTTGCGATGATGGCTTCAGCCACATGGCGAGGCACCTCATCGTAGTTGCTGAATTCCATCGAAAAGATACCACGTCCTTGGGTTTTTGAACGGATATCGGTAGCGTAACCAAACATTTCTGCCAGTGGAACCTTTGCAGAAACCTTAGCCAGGCCTTCTTCGGAATTCATACCTTGGATGTTGCCCCGACGGGCATTGAGGTCACCCATGATGTCACCAAGGAATTCCTCAGGGACTTCGACCTCAACCTGCATGACGGGTTCTAGCACCACGGGAGAGGCCTGGTCAACGGCATTACGGATTGCGATAGAACCGGCAATCTTAAACGCCATCTCTGAGGAATCTACGTCGTGGAAAGAGCCATCAAGCAGGGTGGCTTTGAGATCAATCATCGGGTAGCCTGCGATGATACCAGATTCGCATGCTTCTTTCATCCCCTGTTCTACAGACGGGATGTATTCACGTGGAATGGCACCACCAACAATCTTTGATTCAAACGCAAAGCCACTGCCTTCATCTCCAGGTTCAATCTGGATGACAACATGGCCGTATTGGCCTTTGCCGCCACTCTGACGGATAAATTTACCTTCGGCATCTGCTTTCTGGCGAATTGTCTCCCGGTAGGCGACTTGGGGTTGACCGACATCTGCCTCAACTTTGAATTCTCGCAGCATGCGGTCCACAAGGATTTCGAGGTGAAGTTCTCCCATCCCTGCGATTACTGTTTGGTTGGTCTCCGGATCGACACTGACACGAAAGGTCGGGTCTTCATCGGATAGGGCTTGGAGCGCTTTAGAGAGCTTCTCCATATCTTGTTTGGTCTTCGGCTCGACGGCGACGGAAATGACAGGTTCTGGAATGTAGAGGGATTCGAGGATGATCGGGTCATTTGCCTCGCAGAGGGTGTCACCAGTCATTGTGTCACGCATGCCGATGACGGCACCGAGATCGCCGGCGCGAAGTTCGTCAACTTCAATCCGTTCATTGGATTTGAGGACAATTAGACGAGAAATTCGTTCTTTTTGGTCTTTTGTGGAGTTGTAGACATAGCTGCCTTTTTCGATAACACCGGAGTAGACACGGATAAAACTGAGTCTACCGTAGGGATCAGAGGCAATCTTAAAGGCCAAAGCGGCAAAGGGGGCTTCGTCATCGGCTGGGCGATCGCCTAGGGTGCCATCGGGGAGTTCCCCTTGAATAGGAGGAACATCTAGGGGGGAGGGCAGGTAATCGACAACGGCATCAAGGAGGAGTTGTACGCCTTTGTTTTTAAAGGCAGAGCCACACAACAGGGGAACAATCGTCCCGGCAATGGTTCCTTGCCGGAGTGCGGCCATGATTTCTGCTTCGGTAAAGGCTTCTCCTTCTAGATATTTTTCCAGGAGGCTTTCGTCACTCTCGGCGATCGCCTCGATCATAATCGTGCGATATTCAGCGGCTTTATCCTGTAGTTCTGCGGGAATTTCTGTAATTTCAATATCCTGACCAATATCATCTTTGTAGATATGGGCCCGCATTTTCACCAGGTCAATGATGCCTTGAAATTCGCTTTCGGTACCAATGGGAATCTGAATCGCGATGGCATTGGCTTTGAGGCGATCGCGGATTTGTTCGTAAACTTTAAAGAAATTTGCGCCGGTGCGGTCCATCTTATTGACGAAGGCAATCCGGGGCACGCGGTACCGGTCAGCCTGACGCCAAACGGTTTCTGATTGGGGTTGCACACCACCAACGGAACAAAAAACTGCGATTACACCATCGAGCACCCGCATCGAGCGCTCTACTTCAATCGTGAAATCAACGTGTCCAGGGGTGTCAATAATATTAACTTTGTGGTTACGCCAGCTCGTGCTGATCGCGGCAGCGGTAATTGTAATACCCCGCTCCCGTTCTTGTTCCATCCAGTCGGTCACTGCGTTGCCATCGTGAACCTCTCCGATCTTGTGGACAATCCCGGAGTAGAACAAAATTCTTTCAGTTGTCGTGGTTTTACCCGCATCAATATGCGCGGCAATGCCAATGTTACGGACTTGTTCTAGGGCGATGCTACGTGGCACGATGACCTCCTGCAAACTGATTTTCTAAAGGCGATCGCACAATCAAAAAAAATCTCTTTAAAGTGTGCGCGCCGAAAAATGATGATGAAAACAGTTGCTTAATACTTCTTAGCAATGGCGACTCATTATTATAGTCTTGCTGTTTCGTTTCGTCTAGCACCGGGGGATTTTTTGTTGTGAAAAACAAACTGAAATCTTCCCCGGCATAGATTGTTTTTAGTAGCGGTAGTGAGCGAAAGCCTTGTTCGCTTCTGCCATCCGGTGGGTATCTTCCCGCTTCTTGATGGCGCCGCCCGTTTCGTTGGCTGCATCCATCAATTCGTTGGCAAGCTTGATCGCCATGCTTTTACCGGAGCGTTGCCGAGCATAACCGATTAACCAACGGAGGGCCAAAGCAGTACCCCGGCCTTGGCGGACTTCCATGGGCACCTGGTAGGTTGCGCCACCAACACGACGGGCCTTAACTTCCACGAGGGGAGTCAGGTTACGGATTGCTGTTTCAAAGACTTCGATGGGATCGCTGCCAGTTCTTTCTTTGATGATGTCGAGGGCATCGTAAACAATCCGTGCTGCCAAGGATTTTTTGCCGCTTTTCATCACACGGCGGATAGTCATGCTGAGAAGACGGTTGTTGTACACGGCATCAGGCGGCACAACACGCTTTTTAGTAACTGAGCGACGAGACATATTTTTCTATGCTTTTACAGATAGAGGGTTTTCTTAGGGTGGTTGCGCTAGGTGGCCTAGGCGCGATTTTTAAAATAGGGGCAGCAATTTTATATAAATGGAACACTCCACCGGTAGTCGTGAGCTTTGGGAGGTTCGCAACAAGCTTAAATAAATTCAATGGAGAATCTAAATTCTGGGAAAAATTGGCGATCGCAACTCTTGCCAATCATTCAACCGGATAGATTACTCTTTAGGACGCTTAGCACCATATTTGGAGCGGCCTTGCTTCCGATCCTTAACGCCAGTCGCGTCGAGGGTACCACGGACAATGTGATAACGGACACCAGGTAAATCCTTCACACGACCGCCCCGGATGAGGACGACGGAGTGTTCTTGGAGGTTGTGGCCGATGCCAGGAATGTAAGCGGTTACTTCAAAGCCAGAAGTCAAACGTACACGAGCCACCTTCCGAAGCGCAGAGTTCGGCTTCTTGGGGGTGGTGGTGTACACACGGGTGCAAACGCCACGACGCTGGGGGCATTGCTTAAGAGCGGGGGACTTAGTCTTTTTCTTGAGCTTGTAGCGCTCTGAACGAATAAGCTGTTGGATAGTTGGCATGGACAATTGCCCTACGCGGATGGTTTAACGTAGGTCATTAACATTGACAAATTACAATCTTAGTGACAAAGATCGGCTACTGTCAAGGTTCTTTCTGAAAGGACTGACCACAGTTGCAGGTTTTGATTGTGTGGGGATTTTTAAACCGAAAGCTTCCCCCCATTAAATCTTCGGAGTAGTCAATGCTGAGGTCTTTGAGCTGCTCGGCATCATCGTGATTAATCAAGATGTTGATGTTGCGGATCGTTTCTTGGTGATCGCCGCTCTGGGGTTCAGCATCTAGAGAAAATTGGTAGATGTAGTCTAAACAGCCGCCAGACTGCACAGTGATCCGGAGATAACTATCAGTCGCTTGGCGACTACGCTGGATACGTTTAATTTCTTGGGCGGCGCTCGGAGTGATTTGAATCATTTCAAAAAAAGAAAAGCCAATGGTAACCAAGCTCTACTGGCGAGCATAGTCATCCTGGAAGCGAATAATATCATCTTCGCCCAGGTACTCACCATTCTGCACTTCGATCAAGATCAAGGGCACAACGCCAGGATTTTGGAGGCGATGCTTGGTACAGGCCGGGACGTAGGTGGATTGGTTTGGGGTCAGGAGTTCAGTTTTGTCGCCACATTCAACGTGGGCCGTTCCAGACACAACGATCCAATGTTCACTACGATGGTGGTGCATCTGGAGACTGAGGCGATGACCGGGTTTCACTTCGATGCGTTTGATTTTGTAGCCTGGCCCTTCATCGAGAACCGTAAAAGTACCCCAGGGTCGAGAATCAGTGGGGCATGGTTGAGTTTGGGCCGTGGTGGTAGAGCTGCTGGATTGTCCCGTCAAGATCATGGGCACTCAAAAACCGTAGATGACAACATGAATACTTGCCTCCCATTATGCGTCAGGGACGGCAATTGTGTTGAAACCAATTCTGGAGAAGTTGCCGACATTCCATTGCTGCGATCCCGCCAAGAACTGGGAAAGAATGATTAGAAAAGGGAGCATCGGGAAAATTAGCCATACTGCGTAGAGCGCCTGTTTTCGGATCATCAGCACCATAAACGACTTGCTTAAGACGGCTGTGAATCATCGCTCCGGCACACATGGGACAGGGTTCGAGGGTGACATAGAGGGTGCAGTCCTGGAGATGCCAATCTTGGCGCATCTGGCTGGCAGCACGGATCACCAGAATTTCGGCGTGGGCGGTGGGATCTTGGGTTTTTTCTTTACGATTACCACTCTGGGCAAGGCATTGATTTTTGCCATCAACAATCACAGCACCGACGGGGATTTCTCCAGATTGTCCGGCAACTTTTGCGAGGGCGATCGCCTTTTGCATCCAGTGATAATGGCGTTGATATTCTGCTTGGGTAATCACTGGCGTAGTAATACGTTTAGTTCGCCTTTTTGTTCAAGGGCAAATAAATCTGTACAACCGCCGATGTGGGCGTTATTGATGAAAATCTGGGGGACAGTACGCTTGCCATTGGCCCGCTCTGCCATTTTTTTACGGGCAATCTCATCCCCATCAATTTTGTATTCCGTGAAATGTACCCCTTTAAAAAAGAGCAACATTTTCGCTGCAATGCAGTAGGGACAAGTCCGCCAAGTATAAATTTCAACCTTGGCATGAATCCCCGTTGCTTTTTTTCCAAATAGCGACTTCAGGCAATTAAACATTTTTGACGTTCTCCCATACCCCTAATTATTGCTTTGCCGCCAATTATGCCCATTTACACTCAACATGGGACTGACAAAGTCAATGGACTTAAGGTTAAACTTTAGAATACTTTAAACACTGCTGATCCTAAGGGAAAATTCTATCTGAGCCATGCGAGCGAGTGGCATGATTACCGGATCGATATATTTCTAGATCAGCCACAATATATTTTTAATCACTTTTCTCTGGACATTAAACTCAACAGCAAAACTATGAGCACTTCAACCCTCACCCGTGACTACAAGGTCGCCGATATTAATTTGGCAAGCTGGGGCCGCAAGGAAATTGCGATCGCCGAAGGCGAAATGCCCGCCCTCATGACCATCCGGAAAAAATACAGTGCAAGCAAGCCCTTAGCTGGGGCAAAGATTATTGGCTGTATCCACATGACCATTCAGACGGCGGTGCTGATTGAAACCCTGGTCGAACTAGGGGCCGAAGTGCGTTGGTCATCCTGTAATATTTTCTCTACCCAAGACCATGCCGCAGCGGCGATCGCCGAGGCAGGCGTACCCGTCTTTGCGTGGAAAGGGGAAACCGAAGAAGAATACATGTGGTGCATTGAGCAGACCTGCCGCACCCCTGACGGCGAACTTTGGGATGCCAATATGATCCTCGACGATGGTGGTGACCTGACAGGCTACATCCACACTACCTATCCCGAAATGCTCTCCCGCATCCATGGCGTCACTGAAGAGACCACCACTGGTGTCCATCGTCTCTACGAAATGCTCGAAAAGGGCGAACTAAAAATCCCCGCCATTAACGTTAACGACTCCGTTACCAAGGCGAAAAACGACAACAAGTATGGGTGCCGCCACAGCTTAAACGATGCGATTAAACGCGCCACTGACCACCTCCTCGCCGGGAAAAAAGCCCTGGTGATTGGGTATGGCGATGTGGGCAAAGGCTCGGCTGCGTCCCTCCGTCAGGAAGGCATGATCGTCAAGGTCACTGAAGTTGACCCCATCTGCGCGATGCAGGCTTGTATGGATGGATTTGAAGTGGTTTCACCCTTCGTTAACGGCATCAACAATGGGCCAGAAAGCATCAATAAAGATCTCTTGGCGAATACGGATCTCTTGGTGACGGCCACCGGTAACTTTAATGTTTGCGATGCCAACATGCTCGCTGCCCTAAAGCCCAGTGCAGTGGTTTGCAACATTGGTCACTTTGATAATGAGATTGACACTGCTTACATGCGGAAAAACTGGCAGTGGGAAGAAATCAAGCCCCAAGTTCATAAGGTTTATCGCAGTGATGATCCCCAGGACTTTTTGATTCTCTTGGCGGAAGGTCGTTTGGTCAACCTGGGGAATGCGACGGGGCACCCCTCCCGGATTATGGATGGTTCGTTTGCTAACCAAGTTCTCGCGCAAATGTTCTTGTTTGAGCGCCAGTTTGCCAACCAAGATCCCAGTGAACGCAAGATTACGGTTGAGGTATTACCGAAGCATCTCGATGAAGAAGTGGCTCGCTACATGGTGCAAGGTTTTGGCGGTGTAATCACCCAACTCACCCAAACCCAAGCGGACTACATCCATGTGCCTGTGGCAGGGCCTTTCAAAACGGAAAGCTACAAGTACTAAAGCTTGATTTCTTTTTAACTTGAATAAATATGACAGGGGTTGACCCAGATCAACCCCTTTTTGATGGCGGGTTTTAACCTAAAAATGTCTTGATCACTTTGCCCGTGAGCGTTTTTTGCCACCAAGGGGTATTGGTCTGGGGACAGTGGAGATTTTCGTGGTTAACCTGCCAGGTTTTGCTGGGGTCAAAAAGGATTAGGGGTTGGCAATTTTCGGGAGTAATCGCCTTTATTTCCTGACCTAAGCATTTCTGGGGATTGGTACTGAGAGCTTGCCAGAGTTGAATCGGTTGCCATTCTTGGGAGACAACAAAATTTTGCCAGAGGATTGGCAGGGCAATTTCTAAACCAATCACGCCGGGAGGGGCTTCGGCAAAGCTGACGGTTTTTTCTTCGTAGAGATAGGGTTGGTGGTCAATGGCGATCGCCTCAATGACACCAGTTTTCACCCCCTCGATTAAAGCCTGTTGATCTTCGGGATTACCAAGGGGCGGATCTAGGCGGAGATTCGGGTCATAGGTGCTGAGGGCCTTCGTATTCCAGAGGAGGTGCATCCAAGAAACACTGGCAGTAATTGGCAATCCCCGTTGTTTGGCTTCCGCAATTAAGGCGACCCCCCGGGCGGTGGAGATGCGCATGAGATGGACAGGGGTTTTCAGTTCGGCCACCAGTTCACAGATCGAGGCGATCGCCGTGGTTTCTACTGAGACTAATTCTTCCACCAGACCATAAGCTAAACTCGCTTTGCCGTAGCGGGCCGTGCCCCCGTTATGGAGGGCTAAATTTTGCGGGTAGAGGGCGATGGGTCGGTGATGGGGGCGTAAATATTCGAGGGTACGCCGTAGCAGAAGCCAATTGTTTAACGCTTGGCCGTCGCTAAATCCGGCAATGTTTGCGGCTGCGAGTTCTCCTAATTCCGTGAGGCCTTCCCCTTGGCATTTTTTCGTCAGGGCAGCCCAGGGTAAAAAATTTGGTTTGGGGCCGGGTAATTGCTGGAGGAGTTGTTGAAAGCTTTGCAGTTGGCCAAGATTATCGAGGGGAGGCTGGGTATTCGGCAAAATGCCCACTTGGGTAAACCCCCCCGCGAGGGCACCTTGGGCGAGTTGCTTTAATGTTTCGCGGGATTCGTACCCAGGTTCGCTACTGTGGCTATAAAGATCCACTAAACCGGGCGCCAGGATTAGATCTGCGGCTTCGATGGATTCTACTGCGGCGGGGAGATCTGACAATTGGGGGGCGATCGCCTGGAGCTGACCATCCTTAAACCAGACATCTTGGCGATGATCCAAGTTGGCCACGGGATCCAGAACCCGCACCTGCCGTAAAACAACGTTATCCATTGCCGCGCTTACCACCGAAATATTCCCCTTCCATGAAAATCTGTCCCCCATTCTACTGTTTCTGCCCCAAATCCCCCTGGACTTTGTGAAATTCAACAACATTTACGACAAAAGCGAATCGGTCTCACTATGATGATTTTGTGGTGATTTTGGAGTGAATCAAAAATGAGTGCATTGCGAGTGGGCATTGCGGGGCCAGTGGGGTCAGGGAAAACAGCCCTTTTGGATGCCCTATGTAAGGCGCTACGCGACCAATATGCGATCGCCGTCGTCACCAATGACATTTACACCAAAGAAGACGCCCAGTTTTTAACCCGCTCCGGCGCACTTCCCCCAGAACGCATTATGGGAGTTGAAACAGGGGGCTGTCCCCACACGGCAATCCGCGAAGATGCGTCCCTCAATTTGGCGGCGATCGCCGAACTCGAAGAAAAATTTCAGCCCTTAACCCTGATGTTCGTTGAAAGTGGGGGCGATAATCTGGCGGCGACCTTTAGCCCAGAACTCGTGGATGTAACGATCTATGTGATTGACGTGGCCGCAGGTGACAAAATTCCCCGTAAAGGTGGCCCTGGTATCACTAAATCGGATCTGTTGGTGATTAACAAAATCGATTTAGCCCCAGCGGTGGGTGCTGACCTAGATGTGATGGATCGCGATGCAAAAAAAATGCGGGGGGATAAGCCCTTTATTTTTACCAATCTCAAGACCCAAACTGGCTTAGAGGCGGTGCTTATTTTCATCAAAAAACATATTCTTGAGTAGCGTAAAAAACAAAATAATTCTAATTTAAAGAACTAATTTGTTTGTCTCCCAAATGAATTTATAAGTATTTTTAAAATTGCTTTTGATGGCATTTTCACATAACCATCCAACTCAAACAATGGTGGCTTTTGGGGCGATTTGAAAAGCAAAAGAAGCCTCTTTTAATGATGTCCTACTTTTTTGCCTGGTTTATCGGTTTTTGGTTCATTCTCTTTGGGGGAATGCTCCTTAAAGCAACTATTGGTCAGCAACTACGTCCTTTACTGAGCTACCGTAAGCCTCCCCTGGGCCAAATTCGCCCTGGTGAGAAAATTTATTTTCAGGGACAATATAGCGTTGGCAAAAGTATTCTTTCTCCCTTAACAAAAACGACTTGTCTAAGATGGCAATTGATGGTGATAGAAACGCGAGGAAAACAATCAATACGCCTCATCGATCAAACTTCTAAAAGCACTTTTTTTGTCGCCGATCAACAACAAATCCTAGAAGTGCTCCCCCGTCAGCAACACTCTGGTACGGCGATCGCCATCGGAAAAAGTCGGGTTGTGCTGTCGTCTCCCCAGCAGGAACTGGATAACTACGTGGGCCTCGGCAAATGCCATTACCAAGTGCAGCAAAACATTTTCATGCCCCTCAAAGATCCCCAGGCGATCGCCTTTTTAGAAGCGAATCACATTAACCCCAGAGGCCCCCTGGGAAATCGTCGGGGGCTAGTTTTGCGGGAATACATTTGGGTGGCGGGGGATCCGGTTTACATCTATGGCAAGCTGATCCGGCGTGATCGCCAGCACAAAATCCTTATCCCTTGGGTGATTAGCCACCAACCCCGCGCCCGGATTGTGGTTATTTTGGGGAGTTTGGGGTTAATCGGCCTGAGTTTATTAATTGCAGGGATTACGGTGATTCTTCAGGGGGGGGTTGCCGCTTTAGGGGGAAGCTGCACCCAGAGGCTCCGGGGTACCGCCGCGAACTGGGCCATGGTTATTTCCTCTAGCAATTCTCCGTCTAAGAGTAGAGCCTGGGGCGACATGGTGGTTACTGTTAACTCGGCGGTGCGCCAAGATTGGATATGGGGATGATCAGCGGGATTGTCTTGGAGAGCTGCCTGGAACAATTCGTAGGACGCACTGAGCAAACCAAAAAGCTCTCCCTCGTCAGCCATGGTGAGAACGGTGACATCGAGTAGGGCATCTTGACCCGAGGCCCCGCCCGTTCCCTGGGCCAAAATTGAAGTGCTGGGGGCCAAGTTCGCTACGGTGATCGCGAGCACGTCATCAAAGGTCTGTTGGCGATCGCCAAAATCGAGGGTCGCCTGGAAGGGTTGCAGCTTTTGCAGTTGTTGTACCGCCGTGGACAAATAGGCAAAGAAACCAAACCGTTGTTTACTATCCCGGTCAGTTTCGCCAATGGTCGCCGCCTCTAGGCCAATCCCAGCCAAAAGAATCATCGGTTGACCATTGCAGGTGGCGCAGTCGATCTGTTGGGGCTGTCCCTGCAAAATCACATCACAGGCTTGGTCGATAGCTGTGGGAATATCCAAAGCCGCCGCGAAGGCATTGGCCGTCCCCCGGGGAATAACGGCCAGGGGAATATTATTGTGCATCAAAACTGTCGCCACCGCTGAAACAGTGCCGTCGCCCCCAGACGCAATGATGAGATCAGCTCCCTGGGCGATCGCCGTTTCTGCCAAGGCCGTTGCACTTTCTTCGGGGGAGGTAAATTGAACCTCAAGCTCAACCTGATCGAGGAGCTTGGCTCGAATTTGTTCCAGTTCCTGGGGGGCATGGCCCGCACCGGATACCGGATTAAAAATGAGATGCACTTTTTTCATCGTGTTCTACGAGGGGATATGAAAAGTTCGCCCTAGACTTCCTAGAGTACCGTGGCGATCGCCGCTTGGAGTTGTTCCTGGGCGAGGTCAGTAATGATAAAAACCTCCTGGACCGATTTTCCCTTGCGGGCAATGACCTTAAAGCCCCCTTGCAATGGCACAGACACCCGCAGTTTCAACCGGGGAATATTGCCTCTGGTTCGACTGAGGGCGCCGGGTGTGATCGTGCGAATCCCCTCACAGTTGACTAATTTTTCGAGCACTGGGATCAGCCCCTCAATGTGGGTCGAATGATTCCAAACGAGTCTTCCTTTTTCCTCTGATGCCATCTATGCCGCCTCAAGGGGAGCCATGGTCAAACCTTCCCGTCGCAATTGTTGGTGATAAAGTTCCGCTGGTTCCTGGGGGCCGACCCAGACAATGGCCTGACCGTCGAAATGCACTTGATTGGTTAAATTCCAAGCTTGATCCGCCGTCATATTCGGGATGTAGGTCATTAAACAATGGGCAACATGCTCAAAGGTGTTGAAATCATCGTTGAGGACAATCACCTTAAAGTTTGGGTAAGGCTTACGGACTGTTTGGCGATCGCTTTCTTTGAGAATGCCGGGAGCAGGGGCCATGGTAACCGAATCAATCCTTTGGGATAGACGAAGAACGTTAAAACAAATGTGTAAAAAAATTTATGACAGAAGCATTTGGTTTAGTAACCAGAATCACTTCCTCTGGGGGCAAAAGTTGCGCCGATAATGCCCTTTATTCTAGAGAGAACCCCCCTGCTTGACAAGATGTGGGTGGCCCATTGACTCGGTTGGCGACATTTTTCAGAAAAAAGTTAACGCAAAACCTTGCGCTTTCAAAAATTCGGTGCTACATTGTATAACTGTGTTGAAAAGCACGACGGGTCGTTAGCTCAGCGGTAGAGCACTCGGCTTTTAACCGATTGGCCCAGAGTTCGAATCTCTGACGACCCATTTTTTAGGAAGTCCTGCAAGCATCACGTTTGTGGGACTTCCTCATTTTTTGCTCTACATAGCCTTTGGGAAAGGTTCCGGTATGATGGGCTGTGTTTGTGTTTTTGAGTAAGCTATGGTTTGGCAGCGTCCGGATAATCGATTCTTCGATCAACTGCGTCCCTTTAAGTTTGAGCTAGATTTTACAAAATTTGCCCAAGCTTCTGTTTTAACAAGCTGTGGCGATACCAAGGTTTTGTGTACGGTTTCCGTAGAGGAAGGGGTGCCGCCATTTTTACGGGATAGTGGCCAAGGCTGGCTCACCGCAGAATATCGGATGATGCCCGGCGCAACCCCAGAACGGCAACGGCGCGAGTTTATGAAATTGTCGGGGCGCACCCAGGAAATTCAACGGCTGATCGGCCGCAGTTTACGGGCGGCAATCGATCTCAAGGCTTTGGGTGAGCGGACAATTACCATCGATGCGGATGTGCTCCAGGCCGATGGGGGAACACGGACCACGGCAATCACAGGGGGTTATGTGGGCTTGGCGATCGCCTGTGAGCGTTTAGTCAAGGCGGGCATCCTAGGGAAATCGCCGATTATTGCCCCAGTGGCAGCCATTTCCGTGGGTCTCATAGCCGGGCAAGCTTACCTCGATTTGAATTACCTCGAAGATGTGGCGGCGGATGTGGATTTCAATGTGGTGATGATCGGCGGCCAGGCGTTAAATCTCATCGAAGTGCAGGGCACCGCCGAGGCAGGCAGTTATAACCGCGCCCAACTGAATCAAATTCTCGATGTTGCAGAAAAAGGGATTCAAACCATTATGACCCTACAAACAAAAGCCATTCACTAATGGATTTTTTGGGAAAAGGCGATCGCCTATTTCTGACCCTACTGCGGATTTTGAAGTTGTTGCCGTAGGGTTTGAACTGCTTCTAGCCAGGGAGCCTGTTGCTGCTGGCCGTAGAGGGAATGGGCATAGTCCAACAGGGGCATCGCGGCGGCACGTTGGTTATTTCTGATCAGAAGTTGGGCCGCCGCAAAGTAGGCATTGGCGTAGGTTGGGTCCCGCTCACTACTGTCCCGAAAAGCGGCGAGGGCTTCCGAAAAATCCCCCCGCTGGGTGAGCAAACGTCCCTGGAGATAATGCACAGCGGCGAGGTTCGGCTGATTTTGCAAGAGATCTTGGATCAAGGGTTGGGCTGCTTCGGGGCGCTCGCCGGCGAGGTATAGCTCTGCCAGTTGGATGGTGGCGTCAGGAAAATTAGGGGCTAATTCACGGGCCCTTTGCCACGCTTGGATGGCGGCGTCCCGGTTGCCCTGGTGACGCTGAATTAAGCCGAGGTTGTAATGGGCGATCGCCAAATTGGGATCTAAAGTTAAAGCCCGCCGCAGATAGGTTTCTGCCTGGGGCCAATTTTGACTATCAATGAGCACGCCCCCCAGATTGCCATAGGCCACCGCAAAATTAGGCTGGAGGGCAATGGTTTCGCTAAAAGCCTGGGCTGCGCCTGGTAAATCACCCCGTTGCCCCAGGGCTAAACCCAGATTGTAATGGGCCTGCCACAGGAGCGGATCAAGGGCGATCGCCTGTTGAAATTGCGCGATCGCCCCGTCTAAATTTCCCCGTTGGATCAGGGCTAATCCCTCACTGAGCTTGGCTTTGGCTGCCGGAGTTGTTGGGGTAATACTCGGCCATGTTTGCGGCACTGAAGTCTGGGGAACATCTTGGGCGATCGCCCCTCCCCTCGGCCAACCCACCAAGATCAGCGCGATCAAAACATTGCGAAGCGTAAACAAATTCAGCACAGATTTACAGATATTTATCCAACTTAAACTTAAACGCAAAATACCTTACGAGACATATCAGTTTTACGCGGCAGGCTGCCAAACGGCGTTAGGCTTACCACTAGGGCGTATCTTGTCCCTCTTACCCAAGAAGATTAGCTTTTCCCATAAGTTCCAGCGTTTTTCAGCGGATCATCTCCTACTTCCCCGCAAATATTGCCCCATTGCGCCCCCTGCTTCAATCACGAGACGAGAAAATCATGACCAGAACGACCGAAAATATCCGTAACATCGCGATCATTGGCCCCTATTCTGCGGGTAAAACCACCCTCCTCGAAAGCCTACTTTTTCTCACCCAAGCCACTACTCGCAAAGGCCGCATCGAAGACAAAAATACCGTTGGTGACAGTAGCCCCGAGGCCCGTGACCATACCATGAGCGTCGAACTGTCCATCGCCAGCACAAAATATCAAGATATTGAACTGACCTTTCTCGATTGTCCCGGCTCCATTGAATTTCTCCAGGAAACTTACAATGCCCTTGTGGGCGTCGGCACCGCTGTGATTGTTTGTGAGCCAGAAACCGAAAGAATTCTCACCCTGTCGCCCCTGTTTAAATTCCTCGACGATTGGAATATTCCCCACATCGTTTTTATCAACAAAATGGATCGGGCCAAGAATAACTTCCTCGATGTCCTCGCTGCTCTCCAGGAAGCCTCGAACCGTCCCTTGGTGCCCCAACAGTACCCCATCCGCAAGGATCAGCAAACCCTCCTGGGCTACATCGACTTAGTTTCAGAACAAGCCTATCACTACCATCCCGACTGTCCAGCAGATCCAGTCCCTTTCCCGGAAGAACTGCACATTGAAGAAAAGATCACCAGGGAAGAAATGCTAGAAACCCTGGCCGACTTTGATGATGAACTTTTAGCAATGCTCCTGGAAGAAGTAGCCCCTTCTTCAGAAGAAATTCTCCAGGATCTCCGCAAGGAACTCAGCGCAGATCAAATTGTGCCCGTGGTGTTTGGGATTGCCAGCGAAGATTATGGTGTCCGACCACTCCTCGATATTTTGGTGCAGGAGGCCCCGGCCCCTGTGGATACCACCGCCCGTCGGGAACTCAAAGCTTCCCCCCAGGAAACCGTTGTGCAGGTTTTAAAGAACTTCTATACGCCCCAGGGTGGAAAACTATCCCTAGTGCGGGTTTGGCAAGGGGAACTCCAGGAAGGGATGCTCCTCAATGGTCTCCGACCAGCGGGAATTTACCAACTGATGGGACACCAACAAAAGCCGATCCAAAGGGCGATTACCGGAGAAATTGTTGCCCTGGCTCGCCTGGAGGATGTCAAGGTCGGCGAAACCCTCAGTAGTGGTGATAAACCCCTGAAGCCGCTCCGGACAGCCACGGTGATGCAACCGGTTTATGCTTTGGCGATCGCCCCAGAAAATCGCAAAGATGAAGTCAAGCTGAGTAATGCCCTCAACAAACTAGTCGATGAAGATCCATCCCTGGCCTGGGAACAACATGGTGACACCCACGAAGTCATCCTCTGGGGCCAAGGGGATATCCATCTCCAGGTGGCCCTCGAACGTCTCCGCCGCAAATATAACCTGCCGATGACGACCCATTTACCACGGGTGCCCTACAAAGAAACAATCCGCCATGGCGGTAGCTCCCATGGTCGTTATAAACACCAAACCGGGGGCCATGGCGCCTTTGGGGATGTGTACCTCGAAATTAAGCCGCTTAATCGGGGCACGGGTTTTCAGTTCCACGAAACCATCGTCGGTGGCGTTGTCCCTAGACAGTACATTCCTGGGGTGGAAATGGGAGTGCGGGAATACTTAACTCAGGGGCCTTTGGGTTTCCCGGTGGTGGATGTGGATGTGACCCTCACCAATGGTTCGTATCATGCCGTAGACAGTTCTGAGCAAGCTTTTAAACAAGCGGCACGCATTGCGATGACGGAAGGGATGCCCTTATGTGATCCTCAGTTGCTAGAGCCTATTTTGCTGATCAATATCTATATTCCCAATGAATTTACCTCCAATGCCTTGCAGCTCATCAGCAGTAAACGGGGCCAAATTCTCGGCTACGAAAGTTTGACCGATTGGCGCGGTTGGGACCACATCACGGGTTATTTCCCCCTCGCCGAAATGCACAATTTAATCATCGAACTGCGATCGCTCACCTTTGGGGTCGGCTTTTTTGATTGGCAATATGACCACCTCCAGGAGGTACCAGATAAAGTTTCGGAACAGGTTTTGGCAACCCTAAAAGATCATTAAATCTAATTATTGCCAAAAAGTAATAAATCCCTGGTGTGTGCGGCATTGGGGATTCTTTTTGGGGGCGATCGCCTCTGGGGATCTCGCTATACTAAAACAAAGTTCCGTAACCCCTGGAGGTGCGCCCCATGTGCATTTGCGTGGACTGTGAATATGTTGACCGCTGCGAAACCTACCATGTCGTTGAAACCCAGCACCAACAACCCCACCTAACCGACCAGCCTAATTTTTCTCCCATCGAACCGACGATCAACGTCAATATCCGCTCCGAGGGGGAGATGATCGAGATGGAATGGGATGTGGTGGGTTGTGCGAGTTTTTCCCAAGAAAAAGGAAAATGGGCGCGGCTCCGGCCTGGGGAGGCGATTCCCACCTAGGTAATCAATTAACCTTTCACCAAAGTCTAAAGGTTTTCTCCAGTAAAATATGGGCGTGAACATCGCTGTGAGGAAACATCCGATGAAGATAAAGGGTTTTGTTTGGGCCTGTGCCTTGGCGGGAATGCTCCTACCGGGGTCAAAGGCGATCGCCCAGGCCAATATGAAAAATGGCTTTCTCAATGTTCAGATGCGAGAAGCCCTCTGCGGGCAAAACTGGCCCCGGGCGATCCAAGTCCTCGACACCATGAAGCGCATTAGTCCCAAAGATCGGTCTAGTCTGGAGCGATACCGGTCTTTCCTCGTAAATTTCCGCAATAATAATACTCGCATTGCCGCTTGGCCCGCGTCTGATTATTGTGCTGGGACGGTGGAGGCGCTGCCGAATCCCAATGCAACTAACCCCAACTCCAGTTCTGGCAGCAACCCCAATATGCGCACTGATACGGTGCCGACTTTTTAGGGTTATTTAAGTTAACAAAATCAATCGTTAGTTCTTTTGGGCGATCGCCTCAGAATGGGTTTCGGCACCATGGGCGAAAATAATTGTGCTGTAGAGGTGCCAGGCCGGATCCCAATAGGTATCTTGGTGAGTTTCCTGGCGGAATAGATTCACTTGGGGTTGGATTTTACGCAGCAGTTCCGGAAAGTCACGGGCATTATTTGCGAAACTCTTAAAGTCTGACCATTTTCGACTATGGCTCAGGTGCTCAGTAAGACGGTGTTGCATCTGATTCCAGTTGTGGCGGTTACTGAGATGTTCAATGGGATTTTGGGTTGCTTCGAGAAAAGATAATCCCTGCTGGAATTGGTAATGCTGGTCATTCAGCCGGAAAATCACTTGGCGATCGCCCCAATGTAAATCGCAGAATTGAGCATAATCAAGGATTTTTGTTTTGTAATAAGATTTGCCGCGACCGTCTTTTTCGAGAGATTCTTCAAAAATGGGCAACATGCCCGTTACCCATTGGGAAATCTCCGACCAAGGCACTGTATATTCAACGGCCTGTTGGGTTTCATCAAGGCCCCGGAGCAGCAAATGGGGATCGAGTTGTTCAATGGTCTGGACTTGGATCACCGGAATATTTTGTAACTGGGCCAAAGAGAGACAAAAACTGGGAATATTGCCCTGGGTGAGGGCTTTCTTTAAAAAACGGAGTTCTCCCAAGGCACCTGTGCGGAATAAGCGCCAAGATTTCAGGGGCAGTTGTAATCCCGCCGAGTAGGCATCGGTGCGTAATACTGTCGCGAAATATTGGGCGGCTGTTTTCTTTTGTTTGGGGCTAATGGGCTCTAACACGATCAGACCATAAACTTCTCCGCCGGGGGCAGCCTTTTCTTCGGCGATCGCAGCTTGGGTCAGAGCTAATTCCCTTGCTTCGAGTCGGGCCAAACCTTGCCGCGCTTGGGTGACTACCTTGGGCACAGAAACGCCTTTGAGTAACCGTCGATAACCCTTTTCGGCCTTCTGCCATTGTTCCGTTTCTTCACACCACCGGGCCACATACAAACGGAACCAAGGATTTTTTGGCTCTACCTTTTGCCATTGCAGCAGCAATTGGCGCATCCGGCCATAGTCCTTTGCGGCAAGGGCGACCTGAATTTGTTTGAGGATCGGAACAGACTGAACCATAGCAACACAAAGAAAAAGGCGATCGCCTCTGACATTTCCCTCATTCTAGCCACTCTCCCCTACAAAAAAAGGGGCATAATTGCCCCTCTCCCAAATAATGAACTTTGCAAAAATTGCCAAATAATATTTAGGCCATCCGAGAGTAGTATTCCACCACAAGTAGCTCGTTAATTTGGAGTGCAACCCATTCCCGTTCGATGATGCCGTTAACCTTACCGGTTAGAGTGGGCTTATCAAATTCCAAGTGGCTGGGAATATTCGCTAAACCGGGAAATTCCATGTTCGCTTCGACCAATTTCCGAGAGCGATCGCGGTCACGCACGGTGATCACATCTCCAGGACGACATTGATAACTCGGAATATCCACAACCCGGCCATTAACCAAGATGTGACCATGGTTTACCAACTGGCGCGCCCCAGGAATGGTACCAGCCATCCCCAAACGGAAGACAGTATTATCCAAACGCATTTCTAACAATTGCAGAATGGTCTGTCCCGTAGAACCAGTCGTCCGTCGCGCTTTACGCACATAACGAATGAGCTGCTTTTCGGATACACCATAGTTGAAGCGTAGCTTTTGCTTCTCTTCCAAACGAATTGCATATTCAGAACGCTTGCGGCGACCCTGGCCATGCTGTCCCGGGGGATATTCCCGACGGGCGCTTTTACGGGTTAAACCCGGTAGTTCTCCGAGTCTACGGGTGATGCGTAGACGTGCTCCACGATAACGAGCCATAAGGTTTTCTTTCTCCTTACAAGTAAAAAATGAGTGTAGAAATAAAGACCCCAAACCGCTTACTACGGCTCTTTTTGAGATTTTTACCCACGGGAGGGAGGTCGAAACTTGACGTCCCACGGGCTGTAAACATTCCAAAATTTGACTGTCTTTTTAATGGAGACAATCAAGGATTTTAGAAAATTCCACAATTCAACAAGCATATCACGCTCTCACTCGAAACAGTGACTAAATTGCTTTTCTAGGGTAATAAACAGAGATGAATGCTTGTCGAAACCTAAAAACTATGATTTACTTGTAAGAGTGCCCAAACGGGGGTGTGGCGGAATGGTAGACGCTGCGGACTTAAAATCCGTTGACAGTAAAATGTCGTGAGAGTTCAAGTCTCTCTACCCCCATCAAAAGTCAAATTCGTACTTTCAAATTAATATTTGTGTCACGGTTCTTAGCTTTTCAAAGGAAACTGGGTCTGTTTTGAGCTGTACGGTATCGGATAAATCACTGGCCAGTGTGATCCGATGAAGTTCAAATAATTCCGAGAACGAACGATTTTAGAAACGCTCAATACTACCGAGAAATACAGGTTCTACCCGAATGGCCTTGATACTAGAAGGGCGAACAACCATAAATTCTCCCTGCATATTCTTAATCGGCACATTGATAAAGTCGTCGGCCTCAGCCTTGGGAATTAGAACACTGCTGTACCATTTTTGAAATTCTTTGATGTCGCTAAAGCGAACTTCCTCGCGGTGACCACCTTCGATCAGGAAAAAAATAGCGTATTCGTCTGCTTGTCTGGGCATAGGGTCTTGTACTCAGCAGGGGTCAAATTCAGGAAAACCAAAGGGTAATTGATTCTTGACCTAGTGTATCTCAGGTTGTGGGATCTGCCATAGGGCTGTGTTTCTCATTGGCAGTACATATTGATGTCTTCACCGGTTTCAGCGAGGAAGGTGAGAGCCCGAAAGCGGAGTGCGACCAGTTCGTTATAGAGGGGGTTGAGTTTGCACAAGGGCGGAATACTAAATAAAACGCGCCCTAAAAGGCTCACATCGCGGGCAAAGGGGCATTGGGCGGGAATCAAGCGGCAGACGAGGTGGGCGGCTTCGGGGGTCGTGAATTCGATGGCATTGAGCCAAAATCGTAGGGATTGGAATAAATCAAGGCGTCGGTTGCGAAAAAGGCCAGAATAATGAAGATGATGACGATTACTAGGAGAAGAGTGCATTGAGATGATCCCTTGATAAAAATGATGGGTGTGCGGAGCGATGATGGGAAAATTTGGTGTAGGGGATTTTGGGGCGATCGCCAAACAAATGCCGACTTGTTTCGGGGGTTAACTCTATTTTAGTATCGATAAATTGGCTTGGAAAAAACGTGATTGAATTGACAATTTTCCGGCAAATCGAGATTTTTTCTGGGATTCTCCGCTGTTTTTTGAACTTTAAGCGCGTTTTGAGGTCTGGGGTTTGATGTTCTCGCCTGAGGCGATCGCAGTTGTGTTGCCTGCCCTATGGATTTCCCTCAAGGTGGCCGGATTCGCCACAATTTTATCGACGTTTTTTGGGGGAGGGTTGGCCTATGGCGTCGTGCGCTATCAGTTCTGGGGGAAATTTTGGCTAGAGGCGATCGCCACTTTACCGTTAGTGATGCCGCCCACCGTCGTTGGCTTCTATTTACTACAACTCTTGAGTCAACAGGGTTTACTGGGATTCTGGTTAGATCAATGGTTTCAAATTCGCCTAATTTTTTCCTGGCAAGGGGCCACCATCGCGGCGACAGTCATGGCTCTGCCACTTATGTTTAAAACCACCAAAGCAGCCCTACAAAGCGTCAATCCCATTTATTTGGAGGCGGCGGCGACCCTGGGGCAATCGGAATGGCAAATTTTTTGGCGGGTGTGGCTGCCGTTAGCAAACCGTGGCGTTTTAGTGGGAATTTTGCTGAGTTTTACCCGGGCCCTCGGTGAATTTGGCGCAACCCTGATGGTAGCTGGCAATATCCCTGGGTTAACCCAAACGATGCCCATGGCCATTTATGAAGCGGTGCAAACGGGCGATCAGACCCTTGCTGCCATATTTGTGGCGATTTTGACAGGGATTTCTTTCCTAAGCCTATTAATGACCCAATACCTAGAATCTCGTACCGCGACTAAACCACAGTTTTTCCGGTAACAATCCCTTGGGGGAGAAGAGAAAAAATTTATGATTTTTCTGGTCAAAGTGACTTAAAGATGCTAGATTTGTGTGAGTGTCTAAACCGCTTGCGGGTGTAGTTTAGTGGTAAAACCTCAGCCTTCCAAGCTGATGATAGGGGTTCGATTCCCCTCACCCGCTTAGTTTACAGAAAACCGAAAGCCGCAATTGTCCGAGAAGGAATTCTAGGTTAGATAATTTGTGCTGGCCCAGACTAAATTTTGCAACTAGACAGGGCCAAACTCAACCTACTTGCCGCTATAGGAAGCCATGGGTTCTTTGATAAAGCGAATGTAGAAGTGTCGAAAAGTAGACTTGAGAATGCGGGGTAGGGCAAAGTCGATGGGCATTAGGGCTTCGGGGAGTTTCCAATCGGCGATCGCCAACTGTTGCGGCGTCGCTAGGGGAAAGTGAATGTTTGTCAGATCACTACAGAGTCCTAGTTCCATGGATTTCGCCACCGTCGGCACTAATTCCGGTTCAACGCCTAAAATATCCACCATCGCCCGGTCTAGGGCAAAAACGTCCGTAGAAGCCCCCAATACGCCCAATTGCTTCGGTTCGCCACCACTGGGGCCATTGCCTTCGTGACCAATAATCCCATCAAGGATCGTCAAATCCGGGGCGATCGCCTGGGCCGTTTCGATGAGCATCGTTGCAAACTGTTCGGGATCTTTGCCCGCTTCCATGTGCCACCAAGCTTTCATTTTCCCAGGCACACAACCAAACAAATTTTTTACACCCAGGGTCAGGGTGAGTTGCACGTGGGATTTTACCTTGGGCAGATTAATCACCACATCCGCCTCCATCGCTTCCTTCGAGAGGCGTAAATTTTGGTAGTTGTCCCCTTCCGTGCGGTACCGTTTGCCGTGGAATTCCACCAGGGGAATCTCCAACTCTTCGAGCAAGGGTAAATAGCCGTTATTTTTCGCGACTCCCTGGGCCGACCCAAAAGCCGGACTGTCACCAATAAAGGGTTTGCCGCCTGCTTCTAAAACCATCTGGGCGACGCAGTAAACCACTTCCTTACGGGTAATGCATTCTTTGGTCGGCCGTGCCCCGGTGAGCATATTCGGTTTTAGCAAAACGCGATCGCCTGGTTTCACAAAAGCCGCCATCCCCCCCAATGGCTCCAGCAAAGTTTCAAGGGATTGGCGCAGTTCGGGCAGCTCGTAGGCTTGGGCCGCAAGTAAGCTAACGGTAGACATGGCAAATGAACGGAGATAATGGGCGACAAAAAAGCATTTCCCATAGATTAACGTAGGAAATGCCAGGACGTTATGTTTATCTCAGCAGTAATAACGGTAATGCCGGAAATTTTGCCAATTATTTACCAAGGGTCAACTCATCTTTATTCCCCAAAATTCCCTGGGGCCGCCACACCATCAGCACCATCAAAATTAGACCAATCACCATAATCCGTAATGCGCCGAGGCGGGCATCGTCCACCAAATTTAACTGGGGCAACACAAACCGCGTCAGGGAGTCGTAGGCAAAGAAAATGAGCGCACCAATTAAAGTACCGGGATTCGTGCCAGCGCCGCCTAACACCACAATTGTCCAAGCGTTGAAGGTGACTAACGGATCAAAATTAGCCGGATAAACATTGGTCAACTGCCACGCATAAAAAGAACCCGCTCCACCGGCGATCGCCCCACCGAGCATAAAGGCCTGCAACTTATACCAAAAAACATTTTTACCGAGGGCACGGGGGATTTCCTCATCTTCGCGAATCGCCTTCAGCACCCGACCCCAGGGGGATCGCACCAGATATTCCAGACCGGCATACACCAAAGTCAAGGCGACCACCGACAGCAACATCAGCCCTGCTTTGTAGTTGTAATTTTGGAGGGCAATGCAGCCATTGATAAACAAACTGGTGATGATGCCGCCCCCAAGGATGCCCCAGACAATCACCCCTAAACCAGATTTTTCCTGTTTTTTGAGTTTTTTCCAGCGCCAGCGCAACCCCCGCCACAATTGCCATGCTGCAAAAATTGCAATGATCGTCAACCAAAAAATCAAAGAAATCTTACCCACTTGGTTCGGTCGAAAACTTCCCAGGGGCAACGGATAACCCTGCACCCCAAAGGCTCCCCTGGTTAACCATTCTTCGTTGAGGGCCACCAACCGCACCAATTCAGACACCCCAATGGTCACAATTGCCAAATAATCTTCCCGCAGCCGCAGGGTTGAGAGGCCAATGAGCAGCCCCAGTAAAGCCGCGACCCCAGCCCCAATGGCGAGAGAAAGCAGTAAGGGCACGCCTTGGCTGGAGAGTAAAACTGTGGCATAGGCACCGACGGTCATAAAAGCCACATGACCAAAGTTAATCAGGCCCGTAAAGCCCCATTGCAAATTGAGGCCCAGACAAAAAATGCCGTAGGTTGCCGCTGAGATGGTGAGATAGACGAGATAGCCGACCATAGTGATTTGTGATTTTTTTTATAGGGATGGAGATTAAAAAGCTTGTTTTGAGAAGACGAAGGAAAGCCTCAAACTGCCCCATCATATAGCATCCATTCCCCCCGGTTTGTAAACTGGGCACTAGGTTGATCAATGGCGATCGCCCCCCAATGATTTTGATCCGGCTCCCCCCAAAATAACGACCAAGGTTGCGGGTCAGGGGTAATGAGTTGGGGTGTGGGTTTTAGGTGCACTTCAACGGCGTCTAATCCCCCTTGTAGGCCCAAACCGGTGCCCTTTAGATAAGCTTCTTTTGCTGTCCAGAGTTGTAAAAAGGCCGATTGTTGCGCTGTTTCTGGGAGCTGTCGCAGGAAATCAAATTCTGCTGCCGTAAAAAATCGTTTTGCAAGCCCTAGAATGTCACTTTTTCGTCTTTTTGCTTCTAAATCCACCCCTAAGTGGCCTTGGGGAACATCTAAGCTAATGGCACAAAGGGCTAATTTTTTTGTGTGGGATAAATTAAACGCAATGTCCGGCAACAGCGGTTTCCCGTGGTCACCATAATCAAAGGCGATCGCCCTGGGATCTCGCTGGAGATAAAACCCAAGGATTTGCCTTAAACCAGCCCGTGCCAGAATAAAACGCCGTTGCAAGTCTAGGAATTTAAACTCCTTGGCTCGCCGTTGTTCGTCATCGCTCAAGAGCCACCACAGTGCCTTCGACTGTCCCAGTTTTTCCAGGGAAATTAACCAATATTCCACCGACACTGCCATGGACGGTCTATCAAAAACTCAGTTTAGAGAGGGCCTGATCGCGGCTATCCCGTACCGAAGCCGCAGAGCGATGCAATTGTGCCAGTTCAGCATCGGTCAAAGGGATCTCAACAATTGCTTCTACGCCCCGGCACCCCAACCGACAGGGCACCCCCAAGAACAAATCCGTCAAACCATACTGACCTTGAAGATAAACCGAGGCAGGTAACAGACGAGATTGATCCTGAATGAGGGACTCAATCATGTGACAAACAGACGAAGCCGGAGCATAGAAAGCACTGCCCGTTTTAAGGAGGGACACAATCTCTGCGCCACCATTCTGGGTGCGTTCGATCAATCCTTGAATTTTAGTGGCATCCATCAACTCAGTAATTGGGATACCACTCACCGTACAGTAATGGGGCAGCGGCACCATTAAATCTCCATGGCCCCCAAGGACGAGGGTTGAAACATCCCCGGTACTGACCCCTAGTTCCATCGCAATAAAGGTGCGTAAACGGGCTGAATCTAGGACGCCCCCCATGCCCAGCACATGGTTCACTGGCAAACCCGTCACCTTCCAGGTGAGGTAGGTCATCACATCCATCGGGTTTGTCACCACGATAAAAATGGCTTGGGGGCTGCGCTCCATGGCTTCTCTTGTGGCATGGACAACGATCTTGGCATTGTAATGGAGCAGATCTTCTCGGCTCATGCCGGGCTTGCGGGCCAGCCCAGCGGTAATCACCACAATGTCGGAACCCGTTGTATCAGCATAATCATTGGTGCCGAGAATGGTTTTATGGTGCCCTTCTAAACCCTGGGCCTCGTATAAATCAAGGGCAATGCCTTGGGGAAGACCTTCAACAATATCGAGCAAGACCACATCCGCGAGGTTTTTTTCGATGACCCGTTGGGCTAGGGTACTACCGACTTTTCCGGCACCGATCACCGTCACTTGGGGCGCTTTACAGGAAATGGAAGGGACGGCGATCGCACACATGGGACTATTCCAAATTTAAACAGCTTCGAGTTGATCGAGACGGAGCCAAACACTGGGGGTTGGGGTATAGAAACGTACAAAGGCATATTCATCGTCGAGATCGAGGATTTCGCCTTGGCTTCCGAAAAAGTAGGCGGGTAAACGGGAATCACTCGCTTTCGCTTCGAGGCTATTGGTGAATTGTTCTTTAATCACCCGCACAAGGCTTCCTTTCTTCAGTTTAGCCGCCATAATTTTTGCTTCTCTCCTAATTGTGATGAATTTTATTTTAGAGGTTAATGGGGTTGAACTTCCCCAGAGAAATTGTTGATCTTTTCAAACTCAAACGCTCCCGCCAGGGAGCCCCAGAGAATTTTATCGGTGACCGGATCACGACCGCGATCAATACTGATCAAGGCGTTATCGGTGATTTCAAAGCTGTTATCGAGGTAGCTCTCTTTGTTATAACGCACAACCCGGCAGCCTTTTCCGGCCTGAACAGTGCCCTTAAAGCTCGTCCCACTCCAGGTGACGATCATGTCGCAACCGGGCATGGGGTCTAGATCGGCCATGTCAAAGTGCTGCATCATGGCAGGGTTGCGGGCAGCACCCATATATTTGGTTTTGGCATCATCCTTGGGTTTGTAATGCACCAGTTCCATGTGGTCATCGACGGGTTTGATATGAAACAGGCGCAAACGGTAAGGAGCAGAGGTATCAGAGCTGTAGGCCTGTTCGAGGTAGAGGCCATAGCCATCGAAAAATTGATTAGGCAGGGGGCGCATACAAACTTTGATATGAGCCCAGAGGGGCGGATTGGCGAGGGCCTGGGCTTCGTTAGAAAACTCCCCTGCCATCCAGCGGGCAAGGGTATGGGCATCGGTAGAGTGGGACATAGGAAATTGCTTTGATAATTTGATAAATGGTTTGGTAAAGGATTTTCTAAAAAGATTAGGGTCAGCTTTGGGGGCTGATTGTCTAAGCTTAGGAAAAAGGGGGACAGCTAGGCAACATTCGTCGTCTTGACTTTCCCCAGCAGAAATTGACGGCTTAGGTGGGGCGATCGCCCCTTGGGGAGTGCGGCATCCTCCCTTTCCTTTTCGTCGACCATCTCAGACAATAAAACATCTTGAGGTTTGATTTTTGCAATCGTTACATCGTTACCCGTCCAAATAAGCCCCCGTACACCAATAAGATTTAGGAAGTGAATGGTCAAAGCAATTGAACAGGTTCGTCGAGATTTAGCCACCATTAGTGAGCGGGTAGTGGGGGTGCGTGAAGCCCTGACCAGCGCCTATGGCGATTACCTCAATTGCCTCGGAGATAGCCTCAAACGTCAATTGGTTCTCGCCAGTTACCAACTCTGCACCCAGATTTATCCTCAAAAGTTTTTGCAACTTTCCCATAGTCAGCGGCAAGCCCTGCAACAGGAACTACGCCAACAGGGAATCGACCTCCAGACTCGCTTGCACACCCTCCTAACAGAGCCAGAGGATCAGCCGAGTGAAGCGGAATCGGAAGTGATGGCCGAATTTTTTGTTGATGCTGGCGACATGGAAAATAGCGAGGATCTTGATCAAGAATTGTTTGAAGTTTTTGAAAGTCTCGATCAGGCGATCGCCACCGATGAGCCGCCAGAAGACAAAATAGATAAAGATGATCAACTGCCAGCCCAACTCGAAGACAAAGAAAAGCGGCGGGAATTGTCCCAGTTGGCAGAGCGCATCGCCGATAGTTTGGCCGAAATGATGCAGGGGCCTGCGGTAGAAGTCTCCACTGATGAAAATAGCCCAGATTATTGGCTCGAATGGTGCAAAACCACTGAAAAACGTATTCGTCGCACCCTTAACCAAGTCTCCCAAACGGTTAATCACCAGCTCCAGGACGCCAAGATTCTCCCGGAAAATATCCCAACCACCGTCCTCGATATGGCGATCCAAGCCGATAATCAACAGCATGGCGGTCAGATGCCAAGCCATTTAGTAAACGTCGTCATTGAAGCTGAACTGGGTAAGAAAAAGAAGAAGAGGAAGCACCGTACCCACCTGACGGCTGTGCACCTCAAAGTTTCAGAAGTTGAGTTTACGGAACCGGAAGTTTCGGCCCAGCGCCGCCGTCTCCGGGAACAAGTTGATAAGCTCCGTAATTTGCAAAAGTATTACCAAAAGGCAAAACAGGATTTGGCGATCGCCGAAGCAGAGGCCGCCTGGCGCGCCAGTTGGTACGAAAATTCCTAGGCGACCGGGGCGAATTTCCAGCTCAATTCCTGGCCAGCCCAAAGGGGCACAAGACTTGATTCCGGAAAAGGCAGCGCGTCGGGAATCTGCCAAGGGGTTTTCGTTAAGGTGATTCTTTCCGTATTACGGGGCAGTTGGTAAAAATCTGGCCCATAGAAACTGGCAAAGCCTTCAAGTTTATCCAGGGCGTCTGCTGCTTCAAACACCGTGGCGTATAGCTCTAGGGCATGGAGCGCCGAATAACACCCCGCACAGCCACAGTCACTTTCTTTGCGATCGCGGCCATGGGGCGCACTATCGGTGCCGAGGAAAAACTTTGGATTGCCAGAGGTTGCCGCTTCCAGAAGTGCTTCCCGGTGGGTCTCTCGTTTCAAGATCGGTAAACAGTAGAAATGGGGCCGAATGCCGCCCTGGAAAATACTGTTGCGATTGAACAGCAAATGTTGGGGGGTAATCGTCGCCGCCACTTTTTCATCGCTCGCCAGGACAAATTCCACCGCATCTTTAGTGGTGATGTGCTCTAAAACAATGCGTAGCTGCGGAAAGCGTTCCTTCAGGGGACGGAGATAAGTTTCGATAAAAACTTTTTCCCGGTCAAACACATCCACCCGATGATCGGTCACCTCTCCATGGAGCAGCAGGGGCAGATCAACCGCTTGCATCGCCTCAAACACCGCATCACATTTACGAATATCTGTGACGCCAAAGTCAGAGTTGGTTGTGGCACCAGCGGGATAATATTTCACCGCTTTCACAAACCCGGATTCTTTCGCGGCTTGAATTTCAGCAGGACTGGTATTGTCCGTGAGGTAGAGGGTCATCAGAGGTTCAAAGGTCTGCCCTGGGGGAATGGCGGCCAAAATGCGATCGCGATAGGCAGCGGCCTCAGCAACGGTACGCACAGGGGGCTTGAGGTTGGGCATCACAATGGCCCGGGCAAATTGGCGCACCGTATCGGGCAAAACAGCCTTGAGTGCTTCCCCGTCGCGGAGGTGCAAATGCCAGTCATCGGGGCGAGTGAGAGTGATTGTTTCCATTATTTCTAGATAAATTGGTCAAACAAGGGAAAAAAGCGGCGATTTAACGATAAAAATTAGATTTTAGGCTTCAAAGCAGTGGGTAAACAACGACGTAGCAGTTCGGGGGTAATCAAACCCTGGGGATAAAAAATCGTCCCCAGCAGCAAAAGCAAACCGAAAAAGATCAGCCGCGCATCTCCTAGACCCCGCAGCACTTCCGGGAGAGCCGTGAGGACAATGCCCCCCAGAATCGGCCCTAAAAAAGTACGACTACCCCCGACCAACACAAAGGCTAGGTAGGTGATACTGGCATCAAAGGTACCCTGGCGCGCATTCCAAGTGTTGAGAAAATGGGCGGCGATCGCCCCGACAACACCCGCTAAAATTGCCCCCAGTACAAACGCCAACACCTTATATTGAGTCGGGTTAATGCCCATGGCACTGGCGGCGAGTTCGTCCTCACGGATGGCGTTAAAGGCGCGGCCCACCTTGGTATTTTCTAGACGCCATACCAAAACACCCATGATGATTAGCAACGGCCCCACCAACCACAGATAACCGAGGGGACTGCGAAAGGGTTGGGGAATGCCAAAAATCCCCACAGCGCCCCCGGTAATGGGCAAATTTAGCGACAATACCCGGACAATTTCCACTAAAGCGATGGTGGCGATCGCCAAATAAATCCCCCGCAACCGCAACACAGGCACGCCAATGATCAGAGCAACTATTCCAGAGGCTAACCCCGCCAGGGCCATTTCCCCCAGGAGCCAAGGCAGTGGAAAGATAGTCCCCGTAAAGGCGATCGCCTGGGTCGAGAGGATCGCCGCAATGTAACCCCCCAGGGCATAGAAACCCGGTGTCGCCAAAGAAAGCTGCCCCGCCATCAGTGGTAGGTAAACCGAGATCCCCAACAGTGCCCCCAGAAGCGTAGAAACGATCAAATAGCCATAGGTACTCAAAAATGCCGCCATCTCACACCTTTTGAATCGTTTTTTGGCCCAATAACCCCTGGGGCCGGAGCAGCAACATCCCAAACAGTAACGCAAAGGCGATCGCCTCCCGATACCCTGAAAAATCCGCTGGAATGAATGCTTCTGCCATGCCGATAATTAAACCGCCCAGCACCGCTCCCGGAATATTTCCCAAACCCCCTAGAACAATTACGCCTAATCCCTTCAAACCATAGCTAATGCCGAAATAAGGCCCCGCAATGCTCACGCTAGAACCCACCAATGTTCCCGCCAGGCCCGCCAAGGCACCACTCACAAAAAACGTCACCCGCACCACTTGTTCCGTATTAATCCCCAAGAGACTGGCGGTTGTGCTGTCCTCTGCCACCGCTTGGATCGCTTTCCCAAATTTCGTTCGGGTCATGCCATAGGTCAACAGGGTCACAACCAGTGCGGACACCATCAAAATAATGAGCTGTACTGTCCGGATCAGAATCGGTCGCTCTGGAGAGCCAAAGTTAATCGACTCCGGCAAACCACCGTAAATATCCGCTGGAAACGTATAAATCTCTGCGCCCACCAACAGCTGAATCCCATTCACAATCACCACGGCAGCCCCCAGACTGGAGACCAAACTCAGGAGAGGATCGGCGCCCCGGAGGCGTAAAGGACGAAACGCGAGCCATTCTACTAACATCGAAACGCAGCCCGCGAAGCCGCAGCCAATTAATAACGCCAAACCAAAGGGCAGGGCAAAGGGTAATTTCACCTGGGCCAAGAAGCCATTGAAGCCAAATTGTCCCCCGGCAAAGAGATAAGTGAAGTAAGCGCCTAGGGTAAAAATCGCTCCGTGGGCAAAGTTAATAATGCCAAGAATCGAAAAAACGAGGGTATAGCCCAGGGCAAAAATCGCGTAGACACTACCAATGGAAAGACCATTGAGAAGTTGCTGGAGGAACAGGGTAAGATCCATGTTGTCAGGCGAAGAACGGCACGGTGGTTTCTAAATAGTAATACCACCAATGGGAAAGTCCTGCCCCATTCTCAACGCCATCATCCTGAGTAACCCCTAGCAAATAACGGCGATCGCCAAAAGCACCCGTATCAAAGCATGATTTGGATTCCGATAATCATTGGCTGTGGCACAGCAGGCATTATTTGTTTCACTTGGCAACAGCGCCAAAAGCAACAAGTCCGACAAATGCTTTACTCCTACGGTGAACATCCCAGTGACGAGCTTCTCTTTGCGCCCCTTTCTTCCCTCCGCCGGGAACTAAAAAGCCTCTACGAAGAAAAACAAGAACTCCAGGCAGAACTAGACCAATGGTATCGGGTGATCGAAAATGCCCCCTTTGGATATCTGCGGGTTGACATGGATAATCAACTCATTTTGTGCAACCCAAAGGCCCGACAGCTCCTGTGCTTGAATCGTTGGCAGCCAGGGCAAATTCGTCTCTTGCTGGAATTAGTCCGCTCCTATGAGTTAGACCAGCTCATCGAAACCACCCGCAGCGCTCGCACCGCCCAAAGCCAGGAATGGGAATTTTTTCCGAGCCATGACGCCCAAACCCGTGCTGAAGGCCCCAACCAACCGATACACCTGCGGGGAAGCACTATCCCTTTAAGTCGTGGCGATGTGGCGGTTTTTTTAGAGAACCAAGAGCCGATTCACATCCTGAAACGTTCCCAAGAAAAATTACTGTCTGATCTGACCCACGAGCTCCGAACGCCCCTAACGGCGATGCGGCTCCTCGCAGAAACCCTAGAACAGCGTCTAACGGGCTTGGAATTGAAATGGGCTGGTCAAATTCTTAAGGAAATTAATCGTTTATTTTACCTTGTCCAGGACTGGCTAGAACTGAGCCGACTAGAGTCCCACCCCCACCAAGTTTTGAGCTACCAAACCTTTGATCTGGTGCAGTTGATTAACGATGCTTGGGAAACCCTCACCCCCCTCGCCCAACAAAAACAAGTCACGCGACAATATCAGGGGCCAGATGCATTAAAAATGACCGCCGATGGCGATCACCTCACCCAGGTTTTTCTCAATCTTTTTGACAATGGCATTAAATACAATCCCGTTGGGGAGGCCATTTTTGTTACTGTATCTCCCCCTGAAGTCGATTCAGACTTCGTTACCGTAGAAGTGATCGATCAAGGCGTTGGCTTTGATCCAGAAGACTTGCCATTTGTGTTTGAGCGCTTGTACCGGGGCGACCAAGCAAGAACAAGACCGGGAGATAATACCGATTTGCGCCAGGGGAGTGGGCTAGGCTTAGCGATCGTGCAGCAAATTATTACTGCCCACGGCGGCTCAATTACCGCCCGCAATCACCCCAAATATCGAGGCGCTTGGCTAACCTTCACCCTACCGCTGCAACTGCCTAATGAGGATCTTGATATTTAATTTTCTCCCACAGGATCGTGAATAGATAAACAACGATCAAGAAATAAATTTGTACTGGCATATGATCTTCCCCCACATATCTGAACTAGATGGTGTCTCTCTGTGCTGGACAGAGACAATCAACTGCAGCGAAAAGTTGCATTCCGAAGCACCAACTTTCCCGGTGGTTAATCTTTATGCCACAGGTAAAATTGTTTTTTTGTTCCCCATAATCCGAAATTACAACTGGAAATTACGCTAAGTCCTCAGATTTTTCCCAAAGGGATCAACCTGAGACTATTGTTCGCTTTTCTTTACAGCTTTAATATTCCCATTCTTCGCTTTTTACACACACATTCAATGAAAATAAAAGCCAAAATTAGGCCGTATTTTCCCGAACCAATTAAGATCTAAAATAGATCGACCCACTTAAGGGGGACTCCCCAAGGCAGCACCTAAATGGCATTCTGCTTGGGCTTAAGGGGTTATTATTCTGTGTAGAAAACTAAAGTTTCAAAAAATTTAATTATCCCTATCCAATTTCATCCTAACATCTAACCCCCCCCTCCATTCAAGGGGGAATTTCCAGGGTAAGGTCTTTTGATGGGCTAATGAAACTCATTTATGCCCACAATGATCACCCTTGTTCCTAGGACAAATATCGTTCGTTTGTACCTAATCATGGGGGTAAATCAATAGATTTTGGCGCGGTTGTCCTGGGCAACAATCCGTAAACTTCTATGGCAGACCCTGGTTTTTGGAATATTTTCTGTATCATTAAATACAAACATTGCAATGATTAGGCTGGCTAATCATCTATGCTCTGTATCTCAAATACTCGTCTCGGAGAAAATCCTGATGCAACGCACCCCTTCCCTTGATTTATCCAGTATTCGCTACTGCCCCAACACAACGGAACACCCCTTTGATACGGCTTTTGCGCCGGCCCAAGCAAACAGTGATTGGGTTAAGTTAGCCCAAACCCCTGAGGCGATCGCCGAAGAAGAATATGCGCTTTTGTTATGTCCCCACGGAGAACAATCCTGGGTCGCTTGGCTCCCGTCCCAAGGGGAAGTTGTGCTCCACCAAGATCAACTGTGTCGCTTGATTTAGGGCCAGACTGATCGGCGAGTTTCCCTCCGAATGACAACGGTTTTTCTTGGCCACGGTGATGGCGCAAAATAAAATCGGTTGTCCTTAGCGTTTCCCTGTACAATTGCAGCCAACAAGGGCGATCGCCCCCAGGCAATGTTCAGGTAATAGCAGGATTTATGAGCAGTTCGGAAAAGGTTTCGGTCGGGATTGTCGGCGCGTCGGGCTATGGTGGTATGCAACTCGTCCGTCTGCTGAGTGATCATCCCCAAGTGGAGCTGACCTATCTAGGGGGCAACAGCAGTGCCGGAAAACCCTACGCAGAACTTTATCCCCATGTCGGCCACCGCATCAAAATGATCGTTGAGCCCATTGATCTCGATGTGATTGCCAGCCGTTGCCAGGTGGTTTTTCTCGGTTTGCCCAATGGCTTGGCCTGTGACCTTGCCCCCCAACTGATCGAACGGGGCTGCAAAGTCCTTGACCTCTCAGCTGACTATCGCTTCAAGGATCTCGACACCTATCAGGCTTGGTATAAAACAGAACGCACCGACCAAGAGACCAATGCGATCGCCGTTTATGGTCTGCCAGAACTCTACCGGGATGACATTCGCCGCGCCCAACTGGTGGGTTGCCCTGGTTGTTATGTTACTGCTAGCCTCTTGGCCCTGGCCCCCCTTTTCAAACAGGGCTTGATTCAGCCAGAAACCGCAATTATTGATGCCAAATCCGGCACATCCGGCGGGGGTCGCCAAGGGAAAATTAATTTACTCTTAGCTGAAGCCGATGCTTCCCTGGGAGCCTATGGGGTGGCCTCCCACCGTCACACTCCAGAAATTGAACAAATTTGTAGCAAACTCGCCAGCCAAGATATTCGCGTGCAATTTACGCCCCACCTCATCCCGATGCCCAGGGGCATTCTGGCGACGGTCTACGCAACCCTCCGGGATCCGGGTTTGGTGCGCGATGATTTACTGACCATTTACAGCGCCTTTTATCGAGCAGCTCCCTGTGTAGAAGTTCTACCCAACGGTGTTTATCCCCAGACGAAGTGGGCCTGTGGCACAAACCTCTGTTATCTAGGGATTGAAGTAGACCACCGCACGGGCCGCGTCATTGTGATGTCTGCCATTGATAATCTCCTGAAGGGACAGTCGGGCCAAGCCGTCCAGTGCATGAATATTATGCTGGGCTGGGAGGAAACGGCAGGCTTACCGCAGTTGGCGTTTTATCCTTAAATTTTTCCTTGTAAAACGTCAAAAATTGGACAGGGTTTCTGGGACTGCAATGAACTTTGGTGGGGTTTAAAGGTACTCCAGGAAAAGGGAGCTTGTTTAGCCGCAGAAAGCCACAGGAGTCGTTTGGCGCGGGTCATGGCCACGTAGAGGAGTCGGTATTCTTCTTCGGTTTTAAGCTGTTGGGCTTCTTGCCAAAGGGTCGCAATCGTCGCTGGGGTCGTTGGCGATCGCCCCTGATCTTGGCCATGGACAAAATGGCGAATTTGGGCCCGGGCCACCTGCGCCAGGTTGTAATCACCAAGGAATTGCGCCCCACTAGGCACCCAACTCATGCCGGGGATTTCGGAGTCGTGCAAAAAAGGAATAAAGACATAGTCCCAATCTAAGCCCTTCGCCTTGTGCATGGTGATCACCGTAATTTGCTGCGGGCGAGTGTAGCGGGCGTCGGTGTCGAGTTCAATGCCTTCAAAACCATCCCGGAGAAGCATTTCTAACGCTTCGAGGCTCTGGCGTAGATTTTTTTGGCCCTGGGTTTGCTGGGCGATGCGTTCGGCGAGTTTTTGCACCGTGGCGAGTTCGACATCGCTATAGTCTAGGGTCATCGCCAAAAAGGGTAAGAGTTGGTAGTGGGGCAGTTGCCAGCGGGCCTGGAGCAGTTGAACACAGAGGGTTTGGGCGGCCTGGGCGGGGCCAGAGGAGAGGTGCGGATCGAGGGGGCCTGGATAGAGAAATTTTTCGGGATAGGTGGCGAGACGGGCTAAATCCTGGGTAGGAATTTTTTGGCGATCGCCTAAAACATCGAGGGCACCCTTGAGGCAGTCGGGGGAGTGGGGCCGTTCCAGAAACCGCAGAATTTGATAAAGCTCTAGCACCAAGTGGTTAGCATCATTACCGCTGCGGGCATCATAAAGGCGAATCGTCGTTGGCTGAAATCGCGCCCTTAACTGCTCAATGACAAATTTGGCCTGACGTTGTTTGCGCACGAGAATTGCTGCACTGTGGTCTGGATTTTCGGTTAATAAAGTTTCGAGGCGATCGCCAAGTTGTTGTACCGTCGCGTAAATATCCTGGGGGTAATGGCGTTCTACCCCCGCCCCAATGGGATCAGGATTGGCATTTTGTTGGGGGTCATGGCTGGGCACCGGAAAAATTTCTTGCCAGCGAAACGCAAACCGATCCGGCGGTGAAAGGGTGTGGCTGGCCCAGTGGAGCATCTGATTCGCCGCAGTGATAATTGGCAGGCTAGAGCGGCCCGCGTAGTGAATTTCGGCACAGTTTACGGCCTGGCAAAAGCGATTGAAATAAAACGGGTCAGCGGGGGTAAAGGTGGAATTGATCGCCTGATTTGGATCGCCCACCCGCACGAGGTTACATTCTCCAGATTCGGGAGCTGTGGCCAGGAGGCGGATCAATTGCTCTTGGAGGGGACTAGAATCCTGGGCCTCGTCTTCAAAAATCCCGTAAATTTGTCCCTGCCAATATTGCTGTAACTCCGGCTGTTGCAGCACCCGGATGGCCCCTAACACCAGATCGTCGTAGTCAAGGACATTGTTCTCCTGGAGCAGTTGTTGATAATTCTGATAAATGCCAGCGGCGATCGCCAAGGATTGGTAAGGATCGTCCAGGGTTTCTCCCAGTTGGGCTACGGCCTGGGGCGAGAGATTAGAACTTTTGCTTTCATGGATCACCGTATGGGCAAGGTCTGGCAAAATTTCTGTGCTGAGGGCAAAGCGGCGGCGCAATTGCTCCGTTTTTTCCTGATCAGAGCGTGCCCCCTGACAAAGACGTTCGTATTGTTCCCCATGGGCTTGAATCCATTGCTCAACGGCGGTGCGGAGGATGGGGTGATTTGCGGGAATATCCTGGAGAGAAAGGCTATCTAGATCCACGCCAGAAACCTCCGGGTGCCGACTGGCAATTTGCAAGGCTAAACCATGAATCGTTTGTACTGAAAAACCCACGATAGGTAACTGGGCGGCCTTGAGGTGGGTCAGAATTTTTTGCTTAATCCCCTCGGCTGCGGCTCGCGTAAAGGTCACAATGACTAACTGTTGGCCGTGGTGCAAAGATTGCCGGGCAAGGGTGAGGACAGCGGCAACGGCTAGGGCATGGGATTTTCCGGAACCGGGAACGGCGGCGATCGCCATTTCTCCAGACCGCCATTGGGCCAACGCATCTTGACCAGGGCGGAGGCCAGCGGCCAGTTGCGTTAAAAATTGCTGTTGATGCACACTAAGGTGGTTCATGGGTCTCACTTACTGCCTGGAAGTTTTGTAGCGGAACGAACAAAATAGCGGGATTTTAAATTAGCTTTCGTTATCAGTGGCGATTTTTTGCATTAGTAAAAACATTAAATAAGAAATCATAATGTCGTGTTAACCAGAGATTTGCCCAGCGGTGCCTAAAGGTGGTCACAGTAAGCGCCTGGAAGAATTTTTGGGATGACGGAGAGGGGGATTTCCTGTCAATTCAGCCTCGGATTGTCGCTGAAGGCCAACTTTTTTCGGAAATTCATGGGCTATAAAACATAGAGCAATTTATCTGATGAACCTGCAATGTGACGCGGCACCTAAAACCCAGTTTCAGATTATCTCTGCTAAACAATGGGTGCTGTCTGTGATTTTTAGCTTTTCTTTTATTCTGTATGCATTTACCGAAATTCACAGGATTATTATCTACTTTGGGCGCTTCCCTAGTGATGGGCCTCGGCGCGGCAGCCGTTAACCTCGCTCCCTTTCAAACTAAGGCGATCGCCACCAGTGCCGACCCAGTCAAAACAGTGAGCCTCAACGCCCAACGGGAAACCCTGGCCGAAAATCCCCTGTGCCGTTTAGCGAGTACCCTGGATAAGGCCCCGGAAGCGCAACTCGTGGCCGATACAAACCCGGAACAACTCACGCCCCAGGTCTCTAAGTGGTGGGCCTTTAATTTATTTCAGCGATTTACTCAAAGTCTGGGCCTCGATGCTTTACTCCAGTTAGAAGTGCCGCTGGCCACTGCCCCCCTCGTCGCGGTGGTGCCTACGCCGGAAGCAACACCCCAAGCTGCTGCTGAGTCTGGGGCACAGCTGATTAGCTACAACGCAGACCGCCCCGCCACCAACCCCCAAAGCCATCAACTTTGGCTCCAGAATAAGCCCGTTGCCACCATTCGTTCCCAACAGGAGGCTGAACGGTTGGCCCAACGCCTTGAACAACTGGTGGCGATGGCGGAATTTCAAGCCACGGCGATCGCCCCGACGTTACATGAAGACAAACCGGCGATCGCCTTTGGTGATGACATTCTTTTAGTGGTGGACGAAACAATTACCCATGAGGACGTTCTCAACCATGAGATCCTCGCCATTCAGTGGGCGAATAATCTCCGTCTCGCCCTCGGTGTCCCGGCGCTGGATATGGTCACTGCCCAGCAGCAAATGTATCAGCTCGAAGAAACAGGTCAATCCCTCGAAGGACTAGCCTCCTGGTATGGCCCCTACTTCCATGGTCGCCTGACGGCCAATGGGGAAACCTACGACCAATACGCTCTGACAGCGGCCCACCCTTCAATGCCCCTGAATACCTACCTCAAGGTCACCAACCTCAACAATGACCGGAGTGTAATCATCCGCCTCAATGACCGTGGCCCCTATATTCCGCCCCGGAGCCTGGATCTATCCCTTGGTGCCGCCCGCTGTCTCAATAGCGTGGAAACGGGTGTCATTCCCTACAAGGCCACGATCATGGAACAAAAATCGCCCGAACCAGAGGCGATCGCCCCTGATATGATCTAGGTCTATCTTGAGTGCTGCCTAGGCCCGTTCCCTGACCATGCCAATTATTGAAGTCGATTCCCTCAGTAAAATCTATCCCGTCGCCCTCAAGCAACCCGGTTTTAAGGGAACTCTCAAACACTTTTTCCAGCGACAATACCGACAAATTAAAGCCGTTGAGGAGATCACCTTTAACATTGAACCTGGCGAAATTGTGGGCTTTTTGGGGCCAAATGGGGCCGGCAAAACCACGACCCTCAAAATGCTCACGGGGCTAATTTATCCCTCCACGGGGGTAGTACGTGTGGCAGGGGCGATTCCTTTCCAGCGGCAACGGGCGTTTCTCAAGCAAATCAGCCTGGTCATGGGGCAAAAACAACAGCTCCTTTGGGATTTGCCTGCCCTCGATTCCCTCCGCATCAATGCTGCTGTCTACGACATTCCCGAACCTGTTTTTGAAGAACGCCTGGCAGAACTCAGCGCGATGCTCTCCCTAGAAGGGAAGCTGACCCAACCCATGCGTAAACTCTCCCTAGGAGAACGGATGAAGGCGGAACTCCTGGCCGCCCTATTGCACCATCCCCAGGTGCTCTTTTTGGATGAGCCGACCCTCGGTTTAGATGTAAATGCCCAGGTGGCGGTACGGGACTTTCTGCGGGAATATAACCAGCGCTATGGGGCGACAATTCTTTTAACCAGCCACTATATGGCGGATATTACCGCCCTCTGTGAGCGGGTGTTGCTCATTTACCAGGGAAAACTGATCTACGATGGCAATTTAGAAAAGTTACTGGATCGCTTTGCGCCCTATCGAGAAGTGCGGGTCGAATTAACAGAAACCTATTCCCGCGAGGCCCTGAGCTTTTTTGGAGAAGTAGAACACATCGATGGTCAAGCGGTACGTTTTTTGGTAAAGCGAGAAAATTTGACCCAGAGCATCGCCAAAATCTTAGAAAATTTGCCCGTAGCGGATCTCAGCGTCAACGATCCTCCCGTTGAAGAAGTAATTGGCCGGGTGTTTAGTGAAGGCATCGTCGCCTAGGGGCAAAGTACAGCATTATTTTTCGCTGATATTTTCAAAAAGGCGATCGCCTTTCTGATTTCCAGAAAACCAAGGGCTAGAGCAGTAACCCAGAGAGTGACATACTCCCGGCGCTGCTCTACGAGACAGCACGGGCTTCTTAAGTCGCCTTAAGAGATTCCTGCTTCAAAGCCTCCCTACTGGGCGTAGCTCCACAGGATTGAACGGTCTGTCCAACCGCTACACTTCGACATGCTTCGACAAGCTCAGCAACATGCTCAGTGCTAGCTAGTCCACGATTGCGAATTACTTGACCACTGGCCACATCTCGATTGGTGGTGTAGCCACATTCTGGGCATTCATGCCGACGCATGGACAAGTCTTTTTTCACCGCTACACCACAGGATGGGCATTCCTGACTCGTGCCATTAGCAGCAACCTTTTGGAAATGCACACCACGCTTAAAGCAGACCCATCTCAATGTCTCGAGGAACTGCCCCCAACCAGCATCCAGACAATGCTTCCCCAGCATTCCTTTTGCCAGTCCTTTTAGGTTCAACTCCTCCGCAAATATCATCCCTGCTTGGTCGCAGAGATGATGGGCTAACTTACGGTGAAAATCTTTGCGTCGGTTCACAATTCGTTCATAGAATCTGGCGACTCGTTGACGAGCTTTTTGCTGGTTCTTTGAACCTTTCTGCTTTCTGGCAACGGCACGGTTCAGCACTTTCAGCCTGTGTTGTGCCTCCACAAAGAATCGGGGTCTCCCAATCAACTCGCCTTCTGATGTCGCAACAAAATCCGTTAATCCCACATCAATCCCAATGGCATAACCACCAATCGGGGGATCTGGAATCTTTACGTCGCTTTGGATAACTAGCTGGATATACCAACCAGAAGCGCGTTTAACTACCCGTGCTTGCTTCACCTCAAACCCATCAGGGAGCGGGCGGTGCATCACGGTCTTAACCCAACCAAATACAGGCAACTTAATTTGATTGTCACCAATTGGGTTTTTGCCCAACTGCGGGAAGTTAAAGCTGCGAAAACGCTTCTTAAACCTTGGGAATCCGAACCCACTATTCCACAATGCATTAAACGCCTTTTCCAGCCTACCCATCACATCCTGAAGCACTTGAGAATGCACCGCTTGCAGAAAAGAATTAGTTTTCCTTGCGGCGGTCAAATTGCGCTTTTGACTGTAATAGGTCGGCTTTTCTGAATCCATTGGGTAAATAAATTCCCGCTGGATACTACAAGCATTAACGGGGCACTTACGGGCCTGAATCCAATCACGACGTTCCGCCAGCGCGTAATTATACACACGGCGGCAGGTGTTCAACCATTGAGCCATTTGAAGGGCTTGGTCGGCAGTTGGATAAGCTCTGTACTCGTAAGTTAGGTTGAGCATACTCCTATTGTAGCAAATACTTAGGGACGTTGTGCCAGTCCCTAAGACTACTTATTGGAAGTTTGCTTCCTCCCGTTGGTCAGTCGCTCGCTCTTCATCCCGATGCTGACGCTACGCATACAGCGCGGGCTTCCCCGCGACTCAGCTAAATTTTTTTAACGTTCCCCCCCATCGGCCAAAGGGTGAAACCTACCATAGGAGTAGAAGTAGCGACCACTACCGTAAGGGTCAGACTTTTCCCAGCATTACTACCTATGACTATTGCATCTCCAGGCGATCGCCATCTGCCCTATGCAGGGTTGACGGCCGCACAAGTTCAGGCGAATCGTGCCGAATATGGCGCCAATGTTTTAACCCCGCCCCAACGGCGTCCCTGGTGGCAACTTTTTTTAGAGAAATTTACTGATCCGGTGATTCGCATTCTGATGATTGCGGCGGCGATCGCCCTTGCGGTGGGGGTGTTGCGGGGCGAATATGCCGAAGGTCTGGGGATTATTGTCGCGATCTTGTTGGCTACCGTCGTTGCTTTTTTTAATGAGTTTAAAGCGAACCAAGAATTTGCCCTCCTCAACCATGTTTACGATCAAGTCATGGTCAAGGTAATTCGCGAGGCCCAGTATCACAGTCTGCCGCGCCAGGATTTGGTGGTGGGCGACATTATCTACATCGAACAGGGCCATGAAGTTCCCGCCGATGCCAAAATTCTTGAAAGCGTTTCCCTTCACATTGATCAAGCAAAACTCACGGGGGAATCAGAACCCGTTAACAAATCAGCCCAAGCGGATCCTTTCCAAGTAGAAGCCGAGCAGTCCGCTTACCCGTTTAATTGTGTCTACCGCAGTACCATCGTCACCCAAGGCCATGGTTTTTGTGAGGTCATTGCCGTTGGCGATCGCACTGAAATTGGTAAGTTAGCCCAAGCGGTGGCCACCGTTGAAGATGATCCCAATACGCCCCTCAATCAACAACTCGAAACCCTGAGTAAAGCAATTGGGGTGGTGGGTTTAACCGTCGCCATCTTGACGTTTATTGCTCTGTTAATTCGGGGTCTCCTCACCCAAGAACTGAGGCTAACAGGTTCCCAGGGTTACGTGATGGCCTGTTTATTGGGGGCGATCGCCGTAATGTCAGCATCCGTGTGGCTGCCGGTGCTCGAAGATGGCCAAGAACTACTCGAACGCTTGGGAAAGTTACCCGAAGTTTTCGCTGTTCCAGCCCCGGCGGCCCTAAAAAATACCCCCTTGATGTTGCTTGGGGGTAGCCTCTGGTTAGGGGGGAGTCTCGGCTATGGTGTTGCTACCCACTGGCTATCCCCCACAGTGAGAGAATGGCTTCCCCTAGATGTGGGGCTGGCCCTCCTCAATTACTTCATGGTGGCCGTGACGATTATCGTGGTAGCTGTGCCAGAAGGACTGGCCATGAGTGTCACCTTGTCTTTGGCCTACAGTATGCGCCGCATGACCGCCGAAAATAATCTGGTGCGGCGGATGCATGCCTGTGAAACCATTGGCGCAACCACCGTGATCTGCTCCGATAAAACCGGAACATTGACCTGTAATCAAATGCATGTCCATGAGACCTGTATCCCTGGGCTGGTGGAGGCTAAACCGGCGCAAGCCACCCATGTTCGTCAGGTCCTCGCCGAGGCGATCGCCGCTAACAGTACCGCCGACCTAGAGTACGCCACCCAAGCGCTGCCCACGGTCATTGGGAACGCCACAGAGGGAGCCCTTTTACTCTGGCTCGATCAACAAAACCTTGACTACCTCGACTACCGTTACAATTTTGACCTCAGTTCCCAGGGGGCATTTTCTGCCGAAAAAAAGTACATGACCAGCCTCGGCAAATCGCCCATTTTGCAGGAGGAAGTTCTCTACGTTAAAGGCGCTCCAGAAGTCGTACTCAAACGCTGTGATTATCAATTAAGTGCTGGTGGGGTTATGCCCCTCACCGAACGGGCTGCCATTATCAAAACACTCCAAGACTACCAAAGCCGGGGGATGCGGACCCTTGGTTTTGCCTACCGTCCCCTGGGGGATCTCAAGCATTTTAAAATCACTGAAATCGAACGGCACCTGGTATGGCTTGGTTTTTTTGCGATTATTGACCCCCTGCGGGACGATGTCCCCGCCGCCGTTAAAGCCTGTCTCCGTGCCGGCATTCAGGTCAAAATTGTTACCGGTGATAGTCCCCAAACGGCGAGGGAAATTGGCCGACAAATTGGCCTCTGGCACCAAACCGAAGAGGTTAACTTTAAAGCCTTGCACCTGACGGGGCCGGAGTTTGCCGCCATGGATGATGACACCGCACGGGAAGCCGTGAAGTCCTTAAAGATCCTCTCCCGCGCCTGCCCCCTAGATAAATTACGCTTGGTGAAGTTGCTCCAACAATCGGGAGAAGTGGTTGGTGTGACGGGGGATGGGACGAATGATGCGGCGGCCCTCAAACAGGCGCAAGTGGGCCTCGCCATGGGGAGTGGTACGGCGATCGCCAAGGAAGCCAGTGACATTATCCTCTTGGATGATTCCTTTAGCAGCATTGTGAATGCGGTGCTCTGGGGGAGATCGCTCTATGAAAATATTCAAAAATTTCTTCTCTTTCAGCTCACCATTAACGTGGTAGCCCTGGGGACAGCTCTTTTGGGGCCATTTATTGGCATTGAGCTTCCCCTAACGGTGACCCAAATGCTGTGGGTCAATTTGATTATGGATACCTTTGCCGCCCTGGCCTTAGCCACGGAACCGCCCAATCCAGAAGTCCTAGGGCGATCGCCCCGTCAAGCCGAGGCATTTATCATCACCGGGGCCATGGCCAAACAAATTGCCTTCTTAGGGTGTGGATTTCTGGTGCTGATGGTAGGCATTTTGGAGTATGAAATGCGCGATGGCACCATCAATACCTACGAGCTTTCCGTCTTTTTTGCGATTTTCGTCTTTCTGCAACTGTGGAATTTATTTAATGCCCGCTGTTTTGGCCTCTCGATTTCTGCGTTTACAGGGCTCTCAAAAAATCCAGCTTTTAGCGCGATTATTGCCACCATTTTTATCGGTCAAGTGGCCATGGTGCAGTGGGGAAGCAGTGCCTTTCGTACCGTCCCCCTGGCCTGCCGCGATTGGCTGTGGATTATCGGAGGAACCTCTTTTGTGTTGTGGTTCGGGGAAATTTGGCGCAAAGTGCAAGGCTCGTCTCAATAATTTTGACTACTGCCGCCAGCCAAACCAGCTCCGCCACCGTTGGAAGCGATCGCCCTGGCGTTTTTGGGCCATATGCTGTGCTAATTCTGCCCGTTGGGCGGGGGTGAGCACTTCACGAATGTCTAACATCTGCCGGAAATGGAGATCTGCTAAATCTTGGCGCAGGTTTGTAATGGTACGGTGTTGGGCCTCTAATTGATTGCGGGAAGTCGTGCTATTGCGCATTAATGTCCGCATGGTATTTTTTGCCTGTTGAATTGCTGCCCGTTTGGCCCCCATTTGGCTACGGTAATTGGCGCGGATTCCTTGGATTTGTTGTCTCTGGGCGGTACTGAGGTCAAGCCGATCAACGAGATCTGCTTCCCGCTCATCCCCTTGGCTCATGAGGACTGGTGCTGGGGCAACGGTGAAGTGGGTGGCTTTCGTGGTTGAGTCGGCGATCGCCATTTCCCCTGTCAACGAGAGGGCCACCGCAGAAGCCATTAATACTTGTTTTTTAAACATGATTAAAATTCATCTCCAAAACTAATCACAGATTCCGCTAGGACGGCATTAGCCCAGTGTTGAAATTTAGGAATGTTTTGCGAAGCACTAGGGATCAGTATTGACAACAAAATCAACGTACTCGTAGGACAGTTCCTGTTCTTGGTAAAGGTGCTCCCCAAAGGAGTAAGACCAGCTTTCTTCAAGAAAAGCCTCCAGTTCTTCATCGGCTCCCCCGGCGATCGCCTTTGGCTGGGGTTGTTCAACTCTCCCCCAATACTGTTGCGGCATCACCTCCGGCAGCGACCCAAATTCTTGGTGCAGTTGTCCATGGCCAACCACGAGCACAAGCCCGGCAGCAATCACTGTCGGAACCCACCATTTCCCCTGGGACGAAGCTGTCAGGTTTGACGGTTCTGTTTGGTTGAGTCGCGCCAAAAGCCTTTCTTCGTGATCCCCTGGTGGCGGTGGCCCGTAGGGTTCGTGGTTCTTTAAAAACCGAATTAAGTTGTCATGGTCATGGAAATTCATAGACTGACTCCTTGGGTTTCTAAAAACTGACGCAGCGATCGCCGGGCATGGTGGAGGCGAGATTTCACCGTTCCTGGCGGAATCCCAAGAATTTCAGCCACCTCCTTTTGGGGCAGATCCTTGAGATCATGGAGCACCAAGACCGCCCGGTGTTCCAAGCTTAGCGATTGCAAACCCCGCTGCACCAAATCTTGATAATAAATTTGACTCAGCCCCTCCGGCCCCGGATCTGCTACCGCACCAATTTGCGCCTCTAAGCCTGTGATTAAGGTCATCTGCTTCGCAAAGCGTCGCCGTTGATCCGTCGCCACATTCCAAGTAATGCGGTACAACCAGGTGGCAAAATAGTCCGGATTTTTGAGGCGCGGGAGCCCCTGCCAGGCCTTTAAAAATACCTCTTGAATTAAATCATCCAAGAGCGCCACCCCACAGAGTTGATACAGGGTAGACCGTACCTTTTGGTGATAGCGTCGGTACAGGATTCGGAAACTTTGGCGATCGCGCCGCCCCCGAATAGACCCTATTTTCCCTTGGCAAAGACAAACCAATTCCCTATCCGAAATGGCAGTAGGGTGGTCAACAGCTTGATCGGGCATATCCCTCTCCAGTCATCGCACGTCTTTTTAGACTGAACCTTTACCCAAAAAGTTCAACCGGCTCAAAAAAAACTTGAACCAAGGTATTGCCAAATCCAAAAACTGTGGCTACAATGTTAAACCGTTGGAACACAACGCGCCACACAATCCTCAGTAGCTCAGCGGTAGAGCGGTCGACTGTTAATCGATTGGTCGCAAGTTCGAATCTTGCCTGGGGAGTACAAAAATTAAATCAATCGATAATCTCGCTAATCGAACCATGGAACTGCGGCTTTCATCGGTTTAAGTCAGGATTCACAAAAAACTGTAGGCTGCTGTTCTGCTTTATGGCTTCAGTGGGATTTATGCTGAATTTGAAGGATAAGGGTAGTCTAGTAGAAGGTTTTTGATTTCCGCCTACAGCACGATGACATCACCCTCTTCCCAACGCCTCAAACCGAAATCCTTTGCGGATTTAGTGGCCCAATTGCGTAATTTTCCCAAACCCCAAAGCGAAGATTCTGTACTGCTGCGGGCCTTGGTACAGCTATTGGTGGTTGTCGGCATTATTGCGACGGATGTGGCCTCAGAAGGAAACATGATCTGGTTTGGCTGGCCGATCAGTGTTTTAGCGGTACCCTTAACGCTCCTGGGGGGAGTCTGGAGTTGGCAAAACCGTCAGAAGGCGAATGTGGGGGCAAAATTTTTTATTGCCATTGGCATGTTGGGCATGCTGTTGCTCTTTTTCCGGAATCTGTATGCCAATTTAAACGATACGCGTTTGGTGCTGGCAGAGCTCCTCATTCAACTGCAAATTCTTCACAGCTTCGATTTGCCCCGCCGAAAGGATCTGGGTTATTCGATGGTGATCGGCCTTATTTTGTTGGGGGTGGCAGGCACTGTTTCTCAAACGCTAACCTTTGCGCCCTGGTTAATTCTATTTTTGGCGATCGCCCTCCCTGTTCTAGTTTTAGATTACCGTTCACGCCTCGGCCTAGCTGGCTTGGAGACGATCCTTTGGCCGCAGCGCTCCAGTGCCCGTAAAGGTCGCGCTGACCTCCTGAAAAATTCTCCCCTGTCACCCAAACGCCTGGGCGCAATTTTGGGGATCACCTTGGTATTGGGCTTGGGACTCTTTAGCATCATGCCCCGTTTTCCTGGCTATCAACTCAGCACCTTGCCTGTGAGTTTGCCCGCCGATGCCCCTGAAAATGAGCGTTTTAGCCCGACTAACCTTAGCCTCGTCAATCCTGGCTATGAGAATCCTGGCGGCGAAGGAAATGAAAACGCCGATGGTGCGACCTTTGGGAATAGTCCGGGCACTGGTGAGGGCAGTAGTCCCAGCGAAGGTCAAGGGGAACTCGATAAAACCCAGTATTACGGTTTCAATAGCAAAATCAACCAAAATCTCCGGGGTGAGATGGAAAAGGTGCTGGTGATGCGGGTGCGATCGCAGGCTCCTGGTTTTTGGCGCGTGATGTCCTTTGACCGTTACACAGGCCAGGGCTGGGAAGTCACCAATGCCGATGATTTGCAACTCACGGAGCGTTCCCGCTGGGCAGGACGTTTTTTCCTAACGCCTTTTATCCCCAACCCAGTGGAAAAGAAAAAAATTATCCAGAGCTATACCGCCGTTTTGTCTTTGCCGAACATTGTCCCGGCGATGCAGTATCCGACGGAGCTTTATTTTCCCACGGCGGAGATTGGCCAAGATCCAGAGGGTAATTTGCGATCGCCTTTGGGACTTTTAGAAGGTTTAACCTATACCGTTGTCTCTAAAGTACCCTACCGTAACCGGACAGAATTGGCGGCAGCAGGGACAGATTATCCTCCCTTTGTCACCGAGAAATATCTAGATGTCCCCCCAGAAATCAAAGCGGAGGTACGGGCCGTTGCCGAGGAAATTCTCTCCCAGGCAAATAGCCCCATCACTTCCCCCTACGAAAAGGCTCTCTATCTCGCCCAAGGGTTGAAGCAACGCTTCCCCCAAGCCCAAGAAATTCCGTTCTTCGCAGACGATGAAGATCTCGTTGAAGCTTTCCTGTTCAAATACAAGGGGGGCTATGCCGACCATTACGCCACAGTCCTCACAATTATGTTGCGCTCTATTGGGATTCCGGCTCGGTTTGCAACGGGATTTGACCAGGGAGATTTTAATCCATTTACGGGCTATTACCTCGTCCACAATACCGATGCCCATGCTGTCACAGAAGCCTATTTTCCGGGCCAGGGTTGGTTTGCGTTCAATCCACTGCCGGGTTATGAAGTTGTGCCGCCTTCCTTTGAGGATGGTGGTGCTTTTGGCGTATTGAGATCATTTTGGCGTTGGGTTGCGGGTTGGGTGCCGTCGCCGATTCTTGGCTTCTTTGAGGGGCTTTGGTTTACCACCCTGAAAATACTAGGCTACGTGGTTTCGCGGTTGTGGGGCTTTGTTTCCAGTGGCCTCGTTGGGGCCATTACGGGAGCGATCGCCGTTGCTGTCGCCAGCATGGGCGGTTGGTTTGTCATTAAACAAATTCGCAACTGGTTCCAACGGCGTCGCTTTGCTCGATTACCGATGATGGAACAGCTCTACCAACAAATGCTCCTGCTGCTCCAAAACAAAGGGCACCAAAAACAACGTACCCAAACTCCTTGGGAGTTTTTGCAGACGATTCAACCACAATATCGTCCTGAAACCTTAGAAATTTTGACGGAACTGACCGAAGCCTATGTCAACTGGCGCTATGGTGAACAGCCTGCCAATACGGACTACCTCCGGCAGCAACTCAAACGCCTACGACGTTCCTTTTATCGGGGTCAATCCTAAAACGGAGAGGGGGGGATTCGAACCCCCGACTGAGTTGCCCCAGTAACGGTTTTCGAGACCGCCGCATTCAACCACTCTGCCACCTCTCCAGGGGTCTAAACTATTCTAAGCACAATTCAAGGTCTTGGCTAGTCCGATTGCCATAAAGAATCCAAAAGTTACTGGCTCCCCGCAAGCACTCCGGGGCCAACAGTTCATTCGTTCTATGATTATATTAATGATGGGTTACTCCTTCTCTGACAAAAGGTAAAATTCAAGCGATTCGGTATTAATTCATTGTAATTTTTTACGTCATCGGAGTTTTTGAGTTTGTTTTTTTGAAAGCTATTTCTTCGAGAAATTTAATTTTAAAATGACGTGACCTAAATACATGAGATATTTTTGATTAAAATATTATTTCCATGATTGAACAATCATCCTCCAACTCGTAGTCATAATTGAGATGGTTGATTTGTTGAAAAAGAAATTGCAAATCGGGTGATGAATGTGATCGAGCATAGGACAAGATTAACTGACGCCAGTTTTGTAGCCCAAATATGTTTTTGTTTTCATTGACAAAAAATTCATAGGTGCCATCGCTAAAAAGGAAAAGTCGACTTTCTTTTGTTACTTCAATTTCAGCCGATATAAAAGGAAAGTCAGAAAATAACCCTACAGCAATATTGCCTGAATTTAGACCTTGAACTTCATAATCTACTTTTTGTTTATTTGGGGTCAGAAGAAAAGCCTCAGGATGACCCGCTGAAGCATATTTTAAGATATTAGATTTTTTATTTAAAACACCATACCAGATAGTGAAATAATCTTCACCACTCTCATTAATTTGAAACAATCGATTTAGATTCCCTAAAACAATTTCAGGCTCATACAAATTCATTTTTGTATAATCCTGTTGACGTAGGATGTTTAAAATTGATACTGAAAGCAACGAAGATTTGATGCCATGGCCTGCGACATCTAAAACATAGAACATCAAATTCTCTGGATCAAGCCATACATAATCAAAGATATCTCCACCGAGAGCATTGGAGGGCTTAAAAAGTGTTTCAATTTGTACTGAGGAGTGCGTCTTAGAAAGGGTTTCATTCGGCAATAGTGACTCTACATAATGTGCCGCCTGATCAAGTTCAAATTGCAGTAGATCATTTTTTTGTTGTAGTTCTTTTTCGATTTGTTTTCTTTTGAGGTACTGTCCAATTTGTTTTCCTAAAACCTCTAAACCCCTTGAGAGAATATCATTTCTTTTTTGTTGTTTTGTATCAAAAAAGACCATTAAGCCTAGCGTTTCTTGGCTATGATTAAGGATGCAGTTTTGAGCATATTTAAATGAAATGATCTGGGAAGATTGATGCGTACTTTCGACCTCAAGGATTTCTTGTTGAGACTGGATTTCACTGATGTGAGATGTAATATCATAAATACTTTCCATCCAATCTTCTAGATAAAAAGAATCAGGCGCATTGTTTGAACTTTTGATTTCATATTTTTTTAAATACCAATGAACAGTTTTTTTTAATTCTTGTTTTTGGGGATCTAATAGCCAGAATTCTGCAAGGGAAAACCCTAAATTTCCGCTAATTGCTTGTAATATGTATTGAATGGTTAGATTGGTACTGTCGGAGCGGGAAATAATTTTGTTAATTATATGTTCCAATCGACGATATTTTTCATTATAAAAATCTTTAGTAATATCGTATAGTCTGCCAGCGATTCCGGATGATTCTAGTGATTTTTTATCGATTTTTCCGGAAATTTGAATATTTACCCAACGAACTTCTTCTAGTTTCGTAATAAAACGAGTTTTATAGGTCCTTATCTTGCCATTTCCTAGTGCTTTTTGCAGCTTTGTTTGATTATGATTTTTCTCTTTGGGATGAAGAAAATCGAGAAAATTTTGACCAATTGTTTCATCTGGCCGATAGCCCATAATTTGATACCAAGCCGGATTCACAAAAGTAATATATCCCTCTGGAGTAAGGTGAAATAAAACCTCTTGAAGACTGCTTACAAGTGTTTGATATACTTTTTTACTGTCGCGTAGTGCTTGTATCGTATCAACAAGTTTTAACATATGTTGAATCCGTCCAAGCAAGACTGAAGTGCGAATGGGTTTTGTAATAAAATCACTGACACCTATTTGAAATGCTTTATCGATAGATTGATTATCTCCAAGGGAAGTTAACATCATTATGGGAGTATCTTTGCCCTGTGGGAACTCTCTAATAATCTGACAAAAATCAAAGCCGTCAAGTTCGGGCATCAAAGCATCTACTAAAATCAAAGCTGGCGATCGCTCTTGAAAGAGTGAAATCCCTTGCTCTCCATTTTCCGCTTCAATCACTCGATAATTCGCTTTGATTAAAATATGTTTAACTAGCTTTCTGGATAGGGCATCATCATCAATGAGAAGGATTTCGGCGGCTGGTTGCATTTTTGTTTAACAGAACTTAGTAGATAACATAAAAAAGATATGTGTATATTGCGCTGGAGTAATCCAGGCAGGCTAAAGCAGTTATTTGTTTTGTTTAAAACTCAGGATTGATATTAGTATCAGACTTTGTTAACTAGAATGTTTTGATTTTTAAAATATTGTTATACTGTCATTTTAATAAAAGTAAGCCAATAGGGCTAAGCCATCAAGAGTATTAATTATTTTTACGTATTGCTTGACACTTGGTGAGGATGTTTTTTGATTTATGGATGATGAGAATTTTGAAGCTCCCCCCACAATATTGGTTATAGGTACCGTAATTGCAGGGGTGCTATCTGGTATCGGACTGATTATTCTCCTGGAATACTTAAGTAAAAAAAATCCGCCCCAACCAAGTTCAACTTCTAATCATCGAGTTATCTCAATGGTTATTCCCTGGAGTGATTACTCTTCGTCTTCGTTTTTCAGCCAGCCTCAATCTAAGTGCGACTGATATTGCTTTTCTATTATTTGAATTAAGAGCGCATGTCTTTTTCTTACATGATTCGCAGATCTAAGGTTATTCTCGTTTGTCTGGTTTTCGGTCTTTTTTTATCCTACGGGCTGAATTTTATGCCAACTCCACTGGTAAAAGCGCAATCTGCTCCAGAAATGTGTGGGGCGATCGCCATACCTCTGACCCCGGAAGAGCAAAAATATGCTCAGTCTGCTTGGCAATACTTTGTCGATAATGTACAACCCAGTACTGGATTATCAAATGCTGCTGGGAGTTTCCCAGCTAGTACGATGTGGGATTTAGGTAATTACTTAATGGCCATGAATGCGGCACGGGGGATAGGACTGATCAACCAAGAGGACTTTGATAGTCGATTAAATCAGTTTTTGACGAGCCTCGCCGAACTGCCACTCTTTGAAAATACCCTGCCCAATAAAGTCTATAACAGCGCAACTAAAGAGATCGTAGACTATGGCAACAATGCCATTGAACGAGGCATTGGCTGGTCTGCCCTTGATATAGGCCGTCTCCTTGCTGCTTTTCATATCGTCCAAAGGTGCCATCCTCAATATTCAGACTGGATTTCTGGCATTGTTTCAAGTTGGAATGTTGCGGAGTCCGTTGAAAATGGCAGCCTCTATGGTGCAATGGTTTTACCCGACGGCTCGACCCTCAAGGTACAGGAGGGGCGGCTTGGTTATGAGGAATATGCAGCCCGGGGTTATTCTCTCTGGGGATTTGAGGTACCAGCGGCGATCGCCCACGAACCTTTTGAATTTGTCGATATCTATGGTGTGCAAATTCCGGTTGATACCCGCGATTACTTTGAGACTAATGCTAATAACTACGTCGTCAGCGAAGCCTACATTTTAGATGCCATCGAGTTTGGCTTACAGGGAGAACGGGCAGATCACGCTCGTCGGGTATTTGAAGCGCAGAAACGGCGTTATGAGGAGACAGGACTGTTGACCTCTGTTTCAGAAGATAATATTAATCAGGCCCCCCACTTTCTCTACAACACGGTTTATGCCAATGGTCAGCCCTGGGCTGTGATCACAGAAAACAACGAAGCATATCCAGAACTACGCACTCTCAGTTCAAAATCAGCATTCGGTTGGCACTACATTTATCCCGACGATGCCTATGCCCAGAAAGTTTTTGACCATATCAAAGACAGTACAAATTCCGGTAGAGGTTACTATGCGGGGATTTATGAGTCGGGTCTCTATGATCCGCAGCCGCCCCTCAACGATATTTTGACGGGGAATACCAATGGGTTGATCCTTGAAATTCTCTACTACAAAGCCAGGGGTTTTAAACCGATGGTTGAGGGGCAAAGCTCAATCGCTAGCTCCCCTGTTCCAAGGGTTTCAGTTGCTCCCATTGCGCCACCTACCAATAGTGCTACGGTTAGTTGTGCGCCCCAAGCTGAAGAAATTGATGTGGCGGCGATCGCCCCCGTTCGCCCAGTGAAATCCAGCAATTGTCCTGCCCCAGGCGAGGAAATAAATCCGGCTGATCGTCGTTACGCAGAAATCGCCTGGCAATATTTTGAAACCAACCATCGAAAAACGGGTCTGGTGCCAGATCGAAGCGATTTAGAAGGCATAACCGCGTGGGGAATGGGAGATTATTTGGCTGCACTCCATGCGGCCCGTACCCTTAATATAATTTCCCCAGAAACCTTTGATCAGCGCGTGCGCCACTTTCTCGGTGCCTTGCAAGAAATGGAGCTATTTGGGGCGGAGTTGCCCTACCGCGCCTATGATACTTTGACCCTGAAACCCATCGACTATGGTGGTAACCACAGCAACAATGGTTGGTCTGGCTTAGATCTGGGTCGGCTTTTGACCTCTCTCCATGTTTTAAAAACTTGCCACCCAGAATATCAAGAGGCAGTCGATCAGGTAGTTTTAGATTGGTCGTATCTACGGGTTGTGCGCGATGGCCAAGTTGCGAATATCAGTGTGGAGAAAAATAACCGGGGCAGACAACAGCGTCTCCAAGTTCAGCCAGCTCATCTGCTTGGTTATGAAGAATATGCTGCGCGAGGATTTCAGCTTTGGGGTTTTGATGTCCATCGTTCTGCCATTGGGGATGATTATGTAACCCAAACGGTTGCTGGGGAAAAAATTCCTGTGGCGCGCTCTCAAGTAAACCAGGGTCAACAACAGAAGAGAGCCAGCACTATCACGAATCCCTTTCTGCTTTATGGTTTGGAATTTGGTTTTGACCCCCAAAGGCGTAATTTTATTAACAGTATCTATCGAGCAGAGGCAAAACGCTATGGAGAGACGGGGAAGTTGAGCGCATCGGGAACCACACTGATTCAGGAGCCCCCCTATGTGATCCACAGTACGGTCATTAATAATGGGAAGCCTTGGGCCGCAGTGGATGACGGGGGAAACCTGGTACCACAAGGCCGTGTTGTCAGTACGGCGATCGCCTCTGCTTACCATGCGTTGTTTCCAGATGATGACTATGGGAAAACCCTATGGCAAGCAACGTTAGACCTATACGATCCAAACCTAGGCTATTACGAAGGTTTGTACGAAGAGAGCGGACAGCTTAGCCTCGGACTGACCAGCGGTACAAATAGCTTGATCCTGCAGGCTTTGCTCTATAAATACATGGCTCAACAACCGATTATCCGACCCCATCAAAATCTAGAAAGTCGCTGGTGGCAGGAAATCAAAAATGGCGATCGCCATGGCTTAGGACTCCCCAGTCGGAGCTTTCCTCGCATCGAACTTAAAGGGACTGGAAATCGCCAATATTGGGATCTCAAAACTAATGTAAATGACTAACTATAAACGTCTCATTTTTATTTCTATTTGTTAAGTAGAATCTTCTTTTTTCGTGTCTCAAAATCTCAGAAATCATTAGTTAAAAAATCAAAGCTGTACCCGCAATATTGTTCTCCATGTTTCGCTATTATATCGACTGTTACTGTTGTCTCCTAAAACATTACTAAAACGATAATCTAGATCCCAGAAAATATCTTCAGCAAGTGTTGTGGTACAGCGACCACCATAGCCATATACAAAATCCCATTGTCCTTGGAGGCGTTGCTGGCCAACAGATGCGGACAAATTACAATCCAGCCAGGAAAAAATATTTTTATTCCAAATCAATTCACCATTGATAACAAGAAAATCTTCTGGTGAAAAATAGCCACTTTCTATTTCTTTATCTTCGCGATAACGCCAGTTAAAAAGATTCGCTGCTAGCTGAAATTCACCGCTAGTATGTTCTAATCGACTAAAGGATTGTTGTTCATGATTGCCATCACTGTAACGACCCCAACGAACCAAACTAAAAAAACTTGTATCTGGAGAAATTTGCCAGAATAGATTGGGGCCATAACGCCAATTTGTGATTTCATTTTCAACGGTTTTTGCATTAAATTTATAGGGAGCATGTTCGACAAAAAAAGACAAACTGGCTCGTTCACCGATATTCACACGGCTATTAGCCCGAAAACTAAGAGCTGGCGTAACGCGATCAAACCAATCAATTCCAGTCCCAATAGCACTCTCTAAACCAGCAATTTTTCCTTCCCAATCAAACTGTAAAGGAATATTTTGGATCGAATCAATCTCTGGTTGCTGGAATCGATTAAAGCCACTTGTCAAACTCAGGCGATCGCCATTAGGTAAAGTACCAGTAATTCTAGGTTGAATTAAAAGATTATCCTGCTCAAAATTGGTGGTAAAGTAGCGAAAATCTATGGTGACTGATTCCAAATCCCAAAAAGATGTTAGCTTTTTTGTTTGTTCTTCATTGTCTGTAGAAGAAGTCTCAGGAATAGTCTGTAAATCTTCCGTTACATCTTCAAAGGATGTAGATGTTTCTCGTAAACTAGGGTTTAAATTTTGCGGTGCCGCTAGATACCAAACCTTTTTTATCTCTCGTTCTTCCCTCTGAATTAGTACTTCAATCGGGGTGGTATTGCTGTCAATATTCAGTAACATAGTGAAGATAGACAAAATGATTTATAAATATTTTTCTTAACAGAGATTATAAACTGTTTTTTTGGATGTAATATAAACTCAATTTGAGTGTGACTTGTCTAAGGAAAGCCATAGGTAATAAAATCACTGCTAATACATACTAACTAAATGAGTAAGCAAATGATCTATCTAGAAAAGATTAAGTCAAAATTTAATTGGCTATTTTTCATAAAAATCATTCTTCTTACTAGGAATTTTTCTTGTTATTAATAATCTTAGGGCAAAGTTCTATGGAGGTCATACAAGAGAAATATAGTGTTCAAGAAAAGAATACATTCTACAAAAAATCAATTCAAAAATACAATCAACTTGTCTCATGAAACACTATTTTTTTGAATCAAAACAATATTTAATTGAACTTGGGCACTAGACTAAATCGAATTTATTTTTCTTTGATTTAATTTCTTGGCGAGCTTATTTTTATTCATTTTATTTATTAACCATGTTGGAACTAGTCCCCTCATTTAAAAATAAAAGAGTCACACTCCGAAAGCATACATTGTTAATGCGCTATATGATTTTAATCAATCTGATTATAGGTGCTTGGTATTTGTATTGGCGTTGGACGGAGTCATTAAATCCTCAGGCATTATGGTTTGCCATACCTCTCGTTTGTGCAGAGACCTATATGTTTCTTGGAGGAATACTTTTTTTCTATTCTATATGGCGACCGATTGAGCGTAATAATAAAAACTTATCTGCTCTCAAGCCGCAGTTTTTATCAAAAAATTTCCCCTCAGTTGATGTTTTTATTACCTGTTACAATGAGCCGAGTGAAATGGTCTACACAACGGCTCAGGCAGCACTATCAATGGACTATCCATTGGAAAAACTCCGAGTCTATATTTTAGACGATGGTAATTCTCCCGAAATGAGAGCAATGGCTGAAAAGGTCTGTCTTCAAGATTTACAGCGGCCAGCCCTACAAGAAATAGCAGAAACAATTCAAAGACAAAAATATTTACGCCAATCGCATATTGCTCAATTGAATGCTATTAAAAAAGATCTAGTCGAAATAGAAGGATTTATTAATAGCTATCGCTTGATTATTCCTAGCAATCACCAAGAATTGAAGAATGTCCTTGATTGGCTTAATGATCTTCGTCCAAATACAATTTCAGATCGAGACTGGATAATTTGTCAAACAATCCTCGGAGAGGGGTTAGATAATGCTATTGTCCATGCCCATAAAAATTCACCTCAAGAGCAGTCAATTACTTTAGAAATTGCGATTTTCAATTATGCTTTTGTTCTTAGAATTTGGGATAAAGGTGATTTTTTTGATTTAGAAAGCCATCTAAAAGATCTCAATGATGTCGAAGAGGACGCTGAACATGGGCGAGGCATTTCTATTATTTATCAATTGGCAGATCAATTCTTTTATATTCGCACTGACGATGAACAAAATTGTTTGATTATCGTCAAAGAACTTTCTCCTGTTGGTGCCCAAGACGAAAAAGAAAAGTATCAAAATTATCTTCAAGGCCTTAAACAGTTGATATTGAGTGATTCCACAAACTCTCAAAGTATAATTGATGTTTATGAGAAAAAAATCAAAGAATTAGAAGACGAAGTTAATAGGTATACGCAGCAACTGATCGATCTCCCCAGATGTCGCTACATTGCTCGTCAAAAACCAAAAGGTCGTCCCCATCATGCCAAAGCTGGCAACATAAATCATGCAATTTTTTCTGGAGAAACCAATGGCCAGTTGATTCTCACTCTGGATGCTGATCATATCCCTAAACCAAATTTTTTACAAAGAGTAATTCCACATTTTTATAGATTCAATATAGAAAATGGCTGCTATGAATTAAATCATGTCGCTTTTGTACAGACGCCTCAAGCTTTTTCAAATCTTCCCAGTGATGATCCTTTTGGTCATAATGCCCACTTTTTTTATGGCCCTATCCAACAGGGAAAAGACGGCATGAATGCAGCTTTTTACACGGGAACAAATGCTGTTCTAAGACGAGAAGCCTTGGTTCAAATGGGGCTGCAACATTTTTCTGATGATTATATTAGTAATGAAAATAAATTAGAAGAATTTGAAATGATTGGGGCTTTGTCTAGCATTAGTATTACTGAAGATATGAATACAGCGATGCGTTTACATGCGACAGGGTGGAGATCTATTTATCATAATGAAATTCTTGCAGAAGGTTTGGCTCCAGATGATCTGCGATCTACGTTGCAGCAAAAACTACGATGGGCTCAGGGCACAATTCAAGTCTTACTTCGAGATAATCCTTTATTTAAAACTGGTTTAAGTTTTGGACAACGTATTCAATATTTCCAAACTATGTACAGTTATTTTTCCGGTTTTTTTGTTTTGATTTTATTATCTTGTCCGCTAATTTCTCTGGGGACAGGACTAATTCCAGTGGGCTCCTTTGGAGCTGATTTTGCGTGGCATTTTATTCCAGCATATATGTTAAATCGAATAACATTATGGATTTCCGCTTGGGGAATATCATGGCGTGAGCTTTGGCGTAATGAACAATATATGATCGGTCTTTTCCCTTTGCAGATACAGGCTGTTTTGAGCGTTTTTACTGGAACATCGATTAAGTTTGAAGTCACCCCAAAACAACGCCAGTCTGGTATATACTTCAGTCTAATTCCGGTTCAAATATTTTTCTTTTTGGCAACAATAATGGCCTTGATCTGGGGAGGATTTCAGTTATTATTCTATGATGGACTTTCTGAATTGACTTACTTCATTAATGCCGTATGGTGTGTATACCATTTAGGTCTTTTGTGGAGTATTATCAGAGCTGCTTACTGGCAGCCAGAAGAACAATAGCTTGTTTTAGGAGACAAGTAAGTCATCGTTATTTGCATTTGGAGAAAAGCTCATGTCTAAGGAATTTGTGATTCTTGAACCTCAGGGGATATTAGATGGCCCCAATACAAATGAACTGAGATTACAGATAATTGATCTATTAAGGGGAGAAATAGATGGTATTTTGCTTGACTTAAATCAAATTGAGTTTATGAATAGCTCAAGTATCGGTGCGTTGGTCGCTATTCTGAAAGTAGTTCGTGCCGAAAATAAAAAATTATACTTATGCTCGTTGACAGACCAAGTAAGTATGATTTTTGAGCTAACAAAGATGGATCGTATTTTTACTACCTTTAAAGATCGTGATGAATTTAATAGGAAAGTGATTGAAGCTTCTGAGGCATAGTATTTTTGTCTTCTTGAGTTTGGTTTGTTATTGGTCATTGCTGCTAAAAAAATCATGATAGGTAGGGCTTTTAAGCAGAGTATATCGAGCGGCAACAAGACTGAATCAAGAGTTCCAATTACATATTTTGTCCTAAAATTCTTTTGTCTATTCTGTAGGGTGTGACTTCTTGACAGACAGAAATCAAAGGAGTATTGGAACATGATTTTGCTTCTCATCCATTACTAAAGTTCTTTTTTACTACTTTTTGATCAGCTTGATTTTAGTTGTACTTGAGTCTCCTCTGTGTGCATCGCTATTGGAGATTATGGGCATCATTGCACCCAAAATAGACGGGAAAAAACCTAAAGAAGTTAAAAAGATTACATTTCCCCAATGATCCCCGCGCTAGGTTAGCAATACCCTCCGATTGCTTATCAAGCTAGACCGTCCTCACCCAGTGGCGGTTTTTTATTGCCCAAGGGCTGGCCCCCCCGACCGGAAAATTAAGGCACAATAGTTAAACGTTGCCCGCCCTCACCTTTTATTTCTCCATGAGTCAGCCCCACATCGTCATTATCGGCGGCGGTTTCGCCGGACTCTATACGGCGCTCCGTCTGTTGCAATTTCCCTGGGAGACCTCCCAGCGGCCAGACATTACCTTAATCGATCGCCAGGATCACTTTGTCTTTAGTCCCCTCCTCTACGAGCTGATCACGGAGGAAATGCAACCCTGGGAAGTGGCCCCCACCTACACGGAACTGTTGCGCCATGGCCCGGTAAAATTCGTCCAAACCCAAGTACAAACCGTTGACCCGGAGCAAAAAACCGTCGTCTGCGGCGATCGCCAAATCACCTATGACTACCTCGTCATTGCGGCTGGGGGCACAACAAAATTTGTGGATTTACCTGGCATCAAGGAATACGCGCTCCCTTTTAAAACCCTCAATGATGCCCTGCACCTCAAGGAAAAATTACGGGCTTTGGAAACTAGTGCGGCGGAAAAAATTCGCATTGCCATCGTTGGGGGTGGCTACAGTGGCGTGGAATTAGCCTGTAAATTAGCGGATCGCTTAGGCGATCGCGGCCGGTTACGGATCATTGATCGCGGCGATGAAATCCTCAAAAATGCGCCTAAATTTAACCAACTGGCTGCCAAGGAAGCCCTGGAAGCACGGGGAATTTGGGTAGACTATGCCACGGAAGTCACCGAAGTCACCGCCGATAGCCTGAGCCTGCGCTACAAAGGGGAAGTAGATACCATTCCCGCTGATCTCGTGTTGTGGACTGGCGGAACGGCGATCGCCCCTTGGGTAAAAGATCTCGCCCTGCCCCACGCAGACAATGGCAAACTCGATGTCAATGCCCAACTCCAGATCCAGAACCACCCGAACATTTTCGCCCTTGGGGATGTCGCCCAAGCAGAAGACAATTTACCGATGACGGCCCAGGTGGCGATTCAACAGGCCGATGTCTGCGCCTGGAACCTGCGGGGCCTGATTACAAATAAGCCTCTTTTGCCGTTTAAGTTCTTTAATCTTGGTGAAATGCTCACTCTCGGCGAAAATAATGCCACCCTCAGCGGTTTGGGCCTAGAACTCGAAGGGAACCTCGCCCATGTCGCCCGTCGCTTGGTCTATCTCTACCGTTTGCCGACCTGGGAACATCAAGTGCAGGTGGGCCTCAATTGGCTCGTGCAACCCCTCGCAAAATTATTGGCCCAGTAGACGAAACAAGCAAAATGATGGCAACACAACCAAAGGTTATTTTTTTCGATGCGGTGGGGACGCTCTTTGGCGTCAAAGATGGGGTCGGGGCGACCTACGCCAAAATTGCCCAACGTCACGGGGTAACGGCGGATTCGGAGCGTTTAGAACAGGGGTTTCGTCAATCCTTTAAGCGTAAACCTGCCCCGGCATTTCCAAATATTGATGCTGAGTTGATCCCCAAACAGGAATTTCTATGGTGGGAGGCGATCGCCCAGGAAACCTTTACTGCTGCCGGGGTGATTGAACAGTTTCCTGATTTTCGTGCTTTTTTTACGGATTTGTACCAGCATTTTGCGACGGCAGAACCCTGGTTTATTTTTTCAGAAACCTTAGCTTCGGTGCAGACTTGGCACGCCCAAGGCATTGAGTTGGGTTTAATTTCAAATTTTGACTCCCGCCTGTTACAGGTGTTAGATGCCTTAGAATTAGCTCCCTATTTCCAGAGTGTGACCATTTCCTCCCTAACCGGAGCAGCGAAACCAAACCCCAAAATTTTCCAAACAGCCCTCGCTAAACATCGTTGTCAGCCAGAAGAAGCGCTCCACATCGGCGACAGTCGCCTGGAAGATTACGAAGCTGCAAAACGATTGGGGATGCAAGCGTATCTCATCGAACGGGATCAGCCTTTTCCTTACAGTCGTCAGCCTTAACCCCCCTCTAACTCCCCTCAAGGGGAGAATGTTGGTTAATAGGTCTGCCAGACGCGGGACAGGGTTGGTGGTTGCGGGGAATAGAGCGATCGCCAATTTTGCCAAAGGGAGATAAACCAGCGTTTTACCTCAGTGCTGGAGTGACCCCGATAGCGACAGAGCACGCCTTTGGGTAATTGCGTGATCCCGCCCAAGCCCTGCTGAATGGTGGCCATGGTTCGTCGTAACTCCGTAATTTGGGCCTCGCTAATCTCTAAACCCACCAAAGCCAGGCTTCCCACCACCGGCTGATTATTCAGGCCATTCCAGGCAGCAAAGACTTCTGGATTTCCCGGCAGCCATTGGCGATCGCCCCAGAGCAGTTCATCATCTTGCCAAATTTCTGTCAGCCCCCGCCAGTTACCAGAGATGAATTTTTCGCCCCGGGCCGTGCGCCCAAACCGAAGAACTTCCCAGCCACACCACACCGCACCGGGAGCCAGATTGACCCGCAAGCTCTGATGATATTCTGCCCCATCGAAAATAATCATTTCCTGGGGAAAGTATTCCAAAATGCTGCCCGGTGCCTGGTTAATAATGCCGTCCTGCTGCGCCGTTTCCCCGTTAGTACGATAAATTTTGTTGGCCGCCGCCGTTGTGAGGAAAACATGACTTTCTGGCTTCAGTTCGAGATCCAGAGATAGGCGATCGCCGCCGACAATGCCCCCTGCCGTGTGGAGCAAGACCGTGTGACACACTCGATTTCCTTCCGGATAAAAAGGCCGCTGGATGCGAAACGGCGCTTGGGTAAAACAGCGTTGCATTTCCGTCCTGCCCTGGCGTTGCCCGTAAATTAAGCCCACCTTGCCGTGCCAGGGCTGCGCTTTGTGAATCACCTGTTGTTGATCTTGCATTTTTGTCTGAAATTGATGGGATTAGGGGGACTAAAAATTGCTGCCAAAACAGCCCCCAACAGCAGTCTATTTTCCCGATCATCCCACTGATCCGGGCAGACCCAACGGCGATCGCCAAATATTTTGTTCCTAAAACAATGGAGCAAACAAACCTCAAGAATCCTAATCACACTTCCGCCCCCGTATAGTTGCCGCTCACAGACAGATGCTTTATCTTTGAAAAAATTTTACGAATTTCCCATTCTTTCAGAAACATAAGGAGTCCCTATGTACATCGTCCAGATTGCTTCGGAATGCGCCCCCGTCGCGAAGGTAGGTGGACTTGGAGATGTGGTTTACGGACTCAGTCGCGAGCTTAGTCTGCGCGGTCATTGTGTCGAAATCATTTTGCCCAAATATGATTGTCTCCGTTACGACCACATTTGGGGGATGCACGAAGCCTATCGGGATCTTTGGGTACCCTGGTTTGGCGGTGCGATCCACTGCACCGTTTTCTATGGCTGGGTCCATGGCCAACAATGTTTCTTTATCGAACCCCACTCCGGTGATAACTTTTTCAGTCGGGGCTTTTTTTATGGAGCCTTAGACGACCACATGCGCTTTGCCTTCTTTAGCAAGGCGGCCCTCGAATTTTTACAAAAATCCAACAAACGCCCCGACATTATCCACTGCCATGACTGGCAAACAGGTCTGGTTCCGGTGATGCTCTTTGAAATGTACAAGTGGCATGGCCTGTGGAATCAGCGGGTGTGTTACACCATCCACAACTTTAAACACCAAGGTATCGCGGGTGCTGACGTCCTGTGGGCGACGGGCCTCAATAACGAAGGCTACTATTTCCACTACGATCGCCTCCGGGATAACTTTAATCCCTTTGCCTTAAATTGCATGAAAGGGGGCATCGTCTATGCCAATGCGGTGACGACCGTTTCTCCCCACCACGCCTGGGAAGCCCACTACACCGATATTGGTTGTGGTCTGAGCCATACCCTCCATCTCCACCAAGACAAGTTTAAGGGAATTCTCAACGGCATCGACTACAGCACTTGGAACCCAGAAGTAGACCACAATATCGAGCTGCAATACAGTTGGGATAGCCTCGAAAATAAAGCGAAAAACAAAAAAGCCCTACGCGATCGCCTATTACTTGAAGACAATGACCGACCGATCATCGCCTACATTGGCCGTCTCGATGACCAAAAAGGCGTTCATCTCGTTCACCATGCCATGTACTATGCCTTGAATCGGGGAGCCCAATTTGTCCTCCTTGGTTCCGCCACCGAAGGCTCGATCAACTCCTGGTTCTGGCACGAGAAATTTCACCTCAACGACAACCCCAACTGTCACATCGAGCTGGGCTTCAACGCCGAACTGTCCCACATGATCTATGCCGGGGCTGATATGCTTGTCGTCCCCAGTAACTACGAACCCTGTGGCCTGACCCAACTCATCGCCCTGAAGTATGGTGTGGTGCCCATTGTCCGTGGTGTCGGTGGCCTCGTGAGTACCGTGTTTGACCGAGATCATGATGATAAACATCCCCCCGAAGAACGAAATGGCTATGTCTTTTACCAAACGGATAACCACGCCCTCGAATCCGCCATGGAACGGGCCATTGGTTTATACACCGTATACCCAGAGGAGTTCCGGAAGCTGCAAATCCAGGGGATGAAATATGACTATTCCTGGAACAACCCCGGCAATGAATACATCGATCTCTACGAGTTTATCCGCGCCTAAGGGGGGCTGATCAAAAGCGTTTCGAGGTTTGACGACGAAAACCGACCTGGGAAGTTTGTCCCCAAAGCCTGAACCGAGGTGCCTAACAATTCCCAGGGAAGTCGTTACCATGGTAGGCAAGTTTTTCCTTTGTCCGTGCCTATGGATGCCTTTAGCCCCTATCCGCCTGAGTGGATCAAAAATGCCAGTCACGCCCTCAGTTTCCATTGTCCCAGCTGTGAAGCACTCCCCCATGATGCGAAACGGGCTTGGTTAAATCGCTATGCCCCCGTGACCGATGCGCTGCACCGTCGCCGCTGGCAGGAGTTTTATGAATGTCAATGCGGCACCGTTTGGTGGGCCTGGAGTAGCGATCGCCCCCCATCCCGTTACCAAACAGATGACCGGGGTGAAAATGACGAATTTCGCCAGGGCTTGTTTTAGGGGAATCGTGAAAGTCTGTTCCGGGGCGATCGCCGCTTGCCGAGGGATACCCCTTACCATGATAATGTTGGCTACCCATCACACTGGGGACGCAAACGCCAACGGAACACCATGCAGTTTTCAAAGATTCTCATCGCCAATCGCGGAGAAGTTGCCCTACGCATTATCCACACCTGTCAGGAGCTCGGCATTGCCACAGTTGCCGTCCACTCCACCGTAGATCGCCAAGCCCTCCACGTTCAGCTCGCCGATGAGAGCATTTGCATTGGCCCGCCCCAGAGCAGCAAAAGCTATCTCAACATTCCCAATATTATCGCTGCGGCCCTCAGCAGTAACGCCGACGCAATCCACCCAGGCTACGGTTTCCTCGCCGAAAATGCCAAGTTTGCAGAAATTTGTGCCGACCACCAAATCACCTTTATTGGCCCTTCCCCAGAAGCAATGATCGCCATGGGGGACAAATCCACCGCCAAAAAAACGATGCAGGCGGCAAAAGTCCCCACCGTACCCGGTAGTGCTGGGTTGGTGGCCTCTGAAGAACAAGCCCTAGAAATCGCCCAACAAATTGGCTACCCTGTGATGATCAAAGCCACGGCGGGTGGTGGCGGCCGGGGGATGCGCCTTGTGCCCAGCGCCGAAGAATTGCCCCGTTTGTACCGAGCGGCCCAGGGGGAAGCAGAAGCAGCCTTTGGGAATGGGGGCGTTTACATCGAAAAATTTATTGAACGGCCCCGCCACATCGAATTTCAGATCCTCGCGGATCAGTACGGCAATGTAATTCACCTCGGCGAACGGGATTGTTCGATCCAACGGCGGCACCAAAAACTCCTCGAAGAAGCGCCCAGCGCGATCCTCACCCCCAGACTCCGGGACAAAATGGGGAAAGCAGCGGTCAAAGCGGCGAAATCCATTGATTATGTCGGGGCGGGGACGGTGGAATTCCTCGTAGATAAAAATGGGGATTTCTACTTTATGGAGATGAATACCCGCATTCAGGTGGAACACCCGGTCACAGAGATGGTGACGGGACTAGATTTGATCGCCGAACAAATTAAAGTTGCCCAAGGCGATCGCCTCAGTTTGAATCAAAATCAAGTGAACTTAAATGGTCATGCCATCGAGTGCCGGATTAACGCCGAGGATCCCGACCATGATTTCCGACCGACCCCAGGCAAAATCAGTGGCTATCTTCCCCCCGGTGGCCCTGGGGTACGGATGGATTCCCACGTTTACACCGACTATGAAATTTCTCCTTACTACGATTCTTTGATCGGTAAATTAATCGTTTGGGGGCCAGACCGAGACACCGCCATTCGCCGCATGAAGCGGGCACTCCGAGAATGTGCCATTACTGGAGTATCGACCACCATTAGCTTCCACCAAAAGATTTTGAATCACCCGGCTTTTTTGGCGGCCGATGTCGATACAAACTTTATCCAGCAACACATGTTGCCCTAGGGGCGATCGCAAATAGTCTCTAACCTTGAGGGCAACCCCCATAAGCGACGATTGGGGAAGTGCCGTTACTTTTTCGCGATGACTTGCACCAAAGTCTGGTCTTGGTCTGCGTAGATCATGATTTGGGAAGCGCGCTCTTGCTTTTGAAAGCCAAACATCGATTGCCCGTTGACGTCCATGGTCATTTCTTGAGTCCAACCGTTTTTGGCCATTTCTGCGGTGTATTTGTCTTTGACAGCGGCCACACTTTCATTAGTGACAAAGGTGACGGAGACCCCCTCCGGTAAATCCATCGCCATTCTAATTTCGGCATTTTTATCGAAATAAATGTCCTTGGGGAAGGTGTCGGGGAGTTTGACGTTGTCGCCACTACTGACAGACAGATTCCCTTCGTTGGTCTTGATATCGACGGATTCTTTGGACATATCGATATCGACTTTTTCGCCGGAGCCAGCTTCAATCGCTTTTTCAAAAATTATTTCCTGAACCATACCGCAGCCACCGAGGCTGAGGGCACAGAGGAAGAAGGCAGGGAGAATCAACTTTTTCACGGCTTTTTGTCCTTAAAATTGGTCTGTTAATTTTTGGCTTGTGGTACTTGCCATGGCCCTTTGGGTTATGTGCTTTGGTTTTAGGGTCAATGGTCAAAACAAACCGCCAATAATAGTTCATAGTGGGCACCCAGGCAGACTGATGCAGTTTCTGAAAATCCCAGGCCATTGTTCCCATTCTCGATGGATTCGGTAAAAATCAAGGTCGCAGTTAAGTTAAATTAAGTCTTAACGCAATGAATTTTTGGTAAATGCGATGTCTTGGTTAGCTGTGACAAGTCTAGGGCTCAATCTGCTGTTGGGCGCGATGACCCTATTTTTTATTTTCCGCATTGTGCTCACTTGGTATCCCCAGGCGGAGTTAACAAAACTGCCCTTTAGCTTGGTGGTTTTGCCGACAGAACCGCTTTTGGCCCCGACGAGAAAACTGGTGCCGCCCCTGGGAGGCATTGATATTTCTCCGGTGATTTGGGTCGGGATCGTCACCCTCCTGCGGGAGGTACTCTTGGGTCAGCAGGGTCTATTGGTAATGCTATTGCGTTAGGTGGATTGAAGGGGCGAGCCGTTGGAACCCCAGGCTTTTGATCCACGTCTAGCGAGGTAATGCTGGAATCAAAAAAGGATATTCGATATGTGGCGACGGTGCTTATTGGCGTTAACGGGGGCTTGGGGGATGGGACTGGCGATCGCCCCGGTGATGGCCCAACCGTTACCAAAACAAGCCATTTTTGAAAATCTCCAGTTGCGCCCTAATTTTGCCCCCAATCCCCAGCTATTACGGGGGGTCAGTGGGGGAAGTGAACCCGCCGCAGAATTTTTGGGCATCGAGGATACCCCCACGGGGTCTTGTGTTGGCTTTATCGATAACCATGCCGACCATCGCCTCAGCCTCATGACGTTTTTTAATGATTTAAAACTGAGTGTTGAAAGTGCCGGGGATACGGTGCTTGTGGTCAAAGGCCCCGGTGGTGTGTGGTGCAATGACGATGCGGTGGGTCAAAATCCGGCAATTCGCGGCGAATGGCAAAAAGGACTGTATCAAGTCTGGGTTGGCTCCCGGGGACAACGGCAATATTATCCCTATATTTTAGAAATTCACCATCGGAAGTAGTTGATCCCTAAGTTGGGAGATCAGGTAATGGGGGATAATGGAAACATTATCTTGATGTTGCACTAGAGAAAACATTGTGGCTATCGGAATTGGTTTACTTGGCTTAGGAACGGTTGGCACGGGCACCGCAGAAATTTTGCTGTCGCCCCAGGGCCGCCACCCGCTGTTGGGGGAAGTGGTTTTGAAACGGGCAGGGGTGCGCTCCCTAGACAAGCCCCGCAACATTGATTTACCAGCGGGTTGCCTAACCACTGATCTAGAAGCCATCGTCAAAGATCCAGAGATTCAGGTGGTGGTTGAGTTGTTGGGTGGCCTGGAGCCAGCGCGGACTCTCATCCTGGCGGCGATCGCCAATGGGAAACATGTGGTCACGGCCAACAAAGCAGTGATTGCCAAATATGGCGAAGAAATTTACACCGCAGCGAACAAAGCGGGGGTCTATGTGCTCCTTGAGGCGGCGGTGGGCGGTGGCATTCCGATCATCAAACCCCTCAAGCAATCTTTAGGAGTGAACCGCATTACCCGTGTCATTGGCATTATCAATGGCACCACCAACTATATCCTCACTCAAATGGCCCAGCACGGGGCGGACTTTGGGGAAGTATTAGCGGAAGCCCAAAAATTGGGTTATGCCGAAGCCGATCCCAGTGCCGATGTGGATGGGGGCGACGCGGCGGACAAAATTGCAATTCTTGCTTCCTTGGCCTTTGGGGGACGAATTCGGCGCGAAGATGTCTACTGCGAAGGGATTCGTTCCATTAGTGCGGCAGATATCAGTTTTGCGAAAAAGCTCGGTTTTGTGATCAAATTATTGGCGATCGCCGAACGACCAGACCTCGAAGAAGATGCCCTACAGTTGCGCGTTCACCCGACTTTGGTACCAGAAGATCATCCCATCGCCAGCGTCAATGGTGTCTTTAATGCGATCCTCGTGGAAGGGGAACCCCTCGGCCAGGTAATGTTTTATGGCCCTGGGGCTGGGGCTGGGGCAACGGCCAGCGCCGTAGTTTCTGACATTGTTCATGTGGTGGGTCTGTTGCATTCTGACCAGGTGATCCAGAAACTCAACCCTCTCCTGGGCTGCACCCACGAGCATTACAGCAAAATTTTGCCCATTGATACCCTAAAAACTCGTTTTTATGCGCGCTTCTTGTCGCGGGATTTGCCCGGTGTGATCGGCGATCTGGGGACTTGCTTTGGGCAGCACCAAGTGAGCTTGGAATCAGTTGTTCAGATTGGTCTTCAGGATGATTGCGCTGAGATCGTCGTCGTGACCCATGATGTCCATGAGGCGAATTTCCGGGAAGCCATGCGAGAAATCGAAGGCCTAGAGGCGATCAAGGAAGTGCCGAGTATTCTCCGCGTCCTTTAGTAATCGTTCAACTGCAAAATTCTTGATCCTCCACATTTCTGGAGGATTTTTAATTATGACTTGTTTTAATAGTGTCGTCTTGTGATTATTCACTTATAATTTCAGAATAGAGTATTTTTTTAGGCTGACATCAATGGATAGTTACGACATTAATGAAAATTTCTATATAGGGAAGCCAGATGTTCAATGGATTGAGTCGTATGTTCGGGGTGATGGAACGGTAGTAGATGGCTACTTACGAACAGAAGCTAATGGAACTGTCGCTGACAACTTGGGTACAGATGTAGATGGTGACGGTATTCTAGGTTTTTTTGACGCAGATGCAGATGGCGATGGCATTTTAGAAGCAGTGGATACAAACGGCGATGGCATCGCTGATACATTTCAAGACTTGTTAGCAGATCTTGGCGAACTTTTAGAAGATATCTTCTAAACTTTTTACCGCTCATTTCAGAAAATCCCAGAAAGAATATGTTGACTGAAATATATTTCGGAGCTAAGATTCTTGAACTTGTTCATCGAAAATTTTTCAAAAAAGAAGGATCTCGAATCAGTAATACAACACCTATAGTTGTTGAAAAAGATGAGAAATATCAAAAACTAATTCAACAATATGTTATTCAGCAAGAAAAGAGAGAAGCTGAATTAAAACAATTAGTTTTTGCTTCTACAAAGATGCAAGGCCAAGTGATTTTGCAAGAAGAAAAATGGAAAGAGCTGACTTACCAACAGCAACAGCAATTGATCGATAATGCTGCTCAACATAATTGTCGAATCACTGAATTAAAAGCCCAGGAATTAAAGCAACTTAAAGAGTTAGAGCAACTAAAATTGACCCTAATGGAGCAGTGGCATAAAGAAAAATTCAGTCAACAGAATCGTCAAATTCTTCAGCAGTGGGACTTAAGTAACTGGAACTCCAAGCTAAATCGTGAAGAAACAGAAGAATTACTTCAATCCAAAGAATTTAAATATCGATTATTAGTGCTTGTATCACGTCCGAAGATCACTGGGAGTCCTCTATTTTCTGATGAAATTTTACACGAGCAAATTAAAAGTACGCTTTTTGATCTGAATGAGTATATTCCTAGATCAGAATTAGAGATTTATTGTGACTATTTTAAAAATCCAATAGAAGACACTGATATTCCGAGATTACAAAAAATTTTAAATAGTATTCCAACCTTTGTCATTTCAACAAACATTATTCGTAACCGAATCTATTTCAGCGGTGTATTTTGGGGAATGGGAGAAGAAGAAAACACAAAATTCAAGCTGCCAGCTTGGGATATATCTATAGATCTTGAGTACTCAGAAAGCCCGGAAAAAGTCATTTTTGAAATTGAGCAAAGAGTTTCTCTGATAAACAAAGCTATCATTCTTTATATTAAAGACATATATTTTTTAAGTTTTGACTATTCTTATAAACCATTTATCTTGTTTGGCGACTTTCATGATGTACTAAAGGACATAGATCAAAGCTTTTATGATTTCTTGAAAGAGCAACTACAAAATCTTTACTTTGAACAAAAAGAATACTTCGAAAAAATAAAGAATAAAATTTCAACACATAAAAATTTGCCTGAAGCATCTTTAACTTCACGGGATGTTAACACCCACTATGCCAAAATTTCACAGCGCATTGAGCATGGCAATCATGTTGCCACGTTGCGCTCCCGACTAATGCAAGTCCCCAACGACTTGCTAATCAGTGCTGCAATCCAGTTCTATGGCAGTGAAGCTGCACTACACCAACTGGCCCAACGCCACAACTTTCAGGTTAAATCATGGACAAACCTGCTGCTAGTCAGCATTGCGTCCTATGACGTGTCCGACCTTGAGGGTATCTACGCCATCGTAGAACCAAGCCTTAACACTAAAGTCACTTCCATCGTTACCTACTGTGGCGATGACTGCGAAACTGTTGAGGGTGAAATTGTCACTGACGATGACGAGTTCTTCGGCCAATACCTCACTGAGGTAATTGAAGTTTTTGTCAATCGTGCAATGCAAATCCTGCCCAGTGTAGGTAACAGCATTGCAACTGCCCCTGATCGTGAAAAGATCATGCAGCAAACCAAGGCCAAACTCAAAGCCTATGCCAAACGTCATGGACTGAAGGGCTACTCCTCCCTAAACAAAGAAGAGCTAGTCAATCACATTGCCCCAGTCTTATTGGAACTTCGTGATGACTTTTTGAGCTAAGTCGAAACACTATCTGCTGTGTCTAGTGGATAGTTTCTACGGGTATTGACTGAGCACTATCGAAGTCAATTGACTGCCCCATACTGAAGAGACAGGTCACTGAATACACACAGGATTACTAGTACATAACCACTAGTGATGTAAGTACCAGTGGGGTAAATTAGTGAGCAATTGCGGCTAAGTATTCTGCAATGCTAGATTCATAAAAAATATTTTAAGTCATACAAAATATGATACGTAAAGATTTAATCCAAGATAAAAACAGGCTTGAATTTTGCCATCAAACAGCTCTAAAAAATTTACCCAAAAACTATGAATTCAAGAAGGATCATCAGCAAAACAATCTTTATTTAGCCAAGCAAGCAGCAATAATTTTAAAAGAAAAATTTAATGCCTCTAAAGTTGCTTTGTTCGGTTCAATTCTTGATTTAGAAACATTTACCCAGTGGTCAGATATTGACATTGCTGCATGGGGACTAGAGCCAAGTGAAACGTTGTTAGCTATGGACACAGTACAAAGCCTTAGTGATGAGATTGAAATCAATCTGGTCGATATCAACACAGTCAAATCAGAAGTTTACCAAAACATTCTAAAGAACCACCAGGAAATATGATTTCTTCTTATTTGAAAGTCGCAGGACATATTAATGATGAACTTGTTAGCTTAGAAAAAACCTACCAGAGAATTCATCGTGCCAATCAAGCTCGACAATCAAATGCCCTTGATAGTGACTTATTGATCGATGCGATCGCCTAATTATTCACTATCCTCTGCCGTTAGAATTACATCAGCATAAATATCCGCCACTGCCCACTCAAATTCAATATTTGGAATCACCAGCGTATCGTCAACACCAAAATCTCGATACCCCCACATTTCTCCCGTTTGCCGTTGATAAAGTTCTACATAAATATGCTCAGAATCAAGCAAAATATATTCCTCTAGGCTAGGAATTTGTCGATAATATTTCAACTTTTCTTTGCTGTCATAACTTGAAGTGCTTGGCGATAATATTTCAACAATTACTTTCGGATACTGAATCCATTTACGGGCTTTGAGATCTTCAGGATGACAACTGACCACCAGATCCGGATAAAAATAACGCCGATTCGCTTTGCCCTGCACTTTCACATCAGACATATTTACCCGACAACCTCTGGGCTTAAGGTGTGCTCTCAAAGCAACTAACAGATTGAGTGCAATATCATTGTGGGATAAAGTCTCTCCGGTCATTGCAAGAACTTCACCATCAATATATTCATAGCGAAGTTCCTGCCGTTCTTCCCACTGGAGATATTCCGCAGCGGTCATCTTTTCTGGAAACTTAGGTGTTGCAATCATCGTTATTTTCCTCATTCTAAGCTGAGTCACTTAGTGAAAAACTAGCGGCCCATTTTTTGCTTCATTTGCCGAATTTGTTCGTCCATTTCCCACTTTTGGAACTGGGCTTCTAGGGGATCGGTGGCACTGTTGTAGGTTTGGCGATCGCCATTGGTACCACTAAAACTCTCCCAACTGCTGGTGTAGGCATCCTCTACTTTTTGAGACGCTTGCAGTTCATCCATTTTTTGCTTCACTTCCTGGCGTTTTTGTTGGAGCTGCACCAAAAGAGATTGGGCCTGTTCAATGCGTTTTTTAGTGCCTTGCATCTTGCCCCAGAGTTGATTCCCCTGGCGGAGGAGGGCCGCTTCCCTAGCCTTGGCGGCGCTGGCGAGATCCGGTCTCCGACCCGCTTCGGCCTGTTGTACCCGCTGGTGCCAATGTTGGATATCCTGGGCCACCTGGGCGATCTGTTGCTCCACCTGGGTCAGTTGCCGTTGTAGATCCTGGGTGAGGCGGTTGGCTTCTCGTTCTTGTTCTTGGAGTTGCTCGGCGATCGCCTGGAGTTCTAACTGGGGATGTGCCTTGAGAAATTCCTCTAATCGCGTCTCAAAAAACTGCCCAACTTCGCTAAAAAGACCCATAATTCCGCCGTTTTCACAATTGCTGACTTTAGGTTAGCTTTTTTTAGGGAGGTCTGCTACAATCATTTATCGTCACGCCAGGAGAGATGGCTGAGTGGTCGAAAGCAGCACATTGCTAATGTGCCGAGTCGTGTACGCGGCTCCGAGGGTTCGAATCCCTCTCTCTCCGTACCAAAATCAACTAGATATATTCCCCTGTATTTCCCGCAACTCCCTACGATTGACGGGATTTTTTAGTATTTACCCGGTTCCTTGGGCTTTCAGAAGAAATGTGTGGAGTTCTATCGATTTATAAATTCCCCAGGGGCGATCGCCAGAAAATCAAAGGGAATTCGCTATTTATTAAAGACAGATCATCCCGTTGTCCGTTGAAGGATTTTTCCCATGAAACCGACCCACAAGTTTCAGGTCAAAGCCGTTTTACCCCCTGTCCTGGAACCCCTACGCCGCCTCGCCCATAACATCCACTGGGATTGGAATGTCGCCGCAAAAAGTCTCTTTGTTCGCCTCGATCCAGACCTATGGCAGCAGACGAGCCACAATCCGGTGGCGATGTTGGGTCGCGTTGACCAAGCCCGCCTCGATGAACTAGCCAAGGATGACGGTTTTATCGCCCACATGGAACGGGCCATTGAACAGCTCGATGACTACCTCCAACAACACACTTGGTACCACAAAGCACGGGGCGAAACCAAAGGGAAAGAATGCTATGCCTATTTCTGTGCGGAGTATGGCCTCAGCTACTGCCTGCCGATCTATTCCGGGGGGTTGGGGATTCTTGCGGGGGATCACCTCAAATCCGCCAGTGATCTCGGTTTACCCCTAGTGGCCGTGGGTTTACTGTACCAGGAGGGCTATTTCGCCCAGTATCTCAACCATGACGGCTGGCAACAGGAAGAATATCCGATCAATGATTTCTACAATATGCCCCTCCATTTAGAAAAAGATGACCAGGGAAATGAACTGATCATTGAGGTGGAATTTCCGGGGCGGATGATCTATGCACGGGTTTGGCGCATCGATGTGGGGACGGTGCCCCTCTATATGTTAGACACCAACATTGAGCAGAATACCAACCCCTATGACCACGACATTACCGATGAACTGTATGGGGGCGATCGCGATCTCCGGCTCCACCAAGAGATCCTCCTGGGTATCGGTGGCGTGCGCATGCTCGAAAAACTAGGCTACAAACCGACGGTCTACCACATGAACGAAGGCCACAGCGCCTTTTTGATCCTGGAGCGCATCCGCAAACTCATGCAAGAGCAGGGCTTAACCTTCCGCCATGCCCAACAGTTTGCCCTCTCGACCCAAATGTTTACGACCCATACCCCGGTTTCTGCTGGTTTTGATCTTTTTTCCCCGGAGCAAACCCTGCATTATGTGGGCCACTATGCCGAAAAATTTGGCCTCTCCCCAGACCGCTTCCTGGGCCTGGGTCGGGAAAATACTGGGGATCTAGAAGCGCCCTTTAATATGGCGATCTTTGCCCTCAAACACAGTGCTTTTATCAATGGTGTGAGTCAACTCCATGGCCAAGTTTCCCGGGAAATGTTCCATAGTTTGTGGCCTGATTTTCCCCGCGACGAAGTGGGGATTACTTCGATCACGAATGGTGTCCATGCCCGCAGTGTCACCGCCCCCGCCACCCAAGATCTCTACGACCGCTACCTGGCCCCCACCTGGGATGAAGCCCCCGCAGAAAGCCATATCTGGGAAAAAGTGAGCACCATTCCCAACGAAGAACTATGGCGTAACCACGAGCGTCAACGCTCCGATTTGGTTGTCTATATTCGACAGCACCTCGCCAAGCAACTGCAAAAACAAGGAGCCACTGAAGCGGCGATCGCCAAAGCCCGCCAGGTACTCAAGCCCAACCTCCTGACCATTGGCTTTGCCCGTCGCTTTGCCACCTACAAACGGGCTAACCTTTTTTTGTATGACATTGAACGCATTAAAAAAATTATCCTCGGCAATCCAGAGCGTCAAGTGCAATTTGTTATCGCCGGGAAAGCCCACCCAAAAGATATTCCGGGGAAAGAACTAATCCGCAACATCATCCATACCGTCCAGGAAGAAGGCCTCGAAGATTACGTCGTCTTCTTACCCAACTACAATATTCACATTGCCCGCAAAATGGTGTCTGGGTGTGATGTGTGGCTTAATACCCCCCGACGACCGAGGGAAGCCTCTGGCACTTCCGGGATGAAAGCGGCGATGAATGGCTTGCCGAATTTAAGTGTCCTTGATGGCTGGTGGGATGAGGCCGACTATACCCGCACCGGTTGGGCGATCGGCCACGGGGAAATTTACGATGATCAAGATTACCAAGACCGGGTAGAAGCCAGTGCCCTGTATGAACTGCTAGAAAAAGAAATTGTGCCGCTGTTCTATACGCGCAACAGTTTCGATGTCCCCGAAGGCTGGGTCAATAAAATGAAGGAGGCCATTCGCCTGAATTGCCCCATGTTTAATACGTCGCGGATGCTCCGGGACTATGCCCAGAAGGCTTATTTTAAATTGAGCGATCGCCATTTTGAACTCAGCGACAATCACTACCAAGCCGTCCAAGAACTCGCCGATTGGAAATCCCAACTCTTTAAGGCCTGGTACAATATCCGCGTCGAAGCCTTTGATGTCGGGGAGTCCGCCGAAATCGACATTCAACAGCCCGTCCATGTCAAAGCAATTCTCGATCTCGCGGCCCTGACCCCAGACGATCTGGCCGTGCAAATTTACCTCGGCACCATCAATGACCAGGACGAACTCATTAACGGCGAAAGTTACCCTATGACCTTCCAGGGCCTGACCACCGACCAAAAAGCAATCTACCAAGGCGTTGTGCAATACAAAAAAAGTGGCTACCAAGGCATGGCCCTACGCATCCTCCCCCACCACCCTCACCTAGATGATGCCACCGAACCCCGGCTCATCCGTTGGGCCTAGGACAAACCGTCCAAGAGACGATGCCAATGGCAATTTACCCCTATACTGGGGAAGAACTTTCCCTGAGAGAGTTTACGTTTCTTAAAATTATCGGGCAATCATTAAAGCCCGAATGCCTTGTGAGACAATAGTCTAAGCTATTAAACTAAGCAAGAATCCATTTATTAAAACAGCAATAATATGAGCGTCGTTAGTCAAGTTATCCTGAGAGCCGATGACGAACTCCGCTATCCCAGCAGCGGTGAACTCTCGGGGATTAAAAACTTTTTAGCCACTGGGGCGGTACGGATCCGCATTGCGGAGGCCCTTGCCGACAACGAAAAGAAAATCGTTGACCAAGCCCAAAAGCAACTGTTTAGCATCCACCCAGAATATCGAACCTCGGGCGGGAATGCAGCCACCACGAAGCAATATAACCAATGTCTGCGGGACTACGGTTGGTACCTACGCCTGGTGACCTACGGTATCCTCGCTGGCGACAAAGATCCCATTGAAAGGATTGGTTTAATCGGGGTGAAGGAAATGTACAACGCCCTCGGTGTACCGGTGCCTGGGATGGTTGATGCGATTCGCTGCCTCAAGGATGCCGCCCTTGGTGTGCTTGATTCAGAGGAAGCAAGAATTGCTGCTCCTTATTTTGACTTCATTACCCAAGCAATGTCCTAGGGTTGAGTTCTGGGATTGCGGTCTAATTCAATTCAATTATTCCGTTGGGGATCAGGGTTGTTTGCGCACCCTGATTTTTTATTGCTTTCGAGCCACCCCTCTAACTCCCCTCAAGGGCCACCCCTCTGCTCCCTTCAAGGGGAGAATGGCACCCTCCGACCTGACGGCCACCTCCCTCAAGGGAGAATTCCTTCCGGCGTTCAGCCACCTTCCCCAGGGAAGGATGGTTGTTGGGTATCCTAGCAAGTAACAGGATTCGTCCGTGGGTAAAGAATAGAGATGACAGCATCACGAACCCAAGATTATGGTTTTCCTTGGATTTCCTTGGGACTTTTTTGTTTGGCCTATGGGGTGTTTGGTTGGCTGGTGGGGGAAATGATTCCCGCGTGGCAGGCATGGCTCTTAGGGCATCAGGCATGGTTTTTCTGGCCTATTGATCAGGCGATCGCCTTTAAGATGGCCTGGGGATTTGGCGGGGGACTTGTGCTGCTTTTGATGGTGGTCTTAGTGGCTCCCCTACGAATCATGCAATTGTTATTTGGGACTTGGTTGCGCTCCGATGCCAAGGCCTTTACGTCGGTCTTAGCCTGGGCCTTTGCGGCGGTCTTGATTATTTGTTGGCTAGAGCAATTTGTCCGCTTTTTTGTGTTGCTTTCAGCGGGGATTTTGTGTCACTTAGATTTACAGATTCGCGGTTATCGGGTGTGGCAAGTGTTCCTCATCCTCAGTGGGATGGGCCTGGGGAGTTTTGCCTTGGGGGGATATTTATTTTCTCAGTTTCAAATTGAAATTGCTCAACTTTGGTCTATTTTTCAAGCAGCTTAAAGTCTAAGCAGTATCAAAAACAATTAAATTTTGCCGAACTCTCACCCCTAAGACTCTGGCGGTTTAGGAGATTTTTCTTGTGAATTCTTAGTTTTCCCAAGATTGGGGGTAAGGAGGCTATTTTCCCCAGGGAATAATACCTCCAACCTGACGGCCTCCTCCCTCAAGGGAGGATTTCTTTAGGCTTGGGCAAGAATCGGCGGAATGCAGGGTTTGCCGCTGGGGGTGGCGAGGCTGGGGCCTGAGGTTTCGGTGCGACAGTGAATTTCGGCAGCGAGAATTGGGGGTTCAAAGGAGGCGATCGCCGCTGCGACAGTTTGAAACGTCACCCCTTGGGCGAGAATTGGCGGAATGCAGGGTTTACCACTGGGGCTACTCACCAAGACGGGGGTAGAGTCGGTGCGGGGTTGGATGGTGGCGGCCAGGATCGGCGGTTCTAGGGTATCCGGGACGGTGTGATCCTTCAGGCTTGCTGTTTCTGCCGAGGCCAGATTTTTTGCGGCGGCAAGTTGCGCTTCCAGGGTGGCAATTTTGCCTTGATACTCTTGCTGTAAGGTGGCGATCGCCTCTCGCAACCGTTGCTCGTGGTTGGTTTCGCTGGTTTGTAGATCCCGTCGCAGTTGACTCAGTTCCGTTTCTAAAGTACCCAGCCGATTCAGATCGTCTTTTTTGACGAGGTAAAACGCCCCCGCACCAACACCACAACCAATCACAAAGGGAATAATCCACATAATTTCAATACACTCCAGGCAAAACCACTAAAAAAACAGATCGATTGTGACCTTTTTGCTGTATTTCAAGGCAATCGGCTTTTGATTTTAGCGAATTTTTCTGGATTTAGGCTGATTCGCTCGCATTCAACCCCTGTAAAGCTTGCATTAACCCCTTTTGACTGGCCATGCCATAGACATAATTGAGGTAACTTTGGAAAGCTTGGGCATCCTCCGGATTAAGGGCGATCGCCCCCAAAAGATCAAGGCTCGTGGTGCCATCGGTGGGCGGCGTAATCACAACCAAATCTGGATCGAGGGGATGATCATATTGCCAGAACTGTTTAATATCAATGGTTTCCGGGTTCTGTTGCGGTTGGACTGTCTCAAGTTCAGCCTGGTCATGGCTGGGTAAATTGGTCGCAGTTGCCGTGGCGAAATGTTGCCGTCGGTAGTCCCGGAGTGCATCGAGGATTTGTTGTTTGGTGCGGCCCCGCAGTTGAAAAATCACAAAGGGATCTTCGTTAAAGCGATCGCCGAGTTGATAATAAACCGCGCCAATGTGCTTACAGGGGTTGGCTTTATCGGGGCAAGTACAGCGGGAGTGGATATCTGCCAGGGTAAAGGGAAACAAATTCAAACCATTTGCCGTAAAGACCTGCTCAATGGCCGCCGGCATTTCCCCGGCTAGCAGTTGGGCCGAAAAGAGCGCCTTTTGGGCTAAACTTTCCACCACATAGCCCCAAGCTTCGTCACTAAAGGGTTCTAGTTTTAAAGAAACGCGGTAGGGTTCTGGTTCGCTCCCCTGCACGAGGGCGATCGCCTGGGCTTCGACGAAATCAATTTGCAGCACATTACCCGCTTTGGCATAGATGCGCGCCCGTTCGAGGCGTTTTTTAAAGCGGTAAGAATCCAGTAATTCTAGCCACCGTTGTACCCACCAACGCTGTTGATCGAGGGTTTCTACCATGATCTAATGTTCCTCTGAGAATATGCGCACATCACCTTTGTCTCTCCCAATCGTTTCCCAAGAAAAGGGCTACGGATTCAAATTGCGGGATTTGTAAAACGTTTCCAGACTATCTTGATCCCCCACAAAGCGCCAATGCCAAGGCTCGTAGGCGATGCCCTGGGGATTATCTCGCGGGAAAGACAACTCAAAACTATAACGGGCGGCATTATTTTGGAGCCACTGAAACGCCGCTGTATTTTCAAAATTTTCCTGGAGGTGGGTCGCTGGCAAATTTCCATCCCCTAGATCGATAGCGTAGCCCGTATGGTGTTCACTGTAGCGGGGGGGCGCACTCACCTCGGCCCGTTTGGTAGTGTCCTGGGCGCGCTGCTCTTTAATGTCAAAAAATAAATATTGTTGCTCTTCGATGGTGCGAAAGGCAGAAAGTAAGGCTAAGTTGATCCCGGCTTGTCTGGCATCAGCCTGCATTTGAAGAAATTTTTCAGCAGCGGCGGGGCGTAATTTCAAGCGACCATCGGCACTGACGGCGACCAGTTCACTGACCTCGGCTTCGGGGTAGGGAAAATGACCGAGAATTTGTTCGCTGGTTTCGGTATCATTGCTGCCTGATTCGGACGGAGAAACATCGCTGGCAAGATCCTCTGGCACAACGGGATCTGGGGTGGCCTGGAAAAACTGGCGCGAGGCGATCGCCCCGAACCCGACAATGAGGATTCCTCCCAACCCCAACAGTAGGCGTTGCTTGGGGTTAGATCCTGTGTTTTTTTCGCTTTGTTCTGGATCTTCGTCCCGCACGACCTCAGGAATATCAATGTCATCCAGGACAGAGAGGTCATCAAATTCTTCGGACACGCTCAATTCCTACCGCTGCACTCCCTAAATATTTTGTGGTTCTATCTTATGTTGCTTTCTTCGCAATGGGGAAGTTCTCCGGCAAAATCATCATCTGGTGTTAGGCTCAAACAAGGATCAAAGGTTAGGGACTTTATGGCAGAATTGCTGCTGCAATTGGCGCTCATCTACGGCAAGTTGGGGCTAGGCATTGGGGGCGGTTGGCTCCTGGGGAAATATCTTCCTGCATCCCTGGGGCGCAATCTGGGCAAAGGTCTGTTTTGGTTTGGCATTCCCTTGAGTGTGTTTGGCTTTGTGCGCCAGGTGGATTTGACAGGCACTCTCTGGTTTGCGCCGGTCGTTGCTTGGTTGGCAATGGGACTCTGTTTTGGGGTGGCTTGGCTCTGGTTGCGTTACCGTACCCCCGATTTATCGCTCCCCTCCCAGGGCAGTTTCCTGTTGGTTTCAAGCATTGGCAATACGGGCTATCTGGGCTATCCGATTAGTTTGGCGATCGCCGGGCCAGAAACCTTTGCCTGGGCTTTGTTCTACGACTTACTGGGCAGTCTGTTGTGGGGCTATGGGGTCGGGGTGATGGTGGCCACCTACTACGGCCAGGGGGAAAATCAAACTTGGGGGACGCGCCTGAAAAATATGGGTACCCAGGTGGGCATCAACCCCTCCCTCTGGAGTTTGGTGTTGGGGTTGGCCTGTAAGCCGCTCGTTTTTCCGGAACCTTTGGAATGGAGTTTAGAAATCGCTTCCTGGGTAGTCATTGGTTTGGCGATCATCTTGATCGGGATGCGCCTGGGGGAATTGGAACCGGGGCAAGAAATACCGCCAGTGCGCAGTAGTCTTTTGATCAAAATGGCGATCGCCCCGTTTCTGTTCGGTTTGATTTTGCCCTTTTTTAACCTGCCTAACGTCATTTGCCTGGTGCTGGTGTTGCAGATCGCGATGCCGCCCGCCTTTGCCACCCTGATCGTCAGCGAAACCTATGCCCTCGATCGCCAGTTAGCCGTCAGTTCCCTGGCCACTGGCACGCTACTTTTGTTGGGAACGCTACCCATTTGGCTCTTGTGGTTTCGTTAGCTGAGTGTGCGACATTGCCCTTGGTGCCGCAAGAGATGATCACACAGCACGAGGGCGACCATCGCTTCCACCATCGGTACGGCACGGGGTAACACGCAGGGATCATGGCGGCCTTTCGCGGCGAGGGTTGCTTCTTCACCGGCTCGTGTGGCTGTCTGTTGTTCTTTCCCAATGGTTGCGGTGGGTTTAAAGGCGACCCGCAGGACAATGTTTTCGCCGTTGGAAATGCCCCCTTGGATACCCCCAGAACGGTTGGTTTTAGTGCGGATCTGACCCTGGTCATCCACGGTAAATTCATCGTTGTGTTCTTGGCCCGTGAGCAAAGTGCCCGCAAAGCCAGAACCAATTTCAAAACCTTTGCTGGCTGGGAGCGACATGGCCCCTTTGGCTAAATCTGCTTCGAGCTTATCAAATACAGGCATCCCCAAACCGACGGGCACCTTGCGGGCCACACATTCAACCACCCCCCCGATGGAATCCTTTTGCTTGCGAATCTCATCGATCAGGGTAATCATTTTTTCCGCCGCCACCGCATCGGGACAACGAACAATATTGCTTTCTACTTGCGCAAGGGTGACTTGATTTGGGTCAATATCAACGGCTTCACAGTCTTTGATGCGCTTGACATAGCCGATAATTTCTACCCCGGCCACCTGCTGGAGGATTTTTTTGGCGATCGCCCCCGCTGCCACCCGACCGATAGTTTCCCTTGCCGAAGAGCGACCACCCCCTTCATAGTTGCGAATGCCATACTTCGCATCGTAGGTAAAATCCGCGTGGGAAGGGCGATATTTTTCCTTCATCTCCGAATAATCCTTGGAGCGTTGATCTTTATTGCGCACCAAAATTGAAATCGGAGTTCCCGTTGTTTTTCCCTCAAAGACCCCAGACATAATTTCACAGCGGTCGGCTTCGTTCCGGGGGGTTGTAATGCGACTTTGGCCCGGACGACGGCGGTCTAATTCCGCCTGGATTTCCGCTTCAGAAATTTCCACGAGGGGCGGACAACCATCAATCACGACGCCAACGCCACCCCCATGGGATTCACCGTAGGTTGTAATCCGAAATAAATGTCCGAAGCTGTTGCCCATAGGTCTGATCGCAATGATGAAAGAGAAAAATTTGTGCCGAAATTTCAGAAAATTTCGAGACTGTATTGTAACCCAGTTCCCCAACCCTACCGCCTGTCATGACGTTAATTCCCCTCACTAGCCCAGAATAATTTTCTTGAGGAACGACCGCAGTTTCCTATAATTTTTCCAGTTCTATCTCTCCCCACCCATTGCCCATGGCTTCCCGTAGTAAAGCTCTCCAATACTACATCTTGGTGCGTCTGCTCCTGGCTCCCTTGATGTTGTTAACCATTATCACCGTCGTCTTCTTACTACTCCGGGCGACCCCAGGCGATCCTGCTGATGCAATCCTCGGCAACCGTGCCCCTGAAGCGACCAAGGCCCTACTCCGGGAACAACTAGGCTTAGATCTGCCCCTCTGGTTACAGTATGTCCGTTACCTCGGTAGCCTATTGCAATTTGACTTGGGGACATCCCTCACCAGTCGCGGCTTACCGGTGTGGGAGGTGATTCAGCAGCATTTTCCCGCAACCGTAGAATTAACCTTGTTTGGCATGATTGTTGCGGTGGTGGTGGGGGCTGGCGTGGGGATGATTGCAGCCTCCCGCCAAGGCACTTGGTTTGATGTGGGCGGGCGATTATTTGGGATTATCACCTACGCACTGCCTTTGTTCTGGATGGGAATGGTGGTGCAACTCATTTTTTCGGTGCAGTTGGGGTGGTTTCCCCTGGGGACACGCTTTCCGTTGGATGTGCCCCCACCACCGGCCTTGTCCGGTCTCTATACCCTCGATAGTCTGCTCACGGGAAGTTTTTTGCAGCTCAGAACGGCTTTGTATTATTTGGTGTTGCCCTGTTGTACCTTGGGAATCCTCTTGAGTGGTATTTTTGAGCGCATTGTGCGGGTCAATTTGCGGCAAACGTTGCAGTCAGACTATGTGGAAGCGGCGCGGGCCAGGGGCATTCCGGAACGAAAAATTCTCTGGAACCACGCCTTGAAAAATGCTCTGATTCCAGTGATCACGGTCTTGGGGCTTACCTTTGCAGCCTTGTTGGGAGGAGCCGTCCTTACGGAAGTGACATTTTCTTGGCCGGGTTTAGGGAATCGTCTTTATGAGGCAATTTCCTTGCGGGATTATCCAACGGTCCAGGGGATTATGGTGTTTTTCGGGGCGATTGTGGTGGTAGTCAGTCTGGTGATTGATATTGTGAATGCGTTGATCGACCCACGGATTCGCTACTAACTAGCCCCAGAGGAAGCGCAATGACCAAAAGGGCAGCAGCAACACAAGGATCAGCCAATCCAAACGGTGGAAGCGCAGTTGATGCCAACGGACAAGGTGCTGGTTTGGACTGGTGAAGCCCCGGATATCCATCGCCGTCGCCATTTGTTCGGCTCGCATTAGAAGATTTTCGAGGAGTTTTTCGGAGACCATCAGCCACAGCTGGGCACTCTGTTTGAACCCTAGGGTCTTCCAGGCGATCGCCCTTGTGCGGACTGAACGCGTTAAATTCTGAATTTCCTCTAACACAAGGGGAATAAACCGGAGCGAGAGGGTCAGGGTGAGCAAAATTTCTGTCACCGGAACCTTGAGTCGGCGCAGTGGCCCCAGGAGAAACTCTAAACCCGTGGTAATTTCTTCCGCTGCCGTGGTCAACAGATACAGATTGGTGCTGTAGAGCAACGTGAAAATTTGTGTACTGAGCTTAATGCCGAGATCGAGTTTGAGGCGCGTGACGGAGATAAATTTAAACTGCCACACCACATATTCATAGTTTTGCTGAATATCTAGATCCTCTGCCGGTAAACGGGGCTGATGATCAAGCACCAAGCCATCGGGGGTGATTAACGTCACCCCAAACAACACCAAACAAAAAATCAACAGCAACCCCATCTGCTGTTTCCAGACCCGCAGGGGAATTAATGCCGTTAGGGTGATCGCGATTAATAATCCCACCAAACCCAAGCGCCACAGGTTGTTCGCCAAAATCGGCCCAATCAAAAAACTCATCAACCAAGCGAGTTTCACCCGGGGGTCTAGTCGGTGGAGCCAGGTTTGGGGCTGCTCCAGATATAACCCAATGGGCAGCGATCGCATCAAATCCATCGTGGTGAAAATTCCGTAAAAAAATCAACTTCCATTATGTAATAAGCCTTAAAATTTCCCGCCCTCAGAAGGGAGTATGCTGGATCCTAGGGATAAAAGCCCATTTGAAAAACCCCGTTAACAGTCGTCCCATGATTAGAAAAATTCTCTTCGCTGATTCTGGCACTGGGCAAGTCCAGGATATGTTGAAAAACTTGCTCAAGCTCCCTGCCTTCAAAGACACTAGCATTAATATTCTCCATGTTGTGAAGGAAGAGCTGACTCCCGACATCGAACAAAAAGGCTACGAAACCGGTGGTAAGCTCCTCGCCCAAGCGATCCAAGACCTCAAGCTCGATCCTGGCAACGTCAACACCATCCTGCGCCAAGGGGATCCTAAAGACGTGGTCTGCAAAGTCGCCGATGAGATTGATGCCGACCTAATTTTGATGGGCTCCCGGGGACTCAAACGGCTACAGTCGATCCTCGCTAATTCTGTGAGTCAATACGTCTTCCAGCTCACCAACCGGCCGATGCTCCTGGTTAAGGATGACATCTATGTGCGCACGGTCAAAAAAGTTATGGTCGCTATCGATAAGTCCGATGCGGCGATGTATGGTTTGGATTTAGCCCTGCAAATGCTGCGGGACTATAGTGGCTGCGAACTGCTACTCCTGCGGGTTAACCCTGATCTGCCAGGGAATCTTTCCCTTTCCCAAGCAGAAATGGACGCGAATCCGGCCCTCGCTCCAGCGATTCAACGGGCTAAACAAATGGGCATTGCGTACAAAACGTTAGTCGTTGGGGGTCGTCCTGGGGCCACAATCTGCAATGTCGCCAAAGACCAAAACATTGACTTGTTAATCCTAGGTTCCCCAGACCGCCGTCCTTCCATTGCTAAGAGTATGCCTGACCTGGATCGCTTACTGGGCACGTCTCTATCGGACTATGTGCGGGTAAATGCGCCTTGTCCTGTGCTCTTAGCTCGGACTGATGCCAGCTAAAAAGAAAATCAATTCACAGCCATAAAAAAGGGGGCGATCGCCAAGGATCTGTCCCCCATTGTTTTTTATCGTGTTTTTTTAAAATGGTTTTTCTTAGGAAGCCGTTTTGTTGGTCTGGATATAAAGGATCAACAAAAAAACGGTGGGTACGAGTACAAAAAGAATCGTTGCAATGAAACCGAGATCGTTAACTTGCATTGAATAATCGCCTCTTCATCGAGCTAGATCACAATGATATCAAGAATATCACCTCTAGCTCCTTACCAGGGGCGATCGCCACGGGGATTCCCAAAGAATATCTTCCTAAACAAAAAACCAAAGAGGCTGCCCTTAGGGTTTGGTTTTTACAACAACATCCCCATGGGCCAAGGTTTGGCAAGCAAGGCGATAGCTGGGGGGCTTACGCTTGAGACGCCGCTTCTCAAAATCAGTCTTGGGCGACAGGTTTTCCATCCCCTCCAGAATCTCGACAATGCAGGTTCCGCATTGGCCAACACCACCGCAATTCATCAATTTTCCGCCGAAAGTGTACAAATCCACGCCATTTTGCAGGGCTTTTTCCCGTAAATTTGCACCATCTGCCGCAATCACGTCCTTATTTGCCGGAACGTAGGTGATATTAGCCATGAACCCTCCTGTGTTGAATAAATGATCAATTCTATTTTAACAAGGTTAAGTTTTTATAAGAAAAATTACGAACCCAACGCTGTTTTCTCGATCCTAAGGCCTTTCCCTTGGGCAAATCAAAGCGGGTATGATAATCCAGAGTGACATCACCCCTCACCCATCTGTAATTTCCATGGAAGAACTGCTTTATCTCGAAGTCCCTACCCCCGACACTGACAAAGTTTGCCATTGGCTACAGACCAGTTGGCAACCCCGACACGGAGAGAAGCAGCAGACCCCCACTGGCATTCGCCTAGTCGCCAATGGGGCCGAACTCTCGATTTTCACCTGGAATGTGCAGCGTACCACCTACTTAAAAGTATTTGCCTGGGCGTCAGGATTTCCCCAGCCCCAGAGTCTTTGTCGCCAACTCAAATCAGATTTAGAACAGGCTTTCCCCAATCAGTACCCAGCCCCCCCTGAAATTCAGCCAGGCCAATCCATTTTTGACGCTTTGGCCGCAGATTATCCGAAAACAGTCGAATATTTCCAGAAATTTCCCCAGGGAGAGTTTGACTTGCAGCGGGCCTATTGGTGGGAAAAGCGTTGGCGGGAAACGGTGAAAAATCCCCAAGCGCCCCAACCCGTTATTTTTGAAAAAAATCAGCCCGCCGATCCCCAGTTCGCCCAATATGACTTGGTTTACATTGGTGGCGCTTTAGGGGTGATCCATGCTGCCGTTATGGCACGACTGGGTTACAAGGTGTTGCTAATTGAGCGGTTGCCCTTTGGGCGGATGAACCGGGAGTGGAATATTTCCCGCAGTGAACTCCAAAGCCTGATTAATCTGGGCTTGTTTGATGAAACAGAAATTGAAACCTTAGTTGCCCGTGAATATAAAAATGGGTTTAACAAGTTTTTCGATGGGAATAATCCATCCCACCTCAAGGCGAATATTCTCTACACGCCGACGGTGCTGAATATTGCCGTAGCTTCGGAACTGTTGCTCGAAAAATGTGGTGAAAAATTACGGGCTGCTGGGGGCGAAATTTGGGATCAGACGGAATTTATCCGGGCAGATATTGGCCGGGAACGGGCGCAGATTTTCACGAAATCATTGGCGACCGGGGAAGAAAAAATTGTTCAGGCGCGACTGCTGATGGATGCGATGGGGACGGCTTCTCCCATTGCGGCGCAGTTGAATCAGGGACGTCCTTTTGATAGCGTTTGTCCGACGGTGGGAGCCGTGGTGAAGGGGTTTGACCCGGCGGTGTGGGATAGCGAATATGGGGATGTTTTAAATTCCCATGGGGATATTTCCCGGGGCAGACAGTTAATTTGGGAGTTGTTTCCGGGTCAGGGGGACGAGATGACGATTTATCTGTTCCATTACCACGAGGTAAACCCGGAGAATCCGGGGTCTTTGTTGGAAATGTACGAAGACTTTTTCAGTATTTTGCCGGAGTACCGCCGCTGTGACATGGCACAACTCACCTTTGAGAAGGCGACGTTTGGTTATATTCCGGGTTATTTCAATGTGGGCGCAGGCGATCGCCAAGTGGCCTTTGATCGACTCCTCGCCATTGGGGATGCGGCCTCTTTGCAATCGCCCTTGGTCTTTACGGGGTTTGGTTCCCTGGTGCGCAATTTAGACCGTCTGACAAAGCTGCTGGATATTGCCCTCCAAAAAGATCTCCTCGACCAGCAGAATTTGAGCAAGATCCGCGCCTACCAAAGTAATATTGCGGTGACTTGGCTCTTTTCTAAGGGGATGATGGTGCCGACGGGGATGAAGTTACCACCCCAACGGATCAATGCCATGTTGAATACCTTCTTTGGGCTTTTAGCAGATTCCTCCCCAGAGGTGGCCGAGACCTTTATTAAAGACCGCACCAGTTGGCTAATGTTCAATAAGCTGGCCCTGGTTGCCGCCCGCCAAAACCCGGCTTTAATTATGTGGATTTGGCAAATGGCTGGGGCGAAGGATTTTATCCGCTGGGTCGGTGCTTATTTTGCCTTTAGTTTTGATGCGGTGTTGAGTCTACTGTTGATGGGTTGGTTACCCCAGTGGCTCGAAAACTCAGAAGCTTGGCTATCGGAAAAATACCCTTCCCTCTGGCTGAGTCTGCTCAGTTTAAAATATCGGCTCACCGTCGGCACCTAAAATGTTATTGACCTTGGCAACGGATTAGCGGCATTTACGATGATTACAGTGCAAGTGGGCGATCGCCTTTTTGAAAATATTACGGGGATCATTTTTGATAAAGATGGCACCCTCGCCGACTCCCAAAACTACCTGCGGGAACTGGCCCAAAAGCGCGCCCGGTTGATCGATGCCCAAATTCCTGGGGTGGGAGAACCGCTCCTGATGGCCTTTGGGATGGTGGATGGAGTGCTTGACCCGACGGGCTTAATGGCGGTGGGCAGTCACCCAGAAAATGCGATCGCCGCCGCTGCCTACATTGCCGAAACGGGGCGCAGTTGGTTTGAAGCCCTTGACATTGCCAAAAAAGCCTTTGCCGAAGCAGAAGAAATCCTTGGCGATCGCAGCGACACATCTCCGCTGTTTACCGGCAGCCTAGAGGTGCTGAAATTTTGCCATGATGCCGGGTTGAAGCTAGGCATTCTTTCCATGGACAGCACCGCCAACGTGGAAATTTTCGTCAAAACTTACCAGTTGCAAGACTATATTCAGCTAAAAATGGGCGCAGAATTTGGCCTCAAACCCGATCCAGCCTTATTTTTACAAGCCTGTGCAACCTTAGGCACTGAGCCACGTCAAACCCTAATGATTGGCGATGCCCCAGGGGATATTCAAATGGCCAAGGCGGCAGGGGCCGCGGGCACCGTGGGAATTTGTTGGGGAGATGCCACCCAAGCTCACCTAGAAACAGCGGATGTGGCGATCGCCAACCTCGATGAAGTGAAAATTTTGCGGGGCTAAAACCAATGCACGGGAATCGACGACAGTTTTTAACCTATGGGGGCTTGGCCCTAGGGAGTTTACTTATTTCGCGTGGGATTATTGCAAAATCTCAGGCGATCGCTAATCCTGTACCAACTGCACTCAATGCAGGAGAGACGCGCCTGGTGGTGATTAGCGACCTGAACAGCGCCTATGGTTCCACGGATTATCTGTCCCAAGTGAAACGGGCGATCGCCTTGATTCCCGATTGGCAACCGGATCTAGTGCTCTGTGCGGGCGATATGGTCGCAGGCCAAAAAAGTAGCCTCACCCCAGCCCAGCTCGCCGCCATGTGGCAAGCCTTTGAACGATACATTGCCCAACCCCTACGCCAAGCAAACATTCCCTTCGCCTTTACCCTGGGGAACCACGATGCTTCCGGCTCCCTGCGTGATGGACAATACACCTTTGCCGCAGATCGTCAGGCGGCCAGTCAATATTGGCGCAACCCTGCCCATACCCCGACCCTAGACTTTGTTGACCGTCGTCATTTCCCTTTCTATTACAGCTTTACCCAAAACAATATTTTTTATTCTGTGTGGGATGCTTCCACCGCCCGCATTAGTCCAGCACAGTTGGCTTGGATCGAAGCCAGTCTCGCCAGTGACCAAGCCCAACGGAGTCGTTTACGGTTCGCCCTAGGGCATTTATCCCTCTATCCTGTCGCTTCGGGGAGCCGCTCAGAACCAGGAAATTATCTCCATGACGGCGATCGCCTCCAGACGCTGCTCGAAAAATACAACGTCCACACCTACATCAGCGGTCACCAACACGCCTATTATCCGGCTCACCGGGGGCAATTGGAACTGCTCCATACTGGTGCTTTAGGAGATGGGCCGCGTTCTCTAGTTCAAGGCAATCTTTCCCCCTACCGGAGCCTTACGATAATTGATATTCCCAGGGGCGGCACAAACTTGCGCTACACCACCTACAACATGGATCGCCTGACTGTGGTTGATCACGGCACTTTACCCGGCAGTTTGAATACTCCGAGGGGACATTTGCAACGCCGCGATCTGCGGGCCACTTGAGCAAGATTTCTGGCGATCGCCAACCTGGATGCGCTAAAAATTACCTAGACTGTCGGGATTTGAGGAGAAAAACAAATGCAAGTTTGGTTAACGAGTGTTGTCGTCCTGTTTATCGCAGTGCAAATTTTTCAGCTAATCAAAGGATTTTTTGTGCCCTTGCCTTTCTACATTTTGGGGGGCGCTTTTTTGGCGATCGCCTCCAACTATGACAAAGGCATCATGACCGTCTTCAAATCAAAGGAATCACCCGACGACCAAAGCAACACCAAATCCTAATCGCTAAGGCAATCTGCGCGAAAAACTTATGTTAGCTTGAAGGCAAGGCAAGCGGTAAAGCCCCAGGTGAGAAAAAACCATGACCCCACAAACATTGGCAAAACCCATTTCCCCCGAAGCCTATTTAGCCCAAGAAGAACAGGCAAGCGATCGCCACGAATATATCCAAGGAGTGATTAAACCTATGGCTGGTGGGACACCTATTCACAATGAAGTTAGTGGCAATGTATATATTGCTTTAAAACTAAGGCTCAAAAAAAGTCCCTATCGAGTTTTTCACGTTGATCAGCGACTCTGGATTCCCTCCCAGCAAATTTATACCTATCCCGATGTGATGGTCACTGGCAAGCCCTTGGTGTTGCAGGAGGGGCGAAAAGATACCGTTTTAAATGCCTGCCTCATTGCCGAAGTGCTTTCCCCTGCGACAAAAAACTATGACCGCAGCGAAAAGTTCCATTACTATCGCTCTATCCCAGAGTTTCAAGACTATCTGCTCATCGAACCGGAGCAGTTATTTGTGGAGCATTACCATCGCCAAGGCCCGAAACAATGGAGCCTCACGGAATACACGGCCATTGATGAAATGATTCACCTTGTTTCCATCGACTGCGATCTGGCCCTGGCCGACATTTACGAAGACATCGAATTGTAATTTTGCTTATTCGCCATGGCAAATGTGTGGGAATGCGGTAAGTTAGGCGATCGCCACCAATCATCAAACTAATGCAAAGTCTTAAGGACGGGAACTTAACGCTGTCATAGCCCTCTAAGATGGAACTAGGTAACTATGCGCAGCCCCGAACGAAAATTCCCATGAACAGCAGCACCCCTTGGATCCTTTTGGGAACAGTCCTCCTCCTCGGCTCCGGCACCCCCGGACTGTCCCAGACCGCCCCTGAAACAAGCAATAACGCCGCCAACGCGATCCAACGGTATAACGCAGGGGTTGATGCCCTCACCCAAGGGAATTTTGAGGGGGCGATCGCCGAATTTTCAGCGGCCATTAACCTCGACGAATCTGACCCCGACGCCTACTACAATCGCGGCTACAGCTACCATGTCCTGGGGGAATACCAGGCGGCCTACGATGACTATAGCCAGGCGATCCAGCTCAAACCCGAATTTGCCGACGCCTACGGGAACCGCTGTTACGCCGCCTATTTGCTCGACAACTATGAACAGGCGATCGCCGATTGTGACCAAGCGATTATCCTCAAAAATAACAATCCAGATTTTTTCATTAACCGGGGCAACGCCTACGACGATCTCGCGCTCCAGGCCCGCAACGCCAACCAAACCGAACTCGCCAACGGTTACCATGCCAAGGCGATCGCCGACTACAATGCAGCCCTGACCCTCCGGCCCAACTATTTCAAGGCTTACTACAATCGCGCCCTGGCCCACAACCGTTTTGAAAATCACACTGCCGCCCTCCAGGACTACACCGCTAGCATTACTGGCAATCCTGAATTCGCCGAAGCCTACTACAACCGCGCCATTACCCACTACAAACTCGATAATCTCGAACAGGCGATCGCCGATATGACCCAAGCCGTCTCCCTTTTCGAGCAGCAAAACCAAGCCACAAACCAAACCCAAGCCCTCAAAATTCTCGAAAGCCTCCAAGGTCAGCTCTGAAATTCCCCAATCGCTCCGATAAAATAAAGGGCAAATATTGTTAACAATCGTGGCGCAACCTAATATATATAGATTGTCGGGCCACACCAAGGAGAATCAAAAAACGCATGGGTAGAGTAGTCGGCATCGATCTAGGAACCACAAATTCCGTCGTTGCAGTGATGGAAGGCGGCAAACCCCTTGTCATTGCAAATTCCGAAGGAGCCAGAACCACCCCCTCCGTCGTTGGCTTTAACAAAGATGGCGAACTCCTCGTCGGCCAAATGGCGCGCCGTCAAGCCGTACTCAACCCCCAAAACACCTACTACGGCGTCAAACGTTTCATGGGTCGCCGCTACAGCGAACTCACCCCCGAATCCAAACAAGTCCCCTATACCATTCGCCGCACCGAAACCGATACCGTCAAAATTCGTTGTCCCCGTCTCCGCCAAGAATTCGCCCCCGAAGAAATTTCTGCCAAAATTATTCGCCGCCTTGCCGACGAAGCCGAACGTTACCTCGGTGAACCCGTCACAGGCGCCGTGATCACCGTACCCGCCTACTTCAACGATGCCCAACGCCAGGCAACCCGTGATGCCGGACGTATTGCCGGCCTCGAAGTCCTGCGGATTATCAACGAACCCACCGCCGCCGCCCTTGCCTATGGCCTAGAACAACAAGGCAGTTCCTCGATTCTGGTCTTTGACCTGGGGGGCGGGACCTTCGATGTCTCCGTCCTAGAAGTGGGCGATGGCGTTTTTGAAGTGAAAGCCACCAGTGGCGATACCCAGCTTGGTGGGAACGATTTCGATAAAAAAATTGTTGATTGGCTCGCTGAAAAATTCCTCGAAGCGGAAAATATTGATCTGCGCAAAGACCGCCAATCCCTCCAACGACTCACGGAAGCTGCCGAAAAAGCCAAAATTGAACTGTCTGGGGTCACCGTCACTGAAATCAATCTTCCCTTTATTACCGCCACCGAGGAAGGCCCGAAGCACCTCGAAACCCAACTCGACCGTGCCACCTTTGAGAGCCTTTGCGGAGAATTGATCAGTCGTTTGCGTCGCCCCATTAAACGCGCCCTCCAGGATGCAGGCATTAGCCCTGTGCAAATTCGAGAAGTAGTTCTTGTAGGGGGGTCTACCCGTATTCCTCTCGTGCAGGGTCTCGTGCGGAGTTTCATTGACCGCGAACCCAATCAAAACGTCAACCCCGATGAAGTAGTGGCAGTGGGGGCAGCGATCCAAGCGGGGATCCTCGGTGGAGAAGTCAAAGACATTTTGCTCCTTGATGTAACGCCTCTGTCCTTAGGGCTAGAAACCATTGGTGGTGTGACGAAAAAGTTGATTCCCCGGAATACGACCATTCCGGTGCGGCGTTCAGATATTTTTTCGACGGGAGAAAATAACCAAACCGTCGTCGAGATTCATGTGGTTCAGGGGGAACGGGAAATGGCCCAGGGGAATAAATCCCTCGGTCGTTTTAAGTTAACGGGAATTCCGCCAGCGCCCCGTGGGATTCCCCAGGTGCAGGTGTCCTTTGATATTGATGCAAACGGTATTTTGCAGGTGTCGGCGCGGGATAAAACCACCGGACGGGAACAGAGCATTACGATCCAGGGTTCTTCGACGTTAACGGACAGTGAAGTGAACCGGATGATGCGGGATGCAGAGCAATTTGCCCAAGAGGATCGAGAGCGACGGGAGAAGGTTGAAAAACGGAACCGGGCCAAAGCCTTAACGGATCAAGCCCAACGCAGATTGAAGGAAGTCACCCTTGATTTTGGTAGTCAGTTTGCGAGTTATTATCGTCGCCGCATTGAGAGTTTGTCCCAGGAAATTTTAGAGAGCCTCAAACAAAATGACGATCGCCGTTTGGATCGCGCCCAGGCAGATTTACAGGATGCGTTGTATGAGCTTAACCGCGAGGTACGCCTCCAGTATGACCAAGGGGAAGATGATTCTTTCTTTGACACGATTAAGAAAACCTTGATCGGTGATGATGAGGATGATCTGTACTATGATTCCCGTTCTAACTACCGACCAGGGGCTGGCTACCCACCCCAGCGGGGCTATGATGCGCCACCCCCCCAACGCAACTATGACTATGCCCCCCGGCCACCCCAAAGACCGCAACCGACCCGCAATTATGACTATGGGGCTGCCCAACCGCGCCAAAATTATGGGGGCGATCGCCCACTAGATGACCGCTATGGGAATGGTACTGCCCCCCGTCGTCCCGTGGAACCGCCCGCTTCTCGCCCACCCCGGCCTACCAGTCGCGATCCCTACGAACAACGGAACGTCTCCCGCAAGTATTACAGCCAAGGCCAAGGGCGCAATATCCCCTACGAAAATGATTGGGACGAGGACGATGAATGGTTCTAGACAGTTGTTTTACTTCGTAATTCCGGCATAATAAACATCACATCTGGGAACAGTGCGCCATTATCTAAGGAGAGAATTCCTCACTCTGTCGCCTAAATATGAACAATTTGCGTAACTATTATGAAATTTTAGGCGTTCCTCGTAATGCCTCTAGTGATGAGATTAAGCGCTCCTTTCGACGGTTAGCGCGGCGCTATCATCCGGATGTCAACCCAGGGGATAAGGTAGCAGAAGAAAAGTTTAAGGATCTCAACGAGGCCTACGAAGTGCTGTCCGATGATGGGCGGCGATCGCAGTATGACCAGTTCACCCGGGCCATGGGGGGAAAATACAGTCGCCCTGGTTTTAACCGCACCAATCGACCCCAGCGCAACGATTTTAGCCAGTTCGCCAATATTGGCAGTGTTAATCCCTTTGGGCCGAAAGACCGACAGCAGACCACCGCCCGGGTCCGGAGCAATAGCTACGAAGATTTTCGCCCCGGCACCACAAAAACAACCAAAGTGGCTACCCCAAAATCCCCTGCTAAACGGGATGTGGAAGCACGTCTCACTCTGCCCCTAGAGAAAGCCTATCGGGGGGGACGGGAACGGATTCGCCTCGAAGATGGGCGATCGCTCGAAGTTGATATGCCGCCCCACATGGTCGATGGCCAGCGCATTCGGTTGCGTAATCAGGGTATCAATGGCGGTAACTTATATCTCAAAATTACTGTGGCCCCCCATCCTTTCTTTGAAGTGCAAGGCGCTGATATTTACTGTCAAGTGCCCCTCAGCCCCAGCGAAGCTATTTTGGGTGGTTCCATCGAAATTCCGACCATTGACGGCTTAGTAAAAATGACTGTGCCCAAGGGGGTTAAACCGGGTCAGCGATTGCGGTTGGCAAATAAAGGGTATCCCCGTAGTTCCGGCTCTCGTGGTGATCAACTGGTAGAAGTCCAGCTTGTTTTACCACCAGAAATTACCGAAGAAGAGCGGGCTTTGTACGAAAAATTACGGGAAGTCGAAAGTTTTAATCCCCGCAAAAATATTTATCAGTATTCGTAAATTTGTAAAATGCTCAATCAAGGCTGGGTCTACCGGGATCGCGTGAAGCCCTCCCAAGCGGGCCTAGCGGTCTTGGATTTTTATGCAGAATTTTATCGCCATTCAACGCGACAAGAATGGGCGAAACGAATTGAAAATCAACAAATTTTTGTAGACGGCAAACCGGCCACTGCCACACAACGTTTAGCAAAGAATCAACGGCTAGAGTATCATCGCCCCCCTTGGGAAGAGCCAGATGTGCCGTTAAATTTCCAAATTTTGCACCAAGACCCCCATTTTTGGATCATCGATAAACCAGCGGGTTTACCGGTGCTGCCCGCGGGAAATTTTTTAGAAAATACGTTGTTAGCGCAACTCAAAAGGCAATTTCCTGACGAAACACCAGTGCCGATTCATCGCTTGGGACGGGGGACTTCTGGGTTGATGATCCTGGGGCGATCGCCTTTGGGGCGACAATCCCTAACACGCCAATTACGAGAACATCAAATCACAAAAATTTATCGGGCCGTCATTCCAGCAGGCGATTATCCTGATCAAATCACCATCACCACGCCCATCGGCAAAATCTGTCATCCTAGTCTGGGGAAAATCTTTGCCGCCACAGCAGATGGTTTATCCGCCCATAGTGAAATGCGAGTTCTAGAACGTCTAGCAAAAGTTTCACGGGTTGAGGTGCAAATTTTCACTGGACGCCCCCATCAAATTCGGATTCACATGGCAGCGATGGGCTTTCCCCTGGTCGGCGATCGCCTTTATCTTCCAGGGGGCTTACCGGCTATTTACGAAGATGCCAATCACAGTCCTTTGCCAGGGGATTGCGGTTATTCTCTTAATGCTTATTACCTAAAGTTTCAACATCCCCACCAGAAAAAACAAATTGACTTCTTCTCTAATCTCAAGCTCTCTAGTTCTTTAGAGGATGTCGGCCAAAGGTATTGAAAATAACTTTTAAAGCTTTATAAATTTCAAATATTATCAGCTCTCTTTTCTTGTTCTAATTAATATTAGAACGGAAAAATGCTCAAAACGAAATATGCCATGCATCTATATATCAACTTCTAAATGGCATGGTATTATTTGGCAATAATTGATTTTAATAGGGTTTATGTCGTCGATTATTGCTGATCAATTAAAACGATTCACCGATGCGCCTTGGAAGGTGCTTTCTATTTTTTCTGTTCTTGGACTATTGGGTATCCTTAACCATGCCATGTGGCGGGATGAAATGAATACTTGGTTAATTGTGAGAGATAGCCAATCTTTTATGGATATGGTGAGCAACGTTAATTACCAAGGTCATCCTTTATTGTGGGCTTTATCTTTATCTGTCATCAGAAACCTGAGCATAAATCCCATCAGTATGCAGATTTTTCATCTTATCCTTGGCATTATTGCCCTCGTTGTATTTTGGTACTACAGTCCCTTTACCCACAAGCACAAGTTACTATTCACCTTTGGTTATCTTCCTTTTTATCAATATTTATTAATTGCCCGTAACTATAGCCTAGGAATGCTTTGGCTATTTGGTTTTTGTGCCCTGTTTATATCTCGTCGGAAAACATATTTATTTTTGGCAACTTTATTGGGACTCATGGCAAATAGCAATGCCTATGCACTTTTTTTGTCCCTATCTCTCTTTTGTACATTAATTGTAGAGTTTATTTTCGATAAAAATCATCGGCGTAAATATTTTCAAAAATCCCATAAACTAGACTTATTGCTTAGTGCTCTAGTTTTATTTGCATTGTATGCATTGGCAATTTATATTATTGCTCCTCCTGCTGACAGCTACAACCATGGCGGTACAGAAGGGTGGTTTTTGACCCTTGATCTCAGGCATTTACTCCGCTCAATTGGCAGAATATTTGGTGGCTATTTTCTTATTATTCCTAATTCAAAAAAATGGTTAGATTTAGTAATATGTGACTCAATAATTGTTCTTGCTTTGGCAGTGTTTGCTTTTAGCCTGATAAAGAAGCCAGTTGCACTCTTCTTTTACATAGTCGGTAATTTGCAATTGTTAGCCTTTACTTATTTCAGATTTATTGGCGCTGGCCCACGCCACTTCGGTCATTTTTATTTGATTCTTGTCGCAGCTCTATGGTTAGCAAAAATCTCTCCTGAATCTGATTACTTTTTGCGCAAAGCTGACAAGGTTAATATCCTTAACATATCCCCTAAAGCTGTTGCCAAATACTCAAATATTATTTTTACTGTAATTCTTTGTATACACTTTTTGACGGGGATAACCTATGGCTATATTAGGGATTTGATTATTCCTTACTCTGCCAGTAAAGAAACTGCACTATACATTCAAGTAAACAATTTAGAAGATCAATTCATTGTTGCGAGTCAAGATGCAAAAATGGCGGCATTATCAGGGTATTTAGAACGAAAATTCTATTACCCAGAATTAAAACAAATGGGGAGCTTTACCCTTTTCAAGGAGCCTCGAACCATTGTAGAGCATGACGAAATTTTGAGGCAGATACAGGATTTGCTAATTTCCCAGAATATACCAGAAATTTTACTCATTTTAAATCAGGAATTAGAAGCCGAGCAAAATGACTTGAAAATAGATAAAATCAACAGCTTTGAGAGGGCATGGATCGATACAGAAAGATATCATTTATATTGGGTAGAACTACAGTAAAAATCCCAAAAAATACAGGTTTGTGAATTCAAAAAATTAGCTAAAGGATAATTCTGTCTGCCAGATGCTTTTGAAAGATTCTTGAATAATTAATAGCAAATATTTTAAAGTAATTCACTTTTCTGATTGTAATTGCACAGCCAAGGGAGTGAGCTGAATTGTTTCAAAGGGCATATCAATCCCTGCTGCGGTTAAAGCGGTAAAAACTTTTTCTCGGAGGGCAAAGCGTTCGGGAATATGGGTGCGCTCATTGCGTAACCAAACCTGAAGTTGGAGTGCCACATTATAGTCATTGAGAGCCGTCACCACCACTTTAGCGGGCGGTGTGTCGGTAAATATGCTGCGATCATCGACCAAAGACAAGAGGATCTGTCGTACCCGCTCTAGATTTTCATGGACGGCGACGGTGACATCAATATCGAGGCGTAACTGCGGAAAATTAGTGTAGGAGATCACCGTTGAATTGATCACGACAGAATTAGGCACCGCTAACATCCGGCCATCAACGGTCACAATGCGCGTGCTCCTTAGGGTGATTGTTTCGACGCGGCCATAGAGACCATTAATTTCCACGAGGTCATCAATCACAAAGGGCCGATCCCAAAAAATGAGCAGTCCAGAAATCAAGTTAGAAAGGGCATCCCGGGCAGCAAAGCCGACCGTTAATCCCACAAGTCCCAGGCTGGTGACGATTGCGGCCATGTTAATCCCAACTGCATTGAGGGCTTGGATCGCGCCAAAGGTCAAAATGGCGTAGCGAACGAGGGTCCTTAAGAAGCTGGCGGAGGTTTTATCGAGTTTTGATTTTTTGAAGGATGCATAGAGGGGCACATCAACAATCTTCCAAAGGCAGTAGAACACTGCGAAGGTAATGAGGGCAACGACGAGGTTGATCAGGCCCCGGGCAATTTGGTCACCGATAACCTCTAGGTTAAAAACGTTTTGGAGGCGATTGGCGATGCTGGTGAACAGGGTTGACATGGTGCTGCGTAGTGGGAATGACTTTAGTGTAATGGGGCGATCGCCTCTCAAGAAACGGACAGAAAAGATTATTTGCAGCTTTAGTTTCCGCAAGCCTTGTCTTTTTTAGGAACGGTGCTATATAATCAAAAAGTGATTAAGCAATAAATCGATTGAGCGATTTGCTTAGTCCCCAGTACTTTAAACTGGTACATGCAATTATGACTACACTTCTACAACAGCAAGGCTCTACCAATCTTTGGGAGCGCTTTTGCCAATGGGTCACCAGCACAGAAAATCGTTTCTATGTAGGCTGGTTTGGGGTTTTAATGATTCCCACGCTGTTAACCGCAACGATTTGTTTTGTCCTGGCATTTGTCGCCGCGCCCCCGGTTGATATTGACGGGATTCGCGAACCGGTTTCTGGCTCTTTGCTGTACGGCAACAATATTATTACCGCTGCCGTTGTGCCGAGTTCTAATGCGATCGGTCTGCACTTTTACCCCATTTGGGATGCGGCGAATCTGGCTGAGTGGCTTTACAACGGTGGCCCCTACCAACTGATTGTGTTCCACTTTCTGCTTGGTATCTTTGCCTATATGGGGCGGGAATGGGAACTGTCCTACCGCTTGGGGATGCGTCCGTGGATTGCGGTTGCCTATTCTGCTCCGGTGGCGGCGGCGACGGCGGTACTCTTGGTTTATTCGATTGGCCAAGGATCTTTCTCGGATGGATTACCGTTGGGCATCTCTGGCACCTTTAACTTTATGTTCGTGTTGCAAGCTGAGCATAATGTGTTGATGCATCCTTTCCATATGCTGGGGGTTGCAGGTGTCTTTGGTGGTGCGTTGTTTTCTGCAATGCATGGTTCCCTCGTGACTTCTTCTTTGATTCGGGAGACCACAGAAACGGAGTCCCAAAATAGTGGCTATCGTTTTGGTCAAGAGGAAGAAACTTACAATATTGTGGCGGCCCATGGTTATTTTGGACGCTTGATCTTCCAATATGCTTCTTTTAATAACAGTCGCGCCCTCCACTTTTTCCTTGCTGCTTGGCCAGTGATTGGTATCTGGTTTGCTTCTTTAGCCGTCGCTTGTTTTGCCTTTAACTTGAACGGGTTTAATTTCAACCAATCTCTGTTAGATTCCCAAGGACGGGTGATCAATACTTGGGCGGATATTCTCAATCGGGCAAATCTGGGGATTGAGGCCATGCACGAACGCAATGTTCATAATTTCCCCCTCGATTTAGCAGCCGGAGATCAAGCGCCTGTCGCCCTCCAAGCCCCGGCAATTAATGGCTAACTGGAAGTTTGAATTTGGGATTGCAGTGGCATGATGATTGCTTTGAATAATCTTGGTTTGCTCTGAATCCTGAACGAAAAATATACTCTAAATGCTCTTAGCCTCTGCCATTCAAGTAGAGGCTTTTCTTGGATTTTAAGAAGATTTAATTATCAATCCTAAAAAGCGAATTTTTCCTGAGAAATTGACTAAACTATTGAATAAAAAATGGAAAAAATACAATGAAGATTTTGCGTTTTATTCTTAAAAACAAACCATTCAATGTGCAAATGAGCAGTGGTCAAAAGTTTTCACATTTTCTGACCGGCATTCTCATTAGTGCCTTGGCGATCGCCACCTTGGTTTGGCCCATTGTCCCTGTGCAAGCAGCCCCCAATCCCCCGGATTTTGCTCGGGCCGTGCAGGCCATCGAAGATCTTGACCCAATGCGCTCTGAGTTGGCCAAAACCATTGACCCGACTGCAGACATCACGCCGCAAACCATGCAGGAAGTTTGTAAGCCAGTGGGGATGAAAGCGAGGCAACTGAGTCAAGACAATGGTTGGCAAGTCAAGCAGGTGGCTAAAAAATATCGCAATCCAGACCATGCCCCGCAAAATCTCCAGGAAACCATGGCGATCGCCAAATTTACGCAACACCCCGAACTCCTGAGCTATAGCCAAATCCAAGGCGATCGCCTCCACTACTACCGCCGCATTAATGTCGAAAGCAGTTGTCTCGCCTGCCACGGCCCGAAGGACAATCGCCCCAATTTCATCAAAGCTAAATATTTAGATGATCTCGCCTACGACTTCAAAGCTGGCGACCTACGGGGACTGTATTCCGTCATTATTCCTAGCCTAGAAGCGGCCCAGACTAACCCTGAATAAACCCCTCACCCCAGATTCAGCCAATGTTTTTTCTTAAAAAAGGATTGATTCTCCTCAGCCTAAGCTTGTTTCTCTTGGTGAGTAGCGGCGTTTGGGCAAAACCCAGTTTCGCCAGTATCCGCCAACAGGAAGAAGCCCCTGGACAAATCCTTTATCAGTCTCGCCAATCCATCCAAGACAATCACGGTCAAACTTGGCAGGTGGTGCTGTTTAAACGGGTTAAAGATGGTCATGTCGAAATCGTTGACCTACGCCTTGTGGCCTATCCCGGCCAGGCGACTTTTATCCATCCGGGTTCTTTGAGTTTATCTGCTCCCAATCAAGCGATCCTCACAGCACCAGATCAATTTGCCACCGAAGCCCCTGCGCCCAATGTGGGTCAATTTGATTTAAAAGAGATTTTGCCCCAGTTGCCCACCGATCAAAAAGTTCAACTTAGCTTGCCCCTCAAAGAACAGACGACCATCGAGATTCCCCCGGCAGTTCTCTTGGAGTGGCGACTTATGGCCTAGGCTGAAATTTTTGTACAGGTAAACAACTCCGGACAAAGGGGAGGTCTGGGGAGACTTCGTAGCGACGATTACTTTTTTATCTTGGTTTTGTCTTTTATATTGTCTTTATGAACTTTATGAATTCTTAGAATTCACAGCATCTTAAACATTTGATGAAGTTGTCTTGGCTTGATCGTGATAGATTTCAGCTTGGGCACAAAGCTCGACACCAGCGAACGAACCTCTCCTTGCTAGACAACATATATGGTTGTCCTACGCTTGATTCAAAAAGGTGTGACGGATAAAAACTGACTATGGCAACTGTATTCCCCCAAGAACGACGTTTTTTAGAATTAGCCCTTGCCCAGGCGATCGCTCGCCATCAGTTGACCGTCGTTTACCAGCCCCAAGTCAATCCTCAAACAACGATGGTGACGGGATTTGAAGCCCTACTTCGTTGGGATCACCCCCAGTTCGGTTCGATTTCTCCCACGGTATTTATCCCCATTGCCGAAGAAGCGGGTCTGATCCACGAGCTTGGGGACTGGGTCTTGCAGCGGGCCATAAAACAGTTAAAAAAATGGCATCAACAGTCCCAGCAAACCTTTCGGATGGCCGTTAATATTTCGGTACATCAGGTCACGGCTCCTCACTTCTTTGAGCGGCTCCAGGATCTCCTGGTTTCCCATCAAGTTGCGCCCCAACATCTAGAGCTAGAGATCACGGAGTCAGTTTTGATTGAGGATTTTCAAAATATCTGCGCCGTTTTAGCATCACTGCAAAAATTAGGCGTCAAGATTGCCATTGATGACTTCGGTACAGGCTATGCTTCTTTTAATTACACCAGGTTGTTTGGCTGGGATACCCTGAAGTTAGACCGCTGCTTCATTAAAAATTTACATTGTAATAAAGTGAATTCGGCGATCACCAAAAATCTCATTAATATGTCCCATGATCTGGGGTTTAAGGTGGTTGCTGAGGGCATCGAACATCCAGAAGAATTGGCAATGCTCAAGCAGTTTTGTTGTGATGAAGTTCAGGGGTATTACTTTAGTCGCCCCCTCATGCCTGCTCTACTCGAAATTCAGCAGATTACGGGTGGTCATTTGATGCCTGGGGCGATCGCCTATTTAGCTGCCTGAGTTAAACATAGATCCGTTGCTGTAAAGCCTCGTGACAGATCACCTGTTCGATTAAGTGTGACGGTGATTAATCAAAATTGATCAGCAAAATTTTTCAGAGAATATAGATTCAGCGGCAAGATCACGGCAATGTGCATCGGTAAATGGTAACGCCCACTATGATTTGATTAGGCTGAAATCGTGCTGGGCGATGATTTCATGCTTTTTCCCAGGAAGAGATCTACGTTGATGTCTAGGAGCGTCGGGAATCGGAAATGTTTAAGCTTGGGACAATTAGCCAATTTTTTTCGCTGTTGTATTTGGGATTAATGCCTGGGGTGATCGCTGCGCCGCCGGATGCGAGTCAAATTGTCTCCCTCACGGGCGATCGCCTCATGATGCAGCAGGGTAGTCACCGTCAACAAGCGGCCCAGGTGGGCGATCGCCTCGAAAACCATAGCCAAAGCCTGATTGTGCCGGGCAATAACCACTCCTTTGCGCGCCTTGTCCTGGTGGGCGATCGCCAAACCTATGACGGACTGCTTTTACAAACTGGCCCCGCCCCCCAACAGACTCAATATCGGTTTCCCTGTGTGGTTGAAGGGGGCACCATCACCCTGAGTTGGCAAAAAGGTCAGCAACGGGGCTGTGCTGAAGGTCTCCGCATTCGCCCAAACCCTGAGGGGCGATCGCCGACCCAACGTCTCAAAATCTTTGCCTATCAAATGGTGCTTTCGCCCGCCGCTGCCAGTGCTATCCCCACCGATTCAGAACTCGTCATTCAGCCCAGTGGAGAGACACCGATCTGTGTTCGCGTCACAACCCAAGACAAGCGCCAAATCGTTGAAGTGTTGTGGGGCGAAATTATCCTCAGCAGCGCCAATCACCCCCAGGGTCTAAAAATCCGTAAGGGGACGCAATACGACCAAGGCGAACTTCAGTTTTTTGATCCGGATACTCGTCTCGCAAGCCCCGCAATGCAAGCATTCTTTTCGGCTGCAGCTTGGTCAAATGCAGCAACTTCTACACCTTTGTCCGGCGAGATTCAAAATCACATTGACGTGATCCGCACGGCTTTTGCCACAGCACAGTGAAAAAGATTCACTTTAGTCCTCGGCATTTTGACCATACTGAAACAACATAAAAACTTCATCAAATTTTCTTTTTTATTTCAACACTTTTAAGTTATTTTCCGGCAAAACCAAATAAATCAGTCAAGCTGAATCTTCTCTTTGGGAAAATCAGTGGTCAAAAAAATTTCATAGAAAAATTTGTGAATAAATCTGCGCCCATATCTGACTAAAGGCTCTTTAGTCAAGCATTTAAGGATTTTTTGGTTTTTGTGATGCCGGGGCCAACATCTTCATTATTTCTTCAATAAAAGGCCTAAATCGCTTCTCTAACTCTTCATGGAAATAGCGATGATCGTCTGCAATTAATGGGTAATTTATACTAAGCAAATCAAAGCAAAACTAAATCGCTATTTATTTATATTCATTGATAATCAACTTTTTGCTCCCCTCAATTGAGAAGACCCATCTCTTCCCATCCCCTACTAGCAAATTTTTGTTTGAGGAATTTTTAAGTGAACAATCAAGTTTGGCGATCGCCAAAGTGCAAAACCCCCAGAAAAAATACAATCCGTAAGCTCGCTAGTCCCTTGGTGATTGCGGGCCTCATGGCCGCCGGTCAATTCCAGCTCATCCCCCAGGCGATCGCGGCAGGAACAGCCGCCGGTATAGTCATTCGTAATACCGCCACTGCCACTTACCAAGATCCTGACGGTGAAAATCTAAGAGGGTGTTTATAAAGTAAAGATAAAGAGAACAGGATTTTTGCCCGTGAAGTCGTTAAGGTCAAGCATAAGCGTAACGACACAGGAGAATAGCACCAATGTCTCAAGCTTCTTACCCCAGTGACCTGACCGATGCAGAATGGGCTTTACTAGAACCCTTGATTCCTGCTCCAAAGTCCGGCGGTCATCCACGTACTACTGATATGCGACAGGTCTGCAATGGGATTTTCTATCTCCTCAAAACCGGTTGTCAATGGGCCTATCTGCCCAAGGACTTTCCTCCCTCCTCCACGGTGTACTACTACTATCGCAAATGGCAGAAGCAGGGAGTTTGGGAAAACATCAACCATGCTTTGCGGACTCGCTGCCGTCAAGCAGTGGGGAAAACCCCAGAACCTAGCGTCCTGATTGCCGATAGCCAATCGGTCAAGACGACAGAAAAAAGGGCGATGTCTATGGCTTCGATGGCGGGAAACAGGTCAAAGGAAGACGGAGAAACTTGCTAGTCGACAGTTTAGGGTTACTTTACAAAGTGATAGTCTCCGAGGGAAATAGCTCAGAACGAACCTTTGCCCTTGCTGCAGTGATGGAGCTAAGGGAGCAGCAACAGCAGATGTTGAAGCGATTGCGGTTGATGTGGGTAGATGCTGGATATCGAGGAGGACGCTTTGCCTTAAGTCTCTGGTTAATGGTGCAAGCCAAGGTGGAAGTGATTAGTAGAAACAGTAAAGAATTCATGGTACTCCCGAAGCGTTGGATTGTTGAACGTACATTTGGTTGGTTGAATTATTATCGTCGCCTTAGTAAAGACTATGAGCAATTATCAGAAGTGTCGGAGGCAGGGATTTATGCTTCCATGAGTCGTCTGATGTTGCGTCGGCTAGTTTCCTAAAGATTTACTTTATAAATGGTCTCTAACAACGACATCCAATGAAGTTACTGTCACTGTTGCTGAGGTTGCGGTCTTAACGAACTTTGCCCAGACCCCCATCGATCTCAACGACGGTAGTGTACGCCCCGGTGATATTGTTCAGTTCCCCTTTGCTGTCACCAACGGCGGTAATGACTCTGCTGATGTCTATATCCCGAATATTTCAAACATTGCAACCACTAATCTAGATACCACCACGGATACCGACAACAATGGTGTTTATGTTGACGTCACGGGTGATGGTATCCCTGATTTTTTCCTCCCCAATGGTAATAACCCGGCTCAGGGCGTCACAACAAATCTAAATGGCTCATTCTCTCCCGATTCTACTGTCCCTGCTAACCCGCCGACCTTTCAGAATGATGGTTGGGTTATTCCGGGTGTCGAACCCGATCAAACCATTACCGTCATTGTCCAAGGGACTGTCGATTCCTCTACTACTGGCGATCAAGTAACGGTGCAATTAGGGGATACTGGCCCGAATGATGGTAGTCCCCTGAGTCAAAACCAAGCCGATGATGGTCAAAATGGTGATGTACCAACTGCTACTAATGAAGTTCGTACCGTCGGTACAGATGCTGTTAATGGTGACCGTGAAGCTGCTGATACCTCTGAGCCGTTAATTGTTAACCAGGAAGCGCCTCGGCCTTTAGCCCTCGCCACTGTACTGAAGTCCGTGGGAAGCGTTAACCCCGGCCCAACAGGCGATATTGATGATGATGTAATCACCTATAACCTCAGCTTCCGGGTTGAGAGTGAGTTGCCCTTTGGTTATGAAGGTAACTTCACTCCCGCTGGTCTGACGGGTACTGATCTTAACTTTGCTACTGATCCAGGAACTCTTGTTTCTGGTGAAAAGTATGTCCTTGTCTCCGACGCGAAACCCTTTGACGCCGAGTTTGCTAATACTCTGCCTATTGCTCCTGCTAACTGGACTATTGTCTACACCACGAGCCCGCTAACGACGCCAGCACTGTCTGATGGAGCAACTACTGGTGCTGAATGGACAACAGTCAGACCTACTGATGCATCGACCATTACTCGGATTGGTTTCGTTTACAACACAACCCAAAGAGGCCCGATCGCCACAGGAACTACTGTTACCGGTTTTACTCTCCAGGCAACCAATGCACAGGCTACAACAGTCCGGAACCTAGCCCAGATCTTCGGTCAAACGAATGGCGACCCAGATAACAACATCGTCTTCGATGAATCCGGTGACCAAAACCCGAACAACTTCCTGGAAGATACCCCCAGCAATGACGATCCCTATGGTGATTATGACCCCGCTCTAGATTTAGGGGATCCCAATGAAGAAGATGGGTCTGACCCCAATGACGGCACACCGAACGATGGTGGTGGTAACGACACCGAAAAAGGTGAACCCAACGAGCTAGATTTAGACAATCCAACACCCCAGCCTGATGAGTTATTAAATGGCCCATTAGAACAACCAGGAGCAACTGGCCCAGAAGGAACAACTAACGATGACTTCGTTGAAAAGTCAATCACTGAATCCGTCACCTCTGGTGAAACTATTGAAAATCCAGACGCTGTAATCTTCGATAATACTGTCGCTAACAACACCAGTTTTCCTATCACTAATGTTGTGTTGCGGCCCATCAGCCCCACAGAGGCTAACCAAGTTTGTGCGGCTTGTGACTACAGCAGCGTTGATGTCGATGGCACTGAAATCGACATTCCCGATGGCACGATCGTAACAATCACTTTGCCCGTTCAGACTGGCGTCGGAGCAGTGCAAACAGCTACCTATGAGTGGCAAGCGGAGACAAATCCTGGTGAAGGAACTTTTGATTTAACAAGTGCTGCTCAAGTTTCTATTCCTACGTTAGCTGCAGGTCAGAGCCTAAACTACACTGTCACAGTTGATCTGCCCGGTACTGATGTAGTTAACGCTTTTGATGCTTACAGTATCCCAGTGATCGCCTACGTCAATAACGACGAAAATGAAACCTTTGACTTCGATGCAGAGGGAGCAGGGAGCAACATCAAGATTGACCGTCTCTATGCTGGCTACCTGAAGCTTACTAAGGAAGTTCAAGTGCGTTATGCCGATGGCACACCTTCTGGCTTCTTCACAGATGGTAGTCAGATCGATCCGCAGCCTGGGCCTGGTGACACTCTGGAATACCGTATCACCTATGAAAACATTGCCACTCCAGCAACGGGCAGCGGTACCGGAAACATTCTCTTGCCGGCCAACAATGTCATAGTCCAAGACAGCGGCATTAGCGGTACTCCAGGCAATACTGGTTCTGGAAACAACTGGGCTTTAGACAATGACAGCGATGGTGTTATCGACACCAGTCACGTAACCAATGGCGCAACTGCCCAATTTGGCACAATCCAGTTCTTTAACGGTGATCCCGCAACGGCTGGTATCCAACAGGTGGGTACAACAGCGGCTACCGACGTAACCCAATACATCAACAATGTTGGTACGGTTGTTCCTGGTGGTGAAGGTACCTTTACTTTCCAACGGGAAATCAACTAACTGTCTAATTACTCTCTGTGAAGTCTGCTGGTTAGGCTTCACAGAACTCTTTGTGATGAAAAGGTTCGTCGTGACAGTTGCCCAAATTTTGGCGGCGAATCCATTCAATCCTTCATTTACAACAAGCTTTCCTAGATCATGAAAAAGTCTCTTTTTACAATCTTGGCTGGTATTTCCTTAGGCGTTGGCGTTGTTCCCCAGATGATGCCTCAAATTTCTCCCCAGCCTGTCCTCGCCCAAACCCAGCAGAACCTTGATGTTGAGCTAGCTGGCCATCTGCGGGTAATCGAAAAAAACTGGCGCGGTGAACAAAAAGTTGCCTGGCGTAGCCTAGAGGGTGGTTTTATGCGGCCCGCCCCCAGGGTCAAACCCGGTGACACCATTCGCTACACTGTCAGCGGCAACAATCGCACCGAACAACCCATTTCCGGCCTTGTCCTTACCGATGATCTGCCCGCCAATACTGTCTATGTGATGGGGTCAGCAGCCTCTGTGGGTGGCGCAACAATCACTTACAGCATCGATGGCGGCAAAACCTACAGTGCCAACCCGACGATTCGCGTCACCTTGCCCGATGGTCGTGTGGAAACGCGCCCGGCCCCAGCGGAACGCTATACCCATGTGCGTTGGACCTTCCAAAATGCTGTCCCTGCAAGGGCTAGCGTGAATGGCCAGTACCAAGTCCGCGTTCAATAAACGTCAAACATTCACTGGTCTTTACTTTTTTGGAGGCCTTCGTCGGCCAGAGTTTTTTTAATGCCTAATTTTCTTGACCATTCACGACTAATCCTCAAGCGATCGCCAGCGGCGATGGCCCTAGTCGGTGTGGGTTTGAATTTAGGTATGCCCTTAGTTCTGGCCCAGACCCCAGGGACGACAGAAGCTGTCACCCTCTTTAACCGGGCCGACGCCAGCTACCAAATTGGGGAGAATGGCCCAGCCGTAAATACCACCAGCAACCCAGTGCTTCTCAGGTCTGATGGTTCTCCCCCGCCGCCACCCATTGACCCCTTTGGTCGCGTCCTCGGCTGTGCCGGAGAGACCCTGGATGATTACAGCGGTTTTCGAGTGGGACTCTACGAGGCTGGTGGCTCCTTACAAACCGAGATTGGTGCTTTGCTTGTCCTCGATCCCCTCACTGGGGCAGTGCCCCTTCCCCCTGGGGCGGTCAATGTCAATGAAGCTAACGCTAATCCCTTTGACCTTGGTAACACCGAAACCCTCGGTGACCCGGATCTGCGGGGTCAGTTTAATTTCTTTTTACGACCCGACCAGCTCAATGTGGGCACTGTTTATATCTTGGTGATTCGGCCGCCCTTGGGGTCATCGTTTGATGAGCGGCGGATCCAGATTCGGATCACAGCGGTCGAACCAGACTCCTTTACCTATGTGGCGAATTCCCTCGATGGGCTGCCCCTGAGTTTAGAAGACCCGACCTTAACCAGCCAAGAAATAACCATCCCGAAAGCAGAAACGACCGCGCTCATCGTCTTTTCAACAACAGTGATTTCCGTCTGTCAAAACGAAGCAATCCAAATTCAAAAAAACGCCGACCGGGCCACCGTCGAGCCTGGGGGAACGGTGGTCTATCGCCTGAGTATCAATAACCTCAGCACGAGCACCCTAGAAAATGTTGAAGTGCGCGATCGCCTGCCCCTGGGTTTCCGTCTCCTTGAAGATTCTGTGCAGGGGGTCATTGGTGACAGTCCTGTAGCCCTAGACACAACGGTAAATGGACGTGATATTACCTTCACGTTCCAGGCCCCCTTCCCCGGTGCGACCTCCCCTGAAAATAATCCCCCTGCCCGGATCATCTATGCAGTGGAAGTGACCCCCGATGCCCTGCGGGGGGATGGCCGTAATGTGGCCTTTGTTACCGGCGATCGCCAAGACAACAATTTCACTGTCCGGGATGGCCCCGCTGTTTACAACGTGGGGATTCGCAACGGCTTAATTTCCGACCTCGGCACAATCATTGGGCGAGTCTTTGAAGACAAAAATTTCGATGGGGAACAACAGTACGGTGAACCCGGCATCCCCAATGCCGTGGTCTTTATGGAAAATGGCAACCGCATTGTCACCGATGAAAATGGCTTGTTTTCCGTCGCTAATGTTCTTCCTGGTTGGCATGCAGGGGTCTTGGATCTGACCAGTGTCCCCGGTTATGCCCCCGCCCCTAACGAAAAATTCATTGCCGAAGACCGCACCTATAGTCGCACAGTGCGCCTCGAACCCGGTGGCATGGCCCGGATGAACTTTGCCGTAACGCCTTTAATCCCTGGAGAAGACGAATGAAAAAACGCTTCTCCGTTCCCCTAACAACATTAATTTTGGCCCTCAGCGGTTGGTTTACTGAAGTAACGGCCCAAACGCCAACGGTGACAACGGCTGAAATCAGTGGGGTTGTAACCACCCAGACGCCAACAGGCCCCCAGGAAACTGAGTTTCAAGCGATCCTCAATAAACCGTCTGCAGCAAGTGAGATCCAGGGAGAAATCCTACTGGCCCAATCATCCCCGACTGTACCCGTGGCGACTGAATCGCTAGACAGTCGGGAGACCCTGACGCCGGTTATTGAGTCTACTCCAATGCCAACGGCGATCGCCCAACCCACCGTGCAATTTATTAGCCCTGGGTCGGGGACGATTTTAGAGAAAAATGCCAGTGCCGTCGTGATCGAAGTCCCCACAAGCAGCACCACCACCCTCAGCGTTAATGGTGTCGAAATTGACTCGAATCAAATTGGCCAACTGGAAACCAACGGTAGCACGGGGATGGTGCGTCAAACCTGGTACGGGGTGATTTTTAGCCCTGGGGAGAATACCCTCGAGGCGACGGCCACCCTCAATGGCACCACGGTTAGCAACGAAATTCAGGTGCAAGCGCCGGGGGATGTGGCAAATTTACGGCTCTCGACCGTTGAAACGCGGGTGCCCGCCGATGGGCGATCGCCCGTGACGATCCAGGGGATATTGCTCGATAAAAATGGGAATCGGGCCAGTGGGGGCGGTCGGATTACCCTCGAAGCCACCGCCGGCGAATTTCTTGGGGAAGATGCCGGGCCTGAAGCACCGGGTTTCCAAATAGATGCCAAGGATGGGGAATTTACTGCCACCCTCCAATCCTCCCTTGACAGTGGCCCCGTCCAAATTCGCGCCCGCCTCTTTGAACTAGAAGCCTATACCCAAGTCCAATTTGAAACTGCCCTCCGTCCTAGCCTGTTGACGGGGGTAATCAACCTCCGGGTCGGGGCAGACAATACGGACTATTTCAGCAGCTATCGCGATTTCCTCAACCCTGATGCTGACGGCGATACCGTCATTGATGTGGATGGCGCAGCCTTTGCCACAGGTACGATTGGGGATTGGCTCTTCACCGCAGCTTTCAATGGCGATCGCCCCCTAAATGAAGCCTGTGAAACCTGTACCAATCGCCTCTTTCGCGCCGACCAAGTTTCCGAACAACCCTATCTCACTTACGGCGATAATTCCACCGTCCGCAACCTGACCCCCTCCCAGGACAGTCTCTACCTCCGCCTCGAACGCACTCCGGATATTGAAGGCGCGACTGACCCCGACTACGTCATGTGGGGGGACTACGGCACAGGTCAGGAATTTGCCACCAGCTCCCAAGAATTCACCGCCCTCAGTCGCCAACTCCACGGTGCAAAGCTAAACTACAACCTTGGCGATCTGCAAATTTCTGCCCTCTATAGCCAGGGGGGCGAAGCCTTCCAGCGGGATACTCTCCTCCCCGATGGCACGAGCGGTTTCTATTTCCTCACCCAACGCCTCGTAGTCCCCGGCAGTGAAGAAGTTTACTTTGAGCTAGAGGAACTCGAACGACCCGGTACGATTATTTGGCGCGATCGCCTATTCCGGGGCCAAGATTACGAAATTGACTACGACCGGGGCAGCATTGTCTTTAACGATCCTGTACTACGCACAGAAATAGGCGACAACGGCGAAATTCTTGTGCGGCGGATTGTTGTCACCTACCAAAATGAAAGCGGTGAAGACAATAAAGTATATGCCGGACGACTACGCTACCATTTCAACCGCGACCCAGGGCAAGCCAGTTGGATCGGGGCGACCTACTTCCGTGAAGACCAAGGAGAGCGAGATCTCGAAGTTTATGGGGTTGATGCTCAAATTCACCTCGGTGAAAACTACAAATTTATTGGTGAATACGCCCAGAGCCAAAATAGTTCCGCCGAATTAGGGAATGTTTCTGGTTCCGCTTACCGCTTTGAATTGGATGCTAAATTTGCCGATGGTTTTACCGGGCGGGCCTACTATCGCCATGCCGACACCGGTTTTGCCAACCGTTCCACCATTAGTTTTGTCCCCGGCCAGACTCGCTATGGCGTTGACCTAAATGCCCAGCTCTCCCCCAGCACCCAACTGCGTTTTAACTACGACCACGAAAAAAATCAGGGGGTGAATATTCGCCCCATCGTTACCCTCGGCGATCTGATCAACGCCGGCCAAGAGGGGATTCCCACTGGACTGGTGGACAACGAACTCACCACCATCACCGCCGGCCTCGCCCAGCGTTTCGGCAAAGCGAATCTGAATGTGGATTTGTTATTCCGCGATCGCCTTGATTATCTCAACCCTGAAAACGACGGTAGCTCTACCCAACTGCGTACCAATTTCACAACGCCCCTCAGCGATCGCCTTAAACTGCGCCTCCTCAACCAAACCACCCTCTCGGCGGAATCTGATGCCGTATTTAGCGATCGCAGTCAAATTGGCCTGGACTGGAAGATCGCCCAGGGCGTCAACCTAAACCTGAACCAAAACTGGTACCACAGCGGTACCCTCGCTGGCCAAAGCACCACCAGCATCGGCCTTACTGGCGAATACAAACCCTGGCACAACACCATCCTCAGCGCCCGTTATGACATGGAACGCTTTAGTACAGGGATGCAGGATGCAGCAACCTTTGGCATTAAACATAACTGGGCCGTCCTCAAAAATTTTGACCTCGATTTTGCCTACGAGAAAGTTGTGGGTAATCTTTTTGTGGGTAGTGATGGCGCAGTAGGTCAAGGGGCATCCCGTTCGACCGGCCTACGTGGGGGCGATAGTCTTAGTATCCGGGGCCGCTATCGAGGTGGGGGCGATGGGGAAAATTTCCAAGCCGAAGCGGGCTACGAATTCCGCAATACCAACGGCAGCAGCACCAGTAACATCACAGCTTCTGTCCGGGGCAAACTATCGCCATCTCTGACAGCCCTCGCTAATTTTGACCGACGTTTCGCCGCAGGCCAAGCCACCCGTGGTTTACCTCCCACCACAGAACTGCGTGTTGGTCTCGCCTACCGCAATCCCTACGAGGATAAATTTAACGCCCTCCTCCGCTATGAATATCGCAAAAATCCGAACACCATCCCCGAAACCCTCCTCACGGGCAGGGGGAACGACGTCACGGAACATCTCTTTGCCGCCGAGGCGATCTATGCGCCTAACTACCGTTGGGAATTTTACGGCAAGCTCGGTTATCGTCACTCCACCCTCAAGCTCGCCGAGGATTTTGAAACAACGACTTCTGCGACCCTCGCCCAACTCCGAGCTACTTATCTGCTCAACCGACAGTTTGATCTGACTGGCGGGATTCGTTGGATCAATCAACATTCAGCAGGCTATAGCGAAATGGGTTGGCTCGCGGAGGTGGGCTATTATGCGACACCAAATCTCCGCTTTGCGGTGGGCTACAGTTCTGGTCAGGTGAACAATGATCGGGATTTCTCTGGCAGTCGCTCGGATGGAGGTTTGTATGCGGGGGTTACTCTCAAGCTGGACAGTTTGTTTGATTTTGGTCGCCAGCAACCCGTTGCTGCTGTGCCAGAAACCCGCAAATTAATGGTCGAAGCCCCCAAGCCTGATGCTAATTTACAAGCGGCTTTAAAAACACCCCTGCGCTTAGATGTGTCCCAGGCCATTGATTTTGAGCGGGGGAAAACCAGTGTTTCCCTGGAAGGACAAATGGTGCTCGATAGTTTGGTCACTGTTTTGGGTCAATATTCAGACCTAAAATTGGATATCCAAGGTATTCTGCCGCCCCTGGCTGAACTTACCCCCGATAATCTCGAAGCCCGTCGTCTGCAAACCGCCCGCCAATATCTCCTCAGTCGGGGGATCAGTGGCGATCGCCTGACGCTCCGATCCCTAGGCAACAGTTCCCAAAACAAAGTTCCAGAACAGCCGATTACCTTTACCCTGAGTGGTACTACTGCTACCTTCCAGGCCATTTCTACCCAGCTCGGTGGCAATCCCATTGTGGGTAACTTAATCAACACAGAATTACCCCAATTAGCGACTTTACCGCCTGATCTCCCCCAAAACACCACCAGTACAGTGAATCGCAATTCTCGCCAGGAACGGCCCCAAAGTTTTTCATTGAACTTATCCCAGGCTACCTTTACCCCCGACGATACAAATCTCCAAGTCCAAACCTATAACCGCACCGATGCTGATCTCAACCCCAACTTTACCTATCTGCCCTACTGGATCCTCGGTTTTGTGCCACTTGCTGATCCCGATACCCTCCTCCTTGCCGATGTTACGCCGATGAATCCGATCACCGAATTTGTCACGAGCTTGATGCCAGAATCTGACCCCATTGCAGAGATCCCGACAGAACGGCTCCTCACCCGCAGCGAACCCCAGCCCAGACCCCAACCAGAGGCGCAAATTCTGGGCGATCGCCGTTTGGATGAATCAGCAGCCAATGAGTTGATCACGAATAGCACCACCGAACCGCTGATCTTTGGCGATCGCCGTTTAGATGAGTTGAGCGAGAGTGAACTCCAGGCCCTCGCCCCCGAAATTTATGATGCGGTCTTTGGGGGTGAGATCCAGGCCCGCCGCCTCGATACCGACGACAGTTTCCTCTTTGGTAATGCCAATACCGAACCACTAATCCTTGGCGATCGCCGTTTAGATGAAAACACTCCTGAGCTTCCCGCCCTCGAACCCACCTCGAACTTCCTCAGTGCTAGAGAAATTCGTCGTTTAGAATCAGCGCTTTATTTCCTCCTCAGTGAAGATCTAAGCAACCTAGATAATCTTTTCCAAATCAGTGGCCGCCAACGTAGCCGCCAACTTGGTCAAACCATTGACTTAGATCGTCTCTGGAATGCCAATACCTCCCCAGATTAATTCTTCTAAAAAAATCCAATGAGCTTAACTTTGTCAAATCATAAAATATTTCCCTGGATCAAACTACTTTTCTTCCCATAGAGGCCATGCAATAAACAATATCCCTTAAGTCTTTTGTTTTCGTATTCTCATCGCAATACCCTCCTTAAAACTCCATGGCAAAGAGTACCAATTTCCAAAAAAATCTTAAAGTAATGTGCTTTAAATCTCTTATTAAAGTACTATTACTGCCCCTATCCTTTCTTGTTGCCATAGGAGATTTTTGCCGATTTGTAGTTTTGAAAAAAAATCCCAAAGAACAACCTCTTCAAAATTCTTTCCCTACCAATCCAGTTCGGAAAAAAACACAAAAAAGAAAACATCAAACCCAGCGCTTTCTATTTAATTTTTTCGTTACATTAATCCTGACCATCCAACTATCTGGCTTACATCTTTTATTCCACATACAGCCGGCGATCGCCTCTGGCCCCCTGAGTATTGAACCCCTCACCTGGGATATCATCGGCCTAGATAGTAATAATCCCAATGATGGTCCCGACAAATTTCTCGTGGGCGCCAGGGTTTGCAACCTCAGTACTACGACAGCAGCCCAAAACCTCAGAATTCGCTTTGTTCGCGAAGGTGCTTTTAATCCTCTTATCAGTGTGAGCACCACAGGACTTTACAAAGATCAATGGCTTGTGCCGAGCCTGCCTCCATCAACTACAAGTACACCCCCCCTAAACCATCACCAACAAACAAGCAGGCCCAAAAACTGCTTCGATGCCTACTATGTTTTGACCTTAACTCGTACTTCGGATATTTATAATCGAGTCCAACGTTACCGTATTGAAGCTTTCGCTGATAACGCCGCCACTGTCGATACCAATAGTTACCCCGATCCTTACCAAGGCACTATTAATGAGTACGATACAGGGCACCCCCGCCAGATTTATATCGAAAAAATTCTTTCCCAAGCTCGTAATAGTGTGACTGGTTTCACTCAACTCGCTCCCACAACGGCGGCCAGTATTTTTGGGATCAATGCCAATGATCTTGATACTGCGAGTGGTGGTGGTAGCAGCTACAGTGTGGAAGTGGGCGGAACCTATGCCTTTGAGCTCACTACTCGAACCGCAACGGCCTATCCCCAGTTAACCGTCAGTTCCGACTTTCCCAATGCTGTCTTTCAAATCCTTGATGTCCAGACAGACTACAGTAACGTTGGCGGCAACCCTGACAATTCCAGTATCTATGCCAATGCCTGTGGCTGGATTAGTGACCCCACAGTGACAGGATATTTGGCAAGTTCTAGCGTATGTGAGTACGAAACAGTAGCCCTAAATGGTACCCCAGACCAATATCCAAGCACTGCCGGCAAGGTGGGTAACACCGTTAGAACGCGCTATCTCTTCAAGATTCTTGGGGGCAATGGTAACTACACAATTAACCACCTGATCCTTGATTTTTCTGGTGGTAGCTTTCACTACAATGGCGGCTTTGGGTCAGGTCTTGGGGTTGTCGATTTTAATGTCACAAACCCTAGCGCTGATTTAGTAATCAACAAAAGCCATATTGGCAACTTTACACCGGGAGACAACATCTATACTTTCCAAGTGACCAACAATGGCTTGAATACAGCCCGTAGTGATCTTGTTATCACAGACACATTACCCCAAGGTTTTATTTTCAATCCTTCCAATTCCAACATTGGCGTAGAAAGTCAATCAGGGACGATTGTCGGTTGGACTTGTATCGGTGCAGGAACACGTAATATCACCTGTGCCAATCCTAATGACTTAGCAAATGGAGGAGTAACAACCTTAAGTATCCGTGTTAATGTTGCTGAAACTGCCGCAGCGAATACCTTTAACCAAGCAACAGTAAGTAGTCCAACCACCGATCCTAATCTTGCCAACAATACAGATATTGACCCCACGAGCATTATCCAAGCCACAAATCTGAAACTCACAAAAGCAGATAGTAGTCCTGATGCGGCCGCAAATCCAGCCAGTAATAATGCCCCGGTGGTTCTCTCTGGATCTCCGATTACCTATACCTTCACTGTACAAAATCAGAGTAGCCTAACAGCGGCAGCGCCAGTGATCATTACCGATACGCTACCGGAGGGACTTACTTTTAGCTTGGCTGATAATCCGAATATTCCTACGGTCTGGAATTGTACGATCGATGGTCAAAATCTAACCTGTACCTACGTTTCTGGTACTAATCCTATCCCTTTACCCGGCAATACAACTGCGACGGCTTTACCCTTGGTTTTTCGGGCAAATGGTGGTGTGATTACTTCGGGTACTAGCGCCGTTGTCAGAAACACAGCGACCGTTACCAGTGCCACGACAGAAGCAAATAGCAGTGATAACACCAGCAGCGATGATTTTCTGATTACATTGCCAGTTTCTGATTTGACGATTACAAAAAATGATTTTGAGGCAGCTTTTACTTACAATCTTTCTGGTCAAACTTATACCGGAGAAAATTTAACCTATGAAATCGCTGTAAGAAATAATGGCGTTGCACCAACTGTCGGCCCCATCGCCATCACTGAAACTTTGCCGAACAGCAATAACAATATTATTGAATTAGCTTCAACAACCTTTGCTGGAGTAGGGCCAGATGGTTCAGTTATTAACTGGACTTGTAACCAAGGGATTAATAATCCAGTTTTACCCGCAAGTGGAACAACTTGTGCTGTTGGCAATAGCGGACTTTTTACATTTGTCTATCCTGGAACTTTAAATCCTGGTCAGACTGCAACATTGCGCCTAATTGTGCGAGGAAGACAGACAAATACAGTCCCAGGGACGAGTACTGCGCTGATTAATACGGTTGGAGTTTATAGCGCTAATGACGGGGTAACACAATCAAAGACAGCAACTGAATCTACACCTGTTTTGATTGGTAATAATGACAAATACAACATTGGGATTCGGAAGCAATTAACTCAGATTAACGGAGTCACTCCAAGTCCTGCTTGTACTTTATCTGGTGGAACTAGCAATTATGGAACCACCGAAAGCTGTACGGCGACAGTAAGCCCCGGCAATCCCATTCAATATACTGTTACGGTCGCTAATAATAATAACGGTGGGCCAAATGGTGTTAATGTGGCTATTTCAGACTTTATCCCGCCTGAAATTAACATAACGGGGGTAACTTGTTCTGCAACTGGTAGCCAGGGCCAAACCTTAACAGTCTGTGATAATCAAGTTGCTAATTCAGGGCGTACAAGTCCCATAGCCGTCAATTTTAATTTAGTGCCTAATACTAATCCCCCAAGATATCAAGTTGATAAAACAGCTTTTTTAAACAAAAATACGGGGATTGTTACTTATACATTCACTGGCAGCATTAAAACTCTAGCTCAATTACAAGCATTAGGTATTGTCAACAGCAATATTGTTAACCGAGTTAGCGCACCGAAGACTGATGGAACTTTTGTTGATACAGATTCAAATGATAATCTTTCTTCTACTTCGATTCGTTTAAATGTTACTGATCTGAGTATTACCAAAACAGATGCAGTGGATGGAACAACAGATCCTGGTACGACGAATTTCACGACTGGAGGAGAAGGTGTTTATACTCTGAGGGTGAACAATCTGGGCACTAATGCTACGGTTGATGACATCAATGTGGTAGATGATGTGCCGGATCGTTTTCAAGTACTTGAGGCATCTGGAACAAACTGGAATTGCCTGGTTGAAAATCCAACCCCTGCTAATCCTATTAGTAATCCGGCAGCAGATAGCATTAATAACAATATTGTGCGTTGCGCTCGTAGTACGGCTATGGCGGCTGGTACTTCTAGTACGATCAGGATTCGTGTCAAGCCCATTGCTACTTGGATTCCCGCCGGAACCGAAACGTTACCACTTAGTTTTAATAATATTGCCCAGGTCACAACAACGGGGGATACGAATACGGCGAATAATGGTTATGCACCAGGTACAACGACTGGATTAGCAGAATTTTTTGGCTATGAACAAACTCTAGTTGTGGCACCAAATTTCGATCTCAAGGTTACGAAAAGTGTCCCTGGCGGTAGCTTTGCTATTGGACAGACGTCTTCTTATCGGTTGGATATTCTTAACAATGGCCCAACGGAGGCGATCGCCTCGACGACAAATCCGATTACTGTAACGGATACCTTGCCGACAGGTTTTACTTTTATTTCCGGCACCGGATCCGGTTGGACTTGTAATGCTTCCGGTCAAAATGTGACTTGTACGCGAAGCAGCAACCTCGCAGCAGGCGCAACAACATCGATTAACCTAAATGTTTTCGTCGATGGTACTGCCACTAATCCCACTTCAAATACTGCGCAAGTAAACCTAACAGGAGAACCCAGCGCCAATATTGTTTTAAATGATAATAATTCCAATAGTCGAAATCGTCATACCATCTCAACAGCCGTTCAACAGGCCGCAGACCTCAGCATCACTAAAACATTAATTTCGACGATCACAAATACCTCTCCCCCCCCAGAAACTATTCCTGGTTTAGTTGCCGGAGAACAAGCAGTCTACGAACTAGAAATAACGAATAATGGCCTTTCTAATATTTCTGATGGCGAAGCGATCACTGTTATAGATAATTTGCCAAGCAACTTGAATTTTGTTTCCGGTTCTGGCGATGGCTTTAGTTGTAATGCCTCTGGTCAAGCTATTACTTGCACGAAAACTAACGGCCTAACAGTCGGCCAAAACGCTACGATCACTTTAGTTGTCAATGTAAATAGCGCCGCCACTGGCACTATTACGAATTTAGCTAGCGTCGATGCTGCGACCACTCCAGATCCCAACCCCAATAATGACAATAGTAGTACAACAGATCCTGTACAAACCCGCAACCTTGATTTGGCGCTCACCAAAAGCCACCTGGCTAGTAGCTTTGCCATTGGTCACCAAGGAACCTATAGCTTAGAAGTGAAAAATGTCGGCAATATCACCATTACAAATCCGATCACCATTACAGACACGCTTCCTCTGGAGTTGTCCTATAACAGTGCAGTTGGTCAGGGCTGGAGCTGTAGTGTTACAACCCAAGGAAATACCAGTACCCAAGAGGTCGTCACTTGCATAAGTAATGATGATTTGGCCCCCGGTCAAACAAATACCGTTGATATTGTTGTAGATATCGGCCCAACTACACCAACAGGGACTAATTCCATCACCAACAGTGCCATCGTCACAACGCCGGGAGATGCTGATACGAATAATAACACTGACACCGATCCCACCAGTATTACAGGCAGTGCAGATCTGTCTGTTGACAAAGCTCATAGCGGCAATTTCACAAAAGAAGCCCAAGGAGTTTATACATTGACCGTAAAAAATGAAAGCGCCAGTACAGCCGACGCAACAGGGATACAGTTAATCGATCAGTTGCCTGATGGTCTTTATTATGTTTCGGGCACAGGCACAGATTGGACTTGTCCGCTTGTGAGCTTTACCGCCCCAGCCCCCGAAGATCTGAGGGATATTGAATGCAGTTACAACGGAACCCTTACCCCAGGAGCCACGGCACCAACCTTGACGATTACGGTGTATGTCCAAGACACCGCCCCCAGTACTCTCGAAAATTTTGTTACAGTCTTTGGCGATCAACCCGATCCCAATGACGACAATAATACGGATTTAGACCGGACAACGATTACTGATGGTGTTGCTAACGCTCCTGATTTAATTCTTGTAAAACGTATTACTGCGGTTATCAGCGAAAACAATACTACAAATTACACTGTGTATAGGGATGATACGAGTAGTGACAGTACCGCAGCTAATGATAATGCGCCGTTTTGGCCTGGTTATAGTGCGGGCAATCAAAGTAACACCTTCACAGTGGGAGAGTTAGGCCTTGAGGCTAAACCGAATGATACAGTTGAATACACTATTTATTTCCTCAATCAAGGCAATGCCCCGGCCAGCAATATCAAAATTTGCGATCGCCTATCCCAATACTTAGATTATTCGCCAGATGCTTACGGTTCATCTATGGGTATTAAACTGAACTTTAACAACAGTGAAACCAATTTAACGGGCGTTGCTGATGTTGATGCGGGACAATTTTTCGGCCCTGACCTTACCCCTAGCGGATGTATTCGTCCAGACAACCTACAACCCATGACCGCCGCCGATAATCCAAATGGAACCCTGAGAGTTGAGCTAGCTAATGTTGACCCCGCGACTAGCCCTGCGACTCCAGCTAATTCCTATGGCTATATCCGCTTCCGGGCTCGTGTGAAATAATTCAGCCGCCAAAAAAGGCCCCAGCACATCCTTCTCTGGGGAAGGTGGCCGAAGGCCGGAAGAGGTCTAAGGAGAAACAAACCGTTTGCGGAGTGATTCGGCCCGTTTTTTCGCTGTTTTATTCTCTGGTTCTGCTTTTAGGGCAAGTTCATAGGTTTCCAGGGCTTTCGCTGTCATTTGCTTTTTTTCGTACACATTGGCCAGATTGTTTAAAGCTGTGACGTAATCCGGGACTTCCTTTAGGGCTGCTTTGTACTGGCGAATGGCGAGGTCGTATTGTTCCTGGGCAAAATAAGCATAGCCGAGGGCGTTATATACTAATGCCTGATTTTCTGGTTCCAACTCGTCTTCTACCTTCAGTGCTTTTTGGAGCAGTTGGGCCGCCTGGACGTAGAGTTTTTTGTCGAGATAGAGACTACCGAGTTCGTAATATTCTTTGGCAGTGCCAGAGCCTTGCTTGAGTTTGGTTTGTAGCTTAGAAAAGGTGTTTTCAACGCGGCGGGTCTTAATAACTTGACGGAATAGAAAAAAGGCTAATCCCCCTAGCAGAGCAACGAGGATAGACAGATAAAAGATTGGCAGAAACTCTTGATCCATAATAGGAAATGATTGATAGCAGGTTTTATAAAAAATTTTTATTGTTCCCTAAGTCTGCTGCGGCAAAATCAACAGAAACCTAAGCCCTGCTAGTGTATCAGGTCTTTAGGGGCGTCCCCAATGATTGATACGTTCCGTTAACCATCCGCTGCTTTGCCGTGGTTTCTTGTTGGGTTTGGCTGAGGCTTTGGTAATACAACTATAGATCTTAGTGAAAAGCACAAAAAAAGGTGCATTACCCTTAAGCAATACACCTTATCTGATTAGTTTCAAATTCCTATAGACTTAATTTGTCTAGGATCACTATCAGAGATTAATTTAGCGGGGAGAGACCGTTGCCATCTACAAAGATAACTGTACCAGTATCAGGATCGAAAACGACAAAGCTGCCACCACCACCGGCAAGAGCGTTAGCCTGTGGAGTACTCAAGTTGTCGTCGTTGCCACCAAACAAGACAGAGTTCGGTGCTACGTTGTTTGCATTAAGCGCTTCAGAAGAGGCAATACTGTTAACTTCGATGTCGCTACCTCCACCAAGAGCATAGGCTTCATTTGTCACAGAGCCTGGAGTAGTTACAGTTACCGTAGCAATATTACCTGTGTCAGTAGTAATACCACTGCTTGGATCAGTAACAACATTTTCGCGAACTGGTGTACCGTTATTTAAAACAGGCGTTTCAGTGCTGGTTCCTTCTAAGATTTGGCTACGGACGGCGACAGCGGCGGAATCCTTACCAACAGCGGCAGCAACAGACAAGCTTTCGACATTACCATTGGCGCGGAAAGTGGCAGCGGCACCAGCGGCAATCCCACCTTGACCAGCTTGGGCAGTGGAAACGAGACCGAGGGAGAGCGCACTAGCGGCGGCTAAAGCAAAAGAAAATTTTTTCATGGATTTAGGATATTTCCAAGTTGAGTTGATTGTTTTGTCATGCCTAGCAGTGACCTAGTTAATAGGAAAAAATCACTGCTAGTTCTGAAGACGTAAGTATATGAGAAGAAGAGCGAACAACAAGGGATAAAGTATCTAAAAGCCATCACGACTTTTAGCATTTAATCTTGTCCTGTTAGACAATATACCCATTTATCATAAAAATACAACAGCATTTGAGCTTTGTGTTCACATCTTAAATTTTTGTCTTTCCCAAAAAAATGATTTCTTGCTGTGAGTCCATCTAAGATATTGCTTTTTTCAGCAAATTTAGCTATCTTCTGGCGAGAGACATCATTGATACTGTTGTTTCGATAAGGTCATCTTGTCGATAACTCAAATTTAACATTGTGAAATAATATCGAGTAATCTCTGCCTTGAATTTTATCGATTGGCACAGCAGAATGGTGTTGAGCTAAAAGCAAAGCCCAACTTCAGGCCCAGTTGTATTGCGCCGTGCTACTTTTGTGTTCCTGTTGTAGATCTTTATAGTGACCATCTATTTTTTACAATCCACAGCAAAATGACCTTGCCTAGATCTCGCCCCATTCTCCGTAGTCTTCTTTGTGCGATGGCCTCCACTCCCTTCGCCACCCTCGCCACCGCAATGGAAGCGACTAATGTCAGCGTTGATAATTCCCTTGAGCAGGTCAATTTATCCCCCACTTCTGCACCAGAAGCCCAAGCAGTCCAGTCTCCAGCAGAAGTTTCAACCGTAGTTCAGAATACTGTCCCTGGGCCTAATCCAAAGCAGCAACTCATTGCCCGCGCCCCTGCCACCACAGCACAAGATGAATCAAAGCCATCAGCCGCAGCTCCTCCAACAGAACAACTAATTGCCCAAGTCCCTACCACAGGTAGCTCTGGAGCCCCAGCAACAGGTCTCTCGTCGGCTGAGTTAATCCAGTTAGCCCAGCTCCTTTCGCAGCTCGGCGATCTCTCCGCACTCCAAGAGCAACTCAGCAATATCCAACAAGAGTTGAGTGAAATTCGATCGGTGGTTCGTGATCTCCAACAGGAGAGTGTCATTAACTCTCAGGCCCCCCCTCGCTTATCTGAACCAATACAGCAGCAAGAGAGGGTTGCGACGAATCAAGAAAATTCGCGTCCTGTAGCAACATCGTCACCAGTTCCTAGTACAGAAGCCAGCACAGAAACAGACAGTGACGTCGCGCAAATTCCTGTTCCAACGCCAGATCCAACTTTAGAAGAAGAGACACCAGCCCCTGAGACTGACGGTCTTCTTCAAAAAATGCCTCTCAATCGTGTTAATCCCTTAATCACGACACAAAATCTGGATGGAACACCGATTTCTCATTTTTCCGATTGGGAAATTGCCGCATCTGGCCTCCTGTCCGATTCCACAACGAGCGATGTGAATGTAGACGGCTTTGCTCGGCTGGATTCTGACATTTTCCAAGGAACAACCGCTGATAATGTGGCGGTGACAGATTTTCGGGGAACTTACGTACGCCTGCGATCTGCCGCCCAAGACCGGGAAGTGGAAACTGAGATTGATCAGCCTGTAACTCTGGGGGGCTATTTATACCAGTTCACCCTCACAGGAGGATGCGACATTCTTGATCCCGGAGGAGGAAACAGTGACGAGACTTGTAGTTTTTTACCCCCAGTTGCCTTCGATCCCCAAAGCTATGACCCAGATACCCTTCTTCCTAGTCGGCTCCTAGATTCGGGTATTGCTTTTGGTGGGGTCGTTTCAGAAGAAAACTTAGCCTTTATCAAGCAACCTGGTTTCCAACGGGGATTACCCGGTCAAGAAGTCGGTATTGAACTAAACGTACCCAATTCTGGAATTGTTGCCGTTGGCCCAGAGACAGGTCGCCAGGGCCAAACCATTCGTCGCGAAAATTTAGATAATACCTACAGTGTTGGAATTGCCAATGTACGGCAAGTGCTCAAGCAAAATGACCAGGAAGCCGTTTTAGGGCGAACAGTACGCGGGTTTGCAGCGATTCCCAACGATGAAGATTTTGGCCTCGATAGTGCAGTGCAGCTAGCAACCTTACTCTTGCCGGATGTTGACCCAGCCCTAGAAGGGGGAGATGCACCACCAAATCCGAATGTTAACGCTAACTTGTTTAGCGCTGCGAACAATTCTCGCTTACCTGCCAATAGCTTCACGGCTTATCAAGGGAGTGTTTCCCGTGCAGAAAGCGTTACGGATCTAAGTACTCCGCCAGAGGATATTCCCGCAGCAACCTCGAACAGTTTTTGGGTCGGTCTTTCTCCTGTGGTTGATCGTGAGATTGAAATCTTAGAAGATGGCAGTCGTTTTAAGGATTTTAGTGGGCCGCGTCTGGTGGCAGCCGCTTATGGTGAAGGGGGAGCCACAGATGCAGATAATCTGAGTGCTCAAGTAGCAGCGACATTACTCAACGAGGTTGGTGGTGTTGATCAGCAGCTATTATTGGACTTTGATGATATTCAGGATGCCTATACTCAAATTGGCTTGGCCTTTTTTGAGCGGGATGCAACACAAATCATCAAAACTCGCTACAGTGAGCGAACAAATTATGTGCCTCACCTTAGCTTTACAGGCAACCGCACAGATAATCGCAACCGGACTCGTTACTATCTAGGAGCTTTAATTGATTACACAGCCGAAGATACCCAAGATTGGCTCAAGGCCTATGTCGGAGGGGATTATCGCTATCAAAATGTGAATGCTGGGGTGCGCGCAGAAGTGGGTGGTATTGGCTACCTCAATCCTGATAAAGACTACTACAGTCGTCTCTGGGGCAATGTTGCAAAAACTTTTTCGGCAAATAATGGCAATTCGTTTACTTTAGCGGCAGGCTTGGATTACGCGATTGACCAAGATCAGCAGATTGGCGATATTTTTGTGGGTTCGACCGGGAGTCGAGCAACGGTAAGTGCGGCGGCCCGACTTGGGGGAGTGACTTTATCGGCAGATCAAAACTTCGGTGGTCTTTTGCCCAACTCTGATGAAAGTAACTTGACGCTCAGATTAGGAACTCAATTAGGAGATAACTTCTCTCTGTCTGGTTATTACACACCTTTTGATGAGGATACTGTGGTTGCTAGATATGGTGTGAACGCAGGGATTAAATTTGGATCTTTTTACAATAGTCCCAGCTTAGTCTTTGGTTGGAGTCAGGACGAGTATAAGTTTGCCACAGGAAAATTTACGGATGATCGTTTCACGGTCTCCTTTAGCACGGGTCAGCCTAATGCTCCTTTTGTGACGGGCACTCGCCGCTAGTTACTTTTGAGACTAAGTTGCTATTGGGGTAGACCCCAATAATTGATACGTTCCGTTAACCAATTGCTATTTTGCCAATCGGTTACTGTTTTCTGGAGGGCTTGACTCAGGCTTTGGTGTTGTCTTCCCTTGGGAAAGGCGATCGCCAAAGGATTTCCCGTGAGCCAAGCGGGGAGGAGTTGATATTCTGGATATTCTTGTACCCAACCCGTGAGGACGGAATGATCCCCTGCAAAGAGGGCGGTTTCGTTATTTTCGAGGTAATTTAACGCCTCTTGGTAAGAGTTGACGCCAACAAGAGTGACTCCAGGAAAATAGGCCCGCACGGCGGCGATCGCCTCGGAACCTTCGAGGACAACGACCCGTTGATCATTGATTTGATTTAGGGATTGGATCTCGCGATCCCGTGTCACGAAGCCAATCCCATCGAGGTAATAGTAGGGACTAAAATTCACGAGCCGTTGACGGGAAGCATTGAGACCGAGTTGGGCAATGACGAGATCCACTTCCCCGGTCAGCACCGCATCGAGGCGTTCCTGGTTGGTGAGGGGAATCAATTCTACTGCTTGGCGATCGCCTAATAATTCCGCCGCCAGTTGGTGCGCAATATCGATTTCCAAGCCCTGTAAATTTCCTGCTTCATCCCGAAATCCCAAGGGCCGCACATTGTCCTTGACCGCGACCCGGAGGATTCCTCGTGCTTGGAGGGTTTCGAGGGGGGTGGCTTGGGTTAAAGATGTTGACCCGAAAAAGAAGCTAGCGGCGATCGCCAATCCATATCCAAATACTCCACCGCGCGCCATGACTTCCCCCTAACAAAAAAACCCCAGAATGGCTACTCTGGGGGCTAATTCAATTCTTCACTTTTAATAATGCCACAACCGACGAAATGGTGTTACTGTCTAGGCACTTTTTGCCACTTCAACCACCTGGGCAAAGGCTTGGGGGTCAACAACAGCCAGTTCAGCCAGCATCTTCCGGTTGATCTCAATGTTCGCTTTTTTGAGTTGGTGGGTCAGTTTGCTGTAGCTCAGACCATTCAACCGAGCTGCGGCATTAACCCGCACGATCCACAGACGACGAAAATCACGCTTTTTCTTGCGGCGATCGCGGTAGGCATTCCGGAGTGCCTTCATGACCTGCTGGTTTGCAGTGCGGAAGAGCTTGGAGTGGGAACCCCGGAAACCTTTCGCTAACTTAAGGATTTTTTTACGACGCTTACGGGCGACGTTACCGCGCTTTACTCTTGGCATAAACTTTACCTATATATAATTTAAGTAATAAAACTCTCGATTTTTCAGAAACCAGACAGTTTCTACCGTTCGCTGTCTCTAGGCGTAGGGAAGCATCAGACGAACATTTTTCTCATCGCTCTTGTCCACGAGGGCCATCCCAGACAGACGACGACGCTTCTGTTCTGAACTCTTATGGTTCAAAAGGTGATTCTTAAACGCTTTGCGACGGGCGATTTTCTTGCCGCTGCCAGTCAGCTTAAATCGTTTCGCAGCTGCACGGCGAGTCTTTAATTTAGGCATATAAGTTTCTATAAATCGACACAGCTTACAATAATACCTCGTTTATGCCAAATCCTTCAAGGCCCATGGCAGTTTGATTTGGTTTACGAATCTAGCCCCGAATCATTAGCTACCTAAATGATGAACCCTAGCAAGTTCGCCTAAAATTCGATAATGTGAAGCGATGTAAAGTTGTCCTAAAAAGCACCGTGACTAACCTAGAAGCCGTCTCCGATCAAGTCCGTACCACCACGACCCCACCGCCTCGTCAACGCTCTGAACTAGCTCATCTTTGGGGTGATACCCTGGGTGTTTTTTGGGGGGACTGGTTAAAGTTGCGGGTGCGCCTCAAACAGGTGGCAGCAACGGGCCTGGTTTCGCCACTCATCTACATTTTGGCCTTTGGTCTGGGACTCGGTAGTGCCCTAGATCAAGCGATTACTCCCCCCGCCGGGGATACTTACCTAGAATTTATCTTGCCGGGGATGGTTGCCCTGTCTTCGATGACCATTAGTTTCGGGGGGACAACCTTCTCGATCTGTGGCGATCGCCTCTACAGCAAAACCTTTGAAGAATTGCTCCTGTTGCCTGTCCATCCCCTCGCTTTACACCTAGGGAAAATGATGGCTGGCATCCTGCGGGGACTGATGACGGCGGGGTCGGTGCTGATTGTGGCAGTCCTCTTTACGGGCAAAGTTTTTAGCTTTATCAATCCTCTGTTCATTCTGTTGCTGCTGTTGAACTGCGCTGTGTTTGCGGGGTTAGGGGTGATTGTCGGTCTACGGGTCAAATCCCTGGAAAGTGTGGGGATTTTTAATAATTTCTTGATTGTGCCGATGTCCTTTTTGGGGGCGACCTTTTTCGACCCGGAAACTTTACCCCGTCTGTTCCGGGCGATTGTCTATTGCATCCCGCTGACCTACACCACCACCGGACTGCGGGCGGCGGCCTATTTGCCCCTTTCGGAATTTCCCTGGCACGCGATTCCCATTTTGGCAGGGGTGGCGATCGCCCTAGCCTTTGTCGGTGCTTACCAATTTTCCCACCAGCGGGATTAAAACCATGACCTGGCAAACGGTGACGGGCTTGCTTACACGGGGTCATCAAGTGGCTTCGGGGCAAGCGAAAAATAGTCCCTACGAAGCGGGTACCATTGCGCTGCAAACACCTCATTTTCGTAACCTGGGCCTAGATTTATCTGGTTATTTTCCGGGTACTCTCAATATTTCCATTGCGCCCAAAACCTTTACTCTGATTCAACCCCGTTATACGTTCACAAATCTGCAATGGCACCCGGATTTTTCCCCAGAGACCTTTTCTTTTAGTCCCTGTTACATTGAGCACCGCCAGCAGCGGTATGATGGCCTAATTTATTACCCGCACCCCGAAACGAAACTGGGCCATTTCCAAGCGCCTGCCACCCTCGAAGTCCTTGCTCCCCTGATTCTGGATCTCACCTATGGCGATCGCCTCCAATTATCGCTGCACCGGGCCGAGGTCAGGATAGAATAGGCGGCAAAGACGGCTGCACCGTTGATTTCTCTCCTCCCGCATCCATCCCCCCTAACCCCTTTGAAATCTATGCAACTGTCCCCTTCTCCCAGTGGTGAATACTTTTGCCTGCAAACCCTCGATCTATATGACGACGCCGAATGTCAGTCCCTCGGTACCCAAGCTGCCGCTGGTCGTCGGGTGCAAATGCTCAATAAAGAAACAGACCAGGCTGTGCGGGTGATGACCGTCGAAGATGGCTATTGTACTTGGCTCAAAAAAGCAGATTTACAACACCTCGAAGTCGCCGAAGAACCCTACGAATTTGTCCCGGTTGATCGCCCGGAAATCGAAGCGCGCATGGAAAATATTTTGATCTTTGCCCACGCTGCGAAACGAGTGAGTAATACCTATCTATGGGGGGGCACCACCGCGCCGAATTATGATTGTTCTGGGTTTATCCAGGCGGCCTATGCTTCCCAGGGGATTTGGTTACCGCGCAACTCCTATCAACAGGGGGATTTCGTGGAGCCTATCTCCCAAGAAGAACTGGAACTCGGCGATTTGATTTTCTTTGCCAAAGAGCAACGCATTGATCACGTCGCCCTGTACCTCGGAGAAGGCTATTATATCCATAGCTCCGGCATCGAGATGGGCCGCAATGGCATTGGCATCGATCGCCTCTGGGAGCCGTGGGACATGATTAGTCGCGCCTACCACCAGACCCTCTGTGGCTTTGGTCGTGTCATGGAAAGTTACGCCCCACCGTCCTTAGCCTGTCAAATTTAACCACCATTGATGTCTAGCCCAGCCCCGATTACCGAAGCGCCTGCCACCACCCAAACCCTATCGATTGTGGTGCCCATCTACAACGAAGTGGAAAGTCTGCCGCACCTGATCCAGGCGATCGCCTCGGTGATGCAAGCCCACAACTATGCCTACGAAATTATCTGTGTGGACGATGGCTCGAAGGATGGCTCCACGGCACTCTTAAAAAAATTAGCCACCGAACGGGAAGATCTACGGGCAATTATTTTGCGGCGTAACTACGGCCAAACTCCAGCAATGGCAGCGGGATTCCAACACGCCCAAGGGGAGATCATTATTTCCCTAGATGCAGATTTACAAAATGATCCGGCGGATATCCCCAACCTGCTCCAAAAAATGAACGAAGGTTATGATCTCGTCAGCGGTTGGCGCAAGGAACGACAGGATAACCAGTGGACGCGGCTTCTCCCTTCAAAAATTGCCAATGCCCTGATCCGTCGGGTAACGGGGGTCAATCTCCATGATTATGGCTGTTCCCTCAAGGCTTACCGGACGGAAATTTTGGCAGATCTGAATCTCTATGGGGAATTGCACCGCTTCATCCCCGCCCTAGCGTTTATTGAAGGGGCGACTATTTCTGAAATTCCCGTGCGGCACCATGCCCGCCAGTTTGGCAGCAGTAAATACGGCCTAGACCGGACGTTTCGGGTGCTGCTGGATTTGCTGACGGTGTGGTTTATGAAAAAATTCCTCACCCGCCCGATGCACGTTTTTGGCTACCTCGGCATTATTTTTATGCTCGTCGGCTTTATTTTGGGGGGCTATTTATCGTTCCTCAAGCTCTTTTTGGGCCAAGCGATTGGCGATCGCCCTTTGTTGCTCCTGGTAGCGATCCTTTTATTAGCCGGGGTGCAACTCTTTGGCTTTGGCCTCCTGGGAGAACTGCTGATCCGCACCTACCACGAATCCCAGGGGCGGCCCATTTACCGGGTTCGTTCGATTGTCGGGCAGTCTAAACATTTTGCCTCTCACTAAAAAAACTCTCCATTCCAGAGACAGAACAGAGAGTTGAGTGATTTTTATTTAAAAAATCCTGGGCAATCTAGGCCGCAAACTTAATCTTCAGGAAATCTTCCTCTATCTTTGCCCCAGAGGGTTTCAGGGCAGCAAGAGCTTGGGGTAAGACTAAATTCCGGCGGTGGTTGCCGATGCGAATATTCAGTTCATCACCCGTTTTATTGAGCTGGATCTGTTCCTTGGGAATGCCGGGAAGGTAAAGTTCGAGGCTGTAACCGCCATCCCCTTGGATCATCCGCACCGTATCTTCTTTGTAATAGACCTGGGTCGGATCTTCCTCGCCATAAAGGGTTTCCTTGAGTCGTTCGAGGGCCGCCAAACCGCATAATTCCTCCTGGTAGAGGGGCACTTCCTTCACGGGCAGAGGGTGGAAATTGTCGTGAATTTCTTGCTTATAGGTCTGTTGATTGTCTTTCCAGTTGGCAAAAAACGGATCATTCACACTGTCGGGGATAATCCGGTTGGCCACCACCATATCTGTCGAAACGTTGTACAAACTCAGGTAAGCATGGGCGCGGAGAGATTCTTTAATCACCATTCGCTCTGGATTCGTCACGAGGCGCACGGAAGTAACGGTGTTATCCGTCAGCACTTTTTCGAGGGCTTCGATCTGCTCATAAAATTCATAGGGCGCATCCATTACTTCTTTGTTAGGCAACGAAAAACCCGTGAGGGGCTTCCAAATGGGTTCAACGAGGGGACGCAAGGCCACAGACATTCCCTGGAGGGGCTTATAGAAACGGCGCATATACCAGCCGCCCACTTCCGGCAGACTCAATAAACGTAAAGCTGTGCCTGTAGGGGCCGAGTCGATGATTAAAACATCATAGGTGCCTTCGTCGTAGTGGCGTTTCATGCGCACCAGGCCAAAAATTTCATCCATGCCCGGCAGAATTGCGAGTTCTTCTGCTTGAACACCATCAAGGCCGCGCGCTTGCAAAACTTCGGTAATGTAGCGTTTCACTGCGCCCCAGTTGCCTTCCAGCTCCCGCAGGGCATCGAGTTCTGCGCCCCAGAGGTTTGGTTTCACTTCGATGGGGTCGTGGCCAAGCTCTATATCAAAACTATCGGCGAGGGAGTGGGCGGGATCGGTACTGAGCACTAGGGTACGATAGCCCAACTCGGCACAGCGGAGTCCTGTAGCTGCTGCGACAGAGGTTTTGCCGACGCCTCCTTTTCCCGTCATTAAAATTACGCGCATGGTTGCGTTTGTCCTTTGCTGAGAGGTTTTTACATTTCTTTACTGATTATCTCCCATTGCCTTGGGTTTTCGCTATGGCTGGCTTTTTGGGGAAAGGCGATCAAGGGAAAAAGGCGATCGCCTTTATCAGAAACAGTATGGCAACAAAAAATCCCCAACTTTTCTAAAAAATTGAGGATGCATCCTAGAAAATATTATGAATCTAGTGGTTATCTGGTGCAGACATATCAAAGCGAATGCCCGCTTTTTTCCAGAGGCTAATGGCATAACGGAGTCGATCCACGGGCGCAATCAAACTCATCCGTACATAACCTTCCCCACCAGCCCCAAAGGCACTGCCTGGAGTCACAACAACCCCGGTAGTTCGCAACACATAAAGCGCAAAGTCCGTGGAATTCATACTCGGCGGACAGGGAACCCAGAGATACATCGTCGCTTTGGAAGGTTTAATATTCCAGCCAATTTCCCCCAGGGCTTCGATCAGCGCATCACGCCGTTCCCGATAGCGTTCCTGCACCCCTTGGATATAACTGTCTGGTAGTCCCAATGCTGCTTCAGCGGCCTTTTGAATCGCGGAGAAAATGCCGTAGTCCAAGTTGGTTTTGAGGGTGCGTAGACCTTGGATGATGTCTGCGTTGCCCACCACAAACCCGACGCGCCAACCGGCCATATTGTAGGTTTTGGAGAGAGTATGGAATTCGACGCCGATCTCGTTCCCTCCAGGAATTTCGAGCAAGCTGGTGGGCTTGTAACCGTCAAAGGAAAGCTCGGCGTAACACAGGTCATGGACGAGCATTACCTGATACTTGTGCGCCCACGCCACCACTTCCTCAAAGAAAGACCGGGGGGCTGTGGCGGTGGTGGGGTTGCTGGGATAGTTGAAGTAGAGAATTTTGGCTTTTTTTGCCACTTCTTCCGGGATGCTGCTGAGATCAATCACCCAATCCTGTTCCGGCTTGAGGATAATTTCGTGGATCTTGGCCCCGGCAATTAATGGGCCGCGAAAATGAGCCGGGTAAGCGGGACTCGGCACCAATACCGTATCTCCCGGATTCACGTAGGCGAGGGCCAGGTGAGCAAGACCTTCTTTCGATCCCAACAGAGGCAGAGCTTCACTGTCGGGATTGAGTTCAACGGCATAGCGGCGTTTGTACCAAGTGGCGATCGCCTTACGAAAGCTCGCAGTACCCTCAAAGGGCGGATACCCGTGAAATTGGGCCGTCTCAAAGGCGGCGATCGCCGCATCAATGGCTTCTTGTGGGGCGAACCCATCTGGATTACCCATCCCCAAGTCAATTAAATCAATACCCTGTTCCCGTGCCCTTGCTTTCAGCTCATCTAACCGGGCAAACACATAGGGCGGTAAAGCACTGAGACGATCTGCTCTCGTAATCCAATCTACACTCATCGAAGCCGGAAAAAATAGATAAAGGTATAGCCTATCATCATCGCACCGATAGTCCCCAGGATGTATTTTTCCTTAAAGAATTGCCGCCGAATTCGCTTACCATGGGTCTGCCCACCCTTTTAAAGACCTATTCCCTTGAAACCCCGTCCCCGTTCTAGCTATTTCCAGTTATTGCCCTATCTCAAGGCCGAGCGGCTCACCATTGGCCAAGCCCTCATTTGTACCGTCGGCTTCACCGTCTTTTGGCCGATTTTGGCGATCCTGGCGGGTGATATGGCCAATGACATTGGTGCGGGGAATATCCAGGGCATCGTCAACTTAGCAGGCCAGGCGGCGATCATCTTTCTCATCCGAGGGGCGGTGCAATACGGCCAAGATACCCTAATGGCCAAGGCCGCCCTAAAAATTGCCCTCCAACTCCGCACCCAGGTCTATGGCCACCTCCATCGTCTCAGTTTGAATTACTTTGAGGGGACAAAAACCGGCGATCTCTCCTACCGTCTAACCGAGGATGTAGACCGAGTTGGGGAAGTAATTAACAAAATTTTCCATCAATTTGTGCCTAGCATCCTCCAGTTAATCGTGGTGCTGGGCTATATGTTCTATGTCAACTGGCAACTCACCCTGGCAGCTTTGATCATTGGGCCATTGATGGCGATTTTGATTGGTTCCTTTGGGGAGAAACTTCTGGATTTTTCCCGCCGCAGCCAAACCCGCACCTCCAACCTTTCCTCTCTATTAACTGAAGTGTTTAATGGGATTCGTCTTGTGCAAGCCTTTGCCGCTGAAGATTATGAGTTGCAACGGTTCACCGAGGAAGCCGAACAAAACCGTCGCGCTAAGTTCCGCACTGCCCAGATTAAAGCCTTGCAATTTGTCGTGGTGGGTTTCCTGGAAGCGATGGCGGTGATTTTCCTGTTTTTCTTGGGGGGCTGGCAGATTGCCCAGGAAAATTTAACGGCGGCGGAATTCGTCAGTTATGTGGCCGCAGTGGCCTTGCTGATTGACCCGATCCAAATTACCACCAGCAATTTCAACGAGTTTAAGGAAGGGGAAGCCTCCGTTGACCGGGTATTTGAACTGATGGCCGTGCAGCCAACGGTTTTAGAAGCAGCCGACGCCCAGGTATTGCCCGCTGTGACGGGGAAAGTAGACTATCAGAATGTTTCCTTTGCCTACGAAGCAGATAAGCCCGTTTTAAAAAATATCAATTTGACAGTGCAACCGGGAGAAATGATCGCTTTAGTGGGGTCGTCGGGGGCGGGCAAAACGACCTTAGTCAATTTATTACCTCGTTTTTATAATCCGGTGGCCGGAAGAATTTTTATTGATGGCATTGATACCAGCACCGTCACCCTCAAAAGTTTGCGCCAGCAGATCGGCATTGTCCCCCAGGAAACGGTACTTTTTTCCGGAACGATCGCCCAAAATATTGCTTTCGGTCAAACGGAATTTAGCTTAGAACAGGTGGAGGCGGCGGCCAAAATTGCCAATGCCCACCAATTTATCTCGGAATTTTCCCAGGGCTACCACACCTATGTGGGGGAACGGGGTGTTAATCTCTCTGGTGGTCAACGGCAACGGGTGGCGATCGCCAGGGCTGTTTTACTCAATCCCCGCATTTTAATTTTGGATGAGGCCACCTCTGCCCTCGATGCGGAGTCGGAAGCCCTGGTGCAGGAAGCCTTGGAACGGATTATGCAAGACCGCACCGTGTTTGTAATTGCCCACCGCCTCGCCACTGTCCGCAGCAGCGATCGCATTATCGTTTTAGACCAAGGGGAAATTGTTGAATCGGGCACCCACGAGGAGTTGCTCGCCCACCAAGGTCGCTATGCTCAATTCCATGCCCAACAGTTTGCCTAAATGGTAAGGGCAATTTTTCCTGTGGTAGAACCCTGTTCGATGATTTGGTGGGCTTTTGCCGCTTCAGTCAGGGGAAAGGTTTGGCCTAGGTGAAGATTGAGTTTCCCGGCCTCAAACCATTGGGTACATTGCTGCAGAATCTCGGCCTGGTGCATTTGGGCCGCCACATCCCCGGTAAGCATGGGCGTTAGCATCAATTCCAAGCTAATCCGTAAATTTTTAAAGCGTGCTTGTTTAAGATTGCCAAGCTGAAAATCTGGTTCCAGGATCGTCACTAAATCCCCGTAGGTTTTCACCGCTGGCACTGTCTCCCAAAAGACTTGACCGCCGACAGTATCAAAGGCCACATCGACCCCAGCCCCATCGGTTAACTTGTGTACTGTTTCGGCCACATCCACGTCGCGGTACAAAATTGCTTCATCGGCGCCATATTGCCGGGCCAACCGCGCTTTGTCGGGGGTACTCACTGTGGTAAAGACCGTTGCGCCCCACAGTTTTGCCAGTTGAATTGCCACATGGCCCACGCCACCCGCCCCGGCATGGATCAGTACTGTTTGGCCAGACTGCAACCGGGCGCGATCGCCTAAAGCTTCCCAGGCCGTGAGCAAGACGAGGGGAGCTGCTGCTGCCGCCGCAAAGGATAAATTTTCTGGTTTTTTCGCAATAAATCGGGCATCGACCACCGCATATTCGGCGTAATTTCCGGTGCCTGCTTTCCCCAATCCGCCATCGCAGAAATAGACAGCATCACCCACGGCAAAATTTTCGACATCACGGCCCGCCGCCTCAATTATCCCGGCCCCGTCACAACCGAGAATTGCCGGGAGGGGATCATCGTAAAACGTGCCTCGACTACGGACTTTTGTATCAATGGGATTCACCCCCGCCGCCTGGAGTTTCACAAGGACTTGCTGGGGGGTTGTGATCTGCGGTTGCGGCACCTCAATAAGCTGGAGGACATCGGGGCGCCCCGCTGCGGTCATGGCGATCGCCTTCATTGCGGATTTTTAAACACTAAACTGCGATTTCAATCTAAATCAGATCATAACGGTGACAAACCATCGCAAACACCGCCGCCATCAGGGTAATCCCCAAGGCGATCGCCGGATGTTGCCCCTGGCCCACCGCAAAGGAAGTGGCCACCCCAGCCCCTAAACCAGCTACAAGGCCAGCTTGGATATAGTCTTTTTTAGTATTGCCGTTATACATAGGAATTAATCTTGAAATGGACGAATTAAAGCGTTTTAAAAGGATTTTCCAATGGGAATTTCGCCCTTCAAATTAACACCCGAACTTTGCGGCCTCAGCGACCACGCAATTAAGGTTTAGATTTAGCGACATTTCTTAATAAGCGCGGCGATCCTTTAAAATATGTAGCGAAAGAAACCTTAAAATAATTGTTAAAATCCCCCCTATGACCACCTCCTATAAAGTAGAGATTAAACATCGCGGCAACACCTACACCATCGACGTTCCAGAAGATCAAACAATCCTCGATGTTGCCCATGCCAACAATATTGATCTCCCCACCTCCTGTGGTGCTGGGGTTTGTACGACCTGTGCGGCACTGATTACCGAAGGCAGTGTCAGTCGTGAAGAGGGGATCGGGCTTTCTCCTGAGCTACAAGACGAAGGCTATGCACTGCTCTGCGTTGCTTACCCCCGTTCTGACGTCAAGCTAGAATCAGATAAGGAAGAAATGGTCTACGATCGCCAATTTGGTAAGAGCGCCTAAGTTCTTTCTCCACTTCAACCCATCCAATTCGGGGAGTGATTCCCCATTTTTTTTAGCTGAGATCCGTATGGTTACTGTGAAACCGCTGCCTCACAAACAGTTCAAGTATGTATTGTCCCGTTGGCGTCGTTGGATCCGGTATTGGTACCTCAAAGTGTTACGGCAAGAAGGCACGCCAGAGGCGATCGCCAGGGGTTGGGCTTGCGGGGCATTTGCCGGGAGTTTTCCGCTTTTCGGTCTCCAGACAATCATTGGTCTACTTCTGGCCACGGTTTTTAATGGCAACAAACTGACGGCAGCGGCGGGCACCTGGGTGAGTAATCCCTTGACCTATGTGCCCATTTTTTACTTCAACTTCCAGGTGGGAGAAGTGCTACTCCAACAGCCGATCACCTTTGATGAAGCCCAGCTAGAATCCTGGTCTGACTTGAGTCTGGCGGGGATGAATTTTATCAGCACCCTATTTATCGGCTGTACGGTGGTTGGTGTGGGTTTGGCGGTAGCGGTCTATTTCCTCTCTCTCTGGCTAATATATCGTTGGCGATCGCTCCGGGCGACCCGGCAGTTCCAGCGGCGGCAACCTCCCCATGACCATCATCGATAGAAAATTAATTAATCAACATCTCAAGGATTTTCCTGGGGCCTCGTTCCCCGACAAGCGATTCCTCAAGCCAACATTTTTTTTCTTCCCAAGCCCATGGCATTCCTGAACTTTGCAAAACCCGGTTATCCCCTCGTCCTGGCGGCATTTAAGGACAATCCAGAACAGGGACACCGTCAACTCATTAACGCCCTCCATTGGTTGGAGCGATCGCCGGATTTGCTTTGGAGTCGCCTGGCAAAGGAGCAGATGGTCGCGGAATTTTGCGTCCAAGATCCGCGCTTAAGTCAGACCCTCTGGGGCCTCGATTTTCCGAATCCGGTGGGACTTTCGGCGGGCTGTGATAAAGATGCAATGGCGGCAGGGATGTGGTCGCGCTTTGGTTTCGGGTTTGCGGAAATGGGCGCAGTGACGCTCCATGCCCAACCGGGAAATCCCCTACCAAGGCTGTTTCGTTTACCTGCTGACCAAGCGGCCCTTAATCGTTTGGGGGCCAATAATCTAGGGGCCGCCGTGATGGCGAAAACCCTAGGGGAAAGTTGGCAAATCGAACCCCGCACCATTCCCATCGGCATTAACCTCTGTAAGTCAAAGGTGACGCCCCTTGAGGCCGCGGCCCAGGATTATCTGGGGAGCTTTGAGGCATTGCAAGCGGTGGCCGATTACTTTGTGGTGAATGTGAGTTCTCCCAATACTCCAGGCTTGCGATCGCTCCAAGGTGGGGAACAAATTCAACCGATCCTTGAAGCACTTCAGCAAGCCAATCACAAACAACAGCCGATTTTTATCAAAATTTCTCCGGATCTCGACTGGGAGGCGATCGCCAATATCGTAAAAATTGCCCAGGACTATCAACTTGCTGGGATTATTGCCACCAACACCACCACCAGACGGGACGGCCTCAAGACCCAAATCCTCGAAAAAACTGGCAATCCCGTCACCGAGGAAGCGGGGGGGATCAGTGGCGCGCCTGTGCGTCAACGTTCCACTGAAGTAATTCGTTTTATCTACGAACAAACCCAAGGCAGCTTGCCGATTATCGGTGTTGGGGGGATTTTTACCGCTGACCATGCCTGGGAAAAAATTACGGCTGGCGCGAGTTTGTTGCAGCTTTATACGGGCTGGATTTACAAAGGCCCTTGGATTATCCCCAATATCCTCCGGGGTCTGTTGGAAAAATTAGAGACCCACAATCTCAATCACATTTCCGAGGCGATTGGGATGGCCAACAAGCGCAACTAGCAAATTACTGTTGACTGCCATCTGTCTATGGCAAGATAGGAGTGATTTTTTCGGACATGATTCTATGTTTCGTCGCTCCCAACGTCGTCATCCGTTCAAGACTTATATTGCGGAACCCCTGGTGAATGCTTTAGCCCCCTGGTGGGGGATCGATTGGTGGCTCATGACGGTCACCGTTGGCCTCACGATCTTGGCTGGTCTGGCGATCCGCAGTGCCCAGCTCAATATTGGTTCGACGGACTGGTGGCAACATTGGGTCACTGGTGGTGTGGGTCTAGGGGTTTGTTTGGCGATCGCCCGTTCCCGTTACCAAACGATGATTGTCGGCCATTGGTTAGTCTATGCCCTGAGTATTCTGTCCCTGATCGCTGTGTTGTTCATTGGGGTGAGTGCCAACGGTGCCCAGAGCTGGATTAATGTTGCGGGCTTCCACGTGCAACCCTCGGAATTTGCCAAGGTGAGTTTAATTCTTTCCCTGGCGGCGACTCTCCACCAAGATACGGCGGCACGGTTGCCCATGTTACTAAAGGTGTTTATGATTGCGGCGATCCCTGGCAGTCTAATTTTGCTCCAGGATCTTGGCACCTCGCTAGTTTTCGGGGCGATCACCCTGGGGATGCTCTACTGGGCCAATGCCAATTTTGGCTGGATTCTCCTGATTATCTCGCCCATTGTGTCGGCTATTTTGTTTGGGGTTGCTTTTCCCGTCTGGCTGATTTGGTTTGGCTTAATGGGCCTGACGGCTTGGTTAACCCTCCCTTGGCGCTGGCTCGGCACCGTTGGGGCAATGGCGGGCAATGCGATCGCCGGGGTCGGGGCTGGCATCCTCTGGAATATGCTCCAACCCTACCAAAAAGACCGTCTCACCCTTTTCCTCAATCCAGAGCAGGATGCCCTTGGGGGCGGCTATCACCTCATCCAATCGCGCATTGCCATTGGCTCTGGTCAACTATGGGGCACGGGTCTTTACCATGGCTCCCAAACCCAGCTTAACTACGTCCCGGAACAACACACGGACTTTATTTTTTCGGTGGTTGGCGAAGAATTAGGCTTTATGGGGGCGATCGCCGTGATGTTTTTATTTTGGCTGTTGTGCCTACGCCTGATCCGCATTGCCTGCAAAACCGAGGATAATTTCGGTTCCCTGATCGCTGTCGGGGTGCTGTCGATGGTGTTGTTCCAGGTCTTGATTAATGTCGGTATGACCATTGGCATTGCGCCCATTACCGGGATTCCCCTCCCCTGGCTGAGCTATGGTCGATCCTCTCTCCTCACCAATTTCATCGCCATTGGTCTGGTGCAGTCCGTCGCCAACCGTACCCCCTAGAGATCCCTGAAGGCATCTAGTACCGCTTCGAGGGCGATCGCCGCATGGGTGAAATGGGTGCCCCCCTGGCAAAAGACAACATAGGGCTCCCGCAGTGGCCCATCCGCCGATAACTCCGAAGTACTGCCATCAATAAATGTCCCCCCAGCCATCACTAAATCACTGGCATAACCGGGCATTGGTGCTGGCACCGGATCGAGGTAAGAACCGATGGGTGAAAATTGTTGCCAAGCCCGACAAAAGGCCAACAATTTCTCCGGAGAACCCAAGCGAATCGCCTGAATTACATCCTGGCGTTTTTCTAGGGGATTGGGCTGCACCTCATAGCCCAGGTCAGCAAACACCGTGGCCACCAAATGAGTGCATTTCACAGCTTCAGCTACCATCTGGGGTGCAAGAAATAATCCCTGATATAACAGCCGATTTTGATCATAGGTTGCCCCCCCGTGACTCCCAATGCCCGGTGCCGTAAGCCGACAGGCCGCTTTTTCAACCAGATCTGCTTTACCCGCTAGATAACCGCCGCCCGTGACAATGGTTCCCCCCGGATTTTTGATGAGTGATCCCGCCATGAGATCCGCGCCTACGGCGGTGGGTTCCTGGGTTTCGATAAATTCTCCATAGCAATTGTCCACAAAGCAAACGGTGTCCGGATTTTGGGCTTTGACAATTTCAACAATGCGCTGAATTTCTGCTGTAGACAAACTTTTGCGCCAGGAATAGCCACAGGAACGTTGTATTAGAGCCAAACGAGTTTCTGGGCGAATTGCGATCTTGAGGGCCTCCCAATCGATTTCTCCCGTGGGGGTGAGTTCTAACTGCCGATAACCAATGCCAAATTCTGCCAGGGAACCTTGACCTTCCTCCCGCAAACCAATCACTTCCTCAAGGGTGTCATAGGGGGCACCCGCCACGGCGAGCATTTCATCCCCTGGGCGCAAGACACCGTACAAGGCAGCGGCGATCGCATGGGTTCCTGAAACCAACTGCACTCGCACCAGAGCCGCTTCTGCACCCATCACCTCCGCGTAAACCTGATCGAGGGTATCCCGCCCCAGATCCCCGTGGCCATAGCCGCTGACACTGCTGAAATGGTGGACGCCTACCCGGTATTTTTGAAAGGCTCCCAAAACTTTGCGGAGATTGGTTTGGGTTTGTTGGTCAATGGTTTGGAAGGTGGGGGTCAGGGTGGCGATCGCCCGGCGAACAATCTCAGCAGAATTCATAAAAAAACGAACAGCAAAAAATTAAGAGCGAGCCAATCATACCAAGCCCCAAACTTCTAACCTAGGGAATGGACGCCCCGATAATTCCGCGCTAAAATTCAGCAAATCTTGATTAAATTCGTAAATAAATGTTAAATTTAAATCTGATTTAACGAAGAAAATACCCGGTTACATCTAAAAGTAAAGTTTAGAAAACACCCAAGCGCTATTTCAGCCCAAAGTTCCGAATTTTCAAGATTTTTGTGCTTCGCTTTGAAAGACTTCTCCGACGATAGGCACCGTCTTTCTAAAGTGTTCTTATCTTCCCTTTGCTGAGCCGTGCTTGTGTTTATCATGTAGGACAGTGGAAAAAATACGGAGCCTCCGCATACCATGTCCCACAGTACAATTTCCAGAAAGGATATTTCATGACTGTTGCCACTTCCCAAAAACTCCCCCTAGATTGGACAACGATTATCTACTTCAGCTTGATCCATCTAGTCGCCCTCCTTGCCTTTTTACCCGGTAACTTTAGTTGGCAAGCCGTGGGCGTCTTTTTATTGTTTCACTGGATTACCGGTGGCATTGGAATTACCCTAGGGTTCCATCGCCTCGTGTCCCACCGTAGCTTTGAAGTACCAAAGTGGCTTGAGTATTTCTTGATTTTCTGTGGCACCCTCGCCTGTCAGGGGGGGCCGATTGATTGGATTGGGCTACACCGCATCCACCACAAACATTCTGACAACACACCCGATCCCCATGACTCGAACAAAGGCTTCTGGTGGAGTCACATCGGCTGGATGCTGTTTGAAATTCCTGCCCGTGGCGACATTGATCGCTACATCAAAGATATCAAAGACGATCCTTTCTACAATTTTTGCCAAAAATACATGGTTCTCATCCAGGTGGCCTTGGGTTTAGCCCTTTATGCCTGGGGAGAAGCCTGGGTCGGTAACGGCTGGTCTTTCGTGATTTGGGGCGTGTTTCTCCGCCTTGCCGTGGTTTTCCACTGTACCTGGTTTGTGAATAGTGCCACCCATAAATTTGGCTATAAAAGCCATGAGTCCAATGACCACTCCAAGAACTGCTGGTGGGTTGCCCTTGTCACCTACGGCGAAGGTTGGCACAACAATCACCATGCCTATCAATATTCCGCGCGCCATGGCCTCAATTGGTGGGAAATTGATATGACTTGGATGACAATTCGTTTCCTACAAGCCTTGGGATTGGCCAAAAATATTCGTCTCGCTCCGGCTAAGTAACAAAAATAACGACCATCCTGGAAAGTTAAGTTGTTGTAGATGTCCTTTGAAAAGGGGGCATCTTTTTATTTTTTTGGCAAGACTCATTACTTCTTGGATATTGAAGAATCTATGCCGCCCCAAAGCCCCGCTCCAACGCCGTGAACAGCGGTGTCATTTAGGGGCGAGATCAAGGCAATTTCAAGGGTCTTAGGGGAGTGAGGGCGGCAAAAATATTTGGCAAAATCAGCCTTTATCCCCTAAAATAGGTTATTAAGAAAGGTAAACTTTTCTCACATTTGTCTAGATTCACTATCATTTTTTGCCTAGAACCTAGACGAAAGTAAGGTGTTTCATCAAGTAAACACCCGAAATTATATGTAATTTTTTGTTGCTTACTATTTTGGAGACTTCGTCCTTATGACTATTGCAGTCGGACGCGCGCCCCAGGAACGAGGCTGGTTTGATGTCCTCGATGACTGGTTGAAGCGAGATCGATTTGTCTTCGTCGGTTGGTCCGGTATCCTCCTGTTCCCCTGCGCCTTCATGGCTCTCGGTGGCTGGTTGACTGGTACCACCTTCGTTACTTCTTGGTACACCCACGGATTAGCATCCTCTTATCTCGAAGGGTGTAACTTCCTGACTGTTGCTGTATCCAGCCCTGCTGACAGCCTCGGTCACTCCCTCCTTTTCCTCTGGGGCCCCGAAGCCAACTGGAACTTTGCCCGTTGGTGCCAACTCGGTGGACTCTGGAGCTTTGTTGCCCTCCACGGTGCTTTTGGTCTGATCGGCTTCATGCTGCGTCAGTTTGAAATTGCCCGTTTGGTGGGTATCCGCCCCTACAATGCGATCGCCTTCTCTGGCCCCATCGCGGTATTCGTCAGTGTATTTCTGATGTACCCCTTGGGTCAGTCTAGCTGGTTCTTTGCCCCCAGCTTTGGCGTCGCTGGTATCTTCCGTTTCATTCTGTTTTTACAAGGTTTCCACAACTGGACCCTGAACCCCTTCCACATGATGGGTGTTGCAGGGATTCTCGGTGGTGCGCTGCTCTGTGCGATCCACGGTGCAACGGTAGAGAACACCCTGTTTGAAGACAGTGACCAAGCGAATACCTTCCGCGCTTTTGAGCCGACCCAGGCAGAAGAAACCTACTCGATGGTGACCGCGAACCGTTTCTGGTCTCAGATTTTCGGGATTGCGTTTTCCAACAAGCGTTGGTTGCACTTCTTCATGCTGTTTGTGCCGGTGACTGGGCTATGGATGAGTTCTGTGGGGATTGTGGGTTTAGCATTGAACCTGCGTGCCTATGACTTTGTATCCCAGGAAATCCGCGCGGCGGAAGACCCCGAATTTGAAACGTTCTACACGAAGAACATTCTGTTGAACGAAGGTATGCGTGCATGGATGGCACCGCAAGACCAAATTCACGAACAATTTGTATTCCCTGAAGAAGTTCTACCCCGTGGTAACGCGCTCTAAGAACATTTTTCAAAGATTCAATTGTTTAGCCCTTACCCTCCAACTTGGAGGGTTTTTTCTTGGAACTTTTACTTCGGAATTTTAAAGAGCGGGCTGCCATTTGCCATGGAAGCTGGGGGGAATAATTTCAGGAAATTCTAGGATACAAAGGGGTTCAGCCTCTAGGCGATCGCCACCGTAGATTCTGAGTTCACTCCGGTTAGCTGGGGCATTAAAGACAACAGTTAAGAGCCAGATTTCATCGGGATTCTGGGGATTTTGGACGGGGATGGGTTCGGAGGGGTAATGGTTGGCGCCCATATCTGCCATGGTGAAGGTTTCTGTACGGTGGTCAAAGGCGGCGATCGCATTAATGATCTCGTGACCAATATCTGATTCTCGGCGGTGGACACCCATAAAGGTTTTGGGCCAAGGCTGCCCGGTGTGAGATTCGAGGGTAATCGGAAATTCACAGGAGCGATCGCAAATTTCGTAGGCTTCGATGACCTTGGCTGTTTTCGGTGCCAGTCGGTAGCGCCAGAGGGTGCCCTTTGTATAGGTTTGAATTTTGCCCTGGGGAATTTCCACAAACTGCTGGTTGCTGGCAAAATCCGGAAACCGCACCATTTCCAGCACAATTTCGCCATGATCATCAACATAGCCATTGGTAAAATGCCACTGGAACCAAGTCTCCTGTTGGCAAAAGCTGATCGGTTGGAGGGTATGGCGATCAATGATCACAATCGTCGTTCCCAGTTCTGGCCGCCATTGAAGGGCATCGCTAACGGTTTTTAGGCCCAATAGTGTCGGCACCAGCTGCAAGCGCACCGGCGGAATACAAAACACGAGGTAATCTCCGGCCAAGACAAAATCATGCACCAGCGGCAATCCTTTTAAGCCTGGTACAGAAAAATGAGTCTGCTGTGAAACTTCGCCCTGGGGGTGACAACGGTAAAGCTGGAATGTCGCCTTGGGGCCGAAGGTCACGCCAAAATTGTAAATTTCCCCAGTTTCAGGCTGGATTTTGTGGTGGGCCGAAAAGGTATCGCTAGAGTGGGCAAAGCCAAGATCCATCTCTCCCAAGGTTTTAAGAGTCTGGGCATTGAGGCCATAGGGTTTCCCCCCTTCCCACAGGGCTAAAAGGCGATCGCCCAGGGGCAACACAGAAGTATTAGCCGAATTTTTGGCGGGTTTCCCCCACCGCTGCCAAATTTTTCCCGGCGCGAGGGTGCCGTAGTTGGGATAGAGTAAGGTTTCTGCTGCTGCTTCCTGCTGAAAGTAGGGGGTTTCTACATAGCGATATTGGGCCTGGGCACCTGCTTCTGTAAAGTACACCCCTAGAATGCCACCATCGCCGTCAAACCAATGGCCCATGGCTTGCCCTCCCCGTGTCAAACGTCCGGGGCCATTGCGGAACAAGCTCCCCCGCAATCCTGGTGGAATTGCCCCCTCTAGAACGGGCAGAGGCGTTAAATCAAACGGTTGGGCGGGGTTCGCAAAAAGTCGTGACCAAGCCGGTTGGGTCGATAGTTGTGGAGAATTTGGCGCAGCAACCATAGTCAGTTTTACCCTCAAGCAATGTTAACTATTGTAAATCGCCCTCTCCCCTTTCTTGGGGTTGCATCCTGGGGTTTGTGCATAAAATGAGGGAGATTTTAATCTTTTTTTGAAAAAATCTGAACCATGCAAACATCGAAATTTAATTTGACGATCGCCCTTTCCCTGGTGGCGATCGCAACCTTCACCGGAGCCTGCCAAGACACCACTGCCCCCACCGATGGCAACGGCGAAACCAGTACAAATACTGGTACTGAGGGCCTGAAGTTAGGCTCCCTGACGCCAACCACTGGCGACCTTTCCTCCATTGGGCAAAATATGCCGATCGCCGTAGAACTGGCCGTGGAGACGATTAACGCTTGCGGGGGCGTCAATGAGCAACCCGTTACCCTCATCCAAGAAGATTCCCAAACAGACCCCACCGCCGGAGGAGCAGCGATGACAAAGCTGGCGGAAGTCGATAGAGTCGCCGGGGTTGTGGGGGCCTTTGCCAGTAGTGTGTCTAGTGCCGCTGTTGATGTTGCGGTGCGAAACCAAGTGATGCTCGTTTCCCCCGGCAGTACCAGTCCTGTGTTTACAGAACGGGCCGCGAATGGTGATTTCGATGGCTATTGGGCTAGAACTGCGCCCCCCGACAGCTACCAAGCCCCTGCTTTGGCTGTTTTAGCGCAAAAACAAGGCTTTGAACGGGTTTCTACCGTGGTGATTAATAACGATTATGGTGTGGGCTTTGAGCAAGAATTTATCAAAGCCTTTGAAAACCTTGGGGGCACCATTGTCAACAAAGATAATCCGGTGCGCTATGACCCGAAAGCCGCCACCCTCGATAGTGAAGCGGCAGCCGCTTTTGCCGGGGAACCCGATGCCGTCCTTGGGGTGCTCTACGCAGAGACTGGTAGTTTATTGCTCAAAGCCGCCTATGAACAGGGCTTGAGCGAAGGGATCACTGTTCTATTAACCGATGGCGTCTACAGCGAAGACTTTACCCAACAGGTAGGTACGACCGCCGCTGGTCAGTCAATTATTGCGGGGGCTCTAGGGACGGTTCCCGGTGCGGATGGCCCGGCCTTAGAAGCTTTTACAGCTCTCTGGCAAGAAAAAACAGGTAAGGAGGTTACGGCCTATGTGCCCCATTCCTGGGATGCGGCGATCGCCATGATGTTGGCCGCCGAAGCAGCGGATGTGAATACTGGCGAAGGCATTAAAAATTACCTCCGGGAAGTTACCAGTGGGGACGGCCAAGAAGTGAGTGATCCCTGTGAGGCGATCGCCCTTGTCCGCGAAGGCCAAGCGATTAACTACCAAGGTGCCAGCGGGAACGTTGACTTTGATGAAAATGGTGACGTGGCTGGAAACTACGACGTTTGGACCGTTAATGAAGATGCCAGTCTCTCGGTGATTGATACCGTTAACCCCCTAGAAGCCCTCTAGGGTTATCTGGAATACAACATAAAAAAGGGGGAGCATTTCCCCCAGTTCATCCCCATGAAAATCGAATGTTCGGGCTTTGATTAACAACCCAAAGAGTCAGCCGTGGCAATGCCCGTCACCGGATTAACCCCTGTGGCGGCGGCACAGAGCTTTTTCTGTTGTGGCCCATCTAACACGGCAAAACTGAAATCTGCGCCATCAATCTTGGCATTCTCAAAGGTAGATCGCAGGAGAATCGCCTCCACAAAAATCGCATCGGTCAAATCGGCCCCAGTAAACTTGGAGAGATAGGCGATGCCATTGGTAAAATCGGCCCCGTGGAGGTTGGTCGTTTCCAATAACGTGCTGTTAAAAACAGCCCCCCGGAGATCACTGCCGCTTAAATCTGCGTTGGTAAGGTTCACCTGGGAAAATTCAACCCCCTGGAGGTTTTGCCCCGCAAAATTGCTGCCGGCGAGATCTTCACTGTCGATCGCCGACCGGGATGTGGCCGCAGGACTGGCCCCGTAAGCCGGTGTCCCCCAACAAAGCCCGAAAATGACGAAACCTAAAACAACAATGCGCGCTAAAACCTTCATAACCCTCAACTCGCCTGACATTTAACAAAATTTTTCCAAAGGATATTCTAAAAGATTCTCGGAAAGGGAGGAAATCCGATAGAGTTTTTGGAAAACCTCTCTAGCACGTTTGCCTCGAATCTATGACAACTCCAAATTGGTCTGCTCTCCTCCAACAACTCATCAATGGCGAATCCCTAAGCCAAACCCAAGCCTCTCAACTCATGGAAGGTTGGCTACAAGAGGCGATTTCTCCAGCCCTATCTGGAGCTATACTTGCGGCCCTACAAACAAAGGGGGTTTCGGCTGATGAGCTGACGGGGATGGCCCAAGTCCTCAAAGCCCAATCCCGGCAACAACAGCTGTTAAGCCATGGGCAACCGGTGATTGATACCTGCGGCACCGGGGGAGATGGTTCTTCTACCTTTAATATTTCGACGGCGGTGGCCTTCGTGACAGCAGCCGCTGGGGTCAAAGTTGCCAAACATGGTAATCGCTCAGCTTCGAGCAAAGTCGGCTCTGCGGATGTTTTAGAAGCCCTAGGGGTCAACCTTGGCGCTCCTACGGAAAAAGTCCATGGGGCCCTTGATGCGGTGGGCATTACGTTCCTGTTTGCCCCTGGCTGGCATCCAGCGATGAAAAGTGTGGCCCCGATCCGCCGCGAACTCAAGATTCGCACGGTGTTTAATCTGTTGGGGCCGTTGGTCAATCCCCTCCAGCCCACAGGCCAGATTATTGGTGTTTATGATTCGCAGTTTATTGAACGGATGGCCCAAGCGCTCAATCAACTGGGAACCCCTAAGGCGATGGTGCTCCATGGTCGGGAAGGCTTAGATGAAGCGGGTCTTGGGGATAAAACGGATTTGGCCCTTGTGAATGGTGGTGCAGTCATGACTAGCGTTTTAGATCCCGTCACTTTGGGTTTAACGCCTGTTTCCTTGCAAGCGTTGAAGGGCGGCGATGTGCCTGTAAACCAGGAGATTTTAACGAATATTCTCCAGGGGAAAGGAACCCAGGCCCAACGGGATGCGGTGGCTTTGAATGCGGGGTTGGCGCTCCAGGTGGCGGAAGTGGTGCCTTGGGGGGATCATCTCGCGGGCGTTCAAAAAGCTCAAACGGTAATGGCTAGCGGGGCAGCTTGGGACAAACTCCAGACCTTAGTCAATTTCTTAAAATAATTTTTATGGCGATCGCCGCCCTAGAAAATCTAGCGCCAATGGTTGTGACTACCACAGTTAAATTTTCACCGGAAAACCATATACCAAGGATGAATCCCTTTTTTTTATGACTGCCCAAGCCGACATTTTGACCCGTGCTGTTCTTTTGAATTCGCAGCGGCGACCTACCCCAGAGGCCCTCACGGCACAGTTGCTTGGCCTGGAAAAAACAGCAAAACGGGAGAAGCGGACTTATCCTTTTGTGTCTCTCTTGGGTACCTGGCAGCTCACCTTTATTACGGGCACCAAAAAAGCCCAAAAACAAGCGGGAAAAGTGCTGGGTCAGGGACGTTATTTACCCCAGTGGGTCACGGTGGCGATCGCCTATGACGCTCTGACGGATCAAGACTCAACAACGCCCTGGCAGCGGGGCAGCGTTACTAACAACGTTCACTTGGGGCCACTGCATTTATCCTTAACTGGCCCAGTGAAATTTCAGGCTCAGAAGCGGCTACTGGCTTTTGACTTTACCCAACTCACCGTAAGCTTGGGTGGTTTGAGGCTTTATCGAGGCCAAATCCGGGGCGGTGAAACGGCCAGGCAAGATTTCTACGCAACAACCATTGGGAAACAGGCCTTTTTCAGTTACTTTTACGTCTCCCCCGATGTGATTGCGGCCCGTGGTCGTGGCGGTGGTTTAGCCCTCTGGGTTAAAGCTGAAACGAGTTAGACAGTTACTTTTACGGCTAATTTAACGGCCCAACTTATTTGGAATTCCCTCGCAGCCCCCAGGAACCGTGGCCCGACTTTTTTCGCCGCACCAAGCACAGCAATAATAACGTAGCTCTTCACTCATGCGCTTTACGTTTGTAAAGTCAACATTTTCCACCACAGCCCCCGTATATTCGCCAGTGCGGTAGTTGGGTAACTTTGCTTTAATGCGGGGACTCGCCGTTTCAAAGGGGCCATAAAAGAAAATTGTGCCTTTCACGTCCGCCAGCCGCAGATTTGCATCCACCAAAATGGTGCGAGAAAGATTTGCCCGGACTAGGTCGCAGTTTTGTAAGTTCGCCCGGACTAAATTGGCTTCACTGAGCTCTGTCCAGCGCAGATCCATGTTGGCGAGATTTGCCCCTGCCAGCATTACCCCTAAATCGATCACGCGGACGCCCCATTCTCGGTCTTCGGCATAGCTACCCGTGCCATCGAGGATCGCACGCCCCAAACGACCATCCCGCTTCAGGGGGGTCAAAAATCGGGATTGGGAAAGAAATCGCAGAATTTTTGCTTTCCCACCAGCATCGACACTGCTCAAAATGGCGGCGGTTCTCCCTTCGGCGATCGCCCTTTCTTGGGGCCAGTCTTCTAAAAGTCCTTCTTCGTTCAGGGCGAGGTCAGAAATCCCTTGGAAATAGGTGTCAATGGTTTGCTGCTGGGTAATGCGGTTTTGTTGGATGGTCAAATCACGGGAGATCACGTATTGTTCCCAGGCGACATAAACGGCCAGCACAGCAATCATAATTTGCCCCAAAGCCCCTACCCAGTCCGCCCAGGAGCCAAATTCATCCCAGACAATCTGGTTGAGCCAATGGCTCACCAATCGATAAAAACCGAGAAATCTCAACAAACTGGCGATCGCCACCACAAAAGCCACTACGCCAATGAGGGTGCGACGTTCTTCAGGGGTCAAAAAAGTCCCTAGCCAATTTTTCAGGGAAGGCAAAATAATCCGCAGCGAGAGTAAGAGGGTGACGAGGGTGCCGGATAGTCCGAGCCAAAGCCAATGGCTTAATAACCCCAACATCGTCACGGCGATCGCCGTGACGATGAGCCAAGGACTACCAGGATCAATTTTGCGCAGATAAAAGTGCCGTGCCGCCAAATCCGAACGGGGTGGTGGAATTTTTACCGGTTGAGATCCCGCCTGCTCCGAGGCCGTTGTTAATTCAGATTCGGGAGACTTTCCTTCAAGCTCAGTCCCCTCAGGCGATGGATTTGGTTTCCCTTGGCTCATAAACCCCTGAAAACAGAATTTTTAAGCAATTGTAGCGGATTCATCCCCTCGCGATTCCCAGAAAAATTCCCCCTTTCGTGACAGAAAGAGGGAACGCTATATCTCAAAAATAGAACCGAAATTTAGGCTTTAGAGATTATTCAAGACCACTTTAGCTGCGGCCAAGGTTTTTTCAATATCTTCATCGGTGTGGGCAAGGGAGGTAAAACCAGCCTCAAACTGAGAGGGGGCGAGATAAATTCCCTGTTCCAACATCCCACGGTGATAGCGGCTGAACTTGTGTAAGTCCGATTTCTTCGCATCTTCGTAATTACGGACAGGTTCTCCCGTGAAAAACATGCCGAACATACCACTGATGTTACCACCCGTGACTTCATGACCCGCTTCCCGGGCAATGCTCAACAAGCCATCAATTAACTTTTTCGTGATGGTTTCCAATTGCCCGTACATACCAGGACGTTGGAGTAATTCAAGGGTTTTAATGCCCGCTGTCATCGCCAAGGGGTTCCCTGAGAGGGTGCCTGCTTGGTACATCGGCCCCGCCGGAGCCACCATGGACATAATGTCTTTGCGGCCACCATAGGCTCCTACAGGCAGCCCCCCACCAATCACTTTACCCAGAGTGGTGAGATCCGGTGTTACCCCAAATTTTTCTTGGGCACCACCATAGGAAATTCGGAAGCCCGTCATCACCTCATCAAAAACCAGTAAGGCGTCATGTTCTTTGGTAATTTCCCGCAATCCTTCGAGGAAACCGGCATCGGGAACCACAAACCCAGAATTACCGACCACAGGCTCTAGGATCACCCCGGCAATTTCACCGGGATTTTCTGCGAATAATTTTTTGACCGCTTCAAGGTCGTTATAAGGGGCAGTCAATGTGGCGGCAGTGGTGGTTTTGGGCACACCAGGAGAATCAGGTAAACCGAGGGTTGCCACCCCAGATCCGGCCTGCACCAGGAACATATCAGCATGGCCGTGGTAGCAACCTTCAAATTTGATGATTTTTTCTCGCCCCGTGAAAGCTCGCATCAAACGTAACACCGACATGCAAGCTTCCGTACCGGAATTCACAAAGCGCACCATTTCAATGCTGGGAACTGCATTGATCACCATTTCAGCCAAGATATTTTCTTTGAGGCAAGGGGCACCAAAGCTTGTTCCTTTTTCGAGGGTTTCCCGGAGTGCTGCATTAACTTCATCATTGGCATGGCCGCAGATGGCTGGCCCCCAAGTGCCCACATAGTCAATGTACTCGTTGCCATCGACGTCCCAAACGCGGGAGCCTTTGACGCGATCAAAAACAATGGGCTGTCCGCCAACGGATTTAAAGGCCCGCACCGGGGAACTAACACCACCAGGCATCAGCTTTTGGGCGGCACTAAAAATCTCTTCGGATTTGGTTGTGTTTAAGGCTGTAGTCACCAAACGTTTTCTCCTTGTCGCAAATTTTCTTAAAGCTTATTTTTGTTAAAATGAGTGGCTCTGATGGCTTTGTGGAAAGCATCCCAATGCAGGGAGCCATTATAACGGATTATCATTTTACGCAGTAACGGTCCCTAAAATGTTTTCCGCTGGAATTCTTTTCGCCTGTGGTTAGTGGGGATTTCCTAGTTTAGTTTATTGTCTTCAACTCCTGGAGTTTTACGCTTTTATGTCCGCGATCGCCGTTCACTTTATGCCCAATGATGTTACCGTCACCGCCACCGCAGGGGAACCGATGATCGAAGTGGCGCGGCGGGCTGGGGTGGCGATCCCCACAGGCTGCTTGATGGGCTCATGCCATGCTTGCGAAGTGGAATTAGACGATGGTACAAATCTCTGCGCTTGCATTAGTGGCATCCCTGGCGATCGCCCTGAGATCACCATTCATCTCTTCAGTGACCCCGTTTGGTAAATTGCAGCAGTCTTAGAACAGACCTTCCAAAAAGCCTGTGTCGTAAGGGTTAGAGCTATTCTAATTCTCCCTTTAATCTGTCTGAAGCGTATCATTTTATACAGAATGTTAGTGGTAAACATTTTAAAAACCAGGGTGCCTTAGAATAACCGCAATCAGTCCTTAAACTTGCGTTGGGATTTGATTTTTTGAAAACATCTTTGCTCTGAATAAATGTCAGCAAGTCCTCAATGGTGAAAACCCCAAATCCCATCACCATGAAAACTTTAAGGCCCTTAGGTGCCAGACCGAGCTTGGTGCAGCTTCAGACCATAGATGATTTTTCGGCAACTTTCGTTGATGGCTTTTCAAAAGGTTACTTCTGCTACCATTAGCGAATTTTGCCTGTGTTATTCCATTGAGTGAATGCCTAAACAACATCTCAAACTAATGCCTAAGTCAACTTTTCAACAACGTGGATGGGCACGGGAAGACATGCGGTCTCCCCACACAACAGATAACAGTGTGGTGCTTCGCTTTGCCCGTCAGCTCTCCCGTCATTTCTCCCCTGCCTGGCTTGCCTGTATTCCCTTAGCGGCGATTATCACCGTCGTTTGGGGAACTGCAGCAATGGCACAATCCGACGCCGTCGATGCCGCAGGTCAAGTCCAAATTATCCTAGACACGATCTTCCTGTTGATTGCGTCCGTCCTTGTTATTTTCATGAATGCAGGGTTCGGAATGCTTGAAGCTGGTTTTTGTCGTCAAAAAAATGCGGTCAATATCCTCTCCAAGAACTTGATTGTCTTCGCCGTTGCCACCATTGCTTATTGGGCGGTTGGTTATGCCTTTATGTATGGCGATGGAAATGCTTTTATCGGTCTGAAGGGCTTTTTCTTCAACGGTAGTAGTATTCCCTACAGTGGAGATGGTAGTGAATGGTACATCGAAGAAGTTATTGATGGTGAAACAGTTCAAATTCTTCAGTTCGTACCGGAAAGTGTCTCCTTCCTGTTCCAGGTTGCCTTCGCCGCCACCGCTGCCACCATCGTCTCTGGGGCTGTCGCTGAGAGGATTAAATTCGACGCTTTCTTGATTTTCAGCTTCCTTTTAGTGGCGATTTCCTATCCCATTACAGGTCACTGGCAGTGGGATGGCGAATGGCTGTCTGCACTTCCTTTCCTCGGTGTGGATGAAGAAGGGGCTGCTTTATTTGGTTTCCATGATTTTGCTGGTTCAACCATTGTTCACTCCGTTGGTGGTTGGGCTGCCCTTGTGGGTGCTGCAGTAGTCGGGCCTCGCCTCGGCAAATACCGTGATGGTCAAGTCCACGCCATTCCTGGTCACAACATGAGTATTGCGACCTTAGGCTGTCTAATTCTTTGGATTGGCTGGTTTGGTTTTAACCCCGGTTCTCAATTGGCAGCAGATGCTGCGGTGCCTTACATCGCAATCACGACAAACCTTTCGGCTGCAGCTGGGGGAATCACAGCAACCGCAACCTCTTGGATCAAAGATGGAAAGCCAGACCTATCTATGATTATTAACGGTATTTTGGCTGGTCTCGTTGGGATTACGGCCGGTTGTGATGGCGTCAGTTTCTTTTCTGCTGTGATCATCGGGGCGATCGCCGGTGTACTCGTCGTCTTCTCTGTGGCCTTCTTCGATGCTATTAAAATCGATGACCCCGTTGGTGCGACCTCTGTACACCTCGTCTGCGGTATCTGGGGAACTCTTGCCGTTGGTCTGTTCAAGATGGATGGGGGTTTATTCACTGGCGGTGGCATCCAACAGCTGATTGCCCAAATCGTCGGAATTCTTTCCATTGGTGGCTTTACCGTCGCCTTTAGCTTTATTGTTTGGTATGCCCTATCAGCAGTCCTTGGTGGAATTCGCGTCGAAAAAGACGAGGAACTCCGGGGTCTCGACATTGGTGAACACGGCATGGAAGCTTACAGTGGCTTTGTTAAAGAGTCCGATGTTATCTTCCGAGGGACTGCCACTGGTTCCGAAACCGAAGGATAAATCCTCCCAGGAAATCCTTAAAACAATCTAAAGAAATTTTTCCTAACCTTCCTTACCCAAGGGAGGTTTTTTATGTGAGTTCACATTTTGTTACGTTACCCAGTCAATACTTGAGCCGCTCAAAAAGTCTGACCTAGAGCAGAAAGTCCCTGAGTATATCGACTCATTAATCCGGTCTTTCTACTTGGTTTCCTGAGTTGATTTTCTGCGGAATTTTGGAAATTCAGAGATCTAACCTTAGGGGGAGTCTACTTAAAAACGGCTCTGCTCAACCCTGCAAATGCCCTACTCTTCTTCTGTCTAGCCCAAGCACTCCCTGAGAAAATTAGCGGCGATCGCCTATAATCATGAAGTTTTGTGACAGATCTTTTTACAAGATGTAATGTTTAAATGCCGGCAGACGTTGTATAACATTTACCTAAGATTAAGAGTCACTCGCAGTACTCCTTAGAAACCCCATAGGTTCCAAGGAACTAGCATGAACTTTATCTGGCAACTTTGAGAATCTGAGAAATTCAATGAATGTAAAGTTTCTTAAATGCCAAGGTGAAAAACAAGCAAAAATAGCTGACACTCTTAATTGGCTTTGGGGATTAAGTTTCCAACTCGAAAACAAAACCTTTTATCGACTCTAGGATTTTGTTTTCAGCAAGAGAGCCCCTCAGCACTTGCTTCACTCTTGTTAGTAAGCAAACCGCACAAAATAAATCCCACTCATCAAAATATAAGTAGGAGATAAAAACATGTTTGATATTTTTACCCGGGTTGTTTCTCAGGCTGATGCCCGAGGTGAGTTCATTTCTAGCGACAAGCTCGAAGCTCTCAAAAAAGTTGTTGCCGAAGGTACCAAGCGTTCTGATGCCGTAAGCCGCATGACCAACAATGCGTCTTCCATCGTTACCAACGCTGCTCGTCAACTCTTCGCTGACCAGCCCCAACTCATCGCTCCCGGTGGAAATGCTTACACCAACCGTCGCATGGCTGCTTGTCTTCGCGACATGGAAATCATCCTCCGTTATGTAACCTACGCAACCTTCACTGGTGATGCGTCTGTACTCAACGACCGCTGCCTCAATGGCCTCCGTGAAACCTACGTTGCGCTTGGTGTTCCCGGTGCTTCCGTTGCTGCTGGTGTACGTGCAATGGGTAAAGCTGCTGTAGCGATTGTTATGGATCCCGCTGGTGTAACTCCCGGTGACTGCAGCTCTCTCCAACAGGAAATCGAACTCTACTTCGAAACTGCTGCAAAAGCTGTTGAATAATCTTTTTTAATTCAACTCTGACATTTTTCGTTTTAAGTCTTACTGATACCGTAAGGCGCCCTTTTAAAGAAAATTATTGATAATCCATAGGGAGATAATCTGACAATGAAAACCCCTCTTACCGAAGCAGTAGCACTCGCTGATTCTCAAGGCCGTTTCCTCAGCAACACTGAGCTCCAGTACCTCTATGGTCGTCTTCGTCAAGGTGCTTTCGCCCTTGAAGCGGCTCAAACGTTGACTGCAAAAGCTGACACCCTCGTTAATGGTGCTGCTCAAGCGGTTTACAGCAAGTTCCCCTACACCACCAGCACTCCTGGCAACAACTTCGCTGCTGACCAGCGCGGTAAAGACAAGTGTGCTCGTGACATCGGTTACTACCTCCGCATGGTTACCTACTGCCTAGTTGCTGGTGGTACTGGCCCCATGGATGAGTACCTCATCGCTGGTGTTGACGAAATCAACCGTACTTTCGATCTTTCTCCCAGCTGGTATGTTGAAGCTCTCAAGCACATCAAAGCAAACCATGGTTTGACTGGCGATGCTGCTACTGAAACTAACAACTACATCGACTACGCAATTAACGCCCTCAGCTAATTTTGCTTAGTCTAGGCCCGGATGGGTAAGTGGTTTTCAGCTTAAGTGTTGGGTTCTACTTACTTCTCCGGGTCTTGCTCTATCTAAAAACATTGGTTTAACAAGGAGTATTAGGCAAATGCCAGTTACTGTCGCTGCCTCTCGCTTGGGAACCGCTGCGTTTGACCAATCACCCGTCGAACTGCGCGCTAACTATTCTCGAGATGATGCACAAACCGTCATCCGCGCCGTTTATCGCCAGGTTTTAGGCAATGACTATGTCATGTCTTCTGAGCGCTTAACAGCTGCGGAATCTTTGTTCACGAATGGGTTTATTTCTGTGCGGGATTTTGTCCGTGCCGTGGCCCAGTCTGAGCTATATAAAGAAAAGTTTTTATACAACAATTTCCAAACCCGTGTGATTGAACTGAACTTCAAGCACTTGTTGGGTCGGGCCCCCTACGATGAAGCAGAGGTGATTGAGCACCTCGATCGCTATCAAAATGAAGGGTTTGAAGCTGATATCAATTCTTACATTGATAGCGCTGAATATACGGAAAACTTCGGGGACAACATTGTGCCCTACATCCGTAGTTATGTTGTTCAGACTGGACATCGTACCGTTGGTTTTACCCGGATGTTTAGTCTACAACGGGGTTATGCCAATAGCGATCGCGCTCAGATTGCGGGGAATGCTTCTCGCTTAGCCCAAGAGCTCGCTCGTAATACTACCTCTGCGGTGGTTGGGCCTTCTGGTGTTAACGAAGGTTGGGCTTTCCGGTCTGCAGCTGATGATTATCATCCTGGTCAATCCCTTGGTGGTTCCACTGGCTTAAGTGCGGATGACCAAGTTGTCCGGGTTGAAGTTGCTGCGTTGTCTACGCCTCGTTATCCTCGGATTCGCCGTAGCAGTCGCGTTTTCTTCGTACCGGTATCTCGTCTGTCTCAGAAGCTGCAAGAAATTCAGCGGATGGGCGGTAGAGTCGCCAGTATTTCACCTGCTGGCCAGTAAAGGTTAGAGGTCTCGTTTGCGCGTGATCTCTGAGTTGTTACCGGAGTGGGTAATTGATGAAAATCAGGGACAAAATTTGAGAGGGGGTCTAAGCTTCTCGATTTTGTGCCTGGTTTTGGCGACTTTACCTTAAGCGTTTATTGTACATAAATCTTTTACGGAGTTCCAAGAAAGAACCATGTTGAGTCAATTTGCGAATGGAACGGAAGCGGCTTCGCGTGTTTTTACCTACGAAGTGCAAGGGCTGCGCCAGACAGAAGAAACAGACAATCAAGAATACGCCTTTCGTCGCAGTGGCAGTGTTTTTATCAATGTGCCCTATGCTCGGATGAATCAAGAGATGCAACGGATTTTGCGTCTAGGCGGCAAGATTGTTTCGATTAAACCTTATACGGGTGCGACTGCTTCTGACGAGGAATAATTTTGTTGCTTCTTTCTGTCGCTGAATAAGCTTAATAACATTGTTGTTTTGAATATTTTTTCTAGACGGGGTAGCAGTGCTTTGGTTTTAGTGCTGTTGCTCCGACTTGTTGTGGGGGCTATTTAAAGGAGAATTTATGTCGGACTGGCAGATGGCTGAGGCCTGGACCCTAGAGGAGGCGATCGCCAACATCCAACAAACGGAAGATACAGGCAAACGTTATTATGCGGCTTGGTGGTTTGGCAAGTTCCGGGTGCAGGATGAGCGGGCCGTAAATGCGTTGCTAGCAGCGTTAAAAGATGAGACGGATCGGTCGCCGGATGGAGGTTATCCCCTACGTCGGAACGCAGCAAAGGCGTTGGGCAAGCTGGGTAATCCGGCAGCGGTGCAACCGTTAATTGAGAGTTTAGAAAGTCCTGATTATTATGTGCGGGAATCGGCGGCCCAATCGTTGGAGATGTTGGGAGATCGGCAGGCAATTCCTGCGTTACAAGCGCTACTCGCAGGAGGGGTTGCGGCGGCAGTCAAGGCTGAGGGCAAACCCCATTTAGTGCAGCCCTATGAAGCGGTGATTGAGGCGTTAGGGACGATTGGTGCCACGGCGGCGATCACCGAGATTGAGCCATTTTTAGATCACGAATTCGCAAAAATTCGCTACGCAGCACTACGGGCCTTATATCAACTGACCCAAGAAGCCCACTACGCCAAACAGTTGATGGAAGCCCTGAACGGAAATCAGTTACAGTTGCGACGGTCTGCCCTATTAGATTTGGGCGCTATCGGCTATGTTCCGGCGGGTCAGGCGATCGCCAAAGCCTATGCCGAAAATAGCTTAAAGTTAATTTCCCTCAAGGGCATTCTCGAATCCCATTTACAACGGACAGCCGCAACCCTCGATGCGGACGGTTTACAATTGCTCGAATTAATGGATAGTCTGCTCTAGGAACCTTAATAAACCAAATCCCTACATTTTTTGCGATCGCTAACTTCTGAACCCATGACCGTCGACGTTTTAATTCGTGCCGTTAACAACCCCACCTCAGCCCAAGACCTGGTCAAAAATGTGGCCCAACTCGCCGCAACAAAAGATGAACAAGCTATCCCAACTTTAGTAGAAGTGCTGAAATTTAATAATCCGGGGGCGGCCGTCGCGGCGGTCAATGGTTTGATCAATATTGGCGAGGCCGTTGTACCCTACCTCCTCGAAAATGTCGATGGCTATAACTACGGGGCGCGGGCATGGATGCTACGAATCTTTGCCGGGATTGGTGACCCCAGAGCCTTAGACCTGCTAATTGAGGCGGCGAATAAGGATTTTGCCTTTAGTGTGCGGCGCTCTGCGGCCAAAGGATTAGGAAATATTCAATGGCATAAAGTGCCAGATTCTGAGCGAGAAGTGCAGCAGCAAAAGGTCTGTGACTGTCTATTCCTGGCCCTTGAAGACGGAGAATGGGTGGTTCGCTATGGGGCGATCGCCGGACTAGAGGGTTTGTCGCAAGCCATTCCAGAAGCTAAAAAAATCGTCATCAAAAACAAACTCACTGAATTTCTCACCACAGAACCAGAAGCCGCAATCCGTGCCCGAATCCAAAAAGCAATCCTGAGTCTTCCGTGACATACTCCCGACGCTGAATCAAAGATTACAGCGCGGGCTTCTTAAATCGCTTTAAGAAATTCCTGCTTCAAAGCCTCCCTACTGGGCGTAGCTCCACAGGATTGAACGGTCTGTCCAACCGCTACACTTCGACATGCTTCGACAAGCTCAGCAACATGCTCAGTGCTAGCTAGTCCACGATTGCGAATTACTTGACCACTGGCCACATCTCGATTGGTGGTGTAGCCACATTCTGGGCATTCATGCCGACGCATGGACAAGTCTTTTTTCACCGCTACACCACAGGATGGGCATTCCTGACTCGTGCCATTAGCAGCAACCTTTTGGAAATGCACACCACGCTTAAAGCAGACCCATCTCAATGTCTCGAGGAACTGCCCCCAACCAGCATCCAGACAATGCTTCCCCAGCATTCCTTTTGCCAGTCCTTTTAGGTTCAACTCCTCCGCAAATATCATCCCTGCTTGGTCGCAGAGATGATGGGCTAACTTACGGTGAAAATCTTTGCGTCGGTTCACAATTCGTTCATAGAATCTGGCGACTCGTTGACGAGCTTTTTGCTGGTTCTTTGAACCTTTCTGCTTTCTGGCAACGGCACGGTTCAGCACTTTCAGCCTGTGTTGTGCCTCCACAAAGAATCGGGGTCTCCCAATCAACTCGCCTTCTGATGTCGCAACAAAATCCGTTAATCCCACATCAATCCCAATGGCATAACCACCAATCGGGGGATCTGGAATCTTTACGTCGCTTTGGATAACTAGCTGGATATACCAACCAGAAGCGCGTTTAACTACCCGTGCTTGCTTCACCTCAAACCCATCAGGGAGCGGGCGGTGCATCACGGTCTTAACCCAACCAAATACAGGCAACTTAATTTGATTGTCACCAATTGGGTTTTTGCCCAACTGCGGGAAGTTAAAGCTGCGAAAACGCTTCTTAAACCTTGGGAATCCGAACCCACTATTCCACAATGCATTAAACGCCTTTTCCAGCCTGCCCATCACATCCTGAAGCACTTGAGAATGCACCGCTTGCAGAAAAGAATTAGTTTTCCTTGCGGCGGTCAAATTGCGCTTTTGACTGTAATAGGTCGGCTTTTCTGAATCCATTGGGTAAATAAATTCCCGCTGAATACTGCAAGCATTAATCGGGCACTTACGGGACTGAATCCAATCACGACGTTCAGCTAAGGCGTAGTTATAGACGCGCTTGCACGTGTCCAACCATTCATCCATTTTGATGGCTTGGTCGGCAGTCGGATAGACTCTGTACTCGTAAGTCAGGTTAATCATACCTGTACCATAGTAAGACTTAGGGAAATCGCACACTTTTTCTAAGACGCTTAACTAGGAGTTTGCTGCTTCCCGCTGGTCAGTCGCTCGCTCCTCATCCCGACGTTGATATTTCACATACAACGCGGGGCTTCCCCGCTGTTAAGCTAAGCAAAAAAAATCCCCCTGACCCAGGAGGATTTGTGGGAATGTCATTCTCCAAGCGAAACTACTTCACAAATTGGGGCATCATATCCGCCGCTGTGAAGATGCCTGTTAAACCTTGCTTTTGCAACCAAACCCCCGTTTTGAGATAACCGAAAGCGGGGCCACAAACATTGGCGGCCATGCTAGTTTCATCCCCAAGGGTAAACGTATGGGTCGCAATCTTGCCTTCAAAGGTACGGCCCGTCAATTGCACATTGGTGCTGAGGGGTTTTTTCGGATTGCGCGTATCTACCACACCGCCGACACTAACTTGATCACGGGAACAAATCCCGGCCAATTCCAGCATGAGATCATCGGCATGTTCCATATTTTCGAGGGAAATAATGCCATTGGTTTCATCCAATAGGGCTTCAACCTCTGCATCGCTCATGGCCCGCGCTTTGTCCACATCATAACCAGGCATGTGGGCAATATCTTCCCGGATGGTCGCCCGGTAAGCTTCCCAGTTCGCAATACCCACCCCGAAGGTGATTTTAACGCTGTGAACCTCTGCATAGCTTTGGGCCGCGATCGCCGCCGCTGCCGTCAACAAACCAGGCGTCGCGCCGCAACCCGTCATGTAGGTAATACCTGCGTTTTTCACCTCGTCCTTGAGGGAGAGGATTTGTTCCATGGCACTGGTGCGCTTCAGGGCATCCACCAACACCCCTTGCCAACCAGAAGCAATAAATTGCCGGGTCACATCAGCTATAAACGTGTTGGGCAAGTTTGGCAGAGCGAGGAAAAAACCATCCACTTGAGCATTAGCGATCAGATCGGCAATACTGTTTTGACTGAGGACGCCATATTCTGGCACATGACCCACGGAACCCTGCTGATTGTAGGTGCTGATGCAGGCTTGGGTATCGAGGCCTTCAGGATTATAGATATAACCTTTATGGTCGGCAGCGGCGACGAGGCGCATTTCTGATTTTGGAGCTAGTAATCGGGCTGCAGCTTGACCGAGGCCCCCAAAGCCCAGGACACCCACGCGAATAATATTACTCATAGTGATTTTCGATAAACGTCAAAATTTTGTCTGTTAGTCCAGCATAGACTGTCTATTATCGGCAGAAATGGCCTTAAATCCCACGAATTTTCTTGAAGACTTCTTCCACGGCGGGTGGCAATTGGCGCATAATTTTGCCTTTTTCTCGGTCAACGCTAACCAGGGTCACTTGACCGGTGAAGTACAGTTCTTGCCCGTCTGGGGATTCAATGCGGTAGTCCCACTCCATGCGGACGCCTTTCATTTCTTGCATGCGGGTTTTGATAATCGCGGTCATCCCCATCTTCAGAAAACTATGGTAGCGGGTTGATAGGGCGATCACGGGTAATTCGCAACCCAGTTGAACCAGATCGGCGTAGTCGAGGCCAATGGATTGGAGACAGGCGATCCGGGCTTCCTCTAGCCATTTAATATAGGTGCCGTGCCAAACGACGCCAGCATAATCGGTGTGATGGGGATAAACCGTAATTGGATAGTCAAACCAGGGTTCACTGGTGGCATGTAAGGCCGGGGAACGGGCGATCGCCGTTGTGGGGAGTTCTTCTTGTTTAGGGGCAACCATAAAATATCAATCCTTCTTCCTAAGCGCACAGCATCAAAAATTTTAAAGGGTCTGACCCCGTTGGAGACGTTTCATGTGGTTAAACAATCGCCAAGAATAGTCGCGGGAAAGGCCAGCGGTCATTGCCCCCCGCATCACAATATAAAAATACCAATCGTCTGGGGGAACTTCCTGGGGCGTTTTATTGACGACGACGTAGGTACGCACCGAGGGGAACCGCTGGCCTTGGCATTCAACGGTCACCTGGGTTTGGCGATAACCATTGGTGGGGACTTCCTCCCGCAGATCGAGCTTTTCACTGACTCGCCAGGGCAAATGGTAGAGAACGCCTTCCACATGACTGCCTGCGTGGGGCACCACATCCAAAACACCACAGCTTTTGCGTTTGGGAGAAAGACGATTAAACGCCAGACGATAATTCTGTAAAATGCCCCGACCCACAACGAATTGGTGGGCATCCTCCTCAATGGTGCGGGCCAAATCGACAGGACACATACAAGACCCATAGGCGAAATAATAGAAAGCCCTGTCTGTGTGGGTGATGGTGCGGGGTTGGGACGCTGTGTGGGTTTGGAAAGGGGGCGCAGAAGGGTCAAAGGACATGGGCCGCTACCTCAAGGGAATAAAAGCCTGGGGTTTACGCTACAAGGATTTAGCCAGGAGGCCAAGCTAGGGGGCGATCGCCGAGGAGATGCAGATGGAGATGGAACACCGTTTGGCCCCCATCTTCACCGGTATTAATCACGACACGGTAGCCTTTATCGAGGTTTTCCTGGCGGGCAATCTTTTTAACGGTCAATAATAAATGACCCAAAAGCGCTTGATCTGTATCATCGGCCGCTGTCAGCATGGGAATTGGCTTTTTGGGAATCACCAAGATATGCACAGGGGCTTGGGGGTTGACATCACGGAAAGCCAGGGCTAGATCGTCCTCATAGACAATATCCGCCGGAATCTCTCGCCGAATAATTTTGCCAAAAATCGTATCGCTCATGGGCTATCGCCTTGTGAAAGTCTCTGGGGAGTTATTTTATCGGGTTGCTCGCCTGGGGCGCTTGAGTATTAAGTTCAGTGAAGCAAATCCCCGCTACCGCAAACAAACCGAAAAAGATATTAAGATTCTTGCTTAATGCAAAAAAGCACAGTAGGATATGGGCCTTAACCTTATCAGTTCCACTTTTTCGTTCACCATCGACCTAAATAGGGCCTCTAGGTTTGCCGGTGAAATTCGGTTCTTTTTATCCTAACCAATCTGGGGTTGCAAAAACAGAAACAGCACACCACAAGGGAAAAACACTCCCTATAATCGGGGAAACTTATAAAGGCTGGAGTATTGATGAGCAGAGCATGGGTCACCTTTTTTTACTGAGTTCCCATCTCCCTAGGCGAAATCTAACCCCTTGTGATCTCTACTACAGACTTATCAAAAATTCACCTTTAAGATAATGTTTGTTTGTCTCAAAGTCCTTTAGGATAATTTCAATTTTCCCCTCACCCCAGTCAACGCATATCCTCCTCTCCCTCACCGCTAAGTATTAGTGAAATTTCCATAAGTTATGGAGCGCAAAACCATATATGACGCCGATCACCTACTCAAAATTTATTCACTTCCTGCAAGAAGAACTGGCCATCCCTGGGGAATCTATTTCTGTGATGGAACGCCATCGGAGTAATACCTCTGCCCATCATCCTTTACCCATGGTGCTGTGGCAGTATGGCCTGGTGACCCTAGAGCAGTTAGACCGCATTTATGAATGGCTGGAGACAGCGTAAAAAGAATTCAAGCTGAATTGGATTGACCCAATCACAACGGATGATACGTGGTGCAGGTTCTCGCACGAGTGGGGCCTGCTTTTTAGTGAAAAAACCCTTGGGGAGATGCTGTTTCAATTTTGTAACGGCCCAGGGCAGCGGCGGTTAACTGTGGTTAAGCTAGGGGCAAATTGGGTTAAGAATTCCAAGGCCTATGCTTACTGCGCAATCGGCATCATCGCCACCCGTTGACCAAATGGCGATCGCCACCTTTAATTTGACGAAACAGTTTGACCGACAGGTGGCTGTGAGTGATGTGGAACTTCAGGTACAACCGGGGGAAGTGTACGGCTTGATTGGCCCTAATGGTGCCGGGAAAACCACATTAATTCGGATGTTGGCAACGGCAGAGGAACCCACCCTCGGCGAAATTTATATCCATGGCGATCGCCTCCTGCGGGATGACAGTAACCCCCACCTGAAGCAACGCCTCGGCTATCTCCCCGATGATTTTCCCCTCTACGATGACCTCAATGTTTGGGATTATCTGGACTACTTCGCGCGCCTTTATAATCTCCACCAACCCCGTCGCCGACGTCGTTTGAGTGAAGTCCTAGAGCTGGTGCAACTTACCCACAAGCGGGACGACAAGATTGCCACCCTTTCCCGGGGAATGAAACAGCGCCTCAGCCTGGCCCGCACCATTATTCACGAACCGCTCCTATTGCTCCTGGATGAGCCGGTGTCGGGTTTAGATCCCATTGCGCGGATGCAGTTTCGCGAAATCATTAAGGTACTCCAGGAAGCTGGCATGACCATCCTGATCTCCTCCCATGTCCTCAGTGATTTGGCAGAACTCTGTTCTTCTGTGGGCATTATGGAATTGGGTTATCTCGTCGAGAGTACCTCCCTAGAGGATTTGTACCAGCGGCTCTCCCGGCAATATTTAGTGGTTAGTACCCTGGATAACCTAGACGGACTCGTGGGGGAACTAAAGCAGCAGCCCCTGGTTCGGGGTTGGGAAAGCTGCGCCCCCAATCGTTTGCAAGTAGAATTTGCGGGAACTCCCGCAGAAAGCACGGCACTTTTAAAAGATCTCATCGCCGCGGGAATCCCAGTGTCTGAGTTTTATGGCAAAACGGAGGATCTAGAAAGCATTTTCCTGAAGCTGGGCCACCAACAAACAACCTAGCAGTGGCCGTTTGAATTTATCTATAAGTTTGCCCACATTTTTTAATCGTTTATTGATCTCCATCTCCAAAACATCATGGTTTTTCATCAATGGCTAGACCGCATCGGTGACTGGAATCCTCAGCTTTTTCGGGAGCTAAAAGGCCGACTGTCTAAAAAAGCCCTCGGTTTAGTGGCGATCGCCTCTTTTTTCACGCAGGGAATATTTTATTTAAGTCTGAGAATCGCCCTCCCCAGTGCTGGGATTAGCACCACCAACCATTACTGCATTGGTCGCGCCCCGGCAGACTTTGATTCCAATAGCCATTTAATCCATAGCCAAAACTTTTGTGTGGCTGATGCGACGGGAAATTTGAACCTAAATTGGCCCCTGTGGTGGACTGACCTATTTATTACCCTCAGTGTGGTGGGATTTTTCGTGGCGCTGTTGGGGGGCGTTTATTTACTAATCCAAGATTTGGGCAAAGAGCAAAAGGCAGGCACTTTGAACTTCGTCAAATTGAGTCCCCAGTCGGCCCAGGCGATCGCCATTGGCAAGATTTTAGGGGTTCCCAGTCTCATTTATGTCGGTCTGGCCTTGGTTTTTCCCTTACACTTTTGGGCCGGACTCAGGGGCGGCATTCCGTTGCCGTTAATCCTGCTTTTCTACGGTGTGATCACAGCTAGTTACGGCTTTTTCTATAGTGGTGCGGCGCTGTATAGTTTGGTGAATCCAACCCAACCCGCCCTCAAAGCTTGGTTAGCGACGGGGGGACTTTTTTACTTGATGATGGGGAGCACGACGTTTCTCCTCCAGGAAAATAGCCACGTCGGCAATCTCATGGATGGCGTCAATTTGTTTAATCCGCTGCACATGTTGGTGTATTTGGGTCAAGCCAGTGCCGCCGCGGAACAACTGCTCACGTTTAACTACGATAGCCTCGCCGATGTTTCCTTTTTCCGGGTTTATCTTTGGGAGAATGGGGCGATCGCCGCTCTGATTTATCTGTTGCTTTATGGAATGGGGATCTACTGGTTTCTCCAAGCGTTCCGCCGGAAATTTCATTATCTCAATGGCACCCTCCTTAGCAAGAAACAGAGTTATGGCTTAACGGCGTTGCTTACCATTTTTGGGCTTGGCTTTACGGTGCAATCTCCCCTGGGGGCGATCGCCAACCACAACGATTGGTTATTTAATTTTCTGCTGCTTTCCCTGGCCGGTAGTTGTTACTTATTTACGCTGATGGCGGTGCTTTCGCCGTCGTTCCAGTCCCTCCAAGATTGGAGCCGTTACCAAAAAGGAGAATGGCAAGATTGGTTCTTTGGGGAACGAAGTCCTGCCATTGGTGCAGTGATGATGAATGTTGCCATTGTCACCGGGGCGATCGCCTTGGCTGTGGCTGTGATTGTTGCTTCTCCCTACAAAATCTCCTTTGCGCTTGGGGTGGTGATGCAGGGCTTAATGGTTGTTCTGCTTTGTGTTGTGGCCCAGCGGGTACTCCTGAAAAAAGGCAAGCGGCAAGGCATCGGCGCCACGATTCTCGTCACTAGTGGGGTGATTTTGCCCTTCATTTTCCTCGGTATTAATGGCGTTAACCCAGAATTACAGGCGGCCCCTTGGTTCTGGACAATTATCCCGATGGTCGCCACTGAAAACGCCAGTTTAGCCAGCATTTTTCTCACCATTTTGGGCCAAATGGGGGCGATCGCCGTGCTGCATCGGGTTGTGGGTCGCCGGATTCAGCAGCTTAGCACCTCAGAGCTAAAGCAAACCCTGACCCCAGCAGGTTAATCCCTAAATTACCTGAAGTCTCGTCGGTCGAAAATGCTTCTCCCTTGCTAAGAACCATAATCCCAGGTATCAACCATGGATAGAATCCTCAACCCCCTCGGTGATTGGAATCCCCAACTTTTTCGGGAATTAAAAGGCCGCTTCACCCGTAAAAATGTGGCGATCGCCTTTGGTCTTGCTTGCTTTACCCAATTCTTCCTGTACCTTTTCTACCTGGGGGAATTGCCAAATGCCCTGGTTGATCAACCCTACAACCGTTACTGCACCGGCCCGGAAGATGACTACTGGCGGTTTACCTATCAATGTTTGAGGGATGGCAACGACTGGCTGATCAACTGGCAACTGTGGCATTTTGATGTGTTTGTGGCCCTGACCCTGATCGGCCTGGGGATTCTCTTAGTGGTTGGTACCCATTTAATTGGGGCCGATGTCGCGAAGGAAGAACAACGGGGCACCCTGGGTTTTGTGCGCCTCAGTCCCCAACCCGTCTCAAAAATTTTGCTCGGTAAACTGTTGGGAGTGCCTAGCCTGATTTATGTTGGTTTAGCTTTTGTCCTGCCCTGGCACCTGTGGCTCGGTTTTCAAGGTGGCATTGCTCTGGGTTGGCTAATGGTGCTTTATGGGGTGGCGATCGCGGCTAGTTTCACGGCCTTTACGGGGGCGGTTCTATGGAGTTTCGTGGGGCGCGACCTGTTGGGGGGCTTCCACACCTGGCTCTATAGTGGTGGCCTCGGCCTCTATCTCTTTGGGATGTCTGTGGCTTGCTTTGAGGATAATTTTCCCAGCTATACCCCCTTTGATTGGGTGCGGCTGTTCTATCCGGGCAATATCTTTTATTACCTCGTTGACCAAAATTCCCTCGCCCCGGAAACCATCGGTTATTTTTCACCCCACAACTGGTTTCAGACCCAATGGTATGGCTCTTCCCTTTGGGTGATCGGGCTGGGGGGCCTTGGGTTTATGGCGATCCATTATGCTCTTTTAGGGGCCTTGGCTTGGCAAGGGATTCGGCGGCGTTTTTATGATCCCCAGGCCACGATGATCACGAAAGTCATGGGCTGCGGGGTCGCCGTTAGCAGCACGATTTTTATGACTGGGTTTGTTTGGGCTGGCGATCGCCCCGAACGTCTGTTTGCCAATTTTCAAACCCTACAAGGCTTCTATTGGGTGGTAATGTTGGGGTTAATTCTTTTGTTAACACCGACCCGGCAGCGGGTACAGGATTGGGCGAGATTTCGGCATCAAAATACTTCTCACCGACGGTTTAAATGGTCTTTTTTCAGGGAGGATCGATCTCCGGCCCTAGGGGCGATCGCCTTGATGTTGCTCCTCACCACGGGCTACCAAATGGTCATTGTCCTCTTGTCCCCCCTGCCCAGCCAAAAATTGCTCGTGATCGCAGCTTTAGGACTCCAGGGAGGTTGCCTTTTCCTTCTGGCCGTTTTAACCCAATGGATCTTTCTCCGTCGTCAAAAACGGGCCATTTGGTTTGGCGTTGCCGTCATCGGGCCTAGTGTTGTCCCTTTTATCCTGTTTAACGTGAGTTCGGGATAAGGGAAGAGGGGTAGAGTAGTCTGGAAGTGTCCAAACTAAACCAATCTACTCACCCCATGTCTAGTCTAGAAGAACTTTTCTGTAATGTGGATGACTTCTGTCAAATCTTTGAGCCTCTCTGGCATCAAGAGTTAATTCAAGGCGGTACAGTGACTCGACTTCGCTCCCGTCGTTTATGCCTCAGCGAAATTCTGACAATCTTGATCTCCTTTCATCGCGAATCCTACCGTAATTTCAAACATTTCTACGAAAAGTATGTTTGTCAACATTGGCGAGAAGCCTTTCCACACCTCGTCAGCTATCAGCGTTTTATCGAGTGGATACCTTCGACGATTGTGCCTTTATGTGTGTATTTAAAGCATTGTTTCGGGAGCTGCACAGGTATCAGTTTCATTGATGCGACAAGCCTAAAAGTCTGTCACAGTAGGCGTATTCACAGTCACAAGGTCTTTGATGGTCTTGTGGCTCTCGGCAAAACTTCCGTGGGTTGGTTCTATGGTTTTAAGCTTCATTTAGTGGTCAATGAACTGGGAGAGTTGCTCAATGTTCAAATCACCGCAGGTAATGTAGATGACAGAAAACCCGTAGAGGAGTTAGTGCAGCAATTATTTGGCAAAGTCTTTGCAGACAGAGGCTACGTTTCTCAACCGTTAACGGAGAAGTTACGGGAAACCTATGGGATTGAGTTTTTTGCGAAGCCAAAACGCAACATGAAGAACAGATTAATGCGTTTGACAGATAAATTATTATCGAGAAAGCGCTTCATTATTGAGACAGTGATTGACCAGTTAAAGAATATTTCACAAATTGAGCATTCCCGCCATCGTAGTCCGGTGAATTGCTTTGTGAATATACTTTGTGGCTTAATCGCCTACTGCCATCAGCCGAAAAAGCCCTCGCTACAGTTAGACTGGGCATTACAGCCTTCGGCTTAACCCGAACTCACGTCTGTTTATGGTCTTCCATGGACGCTTTACCTTGCCCATTACCCTCGGCCTCTTTTCGGCGTTTCCCCTCAGTGCCGTTGCCATGGCGGTGCCCAGTATGGTGATCTGGAGTGCGATCGCCCAGTGGGGCATGATTCTCGGTTGTCTTTGGGGACTGCAACAACAGATCCAACGCCTCGGACAGTCCGACCTGAAAACTTTTCAGCCGACCCCTACCGAATGATCTAAAACATGTTATTCTTGTATTCCTGTATGGGCACGTGGCTCAGTGGATAGAGCATCAGATTCCGGTTCTGAGGGTCGGGGGTTCGAATCCCTCCGTGCTCGTGAAAAAAAAGAAAAAACATCAACGACTTGTCTTCCGTAAGGTGCAGGTCGTTTTTCTTAAAGGCCCCCAGGTCTAAGGGAAATTGATATACTGAGGGTCAATCCGCTACTGTGCACCTTTTTCGCAATTTATATGGCTGAACCGATTCCGCCGATCACCTTACCACCGATTACTGATCCCGCCATTGAGGGACAATGGTTAGAAAAATCCCTACAGCATTGGCTTGATACGGAGTTTTTACCAGAACCGGCCAACAAAAAAATTGCCAATCGCGCCCGGGAAATTTACGTGCGTCAACGTCTCGAAGGGGAAAACGACCTCGGTTCCCTCGTGATTGCCATCGTCACAGAAATGCGATCCTTCAACTTTAAAGAATCGTTTTATGGCGAATTTGCGGTGGCCAATGCCGTGAGTGATTTAATCCTTGATAGCCTGGGCATTGACCGTTGCTGCGGTAATTAAAGCTTTGTTCGCGATCTAGGCTGGAATATCAAACAGCACCTGACTCATGTAGCGCTCGGCCCAGTCAAGGTTAAAGGCCTTTTCTAAAACACGGCGCGTTTTGTCATTCCGCTGTTGTTCTTGGCAATAGTGCCGTTGTCCAGCCAGATAAATGGCCTGGTCAGCCGGAGAAAGCTTTTCTAAACCCAAGGCCAACTGACAATGAATCGTCAGAAATTCCCGCACCCGTTCCAAAAACTGCTGTTCTTCGCTGGGACTACTGGGACGAATAAAGAGGCAAAATTCCGAAAAAATTGCGCCCCATTCCGGGAGATCACGGGGCTGGGAAAAGTTTAAGTTGTCTTGATTTTGTCGTAGTCGTGTTTGGTAAGCCGTAGACAAAGTTTTATCGGCACTGGTCGGGGATAAATCGGCGATCGCCGCACTCACACCACGGGGATTACCGACTAAATCGCAGCCAAACATTGGTAGGGCATATTCCGCGCGGGGAAACATCACACAATGGAGAATATCGAGGTTTTCGCCCACTTTGGCCATTTCCAGGTGCATTTTGCGGAAGTGCTGGCTCTGGTAGCAGGTATTTTCGATGGTGAGCCGTTCCCCTTCTAATTTCCCTTCGATGTAGCCGAGGCCTTCCGGCAGGGTAAAGGGTTCTAGCTCTAAGTGTTGATGCCAGGTTTCGAGGATGACACCAGCGAGCTGTTCGATGAGGGGATAAAATTTTGGCTTGGTTGCAGGGGCAGTCATGGGCGAAAAAGCAATCTTAAAAAGTGGTTTGAAACAATGTTCTAGATCCCTGTAGGTAACGCGAGTGGTGACCTAGACCCAGAATTTAGAACCAAAGATATACTGGAACCGCCGCAAATGCGGCACAATTGTCCCATAAATTAATGTTTGTGAGGGGTACGCTCATGTTCGGCTTAGGTTGGCCTGAAGTGTTGATTATTTTAGGGGTGGTGGTGTTGATCTTTGGCCCAAAGAAAATCCCTGAAGTGGGCAGTGCCCTAGGAAAAACCCTGCGGGGCTTCAAAGAAGAAATGGAAACTCCAGAGACAGAAGAGGATTATCTTGACTCCGACCAACGTTAGGCTCAGTTATTTGGGGTTGGCGAATTTTTTAGTGCACCATGATTGAAGTTGAGCAGCTTGGCAAAACCTATGGCCAAACAGAGGCGATCGCCGATCTTAGTTTTCGGGTAGAAACAGGGGAAATTGTCGGTTTCTTGGGGCCAAACGGCGCAGGGAAAACCACGACTCTCCGCATTCTCAGTGCCTATCTGCCAGCGACGACGGGAACGGCAAAAATTGCGGGCTATGATGTCCATACCGAATCCATGACGGTGCGGCGACACCTGGGCTATCTCCCGGAAAATCCGCCCCTCTATCCCAATATGACCGTGGCTGGCTATCTCAATTTTGTCGCACAGCTCAAAGGGGTCAATGCTGGCGATCGCCCCCACAAAATCCAAGCTGCCCTCGCCCAGTGCCAATTACAAACCAAAGCCAACAACCACATCCGTAATCTGTCTAAGGGCTATCGGCAACGGGTCGGCATTGCCCAGGCGATCGTCCATGACCCCCCGGTGATCATTCTCGATGAACCCACCGTTGGTTTAGATCCCGCCCAGATGATCGAAGTGCGGCACCTAATTAAATCCTTAGGCGGCGATCGCACTATTTTGCTATCCACCCATCTCCTCTCAGAAGTCAGTCTCACCTGTGACCGGGTGGTAATGATTAACCAAGGCCACCTCGTCGCCACCGATACCCCCCACAATCTCCAGAATCATTTCCTCAATTACCACGGTTACGAACTAGAGACCGATGGCGAACTAGCGCAAATCCAACGTCTCCTCGATCCCTTACCTGGTGTTATTCATATCGAATCATTGGCACCAATGAATCCCCGTCGTCCCCGCCTCCGGATCACCACTGCGGACAATCCCGAATGGGGCAAAGACATTGCCAGAATCCTTGTCAATGCAGGGGTCGGTCTCTATGAAATGCAGCGACTGCGCCCCAGCCTTGAGGACGTTTTTTTAGAATTATTAGACGCTGAGGCGAACGATCCGATGTCTGAACAACTCCATGCTGATGCTGAATAACATTGTGGCGATTTTTCGCCGGGAACTACAGAGCTACTTCACCGCTCCTCTCGCCTATATTTTTGCGACGTTGCTGTGGTTTTTGGGGGGATTTTTCTTCCTGATGCTCCTGATTGGCCCCCAGGGCATTGTTACCTTTGTCGCGACCCAAGAACAGATGGGCGTTGCCTTACCACCTATTGATGTGGCCACGGAATTTCTCCAGGCTTTTTGGGGCATCCTGGGCATTTTAGTCTTGTTTCTGTTGCCGTTGCTCTCCATGGGTCTCTATGCTGAAGAACGCAAACAGGGCACTTTGGAACTTTTAGCGACCTCTCCGGTGACGAACTGGGCGGTGGCAGTGGGCAAATTGTTGGGAGTCGTGACATTTTTTTCGGTACTGTTCCTGCCCATGGTGCTGTGGGAACTGATTGTCTTAGTGAATGCAGCCCCGGCCTTTCCCCTCAGTCTCTTTCTCTTGGCGCATTTGGGCTTGTTGCTCTTGGTGGCCGCTATTTTATCTTTGGGGATGTTTGTGTCGTCTCTCACAGACAGTTCCCTGATTGCGGCGGCCTTGACCTTTACCCTAGTGCTGATGTTGTGGCTGTTGGATATGCTGGGCGATCGCCTGTCGGGGCCGTTGGGCAATGGCCTCAAACATCTCTCTTTACTGAAGCATTACAACAATTTCCTCGAGGGAATTTTCGATAGCAGTAGCCTGGTCTTACTCCTCAGCTATAGCATTCTGGGGGTTGTCCTCACGGCCCAATCCATTGAAGCTTTGCGCTGGGCACGGCGTTGATGGTTTCTTGATATTGTTAACAGAGCATCATGTTTCCACAGCAACGATTTTCACGATATTTCATTTGGTTAGGCTTGGCTCTGGTGGTTGCGGGCGCTGTCATCCTGGGGGCCACGGGAGAAGGCTTCGCCTATGGCTTGATTCTGGTTGGGTTATTGTTGTTGGGTTGGGGGGTCAGTCATTTTCCAGGTCTGGGAACGGGGCTGCAACGGTTCTGGCGCAAGCGATCTACCCAGATGGGGACGAATGGGGTTGTCGGGGCGATCGCCATTTTGCTGATTTTTTGTCTGACGAATTTTTTAGCTGTCCAGCTCCCTCTCCGCATTGACCTCACAGAAAACCAAATCCACACCCTCTCTAGCCAAACCCAAGGGGTGCTGCAAAATCTATCTCAACCTCTAACCCTGTGGCTCTTCCAAGAAACGGACGATGCGAATTTAAAGCCCTTTTTAGACAATTATCAACGGCTCAATCCCAATAATTTTCGCTATGTTTTTGTCGATCCAGACCGTAATATCGAGGCAGTACAGCGATTCCAGGTCGAGAGTCGCGGCGAAGTTCACCTTGAATATGGCGATAAAACCCAACTGCTGAAAGTGCTAGCTCAGGGGGAACCACTCACAGAAAGCCAACTGACCAATAGCATTCTGCAAATCCAAGGCGATCGCCAACCCCACCTCTACGTCCTCCAAGGCCACGGCGAACCGCCCCTCGATCAAATTCCCGGAGGGCTAGGGCAAATGGCCCAACTTTTGGCCACCCAAGGTTATGCAGTCTCTCCGCTAAATTTCACCCAAACGCCTACGATTCCCCCAGATGCCGATCTGATTGCAGTCATTGGCCCCCAAACGCCATTTCTCCCAGGGGAAGTTGCCCTCTTGGAAACTGCCCTTGCGAATAACCAAAGTCTCCTCCTTCTGCTCGATCCCCAAACGGATCCCCAGTTAAATTCGCTCCTGGACAAGTGGGGCCTCAGCCTCGATCAACGGCTCATTCTCGACCAAGGGAACCGGGCGGACTTCCTCGGTTTAGGACAATCGACCCTCGTATTAAATCAATACGGTGACCATCCGATCACCACGGCCCTTGCTGGACAAAACTCTATCTATCAAGCGGTGCGCCCCATTTTCAGCGACACCACAGAGGCGATCGCCGCCACCGCAATCCTCAGTACCGATGACCAGGCCTGGGCCGAAAGCCAACCCGAAATCCCGGATCCGACCTTTAACCCCCCAGGCGATCGCCCCGGCCCCCTGACCTTTGGCTGGGCCCTGGAAAAAATAGATTCCCAAGCTACAATGAAGGCAACTCGCCTTGTGGCAATTGGTAACACCACCTTTGTAACCAATGGTTGGCTAGAACAATACCTAAACAGCGACCTCTTGCTCAATACCGTGAATTGGCTGGCCCAAACGGAAGAGGCGCCCCTCGCAATCCAACCGAGAACCCCCCAAGAGCGACGTCTAAATCTCCGTCGTTGGCAAATTGCAACCCTTGCCTGGTTTGCCCCCATCCTATTTCCCCTTGGTGGTTTAGGCGGCGCAATCTTTTGCCTTTGGCGACGCCGTTAGAAAAATATGTGAGATGACCGATAAATTTACGTAAACTTTGAGAAAACAACATTAAAACATTATTAATTTTCGGGAATGATAGTCTAAATTACAGAAAGTGATATTATCGATTTGCATTCCCCCGTACAGACACCCACAATAGAGGAAAGAATTCATCATGGCGAACGCACCTGTATCCCCAGTGGTGCTCGTAATCTTAGATGGCTGGGGCTACCGTCAAGAAGCTAACGCAAATGCCATTGCGGCTGCCAATACACCAAATGTCGATGCCTTTTTCGCTACATACCCTTCGACATTAATCCATACATCCGGAAAAAGGGTGGGGTTGCCCGATGGCCAAATGGGGAATTCTGAAGTCGGTCACTTAAACCTTGGCGCAGGACGTGTCGTCCCCCAGGAACTGGTGCGTATTTCCGATGCCATTGAAGACGGTTCCTTCCTCCGCAATGACGTCCTCGTTAAAGTTTGTCGAGAAACCCGCCAAGCCGGAAAAAAATTACACCTTATCGGTCTTTGCTCAGATGGTGGTGTCCACTCCCATCTCAATCATCTCCTCGGTTTGTTAGACCTAGCCAAGGTTAACGGCATTGCCGATGTCCATATCCATGCCATCACCGACGGACGCGACACCAACACCACAGAAGGGATTAATTACCTCCAACAAATCCAAGCGCACATCGATAAATTTGGGGTCGGCTCGATCTCGACGATCAGTGGCCGCTACTTTGCCATGGATCGCGATCGCCGCTGGGATCGCGTCAAGCAAGCCTATGACGTGATGACCCAAAACGGTAATCTCGACCAACGTTCCTTCGCCGAGATTCTCCAAAGCCACTATGACAACGGTGTAACCGATGAATTTATCCCACCTGTACGCCTTAAGGAAGGCGCCATTGAACCAGGCGATGGGGTGATTTTCTACAATTTCCGACCCGACCGTGCCCGCCAACTCTCCTATGCCTTGGTAGACAAGAATTTCCAAGGGTTTGAGCGGGAACTGATTCCGGATCTCAATTTTGTCACCTTTACTCAATACGACGCCAATTTGCCCGTACAGGTCGCCTTTGCGCCCCAAAACCTGACGAAAATCCTTGGGGAAGTGATTGCGGACAATGGCCTGAAGCAATTCCGCACCGCAGAAACAGAAAAATATCCCCATGTTACTTATTTCTTTAATGGTGGCTTAGAGGTTGCCTTCGAAGGAGAAGACCGAGAGTTAATTTCTAGCCCCCAGGTGGCGACCTACGACCAAAAGCCAGAAATGTCCGCTAAGGCAGTGACGGATGCGGCCTGCCAAGCCATCGAAAAAGGTATTTATAGTCTGGTGGTGATTAACTATGCCAATCCGGACATGGTCGGCCATACTGGAAAACTCGAAGCGGCGGTACAGGCCATTGAGACCGTTGATCATTGTTTAGGCCGTTTGGTAGCAACCATCGGCAAAATGGGCGGCACGACATTAATCACCGCTGATCACGGCAATGCAGAATATATGGCCGATCAAAATGGGAAGTCTTGGACAGCGCACACAACTAACCCTGTGCCCTTTATCTTGATTGAAGGGGAACGCCGTAAGGTAGTTGGCCATGGTGCTGATGTGGTGTTGCGGGAAAATGGCTGTTTAGCAGATGTCGCCCCGACGATCCTCGATATTCTGGGTATTGACAAACCACAGGAAATGACGGGTCAGTCTCTCATTGCTCCGGCCCCCTATGCCGTGACCCGACGTCGATAAATCGGTTATCCTAAAGTTTCCCCGCTGAAATCAAACATTTATTCGTTCGTCATTGATCTATGTTGGAATCTATTTTGCAAATTGTGTGGATGGTCTCCGCTGTTGGCCTTGTGCTTCTGGTCTTACTCCATAGCCCCAAGGGAGACGGTTTAGGGGGCATTGGCGGTCAGGCGCAGATGTTTACCAGTACAAAAAGTGCCGAAACAGCTCTCAACCGTGCCACTTGGATTTTGTGCATTACCTTTATGAGCTTGACAGTCATTCTGAGTGCGGGTTGGTTAACACCAGTCGTTGGTCAATAGGATTCCTTTGGCTAGGTTGGACGATATTTTTCGTGCTTGGCGGCGTCACCTTTGGGGGTGGCGTTTTTGGTTTGGTCTCCTTGGGGGCCTGGCGATCGCCTTAGGGATTCAGTGGGGCAGCTATGGTTTAAGCTCAGACTTACTCACGCGGTTACCCCAAGCCCAAATTCATCCTTTGCCAGAAGTGCTCCAAGGGACGCCAGACCCGATAACTGCGGCAGATTACTTTGAGGCCGTCACCCCTTCCCCCCTGGGTCATTTGATTTGGTCGGAATTTCCAGTGAAGGTTTATGTGGCTCCCCTTGATTCCACTGTCAGTCCAGCGGCTCAACAACGTCAACAGCAATGGCAACGGGCTACTTTTGCGGCGATCGCCCAATGGCAAGCATACATACCGTTGTTAACGGTAGAAACAATAGAGACTGCGGATATCATCATCCAGCGCCAAGCTCCCCCAGTTCAAAGGGAGACCGACCCAGAAACAGGCGAAATTCGTTATTCCTTGGGCCGCAATGCCGAAACTCGCTACGAATTTTATATCGATAACCGAAATATCCTCCGTCACCGCATGACCATCCTGCTGAATGATCACCAAGGGGCGATCGCCACCCAAAACACCGCCTGCCATGAATTGGGCCACGCCCTTGGTATCTGGGGTCATAGTCCCAATGCTGCAGATGCGCTTTTCCCAAGACAAATGGGCACCCAAGCAAGGATCTCTGCCGCTGATATCAATACCCTCCGCAAAATTTACCAACAACCGACCCGCTTAGGTTGGCCAATGCCCCCTTTTGCCAATAAAAAACTCGCTGATCCCCACAGCCTTAAAGAAGGTCAATAATTTTCTTTTGTGAAGTATTATGAAGGCTTTTTCTGACTTTACAGTGGGCAGATGCCTATCCTATAGTTAAAGGCTAGAGAAAATTTTGAGGCAATCTACATGGCAAAAAAGAAACGTAAGACCACTGGCAAAAATGCTGTTACCCTATCCCTTACGTCCCAAGCCATCGATCGCCTTGCAGAAATGGCTCAAAAATCTGGCTTTTCCCGGTCTGCCTTTGTCGAGAATCTAATGGCGGGTACTGTCTCAATCACGGCACCGGAAGCAGAAAAGAATCTTTTGGTGTCCGTTGAAAACGAGGTCGAAGACACCGCAAAAGTACAAGTAGATTTGGCCGAAACCACTGCCGCTAATACCAAACCAACGGCCCCTAATCCCGATGCAGAATTAGCAGAAAAAGTGGCTTCTCAAGCGAAGATCATTGCCGATCTAGAAGCTAAATTAGCAGAGGCTTCTCCTCCCCTTAAACGGCCAGTGGCTCGTCCCAATACTGCCGAAAAATCAGCTCCGACAGTCACCGATCAGTCTCCAAAAATTGCGACCCTCGAGAAGCAAATTACTGATCAAAAAAATCAGATTCAAGACTTAACAAAACAGTTAAATGAATCAGCAAAAAATCTTGCTGTAACCAACGAAAAAAATAAAGCATTACAACAAGAATTCGATCAAGTAATGATCAAGTTTGAAAAAATTCAAAGCGAGAACAAAACCCTTGCCCAAACCCTTGAATCTCAGAAAGCAGAGATTGCTCAACTCCAGCAACAGGGGGTAGCGGCACAACAAGCCCAAACTGAACAAACCCAACTCCAGGAACGCCTTACGGCCTTGCAACAAGAAACAGCAACACTGCAACAGCAACTCCAAGCAGCCAGTACCGCTGAGGCAACGTTACAAAGCCAAATAACCCAGCAACGCCAGGCGATCGCTCAACTCGAACAGGCGCTACAGTCTAGTCGAGCACAAATAGCCGCCCAAGCTGACCAAGCCCAGGCGATCGCCAGTCTGAAACAGGCCCATGCGGATTTGCAGCAACAATACAAATTGCAAGGCGATCGCCTCCGCGCCTTAGAAGCCCAGGCTCACCAAGCGACAGGCGTTGCCAGCATCGGTGAATTCTATCTCAACCGTTGGCGTAAATACTAAAAGGCGAATTTTTGTCCTTAGATAATCTCAAAATTTCAGTTCCCAGTGGATTCAATAATCTGCCGGGAACCTTTTTGGATGTTTAGGGTAGGCTGATAATTGTTCCAAACTGAATGGAGCAAAACCACTCAATTTTAATCCTGGGAAATAATCTTGATTTTCCAAGTCAAAGCGGATGATCGGACTCGAACCGACGACATTCAGCTTGGGAAGCTGACGTTCTACCACTGAACTACACCCGCGTAATTCGATTTAATAGTATATCCTGAACTTTTTCCCGGTAGCAAGCTTTTGACCATGGCGGCGCGAATGGCCTGGGTTTGACCAAAGATGCTGTACATCATTGCTTCGCGATAAAGACGTTGAGCCGGACTGGTGAGTAAATTTCCTGCTCCCCCGGACCAAGTAAGGGCAATTTGGGCGAAGGTTTGGGCCATTTGGATCACGCTTAGACGCAACGCTAATTGGGTTTGGAAACTTTCTGTTTGGGGTTCCTCAATGGCACGAAACAACTGATCATGAAGTACTTGCCAATGATCTTCTAGGGCCGCTAAATCATCAAATTCAGCCGTTGCCAACCAATCGAGCACCCCCCGCGCGCAACCGAGGGCGAAAAAACCATGGTGTAGAATCTGTTGGCGATCGCCTTTGTGAATCGTGCCGGGGGGCTGGATCACCAGAACATCTGTGGCAGGAACTAACCAATTTTGGAGTTTGACTGTCACCGTTTGGCTTACTCCCATGGCGGCGAGGGGGAGGGGTTGACTACAAAAAATTTCTCCCTGCTCTGATGGCTGTGATGTTTCGAGGGGAATCAGGCCATACCATTCTGAACCGTCGGGTAATGTGGCTCCGGCGATCGCCCGTTGAAAAAAACCATAGCCTGTCACCCAAGGAATCGTCCCCGTTAAGCAATAACGATCACCCTGGGGAATTGCCTGTACTGCCGGTTCGCCCCGCCGCCGGAGATGGGAAAAGCCCACACCAATTCGCACATCCCCCTTGGCCATTTGGGGTAATAATCGTTGCTGCTCAGAGTTGCCGAACCAGGCAATGCGACTGGCCGCACTCTGGTGTTGGGTTTGCAGAAAAGCTAAAGCGCCCGAAGCCGCCGCCATCGCTACCGTAGCTTGGTAATATTCCACCGTGCTCAGCCCAGAACCCCCTAAATTTTCGGGCACCCGGAGCGCCAGGAGGTGGCGATCGCCTAGACCATCAAGAGCTCGACCGAGAGCCAGGGGATCTTGATCCAGCTTTTCCGCCTGGGGCGCAATCGAGAAACGAAGATATTCTGCTAAATTTTCCCAGGCAAACTGACCCATTGATCAAAAATAATTTAACCCTACTTTTTTACAGAGTCCCTGACCATTAGCATCCTCAATTTTGCGGTTGCCCTAATTCCCAAAGGAAACTAGAAGATGGCGGTACAATAACTAAAAATCTTAACCTAACACCCTTAACTTCCCCGTCAATCCACTCACCCAACCACCTATTTCCCAGGTTCCTATGGCACTCATCATTAGTACCGTCAACATGAAAGGGGGCGTTGGTAAAACCACCCTCACCGTCAACCTCGCCGCCTGCCTTGCCCGCCACCACAAAAAACGCGTACTTGTTGTTGATCTCGACTCCCAGATTAGTGCCACCCTCAGTTTGATGCCCCCCCAGGATTTTGCCCGGATCCGCAAAGGCCGCCGTACCATTAGCCATCTCATCGAAATGGCCATCAAACCGACCCTCAAACAAAGCCTGGACATCAACGACATCATTTGCCCTTACATTGCCAACGTCCAGGGCCTAGACCTCCTTCCCGGTGACATTGAGCTTTATGACGAATATCTCGTCTCGGAGATGCTGCACCAAAAAGCCCATAAAGATCCCAGCCTAGACTTTCAAGCCATCTGGAACAATTTTGAGCTGGTCTTAATTCGTAAGATCCTGGCCCCGGTAATGGATAAATATGATTTCATCATTATGGACTGTGCCCCCGGCTATAACCTGGTAACCCGGAGTGGATTGGCCGCCAGCGATTTTTATATTTTGCCTGCCCGCCCCGAACCTTTGTCTGTGGTGGGAATTCAACTACTGCAACGGCGAATCCGTGCCTTACGGGATAGCCATCAGGATACTGACCCTAGAAATATCGATCCGATTAAATTAGATCTATTGGGCATCGTTTTTATTCTTTCTGGTGGGAGCCTGCTCAATCGCTACTATAACCAAGTGATGAAACGGGTTAGTGATGACTTTACCAGTACGCAAATTTTTAAATACAAAATTCCCATGGATGTGAATGTCGCCAAGGCCCTGGATACATTTCAGCCAGTCGTTGTTTCGATGCCAAATACGGCTGGAGCGAAGGCATTTATGAAACTCACAGAAGAGTTCCTGGCGAAACTCAAGGAAGCAGGGGGCCTCGCAGAGCAGCGTCCTTCTCGAATTAACCTCGCGGATATCGAATAGACCTGGGCAAGCTCCCATTTTTTGGGGTATGGTCTTTAGCGGATAGTATTTATTCCTACAAATCTTGAAGTGCTATGACAGATCTGGCTGTACTTAAAACAAAAATTGACGCGATCAAAGGTAAACGAACAGTATTACTCAAGCTGCTTGAAAATCCGAATATTGGCACTCTGCGGCTCGATGTTAACCAAGCCCTTGAAGAATTAGATGAATTGATTGCGGAGTTGGATCAAACCCTGTAGGCCATGATCGCTAGGCACCTTTACGGATGAAATATTGGTACGAAACGATCGCCGTTAGCCAGAGAATCTTGCTGGAGTTGTGGCGACGGCGACGGAGCTTAATTTTTTGGATTTTATTTCCGGTATCTCTCCTGTTCCTCAATGGATTTATTTTGGCGGAGCGGGCAGGTTTGAGCTTGGCTGAAGCCATGGAATTTGCCGCCCCCTCAACGCTGGTAGGGGCAGCCCTATTTTTTAGCTGCTTGGGGGGGAGTATTGCAACGGTCGTTTCGGAACGGGAACAACATACCCTCAAGCGTTTATTTATTTCTCCGTTGAGTGGGACGGCCTATTTTTTAGGAATTTTCCTGGCCCATTGTTTGATTGGGATTGGTCAAGCACTATTGGTCTTTGCGATCGCCATTTTTGTGGGGGCGACCTTTACGGGGTCGGTGCTGGTGGGCATTGGGATTATTTTCCTGAGTATCATCGCCTATGTGGGGGTTGGCTTTATTCTGGGAACTCAACTGGCGAAACGCACCGAGGATGTGAACGCTTTAGTCGCGACCTTCGGCGTGCCGTTATTGATCCTTGGCGGCGCTTTTTTACCGACTTCCCTCTTCCCGGAGGCTCTGCTTAATGCAGCCCAATACAATCCGATTTTTCACATGAATGAGGCTTTAGTGGGTCTTTGGGCTGAGGGGGAAACCATCGGGGCGATCGCCAATCATCTGTGGTTTTTGGGCATCTTTGCCCTGGCGATGATTGGGGGCGGCTGGCTGTCCTACCGGCGGATGATCCAAGTGGAACGGCAACTATAGACTTTAAGAAATTGTTTCAGTGACCGCTTGAACCCATTGGGACAAATTTACGACGGGAATCCCCTGCTGTGTGGCGCTAGATCGCTCAGGGGCGGTGTTATAACCCCAGTCTGCGAGAAACAGTTGCAAGGTACTTAATTCAGGTTGCTGTTGGACTTTTTCTAAGGTTTTGAGGCGATCTTCGATGAAGATAAAAGTCTCTACCTCTGGAGAAAGCAATTGTTTTAAAGTAGCGGTTTTGGGCTGTTTTTGCTCTTTGCCAAAAATCTGGGCCGCCGGGAAATCGACGTTTTGGTGCTGGAGTAACTGTCGCGTAAACCGGGCTTCCTTCGTCGTGATGATGTAAGGCGTTACGTCATTTTGCTGCAATAAATTTTGCAGTAAAGCTACCATTCCCAGATAAAAATGGTGTCGTCCGAGCCATTGATCTAACTGGGTTTGCAGTTGGCGATCGCGCACCTGATCAAGGGCTTCCATTAACTGGGCAGCACTGAGATTTTCCTGCTGTAGAGTTCGTTGAACAATGGCTGACCATGCTTGCCAAAGTTGAACCGTGGGAATGCCCTGCTGCAGCGCCCGCAAAAGAATAATCATTTCCCAACCTGTTTCGATCAGAGGGCGTAGATCATTGAAACTCCCCTGCAAGGTTGCCGTTGGGGTTATGGGTTCGTCCGGCCAAATCTTTTGGTAGCCAAGCGAAGCGGAATGGAAATATTCAGGACGCCCGTCACAGATCACCCCATCGAAGTCAAAGGCGATAATTGTTTTTGCTGCCATTAGTCAGGGATTTGAGCCTTCATGCGTTCGAGGGTCAGATTCATCTGGTCAAACATTTGTTGGGGGGTCATGCCAAACTGACCAAGCTGGGTTTTCATCTGCTCAACGGCCATTTGGGCCATAAAGTCATCGGAGAGTTCAAAGCGCTTCATGAAAATTTTGTAGCGATCCATGACGCTTTCCATCTGGTCGATGTACATTTTTTTGCCTTCTCGGTCGAACTTACCAAAGTCACTGCCGAGTTGGACTAAGTTTTGGTAGTCTTCAAATAAAGTTTTGGCTTCCTGCTGGACAATTTCTGAATCAAAAAATCCCATCATTACTCCTATGCACTGCTGCGGCTTGGATAAGTTGCTCTACCATAGGGGGTGAGTGTCTTCCTTAAATTTTAGTGGAGGCATTTCCTGTCGCAAAGTATGGTTTTCCACATCTAAGCTGCCATGAAACAGGCGATCGCCAAATTTTTGACCCAGCCCAAAGACCGAAAAATTGCTGTCGGTCTCGCCCTCCTTGGTTCCGTCACGCCCCTCTCCGGCGTCCACAAATTTTATGTCGGGCAACCAGTCTGGGGCGTTGTGTATATTCTCCTCTGGTCAACGCCGATCCCCCAAATTGCCTGTGCCATCGAAGCGGTCTGGTACCTACTGCAAGATTTTGACTCGTTCCAAGCCCGGTTTGGGTTAGCGAAAGCCCCAGCGTCTGACCAGGCGATCGCCGCTGTCCAACAAACTGCTGCCATTGCCGAAGCGCTCCGGGAACTCGAAAAACTCCGGGTAGAAGGTTTGATCACCGAATATGAGTTTGAACAAAAACGCCGCCAGCTCTTGAATTAACAATCTAAACATGGGCGCGGAGAGAGGTGCTTATTGTGTATAATACGCAGATGATGGCGACTTAAGCATGGATATAAAGTAGAAAAAAAATGACAAGTTCCCAACAACGGGCCGCCTTGCAACGCCAGATCTGGCAAATCGCGAATGATGTACGCGGCTCAGTCGATGGCTGGGATTTCAAACAGTATGTGCTGGGGGCGCTGTTCTATCGCTTTATCAGTGAAAACTTTACTGGCTACATCGAAGCCGGTGACGACAGCATCCATTACGCTGAGCTGCCCGATAGCGTGATCACGCCCGACATTAAAGAAGATGCGATTAAAACGAAGGGCTATTTTATTTATCCTAGTCAATTGTTTGCTAATATTGCCGCGAGTGCTAATACAAATGAAAGCCTAAATACTGACCTAGCAGCGATTTTTGTAGCGATTGAGAGTTCGGCGAATGGCTACCCTTCTGAGAGGGATATCAAGGGGCTATTTGCGGATTTTGACACCACTAGTAACCGTCTCGGCAACACAGTTAAGGATAAAAACCTGCGGTTGGCGGCGGTGCTGAAAGGGGTGGCGGGACTGGATTTCGGGAATTTTGATGCCAGCCATATTGATTTGTTCGGTGATGCCTATGAGTTTTTGATCTCGAACTATGCGGCGAATGCAGGGAAATCGGGGGGCGAGTTTTTTACGCCGCAGCATGTGTCACGGTTGATTGCTCAGTTGGCGATGCACGGGCAAACCAGCGTGAATAAAATTTATGATCCTGCCTGTGGTTCGGGTTCGCTGCTGTTGCAGGCTAAAAAGCATTTTGATGCTCACCTGATTGAAGAAGGTTTTTACGGGCAGGAGATTAACCACACGACCTATAACTTGGCGCGGATGAATATGTTTTTGCATAACATCAACTACGACAAGTTCAACATTCAGTTGGGTAATACGTTGACTGATCCGCATTTTGGGGATGAAAAGCCCTTTGATGCGATTGTTTCTAATCCGCCCTATTCGGTGAAGTGGATCGGTAAGGATGATCCAACGCTAATTAATGATGATCGCTTTGCGCCTGCGGGGGTACTTGCGCCAAAGTCTAAGGCTGATTTTGCGTTTGTGTTGCATTGTTTGAGTTATTTATCGAGTAAGGGACGGGCGGCGATTGTTTGTTTCCCCGGTATTTTTTATCGAGGTGGCGCTGAGAAGAAAATCAGAAAGTATTTGGTCGATAACAACTATGTGGAAACGGTGATCGCCCTTGCGCCGAATTTGTTTTTTGGGACGACCATCGCGGTGACGATTTTGGTGTTATCGAAGCATAAGCCGGATACTAAAACCCAGTTTATTGATGCGAGTGGGTTGTTTAAAAAGGAAACGAACACGAACACCCTGACGGATGAGCATATTGGGAAAATTTTGGGGGTGTTTGAGAGTAAGGAAAATGTTGATTATTTTGCGAAATCTGTGACCTTGGAGGAGATTGCGGCGAATGATTACAATTTGTCGGTGAGTAGTTATGTGGAGCCGGAGGATACGCGGGAGAAAATTGATATAAACGAGCTTAATGCTGAGTTAAAAACGACGGTAGCGAAGATTGATCGCCTGCGGGCTGAGATTGATGGGATCGTGGCGGAGATTGGGGAATGAGTGGGATGAATTTTCTGAAACGGTTATTGGATGGGGCGGCGGTGGAGTGGAAGCCGTTGGAGGAGATTGGCGATTTGGTTCGGGGAAATGGCTTGCCGAAAACAGATTTTACCGAATCTGGAGTACCAGCTATTCACTATGGACAAATTTATACTTACTACGGATTACAGCATTTTTCGGGCTAGTAAAGCGATAGCGAGTAAGATAAAGCTGTAATCTACCCAATCAAAATTTGCAGTGCGACCCTACTCTGTTGATTTACGCCAAAAAATTATTGACACCTATCTCGAAGGCAAACTATCACAGCGCCAAATTGCTGAGCAATTCCGGGTTGCCTACAGTTTCGTGCGTAAACTAACTAAGCAATATCGTGAAACAGGAGATATTCAACCCAAGCAGCGCCTCAAACAAACCCCCACTAAACTCAATGAGACTCAACTCATCACCCTGCAACAGCTAGTAAAGCAGCATAATGATGCAACCTTAGCCGAACTCTGTGACCTTCTCGAAGAAACCGTTGGCGTCAGGATTAGTGTGACCACAATGTTTCGGATGCTCCAAAAACTCAAGATAACCCTCAAAAAAAACACTGCATCCCGATGAGAAAGAAACAGAACGAGTACAGCAGCAACGATATGAATTTTGGCAACTGGTGCGGGAGATTTTAGTAAAAGACTTGATCTTTATTGATGAATCAGGGGTTGATTTAGCGCTGACTCGATTACGGGGTCGAGCACCCAGGGGAAAACGTGCCCATGGGAAACGTCCCAGCAAAAGGGGGAAACGAGTATCCATGATTAGTGCCATTAGTCTTGAGAAGGTACTGACCAATGTAAATCTACTGGGCAGTAGTGATGGTCTCACTTTTGAAGCTTTCATACATCGCCAGTTAGTACCTCAGTTATGGCAAGGAGCCTGTGTGATTATGGACAACTGCTCTATCCACAAGGGGAAAGCCATTAGGGACTGTATTGAAGCAGTTGGTGCAAGACTGATATTTCTTCCTCCATACTCGCCAGACTTTTCACCGATTGAGAATTGTTTCTCCAAAGTCAAAAGTATTTTACGTTCGTGGGGAGCCCGTACTTATCCAGAGCTCGCACAAGGGATTGAGGCCGCCTTCTCACAAGTATCAAGCCAAGACTTGCAGAATTGGTTTACCCATTGTTGCTACTCCGCCTCATAAGACCGAAAAACGCTGTATCAACAGGGAACCTCGAAATTTTCAAAAAATGGATAGGCTTTGAGAAAAACTATCAGTCACAGCATAAAAGCAAAAATATTTGCTCATATGATGTTGTCAATTCACCCTATTTGCCTCCATTTTTTTTGATTTTAGGCACAAGATTGCTGCAAGTAGACGTACCGTCGGAAGTTGTAGGCTAAGTTCTTCAGGGCAATTTGTGTCTCAATACGAGCATGACCAATCACCCTTTCCATCTTGCCCCCCATAGAGGTCACAAAAGTACCAAAGATATGCTCCACTCTCGAACGGACATGAGAGCGTTCTTTATTTCTGGCTTTTTGTGTCTCACTTAGGGGATGATTACGGTTCCCCTTCTCATGAATATGACTGTCCATACCCATCAGTGCTAATACTCTTTCCCGTACTTGGATTTGGTAAGCACTGTCTGCCCAGATGCCGGGCTATTGTCAAATCTGGTGTATGAGAAAGAATTAAGCGGCATCCTGTTGTTGAGATGATGGGGGTGTTTTTTGAACTTTCAATCCATCTTTAAATGGAACTCCTTCAATGACATCGGCAAGATATTTGAAGCCTCGAATGCGCAACCACCGTTTCTGAGCACTCTGCATTAGTTTGAATACCAAGGCCAGAATCGTTGCCTTGGAAACACATCCTCTGGTTTTATCGGTTCTCAATCTCACGGTCGCAAAAGTCGATTCAATGGGATTGGTACTGCGAATATGCTGCCAATGGGGTGCTGGAAAATCAAAGAAGGTAAACAGACTATCGCGGTCTTTTTCCAGACATTTTGTCGCTTCTGGATATTTGGCTTCATAGGTTTGGATAAAACGCTCATAGGCTTGTAGAGCATCGGCTTTAGTCCCAGCGCGATAAATCTGCCAAATGCCCTCCTTCGCTTCCATTTGTTGTTTCTTGGGTAATTTATCGAGGATATTTGCCGTTTTGTGTACCCAACATCGTTGTTTGCGGGTCTCGGGATAAACCTGAGCCAAGGCATTCCAGAATCCCAGAGAACCATCGCCAATGGCCAGTTCTGGAGCGATGGCCAAGCCGCGCTGTTTGAGGCTCAGCAGCAGGGGTTTCCAGCTCAATGCCGATTCACGATATCCTGCCGCTAGGGCTAGCAATTCTTTCTCGCCGTTTTCCGAGTTATGTTTATTTCTGGTGTATGGAGGAGAGGAAAGAAAAAGCGTATCCTGCTGAATTAAGCAAAAACCAACAAGGATACACCCATGGATAAAGATAGTCTGATTTCGTTGCCATCACCAGAAGCAACAGGAACTTTCCAAGACACATTAACGGAAATCCTACGTAAAGGCGCTCGTCAACTCATCGCCCAAGCAGTAGAAGAAGAGTTACAAAATTTTCTAGCTCAGTACGAAGACCAACGAGACAAACAGGGACGAAAAATGGTGGTACGCAATGGCTATTTGCCAGAACGCTCAGTCATCACAGGTATCGGAGAAGTCCAGGTAAAAGTACCAAAGGTACGAGACCGCAGCGGCAGCGGCATAAAATTCAATTCCTTGCTGCTGCCACCCTACCTAAAACGCAGCAAGAGCACAGAGGAGTTACTGCCATGGCTATATCTAAAGGGCATCTCAACAGGAGATTTCCAAGAAGCCCTAGGGTCATTACTGGGAGAGGAAGCAAGTGGATTGTCTCCAGCAACGATTAGTCGCCTGAAGCAGAAATGGGTCGGGGAGCATCAAGCCTGGCAACAGCGTTCCTTGCAACAAAAGCGCTATGTGTATGTGTGGGCAGATGGGATTTATTTCAACATCCGCGCCGAAGAAAGACAATGCATTCTGGTGCTCATCGGTGTGACGGAAAACGGCGAGAAAGAATTGCTAGCCCTAGCGGCAGGATATCGTGAATCGGCATTGAGCTGGAAACCCCTGCTGCTGAGCCTCAAACAGCGCGGCTTGGCCATCGCTCCAGAACTGGCCATTGGCGATGGTTCTCTGGGATTCTGGAATGCCTTGGCTCAGGTTTATCCCGAGACCCGCAAACAACGATGTTGGGTACACAAAACGGCAAATATCCTCGATAAATTACCCAAGAAACAACAAATGGAAGCGAAGGAGGGCATTTGGCAGATTTATCGCGCTGGGACTAAAGCCGATGCTCTACAAGCCTATGAGCGTTTTATCCAAACCTATGAAGCCAAATATCCAGAAGCGACAAAATGTCTGGAAAAAGACCGCGATAGTCTGTTTACCTTCTTTGATTTTCCAGCGCCCCATTGGCAGCATATTCGCAGTACCAATCCCATTGAATCGACTTTTGCGACCGTGAGATTGAGAACCGATAAAACCAGAGGATGTGTTTCCAAGGCAACGATTCTGGCCTTGGTATTCAAACTAATGCAGAGTGCTCAGAAACGGTGGTTGCGCATTCGAGGCTTCAAATATCTTGCCGATGTCATTGAAGGAGTTCCATTTAAAGATGGATTGAAAGTTCAAAAAACACCCCCATCATCTCAACAACAGGATGCCGCTTAATTCTTTCTCATACACCAGATTTGACAATAGCCCCGTTTTCCGTCACACCGATGAGCACCAGAATGCATTGTCTTTCTTCGGCGCGGATGTTGAAATAAATCCCATCTGCCCACACATACACATAGCGCTTTTGTTGCAAGGAACGCTGTTGCCAGGCTTGATGCTCCCCGACCCATTTCTGCTTCAGGCGACTAATCGTTGCTGGAGACAATCCACTTGCTTCCTCTCCCAGTAATGACCCTAGGGCTTCTTGGAAATCTCCTGTTGAGATGCCCTTTAGATATAGCCATGGCAGTAACTCCTCTGTGCTCTTGCTGCGTTTTAGGTAGGGTGGCAGCAGCAAGGAATTGAATTTTATGCCGCTGCCGCTGCGGTCTCGTACCTTTGGTACTTTTACCTGGACTTCTCCGATACCTGTGATGACTGAGCGTTCTGGCAAATAGCCATTGCGTACCACCATTTTTCGTCCCTGTTTGTCTCGTTGGTCTTTGTACTGAGCTAGAAAATTTTGTAACTCTTCTTCTACTGCTTGGGCGATGAGTTGACAGGCACCTTTACGTAGGATTTCCGTTAATGTGTCTTGGAAAGTTCCTGTTGCTTCTGGTGATGGTAACGAAATCAGACTATCTTTATCCATGGGTGTATCCTTGTTGGTTTTTGCTTAATTCAGCAGGATACGCTTTTTCTTTCCTCTCCTCCATACACCAGAAATAAACATAACTCTTGTCCACATCAGTGGATAACCGATGCCTTCATGGACAACACCCAGCATCAAGATATTGAAATCCGTTGTTCCGAATGACCAGTTGGTGCGGTCAATACTCAGGACCCAAGGTTGCGGGATAGCCGCGATATTCATCACCATCTGGGCGATTTTATCCAGGTTGACCTCAAAGGACTTGAAGAATCGCTGCATGCGCTTGTAATTGGACTCCTCAGTGGCGTCACCTCCCCAGACTGTGGCGAGTTCGGCGAGATTGACGGTTTTCGCCCGGAATAATGCTATCAGGAACATCGCAACGAAGGAGAGTCTGGCTCCATGCCATCCAATATGGGGTCGCAATTGGTCGCGAATTTCGCTAATCTGACTCATGAGGGTTTGCTTGGTTATCTTCTAATTCCTATCAAACCCTCTCCCTCTATCCTTTTCAAGTTTTTGTCCTGTACTGAGACCTGAGACAGCTACAAAGCTAAGGAAAGTTAATAAGGGTGATGTAGTAATTACAAATACAAGCGAAAACCTTGAAGATGTCGGAAAAGCTTTAGTTTATTTTGGTGAACAGCAAGCTGTTACTGGTGGACACGCCACGATATTTAAACCAAGCAACAATATTTTAGGAAAATATTTTGCCTATTTCACTCAAACAGGTACGTTTATGAGTGAAAAAAGAAAATATGCCAAGGGGACAAAGGTAATTGATGTATCGGCTACGGATATGGCAAAAATTAAAATCCCTATCCCATGCCCCGATCGCCCTGATCGCTCCCTTGCCATTCAAGGCGAAATCGTGCGGATTTTGAACACCTTTACAGAACTGACTACAGAACTGACTCTACGCCAAAAACAGTATGAATATTACCGCGATCGCCTATTGACTTTTGAAGAAGGTGAAGTGGAGTGGAAGATATTGGGGGATGTTTTCCAAATGCGTGCAGGTCAACATATCTCAGCCAGCAAGATAATGGAAACCGTTAACGGCGAATATATTTATCCTTGTTTTGGAGGGAATGGTGTTCGTGGTTTTGTAAATGAAAACAGTCATGATGGCGCACATTTGCTGATTGGCAGGCAAGGTGCACTCTGTGGAAATGTGCAACGGATGAAAGGCAAGTTTTATGCTACCGAACATGCAGTGGTTGTGACTGCAAATAATCAGGTAAATATTGACTGGGCTTTTCATATGTTAACCGTTATGAATCTGAATCAATATGCATCGCAATCAGCCCAACCAGGTTTAGCAGTTGGCAAACTTCAGGGTTTAAAGATTCCAATTCCATCCCTCGAAGAACAAGCCCGCATCGTCGCCATCCTCGACAAATTCGACACCCTCACCACCTCCATTAGCGAAGGCTTACCCCGTGAAATTGAACTGCGCCAAAAGCAATACGAATATTACCGCGACTTATTACTAAACTTTCCACCCCCTCTAACTCCCTCTTAATCGGAGAATCTTGTCCCCTCCCTTCATAGGGGAGGGCTAGGGATGGGTAAAACACTCTCAGGACACAGCAAAATGAAGCAAATTTTCAACAAAACCGAATACAAAACCCGCCGCCAAACACTCCGCAACAACATGACCGAACCCGAAAAAAAACTATGGCAAATCCTGCGCGGCAAACAAATGGGCGTAAAATTTCGCCGACAGCACGGCATCGGGCACTATATTGCTGATTTTTATTGCCCCGAATTAAAAATTGTCATCGAAGTCGATGGCGACAGTCATAAATCAGCCGAAGCACAAACCTATGACGCGATCCGCACTGATTTTATGGCTTCATTAGGTATTACTACTTTACGATTCACCAATGACGAAGTGATACACAATATTGAGGGCGTTCATCAGCAGCTTACGCAATACTTACCCCCTCTAGCTCCCCCTTAAGAAGGGGGAGAACAAGAAAGCTTGTCCCCTACTCTTTTCAGGGGAGGGCTAGGGAGGGGGTCAAGGCGATCATGCTGGCACAAATAAATAGAAACTATCCTGAACATCAGCTTTTACAGTTACAGATAACATAAAAATAAAAACGATGATTAATCAATATCAAGTCCGTTTATTTCACAATGGACGCAATCAAACCCTAAACATTCCCCACGCCTTTGAAATGCCGAGTGATGATGTGGTCATTCGCAAAGAAGGCGAGAAATTGATTATTGAACCTTGTAAGAAAAAGTCCTTATTAGAATTGTTGGCGACCCTGCCAGACATTGATGAAGACTTTCCAGATATTGATCAAGGCTTACCGCCCCTTGATGATATTCAATTTTAGCAATGACCTATCTCTATCTGTTGGATACAAATATCATTTCAGATTTGGTCAAGCATCCATCTGGAAAAATCGCCCAACGCATTGCCGAAGTTGGCGAGGCGAAGATCTGCACAAATATCGTTGTTGCCGCAGAGTTACGGTTTGGCGCAGAAAAAAGTGGATCACTCCGTTTAAAACAACAAGTCAATCAAATCCTTGAAGTGATGCCCGTTTTGCCCCTTGAGTCACCCGTTGAATTTTATTACGCCGAGATTCGCACCTATTTAGAAAGGGAAGGAACACCAATTGGTGCAAATGATTTACTGATTGCAGCCCATGGGTTGGCTTTGAATTTAACCGTGGTTACCGCAAATCAACGTGAATTTTCGCGTGTGCCACATTTGGCTGTGGAAAATTGGCTCTGAGCTATCCAAACAAAATTTTATCTGAAACGAAACTAAATCATGACCGACTATAAGGCAATCGCCGAATCCAATAACTTTATAATTCTCGATAAATACAGCAAAAAATTAAGAGTTAAGGAAAGCTACCAAAGCGAATACGATTTAGAGAGCGAATTTATTCAGGATCTAATCCAGCAAGGTTATGAATACCTGCCCAACGTCACCAATCCCCAAGCAATGCTAGCCAATGTGCGTGAGCAATTGCAAACACTCAATGATGTGCAGTTTACCGATAGTGAATGGCAACGTTTTGTCGAAACCTATTTAGATAAACTGAGCGACGGCATCACCGATAAAACTCGCAAAATTCATGATGACTATATCCATGATTTTGTCTTTGATAATGGTCGCATTCAAAACATCTACCTACTTGATAAAAAGGGGATCTCGAAAAATAGCTTGAAGCGAAGCAAGAATATGAGATCATAGATACCAAAGTATCGCCAAAGCAGTGTCTCAAGATGAGTCAATTAGGATTCTGGGATTGGGAAAAACGACATCAGTATTTGGAGGAGAAACAAGATATCCTCGTCAAGCTCAATGAATGGATTCCTTGGGAAGAATTTAGAGAGATTCTCAATCAGGTTCAACCAAAAGAGAGAAAAAGTAAGGCGGGCAGGAAAGCAATAGATCCCGTACGAATGTTCAAATTGCTGATACTGCAAAGGCTCTACGGTATTAGTGATGAAGCTCTAGAATATCAAGTCAATGACAGGCTATCATTCATGAAGTTTGTCGGTTTGGGCATCGAAGATAAAGTACCAGATGCGACAACAGTCTGGCTATTTAGACAAAAGCTAGTAGAGCAAAAGCTAGCGGCAGCACTGTTTGAGAAATTTGAAGGCTATTTGCAAAAACAAGGATATCAAGCAGAAGAAGGACAAATAATTGATGCAACACTCATCCCAGTACCGAGACAGCGCAATCGTCGGGAAGAGAATGAAGTAGTGAAATCAGGCAAAATTCCCGAAGACTGGAAAGATAAGCCCAGGAAAAAGCGACAGAAGGATTGTGATGCTCGCTGGACAAAGAAAAATCAGGAGAATCACTTTGGTTACAAGAACCACATCAATGTCGATGTGAAATATAAACTCATCAGAAAATATGCAGTGACAGCAGCTTCAGTGCATGACAGTCAAATGTTTGCGGCAGTCTTGGATGGCAGTAATAGAGGGGATGGCATCTGGGCAGACAGTGCTTACCAAATCCAAGTACGGGAAAGAGTATTAGCACTGATGGGTATGGACAGTCATATTCATGAGAAGGGGAACCGTAATCATCCCCTAAGTGAGACACAAAAAGCCAGAAATAAAGAACGCTCTCATGTCCGTTCGAGAGTGGAGCATATCTTTGGTACTTTTGTGACCTCTATGGGGGGCAAGATGGAAAGGGTGATTGGTCATGCTCGTATTGAGACACAAATTGCCCTGAAGAACTTAGCCTACAACTTCCGACGGTACGTCTACTTGCAGCAATCTTGTGCCTAAAATCAAAAAAAATGGAGGCAAATAGGGTGAATTGACAACATCATATGAGCAAATATTTTTGCTTTTATGCTGTGACTGATAGTTTTTCTCAAAGCCTATCCATTTTTTGAAAATTTCGAGGTTCCCAAAAGAACCTTGCCCGTAATAAAGTCCAAGTCATCAAGCAAATTCAACAAAAAGGAACCCAAGCCAATCGCTACGATGTAACCATTCTGGTCAACGGTTTACCGCTAGTACAAATAGAACTAAAAAAACGCGGCGTAGCAATTCGTGAAGCCTTTAACCAAGTCCATCGCTACAGCAAAGAAAGCTTTAATACAGAACATTCCTTATATAAATATTTACAGCTATTTGTGATTTCTAATGGCACTGATACCCGCTACTTTGCCAATACCACCCAGCGGAATAAAAATAGCTTTGACTTCACCATGAACTGGGCGAAAGTCGATAATAGCCCGATTAAAGATCTAAAAGACTTTACCGCCACCTTTTTTCAAAAAAACACCTTGCTCAATGTGCTGTTGCAGTACTCGGTGTTTGATGTGAATAACACTCTACTGGTGATGCGCCCCTACCAAATTGCCGCTACCGAGCGTATTTTATGGAAAATCAACAGCCCCTATGAAGCCAAAAACTGGAGTAAACCCGAAAGCGGTGGCTATATCTGGCACACCACAGGCTCCGGCAAAACCCTAACCAGCTTCAAAGCGGCACGGCTGGCGACGGAGTTGGAGTTTATCGATAAGGTGTTTTTTGTAGTTGATCGTAAAGACCTCGACTACCAGACCATGAAGGAATACCAACGCTTTTCCCCCGATAGCGTCAATGGTTCTGATAGCACTGCGGGGCTGAAGCGAAATTTGGAAAAGGATGACAACAAAATCATCGTCACCACCATCCAGAAACTCAATAACCTGATGAAGTCCGAAAGTGACCTAGCTAGCTATAACCAGCAGGTCGTATTTATTTTTGATGAATGCCACCGCAGCCAGTTTGGGGAAGCCCAGAAGAACTTACAGAAAAAATTTAGGCGATTTTATCAGTTTGGATTTACTGGCACGCCGATTTTTCCCAAAAACGCTTTGGGCGCAGACACCACCGCCAGCGTATTCGGGCGTGAATTACATTCCTATGTGATCACCGATGCAATTCGTGATGAGAAAGTACTGAAGTTCAAGGTGGACTACAACGATGTGCGCCCACAATTTAAAGCCATTGAAACCGAGCAAGACGAGCAAAAACTGAGCGCCGCCGAAAACAAAGAAGCCCTGTTACACCCAGAGCGTATCCGTGAGATTGTTCAATACATCTGAAGAACTTCCGCCAAAAAACCCACCGCTTGCAAGCTGGCAGCAAAGGCTTTAACGCGATGTTTGCGGTGAGCAGTGTGGACGCGGCCAAGCTGTATTACGAAACCTTTAAGCAGTTGCAAAAAGACCGCGATAAACCCCTAAAAATCGCTACTATTTTTTCCTTTGCCGCTAATGAAGAACAGGCAACCGTGGGCGAAATTTTGGATGAAAGCTTTAATGTCTCCGCCATGAACAGCAGCGCTAAAGAATTTTTAAGTGCTGCTATTAATGACTATAACGCCCTGTTTAAAACCAATTTCAGCGTTGATAGCAACGGTTTCCAAAACTACTACCGCGATCTGGCCAAGCAAGTCAAAGCCCAAGAAATCGACCTGCTAATTGTGGTGGGGATGTTCCTGACGGGGTTTGATGCGCCTACCCTTAACACTTTATTTGTGGACAAAAACCTGCGCTATCACGGTTTGCTGCAAGCCTATTCCCGCACTAACCGGATTTATGATGCTACTAAGACCTTTGGCAATATCGTCACCTTCCGCGATTTAGAACAAGCCACCATTGATGCTATTACCCTGTTTGGCGATAAAAATACCAAAAACATGGTGCTGGAAAAAAGCTATCAGGAATACATGGAAGGCTTTACCGATTTAGTGACGGGTGAAGCACGGCGTGGCTTTGGGTCGGTAGTGGCAGAATTAGAGCAACGTTTCCCCAACCCTGACGAAATTGTTTTAGAAAAAGACAAAAAAGACTTTGCTAAGTTGTTTGGCGAATACTTGCGCGTTGAAAATGTACTGCAAAACTACGATGAATTTGCCAGCCTAAAAGCCTTACAACAGGTCGATATAAATGACCCGGCGGCGGTTGAAGCCTTTAAAGCAGAACACTATTTGAGTGATGAAGACTTAGTGACCCTGCAAGCTATCAAGGTTCCTGGCGATCGCACCATTCAAGATTATCGCTCCACTTACAACGATATCCGCGACTGGTTACGCCGCGAAAAAGCTGCTGAAGCCCAACAGAAATCCACTATCGATTGGAATGATGTAGTTTTTGAGGTGGATTTACTGAAATCCCAAGAAATTAACCTGGATTACATCCTGGAGCTGGTCTTCGACCACAACAAGAAAACCAAGAGCAAAGCTGACCTCGTTGACGAAGTACGCCGAGTTATTCGCGCTAGCCTTGGTAACCGTGCCAAGGAGAGTCTATTGGTAGATTTTATTAATCAAACTGATCTTGACCAAATTGATGATAAAGCTAGCGTGGTCGAAGCTTTCTATGCTTTTGCCCAAGCTGAGCAGCAACAGGAGGCGGCAAAGCTGATTACCGCCGAGAGCCTAAATGTGGAAGCAGCTAGGCGTTACATCACCACCTCTTTAAGGCGGGAGTTTGCTAGCGAACATGGCACTGAGCTCAACGCCATTCTGCCCAAGATGAGTCCACTGAATCCACAGTATCTGACCAAAAAGCAAAGCGTGTTCCAGAAAATCGCTGATTTTGTTGAGAAGTTCAAAGGTGTGGGGGGACAGGTTTAGGCTAATTTTTGACTCCATCTTGGGCGATCGCCTGTTGTTTAATCAAGCGTTGCACCGCCATCAATGCTCGGTTTAGTTCTACATTTTGGCGTTGGGGATTTTCCAGATAAGCCCTTTGCTCCTGCTCGATCATCAACACATCCTGTTCCACAAGGCCATCGAGTAACCCCTTTGCCGCATTAAAACAGAGATCCTTTACCCAACGGCGAAACGGCACAGGTAGCTTATGGAGTCGCCAAAAGGCATTGAGGGAAGTGAAATGCAACAAGTAAGCGCGGGTGCGGCTGCTGTGGGTCGGACAAAACAAGCACATAATCTTAAAATCATTCCCCAAAGTCGCGCTCCAGTTGGGGTAAACATAGCTCACATCCAACGGTTCCGGGTGCAGCTTGCGCAGAGCCGGAAAAAACAATTGGGAGATCGACCAAATCTTATCAATTTTGTAATAGCTCTGGGCTTCGTAGTGGGCATCCACCCGTTGTTCAGTCACCTGGATATCCTCTAACTTTGCCGAGGCCCACGCTTGGTAATTGTCATGGAGGTGACCGTGGTACATGTCCATCAAGTTTTCAATGAGATAGGAAAAATGTCCCTCACAGTCAATGGTTGTGACGCTGACAATGTAATTTAAATGATCCCATTCTGGAATCGGCAACGGTTGAATGGCTTCGTCGGTTAAACGTTCGGGCTCCCCCGGAAAAACCCAAATAAAACCATCCTGTTCCCGCACGGGTAGGGTGCGAATCTTACAGGCAGGCCGCTTCTGATTTTCCGCGAGATAGGGCACATGGGCACAGGTTCCAGACGCATCAAACTGCCAGCCATGGTAGGCACATTCCAAGTTATCCCCAACCACTTGGCCAGAACTGAGTTTCACTTGACGATGGGGACAGCGGTCTTCGAGGGCTTGGACTTGACCGACTTGATCCCGGTAGAGCACAAAATCTTCATGCCAGAGGGTAAAACCCAAGGGCTGATCCGTTAACTCGGCACTGCGAGCCGCCACATACCAATGGTTTTTGTTGATGCCACAGGCGCGCACATCAAGCTTTTGGGGGGTCACAGAACTCGAACTAACAACGGCTTGGGGGTGGCGATTGTGCATGGGGAAGGGGCGTACCAGAGGATATTTTAATTCTCAAATTTAAACAAAAATCCTGACAAAATTCATCTTTCCTCACAAATTTGCAATTCTTATTTTTCCCGCAAAAATTCCCCCAATGATTCCCCATGGTTTCCCCAATCTATTTCATTTTTTCCACAACTTTCCCCAGGTTTTCCACAGCTCAAAACGATTTTCTTGAGGCTTGGCATTGGTCTGGGGAATTCTCTTTTTGAACCTAAGATCCACACTGCAAGGGCGCACAAATGTAAAGAACCGTAAACAAAATGCGCCTGAAACCCTTGATTTTTCGTAGATGACCAAAAGGCGATCGCCTTGGCGTAACATTTTGCAATATTGACAAGCCCACCCCTTTATAGACAACAATAGGGCGACGACCGACGAAACCGAAGGAAACGCCAAGACCCTTTTTCAGCAATTCCCAGATCCGTTCCTTCGTCCCTCGCTAGTTTAATTTTTCAGTCCCGCAGATTCCGACAGAGCTAAAGTTAATGATGAACCCCACCGTGAGCATTTTGGCCGAAATTCCCGAAGCCCTACACCAATCCCTAACCGACTACCTAGAAACCCATCCCAATTGGGATCAAGACCGGGTTTTTGCGGCGGCATTGTCCCAATTTCTGCTCCAAACCGGGGAAGGACAGACCCCGCGAGAAGCAGAAAATTACCGTACCTGCGCCAGAGTATACTTAGAAACGCTCTTTGAGCAGTCAAAGTCCTACTAAGTATTTTGTGAGGTTATGGGTCAAGACAAACCGCTCGTCATTCCCCAGTTGATTGTGGGGCTGGGAAATCCGGAACCAAAGTACGATCACACGCGCCATAACATTGGTTTTGAATTTGTCGATCGCCTCGCCGCAGATTGGGGTGCGACCCTCCAGGACAATCGAAAATTTCAAGGGGTTTGGGCAGAGGTGCGCCGCAACGGCCAAAAACTCGGTTTGCTCAAACCCACCACCTACATGAACCGTTCTGGGCAGTCTTTACGGGCTGTGATTGATTGGTACAAAATTCCCCCGGAATCGGTACTGGTGGTCTACGACGATATGGATTTACCCCTAGGACGACTGCGGTTACGCCTACAAGGATCAGCAGGGGGACATAACGGGATCAAATCCATTATTTCCCACCTCGGCACCCAGAAATTTCCCCGCTTACGCATTGGCATCGGCAAAACCCAACTCAAAGGAGACCGACCAACGATTTCCCACGTGCTTGGGAAGTTTGCGCCAGCAGAAAAGCCCGTTTTAAATGATGTGTTGGGGCTGGCGGAAGAAGCATTGGCCCTGAGTCTCCGGGAAGGGGTTGAGAAGGCCATGAGCCTCTATAATGCCCGCAGTGTTGAATCGAGTCAGTCATAGGCATCTGGCAGGAATTTTGAAAGGAAAGTTATCACTCCTCAAGCCCTATTTGCGTTGGTTTATTGTTGGCCTGACGCTCTTTTTTTTGTTGGCAACCCTCCGGAACCATTGGCAAGAGGTGACCCAAATTCGTCTGGATCGCCGGGGGTGGCTCTTGGTGGGGGCAAGTATCTTAGTAACGACGTCATCCCATGTGTGGTCGGCGTTGGTGTGGGGACGGATTCTCACGCTGTTCCGGGTGCCCATTGGTTATGGGGAGGCGATCGCCTTATATCTGCGGACGAATATGGCGAAGTATTTGCCGGGGAATATTTGGCATTTCTACGGACGAATGACCCGGATTGTGGCTGTGGGTAGCCCCTGGGGCGTAGCGAGTTTAGCAGTGCTATTGGAACCCCTTCTATTGGCAGCGGCGGCGGCGATCGCCATGGTCTTAGGGTTGGGGCTTAGCCTCATGCAGCTGGAGCAATTGCCGCTTTTAAAACTATTGGTGCCCCTGGGCTTGATTGGTGTCCTCGGTGGCATTCATCCATACTTTTTTAATCCTGTCATCCAAAAAGTTTCCCAAGGGAAAACCCAGGATCATGACCCGGTACAGTTGAACATTTATCCCTGGCAACCCCTGCTGGGAGAACTGGTTTTCATTGGCTTACGGGGGACGGGATTTCTCTTAACTTGGTGGGCGATCGCCCCCCTGAGTGCCTCCCAGATTCCCCAACTGCTGGGGGTCTTTAGTGGGGCGTGGTTGGCCGGATTTATTATTCCTGGGGCACCGGGGGGATTGGGGGTATTTGAAGTGGTCGCCCTGGCCCTTTTAGAAACCGTGGGAAATACAAATGTCGGTGTTGGCAGCCTGTTAACCATCGTGGCCTTGATGCGGGGGGTCAGTATTCTGGCAGAAATTTTGCCCCTGGGAATTTGGGGTTGGCGATCGCCTGTCCAAAAGTTGCCCCCGGAGCTCTGATATAGTGAGACCTCAAAGTCTGCGCAATACTTTTTGATTGTTATGGAACCTTTACCCTTGCCTTCCCACATCCACTACGAAACGATCCTGCAAATTTTGGAGCGCAAAGCCCAACGGGTCGCCGCCAAAGATCCCATGACCCAGACCCAAATCCAACAATTGATCCTCACCCTACGCAAGGCTTTTTCTCAACAAAAGCAACTAGAGCGCAGTTGTGACCAGCTCCGTATCCCCTACGAGTACCATTGGTCTCTCAGCAATCAAACGCCAGACCACAGCCCAGAAGCATAGAATTTCAACGCTCCACCGTTTTTTGCGCAGCGAAAGGCACTGTCCACAGCACATTTTTTGGGCAAGCTGGGTTGGCATTTTCCCGCTGGGCCTGGAGGACTCCCCTTTATAATGGATTTTGAACAAAAAATTCATAGCATAAACAGTTTTTTGATTTCGGTAGACCGAATTCGTTAGGCTAAAGTACCGGATCAGGAGCAAAGGTGGGTTAGGTTGCAAGTAGATTTAAATCAAGTTTTTCCGTTTCAGTTAGATCAATTTCAAAAACAGGCGATCGCCGCCCTCGATGCCGACAGATCCGTGGTGGTCTGTGCGCCGACTGGCTCCGGTAAAACTGTCATTGGCGAATATGCGATCCACCGGGCCCTCGCCATGGGGCAACGGGTTTTTTATACCACTCCCCTGAAGGCGCTCTCTAACCAGAAGTTTCGGGATTTTGGCGAAACCTTCGGCGAAAAACAAGTGGGTTTGATCACGGGCGACATCATCATCAATGCCCAGGCGACCATCGTCGTCATGACCACGGAAATTTTCCGAAATATGCTCTACGAAACCCCCATTGGTCAGGTGGGCACGTCCCTGGAAAATGTTTTAACGGTCGTCTTGGATGAATGCCACTACATTAGCGATCGCGGTCGCGGCACCGTCTGGGAAGAATCAATTATTTATTGTCCCTCAGAAATTCAGATTGTTGGCCTGTCGGCGACCATCGGCAACCCAGAAATTTTTACCGCCTGGATTAACAAAACCCGCCAAGCGGCCCATGAAGACCACCCCAACAGCAAAGAACACCGCTGCGAATTAGTCGATTCTGACCACCGCCCCGTACCTCTAGAGTTTCTTTACAGCAATAAAAAAGGCTTGTACCCGCTCCTGGATCAGGGAGGGAGCAAAATGAATTCGCGCCTGCGATCGCGCACCAATGCCCCCCAAGGTAAGCGCAAAAAACGCCAACGGGAAGATTGTCCTAGTTTATTTGCCATTGTGCGCCAACTCCGCCAAAAGGATCTCTTGCCCGCGATTTACATCATTTTTAGTCGGCGCGGCTGCGATCGCTCGGTGACCCAACTCAACGACATCACCCTCGTTTCCCCAGAAGAAGCCAAACTCTTGGAAGCGACCCTGCTGCACTTTTTCTTAGATAACCAAGGGAAGCTCCAGGAAAAGCTCCTCAATCAATGTGATGACACCCCAGAATTTAAAGCCCTGGTGCTGGATTTCATCGCTAAAAATCCCTTTTCTACCGAAAAGCTAGTGGACTATCTCCAGGAAAATCTCCCCCTGCGCGAACAGCTTTGGCAATACCTCGCCCAACAGTCAAAATTTGCCCGTCCCGAACAGGTGGAACCTCTACTGCGGGGCATTGCCGCTCACCATGCGGGGATTCTGCCAGCCTGGAAAGAACTGGTCGAAAAGCTGTTTGAAATGGGCCTCGTGAAATTGGTGTTTGCGACGGCGACTTTGGCTGCAGGGATCAATATGCCCGCCCGCACCACGGTAATTTCTGCCCTCTCGAAACGTACCGATGAAGGGCACCGGATGTTGACGCCTTCGGAATTTTTGCAGATGGCGGGTCGCGCGGGTCGTCGGGGCATGGATAAAGTGGGCTATGTGGTCACTGTGGAAACGCCCTTTGAGGGAGCAAAAGAAGCCTCTCGCCTTGCCCTCTCTAGTGCAGAACCGTTGCGCAGTTGGTTTACGCCTTCCTACGGTATGGTGCTTAATCTGTTGCAGAAACATAGCCTGGAAGAATCGAAGGAACTCTTATCCCGGAGTTTTGCGGAATATCAGGTACAACAACAACTCAGCCCGGAACAGGAGGCGATCGCCGAACTGACCACGGAAATTGCTCGCCTCGACATTGACCTAGCCGCTTTTGATGAACGGCAGTTTGAACGCTACAGCAAACTCAAGGAACGGCTCAAGGAAGAAGAACGGCTATTGGGGATTCTCCGGGAACAGGCGGAACTCGAAAACCGTAAACTGTTGGCCCCTTTGTTGGATCAGCTTCCCCTCGGCTCCATTTTGCACCTCAAAGGGAAAAACCTGCGGGTCAAAGAAGCGGTTCCCGCCGTCCTTGTAGAACAAACTGAGGAACAGCAGTTTCTGTGTTTGGGCACCGATAAGCGTTGGTACCTAATTAAAGAAACGGATGTGGTTGCCCTCAATGAAGGTCTTTTTCCCGCCGATCAACTGGCGCAAATTCCGTTACCCATTGATCAAAATCTTACCCTTGGGAAAAATGGCAAAATTGATGCTGAAGCTTTTCCCCTCGTGGCGGCGATCGCCGATTACCTTCTGCCCCTCACCGAAGCCCCTGAAGTAGAAGCCCAAAAACAACGCTTTGCCGCTGTCCAGGCCAAATTTGCCGCTTCTCCCCTGAGCCAGCAGGACAAACCCGGCAAACTCCTCAAACGTCACCAACGACGCAAAGACCTCCGCAAAGAATTAAACCGTCGCCAAACCCTCTACCGTCAACACGCCAACAAACGCTCCTATTACTGGCAAGATTTTCTGAACCTCATTGAAGTCTTACAGGAATTTCGCGCCCTCGACGGCTATACACCAACGGTTTTGGGGCGTACTGCGGCAACAATTCGTGGGGAAAACGAACTATGGTTGGCGCTGTGTCTGCTGTCGGGTCAGTTGGATCACCTGGCCCCTGAGCATCTAGCCGCCGCCATCTGTGCAATCATCAGCGAACCACCCCGGGGCGATAGTTGGACGGATTATCCTCAACCCAACGCCGTTTTAGAAGTGCTCGGTATCCGTAAAAAAGACCAGGGCCATAACCCCGTTAGTCTGTGGGAACTGCGCCGCCAACTATACCAAGTGCAAAAGCATTGTGGTGTGACCATGCCTGTTTGGCTTGAAAGTAAATTTATCGGCCTAGTAGAACAGTGGGCTTTGGGGGTCGAGTGGACTGAACTCTGTGAAAATACCAGCCTTGATGAGGGAGATATTGTGCGGATGTTGCGGCGCACGGTCGATGTTCTCTGGCAAATCCCTCAAATTCCGGAGATTAAACCTGTTCTCATGCGCACTGCCAAAGAGGCGATCGCCAAAATGAAACGCTTCCCCGTTTAGGTTTCCCTTTGCGGAAGCCAATCATCTGTGAGTAATTGCCCCGAAGAGGAAGGCAGGAATTTTCCCATTTCTACAAAATGTCTAAAGGGTTGTTATGGTTACGATTCGTCCGTTTCAAACTCAGGATATTCCGGCGATCGCCCAACTGTTCCACGACACTGTCCATACCATCAATGCCCAGGACTATTCCCCGGCCCAACTGCGAGCCTGGGCACCCGATGACCTGTATTTCCGCGATTGGGAAACCCGTTGTCATGCTTGCTTTACTTACATTGCCGAAGAGGATACACAAATCCTTGGGTTTGCGGAACTTTCGCCAGCGGGTCACATTGGCTGTTTCTATTGCCACAAAGATCACCAACGGCGGGGCATTGGTCGCCAACTCTATCAGGCACTCCTCGCCCAAGCAGACCAGTTACAACTCAGCACCCTAACCGTTGAAGCTAGTATTACCGCGAAACCTTTTTTTGCAGCCCTGGGGTTTCGGATTCTCCAAGAGCAACAGGTTCAACGCCACCAACAAACATTAACGAACTACCGGATGATCAAGCAGCTTCGTTAAAATTTTCCACAAAAAAACCCCTAGGGGATAGGGGAGATGGTTTGGCGATCGCCATTGTTTCGCCACTTTTTAGAATTAGTCGAGGTAGCCGATCAAAGTCGCCATATCATCGGTTTCATTGGGGGCCACGGGGCGATTCCCCATAATGACGATAGTGTCGCTGACCTGGAGGTGGCTGGCCATAATCGGGCGATTCCCGGAAACAGTCATCGTACTAGAAATATCCATCGTGCCCGCAGTCACAGGGCGATCTGCACCAGAAGAGCGAAAGGTGCTGGTGACCTTGAGGTGGCTGGGTTCAATGGGGCGATTATTGGGGAGGCCTAATTTGGCAGGCTCTTTTACAGAGAGAGCAACCACCTCGTCTTTTTTCGCCGTGCTACGGGAACGGGTGGGACTTTTAGTTGTGCTATCGTTCGTGGAAGTCGAATTTTCGGTGGTCATGGGATTTCTCCTTGAGGTATCTGAGCCAACACCTACTGAATCAAAATTTTGAGTAGGATTATGTTTTAAGAATTTTTTCGTTACTTTACTTCAATTATCCCAAATGATGGGACAAAGATTCCTTGCTGATCTTAGACACACTTTGTCATAAATTCGCAACATTGTTTCTAAAGTATCTCATTAATTTAAGTTATGTCTAACGGGAGTAATGTTTTGTTTCGTCTCCATGCCCCTTTTGAACCTACTGGTGATCAACCCCAGGCGATCGCCCAACTGGTCAAATCCTTAGCATCCCAAGCGAAATATCAGACCCTCTTGGGGGCGACGGGCACAGGCAAAACCTTTACGATGGCGGCGGTGATCGCCCAGATGCAGAAACCCACCCTCGTTTTGGCGCACAATAAAACCCTCGCAGCCCAGCTTTGTAACGAGTTACGGCAATTTTTCCCCTACAACGCCGTGGAATATTTCATCAGTTATTACGACTACTATCAACCGGAAGCCTACATTCCCGTCACCGATACTTATATTGAAAAAACCGCTTCGATCAATGACGAAATTGATATGTTGCGCCACTCCGCCACGCGATCGCTGTTTGAACGCAAGGATGTGATTGTGGTGGCTTCCATTAGCTGTATCTACGGCTTAGGAATTCCGAGCGAATATTTAAAGGCGGCCCTGTCTCTCAAAGTGGGGGAAGAACTGGATCAACGGGCTGTACTGCGGCAACTTGTGACCGTGCAATATAACCGCAACGATACCGATTTAAGTCGCGGCAATTTTCGGGTGAAGGGCGACATTTTAGAAATTGTCCCTGCCTACGAAGATCGGGTGATTCGCGTCGAATTTTTCGGCGATGAAATTGATGCGATTCGCCTCCTTGATCCCGTCACGGGTGAAATTTTACAAAGCCTCGATCAGGTTAATATTTATCCCGCCCGCCACTTTGTTACGCCCCAAGAACAGTTGGCGATCGCCTGCGAACAAATCAAAGCCGAATTAGATAGTCAACTCACAGTTTTAGAAGCAGAAAATAAACTCCTCGAAGCCCAGCGTTTAAAGCAGCGAACGAGTTATGATCTCGAACTTTTACAGGAAGTTGGCTATTGTAATGGAGTCGAAAATTATTCCCGTTTCTTAGCCGGACGGGAAGCCGGATCGCCCCCCGAATGTTTAATTGATTATTTCCCTGAAGATTGGCTTTTAGTGGTTGATGAATCCCATGTCACTGTGCCGCAAATTCGGGGGATGTACAACGGTGATCAAGCCCGCAAAAAAGTCTTAATTGACCATGGCTTTCGGTTACCCAGTGCCGCCGATAATCGTCCTTTAAAGTCTGAAGAATTTTGGCAAAAAGTCAATCAATGTGTGTTTGTTTCTGCGACCCCCGGTAATTGGGAAATCGAGCAATCAGAAGCGCGGGTTATTGAGCAAGTCATTCGTCCCACAGGCGTTGTCGATCCAGAAATTGATGTGCGCCCCACCGACGGACAAGTGGATGATTTGTTAGGGGAAATTCGTCAGCGGGAAAAATTAAAAGAACGGGTTTTAATTACCACTTTAACGAAACGAATGGCGGAGGATTTAACGGATTATTTCAGTGACCAGGGGGTAGCCGTGCAATATCTCCATTCTGAGATTAAATCCATCGAACGAATTGAAATTTTGCAGGCTCTCCGCAAAGGTGAATTTGATGTTTTAATTGGGGTTAATTTACTCCGAGAAGGTCTAGATTTACCGGAGGTTTCCCTGGTGGCGATTATGGATGCCGATAAGGAAGGGTTCCTGCGGGCGGAACGGTCTTTAATCCAAACCATTGGTCGGGCAGCCCGCCACGTGCGGGGTCAGGCGATCCTCTACGCCGATAATCTCACCGATAGTATGGCAAAGGCGATCGCCGAAACAGAACGCCGTCGCAAAATCCAAATCGCCTACAACAAAGAACACAACATCACTCCCCAACCGATCAAAAAGCGGGATGAAAATGCAATTTTATCTTTTCTCGATATTTCCCGCCGCTTAAATACCCAGCAATTACAGCAAGTTGTTGAACATATGGAGGAAGTCCCCCTCGAAAAAATTCCCGATGTGATTAAGCAGCTAGAAGAGCAAATGAAAGAAGCCGCCGAAAATCTCGAATTTGAACAGGCCGCTCTACTCCGCGATCAAATTAAAAAACTCCGCCATCAACTTTTAGGGAGTCACGATAACTAGCAAACAAAAAAGCTGGAGAGAATTTCTCCAGCCCTGAGGATGTAATGTTATGCAATCAAAAAATGGTTTACTCGTCTTCTTCTAGACCAAAGACACGGGCGACAATTTTCTGGACTTTGTAGCCAGAATCAATTGATTCGAGGGGATCTTTCCGCAGACGGTGTCGCAGACAAAGGGTAACCACCCGGCGAATATCATCCACGGTCACTTCGGTGCGGCCTTCATAGGCGGCGAGGGCTTTGGCGGCGCGGTTGGTGACGATATCACCCCGGAGACCATCCACATCCGCTTCGGAACAAACTTCGGAGATTTTCACCTTTAGTTCCCGATCAATGGTGACCTGGGGTAAAAGTTCCTGGGCGCGGACGAGGCGTTCCTGTTCTGCTTTTTGCTCGGCGTCGTATTGTTGCAGAAACTCTGTGGGATTTTGGTCAAAGGCCGAACGACGTTCAACGATTTCAACGCGCTGTTCGGGATTGCGTTCGGTGCGGATCTCAGCGTGCATCCCGAAACGGTCGAGAAGTTGGGGCCGCAGTTCTCCTTCTTCGGGGTTGCCGGAACCAACAAGGACAAAACTGGCAGGGTGACGAATGGAAATCCCTTCCCGTTCAACGGTATTCCAACCGCCAGCAGCAGAGTCGAGGAGGACGTCTACCAGGTGATCATCGAGGAGGTTAACTTCATCCACATAGAGGACACCCCGGTTTGCTTTTGCCAACAGGCCCGGTTCAAAGGCTTTTACCCCTTCGGAGAGGGCTTTTTCGATGTCGATGGTGCCACAAACGCGGTCTTCTGTTGCGCCGAGGGGCAGGTCAATCATCGGTACTTTTTTGCGGGCGACCTCGATTGGTTCGTTGTTTTCGAGTTTTTGCCGCACTTCATCGCCCATGAGTTCGGGGTTTTTGGGGTCGCTGTTAAAGGGATCGTTGGCAACCACTTCGATTTCGGGCAGGAGATCGGCTAAAGCACGGATGGTGGTGGATTTTCCGGTACCGCGATCGCCCATGATCATCACGCCGCCGATTTTGGGGTCGATGATGTTGAGTTTGAGGGCCAGTTTCATTTCATCTTGGCCGATTACCGCCGTAAAGGGGAACACCACACGACGTTTTACTTTTTCTTGGGGAGGAGCTTCAGCCGTTACTGTCATATCAATAGAAACTTTTGTAAGGGAACGTAATTTTTTATCTTAAAAATTCACAATTTATGATTGCTGATCACCCATCGTAACAGGTGCTGGGACGATAATGTAACCGGAGTGGCGATCGCCAAGGGTTTGGTTTTTCGCCTGGCCCCAGTACCACCAGTAGGCGCCCACATAGGCACAAACTAAGGCATCGATGCGGTCTTCGATTTCCTTGAGATCACTGCCTTTGGCCGTTGGGATCGGTTGAACGAGATCGTCCCAGCGGTGATTTAGTGTCAATTGCGGGGTAAGAATCGTCAATACCGTTTCAATCAGACTCACCAAACGTAATAATTCCTGGCGGCGATCGCCTAGCTTGCCTTTTTTGTATTTGATAATTCGCTCTAGCTGAAATAGACGCACCATCGCCGGGTGGGGAAATACCTCAATCTGGTAACGGCCCGGTTTTCGAGCGTCAATTTCCGGGGCATGGCCAAAGCCTAAGGCTTCAAGATCCAAGCCCAATTGGGTGGTGCGGGGGGCAAAGGGACGATTTAGATTGGCTGGATAACAACCCGCGTGGTACTTCCCAAAATATTTGTGGGTGAGGCGATCCGGGAGGCGTGTTCCCGTTTCATTGGGGATAACTGTCGGCGCATCAACGGCAACGAGGCCCATTGTTTCTTTCGGGAGCAGTTGATCAACCCAAGTGACAATCTCGGCGGGATCAAGAAGCAGATCAAACTGGGCGATCGCCAATTGCTGATCTTGTATTTCTAGACAACACAAACCACTGGCACCAGACGTCCAACCAAAATCAACCCCCAGAAATTTCACTTAATTACCCACATCAAGACCTTCGGGGAGAATTGTCCCATCAAAAATCGCGTTGTGGAAATTTACTTGATCCACCGTTGCATCCAGCAGCACGGCCCGGGTTAGATTCGCACTGGTGAAATTTGACCAATAAAGCTTACTGCGGAAAAGTTGAGCCTCACTCAGATCCGCCCCCCGCATGGTTGTCCAGGCCATTTGCACCTTCCGGAGTACCGCCTGGCGCAGTTTAACGTTGGTAAAGTTGGCGCTATTGAGTTTCGCCTGGCTAAAGTCTGCGTGGTCGGCGATCGCCCCGGTGGCATTGACCCCGTGCATAATTGCGTGGGAAAGGTTGGCTCCCTTTAAATTCGCGCCGATCAAAATCGTGCTGGTGAGGTTCGCATTGGCAAGGTTGGCTCCTTCTAGGTTGGCCTGGGTTAAGTTCGCCCGCCCAATGAATGCATCCGTTAAGGTCGCATTGGTCAGGTTAGCTTCCCGCAAAATCGCTTCGTTGAGGGTGGCACAACTGAGATCCGCTGAGACCAGTTGAGCATTGGTTAAATTGGCTGCCCGGAGTCCCCCGTAGGTGAGTTGGGCGGTGGTTAAATTCGCGTCGGTCAGGTCGCAGGAAATTAAATTTGCTTCACTGAGATTGGCTTGGAGACTGCTATTGGTAAGATCTGCCTCCCGAAAATTTGCCTGTTTAAGGGATGCCCCCGTGAACACAATCCGGGACAAATGACTTTCCCGCAGATTGATCCCATCAAAGTTGCCGCCCCCCAAAAACGCTCCTTCAAGGTCTATTTCCCGGAAATCCCGTTCTCCGGCCGCATAGCGTTCTAATAATTCTCCCGCATCCATTCGTTTCAAAATGGTATTCCTCCTGAGACTGTGACTGGGCCAAGGCTGTGACCCAAGACATGGCGAATATGAACTTTATGAGTTTTATGAATCTTTAGTCTGCTTTATTGCATTGTAGAGTTAGTGGTCTGGGGATTGGCGATCGCCGCAATGAAACGATAATCGTCAGATGAAATTTTCCCAATAAAAATCCCACAGACGATCCGGAGTTGTAATCAAGCATCGATCTATGGGGAACCTAATGGAAATGGGCCGAGGCCACAAAAGTCGGTTTTATTCGAAGGTTTCTGTGGGGGTGATGAGCGAACTTTCCTCCGGAGTTCCATTAACGGCAGAGGTTTCGGCTTGTTTTTTCTGACGCCAATATTCCTGTAGTCGGGAGCGATAATCGGCAGCCGCGTTGTTAATGTTGGAGTTCGTGCTCTCGCGGAATTGTTCTGGATCCTTATTGCCTAAGCGCATCATGTGGATCAAATCGTAGGGATTGAAGCCATCTGTGTTGCCATAGAGGGAAGAATTTTCGCTTTGTTGATAGTTCCCTTCGAGATCGCTGGCAGTTTGGGCTTGGCTCGGCGCGAAGGGCACACTGGCGATCGCGACACTAAAACCACAGATGAGAGTTAGTAGAGCAGGTTTTTTCATGGGCTTATCGGCAATGGAGTTGCGCATAGATCGTCTTTGATGACCATTGTGCCGCAAAAAAGTTTCAGGCGTGAGGGTAATTACCCTCGGTTTATGGTGAAATTTTGGCTTTGGCGCACCGACAAAAAACGTCCCCCCACGGGAGACGCCTCGGTGGTCTAATTGGGCAGTTAGAAAAATGTGTCCTAGGATGCAGGACGCAGTTCATCCCCAAAAAACCAAGTGGCGGTTTTATCATCAAAGGTCACGATCGCCCCAATGCCGCTACCGTCGGTGACGCGAAAGTCTGTGATGGTGCCTACTTTACCGAGTTTATCGGCGAGATCTTTACCAACACGATCCCGCAAACGGTAGATTTGTACTTTTTGCCCGATTTCCATGCCAATTATTGCTGTACTAATAAGGGTTTAGTTGAATTAAATCATTCATCAGTGTATCGGAAACTGGTCGAAAAAATGAATTTTAACTGGATTTGCCAATCGTCACGGCTAGTACGGTGGAGTTGAATTTGTTCGATAAATTCCCGCAGGTAAAAGCGTCGCTCGGCTTCGGATAGGTCATACCAAAAAGATTCGAGGGTAATGGTTTTGGCGATCGCCCCCAGGTTAGCGGGGGGAAGTTGGTTTAATTGGGTTTGCAGTTGGCTAATTTCGCTACGCAGCACATAGCGGCGTTGGGCAGCCGTTTCTGGGTCAAAAATGCCCTGGGCCGTGAGATCCGGGAGGGCGGCAATGAGGCTTTCCTTTTGTTGAATCTCCTGCTGAATCTGGCCCTGTTGCTGATCTAGGGAGGGGCCTTGGTATTGCTGGGCGATCGCGGGGAACTCCTGACAAATGCTTTGTACGGTGGCCCGGAAAATTTTTTCGTAGGCGATCGCCCGGCATTTGGGCTTGCGGGGGCAGGCGAGGGGACGCAGGTATAAATAGGTCTTGGCATGATTACGCCGACTGACACGGCTGATGGTGAGGGCACTGCCACAGGTTTGACATTGCACCAGCCCGGCTAAACAGCGGGGAGCACTGGCACTGCGGGGGGCGATGGGACGATTACGGCGCAGGAGGCGATCAATTTGGGCGGCTTCATTGTCGGTAAGGATTGCGGCGTGGGTTTTGGGAATGGTTGTCCCATCGCAGTAATGGAGCTGCCCCCGGTAGACGGGATTGCTTAACCAGTTGCGCCCGGTGGATACGGCAATTTTTTTCCCAAAGCGTTGTTCTAGGTGACGCACGGCCCCCCGCAGGGAACCGAAGAGAAGAAAATGTTCACAAAAATCTTTCACCACGGGGGCGGTACTGCGGTCGATGAGGTAACGGTCTTGGCCCCGTTTATAACCGTAGGGGGCTTTGCCTGGGGGTGGCAGAAATTGGCGGCGGTTTTTGGCGTGGCCCCGTTGAATTTTTTGTTGTCTGAGGCGATCGCCAATGGTTTGAAAGAGTTGGCCCAGGGCTTTTTGATCCAGCGGTTGATCGCTTTGGTAGTCTTGCTCGGTAGCGATAATCCCCACACCATAATTTTCGATGTGCTGGAGGCGATCGCCAATCTCGCTGAGGTTATCCCCCAATTCATCGAGGCGACGTAGTAGTAAATAATCAGGGCGATCACCGGCGTCGAGATCCGTGAGTAACTGGGTGAGCTGTTGCCGTTGCCCCCAATCGCTATAAATGCGATCAACCTCGACCCCCCATAGTTCCGGTTCTGGGGCGGCATCCAGGAGTGGGTCACTGTAGCTGTAGACAAAAATTGTCATCCGCCTTGAACCCTCCTTCGGTTTAGCTTTCCTCTGGATTGGCGGATTGGCTGTGGCGAATTAAATCTTCGGGGCTAATTTGATCGACAAAGGCACGAAAAGCTTGTCGTTCTTCTTCATCAGCATCTCGGTCTACGGGAATTGAAGCCTCAGAAATCACTTCCTCCACAACCCAGATCGGACTTTCGGTGCGTAGGGCAATGGCGATCGCATCACTGGGGCGACAGTCAATTTCTTGGGTTTCTTCCCCCTGGGAGGTACAAAGCACCGCATAGAAAGTGTGTTCTTCTAGGGCATGGATAATGATTTTATCGAGGGTGAGATCCCAAGCTTCCAATAGATCCGCAAAAAGATCATGGGTGAGGGGCCGTGGCGGTGTTTTTTGCTCCAAGACATTCATAATTGAGCGGGCTTGATCCTGGGCAATATAGATCGGTAAGGCACGCCGTTCCGAGGTATCCTTCAGGAGAATGATCGGGCTCCGAGTAATGGCATCAAGGGCAATGCCAGCAACGTGCATTTCAATCATGGATCTGGGCCTCGGGGTAGGGATGGCAACGGGAGCAATATTTGATTCCCTTACTAACTAGTATCCTACAGCTTCGATATTCTGGGGGGATGTTGGGCCTGATTTTCGGTCAATTCCCGCTACAATCGAATGGCCCTTTTACTGCGATCGCATCACGCCCTGTGTTTACTGGATTGATTCAAGCCCTTGGTACCGTTAAAGCCCTTGGTGGCGATCGCTTTGCCATCGATATCCAGGGCCATGGGGCCAGTCAAGTGATGTCGGATCTAGCCCTCGGTGATAGTGTGGCCGTAGATGGCGTTTGCCTGACCGTCGAAACCATTGCTGAACAAGGATTTGTTGCTACGGCCTCCCCCGAAACCCTCAAGCGCACCATCCTCGGTGATGCCGTTGCCCGCTCCAATTGGGTGAATATTGAAACGTCCTTGCGGGTGGGTAGTAAGATCGGTGGTCATTTTGTGTCAGGCCATGTGGATACCATTGGCGCTTTAGAGAAGGTTGTCGAAACTGCCCGTGCCTGGGAATTGTGGTTTACGGCGATCGCCGATTATCAAGCGACCTGGGACATGAATATTTCCCCTTGTTTGGTGTCCAAGGGAAGCATTGCGGTCAATGGCATTAGTCTAACGGTGGCCGAATGCGATCGCCTGGGCCAGTGGTTCAAAGTGGCAGTGATCCCCCATACCTACGCCGAAACGAATTTGGCCTACCTCAAGCCGGGCAGTTGGGTGAACCTAGAGGGGGATATCCTCGCGAAATATGTTCAGCGATTTGTCAGTTACCAACGGGAGCAAAAAGCCCCGGACATTGGCCTCGACTTCCTCCAGGAACATGGCTATTTATAACGACTGAATTGCCAGTTTTTTCTGGTGGGGTGCAACCTGGGTTTCTTCGCCCACAACGCTCGGTAATTGTGCCTCGGCTGCTTGGGTGCGGGGCCGCATCCGAATTAGATAGTAGCCTTTTTCTCCCAGGGGATCACAGGTTAAATTCTCGGTGATTTTTTGCCAATGCAGGGGAAAACTGGCGCGGTTATAGAAAGTAAGATAAAAATCAAATGTCTGCAGCCAAGGTGATTGGATCGTAATTTCTAAACGTTCTGCTGTATCTAAAGCGCCGTAGAAAAATTGGGTATCGGTGGCGCCAACGGGCAGAAATTCTCCTTTGACAAAAGCTGCGGGTAAGACATCCCGAAATTTAAACAGCGTAAAAATGTAGTAGTGGAGCAGACGAAAATAAGGGTTTGTTTTCTGGGCTAGGGTTTGATAAAAGTCGTTATTTTGGGGCGAAACAACCAAGGTCGCTACGGTTAGATCTAGGTCTGTTTTAACTGTCGGAAAGCGAGGATTCACCTTGGGGTGGTAGTAGCGTAAACCGACGGTATATTTGCCCTTGGTTAAGGAGATCTTGAGTTCTGTTTGGCCGGGATCGTCGGTAAGTTGCGTGAAATTCAACACCGTGCGATAACCAGGAAAGTCGTAGATACAACCGACCCAAGCTTCTGTAGATTGACGGATGGTTTCGAGGTTAATGGTGAGTTCTTTTTCGACAGAAAGTAGCCCCAGGGTACCGATAATGGCGTGGGTATTCCAGCGGGGCGCTTTGGTCATTAAAACGGGTAAGCTGAGGAATTTTTGGAGGGATTTTTCTCCAATAATGCGCCATTCTTTTGCATTTTTTTTATTCAGCGCCAAATACAAAGTGTAGAGATTCCCAATCAGGAATTTGTTGACTTTATAAAAGCCAAAGGAAAAGATTGCCAAGGGCAGTTCTAACCAGGGTTTACGCGCCATTATTTATCAGAAAAATTGTGTCCTAGATTCTACCGTAGTGGGCGATCGCCCTTTGGGTTTGCCAGGCCCAGAGCTGATCCCCATAGGAAAAGTGCCACCATTCGTTGGGATGAATCACGAAGCCTGCCTGTTCCATGGCCTGCCTAAGCAGTTGGCGATTGTGATGGTACTGCTGCTCTGGGGGCGTGGTGGCGGCGGCATAAAAATCTGGGTAGGAGCGATCGCCAATGTCATCAATCTCTCCTCCCATCGGCAGAGGTTCCTGAGCGCGGTTTACCAAACGCACATCCAGGGCCGCGCCGGTACTGTGGGGCGGTGGGGTCGCTGGATCGCGGCTCGGCACGGCCCAAAATTGCAACACCTGCTCCCAAATCTGGGCTGTTTCGGGGGGAGTTAAGGGGCGATCGCCTTTTAGCTGGGTGAAAGTGTAGTCCACCATGAATTGCTGCACCGGGATCGGTCGGTAGGCATCGAAGATTTGAATTTGGAATTCTGGATGGGCAGCCCGTAAGAAATTCTGGGCTTGGATGAGTTTGTCGAGGACTCGGCGGCGCAAAAAATAAGGCGATCGCCCCCCATAATCAGCCCCCAAAGCCATGTAGGGGTGGGGCGTCACCAAAGAAAAAAGACCTGCGGGGATTGGCACCAGGGGGTCATCACTTGTTGCGATGGGGATCCGTTGATAGGGTTTGGTCATGGGCCGGGGCAACTTAGGACAACGGTAGGCGATGGATCGCGTCATTAGTCCCAATCACCATCATCATTAGCGACTTATCCAGGCGATGCTCTGGCCCAGGGTTAATTTCAAAATGCTCTTCATTGCCCACTGCTAACACATTCACCCCGTAGTTAGCCCGTAGGGACAGTTCCGCTAGGGTTTTATCATGGAAAGCCTCTGGGATTTTAATCTCGACAATGCTGTGTTCTTCGTCAATATCAAAGCGGTCGAGGATTGACGGTTTTGTGAGGGTCATCGCGAGGGCGGCTCCAGCTTCATATTCTGGGTAAACAATGCGGTCGGCCCCCACCCGTTTCAGGAGCTTGCCATGTACCTCCGAGGAGGCCTTAGCCACCACATGTTCGACGCCCCCTTCCTTCACATTCAAGGTCGTGACAATGCTTTCTTGGAGATAATTCCCAATCGCCACAATGACAGTGTCAAATTCAAAAATGCCCGCCTGACGCAGGGCCATCACCTCGGTGGAATCCAACTGCATTGCGTGGGAGACGAGTTTTTCGGAAACCACCTGGGCGACTAATTTCGGGTTGATATCGGTGCCGAGGACTTCGTAGCCCATGTTGTGTAATTTTGTGCAGACGGCACGACCAAATCGTCCCAGGCCAATGACCGCAAACTGACGACTTTCTTCCTGCCGAAAACCCTGAAAGAGAAAATTCCAATTCCGTAAATTCACCGTTTGTTTTACTCCAAAACCCAAATGGTTGTTAACTCGTGGCTAATGTGATTGCGAAAGGTTCAAAATGCTGTGGAGGCGATCGCCGCATCTTAACCGATGATCCTACTCGAATTTCAAGCGCTGGTGAAGCCTTGGGACATTCCTCTGGCCGAGGTGCTGCGGCTCAACCCACCAATAAATTTTCTTCGGGATAGCTAATGCGGCGTGGGGTGATTTCCCCGACGATGGCCGACATCAGCAAGAGTACCCCGACCCGACCACAGTACATGGTGGCAATTAGGGTCAGTTGACCGACAGCAGAAAGGCTGGCAGTAATCCCCGTGGACAGGCCAACGGTGGCAAAGGCCGAAATCACCTCAAACAAAATCGCAATCAATTCGATCTCAGGGTTGCTGATGGAAATAATCGCCGTGGCAATGGTGATCACGGTGGCAGAACCAAAAACAACGGCGATCGCCTTAAAAACGATACTCTGGGCAATTTCACGGTCAAAAACAGTGACACGGGTTTGACCATAGAGCACGGATTTAGTGCAATTCGCCAGGATATTAATGGTGGTTGTTTTGATCCCGCCCCCGGTGCCACTGGGACTCGCCCCAATAAACATCAAACCCATGGTGATAAACAGTCCGGCGGTACTCAGCTTGCCGATGTCAATGCTATTAAACCCAGCGGTGCGGGTGGTCACCGATTGAAACCAAGCGGCGATCGCCTTATCACCCCAACTCATCCCCGCAAAGGTGGTTGGATTGGCCCATTCCACAAACAAAAAAGCCACAGTCCCCAGGCCCAGGAGCCAGAAGGTGGTAGAGGTGACCACTTCAAAATTCAACGAAAAGGTAAAGCGTCGGCTTTTGCGCTGGAGACGGTGCCGCAACCACAGATACATTTCGATGATCGCCTCATAACCAATGCCACCAAAAATGATCAAGCCAGAGATCGCCCCGTTCACCAAAAGGGAATCTTGATAGCCAACTAAACTGTCCGCAAACAAACTAAAGCCCGCATTGTTCCAAGCGCTGATGCTGTGAAAAATTGCGAGCCACAACCCTTCACCGGGATCAAAGTCTCGACTAAACCGCCCAAACAGGAGAAAAATCCCCGTCAGTTCCCCAATTAGGGTCGTGGCGATAATTGAACGAATTAAGTTGCGCGTCCCTTGGTTGTAGGGTTGGTCAAAGGATTCTTTAATGGCAAATTTTTGAGCCAAGTCAAACCGACGCCCCAGCAGCAGCATGAGAAATGTCGAGAGGGTCATGTAGCCTAGTCCCCCCAGTTGGATCAACAGGAGAATAACTCCCTGACCAAAGTTGGAAAAGGCTGTGCCTGTATCCACCACGATTAATCCTGTAACACAAACGGCGGAAGTCGAGGTAAATAGGGCGATGAGGGGGCTATTCCATTCTCCGGAGGCGGTGGAAAAAGGCAACATCAAAAGTAACGTACCCAATAGAATAGCTCCGAGAAAGCCGAGGCAAATGGTTCTGGCGATGGTCATGGCCGATCAAAATTACAAAAAAGCATTTATAAAAGATCAAAAAAATGAAATGGCATTAGGCGCGCCACCGGGCAAGTTGTTGGCGGAGGGCCAAGCGGAGGCGCACCAGGAGAGGATTTTGTCGCTGGAGTTGGATATTGCCTGGATATTGGCCTTGGTAGTCAAAGAAATGATTAACCTCCTGGAGAATGGTGGCAAACCGGAGCAGAATCGTTTTGGTGCGGTATTCCTGCAAGAGGGCTTGGGCATTGGTGGCGGCTGGGGGATTGTTGAGGGCGGCCAAAAGGCGATCGCCATCGTATTCGACACAATAGGTACTGATTTTTTGACAATTGAAGCCCGGATCTAAGTAATCTGCTAAAGCACCGTTGACGCTACTAAAGACCTGACAACCACAGGCGATCGCCTCTAGGGGTGGCAAACCAAAGCCTTCACTCACCGCATTATTCAGCCAATATTCCGCAGAATCATAGAGATAAATTTTACTGCGATTAAAGAGGGCCGCAAGGTCTGGCACGAAGGAATTTATCACTTCTACGCGACATCGTTGCTGGAGGTAGGGCACCAGTTGCTGGAGCACATAGCTAGAAGTTTTACGGGTTTGCACCAATACATCAATATCCCGTTCTTGCTGCCAGTTCTCGAACTCCGGGGAAATTTGATTGGGTAGATAAAACAAAGGATTATTCGGTGCCCGTTGTCCCCAATAGCCTAGGGAATTGCGACTCACCGCCCAAATGGGAATGCGACTGGGGAGCTTAAACCCATAGCCGGTGCTGTGGGCATGGTAAACCACCGGATGCGATCGCAGTTGTTTGACCAGACGCGGAATATCAAAGCCCCAACTGATCACAAAAATAGCTTCCTGGGGCTGCACCTGGGGCAGCAGTTCCGGTAAATAAAGATGATCTGGGGATTTTTCTCGGTAGGTGACTAAATGGGCGGATTGCAGTTGTTGGGCCAGTTCACAGGTCTTGATTTCGGCAAAGAGGCCACCGCTGGCAAATTTTTTACTGACACCGGGGACGAGGAAATAAAGCGATCGCATAGTAGCCATTGGAAGAGTCTCTAAAAATATACTGTTTATCTGGAAAAATACTCGGCAGGGCCAGAAATCCCCTTAAAATCAGAGGGTCAGTGTTCCTTGGTAAGTTCGTCATGACCCCTCCTCTGCTTCAGGTTCAAGATCTACACATCGCCTATCCCGCCCAGGGTCAAGCTTTACAGTGGGCCGTTGCTGGGGTGTCTTTTCAAGTGAATCAAGGCGATCGCCTCGGCCTCGTGGGCGAATCCGGCTGCGGTAAATCCACCATTGGCCGCGCCCTGTTGCAACTGCTGCCACGGGGTTCCCAAGTGACTGGCAATGCCACTTTTCAGGCAAAACCCATCTTAGATCTCAAGGGCGAAGCCCTACGCCATTACCGAGGCGAAGTGGTGGGGTTAATTTTCCAAGACCCGATGACCCGGCTGGATCCCCTGATGACCATCGGCAACCACTGCCTCGAAACCCTCCGCTGCCATCGTCCCGACCTCAGCGCCCAAACCGCAAAACAAAAAGCCATTGAAACCCTGGCGGCTGTGCGCATTCCCGAAAACCGCTGGCATCAATATCCCCACGAATTTAGCGGCGGGATGCGTCAACGGGTGGCGATCGCCCTGGCCCTGCTGCTGGATCCAAAATTCATCATCGCCGACGAACCGACCACCAGCCTCGATGTCACCGTTGCCAACGAAATCCTCCAGGAACTGACCCGTCTCTGCGCCGAACGGGAGATGGGCTTGTTGCTGATTTCCCACGATCTCGCCATGGTCGCCGAATACTGTACAGACATCGCCGTGATGCACCAAGGCCAAATTGTCGAAACTGGCCCCGTCAAGCAAATCTTCAATGACCCCCAGCATCCCTATACCCAATCCCTCCTGGAAGCCGCCCTCCATCTCCACAGCGATCAAGAAATTTCCCCTCACCAAGAGAAACAACCGATCCTCTCCCTCGAAAACTTAGAGCAACATTACACCCTGGAGAGCAACCTGTTTCAACGGCTGATCACCGGCCAAAAAACCCAGGTGATCCGCGCTGTCGATGGGATTAACCTTGACATCTATGCAGGGGAAATTTTGGGCCTTGTCGGCGAATCCGGCTGCGGCAAATCCACCCTCTCCCGGACAATTTTGCAACTGATCAAACCTACCGGGGGCAAAGTCGTATTTGCAGGGAAAGAATTAAACCGACTGTCAGTGGGACAAATGCGACCGGAGCGACGGCACCTCCAGATGATTTTTCAAGATCCCCATGCTTCTTTGAATCCCCTAATGACCGTGGGGGAAAATATCGGTGATCCCCTCCATATTCACCAGTTAGCGACGGAGCCAGCGGTTAAAGAAAAGGTATTGCAAATGCTGGAAAAGGTCGGTCTAACGCCCGCTGAGGAGTATTACGCTCGCTATCCTCGGCAATTGTCTGGGGGGCAACAGCAACGGGTGGGCATTGCCAGGGCTTTGATTACCGAGCCGCGCCTTGTGATCTGTGATGAACCCGTGAGTATGCTCGATGCGAGTATCCAGGCTCAGGTTTTAGATTTGATGCAAGCCCTAAAAGCGGAGTTTAATCTGACCTATCTGTTTATTACCCATGATCTGTGGGTGGCGAAGTTTTTGTGCGATCGCATTGCGGTGATGAACCAGGGCAAAATCGTTGAATTGGGTCAGACTGCCGATATTTTCAATCATCCCCAACACCCTTACACCCAAAAACTCCTGGGCGCGGCTCCCCTACTCCACTCCGCGTAATTAGCCCGCTCGCTCGTTCAATTTGGGTTGGGAGCACCATCTAGCTCCGAGACGGGATGGCTCAAAAACGTAAAGTAAAAAGAAGCACCATAACTCTGGGGATCTAATTCACCGGGAGTAAACCAGTCTGGCGGTGGATCACCAGCCAGCTCACCATTGCTCTCAACCCAAATTTTGCCGCCCATGAGATTCACCAGACGTTTGGCGATCGCCAACCCCAAGCCACTCCCCCCATAGCGACGGCTAATGGAAGCATCAGCCTGGATAAAAGGTTGAAATAGTTGATTGAGTTGGGCAACATGAATGCCAATGCCCGTATCTAAAATTTGAAAACTCAGTTCCTCCGTTGGGGGATCGCTCAGGGACGGCACCGTGTGGCTTGTGATCACCAATTGCACAGATCCCGTTGCCGTAAATTTGAGGGCATTACCCAAAAGGTTAAACAGAATTTGCCGCAGCCGTAAATCATCCCCCATCAAAATATTGGGAATCGAATCCGCCACACAATATTGCAAATCAATATCCTTTTGGTCGGCCTGTACTTTCAGGAGGGTGAAGACAGATTTCAACAGTTCCTGAAACGAAAAACAACGGGCTTCTAAGCGGAGGCTGCCCGACTCAATCCGAAGAAAATCAAGGATATCGTTGATGATATTCAGTAGGGTTTTACCACTGTCTTCAATAATGGCGACCAATTCTGCTTGATCATCCTTGAGATCCATAGTCAGTAGCAATTGGGCCACACCAATCACCCCATTTAGGGGCGTGCGAATCTCGTGACTCATGTTGGCGAGAAATTCACTCTTTTCCTGGGCCGCCATTTCTGCGGCTTGTTTAGCTTGGATAAGGTTTAGTTGTCGTTTCAGGGCTTGATTATATTTAACCAAGAGATTTTCCCGCTGCTGATGGGCTAATTCTTTCTGGGTCGCCAGCTCTTCGAGGCGTTGATTTTGGCTGGCAAGGGTTTGATTCATTGCCTTGAGATCGGCTTTGGCTTGCTTTTTTTCGTTTAGTACCGCAATCAACATCAACGTCATCAGGCCAATGCAGGCAATAAAAAATTGCGAGAGCAGCAGGGAATTACGCAGCGACTCCCCCACAAAGGTGCCATAGCCCTGGACGGTGCTAATCGCCACCATCAAAACGATCATCACCATCAGGAGTGTTGCGCCAACTTCTTTAAACTGAAAGGTTGTCCACACCAGGAGAGGGGCAAGGAGATATTCACCGTGGTAGCCGTTGATCACCAGGTGACTAATGCCGAGGGTCAGGGCGGCGATGCTGATGGCCGCTAACCAATATTTTTTGAGGTGATGGATAAATTCACGGTAGCCATGCTGGGTGGCAATAATCAGAGGCGCAAAAATGAGAATGCCAAAGCTGTCACTGAGAAACCAAGTCCCAGCAATTTCTGGGTACAGCGACCAAGGGGCTTTCCCGGCCAGGCAAACGATAAGGGCACAGGCGATCGCCACGGGGAGGTGGCTCAGAATGCAACTGTAGAGGATAAAATTTTGGGTCGTCTCCGGTCGGTCTAAAAAATAACGGTGTTGGTTGCGACATTGTAACCAATAGGCCGCTAAGACTTTTCCGGCGGTGGCGATCGCCGTAATGCCGAGGGTCATCAACAAATTAGGCACACTGAGCCAGGCTTGGTAAATGACGATCTCTGCGACCAAAATGCCCCCCAAGACCCCCCACCACATGGGTAGCCCCCACACGACCAGGAAGCCCACTGCTAGCCCCCCCGGAATCCAAATGGGCGTCGAACCTGTTTCTGGGTAAACCGTAAAATTGTGGGAAAACAGGGCCGTAACACAATAGGCGATCGCCACGACCACGTGCTTCCACCAAGGTTCCGGTTGATGAATCAAAAAACGGGAAGACAAACGAGATAATGACGACAAAACCATCACAGAGAAAAGATTAGGGAAAATAATTGGCTACCGATGACTAGATTCTATTGTGGGGTGTGCTTGAATCGTTCATGACACCTATGCAATGAATCTCTAAGTACCTCGTCACCGAGCCAATCCCCCCAGTATTCTAGACGCGACAAAATTTGCGGTCATTATCAAATTGTGGTTCCTGCCAAGAGTAAGCAAAATGACTCACCTGGGTAATGTCCGGGAAGCTAGCTTTGATGGCGGCCATTTGATCCTTGAGGGAAGGGCGATTGTCCTGGGCACGGTTCCAATCTCCCGCCAAGGCCGGAATAATCTTTGTCCCCGCTGGCGCAAACTGACGCACCCGATTAATTTCGTCAACAATGCAACTGCTGTTGCCACAGACAGCATAGGCCATGGGGTGCCACTCCATCGAACCAGGAAATTTATCCCAAGGTTGGAGGCGAGAATCAAAACCCCGTTGACCCACGGGTTGATTACCCCCCGGGAAAAATACGGCCCCCGCAGGAATATTGCGACTTTGGGCCTGAGCGGCGGCGCTATTCACAAAATCCACGACCCCTTGGGCCGCATGGCTGACGGTGAGATACCAAAGTTCCGCTACGAGGCGTTGATGGAGAGCATTGACGTCTAGATCGGCTTCATCCCCCAGGATTTTTCGACCCTGCCACCGGGGCGTGCCTTCTTCGGGGTATTGGGCTAAAACTGCCGCCACATCCCCGACGGTAATGTTGCCTTGGCGGAGATATTTTTCGATGAGGGTTAGACCCTGGCGATTTTCGGCGCGGTCGTAGAGGGCTTGGGCTGAGGCGGGGCTATAGATCCACAGATCCGCCACGGAAGCCGCCACGGAGCGGGCACCGGTGCCCCGGGGGTAGCGGATGTAATCGAATAAAATGCCATCGGGTTGCCGCTGGAGCATCTGATTGACGAGATTTTTATAGTCGGCCTGGGCGATCGCATTGTAGGGATCTGCGAAGGCTTGGGCACCATCTTGGACAAAGTCGAGGCTGGTTTCACCGTAACCATTCCGGGCCATGGCACTTTGGCGATCGCCCCGATTTCCATAGACATAGCCGTAGTTCATCCCAAATAGCCAAGCATAGACCTCTAGACCACGCGCCCGACCTTTCTCGATGATTTCAGCCATCACATCGCGATTTTCGAGGCCGGGGGTTTGGATGCGGGACGGCCAGGGGGTATTGTTTTGGTTTTTGGGTAACAGGGCCTGGCTATCGGCAAAGACTTCGAGATAAAGCTGATCGTAGCCTTTGTTGACAATGTCGTCGAGAATCCGCTCAATCATCCCGGCTTTTGTGTCGCAAGGATAGACGCGGAGCCACATGGCCTGGTGCCGTGGCCAGTAGGTTTGACGGCAACGCTGCAGTTGATCTTTGTGTTGTTGTAGGAGTGCTTGGTACTCGGCTTGGGCGTTACGATCACCTTGGATAGCGGCGGCGCGCCGTTGATCTTTCGCGGCGATCGCCCCAGCATTGAGGCGGCAATATTCGTCTAGTTGATTATTGACTTGGGCCTGGGCGGTGAGGGGATCGATACCGAGGGAAAGGCCACCCAAACCAAGGGCGAGACAAAAGGCCTGGAGACGGTGACGCCAAGGTTGCTGCCGGGCCTGGGTAATTTTTCTGGGGCAAGTTCCCATTGATGGTGGCCGCTGATCCATAAAATACTCACACTTGAAATAATGACAAAATAACTAGAAATCGGAATCGTGGCGATCGCCGTTTGCCGTCTTAAGGATAGCCAAAATTTCCAGGGACTACACGACCCCGTTGCAGCGCAAAGAATTCAAACGCGCCACAATTGTTCCCCAAGGTCAGGCTAGGGGCGCTGGGGGGATGGGATTTCGATGGTGTCCGGCAGTTCAAACCCAGAGAGGTCTAGGTTTCCGGGTAAAGATTCCTGGGCATATTGAAAGGAACCGGGCAAAATTTCTTCAAAGAAAAACAAGGATAATTCTTCGGTGAGGGCCGCCCCAAGGCTTTCGCCTAATTTGTCGCCTAGGTTGAGGTTCGTCACCCCCGTAAGGCTGACATCCGGTACAGTGATCTGCCGGGCGATCGCCTGCTCCTGCCAAGGCACCGTGAGGTTTAAATTTACCTGGATATTTTGCACCGCTAGTTGATCCACCGTAAATGTCGTGGTGGGTTGACCATCGGCCGTGCTGGAAGCTTGGATCTGTGGCTCTAGTTGTTCGATCAATTGGGCGATGTTGACATTGGGTAGGGCACCCACAAGGCGCGGATCCGGCAAGTCATTTAGATCGCCTTCGATGTTGACCGTGACCCCTTCGAGGTTGGCGATCGCCACCTGGAGGGGTTTGCCTTGCAGTTGGGGGTTTTGCAGTTCGATGTGACGAATTACCAATAGATTTTCCCCAGAAAAGCCCGGCACGTTCGCAAAGGCCAAATCATGAAACATTACCCGACGTTGGAGGAGTTGCACCTCGGTCTGACCCACTGCCGCCTCAATGCCCGTGCTCTCGGTGAGTTCGCTTTCGAGTTCCGTTTCCAGGCGCTGGCCTAACCAGTTTTCCGTTGCTAGCAAAGCTCCACCCCCCACTACACCGAGGGCCAAAATTGAACTCGCAATGATCAGGATGGGTTTTTTCATCAAAATGCTCCGTTATGCCAGACAGACCGAGTAGAACGATTCTTTGCCCAAGGGTAACATCACCAAGATTCTCCAGATTCGAGGGCAGGCCAATCTCCGTTTGTGGCTGCGGTTGGCAACACCTGACAGTCTTGGCTCACTTTACGGCTTTCTTGTTGGGAGTGGGGGTCAAGGGCGATCGCCTCAAACCTCAACGCCAAAGCACCGGGGGGAATCGAAACCACTTGGCGACAATAGAGCCGTCCTTCGGAGCCTGGGGTAAAGGTCATTAGTTGAAATGGCCCGGCTAAAAGTTCCCGCGTTTGGCGATCCTGGAGCCACAGTTGTCCATGGAGGCGATCGCCCCCGGCGGGTAAACTCAATTCAACAACGGCTAAATCTGCCACCTGGTAAGCCGTTTTATCAAGGTGCAGCTGGGGTTCTGGAATCGGTAATGGTGGTGGGTCAGTTTGTGTTTCTGGAGCGAAAGGCATTTCCGGCTCAGGGAATTCAGACGTCGTTTCTGGGGTAGCTTCCGGTACCTCTTCTGGGCTTTGGACTTCAAGTTGTTCATCCCAGAGGCTATCAACAACAATTTCCAAGCGGGGCGATGGTGTCGGTGGTGGGTTCTCTGCTTCTAGGGTTGCTTCAGGGGGGACTGTCGGCGGTTCCGGTTCGGGCATTAACCAGGTGGCATCTTCTCCATCCACGGCCAGGGCATTTAACCGGGTAAAAAACCGTGAATTCCAATCCAAATCCTCTGCCGGAGGCGTTTCCGAGGCTTCGGCAGCAGGGGGATTAGAGTCTTGTGCAGCAGTATCTTTGTCCGTCTTTGGCGCCGCTGTCTGGGGGTCATTAGCTTCTGAGGCTTTTAGGGCATGATCTGAGAAGCTTACAGGTGCTTCATCGGTCGGTTCAGTTTGGTCTGACGGGGGAACATCAGGCACAGTTGCCTTGGCAGTGAAGTTGGGCAATTGCAGGCCCGTGGTTGACTTTTGACCTTTGGTTTTGAGCTTGGGGGGCAGAATGGTCGGGGTTTGCTGACTTTGGGGCTGGGGACTAGGAGCCACGGCCTCAGGGGTAGGAAGCTTGAGGGGTTTGGGGGTGGGCGTAGTTGGCGCTGGAGAATCTGGTTTTGGGGGCGCGGTTACTTGGAGTTGGTTGGCGATCGCCCCATAATCTGCCATAAGGCTAAAGGTTTGCTGGGCGAGTAATGCCCCTGCCTCCGTGTGTAGGGTGATTTCTCCGACCAGGAGCAGAGTTGTCAAAGACCCATCGATGGTAATGGTTTGGCTAAAGGCACAGGGAAAATCATCAAGGGCGATCGCCGCCGTTAAGGTGGTTACCACTGTGGCTGTCTGGGGATCCCGGAGGGTAAACGTTAGGGTGCCAGGCTCAGAAATTGGTTGGCGATCGCCAGCGGCGGGATTGGGTTGAATGTCTCCCCGGAGTTCCGGTGCCTGGGCTTTATCCCAGAGATAAACGGTCTGCGCCAGAACGATCTGATAGGAGAGTGGGGCCGGAGGAATATCCAAAGTGGGCGGCGCGGGTGGTGCAGCGGCAATTTGAGCTTGGGCCACTTGATCCATTTCTGCCCAAATCGGCTCTAATTCTTCCCTGAGCAGCTCATCCAATGCCGTGAGGGAATTTTCTAGCAGGGCGGTGGCGTGTTCCTCTTCGTCTGGTTCTGGGGATGCTGGGGGTGTGGATGTTTTTGACGTTTCTAACAGAGTGGGAGCCTCATCTACTCCGGCTAATTCTTCTAACGTTTCATGGTTTGCTGCACTTTGGTCAGCGTCGGCCAAAGAATTCATCACGGGTGTTGCTGCTGTTTCCTCCCGTGGAGGGGGAATGTCGTCGCTTATTTTTTGGGTAGACTGATCTGCTGTTTCTGGGTGACTGTCTGCCAAGGAAAACGTTGTTTCAAAGGAAAAGACATTGGGGTTTGGGGGCAGCGGCAACGGCTTAAATGTTGGCTGGGTGACCTGGAGCGTGAGACGTTTTTCCCAGGGGTTAGTCACCTCAAGGCTCCGGCAGATGATCACCCATTTTCCAGCACCGAGGTGTTGCAGGGGCATGATCGCAAATAAGCCCTGGTCGGTGGTGACATCTATGCGCTGCGATCTTTGCCCTTGGGGAAAGCAAATCTCACAGTGAATTTCTACTTGGGCGTCGCCCCGGGCAGCTAGACGATACTCCCCAGGCGCTAAGCTCAGGGTCTCGGTCTGGAGGATGTCCCAATTGCGATCGCCTTTTTTTTGTAGCAGAAATTGCCAGTGCACCATCGACGCCTCCTCTGGGATTCTAATGTTTTGCCTGCTGAATTTTTTGACGCCACGACTCAAGATTTCCCAGCAGATCTGCTTGGGCCAGGGTTTCTTGGGCCTTGGTCTGGAGCCATTTGAGTTGTACCTGCTGGTTGGCGGCTTCTTCATCGCCGAGCACCAAACAGGCGATCGCCCCACTACGGTCAGCCCGTTTAAATTGCTTCCCAAAGGCACTACCACTGAGATCAAGCTCCACCGAGAACCCCGCAAAACGCAACTTATGGGCCAAAATCACAGCGGCGGCCTCGGCCTGTTCTCCTTTGGAAACGAGGTAAAAATCAAGTTGGGGGCCGGGGGCTTCTCCCAATTGTTGTAACAGGATCACCAAACGCTCCAAACCAATGGCCCAACCCACTGCTGGCGTTTCGGGGCCACCCAATTCCGCCACGAGGCCATCATAACGCCCGCCTCCACAGACCGTGGCCTGGGCACCGAGGTCGCTGGATTGGATTTCAAAGGCGGTGTGGGTGTAGTAGTCTAGGCCCCGCACAAGGCAAGGGTTTAACACATAATCAATGCCCAGGGCCGTAAGGGAGGCTTGCACTTGGTCGAAATGTTTTTTTGAGTCATCTCCCAGATAATCCAGGATACTGGGGGCATTTTGGGCGATTTCCTGGGTTTTTTGATCTTTACTATCCAAAATGCGCAGGGGATTGCGCTCGAGCCGCTCCTGGGAATCGGCATCGAGATCCGCCTTAAAAGGGAGTAAGTAATTCACCAGAGCTTCACGATACCGTTGGCGATCGCCGCCATTGCCCACCGAGTTCAGTTGTAAACTTAGATTTTTCAGGCCCAGTTTCTGCAAAATTTCCGTGGCGATCGCCATCACTTCCACATCGGCGCGGGGATCCGCACTGCCAAGCACCTCGACCCCCACCTGGTGAAATTGCCGTTGGCGGCCCGCCTGGGGTCTTTCGTAGCGAAACATTGGCCCTGTGTACCACAGCCGCTGCACACCACCCTGGGCAAACAATTTCCGCTCAATATAGGCCCGGACTGCCCCTGCTGTCCCTTCAGGTCGGAGGGTAATTGGGCGATCGCCCCGGTCTGTGAAAGAATACATTTCCTTACTGACCACGTCCGTCGCCTCACCGATCCCCCGCTCAAACAAGCTGGTCTGCTCAAAGATGGGCGTGCGGATCTCCTGGTACATCGCCCGGCCGAGGCAATCGCGCACCACCGCCTCCACCTTCTGCCAGTAGGCGATCTCCGGCGCAAAAATATCCTTTGTTCCTCGTAAAGCTTGAATTGTTGCCATTATGTCTAGAAAAAAGTACCAATCCCAGCTTATCGGGATGGGGCGTTGTTATTGTTCAGCAGAGGTAAAACTACCATGTATCCTGCCCCAAATGCTGTCAAAATCATGGCGATCGCCGCTACCAAGAGCACCCAGGCACTCACCCCAGCATCAAAATCCGTCCCACTCTCAAAATGCTCCGGCAGTACCGTCGTAAACTGCCGTACTGGTTCTGGCGTCGGTAGAGCCGCGACCACATTATTCACAGTTGGCTTTTCCTGTGGGGGACGGTGGTGGGGGGTAACCGGTGGCAGTGGCTCAATGCCAAAATCATGGCGGTTGACCATTTCCTTGAGGCATTCTGTAGATTGCACCACCTGATGCACCTGGTTATATAGCTTCCGGTTATGCACCCGCAACTGTTGATTTTCCTGCTGGAGGGCTGTCATCTCCGCTTGGGTGGCCCGGAGTTTTTCGGCTAGTTGTTGATAAACAGAAATGGGTACCGAAGCACCACTCTGGGGTAGGGGCGTAACGTTATCGAAGCTCGGAGAACTAGAAGGATTGGCAATCATGGTCAGCTCACACCAAAAAGAGCAAATACCCTTACATTATGATCGAATTCCAGGATTGTCATCTGTCGTGGGGAGCCAATCTACCTCAGGGGCCGTAGGTTTCCGACAGGGGACGGGCGTAGGGTTGTAAGGTGCCTTGGTTTACCGTCAAAATTTGCGAATGCTTTAGCCAGTCTGCCCCAAAGGAATTGAGGTGAGTGGTTGTAATCAGGGTTTGGAAACGGGTTTGAATCGTATCTAGCAGTTGATTTTGGCGGGAGGGATCAAGCTCAGCCAGGACATCATCTAAAAGTAACAGGGGCGGTTCTCCGATGATCGTCTCAATGAGTTGCAGCTCGGCGAGTTTGAGCGCTAAAACCAAGGTGCGTTGCTGCCCCTGGGAGCCATAGAAGCGGGCGGGGGTGCCATTAATGGAAAATTCGATTTCGTCCCGGTGGGGGCCAACCATGCTGCTGCCCTGGTGTTGTTCTGCTTGGCGGCGTTGTTCTATTTTGTCGAGGCAGGCCTGTTGCACATGGTGGGGGTCATCCTGTTGCCAGGGAATATTGGGACAATAGGTGATTTCTAAGGTTTCGGTTTGGCTACTGATATCACGGTGCCAAGCTTGGGCCAGGGGCATCAGCCTGAGCAACCCCCGCGATCGCCTTCTGGTGACCCGCGAACCTGTAGCTGCCAATTGCAGATCCCAGAGGGTCAACTGTTGGGTCAAATCAGTGGGGATCGCCGCTTGGTTCCGGTGGAGTTTTTTGGCCGTTCTTAAGAGGGCATTGCGTTGCTTCAGCACCTGTTGATACTCCTGCAAAATCCGGGCATAGACAGGTTCTAACTGGATCAAAAGATTATCAATCCATTGGCGACGACAGTCAGGCCCACCCCGCACGAGGTCTAAATCAAGGCAGGAAAATTCCACGGCATTCAGGGTACCGAGACCATCGAGTTGGCGACGGAGGGTTTCGCCATTGAGCTTGAGGGTGCGTCCCCCCTGGTTGCGGAGCAACAGATCAAAGTCAACGGTGCCATAGCCGCGCTGAATTTGGGCTTGGATGCGGGCGGTGGCTTCCCCTTGTTTCACTAGGTCGGCGTCCCGGCTGGTGCGGTGGGTCTTGAGGCTGGCCAGGAGTTCGACGGCTTCGAGGAGGTTGGACTTTCCCTGGGCGTTGTTGCCGATCAAGATGGTTTTTTGGGCCGAAAAATCAACGTGCTGATGCTGGTAGTTGCGAAAATTACGGAGGTGCAAGGTTTGCAAATACATTCTTTTTCTGTCGCCCAAGTCCCGAAACAGAACCCTGATTTTAGCGTGTTATGCCCAGGTTAAGGCAGTGGCGATCGCCTGGGGAATCGCAAACCAAAAATTGAGCCTGATTAATCACAGAAACGGTAATTAATGTGACCGCCAGCTTCGGCCATGACAGACGTCCAGGCGTAATCCTGCTGAAAGGGAATATAAAGCCAAGTTCGCCCGGTGGTGTCTTCACTGAGGTAGGCGGGCGATCCTGTCACCATAATCTGACTGCCGTTGCTGAGAAATCCCACAACTGGCGCTGCGACAGTGGGTTCCTGCCTAACATTAAGACCCGTCCCCAAATCACTCTGAACGATCAAACAACCGCGAGAGGGTTGATCATTTAAGGTGGCTGTACTGGTGTGCTGGGCAACGACTTGATCATTGACGAGGCAGCGATATTGCACCTGACCTGTGCCAATGGCTTTCACTAAACTATTTAAGCGATATTCAAAAACGGGTTCTTGCCCTGCTGCTGTAGCGGCTTGGGTGCAGGTATATTCATAGTCCATGTAGCCCCCCAGTTCCAGATTAGAAAACCCCGCACTAAACGACCAGTTGTCGTCTTCTGTTTCGTTGGGTCGCCAGGGTTCCCAACCGGGTTCCGGGTTGGCGATCGCCCCTGGGGTCGCACCCAGCCAACACCCGATCGCCAAACAAAATAGGTAAGGTTTGACTCGCACCATGTTTTTTCTTCCTTCCCTTGCAGATGACTTTGTTTCCACATTAGAAGGAAATCTTAGATCTGAAGCCCAGAACCGCAGATAATGTCCGGAGCTTAGGACAAAGTCAGGGCGGTGGCGATCGCCCAACCATCCACGAGGCACAGCAGCACCGTAAACCCCAGCAAAATCATGTACATCCACGGTTGAGACAGGGGCCGCACATCGCTGGTATCAATATTGGTTTGTGCTTCAATCAAGCCCACCATCTTCGCAAAGCCCGCCACCCGCATCGGTAACAAATAGGCGCGATCGCGTTCTGGGGTGACGAAATAATAAACCAAGCCCCCTTGACCCGTGGTGCGCATTTTCAGTTGGTCGATTTTTTTCCAGGGCAATGACCAGCCCTTACGGGTCAGCCAGCGGAACCAAGTCGGATAGGTGACGGTAATTCCGGTTTCATCCAGACAGACCTTTTCACTGAGGGCACCGTAGAGGAAAATCGCCCCCAACCCCAAACCAACCCAGAGGAGCACTGGCGAAACAGGGGCTTGGGTGACGTCCGCTAAAAACGGAATCGGGACTGTGAGTGAAACATAGAGACTCAACAGGGTAATGCGGATGAGGGGTGAAAGATTAAAAGTGGTCGCCATCGTCATTGCACCAAAATTGCTTGATTTCCTAAAACGTTTGGTTGAGCCAATCGCGAATTAAAGGATTGACCAGTTCCGGTGTGTCGTCGTGGGGACAGTGGCCGGACTCTAGGTAATATTCCACGAGGTTGGGACAGTGTTGTTTAAACTTTGCCCCCCGTTCCCGTGCCCGAATCCAGGGATCTTTTTCGCCCCAAATCATCAGTAACGGTCGATCTAGTGCTTCCAGGAGATGATCGACTTTGGCTCCTTCTGGGGTGTTAAAAACCGCCGCGAAAACCTTGGCTGCCCCCGGATCATTAGAAGGGCGCTGAATTTCGTCGATCAAACGTTCGGTCACCGCCCCTTGGTTGATGTAAACCTTTTGCAGGGTTTTACGGATGGTGGCGCGCCGTTTGGTGTATTGGAAAATAAGCTGGGTTGAAAGGGGACTAAACAGAACTTTGCGGAGGGCTTTTTTCCAGGGGGAAGGTTGGGCTTTTACTTGGTCACTGAAGGGGCCAGCACTGTTGAGGAGAATTAAACCCTTGGCCACCTCTGGACATTGGGCTGCTGCACAGAGGGATGCATAACCCCCCAGGGAATTCCCGGCTAACACCACGGGTTCACCAATGACTTCGTTAATAAAATCCCGCAGTTGATCCCGCCACAGAGCGCCGCTGTAAACAACGGGAGCCTTTGGCGATCGCCCGAAGCCGAGTAAATCAATCGCCCACACCGAAAAATCCCCTTGCAGTACCGTGATGTTTTTGCGCCAGTGGTCTGTGGAAGCCCCAAAGCCATGGACTAAGAGTAAAGGCGGTTTTCCTTGGCTGGTGCCGGCCTGGACATAGTGGATGTCGTAACCCCGCCATCGCCAAAACTGACTGGGGGGATTTTCAGCGAGAACATGGGGGGAAACGGTCGCACTCATCGGAGATTTTTTTGTAAAAAAATGTTAACTACTGCCATTGTATCGTTTTCTTCCGGGGGGTTCTGGGGCGATCGCCGGGTGAGGTTCCCGTGAAATTTGTGCTATAACCTAAGCGACGGTTTTTGATTGTGACATTGTTTACTGCGGCAAAAACTCAACAGTTGCCGAGACAGTAAAAGTTCATCTTTTCCCTTGAATCCAATATTGCCTAGGAGGTTTCTTCATCATGTCTACCGGTGTGATCGAACAACGTTCCACTTCGACCATCCGTAAACCAGCCCCCCGCTACCGGGTACTGCTCCATAACGACGACTTTAACTCCATGGAACATGTGGTACAGACCTTGATGCAAACGGTGGCCGGTCTGACCCAACCCCAGGCGGTCAGTATCATGATGGAAGCCCACACCAACGGCATTGCCTTGGTGATCACCTGTGTGCAAGAACATGCGGAATTTTATTGTGAAACCCTGAAAATGCACGGCCTCACCAGCACCATCGAGCCGGACGAGTAGAGATATTTTGCTTTTTTAATCAAGGCGATCGCCAGATTGCGGCCCAGAAACAGATTAAATAGAAAGTGGCAAACCTCAACGACTTTTTCCCTTGAAACGATTTTGGCATCTCTGTAAAACCACCCCAGCACCCCTGCGGCTGGGACTTTTTTTCTTGAGTTTGGGGATCATCTGGCTTCCCCTCGCGGCCCCGTTGTACCTGATTTTTCGCGCCGACGAAAACCTGACCACCATCCTGACCATGGGACTGTTGTTTGTGGAATTTTTGTTTTACCTGCCCTTTTGGGTGAAGCAAGTCCACGGGGAAACGCAACCCTTCCGGCGCTATGGTTTGGTGTGGCAACGGGCGAATGGCGTGGATTTGGTTACAGGTTTGGCCTACGGCCTGGGGTTTACCTGGGCACTGCTGATTTTTGAAGATCTGTTGGGTTTTATCGAGATTATTCCGCCTACAACGGCCTTGATTCGCATTGTGATCGAAGGAGCCTTGAGCGGTTTGGGAGTGGCCCTCGCAGAAGAATTGGTCTTTCGGGGCTGGGTTTATGACGAGCTAGAGCGGGACTATGGCTCAAAAATAGTGCTTTGGGGCAGTGCGATCGCCTTTGCGGTTTTACATTTTCTGAAACCCCTCCCGGAGATGATCCGAACGCTGCCAGTATTTCCGGGCTTAGTGCTGCTGGGGTTAACCCTGGTTTGGGCGAAGCGATCGCGCTTTGGTCGCCTCGGCAAACCCATCGGTCTCCATGGGGGCTTAGTTTGGGGCTATTACATTTTTAATGTGGGGGGTTTGATCCAATCCAAAGAAGGCGTTTCCCCTTGGCTAACGGGCGTTGATGGCAATCCCCTCGGCGGTCTCTGGGGCATTCTCTTCCTGGCCGTTCTCGCCTGGATCATGGCCCGTGCCGCCCAAAAATCCCAAAAACCTTCTCCCCTTGAGGGGAGCTAAAGGGGTGGCCCCTAGAGGAGAGTTAGAGGGGTTTTTAAAACTGGAGAGAACTTAGAAAAATGTCTCTACTGCGCTTTGTGACCTTTCCCGAAAAATTTCGGCGGTTCCGCTAGGGTAAAGACTTCGGTGTGGGTGGCGATCGCCTCGCGGACATGGCGGAAAGTTTGCAACATTCCCAACAGCGTTAAGCCATCGATAATCTTGAAGCCACCGGTGGTTTGCTCAGCCAAAAGTTGATCCACGGTTTCCGGGTCAGGACGCAGATTCAAATCTCCATCGGTGCAGATCGCAAAACCCCAGGGGGAGCCGTAGCTCGAAATGGGCGTCGAGTAGGAGGAAACATTCGTGTAAACAGCCTTGAGGGTGTTCACCAGCCGCGCATGGAGCCGCAGATTCGCCGGAGCCGTGGGGCCAGCCTGAACCGCCACAACCCCACCGGGCGCGAGCACATCCTTCAATTGCGTGAAATATTCCTTGGTAAAGAGCTTAAAGGAAGGGCCTTCCTCGATGGGATCAGACAGGTCAGAAATGATCACATCCCACTTCTCGGTGGTGGTTTCTAAAATCTTAAAGGCATCTTCAATGCGCAGATCGAGGCGTGGATCATCAAAGACCCCCTGGTGCATCTCTGGCAAATATTCCTTACAGGCTTCCACTACTTCGCCGTCGATATCGACCATCATCACCTTTTCGACGGACTGCCAGCGCAGCACTTCGCGCACCGTTGCCCCTTCCCCAGCACCGAGGATCAACACTTTTTTCGGCGCACCGTGGGCAATCATCGCCGGATGAACAAGGGGTTCATGGTAGAGAAATTCATCGCCGGTACAGGACTGCCATTTTCCATCCAGCACCAGGGCTTTACCATAGGCACCGCTTTCAACGATCGCCATCTCCTGAAATTGGGTTTGTTTATAGGCCAAAATCTTGGTGATCCCGTGGCTATAAATATCCCAGGGCGTAATGTACTCGTTAATCCAATAGTCGGCTTTGACTTCGCTACCTGCCATAATTTTTCCCTTCTGACAATTGACCGGATACCAGTATCGCAGACTTTTTCATTTTTTTAGCGATCGCCCCCCAAAACCTTGTCCGGTAAGCTTTTTAAAACTTTATGCTTCCTAAAACTCTGGGGATTGAACCCGCATCAGTAACTCCCTAGGCTAAAAGGCGATCGCCAAAAAGACAATCAATGCATTGATCCGTAAACTTGCCGTGAATAACCATTGGGAATTAACTTCATTTCTGCTGTCTCGAACCCACAGCTTTCCACAAAAACTGAAAGTACAATATTTTCAGAAAAAGTACATTACTTTTTAGTCAAAATGGCACTATTTTTTTGGGCATAAAAACTATTTTATGATTGCTAAAATAATGCTATTGTGAACTGGTTTTTCACGATTTAAGTCAGTCCTTCAAAAAAGGATTACTTCTTGAACCATCAATAATCTAAATGCCTCCCATGATGCCCTGAATGTCGCCCAAGATTTTTAAGCAGTCAAATCAAACTAAACTGGTCACTGCCTTGATATTTGGCTGAAAATCCCCCCTGAATTTACCTCGACTTTTGCAAAGATTAACCTTCATTTAACCTCCCTAAAAACTTTGCTTAAGGCTGATGGACTTTTTGGAGAGAGGAGAGAAAAAACAAACATAAATTCTGCATTGATTTTCTGTAGTTATGGTATAAACATCTTGAAAAGTTTTGTGAATCTCAATTCATTTTTTCGAAGATTTACAAATTCATCAGAGCTTCAGAGAGTTTAAGCCTAGAAAAATCGCTCTAATCTTAATCTCTGACTAGCAGTCAATGCCTGAAAGCCTCGATCTCGCTAAAAAGTTTTAATCCATCGCTCACTTACGCTTAATTGCACAGTACACAATAGAGGAAACTATGAAACAGAGCGCTACTCGCCTCCGTACCTTATCTTTGGGTCTTGCTGGCCTCACCCTTACCGCTGCACTTGCAGCTTGTAATACTACCCAAACACCGACTGAAGGCACTGGCACAACTGATGCTCCTGCAGATAGTGCGTCTGGTTTGTCTGGCGATGTCCTCATTGATGGTTCTAGTACCGTTTTCCCGATTACCGAAGCCATGGCCGAGGAATTCCAAATCGCAAACCCCGATACCCGCGTAACCGTTGGGGTTTCCGGGACTGGTGGTGGCTTTTCTAAGTTCTGCGCTGGCGAAACCGATATTTCTAACGCTTCCCGCCCGATTTCCACCGAAGAAATCGAAGCTTGTGAACAGGCTGGCATCGAATATATCGAAATTCCCGTTGCCTATGATGCGATTTCCGTTGTTATTAACCCCGAAAACGACTGGGCCACTTGTTTAACCACCGAAGAATTGGCTAGCATTTGGTCTCCTGATTCTCAAATTAACAACTGGAGTCAAGTACGGGAAGGCTTCCCGGATGCTCCCCTCACTCTCTATGGGCCAGGGACTGACTCTGGGACTTTCGACTACTTCACCGACGCCATCAATGGTGAAGAAGGAGCTAGCCGGGGTGATTACACTGCCAGTGAAGATGACAACGTTGTTGTCCAAGGGGTTGTGAATGATCCTAACGCCATGGGCTACTTCGGTTTGGCTTACTACGAAGAAAATGCTGACAACTTGAATGCAGCGGCCATTGATGACGGCGATCCCAGCAATGGTGATGGCTGTGTGGCTCCTAGCACTGCGACGGTAGACGACTCTACCTATCAGCCTTTGGCTCGCCCGATTTTCATCTATGTCAGTGCAGCGTCTTTGGATGAGAAGCCCCAGGTTCAAGCCTTCATGGACTTCTACTCGGCTGAAGAAAATTCTTCCCTCGTTTCTGAAGTTGGCTATGTTGCCCTCAATTCTGAACTCTACGCCAAGGCCCAGGAACGCCTTGCTGCTCGCACCACTGGTTCGATCTTTAATGGTGGTTCCACCGTCGGTGTTCGATTGGGTGAAGTTCTCTAGGTTTTATTTTTAGGTTTCGCTGGGGAGTGGGGCAGATTCATTCAGAAAAGGCCCGACTCCCTTTATGCTTTGAATGAATGCCGCTGTTTTTGTAGTGGCATCGCTGATAAATCAAAATCATAAGTATTTAAAAATTATGACAACTAGTCCTTTCCCCCCCCTTGCTGATGCGGGACTCTGGCGGACAACACGGACATTTAGTAAATGGAGCCAACGTTTAATCGTGGGGCTTTTTGGTTTATTTGCTCTGGTGTCAGTGTTAACCACGTTTGGAATTGTCATCACATTGGTCGTCGATGCGGCGGGCTTCTTTAATGAGGTTTCCCTGTTTACTTTCCTAACAGATACCCGCTGGACGCCACTATTTGTCGATCCACAATTTGGTATTTTTGTGCTGGTTTCTGGCACCCTGATGACGACGGCGATCGCCATTTCCGTGGCCTTGCCGTTGGGTCTGTTGGCCGCTATTTGCTTAAGTGAATATGCTTCCCCTGGGATCCGAAAATGGCTCAAGCCTGCCCTCGAAATTCTGGCAGGGGTGCCTTCCGTTGTCTATGGTTATTTTGCCCTGTTATTGGTGACTCCAGCGCTACGGGCGATTATTCCAGGGCTTTCTCCCTTTAATGCCTTGAGTGCCGGTTTAGTGTTAGGGATTTCAATTTTGCCCTTGGTTGCCTCCCTCAGTGAAGATGCAATCTATGCCGTGCCCGATAGCCTACGCCAAGGTTCCTACGGACTGGGGGCCACCAAACGAGAAACCATCGTGAATGTCGTCTTACCCGCCGCCTTGTCCGGGATTGTTTCTTCCTTTATTTTGGCTATTTCTAGGGCCGTCGGAGAAACGATGATTGTGACCATTGCCGCTGGTTTAAACCCGACCCTCACCCTCAATCCCACGGTGCCCATCGCCACCATGACTGCTTTTATTGTTCAAGTTAGTCTTGGGGATGCCCCGGCTGGCAGTTTGGCTTTTAAGACCATTTATGCCGTTGGTTTATCTTTATTCTTGATCACCCTGACCCTAAACATCCTCAGTTACTGGGTTGTGCGTCGCTATAGACAGAAATACGAATGAATAGTAACCCTCCCAATTCCCAAAATACGAACACCCTGTTCGATACTCGTCTTAAAACCCGTTACCGCTGGGATACCGCATTTCAAACTCTCAGTTGGATCGCTGTAATTTTAAGCATTGTGGTGCTGGCCGTTCTCTTGATCGACGTTTTTTTCGATGGTCTGCCGCGCCTCGATTGGAAATTGTTAACTTCCTTTCCCTCTAGACGCCCCGAAGATGCCGGCCTCAAATCAGCCCTTGTCGGGACAATTTGGTTGATGATCCTAACTGCCATAATCACCTTTCCCATCGGTGTGGGTGCGGGGATCTTCCTAGAGGAATTTTCCGCTGAAAATACTTTCACGAAAATCATTGAAGTCAACATCAACAATCTCGCTGCCGTTCCTTCAATTATTTATGGTCTTTTGGGGCTACAGGTTTTTGTCCGGCTCCTTTCTCCAATGACAGGGGGACGCAGTGTTTTAGCTGGTGCTTTAACCCTCAGCCTATTGATTTTGCCCATTGTTATTGTCGCAACCCGCGAAGCTCTCAAGGCTGTACCCGATAGCCTCAGGCAAGCTGGTCTAGCCCTCGGAGCGACCAAATGGCAAGTGGTGCGCGAACAAATTTTTCCCCTCGCCCTACCGGGGATTTTAACAGGGACTATCTTGGCTCTCTCCCGTGCAATCGGTGAAACAGCCCCGCTGATCACCCTAGGGGCTTTAACATTTATCGCTTTCTTGCCTTCTTTATCCTTAGAAGGGCTCCAGACGCCATTTACGGCGCTGCCGATTCAAATCTTTAACTGGGTTTCCCGCCCCCAAGAAGAGTTTCACACGGTGGCAGCAGCGGGGATTATTGTTTTGATGGTGGTATTATTGGCGATGAATGGCACAGCTATTTTTCTCCGGAATAAATTCCAGAAATAAAGCTCTAAAACAAAATTGAGATTGATAAATTAGATCCTCCATACCCTGGAGGATTTCTTTTTGCGCTATTCGACGAAAGCTTTTATTTTTCTTCCGGCAAGAGCCATGTCCGCAATCCCAAAATGAGCAAAAAGGCCATGACATCAGCGGTAATGAGAAAAGCAATCCAGTTTTGATCCATGGTGACTGAGCTCCGGTGTCCTAGATATTGTTTTTGGGCTATGCAATCTAGGTAAACTATACTGTTATATCTATGGATTGGGGCAAAGAAAAACCTCAAAAATTTTGAGGGCTGTGATTAGATTTTGTTATTTATTGGGGGGTGGGGTTAGCCAACTGAATGAACATCGCCCCCTGGATTTGGCGATCGCCGGTTTGAAGTTGGAGAAAGCGGGCCGTTAAACCCCGGTCTTGGAAGATCCGCAGATTGAAGCGACGACTAAACCCCTGGGCAAAGCCATTCAGGAGGGGCGGAGGGAGGAGTTGATCATTAACTGCCCCTTCAAAGTCTGTGAGTTGGAACTGGCTACCAGATGCGAGGCCGAGGGTAAAACTGAGTTGGAGCGTCGCCCGTTCTGCTTCGCCTGTTTCAGGATTGATCTGGAACATTTCTCCGGTGAACTGGAGACGGTTTTCGCCGAGGAAATCGACGGTGGCATTTTCTAATTGGAAACGGGGTGGATTGGTGCTGCCGGGACGGGTGAGTAGACGATTAATGAGAGGTTGAACCAAAGCTGTGATTTGCGGAGAATTTAAGGCTTGGTTGAGGTCAGCTTCGGTGAGAACAAAGCGCACGCCTGCCTGGAGGGGCTGATCCAAAACACCGGGGCCAGGTTTGCCACTGCGAACTTTAGCCAGGTCAAAACTGAGGGGATCGGTTTCAAGTTCTAAAACCTCAAAACGTAGGCCAGGAAAAAGTTCAACGCCACGACTAGCAATCTGAACGCGGTCAATTTTGCCCTTGAGAAGTTGGTGACTGGGAACATTATCGACCCGCACTTCAAAGGTTTCTGCGGCTTGGAGGCGATCGCCAATGCGTTTACCGCTGACCTCCTCTAGGATCAAGCCCACTGGGGAAAGGGCCGTCAGAAAACCGGACATCAAGATTGCGAGAAATTCCATGGTGTGCCCCAGGCTGATGGTTCGTCCTTAACTTTAGCTGAAAATTTCTAAGAGACAAGCAATTTTAAATCCGCATTAACCGCAGACACAGTCGCTTGCCGCTGGTCATTGCGAGTATGGCTCAATTCAATTTGGTAATAAGATTCCGGGAGATAGGGTAAGCGTTCTGACCATTCAATGACCGTCAGGCCAGGGTCACATTCTTCGCCTTCCCAGTAGGTTTCGGGGTAGAGACCATCGACTTGTGCAGGGTCAAGGCGGTACAAATCCAGATGATAGAGGGGAATGCGTCCGGTGTGGTATTCGTTCACCAGGGTAAAGGTGGGACTGGCGATCGCCTCGGTGATGCCCAAGCCGAGACCGATGCCCTGGGTGAGGGTTGTTTTTCCGGCCCCCAGATCGCCCCTGAGCAAGATCACCGTATTTTCTGGCAACCTTTGACCGAGCTTTACCCCAAGAGCTTGGGTGGCGGCTGCATTTTCTAACAGAATAATTTCTGCCATTGATCGCTTTAATTTACCAATTGTCTTGATAGTCTTCGAGGAGCTTGAGCAGATCCCCTTGGCCGGCGGTGGGGATCAGTTGGGCCAGGGTGACAAAAGCTTGTTTGCCCCCCAGGGGAACTTGGATCGAGCGTAAAACATCCATCACTTTTGCTTCGTCCACTGTACGGTCTTCAATGGCCGGGAAAATTTTCTCAGCGACGGTGGTGTGTAAATGGGCATCGGCTAAATACAAATGCCACCCAGACACATCGATATAAATATTTTCACCAATCTCTGCGGCGAGTTTTTCGATTTGAATTGTGCTAGCCATTGGAAGCCTCCGAATAATCGGCGATCGCCGTAATGTAAAGCAGGTGTAACCCTAAAACGCCCAGCCAAACAAGGCTAAACGGTTTTACCCAGGGACGCTCTACCGTCGTTTGAATCATGGCAGTAAACCAAATGGGCGAATTAATCGCGAGGTAGACCATCACATGGACAATAAAATTCATCCGGTCTTCGGCGCGACGGAATTCAGGATCAGTTTTACGGTCAGGTTTGCGCGGCCAACTGCGAGGCATAGGTTTTACCCATCACATTTACGGAACACAGGTGATCCTATCACAAGGATTTTCTTCAGGCTTGCCGGGTATAATCGCCGGATTTGCCCCCGGTTTTTTTCAGCAGTTGAATCTCAGAAATCACCATCCCTTTATCCATTGCCTTCGCCATGTCGTAGAGGGTTAAGGCCGCTACGGAAACCGCCGTCAACGCCTCCATTTCGACCCCCGTTTCGGATTTGGTCGTCACACTGGCCTCGATGCGATAACCAGGTAAGTTTGCGTCAGCAATAAAATTTACCGTCACCTTTTTAATCGGTAGCGGGTGGCACATGGGGATTAAGTTCGAGGTTTGTTTCGCTGCCATGATCCCAGCAATGCGAGCTGTACCTAAAACATCGCCCTTGGGGGCATCTCCCGCTTGGATCGCCGTAAAGCAAGCGTGGGTCATAGTGATTATCCCCGTGGCGATCGCCTCCCGTTTTGTCACGTTCTTTTCAGAAACATCCACCATCTGCGCTTCACCGTGGGCGTTGAGATGGCTCAGGGGAGGGAGGGAAATCTTTTTTTCAGAAAACTCTTGCATTTACCCAAAACGTCTGTTAGATTAGATGACTGTTGGTCAAACAACACAACTCTTCTCCATGGGTCTGTAGCTCAGCGGATTAGAGCAGCTGACTACGGATCAGCAGGTCGGGAGTTCGAATCTCTCCAGGCTCGTAAGAAGAGAAAACAGCCCTCCTAGGTTAGCCCAGGGGGGTTTGTTGTGGCAAGAATCTGAAGAGTCGTGATGTTTTGTTGACAAGCCCAGAGGGAAACGCAGAATATGACAAGAGACCAGTCAAACTGCACTCTTTTAAACAAAGAAATTCAAACAAACTCATTTCCCTCCGTCATGACCAAATTTTTAAACTATTGCCTATCTGTGGCTTTGGCGATCGCCGTTTGTTTTGGCGTGACCCAACCGGCCTCGGCTTTACCACAACCGAGTTTCACCCTCGCCTCCCTCGCCCAAGGGGATGCGATCACTGATCCCGAAGCCATCCTCCGCTACGCCCTGCCCATTGAAAATCAGCCCATTCGCCGCCTCCAGGACAGCATGGAATTTATGTCCAAGGATCTACGGGCGAAACGCTGGGGGCCGATTGCAGCCAATGCCAAGAAAGCCAGCCGCGTCCTCTCCATTAGCCAAGATGGCATCCTCGAAGATGTCGTACCGAGCTTTAAGGAACAGGCCCAAACGCTCCTGAGCGAAATGGAACAGGATGTCGCTACCATGAGAGAGGCGATCGCCGCCAAAGACCGTGAAGTGATCTGGACAAAACGTCGGGAAATCCTCAACAAAGTCGGTACGATCGAAGAAAATATGATCGCCGAATATCCGACCACGATCCCCGAAGACTATGCCAATCTACCGCGCCTATTGGGTCGGGCCACCGTCGAACTCGAAACCACCCAAGGGGACATTACTGTTGTCGTTGACGGTTACAACGCCCCGATTAATGCCGGAAACTTTGTTGATTTGGTGCAGCGGGGCTTCTATGATGGCCTACCGTTTAACCGGGCTGAAGATCTCTACATTCTGCAAACGGGTGATCCTGAAGGTGATGCCGATGGTTTCATTGACCCGAAAACCAATGAGTACCGCGCCATCCCCATGGAAATTATGCTCACTGGCGACCATGAAGCGACCTATGGGGCAACCCTAGAAGACCTCGGCATTTACCTAGCAGAGATCAATCTTCCTTTTAATGCCTATGGTGCCTTGGCTCTGGCCCGTCCCGCCGATGATGCCAATGGTGGTTCTTCCCAGATTTTCTTCTTCAAATTTGACAATGAATTAGCGCCACCCGGATTTAACTTGATGGATGGTCGTTACTCTGTGTTTGGCTATACTGTCGCTGGCCAAGATGTTCTTGAAAGTCTCAGCAAAGCTGACAAGATCATTGCGGCTAAAGTTGTTAATGGCTCTGAAAATTTAGTTGTCCCCAACTAGACCGATCACCCTTTAATTTTTCGATTTTAAAAAACACCCTTTACCAACAAAGGTTTGGGGTGTTTATCCTTTTGCAGGTTAGTTTTTAAAAGTTATGCCATCGTGTCAGCATTATATTGATTGGGGCCTGGTTGACTGTCGGAAGCAAAGAAGACAATTAAGACAATTACACCAATAATTGGTACAAATCCAATTAAGAGCCACCAACCGCTGCGGCCAGTATCATGCAAACGCCTGATGCTAAGGGCTATTCCAGGTAAAATAAAGGCTAAGGAATAGATAATACTAACCAAAGAGGCGATCGCCCCAAGAAATGTTTCCTGGAAAACACCCAAGACAAGGGAAATCAAGAGGTTGATGATAAAAACATACCAGAATTCTTTGCGGCGGGCTCTACCACTAAAGTTTGTATAATTTTGCCAAGCCTTAATGTAATAATCGATAAATTCTTCAAATATACTTTTATCCATTGTTTTATTATTGTATTAACAATTGATTGGGCTTTTATTCTACATAAAAGATTCATAAAGAATTCAAGTCAATGCTAAAAGTCAACATTTTGTAATTATTAAATTGACACAAAAACAACAAGGTGACGGAAGCGTGAATTAAATGCTTTTCTATGCAATATACCTTTGAAATACAAGATGTTCTGGGCTAATGATCGCCTTCAAAAATTTAAAGACTCTTGATATTTCTGATGACAGAGGTCAATGCCTGTTAGCATCTGTAGAGATTATCTAGACATGCCTTTGGTCATGATTGTTTTAGCAGAACTTGCAGAAGCGGCGATTTCAACAAACTTGCAACAGTTTGTGTTGGTTTTATCGATCTCCCTAACCGTTGCAACCTTTTCACGGATTTTTAGTTGGTTGCGTCAGATCCCCTATACCCTCTTGTTGGTGATTGTGGGGCTGGGTTTGGCTTTTATTAATGTGCGTTTAGTGAATCTTTCGCCGGAGCTAATCCTTGAAATTTTCCTCCCACCGCTCTTGTTTGAAGCTGCTTGGAATATTCGTTGGCGCGAACTCCAGAAACAATGGTTGCCGATTGCGTTGTTTGCCTTGGCTGGGGTGGCGATCGCCATCTTTGGGATTGGTTTTGCCCTCAGTCAGTGGACGAGCTTGGCCCTGAGTTCTGCCTTGCTAGCGGGGGCGGCCCTCTCGGCGACGGATCCGGTGTCGGTGGTGGCTTTGTTCCGGGAGTTGGGAGCCAGTAAAAAACTCACGATGGTGATGGAAGGGGAAAGCCTCTTTAACGATGGAGTCGCAGTCGTGGCGTTTCTGTTGCTGGTGGGAATTCCCCTCGGTACCCAGACCTTTTCGATGTCGGCGACGGTGGCAACTTTCCTGGTGTTTGTGGGCATTGGTGTCGGCTTCGGTTGTTTGATTGGTTTTGGCATTTCTTTCTTGACCCAACGATTCGATATTCCCCTCGTGGAGCAATCTTTAACCCTGGTATCGGCCTATGGTACTTACCTATTGACGGAGGAATTGGGCGGTTCTGGGGTGATTGCGGTGGTGACTGTGGGGATGATTTTAGGGAATTTTGGCTCGAATATTGGCATGAATCCCCGCACCCGCCTAGTCGTTTCGGAATTTTGGGAATTCCTCGCGTTTTTTGTGAATTCGATTGTATTTCTGCTGATTGGTGATCAGGTCAATTTTGGCACCCTGGGGGAAAGTTTAGATGCAATTTTTGTGGCGATCGCCGCTGTGTTGGTGACGCGGGCCATTTCCGTCTATGGCTTGGGTTGGCTCTCGAATCAATTTAGCAATAACCCCCTGAGCTTCTCTGAACAAACGGTGCTGTGGTGGGGCGGTCTGCGGGGATCAGTTTCTATTGCCGTGGCCTTGAGCGTGCCCGTGGTGCTCGGCGATCGCCAAGAAATTATCAACATCATTTTCGGGGTGGTGCTATTCACCCTCCTGGTACAGGGCCTGACAACCCAGTGGGTTCTAGAAAAACTCGATTTGATTGGTGATCAACCGATTCGTCAGAAATATTCCGAGTATCTTGCCCGTCGTGTCGCCCTCAAACGAGTGTTAAATTACCTCGACCAGTTAAACCTCGCTGCCGATGTGGACGAGGAATTTTACCGCTATGAACGGGATCTCGTCGAAGGGGAGCTAGAAACCATCGAAGAAAAAATTGAAAAACTCAAAGGCAGCCATCCCCAACTGCAAGAACTGGATATGAAGCAGTTGCGCGATACCCTCCTGGATATCGAGGCGGACACCTATGCCGAATTTATCCGGGTAGGCCGTTTAAATAAAGATCTTTCGCCCCTCCTCCAGGAGACCTTGATCAAAGCCACCGAAAAAACAATCCAAAGTTAACCCCCCTTCGCAAAACAGATCATCACAATAAACGACAGGGCCAACCCAGGGCTAAGGAGGGTTGCCAGGGTTAAAAGTTCTTCGCCGGACATAAAAATACCTGTAATTGTGGGGATTCCTTTTCACGTTAAAGGGTTTTTCTGGCGATCGCCCACGGGTTCACAGAAATTTAATTGTCTTTGCTCCAGCTCACACTGCCGCCGCCGTAAAAAAGCCTGTGTTACACTCTCCAACAGCATTTTTCGGGAGAGAAAAGCCCATGACCGTCGGGATTTGGGTACTGGGGGATCAACTGTGGGCCACCCAGGCCGCCCTCCAACAACGGGAAGACCAACGCTCAACAACGCCGGTTCTGTTGATCGAAGCGGCAGACTATGCCCGCCAACGGCCCTACCACGGTCAAAAGTTGGTGCTGGTTTGGTCGGCCATGCGTCACTTTGCCCAAGAGCTAAAACAGGCCGGCTGGTCTGTCCATTATGCGATCGCCGCTGATTTTCAAAGTGCCCTAACCGACTGGATCGCCACTGAAGGAATCACGGAATTGTGGGTGATGCAGCCTAGCGATCGCCCCTTTGAAACTTTTATCCAGACCTTAGATCTCCCCTGTTCCCTCAAGTTCATTCCTAATAATCACTTCCTGTGGTCGCGGGCAGAATTTCACAACTGGGCCAAGAATCGTAAACGCCTCGTCCTCGAAGACTTTTATCGGGCGGGTCGCAAACGGTTTAAGATCCTGCTCGATGAAGCACAGCAACCCCTTGGGGGTCAGTGGAACTTTGATAAAGACAACCGCAAACCGCCCAAGAAAGACCTCAATCCTCCCCAACCGCTAACCTTTGCGCCCGATGAGCTGACCCAAGCCGTGATCAACCGGGTTAAAGCTTTAGGTCTTGTCACCTACGGGCAGCTTGAACTTTTCCGTTGGGCCGTGACCCGCACCCAAGCCCTCCAGGTCTTCGAGCATTTCCTCGCTACGGGCTTAGAAAAATTTGGCACCTTCCAAGATGCGATGGTCACGGGGGAATATACCCTCTGGCATGGTCTGATTTCGCCCTATCTCAATCTGGGTCTGTTGCATCCCTGGGAATTGATCAAAAAAGCAGAGGCAATCCGAGAACAAAAGGCGATCGCCCTCAATAATCTCGAAGGTTTTATCCGGCAAATTTTGGGCTGGCGGGAATATCTCCATGGCCTCTACCATTACGTGGGCGCTGATTATGCCCAGAAAAACCATTTCAACCACCAACAGCCCCTGCCCGATTTTTATTGGGACAGCCGCAAAACCGATCTCAACTGCCTCAAACAGGTCTTACAACAAGTAGAACAAACGGGCTATGCCCACCACATCCAACGCTTGATGATCCTCAGCAATTTTGCCTTGATCTTGGGGGTCAAGCCCCAGGCCCTAGAAGCTTGGTTCCACGCCGCGTTTATCGATGCCTACGATTGGGTGATGCAAACCAATGTCATCGGCATGGGGCAGTTTGCTGACGGGGGAATCCTTGCCAGTAAGCCCTACGCTGCCTCGGCCAACTACATCAATAAAATGAGTGATTACTGCCGTGACTGTCGCTACCACAAAGGCGATCGCCACGGAGAAAATGCCTGTCCTTTTAATACCCTATACTGGCACTTCCTCGACCGCCACCAAGGTCAACTCCGCAGCCAAGGTCGGATGAATTTAATCCTCAAACATTTAGAACGGCTCTCCCCAGATGAATTGCAGGCCATCCGCGCCCAGGGCCAAACTTGGCAAAACCGCCTAAAGCCCGCTCCACAAGGGGAACTACCATAGGCGATCGCCACCGATTGTTCGCCATAACCACTTCATAAAAATCATAAAAATCAGGGAACTTTTTTTGCCCATTGATATCTTTCTTTATATTTTTCTTAGAAAGAAAAGTACATCAATATTGCTTTTTTGAAAAATTAGTAAAAATCGAAAAAAACACGGGAAAATCGATCAAGGCGCGACTACAATACCCCATAATGACAACATCTTTTGTGTGAGGCGATAGAAAGTAGATATGGCAGTTGCACCTCGACCCTGGCAGGTTTCCCCCTCTCGTCCGCAAAAATCCAGACCCCTCAAAGTGGTAGAGTCCAAGGTTCGCAGCTTGCCAGCGCGGCCAGAACAGCCCTCTACAACCCCTTTGGTACACACGCTCCGAATCAGTAAGCAGGTGACCCAATGGGTGGCGATCGCCGCCGTGACAACGGCCATGGGTTTATATGCCGGAAAAGCCTATTACCAAAAGGGCTGGAGTGAAGCGTTTAGTCACCTCCTCCAACTCCAAGACTACGAGGCAGATCTCATCGCCACCAGTGCCAGCCTCGGCGAATTTTTCCAGCACCAAGCAGAGCAACCGACCGCAGGACTTGTGGCGCCAACCCCAGCCCACAGCGTTTATGTCAAAACGCCTGCCCAGGTCTCTCTCCCCGCCGCGCCCCAAGATAATCTCCCCCACGTCCGCGAACAATCTCCCATTGGCTATTAATCATTGGTTTCTTGGTAGAGTGTTGAGCAGATTTGCCCTTAGCAATCAGGGGTCAAACCGATGACCATGCCTTCCCCCCACTCCCACCAACAACGACGGCAACTGTATCGGCGCAAGCAACAAGCCATCCGGTCTCGGCCGCCCGCACCGAAGCTGCTCCAACGGCGTTTATTCCTCGTCTGGGGCATTTTTGTGGTGGGGTTATTGGCTTTGGCTGTCCGGGTGTTCTACTTACAGATCATTGACTACGACAAGCTAGGGGCGATCGCCCAGTCCCAGCACCAGATCACCCTCCGTCCCTACATTCCTCGACGCACTATCGTTGACCGTGAGGGCAATATCCTCGCCTTAGATCGCATCTCCCATACCCTCTATGCCCATCCTGTCGGTTTTCGACTGCCCCAGCAGTTAGTAGACAATCTCCCGGAGGCGATCGCCCCCACAGACCTCCCGAAGGCCGTTGCCCATTACCTCGCCCCCATTTTGGGCGATGTTTCCCCCGCAGACCTAGAGACCACATTACGCCGCCAAAGAAGTGGTATCTTGTTGCGTGCCAGCCTAGACGCCACCAAAGTTGAAGACATCCGGCAATTACGCATTGATGGCTTGGAACTGGTGGAACGTTACGGTCGGTTCTATCCCCAGGGGGACGCGACTGCAGAAATTACTGGCTATGTCCAAAAAGACGACCACCTAGGTCGAGCCGGCATTGAACTCTCCCAGGAAAATTTGATCCAACGGGAGCCCATTTCCCTCAGTCTCCGGCGCAATGGCAATGGAGCGATCCTGCCGGGAGATCTCCAGGCAGAGGCGATGAAATATGACGATTGGGAATTAGAACTATCCCTTGATCTTCCCCTCCAAAAGGCCGCCCGCCAAGCCCTCCAAAAACAGATGGCTGCCTACAAAGCGAAACGGGGTGTTGTCATTGTCATGGACGCCCAATCTGGGGAACTGCTGAGCCTGGTGACAGAACCCAACTATGATCCCAACAATTACGCCCAAGTCCAACCCGAAAACTATGGTGTTTTTAAAAATTGGGCCGTCACGGATCTCTATGAACCAGGCTCGACGTTTAAACCGATTAATGTCGCCCTCGCCCTAGATGCAGGGGCCATTACCCCCAACACGTCGGTGAATGATCCTGGATCAATTCAGGTTGGCCCCCACCGGATGAAAAACTACAACGGTGCCGGAAACGGTGTGATTGATGTGGCGGGAATTTTGCGGGTCTCTAGTAACGTGGGGATGATTCGGCTGATGCAAAATCTTTCCCGAGATGATTATTATGACCGACTACAAAGCCTGAGAATCACCGAACCCACGGGCATTGATCTACCAGGAGAAGTGACAGGCACCCTCAAGAGTCGTGAAAAATTTACCGCTAGCCCCGTTGAAGCGGCGGTGAATTCCTTTGGCCAAGGGTTAACCGTGACCCCCATTAAGTTGGTGCAACTCCATGGGGCGATCGCCAATGGCGGTACCCTCGTCGAACCCCATCTGGTGCGGGGACTATTCAACAGCCAAGGGGAACCCCAAACCGTCACTCCCAAAGCAGAAATCCCCAACAGTGCCCAGCAGCTTGCGGCAACAACGACAGCCTCGGAGAACCCACAAATTTTTTCCCCGGCGGTGGCGAGAACTGTACTCGACATGATGGAAACCGTTGTGGACGATGGCAGTGGCGAAAAATCAAAAATTGCCGGCTATCGGATTGGTGGGAAAACAGGCACGGCCCAAAAAGCGCGCAACGGCCAATATATTCCGGGAGCCTACATCACAAGCTTCGTCAGTATCTTCCCCATCGATAATCCCCGCTATGTGGTCTTTGCCGCTGCCGATGAACCCACAGAGCCCAATTCCTTTGGGGGGACTGTCGCCGCTCCCGTCGTCCATGATGTGCTCCAGGCCCTAATTGTCCGCGAAAAAATCCCTCCCACTGGCCCTACAGTGGTACCAGAAGATTCCACAGAAACATCCCCCTAGAGAAAAACCAATTACAATTCCCGACACCGCGATAATTGCAGGAATTTCTGGAGAAATTCTGTGTATCCCGCAACCGCTGGTTCCTTGAAGGGATACACTAATAGAGCACACAGGTTAAACTAATGTGCTGGCACGCTTTGACCCAGGCTGCTCACCTTTATCTGCATTTTGTATCGACGCTATGAGTCCCCGCAAACTAACCGACCATGACAAAGAAGAATTACTCGTTGCCTACCGTGAAACGGCAGAAACGACTTCTACTTTGGCGTCCCGCTATGGCGTGAGCAGCTCTACCATTAGTCGCTTTCTTAAGAGTCGTCTCAGTGCCAGTGAATATGAGGAATTGATCCAACGCAAACGCCTGGGTCGTGGCAACCGTGGGACAAAATCAACCCCCGAACCGGAGCCATCGACGGCTAAAACCGTGGAAAAACCAAAGCTAGTTAAACGGGTTGAGACAGCTCCAGAATCTACCGATACAGCCGAGGACACGCCACCCAAAACGGAACGGCGGCGCACCAGACGTAAATCCCGCGACCCAGAGCCAGAGGCAATCCCAGAGCTGGACACCTCCGACGCAGTGACCGCATTGGCCCTAGAGGATTCTGAGCCTGAACCGGAAGCTGCAACCTTTGAGGAGATCGAAATTAATCCGGATTTACTCGCCCTAGCCCAGGAAATTCAGTTGGGCGATCGCCAACAGGCCCTCAAGGAATTATTGGGAGAAGACATCGGTGATGACGATGAATTTGATGATGATGACGACGATGAGGAATTTGATGATGATGACGACGACGATGAAGAATTTGATGTGACCCCGGTCGCCCACTCGGAAACGGTGGAAGTTTTGCCCCTCGAAGCAGCCCAGTTCCCCCGCAATTGCTATGTGGTGACGGATCGTTTGTCGGAGTTGATCGCCCGGCCAATGCAGGATTTTCAGGATTTAGGGGAAATTCCCGACGAAGAAATCAGCCAAAAAACCCTTCCCATTTTTGATAACCACCGTGTCGCCAAACGGTTTATCCGGGGGCGCACCCAAAAAATCATCAAAATTCCCAATGGCGACCTTTTCCTCAAAACGAGCGGTTGTCTCGCGGCCAAGGGCATTACCCGCCTACTGCTCGATGGCAAGGTTTACCAACTCCGTTAGGATCAGCGATTACGTCTCAGGGCCGCAAATCCGTGGAAAATAAGCCCCGGATCGTAATGCAAAATAGGTAACTGTTGGGCCAGCCACGCCCCATCTCCCCCGGTGCTGAAGATCTGACCCTGGGGAAACTCGGTTTGCCAAGTGCGGATAAAATCTTTGACCCCAGCAAGAACTGTGTAGGTAATGCCACTGGCGATCGCCCCGGCGGGATCATTGGCCCAACGGGGGGGCAATTGCGTCGGTAAATGGACTTTGGGTAAGGCGGCAGTGTGCTGGGTGAGGCTTTGAAACTGGAGGTTTAAACCCGGTAGAATCGCACCACCGATCCATTGGCGATCGCCGTTGGCCGCTGAAAAGGTTAAGGCCGTCCCCCCATCAACCACTAAACAGGGAAAGCCATACCGTTGTCCGGCCCCCCAGACCGCAAGAGCGCGATCAATCCCCAATTGGGGATAGAGATTTTCGAGGGGAATATCGGCCAAGGTAATGGGCTTGGCGGTGGGAAAATGAGCCCGTATCCAAGTGCTTTGTTGGGGGACGACCGAAGCCAGATAGTGCAACTGTTTCACGCCAGGGAGACAAGTGCCATGGGCTGTGTGGTGCACCGTTTGCAAGGTATCCCCCGTAAATGTCGCCCAATGGAGACGAGAGTTGCCAATCATTAAGGCCCACCATTGATCCATAACCCTGGCCTAACTCGGAAACTCCGTAGGCTGGACGGTTAACTGCCGCATTTTGCCCCGGCGCTTGAGATCAATGGGTAAATCAGCACCGATGCTACTCCGTTCTACGACATCCTGGACATCAAAGGCGGTCAGGACGGGTTGATCCCCCACCTGCTTGAGGATATCTCCCACCTGGATATTGGCGATCGCCGCCGGAGAATCTGGGGCAACCTCAATCACCAACACCCCTGTTTCCTGATTTAAATCAAGATCCTGGGCCATGGCGGGCAGGGTTTCTCGCAATCGATTTTTCCCTTCTCCGTCCAATGCCAGCATCCGAATCCCCAGGTAAGGGTGGGTCGCTTTCCCCTCCGTAAAGAGTTGTTGGGCAATGCGTTGGGCGGTTTCGATGGGAATGGCAAATCCCAGACCTTGGCCATCGGCGCGAATCGCTGTATTTAAGCCAATCACTTCCCCCCGCACATTGAGGAGGGGGCCACCGGAATTACCAGGGTTAATGGCGGCATCGGTTTGGATAAAACGTACCCGTTTGTCCGGAATGCCGACCTGGGCACTAGGGCGGTCAAGGGCACTGATAATGCCGACGGTGACACTGTTGTCAAAACCGAGGGGATTACCAATGGCGATCGCCCATTCCCCTGGGGTCAGACCCGCCGCATTCCCTAATGTTGCGGTAGGTAACCCCGTGGCGTCGATTTTAATCACGGCAATATCCGTTAGCTCATCAACACCCATCACTTGCCCTTCAAAGACCTGGCCATCCTTGAGAGTCACCTTTACCTTAGAGCTATTTCCCACCACATGGGCATTGGTCACCAGTTGGCCATCACTACTGAGAATAAAACCGGAGCCCGTGCCTTGGGGTTGGCGATCGCCGTCAAAGGTGGGAAAGCCCTCTTCTAATTGAAAAAACCTCTTAAATAACGGTGTGGGTGATGCCGAGGCCTCCGTCTGATCTAGGGCATCAATGCGCACGACGGTCGGCCCAACGGTTTTGACCGCTTCAGCAATAAAATTTACCGAGTCTTGGTTGAGATCCAGCGCAGCCAGGGATTGCTCATATTGACGAAACTCACCATAGGCCTGCAAAGATGCATTTAGCTGTCTTTGGAACCAATAGGCATGGCCCAAAAACCCCAGGCTTCCCCCGAGGATAAGGAAAGTCGTGTAGAGGCTCCACTGACGAAAAGATTGATTTAGCATGGGTGTGAGGAGACTGGAGGCGCAAAGATAAACGCAAGCTTGCCTTAAAATTATGGCAAAAATCTTGCTTGATTCCCTACTTTAACCAGCCCAGAAAACCTCTTTTGTTAATTGCGGTCAATTTTTAAAAAACTTTTAAAAAAAATCGGCTGCCAACGGCCTGAATACTCCTGCCATTCCAAGGAATATCTAGATCAGAAAAAATCTCCCCAGTCACTTTCGCCAACAAAAAACCAGAGCTTGCTGACTCTGGCACAATATCAACCCCCGACAACTCGCCAAATTGTTACTGGCTGGTATGTTGGTAAACCTGGATTGAGGTACGGCTCGAACTTTGAATGTGGGACTCCTTGGGGTGGCTCGGATCGATCTGAGCGCCAGTTTGGATAATTCGCAGTTGTTGTACCTGCACCTGGGCAGGTTGTCGGCTGAGATCCGCGAGCGTTGGGAGGTGGATATTTTTGGGTAAACAGATACGGATCTGGGGATTGAGTTCTTGGGTATGGAGACGCCATCCCTCTGGACAGGTCATTTCTGTGGGGGTGGCGATCGCCGCTGGGGCACTAGACAACAGCACCATCAACCCCAAAGACAGACCATCCAACAACTGTACGCCAATACCTTGTGTTGATTTCATGGTTTTGCTCCATTGCAAAGGAGAATAAATTGAGAGATTAGGGACTAACCTCCACGGGGTTGTAGTGGCGGCCCCCCAGAACCTATGCAGTTTGTTCCCCAAGGCCGTTAAGATCGCTACCGAATTTGTCCTGGGCTGTCGGTGAAAATTTTGTCTTTTGTTGCAATCTAAAAGGCTTCTGGGAAAAGCTCACTATACTAATGGAGCAGATTTTCGGGCGGCGGAAAAATCCTGAAAAGTGCCCCCAATGCTGTTGTGATTATTTGAAATAAAGTATTACTGAGGGAGAAAGCTGTGATGTTCCAGGTTTTGCGTCGTTATCTGAGTGCCAGTGTGGGCCTTGGTTGTCTCATGGGGCAAATGATCTGTGCACCAGCCCAAGCTAATCCAGTGGGAATTCAGTTCCAAGGGGATGCCAATGCCGTCTTTGTGGCCCAACAGCTCGGCTTTCCTCCTGTCCCCCCCAATACTGGGATTATCGGCCCTTTTTCCGATGATCAGGGTTTAATTTATCTGGATGCTCAAGGACGGATCAGTTATTTTTCGCCGAGTCAGGTGACGGTTTTTTTCGCCCAGGCCAACGCCAATAATGACCCAAAAATTCTCTATGCCCTGACCCCCACTGCCACCTACAGAATGCAAAATAATCAGGCGATCGCCGTTGACCCAAACACTATCGAAGCGGCGATTACCCCCTGGCCCTATTCGGGGGTGATGGTGAATGTTTTAATCGCCTACCTCCAGCAATACCAAGCCCAGCTAATGGCGAGTGGAGGCGTTACGGTTTCCGCCGAACAGCAATCCTATGTCAGTTCAATGCTCCACAACACCAGCATGAATATTTTGAATAATATTGGCAGTGAAGGTTGCACCGAACACTACGAAGATGTTTACTACCTCGGCTGCTGGTAAGGTGAGTACATCGCGTTCGGCCCCAAGCACAATCATTTGTTTGTCATTGGGTGCGGAGCGGCAAATATTGCTATCGTAAAATCGCAACACATTTTTGGTAATGGGCTCCCAACTCCTCAGCCTCGTCCCAGCAGATGCCTATAAGCTTCTGGTGGTTTTATTTTTGTCGTTTCTCATTGGCCTTGAACGGGAGGAACACAAACTCAATAAGGGCTATGCCTTTGGGGGCGTGCGCACCTATCCGCTCATTGGTCTGATTGGTTATAGTGTCGCTTTTTTGGCCCAAACCCAAATGCTGGCAGTGATCGGCGGTTTGGCGGTGATTGGTGGCTTTATGATGATTTCCTATTGGCACAAGGCGGAAACGTCACGGGTTGGTCTTACTTCGGAGATGGCGGGTTTGGCGACCTATATTCTGGGGGCGCTGGTCTACCACGGGCATTTTTGGGTGGCGTCTTCCTTGGCGATCGCCAGTTTGATTTTGTTGGAACTGAAGACGTTTCTCGAAGGATTGGCTGAGCGGTTTTCTGAGGAGGATATTTTCACCTTCACCAAATTTCTGCTGCTGACCATCGTTATTTTGCCCATTTTGCCCAATCAAGCCCTGACTACCTTTGATCTCAACCCCTTTAAAACTTGGCTGGTGGTGGTGGCTGTGAGTACCGTTTCCTACGGCAGCTTTCTGCTCCAAAGGCTCATTAAGGGTCAAGGCAGCATTCCCCTGGCGGCTCTTTTGGGGGGAGCCTATTCTTCGACCGTGACCACCGTCGCCCTGGCGAAACGTTCTAGCGTCGATCCTGCAAATTCCCAGCGGTATGTGGGAGGCATGGTGATGGCTTCGGGGATGATGTACTGGCGCTTAATTTTGCTATTGGAATTGTTTAATGGAGCTTTGTCTGAGCGGCTGATGGGTTCGTTTTTCCTGTTAGGGTTGGTGGGAGTTGTGGGGGGCTTGGCGATCGCCCTCCGGAAAAAAAATGGGACGGATCCCCAGGCGATCGCCGCGACCCATCCCCAGGGCAACCCCTTGGAACTAAAGGCGGCCTTTAGTTTTGCGCTGCTCTTTGTGGTGATCTCCCTCTTGACCCGGTACATTGTTGATTATTTAGGCGATCGCGGTGTGTATTCTTTTGCGGCGATTATGGGGATCACCGACGTAGATCCCTTTATTCTGAGCTTGACCCAATCGGCGGGCCAGTCCTTGTCTTTACCCCTAGCCAGTATTTCGATTTTGATTGCGACGGCGAGTAACAACGCGGTCAAAGGAATTTATGCCCGCTCCTTTGGCGATCGCCAAACGGGACAACAAAGTTTGTATTTTTTGCTGGGCTTTAGTGTGTTGGGGTTGCTGCCCATTTTGACCCAGCTATTTTGAAGTCATCTTCACCGCCTGGGAGGGGATAGAGGGGTAGGTTTCTAGCCCTTGAGATGAATCAACTGGTCGGGAGCCACGGCCCCTTTTTCTGTAATGATCGCCGTGATCAGGTGGGCCGGGGTCACATCAAAAGCCGGATTATAAAATTGCACCCCTTCCGGGCAGATGCGCGTATCACCAATTTGATAGACTTCCTGAGGATCGCGCTCCTCAATGGGAATTTGCTTACCATCGCTGAGGGAAAAATCCACCGTCGATAAAGGAGCCGCCACGAAAAAAGGAACATTATGGGCCTTCGCGACGATCGCCAAACTGTAGGTGCCAATTTTATTCGCGGCATCGCCATTGGCCGTAATCCGGTCGGCTCCCACCACCACTGCATCGATGCGACCCTGTTGCATACAGTGGGCCGCCATGTTGTCACAGATTTGCGTCACCGGAATCCCTTCCTGGACGCATTCCCAGGTAGTGAGCTTGGAACCCTGGAGCCGGGGCCGAGTTTCGTCAGCATAGACCATCCCTAAACGATTTTCCCGCCAAGCTGAACGAATCACGCCCAAAGCTGTGCCATAACCCGCTGTGGCTAAACCACCCGCATTGCAATGGGTGAGGATGGTTAATTTTTCGGGGATTTCGGGAAGAACCGCCAACCCCTGATCACCGATCGCCTGGCAGGTGGCGAGGTCTTCATTGTGGATCGCCTTGGCGGTATCAAGAATTAAATTTTGCAACTCAGGAATATTACCAGTCGCCTCTTGAACCGTTGCCATTACCCGATCAATGGCCCAAAAAAGATTGACTGCGGTGGGACGGGTTTGGCGGAGGGTTGCGGCGATCGCCTCTAGTTTTTCCAGAAAAATGGTGCGGTCTGTGGTTTGGATCTCCTTTGCCCCCAGGTATAGACCATAGGCCGCCGAAACCCCAATCGCCGGCGCTCCCCGGACAATCATCGTGCGGATCGCCTCAGCCATGGCCTGGTAGGTTTTAATTTCGACGACTTTACAGGCGAGGGGGAGCAGGGTTTGATCCACGAGGAGGACGCGGTCTTCTTGCCAAACGATGGGGTTAATGGAGTTGCTCATTAAACTGGGAAAATTCCAACGGTGAAAAATCTTCCCTATTGTGGCCTGAGGGCGGACGAAAAAAAATACATTCGGTAAATTTCTCCGGCGATCGCCTTGCATCTCCGCTACCATGGCCATGTAAGGTAACTAAAATCCCCTAACGGCTTGGAGAAGCGGGAAAATGAGTGAATTCGCTGATTTTATGAGCATCATGCATGATGACCTTGGCGAACATTATCAACGCATCATGATGACCTATAAGGGGAATATCACCCCCGATACAGCGTTCCAGGCGGCGGCACTCCTCACGGCAGCCCAGAGTAACGCGACTTATACGAGTCAGCTCCAGGGGGAAATAGAGTCCCTCCGCAAAACCTTGATCGCCATCGAAAAATCCCGGCGGGATTCCCAAAGTTAAATCCAGTTAATTTCCTGGACGACAGTGACTATTCACTAAGGCGATCGCCGTGATCGAAGCCGTCACGGCCCGCAGGATCGAATTTCCCAAGGAGACGACTGGAATACCTTTGGCGATCGCCTGTTGGATTTCCGTCTCTGTCCAGCCCCCCTCCGGCCCGATCAGCACCGTAATTTCTGGCGGGAGCGTTTTGGGTAACGCATCCAGGAGATGCAATGACTTTTCCCGTGCGCCACAGAGATAGGTTTGCTCTGGGGAAAGGGTTTCTAAAAGATTGAAAAAAGGTTGGGGTGCGGCAATTTCTGGCACAATCGCCCGTTCCGATTGTTCTGCGGCTTCGGTGGCAATTTTACGCCAGCGTTTTAACTTGTTCTCACTCGGTTTTAAAATTGTCCGCTCAGAAATCACCGGATAGATCTGCGTTACTCCTAATTCTGTACAGCAACGCACCACTTCATCGAAGCCATTTTTCGGCAGGGCGGCCACTAATTTCACTGGAATCGGGCATTCTGTTTGGAGGTGCTGGGATTCGATTAATTGAATCTGCTCAGTCTCCGTCAGTTCACCAAGCCAAGCTTGGCCTAAACCATTTAACAAAACCAGGCGATCGCCCGCGCGCAACCGTAGCACACTTAGCAGATAATGCCGTTGTTCTGTCGTTAAATTAACCCTAGAAAGATCAGTAAATTGCGCCTCAGAAACCACCAAACGCTGCATTAAATTAACCGTCTCCGCCCTATTTTTTCGAGCAATAGCACCATTGAAATCTCACCTTTTATCTCTTTGGGTAGATTTCTGTTAGTATTCTTACCTAACACAGGCCGATTGAAATAAAAGTTTATATTTTCCCCAACCCCAGCGAACCCATGGTCAATACCCAACTCCCCAATCTCACCCCCCAGACAGACAAGCATAAAGTGGTGATTATCGGTGGCGGTTTTGGTGGTCTTTATGCCGCGAAAACCCTCGGTAAATATGAGGCTGCCGTGGATGTCACCCTGATCGACAAACGGAACTTCCACCTGTTCCAACCGCTGCTGTACCAAGTAGCAACAGGTACCCTTTCCCCGGCGGATATTGCCTCGCCCCTGCGCGGTGTCCTCAGCGGCAACAAAAACACCCATGTGCTCCTTGATGAAGTCGTTGACATTGATCCCGATAACAAAACGGTGGTAATGAACGAAGGGATCGTCAACTATGACAGTTTGATCGTCGCCACGGGGGTCAGCCATCACTACTTTGGAAATGACCATTGGAAACCCTACGCACCGGGCCTGAAAACCGTTGAAGATGCCCTCGAAATTCGCCACCGCATCTTTATGGCCTTTGAAGCTGCGGAAAAAGAAACAGATCCGGCACTCCAACAGGCTTGGTTGACTTTTGTGATCGTGGGTGGTGGCCCGACGGGGGTAGAATTGGCCGGGGCGATCGCCGAAATTGCCTACAGCGTTCTGAAAAAAGATTTCCGCAAAATTGATACTACCCGCGCCCGGATTATTCTCCTAGAAGGAATGGATCGGGTCTTGCCCCCCTACGATCCAAGTTTGTCGGCGAAAGCGCAAAAATCCCTGGAAAATCTGGGGGTTCAGGTACAAACCAAGAGCCTCGTGACGAATATCGAAGACCACCTTGTCACCTTTAAGCAGGGCGATGACCAGCTTGAAATCGCCGCGAAAACTATTGTCTGGGCCGCTGGGGTGAAAGCGTCTGGCATGAGTAAAGTCCTCGAAGACCGTTTAAGCGCGACCCTAGACCGAGCTGGTCGGGTCATCGTCGAGCCGAACCTAAGCGTTGCCGGCTACCCCGATGTCTTTGTGATTGGGGACTTGGCCAACTTCCCCCACCAAAATGAACGGCCTCTACCTGGGGTTGCGCCAGTAGCGATGCAAGAAGGGGAATATGTGGCAAAACTGATCAAACAACGGGTCAATGGTCAGGAGATGGCGCCTTTTCGTTATATGGAATTGGGTAGCCTAGCTGTCATTGGGCAAAATGCCGCCGTTGTGGATCTCGGTTTTGTGAAATTCTCTGGGTTCCTGGCCTGGTTAATCTGGATTTTTGCCCACGTGTACTACCTGATTGAGTTTGATAACAAGATGGTGGTAATGCTCCAGTGGGGTTGGAACTACTTCACCAGAGGTCGGGGTGCCCGTCTGATTACCGGAGAAAAGGATCTCGTCTCTGGATTCAAGCTCTACCAAGAAACTGCTGACAAAGAAACGAAGGTCAACATTAAAGTCGAAGCCTGACGCCAAGCTGAATAGCGCATCTTAATGCACTTCCCCCACGACATTCTCGTAGAGTAATAATTTTGTGGGGGATTTTATGATGCAATCTTTTTTCAGGGATGCCAAAAACCAATATCTTCAAAGAAGCCGAGGTCTCTGTAATCAATTGTCCAAACCTTTGCTTGCATTTGTTTTGCTACAACCAGCACAGAAGCATCTTCTAAACTGCCTCGCCATTGGGGTGAACGAATGCTGAGTTCGTAAATCTCTTGAAAATCCGTTGGAGAAATAGTCTGAATGACTGTATTTGTCTGCAAAGTTGTCAAAAGGAATTGAGCCGCTTGAATTGACTCACGGCGTGAAACAAATTTGTAAACCTCAAAAACAATCGGTAAAGGGGTAATGATCTCTCCAAAAGCTTTTGGGATTTGGGTAAAGCCGGACTGAGCTAGCTCATGATATCGATCCTGGCGAGAAACGAGGGCAATCAGAGGGCCTGCATCGAGTACCAGTCGTTCCATCAACGCTCCAAGGGATTCGTCGAAGCATCTACAGGGGCATTACGAACTAGGCCTGCTAAATCTAGCAAATCCTGACCATTCCGGGGACGTAACTTATCTCTGAGGGCGCTCTGGACGAGGCTAGAGGCATTTTCTTCGGGGTGAGTTTGGAGGTATTGATCAAGCTGCTGCCACAGCTCATCCGGGATGTACAGTGTCTTTTTCATGGGCGCTTGACTCAAGCTGCAGGGTATGACTTTTATCATACTTGCTCACAGTGAATTCTGTCGGTGGTTTTTGGGTGGATGGTGTTGGGGTTGGGCGATACTATGGAGGAATCTTTGTATTGTTTTTTCTTGTGGGCTGAGTGACCAATGGCAGTAACCCGTGATTCTCTCCAGGTGTTTGTGGATTACTGTAATGCCTATATCCAAGGGGATGAGAAGTCGGAGGCGCAGACATTTTTAACGCGATTTTTCCAAGCCTTTGGCCATGCGGGAATCAAAGAAGTTGGGGCCGAGTTTGAGGAGCGGGTCAAAAAAGCGAGTAAGAAAGATAAAACAGGTTTTGCGGATTTGGTCTGGTCGCCCGCCCCTGGGGTAAAGGGAGTCGTGGTGGAGATGAAAAAGCGCGGGACAGATCTGGCGCTGCATTATTCCCAACTTGAAAAATATTGGCTGCGGCTGACCCCAAAACCACGCTATTCGATTCTCTGTAATTTTGATGAGTTTTGGGTCTATGACTTTAACAACCAGGTCGATGAGCCTGTAGACCGGGTCAAGCTAGAAGATCTCCCGAACCGGGTAGGGACATTTTCGTTTATGGAGATCGGTGGTCGGGAGCCGATCTTTCGGAATAATCAGGTCGAAGTGACGGAACGCACGGCCAAGCGCATGGGGGAATTTTATCGGTTGGTGCGATCGCGGGGCGAAAGGGAAAAGTTTGTCTATTTCACAGAAGCGCAACTGCAACGGTTTACCCTGCAATGTGTGCTGGCGATGTTTGCCGAAGACCGGAATCTCCTACCACGGGATCTGTTTGTGGGGTTGGTGCAGGACTGTTTAGCGGGGCGGGATAATGCCTACGATGCCTTTAGTGGTTTGTTTCGGGCGATGAACTTGCCGGGGATCGTGCCCCAGGGTCGTTACAAGGGGGTGGATTATTTTAATGGGGGTTTGTTTGGGGAAATTCAGCCGATTCCCTTAGAAAAGAACGAGTTAGAAATTCTCGATGTGTGCGCGCGGGATAATTGGGCGAATATCCGACCGTCGATTTTTGGAAATATTTTTGAGAGTGCCATTGATGCGGATGAGCGCCACGCTAGGGGAATTCATTACACTTCTGAGAAGGATATCCGGCAGATTGTGCGCCCGACCATTTCGGACTATTGGGAAGGGAAAATCGACGAGGCGACAACCTACGAAGATCTCGAAAAGCTGAAGCAGGAATTACGGGAATATCGGGTATTGGATCCGGCGTGCGGTTCAGGAAATTTCCTTTATGTGGCGTATCAGGAGTTGAAGCGGCTGGAACGGGTTTTGCTCAACAAAATCTATGAGCGGCGCAAGCGGTTCCAGGGGGAAGTTTTACAGCAGGAAGAAATTGGGATTGTGACGCCGTTGCAGTTTTTTGGGATGGATACGAATCCGTTCGCGGTGCAGTTGGCGCGGGTGACGATGATGATCGCCCGGAAGATTGCGATTGATAAGTTTGGGTTGACTGAGCCTGCTTTGCCGTTGGATTCTTTGGATCAAAATATTGTCTGCCAAGATGCGCTGTTTAATGACTGGGTAAAAGCTGACGCGATTATTGGAAATCCGCCTTTTCTTGGCGGCAAACACGCGCGTTTAGCTCTAGGTGATGATTACATGGAGCGGGTTTTTAGAAAATTTGCTGATGTAAAAGATTCGGTTGATTTTTGCGCCTATTGGTTTCGGAAAGCTCACGATCAGATCAATGAAAACGGTCGAGCTGGTTTAGTTGGAACAAATTCGATTAGTCAAGGGAAAAGCCGCACAGCTTCTTTGGAATATATTGTGCAAAATGGCGGATTTATTCACGAAGCAGTTTCAACGCAACCCTGGTCTGGGGAGGCAAATGTTCATGTCAGCTTAGTAAATTGGGCAAAGCAAAAACCAGAGCATTATCTTTTGGATAATCAAGAAGTCAAAAGTATTAACAGTTCTCTGACGGAACTTTTTGATGTTAGTCAAGCCCCACGACTTCAGCAAAATAAGAATTTTTCATTTCAAGGAATAATTCCCGTCGGAAAAGACTTTTATATAAAGTCAGACATTGCAGAAGCTTGGATTAAGCAAGATTCATCTAATAAACAAGTTTTAAAAAGGTCAGTTTCAGCGGGTGATCTGACTGACAAAATAAATGGAGAGCCGAGCCGCTGGATTATTGATTTTAATGATTTATCTTTAGAAGATGCTAGCGATTACAAACTACCGTTCAATCATCTCAAGGAATTTGTGAAACCCATACGTGATACAAATCGACGACAAACAACGCGAGAAAACTGGTGGCAATTTGGAGAAAAACGTCCTGCAATGCGACAAGCAATTGAGAGACTATCCCAATATTTTGCAGTTCCAAGACATTCTAAATGGTTTATTTTTATTCCCTGTAAATTAGATTGGCTTCCTGCTGATTCAACAACTGTTGTGGCTTCGGATGATTTTTATGTGTTGGGACTTTTGACATCAGATGTTCATTGTCAATGGGTCAAAGCCCAAAGCTCAACCCTAGAAGATCGAACCCGTTACACCCACAATACCTGTTTTGAAACCTTTCCCTTTCCCCAGGTGGCGATCGCAAAACTCACCCAACAGATCCGCCAAGCGATGATCGATCTCCATAACTACCGCACCGCCCAAATGGAAGCCAAACAATGGGGCATCACCAAACTTTACAACGCCTTTTTCGACGAACCCGCCAGCCAACTCCATAAACTCCACAAAAAGCTCGATGCCCTTGTGCTCAAAGCCTACGGCTTCAAAAAAGACGACGACATTCTCGAAAAACTTTTAGGCTTGAACCTTGCCCTGGCCGAAAAAGAAAAAAATGGCGAAAATATAGTTGGCCCCTGGGCGATCGATAACCCACCAAAATAAATCAGAGCCACCAGCATCAACCCATGACAGAAAGAGAACAACTGATCCAAGAAATCGAAAAAATGCCAGATTATTTAGTCCATAAAATTCTGGAAATCTTACTCGAAGAAAAACAAGAAAAATCGAATATTGACCAGTCAAAAAAAATTTCGTCCTTTTAGACTGTGTGAAGGGGAGTTTATTGTTCCTGATAAATTCAATGAACCACTGCCTGAAGATATTGTTCAATTATTTAGAAATCCAGCTTAATGAAGTGAAAATTTTTCAATGTCATATTTGCCAATCTAAGCATTCAAAACAAGAAGTGACCAGTGAAGCTTTTCAAACTAACGGTAAATTTTATTTAGTTGAAAATATCCCTGTGGAAGTCTGTCAACAGTGCGGAGAAGAAACTTTTAGTCGTGAAACAACAGAAAAAATCCGCAAAATGCTCCATGAAGATCAACAGCCAGCAAGAACAATCACAATGGACGTTTTCTCCTATCAAGCCGCCTCTTAAACCTTGCTTTAATCTGTAAAACATTTTATAGAAAGCATCAGTAATGCCTTAGAAGAAACTATTTACAAGTAAAGGGAACCTCGAAATTTTCAAAAAATGGATAGGCTTTGAGAAAAACTATCAGTCACAGCATAAAAGCAAAAATATTTGCTCATATGATGTTGTCAATTCACCCTATTTGCCTCCATTTTTTTTGATTTTAGGCACAAGATTGCTGCAAGTAGACGTACCGTCGGAAGTTGTAGGCTAAGTTCTTCAGGGCAATTTGTGTCTCAATACGAGCATGACCAATCACCCTTTCCATCTTGCCCCCCATAGAGGTCACAAAAGTACCAAAGATATGCTCCACTCTCGAACGGACATGAGAGCGTTCTTTATTTCTGGCTTTTTGTGTCTCACTTAGGGGATGATTACGGTTCCCCTTCTCATGAATATGACTGTCCATACCCATCAGTGCTAATACTCTTTCCCGTACTTGGATTTGGTAAGCACTGTCTGCCCAGATGCCATCCCCTCTATTACTGCCATCCAAGACTGCCGCAAACATTTGACTGTCATGCACTGAAGCTGCTGTCACTGCATATTTTCTGATGAGTTTATATTTCACATCGACATTGATGTGGTTCTTGTAGCCAAAGTGATTCTCCTGATTTTTCTTTGTCCAGCGAGCATCACAATCCTTCTGTCGCTTTTTCCTGGGCTTATCTTTCCAGTCTTCGGGAATTTTGCCTGATTTCACTACTTCATTCTCTTCCCGACGATTGCGCTGTCTCGGTACTGGGATGAGTGTTGCATCAATTATTTGTCCTTCTTCTGCTTGATATCCTTGTTTTTGCAAATAGCCTTCAAATTTCTCAAACAGTGCTGCCGCTAGCTTTTGCTCTACTAGCTTTTGTCTAAATAGCCAGACTGTTGTCGCATCTGGTACTTTATCTTCGATGCCCAAACCGACAAACTTCATGAATGATAGCCTGTCATTGACTTGATATTCTAGAGCTTCATCACTAATACCGTAGAGCCTTTGCAGTATCAGCAATTTGAACATTCGTACGGGATCTATTGCTTTCCTGCCCGCCTTACTTTTTCTCTCTTTTGGTTGAACCTGATTGAGAATCTCTCTAAATTCTTCCCAAGGAATCCATTCATTGAGCTTGACGAGGATATCTTGTTTCTCCTCCAAATACTGATGTCGTTTTTCCCAATCCCAGAATCCTAATTGACTCATCTTGAGACACTGCTTTGGCGATACTTTGGTATCTATGATCTCATATTCTTGCTTCGCTTCAAGCTATTTTTCGAGATCCCCTAAGAGGGTGTTTATAAAGTAAAGATAAAGAGAACAGGATTTTTGCCCGTGAAGTCGTTAAGGTCAAGCATAAGCGTAACGACACAGGAGAATAGCACCAATGTCTCAAGCTTCTTACCCCAGTGACCTGACCGATGCAGAATGGGCTTTACTAGAACCCTTGATTCCTGCTCCAAAGTCCGGCGGTCATCCACGTACTACTGATATGCGACAGGTCTGCAATGGGATTTTCTATCTCCTCAAAACCGGTTGTCAATGGGCCTATCTGCCCAAGGACTTTCCTCCCTCCTCCACGGTGTACTACTACTATCGCAAATGGCAGAAGCAGGGAGTTTGGGAAAACATCAACCATGCTTTGCGGACTCGCTGCCGTCAAGCAGTGGGGAAAACCCCAGAACCTAGCGTCCTGATTGCCGATAGCCAATCGGTCAAGACGACAGAAAAAAGGGCGATGTCTATGGCTTCGATGGCGGGAAACAGGTCAAAGGAAGACGGAGAAACTTGCTAGTCGACAGTTTAGGGTTACTTTACAAAGTGATAGTCTCCGAGGGAAATAGCTCAGAACGAACCTTTGCCCTTGCTGCAGTGATGGAGCTAAGGGAGCAGCAACAGCAGATGTTGAAGCGATTGCGGTTGATGTGGGTAGATGCTGGATATCGAGGAGGACGCTTTGCCTTAAGTCTCTGGTTAATGGTGCAAGCCAAGGTGGAAGTGATTAGTAGAAACAGTAAAGAATTCATGGTACTCCCGAAGCGTTGGATTGTTGAACGTACATTTGGTTGGTTGAATTATTATCGTCGCCTTAGTAAAGACTATGAGCAATTATCAGAAGTGTCGGAGGCAGGGATTTATGCTTCCATGAGTCGTCTGATGTTGCGTCGGCTAGTTTCCTAAAGATTTACTTTATAAATGGTCTCTAAAAGCCATGACTTCATTACAGATTTCAGCTGAATCTTTACAGGGTATTTCTACCCTTGCCGCACAACTAAATCTTTCTGTCGATGATTTTTTTAAACAAATTATTCAAGGCAAATTAGCTATTATCGATGCCGAAGAATTAGAAGATTTATTAGATGTTCATGATGCGATCGCAGCCGAAACCAACCCAGAAAATCAAGAACGCATTTCTCTAGAGACAGTTAAACAAAGACTAGCTTTTTAAAGCCGTTGACTAACTTTTTTCAAACGTAGAGCATTCGTCACCACCGAAACAGAACTAAAGGCCATGGCCGCCCCAGCGATCATCGGGTTCAGGAAAATCCCCCAAGCACTGAGAATCCCCGCAGCGATGGGAATGCTGGCGACATTGTAGAAGAAAGCGAAAAAGAGATTTTGTTTGATATTGCGGAGGGTGGCGCGGCTCAGTTTAATCGCCGTTAAAATCCCTGCCAAATCCCCAGAAATAAGGGTGAGATCACTGGCGGCGATCGCCACATCAGTACCCGTGCCGATGGCAATCCCTAAATCCGCCTGGGCCAGAGCTGGAGCGTCATTAATGCCATCCCCCACCATGGCGACCACTTCCCGCTGACTTTGGAACTGTTGCACCACAGCAGCCTTTTGGTCGGGGCGCACCTCTGCCTGTACGTGATCAATGCCCACCTGTTTGGCGATCGCCGCGGCGGTGCGGGGATTATCTCCGGTGAGGAGGACAACCTTTAAACCCAATTTTTGTAACTGTTTCACGACGTTGGAGCTAGTGGGTTTAAGCTGGTCAGCCAGGGCAATGATGCCTGCGAGTTGGTGGTCAATGGCGACCCAAATCACCGTTTTCCCTTCGTTTTGCCAAGCTGTGGCCTGGGCCTGTAATTGTTCTGTGTCAATGCCGAGATCCCGTAACCAATGGGCCGTACCAATGTAGATATTTTGCTGCTGAATTGTGGCCTGTACCCCTTGCCCCGTTTGGGATTGAAAATTTTCCAGGGGCACGAGGGGAATATCCTTTGCTTGGGCGTGCTGAAAGATCGCTTCTCCCAAAGGATGCTCGGAGGACTGTTCCACACTGGCAACCCAAGACCATAGTTGCGCTTCGTCAATGAGGCTCTGGCAGTTGGTGACGCTGGGTTTCCCCTGGGTGAGGGTACCCGTTTTATCGAGGACAATGGTGCTGAGGTGGGCGGCGAGTTCAAGACTCTGGGCATCTTTAATCAAAATGCCGTGCTGGGCACCAACCCCCGTACCGACCATGATCGAGGTGGGCGTCGCTAACCCCAGGGCACAGGGACAGGCAATAATTAAAACGCTCACTAAAGTCGTGATTGCCAGGGAAAGATTACCGGCGATCGCCCAAATACTAAAAGTAACCAGCGCAATCACCAGCACGGCAGGCACAAACCAAGCGGTCACTTGATCCGCCAACTTTTGGATCGGCGCTTTACTCCCCTGGGCTTCCTGGACGAGGCGAATAATCTGCGCCAAAACCGTATCTTCCCCCACATGGGTCGCCTTCAGGATCAAACGGCCTGTTTTATTCAACGTCGAACCAATAACGCGATCGCCCACGGTTTTTTCCACGGGCAACGATTCCCCCGTCACCAAAGCTTCATCGAGGGTAGAATCCCCTTCTAAAATTTCGCCATCCACCGGAATTTTTTCCCCCGGTCGGATCAACAGGCGATCGCCCACCTGCACCTGTTCCACGGGAATATCAACGGTGGTTTCTCCCCGCAGCACCCGCGCTGTTTTCACTTGCAAGCCCATCAGTTCCCGGATCGCTGCCGCCGTTTGCCCCCGTGCCTTCCGTTCGAGCCATTGGCCCACAAGAATGAGGGTAATAATCACCGCAGCAACTTCAAAGTACACTTCCCCAATGAAGCCCCAGGCTTGAAACTGAACCGCAAACACCGTCGCCAGCACCGAATAACCATAGGCCACCCCTGTCCCCAGAGCCACCAAGGTATTCATATCGGCAGTGCGTTTTTTGAGGCTTTTCCAGGCACCAACGAAAAAATCTCGCCCTGGCCAGACCATAATCGGCGTTGTCAAAGCCCACTGCAACCAGGGATTGTGCCACCAATGGGCAATTCCCGGAATTTCTGTCCCCAGCATCATTGGTAAACTGCCCACCACTAACACCGCACTCAAGGCCCCCGCCAACCAGACCTTATGGGCTAATTTGCGCAATTGCTGTGCCCGTTCCCGTTCCTGTTGGTCGAGTTGACTTTGGCGATCGCCTTGCATGAGGGGAATCGCTTCATAGCCCGCATCACTGACCACCTGTTGCAGAGTTTCCCCATTTATCTGAGTGCCATCAAACTCCACCCGCAATTGCTCGGCGGCGAAGTTCACTTGGGCGGCCTGTACCCCTGCAGTTTTCTGGAGGGCGGTTTCGATGGTGGTGGCACAGGCAGCACAGCCCATCCCTTTGATCTGAAACTGGCGGGTTTCCATGGCGAACTTTCCTCGATGATTCAAGTGCTGGCTCCAGGATAAAAGCTCTAGTGCACTGGAGAGTCAAGGCCGCAATTTCACGTTTTATGAAGCGGGTAGAATTTCCAATTGGCCCATCATGCCAAGGTCTTCATGATCGAGAATATGGCAGTGGTAAACCGTTTTGCCGCTGAAATCCCGGAAAGCGATTCTAATTTTGACCGTTTCCCCGACCCGCACCAGTACCGTATCTGCCCAGGCAATATTTTCTTCCGGTACACCGTTGCGGCTCACCACTTGAAAGCCATTCACATGGACATGGAAGGGGTGATCCATTGTGCCCGTATTCACAATTTCCCAATCCTCCACATCGTTCAAGCGGACGGTGGTTTGGGGTTGATCCCGGTAGGCTTCCCCATTGATCAAAAAAGCCATTCCTTGTCCTGGTACCATGCCATGGTTCAGGGTAAAACGACGGGTTCGGCTCGGCTCCGGTAAAGATTCAACGGGAATTAATTGGGCAGGAATTTGCACCGGGGCAAAGGTTTGAGCACTGGGGGTAAAATCGGCGATCGCCACGGTGGCATTGTTATATTGCTGGCCCATCATCCCCATCTGGGCGCGTTGATAAGGAAGGTTGAGTAAATGGATCGGCGTTTTCGGTAGATCCTGGGTTTTGATGAGCACCTCCGCCCGTTGACCTGGGGTTAAAAGTAATTCATCCCGCTCCAGGGGTTGAGAAAAAGCACCACCATCTCCGGCAATTTGCATTAACTTTTGGCCATAGAGTTGGAGACGATAGAACCGCGAGGGGGACGCATTCAGCAACCGCAGCCGCAGTAAATCTTTGGTCACAGCGATTTCTGGGTGAAAAAGGCCATTGACCGTAATTAGATTCCCTTCTCGACCCGCCATCAAATTCATGTGGGAGTCCATCATTCCTTGGGGTGGGCGATCGCGGTTAAAATCCTGGAGAACAAAAAATTCCTCTTGGGCGGCGCGGATTTCTGGCAGTTCATCCAAGTCCCCCCGCACAACGATCAGCCCAGCTAACCCCTGAAATAACTGTTCGGCGACAAAACCATGGTGGTGGGGGTGGTACCAGTAAGTGCCAGCCCGCTGTTGGGGATGAATCTCCAGTTCGTAGTGAAAAGTTTCCCCTGGTTCGATGTGGAGGAACACATTATCTTGGTTGCCTTCTGGGGAAAGGTGCAGTCCGTGGAAGTGTAGATTTGTGGGCTGATCGAGGCTATTTTTAAAGTGAATAATTAGGCGATCGCCCGGTTGAACTTCTAGGCGGGGGCCAGGGATTTGACCGTTGTAGGTCATCATGTTGCGCGTGGGTTCTCCCCCAAGGATTACATCTTCATAGCGGGCTTCGAGGTTAATTTCCAGGGAACCCCCTTCACTACGATAAATCTCTGGTATGGGGGCGGCTAAAGGACTAGAGTTTCGGCTTCGGAGGAGATTGCGCCCCTGCCAAAGCAATGCTCCTGTTGCGCCCAAGGCCGTTAAACCGAGAAACTCACGCCGCTTAATGCCCATTGTCTGTAACCCTTAATTACCTGGATATTCTTGGAATACAGAAGTTGTGCCGTCTTTATGGAGCGCGAGAACTTGGTAAGCCTGTTGGCGATCGCCCGCTTCCATCCCTGGGGAACCGATGGGCATCCCTGGCACGGTCAAACCGACGACATCGGCGGGAGGATTGGCTAAAAACCGTTGGATATCAGCGGCGGGAATATGACCCTCAAACACATAGCCATTGGCGACAGTGGTGTGACAAGACGCAAGTTCTGGGGTGATGCCGAATTGTTCTTTGATGGCGGTGATGTCCGGCTGAATATTGTCCGTAAAAGTGAAGCCATTGGCTTCGGAATGATCCACCCAAGCGCCGCAACAACCACAGGTAGGCGTCCGGTAAACTTCTGCGGCGATCACCTGGCTGGGTATTGGCGTCTGATTTTCGACTAGGCGGAGCTGATCCCCCTGGGCCTGGGATTGACTAAAGGCCGCGATCCCACCAACACCCAGTAAAAGAGCGATCGATCCGACAGCAAACCAAGATTTTTTCACCATTACTGACACCGCAAATACAATCTGCTTTCATCATAGACTCTCCCCTCGGCTAGAAGGTCAATGGGGAAAGCGATTCAATAAGATATTGAAAAGTGAGTTTGGTTTTTGTGATGGACGTTCTGACAAATAATTGGGTCGTGGCGATCGCCTTAAATTCAACCCTGATTTTGCTTGCCTTCTTGGTGCCGAAAAAATTACTGACCCCCTGGGGTTATCTCCACGCTTGGCTGTTGGGGGTACTGGTGTGGGGTTGTCTGGGTTGGCAGGGCTATGGGGTGGTGATGTTTTATTTCCTCGTGGGGGTAGGGGTGACAAAAATTGGCAAAAACATTAAAGAAGCCGCTGGGATCGCTGAAGGTCGGGGGGGCTTGCGGGGGCCAGAAAATGTTTGGGGCTCGGCCTTAATCGGCACCATTTGCGCCCTGGGAACTTTAATTGCCCCAGAAACGATTCAACCTCTACTTTTGCTCGGTTATGTGGCGAGTTTTTGCACGAAGCTCTCGGATACCAGCGCCAGTGAAGTGGGCAAAGCCTACGGGAAACGCACATTTTTAATCACTACTTTCCAAGCTGTCCCTAGGGGTACAGAAGGGGCCGTGAGCTTAGAAGGAACCCTAGCTGGGATGGTGGCTTCGGTGGCGATCGCCTTGGTGGGGTATGGGGTCGGCTTAATCGATCCTCTGGGAATCTTCTGGTGTGTGGTAGCGGCTTTTGTGGCAACGAATATCGAAAGCGTGATCGGCGCAACGGTTCAAGAAAAATTTGCGGTTCTTACCAATGAGGTGGTGAACATTCTCAATACTTTGGTGGGAGCAACGGTGGCGATCGCCTTAGCTTCGTTATATTGGTCGGTAACTTCTTAGGTTTTAAATCCTCTTTTTAAATTATTTTGTGCAGTACCA